>NZ_CM155284.1:0-3961857 GCF_056680475.1 Arthrobacter sp. ASL1
TACCTGAAGCAGATCGGCAAAGTTGCCCTGCTCAACGCGGAGCAGGAAGTGGACTTGGCTTTGCGCATCGAGGCCGGCCTCTACGCAACCGAGAAGCTCAAGGCCGGCGACGACCTGCCCAAGCGGCTGCGCTGGGATCTGGAGCAGGTGGTCCACGACGGAAAAATCGCGAAGAACCATTTGCTTGAGGCCAACTTGCGGCTTGTCGTGTCGTTGGCCAAGCGGTACACCGGCCGCGGAATGCTCTTCCTGGACTTGATCCAGGAAGGCAACCTGGGCCTGATTCGTGCCGTCGAGAAGTTCGACTACACCAAGGGCTTCAAGTTCTCCACCTACGCCACGTGGTGGATTCGGCAGGCCATTACCCGTGCCATGGCCGATCAGGCGCGGACGATCCGCATTCCCGTGCACATGGTCGAGGTCATCAACAAACTGGCCCGGGTGCAGCGCCAAATGCTTCAGGACCTGGGGCGGGAACCGACTCCCGATGAGCTGGCCAAGGAACTCGACATGACCCCGGAGAAGGTCGTCGAGGTGCAGAAGTACGGCCGGGAGCCGATTTCGCTGCATACCCCGTTGGGCGAGGACGGCGATTCCGAGTTCGGCGATCTCATCGAGGACTCCGAAGCAGTGGTCCCCGCGGACGCGGTCAGCTTCACGCTGCTACAGGAACAGCTGCACTCGGTGCTCGATACGCTGTCCGAACGAGAGGCAGGCGTCGTGGCCATGCGTTTCGGGCTCACCGACGGGCAACCGAAGACTTTAGACGAAATCGGCAAGGTCTACGGGGTCACGCGTGAGCGAATCCGGCAGATCGAATCCAAGACGATGTCGAAGTTGCGCCACCCGTCGCGGTCGCAGGTGTTGCGGGACTACCTGGACTAGATGGTGCGGGCAGGTGCTGCGTGCACCCGCCCACGTAAAAGGCCGGCTCCTTCGGGAGCCGGCCTTTTTATTTGTGTCGAGCCCGAACCGCCAAGCCGCTAGTTCAGACGGTGGGCGAACAAAGAAATGCGGGAACCGTGAGCTGGCGGTTCCCGCATTGGTGGTCTAGCGTCCGGGGAGGGACGATCCGGAGTGGATCTAGTCCTCGTCGGCGAAGACCGGCTTTTCATGAAGCTTGTCGGTTTCGTCCTGCCATTCGGCACTCATGGGACGAAGCTTGGCTTCGACATCGCGTGCGTGGTGGCCGCAGAAAAGCAGCTCCCCGCCAGAGGCCTCAAGAACCGCTCGCACATATGCCTGTGCCCCGCAGCGGTCGCAGCGATCGAGTGCGGTCAGTCCGCGTGTTGCCACTGATGTTGCCGTCATGGTGACCTCCTTAGATCTCGTGTACTCCATACAACCAGCTAAAGGGCGCGAATGATCTCACCGTCCCTCGACTTTCGCTCACCGCGTACTGATCCGGCCGCATTGGCCTTCCCGCGTGTCGTATACCACGGCTCGGCGGCATCCGCACAGGCTGGCGCCTACGCCAACGGCGCGGGAACCGGTATATCCCGCCGGCGCGGACTACCGTGGAAGTGGTCCGAAATCCGCCGTCGACAAGGAGCACCTCTACCGTGGCACCGAGTTCTGAGTACAACGCACGTCACCTCTCGGTGCTCGAGGGGCTGGAAGCCGTGCGCAAACGCCCCGGCATGTACATCGGTTCCACTGATTCCCGCGGCCTCATGCACTGCCTCTGGGAGATCATCGACAACTCGGTTGATGAGGCACTGGGCGGATTCGGCCAGTCCATCACCGCCATTCTCCATCCTGACGGCTCCGTCGAGGTCCACGACGACGGCCGTGGCATACCGGTCGACGTCGAACCCAAGACCGGGCTGACCGGCGTCGAGGTGGTTTTCACGAAGCTCCACGCGGGTGGCAAGTTTGGCGGGGGGTCCTACACGGCTTCGGGTGGCCTCCATGGCGTCGGCGCGAGCGTCGTCAACGCGCTCTCTGGCCGTCTCGACGTCCAGGTCGACCGTGGCGGAAAGACGTATCAGATGCAGTTCCGGCGTGGCGAGCCGGGACGGTTCAAGGACACCGGCAAGCCCAAGCCCGACGCGCCGTTTGAGGCGTTCGTTGAAAACTCCAAACTCGATATTGTCGGCAAGGCCAAGCGGGGGGTCACCGGAACGCGCATCCGCTACTGGGCCGACCGCCAGATCTTCACGGCCGACGCGAAGTTCTCCTATGAGGAGCTCGAAGCCCGGGCCCGCCAGACCGCCTTCCTCGTGCCGGGTCTGCGCATCACCCTGCGCGATGAACGCAAACTGGCAGGGACCGCCGGCGAGAACAGCGCCACCGAAGAGGTCTTCCACCACGACGGTGGCATCTCCGAGTTCGTCGACTACCTGGCCAACGACCCGGCGGTCACCGACATCTGGCGTATCCAGGGCACCGGTACGTTCAAGGAGTCCGTTCCTGTCCTGGATGACACCGGCCATAGTCGGGTGATGGAGGTCGATCGGACGTGCGAGGTCGACGTTGCCTTGCGCTGGGGAATCGGTTACGACACCACGGTGCGCAGCTTCGTGAATATCATCGCCACACCCAAGGGCGGTACCCACCAGACCGGTTTCGAACAGGCATTGCTCAAGACCTTCCGCAAGGTCATCGAAGCCAATGCGCGCAAGCTCAAGGCGGGCAACGACAAGATCGAGAAGGATGACGTCACTGCCGGCATGACGGCCGTGCTGACCGTCCGTTTGGCGGAACCCCAGTTCGAGGGCCAGACCAAGGAAATCCTGGGGACCTCGGCGGTCCGGCAGATCGTCTCCCGGGTGATCGAAAAACAGCTGGGGGCCCGGCTGGCATCCACGTCCCGCGCCGACAAGCAGCAGTCCACCTCCTTGCTGGAAAAGGTCGTCAACGAGATGAAGTCGCGCATCTCGGCCCGGGTCCACAAGGAGACGCAGCGGCGCAAGAGTGCGCTGGAAACGTCGTCGCTGCCGACGAAGCTCGCCGACTGCCGCAGCGACGACGTCGCGCGTTCGGAGCTCTTCATCGTCGAAGGCGATTCGGCGCTGGGCACGGCGAAACTGGCCCGCTCATCGGACTTCCAGGCCCTGTTGCCGATCCGTGGAAAGATCCTCAACGTCCAGAAGGCCTCCGTGGGCGACATGCTCTCCAACGCCGAGTGCGCCGCCTTGATCCAAGTCGTCGGTGCCGGATCCGGCCGGAGCTTCGACATCTCCGCTGCCCGCTACGGCAAGGTCGTGTTGATGACGGACGCCGATGTCGACGGCGCGCATATCCGCACACTGCTCCTCACCTTGTTCTTCCGTTACATGCGCCCCATGGTCGAACAGGGGCGCGTCTACGCTGCCGTGCCACCGCTGCACCGGGTCGAGGTCATCCACTCCGGAACCAAGCCCAACGAGATGGTCTACACCTACTCCGAAAACGAGCTGCACGCCGTGTTGAAGGACCTCGAGACGCAGGGCAAGAAGTACAAGGAGCCCATCCAGCGCTACAAGGGCCTGGGAGAGATGGATGCGGAGCAGCTGTCCGAGACCACCATGGACCCCCGCCACCGGACCTTGCGGAGGGTGAACATCTCCCACGCCGAACGTGCGGAACAGGTGTTCGATCTGTTGATGGGCAGCGATGTCGCCCCGCGCAAGGAATTCATCATCGCCGGGGCCGAGCGTCTGGACATGGAGCAGATCGACGTCTGAGGACCGGGGCCTCAGACGAACAGGCCGGGTGCCACCAGGGCCAGCGTCGGAACGACGATCAAAAGCACCGAGGTCCCCATGACCGCGGCCCGACCGGCGACGGGGAGCTCGGGGGCGGGGTTGATCAGGCGACGCAACCGGAGCGAGGACAACTCGCCGCCCGGCACCGCGGCTGCATGGCCCGGATCGGACGCACGGGTGAGTGGGGCGGCGGATTCCCGCCCACGGGAAGAACCTCCCCGGACGGCCGCAGCCGCGGCGTCACCATTGCCGTCCGTGACTCCCATTCCCGCGGAGACCGCTACCAGGGAACGCAGCAGGTCCTCCCGGGAAACCTGGCCCAGCGCGGCGTCGTCGGCCAGCATCTCAATCAGTTCCTGCACGGCCAGCCGAGCCAGCCGCGAGGTCGGAAGCCACGGCAACGCCTGGTGCCAGGACTCGAAGGCCAACACGAGGAGGTCGTGGCGCTGGTCGAGGTGGGCGTGCTCGTGGGCGATCACCCCGCGTAGGCCGTCGGCATCGAGCGAATCAAGGAGCCCACGGGAGAGAACTGTGAGCGAACCGCTGAATCCCGGCAGGCAATAGGCGACCGGTGCCTGGTGCTCGACGACGACAGCACCCGGGATGGACGGAGAAGGTCCACTGAGCAGGGCCAGCAACCGGCGATGGCGGGCGCGCTGGCGGGTGACCTTGTAGGCGGTGAGCAGCAGGGTGAAGACCAGGTGGCCCCCGATGAGCAGCGCCGTGCTGAGGGCAAAGACGTGGAGGACGGTCAAAGGTGCCGCCCCGGGCTGGCCGGTCAGTACCCCCCAGAAGCCGCGCAGGGCGGACAACAAATTGTCCCCCAGGGGTTCGAGGCCCCACACCAGGAAGGCGCCGATCATCGACAAGCCGCCGGCCAGTGCGATCGCCTGCCAGAGCAACAAGGCGGTAAACGGGGAACGGGAGGTCCACCGGGCGTGCGAGAGCACGACCGGGGCCGGCCACGCCAGGATAATGGCGAGGCCGAGGAGGAGGTAGGAGGCGGTCAGCATGGGACCGGCTGGCGGCTACCGGGCCGCAGCTATGCGGAGGCCCCATCGTCGAGGATCCGCCGCAAGGACGCGAGCTCCTCGGGTGAGATCCCGCCGATGAAGCGGGCCAGAACGGCCTCGCGGTCCATGACGTTTCCCATGGCCTCGTTCATGAGCTCCACTGTGTGTTCCTCGCGGCTCGTCACCGCCCGGTAGCGATGCGGACGCGTATCCCGTTCACGGGTGACCAGCTGCTTCTTCTCCAGCCGTGCCAGCACGGTCAACACGGTGGTGACTGCCAGTTCCTTCGCATCGCTGCCGGTGACCTGCGCCAGTTTGTCCCGCAGGTCGTTCGCGGTCTGTGCGGTGGTGCTATCCCACAACAAATCCATCACGGAGCGTTCGAGCTCGCCGAGAGTTGCCAATGATCTTCCTTATCTAGACAACGAAAACATGCGCAGAACCGAAGCAGCGGGATGCCGCCGGCGTCCGGAACGCTGCGCTGGTACTAATCTACCCTGAATTTGCCCAAGGTTCTACATCCTGTAGAAATGAAGTATTCTACGTTATGTAGAAATCGGGTCGGAGGATCGGCCCGCCGAGTCCGCAGCGTCTGGAAGGTTGCCCATGGACCCCCTCGAAATTGCGCGGTGGCAGTTCGGCATCACCACCGTTTACCACTTCCTCATGGTGCCCCTCACCATTGGCCTGGGCATCCTCGTGGCCGTCCTGCAAACCCTCTGGGTGCGCACCGGCCGCGAGGAATACCTGAGGATGACCAAGTTCTGGGGCAAGCTCTTCCTGATCAACTTCATCATGGGCGTGGCCACCGGTCTGGTGCAGGAATTCCAGTTCGGGATGGCCTGGAGCGAATATTCACGCTTCGTCGGCGACGTGTTCGGTGCCCCGTTGGCCATGGAATCGCTGCTGGCCTTCTTCGTCGAATCGATCTTCCTGGGCCTGTGGATCTTCGGCTGGCAGCGGCTGCCCCGCCTGGTGCACCTGGCGTGCATCTGGGCCGCGACGCTGGCATCAGTGTTCTCTGCCTACTTCATCCTGGTCGCGAACTCGTGGATGCAGCACCCCGTCGGCGTCGAGATGATCGACGGACGAGCGGTCATGACCGACGCCTGGGCCGTCTTCACCAACAACACCGCCCTGGTCACGTTCCCGCACACCATCTTCGGGGCCTTCGCCGTCGCCGGCGGGTTCCTCATCGGGATCGCCTGGTTCCACCTTTACCGACGTCGTGCCGCGGGCATCGACACCGTGGATGCCACGGGCCACGTCGTGGTGGGGGAGGACACCGCCCATGGAGCCGGACGGGACAAGACCGACCATGCCGTCTGGCTGAAGTCACTGCGCATCGGTGCCGTCGTCGCGATGGTGGCGTTCGCCGGCGTCGCCCTGTCCGGCCATGCCCAGGCCCAGCTGATGTTCAAACAGCAGCCCATGAAGATGGCCGCCGCCGAGGCGGCCTGCCACGACGGAACCGGTTTCTCCGTGCTCACGATCGGCAACCTCAAGGGCAACGGTGCCACCACCTGCGACGACGTGGTCGCCGTCTTCGAGCTGCCCGGCCTGTTGTCCTTCCTGGCCAATGACAACTTCACCACCGAGATCCCCGGGGTGAACACCCTGCTGCCGCAGTACCAGGAAAAGTACGGCACCCACCTGCCCGATGACCCGATGTACGGAGATCGTGCTGGCCAGGAGATCAACTACCTGCCCCTGATGGAGGTCACCTACTGGGGCTTCCGGCTGATGATCACCTTCGGCGGACTGGCGGCCTTCGCCGCCCTGGTGGCCCTCTGGATGGTGCGTAAGGGCACGGTGCCGGAGAATAAGTGGATTTCCCGGCTGGCCGTCTTGGGCATCCTGGCGCCGTTCGGGGCCAACTCCGCGGGCTGGATCTTCACGGAGATGGGCCGGCAGCCCTTCGTCGTCGCCCCCAACCCGACGATGGACGGTTCGGTTGACCAGGTGTTCATGTACACCGCGGCTGCCGTCTCGCCCGGGGTCTCGGCCGGCGAGATGCTCTTCTCGCTGATCGCCCTGACCTCTGTCTACGGGGTCCTGGCGGTCATCGAGGTCAAGATGCTGGTGCGCTACATCCGCGGTGGCGTCCCCTCGGCCATGCCCGAACTGGCCGCCGCGCCACCGGGAGAAGGCGGTCCTGACGACGACACTCCGGAGAACGACGGCGATGTGCTCGCCTTCGCCTACTAGCCCGGCCATGACAACGACAAAGGAACGCTGATGGATTTCCTCCCCACCCTCTGGTTCGTGATCATCGCCTTCTTCTGGGCCGGTTACCTTTTCCTCGAGGGGTTCGACCTCGGGGTCGGCATGCTGATGAAGCTGCTCGCCCGCAACGAACGCCAGCGGCGCGTGCTGCTGAACACGGTCGGGCCCGTCTGGGACGGCAACGAGGTGTGGTTGATCACCGCCGGTGCCGCCACCTTCGCCGCCTTTCCGATGTGGTACGCCTCGCTCTTCTCCGCGCTCTACATCCCCCTGGTGCTGGTGCTGGTCGCCCTGATCTTCCGCGCCGTGGCCTTCGAGTACCGCGGCAAGGCCCACCGCCAGTCCAGCCGCAACGCCTGGGACTGGGCGATCTGCCTGGGATCGTTCACTGCGGCCTTCGGGGTGGGGGCGATGCTCGCCCTGACGACCACCGGCCTGCCGCTGAATGCCAATGGCGACCGGGTCGGCGGTGCCTTCGCCTGGCTGAACGGCTATGCGGTCCTCGGCGGCCTCGCAGTGGTCGCGTTCGCCCTCGTCCACGCCCTGGCCTTCGTGGGTCTGAAGACCGACGGTGAACTGCGCGAACGGGCCCGCCGGCTCATCGGCCGCTGGATGCCGATTGCCCTGCTGCCGATGGCTGCCTGGGCGGCCCTGGTCGTGGTGCCCGCCGGAAAACCGGTTCCGGTGCTCCTGCTGGGCCTCGCGGTCCTCGGCGCGGTGGCCGGCTGGCTGGCCAACCGGCGGGGCGCCGAGGGGTGGTCGTTCGCCGCGTCCGGCCTCTTCCTGCTGGCCGGGGTGGCCTCCATCTTCGTGGCGGCCTTCCCCTACGTGTTGCCCTCCACCATCGATCCGGCCTTCAGCCTCACGGTCGCGAACGCCTCCTCGAGTCCCTACACGCTGGGGGTCATGAGCATCATCGGTGCCTTCGGCATCCCGCTCGTCTTGCTCTACCAGGGCTGGACCTATTGGGTGTTCCGCCGCAGGGTCTCCGAGGCACATATCCCCGCCGCCCACGCCGTCACCCCGGTGGTGTAGGCACGCCATGGAGCCGATGACCACCACACACCACACAGCAGGGCCCATTGCACGGCCCGCCGGAGCCCACCAGGCCCTGCGCGGGGTCCCACGCCGGCAGCTGGCCCTGCTGGCCGCCCTCTCCGCACTGAAGGCCGTCGGGCTGATCCTGGTGGGGCAGGCCCTGGCATCCGGGATCGCCACCGTCGCCGCCCCGGGCGCGGCCCCCGCCGGAACCGTGCTGGGCCCGGCCCTGATGGCCGGCTGCCTCGGGGTCCTGCTGCGGGCAATCTCCACCTGGGCGTTGGCCTACACCTCCCAACGGGTGGCCCTGGGCGCCAAGGAACGCCTGCGCGGCCGCCTGGTCACCTCCGTGTTGACCGGCCGGAACCAGGAAGCCGCGGCCGACGCGCCCCGCGGGCAGGGCGCGGTCGCCGCGCTCGCATCCCGCGGACTGGACGGGCTGGACGAGTACTACACCACGTTCCTGCCCGCCTTGGTGGGCGCCGCCGTCGTGCCCGTGTTCATCGGCGCGCGCATCCTCGCGGCCGATTGGGTCAGCGCGCTCATCCTGGTCTGCACCGTGCCGTTGGTGCCGCTGTTCATGGCGCTGATCGGCCTGCACACCAGGGACCGCATCGATGCCGCGGCCGCCGGGCTCGACGCGCTGTCCAACCAGCTCTCCGAACTGGCCCAGGGCCTACCGGCCTTGATCGGCCTGCGCCGGGCCGGTGAACGACGTCGGGGCCTGGCCGCGGTGTCGACGCGGTACCGGGAAACCACCATGGGAACCCTGCGGACCGCGTTCCTCTCGGGGTTCGCGTTGGAGTTGATCGCCACGATCTCGGTGGCCGTGGTGGCCGTCTTCGTGGGTGTGCGGCTGGTGTACGGGAGCCTCGGGCTCGAGGTCGGGCTGCTGGCCCTGGTCCTGGCCCCCGAGGTGTTCCTGCCGGTGCGCGCGGTCGGAGCCGCCTTCCACTCCTCCGAGGACGGCGTCGAGGCCCTGCGCCGCGCCGAGGCCGTCATCGGCGGGGAGGATGCCGGGGAGCCGGGCCGCCTCGCGGCGGGGGACCGGGATGACCGGTACCCGCCGCCCGACACCGCCCCCACGGTCAGGGTCCGGAACCTGCGGATCCGCTACGCCGGTTCGGACCGGGACGCCGTCCCCGGAGCCGACCTCACCGTGCGGTCCGGCGCAGTGGAGGTCCTGGACGGGCCCTCCGGCAGCGGCAAAAGCACCTGGTTGCATGCCCTGGCCGGCCTGCTGCCGACCGGCACCGAGGTGGAGGGCACCATCGAGGTGCCCCGCGCCACCGAGACAGCCTGGATCGGGCAACACCCCCGCTTCACCGAGCCGACCGCAACCGACGAGCTGGCCTTCCACGCCCCGGCGGCCACCCGCGCGGCGATCTCCGCCGTCCTGGCCGACGTCAACGCGCCCCACCTGGCCGACCTGCCCCTCGAGGACCTGAGCCCCGGCGAGCTGCGACGGATCGCGGTGGCCCGGGCCCTGCTGCGGGTACGCCACGCGGGGGCCAAGCTCGTCCTGGCCGATGAACCCACGGCGCACCTCGACGGCACCAGCGCCGAGGCCGTGCGCTCTGCCCTGGTGGCCGTCCGCGGCCGGGTGGCCCTGGTGGTCGCCACCCACGACCGGACGCTGGCATCGCTGCTCCGCCACGACCCCCCAGTCGCCGCGGCCCCGGCTCCGCCCTCTGCCGGCGGCGTCGGCGGGGCCGGGCCCGGGGAACCTGCGCCCGGGACGACCGCCGGATCCGAGCACGCCCTGCCCGACGGTGGCCGCCCGGTGTGGACGCGCCGCTGGCGGGTGCTGTCCTCGCTGCGCTGGTGGCGGTCGGGGTTGGGCGGGGGAGTCCTGCTGGCCGCCGCGGCGGTGCTCTCGGGTGCCGCCCTGACCGCCGTGTCCGGCTGGTTGATCGTCAACGCCAGCACCCGGCCGCCGATGATGGTCCTGATGGTGGCCATCGTCGGGGTCAGGTTCTTCGGGCTCGCCCGCGCCGCCTTGCGGTACGTACAGCAACTCGCCGTCCACCGGGCCGTGCTCGACTGGGCGACCGTGCTGCGCACCAATCTGTGGGAGGCCCTCTCCACGCGTCCGGCGGGGTGGGGGAAGCTGACCCGGTCGGGGGGCGCCCTCACCCACCTCGTGGCCGACGTCGACGAGTTGCGCGACACCGCACCACGGGTGCTGGTGCCGATTCCGGCAGCGGTCCTGGCCTGGGCCGGCTCCGTGGCCACGGCGGCCCTCCTGATGCCGGAGACCACCTGGGTCTTCTGCGTCGCGGGGATCCTGGGCTTCATCGTCGGCCCCTGGCTGGCCACCACCGTCGAGCGGGGTGCCGCGGCCCAGGCGGCGCGGCACCGCAGCTGGATCGCCGGACGGATCTCCGCCCTGCTGCGGGCCACCGGGGACCTGCGGGCGAACGGCCGCGCCCACCGTGCCGTCGCGGACTTCACCCGTCGGGACCGGACGGCGTCGGCGGCCTTGGTCCGCGCGGCCGCAGGTACCGGTCTCGGTGAGGCCGTCTCCGTGGTCTCCTCGGGCCTGGCCTCCATCGCCTGCATCGCCGTCGTCGCCGACCGGGCCGTGGGAGCCGATGCGGCCGCGCTCCTGGCCGTGGTGTCGCTGCTCGCCCTGAGCCTGCACGAACCCTTCGCCAACGCCACCGAGGCCGCGGCCAGGATCCCCCTGTTCGGTGACCGCCTGGATGCCGTGGCGGCCGTCCTGGACACCGACGATGATGCCCCGGCACCGCTGCCGGCTGAGCCCGGGACCACACGCCGGTTGGACGGGCTGGAACTGGAGGGCGTGGCTGTGGCCTGGGCCGGGAACGCACCGGTCGTGGAAGGCGTCAGCGGAAGTGTCGGCCGCGGCGCCTGGCTGGCCATCACCGGGCCATCGGGCTCCGGGAAGTCCAGCCTGCTGGCCGTGCTGCTGGGGCTGGTCCGTCCCGCGGCGGGGACGCTGCGGTTGCTGGACGCCGCCGGAGTCGGCATCGACCCGTGGGCGGACCCCGCGGCCGGGGCACCCCTGCTGGGACGGATCACCTGGTGCCCGCAGGAGGCCCACCTCTTCGACGCATCGGTGCGGAACAACCTGTGCCTGGGCCGCGGCATCGAGGACCCGGTGGACGACGCCGAGTTGCGTGCCGCCCTGGAAGCCGTCGGCCTCGGCCCCTGGTTCGACGCACAGCACGCCGGGTTCGCGACCCGCATCGGCAGCGGTGGGCACCGCCTATCGGGCGGCCAACGCCAGCGCCTGGCCGTCGCCCGCGCCCTGGTCGCCCGGGCCGACGTCGTCCTGCTCGATGAACCGACGGCCCACCTGGGCGACGAGGAGGCCGCCGAACTCGTCGCGGACCTGCGCCACGCGCTGTCCGGGGTGGCCGTCGTGATGGTCACGCACGATCCGCTGATGGCGACCGGGGCCGACGCCGTGCTGGACCTCGGGGCCGCGGCCGGACGCACCGCGGTTCCCGCCTAGTTCGCCGGCGGGGTCCGGTCGGGGAGGACGGGGTACCGGTGCCCCGGGCAGTTAGGGCTGCACCGGCGTCGTGCCGCGTCCCTCGACTTCGACGACGGCGGAATCGGCGAAGGGGACGCTGTCTTCCTCCGGTGCCGCCAGGGGAGTCCGGCGGTTCGTTTCCGGTTCGAACCCGGGCAGGAAGTCGCCCTCCGGCGCTGGGGCAGCCGACCGGCCCCCGGCGGCCGAGCGCGAGGTGCCTGCAGGACGGCCGGCGCGGGCCGGTGCCGGTTCGGCGGCCCCGGGTTCGCCATCGGGGGAGCGGTCGATCGGCGGTGCCGGTTCCCCGACCGCATCCGGGGCGACCGGGATCCCGCCGAGGACGTCGACCTTGCTGGATAGTGGGACACCCGATCCGTCGCGCCGGCCGTGCTCGATGGGCAGGGCCCGTGAGATCCCGGCCGACGACGCCGCCCGGGCGGGGCCGTGACCGGCCCAGGCCAGGGCGAGCACGTCTTCGCCCTTGAGGAAACGGTGGGCCCGCACGCCGCCGGTCGCCCGGCCCTTGGACGGGTATTCGGACAACGGCGTGACCTTGACCGTGCCGGCGCCGGTCCCGGGCAGTGTGGCTCCCCCGGCGGCGATGGTCACCACCACCGCCTGCTCGTCGTCGGGGTGTGCGGCACCGAAGAAGATGGCCTCGTCGTCGGCAGCGAGCTTGATGCCCGTCATGCCGCCGGCGGTCCGGCCCTGCGGGCGGACACCGGACGCCGCGTAGCGCAGCAGCCGTGCCTGCGCCGAGATGAAGACCAGGTCGTCGTGCTCGCCGGGGACGCAGACACCGACGACCCGGTCGCCGGGCTTGAGCGTGATCGCCTCGAACTCGTCGCGGTTCAGCGGATAGTCGGGCGTGACGCGCTTGACGACCCCGCGGGCGGTGCCCAGTGCCAGGACCGCGTTCAGCGGAACCAGCCCAACGACCGTCTCGCCCTTGGACAGCGAGATGAACTCGGTGACGGGGACGCCGTCGGCCAGCTGCGGGAAGGAGGTGGTTGCCGGCAGAACCGGCATGTCCAGCACCTGCAGCCGCAGCATGCGGCCGGTGGAGGTGAGGGCACCGATCTCCCCCCGGGCGGTCGCCGGAAGCAGGGACGTGAGCACATCGTGCTTGACCCGGGGCCCATCGGTCGCCAGCGGCCCGCGGGTGGCGGTGCGGGCCAGCCGGCCGGAGGTGGAGAGCACGGCCCAGCACGGGTCGTCGGCGGTTTCCAACGTCAACGGCGCCTTGGCGCTGGCGCCGACCGGCGCGGGCATCGTGGTGCCCTTCAACGGGGTGGCGGTCTCCGATTTCAGCAGCACGGTGCGCCGCGGGGTGGCGTACCGCTCTCCCACCTCCGCCAGTTCGCTGGACACCAGCCCGCGCAGCAGTTCGTCGGATGCGAGGATGGCGCCGAGGCGCTCGATCTCGCGCTGGAGTTCGGCGCGCTCCTTCTCGAGTTCGATTTGTGAATACTTTGTCAGCTGGCGCAACCGCAGCTCGAGGATATGGTTCGCCTGGATCTCGGACAGGTCGTACACGGCCATCAGCCGTTCGCGGGCGATCGCCGTCTCGTCCGAGGTGCGGATGATCTGGATGACCTCGTCGATGTCGACGATGGCGATGAGCAGGCCTTCCACCAGGTGCAGGCGGTCCTTCTTCTTGCCGAGCCGGAACGCCGTCCGGCGGGTCACCACGGACAGGCGGTGGGCGACGTAGACCTCGAGCAGCTCGCGCAGCCCCAGCGTCCGCGGCTGCCCGTCGACGAGTGCCACATTGTTGATCCCGAAGGAGTCCTCCATCGGCGTGTGCTTGTAGAGCTGCTGCAGCACCGCGTTGGGGTTGAACCCGTTCTTGAGTTCGATGACCAGGCGCATCCCGTTCTTGCGGTCGGTCAGGTCAATGACATCGGCGACCCCGGAGAGCTTCTTGGCGGTGACGGCATCCTTGATCTTCTGGATGACCTTCTCCGGGCCGACCATGTAGGGCAGCTCGGTGACGACGAGGCCGCTGCGGCGTGCGCTGATCTGTTCGAGCTCCACCTTGGCCCGGGTCTTGAACGATCCGCGACCGGACATGTAGGCATCCTTGATGCCATCCAGGCCGATGACCAGGCCTCCGCTGGGCAGGTCGGGTCCGGGGATGAACTTCATCAACTCGGCCAGCGTGGCCTCGGGGTTCTCGATCAGGTGCCGCACGGCGGCGACGACCTCGCCGAGGTTGTGCGGGGCCATGTTCGTGGCCATGCCCACCGCGATGCCGGTGGTGCCGTTGACCAGCAGGTTCGGGAAGGCCGCGGGCAGGACCTCCGGCTGGACCAGCTGGTTGTCGTAGTTCGGGACGAAGTCGACGACGTCCTCGTCGAGGTGGTCCGTCATGGCCACTGCGGGGGAGTCCAACCGGGCCTCGGTATAGCGTGGCGCCGCGGGCCCGTCGTCGAGCGAACCGAAGTTTCCGTGCCCGTCGATGAGGGGCAGGCGCAACGCAAAATGCTGGGCCATGCGCACCATGGCGTCGTAGATCGCGGTATCGCCGTGCGGGTGCAGCTTGCCCATCACCTCGCCGACCACGCGGGCGCTCTTGACGTGTCCCTTTTCGGGGCGCAGGCCCATCTGGGTCATCATGTACAGGATGCGGCGCTGGACCGGCTTCAGCCCGTCGCGGGCATCGGGCAGGGCACGGGAGTAGATCACCGAATACGCGTACTCCAGGAACGAGGCCTCCATCTCGGAGGTCACGTCGATATCGACGATGTTCTCCACAAAGTCCTGGGGTGGTTCGGGTGTCTGCCTGCGGGCCATGGTGTGTGATTCCTCGAATCGGTGCTGGTGCTTGCCGGCCTGGACCGGACGGCGCCGCCGCGGGCGCATCGTCCCGGCGTGCCGGATCGCAGCGGATCCGCGCGGGAAGGCCGTAGGCTAAGCCTATGGTGCACGAGGTGGAAAACGCTGAATATCCGGCCCATTGGGAAGCCGATGTCGTCCTGCGCGACGGGACCACGGCCCACCTGCGGCCCATCGGGCCCTCCGACGCCGAGGAGCTGCAGCGCTTCCACACCGGACAATCCGAGACCTCCATCTACCTGAGGTTCTTCACGTTCAAATCCAAGCTGACGGCCCGCGAACTTGCCCGCTTCACCCAGGTCGACCACGTTAACCGGGTCGCGATGATCGTGCTGCGCGGCAACCAGATCATCGGGATCGGCCGCTATGACCGCCTGGACGATCCCGCCGAGGCCGAAGTCGCGTTCAACATCGCCGACAACACCCAGGGCAAGGGCGCCGGATCCATCCTGCTCGAACACCTCGCCGCGGCGGCCCGGGAGAACGGCATCGAACGCTTCAGCGCCGAGGTCCTGCCGGAGAACCGCAAGATGCTCACCGTCTTCGCCGAGGCCGGCTACGAGGTCAAGCGCAAATTCGACGACGGCGTCGTCATGCTCGAATTCCCGATCGACCCCACCGACAAGTCCCGGGCCGTCATGGAATCGCGCGAACACCGCGCCGAGGCGCAGTCCCTCGCCGGCTTGCTCGCCCCCCGGTCGGTGGCCGTCATCGGCGCCAGCCGGCAATGGGGTTCCGTCGGATACACCCTGCTGGAGAACATCATCGAGGGTGGGTTCACCGGCCCCGTGTACGCCGTGAACCCCGACGCCTTGGAGCTGGCAGGCATGATCTCGTACGGCTCCCTGGCGGAGATCCCGGAACCGGTGGACCTGGCCGTCATCGCCGTGCCGGAAGCGGAACTCGAGACCGTGGTCGCCGACTGCGGCGCCCACGGGGTGCGCGGCCTGCTCGTGGTCACCGGGACGTTCCTCTCCGACCAGGCCGAGGCCCTGCGCCGGCAACGCGAACTGGTCCGGATGGCACGCAGCAACGGCATGCGGCTGATCGGGCCCGCCTCACTCGGACTGGTGAATACTGCCCCCGAGGTCAGCTTCAATGCCTCCCTGGCCCCGGGGATGCCACGGCGCGGCGGGCTGGGCCTGTTCAGCCAGTCGGCCGCCATCGGTGTCATGCTCTACTCCGCCGCAAGCCGGCGGGGGATCGGGGTCTCCAGCATTGTCTCGGCCGGCAACCGGGCCGACGTCTCCGGCAACGACGCGATGCAGTTCTGGGAGGACGACCCCGCAACGACGGTGGTCGCCTTGTTCCTGGAGAGCTTCGGGAACCCGCGCAAGTTCTCGCGCATCGCCCGCCGGCTGTCCCGCAGCAAACCGGTTCTGTTGGCCAAGTCCGACGTCATGGGTTTGCGGTTGCCCCCGGGCCACGCCGTGCGCACCACCCAGGCGCCCATCGGCGCCGTCGACTCCATGCTCCGCCAATCCGGGGTCATCCGGGTTCCCTCCAATGAACTGCTGATGGACGTCGCCCAGCTCTTCGCGACCCAGCCGTTGCCCCGCGGAAAGGGCGTGGCCATCGTGGCCAATTCGCTGGCCCTGGCACGCGTGGTCGAGGACAACGCCGAACAGCACGACCTGACCGTCGTGCTGCGCGAGCGCGAACTGCTGCTCGACGACGGTGCTTCCCGGGCGCTGCCCCGCTTGCGCCGGACCCTGCAGGGGCTGCTGGCCCGCCGCGAGGTCGACTGCCTGGTCCTTGCCGTCCTGCCCGCCCCCGGAATCACCCACCGCGAGCTGGCTGCCATCCTGCACGAGGCAGGCCGGGAAGCGGGGAAGACAGTGCTGGCCTCGTTCACGGGGATCTTGGATCCATCCGAGCCCGCCGTCGGGCTCCTCCAGATGCCGCCGGATCCCGTGCCGGATCCCGTGCCGGATCCCGCGGATCCCGCGGATCCCGAGGATGCCGCAGCGCCGGAGACGGAGCAGGCGGTGCCGCGCCAACTGGCCGTCCCGACCTATGTCTCTCCCGGCGCGGCCATCGACGCCCTGGCCGAAATGGTGCGCTATGTCGCCTGGCGGGAGCGGGACTTCGGCCACCATGTCGAGTCACCGGGCATCGATCGGGACCGTGCCGACGAGGTCCTGGCCCGGCACATGCAGCAGGTACGCGGTACCGACCTGCTGGCGCTCTCGCCCGACGCGGCTGTCGAACTGCTCGGGTGCTACGGGATCGGTGTCCTGGAGTCCGTGCCGTTCGCCGATGAGGACGAGGCGGTCCGGGCCGCACACCGCATGGGCTGGCCGGTGGCACTGAAGGCGCGCGACCAGTACCTGCGACACCGGCTGGACCTGGGCGGCGTGCGCCTGAACATCACCGACGAGGAATCCCTGCGTTCGAACATCCGGCACATGCAGCAGATGCTGCGGCACTTCGGCGCCGACGACCTGGAGGTGCAGACCATGGCTGCCTCCGGCCAGGGCTGCGTCGTCCGGGCCCTCGAGGACCCGCTTCTCGGTCCGCTGGTCTCCTTTGGCCTGGCGGGGGATGCGGTCAACCTCCTCGATGACTGGGCGCATGCCATTCCCCCGCTGACCTCAACGGACCTGTCGGACTTCGTGCGCACGCCGAGGGCCTCCCAACGCCTGTTCGGCTACCAGGGGTTCCCGGCAGTCGATGTGCCCGGTCTGGAGGACTTCCTGAACCGGGTGGCCACCCTGAAGGACGACCATCCGGAAGTGGCCCTAATGGAGTTCAACCCGGTCCTGGTCTCGACCGGGACGGTCACCGTCCTGTCGGCCGATGTCAGGATCGGAAACCCCGCCCAACGCACCGACAGCGCCCGCCGCGCCATGCGCTGAGCCGGTCTGCCCCCGGCCCGGGGCCGCCCGGATCGGACCGTTGCGGCCAGCGCCGCTAGACTGGAGGCATGTTCTCCCGTACTTCGGCCGCCGGCCGTGACCTGCACAGCGCACTGGAACGCGCCGGGTTCTACCCGCGCCTCGTTGCCGATGTCGTCGAAGACGCCCTGGACGGGATGGAGCCGTTGGCTCATCTGGTCCAGCTGGAGACACACATCGAACATACCGAGGTCCACCGCCACGTGACCGTTCTGGTGCTGACCGCCGACGTGATGGTCATCGTCCATGTCGACGACCAGGCGATGGATGAGGCCGGCGACGAGGTCATGGCCCAGGTGTCCACCGAAACCGTGCCGATCGACCGGATCGGCTCCGTGGTGCTCAGCTTCGTCTACCACCAGCCGCAGGACTACCGCCCCAGCGACAAGAGCCGCGAACTGACGCTGGCGATCTCCTGGTCCGGCGGCCAGCGCGTCGACTTGGCTCCGGCCGGATGCGCGGATCCGCAATGCGATGCCGACCACGGCTACACCGGCACCCTGCAGAAGGAGGACGTCGTGATGCGCGTCAGCGCCGAAGCCGATGGGCTCCAGGCCGTCGACGAGGCCCGCTCCTTTGCCCGCGCCCTGCGCAAGGCCACGACGTCCACCGCGTTGGAGCCCAAGCAGGTGTCCACGGATCCGCGCACGCCCCGGTCCGGGGGCCGCTTTGTCCGCGGCCACCACCAGGGCTGAACCGCGTGGGAACCACCACCGGGCCACGACTGGAACCAGCCGAACCGCTCCCCGCCGCG
Source organism: Arthrobacter sp. ASL1 (assembly GCF_056680475.1). NCBI lineage: Bacteria > Bacillati > Actinomycetota > Actinomycetes > Micrococcales > Micrococcaceae > Arthrobacter > Arthrobacter sp. ASL1. The sequence continues at coordinate 17,958 of NZ_CM155284.1, forward strand.
CCGCGCTACGGCACCGCCGACCTGTCTGCCCTGCTGCCCAGTGCGGCAGCCGCACTAGGGGTCCCCGGCTACACCAACGTCCTGGGATTGCCCAAGACCCGCAGGGTCTGCGTCGTGATGGCCGACGGGCTGGGCAAATCACTGCTCAAGGCGCGCGCCGGGCACGCTCCCTTCCTGCGCTCGGCAATGGCGAACTCACGGACCCTGGACGCCTCCTTCCCCACGACGACGGCGGCCTCGCTGTCCAGCCTGGGGACCGGCCTGGCACCTGGGCGCCACGGCATCGTCGGGTACGACGTCGTGGACCCCGCGGTTCCGCGGGTGGTCAACATGCTCGGGGCCTGGCCCGAGGACCTCGACCCCGCACAGTGGCAGCCCCATCGGACGGTCCTGGCGGATGTCGCCGAGCACCTGTACGTCGCAACGGCCAGCCTGCCGCGTTTCAAGGATTCCTCCCTGACCCGGGCCTCGCTCAGCGGTGGCGATTTCCTGCCCGCAGCTACCCCGCAGGCCAGGGTCCGCGCGGCAGTGGAGGCGCTCGGCTCCCACGACCGGGCACTGGTCTACTGCTACTGGAACGAACTCGACAAGGCAGGGCACCGGTACGGCAGCGATTCACCGCAGTGGGTCAGCGAGCTCGAGGAACTCGACGCGAACATGCGCACGCTGGCCGGCCGGGTCCCGCCCGGGACGCTATTGCTCCTCGTGGCCGACCATGGGATGGTCGATGTGCGCCACGAGGCGCGCATCGACTACTCGCTGTACCCCGAACTCCTCGAGGGGATCGCGTTGACGGCGGGGGAGCCCCGTGCCGTCCAATTGCACTTTGCCACGGGGACCACCCGCGAGGCCAGGGAGGCGCTGATCCTGCGGTGGAAGGAGGCCTTCGGCGCCAAGGCCTGGGTCATCACCCGGGACGAGGCCATCGAACGAGGCTACTTCGGAACCGTCGATGCGCGGGTCCGGGACCGCATCGGGGACGTTCTGGTCCTGGCCAGTGGTGAACTCGCACTCTACGACGGCCGCCGGGCCTCCCCGCGGGCCATGGAGATGATCGGCCAGCACGGCTCGATGACCCGCGCCGAACGCGAAGTGCCCCTGTTAGTGCTGGCCGGCCCCAGGTAGGCCGACCAGCCGCCGGTCAGTCCCGTTTCTTGCCGAAGACGATTTCGTCCCAGCTGGGGACGGAGGAGCGCTTGGCCTTCTTGCGCGCATGCCCGCCCTCGTCGTCGGTGTCATCGTGGCGTGTCACCGAATCGTCGGCGTGCCGGAAATCCTCGGCGCTGAGCCCGGGGATCACCGTGTATTCGCTGGTATGCGTGCTGACGCCATCGTGCAGCTGCGGCAGGTGGTCGTCGTCGACCTCGTCGTGGGCCGGGGCGAACCCCAAACGACGGGCCTCGCCCTCGTCGACGAATTCCTCGTCACGCGGATGCGCCGCCGGGATCGAGCCCTGGGAAAGCAGCACGGCCAGCGCGTCGTCGCCATCCTCGTCGACCCCAAGCCGTTGCCCGCGCCGTGCCCGCAGGATGTCGAGCAGTTCCTCTGACTCGCTGCCCAAAGCGGCCGGTCCGGCGGAGCCGGCTTCCGGGCCCTGCACCTCGTGGCCGGCGTCGGACTCGAAATCGAAGGGCCGGTCGGCCACCGCGGTCAGTCGACGATTGGTGAACGCGTTCTCGGCAGGCTCCATCTCACTGAGGACCTGGGCCCACCGGTTGGCGTTCTGCAATGATTTCCGTGCCGGGTGGAAGACCCAGAGCGCCGGGGGCTCCTCGCCGATGCTGGCATCGGTGTTCGAGCCACCCAGGTCAAAGGACGCCGAGATGTCCCACGAGCCGTCGCTGCGGCGCCAGGCATCCCAGTCCAAGGACGAGGCGCTGACGCCCAGCGCGCTGAGGCGGACGCCGACCATCTCGCCCAGGGAGGCCGGCTCGTCGCCGAACGCCGAACGGTAGGTGTCGTGTCCCTGCGGCGTCGATACCTCGATGCCGCGGGCCAGCTGGGCGATGTAGTCGCGTTCGGCGCGGACCGGACCCTCGTAGCGCAGCACGTGTTCCAACGGCAGGCCCGACTCCTCGGCCACCTGTTCGGCGGTGGAACCCGTGCGGATCCGCGTCTGGATCTCCCGAGGGGACAGCGCGGTGGGAGCGTGCTCCGCGGTGGACGCGGCGGGACGTCCAATGGGCCGGGCAGTGGCGGCGCGCAGCGCCTCGTCGATGCGCAGCACGAAGCTGGACCCATCGTCGCTGCCCAACAGCAGGTGCTCGCCATCCTCTTGGACACCTACGAGCCGAAGTTGCTGCATACTTTCCCTCCACGGATGCCTACGTACGGGTACGATCCTGCCACTGGACCGCGTGTTTTCGCGTCATTTGCCGTGGTGTGGCGCGGTTTGATTGCCCTTCCGGGGCCGGCCCCTCCGGGCACCAGGGCCCGTTCGGTGGCGGCTCCCCGGCGGAATTTGGTTTTTCCCGGATGATAGTGAACAATCTGTGCGTCACGGGCACAAAATGCCCGGTCGAGGCGTTGTGCTTCACGGATCGGGAACTCGGGTCCGCCCCCTGTCGGCGGCCCCCCGGATCCAGGGGCCTTGCCCCGTCCAGACATCGATCCAGTGGTGCAGGCAAGGGCCTGTGCGGACCGATGACCAGCGAAGAACCGGAGCGTGACCGAGAGAATATGGCGACCGACTACGATGCGCCGCGGAAGAACGACGACGAGACCAAGGATGACTCCCTGGAGGAGTTGAAAGGTCGACGGACCGACAAGCAGTCGGCGGTGGTGGACGAGGACGAGGCCGAGACGGCGGACACCTATGAGTTGCCCGGCGCGGACCTCTCCGGTGAAGAGCTGCTGGTACGCGTGCTGCCGGCGCAGGCCGATGAGTTCACCTGTGCCTCCTGCTTCCTGGTGCGCCACCGCTCACAGGTGGCGAAGGAGAAGAACGGACTTTTCTACTGCAAGGACTGCGAGGGCTAGCCGCTTCGATCAGCGGGAGCGGACCAGGTCGGCGACGTCCGGCAGGCGCCGGTATCCTGCCGCGGCATAAGTGGCCACCCCCGCGGTGTTCCCGGCCGGGGTGTGCACCGTTGCGCTGGAAGAGCCCATCTCCCGCAGGGCAGCCGCCGCGGCCAGGCAGATGGCCCTGCCATATCCGTGGCCACGGTGCTCGGGGTGCACGCCCATCGGTTCGAGCAGGCCGGGTCGTCCGGCGCCGGCCGACCAGACGGTCACCATAGCCACCGCCGATCCATCCCGGTCGTAGGCGAGCAGGCAGCGGGCCGAAGCATAGGTGGGTCCGTTGGCCATCGCCTGCCAGCGTTCGGCCGTGAACCGGGACGATTCGAAGGCGGCACGCTGGACGTCGACGCGATCGAGAACCCGGGAGGCGTCGACCACCTCGATGCGCACCCCGGGGGCGGGCACCGGATCGGAGAGGTCGCGGACGAGCTGAGCCCAGATATCCCCCTCGCCCCAGCCGTCCCGAGGCAGGTGCCCATGCAGGCCGTCGGACCAGCCCTCGCGCTGCAAGCGCTCCCGCAGGGCGTCACCGAATCCGGCCTCGATGGAGGCCGGACCGGCCGGTAGGACACCGTGCGCCGGATCGGCGATGTCGGCCGCCATCCTCTCGGCCAACGCAGGATCGGCACCGGCTTCCGGGTCGATCGCCAGGCGCAGCAGTGTTGGACCATCAAGGAACCCCACGGCCAGGATCCGGTCTTCCGCGGACCACGTGCGGACCCGATCGGCCACGGCGGCGGCACCGATCTGCCAGGCCCAGCCCAGGTCCCCGGAGTGCAACTGCAACGGCAGGTCATCGCGCTGCCACCCGGCGACCGCGCCGAGTACAGCGGGCAGTGCCCCCACCTCGGGGGTCTGTGCGGCCAGACGAGGGTGTTCCATGGCAGGGCTCAGGCGCGGGCGGTCTGTTGCAGGGCGCGCGTCAGCTCCTCCGGGCGGCGCGTGGACGTCAGCCAATAGGGGGTGGCATCATTCGGGTCGACGATCTCGACCTTGACCACCGGGTCGACCCAGCCGCGCAGGCACAGGAATGCGGTGCCGTTCAGCCGGCGGCCACGCTCCAGTGTCGCCTCTTCGCCGCGGTAGAAGGACGCCTCTCCGATGAAGCGTCGTTCGATGCTGGCGCGTCCAACCTTCAGCCAGTCGCCGCTGAGGCTGATGGTGGGGGTGGAGGCCAGCATGATGATGCCGACGGCCAGGAACACCACGATGCCGACGGCAATGGAGAGCTCCAGGTTGACCGGCAGGAACATGGCCATGCCGGCGAACCCGGTTCCCACCACGAGGATCCACAGCCACCAGGCGGGCCAGAGTTTTTCGCGGAAGATCTCGGTGGACGGTGCGGAGGCAGTCGAATCAGGCATGACACCAGCATATTGGCCCGCGACGCCCGGCCATGCATTGGGGCTGCGGGCCAATCGGGCTAGAGTGAACTCGTTAATGAACCGCAACGCCCTGGAGATCCCGGCCACGATGCCCGACCAGCCCACCACCCTTGACGTCCAGCTGAAGATGCTCGATTCCGAATTGGAACCGCCGTCGTATGCCCACCCGGGTGATGCGGGTGCGGACCTGCGGGCCCGCGAAGACGTGACCCTGGAACCGGGGGAACGTAAACTGGTACCCACCGGCGTCGCCATTGCCCTGCCCGACGGATACGTCGGGCTGGTCCACCCACGGTCCGGGTTGGCCACCAAACACGGCCTGACCGTCGTCAATGCCCCGGGGACCGTCGACGCCGGTTATCGCGGAGAACTTTCCGTGACCCTGCTCAACACCGACACGCGGACCCCGATCGTGCTGCGCCGGGGTGACCGCATCGCCCAACTGGTCATCCAGCGCGTGGAGCATGCCGCCTTCGTCCCTGTTGACGACCTGCCCGACTCGGTGCGCGGCACCGGGGGATTCGGCTCGACCGGCGGATTCGCCCCGGTCGTGGCGCGTTGAGCACCGCCATCCCATCGACACCAGCTGCGGCCCCGACGGGCCGGGAGGAGCAACCATGATCTTCAAACGCAAGAATGCCACGACCCATGACGACGCCACGTCCGGGGCCCAGACCGGGCAGGACCCCGCCGACACGGATGCCGGAGCCGACGCCGGCCTCGATGCCGTGGTGCCCGGAAACGAGCAGGGGCCCTTCGACATCGACGACGCCCCGGATCACGACCACTACATCGACCTCGGTGCCCTCAAGATCGAGCCGATCGATGGGATGCAACTGCGCCTGGAGGTCGAGGAGGGCAGCGAGCGTGTGATCGCCGCGGCCTTGGAACTCGACGGGTCACGGCTCCAGCTGCAGGTCTTTGCCGCGCCGAAATCCAGTGGTCTGTGGGAGGGCATCGCCGCGCAGATCGAGGAGAGCATCGGCCAGCAGGACGGCAAGATCGACCGCGTGGAGGGCAGGTTCGGCACCGAACTCATCGCGCGCGTCCCAGCGGAGGGCCCCGACGGCACCCAAGGGTACATGGTTGCCCGGTTCATCGGGTTCGACGGCGGCCGGTGGTTCCTCCGCGGCGTCATCGGCGGTCCGGCAACCCTCGACCGTGCCCAGGCCGAACGCCTGGAGGACCGGTTCGCGCGCGTGGTCGTCGACCGCGGTGACCAGCCCATGCCGCCGACCGAACTGATCTCCTTGACGATGCCCGCCGGCGCCGTCGCCCGGCAGGAACCAGCCGACGACGACGGCGAACAGGGCCTGGGTGGGCGGCCCGAGCGCGGCCCGGAGATCACCCAGATTGGCTGAACGCGGTCCTGCGGAGCGGCGCAGGGGCGCCGCCTCGGCCGCCGGCCGCACGGCGGCCACCGACGCCGAGCAGTGCTCGGCGCTAGGCCAACTTCCCCCGCGGGGACGGGTCCAGGCCCGCGGATTCGTGGAGCACATCAGGATCCTGCCCGGAGTGCTGGCCCCGGTCTTCACCGCCGGCGTCGTTGATGCCCCGGCTCCCCCGGGGGGACGCCGCGCACCGGCCAGCCGGATCCGCCTGGTCTGGACCGGGCAGCGACGCGTCCCCGGCATCGAGGCCGGCACCTGGCTGCGGTTCGAGGGGATGATCGCCGGGGTCGACGGCGTACCCACCATCTACAACCCCCGGTACGAGATCCTGCCGGAACACGAGCACCCCCTGGAGGACACATGAGCCACGGCCCGGAGAACGGCCAGCCACCGGAGCCGGAGACGAACCCGGCCGACGACCTGGGCCGCCGTCTGGCGGAGGGGTCGGGCATCCACCGGACCGCCAGCGGCCAGGTCGATGTGCTCAAGACGATCGGCGGCGTCCGCGGACTGGTGGAGGCCCTGCTGCCGGGCATCGTGTTCCTGGGCGTCTTCATGGCGACCCGGGAGCTGAACCCCGCCCTCATCTCCTCGCTGGCCATCGCCGTCGTGTTCACGGTGGCCCGCCTGCTGCGCAAGTCCGGGCTCACGCAGGCCCTGACCGGCTTGTTCGGCGTGGTCATCTGCGCACTGGTGGCCCGCACGACGGGCAATGCGCGGGACTTCTACGTCCCCGGTTTCTTCACCAACGGTGCCTACCTGGTGGCCCTGGCGGTCTCCGTGTTCGTGCGCTGGCCGCTCATGGGCCTGCTGTTCGGCTTTATCCGCGGCGAGGGCACCGAGTGGCGCCATGAGGCACCGCGCCGGAGCGCCTACAATGCGGCGACCTGGGTGATCGTCGGCGTGTTCGCGGCCCGGTTGCTGGTCCAGCTGCCCTTGTACGCGGCGGACAACGTCGAGGCGCTGGGGGCGGCACGCATCGTCATGGGCATCCCCCTGTACGCCATGGGGCTGTGGCTGTCCTGGATGATCTCCCGGCCCGCCACAACGCCAGGGGCAGGGGACGCCCCACCGCGCCCCTGACGCCGGCGCACCGCCGGGCCTCAGGCGCGGAAGGCGTCCGAGGCATCATCCGCGACGCCGTCGGATCGGGTGCGGGTCTGCGCCCGCAGGACCGTCCGCAACTCGTCCTCGGCGGCGATGGCGGTGATGAAGAACAACTCGTCGCCTCCCTCGATCACGTCGTCGGGGCTGGGCGTGATGGCCAGGTCGTCGCGCAGGATCGCCACCACCGCGGTGTCCTGCGGCCACGGGACCTCCCCGAGCGTGCTGCCGATCAGGGCGGCATCGTCCGGAACGGTGAACTCGACCATGGACGTCACCCCGGTCTGCAGGGTCAGCAACCGCACCACGTCGCCGACCTCGACGGCCTCCTCGACCAGGGCGGTCATCATGCGCGGGGTGCTCACCGCGACATCGACGCCCCAGGCATCGTCGAACATCCAGTCGTTCTTCGGGTTGTTGACCCGCCCGACCGTCCGGCCCACGCCGAACTCGCTCTTGGCCAACAGGGAAACGACCAGGTTGACCTTGTCGTCGCCGGTGGCGGAGACCACGACGTCGACATCGCCGAGCCGGGCCTCCTTGAGCGTGGTGAGCTCGCAGGCGTCCCCGAACAGCCAGGTGGCCCCCTGGATCCCGCTGCGTCCGACGACTTCGGGCTTCTCGTCGATGAGCAGGACCTCGTGGCCGTGGGAAATCAGTTCCTTGGCGATGGAGGAGCCGACGCTGCCGGCTCCCGCGATGACGATCTTCACTTCTCCTCCTCGTCGTCTTCCGGTGTGGCGGCAGGTGGCTTCGACAGGATCCTGTCGATGTCGCCCATCGAGCTCACCGACATCATGGCGTGCAGGATGTCTCCCTGCTGCAGGCGGTCATCGGAGCGCGGAATCATCCCCTCGCCGAAGCGGGTCAGGTAGGCGGCCCGAATGCCCGAGGCCTCCTCGATGTCGGCCAGGCTGTGCCCGTACCACGCGTCGTTGACGGACACCTCCCCGAGGATCAGGCGACCGGACGCCTCCCGGAAGTCGCCGTTGATGCCCTGTTCGGGCAGGATCCGGCGCAGCACCTGGTCGGCGCTCCAGCGCACGGCGGCCACCGTCGGGATCCCCAGCCGCTGGTAGATCTCGGCCCGGCCCGGGTCGTAGATCCGTGCCACCACATGCGGGACGTGGTAGTTCTCGCGGGCGACGCGGGTGGCCAGGATGTTGGAGTTGTCGCCGCTGGAGACGGCGGCGAACGCGTAGGCGTTGGCGATGTCGGCCCGTTCCAGGGTCTCGCGGTCGAACCCGACGCCGCTGACCTTCTGGCCGGCGAATCCACGGCGCAGCCGCCGGAACGCCCGGTCGTCCTGGTCGATGATCGCCACGGTATGTCCGGCGTCGTCCAGCGTGTGGGCCAGCGTGACGCCGACGCGTCCGCACCCCATGATGACGAAATGGGCCATGCAGTGCTCCCCGGGTCGTGGTCGTGGCGGTGGCGCCGTCGGCGTCCCGCAGGTGGTTCCCAGTCTCCCACGCCGCACGCCCGGCGGCCGCTGGTGGCGCGGCGTGTATGACAGATGCGCCGCCGACGGGCTAACTTTGACTGGTGCTGACGTTCCTCGACGCGCTGAAGCGGATCCTGGTTGGCAGGCCATTCCGCACCGAACGGCTGAAGCAGGCCCCGCTGCGCCGCCGGCTCGCGCTTCCCCTGCTCTCCTCCAACGCGCTCTCGTCGGTGGCCTACGCCCCCGACGAGGTCCTGATGACCCTGGCCATCGCCGGGCTGTCGGCCATCTACTTCTCGCCCGTGGTGGGCATCGCCATCATGGCCGTCATGCTGGTGATCATCGCCTCCTACCGGCAGTCGGTGAAGGCCTACCCGTCGGGGCGCGGCGACTACGAGATCGCCAGCGTCAACCTGGGCGCCCGGGCCGGGACCACCGTTGCCGCGGCACTGCTGGTTGACTTCGTGCTCACCGTGGCCGTGTCGATGTCCTCCGCGGCGCACTACGTCGTCGCGGCCTTCCCCGCCCTCAACGGCCACCAGACGCAGCTGGCCAGCGCCGGCGTCGTGCTGTTGGCCCTGCTGAACCTGCGCGGGCTGGGCCGCTCGGCGTTGGGCAAGGCGCTGCCGACCTACCTGTTCATCGGGTCCATGCTCGTGATGATCGTGACCGGGGCAGTCGGCGCGGCCCGGGGCAGCCTCGGTGCCGCCCCGAGCGCGGGGTTCGAGATCCTCCCGGAGGCCGGATACGACTCGTCGCTGACCGGCCTGCTCGGCGTCGTGCTGGTGCTGCGGGCGTTCTCCACCGGCTCCGCGGCGCTGACCGGCATCGAGGCGCCGATTTCCAACGTGCAGAACCTGGCCCGTCCGCGGGCCCGGAACGCGGCCTCGATCCTGTTGCTGCTCGGCGTCATCGCCGCCGTGCTGACACTGGGCACCATGTTCCTGGCCCGCGCCGCCAGGGTCCACATGGTGGAGGACCCGCAGGCCAACCTGCGCGCCGACGGGGGAGTGGTGCCGGTCGACTACATCCAGCACCCCGTCCTGGGACAACTCGCCCAGGCCGTGTTCGGGGCCGGCAGCATCGGCTTCTTCGTGATCCTCGCGGCGACCGTCGCGGTGCTGTGGATGGCCGGTCATACCGCCTTCAGCTCGTTCCCGAACCTCGCCTCGCACCTGGCCACCGATGGCTACCTGCCCCGCCAGCTGCGCAAGCGCGGGGACCGGCTGGGCTTCAGCAACGGCATCATCGCCCTGGCCGTCGGGGCCCTGGTGCTGGTGCTGATCTTCAACGCGCATGTGGCCACGCTCATCCAGCTCTACGTCGTCGGGGTGTTCGTCTCCTTCACGCTGAGCCAGCTGGGCATGGTCCGGCATTGGACCCGCCAGCTGGCCAGCACGTCCAAGACCCGGGTGCGCCGTCGGATCATGCGCTCGCGGTTGCTGAACCTCGTCGGATTCGTCCTCACCGCGGCGGTGCTGGTGATCGTGTTGGTCACCAAGTTCATCTTCGGGGCCTGGCTGGCCGTGCTGGCGATCCTCGTGCTCTACCTGGTCATGTTCTCCATCCACGCCCACTACGCCGCCGTCGACCGGGAACTGTCGATCGAGACGGCCGGCACCGCCAAGGCCCTGCCGGCACGGGTCCACGCCCTCATCCTGGTCTCGACCCTGCGCAAGCCGGTGCTGCGGGCCGTGGCCTTCGCCCGCGCCGGACGCCCCTCCAAGCTCGACGCCATCATCGTGGACATCGACCAGGACGCCACCGCCCGGACCGTGGCCGAATGGGACCGGCTGCAGATCCCGGTCCCGATCACCGTCCTGGCCTCGCCGTACCGCGAGACAGCGGCCCCGATCATCGACTACATCAAGGGCATCAAATCCGATTCCCCCCGCGACCTCGTCGTCGTGTACATCCCCGAGTACGTCGTGGGACGCTGGTGGGAGCAACTGGTCCACAACCAGACGGCCCTGCGCATCAAGACGCGGCTGCATTTCGAGCCCGGCGTCGTGGTGGCCAGCGTCCCCTGGCAGCTGTCGGAGGAAACGCACGGCCGGGCACTCTTCGAGAACGAACGCGGCGAATCCCACGCCGGCGAGAACACACGACAGCACGACGGCGGGAGCACCAGGTGAGCACGCAGCAAGACCAGATCGCGGGGGACCTGATCGAGGTCGAGATCGGCGCACCGGCACATGGTGGGCACTTCGTGGCCCGGCACGAGGGCCGCGTGGTCTTCGTGCGCCATGCCCTGCCCGGCGAACGGGTCAGGGCGCGGTTGACCGATGCCGGCGAGGGCGCCCGGTTCTGGAGGGCCGACACGGTCGAGGTCCTCGACGCCTCGGAGCACCGGGTGCCGCACTTCTGGCCGGCCGCCGATTCCCTGGCCCGGCACGCCGCCGGGGAACTGCCGGTCGGCGGTGCCGAGTTCGGCCATGCCGCACTGGGGTACCAGCGCGAGCTGAAATCCGCCGTCGTCCGCGAGCAGCTGGAACGCCTCGCGGGGATGCACGCCGCCGACGTGGGATTCGCCGGCGTGGAGGTGGCCCCCGGCGAACGCCCGGACGGGCTCGGCTGGCGGACGCGGACGGCCTTCGGCGTCGACGACGCCGGACGGCTGGCCATGAACGCGTACCACTCGGACCGGCTCGTCCCCATCGGGGAGATGCCGCTGGCCGTCGACGCGATCAACGCGCTCGGGCTGGCCGAGTTGCCGTTGCATGGGCTGGAACGGGTCGAGGTGGCCGCCCCGTCTGCCGGCGGGGCCCCGCTCGTGCTCCTGGTCGAGTCCCCCGCGGCACGGCCCGGCGCGGCCGGCCGGGTCGCCAAGGCGTTGCCGGAGGGAACGAACGCGGCGGTCATCACCCAGCAGGGCGGTTCGGCGGCCGACGGGGCCGGGACGTTGCGTCGGCTCCGGGGCAGGACCTGGCTGGCCGAACGGGCCGCCGGGAACGACTACCGGGTCACCGGCGAGGGGTTCTGGCAGATCCACCGCAGCGCCCCGGACGCCCTGTACGACGCGGTGCACCGGATCCTGGCACCGGAGGAGGGCCAGGCCTTCGCGGACCTTTATGCCGGTGCCGGGCTGTTCACCGTCCCGTTGGCCCGGGCCGTGGGCCCCGAGGGGATGGTCGTGTCGATCGAGGGGGCGCCGGGAACCAGCAAGGATGCCCGCCGCAACGTCCACGGACTCGACCAGGCCCTCATCCGGCAGGGGAAGGTCGAAAAGGGGCTGCGCCAGGAAACGGCCCGGCTCCCGGCCCGATTGGACGGGATCGTCCTGGACCCCCCGCGCACCGGTGTCGGACGTGCGGCGGTGGCAGCGGTGGCCGCTGCCCGGCCCGGGCGCATCGCCTACGTCTCCTGCGATCCGGCGTCGTTCGCCCGGGACATCCGGGACTTCGCGCTGAAAGGTTACGTGCTCGAATCCCTGCGGGCCCTTGACCTGTACCCGCACACCCACCATGTGGAGTGCGTGGGGGCGCTGGTCCCGGCGCCCAAAGGATAGACTGTCCTCGAGCTCTGCCGCCATCCCATCGTGTCGCGAAGCCAGTTAGGTTCGCCTTACTGGCGGGGCGCACGGGCGTGCAACAAAGATGAAAGTCTGGCGAGAGGAGTCCCAGTGAGTAATGTGGACAGCTTTGGGGCCAAGGGCGTATTGGACGTCTCTGGCAACGAGTATGAAATTTTCCGGCTGAACGCGGTCGAGGGCAGCGACAGCCTTCCGTACAGCCTCAAGATCCTTCTGGAGAACCTGCTCCGGACCGAGGACGGCGCCAACATCACGGCCGACCACGTCCGTGCGCTGGCCCAGTGGGACGAGAACGCCCAACCGGGCACCGAAATCCAGTTCACCCCCGCGCGTGTCCTGATGCAGGACTTCACCGGCGTGCCCTGCGTGGTCGACCTCGCCACGATGCGCGAGGCCGTCAAGGAGCTCGGCGGCGACCCGACCCGGGTGAACCCGTTGGCACCTGCCGAGATGGTCATCGACCACTCCGTGCAGATCGACGTCTTCGGCAACAAGGACGCCGTCCAGCGCAACATGGACATCGAGTACCAGCGCAATGGCGAGCGGTACCAGTTCCTGCGCTGGGGCCAGACCGCGTTCGACGATTTCAAGGTCGTCCCGCCGGGCACCGGCATCGTCCACCAGGTCAACATCGAGTACCTGGCGCGCACCGTGATGACCCGCGAGATCGATGGCAAGCTGCGCGCCTACCCCGATTCCTGCGTCGGCACCGACTCGCACACCACCATGGTCAACGGCCTGGGCGTGCTCGGTTGGGGCGTCGGCGGTATCGAGGCCGAGGCCGCCATGCTCGGACAGCCCGTCTCCATGCTGATCCCTCGCGTCGTGGGCTTCAAGCTCGCCGGGTCCATCCCCGCGGGCGCCACCGCCACCGACGTGGTCCTGACGATCACCGAGATGCTGCGCAAGCACGGCGTCGTGGGCAAGTTCGTGGAGTTCTTCGGCGAAGGCGTCGCCCAGGTGCCGCTGGCCAACCGTGCCACCATCGGCAACATGAGCCCGGAGTTCGGCTCCACGGCCGCCATGTTCCCGATTGACGACGTCACCCTGGACTACCTGCGCCTGACCGGCCGGTCCGAGGAAAACGTCGCCCTGGTCGAGTCCTACACCAAGGAACAGGGCCTGTGGCACGATCCGAGCCGCGAGATCCGCTTCTCCGAGCGCCTGGAGCTGGACCTGTCCACAGTGGTCCCGTCCATCGCCGGCCCGAAGCGTCCCCAGGACCGCATCGAGCTGACCAGCGCGAAGGAGCAGTTCCGCAAGGACATCCACAACTACGCCTCCGCCGACGCGGACAGCCTGAACATCGGCCGTCCCTCGAAGGCAGTGGACGTGAAGATGGCCGACGGACGCGAGTTCGCCCTGGACCACGGCATCGTCTCGATCGCCTCGATCACCTCGTGCACCAACACGTCCAACCCCTCGGTGATGCTGGCCGCAGCACTGCTGGCCCGCAACGCCGTGGACAAGGGCCTGGCGTCCAAGCCGTGGGTCAAGACCTCCGTCGCACCCGGCTCGAAGGTCGTCACGGACTACTACGAGAAGTCCGGCCTGACCCCGTACCTGGAGAAGCTCGGCTTCTACATCGTCGGCTACGGCTGCACCACCTGCATCGGCAACTCGGGTCCGCTGGAGCCGGAGATCTCCGAGGCCATCCAGGCCAACGACCTCTCCGTCACCTCGGTGCTCTCGGGCAACCGCAACTTCGAGGGCCGGATCAACCCGGACGTGAAGATGAACTACCTGGCCTCCCCGCCACTGGTCATCGCCTACGCCCTGGCCGGCAGCATGGACTTCGACTTCGAGGTCGATCCGCTGGGCCAGGACGACGCCGGCAACAACGTCTTCCTCAAGGACATCTGGCCTAACCCGGTCGAGGTCCAGCAGGTCATGGACGCCTCCATCGACAAGGAGATGTTCGCCAAGGGCTACGAGGGCGTGTTCGACGGCGACGACCGCTGGAAGGCGCTCGACACCCCCGCCGGCGACACCTTCGAGTGGGCCGAGGACTCCACCTACGTCCGCAAGCCCCCGTACTTCGAGGGCATGAAGGCGGAGCCGGAACCGGTCTCCGACATCGATGGCGCCCGCGTGCTGCTGAAGCTGGGCGATTCGGTCACCACCGACCACATCTCCCCGGCCGGCTCGTTCAAGTCCGATTCCCCGGCGGGCCAGTACCTGCTGGCCAACGGCGTGGACCGCAAGGACTTCAATTCCTACGGCTCGCGTCGTGGCAACCACGAGGTGATGATCCGCGGCACGTTCGCGAACATCCGCATCCGCAACCAGCTGCTGGACAACGTCGAGGGTGGCTACACCCGCGACTTCACCCAGGACGGCGCACCGCAGTCCTTCGTGTACGACGCTGCCGTGAACTACGAGGCAGCCGGCACACCGCTGGTCGTCATCGCCGGCAAGGAATACGGTTCGGGATCCTCGCGTGACTGGGCCGCCAAGGGCACCGCACTGCTGGGCGTCAAGGCTGTCATGGCCGAGAGCTACGAGCGCATCCACCGCTCTAACCTCATCGGCATGGGCGTGCTGCCGCTGCAGTTCCCCGAGGGCGAGTCCGCGGCCACCCTGGGCCTGGAGGGGACCGAGTCCTTCTCCATCTCCGGCGTGACCGAGCTGAACAACGGGACCACCCCGTCGACGCTGAAGGTCACTGCCACCGCGGCAGACGGCTCCACCAAGTCCTTCGATGCGGTTCTGCGCATCGACACGCCCGGTGAGGCCGACTACTACCGCAACGGCGGCATCTTGCAGTACGTGCTGCGTCAGATCTCGGCCAGCTAGGCAGGGACACCGCACCACGCGGGCGGGCCATCCGGGACACCGGGTGGCCCGCCCTTTTGTTGGAAGCCGTCCATCCAGCGCGGCACGCGACCACGTGGGCTATTCTCGACCAAGTTTTCTCAGGCTGGTGAGCACGTCGTGGTTGAGTTGGGAGATCATATCGAGGGGGATGCCAGCGGGGCAGACCGCTGTGCATTCGCCGATCTGTGTGCAGCCGCCGAAGCCCTCCGCATCGTGCTGGGCGGTCATGGCGGCGACCCGGGCGTCGCGTTCGGGCTGTCCTTGGGGGAGTGATCCGAGATGGGTGATTTTCGCACCGAGGAAGAGGGAGGCCGAGCCGTTCGGGCAGGCCGCCACACAGGCCCCACAGCTAATGCAGGCTGCCGCATCGAAGGCGCGGTCTGCTTTGTTTCTGGTGACTGGGATGGCATTGGCATCGGGCGCCGAACCGGTCGGTGCGCTGATGTAGCCGCCCGACTGGACGATCCGGTCCAGCGCGCTGCGGTCGACAATGAGATCCTTGATCACCGGGAATGCAGCGGAGCGCCACGGTTCAATGTCGATGACGTCGCCGTCGGTGAAGTGGCGCATGTGCAGCTGGCAGGCGGTAGTGAGTGCTTGCGGTCCGTGGGCAAGGCCGTTGATCATCAGGCTGCACATGCCGCAGATTCCCTCGCGGCAGTCGTGGTCGAAGGCGACGGGATCTTCGCCGACGAGAGTGAGCTTCTCGTTGAGGACATCGAGCATTTCCAAGAAGGACATATCCGGAGAGATATCCTCGACGTCGTAGGAGACCATGGTGCCCGTGTGGTCGTGGTCCCGTTGTCGCCAGATGCGCAGCGTGACGTTCATTTGTAGCTCCTTTGCTGCAGTTCGACGTATTCGAAGTCGAGGTCCTCTTTGTGTAAGCGTGGCGGGGTTCCGCCTCCGGTGAATTCCCACGCGGCGACATAGGAGAAGTCCTCGTCCTGTCGTAGCGCCTCGCCCTCGTCGGTTTGGCTTTCTGACCGGAAGTGGGCGCCACAGGATTCGGCTCGATGCCACGCATCGATGCACATCAGTTCGGCCAGTTCGAAGAAGTCGGCGACCCTGCCGGCCCGTTCCAATGCCTGGTTGAGTTCCTCGCCATGACCGGTGACTTTGACATGGTTCCAGAACCGATCCTTGAGGGTGCGGATCAGCTCGATGGCTTCTTCAAGACCGTCCGCGGTGCGTTCCATTCCGCAGTATTCCCAGAGGATGTTGCCCGGCTCGCGGTGGAAGGAATCGACTGAACGGTTCCCGTTAATCCCCAGCAACGTTGCCAGGCGGCCGCGTACGGCGTCTGCGGCCTTGGCCACTTCCGGGTGGGAGGCATCAATCTCGACCGGCAGCGGATTTCTCGCGAGGTAGTCCGTGATGGTGTTCGGCAGGATGAAGTAGCCGTCGGCCAAACCCTGCATCAGTGCACTCGCTCCGAGCCGATTGGCTCCGTGGTCGGAAAAGTTTGCCTCGCCGATGACGAACAACCCCGGTATCGAGCTCTGGAGGTCGTAGTCGACCCATAGCCCGCCCATGGTGTAGTGGATAGCCGGGTAGATGCGCATCGGTACCTGGTAAGGATCTTCGTCGGTGATCTTCTGGTACATGTCGAAGAGGTTGCCGTACTTGCTCTCGATGGCGGGGCGCCCCAGGCGCTCAATAGCGTCGGCGAAGTCGAGGTAGACGCCGAGACCGGTGGGTCCGACACCACGCCCCGCGTCGCATTGGTTCTTGGCGGCGCGGGAGGCGACATCACGCGGAACGAGATTTCCGAAGGCCGGGTACTGGCGCTCGAGAAAGTAGTCGCGTTCGGCCTCTGGAATGTCCCGGGGGTCGCGGCCATCTTTGGCCTTCAGTGGTACCCAGATGCGTCCGTCGTTGCGCAGGGACTCGCTCATCAGGGTCAGCTTGGACTGGTGTGGGCCGCTGACGGGTATGCAGGTGGGATGGATCTGCGTGAAACACGGGTTCGCGAAGAGTGCTCCCTTGCGATGTGCCCTCCAGATGGCCGTGGCATTGCATCCGATGGCGTTGGTGGAGAGATAGAAGGCGTTGCCATACCCGCCCGACGCCAAGACGACCGCATCGGCCAGGTGGGTTTCGATCTCCCCGGTGACCAGATCCCGGATGATGACGCCCCGGGCCTTGCCGTCGATGACGACCAGGTCGAGCATTTCGTGTCTGGTGTTCAACTCCACCGTGCCGGCCTGGACCTGGCGCTCGAGCGCCTGGTATGCGCCAAGCAGCAGTTGCTGGCCGGTCTGGCCGCGGGCGTAGAACGTCCGGGAAACCTGCACGCCGCCAAAGGAACGGGTGTCCAGCAGACCGCCATATTCGCGGGCGAACGGTACGCCTTGGGCGACGGCCTGGTCGATGATTGACCCGCTGACTTGGGCCAACCGATAGACGTTGGACTCGCGGGAGCGGTAGTCGCCGCCCTTGACGGTGTCGTAGAAGAGGCGTCGGACGCTGTCTCCATCGTTGCGGTAATCCTTGGCGGCGTTGATCCCGCCCTGCGCTGCGATGCTGTGGGCCCGGCGTGGGCTGTCCTGATAGCAGAAACTCTTGACGCGGTAACCCGCTTCTCCGAGGGTCGCTGCCGCTGAACCGCCAGCCAGGCCGGTGCCGATGACGATGACGGTCAGCTTTCTGCGGTTGGCTGGGTTGACGAGCTTGGCTTCAAAGCGTCGTCTATCCCATCTGTCTTCGATCGGCCCCGTCGGGGCCTTGGCGTCGGCCAGGGGTGTGCCCACCGAATAGAAGTCCTTCATTATCGAACCCATCCCATCAGAATCCAGAGCGGCGGGACCAGGAATCCGCCGATGACGACCACCGTGATCACGTATGCCAGTTGGTTGAGCCTTTGCCTGCGAAGGATGCTGGTGTTGGCGCCCAGGGATGCGAAGGCACTCCATACGCCGTGGCGTAAATGGAATCCCAGCGCAATGAGGGCGATGAGATAGGAGAGCGTGACCCACCAGATGGAGAAGCCGTTGACCATGCGATCGTAGGGGCTCGGGGATGCGCCGCCCGGGGCGATGACGTTCGCTGTCATGTGCAGCAGGTGGTAGACAGTGAAAAGCAGGATAACGACGCCGCCCCACCGCATCGTGAACGAGGCATAGCTGCGTTGGACACCGCGTCGGTTCCGACTGGTCTGGTAGCGCCATCCGCCTCTGCCACCTGTTGCTGTCCGCGCCCGGTGCCACAACACGAAGGCGGCGAAGATGTGGGCGACCACGCTTACCGCCAGGACGATCCGCAGTATCCACAGCGCGCCACTGTACGGCAGAAGGGGTTCTCCGATCGTTCGCAAGTACGAAGAGTAGCCGTCGAACGCTTCTTGTCCGGCGAAGACCTTGAGGTTGCCGTACATATGCGCGATCACAAAGAGGGCCATAATCAGGCCGCCCACGGCCATGATGGCGTGCAACATGACCGAGGAGCCGAGCACCTTCTTCCGGTTGCCTTCAGCCCTGGTCGTCATCCAACCCACCCCGAAATCGACTGGTTTGACATGTTTCCGCCTCAGCCTGCCAGCAGGTGGCGCAGGACGTACGGCAGGATCCCACCGTGGAGGTAGTACGCTTCTTCGGCTGGAGTATCGATGCGCAGGGTGGCCGTGATCTCCCGGCTATTGCCGTCGGCCTCGATACGGACGGTGACCTCTTTCGGCAGGCGTTCCCGTCCCTCGAGTCCGATGATCGAGTAGACCTCCTCACCGGTCAATTCCAGGGACTCCGCCGTGTCACCTGCACGGAACTCCAGTGGCAGCACTCCCATGCCAATGAGGTTTGAGCGGTGAATCCGCTCGAACGACGACGCGAGGACGGCCTTGGCGCCCAGCAGCGCAGTGCCTTTGGCCGCCCAGTCACGGGAGGAACCGGAACCGTAATCGGAACCCGCGAGAACGATCAGGGGTACTCCGTCTGCTGCGTACGCCGTTGCCGCGTCGAAAATGCTGTGTTGTTCGCCGTCGGGCCAGTGCTTGGTGAAGCCGCCCTCAACCCCTGGTACAAGCCGATTGCGGAGCCTCACGTTGGCGAAGGTGCCCCGGATCATCACGTTGTGGTTACCGCGGCGGGAACCGTAGGAGTTGAAATTGGCCGGTTCAACCCCCTGCTCGATCAGGTATTGGCCGGCCGGGGAGTCCGGCCTGATCGCTCCGGCCGGGGAAATGTGGTCGGTGGTCACCGAGTCCCCGAGCAATGCGAGGACTCGTGCCCCGATGATGTCGTGAACCGCTGCTGGCTCGGCGCTCATATCCTCGAAGTACGGTGGCCGCTGAATGTAGGTTGACGTGTCATCCCAGGCGAACCGGTCCCCTTCGGGGATGTGCATTCCGCGCCAGTTCTCGTCTCCTGCATAGACATCCGAATAGCCCTCGGTAAACATCTTCGCTTCAAGGTTGTCATCCACCACGGCCTTGATTTCTGCTGTTGTCGGCCAGATGTCTCGCAAGTAGACCGGGTTGCCCTCGGGATCCTGGCCCAGGGGCTCGTTGAGCAGGTCTGCGTGCATGGTTCCGGCCAAGGCGTAGGCGATGACCAACGGTGGGGAGGCGAGGAAATTCATCTTCACTTCGGAATGGATGCGTCCTTCGAAGTTCCGATTGCCGGACAGGACCGAGGCCACGGTCAGGTCATGGTCGGCGACGGCGGCGCTCACTGCCGGGATCAGGGGACCGGAGTTGCCGATGCAGGTGGTGCAGCCATAGCCAACCAGATCGAAACCGAGCTGCTCCAAGTAGGGGGTGAGCCCAGACCGGTTGTAGTAGTCCGTCACGACCCGCGATCCCGGCGCGAGGGTGGTCTTCACCCACGGCTTGCTGCGCAGGCCGCGTTCGACGGCGTTCTTCGCCAAGAGCCCGGCGCCGATCATGACCGACGGGTTGGATGTATTGGTGCAGGAGGTGATGGCTGCGATGACTACATCGCCATGGTCGATACTCGAGGTGTTCCCGCCGAGGACGACGTCTGCCGGGTCGGAGGGCCACTCGAAAGCGGTGTCGTCGTTCTCATACTGATGGGGCGGGTCATCCCGGGGAATGCTTCGGCTGATGGCAATGGGGTCGCTGGCAGGGAAGGAATCGGCGGACGCATCATCCAGGCCGCCCTGGATGGCGTCTTCATGGGTCATCCCGGACAGCAGACCGCGGACGGCGCGCTGGGCAACGGCCAGGGGAATGCGGTCCTGAGGACGTTTCGGTCCAGCGATCGAGGGAATGACGGTGCCGAGGTCGAGCTCAACGATTTGACTGTAGTCAGGCACATGGTCCGGATCGTGCCACAGCCCCTGCTCCCGGGCATAGGCCTCGACGAGCCTGATTTGGCGTTCCTCCCGGCCCGTGAGGCGCAGGTAGGACAGCGTTTCGTCGTCGATGGGGAAGATCGAGCCGGTGGAGCCGTACTCGGGGCTCATGTTGCCTAGGGTGGCCCTCGTTGCCAGCGGGACGTTGGCGACTCCGGGACCGAAGAAATCAACGAATTTCCCCACTACCCTGACTTGGCGCAACAATTCCGCGACGGTGAGGACCAGATCGGTGGCCGTTGTTCCCTCGGGCAGCTCGCCGGTGAGTTTGAGTCCGAGGACTTGGGGGATCAACATGCTCATCGGCTGGCCGAGCATGGCGGCTTCGGCTTCGATGCCGCCGACACCCCAACCGAGGACCCCGAGACCGTTGACCATCGGAGTGTGCGAGTCGGTACCGACCAGGGTGTCAGGATATGCCTGCATTCCGTTGGGTCCCTCGCGGGTGAAGACGACACGGGAAAGGTATTCGAGGTTCACCTGGTGGCAGATGCCGGTGTCCGGGGGAACCACCAGGAAGTCGTCAAAGGACTGCTGCGCCCAGCGCAGCAGCTGGTAGCGCTCTTGATTGCGTTCGAATTCCAGTTGGGCATTGATTCCGAAGGCATCGGGTCGGGCGAAGACGTCGGCGATGACTGAATGGTCGATGACCAGTTCGGCCGGGATCTGCGGGTTGATCTTCTTCGGGTCCCCGCCGAGTTCTGTCATGGCGTCGCGCATGGCCACCAAATCGACGACACAGGGCACACCAGTGAAGTCCTGCATCAGCACCCGGGCGGGCGTGTATTGGATTTCCGCGTTGACTTCGGACTGCGGATCCCAGTTGCCTAGTGCAGTGATTTGCTCGGCGGTGACCAGCCGGCCGTCTTCGTTGCGCAGCAGGTTCTCCAAAAGCACCTTAAGGCTGTAGGGGAGCCGGTCGGTTCCCTCGATCTGGTCGATCCGGTAGACCTCATAGGTCTGGTCATCCACGGTGAGGTGATGGCGCGCACCGAAACTGTTCGACGTCATGGTTTTCGCTCTCCTGATGCAGAGTTGCTTAGATGGATTGCCGGTAGCCGAAGAATTCGTGGTCGTTGTTGTAGCCGCCTTCCCCGCTGCCGAAGTCCCTGAAGTCCTCGACGAATTCGATTCCTTTGATCCACTTGACGAGTTTGAAGCCGAGCTGGACCTCGTTGCGCAGCCGCAGCGGCGCGCCGTGGCCGTAGGACAGGGCTTCGTTGTTCATGTCGTAGGCCAGCATGGTCAGGTGATAGCTCATCTGTTCGATGGGTTGGGCATCGTAGTAGATGCCGCCGTCGGGCCCTTCGGCAAAGGAGTAGAAGATGACCCACTTTGCCTCGGGCTTTGGTTTAACCAGGTCGACGATGGTCTGCATGGAGACTCCGCCCCATTTCGCGATACCGGACCAGCCCTGGATGCAGAAGTGCTGCGTGATCTGCTCGTGGTAGGGCAGGCTCCGCAACTGTTTGAGGCCCAGCCCCGCGGGGGTCTCGACCAGACCGGAGATCTGCAGGCGGTAGTCGGCGAAGTTGTCCTCGAAGAGGCCCCTATATTCGGGCGTTTCGGGGTACTTGCCGTTATGCCACATGTAGGGGGAAATGTCTTTTTCGGTGTACTGGCCCGGTTTGGAATCCAGATGCTCGAACAGTCGTTGCACGGGGCCGATGAGGGCGTAGCCGATGCGCTGCACGGCGCGCGGATGGCGGTAGGTGAATGGGGTGACGGCAACCCAGAGAACGATCATCACGACCAGTGAAGCGGCGAAGACCCAAAACCCGTTCCAGCTGTCGGTGTCGTTGCTGTTCGTGTACATCATGTTGAAGTTGTGCAGGGCATCGGTTGCCACGACCAGGGTGACGTGCATCATGATGAACAGCAGGAACCAGACCAGGACCAGGAAGTGCAGTGAACGCGCGAACTGGATGCTGAAGATGCTGCTGATCCACCTGAACTTGGTTGACAGGGCAGGTGACATTCCCAGCCCCGTGATGAAGGCCAGCGGCGCTGCCACGAAGACGGTGATGAAGTAGGCCAGGATCTGGAGGCTGTTGTAGGCGACCCAGGAGTCGTCCGTGGGCCAGTCGAGGGAAAGGTACTGGATCATCACCGAGAAGGCGTTGGGCACGACCTCCCAGCTGGTGGGGACCAACCGCAGCCAGTGGCCCGTGGCAAACACCAGGATGTAGAAGATGATTCCGTTGAGCAGCCACAGGGTGTTGATCCCCAGATGCCACCACCGGGCGAGGCCGATGGAATGACGTCGTCCCGGCAACCCGATGCCGTCGGGCAGCGTGATGGAATCCTGCTTGGCCGTCCATAATGGATCTGCGGGCACCGGTTTCTGCACCCGGAACCAATCCTTGCCAGGAGTCGAGTGCCGGGTCCAGTAGAACCGGGGGTGGTCGGCGATGATCGTCAACCCGGAGCGGATGATCGGAAACATCAACAACATATTGAAAAAGTGTTGCCACCCCAACCACGCCGGGAACCCGGTGCTGGCTTCCGACGTGCCTGGAACAACCGTGCCGGGGTACTGGTCGATGAACCCGGCCACTCCGGGCATCTCGCGTAGGCCCTTGGCCACTGCAATACCGATGATCAGCAGCACGAAGCCCATGGGCAGCAGCCACAAGAGGTTGAACCACCTACTGCGTCCGATGCGTACCCGTGGTGCCACCCCGTACTGTGCCGGTACGGACCCCGCCCACGAACTGTCCACCGCGTCGTATTTTCGCTGATCCAGCTCACGCCGGAAGCCGGCCAGTGTTTGGGGGGTGATGTTGGATGCGGCCGGTGCGGGCAGCTCATCGGGAGTAGGTCTGCCTCTGATTGTCATGGTGCTGCTCCTTCGCGCCCGGCCCGATTCTGACTGGGGGTTCTATTCAGATCAGAAGTGCGCCGGCGGATTGACCTGAATATCATCCGCCGGAGAACCAATGTGGCTGCGTCAGTGCTTATTGCTGTCTACCACGGTCGCGACCTTGCTGGCTACGATATGTCGGGCCACCGGGGCAACAGGGTGGCAGGCGTCGCTGAATCCGACCGGCTGTGGAGGGGCAGGACGGGCAGGGCCCCTAGACTCACCCCATGGTGCGTTCTGAAAGCTGGATCAGACCGGCGGGTGCAAGTCCCGTCTCGGTAGGTACCGGAGCGCCGAGTAGCAGGTCCCGGTCCGTTGGAGAGATCTGGCGGGCTGAGCGGGATGTCAAAAGCCCTGTCAGGGGGAGCAAGCACGCGGGCCGCAGCATCAAGCGAACACTGCAGCCTCGTCACAGTCACAACGAGGGAGCCGAGCCGATCATGTCACGGCGAAGGCCATGTCCGTCAGGCCCTGTTCCGGGGTCAGCTTGGCGGGTCCTTCCGGGGTACGGGTGGTGGCACGTGTGCAAGGTCTGGTCCGGAACAGAAGAGACCCGTCTGCCCGGCCCACGTCGGGCGAAGGCCACTGGTATAAGCCGATGGTGAAATCCGGTGGTGGGCAGCGGGAGTCCGAGGGGGCCATAGTACCGGTGAGGGGCGTGCAACATAACGCGCACCTAGGGAAGGACCCCCGCTTTGAACGTGCTCGTGAAGAGGGTAAGCGTCAGGGCATGACCGGGACAGCCCGGTCCAACAACCCCGTCAGGCACCAGCCTGTCGACCTGAACCGGCATCCGCCGGTGACGGGCGCGCGAAAACTTCAACGCCGGCTATGGGCTGCGGCCAAGCAGTCCGGGGATCGCCGTTTCCATGCCCTATTCGATCGTGCATGCAGGGTTGACGTCCTGCATGAGGCATGGGAGCGGGTGCGTGGTAATCGAGGAGCGGCCGGGGTGGACCGAATCACCTTGGCCGATATTGAGGCGTACGGGGTCGGGCTGATGTTGTCCGAGCTCCGTGCGGATTTGCTGGAAGGCCGGTATCGGCCCCAGCCCGCCAGACGGGTGTTCATCCCGAAGGCGGACGGGGGCAGGCGCCCGTTGGGTATCCCGACGGTGCGTGACCGGGTGGCGCAACAGGCCGTGCGCATGGTGTTGGAACCGATTTTCGAGGCGGATTTCCTTCCGTCCTCGCATGGGTTCCGGCCCGGGCGCTCGGCCACGGACGCGATGGAGACCATCCGCAAGGGCTTCGCCCAGGGACAGGTCTTCGTCGTGGAGGCCGATATCCGGGACTTCTTCGGAACGATCGAGCACCAGCGGTTGCTGGAAGCGGTCGCTGCGAGGGTCTCGGACCGGCGGGTGCTGAAACTGGTGCGGTTGTGGTTGCAGGCCGGTGTGATGGAGGGCGGGCGAGTCGAGCGGACGTTGGCTGGTACCCCTCAAGGAGGGGTGATCTCGCCTTTGCTCTCGAACATCTACCTGCATTCCTTCGACCGGGCCATGGCAGAGGCCGGTGTCGGGGAAGTCGTCCGCTACGCGGATGACTTCGTGGTGTTGTGCCGCACGCAGCGGCAGGCGGATCGTGCCCTGGAAACCGCCGGGTCGGTTCTGGCCTCCTTGGGGTTGGAACTGCATCCGGACAAGACGAAGATCATCGATCTTCGCGGTGGCCGGGAAGGGTTTGATTTCCTGGGCTGTCATTTCCGGGCGCGGATGTCGGGGCGTTTGTGGGAGCAGAAACGCATAGTGCGTTACTACCTGCATCGGTGGCCCGCGAAGCGGGCCATGAAGAAGGTACGCCAACGCGTGAAGGAGCTGACCGGTAAGAATCGGTCGGGCATGGATATCAGGGTCATCATTGCGATGCTGAATCCGATCCTGCGCGGTTGGGGCAACTACTTCAGGACCGGCAACGCCGGGGATAAGTTCCGGCAGATCGACACCTACGTCGTCATGCGGCTGCGTAAGCAGCTGGTCAGGCGGCGGGGGCGCAACCTCAAAGCGGGTCAAGCGCTGGAGTGGACCGAGGATTGGTTCAACGGCCATGGCCTGTATAGATTACGTGGCACCATACGCTATCCACGGAGTGCGTAACCATGCCTAGAAGTTCATCGTTAAGCCGTGTGCGGGAAAACCGCACGCACGGATTGAAAGGGGGATGGGGAACCAGGACCGCACGTCGGCACCTGCGCCCCTGACTACCAATGGAGAACCCGACGATCCCGTGGCCGCTCTTCGACCTGCGCCTGACCACCCCGCGCCTGGTGTTGCGCCCGATCACCGACGACGACATCCCGGCCTTCATTGCCGCGGCCCAATCCGGCATCCACGACCCGGCACGCAGTCCCTTCTCCTACCCCTGGACCTCGGTACCGGCAGCCGAACTCCCGGCGAACATGGCCCTGCACGTTTGGCGGACCCGGGCCCAGACCACGGCCGCACAATGGACGCTGCCCTTTGGGGTCTGGAACGAGGGGGAACTGGTGGGCATGCAGGACCTGGTGGCCGCGGACTTCGGCACGCTGCGCACCGTGTCCACCGGCTCCTGGCTCCGCCAATCGGCCCAGGGCCGGGGGATCGGCACCGAGATGCGCACCGCCGTCGTGCTCTATGCCTTCGACCACCTTGGCGCAGAGGTGGCCGAGTCGGAGGCCGCGAGCTGGAATACGGCGTCGCTGGCCGTCTCCCGGACCGTGGGCTATGCACCGAACGGGAGCACCCGGAAGTCATGGGGCGGCAACGCGCAGGACGTGCAACACCTCCGGCTGGAACCCCAGGGCCTTAACCGACCGGCCTGGACGCTGGAGGTCGAGGGGCACGACGGCGTGGCCTCCTTCCTGGGGCTGGGTGCCACGGTGCACGCGGACTCGTGATCGGGGCAGGGGCGGCAGTACGATGGAATGATCTTCCCGGCAGCGAAAGGACCACTCCGCATGGGATTGCTCGAGAGCATCCACGAGCCAGGCGACCTGCGTCACCTGAGCATGCCGCAGCTACAGGAACTCGCGGAGGAGATCCGCACCTTCCTGGTCGCCAACGTCTCCCGGACGGGCGGGCACCTGGGCCCGAACCTCGGCGTCGTGGAACTGACGCTGGGCATCCACCGCGTCTTCGACTCCCCGCGCGACTCCGTGGTCTTCGATACCGGCCACCAGTCCTATGTGCACAAGCTCGTCACCGGGCGCCAGGACTTCTCCACGCTGCGCCAGCAGGGCGGCCTGGCCGGATACCCCGACCGCTCCGAATCCGTGCACGACATCGTGGAGTCCTCCCACGCCTCGTCCTCGCTGTCCTGGGCCGAGGGCATCTCGCGTGCCCGCAAGCTCGCCGGGGAGGGGGACCGCTACGTCGTCGCCGTCGTCGGAGATGGCGCCCTGACCGGCGGGATGGCCTGGGAGGCCGTGAACAACATCGCCGCCGACCCCGACCGCCGGGTCGTCATCGTGGTCAACGACAACGGCCGCTCCTACGCCCCGACCATCGGCGGACTGGCCGAGCAGCTGGCCGGTCTGCGCCAGCGCACCCTGGACAAGGTCCGCACGCACCCGGTCTACGAGGACACCCTGTCCTGGTGGAAGGACCGCCTGCAGCAGGGTGGGGCGGTGAGCCGCTTCACGTACAAGTCGCTGCACGCCACCAAGAAGGGCATCAAGGACTGGTGGGCGCCGCAGGGGCTTTTCGAGGACCTGGGCATGAAATACATCGGCCCGATCGATGGGCACAACCTCGTCGCCGTCGAGGAGGCGCTGCAGCAGGCGCGGAACTACGAGGGCCCGGTCATCGTGCACACGTTGACCGAGAAGGGCCGGGGCTATCCGCCGGCGTTGGCGGACATGGCGGACCAGATGCATTCGGTCGGCGTCATCGACCCGGAGACCGGCGAACCCGTCGAACGTCCGGGCGCCCAATCGTGGACGTCGGTCTTCGGCGAGGAGATCTCCGACATTGCCGATGAGCGCCAGGACATCGTTGCCGTCACCGGGGCCATGCTCATCCCCGTCGGGCTCTCCGCCATGGCCAAGCGCCATCCCGAACGGGTCATCGACGTCGGCATCGCCGAGCAGCACGCCCTGACCAGCGCCGCTGGCATGGCCTTCGGTGGCCTGCACCCGGTGGTCGCGCTCTACGCCACGTTCCTGAACCGGGCCTACGACCAGCTGCTCATGGATGTGGCACTGCACCGCGCCGGTGTCACCATCGTGCTGGACCGCGCCGGGGTCACCGGCCCAGACGGCCCCAGCCACCACGGCATGTGGGACCTGGCGTTGCTGCAGTCGGTCCCCGGGCTGGCCCTGGCCGCCCCGCGCGACGCCACCCGGCTGCGCGAGGAACTGCGCGAGGCCGTCGCCATCAACGACGCACCGACCGTGCTGCGGTTCTCCAAGGGCAGTGTCGGGGCGGAACTCGAGGCCCTCGAACGCCTGGAGGACGGCGTCGACGTCCTGGCCCGTCACGGCGCGGACGAGCGGGACGTGCTCATCGTCGCCGTCGGTTCCATGGCCACGCTCGGGCTGGATGTCGCCGGCCGGCTCGAAGCCCAGGGCGTCACCTCCACCGTCGTGGACCCGCGCTGGGTGTTGCCGGTGGCACGCTCCATCATTGGCTTGGCCGCCCGGCACCGCATCGTGGTGTGCATCGAGGACGGCGTGAAGGCCGGGGGAGTCGGCTCGCGGATCCGCCAGGAAATGCGCGCAGCCGGCGTGGACACCGCTTTGAACGAGGTGGGCCTGCCCGTCGAGTTCCTCCAACACGGTTCGCGCAACCAGGTCCTGGAACGCGTGGGCCTGACCGCCAACCAGATCGCCCAGGACACCCTGGCCCAGGTGCTGGGCACCAAGGTGCCGTTCGCCCGCCCGCTCCCCGGCCAGGAGCTGCCCACCGGCCAGATCCCGCGGCTGTGAGCCTGCCGCAGGGTCTGGCGGCGTCGCCGGAAGGCATCGCGGAGGGCGACCTCGTGATCGCCCGCGCCTGGAAGTACGACGGCGGTGCCCACTGGGTCGTCCCCGGCCGGTACCTGGGCGCCGATCGCCACGGGCACTGGGTCATCCAACCGCAAGGGTCGCTGGTCTCCCGGCCCGGTGCCGGGTTCGCCGCCGAGTCGGACGCCGTCTGCCTCTTCCCGCACCGGGGCGACTGGGTGGCCACCTGCTACGACGAGACGCATCCCGGCGACCTCCGGGTCTACATCGATGTCTCGTCCAACCTCGGCTGGCGGCCGCTGAAGCCGACCGGCTGGGAGTTCAACTCCATCGACATGGACCTCGACGTCGTCCGCTCCACCACCCGCGGCGTCTACCTCGACGACGAGGACGAATTCGCCGAGCATGCCCTCGCCATGGGCTATCCGGAGCCGCTGGCCCGGCGTCTGCGCGCCGCAGCCGAGGACCTGATGGCCCGGGTCCGAGCGGGCGACGAACCGTTCGGCACCACCGCGGACGGCTGGTTCGTGTGCGGACGCCGCCTCATCGCGCAGGCAGTAGGCTAGATGCTGCACCGCGCCGCCGCCGGATACCGGGGCGGGCGGGCCGCGAGAACACCTACGCCATAACCCAGGAGAATGCATGCCCATCCAGCGCACCTACCGCCGTGACGACGACGGGGTCCTGCAGTTCCGCGAGGCCTGGTTCGAACAGGCCGACGGTGAGCCGACCGGCCAGTTCGTGGTCAACCACGGGACCGTTGGGCACCAGTCGACCACCCAGCAGGCAGTTGACGTGGACGCCGAAAAGGGCGCCGGCCTCATGGAGGCCTTCGACCTGCAATGCACCGAGGACGGCTACGCCGAACTCGCCGACGCCGAGCAGTCCTGGGTGATCGCCCAGTACGCGCTCAAGTCCACCGACGGTACCCAGCGCGACGGGTACCTGCGCGACAAGGCCATCGAGGCCCTCCGCGGGCACCTGGCCTGGCGCGGCCTGGGAACCGTGGAATCCAGCGATTTCGTCCCCGGCAAGCTCAACATCCGCATCCTCTCGCCGGAACCGGCCAAGGCGGTCACCGCCATCGCCGTGTGCATCCGCCAGGCCAAGCTCGACTTCACCAAGCTTTCCATCGGCGTGGCACCCCACGCGGAGCCGGAGAACGCGAAGCAGAAGTACCCGATGCCGCCGAAGGGCAAGTTCTCGCTCTCCTGAGCGCGAAAGCCACCACCGCACGGCCACCTAGACCAGATTCTCCGAGAGGACACACCGACGTGAGCAACGCCAGCAACTCCACCCGCGGCACCGCACCGCAAGCGCAGCCCGAAATGGAATACCGTCGGTTGGGCCGGTCCGGCCTCACGGTGTCGGTGGTCGGCCTGGGATGCAACAACCTCGGCCGCAGCGGAACCGCCACCGAGTCGCAACAGGGCAGCGACGCCGTCGTGCATGCCGCCCTGGACGCCGGGATCACGCTGTTCGACACCGCTGACACGTATGGCCGCGAGTCCGGTCTCTCCGAGTCCCGGCTCGGCAAGGCCCTGGGCGGACACCGTGACGATGTCATCGTCGCCACCAAGTTCGGCATGGACACCTCCGGAGCCAACGGGCGTGACTTCGGTGCCCGGGGTTCCCGGCGTTACATCATGCGGGCCGTGGAGGCCTCCCTGGGCCGGCTCGGCACCGACTACATCGACCTGTACCAGTTCCACACCCCCGACCCGCTGACCCCGATCGACGAGACGCTGGCCGCCCTGGACGATCTGGTCGCTTCCGGCAAGGTCCGCTATGTCGGGCACTCCAACCGCGCGGGCTGGCAGATCGCCGAGGCGGAATTCACCGCACGTTCGGGCGGGTACACGCGCTTCGTCTCGAGCCAGAACCACTACAACCTGCTGGACCGCCGTGCCGAACTCGAGGTCCTGCCGGCGTCCGCCGCCTACGGGCTGGGCGTGCTGCCCTACTTCCCGCTGGCCAATGGCCTGCTCACCGGCAAGTATTCCGCCGGCCAGGCGCCCGAAGGCAGCCGGCTGACGCATTCGCGCCAGAACCTGCTGGAGAAGGCCGACTTCGACCAACTCGCGGCGTTGGGCGACTTCGCCGCGGCCCGCGGCCTGACCCCCGTCCAGGTGGCGTTCTCCTGGCTGGCCGCCCAGTCCCCGGTCTCCAGCGTCATCGCCGGGGCCACCCGGATCGAGCAGGTCCGGCAAAACGCGGTGGCGGCCTCGTGGAAGCCGGGCGCCGAGGACCTGGCCGAACTGGACCGGATCTTCCCGCGCGAACCGAAAGTGGCCCTCTTCTAGGGGGGCGCACCATGTCCACGCCGCGGGAGCTCCTCGACGCGACGCCGGATTTCGAACGCTGGGAGGTGTTCTGGGACCGCGGTGCGCGCATCGGCGCGTTGCGCCGGGTCTGGAAGGACTCGGTGCTGTTGACCCGCGTCGCGCTCGAGGGCGAGGCCGGCACCTACCTGGCCGAATCACGCATCCGCTTCGTCCCGGGCATCGATTGGGACCTGAGCTGGTTCCACGCCACGGGCATGGTCGAACCGGTCCTGCTGCATAATCCCGCCAGCTGGACGCACACCGGTAGCCTGCCCGTTGTCGGCGCGACGATCCGTACCCGCGACGAACGCGAACTTCCGCCGGGGGTGACCCGGCACGTTCCCGCCGGGACGTTGCCGGGCTTCGGCGAATACCTGGTCCTGGGCCGGCTGGTCTCCGCCGGGACGCGCATGGCGTCGTGGACCGCGGTCGACGACGAAACCGGTACCTCGCAGGACACCCGGCTGCTGGCTGTCGAAGATGCCGATCCGCCAGCTTACGTCCTCGCCGGCATCGAAGTCCCTGGCGCGATCCTGCGCTACGACCGGGAGGTCGACGGCGTTCGGCAGGCCAGCCATTGGGTCGCCGATGGAGTGGTGGTCGCCAGCGAGTGGGATGGATCCCATTCGATTCCCGTGCAGGACCAGGCGGGATCTGCCGGCTGGGAGGCCATCGCCGGACTGGAGACGGCGAACGCGGACTTCCTCCTGCACGGCGTGCGCCGGTGAGGTCCGCCTACAGGTAGATCATCACGTCCTGGCCGTCGATGGCAGCTGCATAGCGGGTCAAGGGCTTCTTCGCCGGACCGGCCACCCGCGATCCGTCCTCGTGGGAGAACTCCGACCCGTGGCATGGGCACTTGAAGTCGGTCTTGCCCAGGCCGACCGTGCAGCCCTGGTGCGTGCAGACCGCCGTGTAGGCGTAGACGGTGTTCTCGTCCTTGCGCCACAGCAGGTAGTTGTCGCCATTAACCGCCACCGAAGCGCTCGCCCCGACCTTCAGATCCGCCGTCGTGGTGGCCTTCGTCGGCGTCCCACTGGGTTCCGGGACGGGCTCGGTCTTGTTCCCCCCGCCGCACGCAACCAAAGCGGCACCGGTCCCCAGCGCCAACGATCCTCCCAGGACTGCCCGGCGTCCCGTCAAATGGGCTGTGAACTGTTCCATGGGCCCATTGTGGCACCAGGGAGCCGACACCGCGAGAGGCCGGCCTCCGCGCTACGGGTACAGGAGGATCTTTCCGTCGGAGATCTCCGCGGCATACCGGGTCAGGGCACCCCGGGCCGGGCCGGCGTTGGCCGTTCCGTCGTCGGCACTGAAATGCGAATCGTGGCACGGGCAATGGAAGTCGCCCTCGCCCGGACCGACCCGGCATCCGGCGTGCGTGCAGACCGAGGTGTAGGCGAGCACGGTCTTCTCGTCCTTGCGGTAGATGAGGTAGGCGTCCTTGGACCCATCCCGGGCCACATTCACCATGGAACCGACGGGTAGATCGGAGGCATCAGCGACGGTCACCGGGTCGCCGGAGGGTTCGGGAACCGGCTGCGGGTTGTTATCCGGAGCCGCCGAGGATCCGTCGTCGCAGGCGGCCAACGTGGTGGCAGCGCCGACCGCGAGAGTGGATCCCAAAACGAGTCGGCGACATGGTTGCGCGGTGGTACTCATGCCACGATTCTTTCATGGCGGGCTGGGCGGCTGCACCGCATCCGGCGTTCCCGGACGCACCGATGGCGGGGCACCCCGGGCTACCCCGCCATCGGCGGCCGTGCTGTGAAGGACCCGGTGTCAGGCCGTGTGGAACCGCGCCCCACGAACGCGCTCGGAGGCGCCGACACGATCCAGGTACGGGGTGATCCCACCCAGGTGCATCGGCCAGCCCGCACCGAGGATCATGCACAGGTCGATGTCCTCGGGGCCGGCAACGACGCCCTCGTCGAGCATCATGCCGATCTCCTGCGCCAGTGCATCCTGGGTGCGGACCAGCAGCTCCTCGGAGGTACTGGGGGAGTCGCCGAACTTCAGCAATGCGAGGGTGGACTCCGGGATCGACTGCGTTCCGTCGTCGTTCTTGGCCCAGAGTGACTTCAGTCCGTTGTCGATCAGCGCCTGCTGGTTGGCGGAAACGCGGAAGCGGTCGCCGAAGGCCGCATGCAGCGATTCGGTGACGTGCTGGGCGACCGGGATACCGACCATGGCCAGCAGGGTGAACGGGCTCATGGGCAGGCCCATGGGTCGCAGGGCGTTGTCCGCGACGTCGGCGGGGGTGCCGTCGTCGAACGCGTTGGAGACCTCGCCCATCAGCCGCAGCAGCACCCGGTTGACCACGAACGCCGCCGAGTCCTTGACCAGCACTGCGGTCTTGCGCAGCTGCTTGGCCACGGCGAAGGCGGTCGCCAGCACGACGTCGTTGGTCTTGGGGGCGCGCACGATCTCGATCAACGGCATCACGGCCACCGGGTTGAAGAAGTGGAAGCCGACGACGCGTTCGGGGTGCTTCAGGTCGGCTGCCATTTCCGTCAC
The DNA here is from genome assembly GCF_056680475.1 of Arthrobacter sp. ASL1. NCBI lineage: Bacteria > Bacillati > Actinomycetota > Actinomycetes > Micrococcales > Micrococcaceae > Arthrobacter > Arthrobacter sp. ASL1. The sequence goes on from NZ_CM155284.1 coordinate 50,586, forward strand.
CGATAGGGACGAGGTGTTGGTGGCCAGGATGCACTCGGGGGAGACCACGGCCTCCACTTCCGCGAAGACCTGTTTCTTGACCTGGAGTTCCTCAAAGACCGCCTCGATGACCAGATCGGCGTCGGCGAAGGCGTCCTTGGTGACGGAGCCGGTGACGAGCCCCTTCGTCCGGTTGGCGGCGTCGGCGGAGATGCGCTTCTTGGCCAGCAGCTTGTCGACCTCGCCGTGGATGTAGGCCAGTCCCTTGTCGACCCGCGTCTGGTCGATGTCGGTGATGACCACCGGGACCTTCAACGCCTTGGCGAACAGCAGGGCGAACTGCCCGGCCATGAGCCCGGCGCCGACGACGCCGATCTTGGTGACCGGGCGGGCCAGCTGCGCATCCGGTGCGCCGGCCGGGCGCTTGGCGCGCTTCTGCACCAGGTCGAGGAATGCGTAGACCGTGTCCTGGAACTGGGGCGTCTGCATCAGTTCTGTCAGCGCGGCGCACTCGAGTTTCGCGGATTCGGGCTGGCTGATCGTCTTCCCGGCCTCGAAGACGTCGAGGACCTTGCCCGGTGCCGGTGCGGCGTTCGCGGTCTTCGCTTCCACGAAGGCCCGCGCCTTGGCGGCGGCAGCGTCCCAGCGCTCCGCCACCGACGCGTCGGTCAGGGGGTCGACCGCGTTCGGGCGCTCGACGGCTGCGCCGGAGAGGACCGTGTCGGCCCAGGCCAGGGACTGCTCGACGAAGTCGGCCGGTTCGAAGGCGGCGTCCGCGATGCCCAGCTGGTGGGCAGTGGTCCCGTTGAGCGAGCGGTTGTTGTTCAGCGGGTTCTCGATCATGACGGTCATGGCGGCCTCGGGGCCGATCAGGCGCGGCAGCCGGTAGACGCCGCCCCAGCCGGGTACCAGCCCGATGAAGGCCTCCGGCAGCCCGATGCCGTTGGCTCCGGTGGAGACCGTGCGGTAGGTCGAGGCCAGGGCGATTTCCAGGCCGCCACCGAGGGCCACGCCGTTGATGAAGACGAAGGTCGGGACCCCCAGATCGGCCAGCAGGTCGTACGCGGCATGCCCGAGTTCGGCCATGAGCCCGCCGCTGTCGGAGCTCTTCAGGGTCTTCACGGTGGTCAGGTCGGCGCCGGCCACGAGGAAGTGCGGCTTGCCGGTGACGGCCAGTGCGTCGATATCCCCGGCGGCGGCGCGTTCCTGCTGGCGGGAGAGTTCCCGGCCGAGCTCGATGAGGGTCGCCGGACCCAGCGTTGTCGGCTTGGTGTGGTCCAATCCGTTGTCCAGGGTCAGCAGGGCGAGCGTCTTGCCGGAGGGCAGTCGGACGTCGGAGACCAGGGTGTGGGTGACGATCTCGTCCGGGACCTGCCCGGCGAGTACCCCGAAGCGGTCAAAATCCTGTGCAGCCATGTCTCAGGCGTCCTTTTCGTAGTCGGCGTGGTGGGGGTTTTCCCAAATGACGGTGCCGCCCATGCCGAGACCGACACACATGGTGGTCAGGCCGTAGCGTACGGAGGGGTCGGCTTCGAATTGGCGGGCCAGCTGGTTCATCAGGCGGACGCCCGAGGAAGCCAGCGGATGCCCGACGGCGATGGCCCCACCATAGCGGTTGACGCGCGGATCGTCGTCGGCGATGTCGTAGTGGTCCAGGAAGGAGAGCACCTGCACGGCGAAGGCCTCGTTGATCTCGAACAAGCCGATGTCCTTGATGGAGAGTCCGGCCTGGGCGAGCGCCTTCTCCGTGGCCGGTACCGGGCCGATGCCCATCACCTGGGGTTCGACGCCGGCGAAGGCATAACCCACCAGGCGCATCTTCGTGGTCAGGCCCAGTTCCTCGGCGGCTTCCGAAGAGGTCAACAGGGCCGCGGTGGCACCATCGTTGAGTCCTGCCGCATTGCCCGCGGTGACATGGCCGTGCGCACGGAATGGCGTGCGGAGGGAGCCCAGGTCCTCCAGCGTGGTGCCCGGTCGTGGTGGCTCGTCGACGGAGTTCAGCGCCCAGCCTTCGCCGGGTCGCCGCGTGGCCACGGGTACGAGGTCGGGCTGGATGTTCCCCGCGTCGTAGGCGGCGGCCAGCTTGGCCTGGCTGGCGACGGCGTAGCGGTCGGCGCGTTCCTTGGTGATGGCCGGAAAGCGGTCATGCAGGTTCTCTGCGGTGTTCCCCATGTTCAGCGCAGCCGGGTCGACCAAACGCTCGGAAATGAAACGGGGGTTTGGATCCGCGCCGGCCCCCATGGGGTGGTTGCCCATGTGCTCGACACCGCCGGCGATGACGACGTCGTAGGCACCGAAGGCAATCGAGCCCGCACTGGTGGTCACGGCGGTCATGGCGCCGGCGCACATCCGGTCGATGGCGTACCCGGGGACCGACTGCGGCAACCCCGCCAACAGGGCAGCGGTGCGGCCGATCGTCAGGCCCTGGTCGCCGGTCTGCGTGGTCGCCGCAATCGCCACCTCGTCGATGCGTTCGGGCGGCAATCCGGGATTGCGGCGCAGCAGGTCCCGGATGCATTTGACCACGAGGTCATCGGCCCGCGTGCCTTGGTAGATGCCCTTGTCGCCGGCCTTGCCGAAGGGGGTGCGGACGCCGTCCACGAAGACGACGTCACGGACCTGCCGATGGCGTGGCAGCGCGCGTGCGGTGGTGGGGCTCACTGGAGTGACTCCTTGCGTGGAATGAATGTGATCCACTCCATATGTTACCGGCGGGTAACTAATGCTGCAAGAAAGCCAGCGGGAGTCCCGGGCGGAACGCGGCGGGGTGCGGCGGGGGTGGTGACGCCGGGCGGTCAGGCCCGCGAGGCGGCACCCTTCCGGGGCAGGGGCTCGGGGTCCAGGAAAGCCACGGTGATGATGGGAGCGGTCTGCTCCACCTGCCACGGGCGGGCGCCAAGTTCTTCGAGTCCGGCCGTGATCGACTCGGGATCGATGCGTGTCGGCGGCCGCCAGGCAATGCGGCGCAGCGTATCCGGAGTCAGGAGATTCTCGATCGGCATGTCCAGTTCCTCGGCCCGCCGGGCGATGCGTGGCTTGGCCGTGGTGAGCCGGCGGGCTGCAGCCTCGTCCTTGTCGGCCCACGTGCGGGGCGGCGGGGGAGCCGATGAAGGGATATGCATCGGCGGCAGGTCCTCTTCGGTGCGGGCCTGCTGGAGGCAGCGCAACCAACGCGGGGCTTCCTTGCTGGCCGCGCGCCCGTGGAAGCCGGGCGTCTTCAACATCTGGGGAACGGTGGACGGCATGGCCTTGGCGGCAGCGATGAGGGCCGCGTCGGGGATCAGCCGGCCCGGTGCCACATCACGGTTTTCCGCCAGGGATTCGCGTTCGGACCACAGTGCCCGCACCGCTGCCAGTTGGCGGCGGTCGCGGAGCTGGTGGAGTCCGGAGGTGCGCCGCCAGGGATCCACCCGTGCGGCCGGTGCCTCTGCTGTCCGGATGGCCTCGAATTCCTGCAGGGCGAAGTCCAGCTTGCCGGCGTCCCGGAGCAGGTCGATCAGTGCCAACCGCAACTCATCGAGGACTTCGACATCCAGCGCGGCATACCGCAACCACGGCTCGGGTAGGGGTCGCGTGGACCAATCGGCGGCGGAGTGCTCCTTGGCCAGCCTGAGGTTCAAGAGTGATTCGACGATGGGTCCCAGCCCGACGCGGGGCAGGCCCGCGAGCCGGCCTGCCAGCTCGGTGTCGAACAAGGCATCTGGGCGCATGCCCAACTCGCCGAGGCAGGGCAGGTCCTGGGTGGCGGCGTGGAGGATCCATTCGGCTCCGGACAACGCCTCGTTGATCGGGAGCAGGTCCTCGAACGGGACGGGATCGATCAGCCAGGTGCCGGCGCCCTCACGACGGAGCTGGACGAGAAATGCCCGCTGGCCATAGCGGAACCCGGAGGCCCGTTCGGCGTCGACGGAGACAGGTCCGGTTCCGGCAGCCAGGGCACGCGCCGCGCGCCGGAGGCCCGCGTCGGTATAAACCACCGGGGGGACGCCATCGCGGGGTTCCGTCAGTGGGGTCGGCTCGGGCGCCGGTGGGGCCAGATCCCCGACGTCGGGGGTTTCGGGGAGGCTGTCGGTGCGCGAATCGGTCATGATGGAACCAATTCTAGTTGATTTAGTTCCTGCGCCGCAGGGGCAGCGCCGTCACGCCCTCCGGAAGGGGTGGCAACCCGGCGAACGTGCAGACCATGTCGTTCCACGCTTCCAGGTGGGCGCGGACGTCGGAACCATCAGGTGTCCAGGAGGCCCGCAGTTCGATGTCGATCGTTTCCGGGCGTTGCTGGAGGCTGCCGAAACTCTGCGACAACATCCGTGTTGCGGTTCCGCCGGCTTCGGAATAGCGGGCATTGTTCTCGTGCAGGGCGTCGAGCAACCAGGTCCAGGCCACCGATCCGAGCATCTGGTCATTGCCCATTGCGGCATCGAGCTGGGCGCGGATATAGGTGACGATGCGGAAGGTGCCCTTCCACAGGTCCGAACCTGCTGGATCATGGAGCAGGATGAAGCGTCCAGTCGCCAGCTCGTCATCCTGATTGAGGGTGCGGGCTTCCGCCAATGCGGCCGCGGCCGGGCCGTGGAGTGATCCGTGGCCGGCAGCGGGCGGTTCGAACACCTCGGCCGACAGGGCCACCGCGAACGGGGCAAGCCGGGCCGGAGCCGGGATTTCGGCCAAACGCATTTCGGCACGGCAGTCCGCCTGACGGAGCGCGGACAGCGCTGTCATGAAGTCGGGGGGAACCTGTGCCAGGTTGCCAAGAGCGGTCACGTTCCCGAGTCTAGGGCCGGGCATCGGAGGCGGCCGGAAGGCACGCCGTTGCGCGGACGCCTCACAGATAGCCGAGCCCAGCCGCATGCCCGCGACGTGCGAGAAGGTGCATCCCGTGTACTACGGTCGGTGGAGAGCCTGGTGCTCCCCGGCTTGGCCGGGCCATGGAGGGAACCGAGGGAGGTTTGCCATGCCTGCGGTCGCAGCAGCGATACCCATCGTCTTGGCGGTAGTCCTGTTCTTCCTGGGCGTCCGGGCCACACGTATCGCCGTCTGGTCGTTGGGCGTCGGCATCGTCGTCGCTGTGGGGTTCTTCCCGACAGCCCCGTCGGTGGTCCTGGCGTCCCTGGCCCAGTTCTCCCCGACCATCATCGAGATCATGCTGATTCTCTATGCAGGGGTGCTGCTGAGCCGGATCCTGTCCAGCACCGGTGCCATGGCAGCCATATCCGGTTGGCTGCAGACCAGCGCCCCGTCCCGGCGGGCCGGGACCGTGCTGGTGGTCTTCGGGCTGGTGCCGTTTGCCGAATCGGTAACGGGTTTCGGCATAGGAGTTACCGTCGGCGCGCCGATCCTGAGGATGCTGGGACATTCGGTGCCCCGGACCACGCTTTTCTCGTTGTTGGGTCTTCTCGCAGTGCCGTGGGGTGCCCTCGGACCGGGAACGCTGTTGGCCTCGGAACTGTCGGGGACCTCGCTGACAGAGGTCGGCGTACGATCCGCCCTGTTGTCCCTACCTGCCATGCTCGGGACCGCGGCGCTCCTGACATTCCTGCTGCGCCACGACGGGGGGTGTCCCTATGTTTTTCGTCAAGCGGCTACGGGGGTCTTTTCCTCGTAAAGGGTGCCGTTCTTGATCATTGAGTAGAGCACGTCGCAGCGTCGTCTTGCCAGACACATGATGGCCGCGTTGTGCTTCTTCCCCTCGGCGCGTTTGCGCTGGTAGTAGGCAATGGAGATCGGATCGTGGCAGCTGGCCACCCAGGCCGAGCGGAACAAGGCATTCTTCAACGCCTTGTTCCCCGACCTGGACGGGTGCTCACCATGGATCGAAGTGCCCGAATACCGCGATGTCGGAGCGATTCCGGCGTATGCGGCCAGGTGTGCGGCGTCCTTGAACCCGGTGCCGTCTCCGATGGCCAGGAGCACTGTTGCCGCGGTCTTGATGCCGACTCCTGGCATGGAGATCAAGACCTTGGAAAGAGGGAAGTCATCAACCAGCTTCTCGACCTCGGTGGCCAGGATCGCCCGCTGGGCCTTGAGTTCCTTGATCTGGGCCGCCACCCGGGGCACGACGATTTCCACCGCCGCGGTGCCGGCGACGGTCACCGACTGCTCGGCCAGGGCGGTGAAGATCTCCTCGATGAGTCCGGTGGGGTCCTTACGGGAATGGTTACGGGCAAACCGCAGCACGTTGCCCTTGCCGGCGGCCCGCAGCCCGGTGGGGCCGCCGTAGTGGATGAAGAGCTCCAGTACGAGGGGGCGGGTGATCCTCGTTTCCGGGAAGACCCTCTCCAGCGCGGGGAAGATCTGCAGCAGCAGGCCGCGCAGCCGGTTGATGGCACGGGTGCATTCGTGGGTCAGGTCGGCATCGAAGCCGGCGAGGACCTTCAGCGCGGAGAGGACCTCGCTGTCGCGGTCCACCTGGCGCAGGGTATGGGGCATCGAACGGGCCGTGTTCGCGATGATGAATGCATCACGGGAATCAGTTTTGGACTTACCCGGATAGAGGTCAGCGGCCTTGCGCATCGCGAGTCCGGGTAGGTAGGCGACTTCGCAGCCGGCATCGCGGGCTACCGCGATGGGCAGGGCCCCGATGGTGTTGGGCTGGTCCACGATGACCAGTACTCGTCCGTGGGCCTGGAGCCCGTTGAAGACCTCTCGTAGTTTCGCCTCGTCCTGTGGCAGCGGATGGTCGAAGAGTCGACCGCCGTCCCGGTCCAGGGCCGTTGCGTGGTGGCCTGACTTGCCGACGTCGAGTCCGCAGAACACGGCGATGTGGTTGTTCATGGTGGCGCTCCTTTGCACCGTGCGGTTGGCCGCCTGTCACGACACCCGATGCCACACCCACGTTACGAAGAGACCACGGATTCTGACTTCCGGGCCATGTCCCTATCAGCGGTCAACGCGTGTCTCCAGGCCCGGCGACAACACCCCCCGGATCATGAGTGACACGGCAGGACAGTCATACCGAGCCTGGCGACCAAACCCCGTTTATCGGGGTCCTATAAATGTAACGGGCGGGCCGCCTGTTCGCCGGTGCGGCCGGCAGCGCAGCGCTCCTCTGGCTCGGGATCCTTGGGGCCAACCTCGTGGTGGGGACCCCGCTGGCCGGGGTCCTGGGCTCGCTGTTGCCGATAGCCGTGCACCTGCTCGTATACCGCTGGCGGGGCAGCCTCGTTCCTGCCGGCTGGGTCGTGGTTCGGGCGGCGGTGCCCTATGCGGTCATGGCTGGGGGCCTGCTGGCGGCCCGCGGCATCACCGCACAGCTGGAGCCGAACCTGCTCGTGCGTGCTGCCAGCAGCCCCGCCATCTGGCTCGTGGTGGCGTGCCTGGCGGCCCACTTCGGCCCGGGACAGCGCGATGGGTCCGCCGGCCGCGACGGGGCACGTTTCGACCACCGCGCGGCGGCGGCCTACCGCAGCTGGAAGCCTGTAGGCATCGTGACCCTCTGCTTCACGGTGCTTGGATCCCTGCTCGCGGCGACCGGCATGGGTGCCGCGCTGGGTGCGGCCCTGGCCAGGATGGGCGGCAGCTACCTGATCCTCGCGCCCTCGGTGAATGCACTGGCGGGATTCATCACCGGGTCGAACACTGCAGCCAATGCCATGTTGACGGTCACCCAGGCCCAGGTCGCCACCGAGCTGGGCAGTTCGGTCCTCCAGATCGTCGCCGTCACCAATGTGGCTGCTTCCCTGGCCACGATGGCCGCCCCATCGCGCCTCCTGCTCGCCTATGAGCTGGCCAAGGCGACGCCGGCTCCTGCGGTGACCACCCCCGGAGGGCCTACTGCCGCAGGCCCCGCTGCCGCCGATTCCGAATCCCGGGTCAACCGATGGGTCCTGCCCCGGGTCTTCGCCCTGGTGGCGTCGGTGTCGCTGCTTCTCGGACTCGCCACGTGGTGGATGGCCTAGCCGGTCTTGTTGAGCGTGTCCGTCGCCACGAGGGCGGGCTCCGGTGCTTCCGGCGGGTAGACCCACGTCACCAGAACCACCGAAATGATCATCAGGAGCAGCCAGGAGCCCAACTTGGCCACGGAGACCAACTGCCAGCCCGCAAGCTGGTCGGGGTAGGCCCAGGCATTGGACCAGGTGGCGATGTTCTCGGCGAGCCAGATGAACACGGCCACCAGGAGGAAGGCCAGGACCAGCGGCATGCGCAGGCGCACGCGGAAAACCCGGAAGTGCATCCAGCAACGGGCGAACACCACCAGGACGGCAGCCAGCAGCGGCCAGCGCAAATCCCAGATGTAGTGGTGGGTGAAGAAGTTCAGGTAGATGGCCGTGGCCAACAGGGCAGTGACCCACCGGCGCGGATAGCGGTCGAATCGCAGGTCGAAGAGGCGGAACACGCGGACCATGTAGGAGCCGACGGCCGCATACATGAAGCCGCTGTACAGCGGGACGTTGCCCAGGTGGAGGAACCCCTCGCCCTGGTAGATCCAAGAGCCGACACTGGTCTTGAACAGCTCCATTCCGGTACCCACCAGATGGAACAAGATGATGACCCGCAGCTCCCGCAGGGTTTCCAGTCGGAACGCCACCATGAGGACCTGGATGACGATGGCTGCCAGTGTGACGGCGTCGTTGCGGGCCAGGGAGATGCCGTCGGGGTACCAGAGGCGGGTCGCGAAGAGCACGGCCAGCATCGCGGCGCCAAAGACGCATGCCCACGCCTGCTTGAGCGTGAAGACGGCGAGCTCGACGAGGATCCTGGCCCCCGTGCTCTGCGGGAACCTCGCAATCACCCGATGGGCGGCGGCGTCGATCCGCTGCTCGAGTGGTGTGGTGGTACTCCCGTTCACCAGGGTCTCCTTCGCTGGGCCGATGAGGGAAACCTACCGTAAACGGGCAACTGCGCAGGCATCCTGTCCGGCCGGGGCAGACCGGTCTACGCTGGGGCCAGTACACGGGAAAGGGGCCAGGCCATGGCCACTGTCAGGGTCCGTTACATCGTCGACGATGTCGATGCAGCCCTGGAGTTCTATTGCGGCGAGCTGGGCTTCACCGAGGACATGCATCCGGCGCCGACTTTCGCCATGCTGTCCCGTGGCGGACTCCAGCTGGTGCTCAGCGCGCCGGGCGGACCCGGCGGCGGTGGGAGCGACATGCCCGATGGCAGCCGTCCGGGGCCGGGTGGGTGGAACCGGTTCGTGCTGGAGGTCCGGGACCTGGATGACACCGTGGCCATCCTCCGCCGGCACGGGGTGGGGTTCCGCAACGACGTCGTCACCGGCATGGGCGGGCGGCAAATCCTGGTCACGGACCCCTCCGGCAAACTGGTCGAGCTCTTCGAGCCGACGATCCCCGCGGCGTATCTCGCCGGCGACTGATGTGCCGACGGCGGCGCGGTTTCCGGCCGTTCTAACCGGCGGCAACCTCCGCGCGGATGGCCGCGGCGAAGCGGTCCACGTCCTCCTCGGTGGTGTCGAAACCACACATCCAGCGCACTTCCCCGGTGGCTTCGTCCCAGTCGTAGAACCGGAAGTCCTCCCGGACGCGGTCAGCGGCGGCCGAGGGCAGCTTTGCGAACACGGCGTTGGATTCGGTCGGCTGGGTGACCTCCAGCCCGTCGATGTCCTCGACCGCGGCGCGCAGTCGTTGGGCCATGGCGTTGGCGTGGGAGGCCGAACGCAGCCAGAGGTCGCCCTCGTAGAGCGCGATGAGCTGCGCGGAGATGAAGCGCATCTTGGAGCCGAGCTGCATGTTCATCTTGCGCAGGTACTTCAGGCCGCTGGCAGCCTCCGGATCCAGGACGACGATGGCCTCGCCGTACATCAGCCCGTTCTTGGTGCCGCCCATGCTCAGGATGTCGATGCCTGCGTCGCGGGTGAAGGCGCGGAAGGGAACGCCCAGTGCGGCCGCGGCGTTGGACAGCCGTGCGCCGTCCATGTGGACCTTCATGCCCCGTTCGTGGGCGTGGGAGGTGATGGCCTTCAGCTCCTCCACCGTGTAGAGGGTGCCGAGCTCGGTGGACTGGGTCAGCGACACGGCCAGCGGCTGGGCGCGGTGCTCGTCGCCCCAGCCCCAGGCCTCGCGGTCGATCAGTTCCGGGGTCAGCTTGCCATCGGGCGTGGGCACGGAGAGCAGCTTCATCCCGCCGATGCGCTCCGGGGCACCGTTCTCGTCGACGTTGATGTGCGCGGTATCGGCGCAGATGACAGCGCCCCAGCGGGGGAGTACTGACTGCAAGGAGGTCACGTTGGCGCCGGTGCCGTTGAAGACCGGGAAGGCCTCGGCGGCGGGGCCGAAGTGCGAGAGGATCACATGGCCGAGACGTTCGGTGTATTCGTCCTCGCCGTAGGCGATCTGGTGCCCGCCATTGGCGGCATTGATGGCTTCCAGGACTTCCGGGTGGACGCCGGAGTAGTTGTCCGATGCGAAACCGCGGACCATGGTGTCGTGCAGGGAAGTGCTCACGTTTATCCTCAGGAGTTGCTGGCGGGAAGTGGATTCAGTCTATGCCCGGGGCACCAGTGACAGCCGGGTGCCGTTCAGTGCCGCGGCGTCCGCGTCGAACAAGCCGGCGACCGCGGTTCCGAAGTCGGCCACGTCGGTGAAACCGGCGAAGTCATTGTCCGGCTCCCGGCGGCGGGCTGCGGGGTCGACGAAGGCCTTGATGACCAGCACGACGGCGGCCGAATGCTGGGCGACGGGGTCCGACTTCTTGCCGGACTGGGCCGCCCGCAGGCCGGCCGCGGCAGCCATGGTCCAGGCCTCGGCCGCAGCCTTGGCGGCGACGTAGTTCGCCCCGGAGCCGGTGGGGTGCTGGACGGCGGTCGCGGAGACGACCGCCAGGCGCCCCACCGGCGAGGCGGCGATGTCGGCGTAGAAGGCCCGGGAGGTGTTGCGCAAGGTGGTGACCACGTTGCGGTGCAGGAAGTCGTAGTCCTCGTCCGACTGCCCGGCCAGCCCCTTGCCGCCGCGCCATCCGCCGACGAGGTGGATGAGCCCGTCGAGGGCGCCGAAATCGCCGTGGATCCGGTCGGCCAGTGCGTTCGTGGCCGCCGGATCCGCCAGGTCGGCGGCGTACCGTGCCGCGGCGAAGGGCAGGCGCTCGGCGAGCCGCTCGGCACTGGTGCCGGCGACGAGGACCCGGGCACCGGCGTCGTGCAGGGCCTGTGCGGCGGCGACGCCGGAGGCGGAGGTGGCTCCGGCGATGAGGACGGTGGGGGACTGCGCGGTGGTCATGGGTGCAGTCTAGGCCGCGGCCGGCTCATCGGCTGCGGTGATGCCCAGGGTGGACTCGATGACCGGCTTCATCTTCTTGTCCAGCGCCTCGTAGAACATTGAGAGCGGGAACTCGTCGTCCAGGACCTGGTTGGTCATCTCCTTCAACGGTTCCGTCAGCGGCAGCGCGTCCTTGCCCTTGGCCCAGACCGAGGCAGGGTGCGGGGTGACGGTCGCGGTGACGAGCTCGTAGGCGGCCAGCCAGTGGGCGAGCTTCGGGCGGTCGATGGAGCGCCAGTAGAGCTCGTCGATGGCATCGCCCAGGGCGCAGACGACGTCCGGGACGGCATCCCAGTCGATGGTGAGCTTCGTGTCGGTCCAGTGCAGGACGTGGTGCTGGTGCATCCAGGCGAAGAGCAGCTGTCCGCCCAGTCCGTCGTAGTTGCGTACCCGGTTGCCGGTGATGGCGAAGCGGAAGATGCGGTCGAAGATGACCGCGTACTGCACCAGCCGGGCGTGGCGGGCGGCCTCGGGTGCGGAGTCCGGGTTGGCGGCGATCTTGACGCATTCGCGGAACGCGGTCAGGTCGCAGCGCAGCTCCTCGAGCGAGTAGAGGAAGAAGGGCATGCGCTGCTTGATCATGAACGGGTCGAAGGGCAGGTCCCCGCGCATGTGGGTGCGGTCGTGGATCATGTCCCACATGAGGAACGTCTCCTCCGCCAGGCGCTGGTCCGCGACCAGTTCGGCGGCCTCGGCGGGCAAGTCGAGGCTGGTGATCTCGGCGGCGGCGGCGACGACGCGGCGGTAGCGGGCCGCCTCGCGGTCCTGGAAGATGGCGCCCCAGGTGAACGCCGGGGTCTCGCGCATGGCGACCGATTCGGGGAAGAGGACAGCGGAGTTGGTGTCGTAGCCGGGGGTGAAGTCCAGGAAGCGCAGCGGGACGAAGAGCCGGTTGGAATAGGCCCCGGCCTCGAGTTCGGCAATGAAGTCGGGCCAGATGACCTCGACCAGCAGGGCCTCCACGAAGCGGTTGGCCGAGCCGTTCTGCGTGTACATGGGGAACACGACCAGGTGGCGCAGCCCGTCGACGCGGTCCAGCTGCGGCTGGAATGCCTGCAGCGCGTCGAGGAAGTCGGGGACGCTGAAGCCGGCGTCGGCCCAGGCCCGGAAGTCCTCCACGACGTGGTCCAGGTAGGCTCCGTCGTGCTCGAAGTGGTGGCGCAGCCCGGCGATGGCAGTGGTGATGGTGGCGGTCAGTTCAGCGGCCCGGGCGTGGTCGGCCGGTTCGGGGACCGAACCGTCCTTGACCTGTAGTTCCTGCAGTGCGGTGGCCGCTGCCTTCAATTGAAGCCAGGCCGGGTCGCGGGCGAGGTCGCCGTCGTGTCCGGTGTGGGTGTCGTGCGTGATGGTTGCCTGGGACATCGTCCTGCACCTCGAATCGTCTCCGGGGCCGCGCCGGTTGCTGCGGCCTGCTGCCGTGATGGTCTTTCCAGCGTAGGAGAGATCAAGCAGCACTGGCGTCGAGATGGAACGAGCCTAAGAATCCGTCATGCTCGGGAGCCGGGGCGGACGCCGCAGGCCCAGCGGACGTCGCGCTCCCTAGGCCTGGGCGGGACGCAGGTTCAGCGAGACGGAGTTGATGCAGAACCGCTGGTCCGTGGGGGTGTCGTACCCCTCGCCCTCGAAGAGATGGCCCAGATGCGAATCGCACGTGGCGCACCGCACCTCGACGCGCTCCATGCCCAGGGTCGAATCGTGCAGGTACCGCACGGTCCCCTCGGCCAGCGGGGCGTAGAAGGAGGGCCAGCCGCAGTGCGAACCGAACTTCTCCTTGCTGGTGAACAGCTCGGCACCGCAGGCGCGGCAGGCGTAGACGCCCTCGGTCGTCGAGTCCCAGTACTCGCCGGTGAAGGGCCGTTCGGTTCCCGCCTGGCGCAGCACCTGGTACTCCTGCGGCGTCAGCTCTTGCTTCCATTCGTCGTCGGTCTTGACCACGGGGACGGCTGGGGCGTTCGAATCAGAAAATGTACTCACACCCACCCCAACGTCCCGGACCGCCGGGTCATTCCCGAACGAGCCGCGCAGCCGGCGCCGACCGCGCCGGAACTTGGCCGCGAACCGATGACTTGCAATGATGGGGTCATGCGCGAGTACACGTCGACCGCCGCCCCTGCCGAGACCAAGGCCCCCCTGCTGCGGTGGGCCGTGCTGGGTGCCGGCGTGGGCGTCGCGGCCGGATCCCTGCTGGCGGCCAGCGCCTCGGCACTGGCCGGATACTTCGCCCGTCAGGTGGTGACCCCGGGCCGCAAGACCGAGGACCTGGCGATCCTCGCCGTCGTGCGCGGTGCCGAGGGGCTCGAGGTGATCCTGCCGGCCACCGCGGAAACCACCGCCCCCGGAACGTATTCGCTCTACTTCCAGGTCGGCCGCGGCCATGCCCGGATCGGCGAGGTCCTCTCCTTCGCCCCGGCCGAGGGCACCGTCGCCCGTCGCGTCGAGCACGTCTACGCCGGGGAACTGGCCACCGCGGTGCGCGGCTGGTGGTCCGGCGTCGTCTACGAGACCCCCGAGGACGCCGGCGTCACGGCCGAGCGCGTCGGGATCCCCACCCCCGTCGGCGAGGCCCCGGCCTGGCTGGTCGGCGGGACGGCCCGGCCCGACACCTGGGCGATCATGGTGCACGGGCGGGGCGCCTCGCGCACCGAGGGGCTGCGCGCGCTCGCCACCACCGGCGACCTGGGCATCACCTCGCTGCTGATCTCCTACCGGAACGACGGCGTGGCCCCCTTCGCCGCGGACCAGCGCTACGGGCTGGGCAGCACCGAATGGGAGGATGTCGAAGCGGCCATCGACTTTGCCTTGGCCCAGGGGGCCCGCGACATCATCCTCATGGGCTGGTCCATGGGGGCGGCGATCTGCCTGCAGGTCGCGGACCGTTCACGGCACAAGCGCCACATCCAGGCGCTGGTGCTCGACGGGCCGGTGGTGAACTGGATCGACGTGCTGCTGCACCAGGCGAAGGTCAACCGCATACCGGAGGCCGTGGGCCGGATGGGGCAGTGGATGCTGTCCAACCGGGCCGGCCGTGCCATCACCGGGCTGGCCACCCCGCTGGACCTCAAGGCGCTGAACTGGATTGCCAAGGCCGACCAGTTGCGGGTCCCGACGCTGATCCTGCATAGCGAGGACGACGATTTCGTCCCCGTCGGCCCCTCGGCCCAGTTGGCCGAGCTCAATCCGGACATGGTCACGTTCGAACGCTTCACCGTGGCCGGCCATACCCTTGAATGGAACGTCGACCCGCAGCGCTGGGAAAGCACGGTCACCGAGTGGCTGGCCCGGATGATGCGGGCTCCGCGACCCGGTGCCGGCCAGGGCGGCCGATCCGCCGGCTAGGACCCGGCCAGCGGTGCCGTCACCGCGCCCGCCAGGCGGATCAGGTCGTCCGGGGCCAGCTCGATTTCCAGCCCCCGGCGCCCGCCGGAGACGAAGATGGTTGCCCAGGTGGCCGCTGATTCATCCAGCAGGGTGGGGGAGCGGTGGCGTTGCCCCAGCGGCGAGATCCCGCCGAGGACGTAGCCGGTGCGGCGCTGGGCATCGGCCGGATCGGCCATCCAAACCTTCTTGGCGCCCAGCGCCGTGGCCGCCGCCTTCAGGTCCAACGACCCGTTGACCGGCACGATGGCCACCGCCAGGGCATCGGCGCCACCGCGACCGGTGTCGAGAAGCAGGGTCTTGAACACCCGGGCGGGGTCCACCGCCAGGGACTTGGCGGCCTCCATCCCGTACGACGGCGCCGCCGGGTCATGGGCGTAGGCGTGCGTCATATAGGCCACGTCCCCGGCATCCAGGGCCAGGGTGGCCGGCGTCCCGGAAACTTCATGGCGGCGGTGGGCCCTGGACATCGTTGTGGCGCCGGCTAACCGGCCAGCGCCTCGTTGACCTTGCGCTTGATCCGGGCGAGCATCGAGGTCATCCCCCGCATGCGCAGCGGGGTGATGGCGCGGGTCAGGCCCAAGCGATCGGGCATGTCGTCGGGCACCGCGAGGATCACGGCGGCCGGCAACCCGTCGAGCCCCTCCTGCAGCACGCCGGCGAAACCCCGGGAGGTCGGCGCCTCCGGGGGAGCGGAGAAGAACAGGCTGACCTCGTGGGCGTCCGTTGCGGCGATCTCCACTGTCAGGAACAGCGGCGCCTGGCACTCCATGACCTGCTCGAGCAGTTCCGGATGCTCGGAGAAGCGCTCCGGCAGGGCGGGCAACTCGTCGGAAAACTCCAGCAGCAGTTCCAGGCGTTCGCGCTCGGTCACCGCGTTGAAGTCGTCGATGATCTCCGCCAGGGCTGCGGGAACGGCTGTATCGCTCATGGGCGGATGCTCCTTCGTTGGCGGTGGTGGGTCAGTCGCGGGCTGAGGCGGGCACGGCGCCGCGGTCGGTGCCGACGGCAATGGGGGCCCGAACAGCGTTGCCCCATTCGGTCCAGGAGCCGTCGTAGTTGCGCACCGTCTCGAATCCGAGCAGGTGCTTGAGCACGAACCAGGTGTGGCTGGAGCGTTCGCCGATCCGGCAGTAGGCGATGACGTCGTCGCCGGGGGCAAGCCCGGCTTCGCCCAGGTACAGGGCCTCCAGCTCGGCGCGGTCGCGGAACGTGCCGTCCGCGTTGGCCGCCTTGGCCCAGGGGACCGACGCGGCGGTGGGGATGTGTCCGCCGCGCAGCGTGCCCTCCTGCGGGTAGGCCGGCATGTGGGTGCGTTCACCGGTGTACTCCTCGGGCGAGCGCACATCGATCAGCGGCTTGCCGAAGTGGGCGGTGACGTCCTCGCGGAAGGCGCGGATGGCGTCGTCATTGCGCGGCACCACCGGGTAGTCGGCCGGTGCCGGCGACGGCGCCTGGCGGGTGGTCGCGCGTTCCTCGGCCAGCCACTTGTCGCGTCCGCCATCGAGCAGGCGGACATCCTCGTGGCCGAACAGGGTGAAGACCCAGAGGGCGTAGGCGGCCCACCAGTTGCTCTTGTCGCCGTAGACCACGATGGTCGTGCCGCGGGAGATGCCCTTGGCCGACATCAGCGCCGCGAAGGCCTCCCCGTCGATGTAGTCGCGGGTGACCTCGTCGTTCAGGTCGGTGTGCCAGTCGATGTTCACGGCCCCGGGGATGTGCCCGGTGGAATAAAGCAGGATGTCCTCGTTCGACTCCACCACGACGATCCCCTCGTCACCCAGATGCGCGGCCAGCCAGTCGGTGGAGACCAGGCGCTCGGGGTGGGCGTAGGCGGCGAACTTCTCGGCGGTATCGGGGGCAATGCTCATGACTGTTCCTCACTTCACGCGACGGTAGGGATCTGGCATCCAGCCTAGTCCGTTGCCCCCCGGGAGCGGGCCCCGTGGGTCATCTGCGGCGGCCGATTGCGCGTGGGGCGTAAACTTGGCCCCGGTGCGCCCCGCGCGCCGGCCCGTCCCCGCACCTAAGGAACCGACCCAGCCCGTGGCACACATCGAACACCTGACCGAACGCACACCTCAGGTCTCCCCGGATGAGCTCCTGGCCGGGTTCCACCCCTCGTACCGGTTCGGGGTGGTGTCCTTCGATACCTATCGTCCGGACCCGGCGCAGCCGACCCAGACCGAAGCGGTCCAGGCCCTGGAGGCGTTCGCGGCCGGCATTGGCACGGGGAAGAAATCCCTGATGGGACGGATCTTCGGTGGCAAGGCGCCCAAGACGAAGGCCGGGATCTACCTCGACGGGGGTTTCGGCGTCGGCAAGACCCACCTGCTGGCCTCGCTCTGGCATGCCGCGCCCGGGCCCAAGGCCTTCGGGACGTTCGTGGAATACACGAACCTGGTCGGCGCCCTGTCCTTCCGCAAGACCGTCGAGGTCCTCAGCGGGTACCAGCTGGTCTGCATCGACGAATTCGAACTCGACGACCCGGGCGACACCGTGCTGATGTCCCGGCTCATGCGTGAATTGTCCGACGCCGGGGTGAAGCTGGCCGCGACCTCCAACACGCTGCCCGGGTCCCTGGGCGAGGGACGCTTTGCGGCAGTGGACTTCCAGCGGGAGATCCAGGTCCTCGCCGACCAGTTCGACGTCCTGCGCATCGACGGCGACGACTTCCGCCACCGCGGCCTGGCCGAGGCACCCGAACCGGAGGACGACGCCTCCCTCGAGGACACCGCCATTGGGCGGTACCCGGACCAGGTCCTGGCCGTCGACGATTTCGGCGCCCTCGTCAAGCACCTGGCCACCGTGCACCCGAGCCGCTACCGCCAGCTGGTCGCGGACATCGACGTGCTGGTGCTGCACAACGTCCACACGATCACCGAACAGGCCCTGGCGCTGCGCTTCGTGGTCCTGGCCGACCGGCTGTATGACAAGGACGTCCCGATCGTCGCCAGTGGCAAGCCCTTCAGCGAGCTCTTCACCGAGGAGATGATGGCTGGGGGCTACCAGAAGAAGTACCACCGTTCCGTGTCCCGCCTGACGGCCCTGGCACGCGAGGGGCAGCAGGTCGAGGAAGCAGCGCTCTAGGAAGTTTCTCCGCCCCTCGGTAGAATGCCCCCACGGGTCCCAAGCCCAGCGCGGACCGCGCCCGCGGCCGCGACAGCAGGTGGTGGCGATGACCGAATCTGCAGCCCTCGGGCTGGCACGAACGGCCTTCCGGGAGCGGTCATGGGCGGAGGCGCACCGGCAATTCGGGACGGCGGATCTCGGCGGGGACCTGTCCTCGACCGACCTCGAGTCCTACGCGCGGGCCTGTTCACTGATTGGCTGCGACGACGACTGCGTGCAATTGCTGGACCGGGCCTTCCGCCAATGGATCGACAGCGGGGAACGCGAACAAGCCGCCGAATGCGCCTTCTGGCTGGGATTCAACTTGATGAACCAGGGCCAGATGGCGCCAGCCGGTGGCTGGTTCGCCCGGTCGGGGGAGCTGGCGGGGGCCGGACCCGACACATCGGCGCTGCGCGGCCTGCTGCTCCTGCCCCCGGCGCTGCTGGAGCTCATGCAGGGGGACGCGGCGAGCGCACTCGGGCTCTTCTCGAGGGCCCACGAGGTCGGGCGTACCGTCGGGCATGCGGAACTATTGGCCCTGAGCGGTCTGGGGATCGGCCAGGCGAAGATCGCCGTGGGCGAATGGGCCGCGGGTCTGGTCAAACTGGACGAGGTCATGGTGGCGGTCACGGCCGGCGAAGTCTCGCCGATCGTAGCGGGCCTGGTGTACTGCGCCGTCATCATCGCCTGCCATGACACCTTCGACGTGCGTCGGGCCGCGGAATGGACCGGGGCGCTCAGCCGATGGTGCGCGGCGCAACCGGCCCTGGTCCCGTTCCGGGGTGAATGCCTCGTCCACCGCGCCCAGATCCTCATCCTGAACGGCGACTGGCACGAAGCGGCGGAACAGGTGCGCGATGCCTGCCAGCGCCTGGCGTCCCCGCCCGGGCAACCGGGCATCGGCACGGCCTACTACGAGGCGGCCGAGCTGCACCGGCTGCGCGGCGAATTCGCCGCCGCCGAAAACTCGTATCGCCGCGCGAGCGCATGCGGACACGAGATCCAGCCGGGGTTCGCGCAGCTCCGTCTCGCCCAGGGCCGCGTTGATGCGGCGCTGTCTGGGATCCGGCGGGCACTGGAAGAGCCCGGGCCGGCGTTTAGCCGCCCGCGGGCCCTGGCCGCTTCCGTGGAGATCGCGCTGGCGGCGGGACAGACCACGCCCGCCCGTGCCGCGGCAGAGGAACTCGCAGCCATCGCAGCCGCAGGGGAGGTGCGGCTCCTGCAGGCGATGTCCAGCCAAGCCGTCGGGTCCGTGCTCCTCGCCGAGGGCGATCCCCGGCGGGCGCTCGACGAGCTGCGCCGTGCCTCCGATATCTGGCGGAACCTCAATGCCCCCTACCAGGGAGCCCGTGTTCGAGTCCTCCAAGGCGAATGCTGCCGGGAACTGGGCGATCTGGACGGCGCGCACATGGAGTTCGATGCAGCCGCGACCGTTTTCGGGCAACTCGGCGCCAGACCGGACACGATGGCGTTGCAGGGGGTGGCCACGCCGGGTATCGAAACGGAAAGGCAAAGCCTCACACCACGCGAGATCCAGGTGCTGCGCGCCGTGGCCACGGGGAACACCAACCGGACGATTGCCGAGACGCTGTTCCTGAGCGAAAAGACCGTTGCCCGGCATCTCAGCAACATCTTCGCCAAGCTCGACATCTCCTCGCGCTCCGCCGCCACCGCATATGCCTACCAACACGAACTGATGTAGCTTCCAGCCCCGGTCCGCCCACGCGGGCGTACATCAAATGACCCATCGTCCGGGCCTGTGGAAATGGGAAATTCGCCCGACGCGCCCAATGCATCCACCGGCCTAACTTTAAGGAGTTGGCGAGGCGGACGGGAGGTGGGTGCGGTGGAGTTGACCCTTCCCCTGGTCGCTGGATCGCTGTCCACGGCGATCTTCGCCATCAGCACGCTACCGATGCTCGTCAAGGCGGGCCGGAGCAGGAACATGGGCTCCTACAGCCTGGGGAACATCGCGCTGGCCAATGTCGGAAACCTGGTGCACTCCGTGTACGTGTTCAGCCTTCCGATCGGACCCGTGTGGGTCCTGCACTCCTTCTACCTCGTGTCCACGGTGCTGATGCTGGTCTGGTACCTGCGCTACGAGGGCTCCCCGGCACACCGGAATGCCCCCTCGGGCGCTCATCCGGATCCGGCCCACGCGCCGGACGGACCCCCGACACCGCAAACCCTGCGCTGAACGGCCACACCACTACTGCAGGAGAACATCATGAACACCCAGACAGAACGCCCGGACCAACATTTCGACGCCGTCGTGATCGGCGCGGGCCAGGCAGGGTTGGCTGCCGGCTACCATCTGCAACGCCACGGAGCGAAGTTCATCATTGTCGACGCCAACG
Source organism: Arthrobacter sp. ASL1 (assembly GCF_056680475.1). Lineage (NCBI taxonomy): Bacteria > Bacillati > Actinomycetota > Actinomycetes > Micrococcales > Micrococcaceae > Arthrobacter > Arthrobacter sp. ASL1. The sequence continues at coordinate 70,621 of NZ_CM155284.1, forward strand.
GTCGAGTCGGCGACAATTGGCGGTGCCATTGGGACTCGCTCCGGCTCTACAGCCCGGCAGGGTACGATCGGCTCCCGGGGCTTGATTTCCCGGCGGAGCCGCACTCGTATCCGACGAAAGACGAAGTGGCCGACTATCTGGAAGCCTATGCCGGGCGATTCGACCTTCCGGTGCGCCACCACAGCCCGGTGCGGCGCCTGGCACGCAACGGACCAGGATACGTCGTTGAACTTCCCGGTCGCCGGTACGAAGCCGACAACGTCGTGATCGCGACGGGGACCTTCGGCCGCAGTCCGCGCCTGCCGTCGGCCGGTGCCGACCTCGACCCGCAGATCGTCCAGCTGCACTCGAGCGAGTATCTCAACCCCGGGCAATTGCGCGACGGAAAAGTGCTCGTCGTGGGGGCTTCGCACTCCGGGGCGGACATCGCCATGGAAGTGGCACGGTCCCATGAGACCGTCCTCTGCGGCCGGGACACCGGTCGGATCCCCATCCGCCCGGATTCCCGCCGGTTCCGGGTCGCCTTCCCCGTCATGTGGCAGGTGTGGGGGCACGTCCAGTCGGTGCGGACCCCCATCGGCCGGAAAACCCGGTCCTTCGTGCGTACCCACGGGGCCCCGCTGCTCCGCGTCACCAATTCCGACCTGGAGGAGGCGGGCGTTGAACGCGTGGTCGAACGGCTGACCGGTGTTCACGAGGGGCTCCCGGTCCTCGGCGAGAACCAGGTGGCCGGCGTGGCCAACGTGATCTGGTGCACCGGATTCCAGCACGACTTCAGCTGGATAGACGTGCCGGTCATCGGCGATGATGGATGGCCGATGGAAGAGCGGGGCGCGGTCCCCTCGGCGCCGGGGCTCTATTTCACGGGGCTGTCGTTCCAGTCCTCGTTCCGGTCGATGTTGATCGGTGGCGCGGGAGCGGATGCCGAACATGTCGTCAGCCACCTCTTGTCCCGGTCCCATGCCCGCCAATCGTCCTCCGCGGCTGCGGACTGAGGCTGGCCACCGCGGCGGCGCCCCCACATAGCACGGTGCCGGTCCCGTCTCGCGACGGTACCGGCACCATGTTTGCCGTGCTCGTGGGCAGGCATGCGCCCTTGGCGCGCTGGGAAATCCTAGGCGGGTGGGGCGGTGTCGTTGCCGCCAGCCTTGTCGAGCAGGCCGTTGGCCGAATCCTGCAGGTGGTTCACCTGGTCGGAATACTTGCCACCGGTCTTTTCGTCGACAAAATCGCCAACGCCATCTACGGCACCGCGGAGCTTTTCGGCTCCGCCCTCGGCCGCCTCGGCGGCCTTGTCCTTGAGTTCCCCGGCCTTGCCCTTGAGCTCGTCAAGAAAAGCCAAGTGGCACCTCCTCTCATGCGGGAGGCCAAAGACGCCTCCATGTAACAACCATCCTAGGGAGGTGGATCCGGAAAATTCGAGGGGTTGACGGAAAAACTTCTGCGCCATCGGCGAAATGTCGTGGAATCGACGTGGCGGCGGAAGGTTGGCGATGCGGTTTGGGGGAAGCAAAAAACCGCCGGGGCCCAGGGGGCCAACCGGCGGTTCGTGGAGCGGACAACGAGATTCGAACTCGCGACCTCCACCTTGGCAAGGTGGCGCTCTAGCCAGCTGAGCTATGTCCGCATAAAAAAACTCCGCCGTGGCGGAGCCTTTTCAGTGGGCGATACTGGGATCGAACCAGTGACCTCTTCCGTGTCAGGGAAGCGCGCTACCGCTGCGCTAATCGCCCTCTTCAGGGTGCAACATTACCGTATGTGAGGTGGGGACGGGATTCGAACCCGCGTATACGGCTTTGCAGGCCGCTGCCTAGCCACTCGGCCACCCCACCGTGACCCGAATTGGTTTCCCGATTCCGGCTTGGACGACGAATCGACCATTACAGTGACTTGCGAGCGGACAACGAGATTCGAACTCGCGACCTCCACCTTGGCAAGGTGGCGCTCTAGCCAGCTGAGCTATGTCCGCATGTTGATTTCCTGCACCGTTTCGGCCCTTTTTGAGTTGCCGTTCCGCTGCGTTCCAACGAGTAAAAACTCTATACGACGTTTCCCCGAAGTTCCAAATCGACACGACCGCCGCAGCGTGTCCCGCGGCTTTTCGGGGAAACTGCCCTTCCACAGGGCACGACGCCGGTACGCAACCCGTCGGGACGGCATGCCAGAATCGTGGTCATGACTTCACCCGCCCTGGCCCACCAGACGTCGTATGGCCGCATGTACTCCCGCAAGATCGACGGCCTGCCCGAGGTTCCCTCGATCACCACGGTGATCGGGCAGGCTTCCATGTCCCTGGACGGGTGGATCGGGCACATGGCTGCCACCGCGGTCACCCAGGACGATCGTTTGGCGGCTGCTGTCGGCAACGCCGCCAAGCTGCGCACCGTCGCCCGCGACGCCTCGAACGCCGCGGAGGTGTACCGCAATTCCGCGGCCGAACGGGGGGACCGCGTCCATACCTACTGCGAGCAGGTGGCCCTGCGGGCGCTCGGCCGCCCCCACACCGCGGCCGAAGCGCGTGAGGCCCTGCTGGAGAAGGACGAGGGCGGGTTCGCCTCGCGCTTCGATGACTGGTGGGACCTGTACCGGGTCGAGCCCATCGCGGCCGAGGTCACCGTCTGGAACCACACCGTCGGTTATGCCGGGACCCTTGACCTGGTGGCCCGCATTGGCGGGCGGCTGTGCCTCATCGACTACAAGACCAAGGGCACGGACCGGGACGGGCGTGTGAAGGCCCTGGATCCCAAGGTCGTCATGCAGCTGGCTGCCGGGTACAAGGCCGAGGAAGTGGTCGTCGATGCCACGTCAGGCACCTGGGAACCATGGCCGCATGGCGATGACCCGATGCTGCTCGGCGTCGCGGTGGGCGAGACGGAGGTGCGCACGCTGATGGCCGCCCCCGAGGTCCTGCCCGCCTATTGGAGCCGGTTCTTTGCCCTGCGGCGCGTGTGGGAATCGGGCATGAAGGTCGCCGAGGCCGGGGCACCGCTGCGTCCCGTGGGCCCGCCTCCGGCCCCGTAGACTGGTGGGGCGCATCGGACCGGCCCCCAGGGCGTCCGTGCGACTTTCCACAGCACATTGCCGGGCACTCGGCGTCAGGAGCATGAAGTCATGACGATTCTGGAAATCCGCATCGTGGGCGATCCCGTCTTGCGCACCCCCGCCTCCGAGGTCACGGCCTTCGGGCCCGAACTGGCCCGGCTCGTGGGGGACATGACCGAGACGATGGACGCCGTCGACGGCGCCGGGCTGGCCGCACCCCAGGTGGGGGTCGGCCTCCGCGTCTTCACCTACCGGGTCGACGGACATGACGGACATGTCGTCAACCCCGTTCTGGAAATCGGCGGAACCGAGGACCACGGTGCATCCGAAGGCTGCCTTTCGGTCCCCGGGCTCGGATACCGCCTGCCGCGCGGCAGCTGGGCCAGGGTCACCGGGTACGACGTCACCGGTGGCCCGGTCGTCGTCGAGGGCGAAGGCACGCTGGCACGCTGCCTGCAACACGAAACCGACCACCTGGACGGCCGCCTCTACATCGACCGTCTCCGCGGACAGGACAAGAAGGACGCGTGGGGCAAGATCCGCACCACCACCTACAACGCCGTGGCCGACCGGACCCGAAGCGACCGGGCCCCTTCGGTCGGCTCGAGCTTTGGCGGCACGTTCGGAGCCGACCGATGAGGGTCCTGTTCGCGGGCACCCCCAGCGTGGCCGTGCCCTCCCTCGACCGCCTCATCGCCGACGGCCTGGACGTCGTGGCAGTGCTGACCCGCGAAGACGCACCCCAGGGCCGCAAGCGCGTCCTGGCCCCGTCGCCGGTGGCAGCCCGTGCCGTCGAGCTCGGCCTGCCGGTCATCAAGGCCAACCGGATCGATGCGGCAGCCATCGCGGAAATCACCTCGGTGGTGGCCGACGTCGCGGCCATCGTCGCCTACGGGGGACTCGTCCCCGCCGGGGCACTCGACGTGCCACTCCACGGTTGGGTCAACCTGCACTTCTCGCTGCTGCCCGCCTGGCGTGGCGCGGCACCGGTCCAACACGCGATCATCCACGGCGACGATGTCACCGGCGCGGTGACCTTCCGGCTCGAGAAGGGCCTGGATACCGGACCCGTGTACGGCACGCTCACCGAGGACATCAACCCGGACGACACCGCCGGCGTCCTGCTCGACCGGCTCGCCAGGAGCGGATCCGTCCTGCTGTCCCAAACGCTGCACGGGATCGACGCGGGCGCGTTGGCACCGGTACCGCAGACCGGCGACGTGAGCCTGGCCCCCAAGCTACTGCTCGAGGACGGCCACGTCTCCTGGGGCCAACCGGCACTGGCAATCCGTCGTCGCATCAACGGCACCACCCCCGAGCCCGGCCCCTGGACGGAACTGGACGGGCAGCGGTTCAAACTCGGCCCCGTCACCCCCTGTCCGGACGTGACCGACCTGGCCCCCGGCGTCGTTCGGGTCCTGCCCGGCCGCCAACCCCAGGTGCTGGTGGGCACCGGTTCCCACGCCGTGGAACTCGGGCAGGTCCAGCCACCGGGTAAGAAGATGATGCCAGCGGCCGACTGGGCCCGCGGGCTGGGCGCCGGAACCACCGATACCGGGAAGCAGGTCTCCTTCGCATGACCAACGAACCACGGCGTGAACGCCGCAATGACGCCGGCCGCCAACGCAACCGCGGCGGTACCGGAAGCCGCCACTTCAGCACCGCAGCGCCCTCGCAGCGCCGCCGCATCGCCGACCCGGCCCGGCTGGCCGCCTACGAGGTGCTGCGCGCCGTCGTCGAGCAGGACGCCTACGCCAACCTCGTGCTTCCCGGCCGGATCCGTGACCATGGATTGAGCGGCCGCGACGCCGGGTTCGCCACGGAGCTGGCCTACGGGGCATTGCGCGGCCGCGGCCTGTACGACGCCATCCTCGCCCGGTGTGTCGACCGTCCGCTGGACAAGCTGGATCCCGCCATCCTCGACGCGCTGCGCCTCGGGGCGCACCAGCTGCTGGCCATGCGCGTTCCCCACCACGCGGCACTGGACGAAACCGTCGCCCTCGCCCGGGCGGTCATCGGCGCCGGGCCCTCGGGGCTCGTCAACGCCGTGTTGCGCAAGGTCGCCCGCCAGGACGCGGCCGCCTGGATCGTGGAACTGCTCGATGGCGTCGAGGACCCGGTGGCCCGTCTCGCGCTGGAACACAGCCATCCGGAATGGGTCGTCCGGGCCATGCGGCAGGCGCTGGTGGCCCACGGGCGCACGGCGGATGACGTCACCGCGTTGCTGGAGGCGGACAACCTGGCCCCGGTGGTCAACCTCGTGGCCCTGCCCGGCATCGGCTCCCTGGACGAGGCGTTCGAATCCGGGGCCACGCCCGGTACCCTCGTCCCCGATTCGGCCTACTACGCCGGCGGGGACCTGTCGAGGATGTCCTCGATCCACCGCGGCACCACCCGCGTCCAGGATGCCGGTTCGCAACTCGTCGCCCGGGCCGTGGCCGCGGTGGCCATCGAGGGTCGGGACACGGACTGGCTGGATCTCTGCGCCGGCCCCGGTGGCAAAGCCGCGCTCCTGGCCGCCCTCGCCGCCGAACGCGGCGCCGAGGTCACCGCCAACGAGCCGGCACAGCACCGCGCCGAACTCGTCCGCAAGGCACTGCGTCCCGTGGACCATGACGCCTGGAACGTCGTGGTCGGCGATGGGCGCCGCTACGTGGACGTCCCCGCCGACCAGCGCTTCGACCGCATCATCGTGGACGCACCCTGCAGCGGGCTGGGGGCGCTCCGCCGGCGTCCGGAATCCCGCTGGCGAAAGCGCCCCACGGACATCGCCGAGCTCACCACGCTGCAGGGTGAACTGCTCGACGCCGCCCTGAAGGCGCTGCGCCCCGGCGGCGTGCTGGCCTACGCCACCTGCTCGCCGCATCCGGCAGAAACGCTGGCCGTCCTCGACGATGCACTCCGGCGCGCCCCCGGGGCCCGCCTGCTCGATACGGCAGCGACGGTCAACGCCGTCGCCCTGGACGGCGGGATCGAGGGCACCGCCCATGTTTCCGGCGGCACGACCGTCCAGCTCTGGCCGCACGTGCACTCCACGGACGCCATGTTCCTGGCCCTGATCACGCTCGACGCCGACGAAAACCCCGCGCCAACGAAAGGCTGACCCATGTCCGGTTGCCGGATCCACCCCAGCATCCTCTCCGCAGACTTCGCCAACCTCGAGGCGGAACTGCACCGCATCGACACCGCAGACGCCGTCCACGTCGATGTCATGGACAACCACTTCGTCCCGAACCTGACGTTGGGCCTTCCCGTCGTGGAACGGATCGGCCAGGCCAGCCCGCTGCCGCTGGATGTGCACCTGATGATCAGCGACGTCGACCGGTGGGCACCCGGCTACGCCGACCTCGGGGTCCAGTCCGTCACCTTCCACGCCGAGGCCTCGGCGGCCCCGGTCCGGCTCGCCCGGGAACTGCGCTCCCGGGGCACCCGGGCGGCCATGGCCCTGCGCCCGGCCACCGCCGTCGAACCGTACCTGGACATGCTCGAAGAGCTGGACATGCTCCTGCTCATGACGGTCGAACCGGGTTTCGGCGGCCAGTCGTTCCTGGACATCGTCTTGCCCAAGATCCGCCGGGCCCGTGCGGCCATCGACGGCGCCGGGCTGCCCCTGGCGCTGCAGGTCGACGGCGGCATCACCCGGGACACGATCCTGCGCGCCGCCGAGGCGGGGGCCGACGTCTTCGTCGCCGGATCCAGCGTCTACGGCACCGAGGACCCGGCCGCCGCCATCGACGCACTGCGACATGTAGTGGCAGCGGGCGGAACGGGACTATAGTTTAGCTTTACAAGTAAACACACGTGCTCCGGGGTCGGTGTAAGTCCGAACCGGCGGTTATAGTCCGCGACCCGAGGTGCCTCATGGCGCCACGGTTGAACCGGTGGAATTCCGGTACCGACAGTTAAAGTCTGGATGGGAGAAGCACGTACAGGGCTGGTCCGTTGACCGGTACGTCACCGACGTCCCGCCAACGATTCCCTCGCTGTCGTACCCCCGGAGCCGCCGCGGCTCACGAGGAGGAACGATGGAAGCCCTGCGGTGGCTCATTGATTTGTTCAACGCCAACATCCCCGTCGGCAACAGCTCGCTGCTGGTGCGCGAGGTCGTCGGGAACGTTTTCGGCCTGGCCAGTGCCATCGGCGGCATGCGCCGCAAGGTCTGGGCCTGGCCCGTCGGGATCATCGGCAACCTGCTCTTGCTCACCGTTTTCCTGGGCAGCGTCTTCGATACCGGCCATGCCGCCAACCTCCTCGGACAGGCCGGGCGCCAGATCATGTTCATCGCGGTGTCGTTCTACGGCTACCACCGGTGGAAGCAGGCCCGCGGATCCGGCTCCGGGACCGCCATTTCGCCCCGCTGGGCCACGCCCCGCGAACGCTGGACGCTGCTCATCGTGCTGGTGGTCGGGACCATCGCGCTGACCCCGCTGTTCCGCATCCTGGGCTCCTACGAACCCGTGTGGGCCGACGCCTGGACCTTCGTCGGTTCGCTGCTGGCCACCTGGGGGATGGCCAAGGGGTGGGTCGAGTTCTGGTTGCTCTGGGTGGCCGTGGACATCGTCGGCGTCCCGTTGCTCTTCAGCGCCCAGTACTACGCCAGCGCCTTCATGTACCTCTTCTATGGAGGCTTCACGCTCGCCGGATTCTTCGTCTGGTGGCGGGTCAGGAACCGCGAACAGGCCATCGTGCAGACGGCGATGCCCGACCCGATCACCCGGAGCACGCCATGACCGGGCGTCCCGCGGCCGCTGGCTTCAACTCCTCCGAACGGGCCGGCATGGAACGCGCCCTCCACCTCGCCGGACAGGGGGTCCGCGGCGCCAACCCGCTGGTCGGCGCCGTCATCCTCGATGAGGACGGGACAGTGCTCGCCAGCGGGACACACCACGGGGCGGGAACGCCCCACGCCGAGGCCGCAGCCCTGGCCGAACTCGGGCCCCTGCCCGCCGAACGTGCGGCCCGGCTGACCATGCTGGCCACGCTGGAACCCTGCAGCCACACCGGCCGGACCGGGCCCTGCGCCGAGGCGATCATCCGTGCCGGCATCGGCCGCGTCGTCTACGCCAGCGCCGACGGCACCGACCGGGCCGGTGGCGGGGCCGGCATGCTGGAGCGGGCCGGCATCGGGGTCGCCGGTGGGCTGTTCGGCGACAGGGCGCGGGAGCTGAACCACCGCTGGTTCACCGCCCGGGCCGCCGGCAGGCCCTTCACCACCCTGCATCTGGCCCAGAGCCTGGATGGACGGATCGCCGCCGTGGACGGCACCAGCCAGTGGATCACCGGGGAGGGGGCGCGCGGGCATTCGCACGCCGTCCGCGCCCGGGCCGAGGCGATCATCGCGGGCACCGGCACCATCCTGGCCGACAACCCGCGCCTCACCGCCCGGACCCCCGAGGGGACGCCGGCGGCCCGGCAACCGTTGCGCGTCGTCATGGGCCACCGCGACCTGCCCGCGGGCGCCGCCGTCACGGTCGGGCCGGCGCCCCTGCACCTGCGCGAACACGATCCCGCCGCGGTGCTGGCCACCCTCGCGGACCGGGGCATCGACCACGCCATGGTCGAGGGCGGCGCCTCCATCGCCACCGCATTCCTCGCCGCCGACCTCATCGACGAGATCTGGCTCTACCAGGCCCCGCTGTTTCTGGGCAGAGGACGCCACGCCGTCGGGGACCTGGGGGTCGGCACGCTTGCCGATGCCACCCGCTGGCGATACGACGACCGCGGCGGCCCGGCCCACCAACTGCTGGGCGCGGACGCCGTCCTGCACCTCGAACCCACGCCCCTACCCCGACCCGTACAGGTCACCGAACACGAAAGGACCCGCTAATGTTCACGGGCATCATCACCGGACAGGGCCGCGTCGACGACGTCGCGGATGTCCCCGGCCAGGACGCAGCCGTGCTGCGCATCAGCGCCCCCGGCCACGCCGCGGATCTGGGGATCGGCGGCTCCATCGCCGTGAACGGCGTCTGCCTGACCGCCACGGCCATCGACGGCGACACCGTGGATTTGGACGTCATGGGGGAGTCCCTGCGCCTGACCACCACCGGCGCCCTGCGGGCCGGCGACCCGGTCAACCTCGAACGCTGCGTGCGCGCCGGCGGACGGCTGGACGGCCACGTCGTCCAGGGCCACGTGGACGGCACGGGCACCGTGCTCGAACGCGAGGACGAGGGCAACTGGGTGCGCCTGCGCTTCGGGTTGGCCCGCGATCTGGCCCGCTACGTCGCGCGGAAGGGATCCATCGCCGTCGACGGCGTCTCCCTGACGGTGACGGCCGTCTCGGACGCGGGGGACGCGGAGCAGTACTTCGAGGTGGGCGTCATCCCCACCACGCTGCGCGAAACCGTCCTGGGCGCCCGCAAGCCCGGGGACGCAGTGAACCTCGAGGTCGACGTCATGGCCAAATACGCCGAACGACTGGCCGCCTTCGCGGACGGGGCGACACGATGAGCGCCCCGCAGGGCGGCGGCACCACCGCCGCGGATCGCGACGGCAGCCTGCTGGACCCGGTGGACGCCGCGATCGCCGCGATGGCCGCCGGACGCCCCGTCGTCGTCGTCGACGACGAGGACCGCGAGAACGAAGGCGACATCATCTTCGCCGCCGAATTCGCCACCCCCGAACTGCTGGGCTGGACGATCCGGTACTCCTCCGGCGTGCTGTGCGTGCCGATGAACGGGGACCGCGCCGACCGCCTGGGCCTGCCGCCCATGGTGGAGCACAACCAGGACGCCAAGGGGACCGCCTACACGGTCTCCTGCGACGCCGCCGCCGGGGTCACCACCGGCATCAGCGGCGCCGACCGCGCCCTCACCGCCCGCATCCTGGCGGACCCGGCCAGCGAGCAGGGCTCCATCAACCGGCCCGGCCACATGTTCCCGCTGCGCGCGGTCGACGGCGGCGTCCTGGAACGCCGCGGCCACACCGAGGCCAGCGTCGATTTGTGCCGCCTGGCCGGGGTCCAGCCGGTCGGGGTCATCGCCGAACTCGTGCACGACGACGGGACGATGATGCGGGTGCCCGCGCTGCGGGCCTTCGCCGACGAGTTCTCCATCCCGCTGATCAGCATCGAGGACCTGGCCGCGCATCTGGCCCGCAACGGCGCCACGTCTCCCGAACCGGCCAGCTCCTCGGCGGTGCTCGGCGGCCCGGTGGTCGCCGTCCCCACCGCCCACGGCACCTTCGCCGTGCAGGCCTGGACCGAACGCGGCAGCGGGCAGGAACACCTCGTGCTGACCGCACCGATCCCGCAGCACGCCGGCCCCGAGGCCCCGCTGGTGCGCCTGCACTCCGAATGCCTGACCGGGGACGTCTTCGGTTCCTACCGGTGCGACTGCGGCGAACAGCTCGACGCCGCGCTGGCCGCCATCGCCGAATCCGGGGGGACCATCGTCTACCTGCGCGGCCACGAGGGACGGGGCATCGGGCTGGCCAACAAGATCCGCGCCTACTCCCTGCAGGACGGCGGGGCGGACACCGTCCAGGCCAACGAACAACTCGGCCTGCCCGTCGATGCCCGGCGCTACGATGCCGCCGCGGCCATCCTCCATGGGATGGGGCTCGAGCGGATCCGACTGCTCACCAACAACCCGCTGAAGGCCGCCTGGTTGCGAGAGGCCGGCATCGACGTCGTCTCGCTGGTCCCGAGCACCATCGCCGCCCGGCCGGAGAACACCCGGTACCTGCAGACCAAGCGCGAACGCATGTCCCACCAGATCCTGGCCGAGGCATTCACCGCGGCCACCCCCGATACACCGGAAACATCCACCACGAAGGAGCACCACTGATGAGCGGACACGGAGCACCCACCACCGGGACGGAGCAGCTGGCGGCTGCAGGACGCGCCGGGTTGCGCGCGGTGATCGTCGCGGCCAGCTGGCACCAGGAGGTCATGGACGGGCTCGTCGACGGGGCCCTGCGGGCAGCGGTCGACGCCGGCATCGCCACACCGGAGCTCGTCCGCGTTCCGGGGACCTTCGAGCTGCCGGTCGCCGCGGCCCGCTTCGCCCACAACTTCGACGCCGTCGTGGCCCTGGGCGTCGTCATCCGCGGGGGGACCCCGCACTTCGACTTCGTCTGCCAGGGCGCGACGGCGGGGCTCACCGATGTCTCGGTGCGCACCGGCACCCCGGTCGGCTTCGGGGTGCTCACCTGCGACACCGAGCAGCAGGCCCTGGACCGCGCCGGGCTGCCCGGTTCGGTGGAGGACAAGGGGCACGAGGCCATGTCGGCGGCACTGCTGACCGCCCTGGCGCTCTCGGGCAGGTAGCCCGCCGGGCGGCCGCTGACCCGCCCGTCGCTTTCGTCACATTGAAACCGGCGAGTCGGGACGGCGGCCCGCCAACGGCTACCCTTGAGGGGTGAAAACCTTTGACACCCTCTTTGCCGAACTGGCAGACAAGGCACGGGAACGCCCCACGGGCTCCCGCACCATTGCGGAGCTGGATTCGGGTGTCCACGGCATCGGCAAGAAGATCGTGGAAGAAGCCGCCGAAGTCTGGATGGCCGCCGAATACGAAACCGATGCGGAAGCCGCGGAGGAGATCTCCCAGCTGCTGTACCACCTGCAGGTGATGATGCTGGCCAAGGGCCTGTCGCTGGAGGACGTCTACAAGCATCTCTAGCCGCCACGCCCCGCCATCGACGGGGCAGGCGGCAGGTGATGCCAGAGGACCGACCACCAGCACAGCCAGCACAGAAAAGAGCACTTCCATGTTGCGAGTAGCCGTACCGAACAAGGGCGCCCTCTCCGAGGCCGCCACCGCCATGCTCAACGAATCCGGATACCGCCAGCGCCGCGACAACCGCGAACTGGTCATGGTCGACCCGGACAACGACGTCGAGTTCTTCTACCTGCGCCCGCGCGACATCGCCGTCTACGTCGGGCGCGGCATCCTCGACGTCGGCATCACCGGACGCGACCTCTTCCTCGACGCGGGGGTCAACGGCGACGCCGAGGAACTGCTGCCCTTGGGGCTCGGCGCCTCGACGTTCCGCTTCGCCGGACCCGTCGGTGACTTCTCCTCGGTTGGCCAGCTGGACGGCAAGCGAATCGCCACCAGCTACGACGGGTTGCTGCGCGACTACCTGGACCGGGAAGGCATCGACGCCTCCGTCGTCCGCCTCGACGGTGCCGTGGAGTCCTCGGTCCGGCTCGGAGTCGCCGACGCCATCGCCGACGTCGTGGAAACCGGCAGCACCCTGCGCGCCGCCGGCATGGAGACCTTCGGGGATCCCATCCTCGAATCCGAGGCGGTGCTCATCGGCCGCACCGGGGAGAACCCCCATGGCCTGGAGATCCTCACCCGCCGCCTGCAGGGTGTGCTGGTCGCCCGGCGCTACGCCATGCTGGACTATGACATCCGCAAGGACCTCGTCGAGCGGGCCTGCGCCCTGACCCCCGGGCTGGAGTCGCCGACCGTTTCCCCGCTGCAGGACGGCGACTGGGTGGCCGTCCGGTCGATGGTGAAGCAGGCCCAGGCCAACAACATCATGGACGAGCTCTACGAGTTGGGCGCCCGCGCCATCCTCGTGACCAACATCCACGCCATCCGTATCTAAGAGGACCATCCCGTGAGCGTAGCCATCCGTGTCATCCCCTGCCTCGACGTCGATGCGGGACGCGTCGTGAAGGGCGTGAACTTCGAGGGCCTGCGCGACGCCGGGGACCCCGTCGAACTGGCCAAGCGCTACAACGCCGCAGGTGCCGACGAACTGACGTTCCTGGACGTGACCGCCAGCTCGGGCAACCGCGAGACCACCTTCGACGTCGTGCGCACCACCGCCGAGGAGGTCTTCATCCCCCTCACCGTCGGCGGCGGGGTCCGCTCCGCGGACGACGTCGACCGGCTGCTCCGTGCCGGCGCCGACAAGGCATCGATCAACACGGCAGCCGTCGAGCGGCCCGACGTGATCCGGGAAATCACCCACCGCTTCGGATCCCAGGTCCTGGTGCTGTCCGTGGACGCCCGCCGCAGCACCGACCCGTCCCTGCCGTCCGGGTTCGAGGTCACGACCCACGGGGGACGGACCGGCTCGGGCCGGGACGCCGTCGAGTGGGCGCGGGAAGCCGCCGACGGCGGAGTCGGCGAGATCCTGTTGAACTCCATCGACGCCGACGGAACCAAGGAGGGTTTCGACGTCGAGCTGATCGCCGCCGTCAGGGCCGCAGTCAACGTGCCGATCATCGCCTCCGGCGGTGCCGGTGCCCCCGGACATTTTCCAGCGGCGATTGCCGCGGGAGCCGATGCGGTCCTCGCGGCCTCCATCTTCCATTTCGGCCCGGTCGACATGATCGCCCGGGTCAAACAGGCCATCAAGGAGGCAGGTTACCCTGTTCGCTGAACCAGAAGAGCTCGACCGGCTGATGGATGCCGCCTGGCCCGCCCTGGAGAAGAGCGCCCTCGGCGGGTGGACCCTGCGGTTCTCCGCCGGCATCACCCAGCGGGCCAACTCGGTCCTGCCGATCGCCATGCCGAACGACCTCGCGGCCGCGGTCGCCGAGGTCGAGACGCGCAGTGCAGCGCGGTGGCTCAATTCCATCTTCCAGATCAGCCCGGCAGCCCAGCCGACGGGCCTGGACGACTACCTGGCCGCCCGGGGATACACCGTGGGCACGCCCACCCTGGTGCAGGTCATGGACGGCTCCGAACTCGGACGGTTCGCCGAGATCCACCCGGATCCGCGCATTGAGTTCTCCGATGAACCCTCGCAGGAGTGGCTCGAGGTGTTCTGGTATCAGGATGGCCCCGCGGCACCGGATGACCGCGAGGTCTCCCGCCGCATCCTGAAGGGGTCACCGGCCGTCTACGTCGGGCTCCGCGTGGATGGCCGCATCGAATCGATCGCCCGGATGGCAGTGGTGGGGGAGTACGCCGGCATCTACTGCGTGACCACCCGGCCCGAGGCCCGCCGACGGGGCTATTCCCGGCTGATCATGGAAGCCGTTCTCAACGAGGCCTACCGTCGGGTCCTCGGCGGGGTGTGGCTGCAGGTCCGCGAATCCAATGTCGGCGCGATCGTCCTCTACAACTCCCTGGGATTCAGCACGGCCTCGAGCTACCACTACCGCACCCGCAGCCTCTGAGGGCCGGCACCGGACGAACCACGGACCACCGCCAAGCCCCGCCTAGGGGAGGGAACTGGAGAACAGGGCCAGCGCGTCGTCCGATCCCTCGAAGGTCACCAGTGCGTGGTCACGCCGCCCATTGGCGTGCATCATCAACTCGCCCGGAACCCCGGTGATGGCCACCGAGGTGGCCGCCTTGCGGACCACATGCCGCTGGCCGTCCGGGCGGCGCAGGATGATCCCGACGTCGACCCCGCGGTAGTAGAGGGCGGCCCGGCGGATCAGCGCCTCCCACAAAACCTCCGAGTATTCGGCATCGAGCACGCGCGGTGCCCAGCGGTCGACGCCGCGCCGCACGTCCTCGGTGTGGACAAAAAATTCGATGAGGTTGGCCGCGTGCTCCACGGCCGGCAAACCCAGCGGGGACCAGAGCGAGGGACCGCGGCGGAACCGGTCGACGAGTTCGGCATAGTGCCCTGGATCCTCGGCACGGCGGGCCAATCGAGCCAGACGCCGTTCCATGGGGGCCTGGAGCGGGGGAACCGCCAGACCGGCCGCCCAGGGGCTGTGCTCTCGCAGGACCAGATGCGCGGCGAGGTGGCGGGTCTGCCATCCAGCGCACAGCGTCTCCTCATCGGGCCCGGCGGCCTGCAGGACCTCGGCGAGGACTTCACGTGAGGGGGGTACGTATCGCATTACCGTCAAAGTAGCACGATCCCGGGCCCAACGGCGGGTATCTGGGGGCCCCGGACTGCGTGGCGCGGCCCAATCCCCAGTAGACTGGACACGATGCCGCAGAACCCAGACCCCCAGCCCCCGGAACCTGCCCTCGACCCCGGGATCGCCGCGGGACTCAAACGCGACGCCGACGGTCTCGTGGCGGCCATCATCCAGCAACACGACACCGCGGAGGTGCTCATGCTGGGATGGATGGACGACGAGGCGTTGCGGCGCACGCTGACCACCGGACGGGTCACCTTCTGGTCCAGGTCCCGGCAGGAATACTGGCGCAAGGGCGACACCTCGGGCCACCAGCAGCTCGTCCGCTCGGTCGCGCGGGACTGCGACGGGGACGCCCTGCTGATCCGGGTCCACCAGATTGGTGCCGCCTGCCACACCGGGACCCGCACCTGTTTCGAGGGCCGCGCCATCCCTGCCGTCCAGGGCCCCGACCCGGACCCCGTCTAGACCCGCCGACCACGCAAGGAAACCCAGTACAGCATGCATGAATTCGGTGTCATTTCCCCCAGCCTCAAGCAGTTCAGGGGACTCGCGCGGGACCGTAGCGTCATTCCCGTGACCCTGCGCGTCCTGGCGGACACCCTGACGCCCATCGCCGTCTACGAACGGCTCGCCGGTGGCCGGCCGGGCACGTTTTTGATGGAGAGCGCCGCCGCGGGCGGTGTCTGGAGCCGGTTCTCGTTCATCGGATGCGGCTCCCGGGCCACCCTGACCACCCGGGACGGGCGGGCGCATTGGCTCGGGTCCCCACCTGCCGGCGTGCCCACCCAGGGCAGCCCCGTGGAGGTCCTGCGGGACACGGTCGCGATGCTGCGCACCGAACCGCTGGAGGACCTGCCGCCGTTCACCTCCGGTATGGTCGGGTTCGTCGGCTGGGAAAGCGTGCGCCATTGGGAAAGGCTCCCCGACCCGCCACCGGATGACCTGGGGCTGCCGGAACTGGCCATGAACCTGGTCAGCGACATGGCCGTGGTGGACAACCGCGATTCCACCGTCACCCTGATCGCCAATGCCATCAACCAGGACGGTGCCGACACCGGTGTCGACGAGGCCTACGCGGACGCCGTATCGCGACTACATGCCATGCTCGACGGGCTCACCGCACCGGCCCCCGGATCCGCCTCGGTCTTCTCGGGAACCCAGGTCCCCTCCGCCGAGCTCATGGAAGCCGTGACCCATAGCTGGGACGAGGATGGCTACCGGCAGGCGATCCTGCGCGGCAAGGAGGCCATCGTCGACGGCGAGGTCTTCCAGGTGGTCGTCTCGCGGCGGTTCGAACTCGAATGCACCGCCGACCCGTTGGACGTGTACCGCATATTGCGCACCACCAACCCCAGCCCCTACATGTACCTGTACAACCTCCAGGACGCCGACGGAGGCGCCTACGCCATCGTCGGTTCCTCCCCGGAGGCGCTGGTCACCGTCAACGACCGGGACGTCGTGACCCATCCAATCGCCGGCTCGCGGCCACGCGGCGCGACCTATGAAGACGACCACCTGCACGAGAAGGACCTGCTCGCCGACGAGAAGGAACGCGCCGAGCACCTCATGCTCGTGGACCTGAGCCGCAATGACCTATCCAAGGTTTGCGAACCCGGCACCGTGGAAGTCACCCAGTTCATGGAGGTCGAACGCTTCAGCCACATCATGCACCTGGTCTCCAATGTGGTCGGCCGGCTCGACGCCCAGTCGACGGCCTACGACGTGCTGGCGGCGACGTTCCCCGCGGGAACGCTATCCGGCGCCCCCAAGCCGCGTGCCCTGCGCCTGCTGGACGAAGTCGAACCGTATCGCCGCGGCGTCTACGGCGGTGTCGTGGGGTACCTGGACTTCGCCGGCGACATGGACATGGCCATCGCCATCAGGTCGGCGCTGCTCAAGGACGGTCGGGCCTACATCCAAGCCGGGGGCGGGATCGTCGCCGACTCGGACCTGGATGCCGAATCCCAGGAAAGCATCAACAAGGCGGCCGCACCGTTGCGCGCGGTCTGGGCGGCACGCACGCTGCGTCCGGCCATCGCCGAGGAGGACGCATGAGCACCAGTCAAACGCCCACGGAACCGGGACGAAGCTCCGGGAGCCGGTGGATATCCAAGAGATACGTGGTCTTCGCCGGGGTCCTGGGGGGGATCGCCGGCCTTGCCATGAGCACCCGCACCTGGATACACGTGGTGCCGGCACGGGGCGCCATCAACGTCCAACCCTTCGACGTTTCCGGCCAGGATGCGGCGACCGCCGTCGCGGCACTGGCGGTCGTCGCCCTGGCCGGGTCCGTCGCCGCCGCCATCGCCGGTCGTCTGGCCCGCTGGATCATCGCCGTACTGGTCCTCCTCTCCGGGCTGGGTATCGCCGCATCCGCGCTCAGCGCCTTGTCGGACCCGGTGGCCGCCTCCGTTTCGAAGGTCGGTACCGCGGCCGGCACCATGCGGATCCAAGGTGACTACCAGATCACCTTCTGGCCCTGGCTCACCGTCGTCATCGGCGTTTGGATCATGGCCTCGGCCATTTGGCTCGCGGTGGCCGGCCGCCGGTGGAAGACAAGCCGCAAATACACTCCCGCCGTGGGTGCACCGGGTGGAACCGCCGACGATTCCGCCTCGGCGGTGTCCGCGACGGAAGCCGGTGACGGCGATATCCCGGCAGCTGAGCCACACGAATCGACAGCCCTGGACGAAATCGACGGGTGGGACAGCCTCTCGCGGGGCGAGGACCCCACCCGGTGACATGGGCAGGCCACTTCCGCCGCAACATGGCGGCATCGCGCCGAAAAGAGTGGCAGAATAGTAACCAGTTTGGCCCGGTACGACACCGGGATACCCGAGGCACCGAGGAGTAGATCAGAACATGTCAAGCAACGTGACCGCCCGGAACGCAGAGGGTCTTGACCCGGTTCTCACCGAACCCGTCGGACACGGCAACAGCATCGCCGCCTGGACGGCCGTCGGCGTCATGCTCATCGGAACGCTTGTCGGTTGCATCGCCTTTGCACTGCAAGCCGCCATCGGCGTCTACATTGGCATCGCCATCATCGTCATCGGCCTGATCGCCGGTGGCATCATGCGCCAGATCGGTTTCGGCGTCGGTGGCCACCGTTCGAACGGCAACGGCCACTAGGAGTGACCGTTCTCGAGGACATCATCATCGGCGTTCGCGAGGATCTGCACGAACGCCGGCTCCAGGTCAGTGACGCGGCCATCCGTGCCCGCGCCCAAGCGGCCCCGCCGGCCCGCGACGCCTACGCCGCGCTTGGCGGCCATCGTGACCAGAGCCAACGGGACCAGACGCTGCGCGTGATCTCCGAGGTCAAGCGCCGCAGCCCCTCGAAGGGGGCGCTGGCGGACATCCCGGAGCCGGCAGAACTGGCCCGGCAATACCGCGACGGAGGTGCCTCGGCAATCTCGGTGCTCACCGAACAGCGCCGCTTCGGCGGTTCCCTGGCGGACTTCGACGCGGTGCGCGCCGCGGTGGACACCCCGCTGCTGCGCAAGGACTTCACGGTCGACGCCTACCAGATCCACGAGGCCCGCGCCCACGGCGCCGACCTGGTGCTGCTGATCGTCGCCGCGCTGGATGACCACGACCTCGCCTCCTTCCTGGACCTGACCCACGACCTGGGCATGAACGCTCTGGTGGAAACCCACACCCCCGGGGAAATCGAACGCGCCATCCGGGTTGGAGCCCGCATCATCGGGGTCAACGTCCGCAACCTCAAGACGCTCGACGTCGACCGCGACAACTTCGCCCGGCTGGCCGGCGACATCCCGGACTCCGTCGTCATCGTCGCCGAATCCGGCATCCGCACCAGCGACGACGTCGCGCTGTACGGGTCCCACGGTGCCGACGCCGTCCTGGTGGGCGAGGCCCTGGTCAAGGACCACGACCCCATCACCGCACTGCGGTCCTTCATCGAGGCCGGCAACGCCGCCAAGCCACCGCGCGGGCGCTGAACGAACCCGTCGACCCGCCATCCACCCCGCCAGACGTAAGGACGGCCACGCATGAGCCAGACCCCAGAAGAGCCCGACGCAACGACCGGGCAGCCCGCTGATGCCTTCCTGGCCGGACAGCACAGCCTGCGCCACGCGCCAGGCCCGTATTTTGGCGACTTCGGTGGCCGATGGATGCCCGAATCGCTCATCGCCGCCCTGGATGAACTCAACGACACGTTCGAGAAGGCCAAGGCCGATCCGGAATTCATCGACGAGGTCAACGAGCTCAACCGCAACTACTCGGGCCGGCCCTCGTTGCTGACCGAAGCCAAGCGTTTCTCCGAGCACGCCGGCGGCGTGCGGGTTTTCCTGAAGCGGGAGGACCTCAACCACACCGGCAGCCACAAGATCAACAACGTGCTCGGCCAGGCGCTGCTGGCCAAGCGCATGGGCAAGACACGCATCATCGCCGAAACCGGTGCCGGCCAGCATGGCGTCGCCAGCGCGACGGCCGCGGCCCTCATGGGCCTGGAATGCGTCGTGTACATGGGCGCCGAGGACACCCGCCGCCAGGCCCTGAACGTGGCGCGGATGCGCCTGCTCGGAGCCGAGGTCGTCCCCGTGACGGTGGGTTCCCAGACGCTGAAGGACGCCATCAACGAGGCCCTGCGCGACTGGGTGGCCAACGTCGATAACACGCACTATCTGCTGGGTACCGCCGCCGGGGCCCACCCGTTCCCCGCCATGGTGCGCTACTTCCACGAGGTCATCGGCGAGGAGGCCCGGGAGCAGATCCTGGCCCAAACCGGCCGGCTGCCCGACGCGGTCTGCGCCTGCGTCGGCGGCGGCTCCAACGCCATCGGCCTCTTCCACGGTTTCCTCGACGACCCCTCGGTGGCCATCTACGGCTTCGAGGCCGGCGGCGACGGGGTGGGCACGGGGCGCCACGCGGCCCCCATCACCCTGGGGCGGAAAGGCGTGCTGCACGGGGCGCGCAGCTACCTCATGCAGGATGAGGACGGGCAGACCATCGAGTCGCATTCCATCTCGGCGGGATTGGACTACCCGAGCGTCGGCCCGGAACACTCCTACCTGCACGATATCGGGCGTGTCACCTACGAACCGGTCACCGACACCGAGGCCATGGATGCCTTCAGCCTGCTCTGCCGCACCGAGGGCATCATCCCGGCCATCGAGTCGGCCCACGCCCTCGCCGGAGCACTCCGTGTCGGAAGGCAGCTCGCCGAGACCGGCGGCGACCCGCAGGAGAAGACGATCATCGTGAACCTCTCGGGCCGCGGCGACAAGGACGTGGGCACCGCCGCCGACTGGTTCGACCTCATCGACACGCAAGCAGGTGAAGCCAAATGACCCGCATGACCTCCGAGGCTGCGATCGAACGCGCCCGCGGCCAGGGCCGCCCGGCCCTCATCGCCTACCTGCCCGCCGGTTTCCCCGACGTACAGACCACCATCGATGCAGCCGTGGCGGTCGCCGAGAACGGTGCCGACGTCATCGAGATCGGCATCCCCTACTCGGATCCGGTCATGGACGGCTCGGTCATCCAGGCCGCCACCGCACAGGCGCTGGCCCAGGGGTTCCGTGTCGCCCAGGTCTTCGACATCGTCCGGGCCATCACCGACCGCTGCGACGCCGCGGTGCTGGTCATGACGTACTGGAACCCGGTCCTGCGGATGGGCGTCGATGAGTTCTCCCGGCGTCTCGCCGACGCCGGGGGCGCCGGCCTGATCACGCCAGATCTCATCCCCGACGAGGCGTCCGAATGGTTTGCGGCCTCCGACAAGTACGGCCTCGAACGCGTCTTCCTGGTCGCCCCCAGTTCCACCCCCGAGCGCATGGACACCACGGTCAGGGCCAGCAGTGGTTTCATCTACTGCGTCTCCATCATGGGCGTCACCGGCGCCCGGACCTCGGTCTCCTCCGCCGCCCGTGCGGTGGTCGAGGCGGCCCACCATGCCGGCGCCCCGCGTGCCTGCGTCGGCCTCGGCGTCTCGAAGGCGGAGCATGTCCGCGAGATCGGCGAGTACGCCGACGGCGTCATCGTCGGCACCGCGCTCGTCGCCGCCCTGCGCGACGGCGGCGTCGAGGCCGTGGGCGCACTTGCCGCCGAACTCAGCGGCCGCAGCGCCTCCCCGGCGCGCTCCTGAGTACCGCCGAGGACGGCGGGACCCACCCGCCGTCGTCGGCTTCCCCCCACGGTGCCCTACTGCTTGCCCCCACATGGCACCGTGGCGGCCGCGGCCGGGGCACCCTGCCACGACACAATTGCCCGTCGAATGTAAACGTTATGTTTCCGGCAGCGGCCGCGGGTCTTTGAGGTGCTAATCTCCCTTTAAGTTTCCCGCCCGATCGGCACGTCTGCGATCCCGTGGGAACAGCGGAAGCAGCCCCACCGGCCACCACAAGTGGACGCGGCTGCCCTTCACGACGACGTGGACCCGCCGGCCCGGTCCCGATTCGCCATCCCCTGGCATCGACCCCGCCGGCCGAAGGCCACGATGCTCCACACCCCAGGTTCAGCGTCCTTCGGGCCCCCTGCCACCGCCCGCACCCCGTCCTGCCCGACGGGGCCCGGGCATCCCGATTGAGAGGAACCCCATGAACCTGACTGGAGACCAGCAGAATGCCTCGCGAGTCCCAGGCGAGGTCGCGACCTCGCCCTTCACCCGCTTTGCAGCACTACCCGAGGCACAGGGCCTCTACCACCCCGACCAGGAAAAAGACGCCTGCGGGCTGGCCATGGTCGCCACCCTGCACGGCAGGCCCACGCACCAGATCGTGGACAACGCCTTGCGCGCACTTCGCAACCTCGAACACCGCGGAGCCGTGGGCGCCGACGAGGGATCAGGCGACGGTGCCGGGATCCTGACGCAGATGCCCGACGAGTTCTTCCGCGCCGTCGTCGACTTCGACCTCCCCGCCCCCGGCCGCTACGCCGCCGGGATGGCGTTCCTGCCCGATGAACCGGCCGCCGAGGCCGCCACCCGCTCCGGCCTCGAGGAACTGGCCGTCCAGCAGGACCTGCAGGTCCTGGGCTGGCGCGAGGTCCCCATCGACGGCGACCTGATCGGTGCCATGGCCCGCTCCTGCATGCCCCGACTGGTCCAGTTCTTCGTCGGAGTCGACGCAGCGGACAACGGGATCGACACCGCAGAACTCGACGCGCGGGCCTTCCGGCTGCGCAAACGCGCCCAGAACAAGCTCGGTGTCTACTTCCCCTCCCTCTCCTCCCGGACCATGGTCTACAAGGGCATGCTCACCACCGCCCAGCTCGAACCGTTCTACCCCGACCTGTCCGATCCGCGCTTCACCAGCGTGCTGGCCATCGTGCACTCGCGCTTCTCCACCAACACGTTCCCCTCCTGGCCGCTGGCCCAGCCCTTCCGCACGATCGCCCACAATGGCGAGATCAACACCGTGCGCGGCAACCGCAACTGGATGCGTGCCCGGCAGTCCCAACTGGCCGCACCGTTGTTGGGGGAGGACCCCGAGGAGCTCTTCCCGATCTGCACCCCCGGCGCCTCGGATTCGGCGTCGTTCGACGAGGTCGTCGAACTGCTCATGCTCTCCGGGCGACCCATCACCCAGGCGATCATGATGATGATCCCCGAGGCGTGGGAGAACCACACCACGATGGACGAGGACCGCCGCGCGTTCTACCGGTACCACTCCATGCTGATGGAACCGTGGGACGGTCCCGCCGCCGTCTCCTTCACCGACGGCCGGCTGGCCGGGGCGGTGCTGGACCGCAACGGCCTGCGACCGGCCCGCTACTGGGTCACCGATGAGGGTCTGGTGGTGCTGGCCTCCGAGGTCGGCGTCCTGGACATCCCCGAGGAACGCATCGTACGCAAGGGCCGGGTGTCACCGGGCAAGATGTTCCTCATCGACACCGATGCCGGACGCATCGTCGAAGACGAGGAGATCAAGGCCGAGGTCGCCGCCGCCAACCCGTGGCGCGAATGGGTCCAGGAGAACCTCATCTCGCTGGCCGACCTGCCCGAACGCGAGCACGTCTCGCACAACCCCGCCTCCGTCCAGCTGCGCCAGCGCACCTTCGGCTACACGGAGGAGGAGAAGCGCATCCTGCTGGCCCCCATGGCACGCGCCGGGGCCGAACCCCTCGGCGCCATGGGCACCGACACCCCCATCGCGGTCCTCTCCCAGCGACCACGACTGCTCTTCGACTACTTCGTGCAGTCCTTCGCCCAGGTCACCAACCCGCCGCTGGACTCCATCCGCGAGGAACTGGTCACCAGCATGTCCACGTCGATCGGGCCCGACGGCAACCTGCTGGACCTGGAACAGGTCGGCACCCGGCACGTCTCGCTGGACTTCCCGGTCATCACCAACGACGAATTGGCCAAGATCGCGAACATCCGCGGCGCCGACGGCGCCAAGGCCTCGCTGAAAGTCCGCGGGCTGTACCGTCCCGAGGGCGGGGCGGCGGAGCTGAAGAACCGGCTGCAGGAGATCTGCGAACAGGTCTCCGCCGCGATCAACCGTGGCGTGAAGTTCATCGTCCTCTCCGACCGTGATTCCAACGCCCAGTGGGCACCGATTCCGTCGCTGCTGCTGACCTCCGCCGTGCACCACCACCTGCTGCGCAGCGCCAACCGCACGAAGACCTCGCTGGTCATCGAGACCGGCGACGTCCGCGAGGTCCACCACGTGGCCGTACTCATCGGGTACGGCGCCTCGGCGATCAACCCCTACCTGGCACTGGAGACGGTCGAGGAGATGGCCGACGCCGGGATCCTCGGCGGCGTCGGTGTCGAGGCGGCCCACCGGAACCTGATCAAGGCGCTCGGCAAGGGCGTGCTGAAGATCATGTCCAAGATGGGCATCTCCACGGTGGCCTCGTACTGCGGGGCCCAGACCTTCGACGCCCTCGGGCTCTCGGGCGCGGTCATCGACCAGTACTTCACCGGAACCCACTCCCCGCTCGGCGGCGTCGGCCTGGACGTCATCGCCGCCGAGACCGCCGCACGCCACCGCTTCGCCTACCCCTCCGACGGGGTCGAGGAGCCGCACAAGCGGCTCGAAACCGGCGGCGAGTACCAGTGGCGCCGGGACGGGCCGTCCCACCTGTTCAACCCGGAGACGGTGTTCCGCCTCCAGCATGCGACCCGGGAGCGCCGCTACGACATCTTCCAGGCCTACACCCGCGGCATCGACGACCAGTCGAAGGAGCTGATGACCCTGCGCGGGCTGCTCAAGTTCAAGACCGGCGTCCGCGAACCGGTCCCGATCGAGGAGGTCGAACCCGTCGCCGAGATCGTCAAGCGCTTCGCCACCGGGGCGATGAGCTACGGCTCCATCTCCCAGGAGGCCCACGAGACGCTGGCGATCGCCATGAACCGGCTGGGCGGCAAGTCCAACACCGGCGAGGGCGGCGAGGACGTCGACCGGCTGATGGACCCCGAACGCCGCTCCGCGGTCAAGCAGATCGCCTCCGGCCGATTCGGGGTGACCAGCCTGTACCTGACCCAGGCCGAGGACATCCAGATCAAGATGGCCCAGGGCGCCAAACCCGGCGAGGGCGGCCAGCTGATGAGCCAGAAGGTCTACCCCTGGGTGGCCCGCACCCGGCATTCCACCCCCGGCGTGGGCCTGATCTCCCCGCCCCCGCACCACGACATCTACTCGATCGAGGACCTCGCCCAGCTGATCTACGATGCCAAGCGCGCCAACCCGCGGGCCCGCATCCACGTGAAGCTGGTTTCCGGAATCGGGATCGGCACCGTGGCCGCCGGCGTGACCAAGGCGCGTGCCGACGTCGTGCTCATTTCAGGGCACGACGGCGGCACCGGGGCCTCGCCACTGAACTCGCTCAAGCACGCCGGCGCCCCCTGGGAGCTCGGGCTCGCCGAGGCGCAGCAGACGCTGCGGCTCAACGGGCTGCGCGACCGCGTCGTCGTGCAGGTCGACGGGCAGCTGAAGACCGGCCGCGACGTCGTCATCGCCGCCCTGCTCGGAGCCGAGGAATTCGGCTTCGCCACCGCCCCGCTGGTGGTTTCGGGCTGCGTCATGATGCGTGTCTGCCACCTGGACACCTGCCCGGTCGGCGTCGCCACCCAGAACCCGCTGCTGCGCTCGCGCTTCACCGGGAAACCGGAGTTTGTGGTCAACTTCTTCGAGTTCCTGGCCCAGGAGGTCCGCGAACTGCTGGCCGAACTGGGGCTGCGCAGCATCGAGGAGGCCATCGGCCAGGCCCACCTGCTGGACACCGCCGAGGCCATCCGGCACTGGAAGACCGAGGGCCTGGACCTCACCCCGGTCCTCGACGACTCCGTCGGCGGCGACGCACCGGTGCGCAACCTGGTGAAGCAGGACCACCAGCTCGAGGCGCACTTCGACAACCAGCTGATCGAACTCAGCTCCGACGCCTTCGACACCCGGCAGCCGGTGCGCATCTCGCTGGATGTGGTGAACACCGACCGTTCGGTGGGCACCATGCTCGGCCACGAGGTCACCCGCCGGCTCGGCATCGAGGAACTGGCGACCGACACCATCGACGTCACCCTGACCGGCAACGCCGGGCAATCGCTGGGCGCCTTCCTTCCGGCGGGTATCACGCTGCGGTTGAACGGCGACGCCAACGACTACGTCGGCAAGGGGCTCTCCGGCGGTCGGGTCATCGTGCGCCCGGGCCGCGGAGAACGCCTGGTCGCCGAGAAGAACGTCATCGCCGGAAACGTCATCGGCTACGGCGCCACCAGCGGGGAAATGTTCATTCGCGGGCTCGTCGGCGAACGCTTCCTGGTCCGCAACTCCGGGGCCACCGCGGTCGCCGAGGGCATCGGCGACCACGGGTGCGAGTACATGACCGGCGGCACGGCCCTGATCCTGGGGCCGACCGGACGCAATTTCGGTGCCGGCATGTCCGGCGGCACCGCCTACCTGCTCGACGCCGACCGCGGCGCCTTCAACCGACAGGCACTCGACGCCGGGGAGTTGGACCTGCGGCCGCTCGATGCTGCGGACCGCGAGCGGGTCAAGAACCTGTTGACCCGCCACGCGGAGGAGACCGGATCGACGTTGGCCGCCTCCCTGCTGATCGATTTCCCCGATACCGCGGCACGCATGACCGCTGTGGTCCCCGTCAACTACGCGGCGGTGATGGCCACCTTGCAGGATGCCGAACGCGAAGGACTCGACCCGGACGGCGAAACCGTCTGGACCCGGATTTTGGAGGCAAACCATGGCTGATCCCCGCGGATTCCTGACCATCACCGACCGCGTGACGCAACCGCGCCGCCCCGTGCCGGTCCGCATCATGGACTACGCGGAGGTGTACGAACGCCAACAGGACGACGTCCTGAAGGCACAGGCCTCGCGCTGCATGGATTGCGGCATCCCCTTCTGCCACCAGGGATGCCCGTTGGGCAACCTGATCCCCGAGTGGAACGACCTGACCTGGCAGGGCCGACGCGCCGAAGCCAGCGACCGGCTGCACGAGACCAACAACTTCCCCGAGTTCACCGGGCGGCTCTGCCCCGCCCCCTGCGAGAGCTCCTGCGTGCTGGGCATCAACCAGCCGGCGGTGACCATCAAGCAGGTGGAGGTCTCCATTGCCGAGCAGGCGTTCGAGGACGGCTCCGTCGTCCCGGTGCCGGCCGAGCGGCATACCGACCAGACGGTGGCCATCGTCGGTTCCGGCCCGGCGGGATTGGCCGCCGCCCAGCAGCTGACCCGAGCCGGGCACACCGTCGCGGTCTACGAACGCGACGACGCCATCGGCGGGCTGCTGCGCTACGGCATCCCCGACTTCAAGATGGAAAAGGAGGTCCTGGAACGCCGGCTGGACCAGATGCGCGCCGAGGGCACCCGCTTCCGCACCAACGTCGAGCTGGGGCGGGACATCTCCTGGGACCAGCTGCGCCGGCGGTACGACGCCGTCGTGGTGGCCACCGGGGCCACGGTACCGCGCGACCTGCCGATCCCGGGCCGTGAGCTGGAGGGCGTGGAGTTCGCGATGGACTACCTCGTCCCCTCCAACCGGTCGGTGGCCGGGCAGGAGGATCCCGGCCTGATCGACGCAGGGGGCAAGCATGTGGTCATCCTCGGTGGCGGCGATACCGGTGCGGACTGCATCGGCACGGCCCACCGCCAGCAGGCCGCATCGGTCACCACGTTGGCGATCGGCAAGCAACCGCCGGGGGAGCGTCCGGGGCACCAGCCCTGGCCGATGTTCCCGACATTGTTCGAGGTCGCGTCGGCGCATGAGGAGGGCGGTGAACGCACCTACCTCGCATCTACGGTAGAGTTCCTTGGAGAGGACGGTCGTGTGACCGGCGTCATGGTTTCCGAAACGGAATTCATCGACGGTGCCCGTCGGCCCAAGGCCGGGACGGAGCGCGTGATTCCCGCCGACCTCGTGCTTCTGGCCCTGGGCTTCACCGGGCCCGAACCGGCTGGCCTGGACGAACAGGCCGGGATCGATTTTGATGACCGGGGCAACGTCGCCCGTGACGGTTACTACATGACCAACACGCCCGGCGTGTTTGCTGCCGGCGACGCCGGCCGCGGACAGTCGCTGATCGTGTGGGCCATCGCGGAAGGGCGCTCCTGCGCCGCCGCGGTGGACAAGTACCTGATGGGCGAAACCCGGCTGCCCGCCCCCGTGGCGCCAACCGACCAACCCATCGACATGATCTGACGGGGTGCGGATCCGTTCGCATCCCTCTTCCGGACGAGTAAAGGCGGATAGGCTTTCGGTATGAGACGCGCAAAGATTGTGGCCACTTTCGGGCCGGCCATTGGGACCTACGAAAAGACGCTGCAGGCGATCCAGGCCGGTGTCGATGTCGCCCGGCTGAACATGAGCCACGGCGAGTACTCGACCCACGCAGAGAATCTGGCGAACGTCCGGCAGGCCTCGGAAGAGCTCGGGCGTCCAGTCGGCGTGTTTGCCGACCTGCAGGGACCCAAGATCCGACTGGGCCGCTTCTCCGACGGCCCGCACCTGCTGGCCGCGGGCGACCGGTTCACCATCACCATCGATGACATCGAGGGCACCAAGGACATTTGCTCGACCACGTTCAAGGGCCTGCCCCAGGATGTCGCCGTCGGTGACCGGCTGCTCGTCAATGACGGGCGCGTGGCACTGCGCGCGGTGGAGGTCGATGACCGCAATGTCGTCACCGAGGTCGTCACCGGGGGAGAGGTGTCCAACAACAAGGGCATCAACCTTCCCGGGGTGGCCGTCAACGTCCCCGCGTTGAGCGAAAAAGACGAAGACGACCTGCGCTGGGCGCTGCGCGCCGGGGTCGACATGATCGCCCTGTCCTTCGTGCGCAACGCCTCGGACATCCAGCGCGTGCACGAGATCATGGAGGAGGAAGGCCGGCGCCTGCCCGTCATCGCCAAGATCGAGAAGCCGCAGGCCGTCGACAACCTCGAGGAGATCATCGACGCCTTCGATTCCATCATGGTGGCGCGTGGCGACCTCGGCGTGGAGCTCCCATTGGAACAGGTCCCGCTGGTCCAGAAGCGCGCCGTCGAGCTGGCCCGCCGGTGGGCCAAGCCGGTCATCGTGGCCACGCAGGTCCTCGAATCGATGATCGAATCCCCGACGCCGACCCGCGCCGAGGCCTCGGATTGCGCGAATGCCGTCCTCGATGGTGCCGACGCGGTCATGCTGTCCGGCGAGACCTCGGTGGGTGCCTACCCGATCGAGACGATCGAGACCATGGCCCGCATCATCACGGCCACCGAAGACCACGGGCTGGAGCGGATCCCGCCCCTGGGGACGCGCCCGCGGACCCGAGGCGGCGCGATTACGCGTGCCGCTGTGGAGATCGCGGACCAGCTTGACGCGAAGTACATCGTGGCCTTTACCCAATCCGGCGACTCGGCCCGCCGGCTCTCGCGTCTGCGCCCGTCAAAGCCGGTGCTCGGGTTCACCCCGTTGAGGCAGACCTACAACACCCTGACGCTGGTCTGGGGTGTGCAGCCGCGTCTGGTCGCGTTCGCTGACCACACGGACAAGATGACCGCCCAGGTCGACGAGGCGCTGCAGAAGGAGGGGCTGGCCGAGGTCAACGACATGGTCGTCATCGCCGCCGGGTCCCCTCCCGGACAGGCCGGATCGACCAACTCCCTGCGCATCCACCGCGTGGGCGACATCGCCGATGCCGGACAGCTGTTGGACGGCAGCAAGACGCAGTCGCCCAAGGAGAAGGTCGGCCCCTGGCGGACCAAGGAGCAGGCGGACGATGACCACGCCGCACTTCGCCGCGAGGAGAAGGGCGACTAGTTCCCGCCGGGGCCTGCGCCCCCCACTGAGAATTCCGACGGCGGTCGGCCCACCGAAGTGGGCCGACCGCCGTCGGGCTCTGTGTGGAACGTTGCCGCTGGAGACTTTTGTTACTTCACCTGGGCGATGATCGTCTCGGCGACCTCGCGCATGCTCAGTCGGCGGTCCATCGACGTCTTCTGGATCCAGCGGAAGGCCTCGGGCTCGGTCAGGCCCATCTTTGTGGTGAGGACCGACTTGGCGCGCTCAACCAGCTTGCGGGTGGCGAACTGCTCCTGGAGGTCACCGACCTCCTTCTCCAGCGCAATGATCTCCTCGTGTCGGGACAAGGCGATCTCGATGGCGGGGATGAGGTCGTTCGGGCTGAACGGCTTGACGACGTAGGCCATGGCGCCTGCCTCGCGGGCACGCTCAACCAGTTCCTTCTGGCTGAAGGCGGTCAACAAGACGACCGGG
Organism: Arthrobacter sp. ASL1; assembly: GCF_056680475.1. Lineage (NCBI taxonomy): Bacteria > Bacillati > Actinomycetota > Actinomycetes > Micrococcales > Micrococcaceae > Arthrobacter > Arthrobacter sp. ASL1. The sequence goes on from NZ_CM155284.1 coordinate 100,142, forward strand.
GCGATGCGTTCCTTGACGATGGTCTCGGCAGCGGTGATGCCGTCCATGACTGGCATCTTCACGTCCATGAGCACCAGGTCCGGGCGGTGCTCGCGCACCAATTCCACCGCCTTCTCGCCGTTGTCCGCTTCGGCAACGACCTCGAACCCCTCTCCGGTGAGGATCTCGACGATGTCCAGCCGGATGAGCGTTTCGTCCTCTGCGACAACGACCCGGCGGGCGGGCGTCGACGTGGCCTCGGGGGCGGCTTCTGTCATGGTGTTACTCCTGGCTGCCCGGGGAACGGGGCGGTGGGTTCTTGGATTCCTGATCAAGCCTATCGGCATGTAGAGTTGTTTAGCGCAACGCATCCCTGTGATGTTTTCCTTGTCGTCACGGCGGCATGGACTCCGGGGACGATGTGCAGGCCCGAGTGGCGGAATGGCAGACGCGTCGCACTCAAAATGCGATATCGAAAGGTGTGTGGGTTCGAGTCCCACCTCGGGCACCAACGGCCCCGATCCCTTGCACGACAAGGGATCGGGGCCATTTCTTTTATGCCCCGCGCTCGCCGTGGTTTTCGGTTTGGTGGTAGTTCTGGTGGTAGTTCAGTCATAGAACGCCTTCTCCATCTTCTCCGCGGCGTCCCGGGCCAGCTTGGGGATGACGTGGGAGTAGGTGCCCAGAGTGAGGAGGATCGTGGAGTGCCCGAGGATCTCCATGGCCACGCGCGCGGGCACTCCCTGGGCGAGCATCATGGTCGCGGCGGTGTGCCTGGCGTCGTGGAGACGGACTGCAGGGACGCCGGCGGCCGCAATCAGCTTCTTCCACTGGTCGTTGTCGGCGGCGTCCCCGATGGGCCGGCCGTAGCGACTGGTGAAGACGGGGTCGTAGCGGCGCCCGTCCTGTTCGTAGCCGACCCAGTGGGGGCCTTCCCGCAGGCGGGTTCGGTTCTGCTCGAGGCGGTGGGCCTTGAGCCCGCGGAGCATGCCGACGGGCAGCGTGATGGTGCGGCTGGAGCTGCTGGTCTTCAGGTCTCCGAGCCGGAGGGGGTGGCCCCCGTTGGCGCGGAACCAGGCGCGGGAGATGCGGATGGTTCCGGCGTCGAGGTCGACCCTGTCCCACTAGAGCCCCAGGGCCTCGCCCTGCCGCAGTCCAAGGGCCAGGGCCATAGACCACCGTGCGGCGTTCCGTGGGCGCTGTAAGGGCCGTCCTGTGCTGCCAGCGGGTTTGGCTGCAACGGGGTAACGAAGACCGGTAAGGGTTCATTCACTGCGGTCAATGACCTCGATTCGGCTGTGCAACGCCTTTTTCAGACCAAGGCTAGCGACGACCTGAATGACTTCTTCTCCTACGTCTTCGCAGGACGGGAAGGAGGCGGGGAAGCCGCACGCGGCGAGATCCTCCAAATGGACGAAGCCGTGGCCGGACTTGTGAAGTCCGGAAACACGGAAGACGCGGCTGCAGGGTTCGAGCTCTTGTACGACAAAGCGTCGGCCATGTACGTCCCGGTCAAGGACATCATCGACCTGATGCCCACGTACCGGGACGCGATCTTGGATGCCATGACCGCGAACGGCGAAACGCAGGTATCTCAGAAACGCCTTGCTGAAGCGATGCGCAACGGTGTCCCAGCAGCCAACGAAGCCGCCGGCGGCACGGATTCCCTCACCGGCGTGATGGACAGCGCATCGACGGCCGCCGCGGCCAGCTCCGAGAGCCAGGAAGCCTTGGCAGACCGCCTCGAGGAAACGGGCGTCACGACCGAAGGCGTCGTCGAGGACATGCAGAACTTCGTGGACCTGCTGTTCCAGACCGGCATCCTGACGATGTCCACCCGGGATGCGCAATTCGCTTACGGGGAGCAGCTCCGGCAAGTCGACGAAGCGGTGAAAACCATCACCGATTCGGGCGGCAAGATGGGCAGCATCCTCAACAAGAACAAGAGCGACTTCAACGAGAACACCGATGCCGGGAAGCTCGCCAACGACACGTTCCAAGGTCTGGCACGCGGGGGCATGGAAGAAGTCAGGGCCATGGCCGAAGAAGGCGTTGGGCAGGACAAGCTCCAGGCGAAACTAGGCCAAACGTACAGCGACCTTGTAAAAGCAGGCGAGGGTTTTGGGCTGTCGGAAACGGCGACGAAGAAGCTCGCCCGAGAGGTCCTAGGCGTCCCGGACGGTGTGAAGATCAGCTCTTGGATGTCCACAAGGGCACGCGACGAAGCCGAGCAGACAAAGGCGGCGGTTGGCCGGGTTGATGGGACGACAGCGAATGTCTACCTGAACACGCACAAGACGACGTTCGTTGACGTCAAGCGTTCCGACTCCGTCAATACGGGCATGGGCACTCTTCGCAAGGGGCCGGTCCGTAACGAGACGGGCGGCAAGCTGCCCGGGTTCGACGGCGGTGGCCAGCTCCCGGCCTATGGGCTGGGGACCGACACGATCCTCGGGCTGGACTTCAAGACCGCACAACCCGTCGCATGGTTGGACGACGACGAATGGGTCATCAACGGGGCGAACTCCTGCAAGTACGACCGGGAGCTCGCCGCGATCAACACCGGCACGTTCCCGAAGTTGCCGGGGTATGCGGACGGACGGGCGATCAACACGGCCCCGCCGTCGTCCTTTGTCCCAACGGTGGTGAACAACTTCTACACCTACAACCCCGTCGCTGAGGCGGTGTCGAAGACCCGGGAAAAGAACTCGGCCCACCTGGCGATCGACACTGGAGGCTTCTGATGTACACCCTCGACGGGTTGCCCCTGGACGACCCGCAAGGGCGTTGGTACCTCAACGACAAGACGGGGGCCCGGAACATGCCGGGGGAATGGCCAACGGCGCCACCCTCCCCGGCAGGGACGGGAACCTCCCATCCCTCGGGTCGCGCTTCGAACCAGGCCTCGTCCCACTCGGACTCTCAATCCGCAGGGCCATCCACGCCGACATGATGGCCGGCATCGAAACCCTCTACGTCGTCCTCGGCCAACGCCACCGCCTTATGCCCCTCGTCCAGGACTACGGCAACGGCCAAAAACGCGAAGCCATGATCGAGGTCCTCACCCAAATCGACCCCGAACGTCTCCTCACCGGTTTCTCCCGCGGGCTCGAACGTGCTCGCCAACGTGGTTAGCAACCGCGGCTCTGGCCCGATGTTCACCCTCAACCCGGACTTCACCACCGGGGCTGGCCGGTTTCGGCTGACCGTAAAGGGTGTCTTCAACGAAACCACGGCCCCATTGGTTACAGCCCGGGCTAAACGGTCATCCCCATAGGCGTGGTGACGCAGCAGCGCGAAAGGAAAACCATGAGCGAGATTATCGCGCCCGCCGAAATACTTTCGGGCGTCGCGCATCGATTGCGAGCCATCGTCCAGGGGATCGATGAAACCGAGGTCGAATCGCCTGAAGGATGGGGGAAACATCTACTGGCGCGGACTTTGGTGCAGGGAAATTGAAGGAGCTAAAGGCATTCGTCGTAAACCTCTTAGCTTCCTCAGACAAGGCCCAAGGCGCTACGGCATCAAATCGGGTCGCTGATTCGCAAGGGAAGCGAGGAGTTCCCACGCGATGGATCTGACGGACGCGGGGACGGGGCTCCCCAAAGCGGTTAGATCTTCTTCACCTTCGAAATGCTCGGGGAGCTGCGCGTTGGGGACTAGTGGTATCGGGCCGAAAGAAAGGTTCCCGTCCGAGGTCTGTGAGACTTGCAACGAGTTCATGCGCGAAAGCGCGTGGTAAGCACTATCGAGGCTAGGGTCGACGTGTCCACCGCCGTCTGTATCAGCCAACGCGTGAACCAGCGTGCGCCGCGCGAACTCATTCCCGAACGAGTCCTTCATAACTGGCTGCTCCCACCACTCTTCGAATCGTAAATGAAAGCCCGCCGGACGCGGGATCTTTTGCCCTCGAAGTAGAGCGTGGACTTGGAGTTCTGGAGGGGCAGCCGGCACGCGTGGAATGTCACCGAGGGTGGACCCGTAAGTAGCGACAGGCACGCCGCCCTGAGTCGACATTTGCATGATGACAAGATTCATGGAAGACAGCATGTTTTGTGGGTCAACCTCTCCTGCTGTGTCTTCGTACCAGAGCGAATCCTTGATCCCCAATTGCGAGAAAAGCGAGTGTGAGTTTCTCCCCCGATCATTCAGGAGAATCCGGAGGGAGAGAGCCATACGTTTCGCCTCTCCGCTGTGTCCGGAGTCGAACCTCCTGGCGGATTCCGTCAGAAAATCTATTTGCTCGTGAAATGCCTCTGCCGTCTCCGACTGTGCGCGCTGAACCCTTATGCATGTCAGGTTACTTCAAAGCGCCACTACGAGTCGGACCCGGATCTGAACTATCAGGGGAGGCGCAGCGCACTGTTCCTGCCCGATTCCATCCCCCAGCTGTCTCTCCGCTTTTGCCCCTGGGAGGGTCTATTTTGCGTACCCGTCTTGTCCCGTGCCGAAATCGGGGTGGCCGCACTCGACCGCACCTAGTCCTGGTACCGTTCCCCGCCTCGTGCTTGTCGACAACCCACGCGGATCCGCCATGGCCGGCGACCTGGACGAGGAACGTCTCGTTGCTACTGCGCAGGATCCGCTCCAGCAGCGCGATGGGGTGCGTGAGAGCAGCTCCAGCGGCCGGGCAGCCTCCATGACGTTTGCGTTCACCGTGCCTCTACCCGCTCGGGGTTCCAAGACCGGGTTCATCGTCAGTATGGCAGGGGACTGGCCGGGGGCCGTGAGACGACGGCGACCGATCCCGGGTTGATGGAGATGCGCTGGAAGTGGTCCAGGGGTGTTCCCAAGGCATGGGCAACGGCGGCCTTGATTGGGGCTGAATGGGAGAAGCAAAGGATGACACCTCCCAGGTGCCCGGCAAGGTGGACGGGGCCGCTGGGTGGTCCGCCGCTCCGGCAGCGCCGACAGATCCGCCTGCAGCGTCCCCGTCTATTCCCCGACGTCGCATCGGTGAGGCCAGCGGCCTCGACGACGTCGAGCCCCGCACCTGCCGCAGTCGGACGGGTCGTTTCGAGGGGCCGCTCCCGGGGCGAGGAATAGACGGTGTCGATCGGCACCCCGGCGAGCCGCCCGGCCACCTGTCCCGCCTGTGCGCCTCCCCGACCGGAGAGGGAAGTCCCGGAACCCTCCCGGGCGGGACAGTGCCCGTGCTGGATGTCGCCTCGTGGCGCATCAGGCTCAGCAGAGTCGACGGCGTCGGGGGTGCCGGCATGGCTTCGGGGGCCATCAGCATTCAGGGAGGATTTGTCCGCATCCTGCGCGGGGGCAAGTGCGGGCGCCCCGGGCCCTCGATTACCGCGCAGCCGAGGACTACGGTTGAACCGTGAGTGATCGCCCTGATATCTCCACCCTGGGTGGACTGCGCGAATCCGGCTATGTCCACCGGGACCTGCGCCATGAGATCCGTGGGAACCTGTTGGACGCCCTCTCCGCGGGACGTGATCCGTGGCCGGGAATGTACGGCTTCGGGCGCACGGTACTGCCCCAACTTGAACGGGCGCTGATCGCGGGGCATGACGTGGTCCTGCTCGGCGAGCGCGGGCAGGGTAAGACCCGGCTGTTGCGCACCCTGGTGGGCCTGCTCGATGAATGGTCGCCGGTGATCGAGGGGTCCGAACTGAACGAGCACCCGGACGAACCGATCACCCAATCCTCCCGTGCCCGCCTGCTCGCGGAAGGGGACAGCCTGCCCGTGGCCTGGCGCCATCGGTCGGAACGCTACGTGGAAAAGCTCGCCACCCCCGACACCTCCGTGGCGGACCTGATTGGCGACGTCGACCCGATGCGGGTGGCCGAGGGCCGTCGGCTCGGCGATCCGGAGACCATCCACTACGGCCTCGTCCCGCGCGCCAACCGGGGAATCATCGCCATCAACGAATTGCCCGATCTGGCCGAACGGATCCAGGTCGCCATGCTCAACGTCATGGAGGAACGTGACATCCAGATCCGGGGTTACGTGCTCCGACTGCCCCTGGACGTCCTGGTCGTGGCCTCCGCCAACCCGGAGGACTACACCAACCGCGGACGGATCATCACGCCGCTCAAGGACCGCTTCGGCGCCGAGATCCGCACGCACTACCCGAATGAACTCGAGGACGAGGTGGCCGTGATCCGGCAAGAGGGCCGGCTGGTCGCCGACGTACCCGACGTGCTGCTCGAGATCCTGGCCCGCTATACCCGTGCCCTGCGTCAGTCCCCGTCCGTCAACCAGAGCTCGGGCGTCTCAGCCCGATTCGGCATCGTGGGGGCCGAAACGGTAGCCTCCGCCGCCCGGCGGCGCAGCGCCCTGCGTCGCGAGCCCGAAGCCGTGGCGCGCATCGTCGACCTGCAGAGTGCGGTCGACGTGCTTTCCGGAAAGATCGAGTTCGAATCCGGTGAGGAGGGCCGTGAGCGGGCCATCCTCGACCACCTCGTCCGCACGTCGACGGCCGATGCCGTCCGCGTGCATTATCGGGGACTCGACTTCGGTCCGCTGGTCGAGGCCTTGGACGGACACACGACGGTGGCGACGGGAGAGGACGTCACCGCCCAGGAGTTCCTGTCCAATCTCCCCGCCCTCGACGGTTCGAAACTGTACGACGAGGTGGTTGCCCGGTTGGGGGCCACAAGCGACGGCCAGCGGGCCGCCGCCATCGAATTGGCGCTCGAGGGGCTCTTCCTCGCCCGGCGGATCTCGAAGGAATCCGACGAGGGCGAAACCGTCTATGGCTAGGCAGGGCCAGGAAAGGAGCAGCAACCATGGTGGCTCACCACGGCGCCTCCCGGTATGGCCGCTACACCGGCGGACCTGACCCGCTCGCTCCGCCGGTCGATCTGGCGGAGGCGCTCGATGCCGTGGCGGCGGACGTGATGGCCGGGTACTCGCCGCGCCGGGCGCTCCGGGAGTCCCTCCGACGTGGTGCGCGCGGCGGGGAAGGGCTCGACGGGCTGGCCGGACGCGTCCAGCAGCGCCGCCGCGATCTACTCGGCCGCCACCGCCTGGACGGAACGCTGGACCAGATTCGGAAGCTGCTGGACACGGCAGTGCTGGAGGAACGCAAACAGCTCGCCAGGGACGCCTTGATGGACGATACCGACCGTTCCTTCCGCGAAATGCAGATGCAGAACCTGTCGCCTTCCACGGCTGCTTCCGTCAAGGAGCTGGCCGCCTACGACTGGCAATCCGGAACGGCACGGGATGCCTACGAACAGATCAAGGATCTGTTGGGCCGCGAGGTCCTCGATCAACGGTTCGCCGGCATGAAGGACGCGCTGGAGAACGCCACGGACGAGGACCGGGCCGCCGTGAACGAGATGCTCCGCGACCTCAACGCGCTGCTCGCCAAACGCCGTCGCGGTGAGGACACCGACGCCGACTTCGAGGAATTCATGGAACACCACGGTCGCTTCTTCCCCGAGGACCCGCAGTCGCTTGACGAACTCGTCGACGTCCTGGCTGCGCGGTCGGCAGCAGCCCAGCGGATGATGCAGTCCATGTCCCCGGAACAGCGTGGTGAACTGATGCGCCTGTCGGCGCAGGCGTTCGGCTCGCCCGACACCATGGCGCAGCTGGATGAACTCGACGCGAGCCTGCGCGCCTTGCGTCCGGGGGAGGACTGGTCCGGTGCCGAGCGGTTCGAGGGCCAGGAGGGACTGGGGCTGGGTGATGGCACCGGCGTCTTGCAGGACCTGGCCGACCTCGACCAGCTCTCCGACCAGCTGTCCCCGTCCTCCGGCGGATCCGGGTTGGAGGACCTGGACCTGGACGCGCTGGCCCGCCAGCTTGGACCGGAAGCGGTGGTCTCCGCCCGCGCCCTGGCCGACATCGAAAGGGCCCTGCAGGACGCCGGCTACCTGCAGCGCGTCGCCGACGGTGACCTCCGGCTGTCACCGCGGGCCATGCGCCGGCTCGGGAAATCGCTGGCACAGGATGCCGCCCGGCACCTCACGGGAAGACAGGGGCAACGGGAAGCACGTGAGGCCGGTGCCACCGGGGACATGACCGGATCCAGCCGCAGCTGGCAGTTCGGGGACACCGAGTCGTGGGACGTCACCCGGACGATGACCAACGCCATCCACCGCACCATGGCCGGGGGCGGTGACCCGAGCCGTGGGGTGCGCCTGACCGTGGACGACATCGAGGTCTCGGAAACCGAGGCACGGACCCAGGCGGCCGTGGCCCTGCTCGTGGACGTGTCCTTCTCCATGGCCGCGGAGGGGCGATGGGTTCCGATGAAACGCACGGCGCTCGCCCTTCACCACCTCATCACCACCCGATTCAGGGGGGACCGGCTACAACTCATCGCCTTCGGCCGCTATGCCCAAACCATGGAGATCGGGGAGCTTACGGCGCTTCCGGCGGTGCGCGAACAGGGGACGAACCTGCATCACGGACTGTTGCTGGCGAACCGGTTCTTCCGGCAACACCCGTCCATGCAGCCGGTCCTCCTGACGGTCACCGATGGGGAGCCCACGGCACATCTCGTGGGGGACGGCGAATCCTGGTTCTCCTGGCCGCCCGAACCCGAGACGATCCGCCTCACGATCACTGAGCTGGACCGCCTCGGAAGAACCGGGACCCGGGCCACGTTCTTCCAGCTCGGTGATGACCCCGGGTTGGGGGAATTCCTTCAACGCATCGCGCGCCGCATCGGCGGACGCGTCGTTGCCCCGGACGTCGACAACCTCGGTGCCGCGGTCGTCGGGGCATACCTGCGTGCCCACCGGGATGAGCCCGAGGCCGACGACCCTCCGGTCTAGCGCCGACCACCCCAGGAGGCACCGCCGTCGTGCCTAGTCCTATTCGAAGGGGGAGGGGTCGCCCATGCCGACGCGCAGGATCTCCGGGACCCCGGTGGAGAAGTCGACGACGGTGGTGGGTTCGGTGCCGCACTCCCCGGAGTCGACGACCGCGTCGACCTGGTGGTCCAGGCGTTCCTTGATCTCCCACCCCTGGGTCAGGGGCTCCTCCTCATCCGGCAGCAGCAGCGTCGTGGACAGTAGCGGCTCACCCAGGGCCGAGAGCAGGGTCTGCACGACGGCGTTGTCGGGGATCCGCACGCCCACCGTCTTCTTCTTCGGGTGCAGCAGGCGGCGCGGCACCTCGGGGGTGGCCTTGAGGATGAAGGTGTAGCTCCCGGGGGTGGCGGCCTTCAGGCTGCGGAAGACGGCGTTTCCCATCTCCACGAACTGCCCCAGCTGGGCGAAGCTGCTGCACATCAAGGTGAAGTGGTGCTTGTCGTTGAGGTGCCGGATGGTCCGGATCCTATCCAGGGCCTCGCGGTTGCCCAATTGGGCACCGAGGGCGTAACAGGAGTCGGTGGGATAGGCGATGAGCGCCCCCTGCTGCAGCAGGTCGACGATCTGTCCCACGGCACGCGGCTGGGGGTCCTGCGGGTGGACATCGAAGAATCTGGCCATGACAGGAGACTACGACCCGGAGGCCGATCTTGCACGCACCCCGCCGGCGCCGTGGCGTCCGCCACAGCGGGGACCCAGCTGCCGGGGGCAAATGGCGCGGCCGGTTAAATGTGTGTGACCATAGAATGAATTCTGGGTCGGACCCGTTCCCCCGTTCGGCCGTGCACCTCAGCCATCCCCAGATTGGTTCCTAGATGGAAATCTCCCTCATCGTTGTCCTGGTCATCGCCCTGGCACTGTTCTTCGACTTCACGAACGGTTTCCATGACACCGCAAACGCCATGGCGACCCCGATCGCCACCGGTGCCATCAAGCCGAAGACGGCGGTCACCCTGGCGGCAATCCTCAACCTGGTCGGGGCGTTCCTCTCCACCGAGGTGGCGACCACGATCTCCTCCGGCCTGATCAAGGAGGGGGACAACGGCTTCTCGATCAGCCCGGCCATCATCTTCGCCGGCCTGATGGGCGCCGTGGTCTGGAACATGCTCACCTGGCTGCTCGGCCTGCCCTCCAGCTCCTCCCATGCCCTGTTCGGCGGACTCATCGGCGCGGCCATCGCCGGTGCGGGATTCGGTGTCGTGAATTACGGCACCGTGGTCTCCAAGGTCCTGCTGCCGGCACTGGTGGCGCCGGTAATCGCCGGCCTGGCAGCGTACCTGTGCACGAAGCTGGCCTATGGGATCACCAAGCGGCCCTCCGGGGTCTCCTCGCCCAAGCGCGGCGGCTTCCGGGTGGGCCAGATCTTCTCCTCGTCTCTGGTGGCCCTGGCGCACGGCACGAACGACGCGCAGAAGACCATGGGCGTGATCACCCTGGCCCTGGTCGCCTCGGGCCTGCAGGAATCCGGCAGCCACGTGCACTTCTGGGTCATTGCTGCCTGCGCCCTGGCCATCGCCCTGGGAACCTACGTGGGCGGCTGGCGCATCATCGCCACCATGGGCACTGGCCTGACCGAGGTCAAGCCCGCCCAGGGCTTCGCCGCCGAATCGTCAACTGCCGCGGCCATCCTGGCCTCCTCGCACCTCGGGTTTGCCTTGTCGACCACCCAGGTCGCCTCCGGCTCCGTCATCGGTTCCGGACTCGGCCGCAAGGGCGCCTCCGTCCAATGGCGCACCGCCGGAAAGATCGCCACCGGGTGGCTGTTCACCCTCCCCTGTGCCGCCATCGTCGGTGCCGCGGCCGCGGCCTTGACCTATCTGGGGAACATCGGGCTCATCCTGGTGGCCGTCATCGGGTTCGGCGTCGTCCTGCTGATCTGGTGGCTCTCCCGCAAGGAGTACATCGGCCCGCACAGCGTCGTATCCGACGTCGAAGAGGCCGGCGGGGCCGTGAGCATCCCGACCAAGAAACAGCGCCGGAAGATGCGCAAGGCCCAGCGTGAGGCGGAGCGTTCCGAGACGGAGCGCATGGCCCGCAAGGCCGGGAAACTGGGGTTCGACGATGAGAAGGCCCCGGCAGCAACCACGGCGGATCGTCCGTCAACCGGTCCGGAGGAGACCCGATGAACATTGAATGGCTCTCGTTCGTGACCGTCACGGTGGTCACCCTGGTCGCCGCCGTATCGCTGGTGACCCTCTACTCGTCAGCGGTGCGCCTGAAGGCCATCGCCGAGGATGGCGGCCGCGGGGCGTCGCTGGCCAAGGGCGGCGCCGTGGCCTGCTTCGTGCTGTGTGGCTGCCTGGTCCTGCTGGGCATCTACCTGATCGTCCCCCAACTCGGCGGCTCCGGAGGACACTGACACCTGCCCGCCGTGGGTGGGGCCCGATGTGGCAGCATGGGGGCATGACACGCTTCCGCTACCTCGTGGCCGCCAGCGTCGACGGCTACATCGCCGATGATCACGACTCGCTGGAATGGCTGTTCGCGTTCAACGACTACCACGTGGGTTTCGGTGACCCCGTGGAGGCCTTCATGGGGGAGATCGGCTCCTTGGTGATGGGTGCCGACACCTACCGGTGGCTAACCGCGCACATGCGCACCTCCGGTGATCCGTGGCCGTACCCCGACCTGCCCTGCTGGGTCTTCACGCATCGTGAACTGGCCGCCGAACCCGGTGCGGACCTGACCTTCATCCGTGGCGACGTCGACGAATGGGTGGCCGACATCGAAGCCGACGCGGGCGAGCGCGATGTCTGGGTCCTCGGCGGCGGCGGGCTGGCCGGCCAACTGGCCGAAGCCGGGCACCTCGACGAGCTGATCCTCTACACCATGCCCCTGCTGCTGGGCGGCGGACGGCCCCTGGCCAGCCTCCGGGCGCCGCTGTCCCTCACCCCCACCTCGAGCCGCGAATATGGCATGGGGGTGCGGGAGGCACGGTACGACGTCCGAAAACCCCCTGCCGCCGGTCGCGCCGAATACTGAAGCCGCCGGGCGCCCGACCCCTCGACTGGCGTCCGGCCGTTGGCCGTTCTAGGCTCGAACACGACCTCTGTACGCATCGAAAGGACATGTCCCATGAAACTCAGCCACCTGCCATTGCGCTTGACGACCGGTGCCTTCATCCTCAATTCCGGCGTCGGAAAGCTGCAGCTTGACGGCGAATCGGCCGCTGGCCTGCAGAAGATGGGCGCCTCGGCGTTCCCGCAGCTTGCGGACCTTGACCCCGAACAGTTCGGCAAGGTCCTCAGCGCCGCGGAGATCGCGCTGGGCGCTGCCCTGTTGCTGCCCTTCATCCCCAGCCGGCTGGCCGGCCTCGGTTTGACCGCCTTCTCCGCGTCGATGGTCACCATGTACCTGAAGACCCCGGGTTTGACCCAGGAGGACGGCATCCGGCCGACCCAGAACGGAACCGCCGTGGCCAAGGACTTCTGGATGCTGGGCATCGGACTGGCACTGGTCCTCGATTCCGCGAAGAAGAAGCGCAAGGGCAAGTAGTCTCGGCCGCGCCGCTGGCCGCATCCCCCGCTTAGGGCAGGGGAATGCGGCCAGTTGTGTTAACACCCTCCAGCCAACGCCGCGTCTGGGCGGGTGAGCGGAAGACGATGACCTTTCGGGGGCCGTGGGTTTCCGACAACGAGCGCATCCGCTGCCGCTTCCCGCCAAACGACCTGGCGTGCCAGAGCAGGATGGAGTCGTGCGAGAAGAGCTGCGCCCAGGTCTCAACGTTTCCGTTGCAGACCGGCTCGGCCCGGGTGACGCGCCGGACGCTTCGCCGGACCAAACGGCCCCAGGAGACCAGCCGCGGATAGTCCAGGCAGATGATCAGCTCAGCCCGCTCGGCGATCTCCTGGTGGTAGTGCCCGTAGGCGCTGTCGAAAACCCACACAGGTGCCGCAGCCCGCTCCAACGCCATACGCCGCTGCTCGGCCTGTTCGCGTTGGACCCAGCCCGGCAGCCATCCGATCTCCTCGTCGACCAGATGTACCGGCAGCCCTGCCGCCTGGCCCAGCCGACGGGCCAACGTCGATTTCCCGGAGCCGGTGACGCCGACGAGCAGGATCCGGCGCGGGCCCGACCCGTCGGTCCCCGGGGACGACGGTGCCTCCCGGCGTCCGCTCACGCGGGGCCCAGCAGCATGTTGGTGATCCGGGCCGTGCACACCCGCCGGCCCGCCTCGTCGGAGACGACGATCTCGTGAGTGGTCGTGCTCCGGCCCCGGTGGACGGGCGTGCAGACTCCGGTGACCAGTCCGGAGGTCCCGGCCCGGTGGTGGGTGGCATTGATGTCCAAGCCCACCGGACGTCGGCCGGGGCCGGCGTGCAACGCCGCCCCGAAGGAACCCAGCGTCTCGGCCAGGGCAACGCTCGCCCCGCCGTGCAGGATGCCGGCCACCTGCTGGTTGCCCTCCACCGGCATGGTCGCCACGACCCGTTCCACCGACATCTCGGTGAAGACGATCCCCAGCTTCTCCACCAGTGTCCCGACGCCGTGGGTCCCGAGCATCTGCCACATGTGCACTGGCACCCCGTGGCGGGTGAGCTGCTCCCGGAAGGGGTTCACGTCGCCGTCGTGCTCCGGTCCCGTGGCGTCCGGGCCGAGAGTGTATTTGTCTGTCATGGGAACTAGGCTGGCACCTGTGAGTCCAGCAACCAAAACAGACGCCCCCGACGCCCCACGCCTGCTCGTCCTCGACGGGCATTCCATGGCATTCCGCGCCTTCTACGCGCTGCCGGCGGAGAACTTCGCCACCGACACCGGACAGCACACCAACGCGGTCTACGGTTTCGTCTCGATGCTCATCAAGATGATTGAACAGCGCAAGCCGACCCACGTCGCCGTGGCCTTCGATCTGGACACCCCCACGTTCCGCTCCCAGGAGTACGCCGAATACAAGGGCGGCCGGAACAAGACCCCCGAGGAGTTCTACGGGCAGATCGACCTCATCCAGAAGGTCATGGAGGCCATGAACATCCCCTCCATCACCATGGACGGCTTCGAGGCCGACGACATCATCGCCACGCTGGCGCACATCGGCGAAGGCGCCGGCTGGGATGTCCTGGTGGTGTCGGGGGACCGCGACGCCTTCCAGCTGATCACCGAGAAGACCACCGTGCTCTACCCGAAGAAGGGCATCTCGGACATCCCGCCGATGGACATCGCCGCCGTCGAGGAGAAGTACTTCGTGCGTCCGGAGCGCTACCCGGACCTGGCGGCCCTGGTGGGGGAGACCGCGGACAACCTTCCCGGCGTTCCCGGGGTGGGCCCGAAGACCGCAGCCAAGTGGATCAACCTCTACGGCGGGCTCGAGGGCGTCCTGGAGAACATGGGATCGATCAAGGGCAAGGTCGGCGACTCGTTGCGCGAGCACGTCGACGCCGTCCGCCGCAACCGGCACCTGAACCACCTGCTCACCGATCTGGACCTGCCCGTCGGCCTCGAGGCCCTGGAACTGGAAAACCCCAACCGGGACTCCATCGAGGAGCTCTTCGACGCGCTGCAGTTCAACACCCTGCGCAAGCGCCTGTTCGACCTGTTCGGCGAGGACGAGGGCGAGCCGGAACCCGAGATGGAGATCCCGGAACCGTCACTGCTCGACTCGGCAGCCACGGTCAACGCATGGTTCCACGAACACGGGGCCCACAACATCGGCCTGCACCTGGAGACCGTCCGATCCGCCGGCGGGGGAGACGACGTGGTCGGCATCGGCCTGGCTGCGGAGTCCGCAACGGCCTACGCGGGGCTTGAGACGCTCGATCCCGACGCCGAAGCCGCCCTGGGGCGGTGCCTGGGCTCGCCCGACTACAAGCTGGCGATCCACGACTACAAGGCCGGCTACAAGCTGCTGGCTGCCCGCGGCATCGAACTCGGGCCGGTCGTCGACGACACGATGATCTCCGCCTACCTGATCCAGCCGGACCGCCGCAGCCACGAGCTCGCGGATATCGCCCAGCACCACCTGCGGATCCAGCTCGCCGCCGAACCCGCAGAGGATGACGGGCAACTGGCCCTGGACCTGCAGGGCCCGGCCAACCACCTGCCGGTGGTCCGCGCGGCGCATGTCGTCCGCGAGCTGAGCATCTACCTGACCGGGCAGGTCCTCGAACGCGGTGCCAGCACCCTGCTCGCCGACATGGAACTCCCCCTGTCGGTGGTCCTGGCCCGGATGGAACGCATCGGCATTGCGGTGGACGCCGGCCGCCTGGAGAACTTGCTGGACGACTTCGGCACCACCATCGAGACCGCCACCGCCGAGGCCTATGCGGCCATCGGACACGAGGTCAACCTCGGGTCCCCGAAGCAGCTGCAGGTCGTGCTCTTCGAGGAACTGGAACTGCCCAGGACCAAGAAGATCAAGACCGGTTTCACCACCGACGCCGATTCGCTGGCCGACTTGCTCACCAAGACCCGGCACCCGTTCCTGGCCTCCCTGATGGCCCACCGCGACGCGTCCAAACTGCGCCAAACCGTCGAGGGGTTGCAGAAGGCCATCGCGGACGACGGGCGGATCCACACCACGTACGCCCAGACGATCGCCGCAACCGGCCGGCTGTCCTCGCTGAACCCCAACCTGCAGAACATCCCCGTGCGCAGCGAGGCGGGCCGGCGGATCCGCGAGGTGTTCATCGTCGGGGAGGGCTACCAGACCCTGCTGACCGCCGACTACTCGCAGATCGAGATGCGCATCATGGCGCACCTCTCCGGCGACGAGGCGCTCATCCAGGCCTTCAAGGACGGCGAGGACCTCCACCGGTTCGTCGGCTCCCACGTCTTCGGCGTCGAACCGGCCGACGTCACCGGCGAGATGCGCGCGAAGGTCAAGGCCATGTCCTACGGCCTGGCCTACGGGCTGAGCTCCTTCGGCCTGTCCAAGCAGCTCAATGTCCCCGTCGACGAGGCCCGCGGGCTGATGAAGGACTACTTCTCCCGGTTCGGAGCCGTCCGCGACTATCTGCGCTCCGTCGTCGACCAGGCCCGCAAGGACGGTTACACCTCCACCATCGAGGGCCGGCGCCGCTACCTGCCCGACCTGGCCAGCGACAACCGGCAGCTGCGCGACATGGCCGAACGCGCCGCCTTGAACGCCCCCATCCAGGGCTCCGCCGCCGACATCATCAAACGCGCCATGCTCGGCGTCGACGCCGGCCTGCGGGAACAACGGCTCGGCTCGCGCATGATGCTGCAGGTCCATGACGAACTCGTCCTGGAGGTCGCCCCCGGCGAACTCGAGGCCGTCACCGCGCTCGTGCGCGAACAGATGGGAACCGCGGCCGACCTCTCGGTTCCGCTCGACGTCCAGGTCGGTACCGGCCACAGCTGGCAGGAGGCCGCACACTGATGACCACCACTGAAACCACGACCACCACGAACACAGGAGCCAACGGATTGCGCCACGAACTCTTTACCGCGGGACTTCTCCCGGCCGAGGGCGACGGCGAACCGCAGGTAGACCAGCGCACCGCCGACTGGTTCCGTGCGGTGCGCACCGGCTTCCACGAACAGCCCTACACGGCTCCCGAGGTCGCCCGCCTGGCGGCCTCCTACCAGGTCGACGGTCGCGTGCTCCTCGGCGTGTACGACGACGATGCCCCCACGCCGTCGTTGGATGCCGGGATCCCGGTGGCCACCTTCGCCGAATTCCGCAAGACCCTGAACACCGGTGCCGGGAACCTGGTCGAGTGCAGCCTCATCACCGTTGTCACCGTCCGGCCCAGCCACCGCCGCCGGGGCATCCTGCGCCGGATGATGACCGATTCGCTGGAGCGTGCCCGGGCCGCCGGCCTGCCCATCGCCGCGCTGACCGCCTCCGAGGGAACCATCTACGGCAGGTTCGGCTTCGGTCCCGCCACGACGTTGGATTCGGTCCGGGTCGACGTGAAGGGCGGACTGCCCATCCTGGCGCCCGTCGAGGGCCAGGTCGTCTCCGTGGACCCCGCGTCCCTCCAGGAGCTGGCCCCAGCACTTTTCGAACGCTTCCATGCCGGACACCGCGGGTCCATCGGCCGCCAGGAGGCCTACACGTTGCGGGCGACCGGCCGACTGGCACCCGACGCGGCCAAGGACGACCCCACGCTGCGCGCCGCGGTCCACCTCGACGCCAGCGGTGAACCCCAGGGCTTCCTGACCTATTCCTTCGCCGGGTGGGACACGTCCCCGGTCACCATGAAGATCCGCGACCTGGTCGCAGCCACCGGTGCCGCGCGGCGCGAGCTCTGGCGCTATCTGGGGGCCCATGACCTCGTCGAACGCATCGAGTACGGTGCGGCGGCCCCCGATGATCCGCTGCCATGGACCGTGGAGGACCCCCGCCGGGTCACCGTCACCGAGACCGAGGACTTGCTCTGGCTGCGCATCCTCGACGTCCCCGCCGCCCTGCGCGCCCGGGAGTACGCGGCCGACGGTGCGCTGCGGATCCGGGTCACCGACCCGCTCGGCTACGCCGCCGGAACCTACGACCTGGCCGTCGACGGGGGTACCGCCCGCGTGGAGGTTGTTGACGACGCAGCACCGGCGGATCTGGAACTCGACGTCGCCCTGCTTGGCTCCTTGTACCTGGGCGGCACCGGCGTCCGGGTGCTGGCCGAGGCGGGACGGTTGCGGGCTTCCTCGGAGGAGGTGTTGGCGCGGGCTGCGGCACTGCTCGACCTGTCCGGGGCACCGTACGCGATCAACGGTTTCTAGGGGCAGCCGGGCCGCCGGGACCGCCGCGCGGCCAAGTCGGGAAGCGACGCGCCAGGCGTTTTGACCGGCCGCCAATCGGGGGACTAAACTCAAGTGGTGACTGCTGGGGTGTTCCATGCCCTGCGTCGCAACAATTTCAGTTCCATCTTCGGAGCATGCCGGGACTTCCGGCCCTTCGACTGACGCAATCTATCCACATCGGAGCCCCTACTACATGACCATCACCTCCAACGAGAAGACCGGTACCCCGCAGGTCGCCATCAACGACATCGGGACCGCTGAAGACTTCCTCGCAGCCGTCGACGCCACCATCAAGTACTTCAACGATGGCGACCTCGTCGAAGGCACCGTCGTCAAGGTCGACCGCGACGAAGTCCTGCTCGACATCGGTTACAAGACCGAGGGTGTCATTCCTTCCCGCGAGCTTTCCATCAAGCACGACGTCGATCCCGGTGACGTCGTTGCCGTCGGCGACAACGTCGAAGCCCTCGTCCTCACCAAGGAGGACAAGGAAGGCCGCTTGATCCTGTCCAAGAAGCGCGCTCAGTACGAGCGTGCCTGGGGCGACATCGAGAAGATCAAGGAAGAGGACGGCGTCGTCACCGGCACCGTCATCGAGGTGGTCAAGGGTGGTCTCATCCTCGACATCGGCTTGCGCGGCTTCCTGCCGGCATCGCTGGTCGAGATGCGCCGCGTCCGCGACCTGGCTCCGTACATCGGCCAGGAAATCGAAGCCAAGATCATCGAGTTGGACAAGAACCGCAACAACGTGGTCCTGTCCCGCCGTGCCTGGCTCGAGCAGACCCAGTCCGAGGTCCGCTCCACGTTCCTCAACAAGCTGGAAAAGGGCCAGGTCCGTCCCGGCGTCGTTTCCTCCATCGTCAACTTCGGTGCCTTCGTGGACCTGGGTGGCGTGGACGGCCTCGTGCACGTCTCCGAGCTGTCCTGGAAGCACATCGACCACCCGAACGAGGTTGTCGAGGTTGGCCAGGAAGTCACCGTCGAGGTCCTCGAGGTCGATCTGGACCGCGAGCGCGTCTCCCTGTCGCTGAAGGCGACCCAGGAAGATCCGTGGCAGACCTTCGCCCGCACCCACGCCCTGGGCCAGGTCGTGCCGGGCAAGGTCACCAAGCTGGTTCCGTTCGGTGCGTTCGTCCGCGTCGAAGACGGCATCGAAGGCCTCGTGCACATCTCGGAGCTGGCCGTGCGCCACGTCGAGCTGGCCGAGCAGGTCGTCTCCGTGGGCGACGAGCTCTTCGTCAAGGTCATCGACATCGACCTGGAACGCCGTCGCATCAGCCTCTCGCTGAAGCAGGCCAACGAGGGCGTCGACCCCGAGGGCACCGAATTCGATCCGGCTCTCTACGGCATGGCCGCAGAGTACGACGAAGAGGGCAACTACAAGTACCCGGAGGGCTTCGATCCGGAGACCAACGAGTGGCTCGAAGGCTTCGACGCCCAGCGCACCGTCTGGGAGCAGCAGTACGCCGACGCCCAGACCCGCTGGGAGTCCCACAAGAAGCAGGTTGCCGAGCACCTGGTCCAGGACACCGCCATCAGCGAAGGCGTCACGTCCGAGTCCGCCTCGAGCAGCTACTCCTCCGAGGCCCCGGCCCCCGAGGCCGGCACGCTGGCTTCCGATGAGGCCCTCGCCGCACTGCGCGAGAAGCTCACGGGCGCCTAGGTCTGCAGCGTTCGCGCTGAGGCTTGCCTCGCCGGGGCCCATGCACCTTCGGGTGTGTGGGCCCCGGCCTTTTTAACCACCAGGACCTGGCCCGGACGAGCGGACCGACGGAAGGACGCCATGGACGCCTCTGGATGGCTGGCCACCATGCGCGCGGACGGGGAAACCGTCGGCCACCTGGAACCGCTGACCGAGGACTACGCCCTGGTCCGGCCACGCAGTCTGCTCGGACACATCGTGGGCGCACCCGCGGATTTTCTGGAAGCGGGGGAACTGCTCATCGAGCGCGGCATCTCGGAGCTCGCCGAGCGGTGGATGCTACGAGGTGCCACGGACGAGCTGCGGGGCGGCGTCGTCATCCTCGAGGCGTCGGCGGAGGGGATCGTCGTCGCCCACGTGGACCTGGCCAAGGCCGACGACGGGAAGGACAGTTAGCGGCGGGTCGAAACCGTCACCGTGAATTTCGGGTTCCTCGCCACCTGGCGCGTGGGGCCCACAAGCCGGGTGAGGTGGCCACGGTAGGCCAGATGTGAATTCCACACGCACCACAGTTCCCCGCCCGGAGCCAGGACTCGACCCGCATCGGCCATGAGCTTCACGGCGATGCCCGCATGGACCGCGTTGCCCACGTGGAACGGCGGATTCAGGACCACCAGGTCCCGTGAACCGGTGGGGAGGGCGCCGAGCGCATCGTCGCGGACACAGTGCAGGCGGTCCTGCACGTCGTTGGCCACGGCGGTCGCCCGGGTCGAGGCGATGGCCGATGCCGACTGGTCGAAGGCCGCGACGTGGACGTGCTGCCGCGTGAGCGCCAGATAGGCGGCTATCGTGCCGTTGCCGCAGCCCAGGTCGACGGCGTCCTCCGCGCTGCGGGCAGCCTCCAGGTGGGGGAGCAGGAACCGGGTCCCGGGATCGAGTTTCGCCCCGCCGAAGGTGGAGGCAAAGGCGCGCAGTTGCAGTGGATCTGCCAGCCCGATGTCGTGCTGGGAAGCCAGCGGGAAACGGGGGGCCGGCAGTGACCCCGCCGGCCGGGGACCGGTGGCGGTGAGTATCCGCGACTTCCGTGCCGCCCGGCTGGCCATGACGATGCCGAAGTACCGTTCCAGGATGGAATTCATGGCCAGGGTCATGTGCTTGACCCGGCCTCCGGCCAGGACGACCACTCCGGCGGTGGCATGGCGGGCGATCAGATCCGCGATCTCCTCGAGGGCGTCGAGCGAACGGGGCAACTGCAGGAGGACGACTGCGGCCCCGTCGAACAGCTGGGGCCCCAGTGGCAGGTGCGCATACCGGCCGGCTGCCCCGTCCCACCGTGATGCGTTGGCGTCCACGGCCCGTTCCCCGGACAGGGCGTCCTGGTGAACGCGCAGGCCGTCGGTGCCCCGGGAGATCGCACCCAGGGTGAGCGCCCCGTAGTGGTCGTTGACGACGACCACCGATCCCGGGTCCCCCTGGAGCAGTCCGCGTTCCGCCGCGGTTTCGAGCAACAGCAGGTCGGCGCCGTCGTACGCCTGCAGTTCGGGGGATTCGATGTCGGGCCAGCGGCGCAGGGCGGCCGGGTCGAAGCCATTCACGGAGCTGCCCCGATGGCCGTGTCGATCCACGCGACGCCGTTCGGCACCGCCGTGGCGCGTCCCGCGGTGAGGGTGGCCAACCGTGCGGAGAAGGCGGATGCGGTTCCCGGGCCATCGGGTATGGCGACGTGCAGGGTGGCGATGGCCGGTCCGTAGTCGGTGCCCGTCACGGTGGTCCCCTCGGCACGTAGCTCGTTCTCGAGCCGCCCGGCATCGGCATGGTCCGCATCGATGCCGAAGAGCGCCATGCGGCGCCGTTGGACCAGGGAGGCCGCGTCCAGCGCGGAGGAGACGGCCTGGGAATAGGCGCGCATCAGGCCCCCGGAGCCGAGTAGGACGCCGCCGAAATACCGCACAACCACCGCGGTGATGTCGGACAGGTCCGCCTCCCCGCTGGGGGTCGCCCGTTTGGCCAGCGCCTCGAGCATGGGCGGGCCCGCGGTGCCGGAGGGTTCGCCGTCGTCGTTGCTGCGCTGGATCTGGCGGTCCGGGCCGAGCACGAAGGCCGAGCAGTGGTGCCGGGCGTCGTGGTGTTGTCTGCGTAGCCCCGCGAGGGCGGCGCGGGCCGCGTCTTCGGTCTCGGTGCGGAAGAGGTAGGCGATGAACTTGGAGCGTTTGATCTCGAGTTCATGGGCATGGGCATGGTCCGCGTCCAGCGTCACGTAGGTCGTCGCCTGGCTTTCTGTAGCGGTCACCGAATCAGTCTAGTGGCGGTGGCGGTCCTCTTGTTCACCGTAGGGCGCGGTGCGAAAATGGCTCGTGGGGGGCGGTGAGGGAAGGCCGCGGTCGTGCTGCAGTTGAATTTGCTGGGTGAACAGCGTCTCACGGAGGCGGGCGCCGATGTGGGAGCCGGAACCAGCCGCGCCATGGAGCTTCTTGCCTACCTTGTCTTGCATCCGGACTTTCTCGTGGCCCGCCTGGTGGTGGCCGGGACGTTCTGGCCCGAGTCGACCGATGCGCAGGCGCTGACGAACTTGCGCCGTGAACTGCACAACCTACGTATTCTGCTGGGCGGTGTGCGGGGGCTGAGAACGGCCAACGGGGCCATCGGCTGGGTTCCCGACGCCGCGGTGAGCATCGACGTCGAGAATTTTGCGGCCGAGCATGCGGCCGCCCGGGATGCCACGGAACGAGCGGATGCCCCGGCTTTCCTGCGCCATGCTTCGGCGGCCCTGGCCGGATACCGCGGCGAACTGATGCCGGGGAACTATGCGGATTGGGTGGGACCGATACGCGAGTCACTGCAGCTGTCATGCGCCCGGCTCTGCGCCCAAGCGACCTCGGGGTGGCTGGCCGCGGGGCATGCGGAGCGGGCACTGGAGCCGGCCCGGCGCGGCATCCAGATCGCACCGCTGTCCGAGGGGGCACACCGGGATCTGATCCGGGTACAGCTGTCACTGGGGGACGATGCGGCAGCGCTGCACAGCTACCACAGCTGTTGCCAGATGCTTGAACGGGAACTCAGCGTCGGACCGGGAGAGGAGACCTTGGCCCTGGTCGCTGACCTGCCCGGTGAACGCACGGATGCGCTACGGCCAGGTCGCCCGCAGATCCCGATCGGTCGGGCCCAGGAGGTGGCCCACTTGCAGGCGGACTGGGTACGCGCAGCGGCCGGACGGAACTCCGTCGCGGTGCTGACCGGGGCGCCGGGGGTGGGCAAGACGCATGTGGCCGAGCACGTGGCCGCGTGGGCGGCGGCCCGTGGGGCACTGGTCGCCCGGGCACGCTGCTTCGAGGGAGGGGGGTCGGTTCCCCTGGCACCCGTTGCGGCATGGCTGGGCTCCAGCGACATGGCCCCGGTGCTGCGTGGCCTCCCGGCCCGGATACAGGCTGATGTGCGGCGGATGGTGCCGGAACCGGGTTGGGGCCGGGATCCGTTTCCGCTCGTCTCCGCAGACGGGGCACATGCAATGGTCGACGCCTGGCAGCGCTTCGGGTACTTCGAGTCGCTGGCCCGTGGTATCAGTGCCGCGGGCCGTCCCACCCTGCTGGTGCTCGATGACCTGCAATGGTGCGACGATGAAACAGCTGCCTGGATTTCCTTCTTGTCTGCCAGGACGTATGCGCCCCGGCTCATGCTGGTCGCCACGATGCGCACCGGAGGCCAACACCTGACCGCGGCGGTCGGGGGGATGCTGGCTTCGCTGCGGGGCCTGGGTTTGCTGCACGAGATGGCCGTCGCCCCGTTGGACGAAGCGGATACGGGGACTCTCGCCGGTGCCCTGCGTGGCCGCCCCGTGGGGGCCGGACGGGCCCGGATGCTCAGGGCGGCCACGGGCGGCTATCCGCTGTTCATCATCGAGGCGGCCCGGATCGATACGAGAGTAGCCCCGGGGGAGAACCACGAGTTGGGCGCGATGCTGCACCGGAGGATCGCCGGCCTGGGTCGGGATGCACGGGCGGTCGCCAGCGTCGTTGCAGCAAACGGCAGGGAAACCGGCATGCGGCTGCTCAGCGCGTCGACGGACCTGACGTCTTCCGGCCTCGTCGCGGCCGTGGATGAGCTCTGGCGCCTGGGCATCCTGGTTCCGGTCGGGAACGGGTACTACTTTGCCCACCGGTTGCTGGCCGATGCCACCTACCGTCTCCTCACGCCGGCCCAGCGCTGGCTGCTGCACAGCCGGATCGCGGCATCGCTCGAGCAGCTGCACGCGACGGACCCGGATGCCGTGGCAGCCCGGCTCGCCGAACAGCACGCCCTGGCTTCCAACCCCGACCGGGCACTCCACTTCAGAATGCGCGCGGGGGCCGTCGCGGCCAGGGTGTTCGCCAGCGCCACGGGCCTGGACAGCTACCGACAGGCGCTGGCGATCGTGGATGCCATGGACCCCGGCGGCGTGCGCGACGCGGCGGAACTGGATGCCAGGCGCGCCATGTCGCCGCTATTGACGGCACTGCATGGATACTCCTGCGCCGAGCTGTTGGACAACCTTGAACGATCGGTCGTCCTCGGGGAGCGGCTGGGGCTCCGCGACGTCGTGGCGGCGAGCTTCGTCGGCCTGTTTTGCGGCCGCTACGTACAGGGGCGGATCGGAGAGGCCTACGAGCTGGGACAGCGCGCCCTTGTACTCGGGGTTGGAGACGGCAAGCTGCTGGCCCAGGGGCACTTTGCGGTAGCCGGTGCCGCCCTCGCCCTCGGCCGGCCTGCCGAGGCCATCGAGCACTTTGCGGCCTGCTATACCGCGGTCACTCCCGGCTACTCCACTGTCCTGGGGACCCGCATCGAAATACATGCGCGCGCCTGGGCCGCACATGCGCACTGGCTGGCGGGGGACCGGCCCGGCGCCCGGCGTCTGGCCGCGGAGGCGCTGGAGCGATCCATTGCCGCGGCGCACCCGTATACGCGCGCCGTGGCGTTGGCCTATGCCGCCCTGTTGTACCAGTTGGACGCCGATGCCGCGGAGCTGGACAAGGTCGTCGACGAGTTGCTGACGCTGTGCCAACGGTACGACATCGCCTATTACGGGCAGTGGGCGGAAGTCTTCGCCGGGTGGAGCGCGGGCTCTGCGGCGGGGGTCCTCAGGATCCGGGCGGCTATGCGGGCCCTGGTCGGCCAGGATGCGGTGGTCCGCATGCCCTATTGGCATTCCTTGCTGGCCGATGCCCTGACACGCGACCACCAGCCTGACGCCGCCCTGGGCGAACTCCACACGGCCCTGCAGATCGCCTATGAGCGCCAGGAGAATTGCTGGGTGGACCTGCTGGCCGGACAGTGCGAGCTCATCTCCGGCCCCGGCGAACGCCCAGCGAACGGTCGTCCTCCTAGCGTGGTGGGCACCACCATCCACCACCTACCTGGGAGCACCCCATGAGCCTCGCGACCCCCACCCCCATCACCACCCACCCTGACTTCATCGAGCTCGCGGAGCGGCTCCGCGGATCCCTGGTTCTCCCGCAGGACGCCGGATACGACACGGCCCGCGCCGTCTACAACGCCATGATCGACAAGCATCCGGCGGCCATCGCCCAGGTGGCCGACACCGCCGACGTCGTCGCCTGCGTCGACTTCGGCCGCACGCATTCGCTCACCGTGGCCGTACGGGGCGGTGGACACAACGCCGGCGGCCTGGGCATTGCCGACGACTCGCTGGTCATCGACCTGGGGAACCTCCGTGCCACGACCATCGACCCGGCCGCCCACACCGTGCGTGTCGATGGGGGCGCCACCTGGGGCGATGTCGACCATGCCACGGTGCCCTTCGGCATGGCCACGCCGAGCGGGTTCATTGCCTCGACCGGTGTCGGCGGTCTGGCGCTGGGTGGGGGCATCGGCTACCTATCCCGGCGCTTCGGACTCAGCGTGGACAACCTGCTCTCCGCCGACGTGGTGTTGGCCGACGGCACGCTGGTGACGGCCGACGCCGACCGCCACCCCGACCTGTTCTGGGCCCTGCGCGGCGGCGGGGGCAACTTTGGCGTCGTCACCTCGTTCGTCTTCCGGACCCATGACATCGGCGAACACGGGGTGGTCATCGGCGGCCCGGTGCTCTACGACCTGGCCGACACCCCGGAGGTCATGCGCTGGTACCGAGAACTGCTTCCCACCCTGCCGGAAGAACTCAGCGGCTGGATTGGCCTCTTGACTATCCCGCCGGCGGCCCCGTTCCCCGAGACGCTGTGGGGCAGGAAGGCGTGCGCGATCATCTGGTGCTACACCGGATCCCACGACCGTGCAGACGAGGTGCTGTCACAGGTCAAGGAGTTCGGCGACCCGCTGCTGGTGGGCCTGCACGAGTTGCCCTTCAACGCACTGCAACAGGCCTTCGACGGCCTCTACCCCGCGGGTCTGCAATGGTATTGGCGGGCCGACTTCGTCGAGGAGATCACCGACGAGGCGATTGAGATCCATACCCGGCACGCGGCCGCCTTGCCCACGGGGCATTCCACGATGCACTTGTATCCCATCGACGGGGCAGTGGCCAGGGTGGCGTCGGAGGACACTGCCTTTGCCTACCGGAACGGCGGCTGGGCCGGGGTCATCGTGGGCGTCGACCCGGATCCCGCCAACGCGCAGCTCATCAGCGAGTGGGCCCGTGCCTACTCCGATGAACTGCACCCCACCACCGCCGGCGGAGCCTACGTCAACTTCCTGATGGACGAGGGCCAGGACCGCGTCCGCGCGGCCTACCAGGGGAACTATGACCGGCTGGCACGGATCAAGGCCATCTACGACCCCGCCAACCTGTTCCACGTCAACCAGAACATCCCACCGTCCGGGGGCCGATGATGAAGGCGCTGCAATGGTGGCGGGCATCGTGGTGTGCCTTGCGCAACCCCGCGACAACGGCCCGCGCCTCGTCCTCGGCGGGGACTCGGCAGTAAGCCTGCTTTGCCCCCGGGAGTGCATGATGCGAGGGCGGGCCGCGGACAACTAGGCCGGCGGGGCGAAGAACTCCAGCGCATTCCCATCCGGGTCCTTGAACGAGAGGCCAGAGCCGTACGCCGCGTCCACGATGCCGCCGTGCCCGATGTCCAGTTCGTCGAGCCGCGACTGCCAGGCGGCCAGTTCCTCGCGGTCAGCGCAGGCAAAAGCGATGTGATCCAGCCCGGCGCGGTGCGCGTCGAACCGGTCATGCGCCTCGGTTTCGGGGTGTGCGTGCAGCCCCAGAAGCATGCCGCCGTCCAGTGGGTAGACCTTGTGCCAGAAGCCGCCGGCCTCCTCGTCAAGTGCCGGGGAAACCCCCATCAACCGCTCGTACCATTTGGCGCTCGCCTCCAGGTCCGTGACGGTCAGGGCGACATGGGTGATTGCGGGAAAAGCCATGGCGGGTCTCCTTGAAGTGGGGCGCTTTGGACCCGCCAACCGCGACGGCTCCCTCTATCGTCAAGACTACGTCCCGCCCCCACGTTCGACCACGTTTCGACGGTCCCCGCGATCGCCCCCACGCCCGGCCCCGCGCGCCGGACGGCCACTCGGCGTGCCGTAGGCTGGGTCCATGCTTGATGTGGGACTCACCGGCGGGATCGCCGCCGGTAAATCGGCGGTCGCGGCCCGGCTCGTGGAGCTCGGTGCCGTGCTCGTCGACGCCGACGCCATCGCCCGCCGGGTCGTCGAGCCCGGCACATCCGGACTGCAGCGGGTCGTGGAGGCCTTCGGAGCCGACGTGCTGGACGACAAGGGCCGGCTCGACCGTCCCCGGCTCGGCCAAATCGTCTTCGACGACACGGCGGCGCGGGAACGGCTCAACGGCATCGTCCACCCCCTGGTCCGGGCCGAAGCAAACCGCATTCGCGGGGAGGCCGCGGCCGGTGAGGGCGCGGCCCGGCCCGTCATCCTCGTCCAGGACATCCCGCTGCTGGTCGAGACCGGTCAACCAGGCTCCTTCGACGTCGTCGTCACCGTGCAGGCCCCGCACGCCGAACGGATCCGTCGCATGGTGGCGGATCGGGGGATGACCGCCGAGGACGCTGCGGCACGGATGGCGGCCCAGGCCACCGACGAGGAGCGTGCCGCCGTCAGTGATGTCGTGCTCGAGAACGCGGGGACGACGGCGGAGTTGCTGGCTGCCGTCGACGAGCTCTGGACCAGCCGGCTGTTGCCCGCCGCCGTCGGCACGGTGCCCGCACCTCCGGGGCAGGGCGCATGAGCGCGGCCAAGCCCGTGGGCTACCGCTTCGACGGTGGCATGAGATGGGTGACCTGGTTGTTCGTGGCCACCGGGGTGCTGTGGGTACTGGCGATCGTGCTGTGGCTCGCCGCCGGCGGCCGCGACGAATTCACCACGGGCCAGGGACCCTGGACCTGGCGGGTTCTTGTCCCGGCCTGGATGACCCTGGCGGGAATCGTCTCCGCGCTGGCGGGGTGCGTGGTCTTCGCGCAGCAGATGTTCGTGGCCATCCTCGGTCGGTTCGCGAACAACGGTTTCCTCGAGGCCCCTTCCACACGGTCCCGTGCCCCCAAGGGCCCGCCCAGCTGAGTTCCGCCGTCGTGCATCCACCCCCGGCCGTTAAGCCCTCGGCGGGAACCGTGCGTCGTATCGGAGCCGGGGCGTAGCCTTGATCCATGAGTCTTGCCCAGGAGATCAACCGTGTCGTCGCGCCGTTCGAGGTCATCAGCGACTACCAACCGGCGGGCGACCAGCCGCAGGCCATCAAGGAACTGGCCGAACGGGTCAACGGCGGCGAGAAGGACGTGGTCCTGCTCGGCGCCACCGGTACCGGCAAGAGCGCGACGACCGCGTGGCTGATCGAGAAGATCCAGCGGCCCACGCTCGTGCTGGTGCAGAACAAGACCCTGGCGGCCCAGCTGGCCAACGAGTTCCGCGAACTGCTGCCGAACAACGCCGTCGAGTACTTCGTCTCCTACTACGACTACTACCAGCCCGAGGCCTACGTCCCGCAGACCGATACGTTCATCGAAAAGGACTCCTCGGTCAACGAGGAGGTCGAACGGCTGCGGCACTCGGCCACGAACACGCTGCTGACCCGCCGCGACGTCATCGTCGTCGCCACGGTCTCCTGCATCTACGGCCTGGGCACGCCGGAAGAATACGTCGCCGGCATGGTGACCCTGCGCAAGGGCATGGAGATGAACCGCGACGACCTGCTGCGCAAATTCGTCTCCATGCAGTACGCCCGCAACGACATGGACTTCCACCGGGGGACCTTCCGCGTGCGCGGAGACACCGTGGAGATCATCCCGATGTACGAGGAACAAGCCCTGCGCATCGAATTCTTCGGCGACGAGATCGAACAGATCCATACGCTGCACCCGCTCACCGGAGACGTGATCCGCGAGGAGGAGGAGATGTACGTCTTCCCCGCCAGCCACTATGTCGCCGGGCCCGAACGGATGAATCGGGCCATCACCGACATCGAGGATGAGCTGCGCGTGCGGCTGAACGAACTCGAGGGCCAGAACAAGCTGGTGGAGGCCCAACGCCTGCGCATGCGCACCACCTATGACCTCGAGATGATGCAGCAGATGGGCTTCTGCAACGGCATCGAGAACTATTCGCGCCACATCGACGGCCGCGGCCCCGGGACCGCCCCACATTGCCTGTTGGACTACTTCCCGGACGACTTCATGTTGGTCGTGGACGAGTCCCATGTGACCATCCCGCAGATCGGTGCCATGTACGAGGGGGACATGTCGCGCAAGCGGACCCTGGTCGAGCACGGCTTCCGGCTGCCCTCCGCCATGGACAACCGGCCGCTGAAATGGGACGAGTTCCTCGAACGCATCGGCCAGACCGTGTACCTCTCGGCCACTCCGGGCAAATATGAGTTGGGCAAGGCCGATGGTGTCGTCCAGCAGATCATCCGCCCGACCGGCCTGCTGGATCCGGAGATCGTGGTCAAGCCCACCAAGGGGCAGATTGACGACCTGCTCGAGGAGATCCGCACCCGGACCGGAAACAACGAACGCGTCCTGGTCACCACCTTGACCAAGCGGATGGCCGAGGACCTGACCGACTACCTGACCGAACACGGGGTCAAGGTCCAGTACCTGCACTCCGACGTCGACACGCTGCGCCGCGTGGAGCTGCTGCGCGAACTGCGCATGGGCGTCTTCGACGTGCTGGTCGGCATCAACCTGCTGCGTGAGGGTCTGGACCTTCCCGAAGTTTCGCTGGTGGCCATCCTCGATGCGGACAAGGAAGGATTCCTGCGCTCGAGCACCTCGCTGATCCAGACCATTGGCCGCGCCGCGCGCAATGTCTCCGGGCAGGTGCATATGTACGCGGACCGGATCACCGATTCCATGGCGCATGCCATCGAGGAGACGAACCGTCGCCGTGAGGTCCAGGAGGCGTACAACAAGGAGCGCGGCGTGGACCCCATGCCGTTGCGCAAGAAGATCGCCGACATCACCGACCAGCTGGCCCGCGAGGACGCCGACACCCAGGAACTGCTGAACAACCAGCGGCTCGCCAAGGGCGCCCGCAAGTCCACTGCGAAGACCCATCAGGCCGAGGCCGGGGTCCGGCGCGACGGTCTGGCCGCTGCGCCGGCGGAGGACCTCGTGGACCTGATCACCCAGCTGACCGAGCAGATGCACGGTGCCGCCGGCGAATTGCACTTCGAATTGGCGGCCCGGCTGCGCGACGAGGTGGGGGACCTGAAGAAGGAGCTGCGCCAGATGCAGCAGGCAGGCCACGCGTAGGCCCCATGCTGTAGGATTTCCGGGAGCGTAGGGGAGTATCCCAAACACTGTGGACGTCAACACGCGGGGCATCGATGCCCCGCCGGGCACAGCGGCCGCCCCGGGGACCGGGTCGGCGGAGAGACTTGCGGCCATGCCCCATATCCCCAGCCGGCGCCGAGCGCGCCCGGAAAGGTTACCGTGTCGGAACACCTGACAATCCAATTCGAAGTGATCTCGTTCGTGGCCCTCGGCCTGATCCTGCTCTTCGATCTGCTCTATGTGGTCAAGCGGCCGCATGAGCCCTCCATGAAGGAGGCCGGCCTCTGGGTCGGCTTCTACGTGACCCTGGCCATCCTCTTCGCCGGACTGTTGTGGTGGCAGGCCGGCCCGGACTACGGCCAGGAATTCGTGGCCGGTTGGGTGACCGAGTACAGCCTGAGCGTGGACAACCTGTTCGTGTTCATCATCATCATGGCCCGGTTCTCCGTACCGCGGAAGTACCAGCAGGAAGTGCTGATGTTCGGCATCATCATCGCGCTGATCCTGCGCGGCATCTTCATCCTGCTCGGCGCGGCACTCATCGAGAACCTCACCTGGATCTTCTACATCTTCGGCATCTTCCTGCTGTGGACCGCCTGGAAGCAGGCCACCGGCAGCGATGACGACGAAGACGAGGGCGAAAGCGGGCTGGTCTCGAAGCTGACGGCCAAGCTGCCGGTCAGCAAGAACTTTGACGGCAACAAGCTGCGCACCACCATAGACGGCAAGCGGATGTTCACGCCGATGGTCATGGTCTTCATCACGATCGGGATGACCGACCTGCTGTTCGCCGTCGACTCGATCCCGGCGATCTTCGGCCTGACACAAAGCGCGTTCATCGTGTTCACGGCGAACATCTTCGCCCTCATGGGCCTGCGGCAGCTCTACTTCCTGCTGGGTGGGTTGATGGAACGCCTGATCTTCCTGAAGCACGCGCTGTCGATCATCCTCGCCTTCATCGGCGTCAAGCTGATCTTCCACGCCATGCACGAGAACGAGCTGCCCTTCATCAACGGCGGCGAGGGCATCCTCTGGGTGCCGGACATCAGCACCGGCTTCTCACTGATCGTCATCGTCGGCACCCTGGTCGTCGCCACCGTGGCCAGCCTGATGAGCCCGGCCGGCAAGCGCGCCGCCGCGGAGGCCCAAGAGGCCAAGGAGAAGGCAGCAGCCGAGCAGGGCAACGGGGAGGACCAGGAGAACAACTCCTAGCCTCCGGCCGGCGGCCCGTTCCCCGGGACGGATAGGCCTGACGGGCCCGGACCACGGTGACCAGTCCGAGTTCACCGATGGACCGGGCCCTTTGCCATGCCCGGCGGTCCCCATCGGCGAGTGCCGTGACCCTTGGTAGGCTGCTCGGGTGACCGAAACCGCCGCGGCAGACGACCCATCCGCCGTCGTGCGCCGCCAGCAGCGCCGGGTCGTCACGACCCTGTCGTTGGCCCAGCTGCTCAGCGGCATCGGCAACGGCTCCGGCCTGGCCCTGGGGTCGCTGATGGCCGTGGAGCTGACCGACAGCAACGCATTCGCCGGGGCTCCGACCATGGCGATCTCCGTGGCCGGAGCCGTCACCGCCCTGCCGTTGGCCGGAATGGCCATCCGCCGGGGACGGCGCATTGCGCTATCCACCGGCTTGCTGATCGCCGCCCTCGGCGCCGTCGGCATGGCCCTGACACCGGTCGTGGGCAGCATCGGGCTCCTCCTGGTCTCCGCGGCACTGCTGGGGGTCGGCAACGCCGCGAACCTGCAGGCCCGCTTTGCCGCGACGGACCTCGCAGCACCCCAGAGCAGGGCCCGCGACCTGGGCCTGGTCGTCTGGGCCATCACGATCGGAGCCGTGGCGGGCCCCAACCTGATCGGGCCCGGCGCCGCACTGGGGGCGCGGCTCGGGCTGCCGGAGATGAGTGGTCCGTTCCTGTTTTCGTTGACCGGGATGCTGCTCTCCGTCGTCGTGCTCAATATCGGGCTACGGCCCGACCCGCTGTCCATGGTCAGGGCCGAGCGGGCCGCGGGGGGAGTACAGGGTCCCGCCCCTTCGGCGATCCGCGGCGGACTGGCGATCCTGCGGGCCAACCCGGCAGCCCGGCTGGGCGTCCTGACCATCACCGCATCCCACCTGGTCATGGTGGCCGTGATGTCGATGACGCCCGTTCACCTGAAGGACCTCGACGCCCTGGCCTCCGGCGGGGGCACCGCCATGACCGGGCACCATCCCAGCCTGGACGTGCTGGTGCTGATCGGATTCACCATCTCATTGCATATCGCGGGCATGTACGCGCTCTCTCCACTGGTCGGGCTGCTGGCCGACCGGCGCGGACGGATCACCACGATGCTCATCGGCGACGCGGTCCTGGTCGCGGCACTGCTGACCGCCGGACTGGGCGCCTCCCACACGCCGGCGGTCACCACCGGACTCGTGCTGCTCGGGATCGGCTGGTCGATATCGACGATCGCGGGGTCTGCCTTCGTCGCCGAAAGCGTCGCCGCCGGCCACCGGGTCCCCATCCAGGGGCTATCCGATGCGTTGATGGGCGTTGCCGGGGCGCTCGGCGCCGCGGGATCCGGGGTGGTGCTCGCCCTCATCGGGTTCCGCGGGCTCGGTTTGGGCTGCCTGGTGGTGGTGCTGCTTGTGGCCACCATCGCAGTGTGGCACGCCCGCCGGCCGGGAACAGACGTGCACGCCGCCGCCGCTTCCCCGGCGCGCGGTGCCGACGTGGCCGACTAGTCGGCGCGTTCCCCGGGAGTGGTCATGCTCAACAGCCGG
Organism: Arthrobacter sp. ASL1; assembly: GCF_056680475.1. NCBI lineage: Bacteria > Bacillati > Actinomycetota > Actinomycetes > Micrococcales > Micrococcaceae > Arthrobacter > Arthrobacter sp. ASL1. The sequence continues at coordinate 132,732 of NZ_CM155284.1, forward strand.
GCAAAGATGTCGGCCCCCTCGTCGGCGATCCCGTCATGGTGGAAGTCGGCGGTCTCCCAGACCTGGAGTCCGCGGACCCGCTCGGCCGTGGCCCGGCTGATGTCCCGGTCCACGTAGACGTCGTCGGTGTACACCGCGGCCGCCACCGGCACCGCGTTGGAGGCAAGCTGTCCGACGTCGTATAGTTTCGGCCAATCCGCGCGTTCGGCCAGGATCCGGGCCACGTCTTCCAACGGCCGCAGTGCGGGATCATCCCGGAAGTACCAGCTGTAGACCATCTCGCCGGTCAACAGTGGTTCGGTGGACGTGGGGTCGAAGGCCGGGAATTCGGCGGCGACGCGTTCGGCTGCCCAGCCGGTGGCGTGCCCCTGGGCGTAGATCGATTCGTGCATCAGGGCGTAGAGCGGGTTTGCGGCCCGGCTCGCCTGATGGGACAGGACGTCGGCAAAGGCGTCGGAGAGCCGCGGGCCGGCCGGGGTGGGGATGAACGCTGATTCGAAGACGTAGTGGAGCTGGTCCATGCGCGTGTTGCCGCCCAGGAACTGCCCGAGCATCTGGACCAGGCCCCCGGTGATCCGGCGGCCGTCGGGAAGCAGTTCGTGCTCCTGCTCGACGTGGCGCATGATCCGGTTCAGCACGATCCGGTCCTCCGGGTAGCGCGTGAAGTACTCGGCGTTCCGGGCGGCCATGCGGGCGTAGGTGGCACGGTAGACGTCCTCGGGGCGCCCCTGCAGGGGGCCGAGGCCGCCGGTGACCAGACAGCGGTCCAGGCCCTCGGGGGCCTGCGAGAGATAGGTGAGCGTGCAGAAGCCGCCGTAGCTCTGCCCGAAGGTGCTCCACGAGGTGATGCCCAGGGTGGCCCGGATGGCTTCGGCGTCGTGCACGATCGAGTCGGCCCGGAAGTGCGCAAGATAGGAGGCCTGGGCGGCGGCGTCGCCACGCAGCGGCAGGGATTGCCGGTTGGCCGGGGTGCTCAGGCCCGTGCCGCGCTGGTCCAGCAGCAGGATGCGGAACGTCTTGGCTGCCTCGGCCATCCAGCCGGTCAGGCTGGACACCCGGGGGCCCTGTCCGCCGGGACCGCCCTGCAGGTAGAGCAGCCATGGCAGCGCATCGGGAACCTCATGGTCGAGTGAGCTGATTTCGCGGGCGAAGACGGTGATCGATTCCCCGCCCGGGCGGGCATGGTCGAGGGGAACGGTGAAATAGTGTTCGACGGCGCGCAGGCCGCGGAATTCGTGGGTGGCTGCCACGCGGTGCATCAGGGCGGTCATGTGATCAACACTACCGGGCACGACGGCGCGCGGCGGCTCCGACTTGTCGGTGACGGTGCCTAGGGTGGGAACGCGCGGTGGCCTCCCCGGGGGGACGGGGTCGGCCACCGCGTGTCCGGCCAATATTTCGAGCGAAAGCGAGCCTCCGCCCATGATGGGAGGACATCATGCAGCCAGCGGTGCCGCCGTCTGGATTGCCGCCACCACGCAGCCCGTCATCGCCTGGGGGCCGCTGGCCGAGCGCTTTGCCATCCTGCCCGCCCAGATGCCGCTGGGGTTCGGGCTGCTCGATGTCACCCCCGCGGGGGTCCTCGCCGGCGCCATGGCCTGCGCGGGGGCGGCCTTGCTGCCCGATGCCGACCATCGGCACGCCACCATTGCCCAGTCCCTGCCGCCGGTCTCCAACGTCGTCTGTGCCGGGATCGGGGAGGTGGCCGGTGGGCACCGCAACGGGACCCATTCCCTGTTCGGTATCGTGGTCTTCACCGGGATCGCCTACCTGCTGGGGCTGTGGCAGATCGAACTCCCGCGCTACGGCACGGTCTTTCCCGGTGCCGGACTGTCTGCGGTCCTGCTCATCGCGTTTGCGCTGAAGGCCCTGAAGTTCATCCCGGACTCCATGCGGCGTCTGCCGTGGCTGGTCTCGATTCCCGCCGGTGCCTTCGTGGCGCTCTTCGCCCCCGAAGAGCAGTACTGGTTCGTGCTCGCCATGCTGCTGGGCACCGCGACGCATATCGCGGGGGACCTGCTGACCGTCGGCGGCTGCAACCTCATCTGGCCGCTGAAGATCCGGGCGCCGCGCATGGTGCGCCGGCTCCCGGTTCTGCGGCACATCTGGCGCAGGAGCGGCCGGCTGTCAATCCCCGTGTTGGGCACTGCCGGGTCGTGGCGTGAATGGCTGCTGTGTGTGCCGATCTCCCTCTACGCGTTCCTGGGGATCATGCTGCCGGCCATCGACATCGCGCGGACCCGGACGGAGCCGCTGGTGGCACTCCTGCCGTGACCGCAGCGGTGCCTCAGCCCAGCCGGCCGACGCCCGTCACGGTGACCACTGCGGAGCCGGTCTCGTCGGAGTCCGCCAGGTTGACCACTGCGTCGATGCCCCAGTCGTTGTTCCCGGCGGGGTCCTTGAAGATCTGCCGGATCTTCCACTCGGTCCTCGTCGGGGTGATGATCAGCAGCTGGGGGCCGCGTGCCGCCGGACCGTCGTCGATGTCATCGTGTTCGTCGAAGTAGGCGTCCATGGCGTTGGCCCAGGCATCTGCGTTGAACCCGTTGTGGCCATCGAGGTCCCCGAGTGTCCCGTCCTGTTCATCTGCGAAGAGCTGGACCCGCCGGAACATCTCGTTGCGGACCATCACGCGGAAGGCCCGCTCGTTGGAGGTCAACCGCTCCGGTGCCGGCGGCGTGATCTCAGCGGCCATGTCGTCGGGCAGCTCGCCCTGGGAGAGCTTCTCCCACTCGTCGAGCAGTGAGGAGTCCGTTTGCCGGACAAGTTCGCCGAGCCACTCGATGAGGTCCTCCAGGTCTTCACGCAATGCATCGCGGGGGACCGTCTGGCGCAGGGCCTTGAACGCGTCCGTGAGGTAGCGCAGCAGGATGCCCTCGGAGCGTGCCAGAGAGTAGAACTGGATGTACTCGCCGAAGGACATGGCCCGCTCGTACATGTCGCGCACCACGGACTTGGGGGACAACTCGAAGTCGCCCAACCACGGTGCGCCCTGCCGGTACGTCTCGAATGCCTCGCCCAGCATCTCGGCCAGCGGCTGCGCGTAGGTGACCTCGTCCAGCGCGTTCATCCGCGCCTCGTATTCCATGCCCTCGGCCTTCATGGCCGCGACGGCTTCGCCCCGGGCCTTCTTCTCCTGGGCGTTGAGCACTTGGCGGGGCTTTTCCAGGGTGGCCTCGATGATGGAGACCACATCGAGGGCATAGGTGGGGGCCTCGCGGTCCAGCAGTTCCAGGCTGGCCATGGCGAACGGGGAGAGCGGCTGGTTCAGGGCGAAGTTCTGCTGCAGGTCAACGGTCAGGCGCAGCAGGTTGCCGTGCTCGTCGGGCTCGGAGAGGCGCTCCACCACACCGGTGGCCAACAGCTCGCGCAGGATGCCCAAGGCCCGCCGGAGCAGGACACGTTGCCGTGCCGGCGGTTCGTGGTTCTCGGTGAGCAGTCGCCGGGCTGCGACGAAGGAGTTGCCGGGCCGCTCCAGCAGATTGAGCAGCATGGAGTGGGTGACGGTGAACGATGAGCTCAAGGGTTCAGGCGTGGAGGTCACCATCTTGTCGAAGGTCTTCTCCGACCAGGAGACGAAGCCCTGCGGTGGCTTCTTCTTCACGACCTGGCGCAGCTTCTTCTGGTCGTCGCCGAACTTGGCGACCGCCTTGGTCATGGACTTCTTGTTCTCGATGGCGAACTCCGGGGCCTGGACCACCACCGTTCCCGCGGTGTCGTAGCCGGCCCGTCCGGCACGGCCGGCGATCTGGTGGAATTCGCGGGCATTGAGCGGCCGGGTGCGTACGCCGTCGTACTTGGACAGTGCAGTGAGCATGACCGTGCGGATCGGGACGTTGATTCCCACGCCCAGGGTGTCGGTTCCGCAGATCACCTTGAGCAGCCCGGCCTGGGCGAGCTGTTCGACCAGGCGGCGGTACTTGGGCAGCATGCCCGCGTGGTGGACGCCGATCCCGTGGCGGACCAGGCGGTTCAGGGTCTTGCCGAAGCCGGTGGCGAAGCGGAACCCGGCGATGAGCTCGGAGATCCGGTCCTTTTCCTCCCGGGTGCAGACGTTGATGCTCATCAGCGACTGCGCGCGGTCGATGGCCTCGAGCTGGCTGAAGTGCACCACGTAGACGGGGGACTGGTTGGTGGCCAGCAGCTCCTCCATGGCTTCCTGGACCGGTTCTTCCGAGTAGTAGTTGTGCAGGGGGATCGGCCGTTCGGCGTTGGCCACCGTGGTGGTCTGCCGGCCGGTACGCAGCGTGAGCTCGTCCTCGAAGCGGGTGACCTCGCCCAGGGTGGCGGACATCAGCAGGAACTGGGCCTGGGGCAATTCCAGTAGGGGGACCTGCCACGCCCAGCCGCGCTGCGGGTCCGAGTAGAAGTGGAACTCGTCCATCACGACCGGGCCCAAGTCCGCGTTTTCCCCCTCACGGAGAGCCACGTTGGCCAGGATTTCCGCGGTGCAGCAGATGATCGGGGCGTCCTGGTTGACCGAGGAATCACCGGTGACCATGCCGACGTTCTCGGCGCCGAAGATCTCGCACAGTGCGAAGAACTTCTCGGAGACCAACGCCTTGATCGGGGCCGTGTAGTAGCTCCGTTCGCCCCTGGCCAGCGCGTGGAAGTGCGCGGCGACCGCCACCAATGACTTCCCCGACCCCGTCGGGGTGGCCAGGATGACGTTGTTGCCCTCGACGATCTCCATCACCGCCTCGTCCTGCGCCGGATAGAGGGCGATGCCGCGATCCTCGGTCCAGGTCAGGAACGAGGCGTAGGTGGATTCGGCGGTCGCCCCGCGCGGTGGCGTGTCGGGCAGGAGCTCAGTGAGTTTCATGGTGGATCCAGCCTATCGCCCGCGGGCCACGACGGCGCAGTGGTCGCGGATCCGTGGAGATGTGTGGGCATGGCGCGACGCTGTTCGCGACGGGTGCGCGATCGCCAGCGGACTATCGATGGGGCAAAAGGCCCGTTGCCGAGGGCCCCGGTCGTGCCGCGGCTGCCAGTAGTGGCGTTGATCAGGCGTCACGGCGATAGCTGGTCGCTGTCTGCGTTTTCCTCCAGAAACAGGAAGAGCGCCTCCCGGCCTGTTCGTGATCGTCGAATCGTTGAGCGGCCGCACCCGTCCACCCGCTGTAAGAGGGGCAAACGAGGACTTGGACGCGACGGTACTTCCGGGAGCATCGCTGCCGAGGGGTTGGCGTTGGATCGCATGGCGCCGTAGGTCCCTCCATTGACCGTGAGGAACCTACGGCGCCCAAACGGCGGGAGTTACCTGCTTTCGGAGGCAGCCGCGTTCGACGGGCGGGTCCAGGGTCCGGTGATCGCGAGCGTGAAGCCGGGGGACTGGATATTGGCGAAGAGCCACCTGCCATCCGTGCTAAATGCGGGGCCGCAGAACTCCGAATCGTTGAACTCGTTGCGTGCTAGCGGGTAGGACTTACCTTGTTCGGTAACGCCCACCAGATGGGATACGCCGTTTCCGTCCTCGGCCAGAATGAGCCCGCCCTGCGGTGCCACGGTGATGTTGTCCGGACCGTCGAAATGTCCGTCCAGTTCCGGAGCGGGGTTGACGCCGAAGATGGTCTTCAGGGTGATGCTTTCGGCGGCAGGATCGTAATGCCACACTTGGCCGTCGTGTTCGTTGACCGAACCATCTGAGGTGCGGGCGAAGCTGGAAACGAAGTATGCGCCGCCGTCGCTCCACCACTGTCCTTCCAGCTTGCGGGCCCTACTGATCTGATCGTTGGTGAACTGCTGGCGGACGGACGTGGTGCGTGCATCTCGGTCAGGCACATCGATCCATTCGACCTTGAGGCGGGTACCCACCTGGGTGGCTTCGGAAAGGTCCTTGATATGGGTCGAGCCACGGAAGCACTTCATGGCTTGCAATCGACCGGCCCGGTCGCCGCCTGCAGACTGGGCAAGCGCGTGGAGTGAACCCTTGCCGGCGGCAAAACCCGCGGGCGGCGTCCAGCGCAGGTACAGCCCATGGGGATTGCTGGCATCTTCGGTCAGGTAGATCTGGGTCGTGGCCGGGTCGATGGCGACGGCCTCGTGAGAGTAGCGGCCAAGGAATTTCAGCGGGATCGCGGAACGACCCACATTCGCTGCACGGCTCGTGGGATCGACTTCAAACACGTAACCGTGGTCCTTGGTGTTTGAACCGGAGCCTGCACGGGACTCGGTCTCCTCGCAGGTCAGCCAGGTACCCCAGGGCGAGATGCCACCCGCGCAGTTGTTGTCGGTCCCGGCAACGGAGGTGTACTGGCTTACGCGGTTGCCCTCCGCGTCCACAATGATGGTGGACGTGCCACCGGTGGCCCCGGGGTCGTAGGTGATCCCATCGACAACGGGTACGGGAAAGGGCTCGGAACCACTGTTTTCGTGGTTACAGATCAGCACGGACTTGCCACCGGGGGCGTCGAAGACGCCAATGCCGTCAGGATCGGAGGGGTGCACACCGTCCGCAGTTCGTGTCTGTCCGGATCGAGCGACCAGTTTGTAGGAAAAGCCCTTGGGCAGCGCCAGAATGCCCTCGGGGTCGGGAACGAGTGGTCCGTAACCTAGGGCGTTGCGCGTTGCGGCGTTGGCAGGTCTGACGAAGGGGGAGAGACTGCCTGCGCCGGCGAATGCGAACCCCAGGGCGGCGGCTCCTGCACTGGCTCCGAGAAAGTTGCGGCGGGAAACGGGGACGGCCATGGTTTTTGCTCCTGAATCGGTGGGGTGGACATGGTTCCCCCACTCTCTCCGTCGCGCATGAACGGCAGACAACGGTGGGATGTCTTCCGAGGTCACCGTTGCATCAGACCTATCCCTTGGCTCCACGGCAGCGAAGGGCCGAAGGGACGATGGGGTGAGCGCGGGCTCCCTTGCCCTGGTCCATACGCGGCCCGTCCGAGCAGATCCTCGACGCCCTGTATCGCAGGCGCCGGGATATGGAGTCAGCCGCATACTCCTGACACGTTCCATGGCGTTCTCAAGGGACAGGGGATGAGCGGTGGCGAAAAGACCGGCGGAAACTCAAGCCCGTGAAGGCGGACGGCTCCAGCGATGTCATCATGCGCCCACGGACGGGCTGGTTCAATGAGGTAACACTCTGATAATCGCCGATATCGACGCATCCGACAGCGCGACCACCGACGCTTCAGCCCGCCACGGCGACATCATCCGGAGGGCAGCCATGACCGCCAGGGCGGAATGCCTTGGCTTGAGCCGATCGGTACTGTTGGTCCATGAAATGGAACCCCGCCAAATACGTGCAGTTCGCCTCCCACCGGGACCGGCCCTTCTTCGAATTGACCCAGCGCATCGACGCGGCGTCGCCCCGGAAGGTCGTCGACCTGGGCTGCGGCCCCGGCCCGCTCACCGCGGCGCTCGCCGACCGGTGGCCGAAAGCAGAAGTGACGGGGCTGGATGCCTCGGCCGAAATGATCGCCAGTGCCGCCGCCGACCACCGGCAGTCAAACCTGGCGTTTGCCGAGTCCGACGCAATGACGTGGATGCCCGAACCGGGAACCGACGTGCTGGTCAGCAATGCCATGCTGCAGTGGATCCCGGGACATCGCGAGCTGATGGCCGGCTGGCTGGGTGCCCTGGAGCCGGGGGCGTGGTTCGCGGCCCAGGTGCCGGGGAACTTCGGTGCCCCCTCCCATGCGCTCATGCGGGATCTCGCGGGTCGCCCGCATTGGACGGCCCGGCTGGAGGGTCTGACGCTGCGCAAGGATGCGACCGCCGAACCGGAGACGTACCTGCGGCTGCTCCTCGACCACGGTTTCGAGGCCGATGTGTGGGAGACGACCTATTCCCAGATGCTGCAGGGCACGGACCCGGTGTTGGAGTGGGTGCGGGGAACGGCTCTGCGCCCGATCTTGTCGGTCCTGGGGGAGCAGGACGCGAGGGAGTTCGAGGCCGAGTACGCCGCCCTGGTCCGGGAGGCCTACCCGCCGTTCGCCGGCCCCGAGGGGGAGCAGCTGACGGTCTTCCCCTTCCGGCGGATCTTCATGGTCGGGCAGAAGGCCAACGTCCGCTGATTCCCGGCGGTCAGACCGTGGATCCATGACCTGGATCGCACCTCTTCTTTTCGGCTCCTCCCGGTGGTAAAGCCGAAGGTACGGACCGACCATGACCACCAGGAGACCGCCGTGGACCACATCCTTCCCGCCGCCTACCAGAAATACCTCGATGCCGCGCCGGAGCGACAGATCGGCACACTGCGTCCCGTTCTGCTCGAATCAGTGGCGGAGGGCAACACCGGGGTGCTGGTGCGCTTCATGGGGACAGCGGTCCACGCCATGACTTCGGAAAAGATCCCCTTCGGCGAAATACGCGAAGAACACATGGAGTAGGCGCGCCTCCGGCAGTCGCCGGGGCTACCAGCCGCGCTCCCGCCATTCCGTCAGATGGGGGCGCTCGGCGCCCAGGGTCGTACCTTCCCCATGGCCGGGGTGGACCAGCGTGTCATCCGCGTAGGGCACGAACATCCGGTTCACGACGTCGTCGTACAGGGAAGCGAAACGCGCCGGGTCCTTCTCGGTATTGCCGACGCCCCCGGGGAAGAGGCTGTCGCCGCTGAAGATGTGGGTGGGGCCAGCCGGGTCCCGGTAGACGTAGGCGATCGAGCCCGGGGTGTGGCCGCGCAGGTGGACTGCGGTGAGGTCGAACCCCTCGAAGGAGCCCACGTCGCCGTGGTCCAGCGTCACGTCGATCTCGACGCCCACCTGATCGCGAATCCCGTCGGCGTCAGCCGTGCCGGCCGCGGTGCGCACACCGGTCTCGACCGCTAGTTCCTTCAGCGCCCGGATGTGGTCCCAGTGCTGGTGGGTGGTGGCGATCAGTGACAGTTTCGGTGCGACGGGGGCATCATCCGCGGCATCGGCGAGCATGCGGCGCAATGCCGGGGCGTCATCTGCGGCGTCGATGAGCACCTGCGCCCCAGTCTGCTTGTGGGTGATCAGATAGGCGTTGTTGGCCATGGAGGAAACCGAGGTGCTGCGGATCGTGACGTCCGCCAGGTCGTGCAGCAGGGAGTTTTGGGTGCTCATGGTGCCCAGCCTAGGGTGCGGGGCCATACCCCTGCTAGGTGCCCGGGTACTGTGGATGCACCCACACCCACGGCCCGGCAATGGCCGGGACACCCGAGGAGCCATAGTGAACGACGACGATGTGCTGGCCTTTGTCGAGATCCGCAAGGACGCGACCGCCAACCCCTATGACCAGATACGCCAGCAGGTCCTCGACGCCATCGCCTCGGGTCGTCTCGTCCCCGGGACCCGGCTCACCTCCGTCCGGGCGCTCGCCGGACGACTCGGGGTGGCCGTCAACACGGTGGCCAGGTCCTATCGCGAATTGGAGCAGGCCGGGGTCGTGGAGACGCGAGGCCGCCACGGCACCGTGGTCCTCGCCACGGGGTCCGAGGCGGACCGGCGGCTGGCAGGGGCGGCAACAGAACTCGTGCAGCACGCACGGCAATGGGGCGTTGACGAGGGCCGGACCCTGGAATTCGTCCGGGCTGCCTTCCGCGGGCAGTGAACACCGCGCGCAGATAGGCCCGGAATCCCGGGAAAGCGACCGGCACTAGAACGTGTATTCGAACGAGTTTTCGACTACCATCAACACGTGGCTATTACCCCCAGCGCTCTAGAAGCAGATACCGACCCGTCGGCCGTGCGCGCTCACGACCAGTCCCGCCTCGTGGTGAAGGGGGCTCGCGAGCACAATCTGCGCAACGTCGATCTCGACCTTCCCCGCGACGCCATGATCGTCTTCACTGGTCTTTCCGGCTCAGGGAAGTCCTCGCTGGCGTTCGACACCATCTTCGCCGAGGGCCAGCGCCGCTATGTCGAATCGCTCTCCGCCTACGCCCGGCAGTTCCTGGGCCAGGTCGACAAGCCGGATGTGGATTTCATCGAGGGCCTCTCGCCCGCGGTGTCGATCGACCAGAAGTCGACCTCGAAGAACCCCCGCTCCACCGTCGGCACGATCACGGAGATCTACGACTACATGCGTCTGCTGTGGGCCCGCGTCGGCAGGCCCTACTGCCCGGTCTGTGGCGAAGCCGTCACGCGGCAGACGCCCCAGGCGATCGTCGACCAGCTCCTTGAACTCGAGGACGGGACGCGGTTCCAGATCCTCGCCCCGGTCGTGCGCGGCCGCAAGGGCGAGTTCGTCGACCTCTTCAAGGAGCTGGCCGTCAAGGGCTACGCCCGCGCCCGGGTCGATGGGGAAACAATCCAGCTCAGCGACCCTCCCAAGCTGGGCAAGCAGTACAAGCACACCATCGAGGTCGTCATCGACCGGCTCGTGGCCAAGGACGGCATCCGCCAACGCCTCACGGACTCCATCGAAACCGCCCTCGGGCTGGCCGACGGACGCGTACTGGCGGACTTCGTGGACCTGCCCGACGACGATGAGGGGCGGGTCCGGGCCTTCTCCGAGCACCTCGCCTGCCCGAATGAGCACCCGCTGGCCATCGACGAAATCGAGCCACGCTCGTTCTCCTTCAACAACCCGTTCGGCGCCTGCCCCGCCTGCACCGGCATCGGCACGCGGCTCGAGGTCGACGAGGAACTCGTCATCCCGGACCCGTCCAAGTCGTTGGCCGAGGGGACCATCGCCCCCTGGTCGCTGGGGACCGCCACCACGGAATACTGGAACCGGCTGTTGGCCGGCTTGGCCAAGGACCTGAAGTTCGACCTGGAGACCCCGTGGCGCAAGCTCACGGACAAGCAGCGCGAGGCCATCCTCAATGGCAAGGACCACAAGGTCGTCGTCCAATACCGCAACCGCTTCGGCCGCGAACGCAAGTACAGCACCGGATTCGAAGGTGTCATCCAGTACATCCACCGCAAGCACCAGGAGACCGAGTCCGACCACGCGCGGGACCGGTACGAGGAGTACATGCGGCAGATCCCCTGCCCCGAGTGCAACGGCGCCCGGTTGAACCCCGCGTCCCTGTCCGTGCTGATCAACGGCAAGTCCATTGCCGAGGTCTCGGCAATGCCCATGCGCGACTGCTCGGAATTCCTGAACGGGTTGACACTGACCGGCCGCGAAAAGCAGATCGCCCACCAGGTCCTCATCGAGATCCAGGCGCGGCTGCGCTTCCTGCTCGACGTCGGCCTCGAATACCTGAACCTGGAACGCGCCGCGGGGACCCTCTCCGGCGGCGAGGCGCAGCGGATCCGCCTGGCTACCCAGATCGGCTCCGGCCTTGTCGGGGTGCTCTACGTCCTGGACGAACCCTCCATCGGCCTGCACCAACGGGACAACCGGCGCCTCATCGAGACCCTGAACCGGCTGCGCGACCTCGGGAACACGCTCATCGTCGTCGAACACGACGAGGACACCATCCACCAGGCCGACTGGATCGTGGACATCGGCCCCGGAGCCGGCGAACACGGCGGTTCCGTCGTGCACTCCGGTTCCCTGGAGGGGCTGCTGGCCAACACCGAATCGCTGACCGGCGACTACCTCTCGGGGCGCCGGAAGATCGACCTGCCCACCAAGCGGCGCAAGGTGGACCGCAAGCGCCAGGTCACCGTGGTCGGTGCCCGCGAGAACAACCTGCAGGAACTCACCGTGAAGTTCCCGCTCGGCGTCTTCACCGCCGTCACGGGGGTCAGCGGTTCGGGCAAGTCCACGCTGGTCAACGACATCCTCTACAAGGTCATGGCCAACAAGCTCAACGGCGCCAAGCAGGTGGCCGGTCGCCACACCCGGGTCGAGGGCCTCGAGCAGCTCGACAAGGTGGTCCACGTGGACCAGAGCCCGATCGGGCGCACCCCCCGCTCCAACCCGGCGACCTACACCGGCGTGTTCGACCATGTGCGCAAGCTCTTCGCGGAGACCAACGAGGCGAAGGTCCGCGGCTACCTGCAGGGCCGGTTCTCCTTCAACGTCAAGGGCGGCCGCTGCGAGGCCTGTTCCGGCGACGGAACGCTGAAGATCGAGATGAACTTCCTGCCGGACGTCTACGTGCCCTGCGAGGTCTGCCACGGCGCCCGGTACAACCGCGAGACCCTCGAGGTGCACTACAAGGGCAAGTCCATCTCGGACGTGCTGCACATGCCGATCGAGGAGGCCGCCGAATTCTTCGCGGCATTCACCCCGATTGCCCGGCACCTGAACACGCTGGTCGACGTCGGCCTGGGTTACGTCCGGCTCGGGCAACCGGCCACGACGCTCTCCGGCGGCGAGGCACAGCGGGTGAAGCTGGCGTCGGAGCTGCAGAAGCGCTCCAACGGACGCAGCATCTACGTGCTCGACGAGCCCACGACCGGCCTGCACTTCGAGGACATCCGCAAGCTGCTGCTCGTCCTCCAGGGGCTCGTGGACAAGGGCAACACGGTCATCACCATCGAACACAACCTCGATGTCATCAAGAGCGCCGACTGGGTGATCGACCTGGGTCCCGAGGGCGGTTCGGGAGGCGGCCAGGTCATCGCCTCCGGGACACCGGAGCAGGTCGCCAAGATCGAGGCCAGCCACACCGGCGGCTTCCTCGCCGGGGTCGTGGACTGACGATACCGCGCCGCCCGTGGCGGCGGGCCTGACGTTGCGGAGTATTCCGCCGCGGGCATGGTTGCCGTCCCGGCACGGTGGTTCGTGCAACAATATTGCGGTGATGATTCCTGCCCGCGCCGTACTCCTCGACCTCGACGGCACCCTGGTCGACCCGGCGGGCGGCATCACCGGAGGCATACTCCACGCACTGCTGGCCAACGGCATCGCCCACCCCGGCGACGAACACCTGCATGCGCTGGTCGGCCCCCCGCTGGCCAGCGGACTCATGACGATTCCCGGCATGACCGAGGTCCTGCTGCCGAAGGTCATCGCCGACTACCGCGAACAGTATGCCGCCCACGGCATGGCTGCCAGCCGCGTCTACCCGGGGATCGAAGAACTGCTCGTCGCGCTGCGGAACGAGGGTCGGATCCTGGCCGTCGCCACCTCCAAACCCGAGCCGCTGGCCCGCCGGCTCCTGGCCGCGAAGGGGCTCGACGGCTATTTCGACACCATCCACGGTTCGGCACCCGACGAGGTCTCCGCCCCCACCCGGACCAGCGGCAAACCGCATATCGTCGCCGCCGCCCTGGATGCCACCGGCCAGGGCCCGGAGCACACGGTCATGGTCGGGGACCGGCTCCACGACATCGAGGGTGCCCGCGCCAACGGCCTGCCCGCCATCGGCGTCTCCTGGGGCTTCGCCGCGGACGGCGAGCTGGAGGCGGCAGGCGCTGCCGCCGTCGTGCATTCCCCCGCCGAACTGGGACGGCTGCTCGGTGCCGCGGATGCCACCAGCGTCAACGCCCTGCGCGATGGTTCCGCGTAGATGGAACTGTTCGAAGGGGTCCGCGCCGGTTTCCGCGGAACGATCCACACGCTATGCCGTCCCGACATCACCGGGTTGGAAAACGTCCCGACCGAGGGCCCGTTCATCGTGGCCTCGAACCACCTCTCGTTCCTGGACAGCATCATCATCCAGGCCATCTGCCCGCGGCCCGTCGCGTTCTTCGCCAAGGCCGAATACTTCACCACCCCCGGCCTCAAGGGCCGGGTCATGAAGGCGTTCTTCGAATCCGTCGGCTCCATCCCCGTCGAGCGCGGGGAGCAGGCGGCCAGCGTGGCGGCACTGGATGCGCTGGTCGATCTGCTCGAGGACGGGCAGGGCGTCGGGATCTACCCGGAGGGCACCCGATCGCGTGACGGGCGGCTCTACCGGGGCCGGACCGGCGTGGGCTGGCTCGCCCTGTCGACCGGTGCACCCGTGGTCCCGGTCGGGCTGGTGGGCACCGAGCGCCTGCAGCCCGCCGGCAGCAACCGGATCATCCCCCGCAAGTTCACGCTCACCGTCGGGAAGCCGCTGCAGTTCGACCATGTCGGACGCAAGCACCCGCTGCCGCTGCGCCGCCAGGCCACCGACGCCATCGTGGACGCGATCGCCGCGATCACCGGGCAGGAACGCTCGGGCAACTACAACCAGTCGCCCTCCGCGGAGTAGCGTTAACGCATGGCCGATCCCACCAGCTACCGCCCCCGGACCGGTGAAATACCCACCAGTCCCGGCGTCTACCGTTTCCGCGACCCGCAAGCCCGGGTCATCTATGTCGGCAAGGCCAAGAACCTCCGCTCGCGGCTGAACTCCTATTTCGCCAACCCGGCGACGCTGGCGGCCAAGACCCACACGATGGTGCACACCGCGGCGAGCGTCGAATGGACGGTCGTCGGCAGCGAACTCGAGGCCCTGCAGCTCGAGTACACGTGGATCAAGGAATACGCCCCGCGGTTCAACATCATGTTCCGCGACGACAAGTCCTACCCCTACTTGGCGGTCACCCTGGGGGAGAAGTTCCCCCGTGCCCAGGTCATGCGCGGGGACCGGCGCAAGGACGTGAAGTACTTCGGGCCGTTCTACCCGGCGAAGGCGATCCGCGAAACCCTCGACACCCTGCTCCGCGTCTTCCCCGTGCGCACCTGCAGCGCCGGCATCTTCCGTCGGGCCCAGCAATCCGGGAGGCCCTGCCTGCTCGGCTACATCGACAAGTGCTCGGCGCCGTGCGTCGGACGCATCAGCCCCGAGGACCACCGCAAGCTCGCCGACGAGCTCTGCCAGTTCATGGGCGGCGAGGGCACCCGGTTCATGCGTGACCTCGAGTCCCAGATGAAGGCGGCGGTCGCCGAACTCGACTACGAGCAGGCGGCCCGGCTGCGCGACGACATCGCCGCCCTGCGTCGCGTCTTCGAGCGCAACGCCGTCGTGCTCTCCGAGGACACCGAAGCGGACATCTTCGCCGTCGCCGAGGACGACCTCGAGGCGGCGGTCCAGGTCTTCCATGTCCGCAACGGACGCATCCGCGGCCAACGCGGCTGGGTCGTGGAAAAGGTCGAGGAGACCAGCGGTCCCGAATTCATCGAGCACCTGCTGCAGCAGGTCTACGGCGAGAACACCGGGGGCGACAGGATCCCGCGCGAGGTCCTCGTCCCCGTCGAACCCGAAAACCCGGAAGAGCTGGCGATCTGGCTGCGCGGGTTGCGGGGGGCCGCGGTGAACCTGCGGGTGCCGCAACGCGGCGAGAAGGCCACCCTCATGGGAACGGTCAGGGACAACGCGGAACAGTCGCTGCGCCTGCACAAGTCACGCCGCGCCGCCGACATCACCACCCGCAGCGCAGCCCTGCAGGAACTGCAGGAGGCCCTGGGCCTGCCGGTGCCGCTGATGCGCATCGAGTGCTACGACATCTCCCACGTCCAGGGCACCAACGTGGTCGCGTCCATGGTCGTCGTCGAGGACGGGCTGCCCAAGAAGTCCGACTACCGCAAGTTCTCCATCACCGGCGACGCGGCCCGCGACGACACCGCCTCGATGTATGACGTCATCACCCGCCGCTTCCGCCACTACCTGGACGACCAGGCCGCCATGGCCCCGGTCATCAGCGGCGAGATCAGCATCGAGGAATCCGGCGAGAAGGCACCGCCGCGCAAGTTCGCCTACCCGCCCTCGCTCGTGGTGGTCGACGGTGGGCCGCCGCAGGTGGCCGCCGCCGTGCAGGCCCTGACGGACCTGGGGATCGACGACGTCTACGTCGCGGGGCTGGCCAAGCGGCTGGAGGAGCTCTGGCTGCCCGAGGACCCGTTCCCCGTCGTGCTGCCGCGCGCCTCCCACGGGCTGTACCTGCTCCAGCGCATCCGTGACGAGGCCCACCGCTTCGCCATCACCTTCCACCGGCAGAAGCGCAGCGCCGCGATGACCACCTCGCTGCTGGACGACGTTCCGGGGCTCGGGCCGGCCAAACGTCAGGCCATCGTCAAACATTTCGGATCGCTCAAACGCATGCGTACCGCCGGTGCCGAGGACTTCCAACAGGTCAAGGGCGTGGGCCCACGGCTCGCTGCGCACCTGGTCGAGGCCCTCGCGGTCCCCGACACGGCGGATCGGGAGGGGCACGACGACGGGGCGGAACCCGCCGTGAACACCGCCACGGGCGAACTGCTGGACTGAGGAACGAGCGGGTCCCGATCCCGACTAGACTGAAATCATGAGTACCGAGCTGAGCACCGTCAAGCCCGAAGAGTCAGAAATGCTGGTGGTGACCGGCATGTCCGGGGCCGGCCGGACCACCGCAGCCCACGCCCTGGAGGACCAGGGCTGGTACGTCGTGGAGAACCTGCCCCCGCAGCTGTTGCGGACCCTCACCGACCTGGTGGCCCGCAACCCCGGGTCGATCCCGAAGCTGGCCGTTGTCATGGACGTGCGCAGCCGTGACCTGTTCGCCGAACTGCGGGAAAATCTGGGCCAGCTGCGTGCCGCCGGCGTCAAGTACCGGGTGCTGTTCCTGGACGCCAGCGACGATCTGCTCATCCGCCGTTTCGAACAGGGCCGCCGGCCGCACCCGCTGCAGGGCGATGGCCGGATCTCCGATGGCATCACCGCCGAGCGCGAGGTCATGCGCGAGATCAAGGACAACGCCGAGATCGTCATCGACACGACCCCGCTGAACGTCCATGCGCTGGGCCGGTCGATCATCGAGCTCTTCTCCGATTCGGGCCCCGTGGTCCTGCGCCTGAACGTCATGAGCTTCGGATTCAAGTACGGGTTGCCGACCGACGCCAACTTCCTGGCCGACGTCCGCTTCATCCCCAACCCGCACTGGGTGCCCGCGCTGCGCCCCCACACGGGCCAGGACGCCGTGGTCAGCGACTACGTGATGGAAGCCGAGGGAACGGCCGAGTTCATCACCCACTACCTGGCGGCACTCGATCCCGTGCTGGATGGTTACCGCCGGGAAAACAAGCACTATGCGACCATTGCCATCGGCTGCACCGGGGGCAAGCACCGCTCCGTCGCGGTGGCCGAGGAGATGGCCCGACGCCTCCGCCAGGTGCCCAACGTGACCGTGCTGGTCAACCACCGCGACCTGGGCCGGGAGTAGCCGCTGTGACCTTCCTGACGGGCCAGATGCCCATGCTTCCACCGCGGGCCACGGGGGACACCGTGACGGCCACGCGGGTCGCCGCCCTCGGCGGGGGCCACGGGCTGGCCGCCTCCCTATCGGCACTGCGCCGATTGACCAACGACATCACCGCCATCGTCACCGTCGCCGACGACGGCGGTTCCTCGGGGAGGCTGCGCCGCGAGCTCGGCGTCCTGCCGCCGGGGGACCTGCGCATGGCCCTGGCCGCGCTCTGTGACGAGTCCGACTGGGGACGCACCTGGCGTGATGTCATGCAGCACCGCTTCAAGGCGGTAGACGGGGCCGAGAGCTCGCTGGACAACCATGCCCTGGGCAACCTGCTCATCGTGACCCTCTGGGAGCTCCTCGGGGACGCGGTGGCCGGGCTGCGCTGGGCCGGGGCACTGCTCGGCGCCCGGGGCGCCGTCCTGCCGATGAGCGCCGTCCCGCTGAACATCTCCGGCGAAGTGCTCACCACGGCCGACAACGGCAGCCTGGTCCGACGCCGGATCGAGGGCCAGGCCGCTCTGGCAGCCGCGGGCCACGACACGTTGGTCAACAACGTGACGCTCACGCCCACCGATGCCTCCGCCTGTCCCGAGGCCCTCGAAGCCATCGAGCTCGCGGACTGGATCATCCTCGGCCCGGGGTCCTGGTACACCTCGGTGTTGCCGCACCTGCTCCTGCCCGAGGTGCGAGAGGCCCTGCAGAACACCCCCGCCCGCCGGTTGCTGACCATGAACCTCGCGATGGATACGGGGGAGACCGCCGGCCTGACCGCGGCTGGCCACCTTGACGTGATTGCCCGGTACGCTCCGGACCTGCGCATCGACGCGGTACTGGCCGATCCGTCGTGCATCGATGACCAGGCGGCGTTCACCGCGGCAGCCCGGCGGCTGGGTGCCGAATGCTTTTTCGGTAAGGTGGCTAGTGGGCATGATCGAGCCGTCCACGAGCCCCTGCGGCTGGCGGCGGAGTATCAGGACGTCTTCGAGACGTTCGCCCGCAATCCAATGCGAAGTGAGGAAGAGAAGCCATGGCACTGACAGCCTCGGTCAAGGACGAGCTGTCCCGGCTGGACATCAAGAAGTCCTCTGTCCGTAAAGCCGAAGTGTCGGCAACCCTGCGCTTTGCCGGGGGACTGCACATCATCTCCGGACGCATCGTCATCGAGGCGGAGGTCGACCTCGCCGCGACGGCCCGTCGCCTGCGGCAGGCCATCGCCGAGGTCTACGGCCACACTGCCGAGATCATCGTCGTCTCCGGTGGCGGACTCCGCCGCGGCAGCCGCTACGTCGTCAGGGTCGTCCGCGAGGGCGAATCCCTGGCGCGCCAGACCGGCCTGCTCGACGGCCGGGGCAGACCCGTCCGCGGACTGCCCTCCGTGATCGTCAACGGTTCCGCCGGTGACGCGGAAGCGGTCTGGCGTGGTGCCTTCCTGGCCCACGGCTCGCTCACCGAGCCGGGGCGCTCATCCGCCCTCGAGGTCACCTGCCCGGGCCCGGAAGCGGCCCTGGCCCTGGTCGGGGCAGCCCGGCGGCTGGACATCGTGGCCAAGGCCCGTGAGGTGCGCGGCGTCGACCGCGTCGTCATCCGTGACGGGGACAGCATCGCGGCCCTGCTCACCCGCATGGGCGCCCACGACACCCTGCTGGTGTGGGAGGAACGCCGGATGCGCAAGGAGGTCCGGGCGACGGCCAACCGCCTGGCAAACTTCGACGACGCCAACCTGCGCCGCTCCGCCCAAGCGGCCGTCGCCGCCGGCGCCCGCGTCGAACGCGCCCTGGAGATCCTCGGCGACGACGTCCCGGACCATCTGCAGTATGCAGGCCAGTTGCGGGTCGCCCACAAGCAGGCCAGCCTGGACGAACTCGGGCACCTCGCCGATCCGCCGATGACCAAGGACGCCATCGCCGGCCGGATCCGCCGCCTCTTGGCGATGGCCGACCGTCGTGCCACTGAGCTGGGAATACCCGGCACGGAGGCAAGCGTTACAGCAGATATGCTCGACGGCTGATTTTTGCCGCTGGATTTCCGCGCCCCAGGGCCGGGATGCATTACCCACCAGCACGTCCGGCCCCCGGACGTGCACGACGAATGGAGGAGAACATGGTCAAGTACGAACTTCCCGAGCTGCCGTATGACTACGCCGCACTGGAGCCGCACATTTCCGCGCGCATCATGGAGCTGCACCACAGCAAGCACCACAACGCCTACGTCACCGGTGCCAACACCGCACTGGACAAGATGGCCGAGGCACGCGACAAGGGTGACGCCGCCGGCGCCGCCAAGCTGTCCAAGGACCTGCAGTTCAACCTCGGTGGCCACGTCAACCACTCGATCTTCTGGAACAACCTGTCCCCGGAGGGTGGCGACAAGCCCGAGGGCGAACTGGCCGCTGCCATCGACGATGCCTTTGGTTCCTTCGATGCCTTCCGCGACCACTTCACCAGTGCCGCCACCACCATCCAGGGATCCGGTTGGGCCATCCTGGCCTACGAGCCCCTCGGCGGGAACATCGTCATCGAGCAGATGTACGACCAGCAGAACGGCGTCCCCGTGGCGACCACCCCGCTGCTCATGCTGGACATGTGGGAGCACGCCTTCTACCTGGACTACCAGAACGTCAAGGCCGACTACGTCAAGGCCTTCTGGAACATCGTGAACTGGGCCGACGTCTCGGCACGATTCGCCGCCGCACGTTCCGGGGCCAAGGTCCTGGTCGTTCCGGGCAAGTAGCAGCAACCCCCCTGGTCCGAGCGGCCCGGGGGACAAGGGCAAGTTAGATTGCTCACACATCTGGCGCCAGATGGCGTAGGATGTGGTCAACGGTTCCCGCGGGCCCCGTATCCGGTTTTCCCCGGATCGGGAGCCCGCGGGACCGGCCGGCCCACCGGCCAACGACACAACGGGGTGTCCCATCACCAGCAATGCCACCCCGCGTCAATCTCTCCTTATTTGGAGCACGGTGGTGGCTACCACCCGGCAAGGAGAATACTCACGTGACTACCCGTGTTGGCATCAATGGCTTCGGACGCATCGGCCGCAACTACCTGCGCGCCGCGCTCATGAACCAGGCAGACCTCGAGATCGTCGCCATCAACGACCTGGCCCACATCGACAGCCTGGCCATGCTGCTCAAGTACGACTCCGTCATGGGCCGCCTGGCCGAAGACGTCACGGTCGACGGAAACTTCCTGGTCGTCGGCAACCAGCGGATCCGCATTCTCTCCGAGAAGGATCCCGCCCACCTGGGCTGGGGCGAGCTCGGAGTCGACATCGCCATCGAATCCACCGGCATCTTCACCAAGGCCGATGGGGCGCGCAAACACCTCGAAGCCGGTGCCAAGAAGGTCATCATCTCTGCCCCAGCCAAGGGCGAGGACCTCACCATCGTGATGGGCGTCAACGACGGGCGGTACGACCCGGAGAAGCACCACATCATCTCCAACGCCTCCTGCACCACCAACTGCCTCGGCCCCGTGGCCAAGGTCCTCAATGACCAGTTCGGCATTGTGGATGGCCTGATGACCACCATCCACGCCTACACCGCCGACCAGAACCTGCAGGACGGCCCGCACAAGGACCCCCGCCGTGCCCGTGCCGCAGCCCTGAACATGGTCCCCACCTCGACCGGAGCCGCCAAGGCCATCGGCCTCGTGCTCCCGGAGCTCAAGGGCAAGCTCGACGGCTACGCCATGCGCGTACCGGTCCCGACGGGTTCCGCCACCGACCTGACCGTCACCCTGGCCCGCGAGGCATCGGTGGAGGAGGTCAACGCCGCCTTCCGCAGCGCCTCGGAGGAGGGCCCGCTGGCCCCGTACCTGAGCTACAACGAGGACCCGATCGTCTCCAGCGACATCGTCACCGATCCGCACTCGGCGATCTTCGATGCGCCCATGACCAAGGTCATCGGCAGCACCGTGAAGGTCATCGCCTGGTACGACAACGAATTCGGCTACTCGAGCCGGCTGGTCGACCTGACGGAATTCGTCGGCTCGAAGCTGGCGTAACGGCGGCGATCCGATAGCCTGAAGCCATGACTTCCCACACTCTCGACGATCTGCTCGCCGATGGTGTCCGCGGGCGGCACGTTCTGGTCAGAAGTGACCTGAACGTGCCGCTCGACGGTTCCACCGTCACCGACGACGGCCGCGTCCGTGCGTCCCTTCCCGTCCTGTCCAAACTGTCCGACGCCGGTGCCCGGGTCATCGTCATGGCGCACCTGGGCCGCCCGAAGGGCGTCCCGGAACCGAAGTACTCCATCCGGCCCGCCGCCAACCGGCTGTCCGAACTGGCCGACTTCGACGTCACGATAGCCGATGACGTGGTCGGCGACAGCGCACGAAAGCTCGCTTCCGCGCTGGCAGACGGCGGGGTCCTGGTTCTGGAGAACGTGCGCTTCGATGCCCGGGAGACCAGCAATGACGACGGCGAACGCGCAGCTTTCGCCGCCGAACTCGCGGCCCTGACCGGGGACAACGGCGCCTACGTCGACGACGCCTTCGGTGCGGTGCACCGCAGGCACGCCTCGGTGGTCGACATCGCGGCCGTGCTCCCGGCCTACCAGGGCGATCTGGTCCGCACCGAGGTCGAGGTCCTGCACCAGCTCACCGAGGCGCCCAAGCGGCCCTACGTCGTCGTCCTGGGTGGTTCCAAGGTCTCGGACAAGCTGGCCGTCATCGACAGCCTGCTCGGCCGTGCCGACCACCTGCTGATCGGCGGCGGCATGGCCTTCACCTTCCTCAAGGCGATGGGCCACGAGGTTGGCAAGTCGCTGCTGGAGGCCGACCAGCTCGACACGGTCCGCGGATACCTTTCACGGGCCAAGGAGGTGGGCTGCGACATCATCGTGCCCACCGACGTCGTGGTCGCCTCCAAGTTCGGGGCAGACGCCGAACACGAGGTGCTCCCGGCCGACGGGATCGAATCCGGGCGCTTCGGGAGCACCGGCCTCGGACTGGACATCGGCCCGGCCTCGGGCGAGGCATTCGCCAGCTACATCCGCTCGGCCAACACCGTCTTCTGGAACGGCCCGATGGGCGTCTTCGAGATCGAGGCCTTCGCCGGCGGAACCCGCGCCGTGGCCCAGGCCCTGGCCGACTCCGAGGCGTTCAGCGTCGTCGGAGGCGGCGATTCCGCCGCCGCGGTGCGCACGCTGGGCTTCGACGAGGACGATTTCGGCCACATCTCCACCGGAGGCGGCGCCAGCCTCGAATACCTCGAGGGCAAGGAATTGCCCGGCCTCACCGCGCTCGAAGGGAAGTAGCCCCACATGACCACCTCCACCAACGGGCAATTCGTCCGCAAGCCGCTCATTGCCGGCAACTGGAAGATGAACATGGACCACGTCCAGGGCATCACGCTGCTGCAAAAGCTGGCATGGACGCTTGAGGACGCCAAGCACGACTTCGACCGGGTCGAGGTCGCCGTCTTCCCGCCCTTCACCGACCTGCGTGGTGTCCAGACCCTCGTTGCCGGCGACGACCTTCCGGTGGTCTACGGCGGGCAGGACCTCTCACCCGAGGCCTCCGGCGCCTACACCGGCGACATCTCCGGTGCCTTCCTGGCCAAGCTGGGGGCACGGTACGCCCTGGTCGGACACAGCGAACGCCGCAGCATCCACGCCGAACCAGACGAACTGCTCTCCCGCAAGGTGGCAGCGGCCTACCGCCATGGGCTGGTGCCGGTGCTCTGCGTCGGGGAGGGCCTCGAGGTGCGCCAGGCCGGAAACCATGTCGAGCACACCCTGGAGCAGCTGCGCGGGTCACTCGCCGGGCTGGGGACGGAACAGGCAGCACGCCTGGTCGTCGCCTACGAGCCGGTGTGGGCCATCGGCACCGGGGAAGTCGCGGGACCGGAGGACGCCCAGGAAATGGCGACGGCACTGCGCGCCGAACTCGGAAAACTGTACGACGCCGACACGGCGGCCGGGATCCGGCTGCTCTACGGTGGGTCCGTGAAGGCCGCCAATGCCGCTGCGATCCTCCGTGGTGCCGACGTCGACGGGCTCCTCGTCGGGGGTGCCAGCCTGGACGCCGCGGAATTTGCTAACATTGTCAGGTTCGAGCATCATCTGGTGACGGACTAGCGGTCCCGGCCGTAGTCGACCGAAAGGTAGTAGTGGATACACTCAAGATTGTCCTGCAGGTGGTGTTGGGACTCGTCAGCCTCCTGCTGACCCTGCTCATTTTGCTGCACAAGGGGCGCGGCGGCGGCATGTCGGACATGTTCGGCGGTGGCATGACCACCAGCCTGGGTTCCTCCGGCGTCGCCGAACGGAACCTCAACCGCATCACGGTCGTCCTCGGTCTGACCTGGGGAGCCGTCATCATCGCCCTCGGCGTCATCATGCGCTTCAGCGCCGAGTCCTAGGACGCCAACGCACGAAGGGCTGCCCACAGCACCATCTGGTGCGGTCTGCACGGCCCACACGCGAGGCGGTCACCCCGAAGGGTGGCCGCCTCGTCGTCGTCCGCGCCCGGGTGTTCCGCGAACCCGCTCAGCGTTCGCTGGCGGTCACGCTGCGCAGGTTCGTCTGGGCGAGGCCTTCGCGCAGCACCTCACCGAGGATCTCATCCGGATCCAGCCGGCGCAGCTCCTCGGCCAGACAGGAAGAGGTGTTCCGGCGGGGGAGCGAGACGCGCTGCACTGGCTGGCCCGGCTGGTACAGCTCCGCGACATCGTCGTGGGGGCGCGTGAGCACCACGTCGCCGTCGGAGCGGGAGAAGCGCACGCTGCGCACGCCGGTGCCGCGGACGGACGCGGCGATGGTCACCGGGATGTCCAGCCGCAGGGTCAACCACGCGGCCAGCAGGACGACGCTGGGGTTCGATGCCGCCCCCTTGACGGTCGCCGCCGTCAATTGTGACGGGTCGAGCTGGTCCAGCACCGCGGCCAGCTGGGCCCGCCAGAGGGTGAGCCTGGTCCAGGCCAGGTCGGTGTCGCCGGCGGCATAGCTCTCCGCCAACGCAAAGAGCGCCTTTTGCGGTTCATGGGCGGTGCTGCTGTCGGTGATGCGCCGATGCGCGATCTTCCCGATGGCCGTCTCCGAGGCGCAGGTCGGCATGCCGTGCGGCCACCACGCGACGATCGGTGCGTCGGGGAGCAGGAGGGCGTTCACCAGCGACTCGTTCGCCGTGGCCAGTTCGCCATCGGCGTGCAGCACGATGACCTCCGAGGCGCCGGCGTCGCCGCCGACACGGATCTGGGCACTGAGCTCGGTCGGCGACGAGGGGTTGCCCTCGACGACGACGACGATGCGGCACGGGTGCTCGCGGCTGGCGAGGTTCGCGGCCGCGATGGCCTCCTCCTCGAACCCGGCCTGGGTGACCACCACCAGGGTCAGGACCCGGCTGAGGGCCACCACCCCTCCGGTCTCACGCAGGTTCATGACCTTCTTCGCCACCTTGGAGGTGGTCGTCTTCGGCAGGTCCACGATCATGGCCGACGCCACATCCTTCCGTCTCGGGCCAGCAGCTCGTCCGCGGAGGCCGGCCCCCAGCTTCCGGGTGCATAGGGTTCGGGCTGTTCATCCAGACCGGCCCAGTAATCCTCGAACGGGTCGAGGATCTGCCAGGACAGTTCGACTTCCTGGTGGCGCGGGAACAAGGGCGGCTCACCCAACAGCACGTCGAGGATCAGCCGCTCGTAGGCCTCGGGGCTGGATTCGGTGAAGGAGTGCCCGTAGCCGAAGTCCATGGTGACGTCGCGGACCTCCATCTGCGTCCCCGGCACCTTGGACCCGAAGCGGATGGTCGCCCCCTCGTCGGGCTGCACGCGGATCACGACGGCGTTCTGGCCGAATTCCTCGGAGGAGTTGTCGCGGAAGAGCAGGTTGGGCGCCCGCTTGAAGACGACGGCGATCTCCGTGACCCGACGGCCCAGGCGTTTTCCGGCGCGCAGGTAAAACGGAACCCCGGACCAGCGTCGGGTGTTGATGTCGACCCGGATCGCCGCATAGGTCTCGGTCCGCGACTCGGGGTTGAATCCCTCCTCGTCGAGGAAACCGGTGACTTCCTCACCGCCTTGCCACCCTCCCGTGTATTGCCCGCGGGCGGAATGGCGGGACAGGTCGGCCGGCAGCTTGACGGCAGCCAGCACCTTTTCCTTCTCGGCGCGCAGATGGTCGGCATCGAAGGAGATGGGCTCTTCCATGGCCGTCAGGGCGAGCAATTGCAGCAGGTGGTTCTGGATGACATCGCGGGCGGCGCCGACGCCGTCGTAGTACCCAGCCCGGCCGCCGATGCCGATGTCCTCGGCCATCGTGATCTGGACATGGTCGACGTAGTTGGCGTTCCACAGTGGCTCGAAGAGCTGGTTGGCAAAGCGCAGCGCCAACAGGTTCTGGACCGTTTCCTTGCCGAGGTAGTGGTCGATCCGGAAGACCGCGTCGGGCGGGAACACCGACTCGACGATCGTGTTGAGTTCGCGGGCCGACGCCAGGTCATGGCCGAACGGCTTCTCGATGACCACCCGGCGCCAGGGCTGGGAGCTGCCCGCACCATCGTCGTGCACCGGCGCGGCCTCCGGCCGTGCCTCTTCCTTGCTGCCGTCGTCGGCGGCGGTGCGGATCTGGTCCGGCTGGGCCAGGCCGTGGCGGGAGAGCTGCTCGCAGACCTGCTCGAAGGAATTGGGGGGGATGGACAGGTAGAAGACGTGGTTTCCACGCGTGCCCCGGGAGCCCTGGAGCTCGTCGAGGGTCAGTCCCAGCCGCTCGTAGGCATCCTCGTCGGCGAAGCCGCCGGTGACGAACCGGAATCCGCCCGAGAGCTGGGCCCACACGGTTTCGTTGAACGGCGTGCGGGCGTTGGCCGTGACCCATTCGCGGGCCTGGGCGACGAAGTCGTCGGCGGACCAGTCGCGGCGGCCGAAGCCGACGACGGCGAATCCCGGCGGCAGCAGGCCCCGGTTCGCGAGGTCGTAGACGGCGGGGAGGAGCTTCTTGCGGGCCAGGTCGCCGGTGACACCGAAGAACACCAGGGCCGACGGCCCGGCAATGCGGTTCAGCCGACGGTCCCGACGGTCGCGCAGGGGATTGTGCGCGGCGGTATCTGCCATGGGGTACTTTCTCTGTCGAAGCAGGGGGAGAGCGAACGGCGGGCGGCCGGAAGTGGCCGCCCGCCGTGTGGCCGTTACCGGTGGAGTCCGGGCAACGAACCGATCGCGGCGCGCAGCTGGCGGATGCCCTCATCACGTGAGGTGAGGTGCAGGCGCAGCACGGGACGCCCCAGATCCGCGAGGACCTGTGCGTCGCCGGTGGCCTGGGCGGAGATCAGCTGGCCGAAGGTGAACGGCCGGTCGGGGATGCTGATGTCCATGTCGGAATCCGCCGTGATCTGCAGGTAGACACCGATCCGCGGCCCACCCTTGTGGAACTGCCCGGTGGAGTGCAGGAACCGCGGCCCCCACCCGAAGGTGGTGGGACGGTCCGAGGCGGAGGCCAGGTCCTCGCGCAGGGTCGCCAGCTCGGCGTGGCCGATCCGGTCCAGGTAGGCCTGGATGCTGACATAGCCGTCGGCCGGGAGCGCGCCCAGCAGGTTGGCCAAGGCATCGGTGACGCCGGCTGCTCCTTCGAGCAGGCCCTCGGTGGCGCGCAGCTCGATGTCGCCGTCCACCAGCTGGGCCGGTTCCGGCTCCGGGGTGGCATCCAGCAAACCGCGGGCCGCGATCTTGGCCGCTTCGACGTCGGGCTGGTCGAACGGATCGATCCCGAGCAGTTTGCCGGCCACGACCGTTGCATATTCCCACAGCAGCAGTTGGCTGCCGAGCGAACCGGACACGTACACGTGGTGTCCGGTGGTGGCGACGACCGGATCCTCGTCATCGGCCACCAGGTGCACCAGCAACACGTCGTCGGCCTGGTGCACGGTTTCCTCCGCGCCGGGTTCCACGACCACGGGCAGCAGCCCGGTGCCGTGCTTGCCCGTGGATTCGGCGATGAGCTGCTCGGCCCAGTCGGCAAAGCCGACGATTCCGGATCCCTCGTCGACGAACACGATCTTGTTGCGCAATGGCTTGGTGCCGCCCAGGGCGGCACCCAGGGCGAGGCCGAGGTTGTCCTCGTCATCGTCGGAGAGGAATTCTGCGGCTTCCTCGGCATCGTCGAGCAGCGCGGCGATGTCGACCCCGGCTAGCCCGGAGGGCACCAGGCCGAACGCCGTGAGCGCCGAATAGCGTCCGCCCACGTTGGGGTCCGCATTGAAGACGGCACGGTAGCCGGCCTTGCGCGACGCCTCGTCCATCGGTGATCCCGGGTCGGTGACGACGACGATGCGGGAGGCCGCATCGATCCCTGCGTCCTCGAATGCCTGCGAGAACACGCGGCGTTGCGAGTCGGTCTCGACCGTGGAACCCGACTTCGAGGACACGACCAGGACGGTGGTGGCCAGGCGGTCGGTCAGCGCGTTCCCGACCATTTCCGGGTCGGTGCTGTCCAGGACGACAAGTTCCACATCGGCTGTGGCGGTGATGACCTCGGGAGCCAATGACGAGCCGCCCATCCCGGCCAGCACAATCCGGTTGATGCCCTCGGCACGCAGCTCGTCGCGCAGCTCGAGGATCGGCGATACGAGGGGTCGCGATGTCTCGGCCAGATCGACCCAGCCCAGACGTTTCGCGGCCTCCGATTCGGCCTCCGGACCCCACAGGGTGGCGTCCTTGGCGGCGATGCGCGATGCCGTGTTCTCGGCGACGAGGCCGGGGATGTGGGTCCGGATCGCCTCCCGGGCGGCACCGGTTGCCGTGAACCCCAGGGCACTCATGCCGTGGCCTTGCCGGCGGACTCGAGGGCGTCGCGGACGTCGACGAGCAGTTCCTTCCAGGCGGCATCGAACTTGTCGACGCCTTCGGTCTCCAACAGGGCAACGACGTCGTTGTAGTCGATGCCCTGGGCGGCTAGATCGTCGAGGACCTGATTGGATTCGTCGTAGGTGCCGGTGACGGTGTCCCCGGTGATTTCGGCGTGGTCCGCCGTGGCGTCCAGCGTCTTTTCGGGCATGGTGTTCACGACCTGCGGGGCGACCAGACCGGTGACGTAGAGCGTGTCCGGCAGGGACGGGTCCTTCACCCCGGTGGAGGCCCACAGTGGACGCTGGGGACGGGCACCGGCGGCGGCCAGGACACCCCAGCGCTCGGAGGAGAAGTCCTCCTCGAAGACCTGGTAGGCAAGGCGGGCGTTGGCCAGACCGGCCTTGCCCTTCAGTGCCGTGGCCTCGTCGGTGCCGATCGCGTCGAGCCGCTTGTCGATCTCGGTGTCGACGCGGGAGACGAAGAAGGATGCGACGGAGTGGATCTTGGTGAGGTCGTGTCCGTTCTCCTTGGCCTGTTCCAGACCGGTCAGGAAGGCGTTGATGACCGCCCGGTAGCGCTCCAGGGAGAAGATCAGCGTGACGTTGACGCTGATGCCCTCCGCCAGGGTCGCGGTGATGGCCTCCAGGCCCTCGACGGTGGCCGGGATCTTGATGAACACGTTGTCGCGGTCGACCTTGGCGAAGAGCTTCTTGGCCTCGTCGACCGTTGCGGCGGCGTCGTGGGCGGAACGCGGGTCGACCTCGATCGAGACGCGCCCGTCGATGCCCTTGCTCGCGGTGGCAACGGGGGCGAACAGGTCGCAGGCGGTGGTGACGTCGTGGGTGGTGATCTGGAAAACCGCTTCCTCGACGTCGGCACCCGATGCTGCGAGTTCGGCGACCTGGGCTGCGTAGTCGGCGTCACCCTTGGACAGGGCTGCGGCAAAGATGGACGGGTTCGTGGTCACGCCGACCACGTTGCGGCCGCCGATGAGGTCCTTCAGGGAGCCCGAGGTCAGACGCGAGCGGGAGAGGTCGTCGAGCCAGATGGACACTCCTGCGTCGGAGAGGGCCTGGGTGTTGGGGTTGCTCATGGGGTGGATCCTTCCGGAGGTGGGACAAGGTTCGTGTCGCTCCGCGGCCGGGCCGCAGGAGGGTTCCGGCCGGCCCGATACGGGCCGGCCGGCTGGGGGCTAGTTCGTGGCGGCGATGGAGTCACGGGCCGCCTGGGCGACGGCCTCGGCGGTGATGCCGAACTCGGCGTAGAGGCGCTGGTAGTCAGCGGAAGCGCCGAAGTGGTCCAGCGAGACGATCCGCCCGCGATCACCCACCAGTTCGCGCCAGCCCAGCGCGATGCCGGCCTCGACGCTGACCCGTGCGGTGACGGCGGAGGGCAACACGGACTCGCGGTAGGCCTGGTCCTGGCGGTTGAACCACTCGATCGAGGGCAGCGAGACGACCCGTGCCGCGACGCCTTCGGCGGCTAGCGCCTCACGGGCGTCCACGGCCAGCTGGACCTCGGAGCCGGTGCCCAGCAGCACGACGTCGGGATCGACGACCTGGCCATCCCGCATGGCATCGACGAGGACGTAGCCGCCCCGGGCGACGCCGGAGGCAGCACCGAAGCCGGGCCGGGAGCGGTCGTACACCGGAAGGTTCTGGCGCGAAAGGACCAGGCCGGCGGGGTTCGACGTGTTCTCCAGGATCGTCTTCCACGCCCACGCCACCTCGTTGGCGTCCGCGGGGCGGACGACGTCGAGGTTCGGGATGGCACGCAACGAGGCGAGCTGCTCCACCGGCTGGTGGGTCGGGCCGTCTTCGCCCAGGCCGATCGAGTCATGCGTCCACACGTAGATGGACGGCACTCCCATCAGGGCCGACAAGCGAATGGCCGGGCGCTGGTAGTCCGAGAAGATCAGGAACGTCCCCGAGAACGGGCGCGTCGGCGACGCCAGGGCGATGCCGTTGACGATCGAGGCGGCGGCGTGCTCACGGATGCCGAAGTGGAGGACACGGCCAAGCGGATTGCCCTTCCACGAATTCGTCTGCTTCGTGGCGGGGATGAACGACGGCGCACCCTCGATCGTGGTGTTGTTCGAGCCGGCCAGGTCGGCGGAACCGCCCCACAGCTCGGGCAGCACCTCGGCGATGGCGTTGATGACCTTTCCGGAGGCGGCACGGGTGGCCAGGTCCTTGCCGGCCTCGAACTCGGGAAGCTTCGATTCCCAGCCCTCGGGGAGCTTGCCGTCGCTGAGCCGCTGGAGGAGGGCGGCGTTGTCCGGGTTGGCTGCCTTCCACGCGTCGTAGCCCTGCTGCCATTCGGCGTGGAGTGCCGCACCGCGGTCGCCCACCTCGCGGACATGGGCCAGCACCTGGTCGTCGAGGGCGAAGTGCGCCTGCGGGTCGAAGCCCAGTTCCTTCTTCAGGGCCTCGAGCTCGTCGGTGCCGAGCTTGGAGCCGTGGATTCCGCCGGTGTTCTTCTTGGTCGGCGACGGCCAGCCGATGATGGTGCGCAGGGAAATGATCGACGGGCGGCTGGTCTCCGCCTTGGCCTCGTTGATCGCCGCGTGCAGGGCCTCGATGTCCTCGACGTATTCTCCCGTGCGGGTCCAGTCCACCCGCTGGGTGTGCCAGCCATAGGCCGCGTACCGTCCCAGGACATCCTCGGTGAAGGCCACGTCGGTGTCGTCTTCAATGGAGATGTGGTTCTCGTCGTAGATCACGACCAGGTTGCCCAGTTCCTGGTGCCCGGCCAGTGACGAGGCCTCGGAGGTGACGCCCTCCTGCAGGTCGCCGTCGGAGGCGATGACGAACACGGAATGGTCGAAGGGACTGGTGCCCGGGGCCGCGTCCGGATCGAGCATGCCCCGCATGCGCCGTTCGGCGTAGGCGAAGCCGACAGCGGAGGCCAGGCCCTGGCCCAGCGGGCCGGTGGTGATCTCCACGCCGTCGGTGTGCCCGACCTCCGGGTGACCCGGGGTCAACGATCCCCAGGTGCGTAGGGATTCGATGTCCTTCATCTCCAGGCCGTAACCGGAGAAGAACAACTGCAGGTACAGCGTCAGCGAGGTGTGCCCGGGGGAGAGGACGAAGCGATCTCGTCCGATCCACTGCGGATCGCTGGGGTCGTGGCGCAGGTGCTGCTGGAACAGGAGATACGCCGCAGGTGCCAGGCTCATGGCCGTGCCGGGGTGGCCGCTGCCCACCTTTTCCACGGCGTCGGCTGCGAGGACACGGATGGTGTCCACCGCCTTCTGGTCCAATTCCGTCCACGACAATTCCCGAACGTCTGACTGTGGCGCCACGTGGCGGCCCCTCTCTCTGGTCCTGTTAGGCGGTCGGTGCCGGACGAGTGAAGGTGATGGAAGCGCAGATGCTGCACGCCCATGTATGAATACTGAGCTTCAGCGCTCCGGCACATCAGCTTCAACCATAACGCTTTGGGGGTATCGGGGGCCCGTTTGGTCGGATAATTTCGCCCCCGTTCGCGCAGGGGGGAACCAGCCCCAATTTCTACACCTTGTAAAAGGGTATGATGGGGGTTGTCTGTGTATACCCCGCGAAGAACTGAGTGGCATGTCCGTGAAGACCGTACCGACCGACGCCGAGCTCGCACCTCGTGCGTCACGTCAACCCGACGAAAGCCTGGGCGGCTACGTCGGTCGCAAGGCCAGGGCCTATGTCGCCCTGACCAAGCCGCGCGTCATCGAACTGCTTCTGGTCACCACGCTGCCGACCATGATCTTCGCCCACCGGGGTTTCCCGGATCTGCTCACCATTCTGGCAACTTTGGTCGGCGGCGCCTTTGCCGCCGGCAGCGCCGGGGCCTTCAACTGCTACTTCGACCGCGACATGGACAAGCTCATGAACCGGACCTCGAAGCGGCCACTGGTCACCGGTGAGGTCACACCGCGTGAGGCGTTCGTCTTCTCCTGGCTGTTGGGGATCGCGTCGATCGCGATCCTCTGGGCCGGCACGAACCTGTTCACCGCGGTCCTCGGCCTCGTGGCGATCCTGCTCTACGTCGTCTTCTACACGCTCATCCTCAAACGCCGCACCTCGCAGAACATCGTCTGGGGTGGCGTTGCCGGGTGCATGCCCGTGCTCATCGGCTGGGCCGCCGTCACGGGGACCCTCGCCTGGCCAGCCATCATCCTCTTCCTCATCATCTTCCTGTGGACTCCACCGCACTACTGGCCGTTGTCCATGAAGTACGCGGACGACTACAACAACGCCCACGTCCCGATGCTCGGCGCGATCGCCGGTGCACGTACGGTATCCGTGCAGGTGGTCCTCTACGCGTGGGCCACCGTGGTGTGTTCCCTGCTGCTGGTCCCCATGGGCAACGCAGGCATCGTCTACACGGTCCTGGCCGCCGTTTCCGGTGGCTGGTTCATCTTCGAATCGCACGTCCTGTACCGCGAGGCGCAGCGCGAGCACCTGCCGCAGGACATGAACCGCAAGGCGATGAAGGTCTTCCACATCTCCATCACCTACCTCACGATCGTGTTCGTGGCCCTGGCCATTGATCCTTTCGTGGGCCAACCGATCTTCGGCTGAGCGCACGTTCTCGGAGGGGGCCGGACCGCACTGGCGGACCGGCCCTCTTTTTCTTGCCCCGGGCGAGTCCATAAAGCCCCTCCGGCGGATGCGGCCCACCGTCGGGGTTGCTCCGCAGGTACGGCGCGGGCAGACGTGGCAGGTGCTGCTGCGCCAAGTCCTACGGCGGCGCCCGGGTCGTCGAGTCGGCGGGGCCAGCGAGGCCCTGTTCTTCGATGCGACGCAACTTCCTCCACGGAACCCAGGTTCGTGCGGACTATTGGCTAATACGCTTGACCGACCTTCTCGTTGAATAATCTGGTCCTCTCGCGAATGAGATAGTCCCAGAGTGGGAGGACCTCACCGGAATGAAAGGAATCACATGAAAATTGGCATTCTCGGAGCTGGATCTATCGGCGCGACTCTCGCCCGCAAGCTCAGCGGTGCAGGACATGAGGTGAAGATCGCCAACTCCCGCGGCCCGGAGACCATCGATTCAGAGATCGTGGCAGCGGGCGCCCGTGCAGTAGAGGCCGCCGACGTCACCACCGGCGTCGAAACTCTCATCATCTCCCTGCCGCTAAGTCGCATCCCCGACATCAAACCCCTCATCGCGGACCTTCCAAGCGATGCGGCCATCCTCGATACCTCGAACTACTACCCGATGCGCGATGGGCAGGTGCAGGCACTCGACGAGGGGCACGTCGAAAGCGTGTGGGTCACGGAGCAGCTCGGACGTCCCGTCACGAAGGCCTGGAACGCCATTGGAGCGGGGTCTTTCGAGGCCAAGGGCAAGGCAGCAGGAGACCCGGATCGCATCGCAATTCCCGTCGCCGCGGACCGCGAGGCCGACAAGGCTCTGGCAATGCGCCTGGTGGAGGACACCGGCTTCGATGCCGTCGACTCCGGTTCCCTGGCCGATTCGTGGCGCCAGCAGCCCGGAGCCCCCGTGTACTGCACCGATCGCACACGCCAGGAAGTTCCCAATGCCCTGGCAGCTGCCAGGAAGGATCTGATCCCGCAGCGAAGGGACCGCGCGATCTCCGCGATCACGGAGAAGATCGAGAAGGGCGAGACCCTCATCTCCGATGACCTGGTCGAGCTCAACCGAGGCCTCTACAGCTAAAGACACTCACCGCCATTTTCCTCGGTTAGATGGCGGCCGACCCAACGGGAGCGCCCCCTGCGTGCGCTGTGGGCGCTCCCGTTTAATTCCAGAATGGCCGACAGCGCGACAGCGGCAGCGAATGCAGGTGCAGCCGTCTTGCAACCCTTTGCCGGGAGGTCACGCGCAGATCCGCGGCGCAACTGCTTGTGGACTTTCGCTCCGCGGCGGCCTCACTTCCAGCGGGCGGCGGTAATGCCAGCGGTGTCCATGCGATCCGCAAGCCGATCGGCTCGGGGATTAGTTCCGAGAAAGCCCGCACTGGCAGCAGCCGCAACCAACCGAAGGATGCTCCAGGGGCCACCTCCATTGGGCCCCGGCGCACCGCCCCGCGAGCGCCTCGCGGCATTTGTTGATGCGTACATCCACCACATTTTAGATAACATCGACCTGATCATGCTCGCGGAATCCACAACACCCGGTGGTCGACTCGGCCGCGAAGTCTATCCGTTCTGGCGTCATCACGTGGAGATCCTGCTCGCCACAATCGGGGTCCCGAATGCCAGATTCCGTGCCGAGTCGATCATGGCCGTACTTGCCGCCGATCAGCTTCATCACTGGAAGGAAGCGCCAGGATGGACAGACGAATCGCTGATCAAGGCCATTCAAGAATCGGTCGACCTACTTGCATCTCCAGATATATAGCCCAACCGCAAAAAAGCAGGTCAGGTTACTGGGCCGCACCAGACGACCTCGCGGATGCGCTAGGGCCGGGAGTCGTCGCTGAAGTCCGGTGCCTTGAAACCGAATTCCATTGCGATGATGGCGTCTTCGCGGAAACTTTTGACGGTGCGACCGACGATTTCCTCGTTCTCGCCCCAGCCGTACATTTCGGCTGTATCGAAGTCGGTGGCGCCCAGATCGCCGGCCCTCTGAATCGCCGCGGTGCCGCCTTCTGCGTTACCGGGTCCGCAGGAGAGTGAGATCCCCGTCGAGCCATAGCCGATCTCGGACGTGGCCAGGCCCCGTCGGACAATGCTGTCCCGGCGTGCCGTCAGTCGGCGCTGATCTGGAGCCGGAAACGGTCCCGTTTGGTGTGCATATCCCATAGGTGTCCGGCCAGTACCTCGGGGTCCTTTTCCGGGTCGCCAGCGATGATGCGGCCACCAATGACCAGTTGGGAGACCTGGATGCCTTCCTCTCCGAGGACTTCATGGAGGAGTTGGGCATAGGCGGCCTGGCCGGCAAACGCCACGGAGGTGCCGGTGACGTTGCGGCCCGGGGAGACGGCCGAACCGCCGTTGACGAACAGGACTGTCCCCCGGTTCTTGCCCAGGAACCGCATGCCGGGCAGGACCTGATGGACCGCAGCGACGGGACCGTAGATCGAGAACTCGATGGGCCCCACGAGATCGGCCGGTGTCGTCTCCAGCACCGGGCGCATGAAGTCCTTTTGCGGCAGCGGGCTGTACTGAAGCACCTCGATCGGCCCGAGCGCCTCCGTTGCGTGTTCCAGAACCTTGGCCAGGGACGACGGGTCCCGGACATCCGCCGCGAATCCCTTGGCCTCGATGCCTTCGGCTTCCAGTTCCCCTGCAAGGGCGTCCACGCGTCCCTGATGGCGGGAAATGAGGGCAACGCTGAAACCTTCCGCGCCAAAGCGCCTCGCTACGGCTGCCCCGAGGCCTGATCCTGCTCCGATGATTGCGATAGTAGTCATAGTGGATACAAGTGCCCGCGTCCGTGGTGTATTCCTGAACCGAACCCCGGCCGGCTTTTGTCCGGGAACAGTTCGATACGATGCCGCCCGGCTCACTGCTCCAGGATGTGTGCAGATTGTCGTCTATCGAGATCTTTTGCACGGAGTGTCCGGAGCCTGCGGCTCTCACGGCCCCCTGCCGAGATTCGCGAGGGTCCCAGAGTGGTGGCACAAGCCGCGATTCCCGCGACCGGAGCGCCCCGTCCCCGCGGTGGACACGGAGGGGAAGGGGCCAGATACCGGGCGGTGAGCGGCGGCCTACAGCGGGACGATGCCTGTGGAGCGGTCCCACACGTTTGTTGCCGCGGCCGTCAGCACGGCGGTGCCGACCATGTGCAGCAGGACCACGCCGATGGGCAGGCCCAGGAAGAACTGGGTGTAGCCGATGGCCGCCTGTGCGAGCACGGCAAAGACCAGGAGGAGGTAGCCGCGCTTGAGCGCTGATGCTGCCCGGGTCCGGAACACCAGGTACAGGCCCAGCAGGGTGGCGATGACCAGCAGGTAGACAGGGACGACGTGGATGCGCGTCACCAGGTACAGGTTGAAGTCATGGCGGGGCGAAGACGGATCCCCGGCGTGGGGGCCGGTCCCGGTGACGACCGTCCCCAGGATCAGGGCCAGCGCCGAGGTGATCGCGACGGTCCAGCCGAGCGCGCGCATCGTCCCGGTGATCGGACCCGAAGCGACCTGTGCCTCGCCGCGGGATTCACGACCGGTGCGGTTCACCAGCAGCGTCGCGACGGCGACCAGGGCGATCGAGGCCAGGAAGTGGAGGCTGACGACCCACGGGTTGAGGTGGGTCAGGACGGTGATGCCGCCGATGACCGCCTGGATCGGGATGAAGCAGAGCAACGCCACCGAGAGCCAAAAGATGGTGCGGTGGGTGCGTCGGATGCGCCAGACGGCGATGATCATGGCCAGGGCTACGGCCGCGAGCACGAACGTGAGCAGCCGGTTGCCGAATTCGATCAGCCCGTGGACGCCCATTTCCGGTGTCGGGGTCATCGTTCCGGGCATGCAGTTCGGCCACTGCGAGCAGCCGAGCCCGGAAGCGGTCAGGCGGACGGCGCCCCCGGAAACGATGAGGATGGCCTGGGTCACCAGCGATGCGATCGCCAGCCGGTGGGTCCCCGGTCCGACGGACAGGGGGAGCCGGTCGTACCAGCGCGTGGCCACGGGCGTTGTCATGATGTCATTCTCCATTTCGAACACGGTGAGGTCGTGTGAACGCGCGTCAGTTCCACTTGAACCAGCGGGTGGCGGCCAGGCCGGCGGCGATGGTCCAGACCAGCAGGATCAGGCAGGCGCCGATGTTCATTGTCCCACCGATGAGGGCGTCGCGCAGAGCGTCGCCGAGTGCGGAGGACGGCAGGACGGCCACGATGTCGGACAGCACCCCGGGCAGTCGGCTGCCCGGGATGAGGATCCCGCCGCCGGCGGCCAGGAGGATCCATGCGAGGTTCGTGATGGCCAGGGTGGCCTCGGGCCGCACGGTGCCGGCGATCAGCAGCCCGAGCGACGTGAAGGCCGCGGCGCCGAGAACCAGGAGCACGACCGCGATGGGTGCGCCGGAGAGGTCTGGGCGCCACCCGAGGATGAGAGCGGTTCCGCCGACGAGCACTATCTGGATCACGAGCACCGCGAGCACGGCCAGCGCCTTGCCAAAGATCAGTCCTGCCCGCCCCAGTGGTGTAGTGGCCAGGAACCGCAGCACGCCGTAGCGGCGGTCGAAGCCGGTGGAGATCCCCTGGCCGGTGAAGGCGGTCGACATGACGCACAGGGCCAGCACCCCGGGGGTTGCCGCGTCGATGCGTTCTGCGGCGATTCCGTCGAGGATGTCGGTGAACGTCAAGCCGAACAGAGCCAGCAGGGGCAGGACGACCGCGAGAACGAGCTGTTCGCCGTTACCGAGCATCGCCG
This sequence comes from Arthrobacter sp. ASL1, assembly GCF_056680475.1. Taxonomy (NCBI): domain Bacteria; kingdom Bacillati; phylum Actinomycetota; class Actinomycetes; order Micrococcales; family Micrococcaceae; genus Arthrobacter; species Arthrobacter sp. ASL1. Next base: position 169,782 of record NZ_CM155284.1, read on the forward strand.
CGGTCTCGTAGCGGCCATGACGCAGGATGCGGCGGGCCAACGGCGCCGCGTTGGTGCTCGCTTCCCGATCGGCGGGGGCAACGGGCAGGCCGTTGTGGCGCGGCTCAACCACGGGTGCCTCCTTCGGCAATGTCCAGGAAGACATCTTCGAGGTTCTTCGGTTCCATGCTGATTGACGTGGGGAGGATGCCCTGTTCGACCCACCAGGAGGTGATTTCTGCCAGGGCGGCCGGCGAGCGGATCCCCTCGACCCGGTATTGGCCGGCGGCCTCCTCGACCAGCGAGCCGGCGTCGTGCAGCTCGGGGGAGGGCAGGCCGGGCGTGGCGGTGAAGAAGAGCGTGCGGCTGTCGGTGGCCGTGGTGGCCTCTGCCGTCAGTTCGGCAACTGTCCCCTGGGCGACGTTGCGGCCGTTGTCGATGATGTACACGTAGTCCGACAGACGCTGGGCGTCCTCCATCAGGTGCGTGGTCAGCACGATGCAGAGTCCGCGTTCACGCAGCTCGGCGATCAGGTCGAAGACGGTTTGGCGGGATTGCGGGTCCAGCCCGGCACTTGGTTCGTCGAGGAAGACCACTTCCGGATTGCCGACGAGCGCCGCGGCCAGGCCCACCCGTTGGCGCTGGCCGCCGGAGAGCCGCCGGATCGTGGTGTGTGCGAAGGAGTCGATTCCCAGGCGTTGGGCCAGGGCATCGATATTGACGGGATGGGCGTACATGCCCGCGACATGTCGCAACAACGCCATGGGCTTCACGGAAGGGGGCAGGCCGCCGTCCTGGAGCATGACGCCGACCCGCGAGCGCAGGGAGCTGCCACCGGAGAACGGGTCGTGGCCGAGCAGGCGCACGGTGCCGCCGTCGGGCTTGAGGAGCCCCTGGGCGCATCCGAGGGTGGTGGACTTTCCAGCGCCATTGGAGCCGAGCAAGGTGGTGACCGATCCGGCGTGGGCCGTCAGTGAGATACCGTTGAGGACCCGGACCATGCGTCCGTCCAGTGCGGCAACGGGACCGAAGTCCTTGCGCAGCGAGTCGACGACGAGATGGGGTTCTGTTGTTGGCACGCAAGCATTCTACGTCACGTAGAGAAGGCCGGGGGCTGGCCAGGTGCCCCGCGGATTTCCGCCGGGAGGGAACTAAGCCACGCCTTACTGGCGGAGTCCGGCACATTAGGTCATGATTGTGTTGTGTATTCATCGCAATTGACTCCTCCTGACACGGACGCTCAGCCGACCGTGCCGCGGATGGTGCCCGAGGCCGAGGAACGCACCCGGGACCGCGTGCTGCAGGCCGTCCTCCATCAGGGCCCTGTCAGCGCCGCCGAACTCGGGGAGAATCTCGGGTTCACCCCGGCGGCCGTGCGGCGCCACCTCGACGCGTTGAGCCGGGACGGCTTGGTCGAGGTCAAGCTCGTGGCCAACCAGCCAGCCGGTGCCGGACGTCCCGCACGACGTTACGTTCTGAGCCACCGCGGCCAGACAAAGCTCGGCAACGACTACCTCGACATCGCCACCTCGGCGCTGACCGATCTGGCCGATGCCGCAGGCGACGAAGCCGTCCGGGCCTTTGCCGCCCGGCGCTTCGAGAAGATGGAACGCCGTTACCGGCCAGCCGTTGAAGCCGCGGGGGAAGAGTTGGCGGATCGGGCCGAGGCCCTCTCGCAAGCACTCAGCGGCGACGGGTTCGTGGCATCGACCCGCAATGTGGGCTTCAACCAGCCGGCAGCGACGATGCAGAGCATGCAACTGTGCCAAGGGCATTGCCCCATCCAGGATCTGGCCCGGGAGTTCCCGGCGTTCTGCGATGAAGAAACCAAAGTCTTTGCCCGTCTGCTGGGGGTCGACGTCCGTCGACTATCGACCCTGGCATCCGGCGGGCATGTTTGTACGACCCATATCCCCATGGGGCGTAACCAGACTCCTCAGCACGCTGAGAAGAGAACACGAGTCAAGCTGACAAAGCAGGAAAGGCCGCGATGACGGATCAGATGGCACAGGAGACCGCCGACCCCGGCGTGATCTCCGAGATTCTGGAAAAGAATCCGGAGCTCCACGGGATTGGCAACTACGAGTACGGCTGGTCGGATAAAAACGACGTCAGCGCCAACGCGCGCCGTGGCCTGAGCGAAGAGGTCGTTCGCGACATCTCCGGCAAGAAGAGCGAGCCGGAATGGATGCTCGACCTTCGCTTGAAGGGGCTGAAGTACTTCGACCGCAAGCCCATGCCGACCTGGGGTGCAGACCTCTCCGGCATCGACTTCGACAACATCAAGTACTTCGTGCGCTCCACGGAGAAGCAGGCCAAGAGCTGGGAAGATCTTCCCGAGGACATCCGGAACACCTACGACAAGCTCGGCATCCCGGAAGCGGAGAAGCAGCGTCTGGTGTCCGGTGTCGCCGCGCAGTACGAGTCCGAGGTCGTGTACCACCAGCTCCGTGAGGACCTGGAGAAGCAGGGTGTCATCTTCCTGGACACCGACACGGGTCTGAAGGAACACGAGGACGTCTTCAAGGAGTACTTCGGCTCCGTCATCCCCGTGGGAGACAACAAGTTCGGCTCGCTGAACACCGCGGTGTGGTCCGGCGGCTCCTTCGTGTACGTCCCGAAGGGCGTTCACGTGGACATCCCCCTCCAGGCCTACTTCCGCATCAACACGGAAAACATGGGCCAGTTCGAGCGCACGCTGATTATCGCCGATGAGGACTCGTACGTGCACTACATCGAGGGCTGCACCGCCCCGATCTACGATTCGGATTCGCTGCACTCCGCAGTCGTGGAGATCATCGTGAAGAAGGGCGCCCGCGTCCGCTACACGACCATCCAGAACTGGTCGAACAACGTGTACAACCTGGTCACCAAGCGCGCCATCTGCGAAGAGGGCGCCACCATGGAGTGGATCGATGGCAACATCGGCTCCAAGGTCACCATGAAGTACCCCGCCGTCTACCTGGTCGGCGAGCACGCCAAGGGCGAGACGCTTTCCATCGCCTTCGCCGGCGAGGGACAGCACCAGGACACTGGTTCGAAGATGGTTCACATCGCGCCGAACACGTCCTCGTCGATTGTGGCGAAGTCGGTGGCCCGCAATGGGGGCCGTTCGGCCTATCGCGGCCTGGTCCAGGTACGCGAAGGTGCCAAGGGTTCGCGCAACTCCGTGGTGTGCGACGCGCTGTTGGTCGACCAGATCTCGCGCTCGGACACCTACCCCTATATCGACGTCCGCGAGGACGACGTGACCATGGGCCACGAGGCAACCGTCTCGCGGGTTTCCGAGGAGCAGCTGTTCTACCTCATGTCCCGCGGCCTGGCCGAGGACGAGGCCATGGCCATGATCGTGCGCGGCTTCATTGAGCCGATTGCCCGGGAGCTGCCGATGGAATACGCCCTCGAACTGAACCGCCTCATTGAACTGCAGATGGAAGGATCCGTCGGTTAATCATGACTGATACCGCAACAGCATTCTCCGGCGAGAAGGCACGCATCGGCGCGCCCGCCATCGCCGGCTTTACCGAAGAGGGCGAAAACCTCTCCCCGCTCAATGAGGACAGCTCACCGCTCGGCGGGGACGCCAGCAAGGCCCACAGCCATGGTGCCGGTGCCGGCGTGCCCGACTCCTCGCGAGCCGGCCGCCTCACCAGCTACCGGCTGGAGGACTTCAAGGCCCTGACCGGCCGCGAAGAGGACTGGCGCTTCACCCCCCTGAAGCGCCTGGGCGGGCTGCACAAGAACGTTCCCACCGGAACCGCACCGACCGTGACGACAGACGTCAGCGATGGCGCCACGGTGGAGACCGTCGGCATGGACGACGCCCGCGTCGGCTCCGCCGGCATCCCCGAGGACCGCGTCGCCGCCAACGGTTGGAACGCGGCTACTGAGGCCACGGTGTTGACCATCGGCGCAAACGCCGAAAACGTCAAGGCCACCCTCACCCTCACCGGTGCAGGCCTGGAAGCGGCGGCCCAGCATGTGGTCGTCGTCGCGGAGCCAAACTCCCGTGGGCTGGTCGTCATCGACCACGTGGGCAGCGCCGTCGTGGCGGAGAACATCGAGATTGACGTCCAGGAAGGCGCCAACCTCACCGTCGTCAGCGTCCAGGCCTGGGAGGACGACTCCATCCACGCCAGTTCGCAGCAGGCCAAGGTCGCCAAGGACGCCCAGTTCAAGCACATCGTCGTCACCTTCGGTGGGGATATGGTGCGTCTGACGCCGTCGGCACGGTTCGCCGGCACCGGCGCCAAGGCAGAAATGTTCGGCCTGTACTTCGCCGACGCCGGCCAGCACCTCGAGCACCGCCTTTTCGTGGACCACGCGCAGCCGCGGTGCACCTCCAACGTGCTCTACAAGGGTGCGCTGCAGGGCAAGGACGCGCACACCGTGTGGGTCGGCGACGTGCTGATCCGCAAGGAGGCCGAGGGGACAGACTCCTACGAAGCCAACCGCAACCTGGTCCTGACCGACGGCGCCCGCGCCGACTCGGTGCCGAACCTCGAAATCGAGACGGGTCTGATCGAGGGTGCCGGCCATGCCAGCACGACCGGTCGTTTCGACGACGAGCACCTCTTCTACCTCATGTCCCGTGGCATCGACGAGAAGACTGCCCGCCGTCTGGTCGTTCGCGGCTTCCTCAATGAGATCATCCAGAAGATCGGCGTCGAGGAACTGCAGACCCGCTTGTACGACACCGTCGAAGCCGAACTCGCGGCCACCGAAAACTAGGCCCACGGCCACCCCACCCAGTGAACCTTGCCGGCCCGGCCGGCACGTCAGAGAACGGACACCAATGTCTACCCTGGAAATCAAGGACCTGCACGTCTCCATCGATACGGAGCAAGGCAGCAAGGAAATCCTCAAGGGCGTCACTCTCACCATCAACACCGGTGAAACCCACGCCATCATGGGCCCCAACGGTTCGGGGAAGTCGACTCTTGCCTCCACCATTGCCGGCCACCCCCGCTACAACGTCACCTCCGGCACGATCACCCTCGACGGTGACGACGTGCTGGCGATGAGCGTCGATGCCCGGGCACGCGCCGGCCTCTTCCTGGCCATGCAGTACCCGGTTGAGGTCCCCGGCGTCACCATGACCAACTTCCTGCGTACGGCGAAGACTGCCATCGACGGGGAGGCACCGAGCCTGCGCCACTGGACCAAGGACGTCAAGGCGGCCATGGCCGAACTGAAGATCGACGCCGACTTCGCCGGGCGCAACGTCAACGAGGGCTTCTCGGGCGGCGAGAAGAAGCGCGTGGAGATCCTCCAGCTCGAGCTCTTCAAGCCCAAGTTTGCCGTCCTCGATGAGACCGATTCCGGTCTCGACGTCGACGCCCTGAAGGTGGTCTCCGAAGGCGTTAACCGCGCCGCCGAGGGCCACGAGATGGGCACCCTGCTGATCACCCACTACACGCGGATCCTGCGCTACATCAAGCCAGACTTCGTGCACGTGTTCGTAGACGGCCGCATCGCCGAGCAGGGCGGACCGGACCTGGCCGATCGTCTCGAGGAAGAGGGCTACGATCGCTTCCTCCCCGTAGGAGCCTAGCCATGAGCGCCACCGAAGCAGCAGCGGGGACCGACCGCACCCCGCTCGAAGACGTAGAGGAAGCCCTCAAAGACGTGATCGATCCCGAACTCGGGGTCAACATCGTTGATTTGGGCCTACTCTATGGGTTGAAGTACGCCGATGACGGCGTTCTGCTCATCGACATGACGCTGACTACCGCCGCCTGCCCGCTCACCGACATCCTCGAGGAGCAGGTCGCCGGAGCGATGGACAACGTGGTCGATGAACACCGCCTGAACTGGGTCTGGATGCCGCCGTGGGGTCCGGAACGGATCACGGACGACGGACGGGACCAGATGCGGGCGCTCGGCTTCAACATCTAGCCACGCGTTCGTCTCGTTGGCGGCGCCCGTTGGTGCGACCGATGCAAACGGCGGCGATGCCCCCACCTTGCGAGGTGGGGGCATCGCCGCCTTTAACATGCAGCAGACGTTGGCGCCCCCGGGATCCGTGCAGCAAGCCGATGAAGGCTGTCAGTATGGCGGTTCCTCGGGCGAATCCGGTGGGGGCTCCGGCGGCGGGCGGAGCGGATTGTCGCGGTCGTCGGGGCGTTGGATGGCTGGTGGTCCGTACTCTCCGGCATTCCGTTTGAGGCGGCGTTTTCGGGTGGCCTTGGCATGGCCGGTCTGCGCATAGCGTCCGTGCCCGGGGTCCGGGCTGGAGGAGTCGGGTACGTCTTGGACTTGGCCCCATTCGCGCACTTGGAGTTGCTGGTAGTGCCCCGCTTCGAACTTTTCCTCGGAGATCTCCTGGTCCAGCAGCGGTGGATCGGGATCAAGGTCCTGTGGCTGTTCCCAAGCCGCGTCGGCCGGGATGTCGTCGACGAAGGTGTGCGCCATGGCACGTTCGCCGGGATGGTCCGCAGCCTGCGGGTCGCCTTCCGCGAGCATCCGTCGGGTCAAGTCCTGGTCGGCCTCCCACTCCTTCAGGATGTCCGTCTCCTCCAGGTCCTCGTCGTCGGTGTCGGGGTCCGGGCGCTTCCGGGTCGGCAGATAATACTCGTCGACGTCGGGGATCAGCGCGTCCGGGTCGGCCGGTGGTGCCGAGGGGCCCTCCACCGGCTGTGCGAAGGAATTGCCGGGATCGGCCACCGCCCATGGGGCAGCAGGGTAGGAGACCTTTTTTGTGCCGAAGAGGCTGGTGACCAGAGTGGTTCCACCGGCGCGTTGTTCGACGTCGATCAGGCCCAGCGACTTCATGCGGTGGCAGCGTTTGCACCTGAGTTGGGTGTTAGCGATGTCCGTGTTGCCGCCGTCCTGCCATTCGGTGGTGTGGTCGACCTCGCAGTACCGGGCCGGCCCCGTGCATCCCGGGGTCGTGCACCCGCCATCACGGAACTGCAACGCCGCGCGCTGGGCAGCGCTTGGACGGTAGCGGTCCTGGCCGAAAGCGACAATGGCCCCGGTAACTGGGTCGGTGACCAATCGCCACCAGGTCTTGGCTGCAATCATCAGTCGTGCGGCGGATTCCTGGTCGATTACCCCGCCGCCAAGCAATGTGGGGACAGGATCCCCGGGCGGGAGTTCGGCCGTGGCCAACACGTCGGACCTGTCGTTCGCGGATGGTTCGGGCGGGGAGCCGGCAAGGATGTCGGTGCGATCCAGGCTCTGGGTCCCGATTGCTTCATCGTCTGCCGCGGCACCGTGGCCGTTCACCGGGGTGGCGTCGATGGCCGTCGGCCCGCCGGGTATCCCCGGGAGCATGGTGGCGGGAATCGCGACGAAAACCTCGGCATTGACCGTTTCCAGCCCTTGGCCGCGCGGGCCGTTCAGCAGCATGTCGGTGTTATTCCGACCTCGGAATAACACAGATTGTTCCGATTCTCAGATTATTCCGAGAAGGGTTGGTGTCGTTGCTGGACGGGCGCGTGACCTGGGGCGGAGTTGCACCGGTGGTGCGGTTGTCGGGATAAAAGGGTTAGCCTCCGGTGAGGCCGCATAGGCGCTGGATGATGTCCTCGTGGTGGTGCCAGATCGGTACGGCTGGTGGACTGGTGCTGATTCCGCCGGTGGCTTTGGCGAGGGCTTGACGTTTCATTTCAGTGTCAGCGTGTGCGTAAATCAGCGTGGTCTCGGGGTCAGCGTGACCGAGCCATTCGGTGAGTAGCGCCAGGGGCATGCCTGCTTGGTAGAGGTGCATGGCCCGGGAGTGCCGCAGCATGTGGGGGTGGATTTTCTCTGGTATTTCGGGGCAGCTTTCACGGGCCTTGGCACCGTGCTGCCGCAAGAACCTGGCGACGTTGTCGTCGGACATGGGGGTCTTGCGGTGTCCGTGGATCGTGTAGAACAGCGGTTGCGCCGGGTCAGGATCGGGGTGGAAGGCTGCGGTGTAGCGGCGGCAGTGGGCGGCGGTCTCGGTGGTGATGGGCAGGCGGCGGGGTTTGGATCCCTTCCCTGTCAGCTCGACGGTGAGCCGTTTGACGTCGATGTCGCCGAGGGTCAGGGCGAGCAACTCGGCGTCGCGGGCGGCCAGGTCATACATGAGGATCATGAAGAACTGGTCTCGCGCACCGATCCTGGTGGCGGGGTCGGGAGTGGCCAGCAGGGCGGCGATGGCGGTGGTCGTCAAGTGGCGAACGGTCGGGGTAGCCGGGGCCTTCAGCGCGGGGATGCCGTTGAGCTCGGTCAGGTGCATGGCCAGTGTCGGTTCGGCGGTGGCGGCGTACCTGAAGAAGGAACGGATACAGGCCAGGCGCTGGTTGTAGGTCGTCGCCGTCCATCCACGTGTGGTCCTCATGTGCTCCAGGAATCCGAGGACGCAGGCACGGTCCAGGATCGTGAAGGTGATCCGGTCCAGCGGAACTTGTCGGCTCTCGGCGAGGTAGGCCAGGAGCATGTTCCAGGTGTGGCGACAAGAGGTGATGGTGTGCGGGCTGGCGCCGCGTTGCCGGGGCAGGAACACGGTGAACCACTCGCGCAGATGCCGGTAGAAGCTGTCGTTAGACGTGGTCATGGCGTCACTTCCGGGATGATTCCTGCCACGCCGGTCAGCCCTGTGGCGGACAGTCTCTCGGGCAGCAAATGGATGTAGTAGGCGGTGCCGGAGTAGCTCTCGTGGCCCATGTAGGCCGACAGGTAGGGCAGCCACACGTTGAGGTCGCGGCCTTCCTCGACCCAGCGCGTCAGGGTGCGTGTGGCGAAGTTGTGGCGCAGCGTGTAGGGCGTCGAGCCAGGTGCCAGGTCCCCGGCGATGGCGCAACACCGGTGGTACGAAGCGGTCAGCCAACGGCCCGGATATGGCTGTCCGGGGTGGTATTCGAAGAAGAACTCCCGGTCGGGGCGGCGCAGGTTCGCCAGTTCCTCATAGCGGGCCAGCAGGGCGGCCATGCCGGCATCGATCGGGACACGGCGGTCCTTGTTGCGCTTTGACTGTTCGATCACCACGACCGCCTGGTCGTAGTCGATGTCACGGCGGCGCAGCCGCCGGGCTTCCTGCGGCCGTAGCCCGCAGCCGAGCACCAGCCGGAACAACACCGGGATCGTGTATTCGCGGAACGGGCTTGCCGGGTTCGCCGGGAATGAGTCAGTCGCCGCGAAGAAGCAGGTCAGCTCCTCGTCGGTGAACATGTGCGGCAGGGTCCTGGCGGGGCGACTGATCCAGTCGGAGGGCAGGAGGAACGCTTCGATGCCGATCATCGTCAGGTACTTGCCGAACTCGCGGATCGCGCGGGTTTTGTACGCCGGCCATTCGGTGCAGGTTCCTTCCGCGCACCAGGCCGTCACCAGCTCCCGCGTCAGAATCGTCTCGCCGGGTCGATGGGTCTGGCAGAACTTGTCGAAGCGCTGCATCGGATAGGCCAAGGTCCTCGCGTAGCCCAGACCGGTCCGCCATTCGAGCATCGCCTCGATGTGGGAGGCGAAGCCGCTGCCGAACAACGCGTTCATCGCAGGGCCTCCATGGTGGGGGCGAACTGGTCAAGCGGCAGGCAGCATTCCCGCAGGGACCCGTCGGCCAAGGCGATGTAGCGCCTCGAGGAGTCGAGGCGGCCGTGGCCGAGGACCTGGGCGGCCAGCTCCAGCTCGGCGCCGGACTCGACCAGGCGGGTGCCCGTCGTGCGACGCAGGGCGTGGAAGGTCTTGCCGTCGTGGGCCCGGTGGGACACGCCGGCCTTGGGGAGCCACCGGTTCATGACCTGCGCCCCGGTCGGCCCGCTCAGCTTCACGAACGGGGCGCGGACGCGGACGAAGACCTCGGGCGCATGGCATGCCGGTCTGCCATGCAGGAGCCAGTCCGCGATCGCATTGCCGGCCTCTGCCGACAGCGGCAGCGTCAGCGGTGCCGAGGTCTTGTGCTGGACCAGGCGGATCTCATCCCGGTGCCAGTCGATCTGCTCCAACCTCAGCGAGAGGATGTCGCCGCAGCGCAATCCGGTCGACAACGCCAACCGGACCATCGCGTAGTCCCTCTTCCCGCGCGCAGAGCCGGTCTCGATCGCGGCGAGGATCCGGGCGGTCTCCTCGGGTGTGAAGCACGGCAGCGCCCGTACTCGCCGCGGCCCGACTCTGGCCAGCATCACCTCGACCCCCAACATCGAGTAGCCCTCCTGGTTGGCGAACCTGAAGAACCGTTTGATGGCCCACACGGTGTTGCCCATGCCCGAGGTGTGACGGGGCCCGGCCTCGACGAGGAAGCCGCGGACCTCATCAAGCGTCACAGATCCAAGGGTGCAGCCGGTGCCTTCCAGATAGCGCAGGAACTGGCGCACCTCGCCGACCATCGAGCTCACCGAACGCGATGCCAGCTCGTCATGCAGCGACTCCGCGAAGGCAACAAGGACTGATTCCCCCGGTGTTCCCAAGCCCGAGGGCGGCCTGCGCCGTCGCCAGAGAACGGCACCGGTCTGCTGGAACTGCAGCATCATCTCGGCTGTCTTCTCCAGCGTCGACCGCGTCATGGGACCGATCTGACCACGCTGCACCCGTTCGTCCATGGCCGGCAGGAACTCCGCCACGATCTTTTCTGTCAACCGATCGATCCCCCGGCTCTCGCAGTACCGAACCACCACGCGGCAGCAGCTTCGGTAGTACCCGACTGTCGAATCGGCCAAGCCAATGCGCTTGGCTTCCGCCAGCACGCCCCCGACAAGCGTTGATAGACCCTTCTCCATGACCCAGACCTCCATCGGATGGTCGCGGCCACTCGGGAACGGGCCGCGGTCACACCACGATGCACAGGCCACTCTTCCCGAGTCCATGGGGAATTCCCCGGCCCAGGATGCCGGGCGCTAGCTTCCGGGCCCAACAGGTTTATCCCGATCGCAAGGAGAGATCGTACAAGCCACAGGACCGCTCACGCAGAAATCGGAATAATCTGAGAATCGGAACAATCGGTGAAAACGTCCGCGCGAAGCTGGTCCATGGTCCGGGTTTCTGCAGGATCTTGACCCGGTTCTCCTGTCTCGACTGCGGTATCACCAGCGTCCGCTGCCTCCTGGGCGGCCCGGGAGACCGCGGCCGCGGAGTCTGGATCGGATTTGAGCAGCCGGGCCATTGAATCGATCTTGGAGAAGATCGCCTGGCAACTGGCTGTGGGCAGGAACCCGGAGAGCCAGGTCATTCCGTCGCCAGCTTCCTCTAGGCTGATCCTGCGATCTCTGAGTGCGGTCCGGGACCGTTTCGTGAAGGACAGTCCGTAGTACTTCTCCAACACCTGCCGGCCGCGGGCACGCAATTGCGACGGGCATTTGCCTGGCGCCAGGGCGAGCATGTCGACACCGAAGTCACGCCGGTCCGCGCGTGCCTTGGCCGCGCGCTCGGCAATCTCCCGCTCCCACTGCTCCTTCGTAGCCTCGTCGGCTTCCTTGCGTGGCACCGGCAACGGCTCCGGAACGATGTGGTGGGCGTGTTCCAGAATGCGTTGGACATGGCTGGTCCCGATCCGCCCCAGGGCCATGGATTCAAGGACCTCGGGCGTATCCATCACCAGGGTCTCTGCTTGTACCAAGATCCGGTGCGCTTGGCCTTGGGATAGACCGGAGAGGAGTGCGATCTCCATGGCGGCGCTCTCGGTGGCCGCGAAGGAAACCATCCGTCCAGTCCGCAGGGAGATCTGCATGCCGCGCCGGGCTTCGAGAGCCTCCAAGCGGGGATCGACAGCGTGCTGGGCCTCCTCGTGGAGCATCGCAGCGGCCCTGAACTTCTCGGACTCGGCAAAGCGGGCCAACGTCTCGGCAGCCTTCAGCCGGGGGGAGCCGCTCACGGAGGTCCCGGCCGTACGCGTGAGCGTCCACCCATCGATCTCGATCAACTCCGCAACCGCTTCCATGACCCCACCCTGCCAGCCGCCCCCGACAGTTTGGAGCACTTCTGGCGTACCACCCTCGGAGTGGATGAGGACGGATTTGGTGCACCGGGGTCCCGTCTGCGCAGCCCCGTGGCCGGGGCCGGGCCCCGGTAGGAGATATGTCCTGCAGCCCGTGTCCATCTGGGGCTACTGCGCTCTTGGTCCTGCGCTTCCGGCATCGACGTGCCCAAGGCCATCGTCGGGTTCGTGGTCGAGGATGCCGCGGGCTGCCAGCGCGTCACCGGTCTGATGGGCAAAGGCGACCGCCGAGACCACCACAGGCCCGGCCAGCGCAACGGGATTGCGTCCCAACCCGCGGGCGCGCGCTGCATCGGCGACGTCGGCGATGCAACCGAGCATGGCCGGGATGCTCCGCAACATGAGGCCCACGGCCAGGGCAACCACGTCGGGATTCACGCCCAGCACCCGCAGGGGCGAGCATGCCCGAGCCAGTCCCTCGACGATGACGGATTGTTCGGTGGTCAACAGCAGCAGGCGCGCCAGTTGCAGGGCAGCCACCATGCCTCCGACGACAACGAACGCCGTCAAGGGCCCGTTCATCCACCACTGGTAGATGCCCAGGAGCACCAAAACCCACCACAGGAACCGCAACGGCGCCGCCCACGCGGCCAGCACCCGCCTACCCGCTGCCGCATACAGCACCACCCCCACGGCCAGCAGGACCGCGGACGTGAGCGGGGTACGCCAGAGGACGAGGGCGGTACCGCAGGCCACGAGGACGAGATACTTCAGCCACAAGGGCGCGCGGTGGATGGGGGAACCGCCCGGGATTCGCAACCCGATGAGAAGGGCATGGCCACGCATCAGGGGCGTCCCCGGTCGGGGTCCAGCGCCAGGCGGCGGTAGCGGTCCACTGCCTCCCGCGGATCACCATCATGGACGATCCGTCCGGCGTCGATGACGATCGCGCGGTCGGCGCGGGCTGCGAAACCGAGGTCGTGGGTGGCGTAGACGACCTGCTGGTCGAGCCCGAAGAGGGTGTCCTGGAGCAGGATGTTGTTGCGCAGATCCAGCAGCGTGGTCGGTTCGTCGGCGACGAGAATGCCCTGGCCGGTGGCGAGGACGCTGGTCAGGGCGACCAATTGGCGCTCACCGCCGGAGAGGTCGTGGACGCTGCGTTCGGCCAGATGGGACAGCCCCATGGCCTCGAGGTGGAGCAATGCGGCTTCCCGCCGTCGTGCCCTGTTCTTGACCGTGGCCTTCAGCGAGAGCTCGACGTCCTCGCGCACAAGCGGCATGACCAGTTGGGCGAGCGGGTCGCTGAACAGGAAGCCGACGCGGCGGCGGACGGCCGAGACGTCACGGACCGTGTCCTTCCCGGCGACCGTGACCCGTCCGGTGGTGGGTCGGGCCAGGCCGTTGATGAGGCGCAGGAAGGTCGACTTGCCCGAACCGTTGGCGCCGATGACGGCGATGCGCCGCTCGGCCAGGTCCGCGGTTGCCGGTTCCAGGAGCACGGTGTCCGGGCCGTCGCCGCCCGGATCGGGGACGCTGGCGCCGGCCGCGTGGAAACTGATCATCCGATGGGCCTAGGCAGTGAAATCGCGGCGCGCCATGCGGGGGAACGCCTTGAAGACCGTGGCGGCGACCAGGGCGGCGACGAGGTTCTTCACCAGGTCCCCGGGCCAGTAGGCCAGATCGACCAGTGCCGCCTGGCCGAGCGGGATGTGCCCGTTGATGCTCATGCCCAGGATGCCCAACGGGTGGGTGACGAGGACGGAGCCGGCCATGGCCGCGGCGAACAACCACAGCACCCGGGCCCGGCGGGTCCTGCGCAGCACGAGGGTGGCCAGTGCGCCGGCGACCAGGGCCGCCAGCGGGAAGGCGAGCAGGTAGCCGGCGGTGGGCCCGGCCAGGACCCCGAAGCCGCCGCTGAACCGGGCGAAGATCGGCACGCCGGCCAGGCCGACGACGACGTAGAGGAGCACGCTCACCGTGCCGCGCAGCGACCCCAGGCACAGGGCCACCAGCGAGACCGCCAGTGTTTGCAGCGTGATCGGCACTCCCAGCGGTCCGACCGGAACGGCGGGCACCAGCGTCAGCGCGGCCAGCAGGGCGGCGAACACGGAAACCAACCCCAGGTCGCGGGCGCCCCACGCCGTGCGGTGGGTCGGGCGCCGGGAGGTCTCCAGTGAGTGATGCGTCATGGAAACCATGATACTTGATCGGTGTTCAAGGCCTGTTGCCGCGCCATGGGCAAGATGTGGGAGCCGTCACCCTCAGCGCGTGGCGTCCAGCGCGCGTACACTGGAAAGGTTGCGTGTGAGCGCATCGCATTCCATTTGAGAGGTTTCTTGTGATTTCCGTAGCCGACCTTGAGCTCCGTGCCGGTGCTCGACTCCTGATGGAGGGTGTCTCCTTCCGCATCGACCAGGGGGACAAGATCGGCTTGGTCGGGCGCAATGGCGCCGGCAAGACGACTATGACCCGTGTGCTCGCCGGGGAGTCGGAGCCCACTGGCGGCACGGTGATCCGCAACGGATCCATCGGCTATCTGCCGCAGGATCCGCGCACCCCCAACATGGAACAGCTGGCCCGCGACCGCATCCTCTCCGCCCGCGGGCTCGACGAAATCGTCACCAAGCTGCGCAAGTGCCATGAGGAAATGGGCAGCGAGGACGACGCCATCCGCACGAAGGCGATGAACCGCTACGACCGCTTGGACGCCGAGTTCATGTCACGCGGCGGATACGCCGCCGAGGCCGAGGCCGCAGCCATCTGCAACAACCTCGCGCTGCCCGAACGCCTGCTGGACCAAAGTCTGGACACGCTCTCCGGTGGCCAGCGCCGCCGTGTGGAGCTGGCCCGGATCCTCTACGCCGACGCCGAGACGCTCCTGCTCGATGAGCCGACCAACCACCTCGACGCCGACTCCATCACCTGGCTGCGCGAGTTCCTGCGTAACCACCAGGGCGGCCTCATGGTGATCTCGCACGACACCGGCCTGCTGGAGGCGACGGTGAACAAGGTCATCCACCTGGATGCCAACCGCGCCACCATGGATCTCTACAACCTGGGCTGGAAGCGCTATCTCGAACAGCGCGAGACCGACGAGCGGTCGCGTAAGCGCGAGCGTGCCAACACCGAGAAGAAGGCCACTACGTTGCTGGCCCAGGCCAACAAGATGAAGGCCAGGGCCTCCGGTGCCTCCGCGGCGCAGAGCATGCTCAAGCGCGTGGACCGCCTCATGGGCGGACTGGAGGACGTGCGTGTGCAGGACCGCGTGGCGGCGCTGCGCTTCCCGGATCCCGCGCCGTGCGGCAAGACCCCCATGATGGCCAAGAACCTCAGCAAATCCTACGGGTCGCTGGAAATCTTCATGGACGTGGACCTGGCGATCGACCGCGGCTCCAAGGTCGTCATCCTCGGACTCAACGGTGCGGGCAAGACGACCCTCCTGAAGATGCTGGCCGGCGCCGCGGAACCGGACACCGGCGAGATCATCGCCGGGCACGGGCTGAAGATCGGCTACTACGCCCAGGAGCACGACACACTCGACACCGGGCGCAGCGTCCTGGAGAACATGCGCTCCGCGGCTCCCGACAGCCTCGGCGATGCCGAAGTACGCGGGATTTTGGGGTCCTTCATGTTCAGCGGCGACGACGTGAACAAGCCCGCGGGGGTGCTCTCCGGTGGTGAGAAGACCCGACTGGCCCTGGCCACGATCGTGGCCTCCAGCGCCAACGTGCTGCTGCTCGACGAGCCGACGAACAACCTGGACCCCGCCAGCCGTGCGGAGATCCTCAACGCGCTGAGCAACTACCCCGGCGCCGTCGTCATGGTCAGCCACGACGAGGGTGCCGTGGCGGCGCTCAACCCCGAGCGCGTGGTCCTGCTGCCCGATGGCGACGAGGACCTGTGGAACGACAGCTACCTTGATTTGGTGACGCTGGCCTAGGTTCCCTCGGCTTGACCCTGCGGGCTCCCGGCGATCGTCGGGGGCCCGCTGTTTCGAGGTGGTGTGATACCAGGTCGGCCGAAGCCACGGCAGCACTGACCGCATACGTGACCGGCACACTCGCCGTCCTCGAGACCGGGCCGCTGGGTCCCGCCGACAATCTGCACGACGGATGGCGATCACTTCGCACCACCAATTGGACCGTGCTCAGCTGTGCTGGGGACGAGGATGATCCGATAACCGATCTCATGTCCGTGCTGGCTGATGAGATGCCGGAGCTCGATCAGTTCCCGCTCGTGCGGCCACGTGGTCGAGCAGCTGTGGCTGGAAATGGCAGTCGCCTAGGCCCAGCAGACATTCGACAGGGGAAACGTCTGGGCGGCCCCAGAGTACTGTGAAGCCACTGCCTCAAACTACATAGCAGACTGGTTCAGACTGGTTCTGACCCACACAAAGGCTGGTGCCACCGACGTCCTCGTGCAGCCGATCAACGCCCAGACAATACAGGGCGCGAGCATCTCCAACGGGGTACTTGGGAACCTTGGCGCCAGGCACTTGCCGGGGGGCAACCCAAATCCGCCTTGACTCAAGCCAAAATGCTCCCGAAGATGTTCCGAGTGCCTCACACTATTTGCTCGCGAAGCCCCGCTGGCATCTCGTGAGTCTCCGTAAGGCTTGTATAGGCCTCCGCTCACGCATATCATTTCGCCATGTCCGAGCAAGGTAGTGTTCCGGGTGTACCGAGCGTCCCGCAAGGTCTTGTGCGGGTCAAGGAAGTCTACGAATGGTGTGCCTGGGCGATCACGGCCGTGGGCACCATCGTGGGTATCGTCAAGAGCGCTGGCGGGCTTGCCGGCTTCTTGAACCAGGTCGCGTTCTTCGGGTTTGCCTGCTATATCGCGGCCATACCCGTCGTCGTACTCGTCCTCCTGGTCTTCAGCACGTTGGACAAAACGGCCGCCCGGCAGACCCACGACAATGTGCTGATCGGGGCGGTTGTCCTGGGCATACTGGGCGGCGGCTTCCTGATCCGCACCCAGCTGTTCTACGACGGCATCGGCGAGCCCGGTGACACGGACACGTTCGGTACGGTGGCAATGTCCGTCATCGGGTTGGCCATCCTGCTGACGCCCTTCTATCTCGCCTGGCGGAGGTACGGCAGCAGCAAGACCTGACCTGTCGGCTGAACCGGCGCGGACGGTACGACTCACCATTATCCCTGGGCCCCTCCCGAACAGGCGTCGTCGCGGCCTCGGGAGCAGACGCGATGGCTGAGGGGCCCTCCCATGCGTGCGTCCCGAAACGGGATCCGGGCAGCCCGCCTAGCGCTTCGCCTGGTCCTCGAAGCTGTCGAGGTAGGCGTCCTCAAGCTCCTCGTCCGTCGGGGTGTCGCCGCGGCGGCGCGTGGGCCGTGCCCGGGGCGCCCGGTAGGCGGAATGGATGACCTCGACGCCGGCGGCCTTGGCCTCGGCGGCTTCCTGGGCGTCCTCGCGGTTGATGCGCGCCTGCTGGCGGGCGGCGTAGCCCAGGCCCACGAACGAGAGTACGCCGAAGGCGAACCACTGCAGCGAGTAGGACATGTGGTTGCCGGTATCCACCGACGGGCGCTCCAACGCGGTCGGCATGGTGGCCGCCGCGGGCCGCTCCGAGGCCAGCACGCCGTAGGCCCCGGGGGCTACCGGGTATCCGAGGATGTCGGCGACCCGGGGGAGTTCGACGGAGGCGATCTGCCCTTCCGGCGCGGAGCGGGCGACATCGGGCTCACCGACCTTCAACCGGGCCGTGACCTGCACCGTTCCCGCCGGGGGGGCGGGGACGGTATCAGGTCGGCCCGCGGAGTCGTCGCCGATGGGCAGCCACCCGCGGTCGATGACGACCACCGTTCCCTGTTCGGTGCGGAACGGCACCAGGACCTCGTAGCCGGGCGAGCCGTTGTTCGGCCGGTTGCGCACGATCAGCGTGTCCTCGGTGAGGTAGGTCCCGGACATCGCCACGGGGGTCCAGGCCTTCTCCTCGGGGAGCGTTTGGAAGTAGGGGCGGGCCTGGGCGAAGGGGATCGGCGGGGCATCGTAGTTGGCGTCGACCCGGGAATTATCGGTCCGGGCCTCATCGAGCCGGTTCATCTGCCAGCGGCCCAGCCCCACGCAGGCGGCCGCGAAGATGCAGACCAGCAGCAGCCAGCCGAGCCAGCGGGTGCTGGCCAGGAATCGGTACACGGGATCAGCCCTCCTGGGCGTCGTCGGAAAGGGGGCGCGATTCCTTGAACAGGCCGCGCTCGCTCAGGTAGGTGGTCAGCCAGTCACGGTGCCCCGCGCAGGCAAGCCAGGTCTTCCGCCGTTCCGGGGTGTGGATGCGGGGGTTGTTCCACAGCAGCTGCCAGGCCGCCGGCTGGCGGCAGCCCTTGCGGGAGCAGGTCGGGATAGCCGGTCCATCGGCGCCGGACAGCTGGTCGAAAATGCTCATCCGCCGTGGTGTTCCCGTCCGCGGTGGGTTCCGTGCGCCTCGTGCGCCTCGTGGGGCTCGGGTGCCTCGGGGACGTACCACTCTCCGGGCAGCACCTCTGGTTCGGGCTCCGCCCCGGCCTGCGGGTCATCGGTCCGCGGGTCATCATCGTTCCGCGGGGCATCGTCCCCGTCGGGGACCGTGCCCGCGGCGTCCTGCGCGGCGGCGCCGGTGAGCTCGGAGGGGGGGACGGCGTCGTAGTAGTTGCTGGCGCTGCGCTTGTCCAGGTTGGTCCCGCTGGCATTGGCGACGATCACGGCGAAGTAGGGCAGGATCACCGCCAGCACGAGCATGACGACCTGCAGCCAGCCGTGCACGAAGAAGGCAGCGATGAAGCAGGCCAGGCGCACCGACATGGAGACGGTGTACTTGATGGTGCGCGAGCGCATGTCAGCGGAGCGGGACTCATCGGCATCGGTGATCCGCTGCGGATGGCCCGCCGGGGGCTGCGCGTGGGGGTGCTGGGGATTCTGGCTCATTTTTCTTCCGTGGGCTGCCCTTCCATTGTCGCACCACCGGGTCGATCCGACGAACCCGCGCGCGAATGCCCGCGTGGATAGACTGGTGCCGAAACCAATGACCATCCGACGTGGAGGACCCATGACCGAAAACGCCCAGCACACCCCGCGCAGCGTCCTGATCACCGGCGGCAACCGGGGGATCGGCCTGGCCATCGCCCGGGCCTTCGAGGCCAACGGCGACCAGGTGGCCATCACCTACCGCAGCGGCGAGGTCCCCGCGGGCCTGCTCGGCGTCAAGGCTGACGTGACGGATACGGCGTCGATCGACGCGGCGTTCACCGAGGTCGAGGCGGCCCACGGCCCCGTCGAGGTGCTGGTCGCCAACGCCGGGATGACCCGCGACATGCTGCTGATGCGCATGAACGAGGACGATTTCTCCTCGGTGCTGGACACCAACCTCACCGGCGCCTTCCGGGTGATCAAACGTGCGTCCAAGGGCATGATCCGTGCGCGCAAGGGCCGCATCGTGCTGATCTCCTCCGTGGTGGGGCTGCTCGGTTCCGCCGGGCAGGTCAACTACGCCGCCTCGAAGGCAGGACTGGTGGGCATGGCCCGCTCGATCACCCGCGAACTCGGATCGCGCGGGATCACCGCCAACGTCGTCGCCCCCGGCTTCGTGAACACGGACATGACCGCCGAGCTGCCCGAGGCCACCCAGAAGGAATACCTCGCGTCCATCCCGGCGGCACGGTTCGCCGAACCCGCCGAGGTCGCCGGGGTGGTCAGGTGGCTGTCCAGCGACGAGGCCGCCTACATCTCCGGCGCGGTCATCCCCGTCGACGGCGGACTGGGCATGGGCCACTAGGCCCGACGCCACCGAAAATTTGGAGCTTCCCTACAACTGCACGACGCCGGCCCGGCTGGCAAGATGGAGGGGAGCGCCCGCCGCGGCGGGCACCTTCTTGCAGCATTCCCACCATTCCGGGGCGGACCCGGACTAGGAGCATTCATGACCGATCTCTCCGGCAAGACAGCCATCGTCACCGGTTCCTCCCGCGGCATCGGCGCCGAGGTGGCCAAGAACCTGGCCGCCGACGGTGCCGCCGTCGTGGTCAACTACCGGCAGAAGGCCCCCCGGGCGAACAAGATCGTCGCCGGGATCACCGAGGCCGGCGGCCAGGCCGTGGCCGTGGGCGCGGATCTCACCGAGGAGGCCGGCGCGCAGGCGCTGGTCGACGCCGCCGTCGGGAACTTCGGTTCCGTGGACGTGCTGGTGCTCAACGCCTCCGGTGGCATGGAGTCCGGCCTCGGTGAGGACTATGCGCTGCGGCTGAACCGCGACGCCCAGGTCAACATGCTGCGCACGGCCGCCGCCGTCATGCCCGCGGGCTCCCGCGTCGTGTTCGTCACCAGCCACCAGGCCCACTTCATCGAGAAGTCCGCCACACTGGACGCCTACGAACCGGTCGCCCGCTCCAAGCGCGCCGGCGAGCTGGCGCTGCGCGAGGAGATCCCGGCCCTGGAGGCCAAGGGCATCTCGCTGGTCGTCATCTCCGGGGACATGATCGAGGGGACCGTCACCGCGACATTGCTCGACCGCGCCCAGCCCGGCGCCATCGAGGAGCGCCGCAAGGCCGCCGGCAAGCTGCTGACGGTCGCGGAGTTCGGGGTGCAGGTGGCCGCCATGGCCACCGCCGACGTGCCCACCGGCCACACCGAATACGCCGGCGGCGCCGGCCACTTCCTGGACTGACCCGCGGGCCCATCCCACGCAAAAGGGGGCGTTCCCAGCGGCAATTGATGCCGGTGGGAACGCCCCCTTTTCCGCTGCCCGCGGGGGACGCCGTGCGGCTACTTCTTCTTGGGGTCCTTGCCGCAGACGATCTTGTTCCACGGCTGGTAGGTCCAGTGCAGGCTGTCGCGCAGCGTCTCGGATCCGGAGGTCCTGGTGCGGTGCACGTCGACGGAGAAGCCCTTCTGCCCACCGGACTCGGACACGCAGTCCTTGGCGTCGTTGTAGCGGGTCTTCGGATTCGTCTTGTCGTAGTGGTCCGACGTCCTGGAGGTGACCGTGTACTTCTTCGTGCCCCAGAGGCGGGTGTGGACGCGGTCGCTGGACACCCAGGCCTGGATCATCACGGCATGTCCGGTGTTGTTCTTCCAGGCCATGTCGATCGTGCCCTCCCAGAGGGTGGATTCGCGTCCTGCGGGGTAGCGGTCGAACCACCGGCTGTGCGGCTGGTGGGCGATGTTCTCCATGCCGCCGAGCCAGCCGACGTTGAACAGCTGGGTGGAGATCTGCGAGAGACCGCCACCGATGGCGGTGGTCGAGAACCCGTCCTCGACCACACCGGATTCGAAGTAGCCGTTGGCCTTGGTGATCGGGGCCAGCGCCTTGGTCAGCGAGAACGTCTCCCCGGGCATGACGATCAACCCGTTGAGCTTGGAGGAACCGGCCCGCAGGTTCTTGGTGCGGACCGTGTCCGACGTCGGGTAGGGGGTGGAGAACTCGACGATCTCCTCCTTGACGCCCAGGGCCTTGGCCTTCTTCGTTGTCAGTTCGGGCTCCGTGACCTTCAGGTCGACCGTGGCGGTGCGCTGCTTCGTGGTCGCCGCCTTCAGCACCTTGTCGGACAGCTTCGCGGTGTCGACTCCGTGGCCCTCGACGGCCGGGACGATGGCCGGCTTGCCGCCACGCAGGATGATCTTCGCGTCCTTGGCGGTCGAGCCCATCTTCGGGTTGGCCTGCAGCAGCTGGTCCGCGAGCTTGCCGTTGTCCAGCTTCATCGTCACGGCACCGTCGGCCACCGTGAACGATGCGGCCTGGGCCAGGTCCGCCGGCTTTAGCTTGGCCTTGAGCTTGCCGGCGGTGACCGTGATGTCGCCCTTCACGAGCGGCTTGGCCTGCTCATCGCGGGCCTTTTCGAAGGCGGCCACCGGTGTCTTCGGCTCCACCGCGGTGGCGTCCACCTCGATGGGCTCGGTGGCACCGAACCAGGCGTTCTCGATGCTGCCGGCCGCCGCGTCGGCGTCGATGGTCTGTCCGGTGGTCGGGGCCGTGTAGTCGACGGCAGCGTCCTTGAAGGCGATCTTGCCCTCGGTGGCCGGCGCGTCCAGCTTCGGCCGCAGGCCCTCGACGGCGTCCGTGAGCATGTCCTGGTCGTCGGTGAGGACCGGTTCGATGGATTCCCCGCCGTTGATCCGTTGCCACAGCACCGCGGGGTTGAGCGAGTATCCGGTCTGCCCGGCCAGGGTGGCGTCGACGTCGATGCCGAAACCGGCGTTGGCGGGGATCAGCTCGGTGCTCTTCTTCCCGGCGGCGATCGTGATCGGCTCGGTGACCAGCGGGTCGAGCTTCCCGTGCAGTCGTGCCGCGGCGTCCGACGGGTTCAAGCCGCCGATCTGGACCCCGTGCACGCTGGAACCCTGCGGGATCTGGTCACCGACCAGGGCGGCTCCACCGGCGTAGGCGCCGGCCAGGACGACGACGGCGCCCCCTCCGATCAGCCAGCCCTTGAGGTTCCTGCCGTTGCGTTGCTTGTCCCGCATCTTCACCCGCGCATGCTCCATGTCCGTGTCCGTCGTGGGCACGCCAAACCGCGCACACCAGTTGCATCCTAGCGCCGCCGCGCGCGGTCACCGCGCAGGAGGGGACCGGTCACCACCGGTAGTTATGCAATCGTCATGATCAAACACCTGCCAGATGCCGGACGATGTCCAGGCGCGGCAGGTCGATCGCCGCGTCGGCGGCGGCCCGCAGCGCCGGCTTCGCCCGGTAGGCGATGCCCAGCCCGGCGGCCCGGACCATCAACAGGTCGTTGGCACCGTCGCCGGCGGCGATCGTATGCTCCAGCGGGATGCCGGAGTCGGCCGCCCAGCGGCGCAGGCAGGCCTCCTTGGTGGCGGCGTCGACGACCGCACCAGACACCGTGCCGGTGAGGATGCCGTCGGTGATCCCCAGGTCGTTGGCGAGGGCGAAGTCCAGGCCGAGCTCATCGGCCAGCGGGGCGAGGATCTGGATGAACCCGCCGGAGACCACACCGACCAGGTGCCCCGCGGCATGGAAGGCCTCCACGAGCTCCCGGGCGCCCTCCGAGAGCACGACGGCGGCACGCACCTGCTCGATGACCCCGGCATCGAGCCCGGCCAGGGTGGCCACGCGGGCGTGCAGGCTGCCGGCGAAATCCAGTTCCCCGCGCATCGCTGCCTCGGTGACCGCCGCGACCTCGGCCTCGCGTCCGGCGTGGGCGGCCAGCAGCTCGATGACCTCCTGCTGGATGAGCGTGGAGTCGACGTCCATGACCAGCAGCTTGCGCGGCGCCTCGATGAGCGGGGCCGCCACGAGCGCGTGCGCGGCGCCGTCCCCGGCCAGCTCCGCGGACAGCGCCGCCCAGGAGGCCTGCAGCGGATCCCGGCCATCCGCCGTCGTGCCGCCCGGCGTCGGGTCATGGGCCAGGGCGCGCCGGGTCCCGGCATAGCCCGGACCGGAGAACGACACCGAGGAGAGCACCGTGAAACCGTGCGAAGCGAGGACGGCGTCGAGGCCGGCCGGGTCCAGCCGGGCCGCGCCGGACCCGGGCGCGGCCCCGTCGGCCGCTGTGGCCCCGTCGGCGGCGCGGCGGTGGTGGGACACGAGGTAGGCGCAGGTCTGCATGCTGGGATTCTCCCGTGCGGGGACCGGAACGCGCCAGTTCGCGTCGGCCGGCGGGTGCCCGTGCGACGTGTGCAAGGGCGCACCCGGCCACGTTTGGTTGATCACGGCCGTGTTGCCTTAGGGTTTTGACCATGAATGATGTGCTTTCCTTTGCCGGAATCGACGTGGTCCGGGGCCAGAAGAACCTTTTGACGGGTATCGACTGGCAGGTGAAGGACGACGAGCGGTGGGTCGTCCTGGGCCCGAACGGCGCGGGGAAGACCACGCTGCTGCAGATCGCGGCGGCGCGCATGCACCCCACCCGCGGCACCGCTTCGATCCTGGACGAGACGCTGGGCCGGGTCGACGTGTTCGAGCTGCGCCCGCGCATCGGGCTGTCCTCGGGCGCCCTGGCCACGCACATCCCCGGCCACGAGACCGTGCTGAATGCCGTGGTGACCGCCGCCTATGGCACCACCGGGCGGTGGCGCGAGAAGTACGATCCGATGGACGAGCGCCGGGCCTTCACCCTGCTGCACGACTGGGGCATGTCCACGCTGATCAACCGGACCTTCGGCTCCCTGAGCGATGGCGAACGCAAACGCGTCCAGATCGCCCGCGCCCTGATGACCGACCCCGAACTGCTACTGCTCGACGAACCCGGTGCCGGACTGGACCTGGCCGGCCGCGAGGACCTCGTCGCCCGCCTCGCCGAGCTCGCCGCCGACGAGGAGGCCCCGGCCATGGTGCTGGTGACCCACCACCTCGAGGAGATCCCGCCGGGCTTCACCCATGCGATGCTGCTGAACGAGGGGGCCATCGTCGCCGCGGGACCCATCGGTGCCACCCTCACCGAGGCCAACCTCGCGTCCGCCTTCTCCATGGACCTGGCCCTGCGCGTGGACGCCGGCCGGTACACCGCCGTCGCCCGCCACGGCGCCTAGGCCCCGCGCAGCGCATGGATCTCTGGAGGGAACTGCTCGTCGGCTTTGCCGGTCTCTGGGCCGGGACGATCAACACCATCGTCGGCTCCGGGTCGCTGGTGACGTTCCCGGTGCTGGTCGCACTGGGGTATGCCCCGGTGAACTCGATCATCTCCAACGCCATGGGCCTGGTCGCCGGCGGCTTCTCCGGTGCCTGGGGCTACCGGCGGGAGGCGCGCAGCGTGCCCAAGACGATGCTGAAGCTGGTGCCGGCCTCGCTGCTCGGCGGCATCCTCGGGGCGTTCCTGTTGCTGCACCTGCCCGAATCCGTCTTCGGCTATGTGGCACCGGTGCTCATCGCGATCGCCGTGCTGCTGGTCATCTTCCAGCCCCGGCTGGCCCGCTGGGTGCGCGAACGCCAAAGCGGCGACGAGCTGCGTCCGTCCCACGCGGACGACCAGAAGCTCTCCCCGCTGGTGTACCTGCTGGTGTTCCTCATCGGTGTCTACGGCGGCTACTTCACCGCCGCCCAGGGCATCCTGCTCATGGCCGTGCTGGGGATCTTCTTCCACGGGTCGCTGCAGCAGTCCAACGCCATCAAGGTCATCCTCTCCCTGGTGGTCAACCTCGTCGCCGCGGCCTCCTACCTGCTCTTCGCCTTCGACCGGATCAACTGGCCGATCGTGGCACTGATCGCCGTCGGCTCGCTGATCGGCGGATTCGTCGGTGCGAGGGTCGGCCGGAAGCTCTCGCCGCTGCTGCTGCGCGGCTTCATCGTGGTCCTCGGGATCGTCGCCCTGGTGAACATGATCGGCAAGCTGGTCGCCTAGTGCCGGTCATCGAGCTGGAGTCCTCGACCGACCCGCGGGTGGCCGACTATGTGGCCCTCTCCGACGCCGCGCTGCGCCAGCGCACCGATCCCGGCCGGGGGCTCTACATCGCCGAGAGCTCCAAGGTGCTGCGCCGGGCGTTGGCCGCCGGGCATGGGCCGCGCTCGTTCTTCCTGGCCCCCAAGTGGCTGGATGGCCTTTCCGACGTGCTCGACGCGCATCCGGAGGTGCCGGCCTTTGTCGGGGCACCGGGCGTGTTGGAGGAGATCACCGGGTTCCATCTGCACCGCGGCGCCCTGGCCGCCATGAACCGGCCCGCCCCGGTCCCGCTGGCCGACGTCATCGACGGGGCGCGCCGCGTGGTGGTGCTCGAGGACATCGTTGACCACACGAACCTGGGGGCGATTTTCCGCTCGGCGGCGGCCCTGGGCGTTGACGCCGTGCTGGTGTCCCCGCGCTGCGCGGACCCGCTGTATCGCAGGTCCATCCGCGTCAGCATGGGCGGGGTCTTCCAGGTCCCCTGGGCCCGGCTGGATGATTGGAACCAGGGCTTGGATGCACTGCGGGCCGGGGGCTTCACCCTGGCGGCCATGGAGCTGACCGAGTCGGCCCGGCCCATCGACGAGGTTGCCGCCGAGTCCATCGAGCGGATGGCGCTGGTGCTGGGCACCGAGGGCGCCGGCGTCTCCGTGGAGACCCTGGCCGCCGTCGACCTGGCCGTGATGATCCCGATGCGTCCCGGCGTCGACTCGCTCAACGTCGCCGCGGCCTCAGCGGTGGCCATGTGGGAACTGCGGGGCAGGTAGGCGCGCGGGGACCGTCTCCTTCCGTTAAGAGCCGCACCGTGGCAGGATCATCTCCGCCAACAGCCGAGGAGAGTGGTGTGCGTGGAAGAATTAGAAGTCAGCCTGCGGTGGTCGTTCCCGGGAGCCCCAACAGGGGCAAACCTGGCTCGAGCGCTGCGGGTATTGGCGGCGCATCCGACATCGATGAACGTGAGCGGGGCCCGGCTGGAATTGGAGCCGCAGCTGGCCGGCGGCTTCTTGCTCAGTCTCATCGGCCTGCAGCAGCAGGGCAGCGATGACTGAGCCACGCGTTCAAAGAACGTCAACTTACGGGCTGTGCCTGCCCCGAGAGCAGGATACCGGGGACTTCAGGGCCTTTCTCGAGCCTTTGGCCGCCAATCTGGAGGAAGCTCCCGACGACATGGTGGTTGGTCTGGTCGCCGTTGAGGAGTTCGACATCGATGCCGATACCGACCCGTGGACTGCCACGGTGACTACTGCGAGCTAAATCCCACAACCCACCGCGCCGCGGACTGATGCCGTGCCGTGGCGCCACCGTCCCTGCCTCGACTCGCTGCACGTCGCCGCGGCCTCAGCAGTGGCCATGTGGGAACTGCGATCCCGCTAGGCCGCGGCGATTTCCGTCGCTGTCCGGCGGTGGGCTATAGTGAACAGTCGGTTCCGTGTCGAACGGAACGACGTACCCGTATGGCCGCTGGCAAAATCCAGTGGCTCGAGCAAAGGTTTAAAACATGAAGTCCAATACGCACCCGGAGTACGCGCCGGTCATCTTCAACGACCTCGCCTCCGGCGAAAAGGTCCTGATCCGCACCACCGCCACGTCCAAGAAGACGGCCGAGTGGGAAGACGGCAACACCTACCCGATCATCGACGTCGAGATCTCCGCCGCCTCGCACCCGTTCTACACGGGCAAGCAGCGCATCATGGACTCGGCCGGCCGCGTCGAGCGCTTCAACGCCCGCTTCAAGAACTTCGGCAAGAAGTAGGCACGCACTTCATGTCCAAGGGGACCCTCCGGGGTCCCCTTGTCGTTAACGGGTGGTTCAGCTGAAGAGTGCCAGGTGGGCCGTGCTGACCGGGTCGAGGTGTTCGGCGAAATCGTCGTGGGTCGTCGTCCACTTCTTGACGTAGGGGCACATCGGCACGACCCGGAATCCGGCTTCCACCGATTGCCGGATGGCCTCCCGGGTCAGCGTCGAGGCAAGACCCCTGCCGCCAAAGGCGTCGTCGATGACGGTGTGGTACAGGATGCGCTGCGGTGTTCCGGCCTCGTCGGTGTCGCGGTATGACGACGATCCCGCAGCTTGCCCATCGACGGTGATGTCGTAGCGGTGCCTGGCGGCGTTCAGGGTGACGTCGGTGCTCTCGTCCATGGTGGCTCCTCGGGGTGGGGGATGGCTGTTGGTTTGCCGGGGTCGGGTTTTGCGGCCCGTCAGGCCTGGCGGCGCTTGACCGGATGCTCCGAGAGGATCGAAATCCGGTTGTAGGCATTCATGGTGACCGCAGCCCATTCGACGGCGGTGAACGCCTCGTCGCCCAGGGTATGGCGTGCCGCGGAGAGGGCTTCCCGCCGCCGTTCGTGCTCCGGCAGGGCCGTGGTCACCTCGGCCACGGAAAGGACGGCGCGTTCGACCTCGTCGAAGAGGGTGGAATCCTGCCATCCGGTCAGCTGGGCGAGGCGCTGCACGGTGGCCCCCGCCTCGAGGGCGCGCTGGGTGTGCAGGTCCAGGCAGAACGAACAGCCGTTGATCTGCGAGATCCGGATGTTCATCAGTTCCAGGGTCTCGCGTTCCAGGCCGGCGGCCTCCGCTGACTGGGAGACCTTCAGCGCGAGGGTGTTGAGTGCCTTCCACTGGTCGGGATGGGATCGGTCCATGAAGGGCAGACGGTCGGTGGCGCTCATGCCCGCCAGTGTAGCCCGGGGGAGTGCCGGCAGTTACTAGGATGGGTGTATGCCAGTTGACGATGACGCACCCCGCGAAAACACCCCCTACACCCACCACGGCGAATACAAGGTGCCCGGCGGCAAGCTCGTCGTCGCGGATCTCGAGGTCGCCACCTGGGAGGCTCCGCCGCGCATTGTCCGCGCCAACATCAACGGGGACTTCTTCCTCGAACCGGACGAGACGCTGGACGACATCAACGCCGCGCTCGTGGGGTTGGACGCCTCGGCACCGCACTCGGCCATCCGCGACGCCGTCGGCGCAGCGGTGGACGATGATGCCGTCATGTTCGGGTTCGACCCGGCAGCCGTGGCCACCGCCGTCCGCCGGGCGCTGGGACATGCGACCGGGTGGGAAGACCACGAGTGGGAGGTCGTCGGACCGCGGCCCTTGCCCATTGCCGTGAACGTCGCGCTCGATGAGGTCATGACCCGCGAGGTCATGGAGGGCACGCGCCGCCCGACCCTGCGGATCTGGGACTGGAACGAACCCGCCGTGGCGATCGGCAGCTTCCAGTCGGTCCGCAATGAGATCGACCCCGAGGGCGCGGCCCGGCACGGGGTGACCGTCGTCCGGCGCATCAGTGGTGGTGGTGCCATGTTCATGGAGGCCGGCAACTGCATCACCTACTCGCTCTACCTTCCTGCATCGCTGGTCGACGGGATGAGCTTCGCCGATTCCTACCCGTTCCTGGATGCCTGGGTGATGGCGTCACTGCAGCGGCTCGGCGTCGAGGCGTTCTACAAGCCGCTCAACGACATCGCCACATCGCAGGGCAAGATCGGGGGAGCGGCCCAGAAGCGGTTCGCCGGCGGCGCGGTCCTGCACCACGTCACCATGAGCTACGACATTGACGCGGACAAGATGACCGACGTGCTGCGCATCGGCAAGGAGAAGATCTCCGACAAGGGCATCGCCAGCGCGAAGAAGCGGGTGGACCCGCTCAAACGCCAGGCCGGCATCCCGCGCGGCGAGATCATCGAGACGATGATCGCCACGTTCGCCGCCCGCTACGGTGCCACCCGGACGGAGATCGGGGAGGCGACGCTGGAGCGGGCCGACCGGCTCGCCGATGAGAAGTTCCGCACCGACGAGTGGCTATACCGCGTCCCCTAGACGGCTGCCTGCCCGCGCAGGGTCCGCGCCAGCTGGTCGCGCTGTTCGACGATGATCCGCCGCAGGGCACGCGGCGCGTCGGCGTTCGAAGCCAACCAGTCATCTGCGGCGTGCAGCACCGGGTGCGCCTCGGCTCCCTCCGGGCCCAGGTCCTGTTCCCCGGGGAACAGCCCCTGCACGGTCCGGGTGGCCAGCCCGATGCTGCGCTCGGCCCAGATCCCCGCCAGTTCCGGCCAGTAGCGCTCGTAGTACGGGTCGATGAGGTCGTGGGTGCCGACCAGGAAGCCGTCGACCGTGGCGCTGAGCACGTCGTTGGAGAGCGCCCGCCCATCGGATCCGGTCCCGGAGAGTGCTGCATCGAAGGCGGCGCGCTTGACCGCGGGCTCGGGACGGGCGGCCAGTGCCAGGGCGTGCCCCACGGACGCGACCGCCGAGGGCTTGGCTGCCCGCTCGGCATCCAGGGTCGGCGCATCGACGTGTCCGCGCGCCGCTCCGGCCTGCAGGAGCGCCCAGCGCAGCTGCTCGTCCACGGCCAGGCCGTCCACCGGGGCGGAGTCGTCCAGCAGGCCGGCGACGACCTCGTCCAGGCCGCCGGCTCGCGCCAGCCCGGCCAGCCGCCGGGCGTACGCCACCTGCGCATCCGAACCGGGTTCGGCCGCGAGGAGGAAAGCGTGGACGGCGCGGGCCAGCGCCTCGTGCTCGGCGGCCCGGACGGACGGCGGGCAATAGCGCCGCACCGCTGATTCCGCCTGGTCCAGGATCATGGTCAGCACGCCGACGTCGGTGATGGTGTCCACATGCCGGCGCACCGCCTGCAGGAACACCGGAGCCGGGAGGGCAGCGTCGCGGACCATGGACCACAGCGCGGCCCAGGCGGTGGCGCGCGCCAGCGGTTCGGACAGCGAGCCCAGGTGCTCCAGCAGCACCGCCAGGCTGCCGGCGTCGAACCCGACCTTGGCATAGGTCAGGTCCCCGTCGTTGGGCAGGATGACGGCCGGCCGGGGCCGGCCCACCAGCTCGGTCACCGCGGTCCGGGAACCAGTGACGTCCAGCCGGAAACCCCCGGAGCGGACCAGGGCACCATCGCGCAGCTCGAAGGTGCCGACCCCCAGCGTGTGCGGGCGGATGGCGGGGGAGCCGGTGGTGGGATCCACGCCGTCCTGGACGATGACCGCCGAGGTGAGAACCCCGTCGTCGTCCTGCTCGACCTCCACGTGGAGGGATCCGACGCCCGCGCTGCGCAGCCACGCGTCGGCCCAGGCACCCATGTCGCGGCCGGAGGCCTCGGCGAGCACGGCCAGGAAGTCGGACAGGGAGGTGTTGGCGTATTCGTGGCGGCGGAAGTAGGTGCGGGCGGCGGCGGTGAAGGCCTCCCGGCCCACGTACGCATCGAGTTGCTTGAGCACGGAGGCGCCCTTGGCGTAGGTGATCCCGTCGAAGTTCTGCCGGGCCGCCTCCAGATCGGGGATGTCCGCGACGATCGGGTGGGTCGTCGGGAGCTGGTCCTGGACGTAGGCCCAGGCCTTGCGGCGGTTGGCGAAGGTGACCCATGCGGTCTCGAAACCGGTGGCCTCGGCGACGGCCAGGGTGCCGATGAAGTCGGCGAACGACTCCTTCAGCCACAAATCATCCCACCAGCGCATGGTCACCAGGTCGCCGAACCACATGTGCGCCATCTCGTGCATGATCGTGTTCGCCCGGCCCTCGTATTGGGCCTCGGTGGCCCGGGAGGTGAACACATAGTGCTCGGTGAACGTGACCAGCCCCGGGTTCTCCATGGCGCCGAGGTTGTATTCGGGGACGAAGGCCTGCTCGTACTTTCCCCAGGGGTAGGGGTAGTCGAAGAGGTCGTGGAAGAAGTCCAGGCCCTGCCTGGTGGTGGCGAACAGGGCGTCGGGGTCGAAGTGGGCGGCGAGCGAGGCGCGGCACGTCAGGCCCAGCGGCACCTGAAGCGTGGTGCCGTCGGCCAGGGTGCGCTGCCACTGGTCGGTGACGTAGTGGTAGGGACCGGCCAGGATGGTGGTGATGTAGGTCGACATCGGCAGCGTGGTGGCGAAGCGGCTGGTCGCGGTTCCGTCGCCGTGGTCGGTGCGCTCGGCGACCGACTGGTTGGAGGCGACATGCCAGGCGGCCGGTGCGGTGACCGTGAAGGTGAACGGCGCCTTCAGGTCGGGCTGCTCGAACGTGGCGAACACGCGGCGGGCATCGGCCGGCTCATACTGCGTGTAGAGGTAGTTCTCGCCATCCACCGGGTCCACGAAGCGGTGCATGCCCTCACCGGAGGTCGAGTACAGGGCGGTGCCGTCGACCTCGACGACGTTCTCGCCGGGTTCGGTGGTGAGATGGATCCGCGAGCCGTCCACGGTGGTCCCCACATCGAGCGCCCGCCCATTGTGCACGACGGCGGTGACCCCACCATGGATGAAATCCAGGAACGTCGGGTGGCCGTCGGCCGTTGCGGTGAAGGCCACCCGCGTGCGGGAACGGTACCCCGCCTCGGACGCATCGGGGGCCCCGCTCAGGTCCAGGGCGACCTCGTAGGAGTCGACGCCGAGGATCCGGGCACGCCCGGCGGCCTCGTCGCGGGTCAGGTTCTGGTTCTGGGGCTGCTCGTTATCCACCCCACCATTGAACCATGAAGCAGGTGTTGCATATCACTACCAGGGGGAGGGCCGGTAGTCCTTGATGAAGCAGCCGCGCAGGTCCTCGCCCGCCTCGCCGGCGACGATCGGGTGGTAGACCCGGGCCGCGCCGTCGATGAGGTCCAGCGGGGCGTGCCACCCCTCGGCGGCGTGGCGGATCTTCGACTCGTGCGGCCGTTCGTCGGTGATCCAGCCCGTGTCGACGGCGGTCATGAGGATGCCGTCGGATTCGAGCAGTTCCTCCGCAGCCGTGCGGGTGAGCATGTTCAACGCCGCCTTGGCCATGTTCGTGTGGGGATGCCCGGCGCCCTTGTAGACGCGGGAGAACTGGCCCTCCATGGCGGAGACGTTCACGACGTACTTGCGCCGTGCCGCAGCGGCGGCCATGGCCGGGCGCAGCAGGCTGGCCAGCAGGAACGGCGCGGTGACGTTGCACAACTGGACCTCCAGCAGTTCCAGCGCCTCGACCTGGCCCAGGTTCTGCGTCCAGCTGTTCACGGATACCAGGTCCGGGACGAGCCCGCCGGCATCGATCGCCGTCCCGGCGGCGATGCGCTCCAGCGAGGCCGAGCCGGCGGTCATCGCCAGTTCGGCCAGCCGTTCGGGGGCCACGCCCATCGTCGACTCCAGGGCGGCCACGTCCAGGTCGAAGGCCGCCGCCAGCGCCTGCGGGTGCGCCTGCGGGGCGACTCCCGCCCCCCAGACCTCAGGGCCGCCGTTGGCCACCGACAGCTCGGGGGCCAGTGGGTGCGCCTCGGCCTCGATGAGGTGGCGGTAGGCGTTGCCGGAGCGGCGGACCGTTTGCGCGGCGTTGTTGATGAGGATGTCCAACGGCCCGGCCGCCGCCAGGCGTTCGGCCAGCGCCACCACCTGGGAGGGGTCGCGCAGGTCGATGCCCACGATCCGCAGCCGGTGTAGCCAGTCCGCGCTGTCCTCCAGGGCGGCGAAGCGCCGTGCCGCGTCGGCCGGGAAGCGGGTGGTGATCGTGGTGTGGGCACCGTCGCGCAGCAGCCGCAGGGCGATGTGCATGCCGATCTTCGCCCGGCCCCCGGTCAGCAGGGCACGCCGACCGGTCAGGTCGACGCGGGCCTCGCGCCAGTGCCGGCCGCCGGCCGCGCAGTCGGGGCAGAGCAGGTGGTGGAAGGCATCGACCTTCGTGAACGGCTGTTTGCAGATATAGCATTTGCGCGGCTGCCGGTACTCGCCGGCACTGCCGTCGGCCGTGGTGGAGGAGAGGTCAATTCCCTCGGTCTCGTCGTCCAGCCGGTTCGCGGCCCCCGTGGCGGTCCGCTCCATCACCTCGCGGTCGGCGTCCAGGACGGCCTGGCGCGCCTCGGTCCGGCGGGCGCGCTTGACCTCCTTGAACATCCTGGCGGTGGCACGGCGGACGGCGATGAACTGCTCGTCGTCGTCGGGCAGCTGGTGGATGCGCTCGAGGACGCCCAGGCAGGCGGCCAGATCGTCGGGGGCGATGGGGAAAATATGCTCAGTCATGACGGGAGAACTCTACCGCCTGGGGCCCGATCGCCGAGCCGGCCTACCCCGGGATGGGCTGTCCCTTCGCCAGGATGGTCAGGCCCGATGCGGTCACCGTGAAGCCGCGCGCCCGGTCCCTGTCCGGATCAACGCCAATGCTCGCCCCCGGGGGGACGACAACGTTCTTGTCGATGATCGCGTGCCTGACCACCGCGCCGGCACCGATGGTGACGTTGTCCAGGAGCACCGACTCCGACACCGTGGCCCCCTCCTCGACCCGGACATCGAGCGAGAGCACCGACTTGCTCACGATGCCACCGGAGATCACGACCCCGGAGGCGAGCAGCGAATCGTGCGCCTCGCCGGGGGTCCCATCCTTGGCGCGGATGAGCTTGGTCGGCGGTGAGCTGTGGTGCCGGGTATGGATCGGCCACTCACTGTTGTAGAGGTTGAACTCCGGGATCGGCGCCACCAGGTCCATGTGCGCGTCGTAGTAGGACTCCAACGTGCCGACATCGCGCCAGTAGCGCACCTGCTGCATGTCCTCGCCGGGAACCGGGTTGGCGGAAAAGTCGTAGACGGCGCAATCACCGCGCTCGACGAACCCGGGGATGATGTCCCCGCCCATGTCGTGCTTGGTGTCATGACGCTCGTTGTCGGAGCGCAGGGCCTCCAACAGTGCCGAGGTTGTGAAGATGTAGTTGCCCATAGAGGCCAGGAAGCTGTTCGGGTCATCGGGCAGACCGGGCGTGGAGTCGGGCTTCTCGACGAAGGCGGCGATCCGTCCGGGACGCTCCGGATCCACCTCGACGACGCCGAACTGGTTCACCTGGTCCAGCGGCTGGCGGACGGCAGAGACCGACGCGGAGGCCCCGGATTCGATGTGCGCATCCAGCATGGCCGAGAAATCCATCCGGTACACGTGGTCTGCGCCCACGACGAGGACGTAGTCGGGCTTGGCATCGTAGATGAGGTTCAACGACTGGTAGATCGCATTGGCCGAGCCGAGGAACCAGTCCTTGCCCAGACGCTGCTGCGCGGGGACGGATGCCACGTAGTTCCCCAGCTGGGTGGACATCCTCCAGGTCTCGGAGACGTGGCGGTCCAGGCTGTGCGACTTGTACTGGGTCAGCACGACCACCTGGTGGTATCCGGAGTTCACGACGTTCGACAGCGCGAAATCGACGAGCCGATAGCCGCCCGCGAAGGGCACGGCGGGCTTGGCGCGGTCCGCGGTCAGCGGCATCAGCCGCTTGCCTTCTCCGCCAGCCAAAACCACGGCGAGGACTTTTCTGTGGGGCATGCCGACTCCCTAGTGCTCGTTCCATCCCGGCGGGGTGGGCCGCCGGCTTCACCTTGTGGCATCACACTATGGCAGAACCCCCCAAGCGACTACGTTGGTGGTGTGAGAGTCGACATTGTTACCAAGGAATTCCCGCCGGCCATCTATGGGGGTGCCGGCGTCCACGTCGCCGAGCTGTCCCGTGTACTGGCCCCGCTGGCGGATCTGCACGTGCACGCGTTCGGCGCCGAACGGCCTGCCGACTACCATGGCGCCGTGGTGGCCAGCTACGCCGAGCCCGCCGACCTGGCGGCCGACAACCCCGCGCTGGCCACGCTCGGAACCGATCTGCGGATCGTCCCCGCGCTGGCCGGAACCGACATCATCCACTCGCACACCTGGTACGCCAACATGGCCGGGCATCTGGGTTCGCTCATGCATGGGGTCCCGCATGTGCTCAGCGCCCATTCGCTCGAGCCGCTGCGCCCGTGGAAGGCCGAGCAACTCGGCGGCGGCTACGCGGTGAGTTCCTGGGCCGAATCCACCGCCTACCACGCAGCGGACGCCATCATCGCCGTCTCCGACGGGATGCGGCGCGACATCCTGGCCGCGTACCCCGCGGTGGACCCCGAACGCGTCCACGTCGTGCACAACGGGGTCGACGTCGAGGCGTGGCACGCGGCGCCACACCTGGATGACCTGCCCGGCCTGGGGATCGACCCGGAGAAGCGCACCGTTGCCTTCGTCGGGCGCATCACCCGGCAGAAGGGTGTGCCCTACCTGCTGCGGGCCGCCGCCCTGCTGCCCGCCGACGTCCAACTCGTGCTCTGTGCCGGAGCCGCCGATACCCCGGAGCTCGCCGCCGAGGTGGCCGGGCTGATCGGCCAGCTCCGCGCGACCCGCGAATCCGTCGTGGTGATCGAGCGGATGCTGCCCCGCCACGAACTCATCCAGGTCCTCACCCAGGCGACCGTATTCGCCTGCCCGTCGATCTACGAACCGTTGGGCATCGTGAACCTGGAGGCCATGGCCTGTTCCACCGCCGTCGTGGCCAGCGCCGTCGGCGGCATCCCGGAGGTCGTGGCCGACGGCGAGACCGGCTATCTGGTGCCCCTGGAACAACTACCCGACGCCTCCGGGACCCCGAAGGACATCGAGCGTTTCGTCGGCGATTTCGCCGCCGCACTCAACCGGGCCCTGGAGGACACCGATCGGGCCGCGGCGATGGGGGCCGCCGGCCGGCGCCGCGCCGCCGAGCACTTCAGCTGGGACGCCATTGCCGCCCGCACCCTGGAGGTCTACCGCGCCGCCATCGACGCGCACGCCCGCTGAGCCGCCAAGTCGTACTTGTCTCCGGCCTCTTTGATGTGAACGGGCCGATCACCGTCATCGCCCCCGGCAAACGCCCCACCAGGGACACGGTGCTGCTCCGAGTCCGCCACTGCGTCCCCAGCCAGGCCGTCGCCTCGTGATCCCATGCCCACACCGGAGCGGCCGGCGTCCCTCCAAAGCCCCTGAACACAGCGGATCCAGGAGCCGAAGAGCGTGGTTGAGATGGCGATTGAAAGCTCGTCGACCAGGCCGCCGCTGAAGTATTCCAGGATCGTCTCGCCGCCGCCTCGATGCGTACGCCCCGGTGGCCAGTGGCCGTGCGGGCCTTCTCAAGCGGGATCACCATTCCGGACGAGCATGCCGATCCCCGTTCCGCATGACGACCTGTCGTCACCAGACCAGTCGACCCACCGGGAGCATCAAGATCGCATCTCCATTCTGGATTTCGAACCATTCCTACCGGCTCGTGCATTGCACGGGCGCAACTGGCGGATATCCGAGTAGATTTGAGCATGTGAGGTGAAACATGAACACCATCAAGGACAAGGTGACGGCATTTCGTCGCTTGCACGCTTCCGGATGCTTCGTCATGCCGAACCCGTGGGATGTGGGAAGCGCCCGGGCTTTGGAGAAAATGGGGTTTCAGGCGCTGGCATCCACGAGTGCCGGTTTCGCCTGGACGCTGGGCCGAGGCGACGACCAGGTGACTCTTGAGGAGACCTTGGAGCACCTCCGTCAGCTTGTTGACGCGGTGACGGTCCCCGTAAACGCAGACTTCAAGGACGGATTCGCGGTTGATCCTCGACATGTCCAGACCAACGTGGCGAGAGCGGTGGCAACGGGGATCGCCGGGCTCTCGATCGAAGACTCGACGGGCGACGTTGCACAGCCACTCCTGGAAATCGACGTGGCCGTAGAACGGATCCGGGCTGCTCGACGCGCGATCGACCAGAGCGGCAGCGACGTCGTCCTCACAGGTCGGTCGGAGGGTTTCGTTCGGGGCCGCCCCGACATTGACGCGACAATCACCAGACTGCGCGCCTATGCCGACGCAGGTGCCGACTGCCTGTATGCACCGCGGATCGATAACCTCGAATACGTCGCGGCAATTATCGCGGCGGTAGCACCCAAGCCGGTCAACCTGCTGATCAATGCGCCATTCGCGACCGTGGCCCAGGCGGCGGCCCTGGGCGTCCGACGGATCAGTGTCGGTGGCACCCTGGCGCGCACCGCCTGGAAAGAGCCACTCCAGGCCGTTCAGGAAATCATCGGTGCTGGAACCTTCTCCTCCTTTGCGGACTTGCCGGACGTGGAGGGCCTCCTCGGCCCACAACAGTGACCCGGGCCAAACAGTCTGTTTTGCGGCGTGCGTTGTCGTGGATGGCTGTCGTGCGGTCGGCGGCAGCGCCGGTGCGGGAACGCACATCGGTCATACCCCGCCCTGTCCTGCACTGTCGAGGTGGCGCTCCACGCGCCTTCACCGACAGGTAGACAGTGAACGGTCGGGTGATGAGACCTCGTGTAAAGCCTCAAGTGGCATGCCCGAACCCCTGGTCGGTTCCCCAAGATCCCCGAGCGTTGAGCAGGACCTCACCGCGAAGCGCCGGCCGCGGTTGCCGATGAAATCGCCGACGATCTCGCCGACGGGACAAAGCCGGGGTCGGCGGATCCGGCAATGCCCCGAGCGATCCAATGGAAGGGCTGCTGGTTGAAACAACACCGGTCGTCGGATCCAGGCTGAATGCCCCGTCCCCGGACAGCACGACGCCGGTGCCCCCTCCGCCGGAGGTGCCGACGCCGCCGTCGATGGGGCGGCTAGGCGCCGACCTTGCGGCCCTGCTTGGCCGCGGCCTTGGCAGCGTGGCGCTGGGCCTTCTCCGCTGCCTTGCGGCGGGCGACGAGGATCTTCTCATCGATGGGGGAGTCGGGCAGTGCCCGCTGGCGACGCAGGTAGTCGGCGGCCTCGTCCTGGCGTTCCGCCTCGATGCCGGTGGCGATGTCGGCGCGCAGGTGCTCGGGGCCATACCCGAAGGCGTCCACCAGGTCCTGGGCGTGCGGGCGCAGGCGGGCCAACAGCCGGTTGATGTAGGGGCCCAGCGTGCGGGCCCGCTGGCTGGAGAGCCTGCCGTGCATCTGGTACCACGCCAGATCCTTCTCGATCAGCTGCAGGCCGAACAGGTCACGGACCCAGGTCATCACCTGGCGCGTGTCGTGGTCCTCGATACGCTCCAAGGCGGCCGTGAACGACTCCCAGAGCAGCAGCTCGGCGTGGGCGCGGGCGGCCTCGATGATCTCGTGCTGGTTCTCGTTGAAGACACGCGCCCCCTCGGCCTGGGGAAGCTTGGCCGCCCCGCGCATGGCGTCGGCCGCCTCGCCGATCGCCGTCTGGACACGGTCGGTCAGCAGGTTGCGTTGGGTTTCGGCGTCCTTGAGGAAGTTCGCCGAACGCTTCTCGGAACCGGTGTCGGCCCAGGTCTGCGCGAACTGGCGCAGCCCGGAGCGGTTGATGGCCACGTTGCCCGCCTGGCGGACCACGTAACGGGCCAGGACGCCGGCGTCCAGGTGGCGGAATTCCTGGGCGTAGTCGGTGAGCAGGCGTTTGGCGACCAGCTGCAGCAGCACGTTGTTGTCGCCCTCGAAGGTGACGTACACGTCCAGGTCGGCACGCAGCGAGGTGAAGCGGTTCTTGGTGATGAACCCGGCACCGCCGCAGGCCTCGCGGCATTCCTGGAGGATGTCCAGGGCGTTCCAGGTCGAGGTCGGCTTCAGGGCTGCGGCCAGGGTCTCGAGATCCTGGCGGTCCTCGTCGGTGTCGGTGGCGCCGGAGAAGACGCCGTCGAACTTCTCGAGCAGCTCCTCGTGGCCGAACGACATCGCGTAGGTGGTGGCGATCCGGGAGATCAACCGGCGCTGGTGGCGCTGGTAGTCCATGATCACCTCCTCCTGGACGGTGGAGGTGGCGTTGAACTGGCGGCGCTGGTGGGCGTAGGTCACGGCGATCTGCAGGGCCACCTTCGAGGCGGCGACAGCCGCACCGTCCAGTGAGACACGACCCTGGACCAGGGTGCCGAGCATCGTGAAGAAGCGCCGGCCGGGACTGGCAATGGGGGAGGTGTAGGTCCCCTCCGCATCGACGTCGCCGTAGCGGTTGAGCAGGTTGGTCCGCGGGATCCTGACATGGTCGAAGTGCAGGCGGCCGTTGTCGATGCCGTTCAGGCCGCCCTTGAGCCCGTCGTCCTCCCCGCCGATGCCGGGCAGGAACCCGTTGTCGTCGCGGATGGGGACATAGAGGGCGTGGACCCCGTGGTTCACCCCCTGGGTGATCAGCTGCGCGAAGACGACGGCGGCGCGACCGTGCAACCCGGCATTGCCCAGGTATTCCTTCCAGGCGGCCCGGAACGGGGTGTGGATCTCGAATTCGTCGGATTCCGGGATGTAGGTGGCCGTGGTGGCGACGCTGGCCACATCGGAACCATGCCCGATCTCGGTCATCGCGAAGGCCCCGGGGATCTCCATGTTCAGGATGCCGGGCAGCCACTTCTCGTGGTGTTCGGGTGAACCCAGGTGCAGGACCGCCGAGCCGAAGAGGCCCCATTGGACGCCGGCCTTGATCTGCAGGGAGGGATCGGCGGTAACCAGTTCCTCGAATGCGGCGATGTTGCCGCCATGGTTGTTGCTGCCCCCGAGCGCTTCCGGGAAGGCCCGCTGGATCGCGCCCTCGTCCACCAGGAGCGAGAGCTGGCCCAGGACACGTTCGCGGTGCTCGGCCATGGACTGGCCTTCCACCCGCTGGAATTCCCCACGGCCGGCTATGGCGCGGGATGCGCGGCGCTCATCGGCCCATCTACCCAGGAGCTGTTCGCCGAGCGCGGCGACATCGATGCGGGGTTCGGGACGGTCCGTGGCCGTCGTGTTCTGCTGGGTCACGATGTGTGCCTTTCCAGTTCTCTTGCGTTCGTGCTGGTGTGCGGTGTGGTGCGTGGGGGAAATGTGCCGGAGAGGCGTCCGGCGATGCCGGAGACGAGCCAATCGGTGATGGTCGAGGTCAGTTCTTCCTCCGTGGGTTTGCCGGGGGCATCGGGGGTGCGCAGCCAGGTCTCGCCCGCCGCGCGGACCATGCCGATGGCGGCACGGGGCCACAGGTCGAGTGCAGGGCCCGGGGGGTCGGATCCATCCCGGCCGCGCAGGTAGGCGTGCATCCGGTCCGTCATCATCGACGTGAGTTCGGCGAAGAAGTCGTCCAGCGGTTCACCGCCCGGGGAAGCACAGGCGGCGGCCTGCGGGTCGCGGGAGATGTCGGTGACGTAGAAGTAGACGTTCGGAGACGTCTTGGCCATATGGAGATACGCGCGGACCATGGCCAACAACCCGGCCTGCTCCGTCGTCGCCGTCCGGGCGGCGTCCACGACCTTGGACCGCATTTGGCCGATG
Source organism: Arthrobacter sp. ASL1 (assembly GCF_056680475.1). Lineage (NCBI taxonomy): Bacteria > Bacillati > Actinomycetota > Actinomycetes > Micrococcales > Micrococcaceae > Arthrobacter > Arthrobacter sp. ASL1. Next base: position 209,914 of record NZ_CM155284.1, read on the forward strand.
ACGATCTCGCCCATGGCCCGACGCAGGCCATCCTTGTCGCCGAAGTAACGGTAGAAGACGGATTTCGAGGTGCCGGCTTCGGCGGCGCAGTCGTCCATGGAGGCGGTGGGTCCAAACCGGTGGATCACGGCGCGGGCCGCCTTGACCAGTTCCGTCCGGCGGGACTGCCGGTGGGCGTCCCAACGGGCCGAGCGGCCATCGCCGGACATACCGGCCGTGGCATCGGTGGAGATGTCGGAGGAGTTCACGATACCCAGCGTATCAGGTACGCTAGGTATCGGTAACTCACCTCACATTGTCAGGAGTCATTCCATGGCCGAACAGGCTTCCCCCGCCCAGGCACCGACGTCCGGCACCACGGGTCTCCGACCCGCCGTGGTGATCGGCGGCAACCGCATCCCGTTTGCCCGCTCCAACGGCAAATACTCGACGGCTTCGAACCAGGAAATGCTCACCGCGGCACTCGACGGACTCGTGGCCCGCTTCGGCCTGCAGGGCCAGCGCATGGGTGCCGTGGCTGCCGGCGCCGTCCTGAAGCACTCCAAGGACTTCAATCTGGTCCGCGAGTCGGTTCTGGGCACTGCCCTGTCGCCGACGACGCCCGCCTACGACATCCAGATGGCGTGCGCCACGGGCATGGAAGCCATCGGCTCCCTCGCCAACAAGATCCGCCTGGGCCAGATCGAATCGGGCATCGGCGGCGGCGTCGACACCACCTCCGACGCCCCGATCGCGGTCAGCGAGGGCCTGCGCTCCGTGTTGCTTGAGCTCTCCCGGGCCCGCACCCTCCAGCAACGGCTCGGCGCGCTCTCGAAGTTCCGCCCCAAGGACCTGACGCCCAACGCCCCGGGCACCGGCGAACCGCGCACCGGACTCTCGATGGGCGACCACCAGGCCGTCACCACCGCCGCCTGGGGCATCACCCGCCAGGCGCAGGACGAGTTGGCCCTGGCCAGCCACCGGAACCTCGCGGCGGCCTACGACCGCCACTTCTTCGATGACCTGGTGACCCCGTTCCGCGGCGTCTCGAAGGACACCAACCTGCGGGCCGACAGCACGCTGGAGAAGCTGGGCACCCTCAAGCCCGCATTCGGCAAGAACCTCGGCGACAAGGCCACCATGACCGCCGGCAATTCGACGCCGCTGACGGACGGCGCCTCCGCAGTCCTCCTCGGCTCCGAGGACTACGCCCGCGAACACGACCTGCCGATGCTGGCCAACTTCGTGGACTTCGAAGCCGGCGCCGTCGATTTCGTCAACGGCGCGGAGGGCCTGCTGATGGCTCCGGCCTACGCCGTCCCGCGGCTCCTGGCCCGCAACGGCCTGACCCTGCAGGACTTCGACTTCTACGAGATCCACGAGGCCTTCGCCGGCACCGTGCTCAGCACCCTCGCAGCCTGGGAGGATCCGGACTTCTGCCGCAACAAGCTCGGGCTCGAGAACGCGCTGGGATCGATCGACCGTGGTCGGTTGAACGTCAACGGCTCCTCGCTCGCCGCCGGCCACCCCTTTGCCGCCACCGGCGGGCGCATCGTCGCCACCCTGGCCAAGATGCTGCACGAGAAGGGATCCGGCCGTGGCCTGGTCTCCGTCTGCGCCGCCGGCGGCCAGGGTGTCGTCGCCATCCTGGAGGCACGCTGAACATGGCCGACAACTACCTGAAACTCGTCAATAGCGGGTTCACGAAGGACCTGGCCAAGTCCCTGGGCCTGCCCAGGCCCTCGATCCTGCGCCGATACGGGCCGGGCCAGCCCCTGGTGCCGGGCCCCGTCGTCGTCCTCGGCGCCGGTGCCGCGGCCCACGAGCTGACCGACACCCTCCTGGGGTGGGGGTTGGACGTGCGCCGCCACGCCGGGGGCTCCGAGAAGCTCGGCGCGCTGATCCTGGCCCTCGACGCCGTCGAGGCGCCGGGCGACCTGTCGGCGGTTGCCCTGGAAACCGGTGCGGCGCTGCGCAGCCTGCTCCCGGGTGGGCGCGTGGTCTCCATCTCGCGGCCCGCGGTGGCCGCCGATGCCCCCGCACGTTCGGTGGCACGCCACGGGGTCACCGGCATGGTGCGCTCGCTCGGCCGCGAACTGCGCGGCGGGGCCACCGCCAACGGCATCCTGCTCGCCGACGGTATCGGCGCCGACGCCCCTACGGCGACCGCTGCCCTGCACTTCCTGCTCTCGGGTCGCAGCGCCTACGTCGACGGCCAGTTCCTGGCGGTCGAAACCACCCGCGGGGAGCTTCCCGTGGACTGGGACCAGCCGCTGGCCGGCAAGGTCGCCGTGGTGACCGGAGCCGCCCGCGGCATCGGAGCGGCCATTGCCCGGACGCTGCACCGCGACGGGGCCACGATCGTGGCCGTCGACGTCCCGCAGGCCGGGGACGCCCTGGCGAAGGTCGCCAACGAGGTCCGCGGCACCGCCCTGCAGCTGGACGTCACCCGCGAGGACGCCGGGACGGTGATCATGGACCACGCGCTGGGCCGCCACGGCCACCTGGACATCGTGATCCACAATGCCGGCATCACCCGGGACAAGCTGCTGGCCAACATGGACGCCGCCCGCTGGGACCAGGTCATCGCCGTGAACCTGGAATCGCAGCTGCGCATGAACGAGGCCTTTCTGGCCGCGGATCTGCCCGGCCTGCGGATCGTCTCGCTGGCCTCCACCAGCGGTATCGCCGGCAACCGGGGGCAGACCAACTATGCGGCCTCCAAGGCCGGGGTGATCGGCATGGTCGCCTCCACGGCAACGTCCATGGCCGAACGCGATGGCGGGATCAACGCCGTCGCGCCGGGCTTCATCGAAACCGACATGACGGCCAAGATCCCGGTCGCCACCCGTACCGTGGGCCGGATGCTCATGCCCTCTTTGATGCAGGGAGGGCAGCCGCTGGACGTCGCCGAGGCGATCGGCTTCCTGGCCTCCGACGCCGCCGGTGGCATCAACGGGCAGACCCTGCGCGTCTGCGGACAGTCGCTGGTGGGAGCATGAGCCGCCGCGAGGTCCGTCTCGGTTCCGTGCCGGCCCTGCCCCGGCTCTACGCCGAGGCGGTGGCTAACCAGGTCCGCACCAAGCTGACCGGTTCGTCCGGTGCGCTGGTGCTGCCCGAGGTCGAGCACTCCGTCTCCGGGGTGCGGGCCGGGGCACCCCGGCTGGAGGCCTACCAGAAGCTGGTCGGGGACACCGTACGCGGAACACTGCCCAGCGTCTTCGTCCACGGGACGGTCTTCCCGGTGGCCATGTCCGTGCTCGCGGCCCGGGATTTCCCCCTGCCGTTGCTGGGCATGGTGCACCTGTCCAACCAGGTGGAGCACCTGCGCCCGATCCGCGTGGACGAGGCCCTGGACGTGCGCGCGTGGGCCGAGAAGCTGCGCGACCACTACGCCGGAACCGCGGTGGACGTGGTCTGCGAGGCGAGCGTCGACGGCGAGATCGTTTGGGTGGGGACCTCGACGTACCTGGCCAAGGGAATCTGGGCGGGCCAGCGGCCCGAACGCCGGCGCGACCGCCCGGAGTTCGTGCCGCCGGTCCAGACCGGGGCCTGGCGCCTGGGGGCCGGTGCGGGTCGCGACTACGCCGCGGTGCTGGGTGACTACAACCCGATCCACCTCGGCGCGCTGCCGGCCAAGGCACTGGGCATGAAACGCCAGATCGCCCACGGCATGTTCCTCGCCGGCAAGGCCCTGGCCCAGACCGCACCGTTGGACGGTGGCTACCACTGGGACGTCGTCTTCGAGGCGCCGGTGTTGCTGCCCTCCACGGTCAGCTTCGGGGTCACGACCACCGAGAAGCTCCGGTCCTTCGAGGGCTGGAACGCGACGACGGGACGGCGGCACTTCCACGGGGCGGTGCGCCCGCTCTAGGAACGATCCCGTTCGCGATCGGCGGCGGCCCGGGCATAACTGTCCAGGGCCGCCGTGGCCGTATGCGCCCAGCTGAAGGCCCGTGAACGCACGACGGCGGTGCTCCCCATCCGCTGCAACTGCTCCCGGTGCGTGGCGGCGTGGGCGATGGCCTCCGCCCAGCTGTGGGCGTCCAGGTCGGCGACGAGTACACCGGTGGAACCGTCGGCGACACTGTGGCGTAACCCGCCGACGTCGTGCGCCAGGACCGGTGTCCCGCAGGCCTGCGCCTCCATGGCCACCAGCCCGAACGACTCGCTGTAGGAGGGGACGGCGACGAGGTGGGCCGCCCGGAACCAGGCGGCCAGATCGGTGGCCGGGGCCGGGGGGAGCCGGTGGGCGGTGTGCTCGAGGTGCTCCTGGGCGATCAGGCGCGACAGGTTGAGTTCCTTGGAACCGCTGCGGGATCCGATGATCGCCAATTCGACGTCGATGTCCGGGCGTTTCCGGGCCAGCAGGCCGAGGGCCCGGAGCAGGACCTGTGGCCCCTTGAGCTTCTGGATGCGTCCGGCGAAGGCGATGCGCAGGGGGTCGGCGGCCGGGCCGGGTGTGTGCCCGGCATCGCCGATCCAGATCCGTGGCCCCTCGGGGCGGAAGACCTCCAGGTCCACCCCGGGGGCGACCACGTCGATGTGCCCGCGCTCCGCGCCGTAGTCGGACACCAGCTCGTCGGCCTCCGCCGCCGTGTTCGCGGTCAACCGGGTGGCCCGTGCCGCCAACACCGTCTCCGCCTCGACGCGGGAGTCGGGCTCATCGGCATCGTGCTGCAGGCGGCGCTTGACCTTGGCCATGGTGTGCATGGTGTGGACCAGCGGAATGTCCCAGCTGTCCGCGAGCTCCAGCCCGACGACTCCCGACATCCAGTAGTGGCTGTGCACGACGTCGTAGGGCCCGAATCCGCCAGCCAGTATCCCGGCGGTGATCTCCGGCAGGTACTGGGGGAGCTCCTCCTTGGACACCGGGCCGTCGGGTCCGGCGGCGATGTGGTGGACCACCACGCCGTCGCCGATGCCGACGGATTCCTGCGCGGGAGCACCGCGGGTGAAGACATCGACCACGGAACCGGCCGCGGCCAGTGCCACGGCGGTTTCGCGGACGTAGACGTTCATGCCGCCGGCATCGCCGGATCCGGGCTGTTCCAGGGGCGAGGTGTGCAGGCAGAGCATCGCCACGCGGGGACGCCAGGGGAGGGTGGGGCTCCGCAGCTGGCCGGGGGAGTCAATGGCGTGGCGCATGAAGGTCCTGGACGGGGTGGCCGGGATCAACCGGTGGTCCCTTGAAGACTAGTCCGCGAACCGGTGTCTGGCCTACTTGGTGGTGCCGGGCTTGCGGGTGGCCGCGGGCGTGGCGGCCAGGGCCTCAAGGTCGGCAGGGACCGTACCCTGGGCGATTCCCCGGGGGAACCAATCCGGGCAGAGTGCCACCACCCGGTGGACGGTGGGGGCTTCCGGCAGGGGGACGGCGTGCGGGAGCGTTGCGGCGAGCGTCGTGCCGAGCCATGCCACCTCATTGGCGGAGAGCAAGCGGTCCGCGGACGCATCCGGGCCCGTTGCGGCTTCCCGATCCTCCTGCCGGTAGGCAAGACAGAGGGACGCCAGCGATGGCAGTGTGCTGGCCGGTGGCTCCGGCTGCTGGGTCGGGGTTCCGGGCGTTGGAGCCGGGTCGGGTGTCCCGCTGGGAGTCGGGGACGGCGGGGTGGTTGGCGGTGCCGGGTTCGTCGGCGACGGGGACGGCGTGGGGGAAGACGGAGCCGTGGACTCGTCCGGTGGCGGGGCAGGCGATTCGGTGGGTGTCGCCGATGTCGCTGGCGGGTCCGGGTTTTCGGTCGGGGACGCGGACGGGGTTTGGCTTGGCGGCACCGTGGGCTCGTCGCTGGGCTGCGCGGGGGTGGGCCGGGCGGATGCCGGCGGTGCCGGTGTGCTCGGCGGTTCGGCAGCTGTGGACGGTGCCGGTTTGGTGGCCGGCCCCTGGCGCGGGGACTTCGGTTTTGGCGGTTCCGGCGCGGTCTCGGTGCGGTCCTGGCCTGCAGCGGACGGCGGGGAGGTGACAGGTGACGCTGGTTCTTGCCTCGTCGGTGTCGGGCTGGGCGATGCGCTGGAGGCAGCAGTGGTGTGGTCGGTTGGCAGGTCCCGCGTGCGGGCAATCCGCTGGAGTTCCTGTTCGGTGACCGGACGGCTCTGGCCGGGAAGCAACGGCAGGTACCGGGCCGGATCAACCCATTTCCCGTTGAGACAGACCTCGAAGTGCAGGTGGCATCCGGTGGAGTTCCCGGTGGTGCCCGATAGGGCCAGCAGGTCACCGCGTCGGACGATGTCCCCAACGCGGACGATCAGCAGCGAGTTGTGGCTATAGGCGGTTTCGACGCCGCTTCCATGATCGACCCTGACCCGCTGGCCGGAGTGGCCGGCCCACGCGGACTGGACCACCGTGCCGTCTTCGGCGGCACGCACCGGGGTTCCACAAGCCACGCCGTAATCCTGGCCGATGTGGATGTACGAGCCGGGCCCGGTCGGGTTCAGCCGCCATCCGAATCCACTGGTGATGCGGGTGCTGGATACCGGTGCCGACAGGGCCAGCCCGCCGGGGAGCAGCCCGACTGGCCCGATGGCGACGTGCAGCGCGCCACCGGAGCCGGAAACCCCTTCGCCGTTTCGGGCGCTGCCGTCGGGGCCGACCTCGGAAGTGACGTCCGGCTGGTAGCCCGGGGTCCAGGTCTCGGCCCACGCCGTCGCTGCGGAGGAGTCGAGCAGCGGGGATGTGTCCGGGATGGCGTAGACGGGGTTGACCACCGGGGCGGTCGTGGTGGTCGCCCGGATGGCGGTTGCGGCGGCGGTTCCCGGGATCGGCTGGCCCGCCGCCGGAGCGGTGCCGAGGAGCAATACGCCGGTCGCGGCCGCGCCGATCCACTTAAGTACGGCGCGTGGGGGAGCGTGGCGAAGCGCCGGATGCCGCGGCACGTGCTGGCCCATGGTTCCCCCGAGGAGACGGAGCGTGGCCCCACTGTGGGACAGAGCGTCCCGGAGGCCGTGGTCCAGATCACGTTACCCGTCGATTCATGCCAAGACCAGAGGACTGGAGGGTGAATATCCATCAGATGGTCATGTCGTGTCGGACTCGTGGTTTCCGGCAGGATCCACAGTTCTCCGGCCACCGTCAGCGGAACCCCGTTCGGCCGGAGCCGCCGCCTTCAGGTGGGGGTTATAGGCAGGAATGTGTGTACGTGAGAGGCTTGCTTCCCTGTCGTGCGTAGGGTGAGGCCGGGATACACATGCTTTGGGAGCATGTGGGGTGCCTCTTGCCTCGAACCAACCGCGTTGTGGTGTATGCGATTCCAAGCTCGTCAAGAACGGGAAAACCTCGGCCGGACGTACCCGATGGCGATGCAAACAGTGCGGGGCTTCGAGCACGCAGTCGCGCCTGGACGTCAGCCGACGAGCACAGCTGGCTGGCTTCGTGGACTGGCTGCTCGGTGTCACGTCGCAGGCCTCCCGTGGTGGGACCGGCAGGACCTTCCGGGCGTTGGTTGGATGGTGCTGGCGGGTCGAGGTTCCCCCGCCAGCGCCAACGGGTCAGGTCCACGAGCAGGTCATGCTCGACGGGACGTACTTCAACGGCTGGTGCGTGCTCATCGCCTTCACCGGCTCCCATGTCGTGGACTGGCAGTGGTGCGACCAGGAGAAGAAAGCCTCATGGCAGGCCCTGATGGAACGGGTCCCGGCCCCGACGGTGGCCGTTGTCGATGGCGGGACCGGTCTGCATGCAGCATTGCGCCATTACTGGCCGGATACGCGCGTGCAGCGGTGCTATTTCCACATCTTCCAGGCCGTACGCCGCCACCTGACTTTCGCCCCCAGGCTGCCCGCTGGTCGGGAGCTCATGGCCCTGACCAAGGCGTTGATGAAGGTCTCCAGCCAGGAGCAGGCTGCGGCCTGGATCAGCGCCTATTCGCAGTGGGAGGCCAAATGGGACGCTTTCCTCAAGCACCGCACCGAAGCCCGTACCGGTGCTGAACGGCCCTCCGCTGTTCCTGCCAGTCGTCTCTGGTGGTACACCCATCAGCGGCTACGCCGGGCTCGAGGCTTCTACCGGTCGTTGATCAAACACGAGAACCTGTTCATCTGGCTGGAGACCGATTTGCAGCCTGCCAGTGGAGCGAAGATCCACCGGACTACTTCGCCCTTGGAGGGCGGTCCGAACAAGGCCATCAAGGAATTGCTCCGCGCCCATCGCGGGATGCCTGACGCGCACGCCCGCACCGCGGTGAACTGGCTATTGGATTCACTGACTGAATTCCCCAGGGAGCCATGGACACTCGTGCGCCAGGAACACTGGGACCCTCCACGCAAGCAACGAAAAATCAAGGAAGAACCCGACGGGCCGGCGCTCTACGACAAGGAATTCAGTTGGGAAGACGGCAACGGCGTCCAGCACGGCTGGGGCGGTAGAAGCAGACCGTGACACACCCGGGCCATACACACATTCCTGCCTATAACCCTCAGGTGGGGGCGCGCGGGCATGAAAAAAGCCCCGGACAACCGGGGCTGATTTCGTGCGCGGAGGGGGACTTGAACCCCCACCCACTATACGTGGACTAGCACCTCAAGCTAGCGCGTCTGCCTATTCCGCCACCCGCGCAGGTGGTGCGATTCGACCGGTTCGGACGCTCCGTGGAACTTCCTGCCCGGTGAAAGCAGCGAGTAAGACTCTAACATGAGGGTGCGGCACTTCCCAATTCCGCACTCTTTGCCGCGATGACTAGGCTGGAGCCACCCGAACAACCCGGAAGGTCAGGCCATGACGGAGCTAGGAAACCCCGGTGCCGCCGGTACTACGGCAGCCGACGAAGTCGAGGAGATCTGCCGGACGCTGATCCGCTTCGACACCAGCAACTTCGGCGGCAACGATGCCCGCCCCGAGCGTCCTGCCGCGGAATACGTGGCAGGACTCATGAGCGGGGGAGGGCTCGACCCCCAGATCTACGAATCGTCCCCGGGCCGCGCCAGCGTGGTCGCACGGATGGAGGGCAGCGACCGGTCCTTGCCCGCGCTCGTGGTCCACGGGCACCTTGACGTCGTTCCCGCGCAGGCCGAGGACTGGAGCGTCGACCCGTTTGCCGCCGAGGTCAAGGACGGGATGATCTGGGGCCGCGGAGCCGTGGACATGAAGGACATGGACGCCATGATCCTCGCGGTCCAGCGGCAGATGCACCGGGACGGCGTCCAGCCGAAACGGGACATCGTCTTCGCCTATTTCGCCGACGAGGAAGCCGGGGGAACCTATGGCGCCCGGTGGATGGTGGACAACCACCCGGAGGTCTTCGAGGGCGTGGGCGAGGCGATCAGCGAGGTCGGCGGATTCTCCTCGACCGTCGGCGGCCGGCGCGCCTACTTCCTGCAGACCGCGGAGAAGGGCCTGCACTGGCTGACCCTGCACGCCGGTGGACGCGCCGGACACGGATCGCAGATCAACGACGAGAACGCCATCACCCGGTTGGCCGGGGCGGTGTCGCGCATCGGGGAGTACGAGTGGCCGCTCGAATACACGAAGACCACGCGCGCCCTGATGGAAGGCGTTGCCGAGCTGACCGGCATCGAATTCGACGAGGAGGACCCCAGCGCCCTGCTGGACGCTCTGGGCAATGTCTCCCGGTTCGTGGGCGCCACGTTGCAGAACACCTCGAACCCGACGTCGCTGAAATCCGGCTACAAGCACAATGTGATCCCCGGGGCTGCCGAGGCCTTCCTGGACTGCCGCACCCTGCCCGGCCGCGACGAACTGCTCAAGGAAACCCTGCGCGAACTCGCCGGGGCCGGCGTCGACTTCTCCACCGTGCACGCGGACACGTCCCTGGAGGTCCCGTTCTCCGGCAGCCTGGTGGACAACATGGTCGCCTCCATCGAGGCCGAGGACCCGGGCTCGGTCGTGTTGCCCTACATGCTCTCCGGCGGGACCGACAACAAGTCGCTCTCCCGGCTGGGCATCACCGGGTACGGTTTCGCGCCCCTGCGCCTGCCGGACGAACTCGACTTCACCGGCATGTTCCACGGCGTCGATGAACGCGTCCCCGTCGACGCCCTGCAGTTCGGCACCCGGGTGCTCTCCCGGCTGCTCACCACCTACTGACCCCGAAGGGACACCACGCCAATGGAGTCGATCCGCGCGATCCTCACCGACGACCTGCTCGGGCGCATCCGATCCCGGGCCTCCGGGTACGACGCCGCGAACACGTTCTGCGCCGAGGACCTGGCCGAGCTGGGCGCGGCCGGCTACCTCAAGGCCATGGTGCCGATGGACCGCGGCGGGCTCGGCTGGGGCATGGAAAGGACGACGGCGGCCCAACGTCTGCTGGCGGCCCATGCCCCGGCCACCGCCCTCGCGGTGAACATGCACCTGGTCTGGTCCGCCGTCGCGCAGTTGTTGGCCGCCCGCGGGGACCGGCGGCTGGAATTCGTCCTCGACTGGGTCGCCGCCGGGGAGATCATGGCCTTCGGCATCTCCGAGGCCGGCAACGACTCGGTGCTTTTCGATGCGGTGACCCGGGCCGAGCCGGCGGCCGATGGCGGCTACGACTTCACCGGGATGAAGATCTTCACCTCGCTGGCGCCGGCCTGGACCAAACTCGGGGTCTTCGGCAAGGAAGGCGACGGCGACTCGGCGCGCCTGGTGCACGGGTTCATCGACCGTGTCGATCCCGGGGTCGAGACCATCGAGAACTGGGACACCCTGGGCATGCGGGCCTCCCAGTCGCACTCGACAAAGCTCAACGGGGCCCACGCGGACGCCGGCACGATCCACAGCCGCTTGCCGACCGGACCCAACGCCGACCCGCTGGTCTTCGGCATCTTCGCCGCCTTCCTCACGCTGACGGCTTCCGTGTATGTCGGGCTGGCCGAACGCGGGGTCGAACTGGCTGCGGAGAAACCGGCGAAGCGCACCTCCCTGAGGGACGTGGGCCGGGCGCTGGCCCAGGACCCCGACATCCGCTGGCAGGTCGCCGAGGCCGGACTGGAGATGCTGCGCCTGGACGCCCAGCTGCGCATGACCTCCCGGGACCTGGACGACGCCGTGGACCACGGGCCGTCCTGGTTCCCGCGGCTGGTCACCCTGCGCACCCACGCCGGCGACACCGCGCGGCGGACCATCCAGCTGGCCCTGCAGGTCTCCGGCGGCAGCCAGTACTTCCGCGGCAGCGAACTCGAACGGTTGTACCGGGACGCGCTGGCCAGCCTGTACCACCCCTCGGATGCGGAGTCGGCGCATGCGATGGTCGCCAGCTGGCTGTTGGGCCAGCTGGCGGATTGACGCCGGCTCAGGTGGGGAACACGTCCAGGGTGCTGGCCACCCGCATGATCCGCCGGCGCATCCAGTAGCGGCGCATGCCCCCGGTATAGAGGCGCGTGGTGCGCAATTCCCATTTGCCGTACTCGGCATGGTCGCTGAGCTCGCGCCGGGCGTCGGCGATCGACTGGCCGGGGCGCACGGTCAGGACCAGGTATTCGAAGCCCCGGGCGGGGTCGGTGAACTTCTGGGCGGGAGCTGGGGAATTCTTCATGATCTGGTATCCATTCTGCTCGCTCTGCGGGTAACGTCTAGTCCATGAGCACAGATCCGCGTGTTGCCCTGCAGGCCCTGATGGCCTCGCTCGAAGAACATCTATCCGCGGTGTCCTCACGCCGTGGCGAGGACGACCCGGCCGTGGAAAGCGCCGTCTTCCGGATGATCGACGCCTTCGAGGAGTACGAGGACGCGCTCTACGACTCCTACGGCGAAGTCACCCCACTCGACGTCTACGACGACGAAGAAGACGACGAGGACGCCGATTCGGACGAGTCCGAAACCAACGACGTGGACGCCCGGGGCTGACAGCCCGCCGCGCCGTGCGGCGCGCACCACAAATGTGGGCCCGGTACCGGGCGCGTGAAGTAGTGTCTCACTCGTGAATTGGTTTGAAGCGGCCTTTTTGGGCCTGATCCAGGGTTTGACCGAGTTCCTCCCCATTTCCTCCAGCGCCCACCTGCGCATCGTCGGGGAATTCCTGCCCAATGCGGCCGATCCCGGCGCGGCCTTCACGGCGATCACGCAACTGGGGACCGAGACCGCCGTCGTGCTGTTCTTCTGGCGTGACATCGTGCGGATCATCGGGGCCTGGTTCCGGGCCATCACCGGCAAGCTGCCGCACAGCGACCCGGACGCGCGGATGGGCTGGCTGATCATCCTCGGATCGCTGCCCATCGGCATCCTGGGCCTGCTCTTCCAGGACCAGATCGAGACGACCTTCAGGTCGTTGTGGATCGTGGCCACCATGCTGGTCGTCTTCGGCGTGTTCCTGGCGATCGCCGACCATTACGGCAAACAGCAGCGGGAGCTGAAGGAACTGACCTACAAGCACGGCATCTACTTCGGCCTGGCGCAGGCCCTGGCGCTGATTCCCGGGGTCTCCCGGTCCGGTGGAACCATCACCGGCGGCCTGCTGATGGGCTACACCCGCGAAGCAGCGGCGCGCTATTCGTTCCTGCTGGCGATCCCCGCCGTCTTCGCCTCGGGTTTTTACCAGGTGGTCAAGAGCTTCGGCGAACCCTCCGTCTACTCGGGCGGGCAGACCCTGCTGGCCACCGTCGTCGCCTTCGCCGTCGGCTTCGTCATCGTCGGCTGGTTCCTGAAGTTCGTCTCCAGCCACAGCTACAGTGTCTTCGTGTGGTACCGGATCGCCTTGGGTCTGGTCCTGTTCGTCCTGCTGGGCTTCAACGTCATCAACGCCTAGCAACTCCACGCTCCACCGCCCCCGAAAGGCCGATACACTTTGCACGCTTGGTCCGCGCCCACCATCCCCTCCGTACCCGGTACAACGCCGCCGCTGCGGATCTTCGACTCCTCGACGCGCGCACTGGCCACGCCGGCCACCGACGGGCAGGCCAGCCTCTACGTCTGCGGCATCACGCCCTACGACGCCACGCACATGGGGCACGCCGCCACCTACGTGGCATTCGACCTGCTCCACCGGTTCTGGCTCGATGCCGGCCTGGAGGTCGCCTACGTCCAGAACGTCACCGACGTCGACGACCCGCTGCTGGAGCGGGCCACCGCCACCGGCGTGGACTGGCGGGACCTGGCCGCCGGCCAGACCGACCTGTTCCGCGGCGACATGGAGGCGTTGAACACCATTCCGCCGCGGCACTATGTCGGTGCCGTGGAATCCGTCGCCTGGATCGTGCCCGTGGTCGAGCAGCTGCTGCAGTCCGGACTGGCCTACCGGGTCCCCGGAACCGATGGCGCACCCGACGGCGACGTCTACTTCGATTCGGACGCCGCCGCCTCGCCGACCTGGTCGCTGGGGTCCGTCAGCGGGTACGACCGCGAGACGATGGCCGGCTTCTTCGCCGAGCGGGGCGGCGACCCCGAACGGCCCGGCAAGAGGAACACGCTGGATCCGCTGTTGTGGCGCGTGCACCGTGACGGCGAACCCTCGTGGGACGGGTCAGGTCTCGGTGAGGGCCGCCCCGGCTGGCATATCGAATGCTCGGTCATCGCCCGGCGTTTCCTGCCGGCACCCTTCACCGTGCAGGGCGGGGGATCGGATCTGATCTTCCCGCACCATGAGTTCTCCGCCGGGCACGCGACTGCCAGCGATGGCAAGCCGCTGGCCGAACACTACGTCCACACCGGGATGGTCGGACTCGACGGCGAAAAAATGAGCAAGTCGCTGGGCAACCTGGTGCTCGTCTCCAAATTGCGCGGTGACGGGGAGGACCCCATGGCCGTGCGCACCGTGCTGGTGGGCCAGCACTACCGCACCGACTGGGAATGGACCCCCGCGTTGCTCGAGCAGGCGAAAACCCGGCTGGCGGCCTGGCGCCAGCGGGCTGCGACGACAACCACGGAACGCGCCGGCGAACTGGCGACGGCACTGCGCTCCCGGCTCGCCGAGGACCTGGATTCGCCGGGGGCGCTGCGCGCACTCGATGCCTGGGCGGCCGAGACGGCCGAAGTCCCCGACCAGGGTGACGCCGGAACGGGAAGCGCCGGCGAAACGGCGGCCCATGCGGTCATCGACGCCCTCCTGGGGGTCAGGTTGGCACCGACGGACTAGGCGCGTGAGCGGTATGCCGAACGTGGGGCGGCGGTCTCAGCCGTCGCTACCGCGGTCGCGCCGCTTGAGATAGCGCTCGAATTCGCGGGCGATGGATTCCCCGCTGGCTTCGGGCAGCTCGGTGGCGTCCTGGGCCTGTTCGAGTTGCTGCACGTAGGCGGCGACCTCGGGATCCTCCGCCGCGAGCTCGTTCACCCCGCGTTGCCAGGCCTCGGCCTCCTCGGTCAGGGCCGCGAGGTCGAAGGGCGTGCGCAGCACCTCCTCGATTTGGCGCAACACCGCCAGGGCGGCCTTGGGGGAGGGGGACTGGCCGACGTAGTGCGGCACGGCGGCCCAGATCGACACCGTGGCCAATCCGGCCGAGTCGGCGGTTTCCGCCAGGACACCCAGGATCCCGGTGGGCCCCTCATAGGTGGTGCGTTCCGCGCCGAGCACGGTGCGCAGCGTCTCGTCCTCGCTGGACAGGCTGGCCGGCAACGGCCGGGTGTGGGGGACATCGGCCAGCAGGGCCCCGACGAGGACCACGGCCTTCACGTTCTGCAATTCCGCCTGCGTCAGCAGCTCGGCGGTGAACGCCTGCCACCGGTACGTCGGTTCGGTCCCGCGCACCAGCAGCAGGTCGACCCCCGTGTCGGCCAACGGGGCCCGGAACATGCGCGTGCTGGGCCAGCGGACCGTCCGTTTTCCCGCCGCATTGCGGCGCACGCTGGGCCGGGAGAACTGGTAGTCGTAGTAGTCGTCCTCGGAGAGCTGGCCCACCTGCTTGGCCTCGAACGTCTTGGCCAGGAACCGCAGTGCGTCGCTGGCGGCCTCACCGGCGTCGTTCCAGCCCTCGAAGGCGACCACCATGATGGTGGGCCGCCTTCCGGAACCGGGATGAGCCTCGGCCGCGATCAGCTCGGGCAGCGAGCCGCGCGTTTCGTTTTCCTCTGCCACGGTCTCACCCTAACGCGAACGCTGGCCGTGGCAACGCCTACGCCCACGTAGAATTGGGGCATGAGCGCCTTTTCCCCCCATGCCCTGCGCGGCACGAATGCCTTTGACGCCCATGCCGGACTCCAAGCCGTGCTGTGGGACATGGACGGGACCATCGTCGATACCGAGCCCCACTGGATTGCCGCGGAGAAGGACCTGGTGCGCCGCCACGGGGGGCAATGGAACGACGAGGACGCCTTCCGGCTCGTCGGGCAGGCGTTGCCGACCAGCGCCGCCATGCTCCGCGATGCCGGGGTGGACCTGGGGATCCGCGAGATCATCGACGAGCTGACGTCCCGGGTCATCGACGGGCTGCGCGCGGAGACCGTCTTCCGCCCCGGGGCCCGTGAACTGCTCGCCGACCTGCGCGGGCACGGCGTGCCGTGTGCCCTGGTCACCATGTCGGAGGAACCGCTGGCCCGGCTGGTCGCCGAAGCGCTGCCCGCGGGGACCTTCAGGTTCCTGGTCACCGGGGACATGGTCTCCGCCGGCAAACCCGACCCCGAGCCGTACCACCTGGCCTTCGACACGATGGCCGCCCACGTCCAGGGCCTGCAGCGCAGCCGCGTCGTCGCCGTCGAGGACTCGGTCCCCGGAGTCCGATCCGCCGTCGCCAGCGGAACGCCCACCATTGCCGTTCCCCATATCGCGTCCCTGCCCGCCGACGGAGGCTGGACCGTCTGGCCCACCCTGGAGGGCATGGCCGCCGCCGACCTCGACGCCTTCGTGGCCACCACCGGGGCGAACGCGTGAGCGGCCCCGCGCAGCACGCCAACGCCGGGGAACACCCCGCACCGACCGGTGAAGCCCCGGAGAAGCGCCCGGGCATCCCGCTGGGCCGCATCGGCGGGGTCCCGGTCTACCTGGCCTGGTCCTGGTTCCTCATCGCCGCCTTCATCCTGCTGGTCTTCACCCCCCAGGTGATGCGGGCCCTGCCGGGCATCGGGCTGGGCGCCTACGCGGTGTCCTTCACCTACGCCGTCCTGCTGGCCCTGTCGATCCTGGTCCACGAGCTCGCCCACGCCCTGTGTGCCAAGGCCTTCGGCTGGCCGGGCGCGCACATCGTGCTCACCCTGTGGGGCGGACACACCCAGTTCGGCAGCTTCCACGCCACCCCGGGCAGGTCCCTGGTGGTCGCCTTGGCCGGTCCGGCGGCGAACTTCGTCCTGGCCGGGCTGGGTTACGGCCTCGAACTGGCCCTGGAGCCGATGGGGGTCACCGGCCTGCTGCTGAACATCCTGATCTGGGCCAACTTCCTGGTCGCCCTGTTCAACGTCCTGCCGGGCCTGCCCCTGGACGGCGGCCGGCTGGTCGAATCAGCGGTGTGGGCCGGCACGGGCTCGCAGGAGAAGGGCACCGTCGCCGCCGGCTGGGCCGGACGTGTCATCGTGATCGGCATCGCCGCCTACGTGGTGCTGCTGCCGTTGCTCAACCGCCAACCGGTCGACCTGCAGCTGACGGTGATCGCCCTGCTGTTGTGCGGCTTCCTGTGGATGGGTGCCAGCCAGGCCATCACCGACGCCCGGATGCGGCTGCGGCTGCCGCGCATCGCCGCCTCCGAGCTGATGGAACCGGCCAGTGCGCTGCCGGCATCCTCGGTGGTCGCCGACATCGACCGCCGCCTGATGCAGGTCTCCGGGCACATCGTGCTCTGTGCCCCCTCGGGGCTTCCCGAAGCCGTCGTGGACCGTGCCTCGGTGGACTCGGTCCCCCCACCGCTGCGCCGCAACACCCCCTCGGGTACCGTCGCCCGTGCCCTGGCCCCCGGCGCCGTCGTGCGGGCCAGCCGCTCGGGACGCGACCTGATCACCTACCTGGCCAGCCTGGACGGCAGCGAATACGCAGTCGTCGACGACACCGGACGCATCGTGGGCCTGCTCAAGCAGGGCACCGTCGTCTCCGCCATCACCGGCAAGAAGTCCGGTTCATGAACCACCCAGCCAACGGAACGAGCCCCAGCATGCCCGATACCCCCGACCAGCCCGCCGCACCGCATGGCGCCGCCCACCGCCGCGGCCCCTTCGCCCCCGGCGACCGGGTCCAGCTCACCGACGAAAAGCGTCGGATGAACACCGTCACCCTGACCCCCGGCGGCCAGTTCCACACCCACCGCGGCGTGTTGGACCACGACGCGCTGCTCGGTGAGCCCGAGGGCATCGTCGTAGAGAACTCCGAGGGCCGCCGCTACCAGGCGCTGCGCCCGCTGCTGAAGGACTTCGTGCTCTCCATGCCGCGCGGCGCCGCCGTCGTCTACCCCAAGGACGCCGCGCAGATCGTCACCATGGGCGACATCTACCCCGGGGCCCGCGTCTTGGAGGCCGGCGTCGGATCCGGCGCCCTGTCGATCTCGCTGCTGCGCGCGGTCGGCGACGCCGGCTACCTGCACAGCATCGAACGCCGCGAGGAGTTCGCCGACATCGCCCGCGGCAACGTGGAGACCATCTTCGGCGGACCCCACCCGGCCTGGAACATCAGCATCGGCGACTTCCAGGACCAGGCCACCGCCACCGAGGAGCCCGGCTCCATCGACCGCGTGGTCCTGGACATGCTCGCCCCCTGGGAATGCGTCGACTCCGTCGCCACCGTCCTGGCCCCCGGCGGCGTCTGGGTCAACTACGTCGCCACGGTCACCCAGCTCTCCCGCACCGCCGAGGCCATCCGCGCCGACGGCCGCTTCACCGAACCCGAATCGTGGGAGTCGATGGTCCGCGGCTGGCACCTGGACGGGCTCGCCGTGCGCCCGGACCACCGCATGGTCGCCCACACCGGATTCCTGCTCACCACCCGCCGCCTGGCCGACGGCGCCGCCGGCATCCCGGGGCAGAAGCGCGTGAAGAACACCGAATTCGCCGACGAGGACGTCAACGCCTGGACCAAGGAGCACGACGACGGGGCCTGGGCCGCGCCGAACCTGGGCGAACGCGGGGTCTCGGACAAGAAACTGCGCCGTGCCGCCAAGGACGCGAAATCGATGAAGCAGCGTGGCGCCTTCCGCGATGCCGACGGCAACGGGTTGGACCCCGACGACTTCCCGGAGCCCGACGCGGATCGCTGACATCCCTCTCCGACATCGATCGTTAACACAGGGGGCGTGGGCGGGCCCGGGGTGGCTACGATGAAGACAACGGCCCCCGCGGGGGCAGACGGCGACGAAGGGTGCCCACATGCCGGAAAATACGACGCCGACCCCCGGACCCGAGGGCACGCAGCGCGACGCGCGGCTGCAAGGCCAGCTCGACATTGCCGAGCGCCAGCTCAATGTGCTGCGTGACAAGGCACGGAACCTGGACCGGCAACTCGGCACGGCGACGGCGAACAACGGGCGGCTGACCGCCATGCTCGAGCGCACCCGCGAGCAGATCGTCACCCTCAAGGCCACGCTCGACCAGGACGGCGACACCCCGTTCACCTTCGGCACGATCGTCTCCCTCAACGCCCGCACCCACCCCGCCGCCGGGACGGCCATCGCCTCCACGGCCGTGCAGAGCGCCGACATCATCCAGGGCGGACGCAAGCTGCGTGTGGCCATCAGCCCGCTGCTGAACTTCGAGGCCCTCCAGCTGGGCCAGGAGGTCCTGCTCAACGAATCGCTCACCATCGTCGCCGGGCTCGGCTTCGAGGCCTCCGGGGAACTGGTGTCCGTCAAGGAGGTCATGGACGACGGCCGGGTCCTGGCCGTCGGGCGGGCCGATGACCAGAAGGTCATCCGCCTCGCCGGACCGCTGCTGCGCGAGAAGGTCAGGGTCGGGGATTCCCTCGCCATCGACCCGCGGACCGGTCTGGCCACCGAACGGGTCCACCTCTCCGAGATGCAGTCCCTCGTCCTCGAGGAGGTCCCCGACATCTCCTACGCCGACATCGGCGGACTCGGCCCGCAGATCGAACAGATCCGCGACGCCGTCGAGCTGCCGTTCCTGCACCAGGACCTCTACCGCGAGCACGGGCTCAAGGCGCCCAAGGGCATCCTGCTCTACGGGCCCCCCGGCTGCGGCAAGACGCTCATCGCCAAGGCGGTCGCCCACTCGCTGTCCGAACGCACCGCCGAATTGCGCGGCGGCGAGAGCGCCCGCAGCTACTTCCTGAACATCAAGGGACCCGAGCTGCTGGACAAGTATGTGGGCGAGACCGAACGCCACATCCGGCTGATCTTCTCCCGTGCCCGGGAAAAGGCGGCCGGCGGGAACCCCGTCGTCGTCTTCTTCGACGAAATGGACTCGCTGTTCCGCACCCGCGGCACCGGAGTCTCCTCCGACGTCGAGACCACGATCGTGCCGCAGCTGCTCAGCGAGATCGACGGCGTCGAGAAGCTGGACAACGTCATCATCATCGGTGCCTCCAACCGTGAGGACATGATCGACCCGGCCATCCTGCGCCCGGGCCGCCTGGACGTGAAGATCAAGGTGCTGCGCCCCGACGCCGAGGGGGCCGCGGAGATCTTCGCGAAATACCTCACCACCGACCTGCCCCTGCACGCCTCCGACCTCGCCGAGCACGGCGGCCACCCGGAGGCCGCGGTGCAGGCGATGATCCGCCAGACCGTCGAGGCGATGTACTCGACCGAGAAGGAGAACGAGTTCCTCGAGGTCACCTACGCCAACGGGGAGACCGAGACGCTGTACTTCAAGGACTTCAACTCCGGGGCCGTGATCCGCAATGTGGTGGACCGGGCCAAGAAGTCGGCCATCAAGGACCTGCTGACCTCCGGGGAGCGCGGCCTGCGGATCGAGCACCTGCTGCGCGGGGTCGTCGAGGAGTTCCACGAACACGAGGACATGCCCAACACGACCAACCCCGACGACTGGGCGCGCATCTCCGGCAAGAAAGGCGAGAGGATCACCTACATCCGCACGATCGTCCAGGACAAGGCCAGCGCGGCCACCGGCCGCAGCCTCGCGGGGGAGCCGGGACAGGGGTACTCCAACACGGGGCAGTACCTGTGAGCGTGCGCCGGGTCATCGGGCTGGAAACCGAATTCGGGGTCCTGGCACCCAGCCAGCCCGGGGCGAACTCCACGATCCTCTCCGCCCAGGTCATCAACGCGTACGCGGCCACGGTCCGTTCCGGGTATGGCCACCTGGCCGGGACGCGGTGGGACTACGCCGACGAGGCCCCGCTGTCCGACGCCCGCGGCTGGAACATGTCCCGCGCCGTCGCCGACGCCTCGCAGCTGACCGACACCCCGCGCGATCTCACCGCCGAGGAGATCGCCCTGGCCGGCGGCGAGGCCCGGGCCGGCCAGACCCTCTACAGCGAGGAGGACGCCGACGGGCATGTGCTGATGAACATGGTGCTGGGCAACGGCGCCCGGCTGTACGTGGACCACGCGCACCCCGAATACTCAGCCCCCGAAACCACCGGCCCGCACGCCGCGGTGCTCTACGACCAGGCCGGGGACCAGGTGGCGCTGGCCGCCCAGCGCCGCATCGCCGCATCCCCGGGCTTCGCCGAGGTGCTGCTCTACAAGAACAACACCGACAACAAGGGGGTCAGCTACGGGGCCCACGAGAACTACCTGATGCCCCGGGCGACGCCCTTCGACGACATCGCCGCCGGGCTGCTGCCCTTCTTCGCCACCCGCCAGGTCCTGTGCGGCTCCGGCCGCGTCGGGCTGGGCATGACCGGCCAGAACGCCGGCTACCAGATTAGCCAACGCGCCGACTTCTTCGAGGCCGAGGTCGGGCTGGAAACCACCATCCGCCGCCCGCTGGTCAACACCCGCGACGAACCGCACGCCACCTGGGAGAAGTACCGGCGGCTGCACGTCATCGCCGGGGACGCGAACCTGGGGCAGGTCTCCACCCTGCTGCGCGTGGGCACCACGGCGCTGGTCCTGTCCCTCATCGAGGCCGGCGCAGCCCCGCAGCTGCACCTGAGGGACGCGGTTGCCGCCGTGCAGCAGATCAGCCACGACCCCGCCCTGCGCACCGTCGTCGAACTCGCCGACGGCCGGCGGATGACCGCGCTGGAGATCCAGCAGGGGTACCTCGACGCCGCCCGGGACCACTGCGCGCGCACCGGGGCGGACGACGCGGCGACCACCGACGTGCTCACCCGCTGGCAGGACACCCTGGACACCCTGCGCCGGGACGTCTCCTCGGCGAAGGCGACCGTGGACTGGGTGGCCAAAATGGATTTGATGAACCGCTACCGAGATCGCGACGGACTCGCCTGGGATGACCACCGGCTGGCGATGATGGACCTGCAATGGGCCGACATCCGCCCCGAGAAGGGCCTGTACCACCGGTTGGCCTCCCGTGGGCTCATGGAGACCCTATTCACCGCCGACCAGGTCCGGGCCGCCGTCGTCGAACCGCCCGAGGACACCCGCGCCTATTTCCGCGGACGCTGCCTGGGCGCCTACCCCGACGACGTCCTCGGCGCCAGCTGGGATGCGGTGACCTTCAGCATCCCGGGCCGCCCCGGAACCCAGCGCATCGCGACCCCGGAACCGCTACGCGGCACCCGCGAGCTGGTCGGGCGGCTCTTCGACGCCGGGCTCGACGTCGGTGCGTTCGTCGACGAGCTGCGCCGCGGCAGCTGATCGCCCGGGACCGCCCCGTGACAAGCGCGGCAACAGTGACAAGATAGAGGCATCGGCGGTACGCCGCCCCGAGGTAAGGAGCACACCATGGCACAGGAACAGCAGCGGCCGCAGCCGTCCACGCAGGAGCAGGAAGTCGACGACGCCGGTGCTCCGGCACCCGCGCCGGTCTCGCCCGCCGCGCAGGCGCAGACGCAGGATGTGGACGACCTGCTCAACGACATCGACGGCGTGCTCGAACAAAATGCTGAGGAGTTCGTGCGCGGTTTCGTGCAAAAGGGCGGACAGTAGCCATGCAGACCCCCGACGGGCCGTCCTTCGTGGACTACCTGGTGCGTGAGCGGCCCGACCTGCTGCCGGCCCGCGAGGCGGTCCCGGCACCCGAGGGCCTGCGCCACGCCACGACGATCGCCGCCCTGGCCTACGACGGCGGGGTGGTCATGGCCGGTGACCGGCGTGCCACCATCGGCAACGTCATCGCCAGCCGCCACATGGAAAAGGTCTTCGCCGCCGACCACTACTCCGTCGTCGGGATCGCCGGCTCGGCCGGCATCGGCCTGGACCTGGTCCGGCTGTTCCAGGTGGAACTCGAACACTACGAGAAGATCGAAGGGGCGCTGCTCAGCCTCGACGGCAAGGCCAACCGGCTCGCCGCGATGATCCGGTCCAACCTCGGCCTGGCCATGCAGGGGCTCTCGGTCGTCCCGCTGTTCGCCGGGTACGACCCTCGCCAGCAGGCCGGGCGGATCTTCTCCTTCGACATCACCGGCGGCCGGTTCGAGGAGATCGAACACCACACCATCGGCTCCGGCTCCGTCTACGCCCGGGGCGCGCTGAAGAAACTCTGGCACCCCGGCCTCGACGCCACCGCGGCGACCCGGGTGGCCATGGAGGCGCTCTACGACGCGGCCGACGACGACTCGGCCACCGGGGGCCCGGACCTGGTCCGGCACCTGTGGCCGGTCCTCTACCGGGTCGACGCCGCCGGATCCTTCCGCATCCCCGACGACGAGCTGTCCCGGATCGCCCACGACATCGTCGCCGAACGCTCGGCCACGGCCAGGGAGGCCTGATGAGCGCCCAGTTCTACGTCTCGCCCGAACAACTGATGAAGGACCGGGCCGACTTCGCGCGCAAGGGCATCGCCCGCGGCCGCTCGGTCATCGTCGCCAGCTGCCGGGACGGGATCGCGCTGATCGCCGAGAACCCCTCGCGGACGCTGCGCAAGATCGGGGAGATCTACGACCGCATCGCGTTCGCCGCGGTGGGCAAGTACAACGAATTCGAGTCGTTGCGCCAGGCGGGCGTCCGGTACGCGGACACCCGCGGCTACTCCTACGACCGGGAGGACGTCACCGGCCGGGGCCTGGCCAGTGTGTACGCCCAAAGCCTCGGGGCCGTCTTCACCGCCGACACCAAGCCGTTCGAGGTCGAACTCGCCGTGGCGGAGGTGGGGGAGGAACCCGACGCCGACCAGGTGTATCGGGTGAATTTCGATGGATCCATCTCCGATGAGCCCGGCATGATCGTCATGGGCGGGGACGCCATGTCGCTGTCCGCCGCCCTGGACGACGCATGGTCCGGCCGCGACCTGGCCGCCGCAGGCTTCGGCGACGTCATCCGCAGCGCGGCGGCCGCGCTGCCGCAGCTCACCGGTACCCCGGCAGCGGACCTGCTGGAGGTGGCCGTGCTGGACCGCACGCCCCCACCGGCCCGTGGAACCCGCCGCACCTTCAGACGCTATGGCAAGGACGAGGTCGTCCAGACCCTCGCCGGAGAGGACGGTGCCTGAGCATGGACCGCCGCATCATGGGGATCGAAACCGAATTCGGGATCGCGTACTCCTCGCCCACGGGCCGCCCGCTCACCCCCGAGGAGGTCGCCCGCTACCTCTTCAAACCCGTCGTGGCCTGGGGGCGCAGCTCCAACGTCTTCCTCACCAACGGATCGCGCCTCTACCTGGACGTCGGCTCCCACCCCGAGTACGCCACCGCCGAATGCGACGACGTCGCCCAGCTGATCAGCCACGACCGGGCGGGGGAGTCGATACTCAACGGGCTGGTGACCAGTGCCGAGGGGCTCATGCGCGCCGACGGGCTGGACGGGTCGATCTACCTGTTCAAGAACAACACCGACTCGGCGGGCAACTCCTATGGCTGCCACGAGAACTACCTCATCCCGCGCAAGCTCGAATTCGCCCGGCTGGCCGAGATCCTCATCCCGTTCCTGGTCACCCGGCAGCTGATCGCCGGCGCCGGAAAGGTCCTGCCCGTGGACGGTGAACACCGGTACGCGTTTTCGCAGCGTGCCGACCACGTGTGGGAGGGCGTCTCGTCCGCGACCACCCGGTCGCGGCCCATCATCAACACCCGCGACGAACCGCACGCCGACGCCGAATACCACCGGCGGCTGCACGTCATCGTCGGGGACTCCAACATGTCCGAGACCACCCAGCTGGTCAAGGTCGGCTCCACCGACCTGATCCTGCGCATGATCGAGGCCGGCACCATCATGGAGGACCTGCGCCTGGAGAACCCCATCCGCAGCATCCGTGAGATCTCCCATGATCTCACCGGACGGCGCAAGGTCCGCCTGGCCAGTGGCCGGGAGCTCAGCGCGCTGGAACTGCAGGAGATCTTCTTCGACAAGGCCACCGCCTTTGTCGAACGCCACGGTGCCCACACCCCGCACCTGCCGCGGGTGATGGACCTGTGGCGCCGCGCCCTCGACGCGGTGGCCAGCGGCGATGCTTCCGGGATCGACACGGAGATCGACTGGGCCATCAAGCACCGCCTCATCCGGCAATACCAGGACAAGAACGCGCTGGAGCTCTCCTCCCCGCGGATCGCCCAACTGGACCTGACCTACCATGACATCAACCCCCGGCGTGGCCTGTTCGGGCTCCTGCGCTCCCGCGGCCGGGCGGCGACCGTCGTCCCCGAAGCGGACATCGCCGACGCCGCCGAGAACCCGCCGCAGACCACCCGGGCCAAATTGCGTGGCGACTTCGTCCGCGCCGCCAAGGACGCCGGACGGGACTTCACCGTGGACTGGGTCCACCTCAAGCTCAACGACCACGCCGGCCAGACCGTGCTGTGCAAGGACCCCTTCGCCAACACCGACCCGCGGGTGGAGGAGCTCATGGGGCTGATCGCCCCGCGCTGAACCGGCGCGCCGCCTCAGCGCATTCACAGGCACCGGACCTAAGCTTGATATGGCCTGAACGCCGGGAAACCGAGCGTGGTCGGCCGACCCAGACGATGTACGACGACGAAAGTGGATTTTGTGCGCAAGCTGCTTGCACTGGTTCTCGGGGTGGCGCTGCTGGCGCTGACCGCCTGCGGATCCGGAACCCCGAAGACCGTTGGCGCGGCGGAGCCGCTGTCCTCCATCAAACTGACCCCCGGTGCCGACGACAATTCGGCACCCAAGGTCGAATTCGACACGCCGATGAAGGCCACGGCCCCCGGTGCCAAGGTCCTGGAGGAAGGCGACGGGCCGAAGGTCGAAGAGGGCCAGAACGTCTCCTACAAATTGGCCGGCTACAACACCAAGGACGGAACGGAAGTCGGGAACACGTTCACGCAGCCGCCCATGACGCTGTCGATGGTTGATGACCTGAAGAAGGCCGACGCGGAAATCTACGGCGTCCTGGTCGGAACCAAGGTGGGGTCGTGGGTCGCCTATGTGCGCCCGGATGACCCGTCCGCGAGCGGCGCATCGCCGTCGAAATCGGCGTCGCCATCGGCGTCGAAGTCGGCCGAACCGGCGACCGCCCAGCAGGTCCTGATCCTCAAGGTCGTCGGCGCGTCGGATCCCAAGGTCTCGTGGGAGAAGGAAAGCGGTGACGCCAAGAAGGACGCGGAGGCCAGCGCGACCCTCGGCGACGAAGGAAACGCCACGGTGAAGATCCCCGCGGGCAACGAGCCGCCCGCCGAGCTGAAGGTCACCACCCTGAAGGAGGGCGACGGCCCGGAGGTCAAGAAGACCGACACCGTCACGGTCGACTATGCCGGGGCCCAATGGGAGAACGGCACGCAATTCGACTCCAGCTATGACAGCGGGCAAGCCGCCACCTTCTCGCTGGACCAGGTCATCAAGGGCTGGACCCAGGGCCTGGAAGGCGTCAAGGTCGGATCCACCGTCCTGTTGACCATCCCGGGCAAGCTCGCCTACGACGGGCAGCCGGGCAAACCGCAGGGTACCCTCGTATTCGTTGTCAACGTGAAGTCGGTCCAAGCGGCTTCGAAGTAGAAACAGGAAGGACACCCATTGTCTTTTGGCAAGCGCGAATACGACCGCACCAAGCCGGAGGTTGATTTCCCCGGAACGACCCCGCCAGTGGAGCTGGGCATCGAGGACCTGATCGTCGGTGACGGCGCCGAGGTGGCACCGGGCACCACCGTGTCGGCACACTACGTCGGCGTCGCCTGGTCGACCGGCGAGGAATTCGACGCATCATGGAACCGCGGAGAACCGCTGGACTTCCGCGTCGGCGTCGGCCAGGTCATCCAGGGGTGGGACCAGGGCCTGGTCGGGATGAAGGTCGGCGGCCGCCGTCGGCTCGAGATCCCGTCGCATCTGGCCTACGGGGACCGTGGCGCCGGAGCCGCCATCGCCGGTGGCGAGTCGCTGATCTTCGTGGTCGATCTGGTGGACGCCCGCTAACCCG
This sequence comes from Arthrobacter sp. ASL1, assembly GCF_056680475.1. Taxonomy (NCBI): domain Bacteria; kingdom Bacillati; phylum Actinomycetota; class Actinomycetes; order Micrococcales; family Micrococcaceae; genus Arthrobacter; species Arthrobacter sp. ASL1. Next base: position 236,081 of record NZ_CM155284.1, read on the forward strand.
GCCACCACATCCGTCGGCGTCGCCCCTGGTGTGGGGCGGCGCCGTCGTGCTTTCTAGTAACGTAAGCGTGTGTCTGCCAAACGAAACCCGGGTGCGCCCTCGCGCACGGAGAAGCTCGTCAGCCTCACCTATGCGCTGATGTCCCGCCGCCGCGGATATACGCGCGCCGAGTTGCGCGGCATCGTGGACGACTACCAGGGCCTCTCCGACGACGCCTTCGAGCGCAAGTTCGAACGTGACAAGGAGGACCTCCGCGGCCTGGGCGTCCCGTTGGAAACGATCACCGGCGACGCCTACTTCGGCAACGACCGGCAGGATGCGCACTACCGCGTCCGCCCCGAGGTGTACCGCCTCCCCGCCGTCTCCTTTGCCCCGGCGGAGGCACTGGCGCTGGGCCTGGCCGCCCGGGTGTGGAAGGACCCCACCATCGCCAGCGCCGCCGACCGCGCCTTCAACCGCCTCTCCCCGGCAGCCGAAGGCCCCGACGCTGCGGGGGCGTCGTTCGAGACGTTCGAACCCCGCCTGCACGCCGCCGACGCGGTCTTCCGCGACCTGCTGGCCGCCGTCTGGGACCGGACCCCGATCCGCTTCACCTACCGCCCGCCCTCCGGTGGGGCCGCCGTGCGCACCATTGAACCGTGGGGCATCGGAAACCGGTTCGGGCATTGGTACCTGGTGGGCTGGGACCGCGACCGGGAAGGGCAGCGGATCTTCCGGCTCTCGCGGATCACCTCCGAGATCGCCCGCCGCCCCGGCGCCGTCGACCGCCCGGCGGGCTTCCGCATCGGCGAGGTGCTGGACGCCCTGGATCCCGAATCGGCCCGCCAGCGTGCCACGGTGCGGCTGGCCCCGGGACGCGGCCTGGCCCTGCGCAGCCGTGCCATCGACGCCGACGAGGGAGCGGGGGACGACGAGGGGGGTTCCACCGCCGATACCATCTCCTTTGACTACCAGGACGACGAGGCGACCGGCGCCGAACTGGCCGAACTCGGCCCGGCGATCACCGTGCTGGCCCCGGAGAGCCTGCGTGCCGCCGTCGTCCGCCATCTTCAGGGCGCGCTCGACGCGGCGCAGGCCCCGGCACCCGGCTACACGTTCGGCCAGGCACGGTCCGGCGGGCGCCCGTCCTCCTCGGATGTCGTTGCCCGGGCGCTGGACATCATCGCCTACGTGGTGCGCGAGGGGGCGCCGCTGATCGAGGAGACCGCGGCCCACTTCGGCCTGAGCCGCCGACGCCTCATCGACGACCTCGCCATGATCCAGATGTGCGGTGTCCCCAACGGGCTTCCCGATGAATTGATCGACGTGGACTTCGAAGGGGACCGCGTCTCCATCGCCAACGCCGAGGGGCTCTCGGCCCCGATCCGGCTGAACCTGCTCGAGGCGTTCTCCCTGCTGGTGGGCCTGCAGACCCTGCTCGACCTGCCCGGGGGACAGGACCGCGACGCCGCACGCGGCGCACTGGGGAAACTGCGGGACGCGGCCGGGGAATTCGGCGACATCGACCGGGTCGTCTCGGCCCGGCTGACGGCGACCGAGGCGTCCGCCACCCGCGACACCGTCACCGCCGCGACCGGCGCCGACCAGGTCCTGCACCTGAGCTACTACCACCCGGGGCGCGATGACATCAGCGAACGCGACGTCGAGCCGATCCGTTTGCTCGAAGACGCCGGCCGCACCTACCTGCAGGCCTGGTGCCGACGCGCCACCGGACGGCGCAACTTCCGCCTCGATAGGATTCTGGCCGCCGCGCCGACGGGGGAGACCTACCGCCGTGACCCCGAACGCCATGCCGCCGAAGAGGGCGCGCTGTACACGCAGGGCCCCGAGGACACGACCGTCGTCCTGGGCTTCGCCCCCCGGCTGCACCGGTTCGCCGATGAGTTTGCACCGCTGGACAGCACCAAGGCCAAGGACGGGACCCTGGTCGCGCAGGTCGGCATCGCCGAGGCCGCCCAGTTGCCCGGTCTCGTGGCCCGCCACGGGGGAGAGCTGCGGGTCATCGACCCGCCACCGGCCGTCGAATCGGTGCGCCGCTGGCTGGAAGCCGCCCTGGCCGCCGACCACGAACGCCAACCCCACCCGCTGACCGAGGAGAACTCATGATGCCCTGGTGGTTCTGGATCCTGCTGTGGACCGTGCTCGTCCTGACAACGCTCGTCTTCCTGGCGCTCTGCACCCTGTACCTGTACCGCCGTTTCATGGCCATGTTCGCCGCGGTGACCGACGCCGGGGACGCCCTGGTCCTGCCACCGGGTGAACCGCTCGAGGAGGACCTGGGCGCCCGGCCGCGCCCCGCCTCGGGGCCCGCTGTGCTCTTCCGCTCCCGCGGGGATGCCCGTGCCGAGTACGACGACGCAAAGTCCGCCCGCCGTCGGGCGCGCCGGCAGCGCCGCATCGATGGAAAACGTTCCCGCGGGCAGGCCCAACGGGTGCGCGACCTGTATGCACGTGACGTAGACTTGTAGGCAGACGAAAGGAAGTTCCCCCATGTTTGCTGGCCTGCAGGGATGGCACATTGTCATCATCGTTGTTTTGGCGCTGCTCCTTTTCGGCGCCCCCAAGCTTCCCGGGCTGGCCCGATCGCTCGGCCAGTCCATGCGCATCTTCAAGTCAGAGGTCCGGCAGATGAAGGACGACAGCCCCAAGGATCCGAAGGACCCCGAGGATCCGTACGCCTCCGACGAGCCCGTCGAGGGCAAGGTCGTCGATCCCGACCACCGCGGGCCCAAGCTCTAGTTCTCTGTGACAGAACGAACAGGGCGCAAGTCCAACCCCGAGGGGAGGATGGCGCTCAAGGCCCACCTCATCGAGCTGCGCAATCGGCTCTTCATCTCCCTCGGCGCGCTCTTCCTCGCTGCCATCGGCGGATTCTTTCTCTACCGGCCCGTCCTGGCGCTGCTGATCCAGCCGCTGAAGGACGCCGGCGGCATGGCGAACTTCAGCACCGCCGTCTCGCCCTTCGACATCATGATCAAGGTGTCGCTCTTCCTCGCGCTGATCATGGCTTCCCCGGTCTGGCTCTACGAGCTCTGGGCCTTCATCGTCCCGGGGTTGCAGAAGAAGGAGAAGCGCACTGCGCTGGCCTTCATCGGGGCGTCCGTACCGCTGTTGCTGCTGGGAATCTACCTGGGCTACTGGGTGCTGCCGCACGCGCTGGTCTTCTTCATCGGGCTCACCCCGGACGTCGCGGTCAACCTGATCACCGTCCCGGAATACCTCAGCTTCGTCCTGCGCCTGCTGCTTGCCTTCGGGTTGTCCATGATCATCCCCGTCTTGTTGGTCGGGTTGAACATGATCGGGATCCTGCCGGGCCGCGTCATCGTGAAGAACTGGCGCATCACCGTCTTCCTGATCTGCCTGGTCGCCGCCATGGCGGCACCGGGCGGCGATGCCCTGACGATGTTCGTTCTGGCCGGCCCCCTGCTGGTGTTGTTCGCGGCGGCCACCGTCTTCTGCCTGGTCAACGACAAGCGGCGTGCCAAACGCCGTCTGGCGCAGGAAGCGGAGAACGAGCGGCTGATCGCCAACGGCGAATCCGTCGACTGACCGGTGGCCCCGCGCGGGTAGGGTGATGGCGGCGCCGAAATCCTCCAACCAATGAAGGGGTGGTCAGGCATGGGCTCACCAGCAGAGCAGTACGCCGCATGGCGTGAACGCGCCACCGAGGCGAAAACCGAGCTCGGGGCGTTCCGGCGTGGACTCGAATTCGACCTCGATCCATTCCAGGTCGAGGCCTGTGCCGCCGTCGAACAGGGCCGCGGGGTCCTGGTCGCGGCCCCGACCGGGGCGGGTAAGACGGTCGTGGGTGAATTCGCCATCCACTGCGCGCTGCAACGCGGCATGAAGGCGTTCTACACCACGCCCATCAAGGCCCTGAGCAACCAGAAGTTCAATGAACTCAGCGCCTACTACGGCCCGGACAAGGTCGGGCTGCTGACCGGCGACACCACGGTCAACGGCGAAGCCGACGTCGTCGTGATGACCACCGAGGTCCTGCGCAACATGCTCTACGCCGACTCCGACACGCTGGCGGGCCTGGCCTACGTCGTCATGGACGAGGTCCACTACCTGGCGGACAAGTTCCGGGGGGCGGTCTGGGAGGAAGTGATCATCCACCTGCCGCAAAGCGTGCAGGTCATCTCGCTCAGCGCCACCGTGTCCAATGCCGAGGAATTCGGGGGATGGCTGGACACGGTCCGCGGGGACACGGCGATTGTCGTGTCCGAACACCGTCCCATCCCGTTGTGGCAGCACGTGATGGCCGGGGGGCGGATGCTCGATCTTTTCGCCGGCGACGTGGCCTTCGACGAGGCGGCGGCCATCGGGGGCGGATCGCCCGAGCGGAGCATTGCCGTGAACCCGGAGCTCACGAAGCTGGCCCAACGCGATGAACGCCGGAACTTCCGCGGTGGTGGCGGACGCGCCAATCGGCGGGGCAAGGGCCATGCCGGACCGCACAGCCCGCCCACCCCACCCGAGAAGCACCGCGTCTCCCGTCCGGAGCTGGTCCTGTCCCTCGACCAGGCCGGATTGCTGCCGGCCATCGTCTTCATCTTCTCGCGCAAGGGGTGCGACGCCGCCGTCGCCCAATGCGTGCGCACCGGGTTCTTCCTGACCACCGAATCCGAGTCGGCGAGGATCGAACGGGAGATCGACGCGGTCGCCCGGGAAATCCCGCCGGATGACCTGGAGGTCATCGGATTCTGGGCCTGGCGGGAGGGCCTGCTGCGCGGCTTCGCCGCCCACCACGCCGGCCTGCTGCCGATCTTCAAGGAGGTCGTCGAGAAGCTCTTCGCCCAGGGCCTGGTCAAGGCGGTCTTCGCCACCGAGACCCTCGCCCTCGGCGTGAACATGCCCGCCCGGTCCGTCGTGCTGGAAAAGCTCGAGAAGTTCAACGGCGAATCCCATGTGTCGATCTCCGCCGGCGAATACACCCAGCTGACCGGTCGCGCGGGGCGCCGTGGCATCGACGTGGAGGGCCACGCCGTGGTCCTGTGGCAGCCCGGTACCGACCCGGCCGCCGTCGCCGGACTGGCGTCCAAGCGCACCTATCCGCTGAACTCCAGTTTCCGACCCACCTACAACATGTCGCTGAACCTTTCGTCGCAATTCGGCATGGGCCGGGCCCGGAGCATCCTGGAGTCCTCGTTCGCGCAGTTCCAGGCCGACCGTTCGGTGGTCGGGCTGGCCCGGCAGGTCCGCAGCCGCGAGGAATCCATGGCAGGGTACGCCGAATCGATGGCTTGCCATTTGGGCGACTTCGGAGAATACGCCCGGATCCGCCACGAGCTCGGCCAAGCCGAGAAGGACGCATCGCGGACCGCCCACCGGATGCGCCGCTCCGCGGCCGAACAGTCCCTGGAGCTGCTGGTACCCGGCGACGTCATCGACGTGCCCGGACCGCGCAGGCTCGGCCGAAGCGTGGTGATCGCCCTGGCGGATTCCCTGCGCGATCCGCGCCCCACGGTCCTGACCGAGGACCGGCAGGTCCGCCGGGTGGGCGTCCAGGACCTCGAAGGACCCGTCGAGGTCATCTCGAGGATCCGGATCCCGAAGTCCTTCACCGGCCGCACCCCCAAGGAACGCAAGGACCTTGCTGCGTCGCTGCGCAACGCGTTGCACGAACACCGTCCGCCGCGGCGCGGTGCGGGGGGCTTCGACTTCCCGGGCAGCGACCAGCAGGAAGCACGCATCACCGCGCTGCGCCGCGAACTCAAGCGCCACCCCTGCCACGGGTGCAGCGAACGCGAGGACCACGCCCGCTGGGCCGAACGGTGGTGGAACCTCAAGACCGAAACGGACCGGCTGTCGGGGCAGATCGCCGGCCGGACGAACACCATCGCCAAGACGTTCGACCGGGTGTGCTCGATCCTGCAGCATTACGGCTACCTCGCCCTGCCCGAGGGGGGAACGGGCGGTGGTGTCCTGGTGACGACGCCGGCCGGGAACCGACTGCGGCGCATCTATGGCGAACGCGACCTGCTGACCTCCCTGGTCCTTGAATCGGGGTGCATGGACGTACTCTCCGCCGCCGAATTGGCAGGGTTCGTCACCACGCTCGTCTACCAGGCCAAACGCGAGACCTCCGGGGCGCATCCGAAGATGCCCAGCCGTGCCATCGAGGCTGCCTGGGCGGTGGCCGTGCGGAACTGGTCCGAACTCACCGACCTGGAAGTGTCCAACCGGCTCCCGGAGACCGGTGAGCCGGACTCGGGCCTGGTGTGGCCGATGTACCACTGGGCGCGCGGCAAGGACCTGAAGGACTGCCTGCGCGGCACCGACCTCGCGGCCGGCGACTTTGTCCGGTGGGCCAAACAGGTGATCGACACGCTGGACCAGCTGGCCAAGGTCCCCGATCTCTCTCCGGTGTTGGCCGGCCGGGCCCGGGCAGCCGTCGACGCCATCCGCCGTGGCGTCGTCGCCTACTCCAGCGTGGCCGATTAGCCCACTGCGACCCCGCCGGCGCCCGGATACGCGCCACCCACGAATTTGCGGCGATCCACTGGTCGCCCCCCTGCAGGAAAGGAAGTACACATGTCCGGACTGGTCTTGTACCGCAACGGAGCCGTCTACAGTGCGGCCGACCCGTTTGCCACCGCCATGCTGGTCGATGGCGGTGCCGTCGCCTGGGTCGGCCAGGAGGCAGCCGCCGAGGCGCTCCTCGATGCGAACATGGAAGTGGTCGATCTGGAGGGTGCGCTCGTTGCCCCGGCCTTCGTCGACTCGCATGCGCACCTGACCGAGACCGGTGTTGCCCTGGCGTCGCTGGACCTGTCCGATTGCGCCTCGCTGTCCGGATTGCTGGAGGCCATAACCAGCCGGGCGGCCACCCAACCGGGCCCGATCGTCGGTTCGGGATGGGATGAAAGCCAGTGGCCCGAGGGCCGCGTCCCCACCATCGACGAGTTGGAGGACGCGGCCCCGGGGCGGGAGGTCTACCTGACCCGGGTCGATGTCCACTCCGGACTGGTCAACCGCACCTTGGCGCGCCTGGCTGGCCTCGAAGGGCTGGACGGCTGGGAGGGCGGCCCGTTGGCCGTCCGCGAAGCACATACCCGCGTACGCGCGCAGGTGCTGGCCTTCACCGGGGAATCCCGGGCCCGCTACCAGCGCCTGGCCCTGCAGCACCTGGCCTCCAACGGGTATGGCGCCGTCGCCGAAATGGGTGCTCCGCACATTGGGACCCGCGAGGACATCACCGCCTTGAACTCGCTGCTCGACGCGGAGGGTGATGACCTGCCCGCCGTCCGGATCTACTGGGCACAGGCAGTGTCCTCGGCCGACGAAGCCCGGGGAGTGCTCGCGGAGTTCGGCAACGACCGCATGGCCGGGCTCGGCGGTGACCTCAACATCGACGGGTCCCTGGGCTCGCGCACCGCCCACCTCCGCGCCCCCTACACCGATGAGCCATCCAGCAGGGGGACGCTCTACCTGGATGCCGAGACGATCGCGAAGCATGTCCAGGCGTGCACCGAGGCGGGTATCCAGGCGGGGTTCCATGTCATCGGCGATGCCGGAATGGACGAGGCGGTGGCCGGTTTCCGCCTGGCGGAGCAGCACCTCGGCGCGGCTGCCATCCAACGGGGGCGGCACCGGATAGAACACGCCGAGATGATCGACGAACAGGCCATCGCCTTCCTGCTGGACCTGGGGGTCACGGTCTCCATGCAACCGCTCTTCGACGCCATGTGGGGTGGACCCGGTGATGAGTACGAGCAGCGGTTGGGGGCAGACCGCTCCGCGGCCATGAACGAGGTGGGCCGGCTGCTGACCGCCGGTGTACCCGTCTGTCTGGGGTCCGATAGCCCGGTGACGGCAACCAGCCCGTGGGCGACCGTGAAGGCATGCCTCGAACACCATACCGAGACCGCCCGGGTTTCGGCGCGGGCCGCCTTCGTGGCCCACACCCGGGCCGGCTACCGGGCGTTCGGGGATCCGGACCCGTTGGCCGGCCAGCTGGTCCCCGGATCGGAGGCGACCTTCGCGATCTGGGCCGCTTCGGAACTGGCGGTCCAGACCCCTGACGCACGGGTTTCGTCGTGGAGCACGGATGCCCGGGCGGGAACCCCCATGCTGCCGGTGCTCGATGAGGAACTGCCCACATGTTTGCGCACCGTTCGTCTCGGTCGGACGATCTACCAGCGCCCCTGACCGGTGCATCGCGGCCGTGGCGATCCGTTGGGCCGACGACGCGCCGGTCCTGACTAGGAGCTGGTTCCAAAACGTCTAGTCAGCCCACAGTTGACAGGCACACGTCAGCAGATAGGCTGGATTCTCAACGGCGATGGTAGTTAGGCCTACGGCGTCGCGTCGGCATTCCGGCAAACAACACAGGCAGGCCCCGGGAACAGTAGAAAACAAATCGATTTCGCATGCGTGCGTGCTTTTTGGTCCGAAGTTCCCGGGGCCTTTCCCTGCCCGCGGCCGCCCGGCCCGTATACTGGGACATTGGCTTTCCCCCACTGCTGCATCGGTGGGGCGCGGACCCCGGGTCCGCAGCCGCGTCCAACGCCTAAACAGTCCAGAAGGGTAACCGCGTGCGGGTAATCACCATCATTCCGACCTACAACGAGATCGAGTCGCTCCCCATCACCATCAAACGGTTGCGGGAGTCCGTCCCGGAGTCGGATGTCCTGGTGGTCGACGACAACAGCCCAGACGGTACCGGGGAGTTCGCCCGGAACCTGGGCGAGTCCGATCCGCAGATCCATGTCCTGCACCGGGAGGGCAAGGCCGGTTTGGGCGCTGCCTACCTGGCAGGGTTCACCTGGGGTCTGGAGCGCGGGTACGACGTGTTGGTGGAGCTCGACGCCGATGGGTCACACCAGCCCGAACAGCTTCCGCGGTTGCTGGACGCGCTGACGGCACAGAATGCCGACCTGGTCATCGGATCCCGGTGGGTACGTGGCGGAAGCGTCGTGAACTGGCCGCCCTACCGCAAGCTCATCTCCGTGGCGGGCAGCACCTATTCCCGGCTCATGCTGGGACTGGGCATCCGGGACATCACCGCCGGGTTCCGGGCCTTCCGGCGGGAAACCCTGGAAGCACTGGATTTCAACGAGGTCGAGTCGGTGGGATACGGCTTCCAGGTGGACATGACGTTCCGCGTTGCCCTGATGGGCAAGAAGATCGTCGAGGTCCCGATCACGTTCGTCGAGCGGGAGCTCGGAGTGTCCAAGATGAGTGGGAACATCGTGGTCGAGGCCATGCTCAACGTCACCCGCTGGGGTCTGACGGCACGCTGGAAGAAGCTCACCGGCAAGTTCTAGGCCGCGCAGGGCCCATCAACAGCCAAGGGCCGGGCGGCGCACCACGTGGTGCGCCGCCCGGCCCTTGCCGTTGGTGGGGGTCGAGCCCCTAGGCGTTGACTTTTTCGCCGCGTGCGGACCGGAGCTTGTCGAGCCGGTCCTTGAGGATCTGCTCGAGTTCATCGACGGAACGGCGCTCGAGAAGCATGTCCCAGTGCGTACGCACCGGCTTCTCGTTGGACCTGTCGGGCTGTTCGCCGTTGACGAGCAGGGCTTCCTTGCCGGTCTTGGAAACCCACGTGGGAGGGACCTCGGCCTCGGTGGAGAACATCACGAAGACTTGTTCCCCATCCGCGCACCGGTACTCCACGCGCTGGCGGGGTGCCGGTTCAACACCGGCTTCGGTCTCCATGCTCTGTGCGCCCAGGCGCATCCCGCGAAGACTGCGATCGCTCATGTTTTCTCCCTACTGCGTGCTGCTGGTGTCGTCTAGATATACAACGCGGCTGGCCGGGTGAACATTCCCCGGCCAATCGGCGGAAGTCTCAAAGCCACCAGTATACGCGTTCCAACTGGCGGGGCCGCCTGTGCGCCGAACGCAGCGGGGCGCGGAGGTGGCCCTCCGCGACCCCGCTGGTCCGGGATGTGTGCAGCTACGGCTGGCTGGGCTGCTCCGGCGGCTGCGGGCGCGTGGGGGAGCCGGCAGCGGACGGCGATGACGGCTGGCCGCCGTCCGTGTCCGTGAAGTTGCCCAGGGCACCACCGATGCCCTTGAGGGCCTCTCCGACCTCGCTGGGGATGATCCACAGCTTGTTCGAGCTGCCCTGAGCGAGCTTCGGCAGGGTCTGGAGGTACTGGTAGGCCAGCAGCTTCTGATCCGGGTTACCGGCGTGGATGGCGTCGAAGACCTTCTCGATCGCCTGGGCTTCACCGTCGGCACGAAGGATCGCGGCCTTGGCATCGCCCTCGGCGGCGAGGATGGCGGCCTGCCGCTGTCCTTCCGCGGTGAGGATCTGGGACTGCTTGGTTCCCTCTGCCGTCAGGATCGCCGCCCGGCGGTCACGTTCGGCGCGCATCTGCTTCTCCATGGAATCCTGGATGGACAGCGGCGGATCGATGGCCTTGAGCTCGACGCGGGAGACTCGGATGCCCCACTTGCCGGTGGCCTCGTCGAGGACCCCACGCAGCTGGCCATTGATCTGGTCGCGGCTGGTCAGCGCCTCCTCGAGGTTCAGGCCACCGACGACGTTGCGCAGCGTGGTGGTCGTCAATTGTTCAACCGCCTGGATGTAGTTCGCGATCTCGTAGGTGGCGGCACGCGGCTCGGTGATCTGGAAGTAGACCACCGTATCGATCGAGACCACGAGGTTGTCCTCGGTGATCACGGGCTGCGGCGGGAAGCTGACAACGTTCTCTCGCAAGTCCAGGAGCGGGAGCAGACGGTCCACGAAGGGGATTAGCAGTGTCAGGCCCGGGCCGAGCGTGCGTTGGTACTTACCCAGCCGCTCGACGATGCCTGCCCGCGCCTGCGGGACGATGCGTACGGACCGCAGCAGCACGATGATCACGAAGACCGCGAGTACTGCCAGGACTATGCCTAGGCCTGTCATGTGTTATTCCCCTATTCTGTGTGGCCCCCGGAGGGGCTGTTGGCGAATACGGTGCCGTGGATCCACGACGTCGAACCGCCGGAGTGACTAGTGGCCGTGCGCCTGGGCACGGGTGGTGATGAATGCGGTGGCACCGTCGATCCGGACGACCGTCCCGTACATGCCCGGTGCCAGCGCCGTCTCGTCCTCGCTGCGCGCGCTCCAGGTCTCGCCGCCGATCTTGGCCCTGCCGCCCATTTTCGTGGTGGGTTCGAGCACCAGGGCGTCCTGTCCGACCAGCCGGTCGACATTGGTCAGCCGGTCCGCGGGCCCCTTGTGGAGTTGGCGGAGCGCGATGGGCCTGACGAAGAAGATCATGGCCAGGGACAGGAGGCAGAACACCAGGGCCTGAAGCCAGAAATCCCCGCTGGCGAGGGCGACGAAGACGCCTCCGAGCGCACCGACGCTGAGCATGATGAAGTACAGGTCCAGTGACATCATCTCGATGATCGCCAGTACCAGGAACAACGCCAGCCAGAAGACCCAGGCGTTTGAGAGGACCCATTCGAACATATCGGCACCTGCATCAACGTCGGGAGGGCACCTTCCGCCCTCGGTCCTTCCATCTTGCCTGATGGGCCCGCCCCGGATCATCAGCCTTGGGAGGTATGTTCGAGCCGAAAGGTGGGTCCGGCGGCGTCAGCGCCGGCGGAAGACCTGGATCCGGAAGGCTGCGGTCACCACTTGTGGCACGGGCTGTTCGGCCAGGCGTTCCCGTATGCCGGCCGCATCATGATGGTGGCCGGCGGGGCCCATCAACGCGAGCCGGACGGCGTCGTCGTCCGAAAGATGAAGCGGGGTCCTGATTTCCTGTGTGTGCAGTGGCTCGAAGTCCGGCCCGAGGGCGTCGGTGACCGATTCCCCCTTGTCGGTGCCGATGGAGAGCAAGCCCAATGGCCCCGTGGCCTCACCGAGGTGCTCCGGCAGGGGAGTGGCCACCAGGGCGTGGCCGCCGGGAGCCAGGACACGGGCGAACTCGGTGCCGTTGCGTGGAGCGAATACATCCAGCAGCAGATCGACGCCGGCGTCCGCCACGGGCAGCCGCCGCCAGAGGTCCCAGACGAGTGCCCGGGTCCGCGGAAGCCTGGCCGCCCGTCGCATCGCATAGCGGGAAATGTCCAGCGCGAGCGACTCCGGACGGCCGCCCGGGGCGCGGTCGAAGGCCCGGGCCACCGCATCGAGGTAATAACCAGTCCCGGCCCCCGCATCAAGGATCCGTGGACTGGTGCCCGGGTGCGCGGAGAGGGCTTCCGCGGCCAGGGCCTCGGCCAACGGTGCGTAGTGGCCGGCGGCCAGGAACTGGGCCCGGGCCTCGACCATGGCCGAGGTGTCCTCTCGAAAGGAGGTCCCGCGTCCGGTGAGGAGGTTGAAGTAGCCCTGCTTGGCGGCGTCGAACCGGTGTCCGGCGGGGCAGGCCAACGTCCGGGCGGGCCGCTGGGTTGCCGTGAGGGGTTCGGCGCAGACCGGGCAACTCAGGTCGATGGAATCATCGGGCACGGCTATTTCCTTCAATAAGTCTTTCAGATACGCTCGCTGTGTGAAACCTGACCAGCTTGAGCTCCTGACCACTGTATCCGCACCGACGCTAAGCCCCGATGGCCGCGTGGCCGTCTTCTCCGCCAGCCATCCGAGCTTCGATGCGGACTCCGTCGTGGGCCAGCTGTGGGCGCTCGAGTTGCCGGCCGCCGACGCCGATGAGCAGAAGCCCCGAAGGCTGACGCGGGGGAGCGGAGACGTCGCACCGCAGTTCTCGCCCGATGGCCGGATGATCGCCTTCCTGCGACCCGACGCCAAGGGCAGGATGCAGCTGGCCATCGTCGACGCCCGGGGCGGTGAACCGCGTCTGGTCACCGATCGCCACCTCGGCGTCGGCGGCTTCGCATTCTCGCCCGACTCCCGCCGCGTGGCCTTCACCAGCCGGACACCGGCCGAGGGGCGTTACGGGACTGTGGACGGCATCGAAGCCGGAGCCGAGGACCCCCGGCGCATCACCGGCTTCAAGTACCGGTTCAACGGGCTGGGATTCGGCAACGACAAGCGCTCGGGGATCCACCTGGTTGAGCTCCCGGACCTGGACGCCGAGCCCTTCGTCAAACCGGTCGGCCGCGCGGCGAAGGCCGCAGGCGTTGACGGTCCGTCGTCCACCGGGGAATTCCCGCCGGCCCGGCTCATCACGCCGCCGGACCGCGACTGCTCGAACCCGGAGTTCGGCCCCGATGGATCCCACGTCTACTTCACCGCAGCCCTGCATGAGAGCGCCGACCGCGACCTGCGCTCGATGATCCACCGGGTCGCCGTCGCCGGGCTGGACACCGCCGACGACGGCCAGCCGGAGGTCGAGCCCGTCGCCGGCTCGGCCACGTCGGACACCGGCTACGACTGCGTGCGCTTCAGCCGCGACGGTGCATCGTTGTTCCTGTTGGGCAGCGAGGTGGGGGAGACGGGCATCGACTTCGTCGCCCGCAGCGCCGCCGTCTACGTGCTTGCCGCGGAGGCCATCGGTTCGGGGGAACCCCGCCGGCTGACGGACCCGGACACCGTGGACTACAGCGAAACCGGCTCGCTGGTGCGGTACGGGGCCGGCGACATCGCCGCCCTGGCGCGCGTGCGCGGTTCCGCGGAGGTGCATGTCATCTCGGCGACCGGGCAGACCGAGGTGCTGGTCTCCGGGAACCAGGTGGCGGACGGCGTGGCCGAGGAGGGCGGCGCCGTCGTGCTCTCCTACACCGATCCGACCACCCCCGGCGAGATCGGGGTTCCGGAGGCCGGCGGCGTGCGCCGGCTAACCGATTTCGCCGCGGGCCTGCGCGAGGCGACCCGGATCATCGAACCGCGTGAGCTCGTGCTCGACTCGGCCGACGGCTACCCGGTGCACGGGTGGCTCTTCCTGCCGGAGGGAACCGGCCCGCATCCCGTGCTGCTGAACATCCACGGCGGCCCGTATGCGCAGTACGGGTGGGGTTATTTCGACGAGGCCCAGGTCTACGCGCGGGCCGGCTATGCAGTGCTGCAGTGCAACCCGCGCGGCAGCGCGAGCTACGGACGCGCCCATGGGCTGGCCATCAAGGAGGCGATGGGCACGGTCGACCTGCAGGACGTGCTGGCCTTCCTCGAGGGGGCCGTCGCCTCCGAACCCGCGCTGGATGGCGGCCGGGTGGGCGTCCTGGGCGGATCCTACGGCGGCTACCTGACGGCGTGGACGATCGCCCATGACCACCGGTTCGCCGCGGCCATCGTCGAGCGCGGCTACCTGGACCCGCTCTCGTTCACCGGCACGAGCGACATCGGCTGGTTCTTCAGCGAGGAGTACACCGGGCGCGACATTGCCGCCACGCTCGAGCAGAGTCCGATGGCCAAGGTCTCCCAGGTCCGCACCCCGACCCTGGTGCTGCATTCCGAGGAGGACTACCGCTGCCCGCTGGAGCAGGCCCAGCGCTACTATTCCGAGCTGCTGCGCCACGGCGTCGAAGCGGAGTTCCTGCTCTTCCCGGGTGAAAACCACGAGCTCTCCCGCGGCGGCACCCCCTGGCACCGCCGCCAGCGCTTCGAGGCGATCCTGGACTGGTGGTCCCGCTACCTGCCGGTCACCTCAGCCGGGAACGACGGCGGTGCACCGGTGGCTGCCTCCGTCTAGGATCCCGCTAGAAACCCAGCCCGTTGCGGGCGGCACCGATGCCCGGTGCCGCCCAGCGTTGGGCGTACTCGGCGCCGGTGCTGAGGCTGCGGGTGATCGCCTTGTCGATGTAGACCGTGCCGTCGAGGTGATCGGTCTCGTGGGCGAAGATCCGTGCCTGCCAGCCGGAGAAATCCCGCTGGACCCTCTCGCCGCGTTCGGTGGTGTAGGAGGCGAGCAGGTCGGCGGGACGCTCGACCACTGCCTGGTAGCCGTCAAAGGACAGGCATCCCTCGTAGAACGAGGCCGTGCGTTCGCCCCGCGCCACGTAGGAGGGGTTGACTGCCGCGAAGTATTCCAGTGGGACGCGTTCGCGTGCCTCGGCGTTGCCCACCTCGAGGGGGAAGCCGTCCTCCAACACGGCAAGGCGCAAGGGCAGGCCGATCTGCGGGGCCGCCAGCCCCACGCCCGGCGCGGCATGCATGGTCGCGCGCATGACCTCGAGCAGGTCAGCCAACAGCTCGTCGGACAGCTCCCCGGTGTACTCGGGGGTGCCTGAGCGCAGCACCGGATGACCCAGTTGCACGATCGGCGGCAAAGATGCGGGCACCGGCATCCCGGTGTCGTCCCGCTCGAAGCGCGACACCATTGCGGCGACGACGTCGACCAGTTCGGCGGGGGAGTACAGGGGGGATGTCGGGACGTTTGAGGGCACGGGGGCTACCTGTCTGGGTGGTTCATGGTGGATGGTTCGAACTCAGGGGCCGGGTGGTGGCCCATCGTGCGGAGGGCGGCCAGCCGGCTGGCCATCCGTGCGGTGTCGATGGGGTGTCCGCCGGCGGCTGCGGGATCCGGCGTCGACATGCAGATGAGGTCGGTCCGGATGTCGCGGTCATAGAGGACGTCGATGAGGTTGGCCAGGCGTTTCCAGGCGCTGGGCCCCACCCGGTCCGGGGCCGGGACGCCGTCGATGACCACGTGGTCGAAGTGCTCGGCGAGGTAGAGGTAGTCCGAGGCGGCCGACGGCGCATCGCAGATCGCGCGGAAGTCGAACCAGATCTGGCCCTGTGCGGCGCGGAACGCAGGAAACGAGTGGGCCGTCGGCCTGACGTCCGTCTGTTCGTGGGCTGCGGGAACGGGGAGATTGGCGGCGCGCAATTGCCCCGCCGAACCGGGGACCAGGACATGGCCCGACGTGTAGCCGTGGCCGCCCGGGGGAGTGGAGCCGAGGGTGCGGTAGTCCGTTCCGGCGTCGAGCCGCGTCACGGACATGCCGTTCTTGATCAGTTCGATCGTCGGTTCGAAGAGGTGGTGGAAGTACTCGTTCGGCAACAGGTCATCGGGTGCGTAGTTCGAGGTGGTGATGAGCAGGATACGCCGGGCGAAAATGGCTTTCAGGGTCCGGGCGAAGAACATCGCGTCGCCGGGGTCGTGCACGTGTAGCTCGTCGAAGCAGAGGATACGCGTGCTGCCGAGCATCTCGTCCAGTGCCTGGTCGATGGGTGGATCTCCGCCGGCAGCTGGCTGCTCGGCGCCGTGGGTCCGGGCATGGAGTTCGCGGAAGAAGTCGTGGAAGTGCATTCGGCGTTTGCCATCGGTCTGCACGGCATCGTGGAGCAGCCCCAGCAGCCACGATTTACCCCGCCCGGGTGGCCCGTAGATGTAGTGGTTCTCCGGGGGCGCCGACGAGCGCCGCGACAAGGCGTGGGAAGCCGCCGTGGCCAATTCGTGGACGAGGCGGAGCTGTCCCTGGTCGAGTTCGAGGCCGTGTCCCGCGGCAGCGTCTTCGATACGGCCGGCGATGTTTCGGACGGAATTGCGGTTTCCGAAGGCCGGGGGAACGGGACTCATCGGCCGATGGCGCCGGGTGCGGTGGTGGGCATGTCCGCAGTCTACAAAGATTGCCCCGCCGATGGGTGGGGCATCATCAACTGGGCGTCCCGGACACCCGCGCGGACGGCAGCGCGTACGGTCGCAGACAACAGGGGGAAGAAAACGACGAGGCCCACCCGACGGGACCAGTACGCTGAGTGCCTTTGCGCCCATCCGGGACTTCTCGTCTGTTGGCAATGCGTAGGCAGGGAAAGGGGTGCAGAGGTGGAGTCAGGACCCTGCGGGCAATTTCGGGGGAGGCCGGATGTAGTGAACGACGACGGATCCCGCACCGGAAGGACGACAGGGCAACCCCCGCCAGGGGTTGTCATCCGGGAAGCCGAGGTCGAGGACGTACCGGCCATCATGAAATTGAACGTCAACGCCGGACGGCCCTCCGGAACGCCTGGTTCGTATCTCACCGCCGCTGATGACGACGGACGATTGGTGGTCGTGGCCGAGCGTGGCCAGCAACTCGTGGGTTGGGGCAAGACCCACCATTGGGACTACCCGGAAGGGTCCGCACCAGCAGGTCACTACCTGGGTGGGGTGACGGTGCTTCCGTCCTATCGCCGGCAAGGCATCGGGAGCTTGTTGACCCGTCGGCGCGTGGAATGGATCTGGGAGCGATCGGGGACTGCGTGGTACGTCGTGAGTGCCGGCAACACGGCATCGATCGAAATGCACCGGGAATTTGGGTTCGCGTTGGTCGCCGCCGCGCCGTCGTTTCATACCGTCCGGTTTGATGGTGGACGAGGCTACCTGATGGGCGCGAACCGTCCGGTTGGTCATCCCCATCAGTAAATTTGGCGGGGGGAGAAGCGGGTCCGGGGATCGAGCAGGATCGGAGAAGTTGGCCGAAGCATCCCGGCGCTAAAGTAGGCGCAGGTATCGATCGAATCCATGTGAAAGGGCGCTCATGCCATACATCGTAGATTTCCTGGATGTCTCCACCGAGGGGCTGGAGTCGTCACCCGTTGCGCAGGCCCTGGCCGGCCTGAGGGCCAACGAGGCGCGTTACTACAAGAACAAGTACGATCATGTCTTTGCCGTCACGGCCGCCGACGATGCACCGGAAACGATCGATCGCGTGAATCGCATACTCGCGGCCGAACGGAACATTTCCATCGCGTCACGGCCGCTGGAGGCCACGTCGTTCGAAGCGGGCGGCAACAGGATGGATTATGTGTTTTACGAATCCGGCCTGTCGATCAACGTGATGTATGGAATCGAGGACGGCTCAAAGCGTGCCGTGGGGTTCAAGCTTGCCGAGGGCATGGACGTACCAGAAGAACTGGCCTCGACGTTCAAGTTCGCCCGGCAGAAATCGAAGCTGGCCGGCGTGATCCGTGGATCGTACTTCGTCATCAAGGGTGAATACTGAGTTCCGAACACGAGCGCACGCAGGGAATGCCGACCCTGGAGCCGACGTCCTGGGGTCTTCAGTCAAACGCCGATAATCTACATTATGTCAACTAATCGGTTCCCACCGTCCCCCTGCCGTTCGTGGAACCGCTTGAGGGCGAACCGTACGTCTCGTCGTGGTGACGCACGATGTTGATGACGTTTCCGTCCGGGGCGCGAACAAGAAAACGCCGGACACCTCAGGATTCGGTGGTCAACGGGTGCACGATCTCGTAGCCGCGTTCCAGTGCTTCGGCGTACGCCGCATCGACGTCCGGCGTGTGGACCGACACCACCGCATCGTCCGATGCCGTGGCGTCCTGCGTGACGAGTTGGATGTGCGCGCCGTTCTCCGACGAGGTGTAGCGAGCGACCCAGCCCAGGTTGAATTCCTCCAGGTCCAAAGAGAGGAAATCCTGATAAAAGGCCTTGGCCTGATCCAGGTCGGCAACGCGTAGGTTCGGGGTGACCCGTACTGAGCGCATGGAACTGACCCTTTCCGTGTCTGATGTGCTACTCCTGATCCTCCTGCGTCGCGTGGCTCCTGTCGAGGAGGTCTTGTGTCGGCACTCCCCCATGCCGCCCATTGCCTTTGGCCACACCCTACGCTAACTTAGCCATATGGCTAAGTATGCCGATTCCCTTGACCTCGTCTTCCGGGCCCTCTCGGATCCAACGCGTCGATCCGTCGTTTCCCGGTTGGCGGCGGGCCCGGCCACCGTGGGCGAATTGTCGGGACGCTTCGATATGGCCCTGCCGTCCTTCGTCAAGCACGTCCGGCAGCTCGAGGCCGCGGGGCTGGTGGCGACCCATAAGTCGGGGCGCGTCCGCATCTGCTCATTGGAGCGGCAATCCTTCCAGGTCATCGAGACGTGGATGGACGAACAACAGCGGCTGTGGGAAGGACGTGCCGACCGGCTCGAGGAATTCGTCACCACAGAGGAGATAGAAGACAGGACATGAACGACACCACTGATACCCCCTTCGATCTGACGATCACGCGGATCATCCGTGCGCCCCGCCTTGCGGTCTGGAACGCCTGGGCCGATCCCTCGAAGTTCGAGAAATGGTGGATCCCGGCACCACTGGTCTGCAAGGTCAAGGACATGGAACTGCGCCCCGGCGGTTCGTTCCGAACCGAAATGAGCGACGACGGGGTCGCGTTCACGCCGCACATCACCGGCTGCTTCCTCGCTGTCGATGAACTCGAGCGGATCGTGTTCACGGACGCCCTGGTGGCCGGGTGGCGACCCGCCGAATCGCCCTTTGTCACGGCGTCGTTCAGTTTCGCCGAGCATGCGGACGGAACGCTCTACACCTCCACGGCCATGCACCGGAACCGAGAAGACCGGGACCGGCACGAGCAATTGGGGTTCCACGAGGGCTGGGGAACAGTCATCAACCAACTCGCGGAGATGGTCGAAGCGCGCTAGGTGCTTGACGGCACCACTCCCCCGGTACCCGTACTAGGTGCCGGAGACCACCAGGGCCACGTTGTGTCCGCCAAACCCGAAGGAATTGACGACGGCGGCACGGGCATCCGTGGCGCGCGCCTGGTTCGCCACGATGTCCAGGCCGATCTCCGGGTCCTGGTTCTCGAGGTTGGTGGTCGGCGGAATGACCCCGTCGCGCATCCCCATGACCGTTGCCAGGGTGCTCAGCGCCCCGGAGGCGCCCAACAGGTGCCCGGTCATCGATTTGGTCGAGGTCACGGGCACGCCGTCGAGGCCGGCACCGGTGATGGCCCGTGTCTCGTTGATGTCGCCGGCCGGCGTCGACGTGGCGTGGGCATGGACGAATCCGATGTCAGCCGGCTCCAGGCCGCTGCTCCGCATGGCCATCCGGATGGTCCGGGCCTGGTTGTCGGGGTCGGCCCCCACGATGTCGTGGGCATCGGAGGTGATGGCCGCACCGTCCACGTATCCGTAGATGCTTGCCCCACGGGCCGCCGCATGGTCCTCGCGTTCCAGCACCATGACAGCGGCTCCCTCGCCCAGGACGAAGCCATCGCGGTCGGCATCGAAGGGACGTGAGGCGGCAGCCGGATCGTCGTTGCGCTTGGACAACGCCCGTGTCTGGCCGAAGGAGGCCATGGTCAATCCCGTCACCGCCGCTTCCGTTCCCCCGGCCACCACGATGTCGGCGCTCCCCGCCAGGATCATCTCGCGGGCCATGGCGATCGCCTCCGAGCCGGAGGCGCAGGCGCTGACTGGCGTCCTTGCCCCGGCCTTCGCTCCCAGATCAATGGAGAGCCACCCGGCGGAACCGTTGGCCATGAGCATGTTCACCGTATGGGGAGACACCCGTCGGGGCCCGCTGTCCGCCAGCACGTGTTCCTGCACCGTCGTCGTGCCAATGCCGCCGATCCCGGTGCCGATCACCACGGCGAGCCGTTCGGAATCCACTCCGGGGGCACCGGCGTCGTGCCATGCCTCGCGTCCGGCAGCCATGGTGAACTGCTCCGAGCGGTCCATGCGCTTGATTTCCCGGACGCTCAGGGCTTCCTGGAACGAGTCGTCCACGAGCCCCGCGAAGCGTGTGGAGAGCGGTTCGGACCACGCTGTCTCCAGGGCGACGACGCCGGATGCGCCGGCCTTCAGGGCCGTCCAGGTGCTGGGGGCGTCGGTTCCCAGCGGGGACACTGCGCCGACGCCGGTGATTGCGATACGAGTCATGTACCCAGTCTCACCGTTACCCCTCCCATTCCCGGGAGTCCGCCCTTCAGGATTTCGGCGCGCCGTTTGTTCCCGCCCCACAAACCCTCCGGCGCCTGCCTCAGTCTCAGCGCGTGAGCAGGTGTTCGCGCAGTCCCGGTATGGCGAATTCGACGAGCCCGTGTCCAGCCGGCTGGATCAGACCCGCATCGATCAGCCGTGCCCGGTAGTTGCCGATGGTGTTGGGGCGGTTGCCCAGCCGCTCTCCGATGTCCCCGGTGGAGGACGGGCCGTCGTCGAGCGCCATGGCATGCAGGAATTCCATGTCCTTATGCGAAATGGTGGCCAGCGCGGCGCTGATGACCACCCGCGTGTTGCGGCGCCGGGCCGCATCGATGGCGAGGTCCACGTCCGCTGAACCCAGCTGCTGCGTCGTGGCTTCGGCCAACTGCCAGAGGTGGTAGCCAATGAGCTGGATCAGGAACGGATATCCACCGGTGGCCGCGGCGGCGCGGCGGACGAACTCCACCGGCAGCGGGTAATCCAACGCGGCGAATGTGTCCTCGAACGAATCGGCGACGTCGTCGATGGCCGCGGCATGCAGGTCGATGCGGTCCGCGCGGCGCAGGAAGGTGGCCACGCCCTCGTTGAGCAGGTCGGATACGGCGGCCGGCAGGCCGGCGAAGACCAAGGCGATGGGCAGGCCGTCGCGGATGAAGTGCTGCACGGAGGCGGCAAGTTGTGCCAGCTCGTCGCGGTCCGCACCGTGGATCTCGTCCAGGGTGATCAGCAGGCCGGTTTCCTGCTCGTCCAGACGACGCAGCAGTTCAACCCCCAGGTCCCGCCACGTCGCCTGCTGCTCGGGCGGAAGTTCGGTGGTGACCGAAAAACCGGCGATACGCACCCCGGTGACGCGTCGACCCGGGGGCCCCTCCCCCAGCTCCTCCGCGTGGTGTCGCATGGATTCGCCGATCCGGCCGAGGAAGCCGCGGGTAGCCGTTTCGGAGACCACCGCCCAACCACGGTTACGCGCCTCGTCTTCAGCTTCGCCGAGCATGACCGTCTTGCCGATTCCCCGGGCTCCGGTGAAGATCGTCAAAAGCCCCGGGGCGCCGTGGCGGATGCGCAGCCCGTAGGCAAATTCGTCGAGGATTCCGGATCGTCCGATCAGCTGGGGCGGATCGGCGCCGGCGGTGGGGCGGAAGGGGTTTTCCATGCGGGTCTCCCTGGTTGCGTCTGGTGACCGGTGAATTCTTATGTAATCAGTGTATACGGGTGTATTTGCTGTACGGCGGTGAACCAGGTGACAGGAGCCGCATGGCCGACATCCCCTGAAAAGGAAGCGACTCCCTGCCCGGTACGCTCGATCCTATGTTGAAGCTGAAAACCTGGGTGCCACCGCTAGTGATCGATGTGCTTCTGGTGGTCATTTTCGCAGCTCTCGGTCGCCGTTCGCACGCCGAAGGGCTCGATGCGGCCGGGATCCTCGGGACGGCGGCGCCCTTCCTCCTGGCACTGGTCGTCTTTTCCTGCATCACCGTGGTGTGGCGTGAACCGAACCGGATCTGGCCACAGGGGGTGGTCCTCTGGATCGGCACGGTCGCGTTGGGCCTCATTCTCCGGGTCTTGTTTGGCGCAACGGCTGCCGTCCCGTTCATCATCGTCGCGACCATTGTCCTGGGCATCATGCTGCTGGGACGAAGGCTCGTCGGCACCTTGCTCGTGCGTCGTAAAGTGCGCGTCGGCGACACGGTGAACTAGGCTCGTATCACGAGTCGAAGACCGGATGATCCCGGTGCCAGAAGGTGGAGGAACACGTGATGATCACCGCGTTTGTAATGATCCAGACAGTTGCCGACAGCATTCCCGAATGCGCCCAGAAGATCTCCGAGCTGGATGGGATCAGCGAAGTGTATTCGGTCGCAGGCGACTGGGACCTCATCGCCGTGGCCCGGGTCCGCAACCATGAAGACCTGGCCGAGGCCATCGCCAACCGCCTGTCGAAGGTCGAGGGCGTCGTCGAGACGACCACGCACATCGCCTTCCGCGCATACTCCCAGCACGACCTGGACGCCGCATTCTCCCTCGGGCTCGAATAGCCGGCCAAGGTAACGTCCCGGCGGAATTCCGCCGGTAAGAGCAGGGGCCGTTGACCGCCGGCGCCGAGTTTCCGGTCCGGGCGGCCAACGGCCCTTGCCCTTCGGACGGTGCCACCCGGATGGCGTGCGTCGGCTGCTGTCAGACGTTGGTCGCGTCGATCCAGCGCTGGAGCGCATCCCGCGCGGCGCCGGAGTCGATGGATTCCTCGGCCCGGCGTGCGGCTACCTCCAGCCGCTCCCCCAAGCTCCTCTCGGCGACGAGGTCGAAGGCCACCAACCCCGCTGCGGCATTGAGGACGACGGCGTCGCGGACCGGCCCGCGCGTACCTGCCAGGACCTCGTGCACGACGGCCGCATTGTGCCGGGCGTCGCCGCCGCGCAGGTCCTGCAAGGTGGCCCGGCCCAGGCCCAGGTCGCCGGCGTCGAACACCGAGGCGTCGACGGTCCCCTCGCGTACTTCCCAGACGTGGTTTGTCGTGGTGGTGGTCAATTCATCGAGCCCGTCGTCGCCGCGGAAGACCAAGGCGCGGGAGCCGCGCGCCGCCAAAACCCCGGCCATGAGCGGTGCCATGCGCTCATCGGCACAGCCAATGGCCGAGGCCGTGGGCAGGGACGGATTGGTCAGTGGCCCCATGAAGTTGAAGGCCGTTGCCACCGCCAAACCCGAACGTACCGCCGCGGCATAGCGCATGGACGGGTGGAACATCTGTGCGTAGCAGAAGGTGATTCCGGCCGCCTCCAGAATCGGCCCCAAGCGCTCGACCGGGGCATTCAAACGCACACCCAGCGCCTCGAGCACGTCGGCGGATCCCGATGAGGATGATGCGGCCCGATTGCCGTGCTTGACCAGGCGGGCCCCGGCTCCGGCGCAGACCAGCGATGACATGGTGGAGATGTTGACGGTATTGTGCCGGTCCCCGCCCGTCCCGACGATGTCGAGTTTCTCACCCGGAAGATCCAGTGGCCGGGCGCTGGCGATCATCGCCTCGACCAGCCCGGTCAGCTCCGCCACGGACTCCCCCTTGGCGCGCAGCGCGACGAGGAAGCCGGCGATGTGGACGTCGGAGGCGTTTCCGCCCATGATTTCACCCATCGCCCAAGCGGCATCCGCCGTCGAGAGATCCTCCCCGCGGATGAGCGAGGTCAGGATAGTTGGCCAGTTGGGGAACTTGGATTGCGAAGAAATCGTTGACACGCAACAAGGTTATCTACGTTTTGTAGAAAGTGCGGAATTGTTTCTCCCCTGATATTCCGCGGAACTTGGACCTGACCGGCGCAAAAACGGGCGACTCGGTCGTGGATGCATTGGTGTAAGCGGCACTTTTATAGACATAATGGCTCTGTGACAACTGCGACTCATGCCCTCAATGCCCAGGCGCACCCTGCGCCTAACCGTCCCAACATGGTGTCGGTCGGAACCGTCGTCTGGCTTTCCAGCGAGCTGATGTTCTTCGCCGCGCTTTTCGCCATGTACTTCACACTTCGCGCGGCCTCGCCGGAGTTGTGGGCGAACGAGACAGCTAAGTTGAACGTCCCGTTCGCACTCGTCAACACGATCATCCTGGTTTCCAGTTCCTTCTCTTGCCAGCTCGGTGTCTTCCGCGCTGAGGATCTCCAGCCGCGCCGCCTCGGTGGCCTGCTGAACTTCCGCAAGTGGGGGATGGTCGAGTGGTTCATCGTCACGTTCATCCTCGGGGCGATCTTCGTCTCCGTCCAGGCGTACGAATACACCGAACTCGTGCACCACGGCGTCGCGTTGAGCTCGAATCCCTATGGCTCGGCCTTCTACATCACGACTGGCTTCCATGGCCTGCACGTCGCCGGCGGTCTCGTCGCCTTCGTGCTGATCATCGGTCGCGCCTTCGTGGCCAAGAAGTTCGGTCACTTCGAAGCAACATCCGCCATCGTCGTGTCCTACTACTGGCACTTCGTCGATGTCGTGTGGATCGCACTGTTCGCGATCATCTACTTCCTGAAGTAGCCAAGGGCTTCCGGGCCGCACCAAGCATCACCAACCAAACCAAGTGAGGAACCAGCAAGTGAAGGCTCTTTCGCAAAGGCGCCGCCATCCGCTCGCCGCCATAGCGCTGTTGTTGATGGGTCTGCTCGTCACGGGCGGCCTCTATGCCGCGGCAACCAGCGTCAACGAGGCCCAGGCGGCGACGACGTACAGCGCCAGCGACATCAATGAAGGCAACAAGCTCTTTGTCGCCAACTGTGCCACCTGCCACGGCATGAATGCCGAAGGCAGCCCCAGTGGCCCTTCGCTTGTCGGAGTCGGCGCTGCAGCCGTCGACTTCCAGGTTGGCACCGGACGCATGCCACTGCAGATGCAGGGGCCGCAGGCCCGGGAGAAGCCGCAGCAGTTCGACGACGAGGAAACCATGCAGCTCGCGGCATACGTCGCGTCCCTCGGCGCCGGTCCCGCAGTGCCGGACGCGGAGTCGCTGGATACCTCCAAGGGGAACTCGGCCACCGGCGGGGAAATCTTCCGCGTCAACTGTGCCATGTGCCACAACGCCGCTGCAGCCGGTGGCGCCCTGACGCGCGGCAAGTTCGCTCCGTCGCTGGCGGGCGTCAGCGAGAAGCACATGTACGAGGCCATGGTCACCGGCCCGCAGAACATGCCCGTCTTCAGTGACTCGAACATCACTCCCGATGAGAAGCGCGACGTCATCACGTTCCTCCAGGAAATTGACGCGCAGGGCTCCCCCGGTGGCGCCGAGCTCGGTTCGATCGGCCCCGTTTCGGAAGGCCTGCTTATCTGGACCGCCGGTCTCGGCATTGTCATTGCCTTCACGATCTGGCTGACCTCGCGGCCTTCCTGATCCGGCGCCGCGGGCCCGGCCCGTACACCACACCTCGTACCAAGGAATTTGAGAAAAAGGATGAGAGAGAACATGGGCGACCATAGTCACGGCAGTCCGAACGATCCGGGCACCGTTGCTAAGGCCGGTCAGGGTTCCATGGACACGTTCCAGGACCCGGGCCTGCCGCCGCACCGGCCACGCCTCGCTGACGTGGACCCCCGCGCCGCGAAACGAGCCGAACGACAGGTAACCCTGCTGTTCGTGCTGTCCGTTCTGGGAACACTGCTGTTCTTCGTGGCCTACTTCGTCGTCGGGCACCCGGAATCCATCGGTGAGATCCGCTTGCAGAACATGCTGCTGGGCATCGGAACCGCCTTTGCGATGCTCGGCATCGGCGTGGGAATCGTGCACTGGGCCAAGACCCTGATGCCGGACCACGAGATCACCGAGATGCGCCACGAGGTCCGTACCGAGGAGGACCGCCAGGTCGCGGAAACGATGCTGGGTGACATCATCGAGGAGACGGGCATCAAGCGCCGTCCCCTGATCCGCAACTCGCTGATCGCCGCCATGGCATTGGCACCGATCCCCGCGATCTTCATGTTCCGTGATCTCGATCGCACCGGTGCCAGCGCGGGCGAGATCGTCGACCGTCTGCGCCACACCATGTGGGACAAGGGCATCAAGCTCGTCCGTGATCCCTCCGGCACGCCCATCAAGGCATCGGACGTGCAGATCGGGTCGGCGTTCCACGTCATCCCCGACGGGCTCAGCGAAATGGAAGACCCGCTGAACGAGAAGGCCAAGGCAGTCGTATTGCTCATGCGCCTGGACCCGGGGAAGATGCACATCTCCCCCGAGCGCAAGACCTGGCACCACGATGGCATCGTGGCGTACTCGAAGATCTGCACCCATGTGGGCTGCCCCGTCGCCTTGTACGAACAGCAGACGCATCACCTGCTGTGCCCGTGCCACCAGTCCACCTTTGACCTGACGCAGGAATGCAAGGTCATCTTCGGGCCGGCCGGACACGCACTTCCACAACTGCCGATCACGGTCGATTCGGAGGGCTACCTGGTCGCCCAGAGCGACTTCCACGAGCCCGTCGGCCCGAGCTACTGGGAGCGTGGCTAATCATGTCCTCATCAACCGAGTACCGCCCCAAGACCTCTACTGGACGCATCGCGGACTTCGTCGACACGCGGGTCGGCGCCTCCCAGATCGTTAAGGAGTTCGGGCGCAAGATCTTCCCGGACCACTGGTCGTTCATGTTCGGCGAGGTGGCCCTGTACACCTTCGTCATCCTGTTGATCTCCGGAACATTCCTGACGTTCTTCTTTGATCCTTCGATGGCGCATACCACCTACGACGGCAGCTACAACCCGCTCAAGGGTGTGCAGATGTCCGTGGCCATGTCCTCGACGATGGACATCTCCTTCGATGTCCGTGGTGGACTGTTCATGCGCCAGGTGCACCACTGGTCCGCGCTGCTGTTCGTGGCCGCTGTCTCCGTGCACATGCTGCGTGTCTTCTTCACCGGGGCATTCCGTCGTCCCCGTGAGCTGAACTGGGTCGTCGGCGGCACGCTGCTCGTTCTGGCCATGGCTGCAGGCTTCACCGGCTACTCGCTGCCCGATGACCTGCTTTCCGGCAACGGCCTGCGCATCATCGACGGCGTCATCAAGGCGATTCCCGTGGTTGGCACGTTTATCTCCGCATTCCTGTTCGGCGGGGAGTTCCCGGGGACTGCGATCATCGGCCGCCTGTACATGCTGCACATCATGCTGGTGCCCGCGATGATCCTGTTGATGATCGGCATCCACCTGTTCATGGTGGTCGTGCACAAGCACACCCAGTACCGCGGACCGGGACGTACCAACGACAACGTCGTCGGCTTCCCCGTGGGACCGGTGTACGCGGCGAAGGCCGGTGGATTCTTCTTCATCGTCTTCGGCATCGTTGCCGCCATCTCGGGCTTCTTCACGATCAACCCGATCTGGAACTACGGTCCCTACGACCCCTCCCCCGTATCCGCTGGTACACAGCCTGACTGGTACATTGGCTGGGTCGACGGCGCCCTGCGCCTGATGCCGGGCGTGCTGGGCAACTTCAGCTTCGAGTGGATCATCCCCTTCCCCTGGGGCGACAACAACCTCATCCTGAACGTCCTGCTGCCCATGGTCCCGGCCGCCATCCTCATCGGTGCCATGTTCGCCTGGCCGTGGATCGAACGGTGGATCACCAAGGACGACCGCGAGCACCATCTGCTCGACCGTCCCCGCAACGCCCCCTTCCGCACTGGAGTCGGCGTGGCCGGTGTGATCTGGTACTGCGTTATGTGGTGCGCCGCATCTTCCGACCTGATCGCGACGCACTTCCACGTCTCGCTGAACGACGTCACGTACTGGCTGCGCGCGTTGTTCTTCCTGGGGCCGATCCTCGGCTTCATCGTGGCTCGCCGCATTGCCTTGTCGCTGCAGCGCAAGGACCGCGAGATCGTGCTTCACGGCCGGGAAGCCGGCATCATCGAGATGTCGCCGGAGGGCGGATTCAGTGAGCAGCATGTCGGGCTCGACGAGTACAAGCTCTACAAGCTGGTCTCCTTCGAGTCCCATGAGGTGCTCCCACCCGAAGCCGATCGCGTCGGCCACGTGACCCGCTCCGAGAAGGCGCGCGGCGCGATCTCGAAGTTCTTCTTCGAGGACCGGGTCGCACCGGTCACACCGGCCGAGCTGGAGGCCGCCCACGGCCACCACGCCCCGGCCGTCGAAGGCTCGTCGGAGAACGCTTCCATCGAGCACTAGCCATCGACTGAACGCAGAAGGGACCCCGATCGTCGATCGGGGTCCCTTTGCGTTGTCTGGTCGTTTCGCGGGGCATCACCCCCGCCAACCGGCCGCCAACCGGCCGGCGACCGGCCGTTGGCTCCCGCGACAGGCACCGCTACGCGGAGCATTTGTGTAGTGGGTGCCTGGTCGCGGGCCCGCGACCGGCTGTGAGCCCTTCCAGCGCGCCCTGGACGTCCTAGGGACCGTCTGCTTCGTAAGAGTGCCGCTGACGAGTTCCGGGGCGCTGGAGGGGCACAAACAGCTTGTAGCGGTCCGCTCGGTAGAGGGACACGGAATAGTCGACCAACTCCCGTTTGACGTAGGCGTGGCGTTGGATCTTCAAAAGCGGGGTCCCGACATCCACGCCCAGGTGTTTCGCATCTTGCGGCGTCGCAGCTGTCGCTTCCACTTGGTCCTCCCCCCACTGCATGACGAGCCCGTAGCGTTCATTGAGCGATGCGTAGAGCTGGCGGGGGGCAGAATCGTCCAGGAAGCCGGGAACCCGGTGAGAGGGCAGGTAGTTCTCGTCGAGGTTCATGGGCAGCCCGTCGGCCAGGAGCAGGCGCCGCAGGCGCACAACCGGCGTCCCGTCGTCGAGTTCCATCTCCCGGGCCAACTGGCCTGAGGCGGGGATCTCGTCAAAACGTAGTACCCGGCCTGTGGGGACCATGCCGCGGCGTTCCATTTCCTCGCTGTACGAGGTGAGCTTTACCTGTAGATCGACCTTGGGAAAGGCCGCGAAGGTCCCGACCCCGACAATTCGCTCAAGAACTCCGTCATCGACGAGTGCATCGATGGCGTTCCTGACCGTCATCCTGGCTACGCCAAATTGCTGGGTAAGTTCCCGTTCGGACGGTATGGGTCGGCCGGGATCGCAGATCTCAGTTGCGTGGTGTCGCAGGATCGCCTTGAGTTGCACGTGCTTCTTGAACGGCGAGGCGTCATCCAGTCGTCCCGTCACTGGGACCGGTGGCCTATGGGGCATCTCGCACTCGCACTTCTCTCGGGGGCCGTCATGCCGATTCTATCGCCGCCCGCACACGTCGGCTTAGCCGGTCGTGTTGTCCCTGGGTGCGAAGCCAATGAGCCCCAGCCAGTACGCCGTGGGACAGTGCGCCCTGCCGTGAGACGACGAAAGGGCGGCTCCTCCCCGGGGGAAGGAACCGCCCTTTCGCGGTGCACGGTGACCTAGTG
The DNA here is from genome assembly GCF_056680475.1 of Arthrobacter sp. ASL1. NCBI lineage: Bacteria > Bacillati > Actinomycetota > Actinomycetes > Micrococcales > Micrococcaceae > Arthrobacter > Arthrobacter sp. ASL1. Next base: position 265,455 of record NZ_CM155284.1, read on the forward strand.
TGCGTGGTCCCCGCGGCTGTACTCGTAGACCCAGCCGATCAGGGCGATGATCACGAGTCCGACGCCGATGTAGGTGATCCAGAATCCTACTGCGATGCCGAGGAACCCGATCGCCGCGGCGAGGCCGAGGACGAAAGGCCACCAGCTCCACGGCGCGAAGCGTCCGATGACACCCGCGTTCTCGTGGATTTCACCGTCCACCCGGTCCTCGGGCCGCTGACCGACACGCTTAGACGTCGTGTAGAGGTAGAAGCCGATCATCAGGCCGAGGCCCATGGCCAGGGCCAAGCCGATGATGCCGACCCATTCGTTCCAATCGACCATGATCCCATAGACGACGACTACCGGCAGGAAGAAGATTGCCAGGATCAGGAAGAGTCCGGTTTCAACTTTCATGCCTACACGTCCTTCTGGTCGGCCGGGCCGAAGACCTTGGCCATGCTGGCGGACGGTGTGGCACGGGCCGAGAGCTCCGGGTGGTGGAGATCAAGGGCCGGCCGCTCCGAACGGATCCGGGGAATCGAGTGGAAGTTGTGCCGCGGTGGCGGGCAGGAGGTGGCCCATTCCAGCGAGCCGCCGAACCCCCACGGATCATCGACCTCGACTCGCTTGGCCGAGCGGGCGGTGACCCAGACGTTCCAGAAGAACGGGATCATCGACAGGCCCAGGATGAACGCGAACACGGTCGAGAATTGGTTCATCGTGGTGAACCCGTCCTCGGGCATGTAGTCGGCGTAGCGACGCGGCATGCCCATGACGCCCAGCCAGTGCTGGATCAGGAAGGTGCCGTGGAAGCCGACGAACAACATCCAGAAGTGAATCTTGCCCAGCCGCTCGTTGAGCATCCGGCCAGTCCACTTCGGCCACCAGAAGTAGAAGCCGGCGAACATGGCGAACACGACGGTGCCGAAGACCACGTAGTGGAAGTGGGCGACGACGAAGTAGGTGTCCGACACGTGGGAATCAAGCGACGGCGCCGAGAGGATGATGCCGGTGAGGCCGCCGAAGAGGAAGGTCACCAGGAAACCGATGCTCCAGAGCATGGGCGTCTCGAAGGTAATGGACCCCCGCCACATCGTGCCGATCCAGTTGAAGAACTTCACGCCCGTCGGTACGGCGATGAGCATCGTCATGAAGCCGAAGAACGGCAGGGCAACCGAACCGGTGACGTACATGTGGTGGGCCCACACGGCGACGGACAAGGCGGCGATCGAGATGGTCGCGAAGATCAGGCCCTTGTAGCCGAAGATCGGCTTGCGGCTGAAGACCGGGAAGATCTCCGAGACGATGCCGAAGAACGGCAGGGCGATGATGTATACCTCGGGGTGGCCGAAGAACCAGAAGAGGTGCTGCCACAGGATGGGCCCACCCGCATCGGGATCGTAGATATGGGCACCGAAGCGCCGATCAGCGCCGAGTGCGAACAGTGCAGCCGCCAGCGGGGGGAAGGCCATCAGGACCAGCAGCGAGGTGATCAGCGTGTTCCACGTGAAGATCGGCATGCGCCACATCGTCATGCCGGGGGCACGCAGGCAGATGACCGTCGTGATGAAGTTGACCGCGCCGAGGATAGTGCCGAAACCCGACAAGGCCAGACCGAAGACCCAGAGGTCCCCACCGATGCCGGGGCTGAACGTGGTGTTCGACAAGGGCGCGTAGGCGAACCAGCCGAAGGATGCGGCACCCTGCGGGGTGATGTAGCCACTGACGGCGATGGTGGAGCCAAACAGGAAGAACCAGAACGCCAGGGCGTTCAGCCGCGGAAAGGCCACATCGGGGGCACCGAGTTGCAGGGGCATGATGACGTTGGTGAAGCCGGCGAACAGCGGCGTCGCGAACATCAGGAGCATGATCGTGCCGTGCATGGTGAACAGCTGGTTGTACTGTTCCTTGGTCTGCAGGATCTGCATGCCGGGCTCGAAGAGCTCGGCGCGGATCAGCAGCGCCATGACGCCGCCGATGCAGAAGAAGATGAAGGAGGCGATCAGGTACATGTAGCCGATCGTCTTGTGGTCGGTGGAGGTGATCCAGTTGACGACGATGCGTCCCTTGGAGACCGGCACGACCCGGGGGGCGAGGGGCTTTGCCTCGTCCGTCGCGTATTCGTAGGTAGTCATCGCGACCTACTTCCCTTCTTCGTGAGGGATCAAGATGGAATTGACATCATCGGGCTGGCGGTTGTACTCCGCGCCGATGTGTCCATCCTTCATGCCCGACAACTGGGACTCGAACTCCTGCTCGGAGACGACCTTGACGTTGAACAGCATCTCCGAGTGGTATTCGCCGCACAGCTCGGCGCACTTGCCGGCATACGTGCCCTCCTCCTGCGGAGTGAGGTAGATGCGGTTCGTCTTGCCCGGGATCATGTCGAGCTTCTGCAGGAACGCGGGAACCCAGAATGAGTGGATGACGTCGCGGCTGTTGAGTTCGAGTGTCACGGGAACGTCCACCGGCAGGTAGAGCGTTGGAAGTGAATCCGACTTGCCGGCGGAGCCGTCAAGGTGTGCCTGGACGCCGGCTTCGTACTTCTTTTCGCCCTTGTAGCTGTAGTTGTAGTCCCAAGCCCACTGCTTCGCCTGGATATCGACGACGAGCGGGGAATCCACCGGCGCGTCAACGGTGCGCTGGGTGGTGTCGGAGAACGTGAAGAAGGTCAGGACCATCATCAGCGGAACCGCCGTGTACAGGATTTCCATCGGCAGGTTGTAGCTGAGCTGGCGTGGGTAGCCCGTTTCGCCCTTGCGGCGCCGGTAGGCCACGATGCACCAGATCATCAGGCCCCATGTCAGGATGCCGACGAGCATGACAGTGATCCAGCTGTGGACCCATAGGTCCTGGATCATGCCCGTGTGGTTGGTGATGTCCCGGGATTCGTTCGGGAGCCAGCCACGTTGGACTTGTTCTGAACAACCCGTCAACAGCAACGCCCCCGCGCCGGCAACGGCCAGTACCTTGGCCCTGCCCCTGCGACTGCTGCTGGTTCGGTCTTGCGAACTCACAGACGGCCCTTCCTCTTTGTTGGTGCGATACGTGGTTTCGTCCAAGCCGCACACGGCTCCGGGCGCAGCAATGCATCCGGCAACGGTTTGGCGAAACCAATAGTTTTACTACTCATCGTAGAGCTTACCCTCTTGCTCGACGGAATGCCGACCGAAACCCCGTGTCAACCGATGGTTACGTGGACACGGGAATCCGGCCGGTCCTGCTTCCTAGTGGAAGGAATCGCCGCAGGCGCATGACCCGCCGGCGTTCGGATTATCGATGGTGAAGCCCTGCTTGGAGATGGTGTCCTCGAAGTCGATGGACGCGCCGCTGAGGTAGGGCACGCTCATCTTGTCCACGATGACCTCGACGCCGTCAAAGTCACGCACGGCGTCGCCGTCGAGCATGCGCTCGTCGAAGTAGAGCTGGTAGATGAGGCCGGAGCAGCCGCCGGGCTGGACGGCCACACGCAGGCGCAGGTCGGTGCGTCCTTCCTGCTCCAGCAGGCTGCGGACCTTGTCCGCGGCCACATCGGACAGGAGCACCTCGTGGGTCTCTAGTTCCTGGGTGGAACCGACGGTGGAATCGTTGGTCGTGGCGGTCATCTGGTCCTCCAATAGTGCTTGTCTCGGAGAGCGGCACCGTAGCGTACCGTCCTCTCATCCTCCATGGTACGACGAACCGGCCTTATTGCAGGCCCTGTGCGTCAAGGCGTGCCAGCAATAGGGCCTCCGCCAGGATGGCCTTGCGGAAGTCGTCGAGATGCAGCGATTCGTTGGCACTGTGCGCCCGCGAGTCCGGATCCTCCACCCCGGTGACCAGGATCTGGGCCCGGGGGTAGAGCTCGAGCAGGTCGGCGATGAACGGGATCGATCCGCCAATGCCCGTTTCCACGGGCTGGACACCCCATGCCGCCTCGAGGGACCAGAGGCTGGCCCGTGCGGCGGCCGCCGAGGTGTCGGTGGAAAACGCATTGCCCTGTTCGACTGCGGTGAAGTCGACGTGGGCACCAAAGACGTCCTGGGCTTGCACGTGGCGTTGCAGCGCATCCGCGGCCGCCTGCGGATCCTGGCCCGGCGCCAACCGGACGCTGATCTTCACGCGTGTCGAGGGTTGCAGGGTATTGGAGGACACGGCGACGGAGGGGACGTCGATGCCGATCACCGACAACGCCGGCTTGTTCCAGAGCCGGTCCGCCAAAGCGCCGGTTCCGGCCAGGCGGACGCTCTCGAGCACCGAGGAATCGGCGCGGAAATCCGCTTCCGGATAGTCGACGGGATCCGTGTCCCGGGCCAGCAGCCCCTCGACGGCGACATTTCCGTCCGCGTCGTGGAACGAGGCAATCAGGCGGGCGGCCAGGGTCGGGGCGTCGAGGACCGGTCCCCCGAACATGCCCGAGTGCACTGCATGGTCCAGGACGCGGACGTCGATGACGGCGCCGACCATCCCCCGCAGGCTCGTGGTCAGGGCCGGTACGCCGACCTTCCAGTTGCTGGAATCTGCCACCACGATGACATCAGCTGCCAGGAGATCCCGGTGCTGCTCGAGGAACGGGCGGAACGAGGGCGAACCGGCCTCTTCCTCACCCTCGAAGAAGTACGTCACCCCGACCCCGAAGTCCTCCACGGCTTCCAGCACGGCGCGCAGCGAGGCGATGTGGACCATGATGCCGGCCTTGTCGTCGGCGGCGCCGCGCCCGAACAGCCTGCCCTCGATCTCGGTGGCCTCGAAGGGCTTCGTTTCCCAGAGGTCGAGGTCACCGGGCGGCTGGACGTCGTGGTGGGCGTAGAGCAGGATGGTGGGCTTGCCCGGCTGGGCGGGACGGCGTCCGACGACGGCCGGCGCACCCGGGGCACCCTCGGGGGTGTCCACGGACAGGATCCGGACATCCTCCATGCCGGTGGAACGCACGAGCTCCGCGACGGCATCGGCGCTGCGGCCCAATTCGGCGACGTCGAAGGCCTCCCAGGCGATGCCGGGAATGGCCACCAGGTTCTTCAGCTCGGAAACGGTCTGGTCGAAGGCGCGGTTCACGCGCTCGGTGATGGCGTCCAGGTCGACGCCGTGATCGACGGAGCCGGTGGTGGAATCGGAAGTAGTCATGGCTTCAGCCTACAACCGGCACGCGTTTCGGTTGCGGGCCCCCCGCCGCTAGACTTGGGGCGTGTTTGGAAGCAAAAAAGCCGATGCCGCACAGCCGCCGGCCACCCCAGAAGAGCCCGAACGTCCGACCATGGGCAAGGGTGCCCCGACGCCGCGTCGGAACAGCCAGGAGGCGCAGAACAAGCGTCCGCTGGTCCCCACCGACCGGAAGGTGGCCAAGGCGCAGGCCCGCGAGCAGCGCATCGCCGCCCAGGAGCGTATGCGACTGGCCAACGAAACCGGCGACGAACGCTACTTGTCGCTCCGCGACAAGGGACCGCAGAAGCGGTTCGCCCGTGATTTCGTCGACGCCCGGTGGATGGTCGGTGAATTCCTGATGATCGTGATCCTGGTGTTCCTGGTCGTGGCGTTCACCATGACCCAGAACGTGCAGATCCAGGCCTACATCACCTTCGGCCTGTGGATCGTCCTGGGCATCACGATCATCGACTCGTTCATCATGACCCGCCAGCTGAAGAAGCGCCTGGTCGCGAAGTTCGGCAGCCAGGATCGCGGCGTGCTCTGGTACGCGTCCATGCGCGGCCTGCAGTTCCGCAAGCTGCGCCTGCCGAAGCCGCAGGTCGCCCGCGGGGCGAAGGTCGAGTAGCACTCCCCCCGGCAGATACGACGACGGAGGGTCCCACCGAATCATCGGTGGGACCCTCCGTCATTGTATGGTCAGCGGCCGGACAGCGCCCGGCACAGGCCGCGGTTGATCCTCCAGGCCCAGAACGGGCCCTCGTAGAGGAACGCCGTGTAACCCTGCACCAGGTCGGCCCCGGCAGCGAGGCGTTCGAGCACGTCGGAGGCTCGCTCCACTCCCCCGACGGAAATGACCGCGGTACCGGCCGGCAGCACGGTGCGCAGGCGGCGCAACACCTCCAGCGACCTTCCCTTCAGCGGTGCGCCGCTGAGTCCGCCGGCACCGTATTCGCGTATCCGGTCCGGGACGGTCACCAGCCCGGCGCGGGCAATGGTGGTGTTGGTGGCGATGACGCCGTCGAGCCCGAGTTCGAGGACCAGGGCGGCGACGTCGTCAACGTCGGCATCGGCCAGGTCCGGGGCGATCTTGACCAGCAGCGGCACATGGCGTCCGGCGGTGGCATCGGCTTCCCGGCCGACGGCCGCCAGCAGCGGGCGCAGCGTCTCGATCCCCTGCAGCAGCCGCAGCCCGGGGGTGTTCGGGGAGCTGACGTTGACCACCAGGTAGTCGGCGTTCGCGGCCAGCGCCCGGGTGCTGGCCAGGTAGTCGTCCACGGCGTCGCCGAGTTCGACGACCTTGGTCTTGCCGATGTTGATGCCCACGATCGGCCGGGTGGGGCCGAAACGCCGGGCCAGGACGGGAAGCGCGGCCCGGATGCGCGGGGCGACCGCCGTGGCGCCGTCGTTGTTGAAGCCCATCCGGTTGATGACCGCCCGGTCCTCCACCAGCCGGAACAGCCGCGGCTTCGGGTTGCCGGGCTGGGCCTGGCCGGTGATGGTGCCGACCTCGATGTGCCCGAACCCCAAGTCGGCGAGGGCGGCGATGCCGTGGCCTTCCTTGTCGAACCCGGCGGCGAGCCCGAACGGCGACGGAAAGTCGATGCCCATCACGGTGCGTCGCAGGCTCGCGTGCGGTCGGGTGATCCGGCGCAAGGCCGTCGAGGCACCGGTGGATTCGGCCAGCCGGATGAGCCGGAAGCCGATCTGGTGGGCCTTTTCGGGGTCCATACCCGAGAAGACGACACGGAAGAAGACGGGGTAGATGCGCATGCTCCCAGTCTTCCCTGCGCGCGGCGCCGCTGCCAACTCCGGGCTGGTTATGCTCAACATATGCGCAGCGACGAACCACAGTACGCGGTCGACACCGAACCCGGGCAGTGGCTCGACGACGGCCTGGGGCCGGGCTTCAGCTACACCAGCATCTGCCCCGGCCACGACGACGAGGGACCGTTCAGCGCCACCCTGGTGCGCTACCAGCCCCCACCCCAGGAGAAGCCGCACTGGCGCGATGCCATGCTCAACGTCCGCCAGGGACTGGGCCGGGCCCGGGGCACCCACCGCAGCGATGCCCCCGTCGACATCGTGCTGGGCCTGCATGGATGGACCGACTATTTCTATAACCCCGAGCTGGCCCGCTACTGGTCCGGGCGCGGCTACCGCTTTTACGCCCTGGACCTGCGGCGCTACGGCAGGAGCCTGCGTGCGTGGCAGACCCCGGGCTTCGTCACCGAGCTCCCGGAGTACGACGCCGACATCGAGGCTGCGCTGGAGGTCATCCGTGAAGACGTGGGCCGGGTGGGGAGGATCGTGGTCGTCGCCCACTCCACCGGCGGCCTGACGGCCAGCCTCTGGGCGAACCGGAACCCGGCGGTCCTCTCGGCGCTGGTGTTGAACTCCCCCTGGCTGGAGATGCAGGGCAGCTGGCTGGTCCGCAACGCGGCCGCCGGACTGCTCGAGCCGTTGGCGCGGGTGCGGCCGAAGGCACGCATCAAGCTCCCCGAGGTCGACCACTACTGGCAGTCGCTCTCCAACCGGGCCCATGGTGAATGGGAGGTGCATCCGCTGTGGCGTCCGCGCCATGCCTTCCCGGTGACGGCCGGATGGATCTCCGCCGTGCTCGCCGGGCACGCGGAGGTGGCCCGCGGGCTGGACATCCGATGCCCGGTCCTGGTCATGACCTCGGGCAAGACCCACCTGGGGACCGTGTTCGAACCCGAGATGCTGGTGTCGGACACGGTCATCGAGGTCGAGACGGTCAGGCAGCGGGCGTTGAAGCTGGGCAACGAGGTCTCGATCGTTCGGATCGATGGTGGGATGCACGACCTGTTCACCTCGGCCGCGCCGACCCGCCGCAAGGCCTACGACGCCGTCAGCCGGTTCAGCGACGGCTATCTTCCCGGGCGGTGAGGCCTCAGGCCGTGGGCGTATCCAGCGCCGCGCCGAACCTCCGGTCGCGGCGGGCATAGATCCCGATGGCCTCCCACAAGGTCCTGCGGTCGACATCGGGCCAGAGCACGTCCATGAAGACCATCTCGGCGTACGCCGATTGCCAGAGCATGAAATTCGAGGTCCGCTGTTCACCGGAGGAACGCAGGAAGAGATCGACGTCGGGCAGGTCCGGCTCGTCCAGGTAGCGGCCGATCGTCTTCTCCGAGATGCCGCGCGGTGAGAGCCGGCCGGCGGCCACGTCCTCGGCGATGGCCGATACCGCGTCGGCGATCTCCGCCCGTCCGCCGTAGTTCACGCACATCGTCAGGTGGCAGACGTCATTGTCCCGGGTCTGCTCCTCGGCCGCGAGCAGTTCGTTGACCACCGAGCGCCACAGCCTGGGACGGCGTCCGGCCCATCTGACCCGCACCCCCCAGGCGTCGAGCTGGTCACGTTGGCGGTGCAGCACGTCACGGTTGAAGCCCATGAGGAACTTGACCTCATCGGGGCTGCGTTTCCAGTTCTCCGTGGAAAAGGCATAGACGGAGACGTACTTGACGCCCATCTCGATGGCGCCGGCCATCACGTCCAGGAGCGCGGCCTCCCCCGCCTTGTGCCCCTCCGTGCGCGGCAGACCCCGCTGGTTGGCCCACCGGCCGTTGCCATCCATCACGATGGCCACGTGCCGGGGCACCAGTTCGGCCGGGATCCGCGGCGGGACCGCACCGCTGGGGTGTGGCCACGGCGCGACGGCGGGGATTCGGGCCGCACGCAGGCGGGGGGTTCGCTTCATCAATCAGGTTCTTTCCACGAGTTTGAGGGACTTGACGACCCGTTCCAGATGCCACTGCAGATATCCCGCCACCATACCGGCAGCCTCCTTGCGGGCCGGGGCATCGGCGTCGTGTGCAGCCTCCCAGTCGCCGGTGAGCAACGCGGCCAGCAGCCTCACGGTCGCCGGGGCCGGCGAGTTGGAGCCGGCGGGCCGGCAATCGGCGCAGACGACCCCTCCGAGCGGGATGTTCACCGCCGTGTGCGGACCCGGCTTTCCGCACCGCACGCAATCGGTGAAGCTCGGGGCCCAACCGGCGGTCGACAGGGCCCGCAACAGGTAGGAATCCAGCAGCAGCCCGGGATCCTGGGCACCCCGGGCCATCGCCGCCATGGCCCCATGCAGCAGCCGGAACTGCGGTGCGGCGGACTCGGTGTCGGCTTCGGTGAGACGCTCGGCGGTCTCGGCCATCGCGCTGGCACTGGTGTAGCGGGCGTAGTCCAGGGACAGCGCTTGCCCGTACGGCTGGCGCAACTGGGCCTGGGTGATGATGTCCAGGTTGCGTCCGCGGATCACCTGGGCATCGACGAACATGAAGGGCTCCAGGGTGGCGCCCATCTTCGAGCTGGTGCGCCTGACCCCCTTGGCCACTGCGCGCACCTGCCCGTGGGTAGGGGTCAGCAGCACGATGATCCGGTCGGCCTCCCCCAGCTTGAAGGTGCGCAACACCAGGCCCTGGGTCCGATAGGACTTAGCGGCAAAACTGGAACGGGGCACGGCTCCAGTATCCCAGAGAACCCGTGCCCCGCGGTCCGTCGGTGTGCGACAGCACCTTCCTATTTTGCGGCGTTGGCGTCCAGGATGGCCCGGTTGACCGCCGAGATGACGGCCTTCAGCGAGGCGGTGGTGGTGTTCGCGTCGATGCCCACGCCCCACAGGACGCGTTCGCCCACGGCACACTCGACGTAGGCGGCTGCCTGGGCCGAGCCGCCCTCGCTCAGGGCGTGCTCGGTGTAGTCCAGCACGCGCAGGTCAACCCCGTCCGCCGCCAGGATGTTCACGAGCGCGTTGATTGGTCCGTTGCCGGTACCCGAGCGTTCCTGCACCGAGCCATCGGTCTCCAGCAGGGCCTCCAGGGTGAACGAACCGTCCTCGTCGGTGCGCGTGCGGGTGTTGCCCAACCGGTAGTGGCCCCAGGATCGGCCCTCGAAGGCGTCCGCGGGCAGGTACTCGTTTTGGAACTGCTCCCAGATGGTCGCCGGGCTGATCTCACCGCCGTCGCCTTCGGCCATGCGCTGGATGACGCCGGAAAATTCGATCTGGGCACGCCGCGGCAGGTCCAGGCTGTGGTCATGCTTGAGGACATACGCGACCCCGCCCTTGCCAGACTGCGAGTTAACCCGGATGACCGCCTCGTAGGAGCGGCCGATGTCCTGCGGATCGATGGGCAGGTAGGGCACGGCCCAGGGGATGTCGTTGATGCCCTTGCCCGCTGCGGCGGCATCACGCTCCATGTGCTCGAAACCCTTCTTGATGGCGTCCTGGTGGGAACCGGAGAAGGCGGTGAAGACCAGGTCGCCGCCATAGGGCGAACGCTCGGGAACGGGCAGCTGGTTGCAGTATTCGACCGTGCGGCGGATCTCGTCCATGTCGGAGAAGTCGATCATCGGGTCGATCCCCTGGCCGAAGAGGTTCATCCCCAGGGTCACCAGGTCGACATTGCCGGTGCGCTCACCGTTGCCGAACAGGCACCCCTCGATGCGGTCGGCGCCGGCCATGTAACCCTGTTCCGCGGCGGCTACCCCGGTTCCCCGGTCGTTGTGGGGGTGCAGGGACAAGATGATGGAGTCGCGGTGTTCGAGATTGCGGTGCATCCACTCGATCGAGTCGGCGTAGACGTTGGGAGTGGCCATCTCCACGGTCGCCGGCAGGTTCAGGATCATCTTCTTCTCCGGTGTGGCCTCCAGCACCTCGGCCACGGCGTCGGAGATCCGCTTGGCGAAGGCCAGTTCGGTGCCCGTGTAGGACTCCGGTGAGTATTCGTAGGTGATCTTCGTGCCGGTGAGCTGTTCCTCGTACTTCTTGCACAGCCGGGCACCGGTGAGGGCGATGTCGACGATTCCGTCCTCGTCCTGGTTGAATACGACACGGCGCTGGAGCACCGACGTGGAGTTGTACAGGTGGACGATCGCCTGCTTGGCGCCCTCGAGGGCCTCGTAGGTCCGCTCGATCAGGTGTTCGCGGGACTGCGTCAGCACCTGGATGGTGACGTCCTCGGGGATGCGGTCGCGCTCGATGAGCTGGCGGACGAAGTCGAAGTCCGTCTGGGAAGCGGACGGGAAGCCGACCTCGATCTCCTTGTAGCCCATTCGCACCAGCAGGTCGAACATCTGGTGCTTGCGTTCGGGGCTCATGGGATCGATGAGGGCCTGGTTGCCGTCGCGCAGATCCACGGCGCACCAGCGCGGCGCCTCGGTGATGATCTGGTCCGGCCAGGTGCGGTCCGGCAGCTCGACGGTGATCTGGTCCTGGAACGGGACGTACTTGTGGACGGGCATTCCGGAGGGCTTTTGCAGGTTCTGCATGGTTCTAGGGGGCCTTTTCAGTGGTCGTTGAAAATTCAGGCCGGCAGCACGAAACTCCGCAGCGGGGGGTCGGCCCTAGTGACTGGTGTCCAGATTCGTCCCGCCGCGGCTGCCTAGTAGAAGGATTCCCGCATGCATGGTCCTCACCCTAGCATCGAGGCGCGCCGGGTCCACCGGGGCTACCCAATGTTTCGTCGGCGCTGGGGGTTCCTGCGGGCGGGCATCCAGACCCGCCTAGAAGCCCAGCCGGCCGAGCTGTTTGGGATCGCGCTGCCACTCCTTGGCGATCTTCACGTGCAGGTCCAGGTAGACCCGGGTGCCCATCAGCGCCTCGATCCCCTGGCGGGCCCGGGTCCCGACCTCGCGCAGCCGGGTACCGGCGCGGCCGATGATGATGGCCTTCTGTGAGGACCGCTCGACGAAGAGGTTCACGTGGATGTCCAGCAGGGGGCTGTCCTCGGGCCGGCCCTCGCGCGGGATGATCTCCTCCACCACGACGGCCAGTGAGTGGGGAAGCTCGTCACGCACCCCCTCCAGGGCCGCCTCCCGGATGAGCTCTGCGATCATGATCGCCTCGGGCTCGTCCGTGAGCTCGCCATCGGGATAGAGCGGCGGCGAGAGCGGCATGGCAGCGGCCAGGACGTCGGCGACGGCGCTGACCTGGAAGTCGCCAGTCGCGGAGACCGGGACGACGGCGGTCCATCCCCCGTCGCCGAGGGTTTCGGCTCCCAGTTCGGTCACGGCCACCAGTTGTCGCGCCAGCTCCGACCGGTCGACCAGGTCCGCCTTGGTCACGATGGCCACGATCGGCTTGCGCTGCAGCTGGGCCAGCTGGGTGGCGATGAACCGGTCGCCCGGGCCGATCTTCTCATTGGCCGGGATGCAGAAACCGATGGCATCGACCTCCGAAAGGGTCTCGGCCACCAGATCGTTCAACCGTTGGCCGAGCAAGGTGCGGGGCCGGTGCAATCCCGGTGTGTCTACGAGCACCAGTTGGGCGTCGTCGCGGTGGACGATGCCGCGGATGGTGTGGCGGGTGGTCTGTGGTTTGGCCGAGGTGATGGCGATCTTCTGGCCCACCAGGGCGTTGGTCAACGTCGACTTCCCGGCATTGGGCCGGCCCACGAAGGAGGTGAAGCCGGCGCGGAACGTCTCCGGCCATTCCCGCGCCATGGCGGTGCCGGTGCTGGACGGGCCCACCTGCGGTTCGCGGACCACGGAGTCGGAGGTGTGGGCCTTCTGGCCCCCCTTGGAGGCCGCGGGTCGCCGGGGACCGGTTCCCGGGGTGGCCTTCGGTGAACGCCGCTGCGCTGCCGGGGGCGTGTTGCCGCCTCCGCCGCGTCGTGGCGCGCCGTTGTTCCGGGGCTTTTGTTCTGCCATGGTTCAGTCCTTGCTGTCGCGGGGGACGTCTTCTGCGGCCAGGCGGCCCAACGATCCCTCATCATTGTCTGCGGCCTCGGGGTATTCGTCGATCCACGCCAACACGTGGCCGATGCGGTTGCGGCGGCCGGCGAGCCGTTCGGCGTGGATCCGGATGCCGTCGACGGTGACCTCGGAGCCGACGATGGGCACGCGGCCCAGCGTCTTGGCGAGCAGGCCGCCGACGCTGTCGACCTCGTCGTCGTCGATGCGGCGGTCGAAGAGGTCGGCGAAATCGTCGATGCCCATCCGGGCGCTGACCCGGAAGACACCGTCTTCGAGTTCCTCCGACTCCACGGACGAGTCGTCGTACTCGTCGTCGATCTCGCCGACGATCTCCTCGATGAGGTCCTCGAGGGTCACCAGACCGGCGGTTCCCCCGTATTCGTCGATCACGATGGCCACGTGCGTGGACTCCCGCTGCAGTTCCTGGAGTAGTTCGGCCACCGACTTCGATTCCGGGACGTAGCGCACGTCGCGGCAGACCTGCTCGACGGTGTGGTCGTCGCCCGGGCGGGAATGGAGCCGGGCGGCGAGGTCCTTGAGGTAGACGATTCCGACGATCTGGTCGGGGTTGTCGCGGATGACCGGGATGCGTGAGCATCCCGAACGCAGGAACAGGCTCATCGCTTCCGGGAGGCTGGTCCCGTAGTCCACGGTGACCATGTCGGTCCGCGGGACCATGACGGCCCGTACGCGGGTATCGCCGAGTTCGAAGACGGAGTGGATCAGGTCCGCTTCGACATCCTCGATGATGTCGGCCTCGTGGGCCCGGTCGACCATGTCACGGAAGAGTTCTTCGGTGAAGAACGCGTCCTCCTGGACCGGGGCCTCCTTCGCGACGCTGCTGCCGACGCGTACCAGCCATCCCGGAATGGGACCGAGTACCATCCGCAGCGCGCGCACCAGGGGTGCGGTCAACACGACCACGCTGCTGCTGCGCACGCGTCCGTAGCGTCGGGGGGACACGCCGACCAGAACGAATCCGACGGCAGCCATCGTGGCCGTGGCCAGGAGCCCGGCGAGCCAGATGTTGTCCAACAGGTCGTGGTAAAGCAGCGCAATGGCGACGGCACCGGCGGTCTCGAACCAGATCCGCCAGAAGCGCACTGCGTGGGTATGCGCTGTCGGTTCTGCCAGGATGGCCCGCAGGTTCTTGCGCGGCCGTTCGGACAGCATGTCCTCGGCCTCCTGGCGCGGCAGCACCAGGAAGGCCGCCTCGGCGGCAGTCAGGATGGCGGCACAGCAGACGAAGGCCAGTGCCAGGATCAGCAGGAGGGCGGCGATCATTCGGTGGTCTCGCGCGGGGCTTCCCGGCCGAGGAACGCCTCCAGCAGGCTGCGCTGCAGCGAGAACATCTCTTCCTTCTCGTCCGGCTCCTCATGGTCGAAACCGAGCAGGTGCAACATCCCGTGGGTGGCCAGCAGCAGGATCTCGTCGGCCGTGGAGTGTCCGCCCCGCGATGCCTGGGCCGCGGCCACCTGCGGGCAGATGACGATGTCGCCGAGCATGCCGGCCGGGCTCGAGGAACCCGGGGAGCCCGGACGCAGCTCGTCCATGGGGAACGACATCACATCGGTGGGGCCCTCGAGGTCCATCCAGTCGATGTGCAGGCGCTCGATGGCCGCCTCGTCCACCAGGATCATGGAGGCCTCCGCCTGGGGGTGGACGTACAGGGCATCCAGGATGTGGCGTCCGAGCCGCGAGAGCTCCTCGAGATCGGCGTCCACGCCCGATTCGTTGTTGACTTCGATGCTCATGGTCTAGGACTCCGGATCGGTGGTGGGCTGCACGGCGGGCCGGGCCGCACCTTGGCGGCGGGCCGCCATTCGTTCACGTGCAGCGACGTTGTTGGTCTTCGCCGTCCGGCGGCGGGCCGCCTCGGGGTTCGTCTCCGCGGCGGCGGACCAGCGCTCGTAGGCGGTGACGATGTCCCCGACCAGGCGATGGCGGACGACGTCGGTGGCATCGAGCTGGCAGAAGGCGATGTCGTCGACGGAACCGAGGATCTCCGAGACCACTCTCAGACCCGAACGCGTGCCGCCGGGCAGGTCCACCTGCGTCACGTCGCCCGTGACGACGATCCGGGACCCGAATCCAAGCCGGGTGAGGAACATCTTCATTTGCTCCGGCGTCGTGTTCTGCGCCTCGTCCAGGATGATGAAGGCGTCATTGAGCGTCCGGCCGCGCATGTAGGCCAGCGGGGCTACCTCGATGGTGCCGGCGGCGATGAGGCGCGGGATGGACTCGGGGTCGATCATGTCGTGCAGGGCGTCGTAGAGCGGGCGCAGGTACGGGTCGATCTTGTCGGTCAGCGTGCCGGGCAGGAAGCCCAGCTTCTCCCCCGCCTCGACGGCCGGCCGGGTCAGGATGATGCGGTTGACCTCCTTGGCCTGCAGCGCCTGTACAGCCTTCGCCATCGCCAGATAGGTCTTGCCGGTGCCCGCGGGCCCGATGCCGAAGATGACGGTGTTCGCGTCGATGGCATCGACGTAGGCCTTCTGGTTCACGGTCTTGGGCCGGATCCGCTTGCCCCGCCCGGACAGGATGTTCAGTCCGAACGTCTCCGGGGCCGAGGGGCGTACGGCACCCTCCGAGTCGACCATGCGCACCAGCTGCTCGACGAGCTGGGCCGAAACGCGGGTGCCCTTCAGGGCCAGTCCGCGGGCCTCCCGGACAACCTGCTCGGCCCGCGCGGCCTGGCCGGGGTCCCCGGTGATGCGCAGTTCGTTGCCCCGAACATGGAGTTCGGCGGAGGGATAGACACCCTGCAGGATCCGCAGCACCTCGTCGTTGGCGCCCAATGCCGCGACCATCTGCTCGGTGCTGGAAAACGTGATCACCGTGCCGTCGGTGGTGTCCGCAGCGGTGTTGTTGTCCTCGTCGGTCATCCTGTTGGGCTGTCCTCCCGTTACCGTGTTGGTTTCCTGCGCCGGGGCCGATGGTGGGCGGCATCCGGCGCCCTTCCATCTTACGGGACGGCCCCCGTGGGCCGCCGTTACTCATGTAGCTGTATATATCAGTCCTGCAACAGTCCCCCGTTTGGCGTCCCCGCGGGTGCCCGCTCCGTGCCCTCGTGTGCCAAGCTTAATGGTCGGCCCGGCACCAGCGTGTCCGCTGGCCCCGTCGAACCCGCATCCAGTAAAGGAGTCCCGTGAAAGTCCCGTCCACAGGCCAACGCACCAGAATGCGTCTGGCCATGTTGGCTGCGGTGGCAACCCTCGGGACCCTGGCCGCCTGCGTCGGGACACCGGGGGGCTCCCCCAGCAGCATGCCGGCGGCCTCCAGCCATCCACCGGCCGTCTCCAGCCAAGGCAGGACGGCCCCGATGGAGTCGCTCAGTGCCCCCCGGCTGACGCCTGTCTATTGGCTGGGCGAAGGCGACTCGACCGTCTACCTGTACCGGCAGTACACCAAGGCCCAGGACCAGGGCGATCCGGTCACGACGGCCATCAAATACCTCACCGAACACGAACCGCTCGACCCGGACTACTTCAACCTCTGGAGCAAGGCCTCGCGCATCGGCACCTCGATCAATCCCGGTAACGTGATCACCGTGGACATCTCCGCCGACGCCTTTGCGCGACGCGTCGACGCGGGCCTGGCCGAACGGGCGATCCAGCAGCTGGTCTACACGGCGACGGCGGCCGCGTCCGCCGCCGGGCTGTTGTCCGAGAACATCCCGGCCAGCGTGGACATCCTGGTGGACGGGCACCCGGGGTACGAGGCGTTCGGGCACGTGAAGCTGTCCGGGCCCATCCAACGCGATGCGTCCCTGCGGGCGCCGGTCTGGATCATCGACCCCCAGCAGGAAGCGGTCCTGACCGCCGGCAAGGCCACGATCCACGGCATCTCGGCCAAGTTCCCCGGGGGCACCCGGTGGATGCTCAAGAAGGTCGTCGATGGCGAGGGGAACCCGGTCGACGGCGGCCCATTGCGCCTGGGCGGCGGCAAGCTCTCCGATAACGAATTCCAGGTGGAGCCCGTGCTTGAGCCCGGCACCTACACGTTGGCCGTGTGGGGACAGGCGAAGGACGACACGAAACGGCTGAGCCAGGACACCAAGACCTTCACGGTGAAATAGCGGCCACCGGCGTTCTCAACCGTCGAGCAGCCCGGCCATGTGGCGGGTGAGCACCAGCGCCGCGGGCCCCGCAGTGGAGGCGCGCAGGATGTTCCGCCCCAACAGCGCCGTGCGGGCGCCGGCGGCGACCAGCCGATCGATCTCGCCGTCGGAGATGCCCCCCTCGGGGCCGACGATGAGCAGGATCGTAGGGATCCCGGATGTGCCCTGCCCCGTGCCGGACCGCTCTGCGGCGTCGTCCAGGAACGTGCGGACCACGTCCGGGAGCGGCTGCGCGGCTGCCTCGTGCAAGATGATGGCCTGCCAGGTGGTGCCACCCTGCCGGGCGTTGAGCAGTTGTTCGGCCAGTTGGGCTGTCGTGACGACACCGGAGACCTCGGGCATCCGCGTGCGGCGGGACTGCTTCACCGCCGAGCGGATGGTCGCGGCCCACTTCTGCCGTCCCTTTTCGGCCTTGGCCGCCGGCCAGCGGACCACCGAGCGCTCGGCCTGCCAGGGGATGACGGCGTCGATGCCCAGTTCCACGGCCGCCTCGACGGCCTGCAGGTCGCGGTCACCCTTCGACAGGGCCTGGACCAGCACGGTTTCCACCGCCGGCGCGTCCTCGTGCGCCAACCTGTCCACCCGTGCGGACAGGCTGGCCTTGTCGGTGGTGAGCACCGTGCAGCTGGCCCGCGTCCCGGCACCGTCGAGCAGGTCGATCTGCTCGCCGGCGCGGACCCGTTTGACGGTCACGGCGTGGTGTCCCTCGGCGCCCTCGAGCACGACGACGTCACCGGGGACGGCCGCCGGCGACAAGCCGTCGTCGAGCAGGAACGCCTGGTTGCTCATCAGGCGCGGTGGCCCAGCTTGTCGCGGAGCCGGGAGAAGACGCCGCCTCGTTCTGCCAGGCGGCCCTCGGCGAATTCCTCGTCGCGCAGGCTGGCGAGCCGTTCGAGGAGCTCGCGTTGTTCGGCGTCGACCTTCGTGGGGGTCTCCACGTGCACGTGCACCAGCAGGTCGCCTCGGGAGCCGCCGCGCAGGCGGGGCACCCCGAGCTGGGAGAGCTTGACCGTGTCGGAGGACTGGGTGCCTGCCTCGATCCGGATCTCCTGCTCACCGTCGAAGGTGTCGAGCTTCATTTCCGTGCCCAGCGCGGCCGCCGTCATGGGGATGCGCAGGGTGGCGTGCAGGTCGTTGCCCTCGCGTTCGAACACGGCGTGGCGCTTGACGTTGATCTCCACGTAGAGGTCGCCGGCCGGGCCGCCACCGGGACCGGCCTCCCCCTGTCCCGCCAGGTGGATGCGGGTTCCGGTGGCGACGCCGGCGGGAACCTTCAGCTGCTTGCTGACCCGCTCGCGGACCCGGCCCTGGCCCATGCACTCATTGCACGGGCTGGGCAGGGTGGTTCCGAACCCGCGGCAGGCAGGGCAGGTCTCGACGGTCATCATCTGGCCCAGGAAGGACCGCACCGGGCGCTGAACCTGTCCTTGGCCGTGGCAGATGGTGCAGGTTTCCGGGGAGGTCCCGGGCTGGCAGCAGCTGCCGCTGCAGACGGTGCAGGTGACCGCGGTTTCGATGTCGAGGGAGTAGACGGTCCCCTGGACTGCGTCCTTGAGCTCGATGGACGCGGTCACCAGGGCGTCCCGGCCGCGCTGCGTGCGCGACGCCGGGCCCTGGGCCTGTCCTCCGCCGAAGAACTGCTCGAAGATGTCGCCGAAACCGCCGAAGCCGGCGCCGCCGCCGCCTCCGCCCGCAGTGCCGTTCTCGTTGCCCGTGGCGTCGTAGACCTGTCGCTTCTGCGGGTCGGAGAGCACCTCGTAGGCGTGGGTGACCGACTTGAACTGGTCGGCGACGTCCTGCCCCGGGTTCACGTCCGGGTGGAGTTTGCGGGCCAGCTTCCGGTAGGCCTTCTTGATTTCCTCGGCGGAGGCGTCGCGCGCGACGCCGAGGGTTTCGTAATGGCTGCTCACAGTGTGTGCTGTGTCCTTTCCGACATTCTGTACATGCTGGTTCCCCGCGCTTCCGGGCCGTTATCCGGCCAGGATGCGGGAAAGGTATCGGGCCACCGCGCGAACGGCGGCCATGCTCGTGGGATAGTCCATCCGCGTGGGGCCCAGGACGCCGATCTTGGCCGAGGACCCGGGCCCGTAGCCGGTGGCGACCACCGAGGTCTCCGCCAACCCGCCATAGGGGTTCTCGCGTCCGATCTGCACGGTGATCCCGCGCGCATCCTGTTCCATCTCGGAAAAGAGGCGCAGCAGGACGACCTGCTCCTCGAGGGCCTCCAGAACCGGGGTGATGGTCAACGGGAAGTCGCCCGTGGAGCGGGCCAGGTTCGCTGTTCCGGCCAGGATGATCCGGTCGATCACCGAATTGTCGCCCAACGACCCCAGCGCCTCGGCGAGGATCCTTGCCGGTAGCCGAAGCACCTGCGGCAGGTGCTCACACGCGGTGGCGGCGAGGTCCCCGATGTTTTCGAGCCGCTGCCCCGACGTGGCGGCCAGGAAGGCGGCCTTGAGGCTGGCCAGTGCATCGTCGGTGGTTTCCGGTGGCACCAGGACCACCCGCTGGTCGACCTTGCCCGTGTTCGTGATCAGGACCGTGAGGACCTGTCCGGCCCCCAGTCCCACCAGTTCGATGTGCCGTACCGTTGCATCGCTGAACTGGGGCACCTGCAGGACGGCCACCTGGTTCGTCAGCTGTGCCAGCAGCCTGACAGTGCGCTCCAGGACCTCGTCGAGGTCGTTGGTTCCCTCGAGCATGTGCTGGATGGCACGTCTTTCGGCGCCGGACAGTGGACGGACGGCGTCGATCTGGTCCACGAAGTAGCGGTAGCCCTGTTCGGTGGGGATGCGACCGGCGGAGGTGTGCGGGGCGATGATCAGCCCGTCCTCCTCCAGTGCGGCCATGTCGTTGCGGATCGTCGCCGCCGACACACCGAGCTGGTGGCGTTCCACCAGGGCCTTGGAGCCGACGGGCTCGCGTGAATGGACGTAGTCCTCCACGATGGCCCGCAGGACCTCAAGGCGTCGTGGGACGGTCATTCGATCCTCCTGGCTCTGGTGGTGGACGGATGTGGTGGCACGTGTCGCTTAGCACTCGACACGCCTAAGTGCTAAGTCTAATACGATCCGCCGCTTGTTAGCATGGTGGCCGCGCGCTCCGGCGCCTCCGGGCTGCCACAGCGACCGCCCGATCCCAGCGAAAGGCCGTGTCAGGAATTGAATATCCACCAGTGGGGGGCCCAGGATCTGTCGGCTCCGAAGCCGCGTGAATTGCGCCAGGTGCCGGCAGCCGTGGGGTTGCTGCTGGAAGATGTCCAATCCGGCTGGGTCGGGGAGGTCGTGCGGATCGAGCGCGCGGGGGGAATGCGCGTCGTCGTTCTCGAGGACCGCCGTGGCAAGACCCGTTCCTTTCCGACGGGGTTCGGGTTCCTGCTCGAAGGTGAACCGGTCGAGGTCACCGGGCCCGCGACAGCGGCGGCGCAAGCCACGCGGACGCGGACCGCCTCCGGCTCGGTCAGGGTCGATAACCTGAGGGCACGAACTGCCCTGGCCAGTCGCATCTGGGTCGAGGGCAAACACGATGCGGAACTCGTCGAGAAGGTCTGGGGACATGACCTGCGCGTCGAGGGAATTGTCGTCGAACCCCTGCACGGGGTCGACGACCTGGCGTCGGCGGTGGCGGAGTTCTCCCCGGGGCCGGGACGGAAGCTGGGGATCCTCGTGGACCATCTGGTCCACGGAAGCAAGGAGGAGCGCATCGCCGCCGAGGCGATGCGGGTACCGGGCGCCGGCTCCAACGTGCTGATCGTCGGCCACCCGTATGTGGATGTGTGGCAGTCCATCCGTCCCCAGGTGCTGGGCATCGCTGCGTGGCCGGTGGTGCCGCGCGGCACCGATTGGAAGACCGGAATCCTGCGCGGACTGGGCTGGCCCCACGCGACGCAGGCCGACGTCGCCCTGGGGTGGCGGCGGCTGCTCGGCCACGTGAACAGCTATTCGGACCTGGAAGCCAGCTTGCTGGGACGGGTCGAGGAGGTCATCGATTTCCTGACCACGGGCCGCCATTGAGCCGGTTGGCGACCGGACGCCGCGCCGCAGGGCCGCAGGTCGGTGCACCAAATCGCGGCTGGCCTATAAACTGAGGCGATACACCACACCGGACGGGAGGAACGTCGGACCATGAACGGCATTGAACGCGACCCGAAGGACGGCCCGGCTGACGCGGGGCGGTTCGAGGGTTCCTCGGCGGCTCCACTGCCGCTGACCCCTTCCGAGGACAGGCAGTGGGCGACCATTGCCCACTTCGGGGGGATCCTTGGGTGCATCCCTTCCGGCATCATCTACTTGGTGTACCGAGATCGTGGCCCGTTTACGGCGCAGGAATCCAAGGAGGCGCTGAACTTCACGTTGCCCCTGACGGTTCTGGCCCTGCTTTCGAACCTGCTGATGCTCATTCCGGTGATCGGCGGCGTGTTCGCGATCGTCGCCGTGGCCATCTGGGTGTACGTCACGGTGAGCGGTGTGGTGGCCGGGATCGAGGTCAACCGTGGCCGCCCCTACCGCTACCCGGTCAACCTGCGTCTCATCGACTGATTTCAGCTCTACGCAACTGACCCCCGGGACGGAGTGTCCTGGGGGTCCTGTCGTTTCAGGGAACGGTTCTCAGAAATCGAGCAGCCGACGAACGATGGTGTCGGCCAACAGCCGGCCCCGCAATGTCGGTATGACGGTTCCCTGGATCGCAGCCGTGCCCTCGACCAGCCCATCCGAGATCAGGCCGGCCACCGCCTGGCGGCCGGAGGCGGGCAATTCGCTGGTGGGCAGCCCGTCGATGATGCGGGTCAGCAACATGGTGCGCTCAAGCAGCCTGGCCTGCTCATCAGGGGTCTCGCGGCCGGCGGCCGGGGAAATCCCCGTGTCCACACGCTGCTGGTAGGCGGCCGGGTGCTTGACGTTCCACCAGCGCAGCCCCCCAACATGGGAATGTGCACCGGGTCCGGCGCCCCACCAGTCGGAACCCTTCCAATAGGCCATGTTGTGGCGGCACCGCGTGGCTTCGCTGCGGCTCCAATTGCTGACTTCGTACCAGCGGAACCCCGCGGCAGTTAGCAGCTCTTCGGCCAGAAGGTACTTGTCGGCGTGGTCGTCGTCATCGATATCGGGCACTTCGCCGCGGCGGATTTGGGCGGCCAGCCGGGTGCCGTCCTCGATGATGAGCGCGTAGGCCGAGATGTGGTCGGGCTCGTAGGACAGCGCGGTCTCCACGGAGGCGCGCCAGTCGGCCAGGGACTCCCCCGGGGTTCCGTAGATCAGGTCCACGCTGACGTCGAGGCCGGCTTCGCGGGCCCACTGGACGGCATGGCCGACCCGTTCGGGCCGGTGTGTCCGGTCGAGGGTCTTCAGAACGTGCGGGACCGCCGACTGCATGCCGAATGAAACGCGTGTGAACCCCGCCTGGGCCAGTGTCGCCAGTGACTCCGGGGTCACGGAATCGGGATTGGCCTCGGTGGTGACCTCCGCACCCTCCCGCAGCCCCCACGTGGTGCGGATCGTCGCCAAGACGGAGGCCAGATCAGCGGCGGGGAGGAGCGTTGGCGTGCCACCGCCAAAGAAGACGGTCGAGACCTCGCGCTCGGGAAGCCCGCTGGCGCGCAGGACGCCGGCACCGAACACCAGCTCCGACGATGCCGCGGCAGCGTAGGTGTCCTGGCTGGAACCGGAGCCCAGTTCGTGGGCCGTATAGGTGTTGAAATCGCAGTAGCCGCACCGCACGGCGCAGAACGGGATGTGGACGTAGACGCAGAATTCGCGCTCCGTGGCGCCATCGATGCATCCGGCCGGAAGCAGGCCATCGGCTGGAGCGGGGTCCCCGAGGGGTAGTGCAGAGGGCATGGATGCTACTTCTTGGCCTTGTCCTTGGAGCCGTCGGAGGACAGCGCTGCGATGAACGCCTCCTGGGGAACCTCAACGCGTCCGACCATCTTCATGCGCTTCTTGCCCTCCTTCTGCTTCTCGAGGAGCTTGCGCTTGCGGGAGATGTCGCCGCCATAGCATTTGGCGAGGACGTCCTTGCGGATGGCACGGATCGATTCGCGGGCGATGATGCGCGAACCGATAGCTGCCTGGATGGGGACTTCGAACTGCTGGCGCGGGATGAGCTCGCGGAGTTTGGAGGTCATCAAGACCCCATATGAATAGGCCTTGTCCTTGTGCGTGATCGCGCTGAAGGCATCGACCTGTTCTCCCTGAAGCAGGATGTCGACCTTGACCAGGTCGGCCACTTGTTCGCCATCTGCTTTCCAATCAAGCGACGCATAGCCACGGGTCTTGGACTTGAGGATGTCGAAGAAGTCGAACACGATCTCCGCCAGGGGAAGCCAGTAGCGCAGTTCGACCCGGTCCTCGGAGAGGTAGTCCATGCCACGCATCTGGCCGCGCCTGGACTGGCAGAGCTCCATGACGGATCCAACGAACTCGTTCGGTGTCAGGATCGTTCCCGAGACCATCGGCTCGTGGACTTCCATGATCTTACCGGCGGGGAACTCGCTGGGGTTGGTCACGGTGACCATGCTCTTGTCCTCTTTCATCACCTCGTACACCACATTGGGTGCCGTGGAGATGAGATCGAGATTGAATTCGCTTTCCAGACGCTCGCGGGTGATTTCCAGGTGCAACAGGCCCAGGAAGCCCACACGGAAGCCGAAGCCCAAGGCCACGGACGTCTCCGGCTCGAAGGTCAGGGCCGCATCGTTGAGCAGGAGCTTGTCGAGCGCATCGCGCAGGACCGGGTAGTCGGAACCGTCGATCGGGTAGAGACCCGAGAACACCATCGGCTTGGGGTCCTCATAACCGCCCAGGGATTCCTGGGCCGGCTTGTTGAAGGTGGTGACGGTATCGCCGACCTTCGACTGGCGGACATCCTTGACGCCCGTGATCAGGTATCCGACCTCGCCGACCCCGAGACCTTTGCAGGGCGTAGGTTCCGGTGATGAGACGCCGATCTCCAGCAGTTCGTGGGTCGTGCGGGTGGACATCATCTGGATCTTCTCGCGGGGCGAGAGCCGGCCATCGACGACGCGGACATAGGTGACCACACCGCGGTAGGTGTCGTAGACGGAATCGAAGATCATGGCACGGGCCGGGGCATCGACATTGCCCACCGGCGCCGGAAGGTCGCGCACGATCTTGTCCAACAGGGCCTCGACGCCCACGCCGGTTTTACCCGAGACCCTCAGGACGTCCTCGGGGTCACCCCCGATCAGGCCCGCGAGCTCCGCAGCATACTTCTCGGGCTGGGCCGCAGGCAGGTCGATCTTGTTGAGGACGGGGATGATCGCCATGTCGTTTTCCATGGCGAGGTAGAGGTTGGCCAGCGTCTGGGCCTCGATGCCCTGCGCGGCGTCGACGAGCAGGATCGCGCCCTCGCAGGCCGCCAGCGAACGGGAGACCTCGTAGGTGAAGTCGACGTGGCCGGGGGTGTCGATCATGTTCAGCGCGTACGCCGTCCCGTCGACCTCCCAGGGCATCCGCACTGCCTGTGACTTGATGGTGATGCCGCGTTCGCGCTCGATGTCCATGCGGTCGAGATACTGTGCCTTCATGTCCCGGTGGGAGACGATTCCCGTGGATTGCAGCATCCGGTCGGCCAGGGTGGACTTCCCGTGGTCGATATGGGCGATGATGCAGAAGTTCCTGATGATCGCCGGATCGGTTGCGGCAGGCACCGGGGAGGTGCTGGCCATGGGTGACACGTGGGTGACCTCGCTCTGGGTGTGTGGAATGACGAACTGGTTGCGGACGGACCGCAAAGCACCATTCTTCCATGATTCGGGCGCCCCGGCTTCCGCCCTCGCGGGTGTGGCGTAGCGCTGTTACCGTGGCCCCATGCAGATCAATCCACGAGTCATCAGCCGGTTGGTGCGGCTGGGCACCCGGGCATTCCGGGCATTCCAGTCCAGCAGTAAGCGCGATCAGGGGTCCTCCCCGGACCAGCAGCGGCCCCCGGGCGGCCCGACCGGAGCAGGGCAAGGTGGCCAGCGAAAGCATGACACGGGCGACGGCTCCGGAGGCGGTTGAAGAGATCGTCCCTACCCGGGCGACTACACCGGTCCGGTCAGGGCCGTGTATGCCCCGCAACCCGACGGCCGGCCAGATCCGGGTGAGATCGTCTGGACGTGGGTCCCCTATGAAGAGGACCACACGCAGGGAAAGGACCGGCCGGTGCTGTTGATCGGGCACGACGGCAACACCCTGCTCGGGCTCATGCTCACCTCCAAGGACCATGATCGTCCGGGACATGATGACCGAGCCTACGTGGACATCGGGGCCGGCCCCTGGGATCGGCAAGGGCGGCCCAGCGAAGCCAAGGTCGATCGGATCATCCGTGTCGAGCCCGACGGGATCCGTCGCGAGGGCGCCGTCCTCGGGCATCCCGCCTTCGACCAGGTGGCGAAGGCACTCCGCCGACCCTGAAGCAGAGGCCTTCTCCGGCGGACCGTCGGCACCGGGTGGCGACCCGCCAGGGTTCATCCCGAATCGCGGGGACCGGGCATCCCTGCTAACATTGATTGCTGTGTGTCCGCGCAGGTCGACGGGCACTTCTCCCGGGTCGCCATAGGTATCCCCACGCCGCTCAGTCGATGGCTCGGGAGGGATCCCTCACCGACCACATTCCGCGATAGCAAGAGAGTTTATACAAGTGGCTAATATCAAGTCCCAGAAGAAGCGCATTCTCACCAACGAGAAGTCCCGCGCCAGCAACGCCGCCGTGCGTTCGGAGCTGAAGACCGCCATCCGCTCGGTCGACAAGGCCATTGCCGCCTCCGACAAGGATGCAGCCTCCGCTGCCCTTGCCACCGCCGGCCGCAAGCTGGACAAGGCAGTCAGCAAGGGTGTCGTGCACAAGAACAACGCTGCCAACCGCAAGTCGGCCATCTCCAAGAAGGTCAACGCGCTCTAAGGCACGTCCACAGTTTGACCGGCTGAGGCCGCCACCGGGAAACCGGTGGCGGCCTCAGCCGGTTAACCGGTTAGAACCCGCCGGATGGGGCAATCGGGACGGCATCGTCAGCGGCGGGCGGCCAATGCGATCCCCGTGACGGCACGCTCCACCGCGTACCGCGGGTCGCGGGACGCACCCTTGACCTGCGCGTCGGCCTCGGCCACCAGCCGAAGACACCGCACCAGGTCGTCGTGCGAGAAGTAGCGCGCCTGCTCCTGGGCCTGCTGCACTTGCCACGGGGCCATGCCGAGTTCCTTCGCCAGCATCCCCGAGGACTTCCGCTGTCCGGCGACCTTGGCAACCTGGCGCAACTTCATGGCCAGGGCCGCGACGATGGGCACCGGATCGGTGCCGGTTGCCAACGCATGTCGCAGGGTCCCCAATGCCGTCGGCCCGCGTCCCGAGAGCGCCGCATCGGCCACTTTGAAGCCCGTCGCCTCCACGCGGCCACCGAAATAGCGGTCCACGGTTTCCTGGTCTACTTCCCCGGTCGTGTCCTGTACCAGTTGCGTGCAGGCGGCCGCGAGTTCCGCCAGATCCGAGCCAACGGCGGCCACAAGTGCCCGGGTGGCTTCTGGGAGGATCCGGCGGCGGGCCGCCTTGAATTCCTGCGAGACGAAGTCGACCTTTTCGGCATCCTTCTTCAGCGGCTGGCAGTCGATGACGACGGCGCCGGACACCTTCAGGGCGTCGAGGACCTTCTTGCCGCGATTGCCGCCGGAGTGGTGCAGGACCATGACGACATCGGCGGCCGGGGATGCGGCATAGGCCAGGATGTCCTCGAGGAAGTCCTCGTTCATCGTGGCCAGCGACATGGACTCGATGACCTTGGAGTCGCCGAACAGAGAGGGGCTGGCCGCCAGGAGGAGTTCGCCGCGCTCGTAGGTCGACGCGTCGAACGTCGTGACTTCAGCTCCGCCATCACGTTCCTTGACCTGCTGGCGGATGGAGTCGATGACCCGGCCCGCGACGTAGGCCTCGGGGCCCTGCAACAGGATGAGCGGGGCGGGAACTGCCTGGCGCCAGTTCGGCCCGGTACCCGTTCGGGTTCCGGAGGTCCGCGAGCTGCCTGCGGGCTTATTGGCCACCATGTTCCGCCTTCCGTTGGGGTCTGACAATGCATCCTATCGTCCCCTCAACGGGGTCTGCGCCCATGGGCGACCAGCTGGCCGTCGGTGGTCTCCTGCAATCGGATGGTGCCGTTCAGATCGGTCCGGTACGTCTGCATTCCGGCGGTCCGCAACGCCTGCAGGGTGCTGGGTGCCGGGTGGCCATAGGTATTGTCTGCGCCCACGCCGATCAGTGCCACCCGGGCACCACTGGCGGCGATGATGGCGCTCCCGCCGTTCTTCGCTCCGTGGTGGCTGACCTTGAGTATGTCGACGCGCAGGTTCGGATGGGCGTCGATCACCTGCCCCATGGCCTGGGCTTCCATGTCCCCGGTGGCCAGCATCGTGAAGGCGCGCCCGGCCGTGCCCTGGATCGTGAAGACGACGACCAGCGAGGCGTTGTTTTCTTCCTCGCCGCGGGGGTCCTCGAGGGGGCCGAGTACTTTCCAGCTGACGGTTCCCGCGGCGCCGGTCGCACCTGCCCGGGGTTCGCTGGCCTGGTGCCCCGGGGGGAGGCCGGGAAGCTTCGTGCGTTCGGTTCCGGTGGAGAAATAGGCAGGTCCGATTCTTCGTCCGCTGGTGGCGCCGGCCAACCCGCCGGCATGGTCAGCGTGCAGATGCGTGATGAACAACGCGTCGATGGTGTGGATACCCAGGGCCGTCAGGCAGTCGTCGACCTTCGCGGGGTCGGGCCCGGTGTCCACCAGCACGGCACTGTCCGTGCCGGACCGCAGGACGAAGGCATCGCCTTGGCCGACGTCGCAGGCCGCGACCTGCCACGGGCCCGAAGGGGTGCGGAACCACACGGTGGCCGGAACCGTGAGCCCGGCGAGGAGCCCCACGGCGGTGGCCGCGACTCCGATTGCGGCGCCCCGGCGCCCCCAGTGCGACACGTTCCGGAAGAAGGCCACGGAGTGCACGAGGCGCTGCATGGGGGCGCCGACCATTCCCCCGGGGCCGAGCCACCCGCTGGAGGCCGCGTCCTCGTCCCGGGGCGGTGTGGAGGCCAGCCATACCGCCACCAGTCCCAAGACGGATACCAGGATGCCCGCGACCCGGCCGCCCTGCCCGTCGGGCCAGGGAAGCGCTGCACCCGGAAGCCCGGCTGCCAGGTGGCCCAGGGCGCCGATCCAGCCCGCCGGAATCCCGGCCACCCAGGTGAACGGCTCCAGCCAGGGTCCTGGGACGGCAGCCAGCACCAGTGCGGCGGTCCCCACGACGGTCACCACGGGCACCAGTGGCGCAGCCACGATATTGGACGGGACGGAGTAGGGGCTGAAGGTCGAACTCATGCCCAGGAGCACGGGAAGGCAGAACAATTGGGCGCTGGTGCTCACGCCGACGCCATCGGCGAGCCAGCCCGGCATGGTGTGCCGACACAGCCGTGCCAGCCGTTGCCCCATCAGCACGATCCCGGCCGTGGCCAGAGCGGAAAGCTGGAAGGCAGGTTCGCGGGCGTACCACGGGTCCCACGCCAGGATCAGCACGACGCAAAGGCAGAGTGCCGTCAGTGCCTGCTTGCCGCGACCGGCGTAGACGGCGAGGGCACCGATGGAGCCCATGACGGCAGCACGGATGACACTGGGTTCAGGGTGTACCAGGGCAACGAATCCCGCCAGCAGGAGCAGCGATAGCAAGAGGGACGGCATCCGGCCGATGCCGCAGAACCGGCAGGCGTACAGCACGGTTCCCAACAGCATGGCCACGTTGGCGCCGCTGACCGCTGTCAGATGGGCAAGTCCGGCCGTCTTCATGTCGGCGGAGAGGTCCGCGGATTGGGCGCTGCGATCCCCCATGACCATCCCGGGCAACAGTGCGGGTCCCTCCCCCGGAAGGACGGTGGCGGCGGCCGTCAGGCGTGCACGCCAGCGTTCCGTCGTTGGTGTCCGCGTGGATCCGCCGACGGCCAACCCGGCGGAGGCCCGCAACCAGTAGCCCTGCCTGTCCCCCGGAGCCGCTCTGGCGAGGCGTCCGAGCCCGGTCACCGACTGGCCGAGGAGGGGGGCGCCTTCATGCTGCCACTGGTCGGAGTGGAGCACCAGGACGGCGTCGGCGGCCCCGGAGTGCCAATTGCCGGCAGCGGTGTATCGATGCACCCGGACATCCAGGAGGATCATCGGATCCGTGTCTTCAGCGGCCGGTTCCGCTCCGACCAGGATCTCGCCGGATTCATGGCCGTGCGGGGACTGCATCGGGCGGGCATCGCCGGTCACCTCGGCTTCGAAACGGATCGTCGCACCGGCATCGGCCAGGGCACCAAACGTCGGATCCCGCTGAGCCAGGGTGTGGGTGGATATGCCCGCGGCCACCAGGAAGACCCCCACTGCCGCCGCGGCCGTTGGGGTCCACCAATGGTGGGACCAGGCGATCATCCCGCGATTGCGCAGCAGCAACCAGTAGAGCATCGCCAACAGGGCCCCGAGGCCGGCGGTGATCAGCACGGAGAGTCGGGGGTCGACTTGCACCAGCAGCCAGGCGGACGTCCAGGCTGCGCCAGCCGTCGACAGGCTGCGCAAGTCGAGGCGTCCATCATCGTCCGTCCCGGCCATGGCCCCGGGGTCCGGCAGGGACCATGGGGCGAGGCGCCGCAAGGAACCGGCCAGCAGGTGGAACCGGGGGGATGGATGGCCGGCCCGGGCCCCGGGGCCCGGTCGGCCGGCGGCCGCCCCGGGCGCGCGTGGTTCCGGTGGGGGCGGGGAATCCTCGGCAGCTGGGCTCAACGGAACCTGACCAGCGGTTCGAGGCGGGACATCATCGCCGGACCGATGCCCGGTACCGCGTCCAGTTCCCCCAGCGACGCGTACGGCCCATTGGCGCTGCGGAACTCCACGATCCGGGCCGAGAGTGCCGGTCCGATTCCCGGGATCTCTTCAAGCTCCGTGGCATCGGCTGCATTGATGTCGATGCGTTCCCCGGAGCCACCGTCGGGCGCGGAGTCGGCCCCTCCGACGGTCGTCGGTGCCGCGTGTGGAGCCGCACCGGAGGAGGCCACTTCGTCTTGTGTGGGCAGGTACAGCTGTTCGCCGTCCTGCAGGGGCGCGGCCAGGTTCACGGCCGAGGCCACGGCTCGCGATGTCAGGCCACCGGCCTTGTCTACGGCGTCCCCTGCCCGGGCGCCGGAGGGGAAACGGTAGACGCCGGGCTTCTTGACGGCACCTGCGACGTGTACGACGACTTCTTGCGTCGGCTGGCCTGTCGGGTCCTCGCCGTTGGCCGGGCCACTGCCAACCGCCGTGGGAGATCCGGTGGCCGGCGTCGGGGCGGGTGTCGGTTCCGCGGTGGTGGCCCCTGTGGCGGCACTTGGATCCATGTCCACGGCACCGAGCCGTTCCCCGGCGCCGTCGGGCGGATGGAACAGCAGGCTGGCGGCGATCCAGATCACGGCCGTGAACAAGAGGCACATGATCGCCCCGCGGCTAAGCCGGAAGCGGAAGCGTGCGCCGCCGTCGCGGCCCGAGGTCGGGTCTATGCGCATCTCCCAGCGGTGTCGGACCATGCCGATAGCCTAGGAAACCGCTCCTGCGGTGCCTGGCCGGTGGGGCGAGATGTGGAGAAGCTGGTGCCGGGCCGGCTTGTGGAGGGGGCGTATGTGGATCACCATACGGCCGCCGCTCCCCCGGGTTCGGTCGCGTCCGAGGCCACCGCGATGCAGGGGCTATTCCCCGGTGCCGACCTCGCCCGCCGCATGGGGTGATTGCCGCGGTTCCTCGTCGTCGGCCCCGGCGTCGACGCCGGTAGACAGGGCGGCCCCGGGATCGGCGATGGGGGCGATGACCACGGCCAGTACGCCGGCACCGGCATGTGCGGCGAGGACGGAGGGCAACGGCTCGCACAGGACATCGCCGCTGCTGGAGCTTTCCAATTCGGCCCGGAGCTCGTCTGCCTGGTCGGGATTGCCGAAGTAGTGCACGGCAACACGGGCCCCGGCCGGTGCAGCGTCTGCCGCGTCCCGGGAGATCTCGACCAGGCGGGCCATCGCCCGTGGCGTGGTCCTGACCTTTTCCCGCACGCCGATGCGGCCGTCCCGGATCTCCAGCAGGGGCTTTACGGCCAGCAGGGTTCCGAACATGCTGGCTGCCGCCCCGATGCGCCCTCCCTTGCGCAATTGCTCCAGGCTGGGCACGACGAAGCAAATCGTGTAGCCGTCGGCCCGCCTCGCTGCGGCTTCGACGGCGGTGAGGGGCAGTCCCGCTTCGGCGGCGAGGACCGCGTCCATGACGGCCAGTCCCTGTGCCAGGCCGACCGTCCGGCTGTCGATCACCGTTACCGGCACCTCGACCTGCCCTGCAGCCCATCGGGCGGCATCCACTGTCCCCGACAGCTCCTTCGAGAGGTGCAGCGATACGATCTGCTCGTATCCGGCACTTGCCAGGGATTCATAGGCGCGTTGGAACACGCCAGGGGCGGGCCGTGAGGTCTGCACGGAGGCTCCGGTGGCGAGCGCAAGCGCCAAGGCGGTTTCCACGTCGTCCAAACCCTCGGTGAAGATCTGCCCGTCGATCATCACGGGCATGGGCAGAACCCGGAGCCGGTCACCGTGTGCGGCGACCCACTCCTGTGGGAGCGCCGCCGCCGTGTCGGTGACGACGGCGATCCGCGACCGGTGGAGGCGGTCGCGTTGGCGGCGCTCGCGTGGGAGGAGGCGATCCAGGAACCCGGGATGCCGCTCGGCGCGGGATCCGGGTGGGTCGCCTCGGCGCTGGGCTGGAGCCATATCCCTACCCTAGGAGGCCGGAACGAGATTCACGAGCTTCGGTGCACGGACGACGACGGTGCGCAGTTCGCGGCCGTCCAGGGCCCGCTGCACCGGCTCCGAGGCCAGCGCGAGTTCGCGCAGGTCTTCTTCGCTGATATCCGCGGGAACCGTCAGCCGGTCACGGACCTTGCCCTTGACTTGGACGACCGCCACGACCGTGTCCTGGATCAGCAGGTCGGGATCGACGACGGGCCATCCGGCGTTGGCCACGGAGGGCTCGTGGCCGAGCTGCTCCCACATGCCCTCGGCCGTGTACGGCGCGAAGAGGCTCAGGATCACGGCAACGGCTTCGGCGGCCTCGCGGACGGCGGGGTCGGCCGGACCGACCCCGGTGTCGATGGCCTTGCGGGTGGCATTGACCATTTCCATCAGCTTGGCGACGACGACGTTGAACTTGCCCGCATCCAGCAGGTCGGCGGCCTCGGCCACGGAGCGGTGGGTGACCACGCGCAGCGCCCGGTCACCGGTCTCCGGGGCGGTGCCGGCGGAACTGGTCACATCCTGGGCCATGCGCCA
Source organism: Arthrobacter sp. ASL1 (assembly GCF_056680475.1). Taxonomy (NCBI): domain Bacteria; kingdom Bacillati; phylum Actinomycetota; class Actinomycetes; order Micrococcales; family Micrococcaceae; genus Arthrobacter; species Arthrobacter sp. ASL1. The sequence goes on from NZ_CM155284.1 coordinate 297,718, forward strand.
GGCCCGGGCGAGGAACTTGCCGGCGGCAGCGGGTGAGACATCCGCCCAGTCGACGTCGTCTTCCGGCGGGGAGGCGAAGATCATGGTCAGGCGTACGGCATCGACGCCGAAACGGTCCAGCTGCTCGCCCAGATCCACGCCGTTCCCCAGCGACTTGCTCATGGCCTTGCCGCCGTTGAGGACCTGGCCCTGGTTCAGGAGGGCCGAGAACGGCTCGGTCGCCTCGAGCAGCCCGAGGTCGTGGATGACCTTGGTGAAGAAACGGGCGTAGAGCAGGTGCAGGATCGCATGCTCAACGCCGCCGACATACTGCCCGACGGGCATCCAGTTCCGTGCCGCTTCGGGGTCGAAGGGTCCTTCGGTGTAGTCCGGTGAGACGAAGCGCAGGAAGTACCAGGACGAGTCCACGAACGTGTCCATGGTGTCGGTGTCGCGCAGGGCGGCTCCGCCACAGGAGGGGCAGGAGACATTGACCCAGTCCGCAGCCGCAGCGAGTGGTGAAGTGCCCTTGGGGGCCAGGTCCTCGCCACGCAGGTTGTCCGGCAGACGGACGGGCAGCTGGTCATCGGGGACCGGGACCTCACCGCAATCCGGGCAGTGGATGATCGGAATCGGGGTGCCCCAGAAGCGCTGGCGGGACAGCAGCCAGTCGCGCAGCCGGTAGTTGACCGTATGGCGGCCGGTTCCGGCGGCTTCGACGATCTCCACCGCGCGGGCGATGGCCTGGGCCTTGTCCAGCCCATCGAGCTCACCCGAATTGACCAGGGTGCCCTCCCCCGACGTCGCCACGCCGCTGACGGCCGGGTCGTCTTCTCCGGTGTTGAGGACCACGCGGATGGGCAGGTCGAAGGTGCGGGCGAAGTCGAGGTCGCGCTGGTCGTGTGCGGGAACGGCCATGATGGCGCCGGTGCCGTAGTCGGCGAGCACGTAGTCGGCGGCCCAGACCGGCAGCCGGGCTCCGGTGAGCGGGTTGATCGCATGGCGGCCCAGGAAGACACCGGTCTTGGTGCGTTCGGTGGACTGTCGTTCGATCTCCGAAAGGGCCTTCACCTCTTCCTGGTAGGCAGCCAGCGCATCTCGGTGCTCGGGTGCGACGATCTCGTCGGCGAGGGCGGCGTCGGCGGCCACCACGAAGAACGTGGCGCCATGGAGTGTGTCGGGGCGGGTCGTGAAAACGGTGACCTTGCGCTCGTCCTCGGAGGTCTGCAGGGCTTCGATGGCGAAGTCGACGTGGGCACCCTCGGAGCGCCCGATCCAGTTGCGCTGCATGGCCAGCACCCGTTCGGGCCAGTGCCCCTTCAGCGCATCCATGTCATCGAGAAGCCGGTCGGCGTAGTCGGTGATCTTGAAGTACCACTGGTTCAGCGACTTCTTGGTCACGGCCGTCCCGCACCGCTCGCAGGCTCCGTTCACCACCTGCTCGTTGGCCAACACGGTCTGGTCCTTCGGACACCAGTTCACCGGGTGGTCCTTGCGGTAGGCCAGGCCCTTTTCGTAAAAGCGCTTGAAGAGCCATTGGGTCCAGCGGTAGTAGTCCGCGTCGGAGGTGTGGAGTCGGCGGGACCAGTCGGCACTGATGGCGTAACGCTTGAACGAGGCGGCCTGCGTGTCGATGTTGGCGTACGTCCACTCCGCCGGGTGCGCATTGCGCTTGATGGCAGCATTTTCGGCGGGCAGCCCGAAGGAGTCCCAGCCGATCGGATGCAGCACGTCGTATCCGAGCTGGCGCCAGTACCTGGCGACCACATCGCCCATGGCGAAGGCCTCGGCATGGCCCATGTGCAGGTCACCCGAGGGGTACGGGAACATGTCCAGGACGTAGCGGCGCTCGGCCGAACCGTCGTCCTTCGGGGTGAAGACCCCCAGTTCCTCCCACACGGGCTCCCACCGGGCTTCAAGCTCCCTGAAGCTGTAGCTGGTGCCGGTGTCCGCGGTTCCGGGTGCCTCTGTGCTCACGTTGTGTTCGCCTTCTGGTAGTGCAGAATATGTGGGTCGTCCAGTCCCGGCCGCCGCTGCCTTCGGGAAGGTCATGGAAGCCGAACACGAAAAAGCCCCTTGGCATGCAAGGGGCAGCCGGGAAGGTGATCCCGGCTAGGAAAGACGTAGGACTGCTGACATGGGGCCAGTCTACAGCACGGCAGGACCCCGGCACCGCAGGGGTGTCGGGGTCCCGCCGGATGGTCGAGGCGCCGTTACAGCACGTCCTCGTCGACCCAGTCGAACGTCTTGGTCACTGCCTTTTTCCACAACCGCATCTGACGCTCGCGTTCATCCTGATCCATGGCCGGTTCCCACCGGGTGTCCTCGGCCCACTTGGAGCGCAGTTCGTCGCGGTCCTTCCAGAAGCCGACGGCCAGACCGGCCGCGTAGGCCGCGCCCAGCGCGGTGGTCTCCGTGATCTCCGGGCGGACCACCGGTACACCCAGCATGTCGGCCTGGAACTGCATGAGGCTCTCATTCGCCACCATCCCGCCGTCGACGCGCAGTTCGGTCAGCGGGACCTCGGCATCGGCGTTCACTGCGTCGAGGACCTCGCGCGTCTGGAAGGCAGTGGCCTCCATGGCGGCGCGGGCAATGTGGGACCGGTTGGCGAAGCGGGTGAGACCGACGATGGCACCGCGGGCGTCGGGGCGCCAGTAAGGGGCAAAGAGGCCGGAGAAGGCGGGGACGATGTAGACACCGCCGTTGTCGTCGGCCTTCGCGGCCAGCTCCTCCACCTCGGCGGCCGATGAGATCATGCCGATGTTGTCCCGCAGCCACTGCACCAGGGAACCGGCGACGGCGATGGAACCCTCCAGCGCGTAGACGGGCTTCTCGTCACCGATCCGGTAGGCGACCGTCGTCAACAGCCCGTTGGTGGACTTCACGATCTCCTCGCCGGTGTTGAAGATCAGGAAGCAGCCTGTCCCGTAGGTGTTCTTGGCCTCGCCGGCAGAGAACGCCGCCTGGCCGAAGGTGGCGGCCTGCTGGTCGCCGAGGATGCCCGCCACGGGGACCTCGCGCAGCAGCTGGTTGGTGTGGACGGTGCCGTAGACCTCGGAGGAGGATTTGATCTCGGGCATCATCGAGGCCGGGACGCCGAAGTCGGCGAGGATGTCCTCATCCCACGTGAGCTTTTCCAGGTCCATGAACAGCGTGCGGGAGGCGTTGGTGACATCGGTGATGTGGATGCCGCCGTCGGTTCCGCCGGTGAGGTTCCAGGTCACCCACGTGTCGGTGTTGCCAAAGAGCAGGTCGCCCGCCTCGGCCCGCTCGCGCACCCCGTCGACGTTGTCGAGGATCCACTTGACCTTGGTGCCGGAGAAGTACGGGGCCAGGGGCAGGCCGACCCGGTCCTTGTATCGGTCCCCGCCGCCGTCGGCTGAGAGCTCGTCGACGATGTTCTGGGTGCGGGTGTCCTGCCAGACAATGGCGTTGTAGACGGGCTTGCCGGTGTTCTTGTCCCAGATCACCGTCGTCTCTCGCTGGTTGGTGATGCCGACAGCGGCGATGTCGTGGCGGGTCAGGTTGGCCTTGGACAGGGCGCTGCCGACGACTTCACGGACATTGGTCCAGATTTCCGTGGCGTCGTGCTCGACCCATCCCGCCTTCGGGAAGATCTGCTCGTGTTCCTTTTGCCCGACGGAGACGATGGCGCCGTCGTGGTCGAAGATGATGGCACGCGAACTCGTGGTGCCCTGGTCGATGGCGATGATGAACTGGTTCATGGGTTTTCCCTTCGAGGTACCGGTATGGGGATGGCTGTTGCCATGACGCGCACCACACGGTTGTTGGCTGCGGGTCGAGGTCATGCGCCCTGGCCGCCGGGGTACGGGGCGCACCCACTGGCGGGGTCTGTCTGGTCTAGAAGAGCCCGGCGCCGGCGATGCCGCCGACGGCACCGCCGATCAACGGGCCGACGACGGGGACCCAGGCGTAGCCCCAGTCGCTGCCGCCCTTGCCCTTGATCGGCAGGATGGCGTGGGCGATGCGTGGGCCGAGGTCACGTGTGGGGTTGATGGCGTATCCGGTGGGACCGCCGAGGGAGGCGCCGATGGCGACGACGAGCAGGCCGACGGCCAGGGGGCCGAGCTGGTGCGGGGTCTTGCCCAGGCCGGAGATCACGAAGACCAGGACGAAGGTGGCGATGATCTCGGTCACCAGGTTCCAGGCCTTGCCCTTGATGGCGGGGCCGGTGGAGAAGACGCCGAGCTTGGTCGCGGGATCCGGTTCCGCGTCGAAGTGCTGCCGGTAGGAGGCCCAGCACAACACGGCACCCAGGAAGGCGCCGATGAGCTGGGCGGCGAAGTAGAGCATCGTGGTGATGAAGGTCTTGTCCACCCCCGGCGCGTATTCTGCGACATCGGGGTTCACCAGCAGCCCGATGGTCACCGCCGGGTTCAGGTGGGCGCCGGAGGCGGCGGCGACGAAGACGCCGGCGAAGACACCCAGGCCCCAGCCGAAGTTCACCATCAGGGTCCCCCCGCCCAGGCCCTTTGAGCCGGCCAGGGAGACGTTGGCCACGACTCCCCCACCGAGCAACAACAGCATCATGGTGCCGAGCATTTCGGCGCTGAAGACTTGCAGAGACATCGTTGACTCCTACGTTGTATGGAAGTGGTCAGGGCATCGTGTGATGCCCCCGCTGCATCCCGGCTACCCGGCGGTTGCCGGTGCGGAAATCGTGGGCCGGGCCGTGCTTCGGTGCACCGCCCGGCGAAGTGGCGGTCAGGCGGCCGCCGGGGTGAAATCCACGCCGTGCTCCTCGGACAGCACGCGGCGGGCATCGGCGCGTTCGGATTCGGTCCGCCCGGCATCCCAGCCCAGCACGGGTGCCAGCACGTCGGCGCACTCGTCGATGAGCCCACCGGTGACCAGCCCGCGGAAGGCCAGCGAGGTGCGGCGGATGAAGACGTCGACCAGCCGGCCGACCTGCTCGTTCCGGGCCATGTGCCGCAGCTCGTCGACGCTGAGTTCGGCGCAGTGGCGCAGCAGCGTGTCGTCGGCCCCGGTGGCTGCGAGGACCTCGTCGGCGCGGGTCCCGTATCGTTCGAGCAGGACGGAGACGCGTTCGCGCGGGGCGCGGTGAGTCCTCGCGGAGATCCACTGTTCGCGTTCGACGGCATTGCGCGGGTAGCCGACCCCACCGCCGATCGCCAGCGCCCGGGTGTCCGGGCCGGTGGAACGCCCGAGTGCGTCCAGGACCTCGGCTCCGAGATGCTCGGCCAGTGCGCGGAATGTGGTCCACTTGCCGCCGACGAGGCTGAGCAGCGTGGTGCCCCGGGCGCCGGTTCGCCGTTCGATCCGGTAGTCCCGCGAGACGAAGCCCGGCTGGGTGTCGTCGTGACGGGGCAGGGGGCGGACGCCGGAGAACCGGTAGACGATCTCGTCCCGGGAGACGGCGATGTCGGGGAAGACGTGGTTGATGAGCTCGAAAAAGTAGTCGACCTCCTCGGGGGTGCAGCGTGCCGGCTGCGTGATGTCCGCCTCGATGTCGGTGGTGCCGACCAGGACCCGGTCCCCCATCGGGTAGATCAGCACGATGCGTCCGTCGCTGTGCTCGAAGAAGATCTCCCGCCCGCCGCAGGCGGCGAGCAGTTCCGGGCTGTCCAACACGATGTGCGATCCCTTGGTCCCGCCCATGAACCGGCTGCCCTGGCCCAGGGCGTCGTTGGTCTGGTCGACCCAGGCGCCGGTGGCGTTGACGATGACCGGTGCCGTGAAGTCGAATTCCTCCCCGGTGAGCTCATCGCGCATCCGGGCCACGCCGTCGTGCTCGGAGACCAGTGAGAGGTAGTTGGAGGCGCGCGATTCCGGGTTGGCTGCCAGGCCGTCGTGGAGCACGTCCAGGGTCAGCCGTTCCGGGTTGTGCACCGAGGCGTCGAAGTAGGTGGCCGCGTACTTCACGTCGGGGCGCAGTGCCGGCAGGTCGGCCAGGGCGCGGCGTCGGCCGTGGAAGCGGTGGCGTTCGGTGAGGCGGCCGGAGCCGGCGAACGCGTCGTACATCATCAGCCCGGCCTTGATGAGCAGTGCGCCGCGTTCCTGTGGCTTGGAGTTGCGGTGGGTGAGGAAGCGGGCCGGGGCGCTGAGGATCCCGGAGAACGTGGAGAAGACCGGGATGGTGGTGCGCAGCGGCTTGACGTAGTGCGGGGCGATGGCCAGCAGCGTGTTGCGTTCGCGGACGGACTCGCGGACCAGGCGGAATTCTCCGTTCTCCAGGTAGCGGATGCCGCCGTGGATCATGTGCGAGGAGGCACCCGAGGCGCCCTGGCAGTAGTCCCCGCGTTCGACCAGGGCGACGTCGATGCCCTGCAGGGCCAGGTAGCGGAACGTCGCGACGCCGTTGATCCCGCCGCCGACGATGAGGACCTGGGCCTGCGGGCGGTCGCGGAGGGCGGAAACTGACGGACGGGCTGCTGGGGTGGATGACACGCTGATCGGTCCTTTGCTGCGAGGTGGTGCTGGGAATCCCGTATCGGGCTACCGCCAAGTAGTCTGGTGAGCACAGCACGTAACCGTCAATCGAGCTGCACATATGTGCAAAAGGCAGGGAATCCATGGGTCGTGACGGCCATCTCACCGAGTCGGCAGCCCGGCAGCGTGAACCGATCGTGCATGGCGCACGCCACACGAACGGCGACCGTCGGGAGCGCGATGCGCTGCGTGCCGCCCAGCTCTACTACGTCCAGGACCTGACGATGGAGGCCATCGCCCATGACCTGGGCGTCTCCCGTTCCACGGTGTCGCGCCTGCTCTCGCTGGCCAAGCGCACCGGGCTGGTCAAGATCGAGCTGAACCCGCCGCGGGGTCGGGCCACCTCGCTGGTCCGGGACCTCGAGGACCGGTACGGGGTGCGGGCCCAGGTGGTGCCCACGGACGGCTCGCTCAGCGAGGCCGAGGTCCTCGAGCGCGTCGCCGCCCACGCGGCCCACGTCGTGCAGCCGCTGATCTCCTCGGGCATGACGGTGGGCCTGGCCTGGGGGTCGACGCTGAGCGCGCTGAGCAAGCACCTGGTGCACAAGCCCACGCATGACACCGTGTTCGTCCAGCTCAACGGGGCGGCCAACCCGCAGACCACCGGCATCTCCTATGCCAGCGACATCCTCTTCCGCTTCGGCACCGCCTTCACCGCCCGGGTGGAGCAGTTCCCGGTCCCCGCGTTCTTCGACCGGGCCGAAACGCGCGCCGCGATGTGGAAGGAGCGTTCCGTGATCCGGGTGCTGGACACCCACCGCGACATCCGGCTGGCGGTCTTCGGGCTGGGGTCCATCGACTCGGCGGTGCCCAGCCAGATCTACCGCGGCGGCTACGTCAGCACCGCCGAGGCCCGGGCCCTGCGCGAACAGGGCGTCGTCGGCGACGTGGCCACCGTGTTCTACCGAAGCGACGGCAGCGACGAGGACATCGCGATGAACGACCGGGCCACCGGGCCGCGCCTCGCGGAATTGCGCCGGATCCCCCAGCGCCTGGCGGTCGTCGCCGGGCGCGGCAAGCTCGCCGCCCTGCGCGGTGCCCTGGAGGGCCGGCTGATGACCGACCTGGTCGTCGACGAGGGCACGGCCTGGCGGCTGCTGCGCTGAACCGCCGCCGCATGGTGGACGCGGTCCCCCGTCGGGACCCCCGGCCCGATAGGCTCGGGGGCATGAGCGAAACCCCCGCCCGCCGCACGCCATGGACCACCATCCACCACCACCTCGGATCCGAGATCCGGGTGCGGACCTACCCCGCGGCCGGACCGTCACGCGGGATCGTCCTGGCCGTCCATGGTTTCCGCGGCGACCACCACGGGCTCGACCTGTTGGTGCGGCACCTGCCCGGGTACACCGTCGTCGTCCCCGATCTCCCGGGCTTCGGGGACTCCACCGCCTTCACCGGTTCCGGGCACGACGCCGCGGCCTACGCCGGCGTCATCGAGGTGCTGCGCACCGATCTGGGCCTGCCGCCGTCCACGACGCTGCTCGGCCACTCCTTCGGCTCCATTGTCGCGTCCCTGCATGCCGCGGCCTATCCGGGGGCCTTCGCCCGCCTGGTGTTGGTCAACCCGATCTGCGAGCCCGCGCTCGAGGGCAGCCAGGCGCTGTTCTCCCGCCTGGCCGCCGGCTACTACGCCGCCGGGCGGATGCTCCCGGAACGGCTGGGGCTGGCCGTGCTGCGCAACCGGTTGGTGGTGGACGTCATGTCCGCCATGATGGGCACCTCCGGCGACCCGGCCACGCAGGCCTACGTGGTGGACCAGCATCGGCGCTACTTCAGCCGCTTCGCCAACCGGAGCAGCCTGCAGCAGGCCTTCGCCTCCTCGATCCGCGATACGGTGCGCGATGCCGCGCCGGCGATCCCGGTGCCCACGCTGCTGGTGGTCGGCGAACTCGACGACCTTGGCTCGGTCCCCGGGCAGTATGCGCTGGCGGCGGAGTTTCCGCACGCCCGGGTTGAGGTGATTGCCGGCGTGGGCCATCTCATCCACTACGAGCGCCCAGCGGAAGCCGCGCGGTTCATCGAAACATTTCTTCGCGACTAGTCGACTAGCCGACAAATCGCCTAGAGGACTCCCTGCGCGTCCACCCGGACGTTGACCACCGGGTCGCGGTTGGCCGAGGACCGCGCCTTGACCCGGCGCAGCTCCGCGGTGACCGCGCCGCCCTGGCCGTAGGGGAAGAACAGCAGCCAGCGGTGCACCCCGTCCTCCTCGATCACGGGGCCGGTCAACCGGACCCCCTCAGCGAGCTCCAGGGCGCCGGCGAACGCGTCCGCCGCGGTCGCCGGCCCGGACAGGGCAGCGGTCCGCACCGCCGGCGGCAAACCGAGCTCACGGCGCAGGCCCAGCTCTCGTTCGGCGAAGCCCGCGGCGTCCCAGCGCACCAGGGCCTTGACCGGATCCGAATCGGCGGCAGCGACGACCACGATCCCGCCCTCGCGGGACGGCTTGGCCAGGGCCGCCGCCGAGAGCCATCGGTGGAGCACCTCCTCACCGGTGCGCAGCTCGTCCCGGGCCAGCATGCGGTCCCCGTCCAGCAGCAGCACTGCGGCATAGCCGCCCTCGGCGACCGGCTCGGCACCCGGGGTGGCGACCACCAGCGACGGGGACGACGGCACGTTGCGTCGCGGGTGCTCGCCGGTGGCGCTGATGACCGGGACCTTCGGGAAGGCACGGCCCAGCTCCTCGGCGGTGCGGTCCGCCCCGATCGCCGCGGCCCGCAACCGGTGCCCGCCGCAGGTCTGGCAGGTCCAGCCCGGCGCCTTCCGCCCGCACCAGCGGCACCCCGGCACGGCGTTCGCGCGCTCGAGCGCCAACGGCCCGGCGCACTCCGTGCAGCGCGCCGGTTCCCGGCAGCGTTCGCAGCGAACCGCCGGAAGGAAGCCCGTGCGGGCGACCTGGACCAGGACCGGTCCGTGCTCCAGCGCGCGGGAGGCGGTGGACCAGGCGATGCGCGGCAGCCGGGCGGCGTGCAGGACCGGGTCCCGCTCCTGCTCGAAGGAGTCGGAGCTGGCGGTCACGCGGGGAGCCTGGGTGCGCAAGACCGCGCGGGGGGCGGCCAGTTCCGGCGCCCAGCCGGTGAGCACCAGCCGCTGGGCCTCGGCACTGCGGGAGCTGGAGGCAATGAGGAGGGCGCAACCGCTGTGCTGGGCCCGCAGCAGCAGGACCTCGCGGGCGTGCTGGTACGGCGCCCGCGGCTCGGCATGGCTGGAGTCCTGGTCCTCCCACAGCACCACCAGGCCCAGGTCGTGGACCGGGGCGTAGGCCGCAGAGCGGGTGCCGACGGCAACCAGGGCCTGCCCCCGGGCCACCTTCAGGAAGGCACGGTAGCGCGGGGTCGCGCCGTCCTCGGCGCTGAGCCGGGCGACGTCCGCCTCCCCCAGCGCATCGGCCAGGGCGGCGGCGGCACGGTCCAGGTCCCGGGCATCGGGCACGACCACCAGCGCCCCGCGTCCGGAATCGCGGCAGGCGCGCACCGCCTCGGTGAGCAGGGCCGGCCACCCCCCGGGCTGGTTCGGGATGACGGTGAGCACCGCACGCGGGGATCCGCCGGAGGCGAGGTCCCGCAGGAAGGCGGCGCCGCCGTCGTATGCGGGAAGGCACGAGGGCGGGGCCCCGGCGGAGGAGTCCGGGTTTCGGCCACCAGGGCTGCCGGATTCCGGCGGGAAGTCGGACCTGGGGGCCCGGCTGGCCGCGGCGGGCGGCCCGGCCTCGGTTTCGACCCGGGCCATGCGCGGGGGGATGGCGGAGCGGATGACGTCGGGAACGGTGCCCGCGTAGCGTGCGGCGACGGCCTGGCACAGGGCCAGCACCTCGGGGCGCAGCACGATCTCGGGCGAGACGACCTTGCCCAGCGGCTGCAGCTTCACCCCCGGATCGGTCCCGGCGAGCCGTTCGACGAGGTAGCCGGAGAGTTCCTGCCCGCCGAAACGTGCCCGGATCCTCACGCCCGGGACCGCAGCGGCGTCGAGCTCGGTCGGCACCAGGTAGTCGTAGAGCCGGTCCAGGTGGGGCACCTGGGTTTCGAGCAGCACCCGGGCCACCGGCAACGTCGCGGCGGCGGTGATGCCGCCGGGCAGCGGCCCGCGGAGGTCGAAGCCCTGCAGCAGCGTGGGCTGCCCGGGCTCGTCCACGGACCGGTCCACCGGGGCCCTCCTAGAGGTTGAAGTAGCTGCGCAACGCGTCGACGCGGGTGGTCTGCTCCCAGGTGAACCCGGGCTCCTCGCGGCCGAAGTGGCCGTGGGCCGCGGTGCGCTGGTAGATCGGGCGCTTGAGGTCCAGGTCCTCGATGATGCCCAGCGGGCGCAGGTCGAAGACCTCGTGGATGGCGTCGGCGATCCGGGCCGGGTCCACGGTCTCGGTGCCGAACGTCTCGACGTAGAGCCCGACCGGGCGGGCGACGCCGATCGCGTAGGCCACCTGGATCTCGGCCCGCCGGGCCAGGCCTGCGGCGACGACGTTCTTGGCGATCCAGCGCATGGCGTAGGCCGCGGAACGGTCGACCTTCGAGGGGTCCTTGCCGGAGAAGGCGCCGCCGCCGTGGCGGGCGAAGCCGCCGTAGGTGTCGACGATGATCTTGCGTCCGGTCAGCCCGGCGTCGCCGACGGGGCCGCCGATGATGAAGGGGCCCGAGGGGTTCAGGATGATGCGGGTGTTGGAGATGTCCAGGTCGGTGTCGGCCAGCACGGGCTTGACGACCAGTTCGAGCAGGTCGCCGCGCAGCCGATCCAGGTCCAGTTCGCGGGCGTGCTGGGCGGAGACGACGATTGTCTCGACCGAGACGGGGATGTCGCCGTCGTAGCCGATGGTGACCTGGGTCTTGCCGTCGGGGCGCAGCAGCGGCTGCGAGCCGTCCTTGCGGACCTGTGTGAGCTTCTCGGACAGGCGCTGGGCCAACCAGATGGGGGTGGGCATCAGCACGGGCGTCTCGTCGGAGGCGTAGCCGAACATGATGCCCTGGTCGCCGGCGCCCTGGGCGTCGCGCGGATCCAGGCCGGTGCCCTCGCGCATCTCCCAGGAGTTGAACACGCCGTCGGCGATCTCCTGCGACTGCTGGCCGATGGAGACGGAGACGCCGCACCGGGCGCCGTCGAAGCCGTTGGCCGAGGAGTCATAGCCGATGTCCAGGATGGTCTGGCGGACCAGGTGCGGGATCTCGACATAGCCGGCCGTGGTGACCTCACCGGCCACGTGCACGAGCCCGGTGGTGGTCAGGGTTTCCACCGCCACCCGCGAGTTCGGGTCCTGGGTGAGCATGGCGTCGAGGATGGCGTCGCTGATCTGGTCGCAGATCTTGTCGGGATGGCCCTCCGTCACCGATTCGGAGGTGAACAGACGCAGGGCGGGGTTCTGGGAAGTCACCCGCCCACTCTACCGGTTCAGGGCGTCGGCCAGCGCCGTGACAACGGCCCGCGCGACCTCGTCCTTGGTTCCTGCGACGTGGATTTCCGGGGCGCCGGTGGCGGAGAGGATGGTCACCGTGTTGTCCTCGGTGCCGAAGCCCAGCGTGGCACCGACCTCGTTGACGACCAGCAGGTCGCAGCCCTTGCGGGCGAGCTTGGCGCGGGCATGGTCCATCACCGAGCCCTCGTCGTCCCCTGTTTCCGCGGCGAATCCGATGATCACCGTCGGTCCGGAGGCGGGGTCCCCGCGCCGCTGGGCCACCAGTCCGGCGAGGATGTCGGGGTTGCGCACGAGCGTCAGCGTGGGGGCGCCGTCGTCGCCCTTCTTCTTGATCTTGGAACCTGCATAGTCGGACGGGCGGAAGTCGGCGACGGCGGCCGCCATGACGACGGCGTCTGCCCCCTCACAGGCCCCGGCCACCGCGTCGCGCAGCTGCAATGCCGTGGAGGCGGTGGCCAGTTCGACGCCGGCGGGGACCTCGGTCTCCAAATGGGCGGCAACCAGCTTCACCGTGGCCCCGGCGGCGAGGGCGGCGCGGGCGATGGCGGTGCCCTGCTTGCCGGAGGAGCGGTTGCCTAGGAAGCGGACCGGGTCCAGCGGCTCGCGGGTGCCCCCGGCCGAGACGACGACGGTGCGCCCCGTCAGGGGCAGGTCGGGGCGTATGCCGGTGGCGTGGTCGGCCACGTCCAGCAGGCGTTGCGCGGCGTCGTAGAGGTCCTGGGCCTCCGGCAGGCGGCCGGGGCCGGAATCCTTGCCGGTCAGCCGTCCGACGTCCGGGTCGATGACGGTGATGCCGCGCGAACGCAGCGTGGCGATGTTGGCGATGGTGGCGGGGTTGTCCCACATCTCGGTGTGCATCGCCGGGGCGACCATGACCGGGGCGCGGCTGGCCAGTACCGTGTTCGTGAGCAGGTCGTTGGCCATCCCCGCGGCCAGGCGGGCCAGCAGGTCGGCGGTCGCCGGGGCGATGACGACCAGGTCCGCCTCCTGGCCGAGACGGACATGGTTGACGTCCTCGACGGCCTCGAACACGCCGGTATGCACCGGGCGTCCCGAGAGGGCCTCCCAGGTGGCCCGGCCGACGAACTGCAGGGACGCCTCGGTGGGCACCACGTCGACGTGCCGGCCGGACTCTTTAAACAACCGCAGCAGCGCCGCGACCTTGTAGGCGGCGATGCCGCCGCCTACTCCAAGGACGATGCGCTGCTGGGCCGTCACGGCGTCGGTGCTACTCGGCGGCTTCGGCGGGGATCGGGTTGACCTGCAGGAGCCCCTCGTTGATTTCGCGCAGGGCGATGGAGAGCGGCTTCTCGTTCAGCTGGGTGTCGACCAACGGGCCCACGTACTCGAACAGGCCCTCGTGCAGCTGCGAGTAGTACGCGTTGATCTGGCGGGCGCGCTTGGCCGAGTTGATGACCAGCGCGTACTTCGAATCGGTGGTGGTCAGCAGCTCGTCGATCGGCGGGTTGATGATGCCTTCAAGGTTCGTGGACACGAATCCTCCAAATTCTGTGTGGTGTTCGTCGGTGCCGGCGGGTACTGCCTACCGCTGGTGCGGCGTCAGCCCCATCTGGGAAACCAGCTCGTCGGCTGCACGCTGGATGTCGTCATTCACGATGGTGACGTCGAATTCCCGTTCGGCAGCAAGTTCCAGTTTAGCGGTATCGAGACGTCTTTGTTGTTCCTCTGCCGTTTCGGTGCCGCGCCCGATGAGCCGGCGGACCAGTTCGTCCCAGCTCGGAGGCGCCAGGAAGACGAATTTCGCCTCCGGCATCGACTCCTTGACCTGGCGTGCCCCTTGCAGGTCGATCTCCAGCAGCACGCTGCGCCCGGCGTCGACGGCCTCCTGGACCTTGGTGCGGATGGTGCCGTAGCTGTTCCTGCCGTGGACGACCGCCCATTCGAGCATGTCCCCGGAGGCGACGAGTTCCTGGAAGGCCTCGGGGCCGACGAAGAAGTAGTGCACGCCGTCCTGTTCGCCGGGCCGCGGGTCGCGGGTCGTGGCCGAGACGGACAGCCAGACCTCCGGGTAGTGGTCGCGGATGTAGGTCGAGACGGTGCCCTTGCCCACGGCGGTGGGGCCGGCGAGAACGGTGACTGTCGGGTGGCTGGAAGCCGGCATGGTGTCCTTTGTTACTTTTTTGCGTGCGGCGGCGTGTCGGCGAAGTGGGCCAGCAGGGCGGCCTGCTGCTTGCGACCCAGGCCACGCAGCCGGCGGTTGGCCGAGATGCCGATGCGTTCCATCAGTGCCGCGGCCCTGACCGTTCCGACCCCAGGCACCGACTCGAGCAGGTCCGCGACGCGCAAGCGTCCCACTGCCTCGTCGGTCCGGGCCAGTTCGAGCAGGTCCGCGATCCCGAGTTTGCCGCGGCCGAAGTCGTTCTTCACTTCGGCCCGACGGGTCCGCGAGACCAGGGCCTTGGCCCGCGCCTTGGCGCGGTCCTCCTCCGATAATGACTTCAAAACCATAGCGTAATCCCCTGCCGGCTAGGAATCGGTCGTGACTAGGCACCACACGCCATCTTCGACGACGTGATCCGAACCTAGCGAACCCGGGCACCGGGCGCAATGGCCCGGTGCCCGCCGGCTTCAGGAACGCAGGTCCTCCTGCACCCGTGCCGTGGCGTCCCGCAGGGACCGCGGCGTGGGTCCGTGGCGGAGGATGTCGCGGCTGGAGGTGGGCACCAGCTGGTCCCAGACGGGCCCGAACACGGCCCGCAGGTCCGCTCCCGTCGCCCCCTGCGCTCCGAGCCCGGGGGCGAGGATCGGGGCATGGCTGGCCCCGAGGTCGATGTCCAGCTCACGCAGTGCCGGCCCGACGGTGGCGCCGATGACCAGGCCGGTGGACCCGAAGGGGGTGGCGCCGTCGTTCTCGAGGGCAGTGGCCTCCACGATCGACCGGGCCACCGAAGCCGCTCCCCCGACGTGCTGGACGCTGGCACCCTCCGGGTTGGAGGTCAGCCCGAGGACGAACACCCCCCGTCCGGTCCGTGCCGCCAGGTCCAGCGCCGGGCGCAGCGACCCGAAGCCCAGGTAGGGGCTCAGGGTCACCGCGTCGGCGGCCAACGGGGATCCGTCGGCCAGCCAGGCGTCGGCGTAGGCGGCCATGGTGGAGCCGATGTCCCCGCGCTTGGCGTCGGCCAGGGACAGCAGCGACGCGTCGGCGCAGGCGGCCAGCGTGCGCTCCAGTGCCGCGATGCCCGCGGATCCGTGGCGTTCGAACAGGGCGACCTGCGGTTTGACCATCGCCACGGTCCCGGCCATCGCCTCCACCACCGTCAGCGCGAAGCGCTCCACACCGGCGGCGCTGTCCGGCAGCGACCAGTCGGCGAGCAGGCCCGGGTGCGGGTCGATGCCCACGCACAGCGGGCCCCGCTCCCGGATCGCCCGCGCCAGGCGGGCGCCGAACGGGTCCCTGGTGCCGCCGTCGTGCACTGGAGCCATGCCTCAGGCCCCCGCGCGGGAGGCGTTGAGGCGTTCGGCGTGCTCCTGGAGGCTGGTGACCGACCATTCGAATTCGCGCATCGCCTGGATCGCCTGGATGGCCGCCCCGAATTCGGCGACGGTGGTGATCACCGGGGTGCCGACCGAGGTGGCCGCGGCGCGGATCTCGTAGCCGTCGCCGCGGGCATCGCCGCCGGAGGGGGTGTTCAGGATCATGTCGATCTTGCCCTCGGTGATCAGGTCGGTGATCGTGGGGTCGCCCTCCTCGGCGCCCTCGCGGACCTTGCGGACCACGGTGGCGGTGATGCCGTTGCGGCGCAGGACCTCGGCGGTGCCGCCGGTGGAGACGATCTCGAAGCCCAGGTCGGCCAGGTGCTTGACCGGCA
The DNA here is from genome assembly GCF_056680475.1 of Arthrobacter sp. ASL1. Taxonomy (NCBI): domain Bacteria; kingdom Bacillati; phylum Actinomycetota; class Actinomycetes; order Micrococcales; family Micrococcaceae; genus Arthrobacter; species Arthrobacter sp. ASL1. The sequence goes on from NZ_CM155284.1 coordinate 313,405, forward strand.
GCACGATCGCGCGCTTGTCGCGGTTGGCGACCGAGACGAAGACCCGGCCGCCGGTGGGCAGCGGCGAGCCGGACGCGGCCTGGCTCTTGGCGAAGGCGGTGTCGAAGTACTTGTCGATGCCCATCACCTCACCGGTGGAGCGCATTTCCGGGCCAAGCAGCGAGTCCACGACCCGGCCCTCGGGGGTGCGGAACCGGGCGAAGGGCAGCACGGCCTCCTTCACCGAGACCGGGCAGTCGGCCGGCAGCTGCGACCCGTCGCCGGTGGCGGGCAGCAGGTGGTGCACGTCGCGCAGTTCCTGGATGGACACGCCGGTGCCGATCAGCGCAGCCCCCTTGGCCAGCTGGACGCCGGTGGCCTTGGAGACGAACGGGACCGTCCGCGAGGCGCGCGGGTTGGCCTCGATGACGTACAGGACGTCGGAAGCCAGGGCAAACTGGATGTTGATCAGTCCGCGCACGCCCACGCCCTTCGCGATCGCCAGGGTGGCCTCGGCGACCCTGGCCTGCACGTCGGTGCCCAGGGTGATCGGGGGCAGCACGCAGGCGGAGTCGCCCGAGTGGATGCCGGCCTCCTCGATGTGCTCCATGATGCCGCCGACGTAGATGTCGGTGCCGTCGTAGAGCGCGTCGACGTCGATCTCGATGGCGTCCTCGAGGAAGCGGTCCACCAGCACCGGGTGGTCCTCGGTGATCTCGGTGGCGTTGAGGATGTAGCGCTCCAGGTTGGGCTCGTCATAGACGATCTCCATGCCGCGGCCACCCAGCACGTACGAGGGGCGGACCAGGACGGGGTAGCCGATCTCGTCGGCGATCTTCTTGGCGTCCTCGAACGAGACGGCCGTGCCGTTCTTCGGGGAGATCAGCCCGCCCTCCTCCAGCACGCGGGAGAAGGCGCCGCGGTGTTCGGCCAGGTCGATGGCCTCCGGCGAGGTGCCCAGGATCGGGACGCCGGCGTCGGCGAGCTCCTGCGCGAGCTTCAGCGGGGTCTGGCCGCCGAGCTGGACGAAGACGCCGAGCACTCCCCCGGTTTCCTGTTCCGCGTGGATGACCTCCAGCACGTCCTCGAGCGTGAGCGGCTCGAAGTACAGGCGGGTGGAGATGTCGTAGTCGGTGGAGACGGTCTCCGGGTTGCAGTTGACCATGACGGTCTCGTAGCCGGCCTCGCGCAGCGCCATCGTGGCGTGCACGCAGGAGTAGTCGAACTCGATGCCCTGCCCGATGCGGTTGGGGCCCGAGCCCAGGATGATCACCGAGGGCTTCTCGTGCGTGCCGACCTCGGTCTCCTCGTCGTAGGAGGAGTAGTGGTACGGGGTGTAGGCGGCGAATTCGGCGGCGCAGGTGTCGACCGTCTTGTAGACCGGGCGGACCCCGAGGGCATGGCGGACCCCGCGCACGACCGGTTCCGGGGTGTGGGTCAAGGCGCCGATCTGCTCGTCGGAGAAGCCGTGGCGCTTGGCCAGGCGCAGGACGTCCTCGGACAGGGACCCGGCATCGCGGATCTGTCCGGCGGTCTCGTTGATGAGCACCAGCTGGTCCAGGTACCAGGGGTCGATCCCGGTCGCGGCGTAGGTCTCCTCGATGGAGGCCCCGCCCAGCAGCGCCTGCTGGACCATGGCCAAGCGGCCCGTGGAGCCGACGCGGCTGCGGTCGAGCAGCCCCTGGACCTCGACCGGGTCCGGTGCGGTGAACGTCAGCTGGGCGTCGCGCTGCTCGAGCGAGCGCAGCGCCTTCTGCAGCGCCTCGGTGAAGTTGCGCCCGATGGCCATGGCCTCCCCGACGGATTTCATCGTGGTGGTCAGCGTCGGATCGGCCGCCGGGAACTTCTCGAAGGCGAAGCGCGGGACCTTCACGACGACGTAGTCCAGGGTCGGCTCGAAGCTCGCCGGGGTCTTGCGGGTGATGTCGTTCGGGATCTCATCGAGCGTGTAGCCCAGCGAGAGCTTGGTGGCGATCTTGGCGATGGCGAAGCCGGTGGCCTTCGACGCCAGTGCGGAGGAGCGCGAGACGCGCGGGTTCATCTCGATGACCACGACGCGGCCGGTGTCCGGTTCGATGGCGAACTGGATGTTGCAGCCGCCGGTGTCCACGCCCACTTCGCGGATGACGGCAATGGAGATGTCGCGCAGGTTCTGGTACTCGCGGTCGGTCAGCGTCATCGCCGGGGCGACGGTGATCGAGTCGCCGGTGTGCACGCCGACCGGGTCGAAGTTCTCGATCGAGCACACGACGACGACGTTGTCGTTCTTGTCGCGCATCATCTCCAGCTCGTATTCCTTCCACCCCAGGATGGACTCCTCCAGCAGCACCTCGGAGGTCGGCGAGTACTGGATGCCGGCGCCGGCGATGCGGCGCAGGTCCTCGGCGTTGTAGGCCATCCCGGAGCCCAGCCCGCCCATGGTGAAGGAGGGGCGCACGACGACGGGATAGTCCAGCTCCTCGACGGCGGCGAAGGCCTCGTCCATGGAATGCACGATGATCGACTTCGCGGACTCGGCACCACAGCGCTCGACGACGCCCTTGAACTTCTCGCGGTTCTCGCCGAGTTCGATGGCCTCGATGTTGGCGCCGATGAGCTCGACGTTGTAGCGCTGCAGGGCACCTGACTTGTCCAGGGCGATCGCCGTGTTCAGGGCCGTCTGCCCGCCCAGGGTGGGCAGGATGGCGTCGGGGCGTTCCTTGGCGATGATCTTCTCGACGACCTCGGGGGTGATCGGTTCGATGTAGGTCGCATCGGCGAACTCCGGATCGGTCATGATGGTGGCCGGGTTGGAGTTCACCAGGATGACCCGCAGGCCCTCCTCGCGCAGCACACGCAACGCCTGGGTACCGGAGTAGTCGAATTCGGCGGCCTGGCCGATGACGATCGGGCCCGACCCGATGACCAGGACTGACTTGAGGTCTTCGCGCTTGGGCATTAGTTCCCTTCCTGGGAGGTCGTGGTGGTGGCGCCGTGGGCGGCCATCAGGTCGATGAAGCGGTCAAAGAGGTAGGCGGAATCGTGGGGTCCGGCCGCGGCCTCGGGGTGGTACTGGACGGAGAAGGCGGGCAGGTCCAGGCAGCGCAGGCCCTCCACCACGTTGTCGTTCAGCGAGATATGGGAGACCTCCACCCGGCCGAAACGGGCCTCCGGGGCCTCATGGGCACCGTCGCGCGGGGCGTCCACGGCGAAGCCGTGGTTCTGGCTGGTGATCTCCACCTTGCCGGTGCCCAGGTCCATGACGGGCTGGTTGATGCCCCGGTGGCCGTAGGGCAGCTTGTAGGTGCCGAAGCCCAGGGCGCGGCCGAGGATCTGGTTGCCGAAGCAGATCCCGAAAAACGGGATCCGGGCGTCGAGTACCTGGCGCAGCGTCGCGATCTGGTTGTCCGCGGTGGCGGGGTCTCCGGGGCCGTTGGAGAGGAAGACGCCGTCGGCGCCGGTGGCGGTGATCTGCTCGAACGTCGAGGCCGCGGGCAGTACGTGGACGCGGACGCCGCGCTCGGCGAACCGCACCGGGGTCATGCCCTTCAGGCCCAGGTCGATGGCGGCGACGCTGAAGCGCGGTTCGCCGGTCCAGCCGTGGTCGGCCGGCTCGACGGTGTAGGCGGCATCGACACTGACCTCCTCGGCGAGCCGGGCCCCGGCCATGGGTGCCTGGCCGGTGACTTGGGCGAGCAGTTCGGCGTCGGTGGCGCGGGCGGCGTCGCCGGAGAAGATGCCGGCTTTCATGGCCCCGCGCTCACGCAGGTGGCGGGTGATGGCGCGGGTGTCCACACCCTGGATGCCGACGACGCCCTGGCGGGTGAGCTCGTCGTCCAGCGTGCCCTCGGAACGCCAGTTCGACGGGCGCCGGGCGGCATCGCGGACGATGTAGCCGGCGACCCAGATGCGGCGGGATTCGTTGTCCGCCTCGTTCACCCCGGTGTTGCCGATGTGCGGCGCGGTCTGCACGACCAGCTGCCGGGCGTAGGACGGGTCGGTGATGGTCTCCTGGTAACCGGTCATCCCGGTGGCGAACACTGCCTCGCCCAGCGTCGTGCCGCCGGCCCCGTAGGCGCGGCCGCGGAACGTGCGCCCGTCCTCCAGGACCAGTACTGCGGGTTCGGTGGTCGTCATCGCGCTCATTCGTTGTCCTTCTTCGGTGCTGTGTGGTCGGGGGCGGCTCCGGTGGCGCCGGAACCGGGGATCAGTGCTTCGGTGGCGGCCACGAGGGCGGCCATGTCCTGGGCCCGTCGGGGCCGGAAGCCGGTGTCGAGGTGGTGTCCGCCCAGGCGCCACCCCAGGACGAGCAGCCCGCCGGCCTCGACGAACTTGCCGGCCATGCCCGCCTCGCGGCGGACCGATTCGAGGTCGGCCGCCGGGAGGAAGACATCGGGTGCGCCGCTGCGGGTGAACAGCGCGCCCTCAGGGTGGACGCTCAGGGTGGCGTTGGATTTCAGGCCCAGGCCATGGACGCTGATGCGGTCCAGCCAGTCCCCCGCCGTCGTCGTGGAGACGTATTGCCCGGCGGCCTCGGCCACCGGTGCGGACAGCTCGTCGGGGACGGCGGCGGGTGCCGCGACGTCGGCCTGGCGGCCCTGGCGGTGCCGCCAGCCCACGCGCATCAGCGCGATGGCCACGGCGGCGACGACGACGATCCCGATGATGTAGGGGGTGTATTCGTTCACGCGGCGGCCCCGGTGTAGGCGCGGGGGGTGTTCAGGGCGCCGTCGAGCACGGTGGGGTGGCCGTGGAAGAACGTGGCCCGGACGCTGCCGGGCAGTTCCATCCCGGCGAAGGGGGAATTGCGCCCCTTCGTGGCCATCTCCTCGGGCTTGACCGTCCAGCGGGTGGCCGGGTCCACGAGGATGAGGTTCGCCGGTTCCCCGGTGGCCAGCGGGCGCCCTTGGTCCCCCAGGCGACCGATGACGGCCGGGGTGGTGGAGGTGATCCGGGCGACGTCGTCCCAGCCGATCAGCCCCGTTTCGACCATGGTGTGCTGGACGACCGAGAGTGCTGTCTCCAGTCCGGTCATCCCCATGGCCGCCTGCGCCCATTCGCAGTCCTTGGCCTCGGAGGGGTGCGGCGCATGGTCGGTGCCGATGACGTCGATGGTGCCGTCGGCCAGCCCCGCGCGCAGCGCCAGGACGTCGGCCTCGCGGCGCAGCGGCGGGTTGACCTTGTAGACCGGGTCGTAGCTGCGCACCAGCTCGTCGGTGAGCAGCAGGTGGTGCGGGGTGACCTCGGCGGTCACGTTGATGCCGAGCGACTTGGCCCAGCGGATGATCTCCACCGAACCGGCGGTGGAGACATGGCAGACATGCAGGCGGGATCCGACGTGCTGGGCCAGCAGCACGTCGCGGGCGATGATCGATTCCTCGGCGACGGCCGGCCAGCCGGCCAGTCCCAGGACTGCGGAGACCTCGCCCTCGTTCATCTGGGCACCCTCGGTCAGCCGGGGTTCCTGGGCGTGCTGGGCGATGACCCCGTCGAACGCCTTCACGTATTCCAGGGCGCGGCGCATCAGCACCGGGTCCCAGACGCACATGCCGTCGTCGGAGAAGACCCGCACGCGGGCCCGGGAGTCGGCCATGGCCCCGAGTTCGGCCAGGCGTTCCCCGGCCAGGCCGATGGTGACGGCGCCGACGGGGCGGACGTCGACCCAGCCGCTGCGCTGGCCCAGGTTGTGGACCTGTTCGACGACGCCGGCGGTGTCGGCGACCGGCGTGGAGTTGGCCATGGCGTGCACCGCGGTGAAGCCGCCGCGGGCCGCGGCCCGGGTCCCGGTCTCGACGGTCTCGGCGTCCTCGCGGCCGGGTTCGCGCAGGTGGGTGTGCAGGTCGACCATGCCGGGCAGGGCGATGAGCCCGGTCGCGTCGATGACCGCGGCGTCGGCGGCAGCCGGGTGGGTGGAGGCCTCCGCCCCGGTGGCGACGATGGTCCCGCCGTCGAGCAGCAGGTCGGTGGCGGCACCGCCGGCGAGGGCGGCACCGCGGATCAGGTAGGTGATGGTGCTCATGTGGTTCTCGATTCTCAGAGGGCGCCGGGACGCTGCGGGTCCGCGGAAAGCAGGAGGTACAGGACGGCCATGCGCACGGCCACGCCGTTGGACACCTGGTCCAGGACGGTCGAGCGCGGCGAATCGGCGGCGGCGGAGGAGATTTCCAGCCCGCGGTTCATCGGCCCGGGGTGCAGGATCACGGTCTCGCGGCCGGGCTGGTGCTCCAGGGCGGCCAGGCGGGCGTCGTCGAAGCCCCAGCGGCGGGAGTATTCGCGGGCACTGGGGAAGAACGAGGCGTGCTGGCGCTCCCCCTGGATGCGCAGCATCATCACCGCGTCGATCCCCCCGGCCAGCGTGGCATCCAGGTCGTAGCTGATCGTGCATGGCCAGGAGCCGGCGCCGATGGGCAGCAGGGTCGGCGGGGCGACCAGGCTCACCTCGGCGCCCAGGGTGCGCAGCAGCCACAGGTTGGACCGGGCGACCCGGGAGTGCAGGATGTCCCCCACGATCGCCACCCGCATGCCGGCCAGGTCGGATCCGGTGGATTCCACGCCGCGGACCGTGGACCAGTGGTTGCGCAGCGTGAACGCATCCAACAGCGCCTGGGTCGGGTGTTCGTGCGTGCCGTCACCGGCGTTGACCACGGGTGCGTCGATCCAGCCGGCCGCGGCCAGCCGGGCCGGGGCCCCGGAGGAGCCGTGCCGGATGACCACGCCGTCGGCGCCGATGGCCTTCAGTGTCTGGGCGGTGTCCTTCAGCGACTCGCCCTTGGACACCGAGGAGCCCTTCGCGGAGAAGTTGATGACGTCCGCGGAGAGCCGTTTGGCGGCGGCCTCGAAGGAGATCCGCGTACGGGTGGAGTCCTCGAAGAAGAGGTTTACGACCGTGCGCCCGCGCAGTGCCGGGAGCTTCTTGACCTCGCGGGTGCCCACGGCGGCCATGTCCTCGGCGATGTCCAGGATGCGGATCGCGTCGTCCCGGGCCAGGTCGGCGGTGGAGAGCAGATGCCTCATGGCTGCCCCACGATCACGACATCGTTGACGGGCACGCCGTGGTCGCTGTCGATCTCGCCCAGGCGCACCCTGACCTTTTCCGAGGCGGCGGTGGGCAGGTTCTTGCCGACATGGTCGGCGCGGATCGGCAGCTCGCGGTGGCCGCGGTCCACCAGCACGGCCAGCCGCACGATCCGGGGCCGGCCCAGATCGGACAGGGCGTCCAGCGCGGCGCGGATGGTGCGCCCCGAGTAGAGCACGTCGTCGACCAGGACCACGACCTTGCCGTCGATGCCACCTGCCGGCAGCCGCGTCGGGGACGGGGTGCGGGTGGTCGAATGGCGCAGGTCGTCCCGGTACATGGTGATGTCGAGTTGGCCGGTGATGGCCGCCGGGTCGGTGCCGGGTTCGGCGCGGGCGATGCGCTCCGCCAGCCGTTGCGCCAGGGGGAAGCCGCGGGACGGGATGCCCAGCAGGACCAGGTCCCGGGTGCCCTTGTTGGCTTCGATGATTTCGTGCGCGATGCGGGTGAGCACGCGCGAGATGTCGGCTTCCGAAAGAACGGTACGGACGCTGGTGGGACCGGTGGGCCCGGATCCCTGGGTGGCGCCGAATGTTTCCACGATGCCGCCTCCTTCCCCGCCTCACTGGACGGAATTTAAAGGGTGACTGCCCGCTCAAAATTATCACAGGACGACGGCGGTGCCCCAGCCGCACTTCGAGCCCGCGGTATTGCGACGGCACTGTGACGGAAGGCCGGTGATCTGCGCCACCAGCACACTGGATGCCACCGCCGACGCGCCTGACTATGCTGATGCCATGAGCGCATACCCACCCGGGGATCCGTGGAGGCACGGCACGGATCCTTCCGCGCCGCTCACCCCGGCCTGGCCCCGCGACGAGCCGGCAGCCGATGTCTGGTTGGCTGCCCGCCTGGCCAAGGCGCGGCCACCGCGCCGCTACAGCCCGGGCCTGGTCGTGGTGGCGGTGCTCAGCGTGGTGCTGCTGCTCGGTGTCGCGATCTGGCTGGGCACCGTGCTGGGCACCGAAACGCTGTTCGTCGTCGGGCTGTTGGCATTGTTCCCGCTGGCGGTGTGCCTGGTCGCGCTGCGGTGGGTGGACCGCTGGGATCCGGAGCCGCGACTGGCGTTGTGGTGCGCGTTCGCCTGGGGGGCCGGTGCCTCCATCGCCGGAAGCCTGATCTTCGGCGAGGCCTTCGGCAAGGCTTTCGCGGCGTTGGCCGCGGCGACCGGCCCGGACCTGTTCAGCGCCGTCGTCCAGGCCCCCATCGTCGAGGAGACGATGAAGGGCATCGGGGTGCTGTTGATCTTCTGCGTGGCGCGCTCCCACTTCGACGGCCCGGTGGACGGCATCGTCTACGGCGGCACGATTGCCGCGGGGTTCGCATTCACGGAGAACATCCTGTATTTTTCCGACGCCTACTCCGAGGCGGGGACGGCGATGGTCCAGGTGTTCGTCCTGCGCGGCATGTTCTCTCCCTTCGCCCACGTGATGTTCACCGCCTGGACCGGCTTCGCCCTCGGGCTGGCCGCCCAACGCGGCGCACGGCGCTACTGGCCGGTCTACTTCCTGCTGGGCCTGCTGCCGGCCATGATCGGGCACTTCCTCTGGAACGGCGGCATGGGGCTGATCTTCCAGGACTTCTGGACGTTCTACCTGCTGTTGCAGGTCCCGCTGTTCACCTGTGCGGTCATCGCCGTGCTGCTGCTGCGGCGGGCCGAACGCCGGCTGATCACCCGACGGCTCGGCGACTACGCCGAGGTCGGATGGTTCAGCCCGGAGGAGGTCGCCATGTTCGCCACCCGCAACGGACGCCGGCAGGCGGCCGGATGGGCGGCCGCCACCGGGAGGCGGCCGGCGATGCGCGGGTTCACCCGGACGGCGATGCGCCTGGCGGCCACCCGCAACCGGATCATCTCCGGTACCCGGCGCGAGGCCGCACTGCGCGACGAGGCCAGGCTGCTGGCCCTGATCCTGCGGTACCGCACCGCCCTGACCGGCAGCCCGGAGACCCCAGGCGTGGTCTGAACAAAGCCGGAACGCACGAACGGGGCCTCCCCCGCGTGGGGAGGCCCCGTCGTCGTGCTCGGTGGTTCCCGGCAGCGCCGGGTGTGGCCTCAGGCCAGCAGCGTCGGCTTGAGCTGCTGGATGCGGCCGAGCAGGCCGTTGATGAATTCCGGGGAGTCATCGGTGGAGAAGACCTCGGCCGTCGCGACGGCCTCGGATACGGCGACCGCATCGGGGACGTCGTCGTTGTACAGCAGTTCCCACGTGCCCAGGCGCAGGATGGTCCGGTCCACGGACGGCATCCGGTCCAGCGTCCATCCCTTGGCGTAGGTGCTCAGGATCTCGTCGATCCGCTCACCGTGGGCCATGACCCCCTCGATCAGCGTCAACGTGTACTCGTTGACGGTGATGTCGGTGGTCTCACGGCGCAACCTCATCGCCTCCAGGGGCGAGACGTCACGCTGTTCGGCCTCGAACAGGACGTCCAGCGCCCGTCGCCGGGCCTTGGTGCGGGCACTCACTAGTTGACACGCCCCAGGTAATCTCCGGTGCGGGTGTCGACCTTGACCTTGGTGCCCTGCTCCAGGAACAGCGGGACCTGGATCTCGAAGCCGGTCTCCACCGTGGCCGGCTTGGTGCCGGCGGAGGAGCGGTCGCCCTGCAGGCCCGGCTCGGTGTACGTGATCTCCAGGGTCACCGACGCGGGCAGCTCCACGTAGAGCACCGCCCCCTCGTGCATGGCAATGGTGACCATCTCGGATTCGAGCATGAAGTTCGACGCGTCGCCGACGACCTTGCCCTCGACCGTGAGCTGGTCGAAGTCGGAGGTGTTCATGAACACATAGTCCGCGCCGTCCTGGTACAGGTACTGGTAGTCGCGGCGGTCCACGGTGGCGGTCTCGATCTTGAGGCCGGCGTTGAAGGTCTTGTCCACGGTCTTGCCGGAGAGGACGTTGCGCATCTTGGTGCGGACGAAGGCGCCGCCCTTGCCGGGCTTGACGTGCTGGAACTCGGTGATGGTCCACAGCTGGCCGTCGATCTTCAGGACCGTGCCGTTCTTGATGTCGTTGGTCGTAGCCACGGGTACTCTCTCTGTTCAGTCCCGGTCCGGGCCCGTCACCGTGGTATCCAGCGGTGCGGCGGTCCAGGTCGCAATTGTCAAAAAACCATAGCCATTCTAACGCACGGCCGCGGCCCGGGCCTGCGCGGCCTCAAGGGACCGGCGCGAGATCTCGATGCGGAAGGCCTCGTCATCGGCCGCCGTGCGCAATTCCAGGGCGAGGCGGAACCTGGTCACCGCGGCGTGGTAGTCGCCGACGGTGAAGTAGAGGACTCCGAGTTGCTGTTGCAGGACCGCCTCGTGGCCGGTGTCCTTGAACTCGTCGATGAGGCTGCGCAGCCGCTTGATGGCACGTTCCGGGTCGCCGCTGGCGCGCACGACGTCGGCATCGACGACACGCATCGGGAAGTTCTGCGGATCGAGCAACCGGGTCTCGGTGACCAGCTCCGCCGCGGCGGAGACGTCGCCGCGCGCCACCTCGATCATGACCTGCTCGACGGGGTTCGCCGTGGCGAACGCCCCGCGTGCCGCGTCGTCGTCGACGACCTGCGCCAACAGGGTGTCCGGGTCGATGGACAGCCCCGGGATGCCGGTGGGGATCCAGTCGGTGGGGGTGCTCATTCGGCGATCTCCTGGTAGGCGGCGAAGAGCAGCGAGGTGTCCGGGACCTCCAGCATGCCCGGCTTGGCCAGGTCGTCCAGGACGACGAAGCGCAGCAGGTCCCCGCGCGCCTTCTTGTCGCGGCGCATCCCGTCCAGCAGGGCGGACCAGCGGTCCCTGCGGTAGGTCACCGGCAGGCCCAGGGAGGCGAGGATGCCACGGTGGCGGTCCGCCAGCGGGTCGCTGATCCGCCCCATGGAACGGGCCAGCTCGGCGGCGAACACCAGGCCGATGGACACCGCGGCACCGTGGCGCATCTGGTACCGCTCGGCCAGTTCGATCGAGTGGGCCAGGGTGTGGCCGTAGTTCAGGAATTCCCGTTGGCCGGACTCGCGCAGGTCCGCGGAGACGATCCCGGCCTTCACGGCGATGGAGCGTTCGATGATCTCGCGCAGTTCCGGCGTGCCGGCGGTGGAGGCGGTTTGCGGGTCGGCCTCGATGATCTCCAGGATGCGCGGGTCGGCGATGAAACCGCATTTGACGGACTCGGCCAACCCGGTGACCAGCTCGTTCGGGGGCAGGGTCGCCAAGGCGTCGAGGTCCACGAGCACACCGGCCGGCGGGTGGAAGGCGCCGACGAGGTTCTTGCCCTCGGCGGTGTTGATGCCCGTCTTGCCCCCGACCGCGGCGTCGACCATGCCCAGCAGGCTGGTGGGCACGTGGATGACCTTGACGCCGCGCAGCCAGGTGGCGGCGACGAAGCCGGCCAGGTCGGTCACCGCGCCGCCGCCGACGGCGACGATGGCGTCCGAACGGGTGAAGTCGTTCTGGCCCAGCACCTTCCAGCAGAAGGAGGCCACCTCGATGTGCTTGCCCTCCTCGGCGTCGGGGATCTCGGCGGTCATCGCGGTGAAACCGGCGGATTCGAGGTCGGATTTCACGGTGTCCCCGGTACTGCGCAGGGCCCGCGGGTGGATGATCAGGACCTTGCGGACGCGTTCGCCGAGCAGGGCCGGCAACTCCCCCAGCAGGCCCCCGCCGACGACGACGTCGTAGTTCTGCTCGGGGGCCGAACCCGTGATGGAGATACGGGTCGAAGCGCTGCTCATGTGGTGATGCCTCCAGTGGTTGATGCACGACGCCGGTAGGCGCCGAGGATGTTCTCTGCCAGTTCCGCCACGGTGCCGGTGCGGGCGTCGACGGTGACGGTGGCGCAATCGCGGTAGTGGGCCTCGCGGGCCGTGAAGATCTGGACCCAGCGGTCCAGCGGGTTGCCCTGCAGGAGCGGCCGGCCCGGGGTGCCGGCGATACGTGTCCGAACGGTTTCCAGATCGGTTTCCAGGTAGACGGTGTATCCGGCGCGGAGCAGTTCGCGGTTCCCCTCGCGCAGCACCGCACCTCCCCCGGTGGCGATCACTGCCGGTTCCGGGCGGGCGGCCGCGGCCTGCAAGGCTGCGGTTTCCAGGGCGCGGAACGCCGGTTCGCCGCCCGCGGCGAAGATGTCGGCAATGCTTCCGTGGGTGGCCGTGACCTCGGCATCGGTGTCGATGAACGCGACGCCGAGCCGGGCCGCCAGTTGGCGCCCCACGACGGATTTACCGGTGGCCATGGGCCCGATCAGGAAGATGTCTGCGGACATCAGGGGCGGCCCGTACCCAGTTCCGCGGGGATGGCGGCCAGGTAGGCCTCCAGGTTCCGTCGGGTCTCCTCCAGGGAGTCCCCACCGAATTTCTCCGTCACGGCCTCGGCGAGGACCAGGGCGACCATCGCCTCGGCCACCACGCCTGCCGCCGGGACCGCACAGACGTCGGAGCGCTGGTGGTGGGCGGTGGTCTGCTCGCCGGTGGCGACGTCGACGGTGCGCAGGGCCCGTGGAACGGTGGCAATCGGCTTCATCGCGGCACGCACGCGCAACGGGTCCCCGATGCTCATGCCGCCCTCGATGCCACCGGCCCGGTTCGATGCGCGGCGGATCGTGCCGTCGTCGCCGCGGACGATCTCGTCGTGGGCGGCGGAACCCCGGCGGGCGGCGGTGAGGAAACCGTCCCCGACCTCCACGCCCTTGATGGCCTGGATGCCCATGAGTGCGGCGGCCAGCCGGCCGTCGAGGCGGCGGTCCCAGTGCACGTAGGAACCGAGGCCCGAGGGCAGGTTGTACGCGATGACCTCCACGATGCCTCCGAGCGTCTCCCCGTCCTTGTGGGCCGCGTCGACCTCGGACACCATGGCGTCGGAGGTGTCGCGGTCGAAGCAGCGCAGCGGGTCGGCGTCCAGGGCGACGACATCGGAGGGAATCGGCAGCGCGGCGCCCTCGGGAACAGAGACCGAACCCACGGCAACCGTGTGGCTGATCAGTTCGATGCCCAGACCCGCGAGGAATCGTGCCGCAGCCGTGCCCAAGGCGACGCGGGCGGCGGTCTCGCGTGCGCTGGCCCGTTCCAGCACGGGGCGGGCGTCGTCGAAGCCGTACTTCTGCATGCCCGTGAAGTCAGCATGACCGGGCCGCGGACGGGTCAGTGGCGCGTTACGGGCCAGGGACTCAAGTTCGGCGGGATCGACCGGGTCCGGGTTCATGACCTTTTCCCATTTGGGCCATTCGGTATTGGCGACCTCGATGGCCACCGGGCCGCCCTGGGTCAGGCCGTGGCGGACGCCGCCGACGAACGTGACCTGGTCCTTCTCGAACTTCATGCGGGCGCCGCGGCCGTATCCCAGCCGACGCCGGGCCAGCGCATCCTGGACATCTGAGGTGGTCAGGGGCACGCCCGCAGGCAGACCCTCCAGGATTCCTACGAGTGCGGGGCCATGTGATTCTCCCGCCGTCAACCAACGCAACATGAAGTCCATACTGCCATGCCCGGGGGTCAACGGATCGGGTGCGGGAGCCCTACTGCGTCACACATCACATTTGTGACTTGGTGCCAATCGGCCCCGGAGATGCCAGTGAACAGGCGCACCTGCTCCACTGCCTGGTGCAGCAACATGGACAGCCCACCCACCACCGAACCACCGGCAGCGGACCACGCCGAGCCGAGGTCGCTGGGCCACGGGTCATAGGCCACGTCCAGCAGCGGGGTGCCAGTCCGCAACGATTCAAGGCCCAGCTGCCGGGCCAGCCCGTCGGCGGCGTGTGGTGGCAGCGTGGAGACGACGGCGTCGTACCCGTGGAGGCGCTCCGCGACGTCCGCGGCACCGATGGCGTCGGCGGTGCAGCCGAATCCGGTGGCCAGCTCGATGACACCGGACGCGCGATCGGGGTTGCGGACGACGTAGTCCAGGTGGCCGGCTCCGAGTGCCTGGAGGGCTGCGGTGGCCGCGCTGGCCGTGCCCCCGGCGCCGAGCACGGCTACCCGCTCCACCCGGGTGGCTCCGGCGTCGGTGAGCGCACGCAGGATCCCCACGACGTCGGTGTTCTCGCCCCGGAGGTGGATGGATCCGGGGGATCCGCTGACCACGACGGTGTTCAGAACACCCAGTTGCTGGACACGGTCGGATATGCCGTCCATATAGGGGACCATGGCCTGCTTCAGGGGCATGGTCACCGAGGCCCCGCGCCAGCCGGGTTCCGTGCGCAGCCTGTCGGCCAGGCGTCCGGCCTCGGAGGCACCGGCGTCGATGGCGCCGTACTCGATGTCGACCCCGAGTTCGGCGTAGGCAGCACGGTGCAGCGCCGGGGATTTGGAGTGGCCGATCGGCTGGCCGAATACCGCGGCGCGACCGGAAGTGATCACTTGCAGATCTTCTCGTTTGCCTGGCACCAGTCGCGGAACTGCTGCTGGTAGACCTTGTGTTGTGCGTAGGTCTTGGCGAACTTTGTCTCGCCCGTCTGCGTATTGACCGTGACCCAGTAGTAGTAGTCGTTCTTCTCCGGGTGAATCGCCGCCTCGATGGCCTTGTCTCCCGGTGAACCGATCGGTGTCGGGGGCAGGCCGGTGTGGGCGTAGGTGTTGTATTTGTTGCTCTTGTCGGCCTTCTCCTCCTGGGTGAATTGCAGTGAGTACTGTCCGAGACCGTAGATGACGCTGGAGTCCACCTGGAGGTATCCCCCCGTCTCGGTGTTGCCCGGCTTCAACCGGTTGTCCAGGGCGCCGGAGACGGTCTTGTAGTCCTTCGGCCTGGCCTCGGCCTGCAGGATGCTCGCGATCTTGAGCATCTTGTACTGCTCCGCGGAATCGGTCACACCCTGGCTGGTGAGTTCCTTGCGGGTCGCGTCGACCATCTTTTGCAGGATGTCCTTCGCGCTCGTGTCCAGCGGGAAGCGGTATTCGCCGGGATGCAGGAAACCCTCGAGGTTGGTGACCGGGGCCTTGAGCCCGAACTCCTCGGGTTTCTTGTTCAACGCCTCCAGGTCGGCCACCGGAATGCCCGTGGCCTTGTTGATCGCATCGAACACGGCGGAGTAGCGCAGGTTCTGCTTGATGGCGACGTAGTTGACCTTCTCGTCTGCCTGGCCAACCAGGATCGTTGCGGCATCCAGCGCGGGCATCTTGTACTTGAGCTCGTACTTGCCGGGGTGGATCGTCTTGTTCTCGGAATCGACCTGCTGGATGGAGTCGATGAATATCTGCTTGTCCGAGACGATCCCCTGATCGGCCAGGTGCCCGCCGATCTGCCCGGGCCCCCATCCGGGTTCCACCGTGAAGGTGACCTGCCCCTCGCCGGGCCCCGGATAGTCCTCCGGGGCCCACATGCCCAGGATGTTCTGCAGGATGAGTACGGTGCCCACCAGGATGACGGCGAACACCCCCACCATGATGCCCATGACGATGTTGCGGCGCCGCCGGCGGAGCTTGCGCACGCCCGGGGTCGTCCGCTGGCCCTTGAGCAGGAATTCCGTGGTGGAGTCAGCATCTTGGGCGTCGCTGGCGGGCGTCTGCGGGCCTGCATCAGCGGCGTCGGATCCCGCACTGCCCGGACCCGTGGCGTTGGCCGCGCCGTCGGACGCGGCCCCTTCCACGGGGTGTGCCTCCAGGACGTCGACCTGGTGGTGGTCGCGGACCGGAAGGTCGGGGGGCGGATCGATGGGCGCGGACGCCTCCGGTGCCGTCTCGTCGCCGGCAGGGGCGGGCGCCGCATGGCGCGAGGGGTGCCCATCGGCCTGCGTGGCGTCGTCGTCTGGGCGTTGGTCCAGTGGGGCCGTACCCCCGGCACGGCGTCGGCCGGACCTCAGGCGGCGGAACGGTGCGTGCCCGTGGGCCGCGTCGGCGCCACCGGCGCTCTCCTGGGGGTCACCAGGCTCTGCGCCGGGACCTCCGGGATGCTTCTCGTTCATCAGATGATGTCCTTCAGTCGAGTTCCGTGCTCGCGGGCAGCGCACCAGGCACCACGGCGTCGCCGACGTCCCGCTGTAGTGATTTTTGCATGTCGAGCGCCTGTTGCAGAATATCGGCCGCGGCGACCTGGTCCACCACCTGCCGGTGTTTGCGCCCCTCCAGCCCGGATTCACGCAGTGCGCGGTGCGCGGAAACCGTGGTGAGACGCTCATCGATGAGGCGCACGGGGACCGCTGCGGACTGGCCGGAGAGCTCCCCGGCCAGCAGGTCAGCGTACTCGCGTGCCATCCGGGTCGAACCCGTTTCCTGTCCCCGCAGGGAGCGGGGCAGACCGACGAAGACCTGCACGGCGGCATGCTCGCGCACCAGGCGTGCCAGGACGCGGACGTCACTGTTCTTCTTCAGGTCCCTCTTCAGGGTCTTCAGCGGCGTGGCCAGGACGCCGTCAGGGTCGCACAGCGCGACCCCGACGCGGGCCATGCCCACGTCGACGCCCAGTTTGACGCCGCGCGGATAGACCGTGACGCCGGCGCCGCTCAGGACCGCTCCGAAATCTGGCGAAGCACGGCAGCCAGGGCGTCCGGTGTCTTGGCCACGTCGGAGCCGCCACCCTGGGCGACATCGTCCTTGCCGCCGCCGCCGCCACCGAGGATCCCGGCAGCGGTGCGTACCAGGGCTCCAGCCTTCACGCCGGCCGCGCGGGCAGCCTCGTTGGTGGCGACCAGGACCAGCGGGCGGTCGTTGGCAATGCCGGTCAAGGCGACGGTCGCCGGTTCGGATCCCATCCGCGACCGCAGGTCCATGGCCAGGGCCCGCAGGTCGTCGGCGGATGCCACCGGGCCCGCGTCGTGCGCCAGGACCTTCACGCCGGCGACGTCGCGCACCTGCGAGAGAAGGGCCCCAGCCTGGGCGCGGCGCTGCTCCGCGCGGAGTTTCTCGATTTCCTTCTCGGCCGTCTTGAGCTTGGCGAGCGTCGAATGGATCCGGTCCGTCAGTTCGCCCGAGGGGACCCGGAAGAGGTCGGTCAATTCGTTGACCAGCGCGCGTTCGGCGGCGCCGTGGCGGAATGCCTCCATGCCCACCAACGCCTCGACACGGCGGTTTCCCGAGCCGACCGACTGTTCGCCGAGCAGGGTCAGGGTGCCGATCTGGGAGGTGTTGGCGACGTGCGTGCCGCCGCAGAGCTCGCGCGACCAGGCGCCGTCGATCTCCACGACGCGCACCGTATTGCCGTACTTTTCGCCGAAGAGGCTCATGGCGCCCAGGTCCTTGGCCTCGGCCAGCGGCATCACGGTGGTCTGCACGCCAAAGTCGTTGCGGATGGCCAGGTTGGCGACCTCCTCGACCTCGGCGCGGGCCGCTGCGGAGAGCGCCTCGGTCCAGCTGAAGTCAAAGCGCAGGTAGCCGGCCTTGTTGAACGAGCCGGACTGCAGGGCCTCCGGGCCGAGGATCTGGTGCAAGGCGGCATGGACCAGGTGGGTGGCCGAGTGAGCCTGCTCCCCCGAGCGCCGACGCTGGGTGTCCACCTCGGCGGTCACCTGGGCGTCAGCGGGCAGCTCGCCCTCTCGCACGACGGCGCGGTGCACCGAGAGCCCCTTGATCGGTGCCTGCACGTCCAGGACCTCGACGACGAACCCGTCACCGGTGATGAGCCCGACGTCGGCCGCCTGCCCGCCGGCCTCGGCGTAGAACGGGGTCTCGTTGAGCACCAGCTCGACTTCCTGGCCCTGTTCGGCGTAGCCGACGCGTTCCCCGTTCCTGACGATGCCGCGGACCGACGAGCCGCTGGTCAGTTCGTCGTAACCGGTGAAGATCGTGTCGCCGGCCCCGTGCAGCTCGGAGAAGACGGTCAGGTCCGCGTGCCCGGCCTTCTTGGACTTGGCGTCCTTCTGGGCACGTTGGCGCTGTTCGGCCATCAGCGAGCGGAAGGATGACTCGTCGACGGCCAGGCCTGCTTCGGAGGCCATTTCGAGGGTCAGGTCGATCGGGAAGCCGTAGGTGTCGTGCAGCGCGAATGCCTCTTCGCCGGAGAGGTTGGTGCCCGCCGCCTTGGAGACGGTGACCGCCTGCTCCAGGCGTGCCGTACCGCTGGCGATGGTGCGCAGGAACGCCCGCTCCTCGGCGTAGGCGATCCGCGAGATGCGGGCGAAGTCGGTGTCGACCTCCGGGTAGACGCCCTTCATCGCGTCCCGGGAGACCGGCAGCAGCTCCGGAAGCACCGGATCCTCGACGCCGAGCAGGCGCATGGCGCGCACGGCACGGCGGATTAGGCGGCGCAGCACGTAGCCGCGGCCTTCATTGGAGGGGGCGACCCCGTCGCTGATCAGCATCAGGGCCGAACGGATGTGGTCACCCACCACGCGCAGGCGCACGTCGTCGGTGTGGTGCGGGTCTGCCGGGTCCTCGGTCGAGGTGTACTCGCGTCCGGCCAGTTCGGCGGCACGGTCCAGGACCGGGCGCACCTGGTCCGTCTCGTACATGTTCTCCACGCCCTGCAGGATCATCGCCAGGCGCTCCAGGCCGAGCCCGGTGTCGATGTTCTTCTGCGGAAGCTCCCCCGCGACGTCGAAGTCGGTCTTGGACCGGACCGCGGAGAGCCGGTACTGCATGAACACGAGGTTCCAGATCTCGATGAAGCGGGTCTCGTCCACCGCGGGGCCGCCCTCGAGGCCGTAGGCCGGCCCGCGGTCGTAGTAGATCTCCGAGCAGGGGCCACCGGGGCCGGGCTGGCCGGTGCTCCAGTAGTTGTCCTCCTTGCCGGTGCCCACGATGCGCTCCTCGGGGATGCCGATCACGTCGCGCCAGACCCGGCGGGCCTCGTCGTCACGCTCGTCGCCGTCCTCGTAGACGGTCACCCACAAGCGCTCGGGATCCAGGCCGAAGCCGCCGTCCTGGACGGAGCCGGTCAGCAGTTCCCAGGCGTAGGCGATGGCCTCGGCCTTGAAGTAGTCGCCAAAGGAGAAGTTCCCGGCCATCTGGAAGAAGGTGCCGTGGCGGACCGTCTTGCCGACCTCCTCGATGTCGGCGGTGCGGATGCACTTCTGGACGCTGACCGCACGGTCGTAGGGCGCTGTTTCGCGGGCCGTGAGGTAGGGGATGAAGGGGACCATCCCGGCCACGGTGAACAGCAATGAGGGATCGCTGGAGACCAGCGAGGCGCTGGGCACCGGGGTGTGGCCCTTGGCGGCGAAGAACTCAATCCACCGGCTGGCGATTTCCTGCGACTTCATGACTGCTGATGATCCCTTCGTGGAATGGGTGGGAGGCGGTGTGCGGTGACTCAGCCGCGGTGGCTGGGACCGCTGGCCGCCGGGTGCTCGAGGCCCAGGGCGGCACGCAGTTCGGTTTCGCGGCCGTGCATGCCGTCACGGAAGGCCTCCGCCGAGAAGGACAGGGCATCTGCGAGCCGGCCGACCGAACGATTCAGGCCGTCACGGCCCAGGTTTTGCTTCATGCTGCCGACCTTGCGGGCGGCGAGGACTCCGACGCCCACGCCGATGCCGACCCAAAAGAGCTTCTTGATCATGCTGGCCTCCTAGCGGCTGCGGCGGCCCGTGCCGCCGGATCGTGCGTTCATGGCGCTGCGCACGCCGTGGGTGAAGGCGGCGACCTTGATCAGCGGCCCGCCCAGGACGGTGGCCGCCAGCGAGGACAGCGCGGTGACATTCGCCGAGGCGTCCGAGACGTTGTTGGTGATCCCGTCGACCTTCTGCAGTTGGGCGTTGGTGGAGGCGACCGTGGTGGTCACTTCCTCCAGCAGCGGGCTGGTGCCGTCGGAGAGCTCGCGGACGGCCAGACGCAGTTCGTCGAAGACCTTTCCGAGCTTCAGCACGGGGACTGCCAGCAAGGCAACGAGGATCGCAAAGACCCCTGCCGCGATGAGGCCGGCGATATCGGACCCGGTCATATGGAACTGCTCCTCCTGCTAGGTGCTCGTCAACAATGACCAACAGTACCGTTTCCGCGTCCCCCCGGCCTGCGGCACACCCCGGTTGCCCCCAAAGTGGCCACCGACGCTACCGCCGTCGTGCCGGGGATCCGCGCAGACGACGGCGGCCCCCAACGCACGGAGCCCGTGACCGGCTGGTCACGGGCTCCGTGTGGTGCGCATACCGCGCCCCGGAATTCAGCTGACGCTGGTTCCTAGCGGGCGTAGTACTCGACGACGAGGTTCTCTTCGCAGGTCACGGGGACCTCGGAGCGCTTCGGGCGGCGCACCAGGCGTGCCTGCAGCGATTCCAGCTTGACGTCCAGGTAGGCCGGGGCGGCCGGGAGGACGTCACGGTGCGCGCCGGCGGCGGCAACCTGGAACGGAACCATGGTCTCGGACCGCTCGTGGACGGCGACCAGCTGGCCTTCGCTCACACGGAACGAGGGACGGTCAACGCGCTGTCCATCGACCACGATGTGGCGGTGGACGACGAGCTGGCGGGCCTGGGCGATGGTGCGGGCGATGCCTGCACGCAGGACCACGGCGTCCAGACGCATTTCGAGGAGCTCCACCAGGTTCTCACCGGTCTGGCCGGAGGTGCGCTTGGCTTCCTCGAAGTAGCGGGCCATCTGCGATTCGCGGATGCCGTACTGGGCGCGCAGACGCTGCTTTTCGCGCAGACGCACCGCGTAGTCGGAATCCTGCTTCTTGCGGGCGCGTCCATGCTGGCCGGGGCCATAGGGACGACGCTCCATGTACTTCTCTGCCTTGGGGGTCAAGGCGAGGCCGAGGGAACGCGACAGGCGGACCTTACGGCGGGCACGTGTGTTGTTAGCCACTGGTGTCCTTCTTCTCTTACGGCGGCTGTGTGTTACTGGCCTCCATGTCGGAGAGTTAAGGGAAGCCGCTCCCTTGGTACTACAACTCGACCTCCACCGCGGCACAAGGTGCCCCCCGAGGGGTGATGCGGATGGGATCGGCTTGCCAGCCAAGGATCAATCCTAGCATCGTGGCGCCCGCCGCCGCGCATTCAGCGGCCGCGGATGATCCGCCGGATCCGGGCCAGGCGCTCCCCGATGCCCCGCTCGTTGCCATTGGCGTTCGGCGTGTAATAGTCCCGCCCGACCAGGTCGTCCGGCGCGTACTGCTGTTCGGCGATCGAATGCGGTGCGTCATGGGAGTAGACGTAGCCCTTGCCGTGGCCGAGCTGGCCCGCCCCCGGGTAATGCGCATCGCGCAGGTGGGTGGGGATGCCGTGGCCCTTGCCGGCGCGCACGTCGGCGATGGCCGCGTTGATCCCGTTGTACGCCGCATTCGATTTCGGCGCGGTGGCCAGATGGACCACGGCCTGGCCCAGGATGATCCGCCCCTCGGGCATGCCGATCAGCTGGACCGCCTGGGCCGCGGCCACGGCGGTCTGCAACGCGGTGGGGTCGGCCATCCCGATGTCCTCCGAGGCGCTGATCATGATCCGCCGGGCGATGAACCGGGGGTCCTCCCCCGCTTCGATCATCTTCGCCAGGTAGTGCAGGGCGGCGTCGACGTCGGAACCGCGGATGGATTTGATGAACGCGCTGATCACGTCGTAGTGCTGGTCCCCCGCCCGGTCGTAGCGCTGGACGGCGGCATCCATGGCCCGTTCGGCATGGGCGGTGCTCACCGTGATCCGCGCCGGAGGGGCCTCCTGCCCCTCCGGCGGGGCATCGCCGTCGTCCTCGGAACCGGAATTCCCGGCGCTTTCGCCCCAGGCGACGCCGGCGGCGGCCTCCAGGGCGGTCAGTGCGCGGCGGGCGTCGCCTCCGGAGAGCCGGACGATGTGATCCAGTGCCTCGGGCTCGAGGGCGACCGTGTCGTCGAGCCCGCGGGGATCGCCGACCGCGCGGACGACGAGGCTGCGGATGTCCTCCTCCTCGAGGGGTTTCAGTGTCAGCAGCAGCGAGCGGGACAGCAACGGGGAGACCACGGAGAAGGACGGGTTCTCGGTGGTCGCCGCGATGAGCACGACCCAGCGGTTTTCCACGCCGGGCAGCAGCGCGTCCTGCTGGGCCTTGGTGAAGCGGTGGATCTCGTCCAGGAACAGGACCGTGGTGATGGAGTTCATGTCGCGGTCGGTCAACGCCTGGTCCATGACCCTGCGGACGTCCTTGACCCCGGCGGTGATGGCGCTGAGTTCGACGAACCGGCGTCCGGGTGCGCGGGCGATCACGTGGGCAATGGTGGTCTTTCCCGTGCCGGGTGGCCCCCAGAGGATGACGCTGGAGGGCCCCGACGGGCCGGGGCCGTCGACCCCGGCGAGTTGGAGCAGCGGGGAGCCGGGTTTGAGCAGGTGCTGCTGCCCAACGAGTTCGGCGACCGTGCGAGGCCGCATGCGCACCGCCAATGGGGGACGCGGACGCGAGGGACCGCGGCCGGGCTCCTCCTCGGCGTCGTCCTGGGGGCTGAGCAAATCGGTCACCCATCCACCCTAGTGCCAGTGCCTGCCGGGGTGTGCGCCGTGGCCCGATACGGTGGACACGACAACGTGCCACGGACAAGGGAGATGGGTGTGAGAGCGGTAGTGCAGCGGGTGGGCCGGGCCTCGGTCGAGGTCGACGGGACGGTCGTTGGCGCCATCGGGGAGCCGGGCCTGTTGGTGCTGCTGGGCGTGACGACCACCGATACGCCGTCGGAGGCCGCCCGGTTGGCGGAGAAGATCTTCAGGCTGCGGATGCTCGAGGACGAGAAGTCGTGCTCCGATACCGGCGCTCCGCTGCTGGTCGTCAGCCAATCCACCCTCTACGGCGACGTGCGCAAGGGCCGGCGGCCCGGCTGGTCCGCCGCAGCGCCACGTGCCGTCTCCGAACCCCTGTACGAGGAGTTCATGGAGCGGCTACGCGGGCTGGGGGCCCGCGTGGAACACGGGGTGTTCGGTGAGCACATGGAGGTGTCGCTGGTGAATTCCGGGCCGTTCACCCTGATCGTCGACACGGCGGATTTGCCCGGCTGAACCGGCGTCCGCCTCTAGGCGTGCGAATTGATGACCAACGCAATGCGCCGCGTGCGGGTCCGGCGGCGGTCCAGCAGGGCCGCCGCGTCAGCTCCCCGGCGTGCGGGCAGGAAACGCAGCACCGACCAGGCCAGGACCACTACCCCGATCACCAGCGGCAACGCCCCCGCCGGGGTGGCTCCGAACCCGACGAATTGGGGGACGCCGAGCAGACCCACCCAGAGCGCTGCGGCGACCAGCCAGGCGGACCGGTTCAGCAGGATCGTCCGCGAGGCCGCGGCCGGGGAGCCGGCGGCCAGACGCGCGGCGACCACCTCGGGATGGGTCTGCGGTTTCCCGGTCGTCTCGGCGGTCCCGGCTGCTTCCCGTTCCCCGAGGAAGTCCTCGACGGTGGACTCCGCCTCGGAACGCCCGAACCCGTAGCGGCCACGCAGCAGGTTCTGCGTGCGGGTGGACCACCGGCGCGGATCCGCCGAGCCGCCGTCGTCCAGGGTCCTCGCAGGCCCGGCGCCCATCAACAGCCCGACCATGAAAACGAGAGCCCCGGAAAGGATCAGGACCCAATTCGGCGGGCCGGGGAAAATGTCAGTGGGAAGGTTGGCGACCACGCCGATGCCCCCGGCCAGCACGACGACGGCCGCGGCGGCCAGTCCCCGTGCCGCCCGCAACCGGCCGCGGGTCCATAGTGACCGGGCCACGTAGGCGAGGGCCAGGCCCCCAGGCACGACGGGGAGCAGGGGGACGGCCGGTCCGTGGAAGGAAGCCGCGGACCACCCGTCGGACAGGCCCATGCGCAGCCCCAGGAAGGCCACCATGATCCCGAGGCCGACGAGCATCAGCTGGACCAGTCCACGCCCGGTGGTCGTCGATTGCTCCTGGTCCAGGACGGTGGTGATCTGCTGCTCGGTGCTCGGCACGGGATTCCTTGGGTTCGGTGGTTCTGACAGCGTGGCGGCATGACGCAAAAGGGGCGCCCGCCGGTGGTGCGGGCGCCCCTTCGGCAGGACGCGGTTAACGGGCTACGGCTACTTGGCCGCGTCGGCCGCCTCGTCCTTCGGTGACTTCTTCGGCTCGGGCTTGGAGTCCACGCCGGCTTCCTTGCGCTGCTGCGCGGTGATCGGGGCAGGCGCCTGGGTCAGCGGGTCGAAGCCGCCGCCGGTCTTCGGGAACGCGATGACGTCGCGGATCGAGTCCGAGTTGGTCAGCAGCTGCACCACGCGGTCCCAGCCGAAGGCGATGCCGCCGTGGGGCGGGGCGCCGAACTTGAAGCCCTCGAGGAGGAAGCCGAACTTGGACTGCGCGGACTCCTCATCGAGCCCCATCAGCTTGAAGACGCGTTTCTGGACGTCGCCCTGGTGGATGCGGATGGAACCGCCGCCGATCTCGTTGCCGTTGCAGACGATGTCGTAGGCGTAGGAGAGGGCGTTCTCCGGGTCCTGGTCGAACGTGTCCAGGAATTCGGGCTTCGGGGACGTGAAGGCGTGGTGGACGGCGGTCCATTTGCCGGAACCGACGGCCACGTCACCGGAGGCGACGGCGGCCTCGGCGGATTCGAACATCGGGGCGTCGACGACCCAGACGAACGCCCAGTCGCCGTCCTTGATGAGTCCGGTGCGGTGCCCGATCTCCACGCGGGCGGCGCCGAGCAGGGCGCGGGACTCGGCAGCGGCGCCGGCGGCGAAGAAGATGCAGTCCCCGGGGTTGGCGCCCACGGTGGCCGCCAGGTTCTCGCGTTCGAAGTCGGTGAGGTTCTTCGCGACCGGTCCGGTGAGCGTTCCGTCTTCCTGGAGCAGCACGTAGGCCAGGCCCTTGGCGCCGCGCTGCTTGGCCCATTCCTGCCAGGCGTCCAGGGTGCGGCGCGGCTGCGAGGCCCCGCCGGGCATGACGACGGCGCCGACGTAGGGTGCCTGGAACACGCGGAAGGTGGTGTCCTTGAAGAAGTCCTTCAGCTCGGTCAATTCCAGGCCGAAGCGCAGGTCGGGCTTGTCGGATCCGTACTTCTGCATGGCGTCCGCGTAGGTCATGCGCTGGATGGGGGTCGGGACCTCCACGTCGATCAGCTGCCAGAGGGCCTTCACGATGCCCTCGCCCAGGGCGATGATGTCGTCCTGCTCGACGAATGAGGCCTCGATGTCCAGCTGGGTGAACTCCGGCTGCCGGTCGGCACGGAAGTCCTCGTCGCGGTAGCAACGGGCGATCTGGTAGTACTTCTCGAACCCGCCGACCTGCAGCAGCTGCTTGAACAGCTGCGGGGACTGCGGCAACGCGTACCAGGATCCGGGGGCCAGGCGTGCCGGGACCAGGAAGTCGCGGGCGCCCTCGGGGGTCGAGCGGGTCAGCGTCGGGGTCTCGATCTCGACGAAGCCCTCGCCGTGCAGCAGCTCGCGGGCCACCCGGTTGACCTCGGAGCGCAGCCGGATGTTGGCGTTGGGGCCCGGACGGCGCAGGTCCAGGTAGCGGTGGCGCAGGCGCGCCTCCTCGCCCACCTCGACATGCGCGTCGATCTGGAAGGGTAACGGTGCCGAGGTGTTGAGCACGACGACGGACTCGGCGATGACCTCGATCTCGCCGGTGGCCAGGGCCGGGTTTTCATTGCCCTCGGGACGGGCCTCGACGGTGCCGGTGACCTGCAGCACGAACTCATTGCGCAAGGAGTGGAAGTCGGCCTCGTCGCGGACGACGATCTGGGCCACTCCGGAGGCATCACGCAGATCCAGGAAGGCTACCCCTCCGTGGTCCCGGCGGCGGGCCACCCAGCCGGCCAGGGTGACGGATTGTCCAATGTGCTCGGCCCTGAGCGTGCCCAGGTCGTGAGTGCGCAGCACTGATGTCCTTTCGAGGGTATTTTCGCGTGCGAACCGGTTGGTGACCGGGCCACGGCACGCGCTGTGAATCGTGGATTGCCTTCGAGTTTACCGGCAGCCGGCGGCGCCGGGGCAACCGGGGGTCAGGAGGTGGTGATTCCGGGCTGCAGGTCCGCGGCCGGCGGAGTCCAGGTCCGCGGGTCGGCGGCCACCTGGTCGCCGCTGCGGATGTCCTTGACCTCGTGGGTGCCGTCGGCGGCGGTGAACCAGACGAAGGGGATCCCCCGGCGATCCGCGTAGCGGATCTGCTTGCCGAACTTCTCCGCCTTGGCGGCCACCTCCACGGCGATGCCGCGCCCGCGCAGCGCGGTGGCGACATCCTGCGCCGGGTACCAGGAATCGTCGTCGTTCAGTGCCACCAGCACGGCGCTGGGCACATCGCGGGTCGCCTGCAGGCCGCCGTCGGCCAGCAGCCGGGAGACTAGCCGGGACACGCCGATGGACAGCCCGACGCCGGGGAAGACCCGGTTGCCCTTGGAGGCCAGGGACTCGTAGCGCCCGCCCGAGCAGATGGAGCCGAGCTTCTCGTGCCCGACCAGGACCGTCTCGTAGACCGTGCCGGTGTAGTAGTCCAGGCCGCGGGCGATGGAGAGGTCCGCGACGACGGTGCCCGGCGCGCGCCGGCCGGCGGCCTCGATGACCTCGGTCAATTCGGCCAGGCCCTCATCCAGCAGTTCGTGCTCGACGCCGAGGGCGCGCACCCGCCCCACGAAGGAGGTGTCAGCGGTCCGGATGGAGGCCAACGCCAGCGCGGCCCGGGCCTGCTCGGCGGTGGCCCCGATCTCGGTGATGAGCAGTTCGGCGACCTTCTCGGGGCCGATCTTCTCCAGCTTGTCGATGCTGCGCAGCACCCCGGCGGTGTCCTCGAGGCCGAGACCGCGGTAGAAGCCCTCGGCCAGCTTGCGGTTGTTCACCCGCACCGTGAACTCCCCGATCGGCAGCGAACCCAGGGCATCGGCAATGACCAGCGCCAGTTCGACGTCGTAGCGGAACGGCAGCGAGCCGTCGCCCACGACATCGATGTCAGCCTGGGTGAATTCGCGGAAGCGGCCGTCCTGAGGGCGTTCGCCACGCCAGACCTTCTGGATCTGGTACCGGCGGAACGGGAACGGCAGATGTCCGGCGTTCTCCACCACGTAACGGGCGAAGGGCACGGTGAGATCGAAATGCAGGGCCAACGCGTTCGGATCGGTTCCGACGGTCTCGTCCTCGTCGGCCTGCAGGCGGGAGAGCCCGTAGACCTCCTTGTCGATCTCACCCTTGCGCAGCAGCTGCCCCACGGTTTCCACGGCACGCGTCTCGATGTTGCCGAAGCCATGCAGTTCAAACGTGCGACGCAGCGCGTCCAGCACGTGGAGCTCGACCAGGCGTTCGTTGGGCAGCCATTCGGGGAAACCGGACAGGGAGGCCTTGCGTGCCATATCGGGGGAAGCTCCTTCGCGAAAGTTCATGGGCCGGTACTGACTTCGCCGCCATCGACGGCACGGAAAACGGCCAGTAACCGCACAATTCTAGGACGTTCGCTCCCGGCATGGCGACCCGGCCGCCAGCAAACTACCGTGTTTCCGCGGCGACTCGGTAAAGTGACGGGGGAAACATGGGTCCCGGGGTACTCCCGGGACGATCCCCAACGAAAGAGTTTTAGCGGTGACCAGCTCCAAGCAATCCGACGACAACGCCCAGCAGCCCGACGAAGCGGCAGGCGTCGAAGCCAACATCCCCGACCAGTCGGCCCCCGAACACCCCGCAACCGGTACCACCGAGCCGGACGCGCCCGCGGTACCGGACACCGCGCAGGCCCCCGGCGAATCCGCCGACGCCGAGCAGGCCCCCGGCGAGAAGGCCCCCGGCGAATCCGACGACGCCGAGCAGGCGGAGGATGCGGTCGCGCCGGCCCCGGCAGAGGCACCCCAGCCGACCCCGGCCCCCAAGCCTGCGGCCACCCCGCGGCCCGTGCCGACGCCTGCATCGGTCCCCCACCCGCCGGCCAAGCCGACGCCGGCCACCGCCACGGCGGGCCAAAAAAACCCGACCACCCCGGTGGTCCCCGCTCCCCCGGCCTACAGCAGCGATCTGGCCGAGGCCGCCAAATACAGCCGCGTCACCGAAGACGGCCACGTCTTCGTGCTGGTTGACGACGAGGAGTTTCCGGTCGGCCAGTACCCCGATGCCGCCCAGGAGGAGGCACTGGCCTACTTCGTGCGCAAGTACGACGACGTCGTGAGCCAACTGCTCCTGCTGGAACAGCGGGTGGCTGCGCAGGCGCCATCGGCCGATATGAACAAGACCCTCGACCACCTCCAGGAACTTGTGACCGAGCGCATCATGGTCGGCGACCTGAAGGCGCTGCAGCAGCGCATCGACGTCGTCCGGGGCGAGGTCGCCGAGCGCCAGAAGGCCGAACGCCAGGTACAGGAGGAGAACCGTGCCCGCGAGTTGGCGGCCCGCGAGGCCATCGTGGCCGAGGCCGAGACGCTGGCCGCGCAGGACCCCGCCAGCGTGCAGTGGAAACAGGGCAGCAACCGGATGAACGAGCTGTTCGACCTGTGGAAGTCCGCGCAGAAGAACGGCCCCCGTCTGGGTCGCCCCACCGAGGACGCGCTGTGGAAGCGATTCCGTGGTGCGCGGACGACCTTCGATCGGCACCGCAGGGCCTTCTTCTCCCAGCTTGATTCCGACAACTCGGACGCCAAGCGCGCCAAGGAGGACCTCATCTCCCGTGCCGAGGCCCTCTCCGGTTCCACCGACTGGGGCCCCACGGCCGGGGAGTACCGCCGTTTGATGGATGAGTGGAAGGCCTCCAAGCGCGCCTCCCGGAAGGACGACGACGCGTTGTGGGCCCGGTTCCGTGCTGCCCAGGACGTCTTCTTCGATGCCCGTTCGAGGGCGAACGAGGAACTGGATCAGGAATTCGAGGCCAACCTGGCGGCGAAGGAGGCCATTCTGGTCGAGGCCCGCGCCCTGCTGCCGATCAAGGATCTGGCGGCGGCGAAGAAGGCCTTCGAGCCGATCCGTGACCGGTGGGAAGCCGCCGGCAAGGTGCCGCGTTCGGCGATGCAGCGGATGGAAGGCGGCATGCGGACCGTGGAGGACGCGCTGCGCGACGCCGAGGACGAGAAGTGGCGTCGCTCCAACCCGGAAACCAAGGCCCGGACGAACAGCATGCTCACCCAGCTGGAGGACACCATCGCCGATCTCGAGTCGGACCTCGAGACCGCCAAGACTTCCGGCAACGACCGCAAGATCCGCGGCGCGGAAGAGGCGCTGTCCGCCCGCCGCGCCTGGCTGGAGACGTTGCAGAAGTCCGCGGAGGACTTCGAGTAGACCGCCGCACGCGGGACGGCGACTTCCGCCGCCCGCGGGGCACCCTGTGAGGGGCCGGTCACCAGTATCCACAGACTGGTGGCCGGCCCTTTTTCCTGGGCCGTACCTTTGCCAGAGTGTCCTCATGACAGACCTGCTGGCCGGCCCGGCCGAGACGGCCATCTACCAACCGGGAAAGCCCTTCACCGCGCCCGAGCTTTCAGTTCTCCAGACCGAGGGCGTGCTCCGGGTCGTCCTCCCGGGAGCCTACGTCTGCACGGACCTGACGGAATCGGCCGAGGTCCGGACGGCAGCCGTGGCCTCCTACATAGGTCCACGGCTACGGGAAGGGGCCGTCATCGGCCGTCTCACGGCGGCATGGGTCCACGGCTTCCTCGCCCAGCCCCCGGAACTGGAGTTGCTGGTGGCCAGGTTCCACCGGCTGCCGCTGCGCCGCCCGGATATCGGCATCTCGTTGCATGAGTGCCTGCTCAATGACGAGGAGGTCCTGAGGATCGGCCTGATGCAGGTGACCACTCCGGCCCGTACCGCCCTGGATGTGGCCTTCCACGCACCCCCTGCCCCGGCGCGACGTGTCCTCAGCCGGATGCTCGGCGCCCGGCGCACCGGCTGCTCACGCGGGCAACTCCTCGCGGCGATCGAGGCCACCGGACGACGGCCTGGTAAACGTGCGGCACTGGCGATGGTGGACGGCCTGCCACAGCTGACGGCGCTGCCCTAGGTCCTGCGCTTGCCCTCCGAGGTCCGGTAGACGTCATATACGCCGTCGATGCGCCGCACCGCATTGAGGATGTGGTTGAGGTACTTCGGATCCCCCATCTCGAACGAGAAGCGCGAAATCGCGACCCGATCTCGTCCAGTCAGCACGCTGGCGGAGAGGATGTTGACCTGGTTGTCGGAGAGGACCTTGGTCACATCCGAGAGGAGCGACTTGCGATCCAACGCCTCGGCCTGGATCTCGACCAGGAAGACGCTGGATTGGGTGGGCGCCCATTTGACGTCCACCATCCGCTCGGAATCCTCCGCCAATGCCAGCAGGTTGGCGCAATCGGCACGGTGCACGGAAATGCCCGATCCGCGGGTGACGAAACCGCGGATGGCATCCGGGGGCACCGGGGTGCAGCAGCGGGCGAGCTTGGCCATGACGTCACCGGCACCGGCCACGACCACACCGGCATCGGAGGTCTGCCGCGAGGTCCCCGGGGTGAACGACGGTGTCTCGTCGAAATCGGCCTCGTCCGGATGATTGGGGCCGACCAGAGCGGTCAGGTGCTCGATGACGTTCTGGGCGGAGGTGTGTCCGTCACCGACCGCTGCGTACATGGCGGCGATGTCGCTGTGGCGCAACTGCTGGGCGACGGCGGTGAGCGTGTCGTGCGTCATCAGTTTCTGCAGCGGCAGGTTGTTCTTGCGCAGCGCCCGGGTGAGTTGGTCCTTGCCCTTGTCGATGGCTTCTTCGCGGCGTTCCTTGGTGAACCACTGGCGGATCTTGTTCCGGGCACGGGGGCTCTTGACGAATCCCTGCCAATCCTGGCTCGGACCCGCCCCCTCGGCCTTGGAAGTGAAGACCTCGACCCAGTCCCCGTGGTGCAGTTCGCTGTTCAGCGGGACGAGTTTGCCGTTGACCCGCGCGCCAATGGTCCGGTGCCCGACTTCGGTGTGGACGGCGTAGGCGAAGTCCACGGGAGTTGAACCGGCGGGCAACGCCATGACCTCGCCCTTGGGAGTGAACACGAAGACCTCGGCGGCATTGATCTCGAAACGCAGCGAGTCGAGGAACTCACCGGGATCCCGTGTCTCCTGTTGCCAGTCCATCACGCTTCGCAGCCAGTTCATGTCCTGGCCGTCGTGCCCCACGGCCTTCGTCTTGGCCGCACCGGACTTGTACATCCAGTGGGCTGCGATGCCGTATTCGGCGCGGCGGTGCATATCGTGGGTGCGGATCTGGATCTCCACCGGCTTGCCGCCGGGGCCGATCACCGTGGTGTGCAGCGATTGGTACATGTTGTACTTGGGCATCGCGATGTAGTCCTTGAACCGCCCCGGCAGCGGGTTCCACCGCGAATGCAGGCTTCCCAACGTCGCGTAGCATTCCCGGACGGAGTCGACCAGAACGCGCACGCCCATCAGATCGTGGATGTCGTCGAATTCCTTACCCCGCACCACCATCTTCTGGTAGATGGAGTAGTAGTGCTTCGGCCGTCCGGTGATCGTCGCCTTGATTCGTGCCTGATGCAGGTCTTCGCCGATCAGTGTCCTGACGGTGGTCAGGTACTTCTCCCGTTCTGGGGTCCGATCCCCCACCATGCGCACGATCTCCTCGTACACCTTGGGATGCAGGGCGGCGAAGGAGAGGTCCTCGAGTTCCCATTTGATCGTGTTCATGCCCAACCGGTGGGCCAGCGGCGCGAAGATCTCCAGGGTTTCGCGGGCCTTCTTGGCGCTGGACTCCGGTGAGACGTAGCGCCAGGTCCGGGCGTTGTGGAGGCGGTCGGCGAGTTTGATGAGCAGGACCCGGATGTCGCGGGCCATGGCGATGACCATTTTGCGCACGGTTTCGGCCTGTGCCGCGTCACCGAATTGGACCTTGTCCAGCTTGGTGACCCCGTCGACCAGCATGGCCACCTCTTCACCGAATTCCCGGCTGAGGTCGTCCAGTGAGTAGTCGGTGTCCTCGACGGTGTCATGCAGCAATGCAGCCGCCAGCGTGGTTCCGGTCATGCCCATCTCGGCGAGGATGGTCGCCACGGCGACGGGATGGGTGATGTAGGGGTCACCACTTTTGCGCTTCTGGTTCTCGTGGCAGCGTTCGGCGACCGTGAACGCCCGGGTGATCAGGTCCAGGTCTTCGCGCGGACTGTTGGCACGCACGGTGCGCAGCAGGGGTTCGAGGATCGGGGGCTGGCCCGAGGTGCTCCTGCCGGCGAAGCGGGCGAGGCGTGACATGGTTCCGCCGCGGCGGCGTGCCGTCGGTGGCGGCGGCGCCGGTTCCTCGGCTTCGCGCGCTGCCCGGGCTGTGGGTTCCGCCATGGCAGCTCCTCTCGCTGATCCCGAGCGCATCCTGCGCCCTGGTCTGGGTACCGGTGGGCCACGGGTGGGTAGTCCCAGCCGTGGCCCGTCCGTTATTCAAAGTTATAGCACCCGTGGAGGCCCGGGGTCACATGCGGGCCCCGGGCACCCCGGCGTCATCCGGCAGTGGCGGCCTTCGAGACAGTGCTGTCGCCGCGCTTGGCGAGGACCTTGGCGTTGTGCTTGCGCACGTCGGGCTCTCCATGGCGGAATACCGCGTAGAGGGGGGCCTGGACGAAGATCGTGCACAGGGTGCCGACGATGATGCCCACGAACAGTGCCAGCGACAGATCCTTCAAGGTGCCGGCCCCGAGCAGGTAGGAGCCGATGAACAGGATCGAGGCCACCGGGAGAACGGCCACGACGGAGGTGTTGATCGACCTGACCAGCGTCTGGTTGATCGCCAGGTTGATCTGTTCGATGAACGTGCGTTCCGACTGGTTGAACGTGTGGGCGGTGTTCTCCCGGATCTTGTCGAAGACCACCACCGTGTCATACAGCGAATAGCTCAAAATGGTCAGGAACCCGATGATCGCGCTCGGTGTGACCTCGAAGTTCGAGAGCGAATAGATGCCCGCTGTCACGATCACCACCGTGAACAGTCCGATGATCGCGGCCAGCGACATCTTCCACGTCCGGAAGTAGACGGCCATCAGCAGTGCGACCAGCACCACGAACGCGATGAGACCCCAGAAGGCCTGCTGGGAGACGTCTGCACCCCAGGAAGGGCCCACGTAGGAGGAGGTCACCTCGGAAGACGACACCCCGTACGCCTTCGCCAAGGCGTCGGCCACCTGCAACGTCTGGTCGTTGGTGAGGCGGTCGGTCTGGATGCGCATGGTGTTTGCCGCGATGTTGGTGACCGTCGGTTCGTGGTCCGGCGCGGCGGCCTTGACGGCTTCCTCACCGGGCTTGATATCGGTGTGCGAGACCTGCGAGACGGTGAATTCCGAACCACCGCGGAACTCGATGCCCAGGTTGAAGCCGCCCTTGGCGACGGGGATGATGATCGCGATGATGACCAGCACCCCGGCAATCAGGAACCACAGGTTGCGCTTGGCGATGAAGGGGTAGGACCGCCGGCCGGTGTATAGGTCATTGCCCCATGAAGCGAGATTAGGCATTGTCGTTTTCCTTCGTCGCGGGGGACTGGTCTTCACCGGTGCGGGCCGCTTGTCGTCGTTCGGCGATTGTCTGCCGTCGGGCTGCCTCCTTGGAGGCGGCACCGTTGCGCTTGCCCGCGTCCGGGCTGGGCCGGTATTCACGCAGCCTGCCGGCGCCCTTGTAGAGTGCCTCGGCACCGAGCAGCGAGGGGTCCAGGCCCGAAAGCCGGTGCCCCTCCCCGAAGAAGCGGGTCTTGGCCAGCAATTGCAGCGTCGGATGCGTGAACAGGAAGACCACGATGAGGTCGGCGATCGCCGTCAGGCCCAGGGTGAAGGCAAAGCCCTTCACGTTGCCGACAGCGACGATGTACAGCACGACCGCTGCCAGCAGGTTGACGGCCTTCGACGCGATGATGGTCTGCTTGGCCCGCTTCCAGCCGGTTTCCACGGCGGAGGGCAGGCTCCTGCCGTCGCGGAGTTCGTCTCTGATGCGTTCGAAGTACACGATGAACGAGTCGGCGGTCAGGCCGATGGAGACGATGATGCCGGCAATGCCGGCCAGCGATAGCCGGTAGTTCTGTGCCCACCCGAGCAGGACGATGGCCAGATACGTCAGGATGCCGGCGACGACCAGGGACAAGATCGTGACGATTCCGAGGAGGCGGTACTGGAAGAAGGAATACAGGGCCACGAGGGCGAGGCCGATGATGCCGGCGATGAGCCCCATGCGCAGCTGGTCGGAGCCCAGCGTCGCGGAGATCTGCTGCTCGCTCTGGATCTCGAAGCTGATGGGCAGGGCGCCGTATTTCAGTTTCTCTGCCAGCGCCTTGGCCGATTCTTCGGTGAAGTTGCCGCTGATCTCCGCTTTGCCATCTGCGATCAGGGCGTTGGTCGTCGGCGCCGAGAGCACCTTGCCGTCCAGGACGATGGCGAACTGGTTCTGCGCGCCCTGCATCTTGACGAGGCGTTCGGTCACCTCACGGAACTTGGTCGTTCCTTCGCCGTTGAACTCGAGGTTCACCACCCACTTGCCGGTGTTGAAGCCCTGCTGTGAGGTCTGCATCCCCGAGGTGGCGTTGGCGATGTCGGTGCCCGGAATGGCCACTGGGCCCAGGATGTACTTGACGTGCTGGTCCGGATCGCACGCGATGGTCGGCTTGTCAGGGTCGGCGGACTCGATGTTCGACTTGGCCAATTGCGCAGTGCAGTCGTAGGCCTCGAACTTCTTCTGCAGGCTGGCGTCGATCCAGTTGGTATCGGAACCGTTTTCCGGCTTCTTGGTCGGCTGGGGCAGATCGGCGGCCTTGGTGCGTTCGGCCTTCGGAGTCGCATCCCAGCTGCCGGCCTTGATGACGGGACGGAACTCCATGTTCGCGGAGGCCTGGATCAGCTCTCGGGTCTTCTTGTCGGGGACACCGGGCATGGAGACGACGACGTTGCGTCCCGACTGGGTGGTGATCTCTGCTTCGGAGACGCCGGAACCGTCGACGCGCTGGCGGATGATCTTGACCGCCTGATCCAGCTGGTCCTGGTTGATGGCGGCCCCGCCCTGGACCTTCGGAGAGAGGATCATCTGCGTCCCGCCCTCGAGGTCGAGGGCGAGCTTGGGTGCGAAGCTCGCCTGGTTGGTGGCGACGCCGGAAACCAGCACCGCCGACAGCGCGATGATGATCACGCCGAGCCACAAGAGCGCGCGACGTGCGTGCCTGATCGGGCCAGTCTTAGTCATGGTGGGACTTTCTGCTCAAGACACCCGTGAAAGGCATCGAATGACGGCAGAACGCGGCGTCGGCCCCCGGGGGGAACCGACGCCGCGATGCACTTAGTCGTTCTTGTTCTTGCCTTCGCTGTCGAGACGACGCAGCGTCTCGTCCGCGGTCTCGCCGTAGGCCGACTGCCCGGCGGGGGCCTCGTCCTCGGGCAACGGCGTGTTGGCCTGTTCGGTGGACTCGGCGGCGGCAACGGGCACGACCTTGGCGATGGCCTGCGAGTGCACGGTGGCCGTCGTGCCCGGCGACAGTTCCAAGGTGACCTTGTTGTCGTCTGTGTCGATGGACAGGACAGTACCGAAGAGACCGAAGTTGGTCATGACCTCCGAGCCCGGCTCCAGCTGCGAACGCAACTGTTGCTGCTGCTTCTGCGCCTTCTTGCGCCCGCGGAACATCATGAAGATGAGGAACGCGAACGCCAGGATGAGGATGAGGGTCATCGGATCGAAGCCCGATGGTGCTGCAGCCTGGGCCAATATCGTGGAGGTCAAGGGTTACTACCTGTTTCTGTTCTGGGGGCTTCCGTGCACGCTGGCTACAGGGCGCACTGGAGGGCAAGTACCCATTGTATAGGTCGAGGCTGGAGGTTCAGTGACCGGGACCTCAGCGCGGGGCGTCGTCTTGAGGGCCGATCGTGGCGGATTCGCCGGATGCGGCCGGTTTCTGGCGCCCAAATTGCCCTCCGGGCTCGCCGAAGAGCGCGGCATCGGCTGGTGCGGCGAGACCCAGGTGTTCCCAGGCAGCCGGCATGGCGATGCGTCCGCGGGGGGTCCGCCCCAGCAGGCCTTCGCGTACCAGGTAGGGTTCGGCAACCGTTTCAACGGTTTCGGTTTCCTCGCCGACCGCGATCGCCAAGGTCGACAAACCGACCGGTCCTCCCCCGAACTTGGTGCACAGGGCGGTCAGGACGTTGCGGTCCAGCCGGTCCAGCCCGCGGGCGTCGACCTCGTACATGTCCAGGGCGGCGGACGCCGACCGGGCATCGATCTGCTCGAGGCCATGGACCAGCGCCCAGTCCCGTACCCGCCGCAGCAGGCGGTTGGAGATCCGCGGGGTGCCCCGGGAACGCATGGCGATCTCGGCGAAAGCCGCGGAATTCACCGACATGTCCATCAACATCGCCGACCGGCGGAGGACCAGCTCCAATTCGTCCGTCGAGTAGAACTCCAAGTGCCCCGTGAAGCCGAACCGGTCACGGAGCGGGCCGGGCAGCAGGCCCGCCCTGGTGGTGGCGCCGACGAGTGTGAACGGGGGCAGCTCCAGCGGGATCGCCGTTGCGCCGGCGCCCTTGCCGACGACGATGTCGACCCGGAAGTCCTCCATCGCCATGTAGAGCATTTCCTCGGCGGGGCGGCTCATCCGGTGGATCTCGTCCAGGAAGAGGACCTCGCCTTCCGTCAAGGAGGAGAGGATCGCGGCGAGATCGCCGGCGTGCTGGATGGCCGGCCCGGAGCTGATCCGCAAGGGGGCGTTCATCTCCGCGGCGATGATCATCGCCAGTGTCGTCTTGCCAAGCCCCGGGGGGCCCGACAGGAGGACGTGGTCTGCGGAACGCCCGCGGATTTTCGAGGCTTCCAGCATCAGGGACAACTGCTGGCGGACCCGTGCCTGACCGACGAAGTCGTGGAGGTTCCTGGGCCGCAGCGCCGCCTCGAGGGCCCGTTCTTCCGGCTCGGACGTCGAGGCGGTGATCTGCTGGTTCTCGGACATGGTCGTAGCCTAGCGTCCGCCGACCGATGCTCCGCGACCCAGATCGCGGAGGACGGACTTGAGGATTTCCCCGACCTGGCCCCCGGCCACGAGATCGGGTTCGGCCTTCGCCGTCGCCGCCAGGGCCTTCTCGGCGTCTTTTTCGGTCCAGCCGAGGCCGACCAGGGCCTGCAGGACCTGCTCTTTCCAGACGGGAGCGGCCGTGTCGGGCGCGGCAGACGTCGTCTCGCCGGTGGGAGCGAGCTTGCCCGCGAGTTCCAGGACGATCCGCTGCGCACCCTTCGGGCCAATGCCCGGAACACGGGTGAAGGCCTTGGTGTCCCCGCTCGAGGAGGCAACGCGGACGTCCTCGGGGGTGTGCACGGCCAGCACCGCCAGGGCCAACCGGGGGCCGACGCCGGCGACGGAGAGCAGCACCTCGAAGACCTCCCGCTCCCCCGGGGTGGCGAAACCGAACAGGGTCATCGAATCCTCGCGGACCACCATCGAGGTGTGGACGAGGGCGTCGCGGCCCAGATGCAGGCCGGAGAGGGTCTGCGGGGTCGCCTGGACGAGCATCCCGAACCCGGAGACCTCGATGACGGCGCTGTTCAGGGCCACATGGGTGACCACGCCGTTCAGGGAACTGATCATGG
This sequence comes from Arthrobacter sp. ASL1, assembly GCF_056680475.1. NCBI lineage: Bacteria > Bacillati > Actinomycetota > Actinomycetes > Micrococcales > Micrococcaceae > Arthrobacter > Arthrobacter sp. ASL1. The sequence goes on from NZ_CM155284.1 coordinate 350,708, forward strand.
AAAGCCTTCCTCCGGCGTCGTGCTGGTGTCGGCGACCGCAAGCGGGTATCCGAACATATCTACGAATACCCTACCCGGTCGCCGGTGCGCAGGAGCTCAGCGACGCGGCGCCCGCGACGTCCGGGTGGACCGGGCCGTGGCCTCGGCGGCGGCCCACGCCCGCTGGGCGGCCGTCAGCCCGCTGGATCCCCCGCTGACCCCGGCGGAGGCCTGCGCGCCGGGGGCTGCCCCCCGCCAGCCGTGGGTGATGGCCAAGGCGGCCGCGTCCGCGGCGTCGGCGGGTTTCGGCGGCTCGTCCAGGCGCAGGATCTTGGCGACCATCTTGCCGACGGCTGCCTTGTTGGCCTGGCCGCTGCCGGTGACGGCGGCCTTGACCTCGGTGGGCGTGTGCAGGGCCACCGGGATGCCCCGCCGCGCGGCGGCGACGATGACGATGCCCGAGGCCTGGGCGGTGCCCATCACGGTGCTGACGTTCAATTGGCTGAAGACGCGTTCGACGGCGAGCACGTCCGGGCGGTGCAGGTCCAGCCAGGTGTCGATGCCCTCGGCGATGGCCAGCAGCCGCTGGTCCAGCGGGGTGTCGGGCGTGGTGCCGACCACGGTGACGTCGACCAGCGAGGCCCTGCGGTTGGGTTCGACGTCGACCACGGCCAGGCCGCAGCGGGTCAGTCCCGGGTCGACGCCGACCACGCGCAATGTCATGGTGGTGCTAGTCGTCCGCTTCGAGCTCGGCCATGACCTCGGCGGAGAGGTCCGCGTTGGAGTAGACGTTCTGCACGTCGTCGAGTTCCTCGAGCGCGTCGGTGAGTTTGAGGAACTTGCGGGCGGCGTCGGCGTCGAGGTCCACGTGCATCGAGGGGACGAACTCGACCTCGTCGGACTCGTAGTCGATTCCGGCCTCCTCCAGTGCCTTGACCACGGCGCGCAGGTCGGTGGGCTCGGAGTGGATCTCGAAGCTGTCGCCCGACTCCTTGACCTCGTCGGCACCGGCCTCGAGGACCGCCATGAGCACGTCGTCCTCGGTGAGGTCCTTCTTGGGCAGGTACACGACACCCTTGCGGGCGAAGAGGTACGCGACCGAGCCGGGGTCGGCGACGGTGCCGCCGCTGCGGGTGATGGCCAGGCGGACCTCGGAGGCCGCACGGTTCTTGTTGTCCGTCAGGCACTCGACCAGCAGTGCCGAACCCTGAGGGCCGCGCGCCTCGTAGATGATCTCGGCGTAGTCGATGACCTCGCCGGTGAGCCCGGCACCGCGCTTGACGGCCCGATCGATGTTGTCGTTAGGTACGGAGGTCTTCTTCGCCTTGGAGACGGCGACTTCCAGGGCCGGGTTACCGGCCAGGTCGGCGCCGCCGGCACGGGCGGCGACCTCGATGTTCTTGATGAGCTTGGCGAACGACTTGGCGCGCCGCGAGTCGATGACGGCCTTCTTGTGCTTGGTCGTTGCCCATTTGGAGTGGCCTGACATGCTTACGCTTCTCCCTTGATCAGCTGGATGAAAAGTTCATGGATCCGGCGCTCCCCCGTGACCTCCGGGTGGAAGGAGGTGGCCAGCAGCGATCCCGAACGTACTGCAACGATTCTACTGTCCGTTGCCGAATCCGTGCCGTGCGGCCCGCTGGGGACCTGTACGGAGGCCAGGACCTGGACGTCGTCACCGACGCTTTCCACCCAGGGGGCTCGGATGAACACGGCGTGCACCGGGTCCGCCGGGGCATCGGCCGGAACCCCGGCCGGGCGCGGCAGCGACTCGAGTCCGGCGAAGTCCAGGTCGGTCTCGAACGACTCGACCTGCCGGCCGAAGGCGTTGCGACGCACGGTCATGTCGATGCCCCCGAAGCTCTGCTGGGCCACACCCGCCCCGTCCGTGGCGGGGTCCACGATGCGGTCGGCCAGCAGGATCAGCCCGGCGCAGGATCCGTACACCGGGAACCCGTCGGCAATGCGCGCCTTCAACGGGGCGGCCACCCCGAACATGCGGGCCAGCTTGTCGATGGTGGTCGATTCGCCGCCCGGCAGGACCAACCCGTCCAGGCCGTCGAGTTCCTGCGGGCGCCGGACCGGGACGGCCTTCGCCCCGCACGCCTGGAGCGCGGCCACGTGTTCGCGCACGTCGCCCTGCAGGGCCAGGACACCAACTGTGAGCATGCACAACCGCCTCTTCCGGCACCGGCCGGAGATGGGGCCGCACGGCATGCGGCCGAAGAATGGGGACGATCCAGCATAGTTCGGCGCGGGGCAACGCCGCGCGGGCGGCGACACGCTCCGTCTCATGGCCGGCTCGCCCTTTCCGCCGCGCCGGCAGGATCAGCGAGGGGTGGGACGCCACGGCAGGGCGCCGTCGTCGTCCGCGCCCAGGGCGGTGAGCGTGGAGCGGGTGCGTTCCAGGGATGCGGCATCGCCGCCGGCCGTGGTGCAGGGCGTCTTCGCGGGCAGCGCGCACCAGCGCACCGGATCTTGGGCCATGATGTGGGCCGCCCAGCGCGGCGGGGAGGCCTTCCAGCCCTCCGCGGTGCGGGTGAAGTCCAGTTTCAGGCTCACACCCTCGCGGTTCACCGCCAGGTCGGTCGCGTGGGCGGCGACGCTGTTGCCCAGGCCATAGGCGATCCAGACGCCGTCGTGCTTCTCCATCGGCAGCACCGAGTGGGTGTGGTGGGAGTAGACGAAGTCGAAGACCCCGCTGCCGGCCAGGGTGCGGGCGGTGGAGCGCTGATTGGTGGTGGGACGGCTGGAATACTCCTGGCCGGCATGGAACCCGGCGAGGACGACGTCGGCGCCCGCCTTCCGGGCCGCCTTCGCCTGGGCGATCATCCGGTCGGTGTCGATGAGGTCGACCCTCCAGGGCGTGTCGGCCTGCAGCCCGTTGAGACCGTAGGTGGCGGTGATGATCCCGATGCGCGCTCCCCCGGCGTCCAGGATCAATGGCCGGGCCGCCTCCGCCGCACTGCGGTAGGTCCCGGTGTGGCGCAGACCTGCGTCGTCGAGCGCGTCGAGGGTGCGTTCGAGCCCGGCCGTCCCGCCGTCGATCGCATGGTTGGTGGCGGTGGTGCAGGCGTCGTAGCCGGTGGACCCCAGGGCCGGCAGGATCTGCGGGGGGACCACGAAGGAGGGGTAGCCGCTGAACGGCCCGTCGGGCGTGCCGACCGGGGTCTCCAGGGAGCAGACCGCCAGATCCGCGTCGTCCAGGTAGGGTTCCAATCCCGAGAGCAGCGGCCGGAAGTCCGGGTCCTTCGCCGTTCCGTCGGCCCGCGCCTGCTCCCACAGCGGCGGATGCAGCAGCACATCCCCGGTGACGGCGACGGACACCTGTTGCGGGGCGGCCGGGGTGGAGCCCGCGGCTCCGGGGGCTGTGGCGGCCGGGGTTGACGAGCCGGGGGCCGGCGAAGGGTGACGCGTTGGCCCCGCCGTCGAAACGGTGGACGTCGGGGCGTCCGCGGGCGTGCACCCGGCGAGCAGCAGGGCCGCCGCGCAGACGACGGCCACGCCGCCCACAGGCCGGAACCAGCGGTCTGGGGCCGATGGGCGCCGGCTCCGGGAGCGGGTTGGGGCGGCGGCGATCGTCATGCCTCGATGGTATGCGTCGCGCCGGGCCGGAGGGTGTGAAAAGCTGCCTTCATGACCAATCCCCTGTTGACGACGAGTCCGCTGCCGTTCGAGATGCCCGCCTTCGACACGTTGACGGCCCAGGACTACGTCGACGCGGTCCGGCACGGCATCGCCGAGCAGCTCACGGCCATCGACGCGATCACGTCCTCGTCCGGGGAGCCGACCTTCGCCAACACCACGGAGGCCTTCGAGGTCAGCGGCGAAACACTGCGCCGGGCGATCATGGCGTTCTCGAACGTCAAGCCCTCCCACGGCACACCCGACATCCTCGACGCCGACGGGCAGATCCAGGCGTTGCTGACCGAACATGGCGACACCGTGCACCTCGATGCCGGTCTGAACGCGCGGTTGGAGACGGTCGGTTCCGCCGGAGGCCTCGACGGCGAGCAGGCACGGCTCAGCACGGAGACCCTGAAGGCCTTCCGCCGTGCCGGAGCCGGCCTCGACGCGGCCGGAAAGGCCCGATTGCGCGAACTCAACGCCGAGATCTCCGCACTGTCCACCCGGTACTCCACCGCGCTGCTCGCCGGGATGAACGATGCTGCGGTGCTGTTCGGGGACGCCGCGGACCTGGCGGGGCTCTCCGAGGCGGAGACCGCCTCCGCCGCCCGCGCCGCAACCCAGGCAGGGCACGACGGCGGCTACCTCCTCACGCTGGTCCTGCCCACCCACCAGCCGGCACTGGCACGCCTGGAAAACGCGGATTCGCGCCGGAGCCTCTTCGAGGCCTCCACCGGGCGGGGGCAGGACGCGGCACACCCCACCCTTGACCTGGCATCGTCCATGGCCCGCTTGCGCGCCGAGCGGGCCGGCCTGCTCGGATATCCGAACCATGCGGCCTACGTCCTGGAGACGCAGACGGCCCCGTCCCTGGATGCCGTCAGGGAACGCCTCGCTGCACTGGTGCCTCCGGCGCTGGCCAACGCGCGTACCGAAGCGGACGTCATGGCCGAGGTGGCCGGACACGCGGTGGAGCCGTGGGACCGCGCCTACTATTCCGCGCGGGTGCAACGCGAGCGCTACGCAGTCGATGCCGCGGCGCTGAAGCCCTGGTTCGAACTGGACCGGGTCATCCACGAGGGGGTCTTCGCGGCAGCGACCCGGCTGTACGGCATCGGTTTCACCGAACGGCACGACCTGCCGGTCTACCACCCGGACGCCCGCATCTGGGAGGTCGCCGACGCCGATGGCAGCACCCTGGGCCTGTTCCTCGGCGACTACTTCGCCCGGCCGACCAAGGCGGGTGGCGCGTGGATGAACAGCATCCGGGTGGGCGCCTCGCTGTTCGGGGAGCTGCCCGTGGTCACCAACAACCTCAACATCCCGGCCCCCGCCGACGGCCAACCGGCGTTGCTCACCCTCGACGAGGTGCGTACGCTGTTCCACGAGTTCGGACACGCGCTGCACGGCCTCTTCGCGGACGGGATCTACCCCTCGTTGGCCGGAACGGCCGTCCCCCGCGACTTCGTGGAATACCCCTCCCAAGTCAACGAGATGTGGCAGTTCGACGAGGAACTGATCGCCGCCTACGCCCGGCATGTGGACACCGGTGAGGCCCTGCCCGACGGCGCGTTGGAACGGATCCACGCCGCCGAGCTGTGGGGCGAGGGGTTTGGGACCACCGAGTACCTCGCTGCAGCAGTCCTGGACCTGGCCTGGCATTCACTCGCCGCCGGGGAGGATCCGGGCGATCCGCTGGCCTTCGAGGACCGCGTCCTGCGCGAGGCCGGCTTCGCCCCCGAAGTGGTTCCCCCGCGCTACCGCACCGGCTATTTCAAGCACATCTTCGACGGCGGATACTCTGCCGGGTACTACTCCTACATCTGGAGCGAAGTACTCGACGCCGACACGGTGGAATGGTTCGCGGAGAACGGCGGCGGGACCCGGGCGAACGGCGACCGGTTCCGTGCCGGGCTGCTCGCCCGCGGCAACACCCGCGACCCCCTGACGTCGTACGAGGACTTCCGGGGTCGACCGGCACGGCTCCAGCCCCTGCTCGTACGCCGCGGGCTCGACGCGGCCGCCCGGTGACGACCATTGCCGGCGCGCAAGCCGCCTTTGCCGATTGGCACCGATCGCTCGCCGCGGCGACCGGTGGCCGCGAGTTCACCACCCATGGTTGCCAGTGGGTGTGGCAGCCCGCCAGGGAGCGCCTGGTGCTGCTCTTCCCCTCCCGTCCGGAAGCAGCGGGCCTGCGCCCGGGATTGGCCGAAGGCACCCGACTCGGCGCCCGCGAGGTCCATGTCTGGCTTAACGCCGCCGCACGTGACACCGATCTGGCGGACCTGGGCTTCCGCGATGCCCCGCCGGTGTTCTGGCATGCAGGCGGCTTCGACGACGTCGCCGAGGCCGTTCGCCAACGACGGGACTGGGACGGTGACGTCCAGCTGACGCCCGATCTTCCCGAAGCCACCGGTTCCGACCGAGACGAACTCGCCATCGTGGATCCCGGGCACATCGAGCATGCCGTGGCGCGCACCCCCAGCGGCGACCTGGCGGGGCGGGGTCTGGCCTACCGGCACGATGGGGGCGACGTGTCCGTTCATGAGCTGGCCGTGGGGCCGTCCTCGCGGCGGCGGGGCGCTGGCACCGCCTTGTTGGCTGCCTTGGCCAAGCCGCTCGGGTCCCTCGGCGGCCCGGATCAGCTGCTGGCCGCCTCGACACCCGGCGCGTCCGCCTTCTTCCGGGCGAACGGGATGGATCTGGTCGGCAAGGGCCGGCACCTGGTCCAGTAGCACCGGCGGCACGGGCGATCGGGCCGGGAGCTCCTCGACGTTGATCCCGTGGTCCAAACCTGACGCATTTGTCTGACATAGGTAGTACAATTGGTGCATGCGAACGATCACCAAGCGCGAGCTCAATCAGCAGACCGCAGCCGTCCTCGACCAGGTCACCGACACTGACGACGTCGTCGTGACCGAAAGAGGCAAGCCGCGCTGGCGAGTCACGACCGCCCGGGAATCGGACACGACGCTGGCACGGCTGGAACGCGAGGGACGGTACACATCACCGTCATCGGAGCCTGCGCCATGGCCGACCGCACCCGGCGGGCCCACGTACACGGCGGATGAGGCAGATGCACTGATCGACGAGATGCGTGGCGATCACTGACCCGTGCCCGGTCCCCTGTTCTATCTCGATTCCTCGGTGGCCCTCCGCACGATCCTGGACGTGCCCGAGCGTGAACGGTTGCAGTCCTGGATGCAGGAGGCCGGGTTGATCGTCTCGTCCCGTCTCCTGCGCACGGAGGTGGTTCGCGTTCTCCGGCGCGACGACAGGCCCCTCAGCGACGGAACGCCGCTCCTCGACCGCGTTGGCCTGCTCGAGGTCAGCCGCGAGACCCACACTGTCGCCGAATCCATTGAGCGACACGTCAAGACCCTTGACGCCCTGCACCTGGCCACGGCGCTGCTCATCGGAGAGCCGGTCACGGTGGCGACACACGACAAGACCATGAAGATCGTCGCTGGGCATCTGGGCCTCAACGTCACCGACCCCGTCCAGTCGCCCTCTCGCTGAAGCTCGGTACGGTGGTCCTCGGTTGACGAATGCCGAGCTTGAGCCGCCGATGGGATGAAATCAGGCAACCCCGTTGCCACTGTGGGCCGACACAAACGAGGATGTCCCCAGCTCAAAGAAGCTCGGGACATCCTCGTTCGTGGCCGCAGCTGAAGCACTCGAGTTCAGGGTGACCTCTTGCAACGGGTCTTCAGAGTGCGCTCAAGGGCCGCAAACATGCTGTCGCCCAAGGTCGACGACACGGGTCCAACACAGCCGGAACCGTGTGCGCCAACATCACGCTCACCCACTTTCCGCTGAAATCCGGCGCGAAACCGATTCAGCGGGCCCGTCTTACCAGCCGCGCTCGGAGAGCCGGTGGGGTTCCGGGAGCTCCTCGACGTTGATGCCGTGGTCCAAAGTGGACTGATCTTGCGCCTGGAACGTGAACAAGGCTCTTGGGTTTGGGACCCGAACAAAACGTCATTCACACGCATGGGCTCCAGGGTTGGCTCGCCACTAGATGCTCATTGACCGAGTCAACCTGTAGCCACCGTCGCGGTCCGTGTATACGGTCCATGGATGCGAGCCGACAATATCGACGGCCCAGACAGCCATGGACGCGACGACGTGGATCTCCATTGCCCGGGGTGTGGTACCGAGCTCCCGGACTTAGTGAGACGAGAAAGCTCGTCTCCAATCCCGGAGGAACGGCCAACAGAGGACGAATGCTGGAAGGCGTTCTGGACCTGCATGGCCCAGAGCTGGGTCTCGCTTCCGCACGAAACCCAGCTCATATGTATAGCCGGCGCGGAGGCCAAGCGTATGAACCTTCTCTGGTCGGATTAAGCAGCCAGACGCAACCGGGTCACGGACTGAACGAACCGTGGTCGGGTCAAGGAACCGTTGGCGTGGGGCTCATTGTCGGCGACAGACTGACTCCTGCAGCGGCGCACAGGTCGTGGTAGCCGAAGTACTCGTCGTCTCCTTCGTCGATCGCTTTAGTCCTCAGTCTTGAGGCGAGTTCACGCCACGCTTCAGAATGCGCCTCGGATCGGGGACATGCGGTGTGGATATCAACCAGGATCCTCTGCGCATCCCCCGCCAGTCGAATCTGGTCGTTCCGGTTCGCCAGGATTAGCCCGCCAAGCGACCGGACGTCAGCGTCGCTGAGAGAAGGCGAACATGAAAGCAGCAAACGAAGGTTTTGCTCCGCTCCTCGGTAGCTTGCGGACCCCGCCACCATCTTCAGCGCCGCCGGAACAAAAAGCTGGTGATCCGATGCCGAGGCGATGGCTACTCGCGCCTGCTCGGGTGTCATGCGGTCGACCAGCGATTGTTGGAGTACTGCGATTTCGGGATCGAGCGCGAGTCCCGAAGAGAGGAGATGGTCCTCGAGCAGCTGCTCGACATTGCGATCCGACATTAGTCCTAGCAGGCGCGCGCGTGCCGTCTGGGGAAACACTTCCCAAAAGGCAGCTGTACGCCCGAAGGCCCGAAGCGACGTCGCAAGGTCGTTATCCCCAAGAACGCCGGCACGCTCCCAGTTCTCATAGACACTTGCAATCGATTCCTTATGCAGTTTGGGGAAGGCATCAGCCAAACGCCCACAGCTGTTGCACACCGATCCGCGACACGAATTTGTTGTTCTGGAGGCCGAATGCTGCCCTTCACGAGCACCTTCATCAGATTCCTGCGCACGCTCTCTCGAGCGTGGCTGAAATACCGCTCCTCGAGATATTCGCGGATCCGGTTTGCCTCGGAAGGCCACGCATCGCCGAGCAACTCCTGGTTCAGTGTGGTGACCACACGCTTTCCAGCGAGAGGAGGCTGCGACAGCGAGGCGTCAATGGCCGTGGCGATGTGGACGCGTACAAGCTCGACGGAAGGAACCCACAGCTCGTCATCTGTCACGAACGCAGGATGGGCGCAACGACTTCGATCCTCATAGAGACGCTCGAACTCGTGAACTTCGCGTTCGCTGAGCATCGCAAGGCCTGTTCCGGCAAGTTCAAGGATCCCTCGTTCGAAATTCTGCACGCCAGCAACGGAATTTGTCTCGACCGCATGGTCCAGTTTCCGAATCGCCTCATTGGCTACCCCATCACCCGCATCTGCCAGATGCCGGATCTTGACAGTGAGATCGGCCAACACGGCGATCCACGTTGCTACTACGGAAGATCTCAAGGCACCTGCGTTGTACGCACGAATTGCTTCCTTGATTAGAACCCGAGATCGCCGATCTCAGACTTCGTTCTGCAACCCCTCGAGGTCCCTCATTTGCACTCCATGCGTTGGCAGGTGATGCGGGCTCGCTCACCAATCAGTGTCGCTTCCACTCCCAGCATTAGTGCCATTGAACGAGAGGTCAAACGTATGTCTTGACTCTGGACTTTTTGTATTCGCCTTAGACAGTCCGCCGATAGAGCTCGACGAGCTGTCGGACATTTCGGAGCTATAGCGCAAACTCCAAATTCGACTACGTGCCCCCGACGTAGGGTCATCCGGACAAGGGATCATCCGCGCCGACCGACTCGAGGCTAACGACGCAGCCCAGCGGCAGCCCGGATTGCGACGAGGAAGGGGCCATCCTCCCCGCGCGTCTCCGCGTCCAGCTCATCGAACGGGAGTATCGAGTCGTGGCCAGGATCTGTGCGGAGCGTCCAAGCCGACCATGCGTCGTGCACATCCGATGCCTGCGTATTGACGCCCTTGGCGCGCAGGAGCACCGCATACATCAGGAAGAGATCGGCGGCGTCGTCTGGCACTTCGGTACCTTCCGGGAGGCAATCTTTGATCAAATCAGCGTCGCGCTCCAGGTAGGTGCTCAAGAGACCACCCTGCTCAAGAGGAGCGCGACATACAACAGGCCGAAGACGATCGGCACGAGGCGCTCGATCCCGCCGAGCTGTTTGAGTCCGGACTTCACTCTGTCCGCCCTGCCTGCGGGCGGGCTGTCGCCCACGAGCGCGACCCACTCATCCTTGAACACCTTGACAGGCAAGTGCTCGTCCTCGATCCGATTGATGACGACGAACTTTGCTTCGCTGAGTCGGCGGTAATTCTGGAGGAGGAACCACCAGCACACCGCCACCACGACGCCCGCGGCGCAAACCGCGACGGACGGCAAAACGGATCCCATGGCCTCGGTGCGCAGCCCGACTACGGCCACGAGAGCCGTGTTGATGGTGAGGAAGAAGGCGTTGGCGACGGCGCGCCGCGCCGACATCCTGTCCGCCATCTCGACGGCAAGCCTGTACGCCTCCATCACCCGCGGGTCAGGCGACTTCCCCTTCACCGCGCGCCGCCGACTAGCGACTTTAAGTTGTCCCAGGTCCACTTGTATAGCTTGTCGTTGGGCTTCGCCGTGTTCGGCATCGTCGAGCCGTCAATGTAGCCGGCCAGCAGGAAGTAGGGGACGCCCTCCTCCTGCGCGATGGCGAACTCTATCGCCACGCCGGTCGCCGAACTCATTTCCTTGCCGCAGAGCACAATGACAAGGCCGCTAGCCCTTATCTGCCGTCGCGCCCTGCCTTCCCAGTCGCTGGAAGGCTCCTTGAGGGACCAGTCATGGATCTCGAAGCGCGAGTCGGGATTCTTAGACTGTCCAACCAGCAGGTCCTTGAGCCTGGCGTCATTGTCGTAGTCGAAGCTGATAAATGCACGCTGCACCATGGGACACTCCCGGTCTCGTTCGCCCGGGCGTTCCCGGTTCAGGACCATTCTGCCAGCGGGCACCGACACTATGATTGCACGCCTCAGCCTAGGGGCCTCTGATCCGACAAGAACGCTCGTCGGCGCGCAATATCTAGCCGGCCGCGGTTATCGCCGCTCGAATCGGCGGGGCCGCCCCAGCGGGACTGACACGTCGATCGAGACGCCCAGGATCGAAAGCCGCACAGGAATTTCGGGCCGCTCATCGCCGCCCAGTTCTCGAATATCGGTGTCAATCAGCGGTGCATCCACCGCAACCTCGACAGGTCCGTTCGTGATCACACTGAATGACCACCGAGATCCCCGTTTCAGTAACATAGGCTCGATACCTATGACCGCTAGATCCGCCGGGGAACCAATCTCCGGAGATGTGAGACGCGGGCTTCCATCAACCCGGGTCAGTCCGAAGAACGTCTGACTGAAGCGCACCGTGATTGGCCTGCCTCCGTCGAAATGAGTGGACGCCAAGTCTCGAGGTCCAGAATTCCTAAACTCGACGCTCACGAGGTACGGAAGGTCAACGGCAATATCGCGGTATCTGACTTCCAGCAACCCAGGACGCACGTCTTCGGGAAGAATCGGGTCGGCTCGAACGAAAAAGTCTAGAAGCGCCCGGCGATTGCCCCACCGCCTAGTCGCCCACACCGCGACGGGGACGGCAACGATCGCCACAGCTATCGCCACCCACCCCAGCCAATTGAACATATGGATCTCCTCTCATCATCGATCTCTGAGGAGGCAAGTCCTCATGCGCTCTTCCGGTAAGTCGTATTGAACACGACCTCGGCGAGCCACCGCTTGAAACTGCCGTTGTCCTGGAATTCCTTGAAGAGCTGGGTGTCATCGGCGATGAGTCGCAACATGACCTGGCTGAGGGCGCGATCGCTTTCCACGCGGGCGTTCACGGGGTCGTCGTTTGCCTGCGCATTCTTGTAGGCCTCGTCTTCTGCGACGAGCTTTGGGATCTCTTCGGTGATGAATCGCTCGACTCGGTCGGCGTCGTTCCAGTCAATATTGCCGAAATGATCGTTGAAGCTCCGCACGATCGCCGAGAGCTTCTCGAGTTCCGGGTCCGCACGGTGCCCTCCACCGGCGGCCGGAACCGGGTCAAGGGTGCCATCTTCGTCATCAAGAACGATCTTAATCGCGGTGTGCTTCTCAGCCCGGTAAGACTCTAAGTCGATGTTCGCCAGGATACCCGCAGCGAGGTCTTCCTCCTTCGGAGCCGGCAGCTTCGGCACTAGGTGATCGAGGAAAATCAAACGCTTCTCCCACTCGCTACTTCCGTAAGGAAGGACGCTGGACAGGAAGTTGTAGGTGCGCAGGAACGCCTTCGCATGGCCTTTGAACATCACCTGGTCGTCTTCATCGGGGAGCTCGATATACTCTGCGACGCTAGTATCCAGCAGCGGGTCGAGCCGGTCACGAATCTCCCCCGCCAGGTAGCGGGTGACGAACTCGTCCACTTGCTCAGGCGTGTAGATGCCGAACGTGTCAAGGGCGTTGATCAGATCATGCAGCTTATTCGCGTCGGTCTCTTCTGCCAACACCGTGGTGCGGTAATAGGGTTCAAACGCGCGTTGGATTTCGTCGGCGTCGTTAGCGAAGTCGAGCACGAACGTGTCGTGCTTGGCGGGATGGGCCCGATTTAGCCTAGATAGCGTTTGCACAGCCAACACCCCCGAAAGCGTCTTGTCGACGTACATCGTGTGCAGGAGCGGCTCGTCGTAGCCCGTCTGGAACTTATTCGCGACAACAAGAATCCGGTACGGATCGGTCTTCACTTTCTCAGCAATCGCATTGGAGGCGAAGCCGTTCAAGCTCGCCTCGGTAACCTTGAAGCCTTTGTAATCGTGCTCGCCGGAGAACGCGACGACTACCTGGTACGGGCTCTTGCGCGCAGCGAGCGCCTCACGGATCGCGTGGAAGTACTCGATGCACCGAGCGATCGACGAGGTCACGACCATAGCCCGCGCCTGGCCGCCGATCTTGCGCTTCGTGACCACCTGGGCGAGGAAGTGCTCGACCATGATGTCGGTCTTCTGCGCGATCGCATGCTCGTTGCCCTCGACGTAGGCACGCAACTTCTTCGAGGCGCGCTTCGCGTCGAACTCTGGATCATCCTCGACGGTTTTCATCAGCTTGTAGTAGCTGCCGACGGGTGTGTAGTTGGCGAGGACATCGACGATGAAGGCCTCTTGGATCGCCTGCTTCATGGTGTACGAGTGGAACGGCCGGAAGCCCGTGCCACCTTCAGCGTTGGGTACTGGCTCACCGAACATCTCGAGCGTCTTGTTCTTCGGCGTCGCGGTGAAGGCGAAATAACTCGCGTTCGACAACAATTTCTTGCCCTCGATGATCCGGTTGATCTGGTCCTCGACACTGTCCTCCTCGTCGGCCTCAACGCCAGCGAGCGCACGCGAGACGGCCGCTGAGGACTTCGACCCCTGGGAAGAGTGCGCCTCGTCGATGACGATGGCGAACCTACGGTCGCGGTGGTCCGCTCCGATGTCATCCAGGATGAATGGGAATTTCTGCACCGTGGTGACGATGATCTTTTTGCCCGCCGTGATTGCCCGCCGAAGATCTCCGGACCGGTCGGCATGGACCACGGTCGACCCCACTTGCAGGAACGACTTGATGGTCTGCGTGAGCTGGCTATCAAGGATGATGCGGTCGGTGACGACAATGATCGAGTCGAACGCGATTCGACCGGCATGTGTGGCCTCGGTGAGCTGGTGAGTCAGCCAGGCGATCGAGTTCGACTTCCCGCTCCCGGCGGAATGCTGAATGAGATACTTCCGACCAGCACCATTCGCCTCGACATCGGACAAGAGTTGGCGCACGACGTCGAGCTGGTGGTACCGGGGGAAGATCGCTTTCAATACCTTTTTGTTGGTCTTCGAGTTCTTTTCGACCACGATCTGCGCGTAGTTCTCGATGATTCCCGCGAGGCTTTGCGGAGAGAGCACCCGCCGCCACAGATAGTCCGTCATGACCCCATCAGGATTCGGCGGATTACCCGCGCCATCGTTGAACCCCTGGTCAAACGGGAGGAACCACGATGAAGTTCCCTTGAGCTCGGTGCAGAACCGTGCGCGCTGATCGTCAAGAGCGAAGTGCGCGATCGTCCGCCCAAACGCAAACAGAGGCTCGCGAGGGTCGCGGTCACGCTGGTACTGCTGCACCGCATCTTCAACTGTCTGGTTCGTGATGTTGTTCTTCAGCTCGAACGTGAACACCGGCAGACCGTTGACGAGCGCCACGAGGTCAACGGCATCGCCGGTGTTGCTGACACTATGGTGCACTTGGCGGGTTACTACAAACCGGTTCGCAGCGAAATGCCCAGCCGCCTTCGGGTTCCCGTCCGCAGGTTTTGGGTAGTACAAGTCAATGTGCTGTCCGTGATGATCGATCCCGTTGCGCAACGCGTGGACCACCCCACGCCGCGTGATTTCTCCCTGTAGCCGGGCGAGGAACTTATGACGTGTGGGATTCTCTGTTGCGAGCCCGAGCGGCTCGACAAGTTCAGGCTGGGTCGATTCGATGAACGCGGCGAAATGTCCGAGATCGAGTGCATAGGAGGCCACGTAGTCGCCAGGCGCGCCCTCGGTCCAGCCGCCTTCGCTCATCTGTTCGACAATGAGCGTTTCCAGGCTCTCCTCATTGAGATGCTGCATTCTCACTCCTCGCCTTCACTCAGTGCTTCCTCGAGATCATCATCGCCCGCAGTGATCAGGTTGTCGAACGATTCGGGTGCGTCGGGCAACGCAGCTGCGATCGCACGAACGTCAACTTGGCCCGTCACGACATCGGCGACGAGCCGGGTACGGAACTCCTGGAGCAGGGATATTTCACGGGACAATTTAACCGTGACCTGAGTGAAGTTGACATCGATCGTTTCTAGCGCCCGGACGATCCCTAGTTGGACGCCCAAATCAGGCACTGGCACTCGTAGCCCCCTAACATCTGCGCCACTTAGCTTGTAAGTGCCTACGGCAGTGCGGCTGGTCTCCTCGATCTGTTCTCGAACCGACGGCGAGTTTAGGGCTGCCGCAATGAATCGGGAATCAACCCCCGTCCGCAACCGGATCCGCATTAGGAGGTCTGGAAAGATCCGGTCCGGCATGTCAGCAGGAATTCGGCCTGCACGTCCCACGAGCTTGAGGTTCCCGTTTCCACGCACGATAAGGACATCACCTGCTCGTAACGTGTACTTGCTGACATCTCGAATTGCCGCGCGCTCCACATACTTGATGTCCGGCTCCCGAACATCAACTAGGCCGTTTCGGACGACCGAGATGCTCATTGTTTGGAGATCACCACGTTCGGAAATCTCTGGTGAGACCCCATTAGTTGGGCCTTCCCAAACTATGTTGGCTAGGCGTTGTTTCTGACCCAGACCGCTGAAAAGCGCTGCCTGTTGGACGTTTGTCTGCTCTTCGAGGAGGGATATGAGTCGGCGTTTGGCGGCGATGGCCTTGTTGATGCGGGCGTTGGCGTGGGCGAGGTAATTCACTATCGCCGCTTGCTCCTCCGCGGGCGGCACCGGGAGTAAATCAACAGCCAACGTCGAATAGTCGATGTTCTGGCCTTCCCTTATCCCAGTAACCGCGAGCGCCAGCGAGCTGACAAACGGCTTCGACTTGAACAAATAGGTCAAGTATTCCCGATATTCAGCAGATCTGGCTGTCAGCACCGTATAGGCGGGGGAGATGATTCCCCGGTGGTAGCACCGCTCAATTCCACCCTGAAAAGAGCGCAAACTGATCACAAAGTCGCCGACTTCGACGAGCTTTAGCAGATGGAGGTCCTTAGATGCTGTGACCGTTCGAGTGCCATAGTCGGACTTTCTAATCACGCCTTGGCTTTGCGTCGCCGCGAGGAGTGGCTCTTCGGGATACCCTTTTGCGACCCGTTCGGTCAGTAGGGACTTCGTACGCTGTGTTATCCAATTCGTCGGTAGAGGCCCCAGCCATGAACTCTCGTTCGTGGCGTATCGGTCGTAGCTCGGCAAGTCTCGAAACATCACTCCGCTTCCGCCAACCCGGCGGAGCGAAGGAGATCCTCAGGATTCCACACATGCTTGGCGATGGCTCTGTACAGGCCACCTCGCTCGGTGACTGACATAGCGGTAAACGCATCGTAGGGGCAGAAGTCGAGCCCGCTACTACGCACGAACCGAACGAAGCCCGGGTTCTTCACGTAGGCTTGCGGATCGAGTGACGCCGCCAGCAGATTCTGAGAGAAGTATCGGGGCCGCTTCTGCTCGTAATTGTCGTCGTTGTAGCTGCCGTTGTGCTGTTTCGGGAGCAGAAGCAGATCCCCAATGCGGTTCCGGTGCCGGGCGAAGTCAGTCTCGTGGGCGAACTCGTCGGTGTGGCGTTCGGGGTGGTTTGCCC
This sequence comes from Arthrobacter sp. ASL1, assembly GCF_056680475.1. Lineage (NCBI taxonomy): Bacteria > Bacillati > Actinomycetota > Actinomycetes > Micrococcales > Micrococcaceae > Arthrobacter > Arthrobacter sp. ASL1. The sequence continues at coordinate 366,928 of NZ_CM155284.1, forward strand.
AGATATGTTCGACCTCGTACTTTACGCCTGTGCCGCCGGTGAGTTCGACATAGTTCGATGCCTGCCCTGACTGTGTGGTGATGTAGTCGGTAATACGAGCAAGGACCTTGTGGAGCTGGCCGCGGTTCTGCTGGTGCACGAGGAGGTCGTCGTTAGAGTCGAACGTCTCACTCTCGCTGAGGAGGTATCGGTGCAACTCGCGAGCGAGGTCGGTGTTGCTGAGCCCGCGGATGCGGAACATGAGCGCGGTCATGCCGTACTGCAACGTCGAGTAGTCGGTGGCGCGGAAGTTCCAGATGCGCCATGCGAGCAGGATGTCTATGAAGCGCCCGACGATCTCGAGCTTGGTATCGATGCTCGCGGCGTCATCGTCAATACGCAGTGGAGCGAGCAGCATCTGGTCCTGCAGAGTGAAGCGATGGTCGGCGTTGAATCGGATGAACCGCAGCGGGCTCGCGGGATCGAAAGATGCCTCGGCCCGGGTCACGCGCTCGTACTGGCGCGCGTAGAAGGCGAGGTCACTCGAGACAAATGTGCTGAATGCGTCGGAGGAGGTGAGGCCGATGCGTTTGGAATCTCCGCGGAGCCACCGGTGAAACTCGGTGCCGATGCGGTCCCAGTCCTGGGGCTTCGCATCCTTCTTGCGCTCACGGATCTTGGTCGAGTACTGGCTTCGCAGCCAGGTTTTCAGGAAGTCCGAGCTGAGGCTTTCGCCGAGATCATCCAGCCGGCGCATCCAGGAGCGCCATAGGTCGTTGGCCTTCGCGCGCGGCGTGCCGTCGTCGATGTTCGCGAGCAAGTAGCCCTTGAGCATGTCAGCTGGCGTGAGTTTGAGACCGCGGTCGTTCATCGTTTCGAAGATTGCGTATGCGTCGTCGTCGTTGTAGGCAGTGATCTGCACGATTTGGACTCGGTCTTTGAGCCAATCGATGAAGTAGGGCAACGCGCCGCCCTTGAGTTCGTTCGGGAAAAGACTGTCGATCTCGCTGTACCGAGCGACGAGTGTGTTCACTGATTCGACGGACTCGGGTGGTGCGTCGTACTCGCCTTCCTCGAACAGGCCCTGCATGCAGTCGTTGCGGTCGGCGACATCGAGGTTGAACGACTTCTCGCCGTAGGACTCGGAGTAAATCAGCTCATCGATCTTCACCCCAGGGGTGCCAAGATCGCTCTGTAGACGACGCAGATAGGTGAGGAACAGTGTTAGCGTGGTGAGCCGCTGCTGACCGTCAACGACGAACGGCTGGTTACCCTTCTGCGAGACGATGATGGACCCGAGGTAATAGCCGGGGTATCCCCCGACCGCTGTCCGCTTGTGGCCCGGGCTGTGGAGTTGAAGAAACTTCCCCGTTAGGTCGGTCACCAGATCCGCGAGCTGCTTCGTCTCCCACTTGTACTCGCGCTGGTAGTAGTCGATCGAGTACTTCTTGTCCTTCAGCACTTCGGCGATCGTCTTTGCGACACCGTCGATGCTGTTCCCGCGCTCACTCATGCTTCACTTCCCGCGATTTCTGCGATCAGATCATCGGTTTCAGCTTCGAGCGCTCGGATGTCGGCCTGGATCTCCACTAGCGTGCGCATCGGCGCGGGCTTGTAGAAGTGGCGAGTAAAGGAGATCTCGTAGCCGATCTTGGTCTTCGACGCATCGATCCAGGCATCCGGTGCGTAGGGCGTGACTTCGCGGCGGAAGAACGCCTCGATTCCATCGGCGTAGCCGCCTTTCGGCTCAGTTAGCGGCACCTGCTCGGCGTCGCGGAGCTCGGTGTCGGGCTCGTACTCCACCACGCGAGGTCGCCCGTCGAAGATCACCTCGTGTCGGCCGTACAGCGGGTCAGGCATGGCAGCGTGAGGGAGCCGCTTCTTGATGACCGGCGGCGCAGTCGCATCGCGCACGCCCTCTTCCTTGAGCTGCTTGATCTCCTTAGCCGTGTATACACGGTTGGGATCGACGCCGACGATGCGGAGCGGTCGTTCCACGGTGATCTTCTGGTAACCGAAGTCGACTCCGTCGAACACCTTGGAGCGATCGGTGTCGTCGTACTGGTCGAATGCGGTAAACGCCTCAAGCACCTTGTCAGCGTCAGTCGCGCTGACCTCAACGCCCTTCTCACCGAGGTTCCTCCGAAGCGGCGTCGACCAGCCAGTGGCGTCGACGAGTTGCACTTTGCCCTTACGGCGCTCGTTCTTTCGATTGGAGAGCACCCACACGTAGGTTGCGATACCGGTGTTGTAAAACATTTTGAGCGGCAAAGCGACGATCGCTTCGAGCCAGTCGTTCTCGATGATCCAGCGACGGATGTTGCTCTCGCCCTGCCCTGCGTCGCCTGTGAACAGGGAAGAACCATTGTGGACTGACGCGATCCGGGAACCCAGCTCGGTGCCCTGTTTCATCTTCGAGATCAGGTTCGCAAGGAACATCAGCTGCCCGTCGCTGCTACGGGTGACGAGGGAGTACTCGCTGTCGTTGTCGTGAGTGACCACGAAGCGGGGGTCGATGATCTTCTTCGCGCCGCCGAGGCGATCCTGGTCAGTCTTCCAGCTCTTGCCGTAGGGCGGGTTCGAGAGCATGAAGTCGAACTCCTGCCCAGCGAACGCGTCGTTTGAAAGCGTCGAGTATTCGGGACCGCCGACTACGTTGTCGGCGGCCCTGCCATCGCCCTTGAGAATCAGGTCGGCCTTTGCGATCGCGTAGGTCTCGGCGTTGATCTCCTGGCCATACAAGTGGGTTGACACCTTCTTGCCTGAGCGCTCCGTCAGATGCTTAAGCGTCTCCTCAGCGACGGTCAGCATGCCGCCGGTACCCATCGCGCCGTCATAGAGGCGATAGGTGCCTGAGGGAATCGCGTCCGCGATGGGCTCGAACATCAGCCTTGTCATCAACCGCACCGCGTCGCGCGGAGTCCAGTGCTCTCCGGCCTCCTCGTTGTTCTCCTCGTTGAAACGACGCACGAGCTCCTCGAAGACAGTGCCCATCCCATGGTTATCGAGCCCCGTCGGCGAGAGGTCAAGATCAGGCGCGAGGAATTTCTCGATCAATGCACCAAGCGCATCCGCCTTGGTCAGACGCGGCAGCTGATTACGGAACTCGAAGTTGTCGATGATCTCCTGAACGTTTGGCGAGAATCCATCAAGGTACGCCTCGAAGTTTTGCCGAAGACGCGTCGAGTTCGACACATGCCGCAAGTCCTGCAGCGAGTATCCAGAAGTGTTGTAGAAGTCCTGCTTGGCCGCGTCCCGGAGCGGAGCATCCTGATCGGCGATGCCGGCGTCATCGAGCATCTTCTTCATTTTCATCACTTCATCACGCGTCGGGCCAAGAACGCTGTCGAGCCGCCGCAGGACGATGAAAGGGAGGATCACGTCGCGGTACTTGCCGCGGACATAGAGATCACGCAGGACATCGTCAGCGATGTTCCAGATGAGCGCCACAATACGCGTGTGGCTGACGGAGTGATTGATCACGCCTAAGGCCTTTCTGTAAACGAGCGACGAGTTCGTCGGCTCGAGACGCACCACGACGCCTTGATCGGGCACGTACCACGCCAACCGGGACCGGGAGGCAGGTGCAGTCTTCTATATTGTTCCATCGCGCGCGACAGGCATGCACAACCTCAAGAGCGCTACACGCCCGTGTCGCCGGGCCGTCCGGGCCAGATCAAGGTCGGTCTCGCGAGCGAAAGCTGTCGTTTGCCTCGGCTGCGCCGAAAATTGACCTATAAATCTCGGGGAAGCAACGGGGCGGGACGAGTCCCGCGCCGATGCGCGACACCCTGCACCCAGCCAATTGGGGGCACATAGGGCACCCGGGCAGGTGCGGCTCGAACGCTTTATGAACAGCCCAATTCGGTCATTGTCCAGGACATCTAAGTTCGAATGATGTCATGTAAGCCTCGAAGCAGGACTCGTTACCGTCTGCGGGCCGAGCTGAATCGCGCAGCATCCAGCCGCATGCGTTTCTCTGGCCACCAGCCGACTTGTATCAGTGTGTCAGTGTGTCATCAATCTTGGACCACGGCATCGGGTGACGACCAACGGGGGACCATACCCGGACCCACGCAGCAAAACAGAGGCGGCGTGAGTCCGGATTTGCCTCTTTTACCAGCCTCTTTCGGAGAGCCGGTGCGGCTCCGGGAGCTCCTCGACGTTGATGCCGACCATGGCCTCGCCCAGTCCACGGGAGACCTGGGCGATGACGCTCGGATCGTCGTGGAAGGTCGTGGCCTTCACGATGGCGGCAGCACGCTCTGCCGGGTTTCCGGACTTGAAGATGCCCGAGCCGACGAACACGCCGTCAGCGCCCAGCTGCATCATCATCGCCGCGTCGGCCGGGGTGGCGATGCCGCCGGCGGTGAACAGCACGACGGGCAGTTTGCCTGTCTGGGCGATTTCACGAACCAGCTCGTACGGGGCCTGGAGCTCCTTGGCCGCAACGTAGAGCTCGTCCTCGGGCAGCGAGGACAGGCGGGCGATCTCGGAGCGGATCTTGCGCATGTGGCCCGTGGCGTTGGAGACGTCGCCGGTGCCTGCCTCGCCCTTGGAACGGATCATTGCGGCACCCTCGTTGATGCGGCGCAGCGCCTCCCCGAGGTTCGTGGCTCCGCAGACGAAGGGGACGGTGAAGTCCCACTTGTCGATGTGGTTCACGTAGTCGGCGGGGGTCAGGACCTCGGACTCGTCGATGTAGTCGACGCCGAGGGACTGCAGGACCCGGGCCTCGACGAAGTGGCCGATCCGGGCCTTGGCCATCACGGGTATGGATACTTCCGCGACGATGCTGTCGATCATGTCGGGGTCGGACATGCGCGAAACGCCGCCCTGGGCGCGGATATCGGCCGGAACCCGCTCGAGGGCCATTACGGCCACGGCGCCGGAATCCTCTGCGATGCGGGCCTGCTCTGCGGTGACGACGTCCATGATGACGCCTCCCTTGAGCATCTCGGCCATGCCGCGCTTCACCCGGGAGCTGCCTGTGGTGGAAGGCTGCGCGGGGGTGTTTTCAGTGCTGGACACGTCGGGTCCTTTCAAAACGGTGGGAAAGTACGTTCCATCCTAAGCCTCTGTGCCGCCCACCACCGTCCACGGTGACGCCGCGAGTAAGCAATGGGAAGTCTCCGCTCCGCCACGCCACGGCGGGCGACGGGGCAACGCTGGCACTCGGCGTCCTATTGGTGGTCCGCCCAGGCCTCGGCGATGTCCTTGCGGATGTCACCGAGGACGGCCGGGATGGCCTTGGTCTGGGCGATGATCGGGAAGAAGTTCCCGTCCCCGCTCCAGCGCGGGACCACGTGCTGGTGCAGGTGTGCCGCGATCCCCGCTCCACCGGAGACCCCCTGGTTCATGCCCAGATTGAAGCCGGTTGGCTTGGCCACCGCTCGCAGCACACGCATGGACTGCTGGGCCAGGGCACCCATCTCGGCCGTCTCCTCCACGGTGATGTCCGTGTAGTCCGGGACATGCCGGTACGGGCACACCAGCAGGTGTCCGGAGTTGTAGGGGAAGAGGTTGAGCACCACGAAAGCGGTCTTGCCGCGGTGCACGATGAGCGACTCCTCGTCGCTGCGCAGCGGACCGGTGCAGAACGGGCAGTCCTGCTCGTCGGTGACCTGGCCCTGGCCGCGTTTGATGTACGCCATGCGGTATGGCGTCCAGAGCCGTTGGAAGGAGTCCGGGACCCCGGCCAGTTCGAAGTCGTCGGTGATCTCCTCGTCGTGTTCCGGGGTCCCCATGGACTAGGCCTCCCGGTTCTTCACGGCGGCGACGATGCGCTCGATCGCCTCGGCCACCGGCACGCCGTTGTCCTGGCTGCCGTCGCGGAAGCGGAAGGAAACGGCACCCGCCTCCACGTCCTCGCCACCGGCGATGAGCACGAAAGGCACCTTCTCCTTGGAGGCGTTGCGGATCTTCTTCGGGAACCGTTCGGTGCCCAGATCCGCGTCTGCCCGGATGCCGCGGGCCTTGAGCTGGGCCACGATGTCCTGGATGTAGTCGTTGAACGTCTCGGCCACCGGCACCCCGAGGACCTGGACGGGCGACAGCCATGCCGGGAACGCTCCGGCGTAGTGCTCGATCAGCACACCCATGAAGCGCTCCACGGAGCCGAAGAGCGCGCGGTGGATCATGACCGGCCGCTGGCGGGATCCGTCGGCTGCCTGGAATTCCAGGTCGAAACGCTCCGGCAGGTTGAAGTCCAGCTGGATCGTGGACATCTGCCAGGTGCGCCCGATGGCGTCACGGGCCTGCACGGAGATCTTCGGGCCGTAGAAGGCTGCTCCGCCCGGATCCGGGACCAGCTCGAGGCCGGACGCGGTGGCGACCTCTTCCAGGGTCCGGGTCGCCTCGTCCCAGGCGTCATCGCTGCCGACGTATTTCTCGGGATCCTTGGTGGAGAGTTCGAGGTAGAAGTCGTTCAGTCCGTAGTCCTTGAGCAGGTCCAGGACGAACTGCAGCGTGGTGGTGAGTTCGCCCTTCATCTGTTCACGGGTGCAGTAGATGTGGGCGTCGTCCTGGGTCATGCCGCGCACGCGGGTCAGCCCGTGCACGACGCCGGACTTCTCGTAGCGGTAGACGGAACCGAACTCAAACATCCGCAAGGGCAGCTCGCGGTAGGACCGTCCGCGGGAAGCGAAGATCAGGTTGTGCATCGGGCAATTCATCGGCTTCAGGTAGTAGTCCTGCCCGGGTTTGCGCACCGATCCGTCCTCGTTGAGTTCCTCGTCGACGTGCATCGGGGGGAACATGCCGTCGCGGTACCAGTCCAGGTGGCCGGAGATTTCGTAGAGGTGGCCCTTGGTGATGTGCGGGGTGTAGACGAACTCGTATCCGGCTTCCTCATGGCGCTGGCGCGAGTAGTCCTCCATGGCCCGGCGGATGATGCCGCCCTTGGGGTGGAAGACCGGCAGGCCGGAACCGAGCGCGTCGGGGAAGGAGAAGAGGTCCAATTCCGCGCCCAGCTTGCGGTGGTCGCGGCGCTCGGCCTCGGCCAACCGCTCCTGGTACGCCTTCAGGTCGGCCTTCGTCGGCCAGGCGGTGCCGTAGATGCGCTGGAGCTGTTTGTTCTTGTCGTTGCCCAGCCAGTAGGCGGCCGCCGTGCGCGTCAGGGCGAAGGCGTTGGAGATCAGCTTGGTGTTGGGCAGGTGCGGACCGCGGCAGAGATCGCACCAGACGGTGTCCCCGGACTTGCGGTCGACGTTGTCGTAGATCGTGATCTCGCCGGCGCCCACCTCGATGTTGGCACCCTCGCCGACCTCGTCGGCATCGCTGGACTTGCCCAGCAGCTCGAGTTTGTAGGGCTCGTTGGCCATGGCCAGGCGGGCCTCGTCCTCGCCGACGACGCGGCGGGCGAATTTCTGGTTCTGGTTGACGATCTTGAGCATCATCTTCTCGAGGGCCTTCAGGTCCTCGGGCGTGAACGGCTCCTCGACGTCGAAGTCGAAGTAGAAGCCGTCGGTGATGTAGGGGCCGATGCCGAGCTTGGCCCCGGGGCGCAGCTGCTGGACGGCCTGGGCCATCACGTGTGCGGTCGAGTGGCGCAGCACCTCCAGGCCCGCCGGGGAATCGATCGTGACGCGCTCGACGGCGGTGCCCGCCTCGAGTTCGCGGGACAGGTCGCGCAGGACCCCATCGACATGCATGACAACGACGTCACGGTCATCGAAGTACAGCTCGGCGCCGGTAGTGCCCGCCGCCACCTCTCGCTGTGCTCCGTCGACGCTGAGGGTGATCTGCTCTGACACGTGGGTCTCCTGGTTCGTTGGGGGCTTCATGACTTGCGGCATACGGTGACCACAGCCAGCCGGGATCCAGCTTAACGGAAGCCTCAGCGCCCGAACCAATCCGGTCGGGCGCGACGACGGAGGACACCATGGTGGCGGCACCTTCCACGGACTTCCTTGCAGAACGCCGCGGTGCCGTGCCGTCGACCGACCTCAGGTCAACTTCGAGCGAACCACACGGCGCACCGGCGACCTCTTTCCGGGGATCGACAGCGCCGCTGGGGCAAATGCCGCCAGCGCGGCAACGAGGCCAACCACGCCGGCCGGTACTCCGTCGAGGGAGCCGCAGACGACAAACACGAGTCCCGCAAGCACTGCCCAGAACGGCACCCGGCGGGCCCGCCACAGTCCAACCAACATGATGACCGTCCCGAGCATCATGCCGATCATGAATAGCGCTACCAGGCCGATGAGCAGGGGGTACCGTTCAGAGGCGTCGTCCTGCGCGGCGACGGCGGCCAACGGTGTCGCCGCCGCCGAATACAGGGCGTAGCTGGTGTAGAACGCCACTGCGTGCCCGACGGATGCGACAGCCCCGATGCCCAGGATGACCGCCCCGGTAAGCGTCGTCCGGCGTCCGGGCCCCTGCGCAGTAGCGATTACCCCCGCCAGGCCCGGAAGAAAACAGAACGAGGCCAGGAGGCTCAGCGTCCCGGCTGCAAGCCACAGAACGTGGTGTTGGCCCACGGACTCGAGCATGGCCAATCCGGACGTGGTGCTGGACGGCACCACCATCCGACGGAATACGTCAGCTAATGAGAAGAGGAACGGGCCGAGCAACAGCCCAGCGATCGCGGTCTGGGTATATCTGGAGGTTTTCATGACCCCAGATTGCCAACTGCGGATGGCACCGCGCGTCGTCCATCCGGGCGAATCCGCTCATCCTCGTGGCCACTTTTCCCTAGTCCCCGTGGTGTTGCCGCCTGCCACTCCCGGTTCTAGGATCAGGCCATGCCACGCAGGATGCCTCGACGCATGCTCGGTCCGTTACCCGTCACCGATGTCTTCGTGGCGGGTGCGCTCTGCGTATTTGCCGTGGGCGGTTTGGTCACGGGTGCTGTGCGTGAAACGCCCCTCGCCGTGACCATTCCGATTGCCATTGCCAGCACCCTCCCGTTGGCGGCGAGAACACGATATCCATTATCCGTTACTTCGCTCATCACAGTTCTGGCCATCGCCCAGGCGTTGTTCACCGGCAGCTCATCAGGCACGCTCTGGGCACTCTTCGTCTTTCTGGTCACTGCGTACACCGTTGCCGCGGAGCGGGCCGAAGGCGCTGCCCTGGTGGGACTTGCCGTCGTTTTGGTCGGCCAGTTCTTCGGCGAAGCCCTCGACGCCGGAAACGACTACGCCTTCGACACCCTGGTTTTCGGAGGCGTATGGATGTTTGGCAGGGCGACGCACAAATGGCGCGCCGAGGCCTTCGATGCGCAGGACCACCAGGAAGAGATGGCACGGCTCGCCGTGGTCGGGGAACGGGCACGCATTGCCCGCGAACTGCATGACATCGTTGCCCACAGCCTCAGTGAGATCGCCGTTCAATCGGACGCGGCGGAGGCTGTCCTGGCCACGGCTCCGGAACGTGCTGCCGCCCCGCTGTTGGCCATTAGGGCCAGTGCCCGGGACGCGCTCGTTGACATGCGCCAGCTGCTGAAGGTCCTGCGCGATGAGGGAAGCGATACGGGGCTTCAGCCCGCCCGCGGGTTGGAGGACGTGCCAGCACTTGTCGAGGGGTTCCGGAGCTCGGGGCTGCCCGTTGATTTGACCGTCCGCGTCCGGGCGCGAATCGCGGCAGGGATCGAACTCGCCGTCTTCCGCATTATCCAGGAGGGGCTGACCAATGTCCGCGTACACGCGGGAAACGCTGCCACGCGGGTGCTGGTCATCCAGGACGGGGGCGACTTGCGCATCGAAGTGCACAACGGGCTACCATCCGGCGCCGGCGCCCGCTCACCTGGTGTCTCCACCGGGCATGGGCTGATGGGCATGCGCGAACGCGTCCAGGCAGCCGGCGGTTCGCTGGACGCGGGGTCATCGGCTTCCGGCGGCTATACAGTCGTTGCCCGCATCCCTTTGCCAGGAGAGTCGGCATGATCCGAGTGCTTTTGTGCGATGACCAGGAACTCGTCCGGACCGGTTTCCACATGATTCTAGGGCTCGAGGCAGACATCGAGGTGGTGGGCGTGTGCGGAAACGGACGGGAGTGCCTGTGGCAGGTCGCCGAACGGTCGCCCGATGTGGTTCTCATGGATCTGCGCATGCCGCAGATGGATGGCCTTGAAGCCACCCGGCAGTTGGTCGCTTCGGGGTCGCCGGCCCGCGTGCTGGTGTTGACGACATTTGACCTTGATGACCTGGTCTACGAAGCGATGCAAGCGGGAGCCAGTGGATTCCTGCTGAAGGACGCTCCGCGTGAACAGCTGGTGGGGGCGATCCGGATGGTGGCCCGCGGGGACGCCGTGTTGTCCCCGGTGCTGACGAGACGCCTGGTCCAGCGATTCGTGGCGGCGCCGCACCCGACGAGTGGGCTCCCCCGTGAACTTTCCGAACTGAGTTCGCGCGAGCTCGAGGTCTACGCCCGCTTGGCGCGCGGATGGTCCAATACCGAGATCGCGCAGGAACTGTTCCTCAGCCAAGCGACGGTAAAAACCCACGTTGCCAGGATCCTCGGCAAACTGGATTTACGCGATCGGATCCAGTGCGTGGTGCTGGCCTACGAGACGGGCTACCTTGTGCCGGGGCCCGACCACCGGGGCTAGCCGGACCCCGACCGTGCGTCGTCTGCGGCCCTGGCTGGCGTGGTGGCCCGGTCAGCGCAGGGCGCGCAGGTACCGCCGGCGTACGATGCGCTGGGCGATGAGCAGGAGGGGGAAGAGTGTCCGCCAAGGCTGCTCGGGTGCAGCCCGGGTGAGGGACCGGACGGTGAAGCTCACCGTGTCGTCCTGGCGGTGCACGATGAAGGCTTCTTCACCGTCAACTGGATGCCCCGGCCTGGTCTGGTATGCGAAACCGACGCGGTCGGGTTCCATGACCACGGAGGTGACTTCCACGGGTTCGATGATCTCCCGGCCCACCAGATGCACGCGGATGTCCAGGCGGTCACCCGGCGCTACAGGTTCGGTCGATTCCACGGTGAATCCGCTGGCCGTCTTCACGCGCCAGCGGAGGACTTGCGCCGTCGTGCGCTCCCAGACCGCGGCGCCGCGCCCCAGGAACGCGGACTCCTCCGACCTGCGGTAGCGGGGATCACTGGCGGGCCACGCGCTGAGTTCCGGGCTGGTCATGTGGTGTTTCCCCGTTCATGTGCCATATCGGCTGGTCCGTCCCCAGCCTACTTCGTGGTCGATAGGCGTGTTATCCGACGTCGAATTCCGGCCAGTCCTCCGGAACGCTGCCGGGCCCCCGGTGATCCAGGTCCTCGGCCTCCATCCTCCGCGCCAGCGGCTGCGCACCGCCGTCGTTCTCCTTGGTTTTCCCCCGTAGACCGGTGAAGGTCTCCCTCACCCGGGCGGGGTCGGACAGGTGGCCTGGGGCCGGCAGCGAGCCCTGATCGGCCAGGTCCCAGGCCTGCAGTGCCTGCAGGCTGATCCCACGTGGCCCGGTCCGCCGGGTGAGGCCGTGGACCAGCAGCAGGCGGGTGGCGAAGAGCAGGGGGCCCGAGTTCTGCTGGGCCTCGTGGAAGAACGTGCAGTCCACGCAGCCGGTGCCGTCATCCAGGGAAATGAACACCACCCGGCGTCCGCCACGCATCGGTGGCGTCTGGGTGGCGACACGGACCCCCGCCACCAGCACCTCGGTTCCGTTGCGCAGCCCCAGCAGGTCCTTCGCCGGTGTCGTCCCCAGTTTCGAGAGCAGGGGTGCGTGGGAGGACATGAGGTGGCCACTGACGTCCACGGCCATGAGGTCCAGTTCGGTGCGGACGGTCTCCTCCAGGCTGGGTTCGGCCGCCCCCACCGCCAGCCCGCCCAGTTCCACATCCCCCAGTGGGAGCGGGAGCTGTCCGGTGATCGGACGGTGGCGTTGCGCCAGGGTCTTGGCAGGACGCCCGGCGAGGTGGACCATCAGATCGGCGCGGTTGCCCCGGCCGGCTGCCTGTTGGAGGCCGTCGAACGCCCCCAGGGCGGCGTACGTTCGCAAGGAGGATCGGCTCAGGCCCGAGCGGTCCCGCACATCGGCCAGCGAATCATAGGGCTGCCCGGCGACGACACGCGTGACCTCGGTGCCCGAGACACCATGGATGCCGCTCAGGCTCAAGCGGATGCCCAGCCGCCCTGCAGGCGTCGTCCCCGGGGCGCGGTAGACCGGTGGGACGGTGGCCGGTGGCAGCAGGCCGGCGACCCGCTCGACCCGGTAGGAGGCATCGGAGCGGTTGATGTCCAGGGGCAGGATCGGGATGCCCATCCTGCGGGCCTCGGCGACCAGGAGCCGTTTGGGATACATGCCGGGGTCGTGCTCCCAGATGCCGGCGAGGAAGGCCTCGGGATGGTGGGCCTTCAGCCACGCGGACTGGTAGGTGGGGACCGCGAAGGCGGCACCGTGGGCCTTGCAGAAGCCGAAGGATCCGAAGGCCTTCAGCGTCTTCCAGACCTCGTCGATCACCCCCAGCGGATAGCCCCGTTCCATGGCCCGGGCACGGTAGAGCTCCTCGACCCGTGGCTCAGCCTGTTCGTTGCCGAGCAGCCGACGATAGACATCGGCCTTGGCCAGGCCGCAGCCGGTCATGACATCGAAGATCCGCAGCACCTGTTCGTGGAAGACCGTGACCCCGTGGGTTTCCGCCAACGCCGGTTTAAGGTCGGGGTGCGGGTAGTTCTCCGGGGCGAAACCATGCCGGTTCTCCAGATAGGGCTTGACCATGTTCGATTGCATCGGGCCGGGCCGGAACAGCGAGATGTCGATGATCAAGTCGTTGAACTCGCGCGGGGCGAGCTTGCCGATCAGTTCGCGTTGGCCCGGGGACTCGATCTGGAAGCACCCCAGCGTGTCGGTGGTGCGGATGAGTTCGTACGTCGGTTCGTCATCCAGCGGCACGCGGTCCAGGGCGATCGCCCCGTCCGCGTCGAGGTAGTCCGGCAGCGCACCGCCGGGGTCGCGTGGATGGGAGCCGGCGGTGGCCACGGTTTCGCCGTCCCCGTGGATCCTGACGACCTCGGAGACGGCATAGGCCATCGCCGATTGCATGCGCACTCCCAGGACGTCGAGCTTGAGCATGCCCATGGGGTCCATGTCGTGCTTGTCGAACTGGCTCATCGGCAGGCCGAGCCCGCTGGGTTGGACCGGGGTGCGATCCAGCAGGGTGTTGTCGCCGAGGATGACACCGCACGGATGCATGGAGATGTGCCGGGGCAGCCGGTCCAGGCGTTCGGTCAGGTCCACCAGCAGGTCCAGTTGCCGTTCCGCGCCCATCCGCTCGGCGAAGGGCCGCAGTTCGGGCTTCTCCTCCAGCGCCTCGCGGAAGTTGCTGGCCGAGAAGCGCCATAGCTGCTTGGCGATCACATCCAATTCGCTGTCCTCCATGCCGAGCGCCTGCCCGGCATCACGGACGGCGCCGCGGGCGCGGTAGCCGTTCTGCATGCTCATCAAGGTGACCCGCTGGGAGCCGAACCGTTCGAAGATGTGCTCGTAGACCCGATGCCGTTCGGCGGATTCGACGTCGATGTCGATATCGGGCAGGGTGGTCCGGTCCCGGGAGAGGAACCGTTCGAAGAGCAGGTCGTGTGCCAAGGGATTCACCTGGCTGATGCCGAGCAGGAAGTTCACCAGGGAGGAGGCGCCCGACCCCCTGGCGGCGTTGCGCACCCCCATGTCGGCGATCATCGCACTGACCTCGGCGACGGTGAGGAAGTAGGTGCTGAACCCCAGATCGGTGATGGTATCCAGTTCCAGGGCCAACCGGTCCCGCAGCTTACGGGTCCCTGAGTCGCCGGGCAGCAACCGGGTGATGCCCGCTTCGCACCGTGCGGCCAGTTCGGCATCGGGAGGTCCCGTGATGCCGATGACGCTGGCTTCGGGCACGACGGGGATCCCCCAGCCGGCGTCCGCGACGGGGTCCATCCGTGCCCAATCGGCCAAAGCCGCGGTGGCACGCAGCAGTTCGGCAGCCAGCGCCCCCTCCCCCGCTTCCCGGGCGAGCTCCCGGGCCAGGGCCTGCATGCGCCCGGGGCTTTTGAGCCACCCCTGTCCGTTGGGTTGCAGGTCGGTCAGGGTTTCCAGCGAGCTCAGCGCCCGGGCGGAGTCGAGCACGTCTGCGGTGGCGGCGCCATCGGGCTCGGCATAGCGTACGGCGTTGGTCAGGATCGCCGGCACGTCCAGGTCCTGCGCGGCCCGGAGCATCCGGATGGCATGGGCGCTGCTGAGCCGTTCGCCCGGGGTGTTCAGGTGGGTGACCAGTTCCACGCGCACCGCGTCGCGGCCCAGCTGGGCCAGCCACGTTCCCAGGACCGATCGCGCCCGGGTCAGGTCGCGCCGCAGGGCTGCCTGCCCGACGTCGGAATCCGGTCCCAGCAACACCGTCAGCACCGTACCCTCCTCGGGGTCGACGGCGCAGGTTGCCAGCTCGGCATGGGTGACCCCGATGAGCTTGCCTCCCGTGCCGCCGCGGTGTGCCGACGTTCCCTCATGCGCCAGGGAAACCAGCCGGCACAGGGCGCGATACCCGGCACCGGCGCAATTCCCCCGGGCCAGCACGATGACCCTCCCTTGCACCTGGAGCCGGGGACGGCCACGGGACGCAGCAACCGGGTGTCGCGGGACTCCGGCTTCCGGACCCAGCACGGCCAGGTTCACCCCGAGAATGGGGTCCAAGCCGGTTTCCCGGCAGGCCTTGAGGTGCTTGACGGCGCCGTACAGGCCATCACGTTCGGTGGCGGCCAACGCATCGGCCCCCTCGGTGGCCGCCCGGCGGGCCAGGTCCTGCGGCCAGGAAACCCCGTAGTGTGCACTGAACGCGGAAGCCACATTCAGGTGGGTGAAACTCACGCGCTCTCCAGCAAGGCGTCGTGGATGCGAATGAGTCGCCAGCGGCCATTCTCCACATCCCGGGAGACCTCGAAAGTGAGCAACGGCCCACGACCGGCCAACCTGACCTGGAGGCGCCAGATCTCGTGGTCCACGAGCCCCGGGCCGCGGCCACGTTCGGCGCGGACCTCCTCGGCCCACCACCGCCGGCGCTCGAACCAGCGGACGGGATCGGCGGAAACCCGGTATTCCCGTCCCTGCCAGCGCAGGCGCAGCGGCAGGCCTGCGGTGCTGCATTCCACGTCGACGGACTGGGTGAAAAGCCCCATCTGGTACCTCCAAACCGCCCCGGAAAACAACGTGGGTCACGGGGCACTATGTGACGGACGGGGCCGCGGATCCGCAGGGGCATGACGACCACTCCATTCTATTCGAATCTATGTTCTAAGCAAGATCAGATTAGGAAGTCTGTACGACACTTTGGGATCTGGGCAGAAAAACAGGCAGCTGACCGGGCACGATGCATGCGCATGACTCCGGCCACCCTTGGTCTGCGATGGCAGGAAACACACTTCCCCGTCCCCGAACCGAAGTTATCCACATTCCAGCGGATCCCTGTTCTGGCCATCGGCGCCTCGTTAGCGTCGAGACATGGGAAAACGCATAGCCGCCGGCCTCGTCTCACTCGCACTGCTTCCGCTGGTCCTCACCACAGCCTGCACGACTGCACCACAACCACCAGAGACCACCGCTTCCTCGGACACCCAAAAAGCGAAAGCCGCTGAGGCCGAATCCATCGCCCCGCGCAGTACCGAGAAGATCAAGCCTGTCTGGACCAAGAAGCTGGAACCCATCGGACAACCCGTGCTGCAAGACGGCGTTGCCCTGGTCATCACCGGCGGGGGCCAGCTCATGGAACTGGTGGCCCTGAACGTCAAGAACGGCAAGGAACTGTGGCGCAAGGACTACCACCCGGGCTACGTTAGCGCCGGCATCGTCAATGGCCCGGCTGTCACCGAAGACAACAAGGGGCACGTCCGTGCCGTCTTCCTCCAGCGTGGGCATATTCCCGATGAGGACTACGGGACCTACAACTGGACGGTTCCCGTCGCCGTCGACCTGAAGACAGGCAAGGAGGTTTACCGCGGAAAGAGCCCGGAACTTGCCACCTCCCGACCCGACGAATGCGACGATGGAACCGATCTCTGCTACCGGCGGTGGCGGCTTTCCGGCGACATCACGGAACTCGTGCACGTCGATCTGGTCACCGGACAGGTCAAGCACGGCAAGGAAGCAAGCCCGCTCGGCGAGCAGGCCCAGCCAATCGGATCCGGTGGCCTCGTGGTGAGAGGGGGCGATCCGCAACGGCTTGCACGCGCCGACAAGGGCAAGATCCTCTGGCAGAAGAACATGACTTCAGTCTTCGGGGCGGGCGTCAGCACCGGCTGGGGTTGGTCGTTCGACTACCTGGAGAAGAAGAACCTCTTCATTGGTGCCGTGGGCATTCGCCCACGCCCCGACTTGAGCGACGAGGACTTCGATGAGCTCGACTCCTACAACATCGATGCAACGGACCAGGTGCTGGTCGGGATCCAGGCGACGACCGGAAAGGTCCTGTGGAAGGCAGGAGGCGCCCATCCGTGGTGCCGCTCCCATATGGGTACATCGGGAACCCGCTTCCACGACGGGAAGGCGTACCCGGTCCGATGCGAATTCCTCTCGGGAAGCGTGCATGTCCCCGGCAAGAACACTTACCGCGAGGGCAAAGCCCGGCTCGTCGGGTACGACCCGCTCACAGGAAAAGCCGCCTGGAAGTCCAAAACCGTGAAGCTGGCCCAGACCGACGAACTCCTCAGGCCAACGGCCGGACGAGGAGATTATGTCCTCACTGGCACGTCGGTCGGCAACGTCGTCATCGACGCCTCCAGCGGCGATTCCCGGAAGGCCGCAGCTGGCGAAACGTTCTTCTGCTCCAGCAGGGTCCACTACAACCTGCCGATCGATCGCGACGAGGAATCGCCGTCCACAGGGGCTGGAGGGAAGATCCTGTCATCCTGCACTGCCAACGGCAAACAGGCCAAAGGCTACACAGTGGGAGCGGTCATCGACGTCGACAACACGGATCAGGGCATCACCCTGGTCGCGGAAGAAGGACGCCTCGTGGGCTTCAAACTGCCCAGCGGCCAGAAGTCGTGACGCGACTTCGCCGGCGGTCCCCGGAATCGGTGCCCCGTCGGCGATAGACCGGTTCGCCGCGCTCAGGAAGCGGCCTGGTTGACGCGCACCATGTTCCCCGACGGATCGCGGAAAGCGCAGTCACGGGGACCCCACGGCTGGTCGATCGGTTCTTGGAGTACCTCGGCGCCCGTGGCCCGAACGCGCTCGAAGAGGGCATCGACGTCGTCCGTGGTGAAAACGGTCATGGGGAGCACACCCTTGGCGAGCAGTTCCTGCATGGCGTTGCCGTCCTGCTCGGAGCGCCCGGCATGCGGGTTGGACAGGACGATTTCCGCGCTCGGTTGTGAGTCGGATCCGAGGGTGACCCACCGGTGCCCGCCGCCGGCGACGTCGTTGAGGACCGCAAGGCCGAGGGCGTCACGGTAGAACGGGATGGCTTCGTCCACGTCGTGGACGGTGACGTGGCAGTACTTGAGTGAAATGTTCATGCCACCAAGATTAGGCTTCGGCGGCCGGGCGCACTTCTCGAATCCTGCTCGGTTTGACCGACGACGGCCGGGCGTTGATCCGGGCGATGCAGCCGGGCATCGCCTCGATGGCCGCATGGTCCCTCGCCCGGTACTGCGTCGGGGTCTCACCGGCGATCTGAGTGAAGCTCGAGCTGAACGACCCCAGCGACGTACAGCCCACGGCCATGCAGGCATCGGTGACGCTCACCCCGCCGCGCAGCAGTGCCATGGCCCGTTCGATGCGGCGGGTCATGAGGTAGGCGTAGGGCGTCTCACCGTAGGCGGCCTTGAACCGCCGGGAGAAGTGGGCCGGCGACATCAGGGCCCGGGATGCCATGGTCGGCACGTCCAGGGGGCTGGCGAAGTCGCGGTCGATCAGGTCCCGGGCACGACGCAGGTGCGTGAATTCCTCCAGCTCGTGGGCGTCCATGGCAGCCGGCTACTCCGCGAGGAGCCCGGAGAGGGGCTCGGTCAGCTCGGGGCCGTCGTTCCTGACGTTGCCCACGGCCGAGGCCACCTCGCGCAGGGTCCAATGCCCCGCGACGGCATAGGCCTCGGCGCGGATCTGTTCGACGAGGGCGCCGGCTTCCTTGTCGCCGGGGTTCAACCACTCGGCCAACGACGCGCGGTCGAGAGGGATGGGCAGCCGGTCGTGCAGGTGGTGCAGGCCGTCGAGCACCTCGGACTCCCCCGTGGGCTCGGGTGAGGCCATCGTGAGGATGCTGCAGCTGAGCAGCCAGCGTCCGGCGTCGTCCTCTGCCTTGGAGCCGTCCTTCCACCATTCGTAGATGCCGGCGAAGTAGATCAGGGAGTCATCTTCCGGGTGCACGAAGAACGGGCGTTTGGTGCCGGTCTTGCCGGTTCCGGTCTTCTTCCATTCGTAGTATCCCTCCGCAGGGACGGCGCATCGGCGGGCCTTGACGGCCGAGCGGAAGGTGGGTTTTTCCAGGACGGTTTCGCTGCGGGCGTTGAAGGCCCGTACGCCGACTGACGGGTCCTTGGCCCAGATCGGCACCAAGCCCCACTTGGCCACGTGGATCTGCCGGGCCACTTCGTCATCGACGAGCCGCTCCAGCACGACCGGGACGTCCGTGGTCGGGGCGACGTTCCAGGATTGGCGTAGTTCCAGGGCCGCATCGGCCTCCGCTTCCGCGTCGGCCACCAGGTCACCGATGGCCCGCGCCATCACATATCTGCCACACATGGAATAAGGGTCTCACAGCGCTGGTTGTGCTGGATATGACTGATCTGAAGACCGCTGAATACGTCCCTGAAGCCGGTGCCGTCACCATGTTCACGACCTCCTGGTGCGGCTATTGCCGGAACCTGAAGAAGGCCATGGATGCCGATGGCATCACCTATCGCGAGGTCAACATCGAAGACGTGGAGGGTACCGCCGAGATCGTCGAATCGGTCAACGGCGGCAACCAGACGGTGCCGACGCTGCTTTTCGCGGATGGCTCGGCCGTAACGAATCCCCGTATTGAGCAGGTCCGCGAGCGTCTCTGACGGCTCTATGACAGGATGAAAGGTGCCCGCGGCTATGCCGCACGGGCACCTTTTTCTTTACCGAAACGGGCCGTGATCGGCGGCCGAGAGGATGGAAACCACATGCCACAGAAGGTCAAGGCCGTCGTCGTCAAGGCCAAGGACGCGCCGGTCGAAATCGAGACGATCGTCATCCCCGATGCCGGCCCGGGCGAGGCTGTCGTGGACATCCTGACGTGCGGGGTCTGCCACACCGACCTGCACTACAAGCTCGGCGGCATCGGCGATGAATACCCCTACCTGCTCGGCCACGAGGCCACCGGCGTCGTCAGCCAGATCGGCGAAGGCGTCTCCAACGTCGCCGTCGGAGACCGGGTGGTGCTCAACTGGCGCGCTGTCTGCGGCGAGTGCCGTGCCTGCGCCAAGGGCCAGCCGCAGTACTGCTTCGATACGGCCAATGCCACCCAGAAGATGACGCTCGAGGACGGCACGGAGCTGTCCCCGGCTCTGGGCATCGGTGCCTTTGCGGAGAAGACGCTGGTTGCCGCCGGCCAGTGCACCAAGGTCGACGAGGACGTCGACGCGGCAGCCGTGGGCCTGCTGGGCTGCGGCATCATGGCCGGCATCGGGGCTGCCATCAACACCGGGGAGGTCAAGCGCGGTGAATCCGTGGCCGTCATCGGTTGTGGCGGCGTGGGCATCGCGGCCATCGCCGGTGCCCAGCTGGCCGGGGCGACGACGATCATCGCCGTGGACATCGACCCGGCAAAGGTGGAGCTGGCCAAGAAGCTCGGAGCCACTCACGGGATCAACTCCAAGGAACAGGACCCCGTGGAGGCCATCCGCGAACTGACCGGCGGCTTCGGTGCCGACGTGGTCATCGAGGCGGTCGGCCGGCCGGAAACCTACAAGCAGGCCTTCTACGCCCGCGATCTGGCCGGACGCGTGGTGCTGGTGGGCGTGCCGACACCGGACATGCAGCTGGAATTGCCGTTGCTGGATGTGTTCGGCCGCGGCGGGTCGCTGAAGTCCTCCTGGTACGGCGATTGCCTGCCCTCGCGTGACTTCCCGATGCTGGTCGAGCAGTACAAGCTCGGGCGGCTGGACCTGGATGCGTTCGTCACCGAGCGCATCGGCCTGGGGGACGTCGAAGCGGCGTTCGACAAGATGCACGACGGCACGGTGCTGCGTTCGGTGGTGGAACTCTGATGCCCGCGCAAATCCAGAACCTGGTCACCTCCGGTACGTTCAGCCTCGACGGCGGGACCTGGGACGTGGACAACAACGTGTGGATCCTCGGCGACGAGTCCGAGGTCATCGTGATCGACCCGGCCCACAAGCCGCAGGCCATCGTCGAGGCCGTGGGCGGACGGTCGGTCAAGGCCATCCTGCTCACGCATGGCCACGACGACCACATCCGGTACGCGCGTGATTTCGCCGACGCCGTTCGTGCCCCGATCCACCTGAATCCGGAGGACCAGATGCTCTGGGAGGACGTCTTCCCGGGGACGACGCCGGATGCCGAGATCCATGACGGGGACACGTTCGAGATCGCCGGGACGACGCTCCGGGCCCTCCACACCCCGGGCCACTCCCCCGGTTCAACCTGTTTCCACGCACAGGAACACAGCACGTTGTTCTCCGGCGACACGTTGTTCAAGGGTGGCCCGGGTGCCACCGGCCGCAGCTATTCGAGCTTCGAGACGATCATCGACTCGATCCGCGACCGGCTGTTCGTGCTGCCGCTGGACACGGTGGTGAACACCGGCCACGGGGAGTCCACGAGCATCGGGGCTGAGGCCCCGCACCTGCAGGAATGGATCGACAGGGGCGAATAGCCGATACCGGCTGACCGCCCGGCAGGTCGACAGTGGTGGTGGCGGGTCCTTCGGGGTCCGCCACCACCATTTTCAGTGGTGCTCCGGGTGCCGGGCTGTGGAGAGCCCCATGCTGTACGACAAGCGTTCGGGGTCCTCCGACTCGACATGCGTCAGGATCCAGCCGGCGCGCGCGAACTGCCGGTCATTCCGCCGCATGGACTCCTGCGCAGTCATCCCGTCGCCGATCTCGCACATCAGGCACCCGCCTTGCCTCGGGCCAGGTCGAGCACTCCGGACGGCCGAAGTGCACTTGACCGGGCCGTGGGCGCCGGGACGACCTGCAGGACACCGATGATCCCCTCATAGCGCACGATCGCCTGCGTGAGTTCGATGCTGTAGGCATAGCGCCGCAAGAGCAGTTCCCGGCCGCCGGGGCCCGTGGTGGTTCCCGGATGCAGCCGCGCCGGCCATTCCGAGAGCCGGCCCACCAGCGCATGGAGGATTCCGTGTGCTTCCGCATAGGCCATCTCGCGGATGATCAGCTCGGGCTGGTCCAGTCCGGTCAACCCGACCGTGTAGGCGACCGGGATCCCGCGCCGACCGATCGCATGTTCAATGAACCATTCCCCCGGCGGCGGTGCCGCTCCCGGTTCCAGCCCCCGGGCCATGGTGCTGCAGGTGGTGCACATGATGCCTCCTCGTCGGCATCGGCCACCCCGTCGGGGCCGTTGCCATGCACACCAGCATCGACACCGTGGCGTCCATCGGATCGTGCGAGTGCGCGGCTGTGCACAACGCCCGGCGGAGGGGGCCTGTGGGGGTGCAGTGGGCCCGGGGCCGGTCTACGGCCGTCCGACGACCCCGTGGTCGAGCAGTTCGGTGTGCCGGGCGTAGGCCGCCAGCAGGGCACGTTCCACATCGGCCACCGTGACGCCCGGGACCAGGTCCTCGGCGGACCCGGCGGTCGAGGGGTCCAACGGCAACGCCATGTCCCGGTAGACCGCCTCGAGCACGCGGCGCAGCGGGGTGGAATCCTCCACGACGAAGACACTGGCGAACAACCAGGCACCGGCGACGACCCGCTGGGCGGTGCCGACGAGCTTCACCGGGGACGTCGCCACCGACGATGGGCCGGGTGTGCCGTGGACGCTGAACTCCCCCGGGCAGTATTCGCCGGGGATCTCCCCGACTGCGGCGTCAATGCCCAGCGAGCCAAGGGCTTTGGCATACAGCTCCCCCAGGACCCGGAAGCGTTCCTGGTGGCCACTCATGGCCTGTCCGGCGGGCTCGACGTGGTCGACGATCAGCGTGCCGCGGTGGTAGGCCGCGGCCCGGCCGCCGGCCTTGCGCACCACCGGCGCAAAGCCGAGTTCACGTGCGGAGGAGGTGGCGGCGTCGTACCCGGGAAGGCGGATGTCACGTTGGCCGAACGCCACCGTCGGTTCCGGCCTGTAGAGGCGCAAGGTGGCCCCGCCACCGCCGTCGCGGACGCGTTCGAGCAGGCGGATGCCCTCGAGCAGGTCCTCCCCGGGGTCACCGGTGGGCCCGGAACGCCAGACGGTCAGCGGCTGATCTGTTGCGGGGTTCCAGGCACTCATGCCCTCGATTCTAGATGTGGGCATGCCGCGCGGAATAATGGGGGCCGTGCCTGAACGAACCATGACGCTCATCCTCCTCGGCGGCTCCTCCGGTTCCGGGAAGTCCTACCTCGCCGAGCGGTACGGTCGACCCCACATCGAACTGGACAACTTCTACCGTGAACTCGCCGAGGACTCCCCCGCCACGCCGCTGCCGCGCACCGGGTACGGCGAGGTCGATTGGGACCACCCGGGCACCTGGAACTGCGACGCCGCCGCCGACGCCGTGCTGGCCCTGCTGCGCACCGGGGCCATGCAGGTCCCCGACTACTCGATCTCCACCTCGAGCTACTCGGGCCACAAGAGCGTGCAGCTCGCCGGCGGCCCGGCCGTCGCGGAGGGGATCTTCGTGGACGAGATCCGCGCCCCGTTGCTGGCGGCCGGCCTGGACGTGCGCGCCTACTACATCGACGTCTCCCCGATCACGACGGCGGTGCGCCGGTTCGTGCGCGATGTCAGGGAACGCCGCAAGCCGGTCCCGTTCCTGCTGCGCCGCGGCTGGGCGCTCTACCGCGCCGAGGGCCAGCTGCGCCGGCGGTACATCGACGCCGGGTTCGTCCCGACGCCGAAGGCCAGGATCCGCGGACTGCTCGCGGCGGCCTGACTGTTCCCCTCAGTTTCTGCCCCGCACCTTTACGTATCGGTACTCCCGATTTCGGCTCATCACAGCCTCGGAGTCCCCCATCCCAATTTGAGCCACTTTGGGATTGTAAATCGTCATGGATCAATTGCATTTGTATTCATCAGTAGCATGAGAAAAACGAATCTAGCTGGGGGCCGGAATGACAGAGAGTATTCATGCTGAACTGATCACTTTTTCAAAGACGCTGAAACCTTGGCAGCGGGACGCCCTTCGGCGACATACAACTACGTCAGTGCTCTCAAGCACGGACATCGTCGAGCTGACTGACATTGCCTACGAAACCAATCTCAAAGGCGAGAGCGCGCTCAATGAACGCACAAGCCAAGAGACGACATTTAACAACCCAGACATAGTGCCCTTTTCGGAAATACATGTACCGAGCAGTTCTGCAGCTGCTCCCCCGGTCACGGTATCCAAAGTTCGACATATCCAAGGCGTCAACCGCCTGCGACCCGGTGCCGATCTGATGGTGAATCCCAGTGGCCTGAATATTGTGTTCGGCTTGAACGGTGTAGGAAAGAGCGGGTACACACGCATACTCAAAAGCTGTTGTCATGCCAAGGCAAAAGACCCCATCAAGGGCGATGTCTACCAATCTACAAAGCTAGAGTCTCAAGCCAAGATTTGGTATCGAGTTGGCGGATCGGAACTCGATCATGAGTGGAATCCGCAGGAGGCCAGCAACAATAACGATTTGTCGCGTGTCGCAGTTTACGACAGCCAAACCGCATCCGTCCATGTGGGCAAGAATCCGACGGAATTGTCCTTTACGCCCGCTGGCTTGGAACTCATTACGAGCCTAGTAAGCACCTATGAGGCGGTATCTGAGGATGCAAAGAGAAGAATTGCCGCTCTCAACGGGCAGACGATTCCCACTATTTGTCTTGATGCAGTGACGACTGCCGTTCGAGGCGCTTTGGATAGACTTGGCACAACTGGAGGGGTGCAAGCGGTCACTCTTCTGGGTGCCTTAACAGACGAAGAAAAGCAGGAACTCGCGACGCTCCCGGGCGAAATTGCAAATCTTAGAAACAACAGTAAAACGTCACGGGAACGTCAAGCCCGACTTGAAAACACAAATTACCGAAATCAGGGTCGCCGAATTCGAGTTCTCTCTGAAATGGTCACTCCCGAGCAGGTGAGAGTTCTCAGTGCTAGTTGGTCGCGCCTACGAGATATTGAGATCGAACAGGCCGTGGAATTTCCCAATGACTTTGCTACCGAACCTGTTCCTGGCGTCCTAAGCCCGCGATGGAAGTCGATGTGGAGCGCCGTAAAGGACTTCGCTAACAACGAGGCGGGCCTTGGCCCTGGGTTTCCCGATGACGATAGCCAATATTGCCCCCTCTGCCATCAGACCCTTAGCCCAGAGGCTCACGAGCGATTTCGCCGATTCAAAGATGCAATGGCAAAGGATCTTAGCGCTGAGAAGCAGCGTTTAACTGAACAAGCAACCGCTATGGTCGCGGGTATTCGAGCAGCCGTATCTGAAGACAACATAAACGCCGACATGCTGTTGCTCTTGGAGACCGATCATCCCAACAAAATCTCAAGATTCCGCGGGAACGTGACCTTGGTCAGAGATCTGATTGGAACTTCTCCCACGGGAATACCCGAATCTGGAGCGCTTTTAGAGAATTTGACCGCTCCGTTTGAGGCTGGTGACGTTGCCCCGGCTGGGATGACCGATAAGACTTCCATTGCTGAGCAGATGGTTGAGGTTGCCGCCATCTGTGCTGCCATCGCAGACTCTTTTGAAAAGACTACTCAGTCCATCCAGGCTGAATCTGAAGACGGGTCAGAAATATCCAACAAAGTGGCGCGGCAGCAGGAACTGGACGAGAGGTCAAGGGTTTTCGCCTCAGTTGCAGGCCTCCAAGATCATCACAATAGACTTGTTTACATCCGCGTCTTGAACAAGGTCCTGACTGAGACAGCCACTCGGAAACTCTCCGAAAAGTCCCGTTCCCTAACATCAAGTTATGTTGAGCGAATTGCAGGTGACTTTTATGACAATCTCCGCATGATAGAGAACCTGTCAGAGAACGCGCCTGCGAGCGAGGCGCGTCTACGCGTCAAGATGATTCCGTCCGTCAGGAAGGGCATCACCAATATTGCTTTCACGATAGACGGGGCAACCGATGCCAATGAAAAAGCGAATGGGGTACTTAGCGAAGGAGAATTGCGGGCAGTTTCCGTCGCAGCCTTTCTCGCAGACGTCAGCAGCAGCGACGATGGTTCAGCAATAATATTCGATGACCCGATGAACAGCCTTGACCATGATTTCCAGACCAGGATCGCAATCCGACTGGCCGAAGAGGCTCATCACAGACAGGTCATCGTTTTCACCCACAACATGTCTTTCGTTGGTGCACTTTGGCACGAAGGCGTAGAGAAAGATACTCGGCGTCAAATTCAGGCCAAAGTTGCCAACCCATCAAAAGTGGAAGCTACCTATATCGAAATTACCCGACACCCAGAGATGGGAGCGGGGATTCAAGTCGCTGGAACTGGGACTCCAACCCAAGGGTTCAAGAACCTACTTGCCAAAATAGAACATGAAGTCGTACCGGTCGCGCGCAAACACCACAAGGGTCCTGAAGAGGATCTAAGGGCGTACGCCGATGACTGTGTAAACTTCGCGACCAACATGCGAAATGCATGGGAACTTGCCATAGAGGAAATAATGATAGGTGGAGTTGTCGCACGTAATCAGCCGGCTGTCCGAACTGGCATGCTTTCCAATCTCGTGGCAGTCACGCAAGAAGATGTGGCTGCGGTGGATGATGGCATGGACGTGAACTCTTACTACGTGCATTCCACGGCAGCAGGTAATCAAACTTCACTCCCAACCCCGACGGATATGGCAGACAGATTACAAAATGCGCGCGATTGGTTGAAAGGTTTCAACAAACGTAAGGCCGCTCAGAATACGTAGGGCTGTCGGCCGCACGGTGTTGCGGGTCGCAAGCGATACTTTCGAATCCACTCAAATTACGTATATCCGACGGAGAACTACTCCGGGATTCGCTAGCTCTCGTCTCGGAAGTTGACGGAAGAAATGGCCAGGCTCTGTCCAACATAGAGCTTGTAAAAAGTCCTATCGCTTCAGCATTTCTACGGGCCTACCGGTTGGGCATCGGGCGCACCGTGAGGATCTGCTCGCTGCGCCCGAAGGGGCCCTCGACGTCGTGCAGCACGGCGGAGGTCAGGCCGATGCCGTCGGTTCCATAGGTCTGCTGCGAGGAGATCCCCAGCCATTCGCCGGTGGGGCGACGATGCATGTGGATCTGCAGGTCCACGTTGGGGAACATCCAGGACTCGGGGCCGGGGGCCACGCGTGGTGCCACCCCGTTGGCGGTGTCGACCATGCCCAGCAGGCGGACCATGTCACCGGAGGACTCGCCGTCGACCATGGCGTTCGGGTTGCGCATCCACACCATGCCGCGGCCCAGGCGCAGGCCCGGTTCGACACGGAATTCGAGCTGCTCGATGTAGCCGCCGGGCCACATGTCCATGCCGTCCCACGCGGGCAGGTCCTCCGGGTGGGTCACGATCGGGTCCTCGAGGCCCGCGACGGCGGTGGAGTCGTGGGTCTTCAGCCGCCAGGCACGGCCGACGACGGCGGTGCGGCCCTGGCACACCATCTCGGCCTCAATGAGTTCGATCGTCTTTCCGGGCCTGACCATGCGCGTGGTGATCTCGAGGTCGCCGCCATGGATGACGCCGAGGATGTCCAGGCTGACTCGGGCCATGCGCATGTCCTCGCGCGGCTGGAATTTCTCGAGCTCGTGGGCCAGCAGGCCGGTGGCCGGGGCCATGTGCTGCTCGTGGGCATTCCACGCGCCCTGGGTGTGGATGGTGGAGCGGTACTTGCCCCCGCCCAGGGGAACGTAGAAAGAGGAGGGACGCGAGCCGTCCGGGAGCTGCTCGAGGTGGTCTGCGGAGGCCTCGGGGGCTGCCCCGTTTCCGGTGGAGGTTGCGGTCATGGATCCATCCTTTCAGCACGGCGCCGGTGGTCGCCGGATTTTCCAGACTATCGGCAATCCGGCCGGCCCCCGCACCGGTACTACCGCCCGCGGGGGCGACCGAGGCTCAGGTGCCGCAGAAGGTCCGGTAGGGGCCGAAGTCCTCGGGCGGACCCGCGGCGTAGCGCTCCAGGCCGGGACGTTCGCGGTACGGGTCGGTGACCGCTTCGAGCAGCTCCATGAACGGGTCCATGTCCCCGGCCGTTGCGGCCGACAGTGCCTCCTCCACCAGGTGGTTGCGCGGGACGTAGGCGGGGTTTGCCCGGTCCATCGCCTCCGCGTCCGGGCCCAGGGGCAGCCAGGTGCCGGCCCAGGCATCGTATGCCGCGGCGTCAGCGAACATGCTGCGCACGGGTTCGCTGTCTCCGCGCGCCGCCGCACCGAGGCACCGGAAGAAGGACGTGTAATCGACGCCGTGCTGTTGCAGCAGGGCGATGACACCGTCCACGACGGCCGTGGCCGCATCGTCCTCGCCGTCGGCCGGAGCCAACCCCAACTTCCCGCGCATCCCGGCGGACCACGCGGCACTGTACTGGTCGCGGAAGGTCCGCAGGGAGCCCATGGCTACCTCGACGGCCTGGTCCTCGTCGTCGTGCAGCAGCGGCAGCAGGGCTTCGGCCAGCCTCGCCAGGTTCCACTCGGCGATGACCGGCTGGTTGCGGTAGGCATACCGACCCTCGGCGTCGATCGAGCTGTAGAGCGCTGCGGGGTCGAAGTCGTCCATGAACGCGCAGGGCCCGTAGTCGATCGTTTCACCGGAGATGGTCATATTGTCCGTGTTCATGACGCCGTGGACGAAGCCGACCAGCATCCATTGGGCGACCAACCGTGCCTGGGCTGCAACGACGGCGTCGAACAGGGCCACATAGGGGTGTCCGGCCGCTGCGGCGTCCGGGTGCAGCCGCTCGATGGCGTGGTCGGCCAGGCGGCGCAGCAGATCCTCGTCGCCCATCGCCCGGGCATACTGGAAGGAACCCACCCGCAGATGGCTGGCCGCCACCCTCGCCAGGACCGCGCCCGGCAGCATCTCGTCGCGCCGGACCATGCCGCCGGTGGCCAGCACGGCGAGGGACCGGGTGGTGGGTACGCCCAGGGCGTGCATGGCCTCGCTGACGAGGTATTCGCGCAGCATGGGTCCGACTGCGGCCTTGCCGTCGCCACCGCGGGCAAAGGGTGTACGGCCGGAGCCCTTGAGGTGCAGGTCGTGCAGGGTGCCGCCCGGGCCCGCCAGTTCCCCCAACAGCAGGGCCCGGCCATCCCCCAGCCGTGGCGAGTAGGAACCGAACTGGTGCCCGGCATACCCCTGCGCTACGGGCGTAGCCCCGTCGGGCAGGGTCGTGCCCGCCAGCAATCCGATGCCCTCTGGACTGCGCAAGAAGTCCGGGTCCAAACCCAGCTCGGACACCAGTGGCGCGTTCAACACCAGCAATCGCGGGTCCACGGGCGGCTCGGCCTGCCAGGCAATGGAAAGTTCGGGAAGGTCATGGGCAAAGTGGCCGCCAAGTACGGCCGTTCCCTGGAGTGCAGCGCTCATCCTTCGACCATACGCCGGGCCCGCTCCGGGTGTCGTCTCCGCGGGCGGTAGACTGCCCGGATGCAACGACCCGGCTCGGACCCGTTTCGCGCCAGACGGCGATTCGCGCTGGTGGTTGCCGCCGTCGTGGTGGTTCCGGTGGGGCTGGCCGCCCGCTTCCTGATCGGCGGGTGGATCGGCGACGCCGCAGGCGGTGCCCTGTATTCGGTCCTGGTGTACATGGTGGTGGCGTTCGTTGCTCCGCGCTGGCGTCCCCGAACGGTGGCGGTGGTGGCATTGGCCATCAGCTGTCTCGTTGAGGTGCTGCAGTTGACACCTGTCCCCCGCGAACTCGCGGAGGCCTTCCCACCAGCCCGCCTGGTGTTGGGGAGAACGTTCGTGATCTGGGACTTGCTGGGATATGCGGCCGGAAGCGCAATGGCACTCGCCCTAGACCGGCTCACCCTGTGGCCCGCTGTCCTCGCAAGTGGGAGCCGACGCGATCGAGCCTCGGACGACCCCGACGACGGAGCACTCGCCCCAGTGGACCGGTAACGAACGAAGCCGGACACCGCTCCGCAATTGTGTGTACCTGGCGAACCAAGGGGACGTCGTCGGATCAACGCGGCAATCTGGTGGCGCTTGTGGCCGATGCCGGGAGCTCGAATTTCTCCTGTGGCACACGGCCGTCTCCCCGCCGCGACTGCGGTCGTGCTCACGGCGACCGGTTATGACCGCGGCGGCAGTAGTGCCCTCATCGGCGAACCGCCGACGCCCTTGTTGGACTCGCTCCGGCGTTCGTCGCATGCAGCGACGCAAATTCATGCGGCCGTCAACCAGGCAACGACCACATCTCCGATCATCGCGCGGAGATGGTTGCGGCGCTCAGGAGCCAGCAGGTCGCGGTCAAACAGGTAGCCAAAAGTGTGCTGATTGGCGACCTGGAAGAAGCAGTACGAGCTGATCAGCAGGTGCACATCGAGAGCATCGACATCTGCCCGCAAGGTCCCATCGGCTCGTCCACGTTCCAGCGCCGTCTCGAGCACATCCACGGCAGGCTGGTTCAGCGTGCGCAGGCCATCGAGGCGCTTGATGAACTCACCGTGGTGGATGTTCTCGATCGATACGAGTCGGATGAACGCACTGTGGTTCAGGTGGTGATCGTAAGTAAGCTCTGCGATCTGGCGAAGCGCCTCGATCGGGGGCAGGTCACCGGCATGGATAGACTGCTCCGTCTCGCGGATGCCGCGATAGGCGTTCTCGAGCACCGCAAGGTACAGCTGCTCCTTGCCGCCGAAGTAGTAGTAGATCATCCGCTTCGTCGTCTGAGTGCGCTCGGCGATTTCATCGACCCGAGTGCCCGCGTAACCGGACTCGGCGAAAGCCTCGGTGGCGACTTCGAGCAGCTCTGCGCGCGTCCGCTCGGCGTCGCGCTTTCGTGCGACCGGCAGGGCCACGCTGTCAGTCATTGCTTCTCCTCTCCTCTGGCTTGCCGGATGATCCTCTATACACACATCATGCCCCACCCTCGAGTACTCGCCGCGGATTCACCACCATCAGCTGCCGGAGGGTGGCATCGTCGGCACCTGCAGCCCGCAGCCGGGGCAGGACGTTCTCGAACAGGTGGGACATCTTCCAATCGGGGGTTTGTGCGGACCGCCACGACGGCGGAGTCATGCGGCTGAACACCGCGGCGTCGTGCGACAGCACGATCCGGTCAGCGTAACCGGCATCGAGCAGCTTGAGCAGCATCCGTTCACGATCGGCATCACGGCCCACATGCTCCATGCCGAAGCGGTCGAATCCCAGATACGAGCCCCGGTCGGCGAGGCCACGCAGGTAGGAGATATCCGTGGAATCGCCGCTGTGCCCGATCACCACGCGGTCAAGTGGTACGCCCAACGCCTCCAGGGCGTCCTGCTGCGCGATGCCGCTCCTGGAGGCGGCGTGCGAGTGCGTGGTGATCGGAACCTCGGTGCTCCGGTGGGCCGCTGCTGCAGCCGCGAAGATCCGCCGAACATCGGGGGTGATCCCCGCGGCGTCCGAGGCCACCTTGATCATTCCCGCCCGCACGGAGGTGCCGGCGATCCCCTGCTGGATGTCACCGACGAACAGGTCGACGAGTGGGTCGGGGCCATCGACCACAAGCCCCGGCCCATTGAGCTTGAAGAACGCCGGGAGTACTTCCGCGGCGTAGCATCCTGTCGAGGCAATGATCTGTACCGGAACCCGGGCCGCGACCTCGGCGACCCGGCGCACATCACGGCCGAGCCCCACGACGGTCAAGTCGACCACGGTGCGCACGCCCCGCGCATGCAGGTCGGTGAGGATCTGCACCGCGTGCTCAATACAGGCCGCCTCATTCCATTCCGGATGTGGCATGTTGACATCGAGTTCGGGATCGGTGACGAAGATGTGCTCGTGGATGAGGGTCACCCCGAGCGCATCTCCGTTCACCTCTCCCGTGAACGTCGGTACCAAACGCACCATGCCCTCAGCTCACTTCGAAGTGGAGCGGATGGCCTCGTAAACCTCGAGCGAATCGCCCTTCAGATTGTTCTTGAAGTACTTTTCGGCCTTCTTGCTGAAGGCCTCGCGGTCGACATCGTCGATGACCTTCCAGTCATCGCCGGCGCGCCACTCGTCGAGGATGGCCTTTTCGTCCTCGGCGACGCAGTCCGTCACCTTGGTGACGGCTTTCTCGGTCGCTGCAGCAAGTGCCTTCTGCTGCTCGGGATTCAGCTCGTTCCACACCGGACCCATGATGACGAGGTTGGTGTTCAGCTGGTGCGAGCTCAGACTGACGTAGTCCTGTACTTCCTTCAGGTTGGACGCCACGATGTTGGTGATCGGGTTCTCCTGTCCATCGACCGTTCCCTGCTGCAGGGCAAGGTAGAGCTCCTCGTAGGCAACCTCTGTTGCCGTCGCACCGAGGGCCTTCGCATTCATGAGGAACTGCGGCGAACCAGGGAAGCGCATGCGCAGGCCTTGGAGGTCCTCGGGGGTGCGGATCGGTTTGTTTGCAGTGAACTGGCGTGCGCCGGCCGACCACGCGCCAAGCACGTGCACGCCCGATGCCTCTTCGAATCCCCCGGTGACGGTATCGGAGGCGTCGCTCGCCATGAAAGCGGCGAGGTGATCGGAGTCATCGAAGGCGAAGGCTGCGTCGAGCACGCTGATCGGCTCGTAAACCGCTCCCAGTGCCGAGGCACCCTGGATGTCGATGTCGATGTCACCGGAAGCGACCGAGGCGATACGGTCGGCGTCGCCGCCGAGTTGGCTCGACGGGAAGATCTCTATCTCGAGACCGACATCCGCCGCCGCGACCTCATCGGCGATGACTTGTGCACCACAGCGGTGCTGCGGCTGGTCCACGTTGTAGCTGTGCGCGAGCGTCAGCTTCTGGGTGGCGCCTTCGGACGGAGCATCTCCGCCGCTGGAACAGGCGACCAGCATCATTGCCGGTGCTGCGACCAAGGCGAGCCACTTTGCTCGCCGAGTGCGTCGTGCATTCATCACTTTTCTCCTCTTTCTGGTGCTGTTTTCGGTGCCTGGGTGGCGTGGTTCTCGGTCGCCTCTGTGGCGACCAGGTCATCAAGGTCGGCGAGCATCGCCCGGCGGTCGGCTCGTTTTCCGGTAAAGATCTCGAATGCATCGGCGGCCTGGTGCATGGCCATTCCGAGCCCGGACATCGTGCGGATGCCACGGGCACGGGCACCACGCAGCAGCGCGGTTTCGGCCGGACGGTACACGATGTCCGCGACCCGTATGCCGTCCGGCAGCAGCGCGACATCGAAGGGGGTACCCGGGTGCCCGGCCATCCCGACCGGTGTCGCATTCACGATCAGATCGGTGTCGCCGATCAACGCGTCGAGTTCTTCGATGCCGGCCACATGCACGGTCGCTGCGGTTGTCGCCCTGATTTTCTCGGCGAGCACTTCGGCTCGCTCGCGTTCCTGATCGATGAGGACGAGCTCCTCCACGGGCTGCTGGGCAAGCGCCGTGGCTACAGCCGACCCCGCACCGCCCGTGCCAAACAGCACCACGCGTCCAAGCCGTGCGGTTCCGAAGGCCTCTTTGATGGCAGCGCCGAAGCCGGAGACGTCGGTGTTGTGCCCGATGGTGCCGGCCTCTGAGAAGACGACCGTGTTCACGGCCCCAACCGACCTCGCGCTGTCGCTGAGTTCATCGAGCAGTGGGATGACCGCCTGCTTGACCGGATGCGTGATGTTCAGTCCGTTGAAGCCAAGTCTACGAGCCGCATTGAGAAGCGTTTGCAGGGACTCCGTGGTCGCCTCGGCGGGGCTGATGTCGATGGTGCGGTAAATGTAGTGCATCCCGTGCCGTGCGCCTTCGGCTTCGTGCATGGGTGGGCTGAGCGACGGGCCAACGCCCTGGCCGATCAGGCCGATGAGCACAGTAGGACGGCGGCTCGTAGCTGCCTTCGCTGCAGACTCGTGTGTCATAGGCCCAGCACCCCCGGCAGCCACATAACCGCTCCCGGGAAGGCGATAATGAGCGCGCAGATCACCAGCATCGGGACAAGGAACGGCAGCGATCCACGGAACACTTCACCGATACGGGTCTTGGACACCGCTGCTGTGACGAAGAGGACGGTGCCCACCGGAGGCGTGAGCAGACCGATCATGAGGGACAGGATCATGAGCACGCCAAGCATGATCGGATCGACGCCGATTTGGTTTCCGATCGGCAGGATGATCGGCACGGTCAGCACCAGGATCGCCGTCGCGTCGATCACGGTGCCCAGTATCAGCATCAGCACGGTGACGAGAATGAGGAAGACCGTCGGGCTGTCGGTGATCGCGAAGACTAGCTCGGTGAGCATCTGCGGGAGCCGCTCGCGGGCGAGAATGTACCCGAGCAGCGATGCCGACGCGACGATGATCATGATCGAGGCGGTCGTGGTCACCGTCTCGGTGAGTGCCTTGATGAAACTCTTCAGGCTCAACGACCGCTGCAAGACGCCGACGAGCGCAATGTAGGCGACGCCGACGGCCGCAGCTTCGGTCGGGGTGAAGAAGCCACCGAGGATGCCGCCGAGGATGATGACCGGGGCAAGGAGCGGCAGGATGACGCCCTGCGTCGAGGCGACGAACTCGGCACGGTCGAACCCGCCCTTCCGTACGTTGGGCATGCGCCGTACGAGCACCCAGACCACCAGGCACAGGCCGGCCGCCATGAACAGCGCGGGAATGACGGATGCGGCGAACAATGCTCCGGTCGAGACGGCGGCGAGGCCTGCGTAGATCACCGCGGGGATGCTCGGGGGCATGACCGGCGCGATGAGGGCCGAGGTCGCCGAGACACCGGTAGCGAAACGACGCCCGTAGCCGGCGCGGACCATGGCGGGAATCTGGACCTTCCCGAGTGCTGCCGCGTCGGCGACGGCGGAGCCGCTC
Source organism: Arthrobacter sp. ASL1 (assembly GCF_056680475.1). Taxonomy (NCBI): domain Bacteria; kingdom Bacillati; phylum Actinomycetota; class Actinomycetes; order Micrococcales; family Micrococcaceae; genus Arthrobacter; species Arthrobacter sp. ASL1. The sequence continues at coordinate 400,893 of NZ_CM155284.1, forward strand.
ATCCAGGAGAAGCCGACGCTGGTGCCGACGGCAACGTAACCGAGGTTGCCGCGGATGTTGGCCAGCCCGGCTTGTGCGAAGCGGAACAGGCGGTCGGCGATGCCGGCGTGGTTGGCGAGGGCCCCGAGGAAGATAAACAGGGGCACGGCGAGCAGCGGGAAGCTGCTCGCGGCGTTGGTGACGGTGCGAAGGGCCATGCCGCTCGACTGGCCTTCGAGGGCCATGTAGATCAGCGACGGCCCAAGGAAGGCGAAAGGTACCGGCACCCGCAGCAACAGCAGCAGGGCGATCGCGAGGGCGAGAAGGAGAAGGGTCATAGTGCTGTCGCCTCCGGTTGGTCGTCCTCGACATCCGCGGCCACGGGGCCGTGAAGGGCGATGTCGATGGCTGAGATGATCGAGCGGATCGCGGTGCTGGCCGTTCCAATGAGCACCGGAATGTAGACCCACGACATGGGGATGCGCAGGACGGGTGACTTCAAGCTGCCTTGTGTCTCGACCAGTGCCCACGCTGCGATGCTGAGGCCGACTCCGGTCGCAGCGACGACCAGGAGCGCGAACACCTGGATGATGCGCACCACCATGGGGCTGCGGATCGAGTCGGCGAGTTCGAGGGCGATATGCCCCCGGGTGGTGACGAGCACGCCCATCGCGGCAAAGGTCGCCCACAGCAGGGCGAAGGTTGCCAGCTCACCGGTCCACGCGAAGCTCTCGAATGTCAGGTATCGCTGCAATGCCTGGTAGAACACCAGGACAAGAATCATCATGACGGCAATGGAGCCAATCACGACCTCGATGCCGGTGATGATGCGGGCGACCCGGCGCAGCGGGCCGGACCTCTGGGCTTGTTTATCTGGAGTCACGAGACGCCTTTGTCCTCACTGTGGTCGCTTACGGAACCGAATGTACTGGTTGGTACATTCATTGCGCAATGCCTCTGGGAAAATAATGTACAAACTGGTACGTTCACTCTTATGCGCACGTCAATAGCGACCGTATGCCTCTCCGGTGGACTCGTCGGAAAGCTCCACGCCTGCGCGGCGGCGGGCTTCGACGGGGTCGAGATCATGGACGCCGACCTAATCGCCGCGGAGGAATCACCGGAGGAGATCCGGGCACTCTGTGACCGGCTCGGGTTGCGGATCGACATGTTCCAGCCGTTCCGAGACGTCGAAGGCGTCGCAGAGGAGCTGTTCGCCAGCACAGTGCGCCGGGCCGAGGCAAAATTCCAGCTGATGAATCGGTTGGGAACGGACCTGATGCTGGTGTGCAGCAACGTTGGCTCGGCGACGATCGACGATGATGAGCTCGCTGCGAGGCAACTCGGGGAGTTGGCAGACCGGGCGGCGGCGCACGGCATCCGGCTCGCTTATGAGGCACTGGCCTGGGGCAGGTATGTCGACGACTACCGGCGCGCATGGCAGATCGTCAAGCGTGCTGACCGGCCGAATCTAGGCGTGTGCCTGGATAGCTTCCACATCCTGTCCCGCGGCCACGATCCGGCGGGCATCGAGGAGATCGACGGGGACAAGATTTTCTTCCTGCAGTTGGCGGATGCCCCTGCTCTCAGCATGGATGTGCTCTCGTGGAGCCGCCACCATCGCCTTTTCCCCGGCGAAGGCAACTTCGACCTGCGGAAGTTTATGACCCACGTGCTGCGGGCGGACTATACGGGCCCGTGGTCGTTGGAGGTATTCAACGATACGTTCCGGCAGACCGATACGATGCGGACCGCCGCGCACGCGCAGCGGTCGTTGGTGTGGTTGGCTGATCGTACTGCGGCGGCCAATGGCTGGGAGGACGGGCGGCTTGGGGATCCACATCCGGCCAGTGGGCTCGATTTCGTCGAGATTTCCGGAGTGGATCTGTCCGAAGTCGATGAACTGCTCGCGCAGCTCGGCTTTGCATTCGGGGGCCGGCACCGGACGAAGCCGGTGCGGCTGTGGAGTGCGGGCGCCGCGCGCATCATCCTCAATGAGCAGACGCGCAATAATGAACCGGTGCTGTCCGGAATCGGGTTGCAGGTGGCGGACGGCGCGGCTGCAGTGGATCGCGCCGTGGCGCTGGGCTCGGCGAGGGTATTCCGCCGCACCTATGAAGGCGAACAGGATCTCCGCGGCGTTGCCGCACCCGATGGGACGCAGATGTTTTGGAATTCGCAGCCAGCAGATTCGTCTTGGCTGCAGGAGTTCGACGGCGGTACCGGCTCCATAGGTGGCCTGGTCGGGGAGATCGACCACATCAACCTGGCATACGCGTGGCAGTACTTCGATGAGGCGGTGCTTTTCATGTCGAGCGTGCTGTCGCTGGATGCGGAGCCGCCGTCCGACGTTCCCGGTCCGCGCGGGCTTATCCGCAGCCAGGTGATGCGCACAACGGACGGCATCGTGCGGATGCCCATCAACTTGGCACCACCCACGGCGGCTCCGCCCGCGCGGCACGTCGCCGTTCGAACCGATGACGTGTTCGCCGTCGCCCGCAGTTCACGGGAGCGCGGGATCGACCACCTGCGCATCCCCGCCAACTACTATGACGACCTGGGTGCCCGCTTCGGGCTCTCCGCCGAACTGTTGGCATCGCTCCGGGAGCTCGATTTGCTCTACGACCGCGATGGTGACGGGGAATTCATCCATTTCTACACGCGCACGATCGGAGACGTGTTCTTCGAAGTAGTCGAACGACGCTCCGGGTACGACGGGTACGGCGGGGCGAATGCGCCGATTCGGCTTGCTGCCCAGCGGAACAAGGCGATCTGAGTTCACCGAGTGGGATTGTTCTTCATCCTGGTCGTCAAGCTCCGCACGCTTCGGGCCGCTTCGAGGTCCGCCAGCAAGTAAGGGACCTCGAAGCGGCCCGGCGCTGCGCGACGTTCGCCGTTCGGGGTCTGGCGCCTCGCACTAGCAAGACGGTGCAAAAGGGCTGCCGTGGAGCACTGCCGGATACCCTCCGACGGCCCTCCACGGCAGCCCGTTCCGCGGCAATGCTCGCGGGTGGCATTCCGGGGTCTAGAAGGCCCAGTCCTCGTCCTCGGTGTTCACGGCCTTGCCGATCACGTACGAGGATCCCGATCCGGAGAAGAAGTCGTGGTTCTCGTCGGCGTTCGGGCTCAGCGCCGACAGGATTGCCGGGTTCACGTCGGTGACCGACGAGGGGAACATGGCCTCGTAGCCCAGGTTCATCAGCGCCTTGTTGGCGTTGTAGTGCAGGAACTTCTTGACGTCCTCGCTCAGGCCCACGCTGTCGTACAGGTCGTGGGTGTACTGGACCTCGTTCTCGTAGAGCTCGAAGAGCAGCTCGAAGGTGTAGTCCTTCAGCTCGGTCTTGCGCTCCTCGGACAGGCCCTCCAGGCCCTTCTGGTACTTGTAGCCGATGTAGTAGCCATGGACTGCCTCGTCGCGGATGATCAGCCGGATCAGGTCGGCGGTGTTGGTCAGCTTGGCCCGCGAGGACCAGTACATCGGCAGGTAGAAGCCCGAGTAGAACAGGAACGACTCCAGCAGCGTGGAGGCGATCTTGCGCTTGAGCGGATCCTCGCCGTGGTAGTAGGACTCGATGATCGAGGCCTTCTTCTGCAGGTTCACGTTCTCGGTGGACCAGCGGAACGCCTCGTCGATGTCCTTCGTCGGGGCCAGCGTGGAGAAGATCGAGGAGTAGCTCTTGGCGTGCACCGACTCCATGAACGCGATGTTCGTGTAGACGGCCTCCTCGTGTGGGGTGATCGCATCGGGGATCAGGGACACGGCGCCGACGGTGCCCTGCAGGGTGTCCAGCAGGGTCAGGCCGGTGAACACACGCATGGTGAGCAGCTGCTCGTCGGCGGTGAGCGTGTTCCAGGACTGGACGTCGTTGGACAGTGGGATCTTCTCCGGCAGCCAGAAGTTGTTCACAAGGCGGTTCCACACCTCCACGTCCTTCTCGTCCTGGATGCGGTTCCAGTTGATGGCCTCGACGTGGCCGTGCAGCTTGACCTGGTCGGTCATTTCATCCCCTGACTTTCTGGTGGGCTGTGCCCTTTTGCTGGTGGGATGGGAGTACGACGGCGGGAGCTCGCCCGCCGTCGTACTCCCCTGTCCTGCCCCGTGAGGTCCGGACTAATTTAATACAATGCCTGCTACTAAAGAGCGCAGGAAACGCAGCCCTCCACCTCGGTCCCCTCCAGCGCGAGCTGGCGGAGCCTGATGTAGTAGAGCGTCTTGATGCCCTTGCGCCACGCGTAGATCTGCGCCTTGTTGATGTCGCGGGTCGTGGCGGTGTCCTTGAAGAACAACGTCAGCGACAGGCCCTGGTCGACATGCTGGGTGGCGACCGCGTAGGTGTCGATGATCTTCTCGTAGCCGATTTCGTACGCGTCCTGGTAGTAGTCCAGGTTGTCGTTGGTCAGGTACGGGGCCGGGTAGTAGACACGGCCCAGCTTGCCTTCCTTGCGGATCTCGATCTTCGCGGCCACCGGGTGGATCGAGGAGGTCGAGTTGTTGATGTAGGAGATCGAGCCGGTCGGCGGAACGGCCTGCAGGTTCTGGTTGTAGATGCCGTGCTCCATGACGGAGGCCTTCAGCTCCAGCCAGTCCTGCTGGGTCGGAATGGGGGTGTTGGCGAAGAGCTCGCGGACCTTTTCGGTCTGCGGGACCCACTCGGCCTCCGTGTACTTGTCGAAGAACTCGCCGGAAGCGTACTTCGAATCCTCGAATCCGCCGAAGGTCTCGCCCTTCTCCATGGCCAGCTTGTTCGAGGACCGCAGGGCATGGAACACCACCGTGTAGAAGTAGATGTTCGTGAAGTCGAGGCCCTCCTCGGAGCCGTAGTGGACGCGCTCGCGGGCCAGGTAGCCGTGCAGGTTCATCTGCCCCAAGCCGATGGCGTGCGACTGCTGGTTGCCTTCGGCAATGGAGGGAACCGAGCTGATGTAGGACATGTCGGACACGGCCGAGAGCGCGCGGATGGCCGTCTCGACCGAGGCGCCGAAATCCGGGGAATCCATCGCCTTGGCGATGTTCATCGAGCCCAGGTTGCAGGAGATGTCCTTGCCGACGACGTCGTAGCCCAGGTCGTCCTTGTAGGTCGAGGGGGACGACACCTGCAGGATCTCCGAGCAGAGGTTGCTCATGGTGACCTTGCCCTTGATCGGGTTGGCCCGGTTCACGGTGTCCTCGAACATGACGTATGGGTAGCCGGACTCGAACTGGATCTCCGCCAGGGTCTGGAAGAACTCGCGGGCATTGATCTTGGTCTTCTTGATCCGGGAATCGTCGACCATCTCGTAGTACTTCTCGGTCACGGAGACGTCGGAGAAAGGCATGCCGTAGACGCGTTCGACGTCGTAGGGCGAGAAGAGGTACATGTCCTCGTTCGTGCGCGCCAGTTCGAACGTGATGTCCGGGACGACGACGCCCAGGGAGAGGGTCTTGATGCGGATCTTCTCGTCCGCGTTCTCGCGCTTGGTGTCCAGGAAGCGGTAGATGTCCGGGTGGTGGGCATGCAGGTAGACCGCACCGGCACCCTGGCGCGCACCGAGCTGGTTGGCGTAGGAGAAGCTGTCCTCGAGGAGCTTCATCACGGGGATGACGCCGGAGGACTGGTTCTCGATCTGCTTGATCGGCGCCCCGTGCTCGCGGATGTTGGTCAGCGACAGGGCGACGCCGCCACCGCGCTTGGAGAGCTGCAGCGAGGAGTTGATGCCACGGGCGATCGACTCCATGTTGTCCTCGACGCGCAGCAGGAAGCAGGAGACGAGCTCCCCGCGCTGGGCCTTGCCGGCATTGAGGAACGTCGGGGTGGCCGGCTGGAAGCGGCCGTCGATGATCTCGTCGACCAGCTGCGAGGCCAGTTCCTCGTCGCCGCGGGCCAGGTGCAGGGCCACCATGCACACGCGGTCCTCGTAGCGTTCCAGGAAGCGGTTCCCGTCGAAGGTCTTCAAGGTGTACGAGGTGTAGAACTTGAAGGCGCCCAGGAAGGTCTCGAAACGGAACTTCTTCTTGTAGGCGCGCGAGTAGAGATCGCGCACGAAGTTCATCGTGTACTGGTCGAGGGTCTCGCGCTCGTAGTACTCGTGCTTGATCAGGTACTCGAGCTTCTCGTCCAGATCGTGGAAGAAGACCGTGTTGGTGTTCACGTGCTGCAGGAAGTACTGCCGGGCCGCCGCTTGGTCGGCCTCGAACTGGATCTTCCCCTCCCGGTCATAGAGGTTGAGCATGGCGTTCAGCTCGTGGTATCCCAGCCCCTTGAAGGACTCGGGGACCTCGTGGGACTCGGCCTTCACGGTTGGCTCTGCGACGGTGGTGTCCAAAACTCTTCCAATCCTTGACGTACGCGGGCGACGTCTTCCGACGTGCCCATGAGTTCGAAACGATAAAGTACCGGAACCTTGCACTTGGCGGAGATCTTGTCTGCCGCCAGGCAGTACGTGGTTCCAAAGTTCGTATTGCCGGCGCCGATGACGCCGCGCAGCAGGATCCGGTTGGCCTCGTTGTTGAGGAAGCGGATGACCTGCGGGAGAATCGACCGTTCGCCCTTTTCCCCACCATAGGTGGGGAGGACAAGGACGTACGGTTCGGTGGCCAGCAACTCGGGGTCCCTGGCATGGAGGGGGATGCGCGCCGCGTCGACTCCCAGCTTTTCGACGAACCGCTTCGTGTAGCCGGAAGCGGACGAGAAGTAGATCAGGGAAGTGCGCGTGGTGGCGACCGGAGACCCGTGGGTCGCCACCACAGTGTCGGCGGACATCATGCCGGCCTCCAGTTGGTGGTGATGGGTGGTGCTTTAGGCGACGTTCGAGACGAGCTCGGACAGTTCCTCGATCTTGTCGGGGCGGAAGCCGGACCAGTGGTCGGCCTCGGTGATGACAACGGGAGCCTGCATGTAGCCGAGGGCACGAACGCGCTCGAGCGCATCGGGATCCTGGGAGATGTCCACCTTCTGGTAGGCAATTCCCTTCTTGTCCAGCGCGCGGTAGGTGGCGTTGCACTGCACGCATGCTGGCTTGGTGTAAACCGTGACGGTCATGGCGTTGGTCCCCTCGTACAAGATGATGGTTTTCTTCGATATGTGCCCCGGCTGACCAGGGTCCAAAAGCGGGCCGAATAGGGCGGAAATCGTGGTATTACCGGTTCCGGCCTGTGGGGTGCCTTCGGAGATTTCAATACTACATGTAGTGGAAGCTGCGGCAAGCAACCCCTATATGTTGTCTTACAAGTATGTCATTCCCCGGCTATTTAGTCCACAGGCACTGTGGAAAAACAGGCCCCCGATTCCCGCGTGAATCCGGGCTTCGGCACGGTCCATCCACAGGCTGTGAATTCGTCGTGCACAGCCGCGATTCGATTGCGTGTCGCAGTGGCACGGCGTGTCGCGTCCCGGACGCCCCGACGGCACGCATAGCGCCCGGCGTAGGGTGGGCCTAATCGCAGCGGAAGGAACAGAACCGGCCATGAGTACTGTCGCAGAGAACATGATCGCCACACTTCGCGCCAATGGCGTCCAACGGATATACGGGGTCCCCGGTGATTCCCTGAACGGCATCACCGATGCCCTCCGCAAGGACGGCACCATCACGTGGTCCCATGTCCGCCACGAGGAGGCAGCCGCCTTCGCGGCCGGGGCCGAGGCCGCGTTGACCGGGAAGCTCAGCGTCTGTGCCGGAAGTTGTGGTCCGGGGAACCTGCACCTGATCAACGGGCTCTACGAGGCCAACAGGACACGCGTACCCGTGCTGGCCATTGCCGCACACATCCCCAGCGGGGAAATCGGGAGCAACTACTTCCAGGAAACTCATCCGCAGGACCTCTTCCGCGAATGCTCCGTGTACTCCGAGATGGTCTCCTCCCCCGAACAGATGCCGCGGTTGATGGAGATCGCCATGCGGACGGCGGTGGAGAAGCGCGGTGTTGCCGTCCTCGTGGTACCCGGCGACGTGGCGCTGGCTCCGGCGGCCAGCAACCGCATCACGCACATACGGCGTAGCCGCCCGGTCGTCGTTCCGTGCCGCGACGAGCTCGAGGAAGCAGCGGGGCTTCTCAATGCCGGAACCAAGGTCACCATCCTCGCCGGGGCCGGCGTCGCGGGAGCGCATGATGCCGTCGTCGGACTGGCCGATACCTTGGGGGCACCGATCGTCCATGCACTCGGCGGCAAGGAACACCTCGAATACGACAATGAGTTCGACGTGGGCATGACCGGTCTTCTGGGTTTTGCCTCTGGTTACCGGGCCATGGAGGACGCCGACACACTCCTGATGCTTGGCACCGATTTCCCCTACCAGCAGTTCTTCCCATCCCACGCTCGCATCATCCAGGTGGATATCCGCGGCGAACAGCTTGGGCGCCGCGCCCCTGTCGATGTGGGCCTGGTTGGAGATGTCGGCGACACCGCGCAGGCCCTGCAGCCGCTGCTCAAGCGGAAAACCAGGCGCTCCCATCTCAAGGACGCACAGAAGCACTACCGAAAGACCCGCGAAAAACTGGATGATCTTGCTTCGAAGACCCGGAAGGGAACGCCCCTGCATCCACAATTCATCGCCCGTCGAATCGATGAGCTCGCGACGGACGACGCGGTGTTCCTTCCCGATGTCGGCTCCCCCGTCATGTGGGCCGCCCGCTATCTGCGGATGAATGGGCGACGTCGGCTGATTGGCTCCTTTGCCCACGGCAGCATGGCCAACGCCCTCCCCCAGGCCATCGGCGTCCAATCGGCCGCCCCCGGCCGCCAAGTCATCGCATTGTGCGGCGATGGCGGCCTGGCGATGCTGATGGGTGAACTGCTGACCGTCGTCCAGTCCCAGCTGCCGGTCAAGATGGTGGTCTTCAACAACTCGTCGCTCAACTTCGTTGAACTGGAGATGAAGGCCGCCGGGTTCGTGAATTATGCAACTGGCCTGGAGAACCCGAATTTTGCCGATGTCGCCAATTCCGTCGGTGTCCTGGGAATCCGTGTCGAAAATTCCGCCGATCTCGATGCGGCGCTGAAAAAGGCCTTCTCCCACAACGGTCCTGCGCTGGTCGACGTCGTGTCCGCGCGCCAGGAGTTGTCCATGCCACCTGCAGTGACCGCAGAACAGGCCAAGGGCTTCGCCCTGTACGCGGTTCGCACCGTCTTGTCGGGCCGCGGCGACGAGCTGCTGGACCTGGCGGCAACCAATTGGCGGCAGCTCTTCTAGGAGGAAGCATGGGGCGCACGCACAGGGTCGGACAGGTCATCGCCGCGGGTCCACATCCTGGCTACGCGGCGCTGACGGACCGGGCAGCCATCGAGGCAAGGTGCCTCCGCCAGGCATGAGCCGCATTGTAGTGGAGTTCGGCCTCCGTCCAGGCGCGGCGTTCCGGACGATCATGGAGCATCCGGATCCGACCGGGGGCCCCGGCAAGTCGACCAGCGATGCTGATCTTCGCCATGCCGGTGACGGTCATCGCCTAACATCCTGGGGTCTGGGCGGTACCCGCCGTACGACGGGGCGACAGGGTCGCGCTTGGACGAGGAGCCGCTAACGCTGCGGAAGGGCTCTGGGCCAGACTGCGATGGACCGGACGGACGTGGTGCACCCGGACCAGACACGCATTCCTGCCTATAACCCCCGCATAGCCCTGAACAAGTGACTCGTTAATGAAAAATGTCCCGGGACATCGTTCGACCGATGTCCCGGAACATTACATTCGTGGAGGTAAGGGGATTCGAACCCCTGACCTTCTGCATGCCATGCAGACGCGCTACCAACTGCGCCATACCCCCGAATGGGTGCCGCCCGCGAGGTTTCCCTGTGGACAACTCATTCATCATAGGGCACCGAAATTAGCTCGTGCAAATCGAGCCAGCCCGGTTATTCGGGGATGACCGTCTCCTTGCCGGCCAATGCGGCCGCCTCGGCTGGGAGTTCGATGGCGGGGCAGTCGCTCCACAAGCGGTCGAGGGCATAGAAAACACGGTCTTCCTGGTGCTGCACGTGGATGACGACGTCCACATAGTCCAGAAGTACCCAGCGGCCAAGTCCCCGGCCTTCGCGTCGCACGGGACGCACATCATACTTTTCGATCAGCGCTTCTTCGATTCCATCGACGATGGCGTTGACTTGGCGCTCGCTCTCCGCGGAGGCAATGAGAAAGGCATCGGTGATGCCCAGTCGTTCGCTGACGTCCAAGGCGACGAGGTTTTCGGCGAGCTTGTCGGCGGCGGCGTGGGCAGCGGCGCGGATGATGGACAGTGAATGGTCTGTTGCAGCCATGAGGCTCCTTGGGATGATGGTGCTGGCGGTCAGTTGATGGCTAATTAATTGGTGCTGATCAAAACAATCCCTGTGACGAGTGCCCCCACGCCGATGACCAGTGCGGAGACCACCGCCAATGTCCAGGTATTGACACGGCGGACGCCTGCGGTCAGGTAATCGAGGGGTTCCAGACCCAGGGCGGAACGGGCGCTGACGGGCTGGCCACCGGTCTGCGTTCCGGGTTCAGGCGGATCCGCATCGGATGCTGCCGCGGTGGCAACGCCGGGGAGGTTCGCGTCAACGTCCCGACTATTGGTGGGCGCCGCAGAACGCTGACGTCCCGCCGTGGCGGGCATTTCGAGCTGGAATCCGTTGGTTTGGGGGGCGTTGATACCCGTATTGGCCAGATCCCGTTCGGCTTGTTGGTGCCGAAGACGGTTCATGGCCCCCGTGAAGGGGTCCGCGGTCTGTTGCTTGCGTTCGGAGGTGGACTGCTTGAGACGCTCCCTCTCGGCCACGCGGCGGCTGATGATTGCTGCCCGTGCCGCTAGTTCTCGTTGGCGGGCAATGACCTCCAGATCGTCCCCGTCCTCGACGGCCGGCTTGTTCTCAGGCGTGGAACCGACGGTCTGGCGACGAGCTTCCAGGGCCTCCTCGACGCTCAACTGCCCGCCGGTTGGTGGACTCTCATTTCCTTCGGTATCGTGCACGGGCTGGGCCGGCTCGACCTCCCCCGTCGCGGGCGGTGTCGGCCGGGAAGCCCTTGCCGCAGCAAGCGCCTGTAGGCGGAGCTGACGCCGAGTCAGCGGTGCCGGATCGTCCCCTGCGGAAGGCTGGGCAGGGGAGCTTTGCGCGGCGCTGGCGCGCTGGGCCTCTGCCTCACGCCGGGCGCGTAGGGCTTCACGGTCGCGCGCCCGTTGCAAGGAACCTCGTTCGGCCCGCTCGGAAACCATGTCGAAGGGCACGTCGGCGGCCCGCCGGCTCCGGTTGGCTTTGGAGACGCGCTCAAGTTGGTTCGTGTCGTCCGAGGAGCTGGAGTCGGCATCCGTGGCGGGCAGATCATCCGTCGAGGGATCCCGATCGCGGGCCTTATCGGCGACCTCGCCGGCTCGTCGTTGCTCACGGAGGGAGCGCCGTGTCGGTGCGCGCCCCAGATCGTCGCTCATGTGGTCCGTTCTCGGCTTCGCCCCTCAGGCGATGCCGTCGTAGTGATACAAGTCGTACTTGGCAATGTACTGAACCACACCGTCGGGCACCAAGTACCAGACCGGTTTGTTGTCCTTGATCCGGTCGCGGCAGGCAGTGGACGAGATCGACATGGCCGGAACCTCCAGCAGGCTGACGTCTTGACGGCCGAGGTCCGGTAGTTCATGCCCGGGCCGTGTGACCCCAACGAAATGTGCCAAGCGCCAGAGCTCGTCGATGTCCTTCCACGACAGGATCTGTTCCATGGCGTCGGCACCGGTGATGAAGAACAGCTCTGCGTTCGGCCTTAGCCGACGCAGGTCCCGCAATGTATCGATGGTGTACGTGGGCCCCGGCCGGTCAATGTCGACCCTGCTGACGGTGAAACGGGGGTTCGATGCGGTGGCTACCACGGTCATGAGGTAGCGGTGCTCGGAATCGGAGACCTCACGGTCGGCCTTCTGCCAGGGCCTGCCCGTGGGGACGAAGACGACTTCATCCAGATCGAATTCGGCGGCCACCTCGCTGGCAGCCACCAAGTGCCCGTGGTGGATGGGATCAAAGGTCCCGCCCATCACTCCGAGGCGGACCGGCCGTTCGGAGCCGTCCGCCTCTGCCTTGCTAGTGATCGTGGTGGCCGTGCTTGTTGGAGAACTGCTTGTGCGTGTCTTCGACCTCTGCATGCGCATTATGCCGGTTGCCGACATTGGTGAATGACACGCATACGAACAAAAGCAGCAGGAAGAAAGCGAAGATTCCGCCGCCTACGATGAGCGGCATGTTGCTGACCCCCTCGGCCTCAGCACCACTCGCCAGTACTGTCCCCAAGACCTGCGTGAGCATGTTTCTCCTTTGTGCCCGTCATCGACCGGCGCCGCCCCAGCTGGGACGATCCGGTATTCGTCTGATGTCTGCATACCATTCTACCCACCGGGGGCGGTCTCTACGAACGGATGTGCCCGTCTCCTTGGACAATCCACTTGGTGGTCGTCAGTTCGCGCAATCCCATCGGGCCCCGGGCGTGCATCTTCTGGGTCGAGATGCCGACTTCGGCGCCGAGCCCGAGCTGGCCGCCGTCGGTGAAACGCGTGGAGGCGTTGACGATGACTGCCGCTGAATCGATCTCCGCGATGAACCGTTCGGCGTGGGCCAGGTCGTTGGTGAGGATCGCCTCGGTGTGTCCGGTGGTCCAACGACGAATGTGATCTATGGCCTCGTCGAGGTCATCGACGACTGCGACCGCGAGGTCCAGCGACATGTATTCACTCGCCCAATCGTCTTCGGTGGCCGGTACCGCGCCCAATCCGTCGGCCAAGGCGAGAGCGCGCTGGTCGGCGTGCAGGGTGACGCCTGCTTTCGCGAGTTCTTCCAGGACGTGGCGTGAGGCCGCGGCCCCGGAGTGGAGCAGCAGGGTCTCGACGGTGTTGCAGACCGAGGGGCGCTGGGTCTTGGCGTTGAGCAGGATCGCCGCCGCCGACTCGGCGGTCGCGGAGGCGTCGAGATAGATGTGGACGTTGCCCTCGCCGGTCTCGATGACCGGGACTTTCGCGTTTTCCAGCACGGATTGGATCAGGGACCGCCCTCCGCGGGGTATCAACACGTCCACCTTCCCGCGGGCCCCCATGAGGGCCTGTGCGCCGGCGCGGCCGAAGTCGTCCACGCTCTGTACGGCATCCGCGGGCAAACCGACTGATTCCAGCGCGTCACGAATCAGGTACAACAGCGCCCGGTTGGATTCGGCAGCGGCAGATCCGCCGCGCAGCAGCACCGCATTGCCGCTCTTCAGGGCCAGGCCCGCGATGTCGACCGTGACGTTGGGCCGCGCCTCGTAAATGGCGCCCAGGACCCCCATGGGAACGTGCACCTGGCGCAGCCGTAGTCCGTTGGGCAAGGTCTGCCCACGCTCGACCGTACCGACCGGGTCAGGGAGGCCCGCGAGTTCATGGAGCGCCGCAATCAGCCCGTCCACCCGTGTATCGTCGAGCTTCAGCCGGTCCAGGAGGCCTTGGCTGGTCCCTGCGGCGCGTTCACGGTCCAGGTCCTTGGCATTCGCCGCAAGGACAGCTGCCCGCGCCTCGTCCAAGGCGGTGGCAATGGCCAACAAGCCGCGGTCCTTCCACTCCCGGTTTGCGCGGGCGAGCTTCCGCGCAGCAGTCCGGGATCGGTCCGCCCGCAGGGATACCTCATGGGCGACGTTCGCGGCGGTGTCGGTTGGATCGGTGACGCTCTGGCTCATGCAACCAGCTTAGCTGCGGGAACCCACGGCGGCTCGATTGTTGAGCAATCGTGTCAAGGTCCGGCGCGGCACCGCCAGTTACCGGCTCCTGCCCCGCACCCGGGGTCCAACCAGGACAAGATCGTCGACATGGACGACTTCCCGCTCATAGTGCGTGCCAAGGGAGCTCGAAAGCTCGCGGGTGCTCCTGCCCAGCATCTCCGGCAATTCGGTCGAGGCGTAATTGACCAGTCCACGGGCGACCACGACGCCGCCGGTATCGGCGATCTCCACCGGGTCACCGGCCTCGAACTCGCCACGGATAGCGGTGATGCCGGCCGGAAGCAGGGACCGCGAACCCGACGTGACCGCGGTGACCGCACCGGCGTCGAGCACCAGGGTTCCGCGTGTGGTGGCGAGGTGGGCCAGCCAGAGCATGCGCAGCGGGCGGCGGCCACCGCGGGCGGAGAACCAGGTTCCGACGTCGTCTCCGGCTAGTGCCCGGCCCGCCTGGGCGGTGGAGGTCACCAGGGTGGGGATCCCGGACTCGGCAGCCATGGTCGCGGCCTCGACCTTGGTGACCATGCCGCCCGTGCCGATTCCCGAGGCCCCGACGGAACCGATCGTGACGCCCGCGAGGTCGGCTACGGTCTCCACGAGCGGGATGCGGCTGGCCCCGGCGGAGGGCGGGCCGTCGTAGATGGCATCGACGTCGGAGAGCAGGATGAGCGCGTCGGCCTTGACCAGGTGGGCCACCAGGGCGGCGAGCCGGTCGTTGTCGCCGAAGCGGATCTCGTGGGTGGCCACGGTGTCGTTCTCGTTGACGACCGGGACCACACCCAAGGTGAGCAGCCGTCCCAGCGCCCGGAAGGCGTTGGCGTACTGCTGGCGCCGGACGAGGTCATCGGCGGTCAACAGGACCTGCGAGACGGTGATGCCGTGGGAGCCGAAGGCCTGGGTGTACTTGGCCATCAGCAGTCCCTGCCCGACACTGGCTGCTGCCTGCTGGGTCGCCAGGTCGCGGGGGCGTCGGGTCAGTCCGAGCGGGGCGATGCCGGCGGCGATGGCCCCGGAGGAGACGAGGATGAGCTCGACTCCCCCGTTGCGCACCTTCGACAGCTCGCTGACGAGCCCGTTCAGTGAGTCCTCCGAGATGCCGCCGTTGACCGTGGTCAGGGAGGAGGACCCGACCTTGACGACCAGGCGCGTTGCCTCCGCGAGTTGTGAACGTCGGCGGATCGAGGACGGGATGCGGTTTTGCCGCGTCACTTCCCGCTGTCCTTGGAGGAGCGCTCGTTCTTGTAGTTGACCGACTCCGTCCAGACGCCGGCCTTGCGTTCGGCCTCGAGGTCGGCACGGGCCGCAGCCCGGGCGTCCTTGCGGTCCTGGTGCTCCTGGCGCTTCTGTTCGCGGGTCGGACGGCTCATGTCGCCCAAACGGACGTCTTCACCGCGGCGCGATCCCAGCAATTCGGCGCCGGCGGCCATGGTCGGCTCCCAGTCGAAGACCACGCCGTTGTCGTCGTCGCCGATCACGACGGCGTCGCCCGGCTTGGCGCCGGCCTTGAAGAGCTTGTCCTCGACACCCAGCTTGGCCAGGCGGTCGGCGAGGTAGCCGACGGCCTCGTCGTTGCTGAAGTCGGTCTGCTTGACCCAGCGGATCGGCTTTTCGCCCTCGACGCGGTAGAGCGGCTCGAGGTTGCGCTCCTCCCGGCGGATGGTGAATTCCGCCCGGTTGACGGCACGCGGCCGCAGGACCGGGACCTCGACCCTGGCCTGGACGGAAGCAGCTGATTCCTTGCGGGCCGCGGTCACCAGCTCGCCCATGGCGTAGCCGAGTTCCTTCAGGCCGGTGCGCGCGAGGGCGGAGACCTCGAAGACCTGGTAGCCACGGCCTTCCAGATCGGCCCGGACGAACTCTGCCATCTCGGCGCCGTCGGGCATGTCGGTCTTGTTCAGCGCCACCAGCCGGGGCCTGTCGTTCAGCGGCACCACGGTACCGTCGGCGCCGGCGAAGCTGGCATCGGTGGCGTAGGCGGCAAGTTCCGCCTCGATGGTCTCGAGGTCGCTGATGGGGTCGCGGTCCGACTCGAGGGACGCGCAGTCCAGCACGTGTACCAGGGCGGCACAACGCTCGACGTGGCGCAGGAACTCGTGTCCGAGCCCCTTGCC
The DNA here is from genome assembly GCF_056680475.1 of Arthrobacter sp. ASL1. Taxonomy (NCBI): domain Bacteria; kingdom Bacillati; phylum Actinomycetota; class Actinomycetes; order Micrococcales; family Micrococcaceae; genus Arthrobacter; species Arthrobacter sp. ASL1. Next base: position 416,652 of record NZ_CM155284.1, read on the forward strand.
TTCGCTGGCCCCGGGGATGAGGCCGGGGACGTCGGCTACGGTGAAGCGGACCTCGCCGCTCTCGACGACGCCCAGGTTCGGGATCAGGGTGGTGAACGGATAGTCGGCGATCTTCGGCCGGGCAGCCGACATGGCGGCGATGAGGCTGGACTTGCCGGCCGAGGGGTACCCGACCAGGGCGATGTCGGCCACGGACTTCAGTTCCAGGACGATGTCCTGCTCGCCGCCGGGGATGCCCAACAGGGCAAAGCCGGGCGCCTTGCGCTTCTGCGAGGAGATCGCGGCATTGCCCAGGCCTCCCAGGCCGCCGGAAGCGGCGATGTACTCGCTCCCCTCCCCCACCAGGTCGGCCAGGATGTCCCCGGCCCGGTTCTTGATGACCGTGCCGTCGGGGACCGGCAGGACCAGGTCCTCGCCGTTCTTGCCCGGGTGCATGTCGCCCTTGCCGGGCTCGCCATTGCCGGCTTGCCGGTGCGGGGAGTGGTGGTAGGAAAGCAACGTGGTGGTCTGGCTGTCGACGCGGATGATCACATCGCCGCCATTGCCGCCGTTGGCGCCGTCGGGGCCACCCAGGGGTTTGAACTTCTCCCGGCGGATCGACACGCAACCGTGCCCGCCGTTTCCGCCGGAAACGTTTAGGACTACGCGGTCTACGAACGCTGCCACTGAAGGGACTCCTCTATTGGGTGGCCGCCACGGTATTGGATGCCCGTGGTGGGGCCGGGGTAAAAAGACGACTGGAGGGCGGGCCGTGCGGCCCACCCTCCAGTCTAGCGAAATGCGGTAACGCCCTGCTTAGCCGGCGTCGACGATGTTCACGACGCGACGGCCGCGACGGGTACCGAACTCAACCGAGCCGGCTGCCAGTGCGAACAGGGTGTCGTCGCCACCGCGGCCGACGTTGGCGCCGGGGTGGAAGTGCGTGCCACGCTGGCGAACGATGATCTCGCCGGCGGAAACGACCTGGCCGCCGAAGCGCTTCACGCCCAGGAACTGAGCGTTGGAGTCGCGGCCGTTGCGAGTGGAACTCGCGCCCTTCTTATGTGCCATTGAATGTGCCTACCTTTGAATCGTGGGTTATCTGGTCTCCGACGCCTTAGGCGATGGAGGTGACCTTGACCTTGGTCAGCGCAGCACGGAAACCCTGGCGCTTCTTGTAGCCGGTCTTGTTCTTGTACTTCTGGATGACGATCTTCGGGCCGCGGAGGTTTTCGAGAACCTCGGCAGTCACGGTGACCTTCGCCAGATCCGCAGCTGCGGACGTGACCTTGTCGCCATCGACCAGAAGCAGCGCGGGGAGCTCAATGGTTCCACCAGCTGCCTCGGGGACGCGGTCAAGGGTGACCCAGTCTCCTACGGAAACCTTTTCCTGCCGGCCGCCTGCGCGGACAATTGCGTACACCACTTGGGAACTCACTTCTCTCGACGTCTAATACTCTTACCGCGCAGGTTCCACCGTTTCAAGTGAACGGGGATAAGCGCTGTGCTGTCACGCCGAGCGGAAAAATCCGATGAGCGGCGCATGCACCGAGGATCTAGATTACGCTATTCCGTCCTGCCGGGGCAAATACACCTGCTCCCGGCGGGTCGTCAAGACCTTTGCGGGGACAGGATGCGATCCAGGCCACAGCGGGCACCGCCTGCGGGGCCCGGGCATGCGGCCGCGAACTGCCGGCCGCGAACCGGTCCATGCGTGCATGGCCTCCCGGCATGCGCGGCGGGCGGGCCCCGGCGTATCCGGAACCCGCCCGCGCGCCCTGCCGGCGACGGGGTGCTCCCCCGCCTACGCCGGTTACAGCTGGTCGGCTGGCACCCCGACGCCGAGCATGACCGGGGCCTGGGCCGTGGTGTCCTTCGCGGCAGTGGTGCCCGTGCCGAGTTTGGCGACATGGCTGGCGGTGCCTGCCGAGGAGGACGACGACGGTGCCTCCTGGCGCTCGATCGGCATGTTGGCTCCACCCTGGGCGCTGGACGCGGACCGGCTGCGCCGGGGGCGGCGCGCCGGAGCGGCCACGGGGGCCGCCTCGGCCTGGACCTCAGGTGCTGCCGTGGCGGGTGCCGACGTGGACTGCACGGGAGCCTGCTGGACCTTCGCGGCAGCCGGTGCCGCGGAGGCCACCGACGACCCCTGCTGCCGCGCCGGCTCGGGCGCCACGCCGAAGGCCTCATTGAGTGCCTCGAGGGTCAGATCCGGAGCCTGCGCCGGTGCCGTGGCCCGGCGGCTTCGACGGGCACGCGGGAGCCTGACCGGCTCACCGGCAATGCTCACCACCGGTCCGTCGTCGGTGGGCTCGCCGACTGCCGCCTCGGTCGGACGTGCAGACTGCTGCGCCGGGGCCTCGGCGGGGAATCCGCGCGAGTCGCCCGGAGCCGCAGCGGCCTGCGCGTCACCGGAGCTGTCCTGGTGCGATGCCTCCTCGGACCCCGAGCGTCCACGACCGCGGGACCGTCCGCGTCCACGTCGGCGTGATCCGCCCTCATGCTGGGCGTCGGAGGGTGCGTCCGCGGCGGGGATACCGGCGGCGCCTTCCGTCTGCTGTGCAGGGGAACCGTCCTGGTCGTGCGCGGCGTGGGCTGCCGCGGCAATCGAGGCAAAGGCCGCACGTGCCGCCTCGGCCTTGGCCTCCGCCTCGGGGTCCTGCTGTTTCGGTTCCGGTGCCGTGAATTCCGTGGCGTGGTCCGCGTCGGCGCTCTTGCCGTGGCGTCGGTCATTGCGCGGCTTGCGGTCGTTGCGCTTCTGGTTGTTCGAATCGCCCGGCCCGTTCGCGGCGCGCCGGTGCTCGACGGGTTCCTCGTGGGTGACGACCCCGCGGCCGTTGCAGGCCTCGCAGTTCTCGCTGAAGACCTCGAGCAGTCCGGTGCCCATGCGCTTGCGCGTCATCTGGACCAGACCCAGCGAGGTGACCTCGGCGACCTGGTGCTTGGTCCGGTCGCGGCCCAGGCATTCCACCAGGCGGCGCAGGACGAGATCCCGGTTGGCCTCGAGAACCATGTCGATGAAGTCGATGACGATGATTCCGCCGATGTCGCGCAGGCGCAGCTGCCGAACGATCTCCTCGGCGGCCTCGAGGTTGTTCTTGGTGACAGTCTCCTCGAGGTTGCCGCCGCTGCCGGTGAACTTGCCGGTGTTCACGTCGACCACGGTCATGGCCTCGGTCCGGTCGATGACCAGCGAGCCGCCGGAGGGCAGGAAGACCTTGCGTTCCAGGGCCTTGTGGATCTGCTCCTCGATGCGGTGGGAGGCGAAGATGTCCGTTTCGGACGTCCACTTCTCCAGCCGGCCGATCAAGTCGGGCGCCACGTACATGACATAGGCCTCGATGGTGTCCCAGGCTTCCTCGCCGGAGACGATGAGCTTGGTGAAGTCCTCGTTGAAGACGTCGCGAACGACCTTGATGGTCAGGTCCGGCTCGGCGTAGAGCAGCTCCGGCGGCGTCGTCTTGGTGGATGTCGACGCGGCCTCGATGCCCTCCCACTGGGCACGCAGGCGGTTGATGTCGTTCATCAGCTCCTGCTCGCTGGCGCCCTCGGCGGCGGTGCGCACGATGACGCCGGCGTTCTGCGGCAGGTGGTCCTTGAGGATTTTCTTGAGCCGGTTGCGCTCGACGTCGGGCAGCTTGCGGGAGATGCCGGTCATCGAGCCGCCGGGCACGTAGACCAGGTAACGGCCGGGCAGGGAGATTTGGCTGGTCAGCCGGGCACCCTTGTGTCCGACCGGGTCCTTGGTGACCTGGACCAGGACCGCGTCCCCGGACTTGAGCGCGTGCTCGATCCGGCGCGGTTGGCCTTCCAACCCGGCGACGTCCCAATTGACCTCTCCGGCGTAGAGCACGGCATTGCGTCCGCGGCCGATGTCGATGAAGGCGGCCTCCATGGACGGCAGCACGTTTTGCACCTTGCCGACGTAGACGTTGCCGATCAGCGAGTCCTGCTGGGTCTTGGAAACGAAGTGCTCGGCCATGACGCCGTCCTCGAGGACGCCGATCTGGATGCGGTCCTCGCGCTGGCGGACCACCATCTGGCGGTCGACTGATTCGCGGCGGGCCAGGAACTCGGCCTCGGTGATGACGTGGCGGCGGCGACCGGCATCGCGGGAATCACGGCGGCGCTGGCGCTTGGCCTCGAGCCGGGTGGATCCCTTGACGGACGTGACCTTGTTGGACGGTGCGGGTTCGGCCGCGGCGCGGGGGCCGCGCACGCGGGTCACCGTGTTGGGCGGATCGTCATCGTTGCCGCCGGTCAGTTCGAGGTCCGCGTCCCCACGGCGGCGGCGCCGGCGCCGGCGGGACGAAGATCCATCGCCCTCGTCGGCGTCCGCGGCGGCTTCCGGCCCGGCCTCGCCCTGGGCCGGTGATTCATCACGCGGGCGCGAACGGTTGCGGCGGCTCTGGCGGTTCCTCGACCCCTGGTCCTCGCCGTCGCCGTCTCCCTCGCCATCGTTGTCGGAGCCCGTGGCCCCGGCCGTGCGTGTCGCCGGGACGGCAGCGGAGAGATCGGGAGCCTGGAAGAGCAGGGAGACCGGGGAGGCGGTCACGGCGAAGGGATCGGCGCTGGCCGTGGCTTCGGCCGGTGCCTCGGCGGGGTCGGTCGTGGCCGGCTCGGGTTCCTGGGTCGTTGCTGCGTCGGTGGCCGGGGGTGCCTCATCGGCAGCGGTGGCGCGGGATGGGGCCTTGCGTGTGCGGCGGGCCTTGGCCGGTGCGGCCTCGGGCGCATCGTCGGTGGTCTCCGCGGATGCTTCCTCGACGGCGGGGGTCTCGGCTGCCGGCGCTGCCGCCTTGGCGGTGCTCTTGCGGGCCCGCGGTGCACGGGTTGGCTTCGCGGGGACCTCGACAGCGGATGCCGACGCTTCGGTGTCCGGGACGGTGGGCTCGGTGGACGATTCCACTGCTGCCGCCTTTTTCACGGCCGGCTTGCGGGTCCGCGGTGCGCGGGCCGCCTTCGGGGCCGGTTCCTCGGTTGCCGTGTCGGCCGGCGTTCCTGCCTCATCGGCGACTGCCTCGACCTCGGCCGGGGCACTCTTCTTGGGCGCGGCACGCTTGCGTGGTGCCCGTTTGGCAGGGGCCTTGGCCTCGGCGGCGGGGGTGCTTTCGGCCGGTGCGGCTGAGTCGAGGGGTAGGGACGACTGTGCCGGCCCATTCAGTTCTTCGTTCGATGCATCCATGAAAGGCCATACTCCTAGCCGGAGTACCCTTCCACAGCCGGGACGCCGGCGATCGGTTCGGGAACCGTGGCCTCGGCGGCCACCCGATTCCCGGAAGTCAGTGTTCTTATTTCCCGAGGTGCACCAACGTCGGCGGGTGCGGCGTGCCCGGAAAACCAACGCAGTCGCCCAGACAAGCCGCTTTCTGTTGCGGCGGCCGCCAGCGGTATTCATCCGTAGGCATCGTCGCCGATGCCTGCGGTGATTCATCGCTGCGGGTCCGGATTCCTGCAGTTGGGTTGCGGGCAACCTGTGGATTCGCCGACAACCATGGCCATTGTCTCATATGGAACAACGTGTGGACCGGTGATCACCCTAGAATCGAAGGGAAGGTGCCACCAGCCGGTGTGCAGCAACCCGGAACCGAGGAGAGCCCACGTGGCCCACGAAGCCCACCGCCCCGCCGATCAGCGTGTCGTCGATGCCCCGCCCGCCGTTGCCCCCGTGCCGGGCTTCGCCCGTGACCGCGTCTTCGGGTGGATCCTCGCGGTGGCAGGGTTCATCAGCTGGATTGCCGCCTGCACCCTGACGCTGGAACGCCTGGAGATCTACAAGGACCCCAATTACGTCACCTCGTGCGACATCAGCCCCTGGGTCTCCTGCGGCACCGTCATGCAGACCCACCAGGCCGAACTCTTCGGTTTCCCGAACCCCTTCATCGGCGTGGCGGGCTTCGCCGTGGTGGTCGCCATCGGCATCACCCTGATCGCCGGGGCTCGGCTGCCGCGCTGGTACTTCATCGGCTTGCAGACCGGCATCACGCTGGCCATGGTGATGATCTGCTGGCTCTGGTTCCAGGCCCTGTACGTGATCCACGTGCTGTGCCCGTATTGCATGGTGGTGTGGGCGATGATGATCGTGCTGTTGGTCTACACGACGGCCCGGAACATCAGCCACGGCTCCATTCCGGCCCCGGCGGGCCTGAAACGGTTCCTGGCCGAATGGCACTGGGTCATCGCCGTGGTCCTCGCCGTGTTGTGTGCCGGTTCGATCCTCATCGAGTTCGCCGGCGTCTTCTTCGGGTAGCCGGAGCCCACGTCCACTCCCCCGGGACGGGAAAACGCCGGACAGGCACCGCGAAAGGTGCCTGTCCGGCGTCGTACTCGGTGGATCCGGTGGGCTAGGAGAACCAGATGCCGATCTCGCGCTCGGCCGACTCGACGGAGTCGGACCCATGCACGAGGTTCTGCTGGACCTTTTCGCCCCAGTCGCGGCCGAAGTCCCCGCGGATGGTGCCGGGGACGGCGGTGGTGGGGTCGGTGGTGCCGGCCAGTGAGCGGAACCCCTCGATGACGCGCTCGCCCTCGAAGATGGCGGCGACGACCGGGCCGGAAAGCATGAACTCGACCAGCGGCTCGTAGAACGGCTTGCCGGCGTGCTCCTCGTAGTGGGCTTCGAGGATCGCGCGGGTTGCGGTGACCTGCTTGAGTTCGATCAGGCGGTAGCCCTTGGCCTCGACACGGGCCAGGATCGAGCCGGTCAGCTGGCGCTTGACGCCGTCGGGCTTGACCAGGACTAGGGTGCGTTCTGTGGACACGCGGTTGCTCCTTCGTAGAGGTGGGGGTTCGGTTACGAGTCTAGTGGCCGGTCTCCGGCTCCGGGTGCGCCGCTTCCCACTCGGCCTGCAGGGCATCGCGGCGGGCGTTCTCCCGGTCAATGGTCCGGCCCTTCGTGACGGCGTACCACCAGCACGCCGCGAACAGGATACCGACGACGAACATGGACGGGTCCACGAACCCGAGCAGGATCAGCACCAGCTGGACCGCCCAACCGATCCAGTAGCCCAGCGGTGTGGACAGGAGCGCGCAGGCCAGGATGCACACCGCCATGATCCAGCCGCCGGCCAGGAAGATCAGGAGCGGGTTGATGGTGTCGCGGTAGAGCCCGAAGACGGCCAGCGTGGCGAACAGGGCGACGCCGGCTTCCAGGGTCAGGACGGTGGAGGCGAAGAGCACCCGCGTGGAGCGGCGCTTCTTCTTCATGCCGGGGCGCCATTCGCGTTGGGCTTTGGTCATGCGTGCCATGGTGCTTACTTTCCTAACAGGGTTCGTGCTTCGCCGACGACCGTAATCGACCCGGTGACCAGGATGCCCCCGGCCAGATCCTCGGTGGCCTCGGCGCGACCGACGGCCCATTCCAGGGCGTCGTCGAGGCGTTCGGTGATGTACAGGTCCTGCTCCTTGAACCCGGCGCGCAAGGCCAGTTCGCCGAGTTCGCCGGCCGGGATGGCGCGCGGGGAGGAGGACTGGGTCAGGCAGATGTCCTGGACCAGATCGCCGTACTGGGTGTACAGCATCTCAAGCATGGCGGGCGCGTCCTTCTCCGCCAGGATGCCCACGACCAGCACCAGCGTGCTGAACCCGAAGGCCTCCTTGACCGCGTCGGCCGAGACGCGCAGGCCGGCCGGGTTGTGTCCGGCGTCAACGAGGATCGTCGGTGCAGACCTGACGAGTTCGAGCCGGCCGGGGCTGGCGACGTTCCCGAACGCCTGGCGGACCAGGTCCTCGTTCAGCGCCGTCTCCCCGCCGCCGAGGAAGGCCTCCATCGCGGCCACGGCGACTGCGGCGTTCTGCGCCTGGTGGGCGCCATGCAGCGGCAGGGCCAGGTCCTCGTAGCGCCCGGCCAGACCCTGGATGACCAGCGTCTGCCCGCCGACCGCGAGCGTGCGGGATTCGACGCCGTATTCCACACCCTCGAACCGGAAGGGGACCTCCAGTCCGCGGGCGGCCTCCAGCAACACCTGGGCCGCCTCGGGCTCCTGCACGGCGGAGACCAGGAAACCGCCGGGCTTGATGATGCCGGCCTTCTCCAGGGCGATGTCGTGCACGGTGTCGCCGAGCAGGTCGGTGTGGTCCAGCGAGATGGGGGTGACCACGGAGACCTGGCCGTCACCGACATTGGTCGCATCGGTGATGCCACCGAGGCCGACCTCGATCACGGCGACGTCCACGGGGGCGTCGGCGAAGATGGCGTAGCCCAGGACGGTCAGCGCCTCGAAATAGGTCAGTGGGACCAGCCCCTGCTCATCGAGTTCGGCGTCGACGATGGCCAGGTAGGGCCGGATCTCGTCCCAGATGCGCACGAACACCTCGTCCGTCACCGGCTCGCCGTCCAGGCTGATGCGTTCGGTGACGTTGGACAGGTGCGGGCTGGTGTACCGGCCCACGCGCAGGTCGTGGGCCAGCAGCAGCTGCTCGATGATCCGCGCGGTGGAGGTCTTGCCGTTGGTCCCGGTCACGTGGATGATCGGCATCGCCTTGTTGGGTTCGCCGAGCACCTCCATGGCACGGAACATCGGCTCCATGCGCGGTTCCATCTTGTTCTCCGGTGCACGGCCGAGCAGTTCGGCGTACACGCTCTCGACGGAGAAGGCGTCGTGTTCGGGGCTCATTCAGGCAACCGTCCGTTCTACGGAGATGGTGGTGTCGACGTCGCCCGGAACGAGTTCCAGCTCGACGGTCAGCGTTTCGCGGCGCACCAGCGCGGCGTTGGCGTGCAGGGCGTCGATGACGTCCTGCGGTGCGCTGATGGTGGTGAGGATGCGGTCCCCGACGTGCAGTTCGGCGTCCTTGCGGGCCTGCTGGATGGCGCGGACCATGTCGCGGGCGGTGCCCTCGGCCTCCAGTTCGGCGGTCAGCCCGGTGTCCAGGACCACGAACCCGCCACCCGGGAGCATCGAGACCGCGGTGGAGGCGCCGTCGTGCGCATCGGAGACCACCGTTTCGAGCGTGTACTCGCTCGGTTCCAGGTCCAGCCCACCGGCGGTGACGACGCCGTCGGCGACCGACCAGTCCCCGGACTTGGAGCCCTTGATGGCGACCTGGACGTTCTTGCCCAGGCGCGGCCCGGCCGCCCGGGCGTTGACGACGAGCTTTTGCTCGATGCCGAATTCCTCGGGGGACGCGTCGGCGGCGTCGACCAGGCGCACATGGCGCAGGTTCAGCTCCTCGGCGATAGTGTCCGCGCCGGAGGCCAGCGCGGCGGCACCGGGCACGACGACGGTGAGCTGCTGCAGGGGCAGGCGCACCCGCAGCTTCGCTGCCTTGCGCAGGCTGGAACCGGTGGAGCAGATCTGCCGGATGCGGTCCATCCGTTCGACCAGTCCGGCGTCCTCGCCGAAGGCGGCGGCCTCGGGCCAGTCGGTCAGGTGCACCGAGCGGCCTCCGGTCAGGCCGCGCCAGATCTCCTCGGCGACCAGCGGCAGCAGCGGGGCTGCCACCCGGCACAGTGCCTCCAGCGCGGTGTAGAGGGCGTCGAACGCGTCGGCGTCCTCGGCGAAGAAGCGGTCGCGGCTGCGCCGGACGTACCAGTTGGTGAGCATGTCCAGGTACGAGCGCAGCGCGTCGCAGGCCCCCGAGACGTCGTACTCGTCCAGTCGGGTCCCGACCTCGGTGACCAGTGCGCCGGTGTTGGCCAGCAGGTAGGTATCCAACGGGTCGGTGTAGCCGTCCTGGCGCAGCCTGGCCTCGTAGCCGGCCCCGCCGTTCGCGGAGTTCGTGTAGAGGGTGAAGAAGCTGTACACGTTCCACAGGGGCAGGATCACCTGGCGGACGCCATCGCGGATGCCCTGTTCGGTGACGACCAGGTTGCCGCCGCGCAGGATGGGGCTGGACATCAGGAACCAGCGCATGGCGTCGGATCCGTCGCGGTCCAGCACCTCGGTCACGTCCGGGTAGTTGCGCAGCGATTTGGACATCTTCTGCCCGTCGGAGCCGAGCACGATGCCGTGGCTGATGACGTTGCGGAAGGCCGGGCGGTCGAACAGCGCGGTGGAGAGGATGTGCAGCATGTAGAACCAGCCGCGCGTCTGCCCGATGTACTCGACGATGAAGTCCGCCGGGTGGTGGGTGTCGAACCATTCGCCGTTCTCGAACGGGTAGTGCACTTGCCCGTAGGGCATGGAGCCGGAGTCGAACCAGACGTCCAGCACGTCCTCGACGCGGCGCATGGTGGAGGCCCCGGTGGGGTCGTCCGGGTTGGGCCGGGTGAGTTCGTCGATGAACGGGCGGTGCAGGTCCACCTCGCCCACGTTGTTGCGTGGCAGGCGGCCGAAGTCGGCCTCCATCTCGGCCAGCGATCCGTACACGTCGGTGCGCGGGATGTCCGGGTTGTCCGAGACCCACACCGGGATGGGGCTGCCCCAGTACCGGTTGCGGCTGATGGACCAGTCGCGGGCATTGGCCAGCCACTTGCCGAACTGGCCGTCCTTCACATTGGAGGGGATCCAGTTGATCGACTGGTTCAGTTCGGACATCCGGTCCTTGAACGCGGTGACCTCGACGTACCAGGAGGAGATGGCGCGGTAGATCAGCGGGGTGCGGCAGCGCCAGCAGTGCGGGTAGGAGTGCACGTAGCTGGCCTGGCGCAGCAGCCGCCCGGATTCGCGCAGCACCCGGGTGATGGCCTTGTTCGCATCGAAGACCTGCACGCCGGCGATCTCGGCCAGCGGGCCGGACGCGAACAGCGGCAGGAACTTGGCGCCTTCGTCCACGGAGAGCACCACGGGGATCCCGTTGGCCTCGCAGATGTTCTGGTCCTCCTCGCCGTAGGCGGGGGCCTGGTGGACGATGCCGGTGCCGTCGGTGGTGGTCACGTAGTCGGCGACGAGGATCTTCCACGCGTTGCCCGTGCCGTAGGTCTCCTCGTCGGCGAAGTAGTCCCAGAGGCGGCGGTAGCCGATGCCCTCCAGCTCGGTGCCGGCGTAGGTGGCAGTGGTCGCGGCCGTGGCGGCAGCACCGTCGTCGTACCCGAGGTCCTTGGCGTGGGCCGCGACGAGGTCCTCGGCGAGAAGGAACCGCTCGCCGACGGCGGGGGCACCGTTCGGGCCCACGGGCACGACGGCGTAGCGCACCGCCGGTCCGACGGCGAGGGCCTGGTTGGTGGGCAGGGTCCACGGCGTGGTGGTCCAGGCGATGGCCTGGGTGCCGGCCAGCTCCCGGGAGATGGCCGAGTCGCCGGGCAGCAATTCGAAGGTGACGGTGACGGTCTGGTCCTGGCGGTCCTTGTAGACGTCGTCGTCCATGCGCAGCTCGTGGTTCGAGAGCGGGGTCTCGTCCTTCCAGCAGTACGGCAGCACGCGGTAGCCGCTGTAGGTCAGGCCCTTGGAGTGCAGTTGCTTGAACGCCCAGAGCACCGATTCCATGTACTCGACGTTCAGCGTCTTGTAATCGTTGTCGAAGTCGACCCAGCGGGCCTGGCGGGTGACGTATTCCTGCCATTCGCCGGCGTACTTCATGACCGAGGAGCGGCAGGCATCGTTGAACTTGTCGATGCCCATGGCCTCGATCTGCTTCTTGTCCGTCATGCCAAGCTGCTTCATCGCCTCGAGCTCGGCGGGCAGCCCATGGGTGTCCCAACCGAAGCGGCGTTCGACGCGCTTGCCGCGCTGGGTCTGGTAGCGGGCGACGAGGTCCTTGACGTAGCCGGTGAGCAGGTGCCCGTAGTGGGGCAGGCCGTTGGCGAACGGCGGGCCGTCGTAGAAGACGAACTCGTTGGAGCCGTCCGTCCCGGCCGGGCGGGCGTCGATGGAGGCCTGGAACGTCTGGTCCGTGTCCCAGTACTTCAGCACGCGTTCCTCGATCTCGGGGAAGCGCGGCGACGTGGGCGTCACGCCCTGGGGATCGGTGGAGGCCTTGGGGTACATACTCATCAGCGGCAGTCCTCGCATCGGTTGGGCGTGGGGTTCCCGCGCCTGCTCGTCTCGATGCGGGGACGACTCCCGGCGCTCGGTCGCCGGTGTTCGCGGTACCACCCCGCTTGTCCGTGCTCCGGCCCGGGGGCGCGATGCACGAACCGCTCTGCAGGCTCTGACGCGCCCATCCGCCCGGTTCTACTGGGTCCGCAGCGGCGGGCCGTTCTTCCGGAAGCTCGCCGGTGATGGCCGGGTCATAGCTGGTGCATCCAGTCTAGCGGATGAAGCGGGGGTGGCGTGGACCGGAGTTGTGCCCAGTGGACCCTGACCGAACTGTCCGCGGTGTTGGCCATCGAGCGACCAGCGGGAGAAGGGCTCGAGTGCTGTCGGTTAGAGATCGAGGATGACGGCGATGGTGTTGCGTACTTGCTGGAGCGCGACCGGGCCGACGTTTCCGACGTACGTTGTGATCCTGCCGACGGCTACGGCTCGCACGTGTTGGCATTGGGCGGCCGATGGAGCGCCGAGTCCGTTGTCATCGTCAGGTTCGATCACGACCTCTGCGCCGCTGCCCCGGAGGGTTCGAGTGAGCGGTACGACCTGGACCACGTTGGGACTGCCGCGTAAGATTCTGGCCGCTGTCACAACCACCGCTGGCCGGACCATGCCGGCCTCGGATCCGGATGGCGTACCGAGTTCAAGCTCGACGACGTCACCCGGCGTCAGCATCGAGCCAGGCCGTTTCCTCATCGGTCAACGGTGTCGCGAGGTCGCGGCCAATGCCGTCCTGGTGGAGTAGCCGGATGGCTCGTGACACAGTGTCAGCGACAGTTTGGTGGCGCTCCTTGGCGAGCTTGAGCAGTTCGTCATGGGTGATCCGGCTGACCCGGATCGTCGTTGTATCGGACATAGTCGCATCCTACCAGTTGTAGACTATGTGGTCTACAAGGTCTCTTTCGAACCGAGACCGGTGCTATCACGGAAGTGCGGGCACCACCGGATCACCGACCAAAGCAGCCCTAACCCGGGTTTGCAGCCAGGTGGCGTCGAGCGTAGGGCCACGCCCCGGCAGCCTCATCGTGGTGCTGGAGGTGCCGAGAGGCTGTCGCACCTTCGCCACCTTCACCACCATCCGCGACCGACGGGCGCGGCATCGAAGGCCGGGCATGGATACGGACGGACCGACCAGCCAGTGGCCCGTCGCAGCTCAGTAGGTCTTGCGCTCGATCGTCGGTTCGGGCAGCCGGCTGCGCAGCCGCCAGAGCCCCCAGATGGCCAGTACCAGCGCGAGCAGCACCGGGGACCAGAGCAGCGCGGACCCACCGGTGACCTCGGTGGCAACGATCACGACAACGAGTACGACGACGAAAAACGCCAGGAACCCGATGAGGATGTCCAGGTTCTCGGCCTTCCGGGCGGCCCGGCGTTCGGGGCGGAATGGCATGGCCCCTCCCCTACTTCACGCCACCGGCGGTCAGGCCGGCGACGATCTTGCGCTGGAAGATGAGCACCATGATTACCAGCGGGACGGTGACGATCGTCCCGGCGGCCATGACCGCGGTGTAGGGCTCCTGGTGGGGTTGGGCGCCGGCGAAACTGGCGATGGCAACCGTGACCGGCGCGGTGGCGTCGGAAGACAGCTGGCTGGCGATCAGGAACTCGTTCCAGGCCGAGATGAAGGCCAGGATCGCCGTGGTGAAGACCGCGGGGGCGGCCAGCGGCATGATGACCTTGCGGAAGGCCTGCCCCTGGGTGCAACCGTCGATCCGTGCAGCCTCCTCCAGCTCCCACGGCATTTCGCGGAAGAATGCGGTGAGCGTGTACACCGTCAGCGGCAGCACGAACGAGATATCGGGGATGATCAGCGCCTGGTAGCTGCCCATCCAGCCGATGTTCGTGAACAGCTGGAACAACGGGGTGACGATGGCGACCCCGGGGAACATCGATGCCCCCAGGATGAAGCCGAGCACGATGAACTTGAAGCGGAAGTTCAGCCGGGCCAGCGCGTAGGCGGCGAAGACGCCGAAAAGCAGGCCGATGGCCGTGGTGCAGATGCCGATGAAGAAGCTGTTGAACAGCGACCGGCCAAAGTGGTTGCCCAGGTCGGTGGAGAAGGCCGTGATGAAGTTGTCCAGCGTGACATGCGTGGGCCAGAAGCTCTGGTCGAAGGTGTAGCCGACGTCCCGGAAGGCGGTGATGACCATCCAGTAGAAGGGAACCAGGCACCACAGGACGATGATCGCCGCGTTGACGTACGTCCGGGTCGAGGTCCACCGCTGCCGCGAGCGTGCCGCTGCCCGGGGTGCGTCCTTGTCGGCCGGGGCCGTGGTGGCCGGTGCGGTGCTCATGACTTCTCCTTCGTGTCCACGATATTGGTGTTCTGCACGACGTTGGCGCCGAGGAAGCGCACGAAGATGAAGGCCACGATGAAGATGATGATGAAGGTGATCGTCGAGAGCGCGGCTGCGGCGTTGAAGCCCTGGCGGATCTGGTCGACAACAAGGATGGACAGCGTGGTGGTTCCGTTGGCTCCGCCGGTGAGGATGTAGGGCAGGTCGAACATCCGCAGGGCGTCCAGGACGCGGAACAGGATGGCCACCATCAGCGCGGGCTTCACCAACGGCAGCGTGATCTGGGTGAAGCGCTGCCAGGCAGTGGCGCCGTCCATTTTGGCCGCCTCGTAGACGTCGTTGGGGATCAGCTGAAGGCCCGCCAGGATCAGCAGGGCCATGAATGGCGTCGTCTTCCACACGTCGGCGATGATGACCGCCGCCCGGGCCGGCCCCTCGCTGCCGGTCCAGAGGATATGCGCGTTGAAGAGGCTGTTGGCGATGCCCTCGTAGGCGAAGATGAAGAACCAAAGTTTCGCGGTGACCGCCGTCGGGATGGCCCACGGCACGAGCACCGCGGCCCGGACCAGGCCGCGCCCGCGGAAGGTGCGCGCCATGATCATGGCCATCCAGAATCCCATCACCGTTTCGATGGCCACGGTGATGACGGTGAAGAAGAAGGTGTTGTAGGTCGCGCTCCAGAACTGGGCGCCGAGGGTGCCGGGAGCACAGGCGACGGTTCCGCCGCCGATGGCCGGGCATTGCTGCAGGAGCCAGCCGATGTAGTTGCTGAGTCCGGCGAAGCCACCGGCGACGAACATTCCGGTGGCGGGGTCCAATCCCTGGTCTTTCTGCAGCGACAGGACGATCGCGCTGATGACCGGGTACACGATGACGCAAGCCAGCAGGATCAGCGTGGGGAGGATCAGCCAGATGGCCCATTTTCCCTGGGTCTTGGCCCGGCGGCCGGAAGGCTCCGGCGCCGCAGTATCCTTCCCCGGGCCTGCCGGTTGTTGTGGTGGCGGTCCCCCCTGTGGATCTTGCCTGCGGCGACCCCGTGTCCTTCCCGCTGCCTCGGTTGCCATCTCAAGTCCTTTCGGCGTGGGCGGACGGCGGGGGCCCTGGCGACCACACCCCGTGGGGAGGCGTTGCCGAGGGCCACTGCCGTTCGCAGGTGGAGGGCAGGGGCCGGGTGGGAACCCGGCCCCTGGGGGCGCCGAGGGCTAGGCGCCAGCGGAGCTGATGGCGTCTGACATGTCCTGCAGCGCCTGGTCGACGGTCTTTTCGCCCTTGATGGCCGCGTAGGCGTTTTCCTGGATGGCCTTCGAGACCGCAGGGTAGAACGGGGTCACCGGCCGCGGAACGGCATTGGCGATCGACGTCTTCAGGACCGGCAGGTAGGGCAGTTGCTTGACCAGTTCCTGGTCGTCGTACAGGTCGGTCAGTACCGGTGCGAGCGACCCCTGGGTGGCGTAGAACTTCTCCGTTTCCGCACTGGTCATGAATTCGACGAAGTCATGGGCCGTGGCCTTGTTCTTGGAGTAGACGCTGACGGCGATGTTGTGGCCGCCCAGCGACGAGGCGCCGGGACCGTCCTTGCCGGGGAGCGGGGCCATCCCGAACTTGTCCTTGACCTTCGACGATGCGTCGGTCTTGGCCAGGTTGTAGACGTAGGGCCAATTGCGCAGGAACATCAGGTTTCCCGCCTCGAACGCCTGGCGTCCCTGTTCCTCCTGGTAGGTGATGGCCTGCTTCGGGATGTTGCCGTTCTGGTATGCCTTGACCAGGTTCTCCAACCCGGCCTTCGCCTCGGGGGTGTTCAGGGACGGTTTGCCGTCGTCACCGAGGATGCTTCCGCCTGCGGAGTTGATCGCCTCGGCGGTATTGACGGTGAGACCCTCGTACTTGGCGAACTGGCCGGCGTAGCAGCCCATGTCGTTCTTCTTGGCGATGGAGCACATGCCCATCATCTCGTCCCACGTCTTGGGAGGTGTCTTGACGAGGTCCTTGCGGTAGTACAGGATTCCCCCGTCGCTGGTCTGCGGGGCGGCGTAGAGGGTGCCGTTGTAGGTGCCGCTCTTGACCGTCGGCTCCAGCATGGCCGACGTGTCGATGGCCATGGAATCCTTCAGCGGCTGCAACCAGCCCTTGGCGGCGAACTCCGCGGTCCAGATCACGTCGACGTCCACGACGTCGTACTCCGAGTTCTTGGCCTGGAAGTTCTGCACCAGATCGTCGTGCTGTTGGTCGGCCTGGTCGGTTTGCTCCTTGAACGTCACCTTCTCGTCAGGATGTGCCGCGTTCCACTTTTTCACCAGCGGCCGGACGACGTTGGAGTTGTCCTTGCCCTGGACATAGGTGATGGGTCCGTGTCCGTCCAGGTTCTCGGAGGCGGGGCCGCTGGCCCCTCCCGCACTCGTGCTTCCGCCCCCGCTGCACGATGCCAGGGCGAGGGTCAATACACCCGCTGCCGCCAGCGGTCCCAGTCGTTTTCCGTAGCGCATGCCGAAGTCTCCTCATCCGTATGGATTATGTCGGCCCCTCCCCCCAGGCGAGTGGCATGACTCAGGCATACTGCTCCGGGGCAGCCAAGACAAGGTTTGTTGAGGAAACTATGCGGAAAATTTACCTGACGGTAGGTGTCGTGGGTGCGGGAAGCCGATGACACCTGACAAGGGCAGGGACGACGTCGCCGGGTCGGAGGAGCAGGTCCCGACGCCCGAAGAAGACCCTGGGGGATCAGCTCGTGCGGATGATCTTGTGGTTGGCGGCCTGTGCCACCGGGCGGATGACGATCTCATCCAGGTTGACGTGGTGCGGCAGCGAAACCGAGTGGACAACCACTTCCGCCACGTCGGCGGCAGTCAGCGGCTTTGCGACCCCGGCATAGACCTTGTCGGCGGCGGACTGGTCCCCGAGGCGGTTCAGCGAGAATTCCTCCGTGTGCACCAGACCGGGCAGGATCTCGATGACGCGGATGTTGTTCCCCACCTCTTCCAGGCGCAGTGCCTGCGTCATGCCGCGCTCGGCGAACTTGGCTGCGTTGTAGCCGGCGCCGCCCTCGTAGCCGGCCAGACCGGCGCTGGACGTCAAGTTCAGGACCGTCCCCTCCCCGTGGGCGCGCAGCATCGGCAGGAAGGCACGGGTGATCTTCATGGTGCCCAGCACGTTGACCCGGTACATCCACTCCCAGTCCTCGGTCTTCGCGTCGGCGATGTAGTCAACACCGCGGGCACCACCGGCAACGTTGACCAGCGTATCGATGCCGCCACCTTCGGTGACCGTGGCGAGCAGCCGGGCCACGTCGTCGTCCTCGGTGATGTCGGCGGGCACCGCAATGATCCCGGTGCCGTCGGCCAAAGCCTCGAGCCGCTCGGCGCGGCGGGCCACCGCGTAGACCTTCCAACCCCGTTCGGCCAGAAGACGGGCCGTGGCCTCGCCAATTCCGGTGCTCGCACCGGTGACGACTGCTGTGCGCTGGTGCTGTTCAGATGAAGATGTCATGACACCACACTAAACACGGCCGCGGCGCAGCGGCACCAACATGACGCGGTCGGCCACCGGCCGGATCCACGGAACGTGCCAGGCCACGGCCTCCGGCAGCACCATCACCGATCGTCCCCCGCTTCCCCCGGGAGGCGTTTGGGTGTGCACTGGAGGAGTCTCCGATGCGAATTCCCGCACCGGTGTCCGCAACGTCGGAGGGAGCCAGGACCCGTGCCCCACCACGAGAGCCACCGGCGACGCGATACGACCCACCGTTCCGTCGGCCTTCCGCTGGGGCGTCGGGACCTGACGGAACATGACGTCGAGGTCACTGGCGGCACCATCCGCGGCGTACGCGAGGGTGACCTCCTGGCCTGGCGCGGCATTCCCTTTGCGGCGCCGCCCGTGGGGCCCTTGCGGCTGCGGGCACCGGCACCGGTGATCGCGTGGGCCGGCATCCGCGACGCGACGGGCTTCGGCCCCATGGCTCCGCAACCGGGCTGGGTCCGCCTCGGCGCGGCCGCCGTCACGCAGCATGGCGACGAGGATTGCCTGACCGTTAATGTCCACGCCCCTGCCGACCGAACCGCCGGAGCGCTACCGGTCATGGTCTTCATCCATGGGGGCGGATACTACCGGGGTTCATCCCGGGACTTCGCGGGTGATGGCGAGGGCTTCGTGCGGTCCGGGCGGGTGGTCTACGTGAGTTTCAACTATCGCCTCGGACCACTGGGCTACCTCGATTTTGCCCGGTATTCCACGGCCGAGCGGCCCATCGAGGGAAATCTGGGACTGCGTGACCAGGTGGCGGCCTTGTCTTGGGTACAGCAGAACATCAGCGCCTTCGGCGGCGATCCGGACCGGGTGACGGTCTTCGGCGAATCCGCCGGGGGCAATGCGGTCACCACGCTGCTCGCCGTTCCTTCTGCGCGCGGCCTCTTCCACGGTGCCATCGCGCAAAGCGCACCGGCCAATGCCGTGTACCCGGCGGCGCTGGCCGCACGTTGGGCGGACGAATTCGTGGCACTTCTCCGGGACGGAAGCCCGCGGGGCCGCCCGGGCCCGGCCGCGCAGCCGGGCCCCGCCTCCGAAGCGGTCCACCAGGCGGACATCGACCGGGTCCTGGACGCATCCCTGCCTGAGCTGCTGGCCGCGGCGCACCAGCTGCAGGAACGCACCCCCGAGGCCTACCCGGGTGCATTCTGCTTCGCCCCCGTTGTCGACGGGGAATTCCTGCCGGAACGGCCCATCGCCGCGATCCGTGGGGGCCGGGCGGCGCGCGTGCCGCTGATCATCGGCACCAACGAACACGAGGGGAGGATCTTCCGCGGCGAACTGGACATCCTGCCCGCATCGGTGGTGCGCATGAAGGCATTGTTCGAACGCGCCCCTGCGGTGACTCGGGGTCCCATGCGCGATGCCTATCCCGGCCTCCCCCGCTGGCGTGCCGCGGCCGACTTTGGCGGGGACTACGGCTTCTGGTATCCGACGACGCGCGTGGCCGACTTCCATTCGTGCTTTGCCCCGGTGCATGCCTACCGGTTCGATGTCACGCCCCGGCTGCTGCACATGGTGGGCCTGGATGCCACCCATGGAATCGAGATGTTCACCCTTTTCGACCGCCTGGACCGTCCGCTGGCCCGCACCATCACCTCGCTGGGCGGACGCGCCTCCTATGTGGAGGCCGGGAAGCGGATGCGCCTCCAGTGGCTGCGTTTCGCGGAAACCGGGGCGACAGATGCCTACTGGCGGGGCTATACCGAACGCACGCGGGCGACGTTGATCATCGACGATAACGACCGGATCCAAGTGGACCCGCACCGCGACCGCCGCATCGCCTGGAGCGGCTTCCTGCCAAAACTGGGAGTCCCGCCCACGGCAACCGACCGGCCGGACGGCAGAATCCGGCCCGCCTGAGGATCAGAGGTTCTCGTCCAGGAAATCCAGCAGGACGATGGCGTTGTTGTGCTCCTCGTCCTTGGTGGAATAGACCAGCACCACGTCGTCGTGCTTCTTGGCCACCTCCATCAGCCGTTCGACGGCCTCCGTTGACGGACCGTCCTCCAGTTCGGCCACGTAGCGCTCGCGGAACTCCTCGAAGCGATGGTCCCGGTGGTTGAACCAGGTGCGCAGTTCCTGAGAGGGGGCCACGTCCTTGGCCCACTCGTCGAGTTCGGCGTCTTCCTTCGCGACACCACGCGGCCACAACCTGTCGACCAGGATCCGGTATCCGCCATTGGGTGCCTCGTAGGCCCGCTGCAATCTGATCTTGCCCATGCCCCGATGGTAAGCCGAAAGACCGCCGCATGGGTCCGTTGACGCCGGGATGTGGAGAAGCGCGCCAGTGCGGGGCGGAGTCGGAGACGCCGCGCCGACATGGGAGAATGGCTGACATGGCTGAACAGAACTTGGGCACAGACACGCCCGCAACCGTTTCCGTCCCCGACAAGCCGGCGCTGGAGGGCCTCGAGGAGAGGCTCGGACGGCGCTGGCGCGAGGAGGGGACCTACGCATTCAACCCCGAGACCACCCGCGAGGCGGTCTACTCGATCGACACTCCCCCGCCGACGGCGTCCGGATCCCTGCACGTGGGACACATGTTCTCCTACACGCAGACCGACGTATTGGCCCGCTACCAGCGCATGAACGGGAAGAACGTCTTCTACCCGATGGGCTGGGACGACAACGGCCTGCCGACCGAACGCCGCGTGCAGAACTACTACGGGGTCCGCTGCGACCCGAAGGTCGCCTACGACGCCGGCTACCGTCCGCCGGCTGCCCCGGCGAAGAACCAGCGTGACTGGGACCAGGTGTCCCGTAGGAACTTCATCGAGCTCTGCGAGGAGCTCGCCGTCGAGGACGAGAAGGTCTTCGAGCACCTGTTCAGCACGCTCGGCCTCTCCGTCGACTGGAACCTGACATACCGCACCATCGACGACACCTCGCGTGCCGTCTCCCAACGTGCCTTCCTGAAGAACCTCACCGACGGCGACGCCTACATGGCGGAGGCACCCACCCTGTGGGATGTCACGTTCCGCACGGCAGTGGCCCAGGCAGAGCTGGAGGACCGCGAGGTCCCCGGCGCCTACTACCGCTACCCGTTCTTCGCCGAGGACGGCACCCAGGTCTTCATCGAGACCACCCGCCCCGAATTGCTGGCCGCCTGCGCCGGCCTGGTGGCCAACCCGGATGACGAGCGCTACCAGCCGCTCTTCGGCAAGAAGGTCACCTCCCCCCTGTTCGGCGTCGAGGTCGAGGTCCACCCGCATTCGCTGGCCAAGGCCGACAAGGGATCGGGCATCGCCATGGTCTGCACCTTCGGCGACCTGACCGACGTGACCTGGTGGCGCGAGCTGCAGCTGCCCACCCGGGCGATCATCGGCCGCGACGGACGCGTCATCGGCGAGACCCCGGAGTGGATCACCACCGACGCCGGCCGCGAGGCCTACGCGGGAATCGCCGGCAAGACCGTGTTCTCCGCCAAGGAGACCGTCGCCGGGATGCTCAGCGAGGCCGGCCTGCTCGACGGCGAACCGCGCAAGATCACCCACCCGGTGAACTTCTTCGAGAAGGGCGACAAGCCCCTCGAGGTCGTCAGCTCCCGCCAGTGGTACATCCGCAACGGTGGCCGGGACGCCGAACGGCGCGACCGCCTGGTCGCCCGCGGCCAGGAGATCGACTTCCACCCGGAATTCATGCGCTCGCGCTACACCAACTGGGTCAACGGCCTCAACGGCGACTGGCTGGTCTCCCGCCAGCGCTTCTTCGGCGTCCCGATCCCCGTCTGGTACCCGCTCGATGCCGACGGCAACCCGGACTACGACCGTCCGATCCTGCCCGCCGACGACCAACTGCCCGTGGACCCCGTGGCCGAGACGGCCCCGGGCTACACCGCGGACCAGCGTGACGTGCCCGGTGGCTTCACCGGCGACGCAGACGTCCTGGACACCTGGGCGACCTCGTCGTTGACCCCGCAGATCGTGGGCCGGTGGAGCCGCGACGACGAGCTCTTCGCCAAGGTCTTCCCCTTCGACCTGCGCCCGCAGGGCCACGACATCATCCGCACCTGGCTGTTCTCCAGCGCGGTACGCGGCGACGCCCTGCACGGCTGCGTGCCGTGGAAGCATGCCGCGATCTCCGGCTGGATCCTTGATCCGGACCGCAAGAAGATGTCCAAGTCCAAGGGCAACGTCGTCGTCCCCACCGATGTCCTCAACGACTTCGGCGCCGACGCGGTGCGCTACTGGGCCGCCTCTGCCAAGCTGGGCGCCGATACCGCCTACGAGGTCGCGCAGATGAAGATCGGCCGCCGCCTGGCGATCAAGATCCTCAACGCCTCCAAGTTCGTCCTGAACCTGGGCGCGACGCAGGACAATGTGCTCGACGGCGATGCCCACCTGGTCACGAACGGCCTGGACCGCTCGCTGCTGGCACGGTTGTCCGAGGTCATCGAGCAGGCAGATCGCGCCTTCGGCGCGTACGACTACGCCCGGGCCCTGGACATCGTCGAGTCGTTCTTCTGGTCATTCACCGACGACTACGTCGAACTCGTCAAGGACCGCGCGTACGGTGCCCGCGGCGAGGAGGAGCAGGCGTCGGTGCTGGCGGCACTGGCCACCACCCTGGACGCGGTGCTGCGCCTGTTCGCACCGTTCCTGCCGTTCGCGACCGAAGAGGTCTGGGGCTGGTGGCGTACCGGTTCGGTACACCGCGCCAGCTGGCCGGACAACGGCCACCTCTCCGGCGCCGTCGAGGGTGCCGATACGGCCGTGCTCCCCACGGTCGGTGCCGCGCTCGGAGGCATCCGCAAATCCAAGTCCGAGGCGAAGGTGAAGCAGCGTACCCAGGTGCTCTCCGGGGTCGTGCATGGCCCGGAAGCCGTGATCGCCCAGGTCCGCGCCGGGCTCGGCGACCTGCTCGCCGCCGGAAACGCACTAGAACTGGAACTGGTCGCCGATGCACCAGAACTGGTGGTCACCGACGTCGTCCTGGCCCCGGCCGGGGAACCTGCACAAGGCTAGCCGCGCCGCGCGCGGACATATATCGGGCCCCGACGGATTCCGTCGGGGCCCGATGGCGTTGGTGCAGCCGCCCGGCAGGGACCGGCGTCAGGGTCAGGAGGCGTTGGACTCCGCGTACTGCGTCGCCTGCTCGAACTGCGGGTTCTCGGTGCGGCTGCGCTTGATCTCGAAGAAATACGGGAATGAGGCCAAGGTGACCGAGGCGTCGAACAGCTGTCCCGCTTCCTCACCGGTCGGGACCCGGGTGATCACGGGGCCGAAGAACGCGGTGCCGTTCAGGGCAACCACGGGAGTCCCGACGTCCTGGCCGACCTTCGAGATGCCCTGTTCGTGGCTGGCCCGCAGGGCCTTATCGTGGGCATCGGTCTCGGCGGCCTGGGCCAGTTCGGCGGGCAGGCCGACGCGCTCGAGGGCACGCTCCACGACCTGCGCACGGTCCTTCACGCCCTCGTAGTGGATGAGCTCGCCCATCGCCGTGTAGAGCTCACCGATCACGCCGGGGCCATGTGCCTCGGCGGCGGCGATGACCACGCGGACCGGACCCCAGGCGCTTTCAAGGCCCTTGCGGTAGTCCGGGTCGACGTCCTTGTCCTCGTTTAGCACGGCAAGGCTCATGACGTGCCAGTTGACCGTGATGTCGCGGACCTTCTCGACTTCGAGGATCCACCGCGATGTGGCCCAGGCGAACGGGCAGATCGGGTCGAACCAGAAATCAACGGACGTTTTCTCGGACATGTGGATCCTCCTGCTGTGGACGTGGTCTGGCGGGTCGCGGCATTGCCGGACCCACTCAGTACAACGATCCGATCAGGCGGACTTATTCCGCCGCTTCGTCACGACCTCGGCGGAGATCAGGGTGGGCTCCGCGGTCTTGTGGACGACATCGGCGGTGATGACCACCTCGGCGATGTCGTCACGACCGGGCAGGTCGAACATGATCGAGGCCAGCGTCTCCTCGAGGATGGCCCGAAGTCCACGCGCACCCGTGCCGCGTTCCAGAGCCATTTCGGCGATCGCCTCGAGAGCATCGAGCTCGAAGGTCAGTTCCACGCCATCGATGCGGAACATCTTCTGGTACTGCTTCACCAGGGCGTTCTTCGGCTCGGTGAGGATTTTGATCAGAGATTCGCGGTCCAGGCTCTCCACGGTGGTGATGACCGGCAGTCGGCCGATGAACTCGGGGATCAGGCCGAACTTCAGCAGGTCTTCGGGCCGGACGTCGGCGTAGGCGGCCGCCTCGGACTTCAGGGCGGTCAGCGGTGCGCCGAATCCGATGCCCTTCTGGCCGGCCCGCGAGCCGATGATGTCCTCGAGACCGGCGAAGGCGCCGGCGACGATGAACAGCACGTTCGAGGTATCGATTTGGATGAATTCCTGGTGCGGGTGCTTGCGTCCGCCCTGCGGCGGCACGGAGGCGACCGTGCCTTCGAGGATCTTCAGCAGGGCCTGCTGCACGCCCTCGCCCGATACGTCCCGGGTGATGGAGGGGTTCTCCGACTTGCGCGAGATCTTGTCGATCTCATCGATGTAGATGATGCCCTGTTCGGCCTTCTTGACGTCGTAGTCGGCGGCCTGGATGAGCTTGAGCAGGATGTTCTCGACGTCCTCGCCCACGTAGCCGGCCTCGGTCAGGGCGGTGGCGTCGGCGACGGCGAACGGCACGTTCAACCGGCGGGCCAGGGTCTGGGCCAGATAGGTCTTCCCGCAGCCGGTGGGGCCGATCAGCAGGATGTTCGACTTGGAGACCTCGACGTCGTCCAGGGAATCGACCTCGCTGAGCTGTGCAGCGGCGGAGGATCCCGAACCCGCCTGGATGCGCTTGTAGTGGTTGTACACGGCCACGGCGAGGGAACGCTTGGCGCCTTCCTGGCCGATCACGTATTCCTGCAGGGAATCGAAGATCTCACGCGGGCGCGGCAGCTCGAAGTCGGGGCCGGCCTCGATCTCGGCCAGTTCCTCTTCCATCAGCTCGTTGCACAGCTCGATGCACTCGGTGCAGATGTAGACGCCGGGACCGGCGATGAGCTTGCGAACCTGCTTTTGGCTTTTGCCGCAGAAGGAACACTTGAGCAGGTCGGAGCTTTCACCCATACGAGCCATGGTGTTCTTCCCCTAACGTGGTACTGAAACCGTGCGGCGGGCGCCCCACGGGAAAGGTCTACCTACAACTCTAGGTGAGGTGACCGACAGAATAGGCGACCGGGCGTCCCGTGGTGCGAAAAACATTGGGGCGCCCGGCCGGTTCCGCTAGCTGCTGATGGCCTGCGGCTTGATCTTGCGCGGGCTGAGCACCTCGTCGATCAGGCCGTAGTCCTTCGCGCCGGCGGCGGTCATGAACAGGTCACGCTCGATGTCGTTGCCGACCTGCTCCGGGGTCTTGTTGCTGTGCCCGGCCAGGGTCGTCTCCAGCCAGGAGCGCATGCGCATGACCTCCTCGGCCTGGATCTGCAGGTCCGTGGCGGTGCCGCGTTCGCCGCCGCCCATGGCGGGCTGGTGGATGAGCACGCGTGCGTTCGGCAGGGCCAGGCGCTTGCCCGGGGCACCGGCTGCCAGCAGCACTGCAGCGGCGCTGGCCGCCTGGCCGAGGCAAACGGTCTGGATCTCCGGGCGCACGAACAGCATCGTGTCGTAGATCGCCGTCATCGCGGTGAAGGAGCCGCCGGGCGAGTTGATGTACAAGGTGATGTCCCGCTCGGGGTCCATCGACTCGAGGACCAGCAGCTGGGCCATCACGTCGTCGGCAGATGCGTCATCGACCTGCGCGCCGAGGAAGACGATGCGGTCCTCGAACAGCTTCGCGTAGGGGTCCTGGCGCTTGAAGCCGTACGGGGTGCGCTCCTCGAACTGGGGCAGGATGTAGCGGGCGGACGGCATCTCGCCTGCGGTGCCTTCGTAGCCGGTGAAATTCATGTTCTTCTCCTGGGGGTCTGTGGGGGTGCTCGTCGGCGGGATGGCTAGTTCTTGACTCCGCCACCGCCGGAGACCGAAACGGAGCTCTGGGCGATGTGGTCGAAGAAGCCGTACTCAAGGGCGTCGGTGGCCGTGAACCACTTGTCGCGGTCGTTGTCCTTCAGGATCGTCTCCAGCGACTGGCCCGTCTGTTCGGCGGTGAGCTCGGACATGACCTTCTTCATGTGCAGGATCAGTTCCGCCTGGATGCGGATGTCCGATGCGGTGCCGCCGATGCCGCCGGAAGGCTGGTGCATCAGGATGCGCGCGTTCGGGGTCGCGTACCGCTTGCCCTTGGTGCCGGAGGAGAGCAGGAACTGCCCCATCGAGGCGGCGAGCCCGGTGGCGACCGTGACGACGTCGTTGGGGATGTAGTTCATCGTGTCGTAGATCGCCATGCCCGCGGTGATCGAGCCACCGGGCGAGTTGATGTACAGGTAGATGTCCTTGTCGGGATCCTCGGCGGAGAGCAGCAGCAGCTGGGAGGAGATCGCATTGGCCGACTCGTCGCTCACTTCCGAGCCGAGCCAGATGATGCGCTCCTTCAGGAGCCGGTTGTAGATGTAGTCCTCGCGACTGGCTGCATCGACCGAGGCCATCTTCGGGGTGTGGGATTCCGTCGTCATTTTCGAATACCTCTCCATGGGTGCCATGCGACGTGGCTGATCCAGCCACGTACGGTAGCGCTTGCTTTCCTTGACACTACTGCAGTGCCAACGCCTGCGGCGCGTGGGATCATCTGCTGTTCGCTGACGGCGCATACCCCGTGATCCGGGCATCGCCGATGGCTTAAAAGCAGGTGCCCACGGCTTAAAGAACGACGGCGGGACCACCCGTGAGGGCAATCCCGCCGGGGCAGCCTGGCCGGCTGCCGCAGGGTCGTTCTGCTACTCGGCCGAGTCCGCGGAAGCGGAGGACGCCGAGGAGGACGAGGAAGCCGAACCATCGGCTTCGCCGGCCGGGCGGACGAAGTCGGTGAGGTCGACGTCCTTGCCGTTGGTGTCCGTGACCTTCGCGAATTCGAGGACCTTGGCCAGGGCCTTGCGGCGGCGGACCTCGCCGATCATCATCGGGACCTGTCCGGCACCGTCGAGCATCTGCGCGAACTGGTTCGGGTCCATGCCGTACTGGCTGGAGGACTGCACGATGTAGTCGATGAGCTCGGACTGCTCGACGCCGATCTCTTCCTTCTCGGCGATCTCGTCGAGGATGACCTCGTTCTGGAAGGCACGCTCGGTGTTGGTCTTGACCTCGGCGCGGTGCTCCTCGGTGTCGTGCTCCTCGCCCGGGTTTCCGCCACCCTGTTCGAAGTGCTGCTCGACCTGCTCCTCGATCACTGAGGCGGGGACGGGCACGGCGATGAGCTCGGTGAGCTTGTCCATGACCTTGTCGCGCGCCTGGACGCCCTGCTCGACGACCTTGGAGTCCGCGGCCTGCTTGGCCAGGTCCTCGCGCAGCTCGGCGATGGTGTCGAACTCGGAGGCCAACTGGGCGAATTCGTCGTCGGCCACCGGAAGCTCGCGCTCCTTGACGGCCTTGACGACGACCTTGACCTGGGCGGTCTCGCCGGCGTGCTCGCCGCCGGCGAGCTTGGTCTCGAAGGTGGCATCCTCGTCGGCCGAGAGGCCGGTGAC
The DNA here is from genome assembly GCF_056680475.1 of Arthrobacter sp. ASL1. Lineage (NCBI taxonomy): Bacteria > Bacillati > Actinomycetota > Actinomycetes > Micrococcales > Micrococcaceae > Arthrobacter > Arthrobacter sp. ASL1. Next base: position 443,903 of record NZ_CM155284.1, read on the forward strand.
GGCCTCGTCCAGGCCCTCGAGCATCGTGGCCGAGCCCACCTGGTAGGACAGGTCGGTGGCCGAGTCGACCTCGGCGTCGCCGACGGTGGCCTTCAAATCCAGGGTGATGAAGTCGTTGTCCGCAACGGGACGGTCGACGACCTTGAGGGTGCCGAAGCGGCCGCGCAGTTCGTCGAGGGCGGTATCGACATCGGCGTCGGAGGCCTCGACGGCGTCGACCTGGACCTCGAGGCCGGAGTACTCCGGGAGCTCGATCTTCGGGCGGATGTCGATCTCGACGTTGAAGACGAGGTTGCCTTCGGTGGCCGTCGGCTCGGGAACCTCGGTGATGTCCACCTCGGGGCGGGACAGCGGAACGATCTCGGACTCGCGGACGGCCTCCTGGTAGAAGCCGTTCATGCCGTCGTTGATCGCGGTCTCCAGGACGTAGCCGCGGCCGACGCGCTGGTCGATCAGGCGGTTCGGGACCTTGCCCTTGCGGAAGCCCGGGACGTTGATCTGCTCCGCGATGGACTTGTAGGCCGCGTCGATGTTGGGCTGCAATTCGGCAAGGGGAACCTCGACATTGAGCTTGACCCGGGTGGGCGTGAGGTTTTCGACGGCGCTCTTCACTACGTAGCTCTCCTGTATGATCTGGGCTGATACGAAACTGCACACTTGCCCCCGCGGATGAAGCTCACGGGACTGAAGGTTCAGAGTCGGGGTGACAGGATTTGAACCTGCGACCTCACGCTCCCAAAGCGCGCGCTCTAGCCAAGCTGAGCTACACCCCGATTGGTGCAGTGGCTAGTTTACGCAGAATCCGCGCCGAACAGCTAATTGCTGGGGACCTGCTTCATCGGCCCGAGGAGGCCAGCTGGCGCCTACTTCCCGCCGGGATTGACGGGGGCCGGTTGGCGGATGATCCATTCATCGTCCGGGCTGCGGTCCATGTAGTAGAAGCCTCCGGTGCGCGAGGCGGCATTCGGCGGGGCCTCGGGGTGGTAGTTCAGCACCCGGCCACTGTCCTCCAGCCCGTCCAGCCATGCCTGCAACGCCAGCAGGCTCGGTTCCGGGACATGGAGCCCGGAACGCTGGCGGGCGAGAACGCGGATGTGCCCCATGATGGCCGTCGATCGGTGCGTGGCATCGATGGCCCACGGCAAGATGTCGCGGTAGGTCCGCCGGCCAGCGCTCGCCTCAGCCCGGTGGAGGGCCCGTTGGACGCCGCTTTCGGTCACCCCGTACAGCTCGGCAAGGCCGGCCAGTGTCATGCCGCGTTCGCGCAATCCGAGCAACGTCCGTCCGTCCGGCAATTTCCGCGGTGCCGCCATGGATGCCTCCCTCTACTCTGCCCGGCGACTCATCGTCGAATCGCAGATATACAAGTTGAGCATGGGCCACCGTCAATTTGGCGGGGATCTGAAAGCACTGCTAATGTTGTGCGAGCAATGGGCCGAAAAGCCCGCATTTGCGGGGATGTAGCTTAATGGTAAAGCCTCAGTTTTCCAAACTGATGACGCGGGTTCGATTCCCGTCATCCCCTCCACAGTGACAGGCCGCCTCCGGGTGGCCTGTCGTCGTTAAGACCGCAAGATGCGGGTGGCTGCCGGCTCGCGTCGGCGCAGGCCGCCGACGCACCACGCGACCGGTCGCGTGGCCTATTCGTTTCGACCCATGTACCGGCGGATCGTCCGGTGGTACGCCGTGCGATGCACGTGGTGGTGGCGATACCACGTGCCGACGAGCATGAGCACGATCGCGAACAGCACCGCAAACGCGGGACCATACGTCACCGTCGACATCTCTGAACAGAGCGCATCGGGTGCGCAAGCGGCCAGGAGCTGGGTTGCGTTCATGCACCCATGGAACCACTGCATCCTCCGGAAGGCCATAGCCTGTCTGCAATCGTTATGCCCCCTGCGGACGCGTCGTCTCGATCAGGTCGACCGCCACAGTGAATCTGCTGCTAGCGTCCGGGTATGCGCATCTTCGTTCCGGGCTCAGGTCGCACGGGCCGCGATGCCTGGCCGGCATCCAATGATGAGGATGCCGAATACGTTCGGTTCCCCCCATCGGCGACGGTCCGAAATCAGGCCGCGATCCTCGGGCAGGCATCCGACTGTGCTTCGGCAACCGTCGTTGCCCACTCCCTGGGAGCCGTCTCGGCTCTCCTAGCCGTATCAGCGGACCAGTTGAAAGCCCGGACATTGGTACTCCTCGAACCCGCCGTCTACGACATCGCCCGTGGCGTTCCCGCCGTGGAAGTACACATCGGCCACATCACCCGGGCTGCCGAACTCGCGCACAAAGGAGATCTTTTCGGGTATTGGCGATTGGTCCGTCCCCTGTTTTTTGGTGCTCCTGCCAGACTTTCCGACTGGCCCGAAGAAAGACCCCAAGCGGAGCGGTTCAGCCGCCTAGAGATGCCCTGGGGACATGGCATCGACGCTGCGGTCATCGAAGCGATCCCCACACTGGTCGTGACCGGTGGATGGAATGAGGAATACGAGGCCATCGCCGGTGTCCTGTCGCGACACGGCGCCGAACATCGCGTCCTGCCCGGAAGTGGGCATCGGCCGCAGGACCAACCCGGTTTCGACCTGTTGATCCATGGCTTCGAGGAGGCCAACAGTGGGTGACGGAAGCGGCCCGGAATGCATAGGCGGACCGTAAACGTTATGCGGTCCCGGTTCCCACCTGGCAGGTGGGGCACCAGTACAGCTTGCGCGCCGACAGTTCGGCAACGCCGATCGGTGTTCCGCAGACCAGGCACGGCAGGCCCTGGCGCTGGTACGTGTAATGGGCATGGTCGGGCCAGACCGGTGCCTGCCGGTCGACCCGGTGCCCGGGGCGGGTGGTGATGATGTGCCCGTCGCGTACCCCGTCGGCCATCAGCGAGCAGATGTCATCCCACAGCGAGGCCAGCCGCGCTTCCGGGATGTCACGGCCCCGGGCCCACGGATGCAGCCCTGCCCGGAACAGGGATTCGGCACGGTAGATGTTCCCGACCCCGGCAACCAGTGACTGGTTCATCAGCGCCGTTGCAATGACCGTGCCGGTGGAGCCGACGCGGCGGACGAACTCGTCGCGGCCCGCTGCGGGGGCGCCCGGCGCCAGCGGGTCCGGGCCCAGGCGTGCACGCACGGCGTCGGCTTCCGGGACGGAGAGCACCTCGCAGACCGAGGCGCCGCGCAGGTCGGCCCAACCGTGCCCGGAGACGAGGCGTGCCCTGACCTGTCCCACCGGCTCCGGTGGGCCCTCGTACGCGACTTCGGTGCCGTCGTCGTACGCTTCCCGCTCCCCGATCCGCCGTGGTGCGCCGATGCTGGAGGCCCCGCGGAAGGTCTCGTCCCCGCCGAAGCTGAACGCCCCATAGAGGCCCAGGTGCACGCGCAGCACGTGGGCGCCGGCGAAGTGGGCGAAGAGCTGCTTGCCATGGGCCTGGGCGGCGAGCAGTTTGCGTCCGTCCAGCAGCGCGGCCCCGGCGGCGAACCGGCCCTGCGGGCTGGACACGCGCAGCCGGTGTCCGGCGAAGACGTCGTCGAGCTGGCGGGCCAGCCGGTGGACCGAATGGCCTTCGGGCATGCTCAGCCCTGGACGGTGCCGGTGGACTCGTAGGCGGCGATCTGGCCGATGCGGCGGGCATGGCGTTGGGCGCCGCTGAAGGGTTCGGCCAGGAACGCGTCGATCAGCCCGGTGGCCTCGGCGAGGCTGTGCTGGCGTCCGCCGACGGCGACCACGTTGGCGTCGTTGTGCTGGCGGGCCAGGCGGGCGGTGTCCAGGTTCCACGCCAGTGCGGCGCGGATGCCCTTGACCTTGTTGGCCGCGATCTGCTCGCCGTTGCCCGAACCACCCAGCACGATGCCCAGCGAGTCGAGTCCCTGCCCGCGCTCGGCCGCGACGGCCTCGGCGGCGTCGATGCAGAACCCCGGGTAATCGTCCTCGGCGTCGTAGGATTCCGGGCCATGGTCGACGACGTCGAATCCGGCGTCCACCAGATGGGCGACCAGGTGGGCGCTGAGCTCGAGTCCTGCGTGGTCGGTGGCGATGTGAACGCGCATGGTGTCCTTCGTATCTTGCGGGGCGGGGAACGGATCCCAGCCTACTAGTGCGCCACGACCTCGATCCACAGGGGCCCTGCCCCGGTGGCGGCCCGGTCGGTGGCCGTGAGCGTGCCGTCGGCCGGATCGATCCGGTAGGCGCTGATGTGCCCGGATTTCTCGCCGCAGACCAGCAGGTGGGTGCCGGTGGCGTCGACCGCAGCGCCGCGGGGCTGCTGCTCGGTGTCGGTGGTGCGCAGGAATTCCAGGCGTCCGGTGGCGGGGTCGACCGCGAACGTGCTCACCGTCGAGGTGGAACGCTCGGTGGTGAACAGGTACCTTCCGTCGGCGCCCAACCGGAGGTCGGCGCACCAGATGGCGTCGGGGCCAGGCACCGGGCCACCGGGGTTGCGGGCGAATCCGGGGACCAGGCCCAGCGATGCGGGCACCGAGTCAATACGTTGGAGCTCGGTCAACGTGCCGGTGGCACCGTCGCGCTCGTAGACGGCCACTTCGCCGGACATCTCGTGGACGACGTAGACGCGGGAGGCGTCGGCGTTGAAGATCAGGTGACGCGGCCCGGAGCCCGGGGCGGCATCGACCGATCCGGCCAGGGTGAGCGGGCCCGCGGGGGAGGCACCGCCGTCGTGCCCCGTGGCGGTCCCGTCGCCGAGCGAATACCAGACGACCCGGTCGCTGCCCAGGGCGGCGGCATAGACGAAACGGCCATCCGGCGACGAACGGACGCTGTGCGCCTTCTCCCCGGGGCTGGGCTCGCGGGTGGCCGGGGCCCCGGGCAGGCCGTCGGCGTCCAGGGCCACGCTGTTGAGGACGTCCTGGTGGTAGGAGGCGCTGCGGATGGTTGCGCCATCGGCGTCGAGGCTGATGTAGGCGGTGGTGTCGGCCAGCTCCACCGTTCCGGCTGCCGAGAGCGCGCCATTGGAGGGATCGATGCGCAGCGCCGCCAGGGCGGGCGGCTTGCCGGAGGATCCCGCGTAGAGCAGCCCGCGGGAGGCGTTGGCCGCCAGGGAGCGGACCGCATCGACCTCGGTGGAATGTGCGGCCGGCGTCAGCGTGCCGGCCTGCGGGTCGAAGGCCAGGACGTCAACGGTTCCTGCGGTGGCGCAACCGACATAGACATGGGTCTGGGACACGGTGGTTCTCCTGGTCGTCGACGATGTGGCGCGGGACGGGCCCGTCCCCCGATCCTATCGGGCCGCGTCCCGCGATGGTCGGATGAATGTCCTCGCCGCATTGTTGCGGCTCCTGAACGGATAAGTGACGCCAAACACGCTCCGAAGTGAGACAATATCCATAATGTTCAGGAATCGTTTCAGATATTCCGTTTCCTGGGCCAACCACAGAACCGCGAAAGAACCAGGGAGCCACTGCCGTGCCAGGATTGAACCTCACCCGTGACGAGGCGCGTGAACGCGCCGCATTGATCAGCGTCGAATCCTACGAGGTGGACCTGGACCTCACCCGGGGCGACCGCGTCTTCGGATCGACCACCACCGTGCGCTTCGACGCCACAGCGGGCGGCTCCACGTTCATCGACGCCGTCACCGACGTGGTGCATTCGGTGACGCTGAACGGCGCCGATCTCGACGTTTCCGCGGTCAACGACGGCGTGCGCATCCAGCTGCCGCAGCTCGCTGCCCACAACGAGCTGGTGATCGCGGCCGACGCCCTCTACATGAACACCGGCGAGGGCCTGCACCGGTTCGTGGACCCCGTGGACGGCGAGGTGTACCTCTACTCCCAGTTCGAGGTCCCGGATTCGCGCCGCATGTTCGCCGTCTTCGAACAGCCCGACCTGAAGGCCGCCTTCTCCTTCACGGTCACCGCACCGGACCACTGGGACGTCGTCTCCAACTCCCCCACCCCGACGCCCGGCCCCGCCGGCGAGGCCAAGGCCACCTGGGCCTTCACCCCCACCGCACGCATCTCCTCCTACATCACGGCGCTGATCGCCGGGCCGTACCAGGCCGTGCGCAGCGAACTGACCAGCTCCGATGGCCGCACCATCCCCTTGGGTGTGTTCGCCCGCAAGTCGATCATGGAACACCTGGACGCGGAGAACATCTTCACCCTCACCCGCCAGGGCTTCGAGTTCTACGAGGCACAGTTCGGCACCCCGTACCCGTTCGAGAAGTACGACCAGCTGTTCGTCCCCGAGTTCAACGCCGGCGCGATGGAGAACGCCGGTGCCGTGACGTTCCTGGAGTCCTACGTCTTCCGGTCCCGCCCCACTGACGCCATGGTCGAACGCCGCGCCATCACGGTCCTGCACGAACTGGCCCACATGTGGTTCGGAGACCTGGTCACCATGCGCTGGTGGAACGACCTGTGGCTGAACGAGTCGTTCGCCGAGTTCATGTCCGCCCTGGCCGCGGCGGAGAACACCGAGTTCACGCAAGCCTGGACGACGTTCTCCTCGATGGAGAAGTCCTGGGCCTACCGCCAGGACCAACTGCCCTCCACCCACCCCATCAAGGCCGAGATCAACGACCTCGAGGACGTCCAGGTCAACTTCGACGGCATCACCTACGCCAAGGGCGCCTCGGTGCTGCGCCAGCTGGTCGCCTGGGTCGGCCAGGAGGAGTTCATGGCCGGTGTGCGCGAGTACTTCGCCAAGCACGCCTTCTCCAACACCGAGCTGCCCGACCTCATGCGCGAGCTCGAGGCCTCCAGCGGCCGCGATTTGGCCGAATGGACGCGCATGTGGCTGGAGACCGCCGGCGTGAACAAGCTCGAGGCCGAACTCGCCACCGCCGACGACGGCACCATCACCAGCTTCGCCGTCGTGCAGTCGGCCCCCGCCGACTACCCGACCATCCGTCCACACCGCGCGGCCATCGGCTTCTACTCCATGGACGACGCCGGAAAGCTGGTCCGCACGCATCGCGAAGAACTCGACGTCGCCGGGCCCCGCACCGTGGTCGCCGCCCTCGTCGGAATGAAGCGCCCGGATCTGGTCCTGGTGAACGACGACGACCTCGCCTATGCCAAGATACGCCTCGATGCGGCATCCCTGAAGGTCGCCAAGGCGCACCTGAAGGACATCGACGAATCGCTGCCCCGGACCCTGGTGTGGGGTGCCGCCTGGGACGCGGCACGCGACGGCGAGACGGCTGCCCGTGACTTCGTGGAGCTGGTCCTGCGCAACATCGGCCACGAGTCCGATTCCTCGGTGGTGCTGGTCATCCTGCGCCAGCTGGGGACCGTCCTGGACTACTACGTGAACGCCGCCGACCGCTCGCAGATCGCCGCCGTCGCAGCCGACGACCTGTGGGCCCTGGCGCAGGACGCCGTTGCCGGGTCGGACAAGCAGCTGCAGTTCGTGAAGACCTTCGCCCTGCGCTCGCGCACGTCGGAGCAGTTGGATGCGGTGGCCGGGCTCTTCTCGGGCGAGAAGAAACTCAGCGGGCTCGAAGTGGACGCCGACCTGCGCTGGGAATTGCTGACGGCACTCGTCGCCGGTGGCCGTGCCAGCCAGGCGGACATCGATGCCGAACTCGCCTCCGATGACACGGCCAACGGCCGGCTGGCCGCGGAACTGGCGAAGGCCGCGCTGCCGACGCCCGCAGCCAAGGAAGCTGCCTGGTCGGCGATCATCCACGACGGCGAGCTGTCCAACACCCACCAGCGCAGCGCAATCGTCGGGTTCAACCGGGCCCACGATTCGACGCTGTTGGAGCCGTTCGCCACCAAGTACTTCGAGAGCGTCACCGGCGTCTGGGAGTCCAAGAGCTGGGAAATCGCCCAGCAGATCATCGTCGGGCTGTACCCGCTGGCGCAGACTTCCGAGTCGACGTTGCAGGCAACGGATGAGTTCCTGGTCCGGCTGGGCAGCGACAGCCCGGCGCTGCGCCGCATGATGGTCGAGAGCCGCGACGGAATCGTCCGGGCATTGGCCGCCCAGGCAGCCGACCACTAGGTCACGGCAAGTCCCCCGCGCAGCGCCCCGAAGCGGGCGCAGTTCGGCGGACTCGTCGAGGCGCTGGACCCGGATCCGCAAGGCCCGGGACCAGCGCTTTTCCACGCTCTCTTGCGCCTAGAGTTGGGGCATGGACTTGAACTCGCACCGCTACAACGTCGACGTCGAATGGACCGGAAACCGCGGAACCGGAACCTCCGGCTACCGGGATTATGGCCGAGACCATGTCGTCCGCGCGGCCGGGTTACCGGACCTCCCGGGCACCGCCGATCCGACGTTCCATGGCGACAGGGACCGGTGGAACCCGGAACAGCTGCTGCTGGCAGCCTTGGCCCAGTGCCATATGCTGTCGTACTTCCATTTGGCCGTGAAGCACGGTGTTGGCGTCATCGACTACTCCGATGCGGCCACCGGCACCCTGCGGCTGAACCCCAATGGGAGCGGGGAATTCACCGAAGCAGTTCTCCACCCCCGGGTCGTCCTCGCGGACGAGTCCCAGCGCGCGCTGGCGGATTCCCTCCACGAGAAGGCCCACGACGTCTGTTTCATCGCGCGCTCGGTCAACTTCCCGGTGTTGAATCGGCCCGTGGGACCGGACACGCCCGGCCTCGCCACGTGACTCGCCTGTCGGAGACGATCATCGCTGGGCTCGCCGCCGCGGCCGATCCCGAGACGGCGATCGGCATGCAGCGCTACATGAAGTCGGAGATGCCCTTCCTCGGCGTGCGCGCTCCTGTCGCCCAACGAATTGTGCGGGAAGCCGTTCGTGCCGCGGGAATCACCCACTGGGAAGCTCTTCTGGCGGAGGCCGAGCACCTATGGGAGACCGCCAGTCACCGCGAGCTCTGGTACGCCGCCCAGCAACTCACCGGTTACCGCCACTGTGAGGGACGACTCGAGTTCCTTGACCTGTACGAACGCATGGTCGTCGACGGGGCCTGGTGGGATGTCGTCGACAATTGCCATCGCCGATTCGGCACGCTGCTGCGGCACCACCGGGGCATGCTGGATCCACTTCTGCGCGGATGGTCAGTGGATCCGAATCATTGGAAACGGCGCACGGCCATCATCGCCCAGCTCAGCGCCAAGGCCGAGACCGATGTGGCACTGCTGGGGGCAGCCATCGTGCCCAACATGGTGGAAACCGACTTCTTCCTCCGCAAGGGCATTGGCTGGGCGCTGCGCGAATACGCCAAGACGGACGCCGAGTGGGTCAGGGGCTTTGTCGAAGATCATTCCAACGAGCTCTCCGGGCTCTCCCGGCGCGAAGCGCTGAAGAACCTGCCGATTCGGTAGTGTGGATAGTGGCTGGCCAGTCCCAGCCACGGAAGGAACCACTCGTGAACGACCAGCACAACCTCGGCAGCCCCATCCGTCTTCCGGGCGGTGAATCCCTGGGCATACACATTGGCCAGGCCCGGCCGGTGTCCTCACCCTCGGTGTCTCCCCCAGACCCGGGAGCGCAGTCTTCCGAGTCCTCCACGCAGGGACAGACACCGGATCGATTTGGCGGATTCACCCCCGCTTCGGCCGACGTGGGCGACCACGAGGACCTTTCACCCTATGCCGGGACCTTCTACGCCGAAGTCGGCGGGTCGAAGACGTTCCAACGGCTGACGGAGCTGTTCTACGAGGGGGTCGCCAACGATGCCGACTTCCGCTCGATCTACCCGGAGGAAGACCTCAAACCCGCTGCGATCCGCCTCCAGCTGTTCTTGGAACAGTACTGGGGCGGTCCGACGACCTATAGCGAGAACCGCGGCCATCCTCGCCTGCGCATGCGCCATGTCCCCTACGTCGTCGACAGTTCCGCCCGTGATACCTGGCTCCGTCACATGCGTCATGCACTGGATCAGCTCGCGCTGCCGCCCCTCCAGGACGCGACCTTCTGGGACTATTTTGACCGGGCGGCACGATCCCTGCAGAACGCGACCGACCACTGAGCCAGGCTCTCAAGGTCCGACTCCTCTGGTGTGTTTTAGCTGGTGTCGCCGGGTAGTGGTGGTGCCTGGGATCGGTAGGCATGCCCGGTCGGGGTCGTGGTGATCGTCGTGTGCCGGTCCCCCGGTACCGTGGCCGCGTCCCACCCCGGGGCCTCCTTCGTGTAGTTGCAATCGGCGCACAACCCCTTCGCATTCTCCGCGGTCGTCCTCCCGCCAGCTGCCCAGGCATGAATATGGTCATTATGACGGACCGGGGCATCACACCACGCGGTTCCGCAGGTCTGGTCCCGGGCCGCGATGAACCGCGCCAATCCCGCCGGGAAGAACCGGGCCCGTGAATCCATGCCCACCAACTCCCCCGTCCCCGGAGCCGTATACAACCGCCTGATCCACGCCAACCCCTCCGCCGAGGCCACCACCGACTCCCCGGAACCAACCCCGGCCACATCGCCGGCCGGCTCCAGCCCGCCGGACCGCCGGACCAGATCCCGCCCCACCTGGGCCGGGACGATCCCGTACCCGGGAAGCTGGGCCGGTTCCGCATCGCCTTGGAACAACGTCCGGTCCGTCATCACGACCTGGACCTCCAGACGCACCTGTCCCGCGACCGCCTGCCCCGTGACGCGCTCCACGAGGGTATCGGCCATGATCTGCCCCCGCGAACGCCCGTCCCCGACCCCGACCAACCGGTCCGCCTCCAACGTCAACGCCTTGAGCACCGACACACCCTCGACCACCGGCAACAACCCGGTCAGGATGCTCATCGTGTCCGGCGCCGGACGCAGCGAAACCCTGCGGTCCCCCACCGCCTGCCGCGCCCGATCCGCCACCGCCGTCGGTGATGCCGCATACGCGAGCCGGCGCGCCCGCGCGATCAACGTCTTGGTCCCCACCCCGTCCAACACGGACGGATCCGCCAGCAGCTGCTCATCGACCATGCCCCGCTCTTCACGACTCAGGCACGCGGTCTCCCGAACCAGCATCGTGGCCCGCCACTCCGAGAGCCGGCCCGTGGCCAACGCCTGATGGGTATGGGGCATCTCGTTGACCACCGCCTTGGCCAACCCCAACAAGCGGTGCCCGGTGTTCGGGGACTCGCAACAGGCCAACGCGACCTGGGCATGGACACCGACACCGATCTTCGCCCGCTCCACCCCGGCCGCCTCCTGGCGGGCACGCACCACATCGTCCAAGGCGACCTCGGCCCGGGCCTGGAGCCCGGCCAACGCGTTCTTCACCGACTCCGCGAAGCCGATCACATCCACCAGCCCCGCTTCACCCAGGCCACCGACATCGGCGACCGGCAGCAGCGACAGCACGCCGGAGAGCAGCTCCAGGGCATCGACGCCCTCCCGGCCCGCCCCGGAAGACCCCGCGGCGGGCGTGGACGCCGACACCGCGGGACCAGGATCCGGAACCGCCAAAGACTCGAACATGTATTCGATTCTACCGGCAGCACCCCACCAAAACCCCGGAAAAACAACCCTGTGAGGGGATAGTCCACCAATAAATCGCAGCCTGAGAAAGGTGCGTCCGGAACTCTCGGTGGGCCGGGACTGCTACAGCAACGGCGCGCCATGCCTGACCAGGATGTGGCCACCCGACGATGAGAGCCGCAGCCACCGGCCATGCCCGTACAGCCGGCTTCGGGCGCCAGTGCGCAGGAAGCCCAGCGACTCCGCCGCGAAGGCGGCCCCCAGGGGCAAGTCGATTCCATCGGGACCCGCCTCGCAGGCGGCGGACCAGATGCGTCCGCGCACGGTGTCCAGCACCGGCCGTCCGGCGTTCGGCGGCAGTGCCTCGGTGACGGCGTGCATGCCGGCCTCTGCCTCGGCGGCCAGGGCATCGTCGTCGTACTCCCCCAGCGCCTCCCAGCCCGACAGCGGTGGGGTGATGCCGGCCCAGGCCGCCCGGGATTCGGCCGGAGGCAGCGGCAACGAGGTGTCCCCGTCGCCGGAGCGTGCCAACCGGTCGGTCAGGGCACCGAGCTCGTAGACGGCCACGAGCCCGTCGGCCGTCGCGGTGGACAGCTTCGCCACACGCAGTCCCAGCACCGTGGGCACCGTGCTCCCGATGGCCTCCTGGGCCAGGACGGGAACGTAGACCGCCAGGGCGGTGCCGACGACCTGCAGCCGGGTTTGCCCGTCCTCCACCGTCCGGGCGCGCGCCAGGAAGGTACGCAGGTCGGACATGGTTTCGGCGTCGGCCAGCTGCAGGGCATCGGGAAGCATGCTCCCATGCTGCCACCCCCGGGCCCCCGGGCGCCAAGCGGTGCGTCTTCCCGCTTGATCGGCATGCTCGGGGCCGGATAGTCTCGAGCGCAGACCATGCCCTACCGAGGAGTAATAGTGACCGATCGCGAATCGCCCCAATCCCTCGTGGACATTCTCGACCTCGAGGGCGACGGGCAGGTGCGCACCAACGAGGACATCTTCATCGGCCGCACCCCCTCGCAGAGCCGGGCCCGCGTCTTCGGTGGCCAGGTCGTCGCCCAGTCGGTCATCGCCGCAACACGCACCGTGGAGGGTGAACGCCCCATCCACTCGATGCACGGCTACTTCCTGCGCCCGGGCGATGTGCACGTGCCGATCACGTTCGGCGTGGAACGGCTGCGCGACGGCCGTTCGTTCTCCGCCCGTCGGGTCCACGCCTACCAAAAGGGCCAGCCGATCCTCTCGATGATCGCCTCCTTCCAGGAGCCCGCCGAAGGGCTGGAGCACCAGATCGAGATGCCCGCCGGCATCCCGGCACCCGAGGACCTGCCGACCACCGCCGAGCTCATCGGGAAGATCAACCATCCCATCGCCCGCGAATGGGCCTACAAGCGCCCGTTCGACATCCGCTACATCGAGAAGCCGTTGTATTTCGAGCCTCCGGCGGGTATCGGGCAGACGGCCACGAACGCCGTATGGATGAAGGCGTTCGAGCAGCTGCCGGATGATCCGGCCCTTCACCGCGCGGCCCTGGCCTACGGCAGCGACTACACGCTGCTCGAATCGGTCCTGCGCCGCCACGGCCTGCCCTGGATCACCCCCGGAATGAACGTGGCCAGCCTCGACCACGCCATGTGGTGGCATCGCGACGTCAAGGTCGACGAGTGGCTGCTCTATGTCCAGGAAAGCCCCAGTTCCTCAGGGGCCCGCGGGCTGGGCCAGGGACGCTTCTTCACCCGCGACGGCGTCCTGGTGGCCAGCGTCGCCCAGGAGGGCATGGTCCGCGTGCCCTCGGACAAGAAATCCAAATTCGTCGGCGGGGTCCAGTCGCGGATCATGCGCGCGGCCATCAAGCGCGACCAGCACCGCTAAACAAGGCACGACGGCGGCATCTGCCCCCGCGGGCACCCTGCCATGGTTGCCCGGCGCCGACGGCCAGCCCGGCCCGGGAAGGCAACAGCGCCCCTGGCGGACCTCTCCGGTCCGCCAGGGGCGCCGTTGTGGGTTGGCTACCCTCAGCCGCGGGTGAGGCGACGGTGGGTGACACGGTGCGGCTTGGCCGCGTCCGGGCCGAGCCGTTCGATCTTGTTCTCTTCGTAGGCCTCGAAGTTGCCCTCGAACCAGTACCAGTTCGCCGGGTTCTCCTCGGTGCCTTCGTAGGAGAGGATGTGGGTGGCCACGCGGTCCAGGAACCAGCGGTCGTGGGAGACGACCACGGCGCAACCGGGGAATTCCAGCAGCGCGTTCTCGAGGCTGGACAGGGTCTCGACGTCAAGGTCGTTGGTCGGCTCATCGAGCAGCAACAGGTTGCCGCCCTGCTTCAACGTCAGCGCAAGGTTCAGGCGGTTGCGCTCACCACCGGAGAGCACACCAGCTTTCTTCTGCTGGTCCGGGCCCTTGAAGCCGAAGGCCGAAACGTAGGCGCGCGAGGGCATCTCCACGTTGCCGACCTGGATGTAGTCGTTTCCCTCGGAGACGACCTCCCAGAGGTTCTTCTCCGGGTCGATGCCGCCACGGTTCTGGTCGACATAGGAGACCTTCACGGAGTCGCCGATCTTCAGCTCCCCGTCATCGAGCTTCTCCATGCCCACGATGGTCTTGAAGAGGGTCGATTTACCGACGCCGTTGGGGCCGATCACGCCGACGATGCCGTTCCGCGGAAGCGTGAAGGACAGGTCCTCGATGAGCACGCGGTCCCCGAAGCCCTTCTTGATCTTGTCCGCCTCGATGACCAGCGAACCCAGGCGCGGGCCCGGCGGGATCTGGATCTCCTCGAAGTCGAGCTTTCGGGTGCGCTCGGCCTCGGCAGCCATCTCCTCATAGCGGGCCAGACGTGCCTTCGACTTCGTCTGGCGGCCCTTGGCGTTGGAGCGGACCCAATCGAGTTCGTCGCTGAGGCGCTTGGAGAGCTTCTGGTCCTTCTTGCCCTGGACCTCCAGGCGTGCCCGCTTCTTCTCCAGGTAGGTGGAGTAGTTGCCCTCGTAGGGGTGCAGCTGGCCGCGGTCGACCTCGGCGATCCACTGTGCCACGTGGTCCAGGAAGTACCGGTCGTGGGTCACGGCCAGGACGGCGCCGGGATAGGCCTGCAGGTGCTGCTCGAGCCAGAGCACCGATTCGGCATCGAGGTGGTTGGTCGGCTCATCAAGGAGCAGCAGGTCCGGCTTCTGCAGCAGCAGCTTGCACAAGGCCACGCGACGGCGCTCACCACCGGAGAGCAACGTGACGTCGGCATCGCCCGGGGGGCAACGCAGGGCGTCCATGGCCTGCTCGAGCTGGGAGTCGATGTCCCACGCATCGGCGGCGTCGATGGCCTCCTGCAGCTTGCCCATCTCCTCGAGCAAGGTATCGAAGTCGGCATCCGGTGCCGACATCTCCTCGGAGATCTGGTTGAAGCGCGAGATCTTCTCGTAGATCTCCCCGACGCCTTCCTGGACGTTGCCCAGGACCGTCTTCTCCTCGTTCAGCGGCGGCTCCTGCAGCAGGATGCCCACCGAGTATCCGGCGCTGAGCCGGGCTTCACCGTTCGACGGGATGTCGATTCCCGCCATGATCTTGAGGATTGTCGACTTTCCGGCACCGTTAGGGCCGACGACGCCGATCTTCGCGCCGGGGTAAAACGACATGCTGACATCGTCGAGGATCACCTTGTCGCCAACGGCCTTGCGGGCCTTGGTCATGGTGTAAATGAATTCTGCCATGCCCACTAGGCTAGTCGTTTTGGGTGCCAATTCCCTATTTGTGGTGGGCTCCGGCCGCCCACTGGATGTCCCGAGGGCACCCGGCACCCCGACGTGCACCATTCGTTCACCCGGCCATGTACCGGCTGCCGGATTCCCGGGCACCGTCCGCATCGGACGCGCCGACGTCGCCACTGCCCGGTTCATCCCCGTCCCCGCCGTCGAATTCCTCGCCGTCAACGGCAAACCTGCTCGAGGGGGCGTCGTCGTCCACGCGCGCGAGCGGCTGTGGAAGCCGATGGAATTCCGCAGTGCCGAACTTCAGGTCGTGGCCGACGAACTGCGCCTCGATATCGATGCCCACCCCCGTGCTGCCGTCCTCGCGGGTGAACTGGTCGATCTTGGCGTACCCGCCCACGAAGACACGCTGGCCCTTCCGGATCGACGCCGCCGCGTTCAGACCGAGCTGGTTGAAGACCTTGATGGTGTACCAGTTGGTGCTCTTGTTCTCCCACTCCCCCGTCTGGGCGTTCTTGCCCCGGTTGTCCGTCCCCACCCGGAACTGGGTGACCTGGAATTTGTTCGCGTGGGTGCGCG
The DNA here is from genome assembly GCF_056680475.1 of Arthrobacter sp. ASL1. NCBI lineage: Bacteria > Bacillati > Actinomycetota > Actinomycetes > Micrococcales > Micrococcaceae > Arthrobacter > Arthrobacter sp. ASL1. The sequence goes on from NZ_CM155284.1 coordinate 459,515, forward strand.
TGATCGGATCGGTGCCGACATTGCCGACCACGGTGATGAAATTGTTCGCGTCTCTCATGGTGTCCTCCAAGGCTGGTGTCCAACGCGGAGCATCATCGTCCCGCACCACCAGCGTCCCGGCCGGGCACCCATCGGCGGCACGCAGCGGGCACGGTGGTGGACAGCACCGCCCCGGAGTCGCAGGACCACCTCCTGTGAGGGGCATGATCGCCCGATGTGGCGTCGGCGGCGCGGCTCGCTAGAATGATTCGTGTTGCCCTGCGGGGCACCGGCCCCCGTAGCTCAGCTGGATAGAGCAACAGCCTTCTAATCTGTCGGTCGCGCGTTCGAATCGCGCCGGGGGCACCAAGCGATCCCCGGCACGCGCTGGACAGCCGCCTCCGGCTGGCTAGGATCAAGGCATGCCGCAGCCTCCCAAAGCCGAAGCCATCGCCACCGCCACGGGTATCAGCTGGAACGCCTGGTGCCGGCTCCTGGACCAGGCCTCCGCGCACACACTCCCCCACGAGCAGATTGCCGTACTGGCAGCCGGCCACATCGCCGAACACGCGCCGGGTTCATCGGCCGCCACCAACCACGAATGGTGGGGCCAGGGCGTCGCGGTCTCCTACGAACAGCAGATCGGACGCCGCGTCCCCGGCCAGACGAGCCGCGGCGACTACCAGGTCGGCGTCAGCAAGACCTACACAGGCGACCTGGATGCCGCACTGCAAGCGTGGCTCGACCTCGTGGAGGGAAAGACGTCGTTTGGCAGCGTGCCCGTCGACGGCGAACCGCGGGTCTCCAGCACCGAGAATTGGCGCTACTGGCGCGTTGACCTGGCCGACGGAACGCGCGTCAGCGTGGACATCGGACGGAAAACCGATCAAAAGTCCACCATCGGCATAAACCACACTAGACTGGGCTCATCGGAGCAAGCAGAGGAATGGCGCGGCACCTGGAGGGGGATCCTGGCCGGCCTGTCCTGACCCCGACGACTCGCATCCCACCCCCTCACCCGTAGGAGTAGCAACAGGTGTCCACCACGCAGTCGACAGCGACGCGCGGCAGCCTCGCCGTCTGGCGAAACGCGGTCTTCGTCGTCTTCGGGCTCTCCGGTCTGGGATTTGCTTCCTGGGTCTCGCGCATCCCCGCGGTCCGCGACGGGATGGAGTTGAGCACCCAGACGGTCGGGCTGCTGCTCTTCGGGCTGGCCATCGGCTCCATCGCCGGGTTGGCACTGGCCCCGAACTACATGTCCCGTGTCGGCACCCGCCGGGCGCTGCTCCACTCACTGCTCGCCATGGCCGGGGCGACGGCCCTGTTGGGGTTCGCCGCCGGTACCGTGGAATCGTTCGCCCTCTCCGCCGCCACGCTGTTCCTCTTCGGGTTCTCCTACAGCATCACCGACGTCGTGATGAACGTCGAGGGCGCGGCCGTGGAGAAGGCGGCCCGACGGACCCTGCTGCCGATGATGCACACCTATTTCAGCTTCGGCACCATTCTCGGCGCCTTGCTCGGCGCCGCTGCCGCCCACTTCGACGTGCCGATCGGCCTCCACTTCGCGCTGGCCGGGGTGGCAATCGCGCTGGCGGGTGCCGTGGCGGTGCGCTTCATCCCCCGCCCCGGTCCGCAGGGACCCGGCACGACGGCGGATCCAAGCACCGTGGGTGTCGGCGCCGCGGTGCCGTCCCCGGGCTCCGGACGCCGCGGGTTCGCGCTCCGCCTGCGCGAAACGCTCGTCATGGCCACCGAACCCCAGCTGCTCTTCCTGGGCCTGATGGTCATCGGCATGGCGTTCGTGGAAGGCGCCGCCAACGACTGGCTGCCCCTGGCGGCCGTCGACGGACACGGATTCGACAACGCCGGCGGCGCCCTGGTCTACGGGACGTTCGTCGCGGCGATGACACTGGGGCGGGCCACCGGCGGGCCGCTCATCGACCGGCTGGGCCGGCGCCTGACCCTGACGCTGATGGGTTCACTCGGATTCGTGGGCATCATGGTCTTCATCCTGACCAACGAGCATTGGACGGCCTTCTGCGCCGCGGCCCTCTGGGGGCTCGGCGGCTCGCTCGGCTTCCCGGTCGGGGTCTCCGCGGCCGCGGACCACCCCACGGATGCCGCCCGCCGGGTGTCCATCGTCTCGATCTTCGGTTACACCGCATTCCTGGTCGGCCCGCCGATCCTCGGGTTCATCGGCCAGCACCTGGGCATCCTCGACGCCTTCTACGTCGTTGCCGCCATGCTGCTGGTCTCCCTGCTGGTGACGCCACGTGCCATGAGCGCCCGGGCACGCTGAGCACGGTGCCCCGGACCCGACACGGCAGGCTCGACGCGGCCCCGACCACCGTGGGTTCCGGGGGGCCGCGTCGTCGTCCTCAGTTGCCGCCGCGGGCGAACCATTCACTGATCGGCACGTCGCCGTCGCAGAAGTCCAGCGTCTTGCCGATCGTCGCCGGCTGGGCGAGCGCCTCGGCGATGGCCAGCGCGACGTTGGCCCGTGAGGTTGGGGTGTCGCCGGTGATCGGGTGTTCCAGCGGGGTGACCTTCCCGGTGGCCGGCTCCAGGGTCAGCCGGCCGGGACCCAGGACCGTCCAGTCCAGCGCCGACTTGCGCAGGTGCTCGTCGGCGGCGATCTTCGCGGCCTGATAGGCGTAGAAGGGGTCGTCCAGCGACGTCAGGTACTGCGTGTCGGCGGTCGCGAACGAGACCATGACGAACCGTTTCACCCCGGTGGCCACGGAGGCGTTCATGATGCGGATGGCGGCGTCGCGGTCCACGGCGTAGGTCCGGTCCGCGTCACCACCGCCGGCGCCGGCGCTGAAGACCACCGCGTCGACGCCGGCCAGTGCCGGTTCCAGTTCCGGACCGTGGGCCCGCTCGATGTCCAGCACCAGCGCGGTGGCGCCGGCGGCGCGCACGTCCTCGTCATGCTCGGGGTTGCGGATGACCGAGGTGACCTCATCCCCGCGTCCGGACAACTCGCGGGCCAGCAGCAGGGCGACCTTGCCGTGGCCGCCGATCACGACGATCTTCATGGATGTACTCCCGGGGTTGCGGTGATGGGGTGGGCGCTCACGGTACGGATCCGGCTCAGTGCCCGAAGACCATCGGGTTGGCCGGGGCGGGGCCGGTTCCGTCCAGCGCGTCGATCGCGGACATCTGCGCGGCATCGAGCTCGAAGGAGAAGACGTCGAGGTTCGAGGCCTGGCGTTCCGGATCCGTGGACTTCGGGATCGGGGAGGCACCGTGCTGCAGATTCCAGCGCAGCACCACCTGGGCGGGGGTGACCCCGTGGGCGGACGCGGCAGTGGTGACCGGTTCGGCGTCCAGGACGGCCCCGCGGCCCAACGGGCTCCAGGCCTGGGTGAAGATCCCATGCTGCTCGTGGAAGGCGATGTCGTCGGCGCGCATCCAGAGCGGGGAGTGCTGGATCTGGTTGACGTCGGGGACCACCCCGGTGGCGTCGATGAGTTCGGTGAGCTGGGCCTGGGTGAAGTTGGAGGTGCCGATCGCGCGGACCTTGCCCTTGGAGAGCAGCTTGGCCAGGCCCTTGTAGGCGTCGACGTAGGTCCCCTGTGCCGGGTTGGGCCAGTGGATGAGCAGCAGGTCGATGTAGTCCAGGCCGAGACGTTCGATCGAATGGCGCCAGGCGGTGCGCACGCCGTCGTAGGAGTGCCATTCGGCGTTGAGCTTGGTGGTCACGAAGAGCTCGCTGCGGGCCAGCGGCGAACGGGCGATCGCCTGGCCGACCCCCTCCTCGTTGCGGTAGTTCTCAGCGGTGTCGATGAGCCGGTAACCGGCCTCGATCGCGTGCAGCACGGCGGCGCCGGCTTCCGTGTCGTCCATGGGATACGTGCCCAGTCCGATCATCGGGATCTCGGCACCATTGGCGAGCTTTTTGACGGGAACTTCAGCTGGGTTCTCTGGCATTCCCTCATGCTAACGTGCCGCGCCCGATCCTGCCCGGATCCCCCGGCGGGCACACTCGATAGGCTGGCATTATGGACATCAGCACCCCACCCGCGCCGCGCACCACCGACGCCGACCACCTCGACGCCGACGCCCTGCTCTTCGACCTGGACGGCACCCTGATCGAGTCGACCCGGGCCACCGAGATCTGCTGGCAGGAATGGTCCCGCCGCCTCGGGCTCGGCGACCACGGGCAGCACCCCCATGGCGTCCCGGCGCGCGACGTCGTCGCCGATCGGGTTGAGCCCGCCCGCCGGGCCGAGGCGCTTCAGCTCATCGAACGCCTCGAGGTCGCCCAGACCGAGGGCATCGCCATCAAGGACGGCGTCGCCGAGCTGCTGGCGTCCCTGCCGGCGGACCGGTGGGCGATCGTCACCTCCTGCACCGCCGAACTCGCCGCGGTGCGCCTGGCCCTGGTCGGCATCGAGGCCCCCGCAGTGCTGGTCACCGCCGACTCGGTCACCCGCGGCAAACCGGATCCTGAGGGGTATCTGGCCGCCGCCGCCGCGCTGGGCGTTGACCCGACACGGACTATCGTGTTCGAGGATGCCCCGGCCGGCGTGGAGGCCGGCAACGCCGCCGGGGCGTGGACGCTGGGCATTGCCGGAACGTACGACGCCGGTGCCCTCGCTGCCTCCCGGGTCGTCACCACGCTGGCCGGCACCAAGGTGACGGCCGGTGCCGACGGCTCGGCACTGCGGGTGGGTTTCCCGTGCGGCTGACCCACCTGTGACGAAGCGCACGGCAGGGTTCGGAAATATGCAGACGCATGGATCGGTTGGCCATGACGACACAGCAAATACCTGACGGCGGGCGTGCAGACGCGTCCACCACGTCGCTTCGGAAGGATCACCCATGACCGCAACGCTTCCCGACCTGGACCACGAACTGGCCATCGACGCCACCACCGCCGACGCACTCTTCTTCGAGGCACGCACCGCCAACACGTTCTCGGACGAGCCGGTCAGCGAGGAGACCGCGCAGGCGATCTACGAGCTCACCAAGATGGGCCCGACGATGATGAACAACCAGCCGATGCGCATCACCTGGGTCCGTTCGGCCGAGGGCCGCGAGAAGCTGGCGAACCGCATGGCGGAAACCAACCGGGCCAAGACGCTGACCGCTCCCCTGGTCGCCGTGCTGAGCTCCGACGCCGACTGGCACGAGCACTTCGGCACGTTCTTCCCGCACGCCGCCGAGCGCAAGGAGATGTTCGACGGCGAGGAGAAGGCGGACATGCGTGGGGCGGTCGCGAACAACAACGCCCACATCCAGTCCGGCTACTTCATCATGGCCGTCCGGGCCGTGGGCCTGCACGCCGGCCCCATGGGCGGGTTCGACGCCGCGGGCGTCGACGAGGACTTCCACGCCGGCACCAGCCAGAAGACGTTCATGGTCGTGAACATCGGCAAGCCGGGCGAGAACCCGTGGTTCCCGCGCCTGCCGCGCCTGGACTACGACGTGGCCACCACCACGGTCTAGGCATCCGCCGGATCATCCGTCGAGACCCCCGGGCCCCGCGGCGCCTCAGGGTGTGGCGGTGGGCCCGGGGGTTTTTGCCGCCCGGTACGTCTCCATCTGGGAGAGCCGGCGGCGCAGGCTCTCCTGGCGCTGGCGGTCCTTGCCGGCGGTCAGCTCGATGTGGGCGCGCCCGAAGCGCCACAGCAGCACGTCGTCCAGCAGCCGGTCGGGTCCGGGCGAATAGCGGTGGTCCAGCGCCTTGCGGACCTCGGTGATGGCCTCGGCGTCGAGCAACCCGGCGAGCTCCGTCGTCGTTTTCAGGTCGTGTGCGGCCAGCAGTTCGGCGGCCCAGCCCCAGTCGTCGTCGGCCTTGCGGTCCACGTGCGGCAGCAGCGTCTGCCACACCTCGCGGATCCGGTCGGGATCCAGCGCGACGGCGCCTTCGCCCTCGGCGTCCCAGTAGCCGGTGACGGCCAGGTAGCGGTCATGCAGTTCCTCGAACGTCGATTCGACGGCCTCGAGCATGGCTGCGGTGGCGGTGAACTGGCGGTCCAGGTAGGGGCTCCAGGCGCGCGGGTCGACCTTCTTGAAGCGGATGTCGTGCTCGATCTCGCTCCAGGCGTGGGCCAGGATGGTGCGGATCTGCGTCTCGAAGATGTAGTTGCCCGTCACCCGCACATTCTCGCCGAGCCGGTCCTGGTAGCCGCGGACGACGTCGTTCTGCCGGGTGCGCAGGTTCAGGTGGCGGCTGGAGTAGCCGTAGGTGCCGGACTCGACCGAGCCGATGTCCTTCTCGCGGTCGGAGCGGACATCGAATTCGTTGCGCCGGCGCTTGATCAGCCCGGCGGCGTCGCGGACCTCATGGGGCAGGGCGACGATGACGCGCACCCCCACCAGGTCGTGCAGGTCGCGCAGCGGGTTCGGGAACTCCAGCTGCGGCGCGCCGCCCGGTTCGTCGGGTTCGAGCATGCGCGAGGCCTTGTCGCGGAACGAGTCGACCGTCTTGGTGCGCCCGGTGATGAACAGCGGCTGCAGCTCGGCGTCGGCGAAGATCGAACGGATGCGCGTGGTCACGTCGGCGGTCACGGCCTCCAGCTGCGGGCGTACCTGTTCGTATTGGCGGGCCGACTCCTCCACCTGGGGTTTGAGCCGTTCGTCCAGCCGGTCGAAAACTGCTCCCACGTTGCCCCGTTCCCTCGCTGCGTTGTGTACCGCACACACCCTACCAACCGGCGTCGTGCCGAGGATCACCGCCGATCGGAGACACCCGCACGGCGTGTTGCGGGTGGACGGGAGGTAAACTAGGTAGAGACGACGGCAATCCCAGCCGCATTTCCCATTCACCTCGGCACGGTAGGGGCCCGACCCCGCCCTGCCGGACATCATCGGCGGACCAGCGATCCGCAACCAGCAGCAACCCCCAGGAGAAGCACCCTTTCATGACCGCATCTGCCACGGAAATTTCGACCGAAACGCTGTTCAGCCGCCGCTACGAGGAGCAGATCGCCCCCGTGAACCGGCTTCTTGACGAAACCGCCCTGCTCCGCCCCGGCAGCGCCGTCAGCTACGTCGACCCGCAGCACGATGTCGACCAGGTCAAGATCATCTCGCTGTTCTCCAACATCGGCGCCGCCGATCCCACCGGCTTCATCACCCCCGGTGACGCCGACGCTGCCGAGCGCATGATCGGCCTGCAGTGGCAGCTCGGGCTGCGCCCCGAATACGTGTTGCCGTGGAACGTCTCGCCCTGGCACGTCGACGGCGAGGCCAACGGCCGCTTCGAGCCCGCGCAGATCACCTCCGGCCTCAAGCCGCTGCTGCGCATGCTCAAGCTCGTTCCGCGTGCCTCGGTCCTGGTCGCCCACGGCACCGAGGCCCACCGCCTGGCCGACCAGCTGACGAAGACGCAGAACCCACTGCTGTGGCGCCGCGGCTTCAAGACCTACAAGGTCAAGTCCCTCGATGGCCGCGCCTTCGCCGGTTCGGCCGAACGCCAGCAGGGCCACCTGGACCAGATGCAGGCCGCCTACGCGGACGCGATGGCCCGCACCGGGATCGCCTCGATCCGCTAGCATCACCTTTCCGGGCCGCGCCCGGATCACGCGACGGCGTCCACCGGCAACGGTGGGCGCCGTTGGCGTATACCCGATCCGTTGCCGAGAACGGATCCAAAATCGGGACGCGCCGGGCGGATGACGCAGTCTCGGACTTTTGACCCGTCCTCGAACGTCTGCCGTCCGGACTGCCCGTCGTCCGCCGCCGGACGCCGGTCGCCGGAACCACCAGGACCGTGATGTGACCCATCGCCGCCGGCGGCGTCCCGCCGCGTGGCGGCGGCACCGCTAAACTCGTAGCCATGCCCGAAGCCCCTCCCGCCGCCCCCGAGAACGCACTGCCGCCCATCAGCCGCGCCCACAAGCTCCAGCTGGCCGCCGTGATGGTGGCGGCGACCGTGCTGTACGTGGCGCACTCGCTGCTGCGCTACCGCAATTACGAGGCCAAGGGCTACGACCTGGGGATCTTCGACCAGGCGGTACGCCAATACGCGCTGTTCAAGGCGCCCATCGTGCCGATCAAGGGCGTGGACTTCAACCTGCTCGGGGACCATTTCCACCCGATCATCGCCCTGTTCGCCCCGCTGTACTGGATCTGGCCGGACCCGCGGATGCTCAACTTCGGGATGATTACCCTGCTGGTCATCACCGCGATCCCGGTTTACCTGTTTGCGCGCAAGTACCTTGGCCACCGTGGCGGACTGCTGACGGCGGCGGCCCTGCTGCTCTGGTGGCCGTTCCAGGCGATGGTGAACTGGGACTTCCACGAGGTCGCGTTCGCGGTCCCGCTGATGGCCTGGATCGTCTGGGCGTTCGACCGCTCCCGCTACTGGCTCGTCGTCGGCCTGTCCGCGGTGCTGCTGCTGGTCCGCGAGGACATGGGGGTCACGCTCATCGCGGTCGGCATCGTGCTGGCCTTCCACCGCCAGTGGCTCAAGGCGGTGTTGATCGCGGTCGCCGGAGTCGCCGCCTACCTGGTCATCACCACGCTGATCGTCCCGCACTTCGCCCCGCCGGACGCGATGTCCTACTGGCAGTACACCGCCCTGGGCCCGACCGCCGGCGCCGCCATCGTCTTCATCCTCAGCCACCCGCTGAAGTCGATAGCCCTGCTGTTCGACCACCAGCTCAAGATCCTGCTGTGGCTCATGACGTTCGTCCCCCTGGCCCTGCTGCCGTTCTTTTCCCCGTACGTCATCCTCGTGGCGCCGAGCCTGCTCAGCCGGCTGTTCAACGACCGGCTGAACACGTGGGCCCCCGTCTACCAGTACGACGCGATGTTGGCCCCGGTGCTGATCATGGCGTCGGTGCACGTGCTCTCCAAGATCATCGCGCGCACCGGCAAGGTGAAGCTGCGCGTCGTTGCCCCGGCCTATCTGTTGGTGCTCGCGTTCGTGTGCACCCTGTTCATCCACTCCGTCTTCCCCCTGGGTCGCACCCTCACCGGCCAGAATTGGACCATGCCGGAAACGGCGAAGGCCCAGGCCCGGGCGGTGGCGAAGATCCCCAACGGGGTCTGCGTCGAGGCCGCGGACACGGCGGTCCCCCACCTGGTCCAGCGCACCTACGTGGGATTGCACGGGGACATGGGCGACGACCTGTCCAGCTGGATGATCATCGACTTCAACGTCGACGAACTCGGCGGCTGGGACCCGCTCTCCCCGCAGCAGGCGTTGGAGCGCGGCAAGAAGCTCGGCTTCAAGGTCGTCACCAAGGACGACCACGGGATCTGGGTGCTGCACCGCGATATCCCCGTCAACCCGATCTGCAGCAACTACCTGCCCTACGACTAGGGTGCACCGAGTACGACGGCGGTGCTCCCCTCTTCGGGCGCGTCGAGGTCGCGCGGCCACTGCGGGCGCCAGCGCCGCGGCTCACTGACCGGTATCAGAGCCCCAGTTCGGCGGCCAGGTCGATCCCCGGGAGGTGGTGAACGGTGCGCACCCCGATCTCGCGGGCGGCGTCGATGTTCTCCGCCTTGTCGTCGATGAACACGACGTCGGCGGGCTCCGCCCCGAGCTGCGCCAGCGCGTGTAGGTAGATCCGCCGGTCCGGCTTGCCCAGGCGCAGCCGCCCGCTGAAGAACAGCTGCTCGAAGGATGCCGGCCAGTCCGCCTCGGCCTCGAAGATCTCCGACATGCGAACCGGCATGTTGGACAGCAGCGCCAGGCGGGAGCCGCGGTCCCGCAGCTCCTCCAGCACGGCCATCGTCGCCGGGTTCGGCCGCGACCACAACGCGGCGTCCAGGCGGTCCAGCCGTTCGGCTTCCTCCTCGGAGACGTCCCGGTCCAACACGGCGCGCCAATACCCCAGTGAGTCCAGGGAGCCGTCGTCGAAGGCGTGGCGGTGCGCCCAGTACGTGCTGTCCGCGGCGTCCAGGCGCAGCCCGGTGGCCTCGTGGAGTCGGTTCCAGTCCTCGGCTGCCGGCGCGGCCGAGATGACCATGCCATAGTCGAAGAGGTACCAGCCGTCGTCGTGCTGCGTCGTTGCCATGCGCTCCAGCGTATCGGGCGATGAGTCCCGGCGGTGTAACGTCTCAGGCGGGCGCAGCGGCGTGCTGGCCGCCCAGCCGGCGAGCGGAACCAGGAGGCGCACCCGATGGTGGAGGACGAGGACCTTAGTGTCGGCCAGCTGGCCTCGCGCAGCGGCGCCGCCGTGTCGGCCCTGCACTTCTATGAGCGCAAGGGGCTGATCAGCAGCCATCGGACCAGCGGCAACCAGCGCCGGTATGCCCGTGCCACGCTGCGTCGCGTGGCAGTCGTCCGTGCCGCCCAGCGTGCCGGCATCCCGTTGGCCTCGGTGCTGGAGGTCTTCGAGTCCCTGCCGCGCGACGGGGTGCCGGACCAGGCCGACTGGCAATGCCTTTCGGCGGCGTGGCGGCAGGAAATCGACTCCCGTATTTCCCTGCTCGAACACTTGCGCGACCGGCTGGACGGCTGCATCGGGTGCGGCTGCCTGTCGTTGTCCAGCTGCGGCTTCGTCAACCCCGACGACGAGTGGGGGTCCGCCACCACGGGCGCCCCGGGCCTGGACAGCTGAACAAAACGTCACGTCCGCAGCCCCGGTTTGACCTGAACTTAGGTTGAGGTTTTAGGGTCGTGAGTGTCCCCGTGAAACCTTGGGACCCGCAGACGAAAGAGCAGGTATGACCACCCTCAGCCACCGTCCGACAGCGACCGACTCCGACGCAGCCCTGTTCCGGGACGCATTCCGCGGCCACCCCGCTGGACTTGCCGTCATCACCGCCGCGGGACCTGCCGGGCCGATCGGGCTGACCGCCTCCTCGGTGGCCTCCGTCGCCGTCGATCCGCCGTCCCTGATGTTCTCCCTGTCGGGCCGGACCACCGCCCCGTTGCTGGCCGCCGCCGAGACCGTGGTGGTCCACCTGCTGGACGCCGGGCAGGCCGGCCTGGTCAACACGTTCGCCACACCGGGCACCAGCCGCTTCGACGCCGACATGGACTGGGAATACCTGCCGACCGGCGAGCCGCTGCTGCGCGGTGCCGCCTGGGCGCTGCGCTGCTCGGTGGCCGAGCGGATCGACGTCGGCTCGTCCCGGGTCGTGATCGCCACCGTGCTGGAGGTGCGCCGCCAGGACGCCACCGGCGCCCCGCTGGTGTATCACGATCGGACCTACCACCGCCTCTCGGATGGCTCCGCGCTGGGCTCCTGAGGTCCCGGGCCAGATCACCCGCGACGTATCCCCCGGCCCGGCGCGGGAGGATAATAGGCCCCACCACCATCGGGCCCAGGAGGCGCACATGCGCGCGATCATCATCGGGGCGGGAATTGCCGGGCTGGTCACGGCCCGCCAACTCGGGCTCGCCGGCTGGGAGGTCGACATCGTCGAACAGTCCCCCGGGCCACGGGACGCCGGCTACATGATGGACTTCTTCGGCCCCGGAGTCGCCGCCTCCGAACGCATCGGCCTGTATCCGCGCCTGGCCGACGTCGCCTACCCGGTCGAGGCCGCCGAATACGTGGACTCCGCCGGGAAGGCCACGGCACGCCTGGACTACGAACGCTTCTCCCGCGCGGCGGGGGGCAAGGTCCTCACCCTGCTGCGCCCCGACATGGAGTTGGCGGCGCTGGCCGCGTTGGACGATGTGCCCGGTGGCCGGGTCCACCTGCACTACGGGCACCGGCCGACGGAGATCCGGGACGGCGGCGGGCAGGTGTCCGTCGACATGGACGGGACGGAACCACTGGTGCTGGAGGCCGATGTGCTCATCGGTGCCGATGGGATCCACTCGGCGGTCCGCGGCGCGCTCTTCGGCCCCGAAGCCTCGTACCTGCGCCCACTGGGCATGCGCGCCGCCGCCTACATCGCGGATGAACCGGCCCTGGCGGCGCGGCTGGGCCGGCGGTTCGTGCTCACGGACAGCCTGGACCGCACCGTGGGGCTGTACGGACTGCGCACCGGCCAGGTCGCGACGTTCATGGTCTACCGCGACAAGGGGATTGCCGCCTATGGCATCGACGTCGACACACCCACCCGCCTGCGCCGGAACTTCGCCGGGCTCGGTCCGGAGGTCGACCGGATGTTGGAGTTGTGCCCGCCGGACCCGTACGACGACGTCGTGGCCCAGGTGGTGATGCCCACTTGGCACCGAGACAGGACGATCCTGGTCGGCGATGCGTGCTCGGCGGTGTCGTTGGTGGCCGGGCAGGGCGGTTCGCTGGCGATCGCCGGAGGGGCATTGCTCGGCGACCTGCTCGGCGCGGTGTCCTCTGCTGAACAGGTCCCCACGGCGTTGGCCGGCTTCGAGCGCCAATGGCGTTCGGTCATCGAGGCCGCCCAGGCATCGGGGCGTCGGGCCGTCTGGATGTTCCTGCCGGAGACCGTCCGGCAACAGCGCGTGCGCCGGTGGGTCCTGCGTGCCGCGACGTTGCCGGTCATCAACACGGTCATTGCCCGGCAGATCGTCAAGAGCATCGCCAGCTAGGCGGCAGGCCGTGCCGCCGCCCCTCAGCGCCGGGCGGGCAGGACGAACTTGTCCGGGGCGTCCTCGATCGGCCCGCCCATCGGGTCGTCGTCGCCCTCGGCGCGGACCAGGTCGCGGTCGGGGTGGCGGATGTCGCCGATGATGCGCACGCAGAGGTAGATGACCATGCCCATGTGGGCGGCGATGCCGGTGCCGTAGGCGATCTCGATCCACGGGTTGCCGGCCCCGAATGTGCCGCCGCTGACGATCTCGGCGCTCATCAGCCACACGGCGGCCCAGTGGTAGGCCTCGAGCAGCTGCCAGAGCAGGAATTCACGCCACCGCGGCCGGGCGAGGATGTACAGCGGGATGAGCCACATGACGAACTGCGGCGAGTAGACCTTGTTGAAGAGGATGAACGCGGCGATGATCAAAAACGCCAGTTGGGCCATCCGGGGGCGGCGCTTCGCGGACAGTGCCAGGTAGGCGATGCCCAGGCAGGCCAGCGCGAAGCAGGCGTTGGAGAGCAGCGAGAAGCCCTTGCCGTCCAGCCCGGTCCAGGTGAAGGCCAGCCACATCGAGGAGAAGCTGATCGGGCGTTCGGAGGAGAACGTGTAGAAGCGCGACCATTCGTCGAACGCGGTGAGCATGAACGGGACGTTGACCACCAGCCAGGCCACGACGGCGGCTGCCAGGGATTTCCAGAACGCCGCCATGCGCCCGGTCCGCCAGCACAGCACCAGGATCGCCCCGAAGAGGAAGAACGGGTAGAGCTTCGCGGCGGCGCCCAGGCCCAGCAGCACACCGGCCAGGTAGATGCGCTTGCGGGAGAACGCCAGCATGCCCACGGTGGCGAACATGACGGCCCAGAGGTCCCAGTTCAGCTGGCTGGTCAGGATGATCCCGGGGGCCAAAGCCACCAGCAGGGCGTCGCGGCTGCGCTTGCGGGCGCTGTAGGCGACGGCGACGACGATGATCGCCCAGCAGATGAAGGAGCCCAGCGAGTTGATGTCGAAGTAGGCCAGCTGGCGTTCGGCGCTGAAGCCGATGCCCGGGACCATGAACGCGGTCACCCCGGCGATGACGGCCAGCAGTGCCGGGTACTCCAGCGCCTGGTCCTGCGGCAGGCCGGTGTAGAACGGGAACAGCTTGTCGGCCAGCCCGCGGGTGCCGAAGAGCTGGGCGAAGTCCGAATAGCACATGTGGATGTGCTGGTCGGCACCGGACCAGCCGTTGACCCGGCACCACTGCTTGGTCAGCACGGCCAGGATGGCGCCAATGACGGTGGCGACCAGCAGCCAACCGATGACCGGACGGGTGGCCTCGCGCGCGGTGCGCAGGGTGTTCAGCGGTGAAGTCACGACTCGGTGGCCTCGTTTCTGTTATCGGTGGGATCGGGGTCGGGACCCGGGGTGAAGAGTGCCGACGTGCGGGGATCGGAGAAGACCAGGTAGCCCAGGTAGAGGAGCCCGATGCCGGCGGCCAGGACCCGGACCCAGAGCAGGCTGATCCACTGGGCGACGCTGAGCTGGTCGACCACCCCGACGAGCACCAACAGCATGCTCAGCAGGTACCAGAAGCGGACCCATCCGCCGGTGTAGACGCGGGAGGCGGCGAACAACGGGATCAGCCACAGCACGTACCAGGATTGGATGATGGGTGCCAGCACGATGGTCGCCAGCAGCGCGAACGCGCAGTAAAGGACCGGCGAGGTGGCCGGGCGGCGGAACGCCAGCCAGATCGCGAAGCCCAGCGCCACGGCCTTGAAGATCGTGTAGACCAGGTCGGCGGTCGCCTCCAGGTCACCGCCGGCCCGTTCGGCCAGCCAGCCGACGCCCAGGCCCAGCAGGCCCACCGGCGCGTACGGGAAGGCCGCGGATCCGGCGGTCGCCATCGCCTTGATCCAGCCGAACCAGAGCCCGGACACCCACCCGAAGAACGTCAGGGTGGCCCCGGAGACGACGGCCGTGTAGGCCCAGGCGCCGATCTTGCGTCCCAGCGTGGCGGTGGCCGGCAGCATGGCCAGTCCGATGAACGGCAGCGCCAGCACCACGATCGGCTTGATGGCGATGGCCCCGCTGACGGCCAGGATGCCGGCCAGCCGGCGTCCACGGCTCACCCAGACGAACCCGATGAGCAGCCCGCCCATCATCAGGGCGTCGTTGTGTGCGCCGCCGATCATGGTCAGCAGGAACAACGGGTTGGCCAGCGAGATCCACACCGCCCAGGTGGGATCGGAACCCAGCTGCGCGGCCAGCCGCGGAACGGCATAGAGGCACAGCAGTACCCCGGCCACGGCCAGCAGGCGGAACAGCAGGACCGCCGCCTCGGGAACGCCGCCGGTGACGAAATAGACGCCCTGGGAGGCCAGCAGGAACAGTGGCCCGTAGGGGGAGGCGGATTCGGCCCAGAGGCTGTCCGATCCCTGGGCGAACCAGCCGGGCAGTTGCGAGATCCAGTTCGAGTAGGGGCTCAGGCCGGCATGCATCAACCGGCCCTGGCCCAGATAGGAGTAGACGTCGCGGCTGAAGATCGGGAAGGTGAAGAGCAGCGGCGCGGACCAGAGCAGCACGGTGTTGCGCACCGTGACCAGGGAGGCCGGGCTGTGCCGGCCCCCGCGCTGGCCGAAGCGCAGCCAGGCCCGGCACAACACCATGGAGCCCAACGCCAGCAGGACGGTGCAGGCGATGACCCCTGCGGTTTCGACCCGCAACGGATTCAGGATGGTGGTGCGCGCGAAGATCGAATTCTGGGTCTGCGCCAGCCAGCCGACGCCCCAGGAGCCGACCATGATCATCAGCGAGGCGATGAACCCTTGGGCCATGGCGACGCCGCGTAGGGCCTCGTCACCACCGGCGAGCCGGTGCAGTAGCGGCATCTCCTCGAAGCGGTGCCGCAGCCCGTACACGGCCTCGGTGAGGGCCGCGGTCCGTCCCCGCGCGCGCCGGCGCTCGACTGCGGGCATTCAGTTGGCTTCCCGGTGCCGGCGCAACCGCAGCCGCAGCCCGGACCAGGTCGTGCGCACGGAGGCCCAGAAACCCACGAAGAGGTGCCGTGTCTTCGGGTCGAGGAAGGCCAGATAGGCCATGGCCGCCCAGGAGATGCCGGTGGACAGATGCTTGACCCAGGGGTCCAGGGCGTCGAGGAACTGCCAGATGAAGATCTGGTCGGCGGCGCCAAAGGCGATGAAGAACGCCACGGTGAAGTACACCCAGATGAGCTGCCAGTCGTCGCGGATGCCGGTGGCGGCGAAGAAGGGCAGCAGCCACAGCAGGTACCACGGCTGGATGATCGGGGACAGCACGACCAGTGCCGCGAAGGCCAGCGCCAGCCGCTGGACCAGGTGGGAGTGGCGCCCGCGGAACATCAGGAACAGCACGACGAGGACCGAGGCCACCCGGGCGACGACCTTCACGACGTCCAGCACCCAGTTCGAGGGCAGGCCCAACGCGTCGAAGGCGCCGCTGAAGAAGTTGGTGAAAAGCCCCACGGGGGCGAAGAAGACGGTCCCGGTTCCGGTCCCGAGCATGACCTTCAGCCAGCCGAACCCGTAGCCGTTGGCCCACCCGATCACGGCCATGATCCCCAGGCACAGCCCCAGCGTGTAGGCCCAGTAGAGGAACCTCCGGGCCCAGGAGGAACCGGGCCCTGCCCACAGCAGGCCGATGAACGGCAGGATGACCATGGTGATCGGCTTGATGCCGATCGACGCGGTGACCAGGACGACGGCGAGGATCCCCCGGCGGGTGGCTGCGTAGTAGGTGCCGGCAATGGCGAGCCCAACCATCAGCGCGTCGTTGTGGGCGCTGGCGATGAAGCTGATGAGGAACAGCGGGTTCGACACGGTGATCCACAACGCCTTGGCCCCGGCAACCCCGTGGAGCTGGGCCAGCTTCGGCACGTACACCATGCAGACGATGACCCCGGCGTAGGCGATCAGCCGGTAGAGGAACACGGAGGCGTCGGGGGAGGTTCCGGCGATGAGGTTGACCAGCCGCTCGAGGGTCAGGAACAGCGGCCCGTAGGGGGTTTCGGCTTCGGCCCAGGTGACGTCGGCTCCGAGCTGGAACCAGTTGGACAGCGTGGAGATGCCGTTCACGTAGGGGTCCTGGCCTGCGGTGACCAGCCGCCCCTGGCCGATGTAGGCGAAGACGTCGCGGCTGAAGATCGGCAGCGCCAGCAGCAGTGGCGCGCCCCAGAGCCAGCACGCCTGCCGGACGACCCGCAGGGATCCCTCCGCCCAGCCGGCCAGCTCCTGGCCCAGCCGCAGCCAGGAGCGGAACATGATCCAGCAGCCAACGGTCAGCACGACAGTCGCGGTGATGACGCCCCACTGCTCGGTGCGCACCGCGATGAGCAGCTCGTTGCGGTTCAGCGGCGAGACGCTGGCCAGCCAGCCGATGCCGTACGAGCCCAGCAGCACCAGGAACGCACCGATGAACCCCTGGGCCAGGATCATCCGGGGCGCGCGTTCCCGCGGACGGGCCGCCGCACCCGTCTCGATCCTGCTCATCGCCATCGGCTCGTTTCCGTTGATTGTGCGGCCCGTACCGGCTCCCGTCCGAGGCCTCGGGGACCATGGAGGACCGGGATCCGGGGCACGGGGCCGCTGAAATACTCACCCGATGTTAGCATCGCGGCTCCGCCACACCCCGGTACGACGCCGGTTCCCGCCGAACGCCCCCGCCTGGCCCTAGGCTGGTGGCAGCCGTGGCATCCGCCGGGCTGTGCGGTGCAACAACAGGGGGACACAGTGGGCCGGCATGCCTCGAGTGAGGGCAAGAACACGACCCGACAGGGAGCCCTGCTCGGGTGGGGGATCTTCGTCGCCGCGCTCATCGTCGTCTGCTCCCCGCTGGTCGGATTGAACGCCCTGGCCGCAGCCGTCGTCGGCGCCACGGCCGCCGTCGTGTTCGTGGTGCTCTATTTCCTCAGCGGCGTCCCGCAGTAGCCGCCCGCGCCGCCCGCGCTCCCCCGGTGGCATCCGGTAGATTGGCTTCGTGCCTATTTCAGCTGAAAACATTGTGTGGATCGATTGCGAGATGACCGGGCTGAGCCTGGAAGCCGACGCGTTGATCGAAGTCGCCGTCCTCGTCACCGATCCGGAACTGAACATCCTGGGTGACGGTGTCGACGTCGTCATCAAACCCGAGGCGCAGGCGCTCGAGCAGATGAACGACTTCGTCCGCGAGATGCACACCTCCTCCGGCCTGCTCGAGGAGCTCGACGCCGGACTGGACCTGGACACGGCCACCGAGCAGGTCCTCGAGTACATCCGGGCGTGGGTCCCCGAGCCGGGCAAGGCCCCGCTGGCGGGCAACACCATCGGCACCGACCGCAATTTCCTGGCCCGCGACATGCCCGGGGTCATCGACCACCTGCACTACCGGGTCATCGACGTCTCCACCATCAAGGAACTCGCCCGCCGCTGGTACCCGCGCGCCTACTTCCAGTCCCCCGCGAAGACCGGCAACCACCGCGCACTGGGCGACATCCGCGATTCGATCAACGAACTGCGCTACTACCGCCAGGCCGTCATGGTCCCCGCCCCGGGCCCGGACAGCAAGACCGCGAAGGCCATCACCGCGTCCCTGGCCGCCGGGGATGCGGCCGCCGCCGAAGGCACCACGGCCGGCTAGTCAACCGGCAGAACGTGTCCTCTGCCACACTTCGCCGCGCCGCCCGTCCGGTGGCGCGCGGGTGCGCGAAAGTGTGTAAACTAGTATCCGTTGCCCGGACGTCCGGTAGGAATACCGAATGGTGCGGGCGCCGCGTTGAGAGACGCAATGGTGGGTATAGCTCAGTTGGCAGAGCGTCTGGTTGTGGTCCAGAAGGTCGCGGGTTCAAGCCCCGTTACTCACCCCAGGCAGCCGCCCCGGATCCGTCCGGGGCGGCTTTTTCTTTCGCCGTCACCGTCCGTGCCGCATCACAGGAGGCCCCCGATGCCCGTCCGCCCCGTCGTCATCTACGGCGATCCCGCCCTGCATGCCCGCGCCGCCGAGGTCACCGACTTCGACGACGGGCTGCGCGCGCTGATCGCCGACATGTACGAGACCATGCACGCCGCCAACGGCGTCGGCCTCGCGGCCCCCCAGATCGGCGTCGGCCTGCGGATCTTCACCTATGCCATGGAGAACGACGACGGTGTCCCCGCCGAGGGCGTGCTGGTGAACCCGCGGATCGTGCTCGGCAAGGTCTCCGGTGCCCAACCGGACCCCGACGACGAGGCCGAGGGCTGCCTCTCAGCGCCCGGGCTGTCCTTTCCGCTCAAGCGGGCCGACTACGCCCGGGTCATGGGCTTCGACGGGGACGGGAACCCGGTGGATTTCGAGGCGACCGACTGGTTCGCCCGCATGATGCAACACGAGTACGACCACCTCGACGGCTACCTCTACGTCGACAAGCTCAACCCCAAGTGGGCCCGGCGGTGGAAGAAGGCCAAGAAGTCCCTCGAGTGGGGCGTTCCGGGCAATTCCTGGATGCCGGGCGTGGACCCGGATCCGTTCGGGCACTGACGCACCGGCTGCGGCATGGGCATGGTGCGCCAATCCTCCCGTGGTGCGACACAGAGGACATGAACACTGGAGGGTTCCTCGACATCGAAGCCATCCAGCGCGCCCGCCAGGGGCCCGGCGTGCTGCGTCTCCGTGTCTTCGGTTCAGGTGCAAGAAGGCGAAGACCTCCACCCCGCGCCCCGTGGGCGTGCCGTACGAGCCTGGACGTGCCGCACGACCTGCTCGGTTTCCCCGACGTTCGCAAGATCACGGACACCGGGGCCGCAACCCGTGCAGGCAGTGATCCCGAGTTGTCCTTTCCCTTGGTCGGGACGCAGCAGTAATCTCGGACCAGGTCCGGAGAACATGGGCGCGCTTCACGGGAGAGCAACGGAATGAGACCCCTTCGATACTCGATCAACGTCACCCTTGACGGCTGCGTCCACCACGAGGCCGGGTCACCGCCGGACGAGGAGTCGATGCGCTATTGGGCTGCCGAGATGAAGCGAGCAGATGCCCTGCTCTTCGGCCGGGTGACCTACGAGATGATGGAATCGGCGTGGCGGAAGCCGACCACGGGCGCCTGGCCCGACTGGATGGAAGAGTGGGAACTTCCGTTCGCCGAGGCCATCGACCGGGCAAAGAAGTATGTCGTGTCGAGCACGCTGAGCGGGTTCGATTGGAATGCCGAACTGGTGCAAGACGACGTGGGGCCAGCGGTCCAGCGGCTCAAACAGGAGCCGGGCGAGGGCCTGTGGGTCGGCGGAGTGACGCTCCCCCTGGCGCTGGCCGATCTGGGTCTGATCGACGAGTACGAGTTCCTGGTGCAACCGGTCGTCGCCGGACAGGGGCCGACCTTGCTGGCCGGGCTGCGCGAGCGCATCCAACTCGAGTTGGTGGATCGCCATGAGTTCCGGTCGGGGGCAGTCGCCCTGCGATATCGCCCGGCCGCTGGCGGGCTCAGCGCAGGACGGCTTCCATGAGGATGCGCCTCCCCCAAACCGGCAGCCCCAGCCGCTCCTCGACGGCGGCGACTTCTCGATGGAACTCAGTACGCGGCTCGACTTCCACGAACCCCCGCTTCGCATAGAACGGCGCATTCCACGGGATGTCCGCATACGTCCGCAGCGTCAACGTCCGGTGGCCGCGTCGCCGGGCTTCGATCTTCGCTGCATTCACGAGCCGACGACCATGCCCGTGACGGCCGTGCTCGGGATGTACGGAGACTTGCTCCAGATGCGCAATGGGACCGCAAACGAGAACATGCACGAACCCCAGGAGCGTGTGCATCCCGGTGTCCTCCAGAACCAGGAGGAAGCCAGTCTCGGCAGCCCTCGATGAGCCCGTGGGGGCCGCCTCCCACTGCGTGGGTAAGAGCAGGTCGATCAGCAGCTGGTCGGCAGCATTTTCCACCTGCTCGATGCCGGCGTGGTCGGCCGGTGTTGCCGGCCGGATGCGCACGGTCATGATTTGGTCCTCTCATCCGGGGTCACGTCGCGGCGCCGCGTGAGGAGGCACCGGCGTCGTACTGTGTTCCGGAAACAGCAGTGGGCGGCCACCCCCGATGGAATGGCCGCCCACTGTTGGTGCTGGCGGAGCCTAGACGTTCAACTCGACCTGGGCGGTTTCCTCGACGGCCGGGAAAGCCTTCGGGTGGGTGCCGGCCAGTTCCTCGATGACGCGCACGACCTGGCAGGAGTAGCCGAACTCGTTGTCGTACCAGACGTAGACGACGGCGTTCTTGCCGTTGGCGATGGTCGCCAAGCCGTCAACGATGCCGGCGCGGCGGGAGCCGACGAAGTCCGTGGAGACGATCTCCGGGGAGTCGATGTAGTCGATCTGCTTGTGCAACTCGGCACCCAGGGAGGCCTGGCGCAGGTAGGTGTTCAGCTCCTCCTTGGTGGTCTCCTTCTCCAGGTTCAGGTTCAGGATGGCCATGGAAACATCCGGGGTGGGGACGCGGATGGCGTTGCCGGTCAGCTTGCCCTCGAACTCGGGCAGTGCCTTGGCCACGGCCTTGGCGGCACCGGTTTCGGTGATGACCATGTTCAGCGCGGCGGCGCGGCCCCGGCGGTCTCCCTTGTGGAAGTTGTCCGTGAGGTTCTGGTCGTTCGTGAACGAGTGGACGGTCTCCACGTGGCCGTGGGCGACGCCGTACTCGTCGTTGATCGCCTTGAGTACCGGGGTGATCGCATTCGTGGTGCACGAGGCCGCGGAGACGATCTCGTCGTCGGCGGTGATGTCACCGTGGTTGATGCCGTGGACGATGTTCTTCACGTCGCCCTTGCCCGGTGCCGTGAGCAGCACGCGGGAGACGCCCTTGGCCTTCAGGTGCTGGCCCAGGCCCTCGCGGTCGCGCCAGCGGCCGGTGTTGTCCACGACGATGGCGTTGTCGATGCCGTAGGAGGTGTAGTCCACGGTGGTCGGGTCGTTGGAGTAGATGACCTGGATCAGCGTGCCGTTGGCCAGGATGGTGTTGTTCTCCTGGTCGACCGTGATCGAGCCCTCGAACGGACCATGCACGGAGTCGCGGCGCAGCAGCGAGGCGCGCTTGATGATGTCGTTCTCGCCGTTCTTGCGGACGACGATCGCGCGCAGGCGCAGGCCGTAGCCGCCGCGCTCGATGAGGATGCGGGCGAGCAGGCGGCCGATGCGGCCGAAGCCGTATAGCACGATGTCACGTGGTTCGGCCTCTGAGGCGCCGGCGCCCCCGGTCTGGGTGGCGAATTCGGCGGCGAGGAAGTCCTGCAGCGAGGCGCCGTTGCCCTGCTGCTTGAACTTGCGCGAGAGGCGGGCCAGGTCGACCGAGACGGCTCCGAGGTCCAGGGCGTCCAGGCCCTGGAGCAGCGGGAAGGTCTCGGTGAGCTGGAGTTCCGCGCCGTCGATGTGGCGGGCCACGCGATGGGCCTTGAGGATGTCGATCGGGGACTTGTTGATGAGCTTGCGCCCGTAGATGGAGGTCACCACATTGTTCTTGCGGTAGAGACGTCCAATCAGGGGAATCATGGCCTCGGCGAGTTCCTCGCGGCCGCTCCATTCTTCCTGGGCGGCGACAGACTGCTGGGTCACTAATTGTCCTTCCAATTCAGCCGGCCGGGATCCACTGGCCGGTTGGTACCGCGAAAGCACCATTGCAGATACGGTTTGGCGGGGTATCAGGATCTTTCCCCATTGGGCTGGGCCCACAACCATTCTAGGTTGTCCCGGATCGATCCGCGCATTCGCGTCGGTGAACTCACTCACACCTCGGCCGTCCGGCCGCGGCCGGGCATCATCTGCCCGCGGGGGCCGCCAGTTCCCGGCCGGCGCGCGCCATCGATGACCCTCCACGGAGCCGGCGGGTTCCCAGAAACCCCCGCCGCCCCCGCCACTTTGATTCGAACACACTTTCGATTAGACTGGTTTCAGCGGCACCCCGTCTCTGGCGCCGCTGGCGCGGTTCCCCCCATACCGCGCCTCATCAACCGGCTCCGCCCCTTCACCTCGGGCGGGGCCGGTTGCGCGTCTGCAGGGAGTCTGAGTGAACAAGACCAACGTCGAACGATCGCTGGCCATCCTGGAAGCGGACCTGGCCCGCGGAGAGACACGGGGGCGCGGCGGCACCGCCGGGATACGGAGCGGGACGCAGCGGGCCATTATGCCCGGCGATTTCCCGCCCGGGATCAACCCGGACGATTGGGAGCCGGACGACGAGGTGGAGCGCGGCCCGGTCATCGGGGATCCGAGGCCTGGCCCGCGCCGCTGGTAGCCGGCGGACCGGCCGGCCGTCAGTCCTTGCAGTCGTCGACGATGTAGCCGATGACCCCGCCGATCGCCCCACCGACGGCGGCCCCCGTTACCCCACCGAAGGCACCACCGATCACCGCCCCAGCCGCACCCAGGACGGCCTGGTAGTTCCGCTTGCTGGCGGCCATCACCGAGACCGTCCCATCCTCGGCCTCCACGGGCTCGTAGGAACCGACCACACCGGCCGCCAGTGCCAGGGCGACCGGTCCCGTGCCACCGGAGACGATCAACCCATCATGCATCCGCCGCACCTCGCGGTACTGCGCATCGGCGTCACCCTTCCCCGCCGTGCCGACCTCGAGCATCTTGACCAGCACGTCCCGTTCGCCGCCGGTCGCCTTTTGCCTCGCGCATCAAGCGCCGGGCCTCCCCGAGGGCCGCGTGTTGCATCTCTGCGACACCGACCCCGGTCATCTGCATTTGCTCGACCATGACGGTCGCCTCCGAAGGTGGATGGCCCGTGGGATCCGAATGACCCCACGTGGCCGACGGTGGCGAGGCGCATTGCTGGGTCGTCGTCGACCGCCTGGCTCCATCGTCGAAGCGCGCCGCAGGCAGGTCAAGACCACCACCGGATACATTTTTCCTTCACAGTGCAGCAGTAAAGGCCTTAGCGTGGAGGCGCATCCCGGAGCTGGAGCTTCGGGATGTGGGGGCCCGCCACGCACATCCCTGTAACTGGCGGGCCTCTTCCGTGGTGTGTGGGGACGGGATGGCCTGTACGCCGGGTTCTGTGCCGACAGCGGTTACCCGGCTGCCGGTGACGATCATCCATCTAGGGGCACCGTTGCCGATGCCCTCGAGCGGCCTACCCGACTACTGGGGCGAACAGCCCTCATGACGCAGCCTGTCTGGCCTTGCTCCGGGTGGGGTTTACCGAGCCACCCCCGTCACCGGGGGCGCTGGTGGTCTCTTACACCACCGTTTCACCCTGACCCGCACGAGGCGGGCGGTCTGTTTTCTGTGGCACTGGCCTGCGGGTTACCCCGAGTGGGCGTTACCCACCACCCTGTTCTGCGGAGCCCGGACGTTCCTCGGGCCGCTTGCGCGACACGCGATCGTCCAGCCATCCCGTCCATGGGCCAGTATACCGGTGCGCGGAGCACCCCC
The DNA here is from genome assembly GCF_056680475.1 of Arthrobacter sp. ASL1. Taxonomy (NCBI): domain Bacteria; kingdom Bacillati; phylum Actinomycetota; class Actinomycetes; order Micrococcales; family Micrococcaceae; genus Arthrobacter; species Arthrobacter sp. ASL1. The sequence goes on from NZ_CM155284.1 coordinate 483,296, forward strand.
GGACCGCCGTTAGGATCGATGGGTGCTGATCCTGCTTCCCCCCTCCGAAGGAAAACAACCCGCAACCCGGGGACAGCTGTACGACGCCGGCGCCCTCGCCTTCCAGGAGCTGGCTTCGGCCCGCGCCGAGGTGCTTTCCGCACTCGCCGAGGTCTCGGCCTCCGAACAGGCCCACGAGGTGCTCGGTGTCGGTGCCTCGCTCGCCGAGGACGTCGCCCGGAACATCACGCTCCACCGCGAACCGGCGGCCCCGGCCCACTCCGTTTACACCGGCGTGCTCTACGAGGCGCTGGGCTACCGGACGCTGACTCCCGCCCAACGGCGCAAGGCGGATGATTCCGTCGTCGTCATCTCCGCCCTGTGGGGTGCGGTTGGATTCGGCGACCGGATCCCCGCCTACCGGCTGGGCATGTCGGTGAACCTGCCCGGCGTCGGGAAACTGGCGAGCTGGTGGAAGCCGCGGCTGAACCCGGTGCTGGGTGCGCGGGCGGAAGGAGAACTCGTCGTCGACTGCCGCTCCAGCACCTACGCGGCGGCCTTCGCCCCACCGGTGGAGACCACGGTCGCCGTCTCGGTGTTCCAGTTGCGCGGTGGGCAGCGCAAGGTCGTCTCGCACTTCGCCAAGCACACCCGTGGCGAGCTGGCCCGGCACCTGCTCCAGCGCCGTGCCGAGCCGAAGACGCCGGCCGCCCTGCTGAAGGCCGCGCAGGAGAAGTGGGAGGCCGAACTGGTTCCGGCCACCGGGCGCAGGGCCCACCAGCTGAACATCATCCTGCCCGAGGACCACAGCTTCGCCGCCAGCTAGCGCGGCTCCCCGGCGACCAGCTCGATCTCGAACCCGTCGGCGTCCTCCAGGTAGGCGGCGTAGTGGCCGGTTCCGCCGGCGTGTGGATGCCGGTCGGCGAAGAGCAGCGTGAAGCCGTGGTCGAGCGCCTGCCGGGTGAGTGCGTCGACGTCGTCCGGGGTCCCGGCGTGGATGGCCAGGTGGTTGAGCCCTGGTCGCGTGCGCTCGTGCGGCGCGGCGAGCACGTCGGGGCCGGATTCGAGGACCAGGTACTCCCCCGCGCCCTGCCAGCTCGAACCGGACGGCCAGCTGTCGGTGCGCACGTAGCCCAGCTGGCCGAAGAGCCATCCCAGCGAGGCCTCGGCGCGGTCGTGGTCGGCGACCCAGAGCTCGACGTGGTGGAGGCGGCCCCAGGCACCGCCCGCCGGTGGATTGGCTGGCTGGACTACTTCCATTCCGGCGAACGGACCAGGATCGCCCCGGAATCCGGGCAGTACACGACGTCGTCCGCGGCGGCGTCGCGGATCTCGGCCAGGTCGCCGGGGGCCAGCTGCATGCCGGATCCCTCGGAGGTGCCGTGGAAGAGGCGCGCGGCACCGACGCCATGCTGGGCCAGCCGCTTTTCATAGAGGGCCAGCAGGCCGGCGTCGACACGACTTGCGAGTTCCGCACGCTGGACCACCAGGTGCTGGCGTTCACCGGCCAACTCCTCGCCGCGTTCGCTGCGTGCGCGTTCCAATTGGGCCAGCTGGGCGGCGGTTCCGTCGGCGGAAGCGGTGGCGCCCTCCAGGCGCGGCACCACTTCCTCCGCGGCCTCCATCAGCTCCAGTTCGTTGTTCTCGAGTTCGCCGCGCTTCTGCGTCAGCGAGTCGATCTCGTGCTGCAGGGCCATCATGTCCCGGGCGGTTCCGCGACCGGCGTCGATCTGGGCCCGGTCCTTGGCGATGCGTGTCTGGACCTTTTCGACCTGGTGCTCGGCCTCGGTGAGCGCCTGCTGGGCCGCCGCGGATTCCTCGGCGACCTCACGGCGTGCGGTTTCGGCCTCGGCAACGGACGCCTCCGCCGCGGAGATCTCCGGATCGGCGGCAAGCGTCTTCACGGCCCGGTCGATCTTCACGATCTTCGAGTCCAGCGCCTGCAGGTCCAGCAGCAGCAGCTGCTCGGCGGGTGATGCCTTGGCCATCGGTGGTTCTCCTCGTCCTCGGTGGTTTTCCAGCCTACTGTCGATCGGCCCGGATCAGTGGCCCGGCGTGAGGATGAAATCCCAGGGGTCGGTGTTGATGGAGCTGACGCCGATCTCCACCGTGAACCCCTGGTCGATCAACACGTTGTAGAGTCCCTCGGCGGCCGCGGGAAGCCACAGCCATTCGCCGGCGAAGTGGGAGATGTCGATCAGGTACGGGCGGTTCTCGACGGACGCCTCGCGGGCCTCCGACGCCGGGTGGTGGCGCAGGTCGGCGGTGACGAACACGTCGGCCCGGGCCGCGCGGACCGCGTCGAACAATCCATCGCCGGCGCCGCCGCAGATGGCGACGGTGCTGACGATCCCGTCCCGGTCCCCGGCGACGCGGACCCCGCCGGCGACGGCAGGCAGCGCGCCGAAGACGCGGGCGGCGAAGTCGCCCAGTGAGAGGGCGTCCGGCAACGTCCCGACCCGGCCGATTCCCTCTTCGGGAAGCCCCTCGGGGGCCTTGACCAGCGGCGTGACGTTGGTCAGGCCGAAGATGTCGGCCAGCACGTCGGAGACCCCGCCGACGGCGGAGTCGCCATTGGTGTGGACGGTGACCAGGGCGCAGTGGTTCTCGATGAGCTCGTGGACGACCTCGCCCTTGAACTGGTCGGCGGCGACGGATTTCACACCGCGCAGCAGCAGCGGGTGGTGCGTGATCAGCAGGTCGGCGCCACGCTCGACCGCATCACGGACCACATCCAGGGTCGGGTCAACGGCGAAGACGACGCGGCGGACCGGCTGCTCCACCCGGCCGGCCACGAGGCCGACGGCGTCCCAGTCCTCGGCCAACGAGGCGGGCCAGAGCTCCTCGATGGCGACCAGGACATCCCCCACGGTCGGGGTGGTTGCCCCGGGCGGGGCGGTCGGTGACACGGCGGCGGATGCATCGGCGGCTCCCACGCCCTCGGGCTCCGGTTCAACGGCCGGTTCGAGGACCGGCTCGAGGACCGGTTCGACGACGGAGGGTCCGCCGTGCCCTGTCCCTGCTTCCGCTTCTGCCGGCTCATGGTTCACTGGCCCGGGCCGGCCATCGGGTACCCCAACCTGCTCCGCGGAGACGGTGTCCTTGTCGTCCTCGTCGCGGGGCTGGTCCGCGGTGGTGTCCTCGTCGTTGCGCATGCTCCTACCGTAGACCGAAGGCGGTCATATGCGTGTCAACACCGGACGTTTTGCCCGCCGCGCGAAACCTCGGGACGGGGGTCGCGGATGACGCCGGGAATGAATGGGGACCGCAGCGCATTGACCATGGGTGTGAGCAGCATGTCATCGAACCCATTGTCAGCGGCCGAGCCGGACACTTCCGGTTCCGTCGGTTTCCCCGACCACGGCATCCACACCTTCACGCTCGGCGCCGGATGCTTCTGGTGCATGGACGCGGTGTACCGCAAGACCATGGGCGTCTCGTCCGTGGTCTCCGGATACATCGGAGGCCATACCCCCGAGCCGAACTACCGCGAGGTGTGCAGCGGGACTACCGGCCATGCCGAGGCCGTGTCCGTGACCTTCGATGCCGCCGTCGTGCCCGCCGACGTCATCCTGGACATGTTCTTCACCGGGCACGACCCGACCACGCTGAACCGGCAGGGATACGACGTCGGCACGCAGTACCGTTCGTCGATGTTCTACACCGACGACCAGCAGAAGCGGCTGTTCGAGGCGGCCCTGCGGCGCAACCAGCAGAACTGGGATGACCCGATCGTCACCGAGATCGTCCCGGCACCGCATTTCCACGAGGCGGAGTCCATCCACCAGGACTTCTACTCCCGCAACCCCTACGAGGGGTACTGCCAGGTCATCATCAACCCGAAGCTGGCCAAGGCGCGGAAATATTACTCCCGGTGGCTCACCGACTGAGGCGCGATTCCGGGCCTCGATAGGCTGAACGACGAGACGACCGACAACCTTCTTCCGAAAGCAGGCAAAGTATGGCACCGATCTACAACGACGTGACCGAGCTGGTTGGACGCACCCCCCTGGTCCGGCTGAACCGGATGGCCGAGGGCCTCCCCGCCCAGGTGGCCGTGAAGCTGGAGTTCTACAACCCGGCCCACAGCGTCAAGGACCGCATCGGCGTGGCCATCGTCGACGCAGCGGAGAAGGCCGGGGCCCTGCGTCCCGGCGGCACCATCGTGGAGGGCACTTCCGGCAACACCGGCATCGCCCTGGCCATGGTCGGCGCAGCCCGCGGCTACCGCGTCATCCTGACCATGCCGGAAACCATGTCCACCGAACGCCGCGTCATGCTGCGTGCCTTCGGCGCCGAGATCGTGCTGACCCCCGGCTCCGAGGGCATGCGCGGTGCGGTCGAGAAGGCCAAGGACATCGTCGCCACCACCGACAATGCCATTTGGGCCCAGCAGTTCGCCAACGAGGCGAACCCTGAGATCCACCGCACCACGACCGGCCAGGAGATCTGGGACGACACCGACGGCGCCGTGGACATCCTCGTTGCGGGCATCGGCACCGGCGGCACCATCACCGGTGCGGGCGCGCTGCTGCGCGAGAAGAAGCCCGGCGTGCAGATCGTCGCCGTCGAGCCGAAGGATTCTGCCATCCTCAACGGCGGCAACCCCGGCCCGCACAAGATCCAGGGTCTCGGGGCGAACTTCATCCCGGAGGTGCTGGACACCAAGATCTACGACGAGGTGCTCGACGCCACGATCGAGGATTCGGTCGCCATTGCCCGCGATCTGGGCACCAAGGAGGGCATCCTGGGCGGGATCTCCTCCGGCGCCGCCGTCTGGGGTGCCCTGCAGGTCGCGGCCCGTCCGGAGAACGCCGGCAAGCTCGTGGTCGCCGTCGTCCCCGACTTCGGCGAACGCTACATCTCCACGCTGCTGTACGACGACATCCGCGGCTAGCACCAACGCCCCCGGGCCAACGACCAGCAAAGGCAACGTGTGACTTTCCTATCCCGACTCAAAGAGGACCTCGAGGGTGCCCGCGCCCATGATCCCGCGGCGCGCGGCAACACCGAGAACGCCCTGGCGTATTCGGGCCTGCACGCCATCTGGATCCACCGGCTGACGCACCGGCTGTGGCAGAACCCCGCCTACCGCCTGCCGGCACGGCTGATCTCCCAGCTCGGGCGCTTCATCACCGGCATCGAGATCCACCCCGGGGCCACGCTAGGGCGGCGGTTCTTCATCGACCACGGCATGGGGGTGGTCATCGGGGAGACCGCGGAGATCGGCGACGATGTGATGATCTACCACGGGGTCACCCTCGGTGGCCGGTCGCTGGCCAAGGTCAAGCGCCACCCCACCATCGGTGACCGCGTCGTCATCGGGGCCGGCGCCAAGGTCCTGGGGCCGATCACCATCGGGCCGGACTCGGCGATCGGCGCCAATGCGGTGGTGGTCAAGGACGCCCCGGCGGATTCGATCATCACCGGGATCCCCGCGACCAACCGGCCACGCAAGCCCGAGGAGCACAAGCCGGCGGTCGACCCGGCGGAGTACATCGACCCCGCGATGTGGATCTAGCCTCCACACGGATCCAACGTCCGGAAGCCCGGTCGGTGCAGTGGAAACTGCACCGACCGGGCTTCCGGCGTTCCCTGTCCGGCCGATCAGGCCGGGCGGACCTCCGGGCTCACGGTCTTGGCGGGGTCGCGTTCGACCGAGTCGCCAAGCGCATCGTCGATCCGCGTCATCAGCTCGCCCGGGATCTTCACCCCCGAGGCCTTGACGTTTTCTGCGACCTGCTCGGGCCGTGAGGCGCCGACCAGTGCGGTGGCGACGTTCGGGTTCTGCAGCACCCAGGCGATGGCCAGCTGGGACATCTTCAGGCCCAGCTCGTCGGCGATCGGCTGCAGCTTCTGGACACGCTCGAGCACGGTGTCGTCCATGAAGCGCTCGATCGTCTTCTGCCCGCCCTTCGCGTCGGTGGCGCGGCTGCCTTCCGGGGCCGGCTGGCCGGGCTTGTACTTGCCGGAGAGCACGCCCTGTCCCATCGGCGACCAGACGACCTGGGACATGCCCAGCTCCTTCGACGCCGGGACGACCTGGTCCTCGATGACGCGCCACAAGGCGGAGTACTGCGGCTGGTTGGACACCAGGGCGAATCCTGCCTGCTTCGCGAGGCGCTGGCCTTCGCGCAGCTGGTCGGCGGACCATTCGGAGACGCCGATGTACAGGGCCTTGCCCGCGCGCACGACGTCGGCGAAGGCCTGGATGGTCTCCTCCAGCGGTGTCTGGTGGTCGTAGCGGTGCGCCTGGTAGAGGTCGACATAGTCCATGCCCAACCGACGCAGGGATCCGTTGATGCCCTCCATGATGTGCTTGCGGGAGAGCCCGGTGTCGTTGGGGCCCTTCGGTCCGACCGGCCAGTAGACCTTTGTGAAGATCTCCAGCGATTCGCGCCGCTGGGACTTCAGTGCCGCGCCGAGGACCGTCTCGGCGGCGCCGTTGGCGTACGCGTCGGCGGTGTCGAAGGTGGTGATGCCCGCGTCCAGGGCGGCGTTGACGCATTGGGTGGCGACGTCGTTCTCCACCTGGGAGCCGTGGGTCAGCCAGTTGCCGTAGGTGATTTCGGTGATTTTGAGCCCGGAGGCCCCGAGGAATCTGTAATCCATGCCACTACCCTATGCCCATAGTTACCCTAGGCAACAGGGAAAGGGCACGACGGCGAAAACTGCTTTTCGCCGTCGTGCCCTTTTTGTGGGCGGTTTCTCCGCCCGGGTGGTACTGCGGGTCAGTGCGTGGAGACCGCGGAGATCTCCGTCTTGTCGCCGCTCCACTGGGTGTGGAAGGTTCCCTCGGCGTCGACGCGGTTGTAGGTGTGGGCGCCGAAGAGGTCGCGTAGGCCCTGGGTCAGGGCGGCCGGCAGGCGCTTGCGGCGCAGGCCGTCGTAGTAGGCCAGCGAGGAGGAGAACACCGGGACGGGGATGCCCAGGGCGACGGCGGTGGCCACCACGCGGCGCCAGGCCGGCACGGCTCCGGCGATCGCCTGCGCGAAGGTCGGGTCGAAGAGCAGGTTGGCCGGCTTGTCGGAAGCGGCGTAGGCCTTGGTGATGTCCTTGAGCAGCTCGGCGCGGATGATGCAGCCGCCGCGCCACAGCGAGGCGATCTCGTCGAGCTTGAGCTCCCAGTCGTATTCCTCGGCGGCGGCGGTGAGCATGTCCAGGCCCTGCGCGTAGGAGACGAGCTTGGAGGCGAAGAGCGCCTGGCGGACGTCCTCGACGAAGTCATCGCCGAGCTCGACCTGCTGCTCGTGGCCGGCCAGGACCACTTGGGCGACGGCGCGCTGGTCGCGCTGCGAGGACAGGCCGCGGGCGAAGACCGATTCGGCGATGGCCGAGGTCGGCGAGCCCAGATCCAGGGCGGACTGCACGGTCCAGCGGCCGGTGCCCTTCTGTCCGGCGGAGTCAACGATGACGTCGACCAGGGGCTTGCCGGTCTTGGCGTCGGTGTGGCCGAGTACCTCGGCGGTGATCTCGATGAGGAAGGAGGCCAGTTCACCCTCGTTCCACGTCTCGAAGATCTTCGCCTGGTCTGCGGGCTCGATCCCGGCCCCGGAGCGCAGCAAATCGTAGGCCTCGCCGATGACCTGCATGTCGGCGTATTCGATGCCGTTGTGGACCATCTTCACGAAGTGGCCTGCGCCGTCGGTGCCGATCCAGGCGCAGCACGGGTCGCCATCGACATGGGCGGAGATCTTCTCCAGCATCGGGCCGAGCGCGTCGTATGACTCCTTGGAGCCACCGGGCATGATGGACGGGCCGAGCAGTGCGCCCTCTTCACCGCCGGAGACGCCGATGCCGACGAAGTGCAGGTCCTTCTCGGCCAGTGCGGCTTCGCGGCGGCGGGTGTCCTGGAAGTTGGAGTTGCCGCCGTCGATGACGATGTCGCCGCCTTCCAGCAGCGGGACGAGCTGGTCGATGACGGAGTCGACGGGGCCACCGGCCTTGACCATGATCAGCACGCGCCGCGGGGTTTCCAGCGACTCGACGAGCTCGGCCAGGGTTTCGGTGCGGATGAATTCGCCGTCGGAGCCGTGGGCTTCCAGGAGCGCGTCGGTCTTTTCGATCGAGCGGTTGTGCAGGGCGACCGTGTAGCCGTTGCGGGCGAAGTTGCGGGCGAGGTTCGCGCCCATGACCGCGAGGCCGGTAACGCCGATTTGTGCCTTCATCAGGACTCCATCTGTTGGGATCAGAATGAGCTGGTGCCCGGGCACGCACCGGTGCCGGACACGGCTCCGTGACTGCATCCCACTCTAGTTCGCCCGGAGGCGTGCGTGCCAGCGCGTGACGACGCGGCCCGGGTAGGCCGGCTCCGCGCCGCCTCCCCAGATCGCCGTCACCCGGGGTCGTGCGAAGCTTGTCCCATGGACGTCGAGGTTTCACCCCAGTTGAGGATCCCGTCCTCGGAGCTAGGCTGGCGCTTCTCGCGGTCATCCGGGCCGGGCGGCCAGCACGTCAACACCTCGGATAGCCGCGTCGAGCTCCTCTGGAGCGTCGCGGACTCAAAGGTCCTGTCTGATGAACAGCGCCAGCTGCTTCTGGAACGCCTCGGTTCCCGCCTGACGGCCGGGACCCTCACGGTTTCGGCTTCGGAGCAGCGCTCGCAATTGCGCAACCGGGAAATCGCCTTGGAGAAGCTCGTCGAGCTGGTGGCTTCGGGCCTCGCACCCGACGGCCCACCACGCCGCCCGACCAAACCGACCAGGGGATCCAAGCGCCGGCGCCTGGCCGCCAAGGGGCGCCGATCCGACATCAAGCAGCAGCGACGAAGGCCACCTCACGAATAGTGGCTCCGCGCCACGGCCCCAACCAGCAGTCGGCAATGTCGGGCCAACTAACTGGCTCGCTGCCGATCCGACCCCGTGGAAAGTGGCATGAACACGGAATCGACGATGTCAACGAGGGTCTCCTCGGACACGCTCCCCAGGTTCATGATGAGCTCATGGCGGAACAGGTCCAAGGGCAGGTTCACGACCCTGGCTGGCAGGGCGCCGGAGAGTTCGCCTCGTTCGATGGCACGCTCGATGATCTGGGGCATCGCGAGGTCACGGCCCTCCAGGATCCGGGCCCGCAGTTGCGCGGGAGTGCTCTTCGTCTCATCGAAATACGCGCCCAAGATGGCGCTGAAGACGGCCGCCGCGCTATGCCCCAGCCGGTTGGAGGACCGCAGTAGCAACAACACGTCATCGCGCAGGGAACCCGTGTCGGGGGCGTCGTGGGGCAGCCCCAGGTCGCTGTGCGACAGCACCGCCAGCAACAGCGCCTCCTTGTTGGGCCACCGCCGGTACAGCGCCGCCTTACCCGTTTGGGCGCGCTCGGCAACCGCCTCGAAGGTGAACCCCGCATAGCCGCCGTCGAGCAACTGCTCCCACCCGGCACCCAGAATGGCACCTTCCAATTCGGCGCCGCGTCGCCTCGTCGAAGCCATGTCTCCTCCCTTGGATCCGCTTGCGTTCCCTATTGTAGGCGTCCAACTTCCGGAATGGAGTCGATCTCAAGAGGAGAAGCGTGACTTCCAGAGACGTGAAGGGTCACGCTGTCCTGCCCGGATGGAGCCGGAAGACAGCTGGTTCAGGCTGCGCCACTGGCGGCCCACACGTCCTGCCACTTGTGGGCCAACGATGCGGCGGTTTCATGCGCGTTGAGTCCGCTGGGGTTGGGCAGGACCCACAACTGCACGTCTGCTGGCCAGCCGGCCACGGCGTCGGGCGCTTGGAGCCCGAGCGCCGCCTTCGGCAAGTCGAAAGCGGTGCGGAACGCCGTGACCCCCAGCAAGCCGACCGCGCGGGGCCGCAGGACGCGGACGCGCTCGACGAGAAGCGCTCCGCCGAGCCGCAGCTCCTCGCGGGTGAGTTCATCGGCCCGGGCCGAGGGCCGCTTCACGATGTTGGTGATCCCGAGCCCCCGCTGCGCCATCATCCGCTCAGCCTGCGCCGACAGCCCACGTGAGGCATCGACGGGTTCGTCGATCACACCGGCCAGGGCCAGGGATGTCCAGAATCGGTTGCCCGGGCGGGCGAACGGTGCATTCACCGCCACCGTCCAGGGGCTGGGGTGATGCCAACGATGAGCAGCCGGAGCGTGCCTGCGGATTGCCGGTCCGTCGGGTAGGCGAGCATGTCCTCCCGACCCCATCCCGAGTCCACCGCCAGGGCCAGGTCTGCCGTCGTGGGCCGTCGACCTTCCAGTGGCGGCGCGCTGCGCCAGGGTGTCCACTCGGCAGGTAGCAAGGTATCCATTGGTAGTCAGGGGCGCAGGTGCCGACGTGCGGTCCTGGTTCCCCATCCCCCTTTCAATCCGTGCGTGCGGTTTTCCCGCACACGGCTTAACGATGAACTTCTAGGCATGGTTACGCACTCCGTGGATAGCGTATGGTGCCACGTAATCTATACAGGCCATGGCCGTTGGACCAATCCTCGGTCCACTCCAGCGCTTGACCCGCTTTGAGGTTGCGCCCCCGCCGCCTGACCAGCTGCTTACGCAGCCGCATGACGACGTAGGTGTCGATCTGCCGGAACTTATCCCCGGCGTTGCCGGTCCTGAAGTAGTTGCCCCAACCGCGCAGGATCGGATTCAGCATCGCAATGATGACCCTGATATCCATGCCCGACCGATTCTTACCGGTCAGCTCCTTCACGCGTTGGCGTACCTTCTTCATGGCCCGCTTCGCGGGCCACCGATGCAGGTAGTAACGCACTATGCGTTTCTGCTCCCACAAACGCCCCGACATCCGCGCCCGGAAATGACAGCCCAGGAAATCAAACCCTTCCCGGCCACCGCGAAGATCGATGATCTTCGTCTTGTCCGGATGCAGTTCCAACCCCAAGGAGGCCAGAACCGACCCGGCGGTTTCCAGGGCACGATCCGCCTGCCGCTGCGTGCGGCACAACACCACGAAGTCATCCGCGTAGCGCACGACTTCCCCGACACCGGCCTCTGCCATGGCCCGGTCGAAGGAATGCAGGTAGATGTTCGAGAGCAAAGGCGAGATCACCCCTCCTTGAGGGGTACCAGCCAACGTCCGCTCGACTCGCCCGCCCTCCATCACACCGGCCTGCAACCACAACCGCACCAGTTTCAGCACCCGCCGGTCCGAGACCCTCGCAGCGACCGCTTCCAGCAACCGCTGGTGCTCGATCGTTCCGAAGAAGTCCCGGATATCGGCCTCCACGACGAAGACCTGTCCCTGGGCGAAGCCCTTGCGGATGGTCTCCATCGCGTCCGTGGCCGAGCGCCCGGGCCGGAACCCATGCGAGGACGGAAGGAAATCCGCCTCGAAAATCGGTTCCAACACCATGCGCACGGCCTGTTGCGCCACCCGGTCACGCACCGTCGGGATACCCAACGGGCGCCTGCCCCCGTCCGCCTTCGGGATGAACACCCGTCTGGCGGGCTGGGGCCGATACCGGCCTTCCAGCAAATCCGCACGGAGCTCGGACAACATCAGCCCGACCCCGTACGCCTCAATATCGGCCAAGGTGATTCGGTCCACCCCGGCCGCTCCTCGATTACCACGCACCCGCTCCCATGCCTCATGCAGGACGTCAACCCTGCATGCACGATCGAATAGGGCATGGAAACGGCGATCCCCGGACTGCTTGGCCGCAGCCCATAGCCGGCGTTGAAGTTTTCGCGCGCCCGTCACCGGCGGATGCCGGTTCAGGTCGACAGGCTGGTGCCTGACGGGGTTGTTGGACCGGGCTGTCCCGGTCATGCCCTGACGCTTACCCTCTTCACGAGCACGTTCAAAGCGGGGGTCCTTCCCTAGGTGCGCGTTATGTTGCACGCCCCTCACCGGTACTATGGCCCCCTCGGACTCCCGCTGCCCACCACCGGATTTCACCATCGGCTTATACCAGTGGCCTTCGCCCGACGTGGGCCGGGCAGACGGGTCTCTTCTGTTCCGGACCAGACCTTGCACACGTGCCACCACCCGTACCCCGGAAGGACCCGCCAAGCTGACCCCGGAACAGGGCCTGACGGACATGGCCTTCGCCGTGACATGATCGGCTCGGCTCCCTCGTTGTGACTGTGACGAGGCTGCAGTGTTCGCTTGATGCTGCGGCCCGCGTGCTTGCTCCCCCTGACAGGGCTTTTGACATCCCGCTCAGCCCGCCAGATCTCTCCAACGAACCGGGACCTGCTACTCGGCGCTCCGGTACCTACCGAGACGGGACTTGCACCCGCCGGTCTGATCCAGCTTTCAGAACGCACCATGCAGGACAGCCTAGGTCGTGCCACCTATTTCACGATGGGTCGGAAACGGTGTGGGAGCGCCGCGGGGCAGGCGGATGGCCATGGGTTCATGCCCGGGCAGGTCCGGCCCTTCCGACCCCTTCGGCGCACTCGGCCCCACGGTCGCGTAGATTCCTGTCGTTCCGGGGCCGACAGGAGTACAATGACGGCCACTTCTCAGGATTGGGAGGAAGGCCATGCGCGGCAAGATGCTCCGCCGGTTGGGAGCGGCTGCGCTGGCATTTGCCATATGTTCCGCGGCAACTGCCTGCGGCGGAACCGGCAGTTCGACTCCGGGCTCTTCCGTGGGCGGGCCATCGTCTCATGCGCCACCACCGACGCAGGGACCGCCGCCGACAGTGGTCCCGTCGCCTCCGCCGACAGTGGTTCCGTCGCCCCCGCCGCCCGGGCCGTGCCCCGCCGCCTGGCCGGCCCGCCACGATTACGCAGCTCCAGGAACGTTCTTCTATGCGCAGAACAGCGACTACCGGCCCGTTTTCGCCGGCTTCAACATCTGTGCTCCACAGGCTGGTGGCGCCGTCGTTCTGTACAACAACACGCAGCAAGTGTGGGCCATCGACCCGAGCCTTCCGGTAACCCGGCTCCCAGGGAACTCCTCGGCCAGCGAAGCGGAATTCTTTCGGGAATACGTGGTGGGCCAGCGGGCGTACGACTACCTGATGCCTGGTGAGATCGCCGTACCCATGGGACCCCTGCCGCCTGCCATTCCCTGGGCTCCGGATCCGATGCTGACCACGGCGTGGGTCAGCCAGAGGCTGGCGCTGGAAAACCTGCAGATCAGCGCAAATTCCGGGAATCTCTCCGACGATCTGGTGCAGTACGTCAGATCCAAGCAGTTGCGTGGCACCAACCCAGTCGTTGCTGCGCTGAAAGATTGCGCCCGCAGCGGGTATGACATCGGCACTCGTGCTGCAGAGATGGATAACGGGACCGAAGTCATCGACAAGCTGCAGCTGACACTGGATGGCACCCAGGGCGCAGCCAAGTGCGCACGGGCCATGGAGGACACCTCCAAGAACGCCGAGGAGGGCCGGACCACATGGCTGAAGCATGTGGAACGGTCCGCGGGACAGGCCAGTGACGGTGTGGACATCTACAAGGCGGTCCACCCTCTTGTCGAGTATTGCCAGGGACTGCGGGTCATTCCGAAGGTGGGCACCCTCCTCCGGTTCTGTCGCTAGGCGACCGGTCATCGACGGCCCCTCCGCGCGGACGGCAACCCCGTCGCCGGCGGCAAACAAAACTGCGGCCTTCCGGGTTATAGGCAGGAATGTGTGTACGTGAGAGGCTTGCTTCCCTGTCGTGCGTAGGGTGAGGCCGGGATACACATGCTTTGGGAGCATGTGGGGTGCCTCTTGCCTCGAACCAACCGCGTTGTGGTGTATGCGATTCCAAGCTCGTCAAGAACGGGAAAACCTCGGCCGGACGTACCCGATGGCGATGCAAACAGTGCGGGGCTTCGAGCACGCAGTCGCGCCTGGACGTCAGCCGACGAGCACAGCTGGCTGGCTTCGTGGACTGGCTGCTCGGTGTCACGTCGCAGGCCTCCCGTGGTGGGACCGGCAGGACCTTCCGGGCGTTGGTTGGATGGTGCTGGCGGGTCGAGGTTCCCCCGCCAGCGCCAACGGGTCAGGTCCACGAGCAGGTCATGCTCGACGGGACGTACTTCAACGGCTGGTGCGTGCTCATCGCCTTCACCGGCTCCCATGTCGTGGACTGGCAGTGGTGCGACCAGGAGAAGAAAGCCTCATGGCAGGCCCTGATGGAACGGGTCCCGGCCCCGACGGTGGCCGTTGTCGATGGCGGGACCGGTCTGCATGCAGCATTGCGCCATTACTGGCCGGATACGCGCGTGCAGCGGTGCTATTTCCACATCTTCCAGGCCGTACGCCGCCACCTGACTTTCGCCCCCAGGCTGCCCGCTGGTCGGGAGCTCATGGCCCTGACCAAGGCGTTGATGAAGGTCTCCAGCCAGGAGCAGGCTGCGGCCTGGATCAGCGCCTATTCGCAGTGGGAGGCCAAATGGGACGCTTTCCTCAAGCACCGCACCGAAGCCCGTACCGGTGCTGAACGGCCCTCCGCTGTTCCTGCCAGTCGTCTCTGGTGGTACACCCATCAGCGGCTACGCCGGGCTCGAGGCTTCTACCGGTCGTTGATCAAACACGAGAACCTGTTCATCTGGCTGGAGACCGATTTGCAGCCTGCCAGTGGAGCGAAGATCCACCGGACTACTTCGCCCTTGGAGGGCGGTCCGAACAAGGCCATCAAGGAATTGCTCCGCGCCCATCGCGGGATGCCTGACGCGCACGCCCGCACCGCGGTGAACTGGCTATTGGATTCACTGACTGAATTCCCCAGGGAGCCATGGACACTCGTGCGCCAGGAACACTGGGACCCTCCACGCAAGCAACGAAAAATCAAGGAAGAACCCGACGGGCCGGCGCTCTACGACAAGGAATTCAGTTGGGAAGACGGCAACGGCGTCCAGCACGGCTGGGGCGGTAGAAGCAGACCGTGACACACCCGGGCCATACACACATTCCTGCCTATAACCCGGCCTTCCCCTCATGGGAAGACCGCAGTCGTGGCCGATCAACTACGGGCTAGCCGTGGTTTGACCGACGCTTTTCTGGTGGGCCCTACCGGGATCGAACCGATGACATTCACGGTGTAAACGTGACGCTCTACCAGCTGAGCTAAAGGCCCTTGCGGGGATTGAGCCTACCGGGCCGACGCCCACGGCGCCAATCGCGAACCGCTACACGGGAAACTGCACGACGGCGTCGAGGTAGTCCTGCTCCCGGCGCGCCTGACCGACCTCACTGCCGAAGTGGTGCACGACCTGCCCGCCGGAAACCAGGAACGTCGATCGCAAGGCACGGCCCTGCACCTCGTCAAAGCACCCGAAAGCCCGGGCAACTTCGCCATGCGGCCAGAAATCTGCCAGCAGGTCGAAACCGATCCCCTGCTCGGCCGCGTAGGCGCGCAGGGCGAACTTGTGGTCCACCGACACGGCGTGGAGACCGACTCCGGCCTCCGCCAGTTCGGGCCGCAACCGCTCCAGCACTGCCAGTTCGGCAGTGCAGACCCGGGAGAACGCAAACGGGTAGAACACCAGAAAGTAGCGCCCCTGCCCCAGTCCTGCCGATGAAACTGCCTCGCCGAACTGGTTCTGCAGCTCGAACGCCGGAACGGGGCCACCCACCAAGGGGTGGTCCGATACGGCCATCTAGTTCTTGCGGCGGGCCACGAGGCGCGTCGCGGTCCAATCGGCGGAGGCGCCTTCCGTGCTGGTCACATGCAGCCCGGCAGTGGGCGCTGCTTCCTGGACTTCCGCGGGTGAAACATATCCATCACGACCCGACTTGGGGGTCATCAACCAGATGACACCACCTTCATCGAGCGTGGTCAGGGAATCGACCAGTTCGTCGACCAGGTCGCCTTCACCATCCCGCCACCAAAGCAGGATCCCGTCCACGACTTCATGGTCGTCTTCGCCGACCAGTTCGCTGCCGGTCACTTCTTCCAACGCATCACGGAGATTGTCATCAACGTCGTCGTCGTAGCCCAGCTCCTGGATCAGGTCTCCGTCCTTGAAGCCCATTTTTTCCACAACCGCATTGTCGGCCGCTCCGGCGTCGCTCACGTTTCTCCTCCTACTAGTGGTTGATACACACCACAAGCCAACACCTTTAAACCCTTCCCATCAAGCGCGGGACCCGCAGACACGCCGCAAACCCGGATTCCGGGCACCCGTTCGACCCGTGCACCATCGATGCATGCGCTGCTGGAGAGCACGGGCCGCTCCCGGGGGCAGCGTAACCCACGTCACCCGGGCCCTCCCCGGCTACGCATCACAAGACAAAGACAACTACAGTGGTCGAGATGGAACGCACGCCCACCCGGCATGCATTCATCGCCAGGCGGTTCTACCGCCGCGACGCCACCCGGCCCAACAACGGGAACGTCGCATTCCCCACGCTGTTACCCGTAACGAGGAGAAGTTGGACGTGGCTGAAGAGGAACACATTTCCCACATTCGCAGTGGTTTGACCAGCCAGCTGCCGGATCGCGATCCGGAAGAGACCGCCGAATGGATTGAATCCTTCGACGACCTGGTCGAATCCCAGGGCACGGAACGTGCCCAGTTCATTGTCCGCTCCATCCTCCAGCGTGCGGGTGCCAAGAGCGTCGGTGTGCCGATGGTGACCACCACTGATTATGTGAATACGATTCCGGTGGACCAGGAACCCGAGTTCCCCGGCAACGAGGAGATCGAACGCCGGTACCGCGCCTGGATGCGCTGGAACGCCGCGATCATGGTCCACCGCGGCCAGCACCCCGACATCGGGGTCGGCGGACACATCTCCACCTACGCCGGTGCCGCGACCTTGTACGAGGTCGGGTTCAACCACTTCTTCCGCGGCAAGGACCACCCCGGCGGCGGTGACCAGGTCTTCTTCCAGGGCCACGCCTCCCCCGGCATGTACGCCCGCGCCTTCATGGAAGGCCGCCTGAGCGAGATCGACCTCGACGGGTTCCGGCAGGAGAAGTCCAAGGCCGGCCACGCCCTGCCGTCCTACCCACACCCGCGCTCGATGCCCGACTTCTGGGAATTCCCCACCGTGTCCATGGGCATCGGCCCCGCCAACGCGATCTACCAGGCCCAGCTCAACCGCTACCTGGACAACCGCGGGATCAAGGACACCTCCGACCAGCACGTCTGGGCGTTCCTCGGCGACGGCGAAATGGACGAACCCGACTCGCGCGGCTTCCTGCAGCTGGCCGCGAACGAGCAGCTCGACAACCTCACCTTCGTGATCAACTGCAACCTCCAGCGCCTCGACGGTCCGGTACGTGGCAACGGGAAGATCATGCAGGAACTCGAGGCCTTCTTCCGCGGCGCCGGTTGGAACGTGATCAAGGTCGTCTGGGGCCGGGAGTGGGATGAGCTGCTGGACAAGGACGACGACGGGTCCCTGGTGGACATCATGAACCAGACCCCCGACGGGGACTACCAGACCTACAAGGCCGAATCCGGTGGGTTCGTGCGCGAGCACTTCTTCGGCAAGTCCCCGCAGACCAAGGAAATGGTCGCTGACCTGAGTGACGCGCAGATCTGGAACCTCAAGCGCGGCGGGCATGACTACCACAAGATGTATGCCGCCTACAAGGCTGCCACCGAGTTCAAGGGCAAGCCCACGGTCATCCTGACCAAGACCGTCAAGGGCTACGGGCTGGGCCCGCACTTCGAGGGCCGCAACGCGACCCACCAGATGAAAAAGCTGACCCTGGAGGACCTCAAGGCCTTCCGCGACCACCTGCGCATCCCCATCACCGACGAGGCCCTCGAAGCGGACCCGTATTCCCCGCCGTACTACCACCCGGGCGCCGAGGCCCCGGAGATCAAGTACATGATGGAACGCCGCGCCGCCCTGGGCGGGTCGGTTCCGGAACGCCGGACGAAACACCAACCGCTGCACCTGCCCGACGACAAGGCCTACGAGGTCGCCAAACGTGGATCCGGCAAGCAACAAGCCGCGACCACCATGGCCTTCGTCCGCCTGCTCAAGGACCTCATGCGCGACAAGGAATTCGGTGACCGCGTGGTCCCGATCATTCCCGACGAGGCGCGGACCTTTGGCATGGACTCGCTGTTCCCCACGAAGAAGATCTATAACCCCAAGGGGCAGAACTACCTTTCGGTGGACCGCGACCTGGTCCTGGCCTACAAGGAATCACCGCAGGGCCAGATCCTGCACACCGGCATCAACGAAGCAGGGTCGACCGCAGCGCTGACCGCAGCGGGCACCGCGTATGCCACACACGGCGAACCGCTGATCCCGGTCTACATCTTCTACTCGATGTTCGGGTTCCAGCGGGCCGGCGACTTCTTCTGGGCGGCGGGGGACCAGATGACGCGTGGTTTCGTCATCGGCGCCACCGCGGGACGGACGACCCTGACCGGCGAGGGCCTGCAGCACGCCGACGGCCACTCCCCGATCCTGGCCTCCACCAACCCGGCAGTGGTCACCTACGATCCTGCCTACGGGTACGAGATCGGCCACATCGTCAAGGACGGACTGCGGCGCATGTATGGGGGCGAACACTCCGACCCCAACGTCATGTACTACATCACCGTCTACAACGAGCCGATCCTCCAGCCCGCCGAGCCGAAGGACCTGGACGTCGAGGGCCTGCTCAACGGCATCTATCTCCTGTCCCCGGCCACCGTCGACGGGCCCCGCACCCAGCTGCTGGCCTCCGGCGTCTCCGTGCCCTGGGCCCTGGAAGCCCAGCAGATCCTCGCCGACGAATGGGGCGTCTCCGCCGACGTCTGGTCCGTCACCAGCTGGAACGAACTACGCCGCGACGGATTGGACGCCGAGGCGGAAGCGTTCATGCACCCCGGTGCCGAACCGCGGGTGCCGTACGTGACCAAGAAGCTGGCCGGGGCCACCGGCCCGGTCGTGGCGGTCACGGACTTCATGAAGGCCGTGCCGGACCAGATCCGCCAGTTCGTGCCGAACGACTTCGCCACCCTCGGCGCCGACGGCTTCGGCTTCTCCGACACGCGCGCAGCAGCCCGACGCTTCTTCAAGATCGACGCGCACTGCGTCGTCGTGCAGGCGCTGGAGATGCTGGGACGCCGCGGCGAGGTTGACCGTTCGGCTGCGGCGAAGGCCTTCGAGAAGTACCGGATCGACGACGTCAATGCCGGCACCTCCGGCAACGCGGGCGGCGATTCCTAGCTCGAGCCACACCGCTGAGACCGGTGCCCCCGGAGACCTGCAACCGCGGGTCGCCGGGGGCACCGGTTTTTTGTAGCGATCCTCCAAAATGGAGCCGCGGCCGGGCAGTGCGTAGGGTGGAGCCATGACAGAAGAGCGTCCGGGTACCGGATCCCCCCGCATCCGCCCCGTCCGCCAGCCCAAGGCCAGCCCCGAGACGCTCAAACGGCTCAAATCGCACTTGGGCATCCTCTCCACGGTCGCGCTCAAGCACCTGGACCAGTCCCTGCCCTGGTACCGCGGCCTCCGCCCCCAGGAACGTGCCGCCTTGGGCCTCGTGGCACAGAAGGGCATCGCCTCCTTCGTCTCCTGGTACGAACGCCCCTCGTCACCGCAGTGGGTGCTCACAGACGTCTTCGGGACAGCCCCCACCGAACTGACGCGTTCGATTTCCCTGCAGAAAGCGCTGCAGCTGATCCGCACCATCGTGGAGGTGGTGGAGAACCAGGTGCCCGAGCTGGCCCCGGATGCCGAGCAAATGCAGCTGCGGGAGGCGGTCCTGCGCTACTCGCGTGAGGTCGCGTTCGCCGCCGCCGACGTGTACGCCCGCGCCGCCGAGTCCCGGGGAGCCTGGGACAGTCGGCTCGAGGCCCTGGTGGTCGACGCAGTCCTGCGCGGGGAGAGCCCGGATGCGTTGCGTTCGCGCATCGCGGCCGTCGGCTGGACCTCTCAGTCCGGGATCCACGTCATCGTCGGCAGTGCCCCGGACGACGCCGGTGCCACCTTTGTCGGGGACCTGCGCCGGGTGGGGCAGCGGGTGGCCAAGGACTGCCTGGTCGGCATCCAGGGCGACCGGCTGATCCTCATGCTCGGCGGGGTCCGCGAGCAGGAGACTGCGTTCGCTCGTCTCGCCGAGTACTTCGGCCCCGGTCCCATCGTCTACGGTCCAGGAGCCCCTAGCCTGCGTGATGCCGCCGCCAGTGCGCACGCCGCATTCGAAGGCATCGCGGCCGCCCGCGCCTGGCCCCTGGTCCCCCGCCCCGTCGCCGCCGATGACCTGTGGCCCGAACGGGTCATGAACGGCGACGCCGCCGCCCGCACGGCTCTTGTGGAGAGCATCCACAAACCACTCGAACGGGCCGGAAACGGCCTGCTCGAAACGCTGTCCAGCTACCTCGCATTGGGGCATTCGCTGGAGGGAACAGCCCGCGAATTGTTCGTCCACGCCAACACGGTGAGGTACCGTCTCAAACGGGTCTGCGACGTCACCGGATGGGATCCACTGGTGCCCCGCGAGGCCTTCGTGCTGCAGACCGCCCTCGTCATCGGGCGTCTGGACGCGGGCGAGTCGTTGTAGGATTCCTCTAAAGCCCCCGGCGCAGGTTCGTGCCGCAAGACACCCGCTATTTCCCCGATCTTTGGAAAGCTGGAATCGTGCTAGCTATCGTGTGCCCCGGACAGGGCTCCCAGACCCCCGGATTCCTCTCGCCCTGGCTGGAGGTGCCCGGTGTCTCCGAACACCTGCAGCAGCTCTCTGATCTCACCGGCCGCGACCTTGTGGCGCACGGTACCGTCTCCGACGAGGAGACCATCAAGGACACCGCGGTTGCCCAGCCGCTCATCGTTGCCGCCGGGCTGATCGCCGCCCGGGCCCTGCTCGACGGTTCCTCCGGTGCCACCAGCCTGCCCGTCTCCACCGTCTTGGCCGGGCACTCGGTCGGCGAGATCACCGCTGCCGCACTGGCCGGTGCGCTGCCCGAGGGCGATGCGATGGCCTTTGTGCGTGAACGCGCCAACGCGATGGCCGAAGCCGCCGCCACCACGCCGACCGGCATGGCCGCCGTGCTTGGCGGTGACCCGGACGAGGTCGCCGCGGCCCTTGCAGCCGTCGGGCTGACCGCGGCCAATGCCAACGGAGGCGGCCAGACCGTCGCCGCCGGGACGCTGGAGCAGATCGAGGCCCTGGTCGCTGCCCCGCCAGCCAAGGCCCGGGTCATCCCGCTGAAGGTCGCCGGGGCCTTCCACACCGAGCACATGGCTCCCGCGGTCGGCGTGCTGGAGGCCCTCGTGCCATCCCTGCACCCGGCGGCCCCCTCCGTACCATTGCTGAGCAACTACGACGGCGGTGCCGTCGCCAGTGGAGATTCGAACCTGGCCAGCCTGGTCGCCCAGGTCTCCCGGCCGGTCCGCTGGGACCTGTGCATGGAATCGATGGCGTTGATGGGCGTCACCGGCATCCTCGAGCTTCCGCCGGCAGGAACGCTGGTCGGTCTGGCCCGACGCGGTCTGAAGGGCGTCCCCACGCTGGCCTTGAAGTCGCCCGAGGACCTCGACGCGGCCCGCGAATTCATCAATGAACACGGCCGTACGGCCACCGGAGAGGACAGGAATTAACGTGAGCGCAGTACTGACCCAGAGCACCCCCCGGGAATTCACCCGGATCATGGGCGTCGGCGCGGCACGCGGCGACGTCGTTGTCACGAACGAGGACGTCTGCCAGTGGATCGACTCTTCCGACGAGTGGATCCAGAAGCGGACCGGCATCGTCACCCGGCGGCGTGCCGACTCCGAAACCTCGCTGCTGGACCTGGCAGAGACTGCGGCCCGTGGAGCCCTCCAGAGTGCAGGCATCGAGGGCTCACAGCTGGGCGCGGTCATCATCTCCACGGTGACCTCCCCCTACGCCACCCCGTCCGCTGCCTCCGCCCTGGCAGACCGCCTCGGCGCCACCCCCGCACCGGCCTTCGACATCTCCGCCGCCTGCGCCGGCTACTGCTACGGCGTCGCCCAGGCAGACGCCCTGGTGAAGTCCGGTGCGGCCGAGTACGTCCTGGTCGTCGGGGCCGAGAAGCTCTCGGACATCATCGACAACCACGAGCGCACCATCTCCTTCCTGCTCGGCGATGGTGCCGGAGCCGTCGTCATCGGCCCCTCCGAGACTGCCGGCATCGGCCCCTCTGTCTGGGGCTCTGATGGCAGCAAGTGGGACGCCATTGGCATGACCCACTCGTTGCTGGACCTGCGCGATGTCGCCGTGCAGGCCGAAGAGGATCCGGAAGGCACTGCCCTCGTCGCCGAGACGGAGGCCAAGCTGTGGCCGACCCTGCGGCAGGACGGCCAGACCGTCTTCCGCTGGGCCGTCTGGGGCATGGCCAAGGAAGCCCAGCGAGCCATGGATGCCGCAGGCATCACGGCCGATGACCTCTCCGTATTCCTGCCCCACCAGGCCAACATGCGCATCATCGACGAAATGGCCAAGCAGCTCAAGCTGCCCGATACCGTAGCCATCGCCCGCGACATCGCGGACACCGGAAACACCTCCGCTGCCTCGATTCCGCTGGCCATGCACCGCATGTTGGAGGAGCACCCCGAACTCTCGGGCACGCTCGCCCTGCAAATCGGTTTCGGCGCGGGCCTCGTCTTCGGCGCACAGGTCATCGTCCTGCCCTAGGCTATTGAGCGGACAACACTAGAGTTCACCGTCCACGAGACGGGAAATATGCGTCGGGAGAGCCCCGGCACAAGAGAAAGGGAGCCTCATGGCTAGCAACGAAGAAATCCTGGCCGGCCTTGCCGAGATCGTCAACGAAGAAACCGGTCTGGCCACCGAAGCGGTTCAGCTGGACAAGTCCTTCACGGACGACCTCGACATCGACTCCATCTCCATGATGACGATCGTCGTCAACGCCGAGGAGAAGTTCGACGTGAAGATCCCCGACGAGGAAGTCAAGAACCTCAAGACCGTCGGCGACGCCGTCAACTTCATCGCCAACGCCCAGGCCTGATCCACCCTGTTCCTTCCCTTCCGGTTGCCTAAGGGCACCAGACCGGGAAGCCATGGTCTTCGGGGTGGTCCGCCGAGGTCGGCGGACCACCCCTCCACAACGTTCGGCATGAAGCTTCCCGCTTCCGCCACCTGCAACACAACACAGAGAGTATGTTGATGGCTCGCAAAGTAGTAATCACCGGCCTCGGCGCGACCACGCCGATCGGTGGGGACGTCCCCACCCTCTGGGCCAACGCCCTGAAGGGTGTTTCCGGTGCCCACACCTTGACCGATGAGTGGGTCGAAAAGTATTCGCTGCCCGTGCACTTTGCCGCCAAGGCCTCGACGCCGGCTGCTGACGTGCTCTCCCGTGTTGAACTCAAGCGCATGGACCCCTCCACCCAGTTCGCCGTCGTGGCAGCCCGCGAGGCCTGGAAGGATTCGGGCATCGAAGAGGTCGACCACGACCGCTTCGCCGTCGCTTTCGCCACCGGAATCGGCGGCGTGTGGACCCTGCTAGATGCCTGGGACACGCTGAAGGAAAAGGGACCACGCCGCGTCCTGCCCATGACCGTTCCCATGCTCATGCCCAACGGGCCCGCCGCTGCCGTCAGCCTCGACCTGGGTGCACGCGCCGGTGCTCATACCCCGGTGTCCGCTTGCGCGTCGGGCACCGAAGCCATGCACCTTGGCCTGGAACTGATCCGTGCCGGCAAGGCCGACGTCGTCATGTGCGGAGGCGCCGAGGCAGCCATCCACCCCATGCCCATGGCTTCCTTTGCCGCCATGCAGGCGCTTTCCAAGCGCAACGACGATCCGGAACACGCGTCACGCCCTTATGACGTGAACCGCGACGGTTTCGTCATGGGCGAAGGTGCCGGTGCCCTCGTGCTCGAAGCCGAGGAACACGCCCTGGCCCGCGGAGCGCATATCTACGCTGAGCTGGCAGGCACCTCCGTTACGGCCGATGCCTACCACATCACCGCCCCTGATCCGCAGGGACTAGGCGCGACACGGGCCCTGAAGGCAGCCATGTTCGACGGCCTCATCCAGCCCGAGGACGTTGTGCACGTCAACGCGCACGCGACCTCGACGCCCGTCGGCGACAAGCCGGAGTACACCGCGCTGCGCGCCGCGTTCGGCAACCACTTGGAGAGCGTCTCGGTGTCTGCCACGAAATCCCAGATGGGACACCTGCTGGGGGCCTCCGGCGCCGTCGAGTCGGTGCTCACCGTGCTTGCGGTCCAGGAACGCAAGGCCCCGGTGACCATCAACCTGGAGAACCAGGATCCGGAGATCCCCCTCGACGTCATCACCGGGACCCCACGTGAATTGCCTTCGGGGCAGATCGTGGCCCTGAACAACTCGTTCGGTTTCGGTGGACACAACGCAGTGGTTGCCATCCGCAGCGTCTGACACGTACGAGAAGAAAGCCCCGCACCAGTTCAGCAATTGGTGCGGGGCTTTCTCGTGCTCCCAGTGGGTCGATTCGGTCGGGAGAGGAATCTACTGGAGGATATTTCCCCTGATCGTATTCTCCTTGATGGTCCGGAGGTCGGGAACTGGTCGACCACCGCTGCTCCCGGTCTCGGGTGGGAACTATTCGGGGGTCAGCCGACCTGGTGCAACCAGCGAACGGGAGCGCCCTCGGTGGCGTGGCGGAACGGCTCGAGCTCTTCATCCCAGGCTTCCCCAAGTGCCAGGGAGAGCTCGTGGTAGACGGCCGCCGGATTGCCGGCGCCCTGCTCGTAAGCAAAGCGGATTCGGTCCTCCCCCACCATGATGTTTCCGGCGGAGTCGGTGGTGGCGTGGAAGATACCCAGTTCGGGGGTGTGCGACCAGCGGCTTCCGTCGACGCCCTGGCTCGGCTCCTCGGTGACCTCATAGCGCAGGTGGGCCCATCCACGCAGGGCGGACGCCAGTTGTGCGCCGGTGCCCTGGGGCGCCGACCAATGGACTTCCGCGCGGTACATTCCGGGCGCGGCGGATTGCGGCGCCCAGTTCAGATCCGTGCGGTCTTCGACCACGGATCCGATGGCCCACTCGATGTGCGGGCACAACGCCGTCGGGGCTGAGTGTACGAAGAGTACGCCCCGGGTCATGGGTACAGACATGCCATCCTCCAGTTCCTGTTGGTACGTCTTCCCCAACGACCACAGTCACTCTCGGAGGTCTTCACATGCTGCCTGTGTTCATTCTGCATGATTCGGCGGCGAATCGCCACCTTGACCTGCATTGATCCCGCCGTGTCCCGGCCCAGGACGGGATTTCAGGCCCGTGGATGGGCCTGCTGGTAGCTGCTGCGCAGCCGGTCGACTGACACGTGGGTGTAGAGCTGTGTCGTCGCCAGCGAGCTGTGGCCCAGCAGTTCCTGCACGGCGCGCAGGTCCGCCCCGCCATCGAGCAGGTGGGTTGCTGCCGTATGCCTCAGGGCGTGTGGGCCCCGGGCTGCGGTGTCCCCAAGCCCGGCCAACGCCTTTTCGACCATGGTCCGCACTTGCCGTTGGCCCATTCGGGCCCCGCGCTCGCCCAGGAACAATGCCGGACCCGATCGGTCGGTGGCCAATAGGGAGCGGCTTCGTCCGAGCCAATCTCCCAGGGCCAGGTGGGCTGGCTGGCCGAAAGGCACGGTCCGCTCCTTGTCGCCCTTACCCAACACGCGCAGGGTCCGCCGATCGTGGTCGATATCGTCGATGTCCAACCCGACGAGCTCACCCACCCGGATTCCGGTGGCGTAGAGCATCTCCAGGATCGCTCGGTTACGGTCGGAGACCGCCCCCTGGCGCGGCGTCTGCGGCGGCGGAGGATCCCCGGCGTCCGCGGACCCCGGCACCGGGCGCCCCACGGCGCCGTCAGGCTCGTGGCTGCCATCGGACGTGTGGTTGCGGCGCGGCGGTTCCTGGTTGTCCTTGCCCCCTGGAGCGAGCAGACGATCCATTTGCGACGCCTGCAGGACGTGGGGCAGCCGTTTGGCGTTCTTGGGCGAGCGCAGGCGCAGTGACGGATCTATGACGATGAGTTCCTCGCGCAGCGCCCAGGACATGAACGTCCGCACGGCGGCAGCGTGACGCGCCAACGTCGAAGGGGCCCTCCCCAGTCCCTGTTGCTCCCCCAGCCACAGCCGAAGGACCGAGAGATCGATGTCCGAGAGCCGGTCCGCCTGATGGACGGTGGCGGCATAACCCAGCAGGGAGGAGATGTCGGCGAGGTAGGCCCTGACCGTGTGCTCGCTGCGGGAACGCTCCAGCGTCAAATAGCGTTCGAATGCGTCCAACAGGGTGATGTACTGCCCCGGCAACCCCATGGATTCCCCGGCTTCGCGCGGGGACTCTGGTGGGCGGGGTGTGACGGTCATGCCACCAGCTTCCCGCGTCTGCACGGTTCCGTGGGACCGCCACGCCGTGCGATCCGGCGCCTCAGCCGCGCCGATTCCTCCGCCACCCGCCAGAATCCTGCTCGGCCAGCCCGCGCGCCTGCAATCGGCTGAGGCCCCCCAGGACCGCTCCGATGCCCAGACCCGAGACTGTCGCGAGTTTGTCGGGCGGGGCGGCCTGCCGCACGGGAAGCGCGTCCAGAAGCAGCAGGTCCTGGATGTCCAGCCCATCGTGGTCGCGTGCGGTCCCGGAATCCTTGCGGCCAGGAACCGCCGACGTCTCCGGTGCGGCCTGGGCGGCACCGAGCAGATCCAGCGCTTCGGCGGCATCGGTGACTGGGATCGCGGAACCCTCGCGGAGCAGCCGATGGCATCCAGCGGAATTCGAGGAGAAGACCGAACCCGGTACGGCGCCCACTTCCCGGCCGATCTCACTGGCCCGGCGCGCGGTGGTCAGCGCCCCGGAGCGCCATCGTGCCTCGACCACGAGTGTGGCCCCGCACAGAGCGGCCAGCATCCGGTTGCGCTGGAGAAATCTCCACCTCGTGGGTGCGGTGCCGGGCGGCACCTCCGCCAAGAGGAGACCGGTGGCCTCCACACGACGGAGCAGGGCATCGTTGCCTGCCGGGTAGAAGCGGTCCAGTCCCCCGGCCATAATGGCGATGGTGCTCGGACGCCCAGTGGCCTGTTCGGTGTTCAGCGCCGCCTCGTGGGCGCGGGCGTCGATCCCATAGGCGCCTCCGGAGACGATGGTGATTCCGCGCTGGCAGAGGTCCGCGACGAGCTCGTAGGTCACATGTCGTCCGTAGTCTGTGGCGTCGCGGCTCCCCACCACGGCGAGCAGCGACTGCGGCGGTGGAAGCTGCTCGATACCGGCCGATCCCCGCCACCACAGGCACAGTGGTGCCCCAAGCCCCAGATCGTCCAACTGTTGTGGCCAGGCAGCGTCCTCGGGGACCAGCAGGTCGCCGCCGAATCGTCGGATCGTTGACAGATCCCGGGCTGGCCCCGCCGCATCCACGCGCGGTCGCCAGCGCTCGAGGCCGGCGTCCAGCCGGTGGGCGCCCCGGCTCGCGGCCTCTCCCCCGAGCAGGTCGGCCACCGCCTGCTGCTCGGTTGCCGGTGCCTTGCCGGTGGAATGCGCAATCAGGCGGTAGGCGTCCACGGGCCCGACGACGGCGACCAGGGCAGTGCCGGTCAAGTCATTGGGCTCCATGAGGCGGGCGAGGCCGGCACGTGCCAACTGGATGTCGGGGTCGGGTCTCATGCGATAGCTCCTTGGGCGTGGTGGCGCAGTTGCAGGGCGACGTCGATGTCTGCCGGTTGGGGGCATTCCTGGCCGGCGAGGTCGCTGATCGTCCACGCCAACCGCAGTACCCGGTGCAGCCCCCGGACGGAGAGCAGCCCGCGTTCGAGCTGCCGGTCGGCAGTGGCGGTGGTCCGCGCCGGCAATGCCAGTTCGTGGCGGAGAAGCGTCCCCGGGAGATCGGCGTTACGGGTGACGCCGAGGGGCTTCAGCCGTGCGCGCTGGGCCCGGCGGGCTTCGGCGACCCGGTGCGCCACCGTCGCCGTGGTCTCCTCGCCCCGGCCGGCGCCCAGATGTGTGGCGTTGACCCGCGGCACCTCGATTTGCAGGTCGATCCGGTCCAGGAACGGGCCGGACAGTCGATCGAAGTAGCGGCGTCGCTGCATGGGGGTGCAGCGGCAGTCAATGGCCTTTCCTGTCGACAGGCCACAGGGGCAGGGGTTGGCCGCGAGCACGAGTTGGAAACGGGCCGGATAGGTAGCGGTGCCGGCGGAGCGGTGCAGGGTGATCTCCCCCGATTCCAGCGGCTGCCGCAACCCGTCGAGCGCCTGGGAATTGAATTCGGGTGCCTCATCGAGGAAGAGCACGCCGCGGTGTGCCCGTGAGGCTGCCCCGGGCCTCGGCGGACCCGCTCCCCCACCGATGAGCGCCACCATGCTGGCACTGTGGTGGGGGCTCTCGAAGGGTGGGCGGCGCAACAGCCGGTCCAGTCCGGCGGTGCCGCGTTGCAGGGAGTGGATGGCCGTCGCCTCCATGGCCTCGGCGTCATCCAGATCCGGCAGCAGCCCGGGCAAGCGTTCGGCCAGCATTGTCTTGCCCGCGCCCGGCGGGCCTACGAGCAACAGATGGTGTCCTCCGGCGGCGGCGACCTCGACGGCGAACCGGGCCAACGGCTGGCCGATCACTTCGCTCAGGTCGGGAACGTCCGCCGTCGCCGGTGCCTCCTGGGTGGTGGTTCCCCGACGGGGGCACCTGGGGGCAGGAGGACGGGCGGGGACGATGGCCTCGGCTGCACCGTAGGCGGACATGACCTCGGCCAGATGCCGGTAGGCGGTGATGCGGGCTCCTGGCACCAGGCGGGCCTCGGCTTCGTTTCCGGCGGCCACCACGATTTCCGGGCGTCCAGCGCGTACCGCTGCCATCACGGCCGGCAGCACGCCCGGAACCGGGCGTAGCGACCCGTCGAGACCCAGCTCGGCGATGTAGACGATGCCGGGCGGGTTGTCGATGGTCCCGGAGGCCGCGGCTGCAGCCACCACGATCGCCAGGTCGAACGAGGAGCCGCGCTTGGGCAGGGACGCGGGGATGAGGTTCACGGTGATGCGCCGGGGGCTCAGGGGCACCCCGGTGTTGCGGGTCGCCGAACGGATCCGGTCGCGCGCCTCGATGAGCGAGGCGTCAGGCAGGCCGAGCAGCAGGAACGAGGGCAATCCGCCGCCGATGTCGGCTTCGACCTCGATCATGTGGCCGTTCAGGCCCACCAGCGACACACCGGCGGACCGCCCCAGGCTCACGGGACCACCGCCTGGAAGTAGTCGACCTCAGGCTCCCGGCCGGGAACTGCGAGGATGCTGACCACGTCGACCCGCCGTGTGCGGTGGTTCGCCTGGTTCTCCCGGCACCAGGCGCTGGCCAATCGGTGCAGCCGCAACAATTTGCGCGGATCCACCGCTTCGGCCGGGTACCCGAACCCGAGGCCCGAGCGGGTCTTGACCTCGACGGCGACGATGGTGCCGGCGTCGTCGGCGACGATGTCGATTTCACCGGTCTTGCACCGCCAGTTCCTTGCCAGTACGCGCATGCCAAGGCGTCCGAGGTATTCTGCCGCCAGCGTTTCGCCGCGTTGGCCCAGTTCCTGATTGTGGTTCATCTGCCACCTCCACCCCCAGCATCAGCGGGGACGATGTTCCCCCGAATACAGCGCGGCGGCCTGGTGGACAACGAGCCGTTCAAGAAGCCTGTGGAGGGGCGATATGGGCCTCAACGTGCCCACACGGGACAAGTTCCCAGCGGTCCCTCGGTGGTCGTGTTCGGCCACCAGGCGACCTGTTGTTCTGCGGCAACGTCACCTGCGACCAGACCCCTTAAGAAAGGGGCCCACGATGTGGCCAACAACCCGAAGGCTCGCCTGAAGCAACTGCGAATGATCAGTGATTTTTGCCCGCGAACAGCCGGTCGCCCTGCTACCCGCACACGCCCCGGGAGTCGAGCGGCGTCTGGCGGGCAATGAAGCGTACGTTCCCTCGGTCATCAATTCCCACTGGACACAGCCGCCATAGGCCAGTAGGCATAGGTTTTGCGGTGCGATGCTGGTCCAGGTGTGCCATATGCCTGCGACCGGGGCGTTGCAAGAATCAAGGAACTCACCGGTGGCTGCGGCGCACACGCCACCGGGGCGGCCTCTGGCACCCAGTAGGCCATGATGCAGGCCATCCACGCTACTCGCCGCGGAGAGCCCGTCACCGACGTCGGCGACTCCCACGACGTCGAACTGGACGGCCCCAACCTATTCTTCTCCAACCCTTAGGCTGCGCGGCGGCCCTGCAAGATCGAGACTGGCGTACCGACCGTGAGCTTCGGCGACGTCGCCCAGGTGCTCCGCGCCTGCGGCATGCCCGACCAGGCGGTCAAAGCGATTGATCTGCTCAACAGCGACATCGGCCGCCTGCGGGCCGGGAGTCTGACGAAGAAGCGCGCCCGATGACTACCGTCGAGGTCTTCGTAGACGCGGCGGCGCACACCAAGCTGATTGGTCAGGCGCACTTCACCCGGACACGCCAGCAGATCTCCACGACCTTCCGGTACGACCCCGACTACCTCGTCGATGACGGAATGGCCATCGACCCGGCACTGCCCCTGATGTCCGGATCCCAGCACCAGCGCGGGCTCGTTCGCGCCTTCGCCGCCAGCGCCCCGGACCTCCCGCTGGACCTCGATCATGGGGGCCGATGCTCCGCCGGATGAGGTCGAAGGCCTCATGGCCCTGGCCGAGAACTGCAGCCTGACCAGCGAGCTGGCCCACGAGAGGATTCGCCACATCGCGGGAGCGCTGTATGGCTGGAGGGACGCCGCGTAGGAATCGGATCAGCGAACACGAGATCGACATGATGGCCGAGTCGATCGAGCCGCGCCTCGAAGCCGTTGTCAAAGCCTCGTGACAACCGAGCAGCCGGTTCGTCGGCTAGGTGTACTGCCCAGGCAGGTTGGTTGAATTCGTGCGACGACACGATCTGAATTGATGGGATGACGAAGGCCTCCCGATGTGGAGTGGAGCTGTCTAAGAAACCGCTTCACAAACAGGAGGCCTTCATGTCCCACGCTAATGCAGCACTGACCCCAAAAGCACGTCTGAAACTCGCCCGCCTCATCGTCGACGACGGCTGGAGCGTGGCCACCGCGGCGAAGCAGTACATGGTCTCCTGGCCCACGGCCAAACGCTGGGCAGACCGCTACCTTGCCCACGGCAAGAACGCCATGGCCGACCGGCCCAGCAGGCCTCGCACGAGCCCGAACCGCACCCCGCAGGCCATGGTCAAGAAGATCGTGGCCCTGCGCTGGCGCAAGCGCATGGGCCCGGTCCAGATCGCCTTCCGGCTCGGCCTGGCCGCCTCGACCGTCCACGCGGTGCTCCTCCGGTGCCGCATCAACCGGCTGCGCTACATCGACAGGATCACCGGCGAAGCGATCCGCCGCTACGAACACCCCCACCCCGGGGCGATGATCCATGTCGACGTCACCAAGTTCGGCAACATCCCCGACGGAGGTGGACACCGGTTCCTGGGCCGGGCGGCCGGTGAACAGAACTCGCGCGCGACAGCGAAGCGCACCGGACAGCGCACCTCCAGCGGCCATCCACGACTGGGCACCGCGTTCGTGCACACCGTGATCGATGACCACTCACGCATCGCCTACGCCGAGATCCACGACGATGAGAAAGCCGTCACGGCAATCGGCGTGCTCGAGCGGGCCGTGGCCTGGTTCGCGGCCAGGGAGGTCACCGTGGAGCGCGTTTTGAGTGACAATGGCTCGGCCTACCGCTCATACGCCTGGCGC
The DNA here is from genome assembly GCF_056680475.1 of Arthrobacter sp. ASL1. Lineage (NCBI taxonomy): Bacteria > Bacillati > Actinomycetota > Actinomycetes > Micrococcales > Micrococcaceae > Arthrobacter > Arthrobacter sp. ASL1. The sequence goes on from NZ_CM155284.1 coordinate 514,759, forward strand.
GATGCCTGCACCGCACTGGGCATCACACCCAAGCGGACCCGGCCCTACCGGCCCCAGACCAACGGCAAGATCGAGCGCTTCCACAGAACCCTGAACGATGGATGGGCCTACGCCAAGTTCTACGGCAGCGAGACCGCCCGCCGCTATGCCCTGCCGGCCTGGATCCATGAATATAATCACCACAGGCCCCACACCGCAATCGGGAACCAGCCACCCATCAGCCGCTTAACCAACGTCGCTGGTCAGTACAGCTAGGGCAGGCGATCAAGTCAGTCGCTTCGTCCCCGTTTATAGACTTCGTCTCGGCCCGCTGGACACTCGTGCCCTGAGTCAATGTCGGACTTGACTCATGCTGCTGATCGGCACGTCGTGGCAGCCACCCGCGTCGACGATCCCATCCGTGACGACATGGCACTCGGACGCTCCTACGCGGCGGCGAGCCGCCAGAGGGAGGTGACCTCGGCGGAGCGGGCCGGGTGGAAGGGGTCCTCGGTGTCGGCGGCGCGACGGTGCGTGGGCCGGGTGTCCAGCCGGTCCAGGACGCGCAGCCCGGAGGCCTCGATCCAGCCCAGCAGTTCGGTGCGGCTGCGCAGTCCCAGGTGCTCGGCCAGGTCGGAGATGACCAGCCAGCCCTCCCCGCCCGGTTCCAGGTGGTCCGCCAGCCCGGCGAGGAAGGCGCGCACCATGCGCGATTTCGGGTCGTACACGGCCTGGTCCAGCAGTGTGGTGGCACTGCCGGGCAGCCACGGCGGGTTGCAGACGACCAGGCCGGCGCGTCCTGCGGGGAACATGTCGGCCTCCTGAAGCTCGACCGGCCCGGCCAGGCCCAGCCGCTCCAGGTTCGCGGCGGCGCAGGCGATGGCCCGCGGCGAGAGATCGGTCGCCACGATGCGGGCGATGCCGCGGCGGGCAAGGATCGCGGCCAGCACACCGGTGCCGGTACCGAGGTCGAACGCGGTGGCGGTGTCCGGCAACGGGGCGACTGCGACCAGCTCCAGGTACTCGCCGCGCACCGGGGCGAACGTGCCGTAATGCGGGTGGATCGTGGCCTCCAATGCGGGGACGAACACCCCGCGCAGCCGCCATTGCTCGGCGCCGAGGACCCCGAGGAGGTCCTGCAGCGGCACCACGGAGGCCTCGTGGACGTCTCCGTAGGCGAGCCTCCAGGCGGCGGCGATGTCCGGTGCGCGGCGCAGATCCACCACGGGGCCGGGGGCCAGCGGGACCAGGACGGAGGCGAGGATGCGCGAACGGTGGGCGCGGGCCTGGCGGTGTCGGTAGAAATCCGCTGCCACGTCGGCGAGGCCGCCACCTCCGGCCGTGCCCGAGGCAGCCGTGCCCGAAGCGGCCGTTCCCGCCGCGGGTGCGGGGATGCGCCGGCCTAGCGCGGAGAGCAGCTGGCGGGCGTTGTGGTAGTCGCCGGACCACAGCATGGCGGTCCCGGACGTGGCGTGGCGGTAGGCGTCGTGGGCGGTCAGCGTATCGTCGACGACCACGCAGCGGGCCGGGGGTTTGCCGGAGCCGCACCAGCGTGCATTGCCGGGCAACGCCGTCGTGCGCTCCTGATCCGTGCGCTCGGCATTCATGGGGCCTAGGCCCCCAGCCCGGCGTCCTTGGGGAGGGTGAGTTCGTCGGTCTTGGCCAGTTCCTCGACGTTGACGTCCTTGAAGGTGATGATCCGGACGTTCTTCACGAAGCGGGCCGAACGGTAGACGTCCCACACCCAGGCGTCCTTGAGGGTGACGTCGAAGTAGACCTCGCCATCGGCCGAGCGCACCTGCAGGTCCACGTCGTTGGCGAGGTAGAAGCGCCGTTCGGTCTCCACGACGTAGCTGAAGAGGGACACGACGTCACGGTATTCGCGGTAGAGCTGCAGCTCCATGTCCGTCTCGTAGTTCTCGAGATCGTCGGCACTCATGGTTCCTGCCTTTCGCGCGGGGCCGGCGCCGCGCCCGTGAGCCGCCAGCTGCGGCGGTGATGGGCGGTGGCACCGTGGTCGGTGATGGCCCGGCGGTGGGCCGCCGTGCCATAGCCCTTGTTGACCGCCCAGCCGTATCGGGGTTCCAGTTCATCATAGGTGGCCATCAGCGCGTCGCGTTCCACCTTGGCCAGCACGGAGGCGGCGGCGACCGACAGGCAGGTCAGATCCCCCTTGATCCGGGTCGTCACCCGGGCGCCGGAGACGTCGAAGGGGTACGACGGCGGTGCTCCGGTCGCGAACAGGTCCTCCTGGGTGGGGGCCGAGAGCCAGTCGAGGTTGCCGTCCAGCAGCACCGCGTGCGGGGCCGCGGTGGCCGCGGCGGCCTCCCAGGCCCGGTTGCCGGCCAGCCGCAGGGCGGTGACCAGGCCGTGCTCGTCGATCTCGGCGGCCGTGGCGTGCCCGACGCCGTACGCGGCGGCCCAGTCGCGGATGACGGGGACCAGTTCCTCGCGCACGGCCGCCTTGAGCAGCTTGGAGTCGCGCACGTCGGCCAGCAGCGCCGCGGCGGCGGGGTCGATGACGACCATGCCCACGGACACCGGTCCGGCCAGGGCGCCGCGGCCTACCTCGTCGCAGCCGGCGACCAGCCACGGTCCGCCATTGCCCAGCTCGCCCGCCAGTTCCAGCGCGCCCGCCAGTTCCAGCTCGGCGGCCAGGGTCGGGGCGAGGGCCGCCGCCGGGACCAGCTTCCGGGCGGGCTTCGTGGCGGGTTTCGTGGTGGCGGTGCGGGTGGGCATGGCTATTTCCCGGTGCCGGCCGGGACGTCGGCGAAGACCTCGTGGTGCCCGGAGATCGTGCCGAAGCGGTCCAGCGGCCAGGCACGCAGCACGGCCTTGCCCTCGACGGAGTCCAGGTCGACGAAACCGCCCTGGATGTCCTGGTGGAAGCGCGAGTCGGCGGAGGCGTTGCGGTGGTCGCCCATGACCCACATCTTGCCGGCCGGCACCGTGACCTTGAAGGACTCGTCCGACGGCGCGGCGCCCGGGTAGAGGTAGGGCTCGTCGAGGGAGACGCCGTTGACCATCAGGTGGCCGTCGGCGTCGCAGCATTCCACGGTGTCCCCGGGCAGGCCGATCAGCCGCTTGACCAGGTGCTGGTCGGCGGTGTCCGGGACCAGGCCGACGAAGGTCAGCACCTCGGTGAGGGGGTTGGTGGGCGCCGGGGCGGTGGCGCCGAGCCAGCCGAGCTCGTCGGAGAAGACCACGACGTCGCCGCGGTGCAGGTCGAACGGGCCCGGGACCAGCAGGTTCACGAAGATCCGGTCGTTGATCTCCAGCGTCTGCTCCATCGACCCGGAGGGGATGTAGAAGGCGCGGAAGAAGAACGTCTTGATGACGAAGGAGAGCACCAGCGCGATGCCGACCACGATGAGGAACTCGCGGACCCAGCCCCAGACCGGGTTCCTCGGGGCGCGCCGGGGGGCACCGGCGTCGTGCCCTGCACGGTCCGCCGCGCCGTCCCCTGCACGGTGTTCCGGGTGGTGCTCGCTCACGGGGTTGCCTTTCCGTCGATGGTGCGCGCCGCGTCGGCGGGCCAGATGATGCGTTCGACCCGCCCGATGACACGGTCCACGGGGATCATGCCGCCGCCGGGGGCGCCGAGCAGGGAGCGGGAGTCGGCCGAGACCGACCGGTGGTCGCCCATGACCCAGATCCTGCCCTCCGGCACGACGGCGGTGAACTCCTGTTCGCTGGGGGCATCCCCGGGGTACAGGTAGGGTTCGGCCAGCGGGACGCCGTTGACCAGCAGCGAACCCTGCGCATCACAACAGCTTATGGTGTCCCCGCCGATGCCGACGGCACGTTTGACGAACACCGTGTCGTCGCCGCTGATCCGCAGGGCACGCAGCAGCGTGTCGACCGGGTTGGCGGACTGGTAGGGCAGCAGCGAACCGCGCCCGTCGAAGACGACGACGTCGCCACGGGCGATCTCGTGGCCGCGGTAGGCGGTGCGGTTGACCAGCAGGCCCTCGCCGGGTTCGAGCGTGGGCTGCATGGAGTCGGAGCCGATGTAGTAGAAGTCCACCAGGGTCGCGCGCACGATGATCGCGGCGACGGCGGCCAGCAGCAGGGCGCCCACGACAAGGCGCCAGCCCCGAAAACGGGACCGGCGCCTTCCCGGGCCGCTCGGCGTGGCCTGCGGGCCCGGTTCACTCGTCACGATCGTGGACGGGACAGGTGCGTCCCGGCGCAATCCGGCTCTACTTGTTGCCGAAGTCGCGCTTTTCCTTGATGCGTGCTGCCTTACCGTGGCGATCACGCATGTAGTACAGCTTGGCGCGACGCACGTCACCGCGGGAGACGACCTCGAGCTTGTCGATGATCGGGGAGTGCACCGGGAAGGTGCGCTCCACGCCGACGCCGAAGGTCACCTTGCGGACCGTGAAGGTCTCGGCGACACCGTGGCCCTGGCGGCCCAAGACGTAGCCCTGGAAGACCTGGACACGCGAGTTCTTGCCTTCAACGATGTTGACGTGCACCTTGAGGGTGTCGCCGGTGCGGAAGGCGGGGATGTCGCTGCGCAGCGAGGCCGCGTTGACGGAATCGAGAATATGCATGTGATGCTTCTCCTTGGGCAGCTGCCACAGGTCACCTGCCTTCGACACGCTCGCAGCGGCCGCGGCACGGGGGCCGCGGAAACCGCTGGAACGGAGTGTGGTGAACCGGTCGGACGCTGGTGCGCCGGCCGGCTGTCTGACTGTTGGCGCGCTCCCCCTGTGGCAGGGGCGCACCCAGTAGACGCAAGAACCCATTTTGCCACATGGACCTGTGTGCGGCGTAATCGCGGGTGGTGCGGTCAAACATCAACATGACGAGTCGAAATTGGTAACCGGGCGGCCGGAGCGGCCGATAGTGTGTAAAACGTCACCCGCTCGTACCCCACGGAGGCTCACCCATGCCGGAACGCCGATCACGCCGACCTCGAGTCGCAGCCCTTGCCCTTGCAGCTTCGCTGGCCATCCCCCTCGCGGGCGCCGGCGCTGCAGGGGCCACACCCCTCGAGGACGGTACATCGGCCATCGCCATCCCGGCGGACCGCACCGCGAAACCGGCACCATCACCGTCGCCCGGGCAGGCGGCCGAGGCGCTGTTGGATTCGGCCCTCAACCCGGCGGACGGCCAGGCAAAGGCGAAGGCCACCGCCCCGCAGGTCGATCCGCAGGCGGCCACGGAAGCCGCCGAGCAGATCCGGACCGAATTGGATGCCGGCGGGAAGCTATCGGCGTCGGAACGCATCGAGCTTTCCGACCAGGCACTGGATGCCGTGGACATCGAAGCGCTGGACGCCCAGCTCGGCCAGGGCCAGCGCCGTGTCGACGAGTCAGGTGACGCTCAGGCCCCCACCGTCGCGGAGCTGGAGACGTTGGCCACCGCCACGGCGGAACTGGCGGACGAGGCACCCGCGTCGGCCACGCCGAGCGCCGAGCCCTCCGGGCCGGCCCGCGACGAGCCGCAGACCGACAATCCGTCAGCTGCGAGCGCGGGCAGCTTCACCGCCGACACTGCGGGCTTCACCACCGGTACGCAGGAGGGTGACGCGGCCACGTTGGCCGGCCTCTCCGTCCCGACCTCGTGGGCGGAGCTCCGGACCTGGCGGCCGCCCGGCGTTCTCGGCGTCGATGTCTCCCACCACCAGGGCGATGTTGACTGGTCCCACGCATGGGGCGAAGGTGCTCGTTTCGCGTACATCAAGGCCACCCAGTCCTGGCCGTCCGGCGTGTATGACGACCCGGAATTTTCGCAGAACTACGCCGGCGCGTACCGGCAGGGGATGATCCGCGGCGCCTACCACTTCGCCATGCCCGCCCATTCGTCCGGGACCACACAGGCCAGGGAATTTTTGGCCAATGGGGGCGGCTGGTCGGCCGACGGCAAGACCCTGCCGCCCCTGCTGGACATCGAGTGGAATCCCTACTCCGCCGATGACTACCCTGCCGGCCAGGGCGACGCGTGCTTCGGCATGACGCCGGCCCGGATGGTGGATTGGATCAAGGATTTTGGTGCCACCATCAAGGCCTCCACCGGGCGGCTTCCGATGATCTACACCGCCCAATCCTGGTGGGACGACTGCACGGGAGATTCGACCGCTTTCAAGTCCTGGCCGCTGCATGTCTCGCGGTTTTCCAGCTCCGACGGCCAGAAGGACCCCTTCGAGCTGCCCGAGGGGTGGACGACGTTCGGCATCTGGCAGTACACCTCCAATGCGGACCTGATCGGCTCCGACAAGAACGTTGACGCAAACGTCTGGAACGGCGATCTGACCTCGTTGCGCGACTTCGCCCGCAACCGGCGTTCCACCCCGTACCAGCTGACCACGGACTACCTTGGCAACGGCGATGTCAGCCCCACCCGATTCGCCCCGGTGCGGCTGTACGGCGCCACCTGGTACGAGACCCCCGTGGCCATCTCGCGCCGGACGTTCCCCTCCACCGCGTCGACCGTCGTCGTGGCGTCGGGTGAGAACTTTCCCGACGCATTGGCCGGTTCCCCGCTCGCAACTCTGAAGAACGCCCCGCTGCTGCTGACCAAGAAGAATTCTTTGCCGTACGCAGTAGCCAAGGAACTGAGGCGCCTGCGCCCCAAGAACATCCTGGTTTTGGGCGGACCATTGGCCGTCAGCAATGCCACGGTGAACACGCTGAAGAACTACGGCCCCGTCCAACGGGTCGCGGGCAGTAACCTCTACGAGACCAGTTCACAGATCGCCGACCACTGGAAGTCCGCGCCGACGGTCTTCTTGGCCACCGGCGAGCGGTTCGAGGATGCCATGTCGCTGGCTGCGGTCGCCGCCGGACGCAGGGCTCCCATGCTCTTGACCAAGCGGTCCTATGTCCCAGCGACTACGCTGAACCAGCTCAAGCGGCTCAAGCCGTCCCGGGTGTATCTGGCGGGCGGGACGCAAGCGATTTCAGATGCCGCGGTGAACCAGGTCCGGCGGGCACTGCCGAACGCAACGGTAAAACGCTATGGTGGAGCCACTCTTTACGAGACCAGCGCCAAGATTGCCCGGGCCTTCTGGTCCCGCGGCTCCCAGCGGCAGTTCATTGCCACTGGCTCCGACTTCCCGGACGGGCTGACAGGGGCTGTGGCCGCAGGCTACAACGGGGCGCCGCTTTTGCTCGCCAAGAAGTCCTGCCTGCCGTCGTCGGTTTCCAATGCCCTGGTTTCCATGGAGGGATGGACCAACGTCCTGTTGGGCGGACCGCTGGTCCTCGATTCAGACGTCGCCTACAAGTATGGCGGCGAACCCAGCGTCTGCTGAAAACGCCGGGGCAACCGCAACCGTGCTCCCCCACGAACCGTGCCAAGCCTTGTGGCTCCGGTTCGTGGGGGAGCATTTCCATGTTCCAGGACGCAGGTGCATGCTCCGCCCGGCGAAAGCGGTGGCACCGCGCTAGGAGGTGCCATCCACCGGCTGGTCGACCGGGTCGACGGTCGGCTTGTCGACGATGCGCCCGTCCTCGATCATGAACCCGGCATGCCAGAGGGCATCGCGGTCGTGCCGGTTCAGGGTCGACGGATCCAGCGCGCGAATCAGGTTCGGGCGGCAGTGCGCTCCAGTTGCCAGGACGTTGAGCGGCGCGGCCGGTGGCGCACGTCCCGTCCGCTATTCCACACCTCGTGCTCAGCCGGCCCGGTGGGTATCCAGGTATTCCCTGGCCGCACTGCGAAGGACCTCGGAGAGTTTACGGCCCTCCCGCTCGGCCTGCTGACGCAGTTCCCGGTCGAGAACCCGGGGTGCGCGAAGATTCCACGTCGGGGATTCTCCCTTCCCCTGCGGGTCCAGCGAGGGGCGCCCGCCGAGGTCGCGGATCTTCTGCCGTTCCGCCTGGGTCTCGGCGGCTTCTTCGAGCAGGGAACGGATCTGCGCGCGGCTTTCGTCGGTGCCGTGCCGGATCTCGGCGTCGTCCCGGATGTCCGGGACGTCCGATTCTGCCCAGGCCATCATGCCTGCATCGTTGGAGTGTGCCATGGCTTCCTACCTTTCATCGAGCAGCGCCAGGAATTTCTTGCCGGCGATCATCACGTGGAAGATGCGAATCCATGCTTGTCCGCGCTGTCGCTCCACGAGATGGCCACACGACTATTGTCTTACTCAACGCAGTTTTGCACTACAGAACGTGGGCCAACGGCGGCACCGCGCTAGGGCGTGGCATCCCCGGGCTTGTCGACGATGCGCCCGTCCTCGATCATGAACCCGGCATGCCAGAGGGTGTCGCGGTCGTGCCGGTTCAAGGTCGCGGGGTCCAGCGCGCGGATCAGGTCCGGGCGCCGTTCGGCAGTGCGCTCCAGCTGCCAGAGCCGGCGGGTGCGGGCGATCTTGCCGTGGTTGCCGTTCAGCAGCACCTCGGGGACCTCGCGGCCGGCCCAGCTGGCGGGCTTGGTGTAGACGGGGTATTCGAGCAGGCCGTCGGAGTGGGATTCCTCGACGAGGGATTCGGGGTTGCCCACGACGCCGGGGACCAGGCGGCCGATGGCCTCGACCATGGCGAGGACGGCGACCTCTCCCCCGTTCAGGACGTAGTCGCCCAGGCTGACCGGGCGGACCTCGTAGTGTTCGGCGGCGAAGTCGTAGACGCGTTCGTCGATCCCCTCGTAGCGGCCGCAGGCGAAGACCAGGTGTTCGCGGGTGGAGAGCTCCTGGGCCATGGCCTGGGTGAAGACATCACCCGCCGGCGAGGGAACCAGCAGCAGGGGCCGGGCACCGTCGTCGTGCCCCGCCGGTGCGGTGTGCGAGGGCGGGGAGTCGCGGTCTACGCCGACGATGGAGCCCAGTGCCTCGGCCCACGGTTCGGGTTTCATGACCATGCCGGCGCCGCCACCGTAGGGGGTGTCGTCCACGGTGTGGTGGCGGTCGTGGGTGTGTTCGCGCAGGTCGTGGATGCGCACGTCGAGCAGTCCCTCGCGCCGGGCCTTGCCGATCAGCGAGATGTCCAGCGCCTGCAGGTACTCGGGGAAGATGGAGACGACGTCGATGCGCATGTGCTCAGGCCTGCTCGTCCCCGGCGGCTTCCCCGTCATCGCCGCGGTTGAGCGTGAACAGCCCGTCGGGCGGGGTGAGCAGGATGTGGCCGGCCTCGGTGTCGACCTCCGGGACGATGGCCTCCACGAACGGGACGAGGACCTCTTCGCCGTCGGTGTCCTCGATGACCAGCAGGTCCTGGGCGGCGTTGGTGCGCAGGCCGGTGACCTTGCCGACGACCGTGTCCCCGATGCGTGCGGTGAGGCCGACGAGCTCGTGCTCGTACCAGCTGTCGTCGTCGTCCTCCTCGAGGTCCTCGGTCTCGACGAAGAGCCGGGCACCGCGGACTGTTTCGGCGGTGTTGCGGTCGGCGAGCTCCTCGAAGGCGACCAGCAGGATCTCCTTGTTCCAGCGCGCACCCTCGACGGTGAGGGCCTTCAGCGGGCCGGCCTCGACGTCGAACACGGTGCCGGGTTCGAAGCGGGCGCCGGGGGCGTCGGTCATCAACTGGACGGTGACCTCCCCGCGGATGCCGTGGGGCTTGCCGATGCGTGCGACCTGGAGGCGCATGGATACTCCTTGGGACGGGGACGTGGGGAGGGTGATGTTCTCCAACGATCCTACGATGGGTTTAACGCGTCCGGCCCCGCACCGGTGAGGGTGCGGGGCCGGGGCTGCCGTGCCATGTGGCGCGGCGGGGACTCTGCGACCTGGCCTAGCGGCGGCGGTCGGTGTCGACGACGTCGACGCGGACCGGTTCGCCGTCCGACAGTGCCGCAACCACGGTGCGCAAGGCGCGGGCGGTGCGGCCCTGGCGGCCGATGACGCGGCCGAGGTCATCGGGATGGACCCGGACCTCGAGCGTGTCTCCTCGGCGGGTGGCCTTCAGTTCCACGGCGACGTCCTCCGGGGAGTCGACGATGCCGCGGACCAGGTGGTCGAGAGCCTCGGCGAGCATGGCTACTCGGCCTCGGTGGCTTCTGCCTTCTCGGCGTCGGCTTCCTCGGCGGGGGCCTCTTCGGCCTTGTCGACCTTCTTGGTGATGGCCTCGGGCAGGATGACCGAGCCGCGGTCGGGGGCCACGTAGGCCTCCTTGTCGGCCTTGGTCCTCAAGGTGCCTTCCTGGCCCTCGATGCCCTTGTACTTCTGCCAGTCGCCCGTGATCTTGAGCAGGGCTGCGACCTGCTCGGTCGGCTGGGCGCCGACGGACAGCCAGTACTGGGCCCGCTCGGACTTGACCTCGATGAACGAGGGCTCCTCGGTGGGGTGGTACTTGCCGATCTCCTCGATGGCACGGCCGTCGCGCTTGGCGCGGGAGTCCATGATGACGATGCGGTAGTACGGGGCGCGCGTCTTGCCGAAGCGCTTGAGTCGAATCTTAACGGCCACTGTAGTGGTCACTCCTGTATCTGGTACTGGGCGAATCCGCGGTTCTGCACCCGTGGGGCGGGCCATACTGCGTGGCTTCTGGGGACACGATGCGCACGCGGAGAGAGGGGCCACGTCGATCGAGTACCGTCCCATTATGCCAGATGGGATCGGGCGGCGCGACCTGCGCCGCGCGGGTGCTGCCCGGTTCAACGAAGGCTGAGGCTACCGTGTCCGGTCATGAAAGGCTCAACATTCAATGCCGGCTTCTGAAGTCCAAGGCGAAGGGCACGGAAGGCCCCATCACACTGCAGCTCCACATAGAAATCCACTGGACTCCCCATCGGGAAGTGACTGCGGGCCTCTGCAGCAACGGTGAATTCCGTTTCACCGTCGTTCCGGCTGACTTCGTCGACCGCCAAACGTTGGACCCGCGCCTTGGCGTGTCGCGCCTGTAGGACAAGACTAATGGACGCCTCTGGCGGGAGATCCGAGCTTCGGACGCTAACCCGAAGACTTCCGTCCGCGCCGAGGGAGAACCCGGCGAGGGCCACCCTCGATGCGTTCAGGCGGCGGCGTACTGTTTGATGCCGTCGCGATCCATCAAGCGCCTCTTGCCATTTGGCGTAGATCGAGTGGCTATCGCTTTCTCTTGCCTCCTCGAACGCTGCACGTGACATTCGGCGGCGGAGCGCCTCATCGGCCAGGAGATTTAGTATCGCGTCCGCCATGGCGTGAACATCATTATCGGGCACCAGCATGCCGGATGTATCCGCATTAATCACGTCACGGGGTCCGAAGTCGACGTCAAAGGCAACCGGGACACAGCCATTGGCCTTCGCTTCAAGCAACGCCAGCGACTGCCCCTCGTACCGACTGCAAAGGAGTGCAACGCTGGCACTCCTCAAACGCTCGGCGACATCGGCCGTATGCCCCACGAAATTGACGCGATCTTCCAATTGGAGTTCGGATACCCGGGCTTCTAGCGTTTGCCGATGAGGGCCATCGCCCACGATGTCCAACTCTGCGGCGGTTCCGCTGTGTGCCACGAGGCCCATGGCCTCGATGGCCTTGTCGACACGCTTGTCCTCCGTCAGCCTTCCGGCGATGACGATCCGGTTAGGTTCGCGCCCTTCCCAAGGTGGCAACTTCCTAGGCCTGGCCACCGGGTTGCCAATGACGGTCACAGGAGCGCTGTCGCTGAAACGTCGTCTGTAGGCGCCGGCTTGGCGATGGGTGAGCATCACGATGCCGTCCCAGTGCCTCCGGTGTTCGATCGCGCCCTTGAGTTCGTTGGCCAAGGGGCCCGTTTGCGCATCGCTCCCCGGCACCACGTGAGTGGTATGAATGACCACGGTCTTCGTCGCCGTCGCATGCTCCCATGCCCACAACATGCCTGCGCAGTGGGCGCTGTCAACGACGACATCGACTTCATGATCGCCAACCAGCTCGGAGAGCCAGTGGCGATACAAAGCGGACGCGCTGGTGAACTCGGCGGCAACCGACCCGGATTGAGCAGAAAAGAGCTGGAGCACTCGCCGGGGCTTGCTCGTGGCGTCGACGGCCGGATACTGGACATCAAGAAGGTACATCGTCCCGTCGGTCCGATAGTATTCGCGACGGTGCAAGTCTCCCGTCGCCACATCCTCGAACACATCACACAGTCTGGTGCCGTCATGATCCCTGAATGTTCGGTCGACAAGGACCCACTGGGCGGGATCCATTGGATCCTGCGATGTCGTGCCGCTAATGCGTGTCGGTTCGTGCTCTGCGTAGAATTCATGGAAATTGATAACCGGAACGTCCGGGCCAAGCCTCCCTTCCAATCGCACGCGTTGAACTCGCGCCCGAAATTGGGGTTGCGGGGCAAAGGTAATGACCGCGCTGGGCCGACCGTCGGCTTTGAAGATCGAGGCGCGGGCGAGACACATGGCCGTCATGCCGCCGAACTGCTCTGGCAGGGACCAGGTGACCATTAGCGCCGGTCGCAGGTTCCGCCTAAACAGGCGTTGCTTCAGGTGCAAGAAGTCCCCGAGCGCACCCGAGGGACCAACTTCCGTGTTCATCGCGTACCCCCGGGGCCCTGTAAGCAATCTATCGGCATGAATTCTAGCCCAATGCCGCGCTCGGCGCAGGCTGACCGCTCTCAGCGGACCCTCCCGGATCTGCGGCTGCACCTCTACAGCTCCGGTGCGTCAGCCGACGGCGATGCGCAGCCGGTTGAGCCAGGGGTCCTGGAAGCGCAGCTCGGATCCGTCGTGGTGGTTTTCGATGCCGGCGAAGCGCAGGCGGTCGGCGACTGCGGTGACGTCGTCGGCACCGGGGACCCGGATGAGGACCTCTCCCAGGCCCAGGGTGTCCTTGCGGGGGCCCGCGCCGCGGCTGTTCCAGACATTCATCGCCATGTGGTGGTGGTAGCCGCCCGCGGAGACGAACAGCGCCTGGCCGTGGAACACCGCGGTCTCGGCGAATCCCAGCGTGTCGACGTAGAAGTCGCGGGCGACGGAGGTGTCGCCGACCTGCAGGTGGACGTGGCCGATCTCGGCGGCCGCGGTGTCCAGCCCGCCGGCGGCCTGTTCGGTGAGGTGGGTGCGCAGGTAGTCGTTCGGGTTCAGGGCCAGCGAATCCATCTCGACGGTCGACCCGTTCCAACGCCACTGGTCGCGCGGGCGGTCGAAGTAGAGCTCGATGCCGTTGCCCTCGGGGTCGGTGAAGTAGAACGCCTCGGAGACCAGGTGGTCGGCGCTGCCGGCGAACTGGCTTTCGGGGTGCTGGGCGGCGGAGGCGACGACGGCGGCCAGCGCGGCCTGGTCCTCGAACAGCAGTGCGGTGTGGAACAGCCCGGCTTCGCCGCGGCCCGGCAGGATCAGTCCGTGGCGGTCCTGCAGGCGCAGCAGCGGCTCGTTGATGCGGCCCAGCACGACGCCGGTGGAATCGTCGGACAACACGTTCAGTCCCAGCGCGGTCCGGTAGTAATCGGTCATCTTGGCCAGGTCGCCGACCTTCAGGGTCAGCATCCCCATGCCCAATCCGTCGGGCAGGAGGTCGGTGGTGCGGGGGGCCGGGGCGGTGGCGGTCATGGGGTGCTCCTTCGAGGGGATCGGCTGGTGGGCTTCTGCATCCATCATCGCACTTTTTACTTTAAACTTCAAGCAAAGAAAAGATCTGGGTTTCCGGTGCTCACGGCCTGCGCGCGAGCAGCGTACGGGCCATCGTCCATCCGGTCCCCCAGCCCACCTCCCCGAGGTATGCCGTCGTGATGGCCGCGGTGATCGCCGGCAGGCTCGATGCATCCGGATACACCATGAACCAGGGCACGAACCGGGGCTGGAACTTCTTCTTGAAGCCCAGCAGCGACTGGAAGCCGTAGACCGGTTCCAAGGTCGCGGCGAGCCAACCGAGGAACCGCTGTTGCGCCCCCGCCCCCTCGTCGCCGGTCTCCGCGGAGGCCAACGGCGCCCCGGACAGGCTGAGAAACGCATACCCCTGGGCCTGCAGCGTCAACGCCGCGGTCCCGATGAGGAACTCCATCGCGGGGCGGAAGCCGTCCTGGCGGCGGCGCATGAAATCCAGCGTCCACCCGGTGATGGCCCCGTCGTCGTACACCGGCAACCACGACGTCACCGCGTGCACCAGTCCCCCGCCATCGACCGCGAGCAGGATCCGGACGTCCGGATCGTCCAGTTCGGCCAGGCCGCCCAAGGTGAATCCGAGTTCGGGGAGTCCCTGTTCGGCGACCCACTCCTCGGAGATCGCCAGGACTTGTTCGCGCCGGCCCAGGGACAGCTGGGCATATGACGTCCAGATGGCGCCAATCCCCTCTTTTTCGGCACGGTTCAGGGCGGTGCGCACGTCCTGGAACCGCTTGCCCCGGAATTCGAGTGCGCCCAGCGGCAGCACGGTCTCCGTCGCGATGCGCAACCGGCTCCAGGAAGCAGACGGCAGCGCATCGGCGACATCCGCGGTCACGCCGTAGAAGCAGGGCAGCCACGCGTGCTCGGCGCAGTGCCGCACGAAGCCGGCAACCGCCGGTTCCAGATCACGGCCCGCAGCGACCGGATTCGAGGTGGTCAAGGCCACGCCGGCGATGACCCGGTAGGCCACGAAGGACCGTCCGTCCGGGGCAAACCAATAGCTGTGCCCGGCCCACGTGGCCATCCAGGACAATGTGCCGCCGGTTCCGGACCGCAGCAGTTCCCGCGCCCGCTGCCGGGCGGCCGCCGTTTCCCCGGCGCCGTGACCCAGGAAGGCCCCCAGCAACCACGCGGCGGTGGCGGTCCAGAAGACGATGCCCAGCCCCTCGAACAGCAGCGTGGTCCCCCCGCCCACCGGAACGAACTCCGGACCCAGATGCAGTGCGTAGACCAGGGGCAGGAACCGTTCCGGAAGGTTTTCGGCGAGGTCACCCGGCGACGGCACGGGGTCGAATCCCCCACGCCACCACCATCCCAGTGCGAGGTAGAGCACCGACAGGCCCGCGCCGAGACCCAGGACGCGGCGCAACAGGAGCTGCCCCGTGCCGGCGGAGGTCCGCAGCCGGAACAGCTTCCGGTGGCCCAGCAGGACGGCGAAGACGGCCAACGGCACCAACAGCGGCAGCACCAGCGCCTTGGCCTGGGCGTAATCGGTGAAGTCATAGGTGCCGAGCCCCTGCAGCAGGTCCGTCCGGGGGAAGCGGGCGGGCAGGACGATGCCGAGCACGTACACCAGGGTCAACGCGGCCAGGGCCCCCTGCGCGATGACGGCACCCCACCACGCCATGCGCAATCCGCGCCGCAGCCCGTCGGCCAGGACCGCCAACAGGATCGAGGGCAGGACCGCGGTGAAGACCGCGCCGAGTCCGGCGCGGTGCTGCAGCTGGGCCGCCGCGCACTGGGTGATCCGGGCCGGGTCCGAGCACATCGCGGCCAGGGAGGCGGGGTCGGTTGGCCCCCAGTCGGTGCCCAGGTACCGCAGGACCGCCAGCGGGCCGACGGCACCGGGGGCGAGCGCCGCGACCACCGGTCCCAGCGCGGCAGCCAGCAGGACGACTGCCACCAGCACCCGCCGTTCGTGCACCGTTGCCGGACCCGCCGGACGGGCAGGGCGGCGCCCCTGCAGCACGGGCCCCATCACGAGTCCCGCCACCACGGCCGCCAGGCGCAGGGCATCGGAGAGCGTTCCGGCATACAGGGCGCCCACGACCACGAGCGCCACCAGGGCAGTGCGCAAACGACGCCGCCACATCACCCGCAGACCGGCGGTGGCGGCGGCCGCGGATCCGCACGCGATGACGGAGACCACGGCCCCGTGGCCGCCCACGATGAGATGTCCGGCAGTGGAGTCGGCGGGGCGGATCCACGCCACGAACCCGATGCCGGCGGCCAGGGCCACCAGCTGGGTGACGACGACGGCGACCGCGAACCGGCCGCTGCCCAGCCGGCGCTCCGCCCAGGCGGCGGCCACCGCCAGCGCCGCAGCGCCGAGCACCAGCGATGGAAGGTGCGTGTCGTTGGGCAGGTACGTGCGCAGGACCACCGCCCAGGGCTCCCCCGAGGGCAGGATCAGCCGCCCCGGGAGGGCCGCGCCGAGGTAGGCCGCGACCAGCACCATGGCCACCGGGATGCGCTGGATCCATCGGGTCCGGGGATGCCGGGTCGACGGCAGGCGTGCGGGAGCGGGCATGGGCTACTTCCCCATTCCCCACGTGGGTGCCAGGAACTTCAGCCCTCCGGCCAGCCCGGCCCGCGCCGCGACCCAGGAATGCCCGGCACCGGGCACCCGGATCGCCTGGACGTCCATGCCCGCAGAGCGCGCCGCGGCGACCACGACGTCCTGGTCCGCCCCGTAGTGGTGGTCATTGGCGCCCACGGCGAAAAAGGCGTGCGTCCCCGGGTACTGCCGTTGCCGCAGCAACGTCAGCGGGACGCGGGCGGTGAAAGCTGCCGAGTCTCCGCCGAAGGACCGGGCGATGGTCGCCGGGCGCCTGGCCGACAGCGACGGTTCCCGCTGCCCGGAGACGTCGATGATGTCCTGGTAGAGGCCGGGGTGGGTGGTCGCCATCTGCAGTGCGCAGGTCCCGCCGAACGAGAACCCGCCGAAGGCCCATCCCGCCGACGGTTGGCGGACGTTGAGGGTGCGCGAAATCCAGGCGGGCACGTCCACGGACAGGTAGGTGTCCGCGCGCGCGATGCGCGAATCCATGCACATGGTGTTCCCGGCGGTGGTGCCGTTCGGATCGACCACGACGACCACCGGCGCCCGGCCGGCGTGGGACGCCGCGAAGGCATCCAGGGTGGGGGCCAGCTGCCCGGCGTCGAGCCAGCGTTGCGGACCCCCCGGCTGCCCGGCCACGAGGACCAGTACCGGCAAGCGGGGCGACCCGGTGGGCCGATAGGCCGGTGGCAGGTAGACGATGGCATCGCGGGCATCGAAGCCGGAGGCCGGGCCGGGAATCGGGGCCTTGGCGACTGTTCCATGCGCAGGCAGCGTGGCGGCGTTCCCCGCCCCGTTTCCGACGCCGTCGCCGGCCCCGCGCCGCAGGCCGGCAGCCAGCTGCGGGATGTGCACCTGTTCGCCCAGCAGGCTCCCCACGGTGTTGTACTGGGCGAAGTAGGCGTTGATCTGCAGGCCCGACAGGACGAGGACCGCGACGGCGGCCACCGCGGCACCGGCGCGCCACGACCAGCGGGCACGCCAGCCCGCGTACAGCGCCAGCAGGATCCCGAAGGCCGCGCCGGCGACCCACGCCAAGACCTCCAGCGGCAGGGTTTCGGAGAGCACCAGCCAGACGTAGACCAGCAGCAGGTACAGCACCCACGTGATGCCGACCGCCAGCCCCAGGAGCAGCGGGTACGCCACGTACCAGCGGCGCCGACGACGTGGCACCAGCAGGAACGCCAGTCCGGCGATCCCGGCGATCCAGGCCAGGACCGGCAGCCAGCCGTCCACCACACTGATCGACCCGGCACCACCCATGACCCGACCTCCATCCCTCTGGTGGTGGACTCTACGCCGCCGGTTGCCGGACGTCGGCGACCATGCGCTGGGAGTTCCCCGTGCGTTGGCCCCCTGCCGGCTGGGAGCCTACTGGCCGCGGTTCTTCAGCCCCGGGACCGGGGCCGTCAGGGGCAGGTCCGGCATGAGCTCGCGCGGGGGCTGCCGGTTGCCCGGAACGTGGCGCGGGGTGACGTCGCGCCCGTGTTCGAGTTCGGCCGCTCCCCCGAGTTCCAGCGCCCGGACGGCCGCTGCCGCGCGTTCGGCATCGGCCGGTGGCAGCAGGATGGCCAGCTGCTCCAACGGGCAGAACCGCACCTGCAGCATTCCGCCGTCGGCGGTGAAGCGCTCGACATCGGTGACCCAGGTCCCGCCGTCGTACACCAGGAACTCATGGCCGGTGCCGCTGCCGCCGGCGGCATGGGCACCGCCGAGTGCGGGACGGAAGTCGTGCACCAGCATCCGGCCCATCGACGGTTCCAGCGCCAGGCGGCCCAGCACCGAGGCGGCCGCGTCCCGGGGTCCGACGCCCGAACGCACGGTGGAGGTGGGCAGCACCCAGTCGGGTTCGGAGTCGTCCCCGTAGCTGGCTTCGTTGATCCCGGCGGAGTCCTTGACGGTCAGCACCGCCCCGTCGGAGCGGCGCACCAGGATCGAGGCATAGGCACGGTGCTTCCACCGGGCACTGAGGAATCCGTCCAGTCCCTGCACTACAGTCATCAGCGCCTCCCCGCCGCGCCTATTTGCCCAGGAACTTCTCGAAGCCCTTGGGCAGGTTCAGGTTCGACGGGTCGAAGTCCTGGTTTCCCTGCTGTCCGAAGGACGCGCCGGTCGGGGCCACGGGTGCTCCGGGCTTGCGGTTCTTGGCGTCCAGCTCGGCCTGGGCGGCCTTGGCGGGGTTGCCGAACTTCTGCTTCTTCTTGTTCGACCCCTTGCCCTTCTTGGCACCGCCGTGCCCGCCACCGGGCATGCCGGGCATCCCGCCACCGGCGGCCATCTTCTTCATCATCTTCTGCGCCTCGCCGAACCGCTCCAGCATCTGGTTCACCGCGGAAACCGACGTGCCCGAACCCTTCGCGATGCGGGCGCGGCGGGAGCCGTTGATGATCTTCGGGGCGACGCGCTCGTGCATGGTCATCGAACGGACGATGGCCTCGATCCGGTCGATCTGGCGCTCGTCGAACTGCTCGAGCTGCTGCTTGGAGATCGCGGCCCCGGGCATCATCGAGAGCATCTTCTTCATGGAGCCCATTTTTTTGATCTGCTGCATCTGGGACAGGAAGTCCTCGAGCGTGAAGTCCTCGCGGTCGGCGAATTTCTTCGCCATCCGTTCGGCTTCGTCCTTGTCCCAGTTCTGCTCGGCCTGCTCGATGAGCGTCATCATGTCGCCCATGTCCAGGATGCGGCTGGCCATGCGGTCCGGGTGGAAGACCTCGAAGTCGGAGAGGTTCTCGCCGGTGGAGGCGAACATGATCGGCTTGCCGGTCACCGAGGCGACCGACAGGGCTGCACCGCCGCGGGCATCGCCGTCGAGCTTGGAGAGGACGACGCCGGTGACGCCGACGCCGTCGTTGAAGGCCTGGGCGGTGTTCACCGCGTCCTGGCCGATCATCGCGTCGATGACGAACAGGACCTCGTGCGGGTTGACGGCGGCGCGGATGTCCGCTGCCTGCTGCATCATCTCGGTGTCGACGCCGAGGCGGCCGGCGGTGTCGATGATGACGACGTCGTGCTGCTTCTGGCGGCCCTCGGAGACGCCGTTGCGGGCCACGACCACCGGGTCGCCGGTGGATTCCTCGAACTCGGAGGACACCCCGGGATGCGGTGCATAGACGGGCACGCCGGCGCGTTCGCCGTTGACCTGCAGCTGCTTGACGGCGTTCGGGCGCTGGAGGTCACACGCGACGAGCAGCGGCGTGTGGCCCTGGGCCTTGAGGTACTTGGCCAGCTTGCCGGCCAGCGTGGTCTTGCCGGCGCCCTGCAGGCCGGCGAGCATGATGACCGTCGGCGGGACCTTGGCCAGGTTCAGCCGGCGGGTCTCGCCGCCGAGGATCCCCACGAGTTCCTCGTTGACGATCTTGACGATCTGCTGCCCCGGGTTCAGCGAGGCGCTGACCTCGGCGCCGAGCGCGCGCTCCTTGATCTGGGCGGCGAAGGCACGCACCACCGGGACCGCGACATCGGCGTCCAGCAGGGCCCGGCGGATCTCGCGGACGGTGCCATCGACGTCGGCCTCCGTGAGCCGGCCCTTGCCGCGGAGGTTCTTGAACGTCGCTGTCAGCCGGTCGGAGAGTGAATTGAACACGGGAGCTGGACTACTTTCGTGTGGGTGGCTGCGGGAAAACCCCGCTGGACTCGACTTCCAAGGTTACCAAGGTCCGACGCGCCCGGCGGCATCGAACCGCCCCCGGCAGACAGGGAACCCGCGATGGTGGCAAGCTAGGGATCGTGAGTGAAGCGAAGAAAGCCCATGTCAAGACCCTGCTCATCCTGGGGGCCTCCGGCGACCTGACCGGCAGGCTGCTGCTGCCGGGGCTGGCCCAGCTGATCGCCACCGGCCGGGAGGCGGACCTTGTCCTGGTGGGGGCGGGATCACCCGACTTCAGCGAGCAGGACTGGCAAACCCGCGTCACCGACGTGTTTGGCGAGGCCAAGAAGAAGGCCAAGGACGACGGCGGTGCCTACCTGGACCGGATTGCCGCACAGACCAGCTACTCGGCCATCGATGTCACCGCACCCGGGGAACTGGGCCAGCTGCTGGCCACGCTTCAGGGCCCGGTGGCGCTCTACTTCGCCCTGCCGCCCCAGGTCAGCCAGAAGGCCTGCGAGGTCCTCACCCCCGAAGAAGTACCGGCCGGAACCACCCTGGTGATGGAAAAGCCCTTCGGCTCCAGTGCCGAATCGGCCCATGCCCTGACCAGGACCCTGACGCGGCTGGTCCCCGAGGAGTACATCCAGCGCGTGGACCACTTCCGCGGCAAGGCCACCGTCTTCAACATCCTGGGCCTGCGCTTCGCCAACCGCTTCCTGGAACCGCTCTTCAGCGCCGACCATGTAGCGAAGATGGAGATCTTCTACGACGAGGACCTCGCCCTGGAGTCGCGGGCGGGCTATTACGACCACGCGGGTGCGCTGCGGGACATGATCCAATCGCATCTGTTGCAGATCCTGGCCCTGTTGACGCTCAACGCCCCGGCGACCCTCGGGGAACGGGACCTGCGCGACCACATCGGTTCGGTGTTGCGTGCAACGAAGGTACCCACCGACTACGCGAACAGCACCCGCCGGGCCCGCTACACGGCCGGCACCAGCAGGGGCCACGAGGTCCCGGACTACGTGGCCGAGGACGGGGTGGATGCAGCAAACGGGACCGAGACACTGGCCGAGATCGAACTGCGGATCAACAACGCCCGCTGGGCCGGCGTTCCGTTCCTGTTGCGCTCGGGCAAGGCGTTGGGCTGCCCCCGCAAGGAAGCAGTCATCACCTTCAAGCCCGTCGCCCATCTGCCCGAGGGGTTCACCGGGAACGACACCCCCACCCGGCTGCGGATCGGCTTCGGGCCGGACACGCTCGAACTGGAACTGGACGTCAACGGCCCCGGCGACATGTATGAGCTGGACCGGATCGGACTATCGGCCCAGCTGAACAGCCCGGACCTGCTCCCCTACGGCGAAGTCCTGGCCGGGGTGCTGGCCGGTGACCCGACGCTGTCGGTGCGCGATGACACCGCCGAGCAGTGCTGGCGGATCGTCGAGCCGGTGTTGGCCGCGTGGGCGAACGACGAGGTCCCGTTGGAGGAGTACGCCGCCGGGACGAACGGTCCGGAGAACTGGCTGACGACCCGGGAAGTCCAGCTCGATCTGAAGTCGTAGGTTGGCGGGGAATCGGGCAGTTGACGAAATGTCCGGCCCGCGGCTGGCCCCGCAGGGACCTAGCGGGATACCTGCCGTTCCGGGACGGCGGCGGGAGTCGGCGTGCTGTCCACCTTGCCGACGGCAGGTCTGCCGATCCGCCGGACCAGCGCGTCGATGGGCCGCCACGAGGTGAGGGCGACCGTGCCGGCGGTCAAAACGGCCACGAACACCAACGACAGCGCGTTGTTGTCCGCCAGGATCCGTGGCAGGTAGGGGTCCAGGGCCTTGACCATGAATCCATGGAAGAGGTAGACGGCGAGGCTCCGGCGCCCGAGGACGGCCCACGGGATGCCCGGTGACCTCGGCAGGACCATGAGGAATCCCGCGGTGACGGTGGCGGCGACCAGCATCAACGAGGCACGGGTCAGCACTCCCGGCGTCGTGCCCTCGTTGAGGTCGGACGCGCTCATGCTGCCGTAGAGCCAGCCGTTGTCGACGTCCAGGGCAAAGAGCAGCAGGGGCAGCGCCACGGCCGCGGCCACGATCGCGCCGCGGAGCGCGCCACGGACCGTAGAGCACCAGTTCAGGATCGCCTTCCCGTAGACGAACCCGATCACGAAGAAGGGAAGGAACGTCAGCGTCCGGCCGACGGCGAGCGGATATCCGGCCCACGGCATGGCACTGGCGGAAATGGCCACGACGACGGATAGGGCAACTGATGACCGGGGAAAACGGTGGATCACGGGCGTCAGCAACAGCCACCAGATCAGCGCCAGCAGGAACCACAGAATCCAGTACGGCGTGTACCAGTTGAACTTGGCCCCGGGATCCAGCCACGGGCTGGCCACCAGGAAGCCCACCTGGAACAACACCAGCAGGAGCACCAGCGGCCGGATCCGCCGCACGAGCCCGGACGGTTTGGCGGTGATCCCGGTCAGGAACACGAAGGCAGGCATGTGGAACGCATAGATCAACGTCAACGGCAGCCGGACGGTTTCGGCGGACCAGTCGTTCATCGCCTCCAGGAAATGACCCGCGACGACCAGGGTGATCAACACACCCTTGGCAATATCGAGGCGCTGGTCACGCGGCTTGCTCAGGGATTCAGCCATCGGCACACGATAGCAACGCCTCCGACGCAGATGCACATTACGTGACGGCGGCCACCGGCCCGGCCCTTCGCCGATCCGGTGGCGCGCGTAGCCCGGGTGCCGCGCCTACACCGCTGCGTCGCCCCGCTCACCGGTACGTACCCGGACGGCTTCCCGGACCTCGGTAACCCAGACCTTGCCGTCCCCGGCCCGGCCGGTGTTGGCGGTCGCCACGAGGACGTCCACGATGTCGTCGGCCCACTCGTCGCCTACCAGCACCTCGACCCGGACCTTGGGCAGCAGGTCGATGGTGTATTCGGCGCCCCGGTAGACCTCGGTGTGGCCACGTTGACGCCCGTAGCCGCTGGCCTGGCTGACGGTCAGACCCCGTACCCCGTAGCTTTCCAGGGCATCGCGGATGGTGCCCATCTTTTCCGGTCGGATGATCGCGGTGATGAGTTTCATGACCGGGCTCCTTCGATGGTGTGCTGCGGCAGGTGGCTGGAGGTGGCGGGATGCGGCACGAACGATCCCGTGGTGCCGAGCCCGCCGAATTCGTACCCGGTTTCGGCGTGTTCGGCGAGGTCGATGCCGGTTTCCTCCGCTTCCTCGCTGATGCGCAGCCCCAGGGTCTTGTGGATGGCCAGCCCGATGATGGTTGTCATGAGGGCGGTATACGCCATGACCACGACGACGGCGACCGTCTGGGTGCCCAGCTGGGCCAGACCGCCCCCGTAGAACAGCCCTCCGGCCGTGCCTTCGCCGGGCAGGGCCAGGAATCCCAGCGCCAGCGTGCCGACCAGTCCGGCGACGAGGTGCACGCCGACGACGTCGAGCGAGTCGTCATATCCCCAGCGGTATTTCAGCCCAACGGCCAGGGCCGCTGCCACGCCGGCGGCGAAACCGAGCACGATGGCGCCCACCGGTGAGACGTTGGCGCATGCCGGGGTTATCGCCACCAGCCCGGCCACGACGCCTGACGCCGCCCCCAGTGAGGTGGGGTGCCCATCGCGGATGCGTTCGATGGCGATCCACGCGAGCATTGCGGCGGCCGGGGCCGCCAGCGTGTTGACCCAGATCAGGCCCGCTTCCTCCGCGCTGCCCGCTGCCCCGCCGTTGAAGCCGAACCACCCGAACCAGAGCAGGGCTGCGCCGATCATGACCAGGGGGATGTTGTGCGGACGCTGGCCCGGGTCCTTGCCGAAACCGCGACGCTTGCCCAGGATCAAGGCCAGGACCAGGCCGGCGACACCGGCATTGATGTGCACTACGGTGCCACCGGCGAAGTCGATGGCTTCGCCCGCCCAGGAGCCGATGGCTCCGTCCGGCCCCAGCAGTCCGCCGCCCCAAACCCAGTAGGCAATCGGCACGTAGACGAGCGTGACCCAGAGGGGCGCAAAGGTGAGCCAGGCGCTGAACTTCGCGCGGTCGGCCACGGCGCCCGAGATCAATGCGACCGTGATGATGGCGAAGGTTGCGCCGTATCCCACGCTGATCAGGTCGTCTGTGCCGACGAGGGAACCCAGGCCGAACGCCGTGAACGGATCGGCGACCAGCCCTGCAATGCCATGGCCACCACCGCTCATCGAGTAGCCCCACAGCACCCAGACGACACCGACGACCCCGGCGGCCGCGAAGCTCATCATCATCATGTTCAGCACGGCCTTGGCGCGGGTCATGCCGCCGTAGAAGAAGGCGAGTCCAGGGGTCATGAGCAGCACCAGGGCTGCGCAGACCATCATCCAGACGTTGCCGGCAGATAGTTCCATCTCGGGTCCTCCCGAAGCGATCCCGGCGGGTCCATCCCGCCGATGCCTCAAGAATTCCGTGCCCGTGTTTCAGGCCAGGGTGCGCGATAGTTTCGGCGGCGTTACAAATGCCGCTCCCAGGTAAGGTGCTGGTTCCGCGCAGGTTTCGGACATGTTTCGGGCCCCGACCCACGATGGTGGTTCGAGGCCCGAAATGGGGGCAGGCTGCTGGCCGGGTCGCTCAGTCGAGCAAGGCGTCGACGAAATCCTCGGCGTCAAACGGCGCCAGGTCGTCGGGTCCCTCGCCGAGCCCGACGAGCTTGACCGGAACGCCGAGCTGGCGCTGGATGGCCACGACGATGCCGCCCTTGGCCGTGCCGTCCAGCTTGGTCAGCACGATGCCGGTGACGTTGACGACCTCGGAGAAGACCTTCGCCTGGTTCAGCCCGTTCTGGCCGGTGGTGGCGTCGAGGACGAGCAGGACCTCGTTGACGGCTGCCTGTTTCTCCACGACACGCTTGATCTTGCCGAGCTCGTCCATGAGGCCGACCTTGTTCTGCAGGCGTCCTGCCGTGTCGATCATGACGACGTCGACCTCCTGGTCGATGCCTGCCTTGACGGCTTCGTACGCCACCGAGGCCGGATCGGCCCCGTCAACGTCGGAGCGGACCGTCGGCACGCCGACGCGGGCACCCCAGGTGGCCAGCTGTTCGGCGGCGGCGGCGCGGAACGTGTCGGCGGCACCGAGCAGCACGTCCTTGTCCTCGGCGACCAGGACGCGGGCGATCTTGCCGATCGTGGTGGTCTTGCCGACACCGTTGACCCCGACGACCATGACGATGGACGGGCCGGTGGGCTGGCGATCGGAGACGATCGAGCGGTCCATGGTCGGGTCGACGAGTTTGATCAGTTCGGAGCGCAGCATGGCCCGGACCTGTGCCGGATCCCGATGCCCCTCGACCTTGACGCGTTCACGCAGGGCGTCGACCAGTTCCTGCGTCGGTTCGCTGCCGAGGTCCGCGAGCAGCAGCGTTTCCTCGATTTCGTCCCAGACGTCCTCATCGATCTGGTCCTGAGACAGCAGGGCCAGCAGGCCCTTGCCCAGGGCGTTGTTGGACTTGACCAGGCGGGCACGCAACCGGGCCAGGCGTCCGAGCACCGGGGCCGGGACGTCGACGGCGACATCCTGCCGGCCCAGCGTGTCCTCGGGCGCGGGAGCCGTCTCCAGCGAACCGCCGCCGTCGACATCCTGTGCCGGGGCTTCCCCCGGCCGGGTCAGGGTGTCGGTTCCGCCGCCTCCCGGAGCCGGGTCGTTCGCGTCACGGGTGGCCGTGTAGGTCCCTGGAGGGGTCTTGCGTCCGCGGAGGAAGAAAGCGGTCCCGAGGCCGACGACCAGGACAACGACGACGACAATGGCAATGATCAGGAGGGTTTCTGTAGACACGGCAACAGTTTCTCACAGACTAAGCTGGTGCCCTCATGAGCACACTCCCCCCTTCGCCCGAAACGCCGTCGATCCCCCGTGAGATCAAGGTCCTGATCGCCGCCGCCTTCGTGATCGCCCTCGGCTTCGGCCTGATCGCCCCGATCCTGCCCCAATTCGCCAAGAGCTTCGATGTGGGCGTGGCCGCCGCCGGATTCATCGTCAGCGTCTTCGCACTCACCCGGCTGGCATTCGCCCCGGTGAGCGGACGCCTGACCTCGGCACTGAGCGAACCGCCGGTCTACGTCGGCGGCGTCCTGATCGTCGCCGTGTCCACCATCATGTGCGGCTTCGCCCAGGACTACACCCAGCTGCTGGTCTTCCGAGCGGCCGGCGGACTCGGGTCCACGATGTTCACCGTGTCCGCGATGTCGTTGATCACCCGCCTGGCCCCACCGGAGATCCGCGGCAGGATCTCCGGCTACTACGCGGGTTCATTCCTTATCGGCAACATCGTCGGGCCCGTCGTCGGTGGCTTCCTCGCCGTCTTCGGATACCGGCTGCCCTTCTTCATCTATGGCGGCGCTCTGGTGGTCGCGGCGGCCATCGTGTACCTGTCCCTGTTGCGGGTGCGGTCCTCGGCCAAACGCGGCCCACGGGACACCCGCCCGGCGATGCTCTTCAGGACCGCCCTCCAGGACCCCGTCTACCGGGCTGCGCTGGTCTCCGGCTTTGCCAATGGCTGGTCCAACTTCGGGGTGCGCGTGGCACTGGTCCCGCTTTTCGCCGCCCAGGCGTTCGCCGACGGTGCTGCCCTGGCCGGCCTCTCGCTGGGGCTGTTCGCGATCGGCAATGCCGTCGCGTTGACGGTGGCCGGCAGGGTGACTGACAAACATGGCCGGCGCATGCCCGTGTTGGTGGGTCTCACGATCGGATCGGTGGCCATGGCCGGCATCGGGCTGACCGACCATGAGGTCCTGTTCATCGCCCTGTCGATCATTGCCGGCGCCGGGATCGGCTTCATGAATCCGGCCCAACAGGCAGCGGTGGCCGACACCATCGGACGCGAGCACAACGGCGGCAAGGTCATGGCCGGCTTCCAGATGGCCACTGATGGCGGCGCCATCCTCGGCCCGGTGGTTGCCGGGCTCATCGCCGACCAGTGGGGATTCGACTGGGCCTTCGCCATCACGGGTGTCATCGGGTTGGTCGGCGCGGCGGCGTGGATCCCATTGAAGGCGCCCTTATCATCGCCAGCCTAGGAATTCGGAGGCCCTTGCATATGTCGAGTAGGCTGACGGAGCCCATTTTCCCTGAGGAGCGCCAGTATGAGTTCGACATCGCCCGCCATCCCGACGGACGTTAAGGTCCGACAGACGTGGATCGACCAAGCACGCTGGGTTGCCATCGTTTTAGTAGTCATCGGTCACGCTGTAGGCCAGATGAGGTCGCAAAGTGGCCTGGCCATACTCGTATCGAACTTTGTCTATGTCTTTCACATTCCTGTTTTCGTCATCCTGGCCGGATGGGGGGCCAAGCGTGTGGAAGCCAATGGGAAGAACCTGGCGAAGATCTGGTGGCAACTCGTTTTGCCCTATGTGATCTTCCAATCCATTGCATTCGCCCTGAATTGGATTATTGAGGGAAAGAATCCCAGCTGGAACTTCACGAACCAAACGTTCGGACTATGGTTTCTAGTGGCCTTGGCCGGTTGGAGGCTCATTGGCCCCTGGCTGCGGGGGCTACGCTTCCCCATCGCCCTCGCCGTGGCAATGGCCCTGCTGGCGGGGCTAAGCCCAAAAATTGACAGTTGGCTCTCGATCTCTAGGATCCTCTTCTTCCTGCCACTCTTTATGGCCGGCCCGTGGCTCGTGGACCAGATATCCGTATGGCGCCACAAGCGGATTCTCCGATGGGGCGCCATCGGATACCTGCTCACCCTCGCCGTCATCATATTCTTGGTGGGAGAAAACTGGTGGAGAACGCCGTTCCTCGGCAAATCCTCCTATGAGGACCTCGACCAAGGGAACTTCAGTGGCATGATCGTCCGACTTGGCGTATTGGCGTTGATGGCTATGACTGCCACTGCATTCCTTTTGGCATTACCCGGGCAACCGGGATCGCCCTCCGCCGTCGGTAGGCGGATCACTTCCGCCGGCCAGCACACCATGTATCCGTATCTGCTCCACCTTCAAGTTCTGACGCTGGTCGGTGCGACCGAGTGGAAAACCATGGGACAACCATCCGTCACCACAGTCTTGTTCATCCTTGGGGCACTTGTCGTATGTCTCATCTGCGAGTTCAAGTTCGTCAGAGCCATATTCACGCCCCTCGTGGAACCGAGGAAAATTTTTAAGACCGGCGGCTAACTACGTAGGGCTCCCGACATTCCGACGTCCCATTCCGGCTGGCCGGCCGTTGTGACGGGCGTCAGAGTCGCTGGCTGATGACCTTCGTGACGCCGTCGCCACGCATCGACACCCCATAGAGCGCGTCGGCGATCTCCATGGTCCGCTTCTGGTGGGTGATGATGATCAGCTGGCTTTCCTCCTGCAGTTCCCGGAAGATCGTCAGTAGCCGCCCCAGGTTGGTGTCGTCCAACGCGGCTTCGACCTCATCCATGACGTAGAACGGCGAGGGGCGTGCCTTGAAGATCGCCACCAGCAGGGCGACCGCCGTGAGCGACCGCTCACCGCCGGAGAGCAGGGAGAGCCGTTTGATCTTCTTGCCCGCGGGCCTGGCCTGGATCTCGATGCCGGTGTTGAGCATGTCGTCCGGGTCCGTCAGCACCAGTTGGCCCTCGCCGCCGGGGAACAGCGTCGCAAAGACCTTCTCGAATTGCTCCGCGGTGTCGCGGAAGGCCTCGGTGAACACCCGCTCGACCCGCTCGTCGACATCGCGGATGATGTCCAGCAGGTCCTTGCGGCTGGATTTGAGATCATCCAGTTGTTCGGCCAGGAACCTGTGCCGTTCTTCCAGGGCGGCAAACTCCTCCAACGCCAGCGGGTTCACCTTGCCGAGGGATGCCAGGTCCTTCTCCGCCTTGCGCAGGCGCTTCTGCTGTTCGACGCGGTCGAATGGCGTTCCCTCCACGATGGGGTTGCCTTCTTCGTCGACGTCCTGGCGCAACGCAGCCCATTTGTCAGTTTCCCCCGCGGGCAGGGGGACGGGCAGATGCGGGCCGTAGTTCTCCACCAGGTGTTCCGGGGTCAGGCCCAATTCCTCCAGCGAGCGGGCTTCGAGGGCCTCGATGCGCATCCGCTGTTCGGCCCGCGCCAGCTCATCGCGGTGGACCGAGTCGGTCAGTCCCCCCAGTTCGGTGGACAGTTCAGCGGCGCGGGCACGGATCCGGCCCACCTGTGCCTCCAGTTCGTCGCGCTCGGCGGCCAGGCGATCGCGTAGCTCCCCGGCCTGCTCCAGGGAGACCGCCACGCGCTTGAGCACGATGTCGATTCCCCGGCCCACCGCGCCGGCCCGTGCTGCCTGGAGGCGCCGGGAGGCGGCCCGTTTTTCGGCCAGCTCGCGGTGTCCCCGTTCCCGGGCCGCGGACTGGACGAGGGATTCAACGCGGCCACCCAGATGATTGACCTGCTCCTCGCTGCCGCGCAGGGCCAGTCGCGCTTCGAGTTCGTGCTGCCGGGCGCTGGCGGCTTCCGCGTCGAGCCGTTCACCCGTGCTGCCATCGGGTTCCTCATCGGACGGAGCCTGCTGGGCCGCTTCCAGGCGGGCCTGCAGTTCCGTGACCGTGCTTTGTGCGGACTCGAGGGAGGCGTTGGCGGTCGTGACCTGCTGGTCGGTTCGTTCGGTTTCGGCACCCGATTGGCGAATCGTGGATCCCAGGGTCGCCAGCTGTTCGGCAACGCCGGTGATGCGGGCGTCCGATTGGTAGAGGCGTTCTAGTGTCGTTTCGACGGCTATCGTGGCTTCCCGGTGGCGCTCCTCGACGCCGGCGCGTTGGAAGCGGAGTTGTTCGTAGGCGGCCGTCGCGGCGCCATGTTCTCTTTGGGTGGCATCGATGGCGGCTTGCTGTTCGAGTAGGGAGGACCCCGCGCCGGATCCTCCGGCCAGGCTGTTGGAGGTGTGCACGTCCCCGCCAAGGGTCACGATCGTCAGCCGCGGGTCATCGGCCAGAATCCGGGATACATCGTCCCCGTTCTCGACGATCGCAATCCCGTCCAGCAGCGAATGGACGGCCTGTTGGAGGCCATCGGGGGCTTCGTCGCGCACGTCGACGAGTTCGGCCGCCCAGTGAACTCCGGCGGGTTTCGTCGCGGCGCCTGGACTCGACGTCGTCGCGACGGCCACGCCCAGGCCTCCGTCCTGCGGTACCGGGGGGAAAACGAGGTGGATGCGGCCTGCCTCACCGTCGTGCACCGATTCCAGCGTCCGGCGTGCCTGCTGGCCGCTGTGGGCGCTCAGGGCCTCGGCAAAGGGACCGAGCGCTGCGGCGATGGCCGTTTCGTAGCCGGGCGCGACGCGGATGTCCGCGCTGATCCGTCCCCGAATGCCGTCGATGCCCGCCTGCAGGATCTCTTCCGAGGCGTCGCGGCGACCCATCGCCGCCTGCAACGCCTCGAGCCGTGCCTGCAAGGTGGTGCGCGTCCGTTCGGCGGCTTGTTCCCGTGCTGCCAGCTCCTCGAGTTCGCGGCTGCAGGCTGCCAGTGTCTCCTCGGCGCGTTCGTGCTCTGCGTCCAGATCCTCTTCCGAGTCCTCGACACCACTGGCTTGTTGTTCCAACTCGGTGTACTTCAAGTGGGCCGTCGCCCCGCGTGCACGTGATTGTTCCGCGGCTTGACGCAAACGGCCGAGTTCGCCCTCCAGGGACTCGACCCGGCTGCGAGCCGACCCGACCTGCCCGGCCAGCCGCGCAAGTCCTTCCCGACGGTCCGCGGCGGCACGCATGAGCTCGGTCAGACGGCGCGATTCCTCCGCTGCCGCGGATTCCGCGGCGGTGCGGCGGGCGATGGTTTCCTCCAGCTGGAGGGACAAGGCCGCCCGTTCGCCCTCGAGAACCCCCAGCTCCGAACGCAGTCGTTCCGCTTGGGCCTGCATCCGGTCGGGGTCACGCGACGAGTCATGGACGACCGCGCCCTGGGAGGCCAGGTTCCGTTCCCGTTCGGCGGCCAGCGCACCGAGGGAACGGAACCGTTCCTGCGTCGTGTTGAGTCCATGCCAGGCCTCGCGTGCGGCGTTCAGCGCCGGCACTGTCAGCTCCGCGGCGGCTTCCAGTCCGGACTGCCGTTCCTTGACCTCCCGAACCGCCAACTCGACCTCAATCCGGCGTTCCCTGATGCGCCGCTCATCCTCGAGCTCACGGGTCAGCGCCTCGCGCAACGTGACCAGCTCGTCCGCGAGAAGGCGCGACCGGGCATCGCGCACCTCGAACTGGACAGACTGTGCCCGCCGGGCGACCTCGGCCTGCTTGCCCAGCGGGGTGAGCTGCCGACGGACCTCGCCCGTGAGATCCTGCAGGCGGGACAGGTTGGCGGCCATCGAGTCGAGCTTGCGGACGGTCTTCTCCCGGCGCCGACGGTGCTTGAGCACTCCGGCGGCCTCCTCGATGAAACCCCGGCGCTCCTCAGCCGTCGCGTGCAGGATCCGGTCGAGCTGGCCCTGTCCGACGATGACATGCATCTCACGTCCCATGCCGGTATCCGAGAGCAGTTCCTGGATATCCAGCAATCGGCACGATCTGCCGTTGATCGCGTATTCGGATCCCCCGGCCCGGAACAGCGTCCGGGTGATCGTCACCTCGGAGTATTCGATGGGCAGGGCCCCGTCGGCGTTGTCGATGGTCAGGGAAACCTGGGCACGCCCGAGTGCCGCCCGTCCCGACGTGCCGGCGAAAATGACGTCCTCCATCTTGCCCCCGCGCAGGGTCTTGGCACCCTGCTCCCCCATCACCCAGGACAGGGCGTCCACGACGTTGGACTTGCCCGATCCATTGGGCCCCACGACGGCCGTCACACCCGGCTCGAATTCAAACGTCGTCGCCGAGGCAAACGACTTGAATCCACGGACGGTCAGGGTCTTGAGATGCACGGAGGTCTTTCAGCTGGCGGAACTGTCGATTCGATGTCCCCAATCTACTGCGTTTGCGCGGGCGGACGACGATTGCCACACGGTGCGGGAAAGGTCACAGTCACCGTGCATGCCGCACGGCGAATGTGGAGGAACTCCAACGCAGCGTGCATAGTTAACAGTTGGAGAGTCTTCGCATCGGCCAGATGCGTCGGCGGCACGTGGATCCCCATTTGGACGAAGGCTGGATATTGAGCGGCAATGCAACGTTTCGACACACCAACTCGGCGATTCTCGCCGTCACCAGTGTGGAGGCACCCGTTGTCGTCACGTCAAGCGAATTCGACAAGCGCCTCGAACCCAGCCTGAAGCGTCTGCGCCTGTCCAAGCGGCTCCTCGAGCGTGTCGCAGGGGTGAGTGAACGCCGTTGGTGGCCCGAAGGCACCGGATTCGACGATGCCGCCGTCGAAGCCGGGTCCAAGGCACTGGCCGAATCGGGCATCGAACCGCACGAGATCGGCCTGCTCATCAACACGTCGGTCACCCGCAAGAACCTCGAACCCTCCGTGGCCGTCAAGGTCCACAATGGCCTGGGACTTCCGTCCTCCGCCATGAACTTCGACCTGGCCAACGCCTGCCTCGGATTCGTCAACGGGATGACCCTGGCGGCGAACATGATCGATTCCGGCCAGATCAAATACGCGCTCATCGTGGCCGGTGAGGACTCGCAGATCGCGCAGGAGCCGACCTTCGACCGGCTGAACCGCGAGGATTCCACGCGTGAGGATTACCTGCGCGAATTCGCCACGTTGACTCTGGGCTCCGGTGCCGCGGCCGCGGTCATCGGGCGCGCCGACGAACACCCCGGGTCCCACCGCATTCTCGGCGGCGTCTCCCGTGCCGGAACCGAACACCATGAACTCTGTGTCGGCGGCCCCCAGGGCATGTACACCGACACCAAGGGCCTGCTGGACCACGGACTGAAGCTCGTGGTCGATGCCTGGGACGAGGCCCACCAGGACGGCTGGAAGTGGGGATCGATGGACCGCTACGTCACCCACCAGGTCTCGAATTCCTACACCAACGCCATCATCAAGGCCGTCAACCTGGTCCGCGACCGGGTGCCGATCACCTTCCCGAAATGGGGCAACGTCGGCCCGGCCTCGCTGCCGATGACCCTCGCCCAGGAAGCCAACTCCCTGAACCCGGGTGACCGGGTGCTGTGCATGGGCGTTGGTTCCGGCCTGAACACGGCGATGCTGGAGCTGGCGTGGTAGGTCGGAGCTGGCCCGGGGTCCGCCCCGGATTCTCCCGATACCCCACCGTCCCCTCCACTGCAGGCTGCGATCGACCGGACACCACCCACCGGTGGCACGTCCTGGACAACGGCCCGACCCTTGAAGCCCAGGGACGTTCCCCCGTCGGGACCATCCTCGCCGTCCACGGCAACCCCACCTGGTCCTACCTCTGGCGCAGCGTCGTCGAGGCGGCCACGGTGGCAGAGACCCCGTGGCGCGTGATCGCCGTCGACCAGCTCGACATGGGCTTCTCCGACCGAACCGGTACCTTCCGGCGCCTGGAGGACCGGGTCACCGACCTGGGCGACCTCACCGGCGCCCTCGACCTGACAGGCCCTGTCGTGACGCTGGGCCATGACTGGGGCGGGCTCATCTCGCTCGGCTGGGCCACCCGGCACCCCGACCTGCTCGCCGGCATCGTCCTGACCAACACCGCAGTGCACCCCGCCGGATTTTCGCCTCCGCCGGCCCTCTCCCTGGCCCTGCACCCCGCGGTGCACCGCTGGGGCACCCAGACCACCCCCGCCTTCCTGAAGGTGACCCACGCGTTGGCGCATCCGCAGCTGTCCGCCGACGTGAAGGCGGCGTACATGGAGCCGTACGCCACGGTCGCCGAGCGGGCCGGTGTGGCCAATTTCGTGGCCGACATCCCCGCCCAGCCGGGACACCCCAGCTGGCCCGCGTTGGAGTCCATCTCGACGGATCTCCGGACGCTGTCGGTGCCCGCCCTGATGATGTGGGGACCCCGCGACCCCATCTTCTCCGACCGCTACCTGCGCGACCTGATGGACCGACTGCCGCACGCCGACGTGCACCGCTTCGAGGGTGCCGGGCACCTGCTCCCCGAGGACCGCGACATCGCGACCCCGCTTCTGGAATGGCTGGCCGGAGCTCTCCCCACATCCAGCCAGGGCCCCACGGCAGCGGACGACGGAGACGCCTCCGCGGGTATGTCCGGTACGGAATTCCGCAGCATGCTCTCCGAACTCGACGCACGCCGCGACGACCAGACCGATGCCGTGGTCGACATGCTGCCGGCCGCCGGATCCACCCGCCTCTCCCGGTCCGTCTCGTGGGCCTCGCTCGCCCGACGGGTCGACGCCATCGCGCACGGCCTCGCCAAGCTCGGCGTGCGGCGCGGGGACCGGGTCAACCTGCTGGTCCCCCCGAGTTCCGAGCTCACCGCCCTGATCTACGCCTGCCTGCGACTGGGCGCGGTCATCGTCGTCGCCGACGCCGGACTGGGGACTCGCGGCCTCGGGCGGGCCATCCGCGGGGCGGGGCCCGGCTACCTGATCGGCATTGAACGCGCCCTCGTCGGTGCCCGCGCCCTCAACTGGCCCGGCGAACGCCTTGCCGTCGGTGACCTCTCCCCCGCCAAACGCCGCCTGCTCGGTGTCACCACCACGATCCCCGACCTCGAGCGCAGAGGGTCGTCGGCCATGGCCGAAGATGGTGCCGCTTTCGAGACAGCCGATCCGGATGCCGATGCCGCGGTGCTCTTCACCTCCGGCTCCACGGGACCGGCCAAGGGCGTCGTCTACACTCACCGCCAACTGGCCGCGATGCGCGACACCCTGCAGGCCACCTACGGCCTCAAGCCCGGCGACGCACTGGTGGCCGGATTCGCTCCCTTCGCCCTCCTCGGGCCCGCCCTGGGGGCCGTCTCGGTGACTCCGGACATGGATGTCACCTCGCCCCGGACGCTGACCGCGTCCGCCTTGGCCGACGCTGCCGCTGCCATCGACGCCACGATCGTCTTCGCTTCGCCGGCCGCCCTGGTCAATGTCCTGGCCACCACCGCTGGCATGGACGCCGTGCAGCGGGCAGCGCTGGAACGGGTGGACCTGCTGCTCTCCGCCGGTGCACCGTTGGGTGCCCGGCTGCTGCAGCGGGTCCAGCAGCTGGCACCACGGGCAAAGGTCCACACGCCGTACGGCATGACCGAGGCACTTCCCGTCACCGACATCAGCCTCGAGGGCATCCTCGCGGCCGGGAACGGTGACGGCGTCTGCGTCGGCACCCCCGTGGCGGGGGCCCAGGTCAGGATCGCCCCGCTCGCCGCGGATGGATCCGTCACGGATACCCTGGGCGAGACGCCGGACGTCCTGGGCGAAATCGTCGTCGGCGCCCCGCACGTGAAAGACCGCTACGACCGGTTGTGGATCACCGAGCAAGCCAGCGCGGTCCATCCAGGATGGCACCACACCGGCGACGTCGGCCATCTCGATGCCGACGGGCGCCTCTGGGTCCAGGGGCGACTCGGACACCTCATCACCACGCCCCTCGGCGTCCGCACCCCGGTGGCCGCCGAACTGGCCGCGGAGACCGTGGCCGGGATCCGGCGTGCCGCCGTCGTCGGCGTCGGCCCTGCGGGGACACAGGCCGTCGTCGTGATCGTCGAAACCGACCCGAAGTCCCGCCGTGCCGGCCTCCTGGACGCGGCGACCACCCAGAACGTACGCAGCACCGTGCTCGAGCGGACCGGCATCCAGGTCTCGGCGGTCCTCACCATCCCGGACATGCCCACGGACATCCGGCACAACTCGAAGATCGATCGCAGCGCACTCTCCGCCTGGGCCGGCACGCTCCTGTCAGGCCGGAAAAGCGGCCGACCGTGACCGGCCCACGCCAGGGCGGCCTCGTTCTCGTCACGGGGGCCAGTGGCATGCTCGGGCGTGCGGTCGCCGCCGACCTGTTCGCCCGCGGCTACCGCGTCCGGACGTTCCACCGCGGTGCCGGAACGCTCCCCGGGACCGAATTGGTGCGCGGCTCAGTCACGGACCGGGCCGCAGTGGCCCGCGCGGTTGACGGCGTTGACGCCGTCGTGCACCTCGCCGCGAAGGTCTCCTTCACCGGCGAGTGGGAGGAGTTCGTCGCGACCAACATCGACGGTACCCGCCATCTGCTCGAGGCCGCCCGCGCAGCAGATGTGCCGGACTTCGTCTTCGTTTCCTCACCGTCGGTCGCCCACCTCGGCTCGTCCATCGTCGGCGAGGGTGCCGGCCCCGCCGACCCCACGGCTGCGCGGGGCAACTATGCCCGCTCCAAGGCGGCCGCCGAAGTGCTGGCACTTGCCGCCGACGCGCCGGATTTCCGGGTCGCCGTCGTGCGGCCGCATGTCGTGTGGGGCCCCGGGGATACCCAGCTGGTCGAACGCGTCATCGACCGGGCCCGCACCGGCCGGCTGCCCCTGCTCGACGGCGGAACTGCCCTGATCGACACGACCTACGTGGACAATGCTGCCGCGGCGATCGTCCAGGCCCTAGAACGGATCGGTTCGACCCACGGGCGCCCCCTGGTCGTCACCAATGGGGAGCCACGCCCGGTCGGCGAACTGATCGCCGGCATCTGCGCTGCCGGGGGCGTCCCCGCCCCCGGGTTCAGTGTCCCGGGTCCGGTGGCCCGGGCCGCCGGTTCGGTCCTTGAGCGGGCCTGGGTGGCTGCACTGCGCAGGGGGTGGGTCAGCGACGAGCCGCCCATGACCAGGTTCCTGGCCGAACAGCTCTCGACGGCCCACTGGTTCGACCAGCGCACCACCCGGGAAGTCCTCCAGTGGGCGCCGACCGTGTCCATCGACGAAGGCCTCGTCCGGCTCGCCGCACACTACGGCGGCTCGGCTCCCACCCTGAACCGCGCCGACCCCGCTTAGAAAGGCCGTGATGGCTTCCCTGGAACAGATCGACTCATGGCCAGTGCCCCATGCCGCTGCGGCCGTCCTTGACTCCTCGGGGGCGACAGTAGCCAGTCGTGGCGATACCCATCGGGTCTTTCCCTTGGCCTCGGTCACCAAATTGCTGTCGGCCTATGCCCTGCTCGTCGCCCTGGAGGAAGAAGCACTCGCACTGGACCTGCCCGCCGGGCCGGAAGGTTCGACGGTTCGGCACCTGTTGGCCCACGCCAGCGGCTACGACTTTTCCTCCGACGTCGTCCGCGCCGCTCCTGGGACCCGTCGGATCTACTCCAACACCGGCTTCGACGTACTCGGCCAGACGCTCCAGCAGGAGACGGGCATCGCCTTTGCCGACTACCTCTCGGAAGCGGTCCTGCAACCACTGGGCATGGAATCCACCGGTTTGCACGGCTCGCCGGCCGCGGATGCCACCTCGACGGTGGAGGACCTCAGTCGGTTCGCCGCCGAACTCCATCGCCCCACCTTGGTGTCCTCCACCACGATGACGCGGGCCACCACTGTCCAATTCCCCGGTCTGGATGGTGTCTTACCCGGGTACGGCCGCCAAAAGCCCAACGACTGGGGCCTGGGGTTCGAAGTGCGCGACACCAAGGATCCACACTGGACCGGAAACGGCAATTCGCCGCAGACCTTCGGGCACTTCGGGCAATCCGGCACGTTCCTCTGGGTCGACCCCACTTCCGGTCTGGCATGCGTGGCCTTGACGGACCGCGACTTCGGTCCATGGGCCGTGGAGGCGTGGACGCTATTTAGTGATGCCGTCCTGTCGGAATTCGGAAGCTAGAACCGGGCGTTCCTGGGCACCCGCTGACAGGTCGGGCACGTATACGACGATCGTCCCATGAACGGGTCGCGACGGATCAACGAGGCCACGGCCGCGTCCCCACACCGACGGCAGGGCTCTCCGTTTCGGCCGTAGGCATTTAGAGACCGTGAAAAATAGCCGGATGCGCCGTTGACATTGACGTAGAGCTGGTCGAAACTCGTGCCGCCGGCCTCCAGTGCACGGTTCATGATGGACCGCAAGGCGTCCAAAAGGCGATCGGTATCGGTTCGGCGCATCGTATCCGTGGGACGCGCATAGTGCATTCGCGCCTGCCACAACGCCTCATCGGCGTAGATGTTCCCGACGCCAGACACCAGGTTCTGGTCGAGGATCGCCCGCTTGATGCTGGTGCGTCGCGCCCGGAGCCTCCCATGGAAGAGCTCGACGTCGAACGCTGGATCCAGCACATCTCGGGCAATGTGAGCCGCGGCTTGCGGGATGCTCGGGCGTGCCGACCCGTGTCCGCCCGGGGCACCGTCAACGGTGGGGATCAGAGGGGAAAGAAACAGGCCGCCGAATATCCGTTGGTCGATGAAGCGCAGTTCACCGGGTTTTCCCGGGCTCTCTCCCAATTCGAGGGTGACCTTGAGGTGCTTTTCCGGCGCCGCGTCGGGCTCCTCCACGAGCAGCTGGCCGCTCATCCCGAGGTGTGCCACCAGCGCCGTGCTGCTTGGGAGCCCCTCGAGGGGCATCCAGAGGAACTTTCCGCGGCGCACGGCTTCGGTGATGGTTGTCCCGGTGACGGTGACAGCGAAGTCGTCCGGCCCACCGGGGTGGCGGCGGACCGATCGCGGGTCGTGGACGCGAGCGCCGTCGATGCCCCGTGCGGAGACCCAGGATTCGAGTCCGCGACGGACCACCTCGACTTCGGGAAGTTCGGGCATGCGCTAGCGGGCAGCCTGCATTCCGGGATCGTCCACCGGAGCGGGGGGAACCAAGAGGCGGTAGGATACGGCGGCAGCTTCCTGCTCGGCTTCCTTCTTCGACGGACCGGTGCCGGTACCGTAGGAGGTCTTGCCGATATTCAACGTTGCCTCGAAGACGCGGGCGTGATCCGGTCCGGTGCCGGTGATCACGTATTCAATGGCTCCGAGCTTGCGGGAAGCGGCAATCTCCTGGATCGCGGTTTTCCAGTCGGTTCCCGCACCAAGGTTGTCGACATCCACCAGCAGGGGGCCAACCAGACGCATGACCAGGTCCTGGGCCGTGTCGGGGCCTTCGCTGAGGAACGTGGCACCGATAAGGGCCTCCATGGTGTCGGCCAGGATGGATGACTTGTCGGCGCCCCGGGTGAGCCGTTCACCTTGGCCCAGAAGAATGTACTGGCCTACTTCCAGGCTTCGTGCGATGCCGGCCAACGCCCGGGTGCTGACAACAGCCGAGCGTCGTTTGGCCAAGTCGCCTTCCGGAAGATCCGGATAGGTGCGGTACAGGTGGTCCGTGACGGCATAACCGAGTACCGAATCGCCGAGGAATTCGAGACGTTCGTTGGTGGGTAGGCCGCCATGCTCGTAGGCATATGAGCGATGAGTGAGCGCAAGACGAAGCGTCTCGGGGTCAATGGAGACCCCGAGACGCTTCAAAAGCTCTTCTGTTGAAGGCATCAGACGTTGTTAGGCGTCTGCTACCTTGCGCCCCTTGTATTCAAGGAACAGCTCGGTGCCGGCGGAGTCGGTCACGACCTTTGCCTGGTGCGGCAGGCTGTAGGTCACGCGGCCGTTCTCAACGGTCTTGACCAGGTTGGGCGCAGTTGCCTTCCACTGGGACCGACGGGCGCGGGTATTCGAGCGGGACATCTTCCGCTTGGGAACAGCCACGGCTAACTCTCTTCTCTCTCGACTGAATCTGTACTCGATGCCGCATGGTCTGCGGCGGTGCCGGTCAGCCCGGTCAGGGCTGCCCAGCGGGGATCTAGGATCTCATGGTGGTGACCAGGTTCGTCCGCAAGGCGGATACCGCATTCAGCGCAAAGGCCTTCGCAGTCCTCCCGGCACACCGGTTGGAACGGCAGCGCGGTCACCACTGCGTTCCGGAGCACCGGCTCCAGGTCGATATAGTCATCGATGATCTGGTGCTGGTCGGTGTCCTCATCCTCGGGCAATTCATTACCCTCGAAGAAGAACAGCTCCTGTATGTCGGACTCGAGGTCGTACGCGATGGGCTCCAGGCACCGGCCACATTCCCCGGAAACTTCCGAGAATGCCGTGCCGGAAACCAAGATTCCCTCGTGTACGGCCTCGAATCGAAGATCCAGATCTATATTCGATCCCTCTTCGATTCCGATCAGTGCCGCCCCCATTTCACGTGGAGCGGGCACGGTCCGTTCAAGAGTCTTCATGGAACCGGGGGGGCCCCCGAATTCCTTGGCCGAAAAGACCAACGGCGAGCTGCGATCTATTCCGTGTGACGATGGAAGATCTGAACGCTTATCGCTAATGAGTACTCCTGTAGAACAAAGACCGACGTTACATCATAGCCCGCCAACGCCGCCGCATTCAAACGCGGCACCTTGGAGTCGGCCGTCATCCCGTGAATCCGGCCGTCCTACCCGTTCCTGTTTGTTCATAACTCGAGGAGAGTGGGAAATAGGACTCAAGGAATCTCCGTCTGGCGACGTCGGTGATGACCTGTGATCCCCGTCCCCTCACGACCTCATTGAGGCAAAACACCTGGACTGGTTTTCTCGAGATCAGTCTCGCTAGTTGCAGCCGTACATCTTCGCGCCCACAGTCAACATACTGGTAGTCGATGTCCGACGGGACCGCACGACCCCACTTGAGCCCGAAATAGTGGGCCAACGCCGAGGGGATTGAAAGATCCGAACTGCTGCGGAATCTAGCAGCCGCCGTGAGTCGCACCTGGTCAGGAAATTCTGCTTCGATGGCCCTCAAAGTCGAAACAACCTGTGGATGCGGCGTGTGCTTCATTTTGAAATGCCCGGCTTGCCCGAACACTAGCTCGAGTGCCTTGCTGTTGTTCTGTGCGGCGCGATCGACTGGCAACGCTCCATCACCTGCCTCCCACGGCTTCCTGCTAGGGAAGAAACGGGCAGCCCCGTTGGAAACATAGAAGTCCTCCGGGTCCACTGGGCGCCCGAAGAACACATCATCGTTGGCGTAGATGAAGTGTTCTTCCACCCCGGGAACTCGATGCAGGTTGGACTCGATGGCATGAGAGTTAAAGGTGGGCAACGCTTCAGGATCGTCGAAGATCTGCCGATGATCGATGACGGTGAGACCTGGCGCGTCGGGATTCAGCCATGCCGGTACCTGGCCCGCAGTCACGAGGTAGACGTGGTTTACCCACGGCGCAAAGGCCTCCAGTGAACGTAACGAAAACCTTAGTTCGTCATTCGACGCGAACCGGCCTTCATCGTTGGCAGTTGCCAGCCGCTCCGCACCCCATGCAAGTGACGCCTCGTGGCGCCGCCGGCGCCATTCCGGATCCGACCCGTCGACCCACGTGTAGACGACATCGATAGGGAAATCGACAGCCAGAAGGTCTCGGCCATTGCGTGGTGCCCCGGCAGGGTTGAAGATGATTGGCGCACCTAGGGCACGGGTATAGGGGCTGGACGGGCGAATATCCCGTCGATCAAACAATCGCCACGTTCCGGTTGCCGAGGGGGACTCCATGGATGGTCGCACCGACAGCAGTTCAAAGTCGCGGCTAGTGTTCTGGGTCAATGCTTGACGGGCGGCCCCGAAGACATCGTCGTCCACGACGTGCCACCACTCTCCACGGCTCCAAACCCTGCGATAGGTGCACGGAAGACTCGAAAGGACTGCAGAGGCAAGCTCGACTTGCCGCCGACGGACGCCGTCAAGCGTCCAGAGATCCGTCGGCAGACCTCTGCGGCGCAGGGCAGCCATCCCCTGGAGGAGAAGCCCAGGTGGCACCACCTGACCGAGCATTCCCCGCAGTCGCACCATTTGCTCCCGATTCCTCTTCAAATGGCCACGCCCAGCCGGTCTAGTGGGCTGTGGGCCGGTCAGTGATCCCGGCAATAGCTTGGATTCCAGCCTACCAACCCCTGCACAGGCACATATTCCGGAGGCGCTAGGGTTGGCCCATGGCCATTGCTACCACGATACGCCGCGCTCATAACCGTTTGATCCAGCACGTCGACTCCCTGCTTCGAACTCGTCCAGCCATGCAGGCCCTCAGGAATCGCCCGCGCGTCGATGAAGCGTCGTTCGCCGCCTATTTCGCTGACACCCTTCACGGTCTCTATCAAATTGGTCAGTGGTTACCTGCGTTGGAGAGGCTGGCGAATGATGTGTCCCCGGTCCTCCTTATCGTCAAGGACCCGCATGTGGCCCAGCTCCTGTCCGCGCGTACGCGACTCACCATCGTGTTGGCGAAGACTTCTTCTGCCGTAGAGCAGGCGATCCGCTCGCATCGGATCCGCGCAGTGTTCTACGTGAATAACAACCAAGCCAATTTCACCGTCCTCCGGATCAATGGGCCTGCTCACATCCATCTAAGCCACGGGGAGAGCGGCAAGATCTCAATGGTGTCCAATCAGCTGAAGGCCTACGACTTTGTGTTCGTCGCAGGCGACGCCGCAGTCGACCGAATCATGGCGAACATCCCGAGATTCGATCCCTCACACCTCGTCCGTGTCGGCCGACCGCAGTTGGACGGGATTCGGCGTATGCCGAAGAATCTGAGTTCGCGCTGCACCGTCATGTATGGCCCCACGTGGGAAGGTGACAGCCCCGAAATGGCGTATGGTTCGGTGGCATCCATCGGTGGAGAGTTGATCCGCACGCTCTTGGCGGACCCTACCGTTCGCGTTGTCTACCGCCCCCATCCGAAAACGGGCCAGAACTCGAAATCCTACGCCGACGCGCACAATGAAATTCGGTCCCTCATGCGCAGTTCCGGTTACGATCGTGCAGTGGTTGACACGAGCCCGAGCACGTACGACTCCTTTGCAGAGGCAGATGTCTTCGTGGGCGACATCTCGGCGATGACCATGGATTCGATAGGTCTAGGCATTCCTACCGTCGTATGCCGCGCAAGTGCTCGTCCCGCCGACAGCAATCCATCGACAGGAGACGAAGCCACTGATCTTTTGGAAGAGTCCGTGCCCGTTTGGGCTGGGCATCTGCCAAGCGATATCGTCGATCAATTGAAGTTGATGGCGCGTTCGGGACCCACTGAACGCCAGCTCAAGTACCGTGAATACGTCTTTGGGCCCACAGGTGATTCCGCAACGGATATGTTCATCTCTGCGAGTATCAACGCGGTCCGGACAGCCCAGGCAGATTGGCCAGCATCGCAAAAGCCCTGACTTCGCCGTTCACATCGACGAAATTGGAAAGAGACCGCGCGCGGGGATGGCGCCGGTAGGAAACGTAAATCGAGTACTAAAGATGATGTGCCGTGCATGTCGGGCCACGCTGTTACTGGGGAGACAGCGTCGAAGATGCCGTGGGCACGAAGATGAAGGAGAACACATGACGCAGCCTCCGACCGCTACACGGCGAAAATTCCGGGCGGACATCGAGGGTCTGCGGGCAATTGCCGTTGGCATGGTGGTGATCTACCACTTGTGGCCCCATGCCTTTAGCGGCGGATTTGTCGGTGTCGATGTCTTCTTCGTGATTTCGGGCTACCTGATCACCTCGCACTTGATCGCCCGGCCACCACGTAGCGCGCGGGATCTTGCGGACTTTTGGGCCAGGCGTGTACGTCGACTTCTACCCGCGGCTCTGACGGTCTTGGGAGTTGTTCTTCTGGCATCGTGGTTGATTGGGGCGCAGACGCAGTGGAAATCGACTGCTGCAGACGTCATCGCAGCCGCCTTCTACGTTTCCAACTGGAAATTCGCGGCCGATTCTGTAGATTACCTGGCCGCCCAGGGCGCAGCATCGCCTGTGCAGCACTATTGGTCGCTCTCGGTTGAAGAGCAGTTCTATCTTCTCTGGCCGATACTCATTCTCGTGCTATTCCGTATCACCAAATCCTGGAACCGGTCGAGCATCAGGGTGCCCGTGTTGGCAGTGTGCGTGCTGAGCTTCATTACGGGAGTCTTACTGACGACGTCGAGCCCAGAGAGCGCCTATTTCGTGACCCACACCCGCATTTGGGAACTAGCGGCGGGAGGCGCCGTAGCCACCCTGATCCCCCTGTCCAAAAGGGTCGTCAGCCCGTTGTTCTCTTCCATGCTCGCCTGGGCCGGCATTGCCTTGGTCGCGTCCGCAGGCCTCTTCTTGAACTCTTCCATGCCGTATCCGGGGGTTGCAGCGACGTTACCGGTCGCTGGCACGGCTTTGGTCATCTGGTCCCATGCGCAGGGTTCTGGGGCACCGGGGCATTTCCTCGCGTGGCCACCCATCCAATGGATTGGAGGCATCTCGTATGCGATCTATCTCTGGCACTGGCCACTCATCGTGTTCGCCGAGCAGGTACTCGGAGATCGAACGTTCTGGGTCAATGTCGCCATCGGTTTAGTCACCATCGTCCTTGCCGCAGGCTCGAAATTACTCATTGAAGATCGCTTCAGGCAGCCACGGGGTCCTCGTCCCACGCGAAGGGCACTCCTCACCGCCGCTGCGGGGATGGCCATCGTTGCCGTGGGGGCGAGCGGACAGATCATGGCGGTCCAACATTCGGATCAGAAGCAGGAACAACGGGTGGCAACACTCAAGGGTGGACCGTGTTTCGGTGCCAACGCCTTACTTGATGCCGACCAGTGCGCGGATCAGCGCGATGTTCCCGCCCTGATGTCCCCTGC
Organism: Arthrobacter sp. ASL1; assembly: GCF_056680475.1. Classification (NCBI taxonomy): domain Bacteria; kingdom Bacillati; phylum Actinomycetota; class Actinomycetes; order Micrococcales; family Micrococcaceae; genus Arthrobacter; species Arthrobacter sp. ASL1. The sequence continues at coordinate 558,747 of NZ_CM155284.1, forward strand.
TGCCGCCGCTGAGGACAAACCCGTCCTGTACGACGATGGCTGCCTCATCAAAAGCCCCTACAAGATGAAGACCTGCACTTACGGGTCGGGCAAGACCAAGGTAGCGCTGGTAGGAAATTCACACGCCGGACAGTGGCTTGCTCCGCTGATCGATGTGGCGAAACGCAACGGTTGGGAGATCACGACGTACTTTGCCTCGACCTGCACCGCGACGGACGCGGAACTTGCCTACGGCAGCCCGAAGACGGCTCAAGCCTGCAACGCCTGGGGAAAAGACGTACTTGAGGCTACCTCTGGGGACAAATACGACCTCGTGATCACGACCGAACGAAATGTCCTTCCAGTACAGGGACATACCGCCAAGAACTCTTACGATGCCTGGAAAAATGGTTATGAGAGCTACCTACGGGCTTGGGATGAAGCAGGCACTAACGTCCTAGTGCTCCATGACACGCCTTTCCCCGGTGCAACGCTGGGGGCTGTCCCGGATTGCCTGGCACAAGCCGATGGACGGGCTGAGGATTGCTCGGGAAAGCGCACCGACTGGGAGCCCCAGGATCCCCTCTACGCTGCAGCTGGGGAGTTCCACGGAAACATCAGGCGTGAATCGTTGAACAACGCCATTTGCGAGCCAGACCGATGTAGCCCCGTCGTGGGCGGGGTCATTGTGTATTTTGACGAGTCCCATCTCACCGAAACCTATGCTGAGTCGTTGACTCCGGCCCTGGAGCCCGTGGTCCGCGCCGCTTTGGACAGATAGGGCTTCACGGACAGCGCGCCGATCGCTGCTCCGGTAAAATCACATCCGATCCCCTAATTGATAGGACACCATCACATGCCTACCGACCCCGCCAAGCCTTCCAACCGCACCTCCTTTACCAAAGTGGCGACGAAAAAATTGATCAGACGCGCGGCCCGCGGCGTCCTGCCGCTCGTCGAACGCGCCGCGGGTGCACGCCCTGCGGTATCCGGAAAGACCCCGGGAATTGTGGCGCCTGGGGGCTCGCAAGGCACGGATCGAAGTCCCCTCGAATTACGGGAGGTATCTCGACTGCTTTTGGGTGCGCCCGACTCGCCACTACCGCAACTGGTGGAGGCAGCCATCGCGGCGTCGGTAGAAGCGAACCTGGCCAAGCGGATCATGCAGGGTGTCTCGTTGCCCGAGGCCGCGACCGACACCGCACGGGAAATGCTCGGACTCGGAAGAACACGGGAAGCATTGGCCTTGGGCCACTCGTTACAGGCTCGTGACCAGACTGCCGTTGTAGGGGACATCGTTCTGGCCATGTGCTTCCTCAAAACAGGGACGTCAAAGAGCGCGTGGGAACGCTTCCAGACCGTAGCAGGGCGCGAAGAGTGCGCCGGAGCAGCCCAGGAATTCTATGCAGCGGCATTCGACTGCCTTGGTGGCGACGCTGGCAGCATCCTCAGGGAGGATATTGCGGCCCGAAGGCACGATGACTGGAGTGTGCGAGCACTACTCCGAACGGCCCAAAAGGCCATGCACACCGGGCAGTCGGACTTGGCAAGGGTTCTCATGGACGCGGGCATGGAAAGGATTGGGCCGTCTGGTAGCCCCTACTACCGTAAGGAGCTCAAGCGACTTGAAACGTGGCTTCCCGGCGGCGAGATGCGCAAACGGCCGATGACAACGCCCGGAACAGTGAATTTTGGGGTGTTGGGATACCAACAGCCCGATAACGCCACCCGGAACATTGGGGACTACATCCAAACCATCGCCTCGCTGGGGCACCTTGTGCGTCACACCGGCATCAACTTCACTGGCGACCAGGACCTCGTCGACTTCGTCGGAAGCATTAAGAGGACCGTCAAGCCCGAGCGGGAAGTCACAGGAACCACGGGCTCGCTCAACCTATTTGAGCTCCAGCGGGATGCAAACCCACTTCAGGATCTGCCCGACCCTACGTGGGCACTACTCTTCGGCTGGTTCATGCATGATAGCTTCGGCCTCGGCTACAACATCCCACTCAATCCGCAGCTCCGCCCCATCCCGATCTCCGTCTTCATCCGATATCCCGAGATGTTGACGGACGAGGCCATCGAATACCTCCGTCGTTACGCTCCGGTGGGCTGCCGCGACTGGCAGACGGTCGCGCTCCTCACTTCGGCGGGCGTCCCTAGCTTCTTCTCGGGATGTCTGACCACCACCGTCGACACCGTGTTCAACCGTCCCGGACCAGATACGCGAAATGCACGCATTTTTGTCGATTCGCCCAAGACAGGCGACGGAGATTCCAGGAAACAAGAGGTCCAGGGTGTTCGCGATATGAGTCTCGTGGAAAACCTAGAGCAGGCGAGAAACTGGGTGGAGACCTACAACAGTACCTACGACAAAGTAGTCACATCGCGCCTTCACAGCTATCTGCCAGCGCGATCCGTCGGCTCCCGAGTCACGTTTCTCCCTAAAAATCCCTCCGACAATCGCTTTGGAGGCTTGTACGACCTCCCGGATGCCGCCTTCGACCAGATGCGGAACGGAATACTTGAAAAGCTGGAACCGATCATCACGCTCATTGCGGCCGGCGCCGACGAGGAGACGATTTACGCGACTTGGCAGCACCTGTGTGCTCCGGACGTCGCTGCAGCCCAAGCCCGCTTGGAAGCCGCAGGGCCACTTCCGCTCATCGAGGAGAGGAACCTTGCAGACCTTGAAACAAACCTTCGTGCGTCGGTGACTCCCTCTCCCCTGTCCGCAGGCGCGACGGAGCTCATTGACGTCATTGTTGACTGTCGCAGCGGAGAGGAACGGTTGTTGCCTGAACTCATCGCGTCCGCTTTGGCCCTGAGCACGGCGCCGAGTCGTTGGTGGATCGTGGCCCCGGACCTCGACCGCGGGACTATCAAGGACATCAAGCGCGCATTCGCCGAGATTGAGATCTACTTCGTCCAATCCTCCAAGCTCGACGTGGAGGTGGGTGGAATCAAATTCACACCCGGTAAACGTCAGGCCATGGCCTTGGTCACTCTGCCTGGCCTGCTGCCCTCCGCTCGGGTCGCCATCTACCTTCCGGCTTCATCCCGGATCTCCGGCGACCTCTCGGAGCTCGCCGCCTCCGTTGGCCAGGTCCATGGCCTCGCTGCCCGTCCGAACCGCAAACACGGCCGAACCAGTGGATTCGACATGCTGCGGCGGGTGGCCAACCGACAGAAGGCGAATCATGAAGCAGCCTTACGATTGAATTTCCAGGCTTCGCAATCTCAGATTTTCGACTTCACTCCCCTCGACGCCACCGTCATGGTGGTCGATCCGGAGGCCTACAGGCAAAAGCAAATAGCGTCCAAGGCTACTGCTCTCGTAGGTACCTACGGGATGAACTTCGAAGAAGCCATCGCCTCCATCGCCGGAGACGCGTATGACGAACTTGATGGTTCGTGGAACTTCGAGCCGGCATTGGAGTCCATGGACAACCCGAAGCTCCACAACTGGCGGGGCTCTACGGTCCCGGGCGACAAGTGGTTCGTACCAGTGCCAGGGGCCTGATCCCGCCCGTTGACCATCGAACTCCTCGTGCCATATAGAGAGAGCTTTTCATGAATTACCTTCCAAGGGCTTCCGCATTCATCAAACGGCAGAAGCGCCGTTTTCGCGCTCAATCGCTGCCCTCTCCACGTCCCAGGCGCCGACTCGACGTTGAGCAGCGAGGTGAGAGGCTCAATGCACGTGTCGAGCTACGCGAGGACGTCACTCTGCGCACCGTCTGGTTGAAGGTCCAGGAGCAATGGGTCAATCTCGACGCAGTCATCGGACGACGTACGACGGAGAACGTCGGCTCGACGGTCTTCGACATCCAAGTTGACCTGTCAACTGTTCCTGTCCACGTTGCCGATGCCGTACAGGGGCTGCCATATCCTGGGAGTGCCGAGCCTTTACCGTCGGAGACGTCGGACGCTGCAACCACCATTGAGGAAGAAGAGGCCGACTGGTCTGCTTCTGTTCTCGACGGCACGTTCTCCGCCCGCGCCACGCTCTACTTGGAAGTGGCTTCGCCGGGTAGTTCCCTCATGGGCGGTGCCCTCTTCGTCAACGGACGCCCGGACGATGTGGAGAGCTTGGACGTGGCCATCTATCGGGTGACCTTAGGACGTTTTGCGGAGACATATCTCGGTCCTCTGGAAGAAATTGCCATCGGACCATCGAAGGTCACGCCGTACGTCAACCGTCGCGGAGTCCTGGGAATGCGTTTGAACGCAACGCTCGCTGACTACCAGCGGATCGTTGTATCCAAATTGCGTATGAACGAAGGCATCCTGGCCCTAAGAGGTGAGATCTACACGCGCCATACTCGGTTGGAGGCCTCAAACCTTCTGTTGACTGCGCGTGGCCTGCCCAACCGGTGGCTGTCCCCTCTGGAAATTCAGCGCGATCACGAATGGGAACGTGACCATTTTGGGCATGCGCGTTATGGTTTCACGCTGCGGATGTCATTTGGATCGCTGGTCTCGTCTCCTCTCCCCACGGACGTGATCCTCGACGCGTGGATCGAATCCGTCACCCGATCGGCCCTCGATGAACCTCACGTCGCACGGGTAGGCCGCACCCCGTACCTCACCCGAAAACGCACGAACTGGGGAGGTCAGCGGGGAACTTCAGAGTCCACATTGATCATCCCCTACTACACCATGAAAGCGAAGAACACATCGTTTCGTTTGGAAAGGTTCGAGACGCCCGCCTTTGACCAGCTGGTGTCCATCCTGCGTAAACCCCTCTCGGGCTTCTTGCCGGCAGCCGCGGACCGGAGAGTATGGATCGTGGGAGAACAGCCGCAGAAAGCCCAAGACACCGGTTTGGCATTCTTCCGATACCTGCGCCAGCACCATCGGGAAATTGACGCGTATTACGTCGTGGACCCAAAGTCCCCGGAAGCTTCAAACCTCTCCGGCCTGGACCACATCGTGGATTTTAGGTCCGCCGAACACATCAAGCTTGCCATCCATGCCGAGCGGTTCATCGGTTCCCACCACTCTTCGTACTTGTACCCTACGCGCGCGCCGGGCTTTGAGGGCCGGGTGCGGGCCAGCAATATCTTCCTGCAGCATGGTGTCATCGCCATGAAGTGGATGGCCTCGACATACGGCAAGATGTCTGCATCGTTCACGACAGATCTGTTCATCGTCAGCTCCGAGCGCGAAAAACAATTCATCGTCCAGGATCTCGGTTACGACCCCAGGGAGGTGGCAGTCACCGGGCTCTCTCGCTTCGACACGCTCTTTGCGCCGGATACCCCGCTCAAGCCCCGGCAGGTACTGATCATGCCCACCTGGCGGGATTGGCTGCATACGGACCGGCAATTCGCGGCGTCAACTTACCTCCGGTCATGGCTCGAGCTTTTGGAGAGCCCTGACTTCAGAACACTGATCGAGGAAAAGGACCTCGACGTGGTTTTCAACCTCCACCCGAACATGCAAGCCTATGCCCACTACTTCGACGGCGCACCGGTCCGCACTATCGTCCAAGGTGAACGCGACGTCCAACAACTCCTCAAGGAAAGTGGCCTCCTGATCACGGACTACTCAAGTGTTGCGTGGGACTTTTCTTTCCTACACAAACCGGTTCTATTCTTCCAATTCGACCGGGCACGCATGTTCCAACGCACCCAGCCGCATATGGACATGGACGCTGAGCTCCCGGGGCCGTCTAAATTGACTGCGTCCGAACTGATCAGCGAAATTGCCACCGTCGTGGCGCACGGGATGCAGATGGCCGAGATCGACAAGGCCAAGGCCGACCGCTACATCGCGCACCGGGACACCCTCAATTGCGAACGGATTTTCGCCGCTGTGGAGGCTGTCGACCGTCCTCGCTTCCCCAATCGCACCGGAGGGCTGGCTGAACTACGCGGGCTGCTGTTCAAGGTATTCCGTCGGAGCAAGCAATATCATCCATTGATGCGGGCACTGTATAAGGCTCTGTCCCTTCTGCCGCCGGATCCTCAGGTAGTCGTTTTTGAAAGTGGCCTGGGACGCCAGGTCAACGACAGTCCCAAGGCCATCTATGACGAACTGGTACGCCGGGACGATCCTAGGCTCCGCATCTGGTCGGTGCGCGGCCGCGCGGTGATGCCTGACCCCCGGACGAAGGTTGTCAAGCGATACTCGCCCGAGTACTTCTGGTACTTCGGTCGGGCCAAATACTGGGTCAGCAATCAGAACTTGCCGCACTATCTGAAGCGCGGTCCAGACCGCGTCTATATGCAGACGTGGCATGGAACACCGTTGAAGAAGATGGCTGCGGACATCGAGGAAATCCACGGACGCGACGCGGGCTACCTCGATCGAGTGACCACCGCGGCTGCCCAATGGTCGGTTCTGTTATCGCCAAGCCCCTATGCGACGAGAGCCATCCGCAGCGCCTACCACTATGCGGGTCCATCCGTCGAGCTTGGCTACCCGCGCAACGACGTTCTCGTCGGGCCGGGCCGTTTTTCGCGGGCCGAGGAGGTCCGGCGGGAGCTGGGCATACCGGAAACGAAGCGCACGGTCCTTTACGCACCGACTTTCCGCGACGACCAGTCGGTCGGCGGTGGTCGGTTTGGCTTCGAGCTGCCCTTCTCTCTCGAACGATTCCACGACGCAGTCGGACCGGATGTCATATTGATTCTCCGGATGCATTCGTTGGTTGCCGGAAAAATCGACATTCCGGAGCACCTCCGAGAGTTCGTGATCGACGCTTCTGCCTACCCGGACATCCAGGACCTGTACTTGGCATCGGATTTGCTTGTCACGGACTACTCGTCTGTCTTCTTTGATTTCAGCATATTGAAACGTCCGATGGTCTTCTTCGCCTACGATCTCGATCTCTACAGGGACAACTTGCGCGGTTTCTACCTCGATTACGAGGAATCGGTGCCTGGCCCCGTGGAAACCACGGAGGCTGGCTTCCTGGACGCAGTCCGTGTGCTTCTTGACGATCCACAAGCGACTATGCGGGAAATCGAAGGTTTCGTCGACCGGTACAATCCGGGCGCCGACGGGCAGGCGACGAAGCGTGCAGTTGAGCTCATGCTCAGTCTCGGCGGGCAAGGATAATGATCCGTGCGACATTGAAGGCGCGAGGCTGACCGCACTTGTCTACACCCGGCCCAGAATGGCCTGGTGATCCGCTTCGGGGGGGCACTGCCGGGCGGGGCGGCAGGCGTGTCCTTGCCGATGCCAACACGACCGTGACTTATGTGGCGACTACCGGGAGATTCACAGACGGGCGATCGAGGGTAGATAGGCCGGTCCAATCGGTGGGACAGCATGACGAGTTCCGCGCCGAGCAGGCAAAACTGCTGGGGAATCAGAGCGCACAAGTGTTCATTGCACCGCTGGTCAGGTAACTCTGGACCGTCGTTCCAGCGACAGGCCCGGGATTGTGGCGCAGAGGCGAAATTCAGAGCTCATTGACCTATGGCATCCCGGACTATCCGTAGATTACCAACGAGCCAACGGATGGTTACAGGGGTCGCGAATGATTGAACGGCTGAAGATTGCGTAGGCGGTTCAGATTTGACACAGCCCTTGGCGCAGAATTGCTTTCAGTGGAAGCCATAGCGATGCACTTAAATTTCTGAACTACCTCGACTTCGCAGACGCTAGTCGCAACGACGGCTATCGACTTTGCAACGTCGGGACGTTCGGCCATCAAGCCTGCGTGCATATCTTATATACGCTTATGCCCGGCGCCTATCGGGTCCGGGCCCCCCAATATAGCTGCGGGCCATTCCGCGGGGGAACCATGCGCCTCACCAACTCGCGATATGGCGGTGCCACCGAGACAGGCTACGGGGGGCCGATCCCGCTAGCCGCCCTTGAAGCTGACATTTCCGTGGGCCGTCGCGTAGGGGAAATGTTTTCCGCGACCCGCAGGAACGCTAATCCGGTGAATATTCGCAGCATTCTCCCAAGACCACTCGATAGAGCTATCCAGGATATCCAAGGTCTCGGCTGGCAGCCTGACCGTAGCATTGACGTCGAAGGAGCCGCCGCCCGCGTCCTGACTCGCCACGGCGGATTCCGCGACAATCTCCCCACTTGCCCGTGACCTCAAGACCACGCGGATGGCGGGAGCGACGGCGGAGTTTCCAGTGACTTTCAAAGTCAATCTGCCCTTAACCGTGAAGTTCATCTGCGTGTCGAAGGCGATGCTTTCAACTGCAAGCGAAGATTCCTGAACGCGGATGTTGTAGGCCCTTCGCTCGGTGGCATCGTTGAGTACCCGTGCCCATTGTGCGACAACGGCCTCCTCGCCGAACATTTCTGCCCGCTCCCAAGCCCGCTTTGACATACGTTCCTGGAGTTCGGCGTCGCGGATCAGCCGGACAATCCTCTCTGCGGCGGCATGCACGTCATCCCTGGGCACCAGGAAGCCGTTCGTTCCGTCCTCTAACAGGTCTGAAGGCCCATAGTCGATGTCGTAGGAGACCACGGGGCAACCCCGTCCCAAGCTTTCCATCATGGCCAGGGGAAGTCCCTCGTAGTGGCTGGGAAAGACGCAGTAGCCCGCGGAGGAGAACTCATCGGCGGCATTGGTAATGTGCCCTCGGAAACGGACCCCTTCGGACATGCCCGCTCGTTCTGCCAAGAGCTGCAACGCTTTTTCTTGGCTACCAGTGCCATATACATCCACGAACGCCTCAGGAACCTGTTCACGCACCGCCTTCATGATCGCAATCGTCTGATCGACGTTCTTGACCTTCTCCAGTCGCGTCACCGACACGCCGCGCATCCTATTCCGATGCTTGAATGCCGGCAGCTCCGTGACCCGCTGCCGGGGGTTCGGGACCCGGTATACGTTGCTTCGTTCACCAAACCGACGGGAAAAATCACTTTTCTGGCGGTCTGTCAGGAACACGACTGCGTCCCAGTCGGGCGCACTCTTGAACGTGGCATTCCGGACGGCGCCAACGACGCCGGTCATCGGATTGGAGCCCTCCTTGACGTGGTTGACGTGCACAAGGGCGACCTTGAGATGCTCACCTTGGTTCCATGGAGCGATGAAGCGGGCGGCGAATGCGCTATCGACCATGACGGCAGAGGGTTCATCGGCCACGAGAAGGTCGATCCACCATCGGTAGAACGCTCCGGGACCCTGGAATGCCCGGTGTACGCTGCCGTCTGGCCTAACTACCTCAATTGCGCGGCTGCCCGACTCGTCGGTGACGCGGTCGATCAGGAAGATGGTGCCATCTGGTCGATAGTAGATTCGAAGAGCGTCCGTTTCGGCGTCAGCCGCCAGAGCGTACCGCTCCCGGAAAATACTGCCGTCGTGACGTTTTTCTACTTGGGGACCGCCATCCTGTGAGGCCAATTTGCCAGGCGTGGCATCGACGCGCTGGCCGTCCGACTCGATGGCCCCGCCCAGGACTGTTTCCGACAGTTCCTGGAAGATGTTCTTGAAGTGGACCTTCGGCGCGAGCTGCGCGTTTGCGCGCAGCTCCTTGACACGTAGCGGATAATCGGCGAAGGCATCGAAAGTCAAAACGGTCGAGGTTCTACCCTCCCTGGAGAAGAGTTCTGCGCGTTTGAGACACATCGCAGTCATACCGCCGAACGTAGCTCCGACCGTGAACACGACCATGAAGAACTGACGCTCCGGCAAGGACTGCACTGTTTCGTCGACACTCAGTTCAGTCCACCCCTGCCGGGAATCTGACGAGCCCTCCATGGCGGGTTCACCTGTGGAGCTCGAACGATTCGCCAAGACGCCCGACACATTTCGCCGGATCCTCCGGGCCAGGCGTGACGTCTTATTGGGTTCCATGGCTACTCCTGTAGTCGTTCTTCCGGCGGTGTGCACGGAAGCCCATTTGTGTATCGATTTGGGAGACGTGAACGTGTCTCGACGTGTCAATCAACTGAGCTCTTTGACGATCTGACTGAGGCTGTCCAAGGTCTTCTTCAGTTCCGCGACATGGCGTTCGTCGAAGGCGCTGAGGATGCGTTTCATCTCCGTGGTCGAAATGCCGCTGGTGCGCGGCAGGTAGACGACCTCGACCCGGTCCTCGAGGTCATCGAATTTCCCGCGCCAGTCATCACCGATTCCGAAGACGTCCACCTCGTACTTGTCGATGTCCAGGCGCTTCTGTTCCCAGTTGTCTTCCGGGATGGCCTCGTCGACATACCGGATGGACCGGACGATCTCGATCCGCTGGTCGAAGGGGACGATCGGCTTCTTGCCCTTGATGGCGTTGAACCCGTCGGTGGAGACACCGACTATCAGGTGGTCGCCTTTTTCCTTCAGCCGCTTCAGGATGTTCAGATGCCCAATGTGGAAAAGGTCGAAGGTCCCGTAGGTGAGTACGGTTTTGGTCATGTTCCAACCTGTCGTCGGGTGCAGGGTCCACCATTACTGTAGACGAGAAGCGATCGGCGTTCACCCACCGTTCGGGCCGTGTTCCCGCGGGACGGCAGGTCAGATGACGGGCGGCCGGCCCGCCAACGTCATCCGCAGATGGGTGCGCCAGCTGAGCTTCGGACGCGGTTGCTGGTACCAGGGCGAGGTCCGGTAGCCCGAGACCAGCCCGGCCAGGTGCTGGCGCAGGCCATTGCGGTCCCTGCGAAGCCGGATGATGTTGATCAGCGTCCAGGATCCGACGTAGGCCCAGCTGAAGGGCCAGCGCAGGTTCCGGCGGGCCAGCCACACACGGTTCCGGGCGTTGAGCCGGTAGAACTCACCGTGGCGGCGCGGATCGACGACCGGGTGACAGACCCGCAGATCCCCCGCATACCAGACCCGATGGCCGGTATCCCAGACCCGCCACGCCAGCTCGATGCCCTCGTGCGCATACCAGAATCCCCCGGCCCACCCGCGGGTGGCCTCGAATATCTCCCGGGGCAGCAGCAGGCAGGTCTCCCCCACGTGGAAGATGTTGCTCGAGTCCCGGGCAGTGCGCTTCTTCAACCGCGGGATCCAGCGCCGTGGGGACTCGAGGTCCTCGGGGTCGGCGATGCGCGGCATCAGCATCCCCATGTCCGGGTACTTGCGGAACCGGGCGACGGCCTCGGACAGGAAGTCGGCATCCGGCAGCCAGGAATCGTCGTCCAGGAAGAGAATGAACTCGCCGCGGACGTGTGGCACCCCTGCGTTGCGTCCGGCCGGGATGCCGAGGTTCTCCTCCAGGTGGACCGGCGTGAATCCGTCCGGCAGGCCGCCGGGCATGCTGGCCGGGTCCCAGCCATTGCCGACCACGGCGACGTCGATGTCGACGCCCAGCTGGAACTCCAGGGAGGCGAAGGCACGCCGTAGTTCCTGTGGCCGATCCCCCATGGTGAGGATGACGACGCCGATGGTCGATGGTGTGGTCGTGGTGCCGCGAGGGGCCAAGGCTGCCTCCTAGGCGCTGAGTCGGGATGAGGCCATGCTGGCCATGAAATGCCCGAGGCCAACGAAGACGGTGACCGGGAGCAGGACCCACAGCAGCCAACTTTCGGCAGTTCCCGGTTGGCCAACGAGGGCCGAGATGATCGATGCAGCGAGGAAGAGCAGGCTCAATTCCACGGCGTGCAGCAGCCGGTGGAACGGCAGGAAGCGTGCCGCGCGGCGCAGCTTGCCCAGCACGGTGGCGGAGGGGATGGCCCGAGCCTGCCCCGTATCGGGCAGCTTGCCCAGCCCGGCCATGCCGCGGGCCGCATGGACCATGAGGCTCAGCGACCGGTTGAGCACCAGCAGCAACGCGACCAGCGCCCCGATGAACAGGATCCGGTAGTCGAGCGCCGCGGCGTCCTCCCCGTGGCCCAGGGCGATCCGGAAGGCGAGGGCAATGGGCAGCAGGGCCTCAGTCGTGTGGTGGCCGACCATGTCGATGAAGATGCCCTTGGGCCCCTGGGTTTGGCGCCACCGGGCAACCTCGCCGTCGCAGCAGTCGAAGTACAACTGCAGCTGCGAGAGCACGACGGCGAGGAGCGGGCCCCAGATGCCGGGGATGAACAGCGCGGCTGACATGGCCCAACCGGAGAGGATCATCAGCCCCGTCACCCCGTTGGCCGAGATGGGTGTGCGGATCAGCAGGGCGGTGAGGTAGATCGAGATATGGCGCAGGTATAGCTCGGCGGTCCAGTGCTCGGCGTTGCGCCGGGCGCGGACCTCGGGAGGCTGGCAAACGGCGCGCAATTGCTCCAGGGTCGGCCGGTGGGGACGGGAGGCGTCCGTGCTCATTTTGTCTTCCCGCACCGTCTACGACCTGCATCGACCGTCTGGCCTGAGCCACGCAGGCGTCCACGGATGAACCCTGCGGCCCAGGGGAAGTGGATTGTTGGCAGGACCCGGGCCAGCAGCAACCGCTGGGTCGGCCCCAGGCTCTCCGTGGTCACCGCGGCATATCCGATCATTCCCAGGTAGGCCAGGGGCGCGAGACGGATTCCGCTGAGCAGGGTGCGTTTCAGCCCTCCGGAACCCGCCAGGGGGACAAACCAGGCCAGGCTGCCGAGCGACGACGCCAGCAGGGCGGTCGGCGGCAGCAGGTGGCGGAATGATTTGCCCTCGGGGTGCCGGCGGGCGAGTTCGCCTCGCCAGACGCCGGAGGCATAACTCTGCGCGGCCAGGGGTCCGAAGTCCTCGCGGGGGAAGTAGGTGGTGCTCAACTCCGGATCGAACCAGATCTTGTGTCCCGCCTGGCGGATACGCAGGCAGAGCTCCCAGTCCTGGCCGCGCCACAATGACTCGTCGTAATAGCCGACCTCTTCGAAGATGGAACGGCGGAAAATCCCCAGATAGGCGGATTCGGCCTCGCCCTCGGGCGCCCCGGAGTGGTAGGCGGCACCGCCCAGGCCGTAGCTGGAGTTGTAGGCGGCGGCGACGGCGCGCTGGAGGTCGTTCCGCCCGCGGGCGGCCATCAGCCCGCCGACATCCGCGGCCCCCGTACGGAGCAGGGTGTCGACCCCGCGCCGCGTGTAGTTGGGCGGGACAATGCTGTGGGCGTCGACCCGGATGACGATGGGAAGACGGGTGGCCTTGATCGCCAGGTTCAGCCCGATGGGTGTCCGGGACGCAGGGTTGTGGACGAACCGGACGCGCGGATCTGTGGCCGCCATGTCCTCGGCGATGCGGGTCGTCTCATCGGTGCTCGGACCGAGGGCGAGCACGATTTCCTGCTCGCCCTCATACTCCTGGCCGAGGATGCTTTCCACGGCCTCGCGGAGGTAGCCGGCCTCGTTGAGCACCGGCATCACATAGGAGACCCCGGGGCTCGTGTCGGGTTCCATCACTTGCGCCAGTCCCGATAGGCCCTGATGACCTCGGTCGGATCCCCATCCATTTCGAGTTTGCCCTGGTTGATCCAGAGTGCCCGGTTGCAGGTGTCCTTAATGGACTTCATGGAGTGCGAGACGTGGAAGACCGTACCGGCATTCTCGCGGATCTCACGGATCTTCGCCTCGCTGCGCCGGTGGAAGCGGGCGTCGCCCACGGCCAGGGCCTCATCGACGATGAGGATGTCGTGTTGCTTGGACGCCGCGATCGCGAACTTCAGCCGGGCGGACATCCCGGAGGAATAGGTGCGCATCGGCAGATCGATGAAGTCCTCGAGTTCGGCGAAGGCAATGATGTCCTCCCTCAGGTTCTCGATCTCCTCGCGGGTGAACCCCAGGGCGAGCCCGCCCAGCGTGATGTTCTTGTCGCCGGAGAGGTCGGGCATTAACGCGGCACCGACTCCGAGCATGTTCGGCCGTGACGAGGCGTAGACGGCCCCCAGCGAGGGCGGGGTCAAACCGACGATTGCGCGCATCAGGGTCGACTTGCCCGAGCCGTTTGGTCCGATGATGCCGATCGACTCGTTCGCGTAGGCAGTGAAGGTGACGCCCCGCAACGCCTCTACGGCGCGCATCCCACGCACCGGGCTCGACATGAGCCGACGCAGGCCTGCCTTGCCGGCCTTCTTCCCGCTGGAGAAGACTTTGTAGGTGACATGGAGGTCGTCGACGACGACGACGGGGTGGCGACCCTGTTCGTCCGGCAGCAGCAGATCGGGATCGGGCAGCCGGTCTGACGCGGCGGCGTTGATGTGCACCGGCTCGTTGACCTGGACCCGGTCCACGACCGGGGGGCGCTGGTCGTGTCGGTGTGCTCCGCGTCCGGGCGTGGAGCTGCCTGGCTGGGGGGAATTAGTTGTCTCGGCCATAACGCTCCTCGGCTGTCCAGAAGAAAACGATCCCGAAGACCGCCATGACGACTGCCCAGACGGACAGCACGATCCACGAGTGGGCTCCCTGAAGGGGAACCGTGTTGAGGATGGCACCCCGGGCGATCTGCAGGGTTTGGTAGACCGGGTGGTAATCGAAGATCCGGACCATCCAGGGCCAGTGGGCCAGGATCCTGTCCACGCTGAACAGCACGCCCGACGTGTAGAACAGGATCCGGGTGAAAATCGGCAGCAGGTGGGTCAGGTCCCTGATGTGGACGGTCAGCCGCGCACACACCAGGGCCACCCCCATGTTCATGACACTGAGGATCGCGACCAGCGGGAAGATCAACAACCAGCTGACCTGGATGGGGTTCCCGAGCACCAGGCAATAGATGAACATAACGCCCAGCATCGGCATCAACGAGAGGAACTGTTCAATCACCGTGGAGAAGGGAAGGGTCATCCGGGGAAACGACAGGGACTGCACCAGGGAGGTGTTGCTGGTGATCGCCTTGGCGCCCTGGTTCATCGAAGCGCTGAAGAACTCGAACAGGAACACGCCGATCACCACGAAACTCGCGAAGTTCGGCGGTTTGCTGTCGCCCTGCAGGAGACCGAAGATCAGCCCATACATCAACGCGTTCATGGTCGGCTTGAAGATGATCCAGAGCATCCCCAGCCGGTTGCGCTGGTTGGTGGCCTGGATACGGCTCTTCGCCATTTCGAAGGCGAAGTCCCGACGTTCCCAAGCCTGACGCAGGTATACGAAGAAGGGCGGACGGGCGCCGACCCGGTGAAGGGTCCTCGGGGCGTCCTGGTGGGCCACAGTCATCTATGCGCTTCCTCAGTGGTTGTTGGTACCCAGGCACGCGGTGCCGGACATTTCATTACCGATTCTACGGGACGGGCAGGTCGAGAACGGGGATCTATGGAGTGCCGGGGGCCACACTCGAGGACGAGGAACCGCTCTTTTCCACGTACTTCTCGAAGTATGCCTGCATGGTGTCCGTCCGTAGGGCCTCCCCCACGGCAGCCACGGCCTCCTTGTCCTCCAAGACAATGGATTGTCCGTCCGCGGAGCGGGAGGTACCGGCGGTGGGGAGGGTGAAGGAATGGACATCGCTTGATCGGATGTTCTTCAACTGGAGTCCGAGCCCGGCGATCGTCTGCGCATCGAAGGACTTGTCCAGGGTGAGGTAGGGCGAGACCTTGTCGATCACCTGGTACAACGTCGCGGGGTTGGTGAGCGTTTGTGCCGCCAGCATCTTGTCGATGACCGCGTTGAGGAACTTCTGCTGGTTCTTCACCCGCTGGAAGTCCCCGTCGACAAAGGACTTGCGTTCGCGGACGAACCGCAGGGCACGATCCCCCTTGAGGTTCAGCTCGCCCACGGGGTAGAAGTAATCGGTGTCGTTGGCGGTGAAGGCAATATCGTTCTTCACCTTGACCCCACCCAACGCGGTGGTCAGATCACGGAACCCCTGGAAGTCGACCACTGCCACGTGGTCGATCTTCGTCCCGAAGAGGCTCTCGAAGGTCTGGACCACGAGTGGGACGCCGCCGAAGGCCATGGCCGCATTGATCTTGTTCTGCCCATGTCCCGGGATCTCCAACCAGGTGTCACGCATGACGGACATGACGTAGATGCCCTCGCGGTCTGCCGGGATGTGGACCAGCATCATGGTGTCCGAGCGTTGGCCCGTCCCCCCGTGCTCGATGACGTTCCCGGTGACCTGGTTCGCGCCGCCGAAGTCGGCTCCCATCAGCAGGATGTTCATGGACGCGTCACCGGGGTCTTTGACCGGCCGGCCCTCCTCGTCGGGGAACGCCGAGGCCAGTGTTTCGGTCTTCCCGTCGAAGGTGTTGGCGAGCGTGAAGACATACCCCCCGGCCACGACGGCCGCGATGACCACAACGGAGACGACGGCGATGAGAACCGCTCGAGCCCGGTGCTTCTTCGGGGGCGCCATGCGGCGCGGGGCATACCCCGGTTCCGGCGTCGTGCTGTTCAAGTGTTCTCCCGTGGGGACGCAGCCGCAACACCGTCAGGTGCAGCGCGGAGGGTCGACCCATTCAAATAGTCGATAGTGCGAGAGCCAGTTTAGACCGATGGTCTGGGAACCAGCTGTGCACCTGCGGTGAGGAAAGTCTAGCGGTCCAGGCCGGCCACGAAATCCTTCAACCACGGGACCAGGTCGCCGCCCAGGTCCTCACGTTCGGCCGCCAGGGAGATGACGGCCTTGATGTAGCTGAGCTTGTCACCGGTGTCATAGCGCCGCCCGCGGAAGACGACGGCGTACACCCCGCCGCCGGGGGCGTCGCTGGCTGCCAGTTCCTGCAGGGCGTCGGTGAGCTGGATTTCATTGCCCCGGCCCGGCTTCGTCCGCTCCAGGACCTCGAAGACCGAGGGGTGCAGGACATAGCGTCCGATCACGGCGAGATTGGAGGGTGCATCCGCGGGCTCCGGCTTCTCCACCAGGCCGTTGACCCGCACATAGTCCTTCCCGCCTACGGCAGTGACGTCGGCACAACCGTAGGAGCCGATCTGCGACGGCTCGACCTCCATGACGGCGATGACCGATCCACCGGTTTCCTGCTGCACGCGGATCATCTCACTGAGCAGGTCATCACGTTCGTCGATGAGGTCGTCACCGAGCAGCACGGCGAACGGCTCGTCGCCGACATGCAGCTTGGCACACAGCACCGCATGGCCCAGCCCCTGGGGGTCGCCCTGGCGCACGTAATGGATGTCGCCGAGCGCGGTGGCTTCCTGGACGAGCGCCAGCTTCTTCGTATCGCCCTTGTCGGCGAGCACCGCCTCCAGGCTCGGCACGCGGTCGAAATGGTCCTCGAGCGCACGCTTGCTTCGCCCGGTGATCATCAGGACGTCGCTCAACCCGGCCTTCGACGCCTCCGCGACGACGTACTGGATGGCTGGTTTGTCGACAACCGGGATCATTTCCTTGGGCATGGCCTTGGTGGCGGGCAGGAATCGGGTCCCCAAACCCGCGGCGGGGATCACTGCCTTCGTGATGCGCGTGTTCTCAGTCATGCTTCGACTTTACAAGACAGGAGCCAAGGAGCGGCACAGGCACTACCGACCATTGCGAAACCTATTGACCACGGAGCGCGGCAGGTACTCGTCGACGTCGCCGCCCAGTCCCTGGACTTCCTTGAGCAGGCTCGAGGAGAGGTGGGCGTATCTGTTGTCGGCTGCCAGGAAAACGGTCTCGACGCCGGTCAGGTGGCGGTTCATCGACGCCATCGGTATTTCGTACTGGTAGTCCACGACCGAACGCAAACCCTTGACGATGGCGTCGGCCCCCACCTCGCGGCAGAAGTCAGCCAACAAGCCGTCACCCATCGGGACCACCGTGATCCCGGCCAGACCGGAGACGGTTTCGCGGGCCATCGCGATCCGCTCGTCCTGCTCGAAGCGGTACTTCTTGGCATAGTTGGTCGACACCGCCACCACCACCTCGTCGAAGAGGTTGCTGGCTCGGGCAATGATTTCCACGTGGCCCTTGTGAATGGGATCGAAGGATCCGGGGCAGACGGCTCGGCGCATACCTGCAATCTACCAAGCACGACGACGATGACGGGCAATAATCGTCACCTCGGCCGTGTCCTTGTCATACTGGGCCCATGTCCCACAGCTTTCCATGGCAGCGCACGGCACAGGGTGCGAACCTTCTCGGCAACGACGGCCACCTGGCGGCGACGATCTTCGAGGAGATCACCGTCCTGGCCGCACGGCATGGGGCCATCAACCTCGGCCAGGGCTTCCCCGATGCCGACGGCCCCGAGTTCATGGCCCGGGCCGCAGCGGAGAACATCATGGCGGACCACAACCAGTACGCGCCCGGTGCGGGCATCGCCGAACTGCGGGAGGCGATCGCCGGACACCAGCAGCACTTCTACGGCCTGGCGCCGGACCCGGCCACCGGGGTCGTGGTCTCCACCGGAGCCACCGAGGCCATCGCGGCCTCCGTGCTGGCCCTGGTCAACCCCGGTGACGAGGTGCTGACCTTCGAGCCCTTCTACGACTCCTACGGCGCAACGATCGCCCTGGCCGGGGGCGTGCACCGGACGGTGCCGCTGCGCGCCCCGGACTTCCAACCGGACCCGGCGGACCTTGAACGGGCCGTCACCGCGAACACGCGGATGATCCTGCTCAACAACCCCCACAACCCCACCGGTACCGTCTTCGGACGCGACGTGCTCGAGCAGATCGTCGAACTCGCAGCCCGCCACGATGCGATCATCGTCTCCGACGAGGTCTACGAGCACCTCACCTTCGGCACCGTCCACGTCCCGGTGGCCTCCATCGACGGCGCATGGGAGCGGACCATCACCATCTCCTCGGCCGGCAAGACCTTCTCCTTCACCGGCTGGAAGGTCGGCTGGGCTACCGGCCCTGCAGACCTCATCGCCGCGGTACGCACGGTGAAGCAGTTCCTGACCTACAGTTCGGGCCCCGCCTACCAGCCGGCCGTGGCCCAGGCGCTGCAGCTGCCGGACAGCTATTTCACGGACTTCGCCGCCGACCTGGGCGACCGCGGGACGCAGTTGGCCGACGGTCTGGAGGCCGCGGGGATGACCGCCTACCGGCCCCGGGGGACCTACTTCGTGGTCGCCGACGTCGCACCGCTCGGATTCGACGACGCCGCGGACCTGGCCCGCCGGATACCGGAGGCCATCGGGGTGGCCGGCATTCCCCTGTCGGTGTTCTGCCACGAGGAGGGCGCGGCGGCAACACGCACGTTGATGCGCTTCGCCTTCTGCAAGAAGCGCGATGTCCTCACCGAGGCGACCCGGCGCCTGACCGGCCTGCCGCAGGCGAACCTCGCGTGAACACGCCACCAGATGATGTGCGACGGCGGTGGCTCGCCGGAGTCGGCGAGCACGCACAGATCGCACCGGATGCCTGGGTTCCCGGGGCGTGGGTGCTCTCGATCGGCGGGGCCGAGCAGTCGCACGTCAACCTCGCTGACCCGGCCGAGATCTTCTACGAGTACCTGCGCCGCCTCGCCAACCACCTGGACCTGTTGGCGGAGCCCGGTGTCCCGCTGAAGGTCCTGCACCTCGGTGCCGGCGCGTTGACGCTGGCCCGCTACCTGGCGGTGACGCGTCCGGGCAGCGAGCAGGTGGCCGTCGATTCCGAACGCGAGCTGCTGGGCTTCGTCCTCGACAGCCTTCCCATCGCCGAGGGGGCCGGAATCCGATATGTCATCGGCGATGCCCGGGAGGTCCTGGGCGGGGAGCTGGCCGGGGAGCGGTTCGACGCGGTCGTCCTGGATGTCTTCGCGGGGGCCGATGCCCCGGCGCACTTGCGTGCCGATGCCTTCCACACCGAAATCCAGCAGCTGCTGGCCCCGGGCGGCATCGCCCTCATCAACGTCGGCGACGACCCGCCGCTGGACTTCGTGCGCCAGCAACTGCGCGCCATGGAGGCGACCTACGCGCAGGTCACGGTGGCCGCGCCAACGGAGCTGTTCGGCGGACGCTTTCCCGGCAACTTCATCCTCATGGGAACCGATACCCCGTGGGATGCCGGGCGGCTCGAGCTCCTGCGCGCCCCCGGCCCACACCCCGGCAGCGTGCTGACCGGGATCGGCCTAGACGGGTTCCGCAAACCATAGGATCGTTTCGCCGTACTTTTTCGACGACGCCGCGTCCAGTCCGTCGGGCCAGGCGGGCTCGGGCGACCGGCTGGAGCGTTCCAGCACGACGAGGGCGCCGACATCGAGTACCGGGACGAGGGCCTGCAGTGTCGCGGCGAGTTCATCCTCGGTCAACGGGTAGGGCGGGTCCATGAACACCAGGGTCCAACCCCGGCCCGTCTCCGTTTCGGCGGCGAGGAAGGCGTTCACGGATCCGCGGCGAACCTGGACGGTCTCCGTGCGGAGGTGCTTGTTCACCAGCGCGGCGTTGGCCTGGCAGATGCCGATGGCCTTGGGCGCCTGTTCCACCAGCACGACGGCGCGCGCCCCGCGGCTGGCGGCCTCCACCCCCAGCGCACCCGACCCCGCATATAGATCCAGGACGCGGGAACCCTCCAGCTCGTCCCGGCTCTCCAACCGGGAGAAGAGTGCTTCCTTGACCCGGTCGGTGGTGGGCCGGGTTGCGTCCCCCGGCACCGATTTCAGGCCCAGTCCTCCGGCTACCCCGGCAATGATCCGTCCCACGTTCGCCTAACCTCGTTCCAGAAATGCCTGCATGTCCTCGTCCACCCAGCTGTGCACCGATTGCCGCAGCTCGGGGTGTGCCGCCATCCCCCCGCTGCTGGCGACGATTTCCTCGGCGTCGGTGCGGGCGGCTTCGATGACCCGGCGGTCACGCACCACCCGGAGGATCTTCAGGGTGTTCTGTCCCCCGGACTGCCGCGAGCCCAGGACGTCGCCCTCCCGGCGTTCGGCCAGGTCGACCTCGGCGAGTTCGAACCCATCGGTGGTCGCGGCGACGGCCTCCAGCCGCCGGCGGGAAGGATGACCCGGTGGCAGCCACGTGGCCAGCAGGCAGGTCCCCGGTAAGCCGCCGCGGCCCACCCGGCCGCGCAGCTGATGCAATTGGGAGACGCCAAAGGAATCGGCATCCAGAATGACCATGGCGGTGGCGTTATGGACGTCGACGCCGACTTCGATGACCGTCGTGGACACCAGAATGCCGGTCTCCCCCGACTCGAAGCCGGACATGGCCTCGGCCTTCTGCTCGGCAGCCATGCGGCCGTGCAGCATGCCGACGCGGACCCCGGAAAACTGCGGCATGGTGCTGATCCGTTCGAACATCTCCTCGACCGTGGCCTTGGGCGGCGTCGGGATGTCCGAGGTGCCGGGGAGCTGGCCGTCGCTGCCGGCACCTCCCGGATCGTCCCAGGTGGACGGGGACATGTCCTCTTCGCTGGCCTGTTCCGTGATGCGCGGACAGACCAGGTAGACCTGGTGGCCCTTCGCGACCTCTTCGCGCATCAGCGCGAACATCCGGTCGCGGTACCGGTCGTCATACAGGTTCGCCAGATACGTGCTGATCGGTGCCCTGCCCGAGGGCAATTCGGCCAGGCTGCTGATCTCCAGGTCCCCGAATGCGGTGATGGCGACGGTACGCGGGATCGGGGTCGCGGTCATCACCAGCATGTGCGGTTGCAGCTTGCCCTTCGCCCGCAGGGTGTCGCGCTGTTCGACCCCGAACCGGTGTTGTTCATCGACGACGACGAGCCCAAGTTCTGCGAAGAACACGTTTTCGGACAGCAGGGCATGGGTGCCGATGACGATTCCGGTTTCCCCGGATGCGACGCGCAGCAGGACCTCTTTGCGGCGCGCGGCCGGCATGGACCCGGTGAGCAGGTCCACACGCGTGCCGTCCGGGTCGCCATCGAGCTGGCCCCCACGGCCGAGGGGGCCGAGCATCCGGGAGATGGAGGCGTAATGTTGTTGGGCGAGGACCTCGGTGGGTGCCATCAGGGCGGTCTGGGCCCCGGAATCGATGACCTGGAGCATGGCGCGCAGGGCGACGATGGTCTTTCCGGAGCCGACTTCGCCCTGGAGGAGCCGGTTCATGGGCCGGTCGCGGGCCAGGTCCGCGGAGATCTCCAGTCCGGCGGTGACCTGTCCCGCGGTGAGGGTAAAGGGCAGCGAATCCTCGAACCGGTTCAGGATGCCGTCCACTCCCCCGACGCGCGCCGTCGCTGGTTGCCGGAAACGATGGGCCCGACGTTCGGCCAGGGCCAGCTGGAGGACGAGAGCCTCGTCGTAGCGGAAACGGTTCTTGGAGGCTTCGCCCTGCGCCACGGTTTCGGGCGCATGGACGGCATGCAGGGCGCGCGCCAACTCGGGCAGCTGGTGTTTTGCCCGGAGGAATCCGGGTACCGGGTCGGGGTAGGTGTGGGCATCGACACCGGCAAGGACCATGGCCATCATGGCGCGCAGGGCCTGGCTGGGGACGGCCGCCGTGGCCGGGTAGATAGGGATCGGCCGTGGCTCCGCTTCGTCTGCCGTTTCCAGCAGTGCGTACTCGGGTTGGGCAAGTTGGAGGGCATGCCGGTAGATCCCGACCTTGCCGCTGAACATGGCAACGGTCCCGGGTGAAAGGTCCTTGGCTGCCTTGTAGCCATTGAAGAACGTCATGGTCAGCCGACCATGGGCCTGGCCCAGTTCATCCTCCACGATCACCTCCAGCAGCATGCCCTTGCGGCGTTGCATCCTGCGCTGCTCCGAGGTGACCACCCGGGCGACAATGGTCACGGCTTCACCCAGCGGCAACTCCTCGATGCGGGTCAGCTCCCCGACGTCGAGGTACCGGCGCGGGAAGTGGTGCAGCAGATCCCCGCACGTTTCGTAGCCGAAGGCCTTGTGGACCGAGCCCGCGGACTTGTCCCCGATGGCATTGCGCAGTGGGGTGGACGGGCCGAACGCGGTCGAATCAGGCATCGTGGGTGCACAGGTCCGTGACGGAGATGTTGACCGGATCACCGGCCCGACGGATGGCGTCGAGGGCATCCTCCGCCTGGGGGACGTGGACGTGGACCCGCCACCGATAGCTGTCGGCTCCATCGCTGACGGCGCTCATGACCACGGAGGTCCCGATGGAATCCAGGCGGGCCCGCAACGTGGCTGCCTCCAGGGCGTCCAAGGCGATGGTGCACATGACCTCGACCCCGTCCTCCGCGGCGGTGGCGAAGTGGATGTGGGGGTCCTGGATCCCGTAGCCATGCAGCGGGGTGTAGCGGGATTCATCGAGCGGTTCGCCGGTGACGGCCGCATAGAGCGTGTCGATCACCAGCATCATGCCCACGGCCCCCGCGTCGACCACGCGGGCATTCGACAACGCACCGAGCTGGCTCTCGGTGCTGACCACCGATGCCAGGGCGGCGGTTCGCACGGCATCGAGGACTTCTCGCAAATGGGCCCGGCTGGAGGAGTCGGCCGTCGAGGCCGCCATGGCCTCACTGGCGGCCCGGGCCGCGGAGGCGGCCACCGAAAGCATGGTTCCCGGCACCGGATCGCTCAATGCGGACCAGGCACGGACCCGCCCCCGATCGAGAGCTGCGGCCAGCAGTGGCCCGCTCAGCCGGTGGTGCCCCAGCAGCGGCTCCGAGAAGCCGATGAGGAACACGGCCAGCAGCGTCCCAGAGTTGCCGCGGGCCGATTCCATTCCGGCCCGACCGGCCGTTGCCAGGAATTCGCCCAGGTCATCCGTCTCCAGGACGGAGACTGCGTCGTGGGCGGTCCGGGCCGTGAGGTAGAGGTTGGAGCCGGTGTCGCCGTCCGCGACGGGGAAGATGTTGATGGCATCCAGCCGGTCGCTGTGGTTGGCGAGTGAGCCCACCATGGACTCCAGCCACGCCGAAGCCGCAGGCACCCCCGTGGCGATCTTGCCGGTCATGATAGTTCCCCTCACGGGACGGTTAGAGCCCGTGCGACCGCACGAATTCGTCGACGTTGTCGTCTCCCAGCGCGGTGGCCAGTTCGTCGATGGCGTCGTTGTCGGGGACCACGATGGACTGGCCGTCCGCCGAGCGCCCGGTGCCGAGGTTCGGCAAGGTGAAGAAGTGCAGGTCGTTGCCGCGTACCCCGGCCAGTGAAACGCCCAGCTTGCCCAGCTCGGCCGCGTCCAGCGAATCGTCAACCGAAACGTAGGGCGAGAGCTCGTCGACGACGTTGGAGATCTTGGCGGGGTTGGTCAGCGTGTCGCGGGCCAGCAGCTTGTCGACGACTGCCTTGAGGAAGATCTGCTGGTCCTTCACACGCTGGTAGTCGCCGTCCTTGAAGGCCTTGCGTTCGCGGACGAAGGCCAGGGCATTCTCGCCGTCCATGTGCTGCGGGCCGGCCGAGAAGGTGAAGTCACGTTTGCCGTTGTTGGTCGAGAAGCCGATGGGCACGTCGATGTCCACACCGCCGAGGGCGTCGGTCAGCCCCTTGAAGCCCTCCATGTCGATGGAGGCGACATGGTCGATGCGCGTGTCCAGCAGCGATTCGATCGTTTGCACTGCCTTGGGGACGCCACCGTAGGAGAAGGCGGCGTTGATCTTGTGGGTTCCCTCCCCGGGGATCGGGACCCAGGTATCGCGCATGATCGACGTGACGAACACGTCCTGGTGGTCCGCGGGAATGTGCACCAGCATGATCGTGTCCGAGCGGCCGGCATTGGGAACGCCCGCCAGGTTCTCGGTCTCCCCGGACCCGCCGCGCGAGTCGCTGCCCAGCAGCAGGATGTTCTTGGCGCCCGGGGATTTCTTCTCCGGACGCAGTGATTCGGCGGGGAAGGCCTTTTCGATCTTCTGGCTCTTGTCGTCGAAGCTCTTGGCCAACGTGAAGAGGTAACCGCCGGCGATGACCGCCGCGATCACGACCAGGGACAGCAGGGTGATGATGGTCGCCCGGACCGGATGCTTCTTCTTGCGCTCCGGTTGCCCGTAGTCGTAGTCCATGTTCTCTCCGGACATGTCAGCCTTTCGTAGCCATGCTTGCCTGACCATCCTAGCGGTGACCAGACGCGATACAGTGGATGGGTGCGTTTGCCTGTTGATCTTCCTGCCCGCCGCCGGGCATTTCCCGCCCTACTCATCCTCTGCTCGGGGCTGGCCCTGGCCGGGTGTTCAGCGCCGGCCAATGTCGAGCCGGCGGCCGACGCGTCGAACCCGAAGTGCGCGGACATGATGGTCACCATGCCGGATGAGGTCGCCGGCTACACGCTGCGGGACACCACCAGCCAGGCAACGGCCGTGTGGGGGAATCCCTCAAAGATCATCCTCCGGTGCGGCGTAAACGTCCCGGGTCCCACCACGGATCCCTGCGTTTCGGTCAACGGTGTCGACTGGGTGGCCAAGGAGGGCAAGGTGGCGTGGACGCTGACCACCTATGGCCGGACACCGGCCACGGAGGTCCTCTTCAACCCGAATGAGGTCCCCTCCAGCTCGGTCCTCGCCCAGCTGTCGAGCGCCGCGGAGCGGATTCCGGCGGATGGGAAGTGCAGCACGCTCAGTAAATCCGAGGACCTGCCCTAGCCCCCGCCCGTCGGGGCGCGGCCGTCGCCATTGGAGACGGCGCCGGACGCCGATTCGCTAGCGCAGGCCGGTGCGCCGGTTCATGGCGAGCCAGATCAGCTCGTCGACCAGGTCCGCGTAGTTGATCCCGGTTTCGTTCCAGATCCGCGGGTACATGCTGATGGGGGTGAACCCGGGCATGGTGTTGATCTCGTTGATCACCCACCGGCCGTCGTCGGTGTAGAAGAAGTCGACCCGGGCCAGGCCCTCCCCACCGATGGCGTCGAAGGCCACGGCCGCGCGTTCGCGGATCGCTGAGACCTGCTCCGCCGGCAGGTCTGCCGGGCAGCTGAGTTCGGCCGCTCCCCCGTCGACATACTTCGCATTGAAGTCGTAGAAGGTATCCGCTCCTGCGGTGACGGCAATTTCTCCGGGCAGCGAGGTACGGGGTAGCTCGGAGCCGCGCCCCTCGAGGACGCCGCATTCGATCTCGCGACCGGCGATCCCCTCCTCGATGATGACCTTGGGGTCGTGCTCGCGTGCGGCATCGATGGCCTCCAGCAGTCCCGCCGCATCGGCGACACGGCTGACGCCGACGGACGATCCGGCGCGTGCCGGCTTGACGAAGAGCGGATAGGACAGCCGGGCCAGACGGGCCAGGCAGCCATCGCGGTCACGCTGCCACTGCTTGTCGGTGATCACCTCGTACGGTCCCACCTCGAGCCCTGCCGCTTCGAAGGAGAGCTTCGCGAAATGCTTGTCCATCCCGATGGCACTGGCGGCGACGCCGGAGCCCACGTACGGAAGGTCGGCGAGTTCCAGCAGGCCCTGCACAGTGCCGTCCTCGCCGAAGGAGCCATGCAAAACCGGGAACACGACGTCGACCGTGCCCAGGCTGCGGAAGGCCCCGGAGTCGCTGTGCCCGATGAGCTCGCTACCGCCATTGGTCCGGGCCAGCTGCAGCGACTCGCCGCTGGGTTCTATTTCGGGCGCGTTCCCGGAGCTCAGCGACCAGGCTTCCGGGTCGGACTGGGTGATCGTCCATTGGCCCTGCCGGGTGATCCCGATCGGCACGACGTCGTACTTCGCGGGATCAAACACGCGCAGGATGCCCGCGGCGGTGACGCAGCTGACGGCGTGCTCCGGGGACCGGCCGCCGAAGAGCAGCGCGACCCGGGTCCTGGTGTCGTTGTCCTGGCTCATGGGGCTTCTCCTTCGGATTTCAGTTCGCGGCCCAGCAGGCGTTCGGCCATGTCGGAGACCGTCAGCTGGCCTTCGAGGACCATGACCACGGCTTCGGTGATCGGCATCTCCACGTCGACGCTGCGGGCCCGATCCAGCACGGCCCGAGCGGATTTGATGCCCTCCGCGGTCTGGGTCATGACCTCGTTGACGTCATCGAGGCCCAGCCCGTTGCCGAGGTGGCGGCCTGCGGTGCGGTTGCGGGACAGCGGCGAGGAGCAGGTGGCGACGAGGTCGCCCAGTCCCGCCAAGCCGGACATGGTCTCGAGCTTGCCGCCGACGGCCAGCGCCAAGCGGGTGGTTTCGGCCAGGCCGCGGGTGATGACGGAGGCCTTCGTGTTGTCGCCCATGCCGCGGCCGTCGCAGATGCCCACGGCGAGGGCGATGACGTTCTTGACGATGCCACCGATCTCGACGCCGATGAGGTCGGTGTTCGTGTATGGCCGGAAGTAGTCGGGCGAGCACGCGGTGGCGATCCAGGCGGCGGTGTCCTCGTCTGGGCAGGCCACGACCGAGGCGGTGGGTTCCTCGCGGGCGATTTCCATGGCCAGGTTGGGCCCTGAGACGACGGCGATCGCGTCCTGCGGCCAAGTGAGTTCCTCGGCGATGACCTCGGTCATGCGGGCGTCGGTTTCCCGCTCGAGTCCCTTCATCAGGGAGACGATCACGGAGCCGGCGGGGATCAGGTGCCCGATCTCGCGCAGTTGGCTGCGCAGCTGTTGCGCCGGGACGGCGAGGACCACCATTTCGGCACCGGCGAGCACGATGGCGGCATCGGAGGAGGCGGTGATGTTCACCGGGAGCCGGATGTCCTTCAGATACGTCACGTTGGTGTGCCGGGTGGTGATCTCCTCGGCAACCTCGGCACGCCGGGCCCACACCTGGACCTCTGTGGTCCCGCCGTCGGCACAGGAATCGGCCAGGACCTTGGCGAAGGTCGTTCCCCAGCTGCCGGCACCCAGGACGGCGATCTTGCGCGGTGCCGGCCTCATCGGGTGCCTTCCTGGTCGTCGTCGGTGGGTTTCTTGTCGATGTTGAGCCGTCCAGTGGCCGACTGCCCATGCTCGCTCGGGTCCCAGCGGGTGGCCGGCGGTGTCTCGCCGCGCAGGATGGCGACCTGGGCCGTGAGGGCATCCATGATCCGGGTCGTCGCCTCGTCCAGGACAGTGCGGGTCATCGGCTTCTCCCGCAGGTCGGCCAGCTCGACCGGCTCGCCGACCAGGACACGGACGCGCTTCCGAGGCCAGATCTTCAGCGACTTTCCGTAGCGGGGAAGGACCTGTTGGGCGCCCCAGTGGGCGATGGGGACGACTGGCGCCCCGGTCTGCAGGGCCAGCCGGGCAGCGCCGGTCCGACCCCGCATCGGCCACTCATCCGGGTCCCGGGTCAACGTGCCCTCGGGGTAGATGATGATGACGTCGCCGGCGTCGAGCACTTCGCGGGCAACGGCCAGGGACCCGTTGGCGCCGCTGGTTGAGCGTGTCACCGGGATCTGGCGTGAAGCCCGCAGCGCGCTGCCAACCACCGGCACCTTGAACAGCGATTCCTTGGCCAGGTAGCGCGGCATGCGCCCCTGGTTGTAAAAGGCGTGTCCGACGACCACGGGATCGATTTCCGTCACGTGGTTCGGACAGGCGATGAACCCGCCCGCCGGCAGCTGGTCGAACCCGGTCCAGGTCTTGGCCATCAGCAGGTTCATCAGCGGTCTGGCAATGCCGGCCATCACACCGAAGACCAGGCGTTGTCCCCGTTCTGCGTTCATGTCCGCCTAGGCGACTTCTGCGGTTTCGCCGATTTCAACACGGGCACCCAGTCCGTGGAGCTTGTCCAGGAACTTCTCGTAGCCGCGGCTGATCAGCTCGATGCCGGTCACGTGGCTGGTGCCGTCCGCGGCCAGGGCGGCGATCAGGTGGGAGAAGCCGCCGCGCAGGTCGGGGATGTCGATGTCGCGGCCGACCAGCTGCACCGGACCGGTGATGACCGCGGAGTGCTGGAAGTTCCGCTGGCCGAAACGGCACGGCACGGCGCCGAGGCATTCGCGGTGCAGCTGGATGGTCGCTCCCATGCGCACCAGTGCGTCGGTGAAGCCGAAGCGGTTCTCGTAGACGGTCTCGTGGACGATCGAGACGCCGTGGGCCTGAGTCAGGGCCACGACCAGGGGCTGCTGCCAGTCGGTCATGAACCCGGGGTGGACGTCGGTTTCGAGCACCAGGGGCTTCAGTTCTCCGCCCGGGTGGAAGAAGCGGATCCCGTCGTCGTGGACCTCGAAGTCGCCACCGACCTTGCGGTAGGTGTTCAGGAAGGAGGTCAGGTCCTGCTGTTCGGCGCCCTCGACGTAGATGTCCCCGCGCGTGACCAATGCGGCGGAGGCCCAGGAGGCGCCTTCGTTGCGGTCCGACAACGCCTTGTGGTTGTAGCCGTGCAGTTCCCGCACGCCCTCGATGCGGATGACCCGGTCGGTTTGCACCGTGATGATGGCGCCCATCTTCTGCAGCAGGGCGATGAGGTCCATGATCTCGGGTTCGACGGCGGCACCGGTGAGTTCGGTGATGCCCTCGGCGCGGACGGCGGTAAGCAGAACCTGCTCGGTGGCGCCGACGCTCGGGTAGGGCAGGGTGACCTTGGCGCCCTTGAGGCCGTGCGGGGCGTTGATGGCGATGCCGTTGGGGCGCTTGTCCACGACCGCACCGAAGTTGCGCAGGACCTCCAGGTGGAAGTCGATGGGGCGGTCGCCGATGCGGCAGCCGCCCAGGTCGGGAATGAAGGCCTCGCCAATGCTGTGGATCAGCGGCCCGCAGAAGAGGATCGGGATGCGCGAGTCACCGGCGTGGGCGTCGATCTCGTTCGACGGGGCCGTCTTGGCGCCCTGCGGATCCAGGGTGAGGTCGCCGGTTTCCGGATCCTTGCTGACCGTGACGCCATGGATCTGCAACAGGCTGGTGACGACGTCGACGTCCTTGATTTCCGGTACGTTGCGCAGCACCGACGGCGTGTTCCCGAGCAGGGAGGCGACCATCGCCTTCGGCACCAGGTTCTTGGCCCCCCTGACCTTTACTCTCCCCTTCAGCGGCACTCCGCCGTGGATAGTCAGGACCTTGCCCATGTATCAAAACCTCACACTTGTCTGGGTTCTTCGAAATCTCCGAAGGTTCCCGGTAAGCATACAGCCCGGACCCCTGCCGGTCCCGGAATGCGGTGCCGTTCCGGGGCCGTGATTCGCTGCCAGCGGAAGACCCGCCGGGGATGGATCAGGAGAGCTTTGCCGGCAGTGTCTTCGGCTTCCAACTGGGCCGCGTCTGCTCATAGGCGGTGATGTGGGATTCCTGCTGGAGCGTCAGGCCGATGTCATCCAGGCCCTCCATCAGGCGCCACCGCGTGTAGTCGTCGATCTGGAAGGGGGCCACGATGGAACCGCAGCTCACCGTGCGTGATTCCAGGTCAACGGTGACGGTCGTGCCGGGGTGGTTGTCCAGTTCCTTCCAGATGAGTTCGATGTCACCCTGGTCGACCTGGGCGGCGACGAGGCCCTGCTTGCCGGAGTTTCCCCGGAAGATGTCACCGAATCGGGAGGACAGCACGGCACGGAATCCGTAGTCCTTCAGCGCCCAGACGGCGTGTTCGCGGGAGGAACCGGTGCCGAAGTCGGGGCCGGCGACGAGGACCGAGCCAGCGGAGTACGCCTCCTGGTTCAGCACGAACTCCGGGTCCTTGCGCCAGCGGGCGAACAGGGCATCGTCGAAGCCGGTGCGCGTGATGCGCTTGAGGTAGACCGCGGGGATGATCTGGTCGGTGTCGACGTCGGATTGGCGCAGCGGAACGCCGACACCGGTGTGGGTGGTGATCTTTTCCATATCTGGTGTCCTTACGCTGCGACGGCGGCTGCGCCGTCGACCGGGTCGAGGTCCGAAGGTGAACTCAGGGTGCCGCGGACCGCGGTGGCCGCCGCGACCAGCGGCGAGACCAGGTGCGTCCGCCCGCCCTTGCCCTGGCGTCCCTCGAAGTTGCGGTTGGAGGTCGAGGCGCAGCGCTCCCCTTCTTCCAGCTGGTCGGGGTTCATGCCCAGGCACATCGAGCAGCCGGCGAACCGCCATTCGGCGCCGAAGTCCTTGAAGACCTGGTCCAGCCCCTCGGCCTCGGCCTCGAGGCGGACGCGCGCCGAACCGGGGACGACGATCATGCGGATGTCGGGGTCTTTCTCGCGGCCGCGGATGATGTCGGCTGCGGTGCGCAGGTCCTCCATGCGGGAGTTGGTGCAGGAACCCAGGAACACGGTGTCGACGCGGATGTCCTTCATCGGCGTGCCGGCGGTCAGGTCCATGTAGTCCAGGGCGCGTTCACAGGCGGCGCGGGCGTTCTCGTCCTCGAAGTCCTCGGGGGCGGGAACGGCCTGGGACAGCGAGACGCCCTGGCCGGGGTTGGTCCCCCAGGTGACGAACGGTTCGAGCTCGTCGGCATCGATGGTGACCTCGGCGTCGAACACGGCGTCTTCGTCGGTGCGCAGCGTCTTCCAGTACTCGACGGCGGCGTCCCAGTACTCGCCCTGCGGGGCGTGCGGGCGGCCCTCGAGGTAGTCGAAGGTGGTCTGGTCGGGGGCGACCATGCCGGCGCGGGCCCCGGCCTCGATGGACATGTTGCAGATGGTCATGCGGGCTTCCATCGACAATGCGCGGATGGCCGAGCCGCGGTATTCCAGCACGTAGCCCTGTCCCCCGCCGGTGCCGATCTTGGCGATGACGGCCAGGATGATGTCCTTGGACGTCACGCCGGGACGCAGAGCGCCCTCGACGTTGATGGCCATCGTCTTGAAGGGCTTGAGGGAGAGCGTCTGGGTGGCCATGACGTGCTCGACCTCGGAGGTGCCGATGCCGAAGGCCAACGCGCCGAACGCGCCGTGCGTGGAGGTGTGCGAGTCGCCGCAGACGACGGTCACGCCGGGCTGGGTCAGTCCGAGCTGGGGGCCCACCACGTGGACGATGCCCTGTTCCTTGTCACCCAGCGAGTGCAACCGGACACCGAACTCGGCGCAGTTGGTGCGCAGGGTCTCGATCTGGGTCCGGGAGGTCAGGTCCGCGATGGGCTTGTCGATCTCCAGTGTGGGCGTGTTGTGGTCCTCGGTGGCGATCGTCAGGTCGGGCCGACGCAGCGGTCGTCCCGCCAGGCGCAGGCCCTCGAAGGCCTGCGGGGAGGTCACCTCGTGAATCAGGTGAAGGTCGATGTAGATGAGGTCGGGCCGTTTGGCTTCGCCTTCGCCACCGCCCTCCTGGACCACGTGGGCGTTCCATACCTTTTCGGCCAGCGTCCGCGACGCGCCGACGGATACCTGGGGTGACGACATATCGGTTTTCCTCCTGGAATCTTGCCTCCCTCCAAGGAAACCACCGTCCGGGCATGGGGTGCCAGCACTCCGCCGTGCATCTCAAATGGTGAGACGGTAGTATCAGATCATGGACACACCCAGTGGAGTCGGAGTCATCGACAAGGCAGCCCTCGTCCTCGATTCACTCGAGGCCGGGCCGATCAGCCTGGCCCAGCTCGTGGCGGCGACCGGCCTGTCGCGCCCCACGGTTCACCGGCTCGCCCAGGCCCTGGTGCACCACCGGTTGGCGGCCAAGGACATCCATGGGCGCTTCATGCTCGGTAGCCGACTCGTCGAGCTCGCCTCGGCGGCCGGCGAGGACCGCTTGATCGCTGCTGCCGGTCCGCTGCTGATCCAATTGCGCGATGCCACCGGCGAAAGCTCGCAGGTGTTCCGCCGGCAGGGGGACCACCGCGTCTGCGTAGCCTCCGCCGAGCGCCCGGTCGGATTGCGCGACACCATCCCGGTGGGGACGCAGCTGTCCATGAAGGCCGGTTCCGCAGCCCAGGTGCTCCTCGCGTGGGAAGACCACGAGCGCCTGCTCCATGGACTCAACCATGCACGCTTCTCCCCCACCATCCTGGCCGGAGTACGGCGCCGGGGCTGGGCGCAGTCCCTCGGCGAACGCGAACAAGGCGTTGCCTCAGTCTCCGCCCCGGTGCGCGGCCCCTCGGGCCGAGTGATTGCCGCCGTGTCGATCTCGGGCCCCATCGAGCGCCTGACCCGCACACCGGGCAAGGCACACTCGGAGATCGTCTGCCGGATAGCCGCCCAGCTCAGCGAGGCGTTGAAGAAGCCGTCGTCCTAACGGATCGTGCCGGGCCTCAGT
Organism: Arthrobacter sp. ASL1; assembly: GCF_056680475.1. Classification (NCBI taxonomy): domain Bacteria; kingdom Bacillati; phylum Actinomycetota; class Actinomycetes; order Micrococcales; family Micrococcaceae; genus Arthrobacter; species Arthrobacter sp. ASL1. The sequence continues at coordinate 591,275 of NZ_CM155284.1, forward strand.
ATGGCCAACTCCAGCCGCCGTTGCTGTTGGGGTCGTCGACCGCAGTTCTGCTCTCGTACGGGACATCCAGCACGATCTTGCCGATGACCTTTTGGCCAGGGTTCACCAACGCGAGTGCCAACGCATCGTCGCCAATGCAGCCCCAGGCCGATTCGGAGGGGACCTCACGGTCGATCACGCCGGTGGGTCCCGTGACCGAGAAGGCCTGGGACACGAGCGGCATGAACATCTCCTCGGACGTGCAGCTGGCTTCGTGCGTGATATCGCGATCCAACCACGCTTCGACATCGAGGATGAGGAAGGTCCCGTTCTCGGGAGTCAGCCGGAACCTGCCTACCCGTGCGGGGCAGGCCTTGGCGGCCGTGATCTTGGTGATCGCCAGGGAAAGAGCCGGTCGCCCTCGTCGTTGGCCAGGACGGCAGCGTCGTCAACGTCCTTCTCGACGTTGGCCATCATGTCCGTGGTGACCGTGGCGCCGCTGGCGGGATCCACCTCCATGGCCTCTGGTCCCTGCTGCTCGAGCCCGGGCACCTTCGTCAAATGGGCGGCCACGGTTCCGAGTGCCACCGATCCCGCCAGTACGACGGCGCCACCGGCAACACAGAGGGTGCGCTTGATGTTCATGGTCTCAGTACCTCTTCAGATAGTCGCCGGAAGCCACGGGGACCCCGACTTCCTCATGTAGCTGGCCATCTTCTTGGAGGCTACGTAGGCCTACACCCTGGCACAGGAGGCGTCGGTGACGAGCTTGCGGTTGTAGTTCTGGTTGTCCAGCGGCTTCTTCGGATCGAGCCGCTCCCAGCTGTCCATGTTCTTCAAGGTTGAGCTGTGCACGGACGGCTTGAACTTCATGCGCTCGACCACCACCCGTCCCATGCCGAGTCCGGAGACCATGTAGGACCACCAGGTCTTGTCACGACGCAGATAGAGGTTGTGCCCCACGACGGTGGTCCTCTTCTCGGACGAGGTCTTGCCCTTGATCAGGAAATAGGCGGATGCCCGTGGCGCAGGGTCCCGTAGACTGCGACGTCGTACCGGTAATGGGTGGTGAGGTAGGTGTTCTTGATCCAGCCTGTCCTGCGTGGTCTTGACCTGCGACCAACCCGACCGGGTTCCGAGGTATTCGACCTTGGTCCAGACATTGATGGTTCCCCGGGTACGGTTCTTTATGCTGATGCCGTTTCGGACGTTCACGGTGGAGGTGGCCCGGCGGTACCTCTTGGGCTTCGGGGACTTGACGGCTCGCCTGCTTAGGCTTGCCGACTTCACCCAGCCCGATCTCACGGGCAACCGTTCTCGATGCATAATCAAGACGGAACAGCTCCTGCCGAAAAGACGGCACCAACCCGGCCAGCGGGCCAGATACACGCACCTTCATTGCATCGCCCATAATCCTTGTCCTTCCACTTGACGGTTGGAAGAACAACGATCCTCCGGACGTCCGAGGATGTGAAAATTTTCCGGGCACGCATGCTGCTGATTAGGGTCGTTAAGCGAACATCGGCATAAGCAGGACAACCTCAGAAACCATCACGTCAAAGGCTGCCTCGTTCTGCTTCAACCGGCTCTCACTCACCCCCAGCTGGCGGCAGACGCGCGATCTCGGCCTGCTCCCCCGGAGAGCTTGCCGATCGATTCACCGGCCTTCCGCTTCTCTAGGACCCCGGCGTCGCGCAGCTTGCGCCACTCCGTGATCTGGGAGGAATACGAGCCCTGTTCGCGCAGGAACTCACCTCCCTCCTGACGGGTGCTGGCATCCTCATACTGGGCTAGGAACTTAGCTTCTGCGTGCGAATGAACGACCTTCGAGGGGTCGGTCCACCGGCACGCGGTCCGGAACTACTCATGGGTCCATCTTGGATCACATCGGCCAAAATTAAATTCGACATACTGGCTGGCTCCCTGGTTCTCAAGCTGACTTGCTATGTCTCCGTGGTACCGCTCAACCCTGACGCGCTGGGCTGTGCGCGAAGAAGCATGATTAGAAGGCCACTTTCAGCAGGTCACGCCCAACTCCGCGGTGAGCTAAGCCTCGATCCACCGAACTGCTTCGGGGCGTTGACGCATAGCTTGAAGACCGGGGTAATCGGCTTCTGGGCATGTTTCGTTGCCCGGCCTCGCTGCCGGTGGTGTTCCATCGAGGATTCCTGGTTGTGCCGTGGTGGCTGGTGGACGGGTGGTTCAGGCTGTTTGGGGAGGTGCCTGAACGGTGGTGAAAAGCCGTTGCCAAGCGTCGGCCCAGGGCCAGTTCCGTGGAAGATGAAGTTTGGTTTTCCGGGCGCTGCTGGCGACCCGTGCCGGGACGAGGATCAGCTTCTGGCGCAGGGTGCGCATCTTGGCGCGGGCGAAGTGTCCTGCAGCGAGGATCCCTGCGGCCCGGGCGAGGTTGTAGGCGATGGCCGCTGCGTGGAGCCATGCCGAGTTGGCGCTGAACGAAGCCGAGGGCAAATGGGCCAGGGCGCTGTCCTTCAGCTCCGCGTTCACGGCCTCGATCACCGCGTGTTGGCGGTGGGTCTTGTCCATGTCCACGGTGCCCAGCACGTCCTTGGACACGGTGCTGAACACCGCATGGTAACGATGGGCGTCGAAGAGCGTGCCCTGCCCCGCAGCTTTTTTCGGGTTCAGTTCCGGGATGCGACGCACGATCAACCGGCCCGGGATGCGGGCGGCCTTCTTCTTGGAGGCGAAGGCCGTGTATTCGACTTCGGCGACTTCGGCCTTGGAGACCCACCGTTCGGTGTCCTGGTCGTAGATCGCCTGCGGATACTTGATGGTTTCCCACGCATCATCGGCGATCGAGGCGATGGCCTTCTTGATGGAGGGGTTCATGCACACGGTCACCGACATGTCCGCGCCCTGGGCCAGCGCGGCGGCGACCGCGGACTGGTTGTAGTACGCGGAATCGGCGCGGACCAGGAAACGGCCGGTAGTGGCCAGGTTGCGCCCGCTGTGCATGGCCTCGGCAACGAAGCTCGCGGCTCCACGGGCCGAGGACGCCGAGCCCTTGCGCAGGCGCTCGGCGACGATCACCGGGGCGTGCCCATTGCAGGAGATGATTCCCAGCAGCGCGTTGAGGCCGCGGACTCCGGAGTAGCCGAATCCGGCGCCCTGCTTCTGGTAGCCGTGGACTTCGACGATGGTGTCGTCGATGTCGATGAACACGAAGTCCCCGGCCTCCGGCTGGCCCTGCAGCGCGACGTTATGGCCCAGGTTCTCCAGGAAGGCCCTGGCTGCGCTCTGCAGCTGCTTGACGTGGCCGAAGGTGAAGGTGCGCAGGTAGGAACCCAGGGTCGAAGGGGCATAACAGGCGGTGAACAGCTTGGACATGGCCCCATGGCGCAGCAGTTCCATGTCATCGATGCTGTCCGCACCGGCCACCATCCCGGCGACCAGGGAAGAGAGCTTCAACCCCGCGTTGGAGCCCATGGCGGTGGGAAGGTTAACCGACTCGTCAACCCGGTCGACCAGGCCCGCTTCGCCGGCGAGGGCCATGACCGGGACCAGGCCCGCGGGACCGACCAGGTTCGCCTCGTCGAACGAAACTGACACGGAGGGAAGAATGTGGGAAACTTGCATCTGCGAGATGCCCTTCTATTTCAGGATTTTTGCTCTGTCGCAAGATCAATTCTCCCTGAAATGTCGGGCATCTCCTCTTTAATTACGCGCTGTCACAACGACGACCATCGGTGGATCGAGGCTAAGAGTGACAAGTGGTCGGAAGTGAGGTGAGCCTGTCGCAAGATCGGCATATGAGTGCCGGGCCGGGCCCCTGCGCCCAACGGCCAGTGGACGTCCGAGCCATTCTGCTCAAGTAGGCTAGGGAGCAAAGCGCTCAATGCCTATCGACGCCCGAAGTCGGGATCGATCCAAGGTGTGGAGCTTGACTCAATTATTCGGGAGCAGAGTATGAAGCCAATTGCAGTCGGCGGTATCGCGCAATCGATGGAAGATGACTTTCCGTTCAGCGATGAGAATGCTGGAAATATGATCCATGGGCGGGCGCCGTTCGAAATGTTTAGAGGTGCTGTCGATGTACGTCGTTCGGGCTGGAGGGACCACTTTAGCGCGCCCACAGCGATGCAGTTTATAAATCAACAGTGCTCTCATTACATTTTCTCGTGCGCGAACTTCATCCAGTTCGAAAACCATACCGAACGAAAGAAGCAGGCTTATCGCTCCTTGATGAAGAGCTTGGAAGCCTGCGAGGTTCCCTTAGTAATCTTTGGTCTGGGCGCTCAGGCCCCAAATTCAGGAGAACCAAGGCTGGAAGACCTCCCGTCCGAAGCTATTGATTTCATGAAATTTCTGGGCGACAAGTGTGACACGATAAGTGTTCGCGGGGAATTTACAGCTCGCGTATTTAGAGAGTTTGCAGGAGTAACTAATACGATGGTTACAGGTTGCCCGTCGTTCTTCCAGCGGCCCGCCGCCTTCGAGGAGTTGCGCACATACCTCAAGGGAAAGCGTCAGGGTGGCATCGCTTTCAACGCTACGCACTTTAGGAAGCCGGCGGAAAGAACCCTCTTGCTTCGAGCGATTCAGGAGGAGAGCTTCTGGCTTGAAGTGCATGACGAGGGGATGCATCAGTTTGCGCTGGACGCACTAGGAAACCCTCAGCTTGCGGAAATCCCCCTTCCCCTGCGGATCTTCCTGGAGGGTCCGCGACCGATGTTGCAAAGGGCTGAACTCGTTGACTATTTCGCGCGTCGCTACCGTCTGTTCAGAGACGTCCGACCGTGGTATCAGTTTAATCGTGAGCAAGTTCGGCTGAGCTATGGCACACGGTTCCACGGGAATATGGCAGCCTTGCTCGCCGGCCGTCCTGGATTGTGGTTGACGCATGATTCGCGAACGGCTGAACTTACGCAAACCCTTCACCTCCCTAACATCAGCGTGACCGAAGCAAGCGAGCGTACGACTGCGGATTTGGAAGCATCGGTTGACTTTGAGGAAATGTTTGATGGGTTGGGTGACCTCTTTGCCAACTTCAATGAGTATTTAGCGATCTACGATCTCCCTGAAGTCAAGTTGACGTTCTGAATCGTTAGGAAGTTGAGTTAAAGTTCGATGATTATGGTGGATGGCGTCGCCCGTCGCATAGGCGAATACGGCGCAGGACGATTTCAGAGTGCTTCTGGTTTCGATCTTTTAGAAAGCTCGTATGACAATTCGGGTAATGTGGTCCATGCTGAGGCTCCATTTTCTATGTGGGATCTCGGTGCCGGGGAAGTACTGGATGCCAGGGAATTCAGAAGAAGAGGCAGGAAGTCGTTCGCTGAGACAATTACATATGCGAACGAGTTTGCTTCCCATTATGTATTTTCGGCGACCAATTTTTTATTGTTCGACGGCGAAACGGACGCGCGCCGGAATTCATACACGAAGTTGCTAAAGGGTTTAGAACGCCTGGAGGTGCCGCTCGTCGTTCTTGGACTAGGGGTGCAAGCTCCACGGCGATGGAATCCGACACGAAATCGGTTACCTCTTGAAGCCGTCGATTTTATGAAATTCCTAGGTGAAAAATGTGATTTGATCTCTGTCCGAGGAGAGTTCACTGCGAGCATCTTCCGGGATTATGCAGGTGTGCATAATACCTATGTGACTGGCTGTCCATCCTTTTACCAGCACCCGACTGCGTTTGCCGATTTAAGACGGTTTCTTGGTGGCTCTCGTCGTGGCGCCGTATCTACTAGCGCGACCAATTTTGCTAAGCCAGCCGAACGGCTATTGATGGAAAGAACTATCCGTGAGGAAACGTTCTGGCTCGAAGTTCACAGCCAAGTTCTTCATCAATTCGCAATCGACTCGTTGTTGAATCCGGAACTTACTGACGTCCCTGAAGTTTTAAGTTCTTTCGTCTCCGGCATTGATGCTCGAATTTCGAGGGCACAGCTTATCGGTTTTTTTGCGCGCCGATATCGGCGTTTTAATTCGTTGGGTCCTTGGGAAGATTTTAATCGGGAACACATCCGATTCACTTACGGGACCAGGTTTCACGGCAACATGGCCACGTTGCTTGCAGGCCGGCCAGCGCTTTGGATTTCTCATGATTCGAGAACAGCGGAACTTATTAACACTCTACATCTGCCGAGCGTTTCACTTACTGAAGCCACTGAATCGACGACCGCTGAGTTGGAAGCGAAGGCTGAGTACGAAGAGACTTTTGACAATATTAGGCCGTTGTTTGAACGATTCAATGCATTTCTGGACCAGACGGGACTGCCGAAGGTCCGCCTCGAGTTTTGAGAATTAGTCGGCAACGGAAGGACGGATCGGCATTCTAGTCACGTCGTGGATTTCTAGAAGTCGAGGGATAAAAGGGGAGATCACCGACAAGGCCGGAAGACAATACTTCTGCTCGGCGAAGACGGCGGCCCAGAACTTCGCACTCTCGGTCTTCTGGACCTAGTTGCCCGGCGATTGCTTGATCCCTGGCAAGCACGGGTTTCGGGTACCGCTGGCCCGGGTAGATGGTATGTCATCTCTCAGAACTTGGTTTACACCCTGACTCCGAACATCGCTTACATGATCTCTCACGGCTTTCCTGACAGATAGCAAGGGCCGTGGCAGGTCAGGTCGACGACGGCTCAACGTGCGGATAATTGGACGTGTCAAATTCGTTATTGGCGTCGGTACGGCGTCAGATCATTGAGTTCGATCCGGGCGTGCCCGACTCCGTCAGTATCTCGCCGATCTGCAAGCAACTGGGGATCAGCAGGCCCTCCTACTACAAGGGCAAGGAGCGCTACGTCGCCGAAGGAAACAAGGCGTTCAACCCCCACTCCCGGTCTCCGGAGATCACCAATTTGGTCTACGACGAAGCCAAGGCGAAGGTCCTGCCCATCCGCCGCCGGATCGCGAAATCCGGGTGAGACAACGGGCCGCAGTCCATCTGGTTCGAGGCCCTGGACACCGGGGAATTCGGCGACGAGTTGCCCTCGGTGGCCACCATCGGCCGGATCCTGTCGGCGGCCGGCGTCACCAGAACCAAGCCCCGGAAGAGACCGCGCAAGGCCTGGCTGCGGTTCGCCCGGTCGAATCCAATGCAACTTTCGCAACTCGACGGGCTGGAATACCGCCTCTTCGACGAGGACACCACCAAGGTCATGGTCTACCAGCTCATCGACGACGGCACCCGGTTCGATGTCGGCACCCGCTGCTTCGCCCGGTTGGAAAACGCAGCGGATGCCATCACCACGCTCACCAGCGCCTTCGAGGAATACGGGGTTCCTTCCCAGCTGCTCAGTGACAACGGCGGCGCCTTTAACCCGCCAGGGATTCATCGGGCAGACCGAAACGTTCCTGGCCAGCGTGGGGTGCGAAGGCACCACCGGCCGGTTCAGCCATCCCCAGACCCAGGAGAAGAACGAGCGCAGCCACAGCACGTTGACCCGGTTCCTCGACGCCCACGCACCCAAGACGCTGCAGGCGCTGGCCGCCCTGCTGGTGAAGTACCGCGATCACTACAACCACCGTCGCCGGCACCAGGCGCTAAAGGTCGGGCACACGCATCTGACCCCAGCCCAGGCATGGGAGGCAGGAGACCACCAGGGCCCCGACGGGATCCCCATCGATATCGCCAGGCTCGAGGCCAAGGCCCTCGACTACCGCGACAGGGCCCTGGCCAAGAAGGGCCGACCAGGCACCTGCCGACGCCGTCCCGGACCTGCTGGAGAACCTCTTGCCCGTCGAAACCGTCCAGCCCGAAGCACAACCGGGCCTGCTGCAGGATCAACGCGACGACGTGATCCAGATCCGGCAGACCAATCCCCAGATCTATCACCACGGTCGGGTCTTCAAGGTCCGCACCCACCCCGTCGGCGAGCACCAGCTGGTCCTGGCGAAAGACTCCTACACCCTATACAGCTCCGCAGACGGCGAGCAGAGCCTGCAGTTCCCGTTGCCGGTCAGGCTGGCCCCAAGCGCCCGGCTGGTGCCGCTGTGGCAGGTGTTCGGCGCAAGGATCCGGGCCCCGAACCGAAGTGGACGCAAAGCGTGGCAAGCACGGGTTTCGGGTACCGCTGGTCCGGGTAGGTGGTGTGTAACCTCGTCACTTCGTGGACACCGGATCTCTTCACTTCGTGGACAGTGGATCTCATAGCTTCGTCTGTCCTGTCTCAAAGCATCGTGGACACACGATCTCATGACATCGTGGACAGGATGTCTCACGACATCGTGGACATTTGCCCTTGCGTAGCAGGCTGGAAAAGTCGATGCCATGACCAATGTACTTTCGCCCAGCACCCGGGCTGCGATCATCAACTACGACCCGACACAACCCCACGCCCTGACAGTGAGCGAGTTCTGCAAATCACTGAAAATCTCCCGCAGCGTGTTCTACAAGATCCGCAACCGCGCGAGTACCGAATCAACAGCCACCCTGCATCCCCGCTCCCGGGCGCCGAAACAGCCCGCACGCCGCTACGGGCCGGAAGTCGTCAACGAGCTGGTCTGGATCCGCAATCAGCTCAAGGAAGACGGGTGGGACTACGGCCCGCACACGATCTACTACGAGGCAAATATCCAGGACTCCTACCCCGGGGAGAAGGCCCCCTCCGTGGCCACGATCGGCAGGCTACTGGCCGCCGTTGGGCAGGTCGAACGGGCACCACGTAAACGCCCGAAATCCTCCTACATCCCCTTCGTGCGGGCCACCGCGATGGCACTGTGGCAACTGAATATTCGGAGGTTTTAGAGCCACCAGTATTCCGCTTCAGAGCCACCCGATATGGTGGTTCAGAGCCACCTAATATTCTTGTTCAGAGCCACCATCCGCCTTGGCGGCTGGTGGCTCTGAACAATGAATCTCACCGTTGCGGCGACCCGTTCCTAGTGCCCGGTGCCCGAGTACGCCTCACGCATGTTGAACCCACCGGTCTCCACCCAGATCGTGTTGTGCACGATGCGGTCCATGATCGCGTCAGCCAGTGCGCCTGCACCCAGCCGGGCATGCCAGTCCGACTGCTTGTATTGCGTGCAGAAGATGGTTGACGCAGCATCATAGCGTCGCTCCATGAGCTCGAAGACGAACTTCAGAAACCCGCCGCCCGGTGGGTCCAAAAGCCACTCATCCAGCACCAAAGCACTGTAGTTGGCATACTTGCGCAACAGCTTATGCTGGCCCAACGGCTTATCAATTGCCTGCTGCCACTCTTCTTCGAGATCCGGGATCCGTACGTATCCGGTACGGTACCGATGAACACAAGCCTGCTTCGCCACCGCGTAGGCCAGGTACGACTTGCCCGACCCTGTGAAGCCTTGGAAGACCAGGTTCCTGTTCAACTCTATGAAATGGCAGGTCGCCAGCTGAGCCAGCAGGGGCTGATTCAGCCCGCGTTCCTCAACTCGATCTACGGTCCTCAGGTCAGCATTCGGATAACGTAACTTGGCCCGGCGAATCAGACCGTTGGCCTTCGTGTTCAGGAACAAACCGTGAGCTTGATCCACGGCCAGCGCGATACGTTCCTCAATGCTCAATGACATGCTCACAACATCGTCTTGGGCTTCGAACGCCACGAGTAGGTCACCTGCTGCCATTTCGCGTAGTTTGCGTTTGGTTTCCGTGTTCAGGTTCATCGGGTCTCCCTTGAGTAATAGTCGCTTCCACGCACGTATCCGGTGTTGTTTTCCGCCGCTGGCGGGAGGGTGGCTTCTTTGCAGTGCTCGTCCTGCCGGTTCTGCAAGATCGGGTGCAAGTGCGCATACCTTGGGGAGCGGATTCTGGACTGCAATGCGACGAAGCAGGCATTTTCCAGCCGGGGCGCACCGTATTTCGAGGACAAACGCAGCACCGCCAAGGCCGGGTTGATTCCTTGCTCGGTAACCGGCACGGAAGCGAAGATCTTATCGATCACTTCCACCGCGTTGGGACCCAGGCGATAGGCCCACCCTCGAATCCGTTGGGCGTCCCAGGCGCGGTACTTACGTTCGGGCGGGATGTCGGCATCATTGGTCCGGTATTGGTTTACCGTGGTGGCATCGAACAGCAGGTGGCTGCTGAGACGTTGGGACTGAAGATAGACTTCCAACGTTTTGGCCGTGATCCGCAAGTCCACCGTGGCGCCGACGTGTTTCAGCGGGACGGAGTAGAAGTTCTTCTTCCACGTCACGTAGCTGCTTTTCGCTACCTTGCGGCCATGGACCCAGGCGCTGATCTCCTACGGGACCACCGGCAGGGGGCGCAGTAGTGGTTGTTCTTCCTCGCGGAAAATGCTCTGACGGGAGCCCGCTCGTTTCTGGAAAGGTTGGGCGTTATAGGCTGCCAACTGGCGATAGACCGCTACCCGCAGGGCATCAAGGCTGGTGAATTGCTCATGGCGTAGTGAAGCAATCACCCACGTGGCAACATGCCCCACGGTATTCTCGACACTGCTCTTATCCTTGGGCCGGCGAACTCTGCCAGGCAGGATGGCTGCACTATAGTGTTCGCCGAGGTGGCGGTAGGCATCGTTGAGGAGGATTTCGCCTTCAACGGGGTGTTTGATCACCCCGGTCTTGAGATTGTCACACACGATCCGCGGTGCGCTGCCGCCGAAGGCGTTGAACATGGATGCGTGGCACAGCATCCAAGATTCCTGCTTCATATCAAGGCAGGGCTCCACGAACGCGTATCGGCTAAATGGCAGGCAAGCCACGAACAGATAAACGGTGGACCGGTTGCCTGTGACTGGGTCGTGCAGGGCCATGGTTGGGCCCGACCAGTCCACTTCGACGCTGACGCCGGCTTTGTGCTCCACCCTTGAGGTGGCTCCGTGTTCCAGGACGTAGCGCTGGTAGGACTTGCAGAATCGGTCGTAGCCCATGAACGCTGCCCCGGTGGCCTTGGCCTGATCGCAGTATTCGGCGTGCAAGAGCTTCAAGTTGGTGCCGACTTTGGCCAGTTCCTTATGAAGGGCGGACCAGTCTGGTTGCGTGAACACGCTTTCGTGCTCGCTGCGTCCGGGGAACAGTAGCTGGTAGACCTCGTCTTCGTTCAGGACTTTGAGTTCGTCCCAACCACGTGATGCTGCGCCGGCGGCGTTGAGGACTTCGGCAACGCTGTTGCGGGAAATGCCTTGGGTGGACGCGATGGAACGTCCTGAGAAACCCTCGGCTCGAAGCTGGAGTATCCGCTTCGCTTTGATCTTTCGTACCATTGAAAATGGCTCCTTCCACCACACTGGCTAATGCATGGTGGGGGGAGTCTATGCAGGGTGGCTCTGAAGGAGAATATTGGTTGCTCTGAAAGGCAATGACGCTGTTTCTGGCGGCTGGCTCTGAACCGCAATATTGGTGGCTCTCAAAGAGTCCAATATTCAGCAACTCGACGCCTTCGAGTTCCGGCTGGCCGACGGCACCACGGTGACGGTCTACCAGCTACTTGACGATGCCACCCGCTACGACGTGGGGACCTGGGCCTACCAGCGGGAGGAGAACAGCACCGATGCCCAACGTGTCCTTGCCACGGCCATCGACGCCCACGGAGCCCCGCAAGAGGTCCTTCCGGATTATGTTCCGCGGAACATAATCGGGAACGATGATCTGGGTGGTCCCGCCAAAGGCCTCGAAGGCCTGGACATGGGCGCTGTTCCACGCACCTTGCTTCATGTCGGTGAAGGCCCGGCAGAACACCATCCCCGAATACGGCAGCACCGCGACGAAGACGTACGCCTTGGTGACCTCCCCGGTGACCTCGTCGCTGATCGCCAGCGTGTCCCCGGCCCAGTCCACCAGCATCGCCCGTCCCGGTTCATGATGCAGCGTAGCGACGACGTCGTTGACCGCGGCGTAGTCGTTGAACAGCTGGCAGAACTGGGTATACCCGTACTTCTTCCCCTGCGCCGACGGCGCCTGGACGTACCGGTGCCAGCCCTGCTGGAGGGTGTAGTGGCGGTTGGCCTTCATCGACTTCACGATTGAGGCGAACTCCGGTTGTAGGAAACCGGCGGAGACGTTCTTCCTGCCATCGGGGAACAAGTCCGCCAACTCGTCCCGGGTCAACGACGCCACCTGCGCCGCGGTGATCCCGTGGGCCTTGGCGGTGCGGCTCACCCGGGAAACCTCCCGGCGCGAGCAACCCACGATCTCGACAATCTCGCTATAGCTTCGGCGCTCGAGCACCAAAGTCAGGATCGCACTGTAGTCGGCCATCAAAGACCCCTCCGTCGAAGGGGCAGCACCCGATGCGCCGCCCTCTCCGTCAGAGGACCACGGATCAAGCCCGCGCAGTACCGCCTAGCCGAAATGAGCAGTACCACCTACCCGGACCAGCGGTACCCGAAACCCGTACTCGCCACGCTGGTAGCTGTAGACGAAGCCATGAGATCCACTGTCCACGAAGTGCTGAGATTCAGTGTCCACGAAGTGACGAGGTTACACACCAAGTCGCCGGACCATCCGTACCATCAACCCGTACTCGCCACAAAGCGTGTCAAGACGGAGCTTCGGATAGCCAAAAACAACCTCACTGTGGAAGCCGACACCCGCTCTGGTGGAGTCAACCTTTGTTCACGGTGTTCTCAGCCCTCGCTGTGGAGGGTGAGCGATTCCGAGATGAGATCAAACCACCATCCATAGGAGGCCTCAATATAGTGGAAAGGCGCGCTTCCCCATTTGTGATGAGGCGTGGTGACGGAAAAAGCCGAAGGGAGCATCAGAACTTGAAAGCCCAAGGTTCGTGCATGCGCATAGTAACGTTCGTAGAGTTTATTCCAGGTTGGCGCTGGCTTCTCCAAAGCGGGTGGTACTTCTGCGCCGTCAACTGAGTTTTCAGTAAACAGCGCACCAAGCAAGAATACTTTCCAGTTACAACCACCGACAAGACTTCGAATCTGCTGTGCACTTTCCGCCCACAGAGCGAAGTGCTCGTCGGTACCGAACGGGATGTGAGTCCCCAGGGGTAATTGCGCCCGGATTCCCGAAGCACCGAACTCCGCTGAGGGAGTCACGTACCCCTCCCCGAGAGGATAAACGCCAAATCTGTCATCAATTATGTCGAGTAGAACGAAATCCGCCTCAGGAAGCGCCGTTGTCAACGAGGGAAGTGCCGTCGAAGACAAGTCTCCGTCTAGCATTCGTTGCTGGAAAGGTGATTTCAATTCGCTCGACTCTAGCGGTGCCCGTGGTTGAGAGGTTGCGCTAATCCAACTTTGACGAGCTATATATTCACTGCACTCCAGTCGGGATGGATAGAGCGCCGCCAAGTCCCGAGACACGCATGAACCGTATACAAAAACTTTCATCAATTCGGATTCCTCGTCTCCTGAAGTGATCATCGGAGTCCTATGGGTCACCCCAAACCACGAAATAAGCTGTCGACTCGGTCTACAAATAGATCGGCGTCATAGGTGTCTCGCATATAAAGCTGGCCGCGGGCGGCGGTCTCGTTGAATGCCGTTAAGTCTCGCATATCAAGAATGTAATCCCTCATGTCGTCCACATCTTGAACGACAGCCCATTCTGGGTAAACGTATTCAACTCCACGCCAGGGTAGGAATACGCCCTGATTCCCGGCACAGAAAGCCTCACCGGGCCCGACGTGAGAGCCTTCGTGTTCGCTCATGGAAAGGACGAAGCCGAACTCTTGCACGGATGAGTACGTATCGGACCATCCCAGCTGGTCAACATTATTTTCTAGATTATGTGTATGTATGAAGTCGTCGCATGCAGCGAAATATGCTTGCTCCAACGGGTCATTGGCGACCCAAGGGAAATCCTGTGGTTGTTTCCCGAGAATGGATAACGTGTAGCGAGGATCTACAGCCCGCAATTTAGAAAGTAAGACCAGCCCTCGTAAGTATCCCTTACGCTGAGGAACGGCTCCGATCATAGCTAGGCGGTACAAACGATCTTCGTTTGTGGGATCAGCTTTAACGTAAGAGTCAGTGAAATAGAAGTTCGGAATAAAATGAATCTTTCCTCTATCGAAGTCAAACCGCTCGATCAGGTCCTCAAGACAATGTGGTGCAATTGCGATAAAAGCCGAAACGCCGGCTTGCCGAATCTGATCGCCATAACTTCGCCCCAATTCATATCGGTGCATTCTTACTACTAGATTCTGGGTCCTCTTTACCCGATCCGCATACCAAACAGATGCCGCAGTGAGCCATTCAACCCAGATGAAGTCTGCCCATGCCAACATGTGCGCGCTTTGCCGAGCATCATGAACGATTTCTGAGGGCCATTCATCAATTCTGATCTGGTACCGCTTCCGAAGAAGCGGGATTGCAGGCTTGATGAATTTCAAGTCGTGCCCGGCGATGAGGAGTCGTGGCTTGACTGACTCCCAAAAGGCAGATGGATCCATCGTAGTTAGAGTGGATACAAGCATTTGAACATGTGGGTCGACAAATGTGATGGTCGAAAGTGTCTCCGAGTTCCGCTTGAAGAATTCGACGAAGATCTCGAGATCCTGATCGGAAATGTTGTTTCGGTCGTAATACCTGACGATTAAGCGAAGCGCATAGTTAATCGTTCTGTCTCCGTGAAGCTTAAGATAGCTTAGATCCTGACTTGCGAAATAATTTTCGACCGCTTGCCATGAAGTGACGAGCTCGCGAAGCTCGCGGCCAGAGAAATAGTGCATCGAGGAACCACCGCCGCCGGGCTGGCGTACGTAGTGGAAAAGCGGCGTATCTACATAACCGATTGATTCGGCCATTGCCATTGCGGCAGCTGTAAAAACTATATCTTCGCCCATTCGGGTGTTCGAGTCGAATCGGAGGTCGTTCGAAATTAACAACGAGCGGTTCCAAAGGGCAGAGCAGTTCAGGCTCTGTCCTTCGGCGATGCTGACCATCATTTGCGAAGCGCTAGCATTTTTAGGGGGTTGAATTCTGTCAACCAAGACTCGCCTATCCCCGCGATAGTAAATCTGGACAGGGCCCCGGATGACTTGATGACCACATTCTTGTGCCAATTTGAGGGCCATGTTGAGGCCATCTGCGTCTATTTCATCGTCGCCATCTAGAAAAAATACGTATTGCCCTGTAGCAGCCTCCATGCCGAGATTTCTGGGGGTCGACGGAGACCCTGTATTTTCATCGGTGCGGAGCAGGTGCCAATTCTGTCGCCTCCCGCACTCGGTTTGCAGTGCCTCGTACGTGCCGTCAGTTGAATAGTCGTCGACCATCAAGACTTCGATGGCATCATCGTGGTTTTGGAAAGCTGGATGGCATTCAAGCGCAGCCAATGAATCAAGACAGAGCCCCATCTTGTCGACGGAGTTATACATCGGGACAACAATGCTAACCAACACGGGGGCGGATTGCCCCTCAGCTATTGCGTTCATCGGGGAACCTCCACTGTGGGTAGATGGCCATCATTCTTCGAGAGAGCGCCCGTCACGTCTGGCGCCGCTAAACGCATACCGGGTTTCAGAATATCGGCTCCCCACCCAGGCGACTTAGAGTCCGTCAGTTTAATCGGTAGATGCGTGTACTCGCCATGCAACATCAAGGTCTCGACTTCCTGACGAGTCGGCGGAATGGCCGCGTCCACCCAAATTACGTCTGGAGTTGATAGGAAGTTGCTAACAGGAACTCGTTCTTTTCTTATCAACGAAAGCGAAACCACCGAAACCATTGGCGAGCCAAAACGCGTCATGTATCCTCCCACGTGTGAAGTTGGGACTTCATCGTCCACAACAAGTAGAAGTTTCGAAAAGGTATTTGAGCGATGGTGAAATTGCGCGATCGTCCGTTCAGCTTCAGTGCTGGAGGAAACCTTCACCATCATGGTTGGATTCGGACGAGATGACGTGAAAGGGATGCCTACGAACCGTAGGATTTCTTCAAACCGATGGCGGTAGGTGTGGCTCGAAAGGGTAGTTCGTAGTGCGTTTAGCCGCATCTGCGTAATGTCATCCGAATCGTAGTCGCTTAATTTGTCGACTGAACGATCGAAATACACCATGTTATCGCCGTAGATCTTCTCGATACCGCGGGAGTGATTCGATACCACGAGTGAGCCGGCAGCAGAGAGTTCGAATACCCGCCGTGCGAACATCGTCTCGGATTCTGTCACGGTGTTGAAATTCAATCCAACCAAATGCTCGCGGTATAACCCCGCCGTCGCCCTATGCGAAACTGCTGGGCGAAGATAGTCTCGGTATTCTTCCGGATATTTCGCCGACTGTGCGCTTGAGGCAAAATTCCGGTCGTAGATGGCTAAGTCCAAGCCCGACTCGAGAGCGTATCGGAAACCCTCGCGCATAGTTTCGCTACGCTTAGGATGTACCTCATACCAAGCTCCCGCGAATACGGCTGAGAAGGCACGATTGCTTCGAGGTAGTGGATTAAAGTCACGCGGCTGCGCTGCGAACTGAAGAACACCTACGCGTTCTTTAGGGATGAATCGCCGGTAGTCTTCCACGACTTCGGCCGCCGTGGTCAGTACGTAGTCGAACCTGGCGGCGGTAGATACGAAATCGTTCACACGATCACCAAAGTGCGTTGGATCTTCCTTATTCCAAAATACGGTGGGCACCCCGGACGCTTTGCAGAATTTCAGAATCTCGAAAAGTGTAGTTCTGTTTTCACTCGGAAATTTCAACGACCCGTAGATTTGACCGCGCCAGGGACGCGTCTGCGAATTTACTCCCGACCACGCTGATTCACATATGAAAATGTCAGGCCCAAACTCCCTTATCTGGTCTTGCCACGATCCTGGCTCCAAGCTAATGGACTCAAATTCAGGGGAGAAGCTGTTGTATGTGAATTCGTCACATATCAGTGCAACTTTCACTCTATGGGCTGGCTTTGGAGTCGATTCTTGATAAGACAAGCGAACTGGGGCCAGACCTCTGGGCGCGGCGGAGATCTCTTTTTCAATTGACCAATTTGCTGTGGATAAGCTGTTGCCGGGTTCTCTTGGCGCTTGGTCACTAAACCGGCGTGCCCACGGTTTCTTGAATTGGGGTTCCACTTTTCGGGTCACGAACTCAGGAAGAGCTTGAATTTGGTCGGGACTGAGCCCGGCCCGGCTTAGAGGGACCAACCAAAAATCGTGAAGTGATGTTGTCATGCGACTACGCCACTGCTGAGCAGTAAAGACTATTTTGGATGCTCCCGGGGGCAGGGAAATCGTCTCGACAGTGGGCTGCATGAATCGTTCAGTAGTTTCTTGGATGTTCATGTAAAAGTAGGTGCCGGCTCGGGGGCTCTGTTCATAATATCCAGCCGGCAGAGAAGTATTGCCGTCGCAGTCTAATATCTCGTATGAGACTAGAGCTCCGCGTGCCCTGAATTCGCCAGAATACCGGGCAGTAAATGCCACGAGGAGATCTGATGTATCCGGGGGAACCGAGTACTCGAAATTGAATTCTTGAATTTCAAGTCCGCGAAGAGGTTTATGGGTAATCATGGTTCTCCGAAATGTTCTTCCCGCGAGGTTGGTGTCCAATGGCCGTTGAAATGATTGCTGCGCGGTAGCAAGTGCAGGAGACCTGAACATCTTTTTTTCGGTTTCCGCATGTTTTGCTAAGGAGCTTTCGTCGGCCTGACACTTTACCCGTTTTTCAATTGGAATTTGTTGTTGTGACTGGGTCGAGGACAGGCCTAAATTCAGCCTATCGCATTCGTATCCCACGAAGATTTCGTTCAGGTTTTAGCGGTTTGTGTAGACACTCTCTCGAGCCGCCGGCGGTCTCTTCCAGTGACCCCAGACGGTCACGGATCAAGATCTTGCTTCCTACTATCTTCTGCCCTACTTATGCCCTAAAACTCGATCCCCTGCCAGTAGCCGCTAGCGACCCGACGTTCGGCGCCTTCGAGTCTCGACGTTCTGAAAGTTTTGCGTGCAGCGCTCCAGCTCGAGCGGCAAGGGACTTGGAATCAGGTAGCCCGGTATGCACGAATGAACCGGAATGGTTGAGGGAATTTAAGATGGCAAATTTCGGCATTGCTGGTCCTTGATAGTGCAACCGTGTGATGAAAAATGCATTCCAGCATGGAGCTTCCGTTTGGGTTGGGTCGTCACAATCGTAAACGGCTTGCATCCGGGAAATCCCAAATCTGCGAGCGTGCGTTTCGTCAATAGTCCTCTTGCAGTAGACGGGAAAATTCGGCGATCGTGCCCAGTGAAGTTCTTACGTTGCTTTGTTTGGCATGATAGACACGTGACTACGAACGACACGGCTCATATAGCGACCTCGGCACTGGCCGCAGCCGCGTTGATGCGGGGATGCGACACTGTCTTAGTGCGGCAGCCGCTGAAACTTCCAGAGACGGTGGATGCGCGCTTCCGGGGACGTGCCACGCGCTCAGTTTTGCTGCGCTGGGGGGCCCCATATGCTGACGACTGCACTTTACTCAATCATCGAGATTCAGATTTAACGACGGCAATTTACCGTAAAACAGGGGCGCGGCTCCCCTGTCAAGCTGGTGCCCTGGTCAGGGCCGTCGGTCCCCATAAGCACGCCGATGCAGCCGTCCCACACGATTTCAGCCGACCGGTGACCACCTACTTCCGCCTCCCCCTGTTGCAATATCAGATCGAGCGGATCCCTACGGACGGCCGGAAAACGGCACTCCAATCACCGTGCGCCATCCTTATTTCAGCTGTGCGGCGCAGCCGGTCGCTTCTGGACGTGTTATCCATCATGGGCGGTCGAATGAGGGAACTGTACGAATCGATTGCCGTCCTCGTCAGGAACCTCGTGTCTTATGTCGATCGGTTGCACAGCGACGCCTCGCCGGGGGTAGAGGCCTTGACAATCACGGAAGTCGACTATACGACGACTTCAAGCCGATACGCCGGTGCTGTCTTGGAAGGCGGACTCAAGTCACTCATCGTTGTTGACCAACGCCGGGCGACGGTGCAGTCCGCACCCGAATCGGGTCTAAATCCGGTGGCGCAAGCCATTCGCGAGTCCTACCAGTTCAAAACGAGCGCCAGCAGTGAATGGTGGCCGCTCGGCTGGATGGGCGAGCTTCGTTCGCGTCCATGGGGCCGGCTAAATGTCGGGAGCCGCAACGCAGGCTCGACAGCCAACAGTGTGTCTCGGCCTTCCCCTGCGGCCGCTAGAGCCGACCTCACCGATCAGTCCCCCCTCAAAGGGTGCCAGCACTGGTACCCTGGCAGCCTGGCGTTCGCACGAACCGACCTCGGAGTAGGTCGTGAATTCCGATGATAGCCGGTGGTCGACGTCGTGCAAGAGGGCGCTTTGGGCGTAGCGCCCACGGACCAGGGTGGTTAAGTGTCCTCCCGATCATGAGCTATTTGCAACGCAAGGTACCAGGTGCCTACTCCGTCAAGGACGGACTGTCAGGATTCGGTGTGGTCGTGGCGAGGAGACTGCTAGCTTGGACCAGAGCAACATGCCGCGCTCACATGGCTCGTAAAATACTCCCAGCGCCGACAGCCGGGCTCGCCGAGGCAATGGCCGCGGAAGTCACCCGCTCAAATCTGTTTGCCATGGACGTCCGGAGCGCTCGTGGCTAAGCGACTAACACATGACGCGCAACTCACCGTCGCTGGAGTTGGGGAGTCCGGGCTCCTAGATCGCATCCTGCCTCGCCTACACGGTATGGATGCGTTGCTCGGCCCAGGAGACGACGCCGCCCTGATCGCTGCGCCGGGGGGCCGATTCGTTTTCACTGTGGACACGCTCGTCCAGAATCACGACTTCAGGCTCCTCTGGCCAAGCGGGTATCGGAGCACCGGATACGACGTGGGGTGGAAATCCGCAGCCCAGAACCTGTCCGACGTTAACGCCATGGGCGCCGACGCGACAGCCGCGGTTATCAGCCTCACGCTACCACCGAACACACCGGTGACCTGGGTTGAGGGAATCGCCGATGGATTCTCCGCTGCCGTCCACGAACTGGGGGCGAACCGCTGCGCGTTGGCCGGAGGCGACCTGAGTTCCGGCGGGGAGCTGTCGATTACCGCAGCGTTCACGGGATCATTGGAAGCGCGGCCCGTGCTGCGCAGCGGCGCCAGACCGGGAGATATCGCGGCAGTGTGCGGCATCGTAGGCGCCGCCGCGGCAGGGCTTTCCCTGTTGGAAACTGACCGGCCGTACTCCGCCTTTGACGAGGGTGCACGGAACCTCGTCGCGCTGCAATGCCGCCCGCGCCCGCCACTGTGGGCAGGGCCCGCCGCTTCTGCAACCGGTGCAACGGCCATGGTGGACATCTCGGACGGTCTAGTCCGTGACGGCGGCCGCATTTCGAGCGCTAGCGGTGTCCTTCTCGATTTGTCGTCCGACGCCCTCCGTCGGCTGTGCCGCGATATGTCCGCGCGGGGAGTCGACCTCACAGGTACTGCCGAGAGCATGGGAGTCGACCCGCTGGCTTGGATGCTGAGCGGAGGAGAGGACCACGGACTGTTGGCGTACTTCCCTGCGGACGTCCCACTGCCGCCCGGATTCCATGTTGTGGGTATTGCCGTAGAAACAGCAGGGATGGCGGCAGCAGCCCGCTCTGACCGCTACTCCGTGCTGCTGGATTCCCGGCCCCTTCTGTCTCCTGCCGACGGGTTCGACACAGACGGCTTCGATCATTTCGGGGGATGAAGTTCTCATTCTTCACTTTGTCGGCTAATCTCCTCTCAAGTTTGACGCGTTGTTTGATAATTGGGGGAGAGCGCGGTATTGGACATGTGTAGACGGCTTTTCACGAGGCCTCAAAAGTAACGGTTCAATAGGTGGCGCAAGACGTCAGAGATGACTGCGACGTGGCATCGTCGTCGTACTAAGGACGCTGCTGATCTAACCTCGATCCACCGATGACCTTCGTTGAGGCAGCGAGTAATCAAAGAGGAGATGCCCGACGTCGGCGAGTTCTAGCGGTGGTTGCAATGCCCCTTGAAATGCGGGAGTTGCAACACCAATGGCGTCATCAACAAGAAGTAATTCGTCTCTGGCGGGAGACCAGCCATCAAAGAAGCTCTCCGTCCAACCTTCTGGGATCCTCCAAAGCGCCCATACAGGACCTACACACCGGGCGAGAAGGCAGAATACTACCGGGCGCTGGAGCGCCTGGCAACGTCGAGGCAGCTGCCCTGGAGCTGGGCTTCAATCCCAGCACCTGCCGTGCATGGGGCACGGTAACTGGGGCAAATGCGCGGCCGGAGCACAAGCAAGCCGCGAAGGAGGCGTACTTCGCCATATTGGACAGGGTCGGCAGCGTCAGCGTGGCCTCCAGAAAATTGGGCATCAACATCCAAGCCGGATTCCTGTGGGCTCACAAGACCGGGGCCGTGACACCTAAGCCCCGCGTGAGGAAAGGGTCGCGGCCGCCCACCGACCAGTCCCGCAAGGACGAGCTCTTCACATTCTTGGAACGCGTTGGCAGCGTCAGCGTGGCGGCCAGGGAGCTCGGTCTGGAAGGCAGCACGGCCTACAGCTGGAGCCGCTCGGCCGGCATCGCCAGCGTTAACCCGGGAGTTCGCAAACGCGAGGATTGCCTGCGCCTTCGCTCGGCAGGTGTCGGCCGCAGCGAAGCCGCGGCCGGTGCCCGCCGCAAGAGCGCCTACCTATGGGACAACGGCCTGGTCCAGGTCAACGGCCGTGCGGTCCGCCCAGAGGCACCTGAACTGGCATATAAACGGGAGGTGACTACTACTTACGCGGAACCTCCGACCTTGGAAACGGATTCGGCACCCGCATTGCGGATCGCCGAGGAGGCCCTGGCATCCGCACCGGTGGTGGTGCCGATTTCCCAGGCATCCTTGGAACAGGGTCTCAGCGATCGCTACCTTGCGCTGCCAGACCGGGAGCTAATCGCGGACCTGCTCTCCCATGGCTCCTCCGCTCGGGCCATTGCCAGGGCCCTGGGCCAGTCTCCGTCCTAGGTCACCCCGGAGATCAACCGCACAACCGCCATCCGGTGCGGGGCTACCGGCCCTACGGCGCCCACCGCAAGGCCACCGCCCGCCGGGCACGCCCCAAAGACAGTATGCTGGCCCGCGGGTAACTGCGTGACTACGTCAAGGGCAAGCTGCTCAAGCGCTGGTCCCCGGAACAGATTTCCAACTTGTTGCCGCTCGAACACCCCGACGACCTCCGGATGCGCGCGAGCCACGAAACGATTTACCAGGCCCGCTATCTCCAGGCCCGCGACGGCCTGAAGCGCGAGGTGAATGCTGCATTGCGGACTGGTCGTACGCGTCGCAAGAAGCATAGGAACCCGGAAGAACGTACGTCCAGGTTCCGTGATGCCATGATCAATATTTCGGAGCGCCCCGCGGACGTCGAGGCCCGCGCCGTACCGGGCCATTGGGAAGGCGACCCGGGGCACAGAACCAGTCAGCGATCGCCACCCTGGTCGAGCGCAGTACGCGCTACGTGATGCTCGTGCACCTGCCCGTGGACCATACCGCCCCCTCGGTGCGCGATGGACTCATCAAGGCGATGTCCACCCTGCCGGAGCACCTGCGGGGTTCGTTGACTTGGGACCAAGGCGCGGAGATGTCCCTGCATAAGGCCTTCGGCATCGCCACGGAAATGGACGTCTACTTTTGCGACCCGGCCAGCCCCTGGCAACGCGGCTCGCACGAGAACACCAACGGGCTGCTGCGCCAATACTTCCCCTAAGGCACCGACTTGAGTGCCTACGGTCCCGAGGACCTCGAGCACGTCGCGCAACAACTCAACAGCAGACCACGCGAGGCCCTCCGCTGGCGAACTCCACCCGAGTGCGTTCGTGGCTTTCTGATAGCCGGCTGACCTCGGGCGTTTGCAACGAACCCTAGAATCTGCCCGTGAAGGGCACCTCGCAGATGCAGACTTCCCCCACACTTCCGTCCCTGTCAGTTTCCTTCAACGAGGCCAATCTGGTTGGCGCTTCGGGGCTTGTCCCGGTGATGGCCCTGGCCGGCGAAGCGGGCCCGATCGAAATGGTTGACGAGGCGGTGAAGCTGCCAACTTACAAGGGCGCCAACGACGTGCATACGTTCACGTTCGGCCACGTCAAGCAGCTGCTGAGCGCCGCCACCGCCTTCGTGGTGAATCTGGGCTGCAACGTCTCGCCGCTGGGCGCCCTGGAGGCCGGGGACTTCGTGTTCATCGACATCGACGACGCCATCGTCGAGGTCCACGGCTCGCAGAAGCAGGGCGCGGGATTCGGCTACTCAGGGGTCGGCGGCCTGAACGCGCTGCTGGGGATCATCTCCTGTCACGGGCACGCCCCGGTGGTCTAAAACTGTTATCTTGCAGGACATCGGTGACAGTTCTACCTCAAGAAATTGGTGAAACTACCGGGTGTTTTGGTGGTGATACTTCCCGACAGTGGTAACGGGTTTGGCGGCCCCCGAGGCGGTCGGCCGACAATGGCAGATGAATCCGACCCAGAACGACGTCACCCGCCAGACGTTCTACGCGATCAGGCCCAGGGCACGCACCGAGGGCCAGGCGGCGGCCTTGGAGCCGCGGTCCCGGCGTCCCAAGCCTTCGCCGAACAGCGTGCCCTAGAAAATGCGAGATAGACTTAATACATGGATTTGAAAACTATATCTCGCTGGGCGGATGCAAGCACACTTCGCTGCCGCGCTCAGGCATCATCGAGCGGGACCAACGTGTCACTGCCAAACGGAGCAACTTTTAAGATTGATGCCGATTTTTTTCCACTTGATTGGAATCGTGATTTTAGCCAAGACAAAGTTTCTTCACGTCTTTGGTATAGGTCGCTTGCATACCTCCCGGCTTTACTCGAGCTAGAGGACGGTTGGGACATCGTCGAAAAAGTACTCGCTGAATTCGTCGTCTTTACCCGAGAAGGTGCGGTTGACTTCAGTGCCATCAAAATACAATCCCTCGACCATGCGCTGGCCATTCAAGTGCGCGTGTGTTGCGAGCTATACGCGCGTGCCAAAGCCTGCAGCCCGGAGCGCGACCGCACGGAAGTCATTATTAAGGAGGTCGTGCCTGTTTTGCTGCAAATTTCGCGCCGACCGGGGATTCGGCTCAACAATAACCACGGGATGATGCTCTCTCTAGCGCTGTTGCAGGCAGCCGTCGTTTTCCCAGACCTTGTAGATGCCGAGGACACTCAAGCCGACGCGGCTATTGGAGTGGAACAGTGTGAAGCCATGTTTGATGAGGATGGTCTGAGTTACGAGAATACACCGACATATCAGAGGCTTTGTGTACGCCTCTTACGCGACTTCACCGAACTATCGAATATGGCGCCCTCGCTGTCGGAAGCATCAACGCGTTTTGCAGCCCTGCATGCCTGCGCCTCTACGGCATACAGAAGATTGCTTCTTCCTAGTGGACAGGTCCCCCCGCTTGGAGATGGTGGCCTTGGAATAGAACCAGACCTTACGCCGCTACCCGGAAAGCTAGTGAGCACGGCCAACGGCATCTACGTCCACAGTAATAACGAATCCTATCTGTCAATCATCTGCGGTGCACGCTCCCCAATCCATAAGCAGATGGACGACACGTCTTTACTTTTGTCACACAAAGGCAAAATCGTGATTCTTGATGCTGGCGTCCATAACTATGACTCCAGCAACCCCGTCGCAGCTGCGATTCGTACGCAGCGCGGTCATTCCGGCTTATTCTTTCAAAAATTCGACAGCAAACCATTGGCATTCTTTAATACTGGCGGCGCGCCCCGACGCGTTTACGCAAGTATGGACGTCATTAATTCGGGGGCAACTGATTCCGTAGCCTGCGAGTACACGCTAGAGGGCCACCGAGCCAGAAGAGAGGTGCTGGTCAAAACACCAACTTCGATATCCGTTACTGACCGATGCTGGTCACCCGATGGTACTTCCGCAGTTGCTCGCTTTCTGCTGCCCGAGAGTATGGAACTATCATGCCAAAATGGCACCTTAGAAGGAACCGATGGCTCCACGTGGGTGTTATTGGAGGCTCGACCCGATACTCGCTACGGAATCACGCGCGGCCTAATCTCGTGGAATCTGCGGCAAAGGGACGCCTGCTGGATGGTCGAAATCAAAGTGCCTTCAGGTGGACGGCCAATTAAATTAGATATCGAAGTCGGCGCCGAAGATCAACCGAAGACAAGTTGACTGTGGCTGTACATCGTCATCAAAACCTTTGGCATTCATCACTTTCTCACTCTTTCTGCCAAGACGCCACCAGATTGACCAATGGACGGACTGAATGTCCTCGGTGGAGGAGCCCACACCACTTACGGTTATTCGTTGTGCGTCGGTATCGAAACCGCCCTTTCTGATCAGCAAACCAGGTTCAGACGGAGTATTCGGTAGCGCATGTGAATGCATCCGGTGTGGAACCTCGTCACTTCGTGGAGGGTGAATCTCGTGGCTTCGTGCTCAGCTACCAGCACGCCCTACGATATGGTTTTTAACCTGGCCGTTGTTGACCACCTCGGGCACCTGCTCGGCGTTCGGCGATTTGTTTACTGTAGGCGGTTTGTTTCGCGCCAACTGCTTCGCGGGATGGGACAGCTGCACGCCGTGGATCGCGTAGGAGGGAACGTAGCGCGCACTTGCAAAGCGATCATGGGCAACGGGAACGAGAACACGATTTCACTGGTGTCGGGGTCTGAGAGCAGGAATTCATTCTCCGTGATCGTTCTGTGGAACCGGCGTCCGGATAACGTCGTTGGCAACGACCCGTGGTAGCCCTGGTAATAGACCTGCCGGTTGTCCACGGCGATGCTCAGACAAAGCGGGAGCTAGTCTCGGTGCTGGTCAACGACCTTGGCGCTGCTGGCCGCCCTGGAGCCCGAGAATCTGAGACCGGTGGCGAGCCAATCGTACGCGCTGCTGGCCTGGTCGCCGGGCAGGACGTGGAACCGGCCGAAGGCTCCGACGACACCGATGGGAGGTGGCGCATCGCCCGCCGCGTGGCCAAGGACCGGATCATCTCCGTCGTGGACCCCGAGGTCCGCCACGCCCACAAGTCCCGCTCCGCACTGAAGGACGGATACAAGGCCCACATCGTCGCAGAATGTGTTTCGTCAACTTGAAGTCGGCCATTTCAGCGCTAAGAATCCGGCCACCTGAGCGCGGATTCCTGCCAATTGAGCGTTTGGCTATTTCATGAGGGCATTCTTGACCCGGTAGGATTCACCGCGGAACTGCCGGAGTCGGCCGTGGTGGACGATCAGATCCGCTCACGGCGGCAGCCATGTTGTCATCGCCGAACACGGTTCCCCAGCGGGAAAATTCCAAATTCGTTGTCAGGCTCAGGCTCTGCTTTTCATAGGCTTAGGAGTTGACTTGAAACAGCAGCCGCGCCCCTTCGGTATCAATCGGCAAATATCCCAGCTTATCAATGATGAGAACCCGGTTCCTGGCCAGGGCCGCCAGCTCCCGGTAGATGCGCTGCGCGTCTCTGGCCCGGCGCAGTTGCATGACCAGCGCCGAGGTGGTGAAGAACCGCACGGCGGACCAGTCATACCCCTCCAAGGTCTTCAGCGCCGGCAGCCGGGCCGCGCGCAACAGGAGTTGCCGACGCGATTCCTGCCTTGAGGCGTGCTCGGCTGTTAAGAAGGAGATTCGGATAGCGCCCGTGCAATGAAGCGGTAGCAGGAGTGCGCGTATCGGGTAGCGCCTTGGTGGGTTTCTGCCGATCGTATCCGCTACCGAGCTGGTTTAAATCGATGCCCCGAACATGCGACGCCAAGGCCGACGTCGAAGTCGAAGCATCGAACGTCGTGAGCTGACCCCCCCCGTTACATTTATAGGACCCCGATAAACGGGGTTTGGTCGCCAGGCTCGGTATGACTGTCCTGCCGTGTCACTCATGATCCGGGGGGTGTTGTCGCCGGGCCTGGAGACACGCGTTGACCGCTGATAGGGACATGGCCCGGAAGTCAGAATCCGTGGTCTCTTCGTAACGTGGGTGTGGCATCGGGTGTCGTGACAGGCGGCCAACCGCACGGTGCAAAGGAGCGCCACCATGAACAACCACATCGCCGTGTTCTGCGGACTCGACGTCGGCAAGTCAGGCCACCACGCAACGGCCCTGGACCGGGACGGCGGTCGACTCTTCGACCATCCGCTGCCACAGGACGAGGCGAAACTACGAGAGGTCTTCAACGGGCTCCAGGCCCACGGACGAGTACTGGTCATCGTGGACCAGCCCAACACCATCGGGGCCCTGCCCATCGCGGTAGCCCGCGATGCCGGCTGCGAAGTCGCCTACCTACCCGGACTCGCGATGCGCAAGGCCGCTGACCTCTATCCGGGTAAGTCCAAAACTGATTCCCGTGATGCATTCATCATCGCGAACACGGCCCGTTCGATGCCCCATACCCTGCGCCAGGTGGACCGCGACAGCGAGGTCCTCTCCGCGCTGAAGGTCCTCGCCGGCTTCGATGCCGACCTGACCCACGAATGCACCCGTGCCATCAACCGGCTGCGCGGCCTGCTGCTGCAGATCTTCCCCGCGCTGGAGAGGGTCTTCCCGGAAACGAGGATCACCCGCCCCCTCGTACTGGAGCTCTTCATCCACTACGGCGGCCCCACCGGGCTGCGGGCCGCCGGCAAGGGCAACGTGCTGCGGTTTGCCCGTAACCATTCCCGTAAGGACCCCACCGGACTCATCGAGGAGATCTTCACCGCCCTGGCCGAGCAGTCGGTGACCGTCGCCGGCACCGCGGCGGTGGAAATCGTCGTGCCCCGGGTGGCGGCCCAGATCAAGGAACTCAAGGCCCAGCGGGCGATCCTGGCCACCGAGGTCGAGAAGCTGGTTGATGACTTCCCTCTTTCCAAGGTCTTGATCTCCATGCCAGGAGTCGGCATCAAGACCGCGGCAACAGTGCTCCTGGCCATCGGAGACGGCACCGGGTTCAAGGACGCCGCACACCTGGCCGCATACGCCGGAATCGCTCCGACATCGCGGTATTCGGGCACTTCGATCCATGGTGAGCACCCGTCCAGGTCGGGGAACAAGGCGTTGAAGAATGCCTTGTTCCGCTCGGCCTGGGTGGCCAGCTGCCACGATCCGATCTCCATTGCCTACTACCAGCGCAAACGCGCCGAGGGGAAGAAGCACAACGCGGCCATCATGTGTCTGGCAAGACGACGCTGCGACGTGCTCTACTCAATGATCAAGAACGGCACCCTTTACGAGGAAAAGACCCCCGTAGCCGCTTGACGAAAAACATAGGGACACCCCCCCACCCGGGTACGGGTCTCGGAAGGAGCTATCCGATGCCCGCGCCCGCGCTACCGGATGCCTACACAGGCGCTACTGAAAGCTCCGACTTAGCACTCGGCCTCGAGCAGCCCCAACAGCTACTTACGCTGTTTCGGGGTGCTCCTGGCGGCCCACTCCTCCAACACGGTGCCGGTCAGCGTGGCGGCCCTTCCCGCCTCGATGATGTCCTGGACCTCCACACCGCTCATGCCGGTTCCCCTGTGGTTCGGCCCCGTGGGCGATCCGCCGGGCGAGCATCCCCAACGCCGCCGGATCCGGGGTGGCGTCCAGGCGAATGAGGGTCCCGGCGGCTTGGATGGCCGACTCGAAGCCGGCCGGGCCCGCTGCGGCATCCACCGCGTTCAGCAGGCGCCGCCGCGCGGCGGTACCCGCCCGGTCCACCAAGTCCCGCACCGGATCCGGGACCACCTCCCGCAACGGGGAATGCGACCAGGCCCCGCGCTTGCGCACCAGCAACGGCAACGGCAACGGCAACGGCAACGGCAACAATGATGCCGGTTCGAACACCGCGGTGGATTGCTTGCCGAAGACGCGTCCGAACGTGATGCTGGGCTCGGCCTGCTCGCCGAGGACCTGCACGACGTCGTGCCGCAGCCCGACCGTGGGGGTCCGCGAGTGGTAGGCCGGCCCTGCTGCATGGGTGTTGCCCTCGATGAGGATGTTCCCGGCCTTGTCGGCCTTGCGGGACTCGTAGCGCACCGGATCGAAGCCGATCCCGGGCAGTGCCAAGCACGCGGCAATGTCGCCGTCGAACAGCTCCCCGATCGACAGGTGCCTGCGCCAGTGCGTGGCGGCGGCCGGGGCCTGGCAACGATCCGGCACGATCTCGTTCGACCCTGCCAGGGTCGCGGCCCCGGGTTCGGGGACCACCAGGTTCCGGCGCAGGAAGCCGACCGGGTTCTCAACGTTGCCCTTCTCGTTGCCCGACTCCAGATTGAAATAGCGCGCCTGGCCCGGTAGTGGAGGTTGGAGGCGTTGAAGAGCCGGGACTCGACGACCTTCTGCCCGGTGCGCCGGCCCACGCCGGTGGCGTCGTCGAACACCAGCATCCGCGGTGCCGCACCGATGAGCTCGAAGATGGCCCGCAGCCCGTGGCAGACACACTCGGCGGTCTCGCCGCGGTAGGCCTGCACGAAGGGCATGTTCGAAAACGGGAACGTCACCACCAGCACAGGGAGCAGCTGCCGGACCCCGGCGAAGATGGCCCCTGCCTGGCCGAAGTCGACCTGCGCGGTTCCCGCCCGCCAGACCAGTTCCGCGTACCCCTCGCCCGGGGCTCGGCGACGGGCCCTGAACCGCTTCACGTACCGCTGGACAGGCGAGTAGGAGCCGGTGAAGCCGTGCTCGTCGACCCGGCGGTCGAAGACCCGCTTGGCAGTATGGCGCTGCTTGCGCCGACGCTGCTGGTCCTCGGTTAGCCAGGTGTCGATGACCTCCTCGAACCCGGTCATCACCGATCCGCCAGGCCGTGTTGATGTCTGCGTGGACCGTGAGAAGTCCTCCATCCCTATGTACTTGGCCACGGAATCGCGGCTGATGCCCAGGGTCCGGGCGAGCTCCCGACCGGGGACTCCCTACGCGTCGAGGCGCCTGATATCTTCTTGAACGAATACCAGTACCGTCATCTTCTTTCCAACCCTTCCGGCGCCATAGCTAATGGATTGCCGGCGCCAGAAGGAACCTTTCGGGCGGTGGCGGGCCCATGTCCTTCAAGACACCGGACATGGGGCACCCGGGCCACCAAGGTGCACAATCTCCGCAATGCCGAACCGCTGCTTCCGGTGACATGGCGTGGCCTGATTGTTATCGCTCATTCGGCAGGAAACCTGCCACACACTTGGCAGGAGTTCCCCGCTGAACTGGCCTAGAAATAGTTGATCACACACAGCAGAACCCGAGACCGGGATCTTTATCAGCAGCCACGCCACCCGAGCCGCCTGTGGGCTCCTCCGACGCCGCCGCCGGGATCGCGTTGCTCGCCACTGATCCCTCCATCCCCGCCACCGCCGACACCACCGGCGGCGGGGACGAACCGGCCACCAACGCCCCAGGCGTTGCCGACGCCCCGCTCGAGGACGGGCAGGTGCTCCAGGTACTCGGGGATTCGGCGTACGGATCCGGGGAGATGCTCGAACACCTCGAGAACGCCGGGCACCAGGCCCTGGTCAAGCCCAAGCCGCTGCGTCCGGCGGTGCCCGGCGGGTACGTGCTGTACGACTTCACCTACGACGAGCAGAACCAGACGCTGACCTGCCCGAACCAAGTGGTGCGCAAGATCAGCGCCAAGGGCAACGTGAACTTCGGGGCCGCGGGCAAGGGCTGCCCTTTGCGGGATATGTGCACGAAGGCGAAGAAGGGGCGCAAGGTCGTCATCACCAACCATCGCGGCCGCCAACGCACCCACCGTGCCGACGCAAAACAGGTTGGGATCCAACACGAGTACCGGCAATACCGGCCCCTCGTCGAACCGGGCATCGCCTGGAACGTGGACAAGAACAACCGCCGGCTCAGACACCGCGGAACAGCGAGGAACAACGCCTGGCTGCAGACCCGTCTGGCGGGTCTGAACCTGCGGCGGATGCTCGTGCTGGGCCTGCACCAGCACACTTGGCCTGGGCCCTGGCCTGAGAGGCCGGGGCGGGCACCCCTGCATCCAAACCAGCATCTTCAGGGTGCCGTGGATGCCCCTCTAGCTGTACTTCCCCGGCAGGTTGTGAACGGCTGGGGTAGGTGAAGACCTCCGGGCAGGATGTGGGTTACCACACTCGCATCCTGACCACGGAGGTCTTCGTGACTCACGCTAACGCGCCTTTGACGCCCGAGGGGCGTCGTCGTCTTGCTGTTCTCATCGTCGATCGGGGCTGGCCGTTGCGTCGGGCGGCGGAACGGTTCCAATGCTCACCGTCGACAGCGAAGCGATGGGCTGACCGATACCGGGCCGGCCTGGCGTTGACGGATCGCAGCTCGAGGCCCCAGACATCGCCGAACCGTCTTCCGCTGAAAACAGAGCGGCGGATCGTCGCGTTGCGGTTCACGCGCCGATGGGGGCCGCACCGTATCGCCTATCACCTGCGCTTACATCGCTCGACGGTCGGGCGAGTCCTGGCCCGGTACGGCCTGCCGAGGCTGGCGAATATCGACCAGGCCACTGGTCTGCCGGTCCGTAAACCCAAGCCGGTGCGTTACGAGGTCGACCGGCCCGGACAGCTCGTACACGTAGACATCAAGAAGCAAGGCCGTATCCCGGACGGCGGTGGGTGGCGCGTTCACGGGAAGGGATCCGTGCAGGACCGCGCTTCCGGGATCGCCCGGGCAAAGGCGACGCGTGCCGGCGCGGCGGGCTCACGCGGCTACCGGTACCTGCACCACGCCGTCGATGACCACTCCCGGGTCGCGTACTCGGAGATCCTCGACGACGAACGCAAGGAGACCGCCGCCGGGTTCTGGACCCGCGCGAACGCGTTCTTCGCGACCCTGGGCGTGAGCGTCACCGCGGTAATGACCGACAACGGTGCTTGCTACCGGTCCCATGCCTTCGCGGACGCCCTCGGAGAGAACGTCAAGCACAAGTGGACCAAACCCTACCGACCGCAGACCAACGGCAAGGTCGAGAGATTCAACCGCACCCTCGCCGCTGAATGGGCCTACGCGAAGCCCTATGCCAGCGAAGCTGAGCGAACCATCGCCTACGAGTCATGGCTGCATCACTATAATCACCACAGACCCCACACCGGCATCGGCGGCCAGACCCCCTCAGCCCGCGTTCACAACCTCACGGGGAAGTACATCTAGCGGTCTACGAAATCCATGAAACCCCGAAAACGGCCGAATCCACCCTGCCCCGGACTCGGGCACCAGATACGCGAGAGGCCGGCCCCGATGCATCCGCACCGGCCAACCCCAATAGCCACTAAATCAGCAACGTCCTAGAAGTTCACGATCTTCCCGCCCAGTCTGTTCCTGACCTCACTCGTATCTGCGGCGTCGATAATCCAATTGTCACCAATTACCCAACTTCTTTTTTCTACGTTGTTCTCCTCAGACCATTTCCGGCTCTCGTCCACTTGGTCATCTACGTCCTTTTTGGACGCAAAAGAACCGAGTCGTGCGGCCGAACCGCAAGATCCAGATGAAAGTGCCTTCGCGAATGGATCGGTAACGGACCAGTCCTCACACACGAAACCCGCCTCGACAAAGCGTTCCCTAAGCTCTGACAGCCCTATCGTTTCGGTAGTTGATTTTGGCTTGGACGACAAAGTCTCCGATCCTGCTGAACCACCCCCGGAACACCCAGTCAGCGATAGCAGAACGAGGACGAAAAAAGACACATACTTCTTCTTCAAGGTAAACTCCCCCAAACAAATGCTTTATCAGATTCTTCTATAATGCTAAGTCCTAGGTTAGTGAATTCTTGTAAGCGTGCCTCGTCAGCACAACTGGTTCTTTGTACCGTCGACCCCCAGTTGACCTTGTCGATGTTGGTGGGTAACTATCCTGCCCACAAATGAAGCTGCAGAGTGCCCCGCATAAAGCAATTCGCCACCGCCACTCATCACGTCACCGCGACCAACTGACCTGACTCCGTCGTTCTGTAGAACGTTCAGGGCACGCAACCCGGTCACTCAAGTGCGCAATTCGCAATATTTTGCGATCGAGCGATGGGTTTAAATCACCAGGGCCTCGGTCTCGGCGCTGGAATAATCGAATGGTTCGCGCGTTCATTAGCGACGTGACTGGCGAGCACGGCTTTAGGGTACCGCTGGTCCGGGTAGGTGGTGTGTAACCTCGTCACTTCGTGGACACCGGATCTCTTCACTTCGTGGACAGTGGATCTCATGGCTTCGTCTGTCCTGTCTCAAAGCATCGTGGACACACGATCTCATGACATCGTGGACAGGATGTCTCACGACATCGTGGACATTTGCCCTTGCGTAGCAGGCTGGAAAAGTCGATGCCATGACCAATGTACTTTCGCCCAGCACCCGGGCTGCGATCATCAACTACGACCCGACACAACCCCACGCCCTGACAGTGAGCGAGTTCTGCAAATCACTGAAAATCTCCCGCAGCGTGTTCTACAAGATCCGCAACCGCGCGAGTACCGAATCAACAGCCACCCTGCATCCCCGCTCCCGGGCGCCGAAACAGCCCGCACGCCGCTACGGGCCGGAAGTCGTCAACGAGCTGGTCAGGATCCGCAATCAGCTCAAGGAAGACGGATGGGACTTGAAGACGGATGGGACTACGGCCCGCACACGATCTACTACGAGGCAAATATCCAGGACTCCTTCCCCGGGGAGAAGGCCCCCTCCGTGGCCACGATCGGCAGGCTACTGGCCGCCGTTGGGCAGGTCGAACGGGCACCACGTAAACGCCCGAAATCCTCCTACATCCCCTTCGTGCGGGCCACCGCGATGGCACTGTGGCAACTCGACGCCTTCGAGTTCCGGCTGGCCGACGGCACCACGGTGACGGTCTACCAGCTACTTGACGATGCCACCCGCTACGACGTGGGGACCTGGGCCTACCAGCGGGAGGAGAACAGCACCGATGCCCAACGTGTCCTTGCCACGGCCATCGACGCCCACGGAGCCCCGCAAGAGGTCCTGAGCGACAATTCGTTGGCGTTCAACCAACTGCGCCAAGGCAGGATCGGGGCCGTGGAGATCTTCCTGGCCTCCAAGGGCACCATGCCGATCAGCGGCCTGCCCGGCAAACCCACCACCCAGGGCAAGAATGAACGCTCACATCAAACCCTGCAGCGGTTTCTCACGGCCGACCGACCCGCCACGCTGGACCAATTGCGCGCACGGATCACCCGCTATAGACAGCATTACAACCAGCGCCGTCCGCACCAGTCCCTTGACCAATCCACCCCTCACACAGCTTGGGAACTACTCCCCCATACCCCGGCCACGGAGCCGTTGGCGCTGACCGTGCTCGAGGCCAAGGCCGCCGAGTACCGCCAGAAGCGCAAGCTCCAAGGCCTTGAGTTGGGGCGTGCCACGGTGACCGTGTCCAAA
This sequence comes from Arthrobacter sp. ASL1, assembly GCF_056680475.1. Lineage (NCBI taxonomy): Bacteria > Bacillati > Actinomycetota > Actinomycetes > Micrococcales > Micrococcaceae > Arthrobacter > Arthrobacter sp. ASL1. The sequence goes on from NZ_CM155284.1 coordinate 625,382, forward strand.
ACGGGGAAGATCATCGATGAGGACGTCCTCATCGGCCAGGACGTGCCGCAGCCGGCCAATCAAATGCTCGTGGACGTCACCGCGGACAACCGGCAGGTCTACTATCAGGGATATCAGGTGGGATTGCCGACGACGTTTGCCGGACGCCAGTTCCATCGAACGATCACCGACCACGAATTCCTGCTCTCGGATCCGCACACCAGCGAAATCGTGTTCTCCTTCCCGCTTCCCCTGATCGCATTGATGATGCGTGGAAGGTGGGTGGCCTCATACGCGATCCAGGGAGTGCAGCTAACGCACCCTACGAAGCAATGGGCGCGGAAAGCAGCTGCGTACCGCGAGCAATATACCCAGCGTGAAGAACAAGTGCCAGAGGTATTCAACCCGAGCTCAGTTCAGGCCTTCCAGGACTCGTAGTGAGCACTGGTAGCTGTAGACGAAGCCATGAGATTCACTGTCCACGAAGTAACGAGATCCGGTGTCCACGAAGTGATGAGGTTTCACACCAAGTCGCCGGACCATCCGTACCATCAACCCGTACTCGCCAACGTGACATCAAAACCATTGGCGGCATCTCCATTTCGACGTCGATGCCGGTCAGATGGCGGACGATTTTCCGGACTGTCCGCATCCGTCGAGGTTCCGTGGTTGCTACCTGGCTGGTTGGGGACAGCAATGGCAGCCAGCACGGTTGCGCGGTCATCGCCGACCAGGACACGAGAACGAAGGAAGATACGATCAGGCCTCGAACTTGCAGGGTTCCTGCTACTCGCCCCGAAAGCGCAGCGCATTCGATTTGATGCGCTGCGACTCTCTATAAGTGACCCCAGCGGGATTCGAACCCGCGTTACCGCCGTGAGAGGGCAGCGTACTAGGCCGCTATACGATGGGGCCGTATAGCTTGCACCGTTGAATGGCTGATGCCGCCGTGTTCTTGCGAACGTGACCCCAGCGGGATTCGAACCCGCGTTACCGCCGTGAGAGGGCAGCGTACTAGGCCGCTATACGATGGGGCCATAGCCTGTCCGAAAGCTTTCCGGACAATGCCAGCCGGCGCAGAATTTGATCCGGCTGTAGCGCTGGGATACCAGGACTCGAACCTAGAATGTCGGTACCAGAAACCGATGTGTTGCCAATTACACCATATCCCAATGGTTGCCGGGGCCCCAGAACTCCCGTACGGGTCATTCTCGGTGCCTCAGCACGAGTAATTACTTTACCCGAGGGGCCCGGTAAAATCAAAATCAGCCTTGCTCGCGCAACCCTTGACTGTCAGGCCAGTGTCGCTCTAAACGCTTCCAGCCGCGCGAGCGAAGAATCCTTGCCAAGTATGACCATGGACTCGAACAACGGCGGCGATATCCGCTTGCCGGAGACCGCAGTGCGCAACGGGCTGAATGCGAGGCGCGGCTTGATGCCCAGTCCGTCGATCAGGCTCGACCGCAGCACACTTTGAATGGACTCGGCATCCCAGACTACCAACTTCTTGAGGGCAGTCGCCGCCGTCTCCAACACCTCGTCGGCATTCCCCGGCAAACCCTTAAGGGCATCTTGGTGGATGACGATCTCGTCGTCGCCGCGGAACAGGAACTCGATCATGTCCGGCGCCTCACCCAGCAGCGTGACGCGTTCCTGCACCAGGGGGGCGGCCTCATCTAGAGTGAGCCCCTCATTAGTGGTCAGTGTTTCCCCGGTGAGGCCCGCACGATGGAGGTAAGGGACCAACCGGTCGCGGAAGTCCTGGCGGGGCAGCAGGCGGACGTGTGTGCCGTTAATGGCTTCAGCCTTCTTGAGGTCGAAGCGGGCGGGGTTGGCCAGCACATCGTGGATGTCAAAGGCCTCGACCAGCGTCTCCCGGCTGAAGATGTCCTCGTCGGCCGACAGGCTCCATCCCAGCAAGGCCAGATAGTTCAACAGGCCTTCGGGGATGAACCCGCGATCGCGGTGAAGGAAAAGGCTAGACTCCGGATCGCGCTTGGAGAGCTTCTTGTTGCCGGCGCCCATGACGTAGGGCAGGTGCCCGAACAGGGGCATGTACTGGGCGATGCCGACGTCGATCATGGCGCGGTAGAGCGCGATTTGCCGCGGGGTAGAAGAAAGGAGGTCTTCACCTCGCAGGACATGGGTTATGCCCATCAGAGCGTCATCAACTGGATTGACCAGTGTGTAGAGAGGCTTACCGTTGGCACGGACGACGGCGAAATCCGGAACGGTTCCGGCCTTGAAAGTGATTTCACCGCGGACCAAGTCGGTAAAGGTCAAGTCGTCCTCTGGCATGCGAAGCCGAAGTACCGGCTCCCGCCCCTCGGCACGGAAGGAACCCACCTGTTCCTCAGTCAGCGAGCGATCAAAGTTGTCGTAACCGAGCTTGGGGTCTTCCCCTGCCGCCCGGTGTCGCGCTTCGACTTCCTCGGGTGTGGAGAACGATTCATAGAGGTGGCCCGCACCGCGCAGTTTGGCGATCGCGTCCTCGTAGATGTCGGCACGTTCGGACTGCCGGTACGGCTCATGTGGTCCACCCACGACGACCCCCTCGTCCCAGGTAATTCCCAACCAGTCGAGCGCGTCGAGCAGTTGCTCGTAGCTTTCCTCTGAATCGCGTTTGGCGTCGGTGTCCTCGATGCGGAAGACCATCTTCCCGCCGGTGTGCCGGGCGTACGCCCAGTTGAACAGCGCGGTACGGATGAGGCCAACGTGCGGCGTGCCCGTTGGGGACGGGCAGAAGCGGACGCGGACTGGGGTTTCGTCGGTGACAGTGGGGATCTGGGATGGCTCAGTCATGATGGTTTCCATCCTAGTACGGAGACCGTGGCCGTCTGGATGAGTCGCTGGTGCCGTTCCGCCGTCCTCGTACAGCGGCCACGGTGCGGCGTATCAGCAAAGCAACTGCCAAGATGATGGCCACGGTCAGCAGCGCCGCGGTCAGGGGAACCGGCCAATGCATTCGATAGGAGATCCTGGAGCAAATGACCAGCACCCACGTGATGCTCCAGAGAGCGGTCAGCCGCTTCTGCCATATGGGCCGCGACGCTCTGCTCCGTTGCATATCCGTCATGGCCAGACGCACGGCGCGTCCAACACTGCGCCTGCCGTACAAGCGTCCCCTACCGTCGGAAGGTGTTCGTCAGAGTTCCGATGCCCTCGATTTCGACGTCATAGCGCTGTCCTTCCCGGAGAAGACCGACACCTGCCGGCGTTCCGGTGAGCAGGATGTCGCCGGGAAGAAGCGTGAATGCCTGCGACGCGTAGGACACTAGTTCCGGAACACTCCAGACCATCAGCGTCGTGTTGCCATCCTGAACCGTTTCACCGTCCAGACGCCCTCGGATGCGCACGTCTTCGACGTCCAGGTCCGTTTCGATCCACGGGCCGATCGGGCAAGAACCGTCCCACCCTTTGGCCCGTGCCCACTGATTATCTGTCATCTGCACATCCCGGGCCGTCAGATCGTTAGCACACGTGTAACCAAAGATCACCTCGCCGGCTTTGTCTGCGGGGACGTCCTTGCAGATGCGGCCGATGACGACGGCTAGCTCGGCTTCATAGGAGATTTCTTCTGAAAACGCCGGGAGAGTAATCGGGTCGCCGGGGCCCACTACTGAGGTGTTGGGCTTGAGGAACATCAGCGGTGCCACCGGAACCTCGTTCCCGAGCTCCTTCGCGTGCTCGGCGTAGGTACGCCCAAAACAAACCACCTTGGACCGGGGAATGATCGGCGCCAACAGGCGGACGTCGTCGAGCCGATGACGGGCACCGGTGGGCTGTACGCCTTGGAAAAACGGATCACCAGCGATGACGGCCACCTCCTCGCCGTCGACTACGCCGTACATGGGGTCATCGTCCAGAACAAACCGAGCAATACGCATAAGTTATAGCTTAGTAGAGGAATCGCCGTCACCGTGTTTGGCGTCCGACTCGCCTTCAACCGCATCCGCACGGCCGTTCAACGCCGTCGCTTCGTACGCATCGTCCACGTAGCCCCGGGGATTGGCTGATTGCCATCGCCAAACATCTGTGACCATGTCTTCAAGACCCCGTTCAGACTTCCACCCAAGCTCTTCGCGGGCCAGCGTTGGGTCGGCCCAATACGCCGGCAGGTCGCCAGGGCGACGGCCGGTCACTTCGTATGGCACATCGCGGCCCGAGATGCGCGAGAATGCCTTGATGACGTCGAGAACCGACGAACCGGTTCCGCTCCCTAGGTTCCATGCGTGCAGACCGCCGTGGTCAAGGAGATATTCCAGTGCCGTGAGGTGACCGGTTGCTAGGTCGACGACATGGATGTAGTCCCGCACACCGGTGCCATCGCTGGTGGGATAGTCATCGCCGAAGACGCTCACCTTCTCCCGACGCCCCACCGCGACCTGGGCGACGAACGGCATGAGGTTATTGGGCGTTCCTTGCGGGTCTTCTCCGATTCGTCCGGATTCGTGGGCTCCAACAGGATTGAAATACCGCAGTTTGGCGACGTTCCAACGTGCGTCTGATGCCGCGAGATCGTCCAGCATCTGTTCAATGTGCATCTTCGTACGCCCGTAAGGGTTCATGGCAGACAGCGGAAGTTGCTCCGTGTATTCGACCACTCCCCCGGCCTCGCCGTAGACAGTCGCCGACGAACTGAAGACGATCGTTCGAATGTCACACTTGTCCATCGCCTCCAAGAGGTTGAGTGTCCCGGTCACATTGTTCCGGTAATACCACAATGGTCGCAGTGCCGATTCGCCCACTGCCTTAAGGCCGGCAAAATGGATCACCGCATCTGGAAGTGCCGCGCCGAGAACCGCCTCGACGGAAGCCGGGTTCAGTAGGTCGGCCTCGTGTATGTGCGTACGGTGTCCAGTCAGTTCCGCCACGCGACGAAGCGATTCGGGCGAAGAATTCGAGAAGTTGTCCAGGACGTGGACCTCGTGTCCCTCTTCCAGAAGCAAGAGCACGGTGTGGGATCCGATATAGCCGGCACCGCCGGTGACGAGAATGCGCATTTGTTCATCCTACCGATTTGAATTGCGCCGGTGCGCATGACCTGAACACAGCGTTCCGGATCACCACCGACCATCTAAGATCACTACGTCGGAGCAACTAAATACCCGGGAGAGGCCGTAACTTGTTGAGAATTAAGCGTCGGCTGCGGGCGAAAGCAATCCTGTACCTAGAAATGCTTTGGACCGTTCGATGGATCCTGCTGAGCCTTCTTTTGACGCTCGGAAGCTTTATTGGCCTCGGGGTCACCATCCCGGTGTGGGTCCAGGTGGTGGTTGGCGCAGTCTCTATCCTGCTAGTCGTGATCGATATTAAACGGTCTCGTGACGAAGCGGAGCTTACCCAGTTTTCACCTCGGACAACAGACAACTTCGAGAAGGTCATCGACGTCCTGGCAACAAACCCAAGGTTCGATATCCGGATTGGGAGCAACGGGACTCTCATCCTGGATCGAGTTACGACGGCAGCGCTGTCGGAGGACAAGGTATCGGCTAGTTCGGGGAAGACTGCATACGTTGTGCCATCCGAAATTCGGCAGTTCGGTAATCTATTTCGACGTCGACGCGTCAGTAAGGATCCGAATGCTTACAACGAGCCGGTCCTGGGTATTTCTTCAAATTTGGGACTCACGTCTGCTTCCATGCCGGACCATTTGCAGACTGTGGAAGCCCACTACTGGGATCATCTGGCAACCGATCGATTCGCAATGAACGACACTTACATTGACGGGCATATCCAGTTCGCAACGGGTCGCCCATTATTCATCGATAGACGTCATTCCATTCGTGATTTTGGCGACAGCTGGCTCCTCAATGCCGTCGGTGTCTCCGTTCTCGGCATAACCACGGATGGCCAGTTTGTCGTGGTCATGCAGTCCATGAACAATGACAGCGCTCGAGGGCTTCTCGCGCCGACCGGCTCCGGTTCTTTGGAGCCGCAAGACTACCAAGGCGCCTCAGAACTGCCCGCTTCGACCCTTTTTGCCAACGGTGCACTGAGGGAAGCCAGAGAAGAAGCTGATATCAGAGCAGCAGACGTAGAAAAGGTCATCCTATTGGGTTTCGGTCGCTGGCTAGAAAAGGCCGCGAAGCCGGAAGTGTTTTTTGTTGCTTTCCTGACGATTGACTCCCACGAGATTAATCGGCGCCGTGTCCCGCAGGCAGACAAGGCCTTCACACAGTGGGCAAAACCTATGCGTTTCCACATCGACGACATTACTAATTGGAATCCCGAAAAGGTATCCGACCTTGTTGGTCAAGAGGTCGCAGATCGTTTATCGCTCCCGCTCGACGCCTGCCTCTACCTACTCGCAAAAGCAGTTCGCCGAGGTAGCGGTGGGGTGCCGGAAATGCTGAGGACCAGACTGTTGTCAACAACGCCCGAATAGTTTGCGGCTAGGATTCCGTGACCAACTAGCCGCTCGTCAACTGCCGTTCCTGCCAATCCGAAATGGGGTAATCAGTAGGTGCTCCATGCTGCACGACTCGCATTTCCCGAACGCAGTACTGCCGACGCACCATCACGGTGCGCCGGCCAGAGCCTTCGAGGGTTGCTACTACACCAGACGCGTCAACCAACCGCGGGTATCCTCGTTGGTGCCGGTCTGGATGCCCAGAAGCTGTGTGCGGATGCCCATGGCCACGGAATCCGGTCCCGGCTCCGGGCTCGTTATCGTTTCGTCTGCGGTCTTTAATTCCCCGATGGGGGTGATGACCGCAGCAGTCCCGCAGGCGAAGACCTCCGCCAGCGAGCCGTCTTCCGCTGTCTGCCGCCACTCATCGATCGTGATCTTCCGCTCCTGCACGGTCAAGCCTCGTTCCTGGGCCAGCTCAAGAACCGAGGAGCGCGTGACCCCGTGCAGGATGTTGCCATTGAGTTCGGGGGTGACCAACGTCCCGTCCTTGAAGACGAAGAAGACATTCATGCCCCCCAGTTCGTCGACGGCGTTGTCATTGGTTGGGTCCAGGAAGAGGACCTGCTTGCAGCCGTGGGCCTCGGCCTCGAGCTGGGCCGCCAGCGATGCGGCATAGTTGCCACCACACTTGGCTTCACCGGTGCCACCGTGTCCGGCACGTGCATAGTTCGTGGACAGCCAAATGGACACCGGCTTGAGCTCGCCACCGAAGTAGTTGCCGGCCGGTGAGGCGATGACCCGGTAGGAGACTTCACGCGAGGGGCGCACTCCGAGGAATGCCTCCGTCGCGATCATGAAGGGGCGCAGGTAAAGCGCTTCTCCGTCGCCCGAGGGGACCCACGCCTCATCAACGGCAGCCAAGCGCTTCAGGGAATCGATGAACACACTGGTCGGCAGTTCGGGGAGAGCCAGCCGACGCGCGGAGGCGTTGAACCGGGCCGCGTTGGCTTCCGGACGGAAGGTCCAGACGCTGCCATCGGCGTGACGGTAGGCCTTCAGCCCTTCGAAGATCTCCTGGCCATAGTGAAGCACTGCGGCAGCCGGATCCATCATGATCGGCCCGTACGGTTCGATCCGGGCGTCATGCCAGGTACCCCTGCCTGAGGCATCCTGGGTCCAGTCGACGACTGCCGTGTGGTCGGTGAAGTAGTCGCCAAACCCGGGATCTTCCAGGATCTTGGCGCGCTCTTCGGCGCTCTTCGGGTTGGTGGAGAGCTGTTGGGAGAATTCCATGGTGCCTGCGCACTTCCTCTGCAATGTGTTCGTGCCGCTCGTCACGCGCGGCGCTCTATCAAGCCCAGCTTATGACAGGGCCAGCGCGATCGCATCGCCGATCTCGGCCGTCGTTCGCGAATCAGTCAGCTCCGCGCGGGAATCGATGTCCTTCTCGACTGCAGCCGCAACGCGACGTGCCGCATCTGCCAAGCCCACGTGCTCGAGCAGAAGCGCTGCAGAGAGGATGGCGGCCGTCGGGTCGGCCTTCTGCTGCCCGGCGATGTCTGGGGCCGAGCCGTGGACGGGTTCGAACATGGATGGCCCCGTGCCCGCCATGTTGATGTTGCCCGACGCGGCGAGGCCGATGCCCCCCGTGACGGCTCCTGCCAAGTCCGTCAGGATGTCACCGAACAGGTTGTCGGTGACGATGACGTCGAAGCGCGCGGGGTCGGTGGTCATGAAGATCGTGGCGGCATCCACGTGCATGTAGTCATGGGTGACATCCGGGAACTCCGTGGCAACCGTTTGCACGGTGCGGCGCCAGAGGTGCCCCGCATGGACCAGTACGTTGTGTTTGTGGACCAGGGTGACATGGCGACGCGGACGTTCGGTGGCACGGCGGAACGCCTCGCGGACGACGCGCTCGACGCCGTATGCCGTGTTTACGGATACCTCGGTCGCGATTTCGTGCTCGGTGCCGACGCGTAACGCTCCCCCATTTCCGACGTACGGGCCCTCGGTGCCTTCGCGGACAACCAGGAAGTCGATGCTGCCAGGGGCTGCCAGCGGGCTGGGTACGCCTTCGTAGAGCTTGGCGGGGCGCAGGTTGACGTAGTGGTCGAGGCTGAAACGGAGCTTGAGCAGCAGCTCGCGTTCGATCAGCCCGGACGGTATGCGCGTGTCTCCTGGAGCGGCACCGACGGCCCCGAAGAGGATGACGTCGTGCGCGCGAAGAGCCTCCAGGGTCTCGTCGGTGAGCGTCTCCCCCGTGGCCAACCAGTGCCGGGCCCCGAGTTGGTAGTCCGTAATGCGAAGCGAGTGCTCGCCGTTCTCCGTCGCCTTCTTCAACACCTTGATGGCTTCCGCAATGACCTCCGGACCAATGCCGTCACCGGGGATTACCGCCATATCAATCACTTTGCTCATACAATCCAGATTAAGCCTGCGTCCACATCCCGGACAAACCGTCTCAACATTCAAGACGAGGGCGGTCGCGACATACCTGGGCATGACGCGTGGTCCTGGGATCAAAAAGTAGAGTGACACCATGACTCCGCACCGCGCCGTCGACCGCTGGCTTCGGGACAACCCCCGCAAGGTCGATACGATCACCGGCTTGATGGCGTGGCTGCTGTTTGGCATCGCCCCGGTCATCATGGCCGGCTTCGGACACGGTCCCATTGAATTCCTCTGCGTGACCCTGCAGCTCCTGCCGTTGATCTGGCGACGTTCGCATCCAGCGCGGAGTGCCGCTGTGATCGTCTTTGGCTGCCTGGTCCAGTTGGCCTTCATCCCGACATTCCTCGGTTCCCAAGTTGCCGTGATCATCACGGTCTATGGTCTGGCCAAGTACGGGAAGCGCTGGCAGTCCCTGGCCGTCCTGGCCGTCGGAATCGGCGGCGCGATACTAGCCACCCTTCGCTATGGCTCATCCGCTGGGCCCCCGAGCATCCAATCGTTCCTGATGAATTTCGTGGGGCTCTCGCTGCTCGTCCTGGTGTCCTGGACCTTTGGGGACCTTGCGCGGACCCGACGCTTGGCGTTCCAAGCCCTAGAAGACCGGGCCGCCCGGCTGGAAGTCGAGCGCCAACAGGAACGAGAGCTGGCAGCCTCTGATGAACGCGGCCGCATTGCGCGCGAGATGCACGACATCGTGGCCCATTCGCTGTCTGTCATCATCACGCAGGCCGACGGCGCCCGATACGCCGGTGAGAAGGACCCCGAGATTGCCAGGGCGACCCTTGGCACCATCTCAGAAACTGGGCGCAAATCCCTGCGGGAAATGCGCCGACTGCTGGGTGTCCTGCGTGGAGATGAGCAGGCTTCCACCCGCCCCCTGCCCACGTTGGAGGACGTGCCCGAACTGTTGGAAGCCACTCGGAAGGCCGGCCTTGAGGTCGGCTACTTAGTAAAGGGCTCCCGCCGGCGGGACGTGCCGCCAGGTGCCGAGCTCACGGGCTACCGCGCCGTCCAGGAGGCACTCACCAATACGATCAAGCACGCCGGTCCCGCGGCCCGGGCCGATGTCCGGCTGGAGTGGACCAGCACCGGGCTGGAGCTGGAAGTCGTCGACGATGGCCGGGGCGCGGCCGCAACAGAGGACAACGTCGGGGCCCAGCAGGGCCTGGTCGGCATGGCTGAACGTGTGGCGCTCTACGATGGACGTATCGAGACGGGGCCACGGCCCAATGGCGGATTTTCTGCCAGCATCTTCATCCCCTACACCGAGGACTAAGTGAATACCGAGAGCACCAACACGATCACCGTAGGCCTGGTCGACGACCAGCTCCTGGTCCGCAGCGGCTTCCGGATGTTGATCAACTCCCAGTCCGACCTCGAGGTGGTGGCCGAAGCTGCCAATGGGCGTGAGGCTCTGGCCTCACCCGCATTGGCGCACGCCGACGTCGTGCTCATGGACGTGCGCATGCCGGAGATGAACGGGATCGAGACGACGGGAAAACTGCTCGACGGCGGTTCTGGCGGGCCGCGTGTCATTGTCCTGACGACCTTCGACCTGGACGAGTATGCGCTGGCCGCCATTCAGGCCGGAGCGAGTGGTTTCCTGCTCAAGGACGCTCCGCCCGAGGAACTGCTCGAGGCCATTCGGACCGTGTACCGGGGTGATGCCGTGATCGCTCCGTCCACGACCCGCCGCCTGCTGAACCACGTGGCGCCGATGCTGCGCCGACCAGCGGCGGGCGCGTCCGTACACAAGGCGGCGGTGGCGTCACTGACGGCTCGCGAGAGGGAGGTCTTCGAGCTCATCGCCCTGGGCAAGTCCAACCCGGAGATCGCCGCCGGACTATTCCTCTCCGAGGCCACGGTCAAGACGCATGTGGGGCGCATCTTGGCCAAACTGCAGGCGCGCGATCGCGTCCACGCCGTCGTCATCGCCTACGCGACGGGGATCGTCTCGCCTTAGCAGCTTGACCAGAGCAGCCGGCCCTGCGCTTAGACGGGGTTGGAGGCCAGCTCCTCGACATCGAAGTCAGGCATTCTCGTGCCCACGCCGAGTAGTTCGGCAATGGCCGCCACAGTACGCTCGGCCGCATGGCCATCGCCATAGGGGTTCACCGCGTTGGCCATCTCGTCGTAGGCTGCCCGATCGTTCAGGAGGGTGCTGACCTCGCCAAAGATCCGATCCTCATCGGTGCCAATGAGCTTGACGGTTCCGGCGTGGACGGCTTCCGGCCGCTCAGTGTTATCGCGCATGACCAGGACGGGCTTACCGAGTCCCGGGGCCTCTTCCTGGACTCCGCCGGAGTCCGTCAGAACCACCTCCGCGGCAGCGAGCATGCGGGTGAACTCTCCATACGCGAGCGGCTCCGTGACCGTGACATTGGACTTGTCCTGGATCGCCGGAAGCAGCGCTTCGCGGACGGCTGGGTTCTTGTGCGCCGGAAGGATGAAGTGCACTTCAGGTTCGGCATCAGCCAACCGGGCCAGGGCGCGGCCAATACCGCGCATTGCCTCGCCCTGGTTTTCTCGGCGGTGGCTGGTAACCAGGACCAGACGCTTGCCCTCTTCCGTCAGATGTTCGAGGGTTTCATCCTTGAACGGAACCCTGCGCTCGACGACTTCGAGCAGAGCGTCGATGACGGTGTTCCCGGTGACTACGATGGTCGCAGGGTCGATGGCCTCCCGCATGAGGTTGTCCCGGCTGGTCGAGGTGGGTGCGAGATGAAGGCTTGACACCTGCGACGTGATCTTCCGGTTTGCCTCCTCCGGGAAGGGGGAAAAAATATTGAAGCTGCGAAGACCCGCTTCGACGTGGATCACCGGAATGCCCCGATTGAAGGCGGCCAAGGCGCCGGCGGTCACCGTCGTGGTGTCGCCCTGGACGATGACGGCGTCCGGCTGGTCCTCGGCGAAGAGGGCGTCCAAGCCCTCGATGGTTTTCGTCAGTACACTGTTCAGCGTTTGGCGAGGTTTGATGATGTTCAGGTCGTGTCTGGGGGTAATCCCGAACAGCTCATTCACTTGGTCCAACATTTCACGGTGCTGTCCCGTGACGGTCACGATGCATTCGAACTTCTCCGACGCTTCGAGAGCCTTCACGATGGGCGCCATTTTGATGGCTTCAGGACGCGTGCCATAAATGGGCATGATCTTCAGCATGTGGCTGCTTTCAGTGGGTGAGGACACGTTTGGCGCGACCTGCAGCTAGTGGGCCACGATGGCGTGGGCGGCCTTTTCCGGCATGCCCGGAATGACAGCGACATCGCCTGTGGTGCCGCCCGGACGGTCCCAGATGCCACGGGTATCGATCACTCGCTTACCGGCCAATGAAACTGTTGGAACCGTCTTGAACTGGTCATGGTCAACTAGGAGCAGCACAACGTCAGCCAGTTCCAATGCAGCGTCCAGCTCGGCCAGCTCGATGTTTGGCCTGCCATGAAGCGCCTTCGGCAGTTCCTCGATGTGCGGCTCGACGACAAGAATGCGCGCCGAGGCAAATTCCTCGGCTATCCGGGAAGCAATGCCAATGGCAGGCGACTCCCTCAGATCGTCAATGTTGGCCTTGAACGCAAGACCCAATACAGCCACGGTTGCTGCGGAACTCGTGTCCTCGAGGGCCTTCTCGACCTTGCGAACGACCCAGTTTGGTTTGCCATCGTTAGAATCACGCGCCTGCTTGATGAGCTTGGAGTCTTCCGGTGCAGCCGCGACAATGAACCAGGGATCGACGGCGATGCAATGGCCGCCGACACCCGGTCCGGGCTGCAGGATGTTGACGCGTGGATGGCGGTTGGCCAGTTCGATCAGTTCCCAGACATTGATGCCGAGCTTGTCGGAAATAATCGAGAGCTCGTTGGCAAACGCGATGTTGACGTCGCGGTAGGAGTTTTCTACCAGCTTGGCCATTTCAGCGGTTTTGGCGTCGGTGAGCAGAATGTCGGCATCGCAGAAATTCGAGTAAAGGTCCCGGGCCGCTTCGGCAGCTTCCGGAGTCAGGCCCCCGACGATGCGGTCGTTGGTGACCAGCTCGACCATGACACGACCGGGCAGGACACGCTCGGGGCAATGCGCCACCTTGAGCGTGTCAAGGCTGAGATCCGGGCGAGCTGCCAGGATGCGGTTCGCCATGTGCTCGGTGGCGCCGGGAGGGGAGGTGGACTCCAGGATCACGAGTTCATCGCCCTTGAGCTGCGGGGCGATCTTGTCGGCGGCAGCCTCAATGTAGGAAAGGTCTGCCGAATGGTCTGCATTGAACGGGGTGGGAACAGCAACGATGTATGCGTCGGCCTCTGGCGTTTCAAGGGAAGCCGAGAGAGTGCCTTGAGCGACTGCGCCAGCGACAAAAGCTCCCAAGTCCGGCTCGACGAAAGGCACCTGTCCCGCGTTGACGGCGTCCACGGTCCTCTGGCTAACATCAACCCCTTTGACGTTCAGACCATTCGCCGCCAGAATTGCCGCAGTCGGCAGCCCAATGTAGCCCAATCCAATGACTGCTACCTTATTGATTTCCGCCATAGTCCCTCATTCAACTTGATGCTTTGCAGGAGTAAGCGTTCTGTTCACTGTGCGAGTGTGAGGGACTACTCGTCCCTGTGTGGGTGCCTACTACTGCTGAAACTCTCCGCAGTGAGCCTACCATTTACCCATAAGGCGGACATATCGGGCGTAACCAATCGGGCTGAAAGCGGAAGATTTCAGCAGCAGAAGGCAGTTCGCGACTGCAGGATCGGCGATCTCAAGAGTGTTGCTTGAGCGGATTTATGAAGTCGTTTTCGTCGCGGCTTCGACGAGTGATTTCATGTATTGCTCGGCCAATAACTGCATGTCGGCATGGTTCAATACCCAGTCGCGGCCTCGGAGGTTGGTCGACAATCGATCAGGTTCGGCTGCAAGTTCCGACCACAAGGCTGCGACAGCTTCGGGTTCTGCCTCCACGACGTCTCCGCTGCCAGTCTCTTCGATGATTTTTGCCGCTTCCCCGCGAAGTATCGCTGTTATGTGACGGCCGGAAGCAAGGATTTCGAAGGTCTTCGACGGCACGGTCCAGGTGAAGCTGGGCCAATCTGCTCGAAGCGATACCACGCAGGTGTCCGCCCATTCATAGTGCCGCGCAATGCTTTCCCCATGGACCACAGTCCAAAAGTCGACATTGGCACCGGTCTTTCTCGAGATCTCCTCCAATCGTTCCTTGGCAGTGCCCGAACCAACGAAGCGGACGTCGGCGGCGGAGCCGGCAATTGCAGCCGCACGGACGACAACATCGAGCCCCTGGCTTTCCCCGTGGTTCCCCATATAGAGCACCCTGAGAGGGCCTCCATGTATCCGTCGAGGTGACACCGTGGGCAAACGCTCCTTACTGATCCCATTGGGAACAGTGACAGCTTTACGTACTCCCCGTGTCATCAATTGGAGGCGAAATCCCTCGGTGACCGTCACCACCAACTCGGCATTCCGCTGGATGCGGGTCATGACTGCGTCCAGGATCGAGGTAGCAGCGCTTGCGGCCACGCGAGAGTCATGCGCCAGATCCGGCCAAGCATCCCGCATTTCCACTACTAAGGGCTTCCTGCGCAAATGCGCGATCATCCACCCTGCTACGACGTGGGGAAGGCTGGGGATCGTCACGACCACGAGATCGGGGCTGGGCGCAAATAGCGCCCGCGGGACACTCAGAGCTGCTGTGATGCAGTGTCGCATCAAGCGACCGCTACGCGAATGGGGTTCCAGAAAGGCGGGGAACCGCCGAATGACTTCTCCAGAGGGGCCGACTTCGGAGGCGAAATCGAGAAGATGCGTTCGGCGTCTGTTTTCGGGGGCGTCGAAGGCCACAGGATGGGGCGCAACAACGTCGATGTCCCAACCATGCTCCCGAAAGACACGGGCAAAAGCGGTCCACCGACGTTGAGGTGGCGTGCTCTCCGGCCAATAGGAATGTGAGACCAACATGATCCTCACCAGAATGTCCCCCCAAAATTTCCTGCGGTGGTGGTTTTGCCGCCCTACGTTGATGTCGGCAAGTCGATCAGCATGCCTGGCCAACTTTACGACTGACAAGGACTACGGCCACTAAGGTTTCCTGCACGTCACTGGGACTGTGCGTGATTTCCGGTGCCAGGGCGGTGTATCGGCTTCGCCTGCCGCGGCGGTATTCCCCTCACTATTCCTGCCATCCATTCGTAGGCTTCCGGAATGTAGTGGTACGGGGCGGGACCCCATTGGTGGTTGTCGTCTGATAACACAACGGCGTCGGGGAAGCGTTCGACACGTATTCCCAGATCACGCAGATACTCGTAGTAAGGGCGATACAGGACATTCATTTCGTCGGGTGTGTGATTGCGGAACCCGGCCAGCTCGACGCCACTTCTCGTCCTACTCGCCCAAGGCGTTTCAAAGACAATAGTCCGTTCGAGAGCCTCTTCGCTCTGCAGTACTTTGAGCAATTGCCGAGCACCAAAACTCCACAATTTGAAATGTCTGTCCGTTGCAAAGCGGATGGTCGGCTGTTCCGACGTCAGGGAACGAGCCAGTTCGCTGCGCGCCAGCTCATTCGTCCGTGTCAGAAAGCCGTCTTGAAACTTACGGACGCCGAAACGCTCGACAACCAAGTCGAAAATAATGGCATCACATCGCGCCAATGACTCACGAAGCGATGGAAAAAGAGAAGATTCGACGTCGCCGCGAAGCTGTCGCTGTTGAAATTGCGAGTTCAGTTGAGTGGCTTTATGCGGAACCCTGATTGGTTTGTGGGCTGCGCTGACCAGCGATTGGCGGGCGACGTAGCCTTCCAATGTGTACTCAGACTTGAGTGCTTCATAGCTGTCCCGGGTAACGCACCCCCCGTAGGCGAATAGTCCCTTCATTCCGTCCTTTCGGGTCATCGAAGGCTTAGTAATACTACTTGGTGAATTGCTTCCCGAACGACCACCGGAAAACTGTCGACCCGCGAGAGTAGTAGAGCTCACCGTCCCCGCCTAGTACTAGATTGTTGCCCTTCGCTATGTTGCGACGCTTCAATGTGTCCTTGTCAATGAGGAAGATTTTTCCTCTGGCGCTGCCTGCCAGCCGATCTCCTAGATCGACGAGGTTGCGGCCCCGCGCGTATGACTTCATATCCTGGGCCTTTGAGTACCTTGCCTTCTGTTTGACGTTGAGGGTTCGCGGATTCATCTCAAATACCGCATCCACACTCCATCCCCACAAACGGCCCGTTCCGTCGATCAACAGTGACGAGACCGTGGCGTCTCCGGGCATCGGAGTCGTGGATCGAAGCGTTTTACCGGTCCGAACATCAAGAAGTAGCACTGTCCCTTCCCCTAGCTCAGCTTCGCTCCCCAACCCTCCCGTGCTCCCGGTGCCGACATACAGATATTCCTGCGTGTGGGCCAGTGTCAACGGAGTCCGTCCAGGACTCACCTCGGTCAGGACCTTTTCAATCCCCCCGTCGACCCTCAAGAGTGAAACTGCACCACCGGTCTTCCCGTAGACAGGCATGGTGGCAACCGCAAAACGGTCCTCGGTAAGCGGCTCGATAGCAAGAGGGCGGTCTTGGCCATGTCCGACTTCCCAATGTCTCATTGGCTGCTGGGGCACACGGAAATCACCCGGTACCATCTCTATCTCGGCCCCTGGATAGGTGCCAACTATGAGGTCCTCCCCTATGTGTCCAAACGACTCGACCTGGCCACGCAGCGGGTAATGTTCGGCTTCACCGCCCTCCAGTGGATAGCGGGCGAAAAACGGGGCGGTTCCCATGGCCCCGACCAGGATATTGCCAGCCGAATCTGTCCCGAGTGACCGGATCCTCAAGGCCGCCGGCAAACCACGACCCGGCAGCAACGTCAATTCTCCGGTTTCGGAATTCCAACGAATGACTTCCCCGCTGGCGTTAATGGATACCAAGGATTCGTTGCTGCCATTGGCGTCGGCATCCTGCCATGCATAACCCCTAATCTCCCCGAATGTCTTGTTGCCTCCCACCACGTGGTCACTACTCGAATGTGGATCGAAAGCATGCAGGCGGCCGTCCTGGCTGGTCCAGTACAGTCTCTCCGGCTCACCAGGTAGCGATGCAGCCAATCCCCTGACGGCACCGGAAACCACTTTCTTCCAGGTGCGGGTCCTTCCGTCGTAGCTATAAATCGCCTGCTCGGAGTCCACCCGGGCGAATATTCTGGTTCCTACGATGGCAGTGTCGTACACGAAGTCCCTGTCTACGTCCTTGTCGGGGCGGGGAAGTTCGATCTTGCGTTTGCTTCCTGTGTTCGTGTCGATTTGCCAAAGGGCTGGGTCCTTAGTGCCGGTCCCGACATAGGCCATCTCACGTATCGTGCTGATGCCCATCGCGTAGTTGTTTTCCGTCCCGAGGGGTCCGAAGTCCTGCCATTTGCGTCGTGACGGATCGAAGGCGAGCAGCCTCGCCTTGGGGTACGTCGAGAACAGTATCCGACCATCGTCCAAGGCGGCTGCGTTCCAGAATGAAGCCCGTTCCATGCCGGGAGCTTTCGGAAGTCGAGTGAGTTTTCTACCATCGACGTCGTAGGTAAATGCCCTGCCGTCGGCAAGACCGATATAGACCTGGTGATCTCGAACACTGGACGCTAGTGCGCGGGAGCTGACCATTTGGTTTGCCCCACCTTTGAGAGTCGCTGTACTCAAGAGTTCGCCTGTTCGGGTGCTGACGACATTGAGAGTGGCTGGAACGCCCGTGGCGACATACGCCGCTACCGGCTCCCCCGATGCGGTGGTGGTGAATGTTCCCTTCGCAGTATTGGTGGCGCGGATGGGTTGGCCCACCTGGTGCTCTCCCGGGGTCAGCGACTTTGGAGCTTTAGCGGGAGCCGATGAGGAGTTTGGCGTCCCCGAAGTTGTGGTCGAGTCCGGGGTACCAGGTCCCCGATCGCAGCTAGACACTGTCGCCAGAAGCAACACGGCCATGCAAGCAGTCAGGGCATATCGAGGCGAACGCACTAGTCGTTTTCGACGTTCATCCATCGGCAATTATTCCTACCCTCGTTCTTTCATGGACGGCTGCCCACGAAGTGGCCAAGTGTTCCGGCCCGCTCGCTCCCCTTTCGGCGGGTGCGAACCTAGTAGACTCAGTGCCGCATGCATTCCAGCCATGCCAACAGGAAGCGAGTTCAGGTGGGTCACCAGGAGATACCGGGGGCTCGGCATCAGCGGTCCACCGGTCAGCCGCACAATCGCACCCACCGGGTGCAATCACCGCCGACACCACTGCCCCAGCCCCCGTCTCCAATGGCTGGCCGTCAACAAAAGATCCGACGAGCGCGCATCATTATCATTTGTGCGATTTTCGCCCTCTTAGCCACTGTCACAGGTTTGATCATTACTGGTTAGGACCGAGAATCAGCGCACCTAGGGCGGGAAGGACGCGCTCGGGCGCGAACTCTTGCCGGGCAAAGTCGCGTGCCTCCGATGAATCCCTGACGAATAAATCCGGAGCCGAAGCATAGCTCTGCGCAGCTTGCGCCATGGAGCGAATGTCCGGATAGAGCCATTCCGCAGGATAGATATGCTCGGCGCCGGCCCAGGCCAAGGAGAGTGGTCGCGCCCCCGTCGCGGCTCCGTCGGCCAAGGTCAAATGGAATGATTCAAAATCACTGACCGATAATGCCAATCCGATGCCTTGGTACCACGAGGACATGTCGTTTCCGTGTGGGTCAAAGAAGACGGCGCCATTGAGGAGGGGGTCCTCCCGAATTCTGGCATCCAAGGCACGGTAATAGTTCATCTCGTGCTCGCGCGCCATCATCCATGGATAGTCCTCCGGGCGCCGTCCTTTGACCCGTAGGGTGTAGCGCCGGTCCGCGGTTCGTAGTTGTGCCAGCAGCTGCACGGCACGATCCAGGTGCTTCTGGCGGGGGACCGTGCCAACGATGCCCAGCGTAAATCGACGTTCGGGATCCGCGGGTTCGGTGCTGGGACTAACTCCCAATGCATTGGGCACGACGCTGGTCTTCGCCTCGTCGTATCCAAAACTTCGAATCGCTACTTGACGGACCAGTTCACCGACGAAGACTGTGTGGTCCACCAACCCCACGTCAAAACGGCGAAGGTGTGTCGTGAATAACTCTTGCGAGTGGAACCGGCTCGTCAGACGTTGGTTGGCCCGTCGGTGCTGCGCATACCACTCGACGTTGCCCAAGGACCATTCACAGAAAATCGAATCCGCTGTACTCAAGAGTTGAGCGCTGTGGACTGCATCATGGTGTGAGTGATCCGTCCACACATCGAGGTCAACTGAATGGCCTTGTGCATGCAGCCATTCAATGATGCCCCCTGCGAACTTGAGGTCATGCCCTGCTACAAGGACCCGTCTCGACTCGTGCCCAACACTCACTGCGGCAGCTGGTCGCCCCTGCGCTGTGGTTGTGCGATGAGTTTGAACTCGTCTCCGTAATGTCAGGGCTAGGCCGTTTTGGCCGCTTGATCCGAGCCGGGTCATGCGAGGCCCATCATCCACCGGCGCAGACCACTCCCACAATGTCTTGCCGGTCGATGAAACCTCGTTCTCACTGATCTGCGTGGACCCTTCATGGAACTCGATCGCTCGGCAGAGGTCCTCCGCGGTCGTGCGGTCATGGACCGCCTCACCGAGCCAACCCACTACCGCGGCTTCTCCAGGTGGGTCGTCGCCCCATACGGCCCTGATGCCAGCCTCTTCCAAGAGTCGTACGGCGTCTTGGCCATCTGCTTCAGGCTGATTTGAGAATAGGACGCTCTGCGGGCGGTGGGTTTGTTCGAGGATTGCGCTGGCGGTGTCCAGATCTAGTTTGGGGACCTTGAGGCAATATTGGGGGAGCTCCGGGCCGGCAACCTGGATTCCCGCGCTCCGCAGCATGTACGCCAGCCGATGCCCCGCCAAATGAGCGCGGAAGGAGTACCTGTGCAAGATCCAAGCGTCGGCGTTCCGCTCGGACTCATCGTCCATCCAGAGTTCGGCGATGAGCCCGGCATCGGTCTCACTCCGCGGAGTCGGCACCAGACCATCAAAAATTGTTTCGACGCCCTTGCCCGGCCCCGAGATGACCGGAGTACCGGTTGCCGCAAGCTCAACGACCCGCCGCGAGAACATCGTGGGTGATTCCGTTACGGAGTTCACATTCACATGGACAGGATGCGCCTTGTAGGCCTGCACCATCTCGGGGTATGCGAGGCCTCCCTGAACAAATTCAGCCAACTCGTCAGGGAACTGGTACGGCGATTCGGCGAGGTTGGCTTGACGGTCGTAGATCGTGAGCCCATGGGGCATGACCGAACGCAGGAGCGAAGCAAGCACCCGTGAACGTTCCTTATATCGGGCACCATAGTACGTACCACCATAGGCAATCGTGTGAACCGATGACCGTGTCCCCGGTAGGGGGTTGTGGATGCGTGGCTGCGCCCAAAACGGCAAGCTGGCAACGGAAGCTGTAGATGTGGCCCGTAACCCGAAGTATGCAGGGATCATGTCGGCGTCCGTCGTGAACACATGATCAAAGATCGCCGCGGTCTGGCGAAACCTGTTGAAGTGAATGGGATCTTCTTTGTTCCAGAAGATCGTTGGAATTCCCTTACCCCGGCAGTACTCCACCATGGACTTAAGATCGGCGAACGAATCTTCATCGTAGTATCCGACCTTGCCCCGCCATGCACCGCCATTGCCTTCCCATGCCGACTCGACAACGAGGGCATCAATCGAACAGTCCTCGAGTTGCCGATGCCATGCTTCCGGCCGCGGAAATATCATGTGACACTCCGGTTCCAGGGAACTGCGCGTGAATTCGTCGGAGACTAGCGCGAGTTTCATGTCGGCAATCCGACGCGCATCAGTTGGTCGACTCTCTCGCCATCCGGCGAGACGTTGATGACTGTCCTTCACCAGTTTCGCCATCGCTGCCCAACTGCGATTCGCCAGGACCCACTGACGCGCTGCACGTCCGAGATCGGACCTGAGCTCAGGGTCCGCCGCCAGCGCGATGATTTGCGTCGCGAATCCATCCCGGTCGCCTGCTGGGAATATACGTCCGCGTTGAGCGGATTTGCCGATTAGGTCCACGAGCGGCGCCACATCGGATACGAGGACGGATCGGCCGGCAGCCATCGCTTCCAACGGTTTAAGCGGCGACACCATTTCGGTGACTGCGTTGGATATGCGGGGACAGACGACGATGTCCATGGCCGAGAGGTATCGAGATACCTCGGCAGCAGCGACCCTCCCTGTAAAGATGATCCGCTGTTCCACTCCCAGCTCTTTCGCAAGGTCCTTTAGCCCCGGTAAGGCAGGGCCATCGCCAACTACCAGGAGACGCAGTTCCGGACGCGCTTCCAGCGCCGTTGCAAACGCCTCGACCAACAGTCCGAGGCCTTCATACTCAAGAATGCTTCCGGCGTATCCTAGGACGACGTCTGCGTCATCCAGAGCCAAACGTCTGGTGATCTCCCGATCTACCGGTAACGGAACAAATTCGTAGGGGTCCGCGGCGTTCGGCAGGAGATCAATTCGATCGCCATCGACTCCCCGCCGGACCAGTTCCTCTCGGACTTGTTCGGTGATAGCGAGTACTTGGTCAGCGCTCGTGGCAACGAGTGTCTCCATCGAGACGGCCAGCGCAAAACGCTCAGAGACGTCCCATCCCGGTTTCGTCGATGCTTCAGTGACTTCCCAGAGACCACGGACTTCGTAGACAAACGGCAATCCCAGCCTCCGTGCCGCGATGAGCGCAGGCAGGGCCGTCAGGTGGTTTGACGCTGCGTGAATGAGCGATGCCCGGTGGATGATGGCTTCCCGAGCGATGACGTCGGCCGCATGTTGGAGGTAGAGGTCGAGGGGCTGGTTTTTGATGGATGGCCCTGGATTGAAAACATGGGTCAGTCCATTGATTTCCCGCTCAAAGCGGGCCTCGGCGTCGGGCGCGACCGTCGTCTTCGCGTCCCAGGGATAGCCGGGGCGCGCTACGACCACCACATCCCCGGATTCGGCCATTGCCCTCGTCAGGCCACTAGTTCGGGTGGAGTAGCCGTTGGAGTTGAATTCACCGGTGCTGTGGGCACAATAGATAATCCGTCCCCGCTCGGTCATGTAGCCGGGATTAGGCTGGCGGGCGGGAATATGCGGAAGTGTGTGCAACAAGCGTGAGGCGCCGGATATTTGGCCTACAAAGAGTCGGTCGCCATCTTCGGGGAGCTGGTCCAAATCGGATATCATCCGCGCTGGCTCGGTAATCTGCCCGTCTTGGTAATAGAGTCTCTTCGCTTCGGCTATCCGTTCGGTTTGCTGCGAGTCTCCGTTTGCCACTCCCTGCAACGACGGGACCGTCGGTACGGCCCTCAGAACCTTTTCGTTTTGCCGCCGCGATCTACGTGTTTGGCCAAGCGCGAGGCGTTTAGCGCGGCGTGCTGGTGCAGAGGCTGCTCTGGCTAGGCGGTATTCCGGCGATGATTTCATCGCCTCGTAAGCTGACTTAAATTTCTCCACTCGTGCAGTTTGGCGCTCATACAAGTTCGCTTGGGATTGGAGCCCGCGTTCTGCCTGCGCGGCGCGTTGTGCGGCTTGGCGGTGGGCCTGCCTCAACGCATGAATTTCAGCGTCCTGTTTTTCAAGCAGGAGCTCTGATTTATACAGGGATTGCGCGAGCTCGTCGGCAGGGCGTCCTGCGTACCGTCCGGATTGCAACGCACGCAGGCGCATTGCACGTTCCAAGACCGGCACCTCTGGGGTTTCATCGGAATACCTCAACGCGACTTTTATCCTTTCCCAAACCAACATTCTCCGTACAACTTCCCCTGCCAAGGACCAAGCCTGTCAGGGGGACTGAGTAACAATGTTCAATCCCGGGTAGTGCCGCGCATAACGACGGTAGATTTGTTCGACTTTCGCCTTGTCCCCACGCTCCTTGTCGAGCCTGGCAAAGTTGCGGGCAACTTCAGCGCTTGGAGCGTCCATGATGACCCGCCCTCTGTGAAGCCAGATGATCCGGTGACATATCCGCCGCATGACGCGTGGTTCTCGTCCCGCAAGCACCATGGATCCTCCCAGCCGGAGATGCCGATCCACACGCTCGCGGCCGGATTCCTCCAGAAAAGCCCGCCCACGTTCTAGCGGCTCGTCAACCAACAGCAGGGACGGCCCCGCGTGCAATGTCGCTGCTAGCCGTACCCTTTCGACGTCGAGTGGATCGATGTCTACACAATAGGAGTCGGCTTCATCCTCCATGGCTACTTGGGCAAGGATCCTATTCACAGCGTTCTTGAGTTTTGAGCCGTTGAACTCGAGTGACATGGCCACCCGCTCGACGTTGGCCCGCAAGGTCTCATCCAGGTCGAACGCCGTACCCGCATCCATGACGGCAGCGCGGGGCCGGACGTAAACGTTGCCCGAATCGGGTGCAATCTTGCCCACCGCTGTGTGCAGGAGGACGGTAGTGCCGTCGGCTGTCCCCCCCAGGAGACCTACTGCCTCACCCTCGTTGACATAGAAAGAGAGATCTGTGACCTCTGTCTGTGGACCACGTCTTTCTCTGGCCTTGCCTCGATCTCTTGCCGAAACATTGTCGAAAACCAACGCCGTAGGACGTCCATCATATTCAGCCATCGGTGAGCTCATATTTGCCTTCCCCCCTCC
This sequence comes from Arthrobacter sp. ASL1, assembly GCF_056680475.1. Taxonomy (NCBI): domain Bacteria; kingdom Bacillati; phylum Actinomycetota; class Actinomycetes; order Micrococcales; family Micrococcaceae; genus Arthrobacter; species Arthrobacter sp. ASL1. The sequence goes on from NZ_CM155284.1 coordinate 648,793, forward strand.
AGATCAGCAGCAATCCGATAAAGACCAGAACCATGGACCACAGGGAAATGATGAGCCACGACCGCGCATCCGGGACGACTCCATAAAGCAGCACGTCGCGGGCAATGGTGAGTACGTGGTACATCGGATTCCAGTCTACAAATGGCTTGAAGATCGGATGCGCGTCGGTCAATCGGTCCACGGAAAACATCACTCCCGACGAGTACATCCATGCGCGCATGGCAACAGAGAGCAGGTTCTTCAAATCATGCACGTGGGCAACGACATGCGATGCGATCATGGAAAGTCCAGCCATCAGAACTGCCTGGAGCGCCAGCAGCGGAAAGAACAACAGGGATATCAAACTGAGGTTCTCGATTGGTGGAGCCACGACAATGATTAGCATCATCACGAGATACGAAGGGATGCCGGAGAGCCAGCTCTGAGCGTTGTTGATCAGGGGAAGGATAGCTACCGGCAAATTGTTCGAGGCCAGAAGCTTGCGCCCCGCAAATATGGAGTCCGAGCTCGACGTTATCGCGCTCGTAGTCATCTGGAACATGAAGACCCCAACGAGCAGATAGCCGATGAAGTTATCTATGCCCTTGCTTACTTGGAATATGAATCCGAAGATGACGTAGTAAATAAGCCCATTGAGTATTGGGTTGAGGATGAGCCACAGGCTACCGAGCTTATTGCGTTTATGACCGCTCAATACACTGGTCCGAGCCTCGTGAAAGGCCAACGTCCGGGCATCCCACAGCCGGACCAGGTACTCGGCCAAGCCACCCTTCGCTCCTGGCCGGCGCATCCCGGTAATGTCAATAAAGACGACGGGAGTCTGCTTTTCCTGATCCAAAGAATCACTCATCGGGAGTCCCTACTTTTTTGGTCAGTCGTGCATAGTGTTCCAAGCTGGCGCCCGCGCTCGCGCGCCACGTTCGCTTGGCCAGAACGAGTCGCCTCCCCGATGCGCCTAGAAACTCCCGGTGCCTCACATCGGTGATCAACAGCTCCAGAGCTCGAGCCAACGCATCGGGGTTGCCGCAAGGAACGATGACCCCAGTTTCACCCTCAATGACAATCTCCCTGAGCGCCGGAAGGTCGGTGGCGACGACCGGTCGTGCACAGGCCATGGCTTCGAAAGGCTTGAGTGGGGTCACGGAGCGTGTCACTTGATGGTCTTGCCGCGGAACGACGAAAATATCCAGTGCCTGGTGGTACTTATGCGCATCTTTCCGCGGAACACGACCGGGCAGTACCGCAGCTGGATCCAATCCAACTGCTGTCGCTTGGCGGCGGAGGCCGGCAACCGATTCGCCATCCCCGACGATCAGTAGTTTGATGTCACTTCGTCGTTTGGCGACGATCGCAAAAGCCTCTACGAGCGTATCGATTCCCTCATAGGGTACAAGGCTGCTCACCGTGCCAATGTGGATATCGTCGATCGGCAAGCCAAGTTCGGAGCGTACCTGCCGGGGCTCCACCGGTTCCTCCAAGAATTCCTCACCGACTCCGTTGGGTGCGAGGGTGACCTTTTGGGGGTCCACACCTGAGCGAACCAACCCGCGGCGCATTTCCTCACCCAGCGTGATGACTCCATCCGCTGCGGATGCAACTTCGGCCTCACGCCTTTGGAACGAGACGTAGCGCTCACTGCGCGAGGCCTCTGGGCCGCGCTTAGACGCCCATGTGTCGGCCAGCTGGCCCCGAACCTCGTAGATCCACGGAATCCCGGCTGCTTCGGCCACTGCTCGCACGGTCAAGGCATTCACGAAATGCGTCGTCGTATGGAGAACCGACGGACGCAATCGCAACACCAAGCCCAGGAGTTGCTCTGCTTCTTGCTGTTGCCGCTCGCGTAGGTCGCCTTGTCGACCCGTGGCAGGCAGTCGGTGGTAGTTCACTCCCTCGATGACATCAAGGTCGGACGCCCCGATGGCGCCGATGCTCTGCGGATAGCCGAGCCTGGTCGCCGCGTGTACGTGCCAGCCAGCAACTACTTGTTCCCGCAGGAGCGAATGCGTTCGCTGGGCGTACCCCGACCCCGTGTAGGGCAGCGAATTGGTGACCAAATGCAGAATGACGTTGGGCTCCGGCCGGTAGCTACCCAGCGTCCCAACCGTCGGCGTCCAATGGCCGAAGACATCCGCCTCCGCCCTGTACCTATCACGAAGCCGTCCAGCCCGGTCTCCTCCGGCACCTAGAGCCTCGATAGCGCCGGACATATCCCCCGCGTACCACAGCAGTTTGGCGCGCGTGATGGCGGCACCCGGGTCGCGATCAGGCATGGACACAGCAAATTGGGATGCAAGGTCGGGCAGGTCTCCCGCCAAGGCAATATCCGCAAACGTCTTTGCCGAACGACGGGAAATTCCCCTTTCCGCCTGGGCGAGGAGCCGCTTCTTCAACGCCGGTTGGTCGCCGCTCAACAAGGCGCTCAGGGCCGATAGCCTAGGGAGAGGGAGGACGTCGTGTCGGTTGAGTCCCTCCCACACCGCGGTGCTAGCCCTGGTGCCCCGGCGACGTTGAACGTTGAGCAGGAACATGACGGGGTCCTCGCGCCAATTCCGCCGAACCGTATGCCGCATGGCCAACAAGCGGCGCGCCGTCTGCGGTAGGTTGGTTGCCCCTTGGCGAAGCTGCCGTTGGAGGTCATCTAGCACGTTGTGGTGATCTTTCTGTCTGGGAAGCCGGGGCCATGGCCTGAGGAACGGAAGAGACGAGTGTGCCGACTATTTGCGGCCGCGGCGCTTCGGCCGGCGGAAGACGACAAAGTAGTACCACAGTCCCAACACGACGACGGCGACCCCGACGGCGGCATTGATGACCGGTTGGGACATTCTGCTCTGGGCTACCGCATCCGTGGTCTGCGGGCTGGCCGCAGCGGTCTGGGGTGGAATGTCGGCATCATTCGAGTTCCCAGGAGTCGGCGATGGACTCGATGATTTGGTGGGTTTGGACTTCGCGCTGGAACTTGCAGAACTGGATGGAGGCGCGGTTGATGGCTCCGCCGAGCTGGCTGCCGGTGTCGATTCAACGGGGGCCAACTTGACCAATCGGGCGTCGAAGTCATAGACAAAATCGCTGGGGGCCAGCGAGCCACGCACCACCATGGCACCCGTCGACGGGATGATCAATAGTCCGGTGCGCGGATGAACTGCGTATCCGGTAGTGGCGTCGAGGGGGAATCCCGTGCGGGGGTCATATTGGACCGAGGGCTCCCGTCTCTGCGGCGACGTCGGCTGGCGCTGTTGATCCGTACTGGTACCACTGCCACCGGTTTGCCCGCCGTTCACGCTGCCGGCCCCCATGTCGGCTGCTGGCGTAGATGCCGCCGATTTGGAGGGCTCAGGTGGCGGCTTCTTGGTGGGTTCGGACGGTTCGTTGTCCGCGGGGGGCTCCGGCGGCGGTGCTTCAGTCGGTTCAGCTACGTCCATCGGACTCGTTACCGTTTTGATGACCTCGCCCGATGAGGGCTGTGACGGCGATTGGACGATGCCGACGCTGTTGGGGACAACAAATGGAACGGCGGCAGATGCGGCGACGCTCCCCCCGGCCACGAGAGCCGACGCGGACAACAATCCAACGCCGAGGCGCAGAAAAGTCCTCACGTGCGTGTTCTGCGCCACCGTTACTTCCCTTCCCGCCTGGTCCGGTAGCTACGAGCCACCCAGATCATCCTACCCAATGTGCGACCTGCAGATGCCAAAGTAACCGTCAATCGCGGTGCTGCGGTTTCGGACTGGGCCGGTGTACGAAGACGAAGAAGTACCACAGTCCCCCGGCGACAATCAGCGATCCCAGGACAACGGCCATCGTCGACGGAGACATGCCGATGCTCGCAGTTGGCGATGTATCTGCCTGGCGTGCCTGTGGTCCGTCGCCGGTGTATCCGGCGGGAGCCTTCGTGCCGTTATTGCTCGAGGCGCCGCCGGTTGATACTGCGGTCTGCTTCGCCTCCGATCCGCCTTCGGCTTGATCTGGTGTGGCCAGTTGGATCTCGCCGGAAGCGAAGTCGTAGACGAAGTCGCTCGGTTGCAGTGATCCGCGCGTCAGCATTCGGCCATTCGACGGGTCGATCAGCAACCCGGTCTGGGGGTGGATCGGAAAGCCCGTGGCGGCATCGACGTGAAATCCGGTGCGCGCATCCCGATTTCCCCCCTGCTGCACCGCCCGGGGGCGGTTATTGCTGTATTGATAGGCGCCGGCTGCCGAGTTCCATCCCTGGCCGGCATCGGCGCCGCTGCTCGAGGACGTGCCACCGGCCGATGGGCGGGTGGTCGTTGTCCCTTGGTGCGGCGGAGTCGAGGGTCGCGAAGGTTGGCGTGTCGGTTCGGTCGATGTCGACGGCACTGGTGTGGGCTTCGATGACTCGGTGGGTGTAGGCGTGGGATCGGTAGACGGCGAGACCGAATCCGACGGTTCGCCGGTCGGCGCTGTCGGAGCCGGCGTCCCCGTAGGAGACGGGGCCGTGGGTTCGGTCGGAGGGGAAGGAATCGGCGGGGACGACGACGAGCCAGGGGTCGGGGTGTCATCGTTCGTCGGATGGGGTTCCGGAGATGCCGTCGAGCCGGCCGACGCCTGGCCCTGGGTGGGTTCGACGATGTTGCTGGCGACGCCCACGACGTCACCCAGTCCAATGGCGGCCCCTTCGGTGGCCTCGGGGCTGGACTCGCCGCCCGACGAGGGGGCCGCCGCGCTCGCACCGGAAACACCGAGCGAACCGGCCAAAAGGACGGTGCCGAGCAGGGCCGCGCAGCGCAGGGCAGAGCGCTGCGGGAACCGCGATATTGCGTGGCGCATCTGCCTCCCTGAGATGTCCGGGTGCCGGGTGGCACTTCCTCCATCATAACGAAAGAGTCACGATCCGGCATCGGCGAGGCATCGCCGCCGTGCTATTTGGGCAGGTTCCCGTCCTTGAAGTCCTTGAAGACCGACTCGGTGGCACCGGTGATCCGCAGGATCGATTGGCGGTCCGCGCTCCACCCGTAATCCGCGGTGGGGACTTGGTGGCCGACCTTCTTCAGGTCCGCCTGATAGGCCCATGCGCCGAAGGTCAGCGCCTGCTCCGCGCTCAGGTCGGTGAGGACATGCTTGTTGGCCGTGTCCAGCACGGTGGCGAGCCCGGCCGGCCCCTTGGCGATCGTGTACGCGCCGATGCCGGCGAGTGTGATGCCCTGGTTCGAGCTGCGGTCGAAGTCGCCGTTGGGCAGGGTCTTGCGTTCGCGGGAGAACCAGAAGGCGTCGTACCCGTCGACGTGGTGCTTGCCCTGGGGCACGGCGCGTACCTTCATGGGGGCGTTGATGGTGATGCCGCCGAGCTCGTCGATCATCTTCTGGAAGCCGGTGAACCCGGTCAGCACGTAGCCCTCGATCGGCAGGCCGGTGACGTTGGCGACGAGCTTCGCCTCGGCCGCTGGGCCACCGCGGGTCATGGCGTTGTTGATCTTGGCCTTCCCTCCGCCGGGTTGGGTGACCCAGAGGTCGCGCGGGATGCCCATCACCCCACCGCCGCCCTTGCCGTCGACCCCGACCACCTGCAGTGCATCGGCGCGCTCGGCGGTGATCTTCTCACCCTTCTTCTCCCGGGCGTCCGATCCCATCAACAGCACATGCCGCTTGCCGCCCAGGGCGGCGTCCTTGATGCCAAGCGAGGGCCACCAGCCGCCGACCGCGGTCCACTTCCCCTTCTTCTTCACCGCGAGGGTAACGTCCTTGCCGCTGGTCAGCACGGCGAAGTGCTCCTTGTTCCAGGTCCCCGCAGTGCCCTTGACCACCGGGGTGCCCTTCGCAGCATTGGCCTGCTTCAGCGCGGCGGTGGCCGGCCCGCTCGTGGGCACGGTCTTGCCGGTGTAGAGCGCCGTGGCGAACGAGGTGAGCTCCTTAGAGAGCCCCGACGACTTGATGGCGGGTTTTGGCGCCGCGGAGGAAGTGGGCGCCGCCGATGTGGACGGTGCCGGGCTCGGCGCGGGTTCGGCGGGCTTGGAGCAGCCTGTCAGCAGGGCCAGGGTCAGCACGGGTGCGAGCATGGCGGCAGCCGTCGTCGAGCGAAAGGTCATGTGCCCATTGTGTCGTGCACTACCGCCGCACGCGACGACCGCCACGCCCCGGCGTCCTCTCCCGAGAGCCCGCAGGTCATACCCCGGTATGACCCTGACCTGCGCAAAGACCCTCCGCCGGGCTGATGCCCCAGGGAGCACCCCCGCCATAGATTTGTCAGCATGACGATCACTCACACCCACTCCACCACCCAGGCCGTATCCGCCCGCGGTCTGACCAAGGTCTACGGCGCCGGCTCCACCGCCGTCCACGCACTGGCCGGCGTCGACGTGTCCTTTACGGCCGGACGCTTCACCGCCATCATGGGCCCCTCGGGCTCGGGCAAGTCCACCCTGATGCACTGCCTGGCCGGTCTGGACTCGGCCACCTCCGGCTCCATCACGATCGCCGGGCAGGACATCACGAAGCTCAACGACAACGAACTCACCCGCCTACGCCGCGACAAGGTCGGCTTCGTCTTCCAGTCCTTCAACCTGGTCCCCACCCTCACCGCCGAGCAAAACATCCTGCTGCCCCTGCAGCTCGCCGGCAGGAAGCACGACGCCGCCTGGCTGGCCCAGGTGGTCTCCACCCTGGGCCTCGGGGACCGGCTGGCGCACAAGCCGCACGAGCTCTCCGGCGGCCAGCAGCAGCGCGTGGCCGTGGCCCGTGCCCTGCTCACCCGTCCCGCCGTCGTCTTCGGCGATGAGCCCACCGGCAACCTGGACACCCGAACCGGCGCCGAGGTGCTGTCCCTGCTGCGCTCCTCGGTGAAGGAGATGGGCCAGACCATCATCATGGTCACCCACGACCCGGTCGCCGCCAGCTATGCCGATGAGGTGCTGTTGATGCGCGACGGTGAACTCGTCGGTCAGCTCTCCGATCCGACGCCGGAAGCCGTCACCGCGGCCTTGGCCTCGCTGGGGGCCTGACGTGCTCAAGCTTGCCCTGGCCAACATCCGCACCTATTCGCGCCGCTTCATCGCGGTCACCCTGGCCGTGATGATCGGCACCGCCTTCCTCTCAGCCACCCTGATGGTCAACTCCTCGGCCACCGCCTCGCTGGAGCGCAGCATCGGCGAGGCGTACCAGCACGCCGACCTGGTCGCCGGCATCGACCCCGACCAGCCCACCACCGACGGCGAAGTCCTCGGGACCAAACAGCTCGACGCCGTGGCCGCCGTCCCCGGGGTTGCCGCCGTCGAACCGCAGACGACGTCCGGGGCCCGGATTGCCACCGGCACCGGCGATTACAACGCCGTCGTGCAGCCCTACGCCGCCGACGCGCAGCTGCGCACCACCACCCTGGTCTCCGGGCACGCCCCCACCGGAGGGTCACAGGTCACCGTCGATGAGAAGCACGCCGAGCAGTACGGCCTGGACACCGGCGACACCGTCGGGGTCACCGGCTCCGCGCCCGATGGCACCGCGGTCGAATACGGCGCGACGATCACCGGCATCACCACCTCGTCCAACAGCCCGTTCCTGGGTTCGAACTTGCAGGTCGCCGTCTCACCCGATCGCTACACCTCCTTCGTCGGCTCCGACCCGGACTACCAGTCGCTGATGATCCGCCTGGACGACGGCGCCGACGCGGCAGGCGTCACCACGGCGGCAGCAAACGCGCTGAAGGCGGCCGGCATCTCCGCGCCGTCGGTGATGACCGCGCAGGAACGTACGGTGGCCGAACTGGCATCCTTCACCGGCGGGCAGGACCAGTTCACCGTCATCCTGCTGGTCTTCGCGCTCATCGCCCTGGTGGTGACCGGGCTGGTGGTCATGAACACGTTTGCCGTGCTGGTCGCCCAGCGCACCCGCGAGCTCGCCCTGCTGCGCACCCTCGGGGCCATGCGGGCCCAGCTGCGCCGCTCCGTCCTGGTCGAGGCGCTGGTCATCGGCGTGGTGTCCTCGGCGCTCGGCGTCCTGCTGGCCATCGGCGTCATGGCGGGACTGGTGGGCTACGTGTCCACGCTGCCCTCGGCGTCCTTCGCCGTGCTGTCCGTCTCGCCGATCTCGGTCGTTGCCGGGCTCGCCGTGGGCACCATCATGACGCTGATCGCCGCGTGGGCGCCGGCCCGGCGCGCCATGTCGGTGGCCCCGCTGGCCGCCCTTCGCCCGGCGGACGACGCGTCCGTGCACAACCGCATCGGCAAGTTGCGCCTGGTGTTCGGCGTGCTGCTGGCCCTCGGTGGCGGCGCGCTGCTCGCCTTCGGTGCCGTGTCGCACAACCTGCTTGTCGGCTTCGCCGGCGGTCTCCTCTCCTTCATCGGGATCCTCATGCTCGCCTCGCTGTTCCTGCCCGGCACCGTGCGCGGCGTCGGTCGACTGTTCGGCGGGTCGGGGGTGCCGGCGAAGCTGGCGTCGTTGAATGCGGTCCGCAACCCGGGACGCACCACGGCGACCGCCACCGCGCTGCTCATCGGCGTCACCCTGGTGTCGATGATGATGGTCGGCGCGCAGACCACCAAGCAGTCCTTCGGCGCCGAGCTGGGCCGGAACTATCTGGTCGACTTCACGGTCGACTCCCCTGCCGCGTTCGGCGAGACCTTCGGCGGCGCCCCGCTGCCGGGCTCCTCCGGCGACGCCGGCTCCGGAGCGAAGGCGCCCGACTCGGCCCAGCTCGGTCAGTCCCAAGCGAAGGCGGCCGCCGCTCTCGAATCGGTCTCCGCCGTCGCGCTCTTGACCCCGGTCGCCCAGGATGCGAACGGCAGCGTCCTCTACGCCGCCGACGCCGACGTGCTCGCCAAGGTGCTCAACGACCCGAAGCTCGTTCCCGCCGACGGCGAGGTCCTCGCCGGCCAAAGCGTGGAGGCCAAGCAGCTCACAGTCCACGCGTTGGAGGGTAAGGACACCAGCACGCTGGCGGTCAAGCGGTCGCAGTCGGACTTCTCGATGGCGATCATGACCACGCAGACCGCCAAGCAGCTGCAGGGCTACGCCCCGGGCGGATCGGTCGCGAACACCACCGCCGAGGACGGCTCGTACTCCATGGCCGCCTACCCGGTGCTATGGATCAAGGCAGCGCCTGGCCTGGACAGTGGCCAGTTGCAGGATCTCGGCAAGTCACTGGCGTCCGAACTGCGGGTGCCCGACTACCAGGTCACCGGCGGGGCGATGGAAAAGGCCCTGTTCACCCAGGTCATCGACACGCTGCTGCTCGTCGTCTCCGGCCTGCTCGCAGTCGCCGTGTTCATCGCGCTCATCGGGGTGGCGAACACGCTGAGCCTCTCGGTGCTCGAACGCACCCGGGAATCGGCACTGCTGCGGGCGCTCGGCCTGACCCGCGGGCAGCTGCGCGGCATGCTGGCGCTCGAGGCCGTGCTCATCGCCGGTGTCGCCGCCCTGCTGGGCATCGTACTCGGCACCACCTACGGGGTCCTCGGCGCGCAGTCGGCGGTCGGATCGTTCGCCACGGTGACTCTGTCACTGCCGTGGGGACAACTGCTGCTGGTCCTCGGGGTCAGCGTCCTGGCGGCCCTGGACGCCTCGATCGTCCCGGCCCGCCGTGCCGCACGCCTCTCCCCCGTGGAGGGCCTCGCCACCGAATAACCGGCTGGACGGTGGACATGGTTTGCAGATGAACCACGTCCACCGTCGTCGCGTGGGGGCGCGTGCCCGGCGCACCGGAGCGGCGTTAGTTGCTGGCCAGCTTGTGGTACTTGAGAACCGGCGTCGAATTGGCCGTCCGACCCACGGCGCTATAGGCGACATCGTTGTACCGCAGGTGGCCGAGGGTATCGATCCAAGCAATACCGTTCAACTGGGGTTTGTGTCCCATGACCGGACTCATCGCCACCAGGCTTCCGAAGCCGGTGGCAATCCGCTTTCCGGACGTTGCCGGCTTTCCTGTGGACCCCAGTGCATAGCGATAGAGGGAGCTGCCTACTTTGGCCACCAAAACCGGGGATGAGGTGCGCGAGGGCACGACCAGTGCGATGCTCCGGCCTTTCCACCCACTGGCCACCTTCCGCGATGACGAAAGGGTGCCGTTGGACAGCAGGTCCCGGACCCGTAGGACGCCTGTCGCCCGGTCCAAGTAGAAAATAGACCTCCTACTTCCCCTCCGGCCAGCGGCAACGTTCAGCTTCGACCACCCGCTTTTGCCGATGACCTGCGCAGCCTCGAACCCGCCGGTCTTGACCGCGCGGTGGAGCATCAGGCGTCCGTCCGAATGAGTGGTCAGTACGTCCAAGCTGCCATCGTTGTTCCAGTCGACGATGTTTGCGGTGCGCACGTAGCCGCCGAACCCGGAATCTCCTCGCAAGGGGGCCGCATACGTGCCGCGGCGATTTGACCGGCTCACGTAGAGCCAACCGTTGGGCCCCACGGTCACCAGGTCAGCGGAACTGCGGATCGTCGCCCGTTGGGTGGGGTCCACCTCGACGATGTCGCGTCCGTTGGCGACATAAAACAAGCGGCCGGTCGGCGTGAGGACTGGGTACTTGTAGTCGCCGTTGAGCATGATCTTCTGGGTGTTCCTGATGACGTCGACCACGGTGGTGACCCCGCCGGCGACATGCAGGATCTTATCCGCGGTCTGGTGATGGGCAATGGTGCTGGTCCGGTAACCGGTCGCAGCCGTCCGATCCAAGACCTTCCAGGTCTTGACCGCGGAACCGGATGTCTTGTTCAGCCGGATGACTCCGTTGTTGGTGGACACATACAGCACACCACGCACCAGAATGGGCGAGTTGATCTCGTTCTCGTTCGGGAATTCCCTGGCCCAGATGCGCCGCCGGGTCCTCACGTTGTAGGCAAAGACGTGCGCCGATTTGGCGTCCAGCTTGGCACCATGGCCGCCCATTCGGGAGGTCGTGCCGTAGACCAGGTCCCCCTCACCGACAAGGCCCACGACGGATTGCCCGGAGACCGGGCAGCCAACTACGCGGACATCGGCGTCGTTCGAGGGGTTCAGGATGGCCAAGGCTCCCGAGTTGAGCCCGTTCTTGGCCACCGTTCCCGCGACCACACGTCCCGCAGCCGTGGCCCAAGCCAAGGGCCGGGACTGGTTCTGGCTTTCCATGTCGGTGATGCGCCTGACGCTTCCAGATGAGGCTCTGAACCGGTATATCTCGGCCCCGGTGTAGGAACCGACATAGAGGTCACCGCCGTAGCTGTGCATTCCCTCGATCTGGCCAATACCGGTTCCCGGATCCGACCTCCACGTTTTTCCGGTGTCGGGGTCCAGGGAACCGATGCCATCGCCGAGGTAGGCGCCGAAGTAGAGTTTCGCTCCGTGGGACGTGAGGGCCTGTGCCTGTCGGGTCAAGCGGGAAAACTGAGGCCTGGCTCCGGCCGTGGCCAGACGGGTTGCCAAGGCCACGCGGGTGTAGGCCGGCCGCGATCCCGGTCCGAGCAGATGTACCGTCGAGCCTTCAACATGGATCGCCTCGATCGGTTCCGGCACATTGCAGACGACGGATGCGGCGAGGCTGCGCGTATCAATCGCCATGAGCTTGTGCGTCTTGACGCCCTGCACGGTCGTGTCCCACACCGCATAGGCCTTGTCGCTGCCGGGCAGCGAAGCCATTTGCTGGGACGACGGCGCCCAATTCCAGGACCTGTCTACCCAGGCATTCTTCGCGGGGTGCCAGACGTTGAAGGTCAGTCTGCCAGTGGCGCCACTGTAGTACACGAAAACGAAGTCACCGTGGGCCTCGATGCGTGAGACAAAACCCGTCGCCGCGGCGTCAGGTAGCGGGATTTCCGTGACCCGGCCGGGACTGTCCGTATGCCACGTGAACATCGTCGGGTGCTGCGCTCCCGTGCCGGCATAGACATTGTCGTTTTCATCGATGGCCAGGGCCCTCACGTATTGGGCCGTGGGTGCGAGGCGGGCCGTCTGGACCCTCTGCCCGGTGGCCGGGTCGAACCGGGTCGCCTGCCCCTGAGGGTAGGTTCCCACCCAGATGCGGCCCCGTGAGTCCCGGCACGGCTGGTAGGCGGCAGTCGTGGTACCCGACGCAGCGGTGAAGGCCTTGGACGCGGTCCCCGTTGCGGATACGCGCATGATGGAAGGGCTTCCACCAAAGGCCAACAGAGCTCCACCACTCTTTTCCTGCAGTACCGAGGAAACGCCACCGCCTGAACCGGGGAATGGTGTAGCGGTGACGACCAGTTTTCCCGTGGCTGCATCGACAACCTGTAATTGCTCGTCCAAGGCCGCGCAGGCGGCGACGATCCGCAGGCGACCCGAGGCATCGCGCAGGAAGGACGCCGTGAGTCTTGGCTCGGATGTAAAGACCGATGCATGTCGGCGCAGCACCTTGGCTGGTTCAACCCCGATGATGCGCATGGGCGCCTTGGCCCCCTGAACTCTGTCCAGTGATGCGGATGGCACTCCAGACGGAAGTGCATTCGCTGCCGCAGGCTGGACTTCCAACGCTGCGAGGACGCCGCAACTCAGCGCGACCCCCAAAAGAGAACGCCGGCTAAGGGCAGATGGGCTCGAAGGCATGGTGGTTTCCGATCCGTCACGAGCTGAGGTTGCCCCGCTCCGCCCCCAAAGCGCGCAGACGATCGGCTACCAGTGGCCCATCCATGTGCGGGCCACTTGGACCATTAAACCGCGACGGAGGGACAAATGCAGCGTGTTTTGCGCTTCTTCGGCTCAGGATTCGCGCAGGAAAGGCCCCGCATACCGCGGGGCCTCCAGAAAACACGCCACGACGACTGGTGCCGGTGACCCAGCTCGGTAGGGAGGCTACTCAGAGTCCTCCACGAACGCCTGCACCGATGCCTCGGGAACCCATTCAACGTCGCCATGCTCAACGTTGGCAACGCGGGCCAGCACGAACAACAGGGTCGAGAGGTGGTTCAGGTACCGTCCCGTCTGTTCGTTCACCAGTTCCGGGTAGGTCTCGATGGCACGCCAGACAGCCAGTTCGGCACGGCGGACCGCCGCGCGTGCCTGGTAGAGCATCGCCGCGGTCATGGTGCCGCCCGGCAGGATCTTGCCGCTGAGGTCCCTTGCCTTGTCGCGGAAGTGCTCGATCGCCCGGTCGATCCGCTCGATGTGGCCGGGGATGATGCGTGCCGCGGCCGGACGGTCCGAGTTGGTGGGTTCCAACAAGTCGGACACCAAGTCATACAGGTCATTCTGGATGCTGATCAGCGTAGCGCTGGCTTCCGGCGGCATTCCGCCGACAGCCATGGCCAGGGCAACCGATGCATTAGCCGCGTCACACTCGCTGTAGGCGATGACCATCGCATCCGTTTTCGCGAGCTCTCCGTGCCCGCCAAACACGGTGCGGCCGTTGTCGCCACCGTGCTGGTCGTAGGAAATTTCATTGGTTGCGGATTCGCCATTCGCATTCATGGGTGCAACTATACTGACTGCACTATTGCAGAGACGAAAGACGAACGCGGAGACGACGACCGTCTCCGCAAATGCCTCCAACATACGTAGCGAGGATCTTGATGAGTACACAATCGAACGAGTCCGTGGTCAGTGCGCCACCGGACGACGAAGAGGAAATAACTTCCGCGAAAGCCGGATGGGCGACCGTGGACAAGACGGTCTTCGGTGTCGCCTTCGGCATCATTGCCGCCTTGTGCATCTTCGGCGCGGTCTTCACCGATGTTATGGGCGATGGAGCTGCCGCCGCGCTCAGCTGGGTCACCACCAACGTGGGCTGGCTGTTCATCTTGTCGGCCACGGGATTCGTGGTCTTCTCCCTGGTTCTGGCCTTCGGCCGCTATGGCAGCATCCCGCTGTCCCAGCATGGCGAGAAGCCCGAATTCTCCACGCTCTCCTGGATCGCCATGATGTTCAGCGCGGGCATGGGTATCGGCCTGATGTTCTTCGGCGTCTACGAGCCGGTCTCCCATCTGGCGTCGCCGCCGCCGTTCGTCGACGCTGCCCCCGGATCCCAGGAAGCAGCGAGCACGGCCATGGCCTACACGCTCTTCCACTGGGGCCTTCACCCCTGGGCCATCTATTCTGTGGTCGGTCTGGCGCTGGCCTACTCGACCTACCGCATGGGCCGCGGCAACCTGATGAGTGCTCCGTTCCAGGCCCTCTTCGGCAAGGACCGGATCGAGAACAAGGGCTGGGGCAAGCCCATCGACATCCTGGCCATCATCTGCACCAAGTTCGGCTCCGCCACCTCCCTGGGCCTCGGTGCCCTGCAGGTCGCGTCGGGCCTGGCCTTGCTGAAAACCGGCAAGTTCGAGGAAAACCCCTCCGCTGCGGCACCGATCATCATCATCTGCGTGCTGACGATCGGCGTCATCTTCTCCGCGGCCAGCGGCGTCTCCAAGGGCATCAAGTGGCTCTCCAACGCCAACATGATCCTGGCAGCCGTCCTGCTGGTCTTCGTGTTCGTCGTCGGTCCGACCGTCTTCATCCTGGACCTGGTCCCCGACGCCATCGGCGCCTACCTGAGCCAACTCGTTCCGATGAGCTTCCACTCGGCCGTCTTCGGCGGATCCGAATGGCTGGCCTCCTGGACCATCTTCTACTGGGCCTGGTGGATTTCCTGGACGCCGTTCGTCGGCACGTTCATCGCAAAAATCTCCAAGGGCCGCACGATCAAGGAATTCGTCCTCGGCGTGCTCCTGGTCCCCACCGCAGTCAGCGTCATCTGGTTCGCGATCTTCGGCGGCGCGGGCATCCACCTGCAGCTGAACGGAGTCGACATTGCCGGAAGCGGCAACGAGGCCGCAGGATTCTTCGCAGCGCTGCAGAACTACCCGTTCTTCACCGCCGCGGCCATCGTCGTGATGGTCCTGACGGCGATCTTCTTCGTCAGTGGCGCCGACGCCGGCGCGCTGGTACTCGGCACCCTGTCCTCCCGCGGACGCAAGGAACCGTGGAAGCCGCTGGTCATCATGTGGGCTATCCTCACCGGTGCCGTGGCAGCCGTGCTGCTGTACGTCGGCGGGCTGGATGCCTTGCAAACGTTCACCATCCTGGCCGCCACACCGTTCGTGCTGATCATTATCGGCCTCTGCGTCGCCCTCTATGCCGACCTGCGGCGTGACCCGCTGCGCAAGCGCCGGCAGGGCCCGGTCCGCGGAGCGGTCGAGGTCCCCGCCATGGTGCCGTTCGCGGTACCGACCACGACAGAGAACGACGTCGTGGATTCCGATGAGGGCGAGAACCCACCCAAGGTGTAGTCGATCCTCGTCACCGGAAAAGCTCCGGCCGGATCCAGCTTGGATCCGGCCGGAGCTTTTCTCTGCCCGCTCAGCTGTCGGTGTTGAGCTCGAAGATCTGCCGCTTCTCTTCCGCTGTCAGGTCGGAGGCGGCGAGGACATCCTGGAGCACCGCGGATTTCCCTGCAAGATATCGGCCCATGTCCATGTCGGGGTCACCCGACAACTCCAGTTTCACGGAAGCGTAGCGATCACGCAGCCCGGGATTGGTCCGGAGGACGTCTCTGACCGCCAGATGGTTGCGAACGTGCAGTGTCCCCGCGACACATACGTAGACGTTGCGCGCAGGATCCTCGTCTGGGGCGGTGAACGCCTCACGATCGGTGAAACCGAGATCGCCGCGGTGCACATATCCAACCCGTTCCAAGGCTTCGATGGCTGGCACGAGTTGCGCACGCGCAACGATGATGTCCACATCGATGACGGGCTTGGCAGCCAGTCCCGGAACCGCCGTCGACCCGACATGCTCTATCTGGGCAGGGATACCCGGCAGCGCACGGCGCAGCTGGTCGGCAAGGATCCCGAACAACAGCGGCCACTCGCCGGACGAAGGAACCACGATGACGGCCATGCCGGTCCCCTCCTCGCCGGGTGCCGGGCGGACTACTCGGCTGGTTCCTCGTACTTCGGGAAGATCGGCGTCGGTGCCGGAAGCGCGTGTCCGGATTCGATGGCGGAGTCGAAGGCGGCGAAGGTGCGTGCCGCTCCCCCATCCTGGCCCAGGACATCCAACAGTTGGCTGGCCGAGGTGGGCATGGCCGGCTGCACCAGCAGTGCGACCCGGCGCAGTACCTCGAGGGTCACGTACAAAACGGTCTCCATGCGGGCCGCGTCCGTCTTACGTAGCACCCAGGGGGCCTGCTCAGCGAAGTAGGCGTTGGTGTCGCCCAGGACGTGCCAGATGGCCTCGAGGGCCTTGCTGAACTCCTGACGGTCATAGGCGGCCCGCGAGTGATCCAGCAGGCCAGTTGCCGCGTCGAGCAGCCCGCGGTCGGCCTCGGTGAAGGCGCCCGGGGTCGGGACCTTGCCCTCGCAGTTCTTGGCAACCATCGACAGCGACCGCTGGGCGAGGTTGCCCAAGTTGTTGGCGAGATCCGAATTCATGCGCCCGACGATCGCCTCGTGGCTGTAGTTGCCATCAGCGCCGAAGGGGACCTCGCGCAGCAGGAAGTACCGGATCTGGTCCAGCCCGTAGCTTTCCACCCAGTCGGCCGGGGAGACGGTGTTGCCCAGCGACTTGGACATTTTCACGCCGTTGTTGTGCAGGTGGCCGTGGATCATGACGCGCCGCGGCACCTCGAGCCCGGCGGACATGAGGAACGCAGGCCAATAGATGGCGTGGAACCGGGAGATGTCCTTCCCGATCACGTGTACGTCCGCGGGCCAGTATTTGCGGAAGGACGGCGAATTCGTGTCGGGGAATCCGATGCCGGTGAGGTAGTTGGTCAGTGCGTCGACCCACACGTACATCACGTGCTTCGGATTGCCGGGGACCGGGATGCCCCAGTCGAAGCTGGTCCGTGAGATGGACAGGTCGTTCAGGCCGCCCTCGACGAAGCGGATGACCTCGTTGAAACGGTATTGCGGCGCGCCGAACTCGGGCTGGCTGCGGTAAAGCTCCAGGAGCTTGTCCTGGTAGGCGGAGAGCCGGAAGAAATACGACTCCTCCTCGGTCCAGGCCACCTCGGTGTCGGACACGGTGGAGTAGCGCACGCCGTCCTCGCGGACCTCGGTCTCATCTTCACCATAGAAGGCCTCGTCGCGCACGGAGTACCAGCCGGCGTACTTGTCCAGGTAGATGTCCCCGGTGGCTTCCATGCGCCGCCAGATGGCCTGCGCCGCGTCGTGGTGGTCGGCGTCGGTGGTGCGGATGAAGCGGTCGTAGCTGATGCCCAGCTCGTCCTGCGCCTCCTGGAAGACGTCCGAGTTGCGCTGGGCGAGCTGGCGGGGGGTGATGCCCTCCTTCTCGGCCGTCTGCAGCATCTTCTGGCCGTGCTCATCCGTACCGGTCAGGAAGAAGACGTCACCACCGTCCAGGCGTTTGAAGCGGGCCATCGCATCCGTGGCAATAAACTCATAGGCATGCCCGATGTGCGGGAGGCCGTTGGGGTATGAGATGGCAGTGGTGATGTAAAACGGGGTTTGGTCCTGGGATGAAGTCACCAGAGAAATCTACCGTACCGGGGCAGTTGGCCGCCCATCCGGGTAGCCACGCGTCCGGTTCCTCGTGCACCTGGACCTGGCCGTGGCCAGCCCATCCACCCTCGAAGGAGACCCCTTGTTTTCACCCGAAATCACAGCGTTCTGGCAGGAGCCCTTCGGCAGCGAAGAAACCGTATGCGGTGCCGATGGGTTGAGTATCACCATCAACCCGCAGCTGTCCCCGGAGCGCCTCGTCGAGATCCTGACCCGGAGTGATGGAACCGTGGCGGCAGTGGTCAGCACCGAGGTCGCCGTCCGGCTCGGACTTCCCAGCGGGGCGCAACTGGACGCCGGCACCTTCCGCGAGCGGTTGTCCCATGCAGGCCTGGAACTGCATGACCCGGATTGCCTGTTCTACTTCATCGACGAGGCGGCCGCAGCCCTCATGGATGAGCCGACGCCAGCTGCCGTCCGGCGGTTGACTCCGGCCGATGCCGACTTGTTCTCCCGGTTTGCGGCAAGCGCCTCCGCTGAGGACCTCGACGAAGCGTACGTGGAGCTCGATCATTGGGCCGTCTTCGGGGCCCTGGCGGAGAACCAGCTGGCCTGCGCCGCCAGCGCCTATCCCTGGCGCGAGGGCACACTGGCGGACATCGGGGTGCTGACCTTGCCGCCGTTCCGGGGCCGCGGGATGGCCCGGGATGTCGTGCGAACGATCAGCCGCCACGCGTATTCCCGCGGCCATACTCCGCAATATCGTTGCCAGCCCGGCAACATCGGTTCCCGGTCGGTGGCAGCGACGGCGGGCTTGACGTACTTCGGGCTGTGGGAGGTAGTCCTCCAGCCCTCCGAGGATGCCTGACGCCAGCCGTCCTCCCTGCCCGGATACGCCAAGGGCGTGTGGGGCGCAGCATCATGATTTGGGGGCGCAGTCCGCCCGGCCATCTCCCGGATAGGCCGACGTGCTCCTCCAGTGATCATGCCTTCTCGCGCAGGAACCCACCGCACCGGCCACTCCCCTGATGTAGATCCCCGGAGCTTCAGCCAGTCGCTGGATCCAGTCCGTCCGGGCGAGCTCCTGGGCCAGGTCACCGGCGGCGGTAACCGTCACTAGGCCCGACCTTCGGTTTCGAACCAAACGAATGGCCCGTGGTTTGCGCACGGGACACGAACGCTACTTCAGCATGTCGTCCATGGTGGGCGCATTCTTGTCGTTCGTGGTCAGGGGAGGCAACTCCCAAAGTTCTTCCACGGTGTGCAACAGCGAATAGTGGCCGTAGTTCCGGGTGGACGTGTAGTCCTTGCGCGCTGCCGGACCGGCGAACACCGTTGCCACTCTGTTGCCGGCATCGTGATCGTCTTCGTCCCAGGTGAGCACCAGAAGGGAATTCTGTTTGGTGAACGCAGGGGATTCCAGGATCTTCGGCACCTCACGCGAGAGCCAGGCATCACCGGTGGCCACTGGGCAGTCATGCATGTCGTTGCACGTGTTTGGACTGATGAAGACGTAGTCGGGCAGGCTCCCGGTGGTTTCCAGATCAGCGGCGAGACGCGTGAGCGGGACCACATGCTCGGCGCAGGAGCCCTCGTCATCGGTCACGCTGGGATAATACATGAACGGATTGTGCCGAACCGCGTAGTCGCCGGAGTCCCTGTCAGCACACGGGGCGGGCATGTTCTCGGCGTACATTTTCCAGGATCGCCCGGATTCCTCAAGGGCGTCGGTGATGTTCGGCGCCTGGGCCATGCAGTCGCCACCGGGGTTGCAGTCGGTGGTGATGCCCGCGGTGGTGCCGCTGGTCAGGGCGAGGTAGTTCGGGAGGCTCGGGTGGGCCACGGCGTGGTAATTGGTCGCCAGCGCGTTCTTGGAGGCCAACTTGTTGATGTAGGGGGCGGCATCGTTTCCGAGGACGGTGGAGGCGGAGTGGTTCTCCTCGACAATGATGACGACGTGGTCGACGCCGGTTCGCGGCGCCCCCTGAGGCGCTGAACTTCGCGCCGAAGGAACCGGGCTGGATATCTCCACATTTGGTGCCGTGCCCCCGCCCGGGCTGGGGGCGGAGCACCCCGTCGCCGACAGCGCCAACGCGGCGCACACGGCCATGACGCCACGGCGGAATGCCTGCGCCCATTTCATAGCCCGATCCTAGCTGCCGCGGTTATCGCTTCGACAGAATTCTTCGGGCACCTCAGGAAGGTCGCTTCAACCACAGGAAGGACTCGACTCGCGGAGTTGGGCCCGGTCGAATACCGGGCCCAACCCCAACGGGCCCGGATCAGTCGGCCAGGTTGACCTCGCGTGCGGTGGTGGCCCCGATGGAGTCGCGGACGATGTCCAGGACGCCGGCCGGCAGCGCGGTGTCGACGGCGAGGACGGCCAACGCCGGCCCGCCTTCCTCCTTGCGGGCAACCTGCATGGCGGCGATGTTCACGTCGTGCTCCCCCAACGTGCTGCCCAGGGTGCCGATGACGCCGGCGCGGTCCTGGTAGACGAGCACGATCATGTGCTCGGCGATCGGGATCTCGAGCTCGTATCCCCCGATGCCGACGAGCTTCTCGATCTGCTTCGGGCCGGTGAGCGTGCCGGTGACGGAGATCTGCTGCCCATCGGACAACGCACCCTTCAGCGTCAGTGCGTTGCGGTACTCCGGCGATTCGGCGGTGGTCACTAGCCGGGTGGTGATGCCGCGTTGTTCGGCGAGCACCGGGGCGTTCACGTAGGAGACCTGGTCGGAGACGATGTCGCGGAATACGCCCTTCAGCGCCGAGAGTTCCAGGACCTTCACATCCAGTTCGGCGATCTCCCCGGCGATCTCAACGTCCAGCGACGTCAGCGAATCGACGGTCAGGGCGGTGAAGATGCGGCCGAGCTTCTCGATCAGGGGGATACCCGGGCGGACGGCCTCGGCGATGACACCGCCGGCGACATTCACCGCGTCCGGTACCAGTTCGCCGGACAGCGCCAGCCGCACTGACTTGGCGACGGAGACCCCGGCCTTCTCCTGGGCCTCGTCGGTGGAGGCGCCAAGGTGCGGGGTGACGGTGACGTTCTCGAATTCGAAGAACGGCAGGTCGGTGCTCGGCTCGGTGACGTACACGTCGATCCCGGCGCCGGCGATCTGCTTTTCCTTCAGCGCGGTGTAGAGCGCGTCCTCGTCGACCAGGCCGCCGCGGGCGACGTTGATGACGTAGGCGCTGTCCTTCATCTTCCCGAACGCCTCGGCGCCGAGCATGCCCAGCGTCTCGGGGGTCTTGGGCATGTGGATGGTGACGAAGTCCGAGGTGGCCAGCAGCTCGTCGAGCTCGAGCAGGCGGACGCCCATCTGCTGTGCCCGGGCGCTGGTGACGTACGGGTCGTACGCGACGACGTCCATGCCGAAGCCCTGCAGGCGGGCGGCGACCAGCGCGCCGATGCGGCCGAGGCCGATGATACCGGCGGTCTTCTCGAAGAGTTCGACGCCGGTGTAGGCCGAGCGCTTCCAGGCACCGGACTTCAGGGAGGCGTTGGCTGCGGGGATACGGCGGGCCAGGGACACGATGTGGCCGACGGTCAGCTCGGCGGCGGAGATGATGTTCGAGGTCGGGGCGTTCACGACCATGACGCCGGCCTGGGTGGCTGCCTTGATGTCGACGTTGTCCAGCCCGACGCCGGCGCGGGCGATGATCTTCAGGTTCTTGGCCGCGGCGATGGCCTCCTCATCGACCTTGGTGGCCGACCGGACCAGGATCGCGTCCACATCGGCGATGGCCGAGAGCAGCTGGGAGCGGTCGGAACCATCGGTGCTGCGGATCTCGAAGTCAGGACCCAACGCCTGGACGGTGGCTGGCGAAAGTTCCTCGGCAAGGAGAACGACGGGCTTGGTTTCTGACACTGAGGTGGCACCTTTGCGATCGACGGATGCTGGTTCGGGGCCGGGGTTGCTCCGGTCCCCCGCCGCCAGAATATCGCCAGTGAGCCCGGGTCCACCTGTCGGCGCCCGGATATTACGGGCCGGTACGGGCCCCAAGACACCCTCCACGTCGCCTGCGTCACAGATGACGCGAAGATGACTCGGTCCAGACATGGCAGCCGACAGGACACAGCAATGGCCCGCACCGTCGAAACAATGCGGGCCATCGCCGTCGTGCTGGATGGGGTTTCCCCCGGAACTTACCGGCGCGGGTTAGCGCGCGGTGACGCCCTCGGTGTAGTCGTCGTCGTTCTTGATCCAGGAGAACAGCTTGCGCAGTTCGCGGCCGGTCGACTCGATCGGGTGGTCCTCGCCCTTCTTGCGCAGCTCGAGGAATTCCTTGGCGCCGTTGGCCTGGTCGTCCATGAACCGCTTGGCGAACGCGCCGGACTGGATGTCGGCGAGAACGGCCTTCATGTTCTCCTTGACGTCCGGGGTGATGACGCGCGGGCCGGAGACGTAGTCGCCGTACTCGGCGGTGTCGGAGACGGACCAGCGCTGCTTGGCGATGCCGCCTTCGACCATGAGGTCAACGATGAGCTTGAGCTCGTGCAGGACCTCGAAGTAGGCGATCTCCGGCTTGTAGCCGGCCTCGGTCAGGGTCTCGAAGCCATACTGCACCAGCTGCGAGGCGCCGCCGCAGAGCACTGCCTGCTCGCCGAACAGGTCGGTCTCGGTCTCCTCGGTGAAGGTGGTCTCGATGACGCCGGCGCGGGTGCCGCCGATGCCCTTGGCATAGGACAGCGCGAGCTCCTTGGCCTTGCCGGAGGGGTTCTGCTCCACGGCGATCAGGTCCGGTACTCCGCGGCCGGCCTCGAATTCGCGGCGCACGATGTGGCCCGGGCCCTTGGGGGCAACCATGGCGACGTCGACATCGGCCGGGGCCTTGATGTAGCCGAAGCGGATGTTGAAGCCGTGGCCGAAGAACAGCGCGTCGCCGGCCTTCAGGTGGGAGGCGATCTCGTCCTGGTAGACCTTGGCCTGGACCTGGTCCGGGGTCAGGATCATGATGACGTCGGCTTCCTCGGCGGCCTCGGCCACGGAGACGACGCGCAGGCCCTCGGCCTCGGCCTTGGCGCGGGACTTCGAGCCCTCCTTGAGGCCGACGCGGACGTCGACGCCGGAGTCGCGCAGGCTCAGCGAGTGGGCGTGGCCCTGCGAGCCGTAGCCGATGACGGCCACCTTGCGGCCCTGGATGATCGAGAGGTCTGCGTCGTCGTCGTAGTACATATCGGTCACGGTGATAACTCCTTGGTTTTCGTGTGTGAGGTGTGTTGGGTCTGGTGGGTGCAGCTCAGGCGGAGACGGAGCGCAGGGCGCGGTCAGACATCGACTTGGAACCGCGGCCGACGGCCAGGGTTCCGGACTGGACGATTTCGCGGATGCCGAAGGGTTCGAGGACGGCGAGCAGCGCGTCCAGCTTGTCCGCGGTTCCGGTGGCCTCGATGATCAGTGCATCGGTGGAGACGTCCACCACCGAGGCCCTGAAGAGGTCGGCTGCCTGGGTGACCTGCAGACGGGTTGCCGCGTCCGCGCGCACCTTGACCAGGATGTGGTCACGCTGCACGGACGTATCGGGGGTCAGTTCCACGATCTTGATGACGTTGATCAGCTTGTTGAGCTGCTTGGTCACCTGTTCCAGCAAGTCTCCTTCGGCGTCGACCACCACGGTCACCCGGGACATCCCGGGGATTTCAGTGGGGCCGACGGCGAGTGAATGAATGTTGAACGCCCTGCGGGCGAACAGGCCGGCCACGCGGGTCAGAACGCCGGGGACGTCCTCCACGAGCACCGAAAGGGTATGGCGTGCCATGGTCCTAATCCTCCTCTTCCCAATCGGGGGTCATGCCGCGCGCGATCTGGATGGCGTCGTTGCCCACGCCGGAGGGGACCATCGGCCACACCATCGCGTCGCGGCTGACGACGAAGTCGATCACGACCGGGCGGTCGTTGATCTCGAGCGCCTGCTGGATGGTGGCGTCGATGTCCTCGTCGCGTTCGCAGCGCAGTCCGACGCAGCCGTAGGCGTCGGCGAGCTTGACGAAGTCCGGCACGCGGGCGGTTCCGTGGCCGGTGTTCAGGTCGGTGTTGGAGTAGCGGGAGTCGTAGAACAGCGTCTGCCACTGCCGCACCATGCCCAGCGACGAGTTGTTGATGATCGCGACCTTGATCGGGATGTTGTTGATCACGCAAGTCGCGAGTTCCTGGTTGGTCATCTGGAAGCAGCCGTCTCCGTCGATGGACCAGACCACGCGGTCGGGGTTGCCGACCTTCGCGCCCATGGCCGCCGGGACGGAGTAGCCCATGGTGCCCAGGCCGCCGGAGTTCAGCCACTGGTGGGGGCGTTCGTACTTGATGAACTGGGCGGCCCACATCTGGTGCTGTCCGACGCCGGCGACGTAGACGCCCTCGGGCCCGGTCAGGGCGCCGATGCGTTCGATGACGCGCTGCGGGGCGGTGAGCCCGTCCTCGGTCTCGGTATAGCCGATCGGGTAGGTGTCCCGCAGCCGGTTCAGGGTGGACCACCACGGCGCCAGGTCCGGGCGGCCGTCCTCGGCGAAGCGGGTTCTGCAGGCCTCGGTGAGTTCGGGCAGGATCTCCTTGACTGATCCGACAATCGGCACATCGGCCGTCCGGTTCTTGGAGATCTCCGCCGGATCGATGTCCGCGTGGATGACCTTGGCATTCGGCGCGAACGTGGAGAGCACGCCGGTGACCCGGTCATCGAAGCGGGCGCCCAGCGTGATCAGCAGGTCGGACTGCTGCAGTGCGGTGACCGCGGAGACGGCACCGTGCATGCCGGGCATGCCCACGTGCTGCTCGTGCGAGTCCGGGAACGCGCCACGTGCCTGGAGCGTCGTGGCAACGGGTGCGCCGACGAGTTCGGCCAGTTCCATCAGCTCGGCCGAGGCGTGGCCCTTGATGACACCACCGCCGACGTAGAACACCGGGCGCTGGGCGGCGGCGATGAGCTTGGCCGCCTCGCGGACCTGCTTGGCGTGGCCGCGTGTCACGGTGCGGTAGCCGGGCAGGTCGATCTTCGGCGGCCAGGCGAAGGTCCCCTTGCCCTGCTGGCAATCCTTGGTGATGTCCACCAGGACCGGGCCGGGACGGCCGGTGCCGGCGATGTGGAAGGCCTCGGCCATGACCCGCGGGATGTCGTTGGGGTCGGTGACCAGGAACGAGTGCTTGGTGATCGGCATGGTGATGCCGACGATGTCAGCTTCCTGGAAGGCGTCGGTGCCGATGAAGGCCGAGTGGACCTGGCCGGTGATGGCCACCAGGGGCACTGAGTCCATGTGGGCGTCGGCGATGGCGGTGACCAGGTTGGTGGCTCCGGGGCCGGAGGTGGCGATGCATACCCCGACTTCTCCGGTGACCATGGCGTAGCCCTGTGCTGCGTGGCCGGAGCCCTGTTCGTGGCGGACCAGGATGTGGTTGATCTTGGTCGAATCCATCAGTGGGTCGTAGAGGGGCAGGATGGCCCCTCCCGGCAACCCGAAGACGTCTTTGACGCCCAGTTCTTCCAGCGAGCGGACGATGGCTTGTGAGCCAGTCATCTCTGTGGGTGCCACGGTGTGGTTCGGACCCTGGACAGGGTTCGAGGCATCCACGGTGGAGGAGACAGGAGCTTGATCCTTGGCACGGCCGGCGGCCTTGGCCACCAGCGACGGGCTGATGGGTGTTCCGTTACTCATCGGATATTCCTTCTCTTCTCTAGTTCTGCGCATAAAAATACCCCGCTGGCCTTTTGGCTTCAGTGGGGTTCGCGCGTCACCGTGTCCTACAAACGAGGGCTAGGCTCCGCGCTGGGTAACTAGTAGGACTTCGGTTCGGATCTGCATGTCTTCAGTTTCCCCGGCGGCGGGGAGACTGTCAACGGACCACACTGGCCGTCTCAGCATATGGACACGGCGTCCGGCCTTTGGACATTTCTGTCTCGTCGGACGCCGCGTCCCGCAGTGTCAGCTAGCCACAGTAGGCCCCCGTGCTGGCGGAGTTGACGAGCTTGGCGTACTTGCCGAGCACGCCGGTGGTGAACTTGGCCGGCAACGGCTCCCAGCCTTCACGGCGGGATTCCAGTTCGGCTTCGTCGACCAGCAGGTCGAAGGAGCGGGCGGCGATGTCCACGCGGATCCGGTCTCCGTCCTTCACGAACGCAATCGGGCCACCGTCGACGGCCTCGGGGGCCACGTGCCCGATGCACAGGCCGGTGGTGCCTCCGGAGAAGCGCCCATCGGTGAGCAGCAGGACGTCCTTGCCCAGGCCGGCACCCTTGATGGCACCGGTGATGGCGAGCATCTCGCGCATGCCGGGGCCGCCCTTGGGGCCCTCGTAGCGGATGACGACGACGTCGCCGGCGTGGATCGCGCCCTGGTCCAGCGCATCCAGGGCGCCCTGCTCTCGCTCGAAGACGCGGGCGGTTCCCTCGAAGACGTCGGCGTCGAACCCGGCGCTCTTCACGACGGCACCCTCGGGGGCCATCGAACCCATGAGCACCGTGATGCCGCCGGTGGCGTGGATGGGGTTGTCCAGCGCGCGGACGACCTTGCCGTCCAACGCAGGCGGGTTGATGTCGGCGAGGTTCTCGGCGACGGTCTTTCCGGTGACGGTGAGGCAGTCGCCGTGGATGAGTCCGGCGTCGAGCAGCGCCTTCATGACCACCGGCACGCCGCCGATCTTGTCGACGTCGTACATGACGTAGTCGCCGAAGGGCTTCAGGTTGCCCAGGTGCGGGATCTTGTCGCCGATGCGGTTGAAGTCCTCGAGCTTGAGGTCGACGTTCGCCTCGCGGGCGATGGCCAGCAGGTGCAGCACCGCGTTGGTGGAGCCGCCGAAGGCCATGGTCACGGCGATGGCGTTCTCGAAGGCCTTACGGGTCATGATGTCGCGGGCGGTGATGCCCTTGCGCAGCATTTCCACCACGGCTTCACCGGACTTGCGGGCGAACATGTCGCGGCGGCGGTCCGCGGACGGCGGGGCGGCCGAGCCGGGCAGTGACATGCCCAGGGCCTCGCCGATGCAGGCCATGGTATTCGCGGTGTACATGCCGCCGCAGGCGCCTTCGCCCGGGCAGATGGCACGTTCGATGGTGTCCAGGTCCTTGGCGCTCATCTTGCCGGCGGCACAGGCCCCGACGGCCTCGAAGGCGTCGATCAGGGTGACTTCCTTCTCGGTGCCGTCCTCGAGCTTGGCGACGCCGGGCATGATCGATCCGGCGTAGACGAAGACGCTGGCCAGGTCCAGGCGGGCCGCGGCCATCAGCATGCCGGGCAGCGACTTATCGCAACCGGCCAGCAGGACGGAACCGTCGATGCGTTCGGCCATCATGACGGTTTCGACGGAGTCGGCGATGACCTCACGGGAGACGAGGGAGAAGTGCATGCCCTCGTGGCCCATGGAGATGCCGTCGGACACCGAGATGGTGCCGAACTGCATGGGGAACCCGCCTCCGGCGTGGACGCCCTCTTTGGAGGCCTGCGCCAACCGGTTCAGGGAAAGGTTGCAGGGGGTGATTTCGTTCCACGAGCTGGCGACGCCGATCTGCGGCTTCGCAAAGTCGTCGTCCCCCATGCCGACCGCGCGGAACATGCCGCGGGCCGGGGCAGCGTGGATGCCGTCGGTGACGGCGCGGCTGCGTGGCTTGATGTCAATGGTGCTGTCCTGGCTCATAGACCAGAGTCTAGAACTCCGTGCCAAACGCAACGAACCCGTGACCTGCATCTGAAACATTTGTCCTGAACTATCGGGGGGCTCCCCCTAGACTGGAGCCCATGGGAATAGCAGACAACGGCGTCAGCGTGCCCAAAGCGGGGGACACCACACTGAAGGCGCATCTGCACCGCGCCTTCGACCACCAGATCCCCAACTTCGGCAGCTACAACCTCGTCTACGCGACCGGTCGCGCAGGTGAAGGGGGCAAGTACATCGTGGGGTACCGACGGCAGCCGATGGAGATCATCGTTGCCCCACTGCATGCCGGAACGTTGGCAGCGCTCGAGCCCGCGACGTCCATCAACCTCACCAACCTCAGCCACTTGGCAGAGGACCGCACCGGTGGCCACGAGGTGGGAACCAGTACCGGTCGGGTCTTCCGGTTCGAGGTGGCGTCCGAGACGACGATCGATGCCCCACCATCGGCAACCAGCCATCCAGAGACGCGTGTACGCCTTGAACAGCACGACGACGCGAGTGACTTCAACGCGTTCTTCGACGAGTTCCTGACCCTGGTGGCCAGCTTCAGCGATGCGGAAGACTCCCCCGCCGAATAGCAGTTCTTCCCTCACGTCATGTTGAAGTTTGGCCTGTGGATAACTATTCAACCGGGTTGATTTTCGGGTTAGGGTGTTTCAACGCCCGCAATTCACAGTCGAACCCGGAGGCCCCATGCCGGTCACGATCGCTCGCAAAACCCGTGCCGGCTTCGCCGTTGCTGGAGTACTTGCCCTCGCCCTCAGCGCATGTTCCCCTTCCAACGGATCTGATGAACCGAGCCCTTCGAGTTCCGGTTCGCCATCCACTAGTTCGTCATCTGCGGTAGCCGGCGGAAGTGCCACAGCCTCCGCGTCGAAGAGCGCTTCGCCGACACCAGTTCCCGCCAGTTCCGACGGGCCCGCCAAGAATTGGCCCGTGCCGAAGATGCCTGAGACAGCAAAGAAGAAGTCTCCTGAGGGAGTAAAGGCCTTCACGGAGTACTACTTCCAAGTTGTCGAGTACGCAACAGTGACGAACGATCCTCGGCCGCTCCAAGAAATAACTGATAAAAGCTGCGAATTCTGCAAGAAGAACGTTATTGGTCCGGCGAACATGAATCGCAAGAATGGAACTTGGAACGTAGGTGGCGCCTACAAGGTTCGTGTATCTTCGGCCGAATTGGAAAGCGGCAGTCAAGCACTTGCAGTATTTAGCTTCAAACAAGCGGAACTAAAGGCCTACACATCAGACGGCAATTTGTACGCGACCCAGCGTCCGTCGAAAAAGCCCGTCATCGGGTCCATGTCAATGACGTTCAACGACGGGTGGCATACGACCTTCATAAATATCGCGAAGTCGTAGGAACCCGTGGCCATGCGCAGGATTCTTTCAAGCATTCTCGTGCTTTCCCTGTCGACGGTGGCGCTAGCGGTCCCTATCACAGCCGCCAGTGCCCTCCCCTTATGCCCGGTCATTACCAGCATGGGCGGCAGCACTGTTGACTATGAAAGCGAGGAATGTGAAAAGGCAACCCAGGACGAGAGACCATCTTCTCCAGCAGCTGAAAAGCCGAGTGAAGACAGTCCTGTTAAAGCGGCTCAGAAGACTGCAAACGCGGGACCGCGTCTTCGCTACATCGCAAAATACTCAACCCATTGCCAAGCCCAACAATCCGGGAAGAACTTATGCATCGACTTCGACGAGCCACCCTGCCCAAACGGTGATCCGCTTATTACTCGTTCGATCGTGGCACTCGACGGCCCTCAACAAGGGCAAACAGTTGCAATGGATTCGTATTGCACACGCGAGCCCAAGGCTGTTGTTCCAGGGTCAACGGACGCGGGACCTGAACAAATTTCACTTGAGCAACGGCCGATTGTCATCACTCCCGCTCAGTTCGGTTCATTTCCAATCAAGCCGTCCGCGCTGAAGAGCCAACCCGCTGGCTTTTCTCTAAGGAACGGAAATGCGCATATGTATGCGGTTTCTGACACTCAAGAATTCCGAACCGAGCTACAAAATCGACGGGTGGCGGTCAGGGCAGTCCCCGATTCATACTCTTGGAATTACGGCGATGGCAATCACAGGAAAACTATGAGTCCGGGAAAACCGATGCCGAACCATACCTTCGATGAGCCTACGGAAACCAGCCATATATATGCAGAGACGGGAGATTTCCAAATCCGACTCAGTACCGCCTATCGCGGCGAATTTTCTGTCGAGGGCGGCCCGTGGATCCCGATCCCAGGCACCGCGAACGTACCCAGCGAACCGATGCCGATGAGTGTCTGGCGAACCAAGAAGCTCTTGGTCGATCAGAATTGCGCCGAGGACCCTGACGGCCCGGCTTGCGATTCGCCGTTCCTCAAGGAGAAGTCAACCTCGAAGTAGCGACACCACGCCGGTGCGTGATGGATAAGTGTGCAAAGTCCCGACTACAGCAGCCGTTCACCCTCATGGACCAGGTTCTTGGGCTTCTCCCCCGCCGCCAAAGTGGCGAACTGCCCACGGATCAGCTTGGCGATGCGCGGAGGGAAGGCCTCGGTATTGCCACCGACATGCGGGGTGATCAGTGCGTTGGGCAGCCTCCACAGTGGGTGATCACTGGGCAACGGCTCCGGATCGGTGACGTCCAGTGCGCAGAACAGGCGGCCCGTTTCGACTTCGGCGGTCAGGGCCTCGGTATCGACGACGGGGCCGCGGGCGACATTGACGATGACGGCGCCGTCTGGAAGGGCGGCAAGGAATTCCTTGCCAACGATGTGGCGCGTCGAGTCGTTCAGCGGGACGATCGCGATGACCACTTCGAGTCCCGGCGCCAAGTCCATCAGCTCGTCCATGCCGTGGACCTCACCGTGCTCGTCGGCGCGGGCGCGGGTGCCGATGCGCACAAGGTCGATCTCGAAGGGATCCAGCCGGCGGCGGATCTCCTCTCCGATGCCGCCGACACCGAGCAGTCCGACGCGACGATCGGCCAGGCCCGGCCAGCGCTTCGAATCCCAGGTGCCGGTGAGCTGGTTCTGCGCTGCTTGGCCCATGCCGCGCAGGGCTCCCAGCGCGAGCCCGACGGCAAGTTCGGCGGTCGCCGCGGCGTGCACACCGTGAGCAGAGGCAATGGCGATGTCATCGCCGACCCGCTCGCGGACGCCGTCGTACCCCGTTGACTGCGTGTGCACCAGCCGCAGGTTCGGCGCCCGGCGCACATTCGGCAGCACATCATGTGAGTGCATCGCGTAGGGAAGGACCACGGCCTGGATCTCGTCGAGGCCGATCCCCTGCGGGTCGCCCTCCAAATCCCAAATGCCGCAACGCACGCCCTCGGGCAGGGGCGAACAAGCATCGAGAAGGGTCTGGTCAGGGACGGTAAATGCGGTGATGGGCTCCATTCACCCAGCTTAGGATTCCCGCCCGCAGACCGGGCGAATCGGGTACGGAATCCGACCGAAATGTGACGTCAACCGCAATCCCTCATCCGGTTTTGCGCGGTCGGAAAAGTGCTGGTAATGTTTCATGTCGTTGCAAAGCCCGGTCCCGAAAGGGATCGGATGGAAACAACAATGCACCTCTAGCTCAATTGGCAGAGCAACTGACTCTTAATCAGTAGGTTCCGGGTTCAAGTCCCGGGGGGTGCACACCAGAAGAAGGAGGCCGGCCGTCAGGCTGGCCTCCTTCTGTATATCCGGACACTTGGAGGAAGCCATGACCACCACTGCCCAGCGCCTCGCCGTCGGCGACACCGCCCCCGCGTTCACGCTCACGGCCGCCGATGGCAGCAGCGTCTCGCTCTCCGACTACGCCGGCCGCAAGGTCGTCGTCTACTTCTACCCCGCCGCGATGACGCCGGGCTGCACCAAGCAGGCCTGCGACTTCCGCGATTCGCTGGACTCGTTGGCCGCGGCCGGGTACCAGGTGCTCGGCGTCTCCCCCGACTCCCCGGCGAAGCTGGCCAAGTTCACCGACAAGGAAACGCTGAACTTTCCACTGCTGGCCGACGAGGACCACTCGGTCGCCGCCGCCTACGGTGCGTGGGGCGAGAAGAAGAACTACGGACGCACCTACGAGGGACTGATCCGCTCGACGATCGTGGTCGGCGAGGACGGCGCCGTCGAACAGGCACAGTACAACGTCCGCGCCACGGGCCACGTGGCCAAGCTGCGCCGCGATCTGGGGCTTGACGCCGCGTAATTCCGGACCAGCCGGTTCCACGGGTGGTGCATCCGGTTCCGCTACACTGGTTGAGGTCTTCCGTGCGCGGATGGCGCTAGCGAGCGTGGCGGAATTGGTAGACGCGCTGGATTTAGGTTCCAGTGTCTTCGGACGTGGGGGTTCAAGTCCCCCCGCTCGCACTATGTGATGGGGCCTGCAGACGACACATACTGTCGGTCTGCGCGTTGCACGAACTATGACCGACCCGCAATATCCCGCGGGAGCCCCGCAGGCAAGGAGCACACGAGCGTGGAGTCCACCGACTTCCCCCAGGACGCCGCAGGCCGACGGGTCCCAGCCCAGATGGGCCTCGACGGCAATGCCCGCCCTTCGCGGCGCATGGTGTTGGGGCTTGGATCGCTGGCCGTGGCCGGCCTGGCGGGCTGCACGAAGGCCACGACTCCCGAGGAACTCCCCAGCAGTGCCGCTCCGTCCGCCACCATCGTGAAGGACCTGGAGTTCCGCTTCGGAACCCCGGCGTCCCCGGCGACCCTGGACCCCGCACTAGCGGCGGACAACGAGTCGTTCCGCATCACCCGGCAGGTCTTCGAATCGCTCGTGGGCGTGGACCCGAATACGGGCGCACCCACCCCCGGCCTGGCCACCGCGTGGAAAGTGGGCAACAACGGCCTGACCTACACCTTCACGCTGCGTGAGGGCGTCACCTTCCACGACGGGACGGAATTCAACGCCCAGGCCGTGGTCCACAACTTCAAACGCTGGGCCGAGCTCCCCGCCGTTCTCGGCGGACAGCCGGGGCAGGCCTTTGAATCGGTGTTCCACCACCATGAGGTGCAGCCCGCCACGGACACCAGCGTGGCACCCGATACCAAGTCGGCCACCGAGTCCGAAGCCCCCGGCAGCACTGCCAAGGACACGGGCACAAAGGCCGATGCCGGTAACGACCTCGGCCCGTCCGCGAAGGTCAAGACCGTGAGCGCGAGCTACTACGAGACGTGCCGGGCCGCGGACAAGCACACTTTCGTGTTGACCATCACGAAGCCGATCACGGGACTGATCGAGGCGCTGACCCTGCCCGGATTCGGGATCGCCTCCCCGTCCGCGCTGCGCAAGTACAAGGCGGACGAGGCCATCCGCGACGATGCCGGACAGATCGCGACCCGCTTCGGGAAGCACCCCGTCGGCACCGGCCCCTACAAATACCGTAGGGGAGACGGGAACTCCTCCGAACTCGTCGCCAACACGGACCACTGGCGTCACCGCACCCAGATCGCCAAGGCCAGCTTCCACGTCCTGCGCGACCCCGCATCCCGGCTGCTGGCTCTGCGCCGGGGCATGGTCGCCGCCTACGACATGGTCACCGTCGGCGAACTGCGAGATCTCGTCCGCGAGGGCCAGCAGGTCCTGCAGCGGGACCCGTTCTCCGTGTTGTACCTGGGGGTCAACCGCGCGAACCCCCTGCTGAAGGAGGACGCGATCCGCCGGGCCATGGCCCACGCCGTCGACCGCCAGAAACTCATCGACACGTACTTCATCGCGGGGACCAAGGAAGCGAAGAGCTTCGTGCCACCCAGCCTCGGTGTCCCGGACGGGCCGACCTACTACGGATACGACCCCGGCAAGGCCCGCGAGCTGCTCAAGGGATCCACCTACGACGGCGAATCGATCCCGTTCTCGTATCCGCTGAACGTCACCCGCGCTTACCTGCCGCTGCCCGAGCAAATCTATGCGACCCTCAGCGCCCAGCTCACCGCCGTCGGATTCAACATCGAGCCGCATCCCATCGACTGGGAAGACGGCTACCTGGACAGTGTCACGAAGGGACGCATCCCTGGGTTCCACCTGCTCGGCTGGAACGGCGGCTACCGGGATCCGGACAACTTCATCGGCACCCTCTTCGGCACCACGTCCGCGGAGTTCACCTACGCGGCTCCCGCCCTGCGCGCAAAGATCGTCACCGCCCGCTCGATGCCCAACGGGGACGCCCGTGCCGCCGTTTACCAGGAGATCGGCGAGCAGCTGACCAAGGACATCCCGGCCCTGCCGCTGGCCTACCCGATTTCCGCCGTGGCCGCGAACGAAACGGTGTTGCGCTACCCCACGAGCCCGACCCTGGACGAGTCCTTCGACCGCGTGACGCTCGCCACCTGAGTCCTCCGGAGGCGCCCGCTGATTTCATCGGGATGAACCGACCGCGCTAACCTTGGCTTAAGCCACCAGAGTCGTCGGATGGAGAATCCTGTGCCCAGCCCAACCCCCTCAATGAACGTCGATGTCGCACTGATCGGCGGTGGGGTCATGAGTGCAACGCTGGGCACGCTCATCAAGGAACTGGAGCCCAGCTGGAGCATCGCCCTGTTCGAGAATCTCGACCAGGCCGGCACCGAGTCCTCCGACCCCTGGAACAACGCCGGAACCGGGCACTCCGCCCTGTGCGAGCTGAACTACTCGCCGATGGGCAAGGACGGCAAGGTCGACCCGGCCAAGGCCGTCGGCATCAACGAACAGTGGCAGGTCTCCCGCCAGTTCTACACCCACCTGGTGAACCGGAAGCGCATCACCAACCCCAGCTCGTTCATCAACCCGCTGCCGCACATGAGCTTCGTCCTCGGAGACACCCACGCCGACTACCTCAGGACCCGCTTCGAATCGCTGCGCGCCCAGCCGCTGTTCGAGACCATGGAGCACACCGAGGACCTGGACACCATCGCCGAGTGGGCCCCACTGGTCGCCGAGGGGCGCAATCCGGCACAGCGCGTGGCCGCATCCCGCGTGGTCGGGGGGACCGACGTCGACTTCGGTTCCCTGACCCGGCAGCTGACCAGCAACCTGGGCGAGGACGGCGTCGACGTGAGCTTCGGCCACAAGGTCACCGGCCTGGACCGCAATGGCACCGGTTGGACGCTTACGGTGAAGAACAACGCCACCGGCGAGAAGCGGACCGTCAACGCCAAGTTCGTCTTCGTCGGTGCCGGCGGCGGCGCCCTTCACCTGCTGCAGGCGGCGGGCATCCCCGAGGCCAGGGGCTTCGGCGGCTTCCCGGTATCGGGCCAGTTCCTGCGCAGCACCAACGAGGACGTCATCGCCCGCCACCATGCCAAGGTCTACGGCCAGGCGTCGGTGGGCGCCCCGCCCATGTCGGTCCCCCACCTTGACACGCGCTTCGTCAACGGCAAGCGCTCGCTCATGTTCGGCCCCTACGGCGGCTTCTCGCCGAAGTTCCTGAAGTCGGGTTCCTACCTCGATCTCGTGACCTCGGTCCGTCCCGGCAACCTCATCCCGATGCTTGCCGTCGCCAAGGACAACATGGGCCTGGTCAAGTACCTGGTCACCGAGGTCCTGAAGAGCCGCGAGGCCAAGAACACGGCCATGCGCGATTACTACCCGAATGCGAACGGTGCCGACTTCGAGCTCATCACAGCCGGCCAGCGCGTCCAGGTCATAAAGAAGGACAAGCAGCGCGGCGGTGTCCTGCAGTTCGGCACCGAGGTCATCACCAGTGCTGACGGTTCGATCTCCGGCCTCCTGGGTGCGTCCCCGGGCGCCTCGACGGCCGCCCCGATCATGATCGAGGTCCTGCGCCGCTGCTTCCCGCAGAGCTTTGCCGGTTGGGAGTCCAAGCTGACCGAGATCATCCCGAGTTTCGGCACCAAGCTCAATGAGAACCCGTCGTTGCTGGCCGACGTCACCGCCGCCACCAACCAGGCACTCGATCTGAAGTAGCCGCCGGCCGGACGCATCGGGACCGTAAAAGTCTGCACGCGTTGCGACAGAGGGGCCGGCGACGGCCATAGCGGTAGTTCGTTGCTTTGCCCGTTCGCTACCGTAGGCGGGACTATCCTTGGAATGCTTTGGCCAATAAACAATTGGCGTACATCAAGCCGACGCCCGCCGGTTGTCCGACAGCGGTGTCCTATTGACTCGCGCCTCTAAACTAAGGTGTTGCATCCGATGCCCACCGCCGAAGGGAAATGCACTGTAGTGATAGTGAATCCTGCGCGAGAGCTCCATAGCCTCTTTTTAAAGTGGAAAAGTGACCCCACTCAGAGTGCACATATAGTTCGTGGACTTTATTCCAAAAGCACGAATCCGGCAGCTGCCTTTGACGAACACATTTTTGCAATGAGACTAATAACTGAGTGCCAGACGGCAATTCAAGAGCTCGAAAACGCGGGTATAGGCGTTGACACTTACAGGCGGACCCTTCGGAAGTGGGCGGCCGCCGTTATGAACTACCCCAACAACTGGTTGGGGGCGGTGGCTAAAGATAGGCCTGAAAGTCCGTTTGAAAATGAAGTGATAGACACGTTAGATGGTTTTGCCATCTTCTTGGAAGCCCGAGGTCCCGCTGTCAATCCTGCGGGCATTGCCCAGGTAAAAAGACTGCTTCAAAACGTCAGCGACTTATTGACGACGGATACTTCGATCAGTGACGACATGCGAGGACATGTCTTCAGAGTTGTACAGACCCTCCGGACATATCTCGAAGACACAGAGGTGTATGGGCAAGCTGATCTAAAAAAGGCGATCTTTGATTTGTGGGTCGCTCTAAACGCAGCGGCCGGTCAATCTGATAACGTTCACCGGCCCAAGTGGCAGAAGTTCGTACGCGACATATGGACACCAGCGGCAGGAACGATATTGGGCAGTATGCCTACGCTCGCACTAGGGATTGCTCAAGTATCAGCAAGCCAATAAAGGGCCCGGAAGCCTGAACGCCGGAGGTTGTAGAGAAGCCCCGTCTACCTGCGCGGTTGTCTTACACGACTAGCTTCCCCGGCTGCCGTGCTGGCACACCACTTCGCCTTCGTACATCTTCTACGGGGTCTATTGCGGCAAAGGCTAGTCGTTGGGAGCCCTCAAAAGGGGTCGCTGTTTGCGATAACACAATCCATACCTAAAGCGACTGCCTATCACAAAAACCGAGTAACTGGACTCTCTCCCTCGAAAACGATTCCTTCGAATCTGAAACGCCAAACGGTCCCATCAGGCATCGACGAATGGAACGATTAACCGTCGGCGGCAGATTGCTACCCAGCCACGTGTCCGAAGGATAGGCGACGCTCGATTGCTCATCCCCGGAAGGGCCCGCGTCTCCCTGTCAATATTAGGCGATGCATATCAGGCCGACCCCACGCCCCAGCGGGGACGACACAGCAGTGGGTAGACAGTTTGCCTGCACCATGCGGCTCAGGCGTCCCTCCGGGTGAGGGCCACGTATCCGGCAGCCAGGCACCCGGCTGCCCAGGCCACGAGAACCAGCACGGCGACTCCCATCCCGTAGGGGCCGGGATCGGCGCTGGCCAGGACGAGTGCCGCGTTCGTCGGCAGGTAGTCGATCGCGTGCTGGAGCCACGCCAGGCTGAACAGTGGCAGGACCTGCGGCAGCGCAAAAAGCAGGATGAAGGCCGTCGTGATGGTGCCGGCGGAGCTGCGCAGGAGCGTCCCGATACCCAGCATCATCACCATCAGCATGGCCAGGTAGTAGGCGGACCCCGCTGCCGCGGCGACGAAATCGCCGGCCGTGAAGGCCCCGAAATCCGCGGCACTGGGGCCGGCCACCGCGGTGCCGCACGCGACGAGGACGACACCCGAGATGCCGCCAAGACCGGCCAGGACGGTCGCCTTGGCACCGAGCAGCCGACCGCGCACCGGCACTGCCTGCAGCGACGTCGTGATGGTCCCCGAGGCATACTCCGCGGTGATGCACAGTGCGGCCACCACGACTAGGAGCAGTTGCGAGACCTGCAGGGAGGAGAACGCGATCTCCGGGGCCGGCATGAACGTGTCGTAGCCGTTGTCGCCGCTCGCCTTGGCCGACGCCCCGATCAGCCACGAAAAGCCGACGGTGGCGACCACGGCCAGCGCAAGGCTGATCCAGGTGGAGCGCACGCTGGCGAGCTTGGTCCATTCGAAGGCCACTGCGTGGCCATATCCGATGGCGGGGGGACGACGTGTTGCGTGTCCGGTGGCGGTGGCGCTCATTAGGGGTTTCCTTTCGAAGTAGTCGCCGAGCTGTATTCGACGCTGGAACCTGTCAGTTCCTCGTAGGCCTGCTCAAGGGAGGCGCGCTTGACGGACAACTCGTGCAGTTGCAGCCCGTGGGTGAAGGCAATGGCTCCGACCTGTTCCATCGTTCCGCCCGTGACCGCAAGGGATGGCGTCGGGTCCGGCCCGGCGCCTGCCCTCTCGACACCGCCGGTGCGCTGTACGGTCAGGCCGGCTGCTTCCAAGGCAGAGCGCAGCGCACCGGCCTGCGGGCTGCGGACGGTGATGGAGTTCAGCGCGCTGCCCGAGATGACGTTGTCGATGGAGTCGTCGGCGATCAGCTTCCCGCGTCCGATGACCACGAGGTGGTCTGCCGTCGATTGCATTTCGCTCATCAGGTGGCTGGAGACGAAGACCGTCCGCCCCTCGGCCGCCTGGGAACGCATGAGCCTCCGGATCCAGGCCACGCCATCGGGGTCGAGCCCGTTGACGGGTTCGTCGAAGAGCAGGACCTCCGGTTCGCCCAGGAGGGCCGCGGCGATCCCCAACCGCTGGCGCATGCCCAGCGAGTACGTCCCGATGCGTCGGCCGCCCATCTCGGCCAACCCGACTTCGGCGAGGACCTCGTCCACCCGCCGTTCGGGGATGCCGTTGCTGCGGGCCATGCCGAGCAGGTGGCTACTGGCCCGTTGGCCCGGCATGCCGGTCCGCGGATCGAGCAGAGCCCCCACGGTACGCAGGGGCGTGGCAAGCTCCGCATAGCACTGTCCGCCGATGAGGGCCGTGCCGGCCGTGGGGCGGTCGAGCCCGAGCAGCATCCGCATGGTGCTCGTTTTCCCGGCACCGTTGGGCCCCAGGAACCCGGTCACCAGGCCGGGCCGGATCGTGACCGAGAGGCCGTCGACCGCACGTTTGTCGCCGAATTGTTTGGTGAGTCCGTCCAGGACGATCATGGTTTATGCTCCTTCTGTCGTCGTTGTCTTCAACGCTACGGACGCCGGGCGCCGTCCACATCCGCCGATCGTCGGTGATCCCGCGGGGCCACCCCTGACTTTCGTCGGGTGTCCGCCGGCCGGCTGCTCGGTAGCATGGACAGTCATGAACCGCCGGTGGAATGACATCAACTGGGCCGTCGTCCTCGTCGTGGCGACGGTGGCCACCGGTGTATCCGAAGGGACGGCCGGCTTCTTCCTGGGGCTGCTAGCAGTGATTGGCGCCTACCTGGCCGGCCGCAGGATGTCCTCGCTACCGTCGGCGCTCACCGCCTTCGGCGTCGGCGCCGGGCTCAATCTGCTGCTCTCGTTCTTCATGGCCCCGGGCAACGCACTGTCCCTGTGGCTCACGACCGTCCTCCTCCAGTTCTTCGTGTGTGTGTTGCCGTGGTGGTGGGGCCGATACCGCAGGCTTCGCGTCGGGCGGGCTGCCCACGAGCGCCAGCTCATCGCCGACCATGCCCGGCTGCGGGAGCGTGCCCGCATCGCCGAGGACATGCATGACCAGCTCGGCCATGACCTGGCCCTGATCGCCCTGGGCAGCGGGGCGCTGCAGGTTGCAGCTGGGGCAACGGAGCAGCAACGGCAGACGGCCGCAGCCGTGCGCGAACAGGCAGCGGCGGCCATTGAACGACTGCATGACATCGTGTCGGTCCTGCGCGAGGAGGGCGCCGCCGCGGCGCGGCAACCGGCGGACGAGTCCGTCGAAGAGCTCATCGAGCGCGCACGGCGTTCCGGGGCGACCATCCGGCTGGACCGAACGCCGCCGCCACCGAGGATCCCCGAACCGAGTCCACAGGCCCGGCAGGCGGTCTACCGGGTCGTCCAGGAAGCGTTGACCAATGCCGCCAAGTACGCCCTCGGCGGCACGGTGGACGTGCGGTACGACGAGTCATCCGATCCCGTCACGGTGTCGGTGCACAACGCCCCCGCGTCGCCTGGCTCCGATGCCGGGCAACGCCAGGACAGCCGGGCGGGCCAGGGCCTCACCGGCTTGGACGAACGACTGTCCGTTCTGGGCGGGACCTTCCAGGCCGGACCGGACGCCCGGGGCTTCACCGTCGTCGCACGCCTGCCCCGCGCCGCCACCGTCGGCGGTGCAGCTGCGCCTCCGGGAGCCCGCCCGGACGGGGTCCACCTGCCCGTGCCGGGCTCCGTGAATCGTGATGCCGGGGTGCCGGCAGCGGACCTGCGTGAAGCCCGGCGCACGGCGCGTTCCCTCCAATGGCGCAGCGCCGCCCTCCCGATCGCCCTGGCCGTGATGTTGGCGCTTGTCATGCTGGTCCTCCAGCTGGTGACGGTACGGATGACCGGACTGCCGCCCGGCGACTATGCCGCGATCGAACCGGGCCAGACCCGCGGGCAGCTCGAAACGGTGCTGCCCAGCAGCAGCATCAAGGAGGCCTCCCCCATGCTGGGCGAGCCGGCCGCTCCCACGGGGTCCCGCTGCGAGTACTTCGCGGCGCGGGCCAACGTGTTCGATGTCAGTTCGGACATGTTCCGGCTCTGTTTCAGGGGAGACGTCCTCGTCTCCAAGGACCGGCTCACCGCCCAGGAGGGACCATGAGCACACCCGCCGAATCCTTGGACGCTGCCGGCCGGAGGATCTCCGTGGTGCTCGCCGATGACGAGGCCCTGGTCCGGGCCGGAGTCCGGGCCATCCTGGGGACGGATCCGGTAATCGAGGTGGTGGCGGAAGCGGCGGACGGCCGGGAAGCCGTGGATGCCGTCGCCCGGTTCCGTCCCGACGTCGTTCTCCTGGACATCCGCATGCCCCTCCTTGACGGCTTGGGAGCCGCCCGGGAACTGGTGACGCGGGTTCCGGAGACCAGGATCATCATGCTGACCACCTTCGGCGAGGACGACTACATCGACGAGGCACTGGGCATCGGAGCCGGAGGATTCCTGCTCAAGGTCGCCGACCCGCGGGAGTTGATCGCCGGGGTGCGTGCGGTGGCCTCCGGTGCCGCCTTCCTGTCTCCGGCTGTCGCCCTTCGCGCGGTGAACCGCCTGCGCAGGGACAGCTCAGCGATCCCGCGGGAGGCCGAGGCCGCTGTGGAGCGTCTGACGGAACGGGAACGCGATGTCCTGGCGCTACTCGGTGCAGGATACTCAAATGCCGAGATCGGGAAGCGGTTGTTCCTGACCGAGGGAACGGTCAAGGGACACGTCAGCTCCCTCCTCACCAAGCTGGACGCACGCAATCGCGTG
Source organism: Arthrobacter sp. ASL1 (assembly GCF_056680475.1). NCBI lineage: Bacteria > Bacillati > Actinomycetota > Actinomycetes > Micrococcales > Micrococcaceae > Arthrobacter > Arthrobacter sp. ASL1. Next base: position 689,117 of record NZ_CM155284.1, read on the forward strand.
CAGGCGGCCATTACCGCTTACCAGGCCGGTCTGGTCGCACCGGGCGCCTGATCAGCCGGCGCGGGTGAGCGACCTCACCCGAGCCAGCGGGAATGATTGCCACCCCACAAACGCTCTTATATGCAAATGCATATAAAGTCTGGCATACTGGAGGCCAGAGGAACGAAGGAGCACAGCATGGAAATCGGCGTCTTTTCGGTCAGTGACATCACCACCGACCCCACCACCGGGCACACCCCCAGCGAGAACGAGCGCATCAAGGCGGAAATCGCCATCGCGAAGAAGGTCGAAGAGATCGGGATGGACGTCTTCGCCATCGGCGAGCACCACAACCGGCCCTTCTTCTCGTCCTCCCCCACCACCACGCTGGCCTACATCGCCGCCCAGACCGAGCACATCACGCTCTCTACCGCGACCACGCTGATCACCACGAACGACCCGGTGAAGATCGCCGAGGACTTCGCCATGCTCCAGCACGTCTCCGACGGTCGTGCCGACCTGGTGCTCGGCCGCGGGAACACCGCGCCGGTCTACCCCTGGTTCGGCAAGAACCCGCAGGACTCGGTTGAGTTGACCATCGAGAACTACAACCTGCTGCGCCGGCTCTGGGACGAGGACAGCGTGAGCTGGGACGGCAAGCACCGCACGCCGTTGCAGAACTTCACCTCCACCCCGCGCCCGCTCGACGACGTCGCCCCCTTCGTCTGGCACGGTTCCATCCGCACGCCCCAGGTCGCCGAGATCGCCGCCTACTACGGGGACGGGTTCTTCGCGAACAACATCTTCTGGCCCAAGGAGCACTACCAGCAGCTGATCGAGCTGTACCGCCAGCGCTTCGAGCACTATGGGCACGGCCGCGCCGACCAGGCATACGTCGGCCTCGGCGGGCAGTTCTACATGGCCAGGAACTCACAGGACGCGGTCAACGAGTTCCGCCCCTACTTCGACAACGCCCCGGTCTACGGCCACGGGCCGACGATGGAGGACTTCACCTCGCAGACCCCGCTGACCGTCGGCAGCCCGCAGCAGGTCATCGAGAAGACGCTCTCGTTCCAAGAGTTCTTCGGCGACTACCACCGTCAGCTGTTCCTGGTCGACCACGCGGGCTTGCCGCTGAAGACCGTGCTGAACCAGCTGGATCTGTTCGGCGAACTGGTCCTGCCCGAGCTGCGCGCCGAGTATGCCAAGCGCAAGCCGGCCGACCACCCGGAGCCGCCGACCCACGCCAACCTCGTCGCCGCGCGCCGCGCCGGCATCAAGCCCGCCACTGCCCGGAACGAGGTTCCGGTGCCCCTCGCTGCCGCCGAGGTGTCCCATGCCTAGGGCCGCCTCACTGCGTGAGACGACGCAGGCCTGGGAGTCGCTGTTCAACGCGCAGGTAACCATCATGCGCCGCCTGCAGCGCCACCCGGCGTTCAAGCGGCTGACGATGCGCGAGTACGACGTGCTGGTGACGCTGGGCAAGTGCCCCAACGACGGGATCCGCCTCGGCGCCCTGAACGAAAACGTGTTGCTGAGCCAGCCGAGCCTGAGCCGCATGGTGGACCGGCTGGAGGCCAAGGGGTTCATCAGCCGCTGCGGCGACCCGTTGGACCAGCGAGCCGTGCTGCTGACGCTGACCGATGAGGGCCGCACGATCCAGCGCGAGATCGGCCGCGAGCACGTCCGCCACATCCACGAGCTGCTCGACTCGGGGCTGGACGCCGAGGAGTTCGCCGAACTCACCCGGCTCACCCGCAAGCTCGGCGCCGCGGTGCAGGCCCAGGGCTGACGCCACCGCTCCCCCGGCCCGCTCCGGACCGCCCCGGCGGTCCGGAACGGGCCGTTCGCTTCCCTAGAATGGGAGGATGAGCGCCCACCTCGTGGCCAAGGACCTCTCCGGAGGCCATGCCCACCGCACCCTGTTTTCGGATCTGAGCTTCACCGTCGCCCCCGGCGACGTGGTCGGCGTCGTCGGCATCAACGGGGCGGGCAAGTCCACGTTGCTGAAGCTGCTGGCCGGCATCGACACCCCGCAGGCCGGATCTGTCGCCGCCTCCCCGCAGGGCGCGTTCATCGGCTGGCTCCCCCAGGAACACGAACGCCTTCCCGGCGAGACCATCGCCGCCTACCTGGCCCGGCGCACCGGCTGTGCCGCGGCGACCACCGCCATGGAGTCCAGCGCCGACGCGCTCGGTTCCGGTGCGCCCGGTTCCGACGATGCCTACGCCGACGCGTTCGAGCACTGGATGGCCTCCGGCGCCGCGGACCTCGAGGACCGGATCCCCGCCACCCTGGCCGAACTCGGGCTCGACCTCGAACCCGCCACCGAGATGACCGCACTCTCCGGCGGGCAGGCAGCCCGGGTCGCGCTGGCCGCCCTACTGCTGAGCCGGTTCGACCTGGTGCTGCTCGACGAACCCACCAACGACCTGGACCTGGCCGGCCTGGAGCGGCTGGAGACCTTCGTGCGGGGGCTGCGCACCGGCGTCGTGCTGGTCTCCCACGACCGCGAATTCCTGGCCCGCTGCGTGACGCGGATCGTGGAGCTGGATCTGCCACAGAAGAAGGTCGCGGTGTATGACGGCGGGTACGACGCCTATCTGGCCGAACGCGACGTGGCCCGACGTCACGCGCGGGAGGCGTACGACGAGTTCGCGGACAAGAAGGCCGACCTCGTTTCGCGGGCCCGCACCCAGCGCGAGTGGTCATCCCAGGGGGTGCGCAACGCGATGAAGAAGGCGCCGGACAACGACAAGATCCGGCGCAAGGCCAGCTCCGAGTCCTCGGAGAAGCAGGCGCAGAAGGTCCGGCAGATGGAGTCACGGATCGCCCGGCTGGACGAGGTGGAGGAGCCCCGCAAGGAGTGGGTGCTGCAGTTCTCCATCGGCTCTGCGCCGCGGTCGTCCTCAGTGGTGGCCACGCTGAACGAGGCGATGCTGCGGCAGGGATCCTTCACACTCGGCCCGGTATCCGTGCAGGTCAACGCGGGCGATCGGATCGGGATCACCGGGCCGAACGGTGCCGGCAAATCCACGCTGTTGCGACTGCTATTGGGCCGGGCCACCCCCGATACCGGCACCGCCTCGATGGGTACCAGCGTGGCCGTCGGCGAGATCGACCAGGCCCGCGGTCAGTTGGCGGCGGAGTCACCGCTGGGCGACGCGTTCGAGTCCGTGGTGCCGGAGATGGCGTCGGGCGAGGTGCGAACCCTGTTGGCGAAGTTCGGGCTCAAGGCCGATCAGACGGCCAGCCGGGTCGGGGACCTCTCCCCCGGTGAACGAACGCGTGCCGGGCTGGCGCTACTTCAGGCCCGTGGGGTGAACCTGCTGGTCCTCGACGAGCCGACCAACCACCTGGACCTCACCGCGATCGAACAGCTCGAGGAGGCGCTGGAGTCCTACACTGGCGCCCTGCTGCTAGTCACCCACGACCGCCGGCTGCTTCAGAACGTGCGGCTGGACCAGCGCTGGAGCGTGGAGGCCGGGCGGGTTGCGGTCGACGTCGTCCGGTAGCCGGACTCACACGTCGAGACGCCGGGGCCAGCCACCCCTGCTGGGGTGGCGTGCTCCGGCGTCGTGCGGTTGAGTCCGGTCAGTGGGCGACCACGTGGTGGTGGTGCTCCGCGGTGCTCGGCCTGATGGCCAGCGCGGTGACCACCAGGGCGACGATGCCCGGGATCCAGCTGCTCCAGGCCACGCCCATGGCGTCGTAGTAGCCGCCCATCCATGGTGCTGCGACCACGAGCAGGGCGATCAGGGCCTGCACCCATTCGGCGGCGGGCATGCCCGGCATCGACAGGTTGACCAGGCCGACGACGATCAGCAGGATGCCCCCGACGATCATGAACGACATCGATGCTCCCGCGGGCTCGGTCCAGCTCGTGGAGAGCGCGACATAGAGACCGGCGACAACTGCCACCCAGTCCTGCCAGCGAGTCCATTTCTTCATGGCACTTCTCCTCTTCCTTGTCTTGCGGGGTGTCCGCGGTGTCTCCGCGATCCGCCCTGCAACCAGCGTGCACCCGGGGGCAAGGGGTCGCTAGGGCCGAAAGTCCCACCGGCGCGCCCGGCAACGACCGGGGATCCTCCCCCACCGACTATCATGAACGAGTGACTTCCCCAGCCGCAGGTTCGCGCCATCGGGTAGCCGACCCAGAATCCGTGCTGGGATACCCGGAGACCCACGGCCTCCGCGCACCAGTGCTCCTGAGCGGCCGCATCCCCGAACTGCCACACCTCACCCGTGCCGGCGATTCACTCGGGATGCTCAGCGTCCATCCCACCACCAAGATCGGCACACGCCACTTCATCCTCGACGGCACGGCCATCTGCGGGGGTCGGGTCGTCACCAGGAAGTCCGAGCTGGCGACCGTCATCCCGGACCAGGTGTTGACGTCCAGCTTGGGGGCGCTGGCCAACTGGTGGGCCGAGCACGTATCCAATCCGAGCTGCCTCTTCGTTCTGGACGAGGACCGGAACGAAGCGGTCTGCCTTCCCGACCCCCTCGGCGGTTCGCTGGTGTTCCGCTACTCCGCCGGCGGAACGGACTTCATCTCCAGCGACATCGTCTCGCTCGTCCAGGCGGCGGAGCTGGCCGGTTGTGCCCCGCAGAAGTCGGTTGATTTCCAATTGGAGCGCCTGATCCTGGGCAACGGCGGGCTGACCCCCGCCAGCTATGCGGGCGTCGAACGACTTGATCTGTTCGAGTACTGGGAATCGTCGTCCATAGGGACGCAACCGCGCGAATACGACCTGGCCGCCAGGGTGCGTTCCGAGGAGCTGTCGTATGTGGACGCCCTGAACCGGATTCGCGCCGAGATCCTGGAGTCGGTGGCGGCGATCTCCACGGCACCCAGCGAGTTCCGGGTAGCCCACCTGACGGGCGGCTTCGATTCGCGCCTCGTGCTAGCGGCCATGGTGGAGGCGGACTGCACGGACCGGTTCAATTTCTTCTGCTCTGGCCCCCCGGGCACCAACGACCGGCATGTCGCGGACGGCCTATCAGGCATTTTCGGGCTCCAGCGCACCCAAAGCGGTGGGCTCTCCCCCACCCCGACGCCGCACGTCCACGAACGGCTGTTGGCCCCCGTTTTCCATAGCGGCGGCATGACGTCAACAGGCCCCACCGGACGCGAACTGGAAACGACGGTCGTGGCTGCCGGCGGCGGCTACGGCGAAATCCTCCGCACCTTCTACAGCTCGCGGTTCAAGGACCTCGACTACCAAGCCTTCACCAGCGCGGACCTGATGAAGCACATGGTGCCCCCGCTTGACGGCCGGGAAACGATCCATACACCTGTGGCCCGGGAACGGATCGGCGACCAGCTGGATGCGGAATGGCGCAAGTTGTCGGCCCGCGGCGCACCGGACGACTTCGTTGGCGATGCGATGTACTCCCAGATCCGCAACCGTTACCACATCGGCCAGAACTCGATGCTGTGGAGCCGAATCGGGTCCCGTTTGGATCCGCTGTATTCGGTGACTGCCTTCCAACTGGCGCGGGCGCTGCCCCTCGAAACACGCGAGGCCAACATCATCGGTTTCGACCTCATGGATTCCTTCGCGGGCGACCTCAAGTCGTACCCGTTCGACAAGAACAGGTTCTCCGCAACGTATGCGTCCATGCGGCGCCTGCCCACCGAGAAGCCGCTGGCCCCCGAACCGGACCCCCGGAACCCCAGCACGTTTTCGGCACCCCACCGCACCATCGATCTCCTGCCGGAACGGTTGTCCGACCTGCACGTCGACGAACCACAGGTCAGCGTCTCCCAACGCCAGGAGTTCGTCAAGATCGCAAACTCCCTCGGCGTCAACTACTGGCAGGTCTCGACCCTCCCCGCCGCCCAGGCCGCCTTGCGGACGGCCCTGGAAGCCGTCGACGTCTCCCCCTTTGCCGATTCCCTCAACGTGGCATATCTCAAGCGGCTGTCCCAGACGAAGCTGTCTCGGCGACAGGAGATCCGGGACGTCTACTCGGCGTTTGGGCTCCTGGCCTGGTTGGGGAACTAACCAGTCCGACACCAAGGGTGTGACCCAGCCCGCCCCACCCGAGTACAGTGCCACACACCGGGCCGAAGGGCCCTTGTCGGCCCGGTCCGGCGGGTCCATGCTGGGGGCATGAGCACGCAATCCCTTCCCGCTGCGGTGCCCGGGGACGGCCCGGATGCCGCAGGCGCCGAGCCGCCGATCACGGTCTACATCGTGGACGACCATGAGCTGGTCCGGCGCGGATTGCGCGAGCTGCTCGAGGGCGAGGGGTTCGACGTCATCGGCGATTCCGGCACCGCCGGGGAGGCCCGTCGCCGGATCCCCGCGCTGCGCCCCGACGTCTCGGTGCTCGACGCGCGCCTGCCCGACGGCACGGGGATCGAAGTCTGCCGCGATGTCCGCTCCATCGACCCCACGCTGAACTGCCTGATCCTGACCAGCTACGACGACGAGGCCGCCGTCCGCGGCGCCGTGCTCGCCGGGGCGCTGGGCTACGTGCTCAAGCAGATCAAGGGCTCCGAACTGCTCGAGGCCCTGCGCCGGGCCGCCCGCGGCGAATCGTTGTTCTCCCCGGGGCTGAAGACCGCGATCCTGCACGGACTGGCCCACCCACAGCGCACCGATCCGCGCATCTCCTCGCTCACCACCCAGGAGCGCCGCGTGCTCGAACTCATTGGCGAGGGCCTGAGCAACCGCCAGATCGGCACCCGGTTGCACCTGGCGGAGAAGACCGTGAAGAACTACGTCTCCGCCGTGCTCGCCAAGCTCGGTTTCGAGCGCCGCACCCAGGCCGCCGTCTACATCTCGCGGCCCGCGGGCCCCGGGTACGACGGCGGCACCTGAGTCCGCGGGCAGGGCCGACACCGCGGCACGCAGCTGATGGGGCTCACCTGACGGGGCTCATCTGACGGGGACGCTCCATTGCACGCGGGTCCCGCGGCGGTTGCTGTCCACATGGCAGGTCCCACCGAGTTCGGCGGCGCGCTGGTCCATGTTGGCCAGACCGCTGCGCAGGACATCACGGGGGAAGCCGTGGCCGTTGTCCTTCACCCGCAGCCGCAGTTCATGCTCGGCCACTGTGACGGTGATGGCGATGCGGCTGGCGTGGGCGTGGCGTACCGCGTTGCTCAGCGCCTCGGTCAGCACGGCCAGCAGGTTGGCGATGGTGTGTTCGTCGTGCACGTCTTCCAGCGGGCCGGCCAGCCGCAGTCGTGGGGTGAACGGCAAGGGCTCACACGCCGTCCGCACCGCACGCAGGACCGAGGTGCCCAGTTGTTCGCCTTCGCCGACGCTGCGGCGCAGGGCGTAGATGGTGTCCCGCAGTTCCCCGATGGTGGCGTCGAGTTCACCGGTGATCTCCTCGGCACGGGCGCGGCCCGCGGGGTCGGTGATGTACCGGGAGAGCGCCCGGATGCCCAGGCCGGCGGCGAAGAGGCGTTGGATGACGACGTCGTGCAAATCGCGGGCGATGCGGTCGCGTTCGCCGAACACCGCCAGTTGCTCGTGCAGCACCCGGATGTGGGCCCTGCCGATGCCCTGTTCCACCTGGGCCGCCAGCAGTCCGGCCAGTTGCCGGTCGGTGGCACTGAAGTCGGGTGCCCCGGACGCGCGGGCCAGCACCAAGAGGCGTTCATGTCCCCCGTGCTGCCCGAGTCCGGCCACCAGCAACCGGGCCTGCCGCAGCCAGTCCACCAGGCTGGAGTTGGGCGGAAGCGTTGTCTCGCCGGTGTCGACGGCGGCCGCGAATTCGTCGCCCGGGTGGACCTGTACGCGCTGCCCGGGATCCGCGGTATCGGGGACGCGGGCACGCAGCGCCGGGGGCGTGGCGAAGACGTCACCGCGGATCACGGTCGCCGCCTCTCCGGCGGCTCCGGCCACCCGATGGTGGTGCTCGCCGACGGGCAGCAGGACCAGCGCCAGCGCCGCATCGGCCGCGTTGAGGGCTATGTGGGCGATGCGGTCGAACCCGTCGTCGTCGGGTTCCCCCTCACCCAGCAAGCTGCCGACGCTGGTGCAGGCGCGCAGCCACCGGCCGAGGTCATCGTCCTCAGCCATCGGGAGCGTCCATGATCAGGGCCCGGTTACCGCGTGCTCGTCACTCATGTCCGGGGTGGCGGCGCTTGGTCATCCCGATGATCCCGAAGACGATCATGACAAACCCGATGATGACGCCGAACCAGAGCCCCGAAAGGGAATCGCCTAGGGTCGGGTGCTGCCCGAACACGGCAAAGAGGCTGAACACCACGATCATGAGGATGCCGAGGCTCAACCATCCGACGCCGGTGTGGTCCTTGTGTTCCTGAGGAGTCTGGGTCGTTGTCCTGCGTGCCATGTCGGCTCCCATCATTCGTGCGGGGCGGGTGGCAATAGGCGGCCTGTCCCGTCATGCGTATTCGCGGCGGACCCCGGCCCTCCCCCGGGGAACCGCCGCTTCTTTCAACTTACGCCCGTGGGGCGCCCATCACAATGTGACCGGGCCGGCACCGCAACTGGCGGCCGCCCCCTGGCCACAGCCGATTGCTACCATCTTCGTCCTCTTGGCGAATACGGATTGTTGGTACGGCAGGTCCGCGCCGGTCCTCCAACGCACTGCCGCCACCGATCACCTCTATGTTCACGAGCCGGGCATCAAGCTAGCATCTTGAAAATAGCCTCGACTCGAGCAAGGAGAACCGGGAATGCCAGATGTGGTCAGACACCGGAATATGGCTGTCTTCATCGACCTGGAGAACTTGTTCGGTGGGTACGGAGGAAACGTCAGCGGTGTACCGATATCCCAGCTCATCCGGGGAATCCGGAAGGAAGTAACGGCCCTGGGCATCAGCACCGGATCCGCGACGACGAAAGCGTATGCGAACTGGAGCCATCCCGGCATGTCTACGTACCGACGCGAGTTGACCGAGAGCAAAGTCGAACCCGTCCAGGTGTGGTCGAATTCCGGTCCTTCCAAAGACGGACGCGTCGGGCGAAAGAAGAACGCAGCAGACATCCAACTCGTCGTCGACGCCCTGACAGTGGCCGGTGAAGCGCCTTGGATCGACGTCTTCACGGTCGTCAGTGGCGATGGTGACTTCATCCCATTGATCCGGCGCCTGCAATACCTGGGAAAAATCGTCGTCGGCGTATCGACCAGTACCGCTCGAGCAGGCGGGGTGAGCCAGGATCTCCGCTCTACCGTCGACCATTTTATTGACCTTCGACTCGGCGATGGACTCAGTCCGGACCCCCACACCGTTTCAGCCACGGAGGTCTCGGCTGGCAATGCCAGCACGTCCGTCGACCGCCCCGTTGCCAAGGACATCCCCTCGAACAAAAAGCCGTCAAAAGACGAATACGTGGAAACCACGCTCAGGTTCGTCCACGAATACCCGCAGACGCTTAAGGGTGGAGACGTGGATGGCGCGGTGATGAATCCGTTGCTCCGACGCCAGTGGCCACGGGTCTCGTACTCAGATTTCGGATTCAAGTCCTTTGGGGCATTCATCCAAGAAGGTTGCGGGCTCTCGATTTACCATCCGCCGGTGCCGCCAGAGAAGAAAGCCTCCCCGGATTCCGCCGACCTCGGCGGAGATTCCGCAGCGGAACATTACATTTCAGCTGTGCACGGCCTTCTCGAAAACGATGGCGCACTAGCCGGGTCCATCAAAAGTCGAGGGAGCACCGGATATCCCCTTCAAGAGCTTGAAGCGCAACTCCAAGCACTCCTGCCAGAACCGCGGAGAACTGAGTGGGGACTCGCCAATACCCTGATGTTGTTGCAGCTCACCCTTCCGGGCACGTCGTTGGTACTCCGGGGAGACGGGTCTCAGGCGCGGGTGCTCCACCGCGATGATGCAGTCCTAAGCGACCAACTGCCTATCCTGCTGAATGACGAATCCGAGTTACGTGCGGTCCTTGAGAACATTTCTCCTCAAGTTACCTATCCACCGCTTCAGGCCCTCACCGATGTCCTCACAGAATTGACCTTGCAAATGATGCCGTTGGCACCTGAAGAACTGCTGGATTTCGTGGGAGATAAACTGCCGGAGGTATCAGCGGAGCAAATACGGCACGCCTTCAGCCTTCTCTTCACGGCCGGCGCCTTTCGAGAAGGCGAAAGGGACGGTGCGATCACCCTCAGCTCCGACATTTCTTCCGTGGATGAAGGTGTGAAGTTGGTTTTGCAGGACGCAGAACGGCGGGCGGAATCGGCGGGGGTAGATACGACGCCAACCGCCATTCGCGCTGCTCTCTTCCCCGATTCATAGGATTTCCGACCCATGACGCAGATTCAGCGGTGCGTCATCCCAGCAGCTCATGGCTGCACCAACACCCCTGCTGGCGTGCCTACGCCGACCGCGTCTCCACGGCCACGGCCTTCACCGATGCGACCACGGCACGTGCCGCCGTCGTCAGCTGTACCTCGGTGGCCTCCGCGGTGAAACTCAACCGGACCGCCGTCAGGGCAACGTCGGGTTCGTACCCCATGGCCAGCAGGACCGGCGAGGGATCGGTGGACCCGGCGGCGCAGGCGGAGCCGGAGGAGCAGACGATCCCGCGGCGCTCGAGTTCGAGCAGCACCGCCTCCCCATGCGTTCCCGGGAAGGCGAAGGAGACGATGCCCGGCACCCGGTGCACCGGATCCCCGGTGAGCAGCGCCGTCGTCGTGCCCTGCCCGGCGTTACCGGCGAGTCCGGTGAGGACCGTGTCGATGAGGTAGGCGGAGCGGCGCTGGACGACGTCGAACTGCCCGGCTCCCGCACCGGCGAGGCGCAGGGCGGTGGCGGTGGAGACGGCACCGGCGACGTTCTCGGTGCCGGAGCGGCGCCCGCGTTCCTGTCCGCCGCCGTGCAGCAACGGTTCCAGCGGCAAGCGCCCACGGATCATCGCGAGCCCGGCGCCCTTCATGCCGCCGAGCTTGTGCCCGGAGATGGACAGGGCGTCGACGTGGGCGGCCCGATCCGCGGCGTCGAGCCACCCGGCGGCCTGGACCGCGTCGGTGTGCACCAGCGCACCGACCGCGCGGGCCGCAGCGGCGACCTCGGCGACGGGCTGGATGGTGCCAACCTCGTTGTTGACCGCCATGACGGACACGAGGGTGGTGTCGGGGCGCAGCAGGGTGGCCAGTTCGTCGGGGTCGACCCGGCCGTTGCGGTCCACGGGGGTGACGTCGACGGTGAATCCGTGGTGGCGGACCAGGTAGTCGCAGGCTTCGCGGACGGAGGAATGTTCGACGGCGGAGCGCACCAGGTGCCGGCCGCGCGGGTTGGCCAGGGCCAGGCCGATGATGGCGAGGTTGTTGGATTCGGTGCCGCCGGAGGTGAAGACGACGTCGCCGGTGCGCACGCGTAGGGTGGAGGCCGCCGTCGTGCGGGCGTAGTCCAGCGCGCGGGCCGCGGTCTCGCCGGGGCCGTGGTGGCTGGAGGGGTTGCCGAAGTCCCGGGCCATCAGCGGCCAGACCAGGTCGAGGATCTCCTGTTTGACCGGCGTGGTGGCGGCGGCGTCGAGATAGATCACCGCGCCTCCCCCGTTCCGGTGCGACCGCCCACGCGCGCCCGGCCTTCGGCGATCCGCACGTCGAGCCCCAGGTCCAGCGCGCGGACCGAGTGCGTCAGCGCGCCGGAGGAGATGACGTCCACGCCGGTGGCTGCAATGTCGGCGACGGTGTCCAGGCGGACATTGCCCGAGGCCTCCACCAGCGCGGCACCCGCGATGCGGCGGACGCCCTCGGTGAGGCCGGCCAGGGAGAAGTTATCGAGCATGATGGTGTCGACCCCGGCGGCCAGGACGGCGTCGAGCTGGTCCAGCGAGTCGATCTCCACCTCGAAGTGCACGGTATGGCCAAGCCGGTCGCGGGCGGCGCGCAGGGCGGCGGTCAGTTCGTCACCGGTGCCGAGGAGGGCCAGGTGGTTGTCCTTCGCCATGACCGCCTCCGACAGCGTGCCGCGGTGGTTGTGCCCGCCGCCGCAGCGCACCGCATAGCGTTCCAGGGCGCGCAGGCCCGGAGTGGTCTTGCGGGTATCGGCGACACGGGTGCCCGTGCCGGCGGCTGCATCGACGAAGGCCCGGGTGGCGGTGGCGATCCCGGAGAGGCGCTGGAGCAGGTTCAGCCCGACGCGTTCACCGGCCAGCACGGCCCGGGCGGGGCCGGTGACCGTGGCCAGCACGTCCCCGGCGGCGAAGGGCCGGCCATCGGCGAGCGCGGAGGCGACGGTGGTGGCCGGATCGGTCAGCACCATGGCGGCCTCGAAGACGGCGAGCCCGCTGAGGATGCCGGGTTCGCGGGCGATGACGTCTGCGGTCGCGGTGGCGTCGGCCGGGATCAGCACGTTGCCGGTCAGGTCGCCGGTGGGGTTGTCCTCGGCGAGCGCCGCTTCGACGATGTCGCGGATGACACGGTACGGGACGGGCAGCGGGTCGACGGCGAGCAATGGAGCGTCCGCACCAACCGTCGCCTGGGGTGAATGGGTCTGCGTGGTCATGTCGGTCCTCATCGGTGGGTGCTCCCCGTCAGGAGCAGGTCGGACTGCAGAGCCGCAGCAGCGGTATCGGCGGCCGTATCGGTGGTTCCCCGGGTGGCGGAGCGGACGAAGCCGACGCGGCCACCCGGTTCTCCCACCGCGTCAGCCGGTGCGTCGAGCCGGTAGTGGGCGCCGATGGACCCGGTACGGGCGAGTGCGGCCTCGGCGATGAGGCGCCCGACAGTGGTGAGGTTGCGCAGTTCGGCCTCCGCACGCGTCGCGGGCACCTGCCCCTCCCCGGCAGCCAGCGCACCGGCGAGCGCGGAGGCCGCGAGGGCCAACCCCTCCCCGGTCCGCTCGACCCCCAGATGGGCGGTGGCCAGTTCCCGGACGGCCTCCAGCGTCAGGGGAACGCCGGACGGTCCAGACTGGGTGTCCCGCGCCGTTCCACCGGAAGTCGGCCCATCTTCGAACAATTCGAACACGTGTTCGAGATCTACAGATTCCCCCGCGAGGAGGGCATCGTCGTCGTGCAGGGTACTGGCGGCACGGAAGCCATGCACGAGCGCCTCGAGCAGCGAGTTGGACGCCAGCCGGTTGGCCCCGTGCGTGCCGGTGCAGGCGGTCTCCCCGGCGACGCGCAACCCGGGGACGGTGGTGCGCCCGCACGCGTCGGCGAACACGCCGCCCATCCAGTAGTGCTGCGCCGGGGCGACGGGCACGGGTGCGGTGGCCAGGTCCATCCCGTCGCGCGCCAGTCGTGCGGTGATGGCCGGGAAACGGCGGGTCAGGAATCCGGCGCCGCGGTGCGCTTCCACGGCGCGGGCGTCGAGGTACGCCTCTCCCCCGGAGGCACGCAGGCGGTGGATGGCGCGGGCAACGACGTCGCGGGGTGCCAGTTCGGCATCCGGGTGGACGCCCTGCATGAAGCGCCGCCCGTTCCCGTCGATGAGCACCGCACCCTCCCCGCGGACGGCCTCGGAGACCATGAAACGCCCGGCCGGCACGAGCGTGGGGTGGAACTGCACGAACTCGGCGTCGGCCACCAGCGCCCCGGCGCGCCAGGCCAGTGCGGCCCCGTCTGCGGTGGCGCCGGCGGGGTTGGTGGTCCACGTGTACAGGGAGCCGATGCCCCCGGTGGCCAGGAGCACGACGTCGGCACGCAGGCGGGTGCGCTGCCCGGCTTCCCCGGTGAGGACGTCAACCCCGGTGACCCGTCCGGCATCGCACACCAGGTCGGTGGCGAACGCGTGCTCGCGAATGGCCAGGCACCCCGCGGCTTCGAGCCGGCGGACGACCGCGATCAGCGCGGAGGCGACGACGCGGCCGGTGGAGTCCCCGCCGGCGTGCACGATCCGGGCATGCGCGTGCGCGGCTTCCAACCCCAGGGCCGGGCCGTCACCGGTGGCGGACGGATCGAACACGGCGCCGAGGACGGCGAGCGCCTCGATGTGCCCCCAGGCGGAGGAGCAGACGTCGCGCACCGCGGCCACATTGTTCAGCCGGGCCCCGGCGATGAGCGTGTCCTCGATGTGGCTGGCGACGCTGTCACCCGCAGCCACCCCGGCGGGGCCGACGCCTGAGATCCCGCCCTGGGCGTACCAGCTGTTCGAATCGGCCAACGCATCCTTGGTCAGCAGCGTGACCCGGTGCCCGCGCTCGACGGCGGTGATCGCCGCATACAGGCCGGCCACCCCGGAACCGACGATGGCCAGGTCACGGACCGTGCGCTCGCTGGCCGCTCCGGCCGTCAGGACGCCACTCACGGGCGGGCCGCCAGCATCCGCTCCAACGCCACCTTCGCGGAGGCGGCATCGCGTTCGGGCACGGAGATCTGGTTGACCACGCGCCCGGCAACCAGTTCCTCCAGCACCCACGCGAGGTAGCCGGGGTGGATCCGGTACATCGTCGAGCAGGGGCAGATCACCGGGTCCAGGCAGAAGATGGTGTGCTGCGGGTACTGGGCGGCGAGGCGGTTGACCATGTTGATCTCGGTCCCGATCGCGAACGTGGTCGGTTCGGTGGCGGCGGCGATGGCCTTCTGGATAAAGTCGGTCGATCCTGCGGAGTCGGCGGCGTCGACGACCTCCATCGGGCATTCGGGGTGCACGATGACGTTCACGCCCGGGTAGTCGACGCGGGCCTTGTCGATCTGCGCGGTGGTGAACCGGCGGTGCACGGAGCAGAATCCATGCCAGAGGATGACCTTCGCATTGGCGAGCGCCTCGGGCGTGTTCCCGCCCAGTGGCTTGCGGGGGGACCACATGGGCATCTGCTCCAGGCCGATGCCCATGGCCTTGGCGGTGTTGCGGCCCAGGTGCTGGTCGGGGAAGAACAGCACCCGCTGGCCACGCTCGAACGCCCATTCCAGCACGGTCGCCGCATTCGAGGACGTGCACACGATCCCGCCGTGCCGTCCCACGAACGACTTCAGCGCCGCCGAGGAGTTCATGTAGGTCACGGGGATGACCGGAACGCGGCCTTCGGCGTCGGCCTCGGTGCCGTAGAGCTCCACCAGCTGCTCCCAGCACTCCTCGACGGAGGACTCGTCAGCCATGTCCGCCATCGAGCAGCCGGCCGCGAGGTTCGGCAGGATGACCGCCTGGTCGGGCGTCGAGAGGATGTCGGCGGTTTCGGCCATGAAGTGCACGCCGCAGAAGACGATGTATTCGGCCGTATCGCGGCTCTGGGCGGCGTTGGCCAGCTGGAACGAGTCGCCCACGAAGTCGGCGTACTGCACCACCTCGTCGCGCTGGTAGAAATGCCCGAGCACCACCACACGCTCGCCGAGCGTTTCCTTCGCCGCCCGGATGCGCCCGTCCAGCTCCTCATCGCTCGCGAGCCGGTACTCCTCGGGGATCACCCCCTGCTGCGGCGTGCTGGCCGGTGCGACGTCGTCCATCGAGGAGCCCGGCCCGTAGGAGGGCAGCCCGGTGTCCAGGTCCCACGGGGACTTCACCAGGTCGGTGGTGCAGACGCCGTCGGCGGTCTCGCCGGCCGGAGTGCCGACGCCAAACGGGGTGAGGGTGAGGCGGGTGATCGTGTTGCTGACACTGGTCATGATGTGGTCCGTTGTTCTTCCGTGGGGGTGGTTGCGTTGCGAGCGGGTCTTGCTAGGCGGTGTTGCCAGCTGGCGCCTTGCGGGCCGTGCTGGCTGGATCCGGTACGACGGCGGTGTCCCCCGTATACCGGTAGAGGCGCGGTGGGCGGTGCTTGCCTCCGAGCAGGTACTCGTCGGTTGGCTCGATGTCGGCGGTGCCGCGCAGGTGGCGGCGGAAGTTCGCGGCGTCGAGCCGGCGGTCCAGGACGGCCTCGTAGACCTCCTGCACCTGGGCCAGGGTGAAGCGCTCGCCGAGGAAGCGGTGGGCGATCGAGCCGTATTCGACCTTGTTGCCCAGCCGCCACAACGCATACCTGACGATTTCGGCGTGGTCGAACGCCAGGGCGTCGAGGACCGCGTCGTCGCGGGCTGGGAACCAGGCCACGTTCGGGTCCTCGATCAGCCGGGCCGCTTCCGGGTGTTCCTCGCGGACGAGCGCCCAGTAGACGATCGAGACCACGCGCTGCGACGGCGAGCGGTCCAGCCCACCGAAAGCGTAGAGCTGTTCCAGGTGGCTGGGCACCAACCCGGTGGTGGCGCGCAGGTTGGCGGCAGCAGCATCCTGTAGCGTCTGGCGGGCGTTGAGCGGACCGCCCGGAAGTGCCCACTGGTCGCGGAACGGCTGGCGGGTCCGCCGGACCAGCGGCAGCCACAGGGATTTTCGGCCGGTCGGCTGCCCGTCGACGAGTTCGTCGCGCAGCGAGAAGATCACGGTGGAGACGGCCAGCTCGGGGCTCAGCGCCTGGCGTTCGGAGACGTTGGCGAACTCCACGATCACTCCTTCCGGCCGGACAGATTAGTTATAGTCATTTCGACAAGAACTAATAGTACTCCTGTGTCCGGTCCGATTCCAAGCATGTGTCGAACGAGGACAGCCCGCCCTGCTTCTCCCGGTCCATGGGCCTTCGACGGACCTGGAACCCACGAATAAGATGGAATCCCACCCACGCCTGGAGGCCAACGTGCGAACTACACGCCAACTCGGCCAAGCAGTCGAGACATGGCTGCGTGACGAGGTAGCGACCGCCTACGACGCGCTCATCACCAACCCCGACAATCTCGCCACGGCCGACGAAGTCCGAGCCCGCTTAGCCACAAGGCAGGCAGCCCGCGAGTGAAGGAATACCGCGTCACATTCCGGCGCGAAGCATTGCCCAGTTCGTTCTCGCCGGCTACCCGGCGGCCGCCTCGTCGTCGAGCATCGCGTCCTCGATCCGCACGCCGCGGAACGGGGAAACCGCCAGCAACACCATTCCCACAGCCACGAGCCCGGCGGCCACCCACAGGGCGACCGCGATGCCGGCACCGGTCGCGATCCATCCACCCAGCGGCGCGCCGAGCACGATCATCCCGCGGTTGGCCGAGCGCCGCACCGAACTCATCCGGGCGATCATCGCCTCCGGGGTCAGGGCCTGCCAGAAGCCCATCTCCAGGGGGCTCTCCGCACCCATCGCCATCCCCCACACCAGCTGTGCCGCGCCCAGGCACGCGACGAGCAATACCGGCCCCGCCCCGGCGTCGTGCATCCACGGCAGCAGTGCTGCCACCGCGGCCAGCAGCGCCACGGACACGGCCTCGGCGCCCCGGGCCACGATGATCACCCGGCCGGTCCCCCAGCGTTCCCCGCAGCGGCCCGACACGCTGGTGCCCACCACAGCCCCCACCCCGGCGCAGCTGAGCACGATCCCGAGCGCGATCGCGCCCAGGCCGGCGTCGTGCAGCACCAGCACCGGCAGCACGGTGCCCAGCATGGCCGAGCCGATGAACCAGACGTGGGTGCCCCACGCCAGCGGGCCCAGGTACCGGTGGCCGTAGATCCAGCGCAGCGATTCACCGATCCGCGTGGAGAGCTTCCGCCGTCCGCCCACCTGTTCCGGAGCACGACGGCGGGGCAGGCTGGCGATGGTGGCACCCGAGAGGAAGTAGGTCGCGGCGTCGAGCAGCAGCGCGAACGGCGCGGTGAGCAGGGCGACGAGACCGCCGGCCACGGCACCGCCGACGGTCTGCGCCACGGTGTCGCTCTGCTGCAGCCGCGCGTTCGCCCGCACCAGCAGCGGCCGGGGCACCAGCTGCGGGATGAACGACTGGTAGGCGGCGTCCCCGAGCATCGACAACAGCCCGAACGCGAAGATCACGACGACGACGCCGAGCAGCGTCAGCCACCCGGACACCCCGCCCACGCAGAGCAACGCCAGCAGGATCCCCCGCCCCAGGTCGGCGGCGACCAGTACGGTGCGCCGGCTGAACCGGTCGACCCAGATGCCAGCAACCAGGCCGAACAGCAGGTAGGGGGCCCATCGTGCCGCGCTGACCAGGCCTTGGTCCTGGGCGGTGCCGTCGAGGGTGACTAGGACCAGGACGGCGAGCGCGACGGAGGTGATGTAGGTGCCGAAGTCGGAGACCGTGGATGCCGTCCAGAACCGAACGAAGGGCGCATTGCGGCGTAATCCTCCGCCCGCGCGCCTGGCTCCCATGGTTTCGAGCGTAGTCCACGGGCATTTTCGCGCCCGCCGGTGCGCCCGGCAATTCACGTCCCCGACAGTATCCAGCCGCGTTCCTGCTCTGTATGCTCAGCGTCATGGCCTCACCGATGATCTACGTCAGCTTTCCCGGAACTGCCCGCGAAGCGCTCGGCATCTACGCCGAGGTCTTTGGCGGAAACCTCTCCCTTTTCACGAACAAGGAGTTCGGCAACGGCGGACCGCCGGACGCCATCGCCCACGGTGAGCTTCAAGGCGTCGTCTCCGTGGCGGGCTCGGATACGTCACCGGGCGATAAAAGCGTCAAGTTCGAGGGGCTCATGCTGTCCCTCCTCGGTACCGCCGAACCAAAGGTGCTCCATGAATGGTTTGACCAGCTCGCCGTCGGCGGCCGGGTGGAGGACCCGCTGGCCCCCAAGCCCTGGGGAGCGTCGGACGGCCAGGTCATCGACCGGTACGGTCTCCACTGGCTCATCGGCTACGAACCGACGTCCTGAATATGACGCTGCGGCCGACCGCAAAGCGCGCTACACACACGCATTGGTGCTGCCTTACCCCGCTCAACGGAGTAACCTGCGCCGATGCCGGAGCTCGCCACCGCGCGTTCCAGGTGTAATTGCCGCGCGCGTTCGGCCTACCAACGATGAGCACGAGCCTCCCGGGGTTAGCGGCTTCCGCGAGTTCGCGCACTGCGACGGCGGAGAGGTCGTGGGCGTCGTCGACGAACAGGACCTTCCGGTATAGAAAGCCAACCAGATCCGTTAGCCATCAGCGCAACCGTCCTTGCGCGCATTATCGCGCAGTCGGAGCGAGCCTGTGGGATCGTTCACGACCATTGAGTGATCATGCTGAAGCGATCGGTTGATGGTTTGGAGCGCGTCAAGTTCCGGGCACGAGTCCACGTCCTGCAGGCCGGGCGCTGAGCAGCCAGCCGGGAATGCAGCCAGCCGGGAAACGAGAAGGGCAACCCCCGCTACAAGCCCTACTCATCCTCGATCCCGGCGTGACAAACGGACCGATCACGACCGTGCTCGCATGACGAGCAGCTTCGAGGCCAGGGCTGTCGGCAGGACAGGCATCTGCCTCTCGGTACGAGCGAACCGGTCCGTAGCCGGCGACTGTCGAACGTCGAGTCGAAGAAACTTAATATGTCTCATATTGGTCCACTTGCAGGCGAGGAGGATCGTGGACAGTAGGCACAAAGTAGCTTGTGCGGGCAGAGTAGCGTCGGTGCATGAATACTGCTCCGCTGGCCCTTGTGGAGGTCAATCCGTGAAGAAGCGCGCACCGGTACGCTTTTGAGCCATCAGATCAGTTCGGGAAGCCTTGATGGGGGCTGAACTAGTGGTCCACGAGTCCAACCGCTGGCTGTCGATTCAGCGCGGTGCCGCGGAGATGGCCAGCTGCAAGTTCGTCCTCGACGATCGACCGCAGTCTCATCCGGTCCTCAAAGAAGTGCCGAACGGGCAGTTGTACATCCTCGCGCTCGAGGTGGCAATGTCGGCTCCACGGTGCGGCAATGGCTGTGAAACACTTCGCGCGATTCGAGAGACGTACCCGCTCGTCAGGTAATGGCGCTCGATGACGGTGCCGGGTTGCGTGGGTTTTGGGACAGCATGGGTGCGTCCGCCACGAATCACCGAATCTCTTGCTTCGCGCCGAGATAGTCACGTACTCCGAAAGTTGAGCGCCGCGCAGCGCGCCGCCTACTGTCGACGACCCCCTCCGTGCCTCCTCGCTCCAACTGGCTTCAACACCCTCGGCTGCTCAGTCCGGTTGGCCGTTGACGGATGTTCCTGAGGACTGGTCGTTGCCTCCCCGGGCGTCGGTCATGTGGAGCTTCGACAGCGATACGTCCTTGGCGAATTTGAATGAGGCCCGCGACGCCGAAACCGCCAGCTTCACTGACCTGACACCTCAGGCAGACGGTCAATGTCGATGACGGAAACAAAGCTCGGAAGGGATGCGATTGAACGCTCAGAGGTCGACCGGTCAAGAACAAGTGATCGGGACGGAAGGAGGGCGGAAGAATCGTCTTCGTTGAATCTGCGAGGGAGATCCAGTCGCGGAGCATCGTCGGTGATAATACGTTGGTCGGAACGTTCTTCCCCGAGCGGTGCTGACGCCGTAACTTCGAGCCGCGTCAACGGTGCTCCATCGAAGTCGTCGGTTTCTCGCCGGACGATCTGCTGCACATAGGAAGGCATGGGTCTGTAACACGTGCCGTCAGTCTTGTTCATGTCCCAGAAATCGCTGATGTGATTGGGATGCGCTGGCATCGGGCGAGTCGCCAAGTTCGCCACGATCTCGGCCAGCGAAAGCCCCAACTGCAATTGTGCGACTAAGCCATCGAACACGCTCGACCACGGAATGCTCCCAGGGAGATGCGCCGCCGACGTTAGTCGGGCACGACCGGCCGGCGGTTTGCCGTAGGTGTCACGTACTTGGGTGGCCAGCTGCGCGCTGCAGCCCGCATTGCGCGGCACTGGGGTGCCCGCGCCGGGCTCCGCGGTGTAGAAGACGTAGAGAGGCATCCATCTACAGGTGACATCTTCGATAGCTGGGTTGATCAGCCGATCCAACTGCTGGCCGGTACTGTGCGGGTGGCCGAGTTCCGCGAACCGGCCGTTCCGATTCATGATCTTTGCCTGCACACGAATCTGGACCCAGTTATTGCCGTGTCCAATGAGCCATTCCCAGTCCGCGCCGGTGGCGGTCTCATCCGGCTCGTTAGTCACGATGTAAACGCGTTTGGTCCAATACTTGCGAAGGCGAAAGAAACTGTGCTCAGTTGCTGTTACCTCGCCCAAACGAAGGCGATATCCCTGAGTTCGGGAGTGATGAACCATGTCCCAGATGTCCTCCGCCTGGGCGTCCATTGCACGCTGCATGCTCTGAAAGAAGTCGAGTTCGGTCATGAAGTTCAGCTTGTCATAATCGACACAGTGCGTCCTCGTGGAACGTGTATGCGACTGCTGGCCCAAATAACTCCCTGAATGGGCTGCAGCTGTTCCCCCTGAGACGTCGGCCACCCGTGATTCTATTGACTGGGAGTCCGGTTTTGCGTCGCGTGTGTACGGCGGAGACCCCTTCTGAAAGAGTGTTCAAGCAAAGTAACCTGCCACCGACGTTGAGGCTCTCCACGCGCGGCGGGTGCCCGTGATTCGCTGGGCGACACGCAATTGACGGAGAGGAACGAGGATGCCGCAGAATCGTCGGCGAGGTAGCGACAGAGAGGCGGCGCGTCGGGCGGCGCGACGCACGCAGACCGCCGCGCCTGCAACGCCAGAGGCCACGCCAGCAGACCTATTCGCCCAACTGCGGCAGGGCGCGCGCAATGTCGCCGGGGTGACCTACCAGATCGGCCTGTCCGCGGCCCTACTGGTTCGCTCAGGAGCAGACGGCTGGCCAGACATAACTGCGGTACGCCCCGAAGGTTTCGAAGATATCGACTGTCGTCTGGAGGACGTCGGCTGGCTGTTCGTGCAATCAAAAGAACGCTCCCCTGGGAACGCGCTGGGCGCATCGGGTGTCGCCGATGCCATCACGCACGCGCTTGAGCTTCGTTCAGCGACCGCGAGCGACGGACCGCGACGGGTCGCCGTGGTGACGAACGAGAGGTTCGCGTCGAACGTGCCCGTGACCGGCTGGAGCTCCACCCTGTCCTGCCAACCGGGACTCGACGATCTATGCGCGGCGCTGATAGCCCAAGGAATGGACGCGGGCGAGGTGGAACGCGCCCTCTCTCGTACTTCGACCGTTGTCGTTCCAGACCCACTTAAACCGGACATCGTGCGCGGTGTGCTGGACGGCTACGGGGTCGCGGATGCCGTCGGGCTCTCCGTGCATGCGCACTTGGTGAACGAACTCGCGCGGATGGCCGGCGAGCAGCGTTCACGTCAGCTGCATGACGCGTTCGTGTTCGAGCGGACGCGGCTGGACCGTCTCGTCGAGGACGTGCAGCGCGCGACAGACCTCACGCGTCTCTCGCGCGCCGTCGATGCCGGCGTGTGCGAGTTCGCCGATTTCGCACACGGGACTCCCGACGACTTGACTACGTTCTTCAGTGGCGTCGCGGTCCAGCCCGCACACATCGCTTCAGGGCTCGACGTCCCCCGAGTAGGCGAAACCGAGCAGGCTCTCGAAGCGCTGAGCCGTTCTCGTCAAGCGCTGATCGTTGGTCCCAGCGGCACCGGCAAGTCCGCACTGCTGTGGCGGACCGCGTCGATGATCGCGGACGGCTCTCGCGTCATTAGAGTCACGCGCGTATCCTCCGATGCCGACGTCGCGCTACTCGTGGACCATATCGCCGCTCTCGTTCCAGAAGCCTCGCGTCCGGTGATTGTGTGCATCGACGACCTGGGTCGCGCGCGGACCGCCGCCTGGCCGGCTGCTCGCGACGAGCTTCTCGCCATGA
Organism: Arthrobacter sp. ASL1; assembly: GCF_056680475.1. Lineage (NCBI taxonomy): Bacteria > Bacillati > Actinomycetota > Actinomycetes > Micrococcales > Micrococcaceae > Arthrobacter > Arthrobacter sp. ASL1. The sequence goes on from NZ_CM155284.1 coordinate 711,523, forward strand.
CTGGCGTCTCGGTGCTCGGTGGCTGCCGTCAAGAGGACCTGACTCCGGAGATCGGGCGCCGTGCAGCGCTCGTCGACTCCCGGCTGGCCGGGGAGTCTGCCAACGCGGTGATCCAGGCCCTGCAGGACTCCGGGATCAGCGTCGTGGTCGAGCCCGAGGAGGCAATCAAACACGGCGAAGGGCTCATGATGGAGATGATCGCCTTTGCGACCACAGGCCATCACCTCCACGAGGTGCTCTCGGAGCAAGTGGCGAGTCTCTCGACACGGGATGTGCTCGCAGTCGAGGCCCTCCGCTACATCGCGGCGTTGCACACTCTCGGCCACGCCCTGCCTGCCGAAAATCTCGACCGCATGTGTACTCAGGACGGCGGCTTGTCGCGCTCATTGCGGCTGCTTCAGGACGAGCACCTCATCTCGATTGAGGACGCGACTGCATGGCGAGCTCTGCATGATCTCCGCGCCGAGGTGCTGGTGGAGGCGCTCCACGCATCCCCGCCGCCCACCCTCGGTGCCACCTATGCCCGCGCCATCGCGGGCGTTCAGCCACGCCTGCGCCCGGAACTCATCCGCCGGGCTGCCACACGCCTCACGAGACGGTCGTTAAGCGCCCTCGGCCTCAGCCGTGAGCTTGGTGCCCTCGCCGATATGATCCGCGACCAAGTCCATTGTGAAATCGAAGACCCGAGCGAGGCGACGGCGGGCCGGGTCGCTGAATGGGTCCAAGTCGCGGAAAGACTCGATGCGCTGACCTATGTGCACGCCGCGCTCCCGATCGTGAGCAAGTCTGTCTCGGACACCGCCGACCCAACCGACGTCCTGCTTCTGGCATACTCACAGCAGGCGTCCAACGTGTTCGCCGAGATGGACTCCCTACAGGACATCCGCGACCTCGCGACCCGGCTGCCCCAATGGACACCGTGCTCCATCGAGACCGTCCTCGACGTGCTCGACCCCGGAGGAGTCGCCACCGCTCTCGTCACTGCAGACCTCGAATCGGCGATCGCGCTCGCGGAGGCCATCGAGGGCCGGATACCGGTATCCGGTAGCAGCGTCGCCCGCGTCCTGGAATCCCACCCGGTCGAACCTGGAAGCCTGAGAAGCGTTGGCCTTCGTGCTCGGCTCGTGGCAGCCCTGTTCTCCGCGAACGATCCAACGTCCCACGAGGTCAACGGCCTCTTCGGTCCGGTCTCGAACCGCGCAAGCCTCGCCGTCGCAGCAGATCTCTTCGCATACGAAGCAGTCGTCACTACAATTGCGGCCGCATCCCTGCCTGACTCCCCAAGTGCGCTCGCCAGGCCGCCCCGCTCGGAAATCGCGACCGTAGCGACCGCAAAGGCATTCGCGCGCACAGAACTGCGCCAAGAAAGCGATAGTTACCTGGATCAGCCCGGGACCGATCCCGCGTCGGTCAATGCCCAGGCGATGCGGTTCGTTCGGCGACTATTTGACATGTGCCCCGAACTCGACCTCGTCACGGTTGATGTCGTGCAGGCCGACGGCGAAACGGAGATGATGGGTGTGCCCTCCGACGGGCACAAGTCGATCCGTGCCGGGGTGGTCCCGAGGGCAGTCGAACAGCGGCGAAACATCGCAGTTCAGACCGCTGCGATGTCGACACGGAACAACGAGCGCTGGTCTGATCGATGCCGAGAGCAAGCCGCGATCGCGAACGATCTCGCCACGCTCCTTGACGAACTCCCGCGCCGCCTCTTACCCCACGACAACGCAACTCGTCGACGCGACTGGTCAGACAGAGCGCGCCAAATTGCCGCACGCGCAGCCCGAATGCCAGGAATTCCATCCCCTCGGCCGTTCCTCGACGAAGTAGCGACTCTTCTTGGCTCGAACGCGGCCGACCTTGAGCAGCGCGTTAGAGAGTCCGATAGGGCCAGGAAGTTCTATGACGCTGTCACCGGGTCGCTGTTGCAGGTGGTCCAGTCCGGGTTCCATCAGCCCGCTATACACGGCGCCGGACTCCGGCTGACGGACACCCTCAAAGTGTTTGACGAAGCCGCAGCTGGGCCCCAGCTCCCGGTATACGCGGCAATCGGTCCCACATTGCCAAGCGCCCTCCGCGATTCGGTCTTAGTCGCCTCGCGGATGCTGACCTGTTTCGAACGCCTGCCTGCTAGCGCACTTCGCGTCGACACCGTAGGCGACCGCACGCTGGCGAACGCGCTTGACCAGCTGGCAATCGGACAGGCGACCACGACCGCGGATGCAGTCGTGGCGCGGCTCGAGGCGGCGGGAGTGTCGGATGTGACCGTGGCAACGTATGAGGCCGCCGCGCCGGTGCCCGCATGGAATCACCTGGGCGTCAGCGTGGCCGTGGCGCTGGACTACTGGGCTGCAACCGAGCGAGCGCTCCGCGAATGGGTCGTCGAGGCCCGTGTCGACGCCGGGTTTGACAGTGTCGTCGTCGCATCGGTCCGCGACGGCAGACTGGCGATCCCAATCGGCATCGTGCTCTTCGGGTCCGGCTCACGAGGAACCCCCGCGACAGACGAATACCTCCAGGTGGCTCGAGTCGCGCAGGCACTCGACGAGGTCCCCCACGTCTACCGCGCCAGGATGGGCACTTACCTCGACCAAGTCATTTCGATCTCGCAGGCCAAGAATCTGAGCCTTCACCGGCCCGCGCACTGGCCGGCGATTCCCGCTCCGCCCCCGCTTCCCGCGCCCCTGACCGTCGACGAAGACGACCCCGCAGCATGGAGTGCGGCGGCAGAGCGGGCGACCACGCTTTCAACCGAGGTCAGCGCCGACGATTACCATGGTGCTCAACTCGCCGTCGAGTTAGCCCGGCTCGACCTCTACCAGGCGAATTCCGCCCCCAACCAGATCGCGGGGCTCGTGCTCGAGGCGGGCCTCCTGTCGCTGGAAGCCGATATCCATGTTGCTCGATCGAACTAGCAGGCGGACGTGACGCCGCAGCGTGGTCCGAGCTCGGATATCGCTCTGCCGGCGTCCGATCCGCAATCGCCAGCAGCGGTGCGATTCCATACATCGGCCCGACCCAGCTTGATTCGCTCGAGATTCGACAGTGTATTCTCAACGCCGTCGCAGGACAGTCGTCCTATCCGTGGCTCAAGTAGCTCTCGCTCGACTTGCTCTCGGCCGACACCGAGGGCGCTTCCACTTGGGTTGCTTCGGCTCCGACAAAACGCCTGGGACCGGGACGTCGGCACAGCGAGCGTTCACCACGGCTCCCCAACCTGAGTCTGCTCGAACTCCCGTACAGGGGCGTTCCATCGCCCCTTTGTGCTTCCTGCCGCGTCGTGCCGAGGGCGATAGACGGGGTCGCCGCCTCAGTGCCTTGTGAGAGGAGTAAAAGGTTTTGTGATGGGGTAGTCAAATCTCTTAACCAAGAAGGTCCCGAAAACCCTTGAGTTTCCGGGACATTCGGTCGGGCTGACAGATTTGAACCTGCGACGCACTCGCCGCGGAAACGAACGAGGTCTGAAATTAGTCACGTCCGGCCGCCGCCTGTGCCAACGGCAGCAACCGCAGCGGAATCGGCGAGTTCAGCACCACCAGCGATGACGTCCGCAGCACGGTCCGGGTCGCGATGACGGCGTCGAGCACGCGCTGCAGATCATCGTTGGACTTGGCCACGACGCACGCCATCAGATCACTCTCCCCCGACACCGTATGCAGCTCCAGCACCTCGGGCACTTCCGATAATGCGGCAGCCACGCCGTCGTGCCCAGCGTCCTGATCGATGACCAGCGCACAGTAGGCCCGTACGGGGTAACCCAGACCCTCGGCGGACAGGTGTGGCCCCCAGCCGTTCACCACACCCTCACGCGTCATCTTGTCCAAACGTGACTGCACGGTTGCCCGAGCCACACCGAGAACCCGCGACGCCTCCAGGACCGACATCCGAGGGTCCGAGGAGAACTCGTCCAGGATCTTGGCGTCCAACTCGTCGATTTTCATGCCGCCCTCAATGCTTTGCAGTTTGTATGGTGTTCTGTCGTTCAGCATAGGCACAATGTGCAGATTGCAGCACTCTTCGAACGTAGATTGCGCAGGTGCCGGCGGGTAACTACCGTCACATCCAGACGATCCATCCGCAACTACCGGGAGCCGAACATGACCGAAGCACCACGGCTTGAGCCACACTCGACGGTGCTGCCCGCCGACGAGCTGGTCGAGTTGTACCGACTCATGACGAAGGTCCGCCACCTGGATACCTCCGCCATCGCCTGGCAGCGCCAGGGCATCCTGCCCGGCTACGCCCCCATGCAGGGGCAGGAGGCCGCCCAGGTCGGCAGCGTCCGCGCGATGGACATGGACCGCGATTTCGTCTTCCCTACCTACCGCGAAATGGGTGCCGCCCTTGCAGCCGGCGTGGACATGCCCGAGTTCATGGCCACCCACAAGGCCATCTGGAACGGCGGCCTCTACGACGCGACGAAATACCGCTTCACCCCGATCCAAACCGTCATCGCGGGCTCCGCCCTGCACGCCGTCGGTTGGGGCCACGGCCAGCGGCTCGACGCGATCCGCGAAGGCCGCCCGGAGACCGACCTGCCGACCGCCCTGATCTTCCTCGGCGACGGTGCCTCCTCCCAGGGCGACATCCACGAGGCCATGAACTTCGCCGGCATCTTCAAGACGCCCGTCGTCTTCTTCGTGCAGAACAACGGCTGGGCCATCTCGGTGCCCACCGAAGCCCAGGTCGCCGGCGGCTCCGTCGCCGCCCGCGGCGCCGGCTACGGCATCCCCGCCATCAAGTTGGACGGCAACGACGTCGAGGCGGTGGTCCGCGGGACCCGCGCCGCCGTCGAACACGCCCGTTCCGGCAACGGCCCGGCCATCGTCGAGGCGATGACCTACCGCCGCGGACCGCACTCCACCTCAGATGACCCGGGCCGCTACCGCACGCTCGAGGACGAGCGCCGCGACGCAGGAGCCGACCCGATCGAGTCCCTGCGCGACCGTCTGCTCGCCGACGGCACACTGGACGCAGCCGCCGTGGAGTCCATCCAGGCCGAGGCCGCCGAGTTCGAGGAAGCCACCCGATTGGCCGTCCAGGCCCAAGGCCCGCGCCCGGGAGCCGAGATGTTCGAGTACGTCTACCAGGAGCAGACCGAGGCACTGAAGCAGCAGGCCACGCAGTGGCGGGAGGAGTCCGAGCATGTCTAACCTGAGCGCAACCATCGAACCCACGGGGCGCACCGCCCCAACCAGCGAGGACGCCATGGACACCGTGACGCGCACCGGCAGCGAGACGCTGTCAATGAACAAGGCCATCAACGCGGCCCTGGCCGACGTGCTGGCGGAGAACCCCCGCGCCCTGGTGCTCGGCGAAGATGTCGGCCAGCTCGGCGGCGTCTTCCGCATCACCGACGGCCTGCAGAAGCGCTTCGGCGCCGAGCGCGTCTTCGACACCCCGCTGGCCGAATCCGGCATCCTGGGCATGTCGGTGGGCCTGGCCATGGCCGGCTACCACCCGATCCCCGAGGTGCAGTTCGACGGGTTCACCTATCCGGCCATCAACCAGATCGTCACCCAGATGGCCCGGATGAACTTCCGCACCCGCGGCGCCCTGCCGATGCCGATCACCCTGCGCATCCCCAGCTTCGGCGGCATCCAGTCCCCCGAGCTGCACTCCGAATCGCTGGAGTACATCTTCGCCCACGTGGCCGGCCTGAAGGTCGTCTCCCCGTCGAACCCGCACCAGGCGTACCACCTGATGCGCCACGCGGCGACGCGGCCGGACCCGGTGGTCTTCATGGAGCCGAAGTCCCGCTACTGGCAGAAGGACACCGTCGACTTCGACACCCCCGGCAGCATGGAGGGCTCCGTCGTCGTGCGCCCCGGCAGGCACCTGACCCTGGTGGCCTGGGGCGGCATGGTCGCCCGCTGCCTCCAGGTGGCCGAGCTGGCCGCCGAGGACGGCATCGACGTCGAGGTGCTGGACTTGCGCTGGCTCAAGCCCATCGATGCCGCGGGTTTGGCGGCTTCAGTGTCCAAGACGCGCCGCGCCGTCGTCGTGCATGAGGCACCGCGCTCCGCCGGCCTCGGCGCGGAGGTCGCCCAGACCATCACCGAGGCGTGCTTCGGCACGCTGAAGGCACCGGTCGAGCGGGTGACGGGCTTCGATGTGCCGTTCCCCTCCGGTAGCCTCGAGGCAGAGTACCTGCCGAACATCGACCGCATTCTCTTTGGGATTCAACGAGTATTGGAGTACCGACGTGGCTGAACTGTCTTTTCCGCTTCCCGACCTCGGTGAGGGCCTGATCGACGCCACCGTGCTCGAATGGCTCGTCGCCGTAGGCGACCAGGTCGAGCGCAACCAGCCGCTCGTCGAGGTCGAGACCACCAAGAGCTCGCTCGAGCTGCCGTCGCCGCAGGCCGGCAAGGTGCTGCGCGTCAACGGCGAACCGGGCGAGACCATCAACGTGGGAGACGAGCTGATCGTCTTCGAGGTCGCCGATGACAGCGCCGGCATCGTCGGCACCGTGCCGCAGGACACCGCCCCGAAGCGCCGCGTGCGCCTCTCCGCCAACCTGGACGACGAGTAACCATGGAGACCGCGCACCACGAAGCCGAACACCGCGTCGAGGGAACCGCGAACTCGCTGGCCGTGCGGGTCTTCTCCGCGCAGAACGACGCCGATGCCCGCCCGGTGCTGCTCATCCACGGGTTCGCGTCCTCCTCGGAGCTGAACTGGGTGTCGACCGGCTGGATCACCGCACTGAACGACGCCGGCCGGAAGGTCATCGCCGTCGACCTCCCCGGGCATGGACTCAGCCCTGCCCCGGAGGATCTGGACGCCTACACGCCGAGCCGGATCCGCGCCGAACTGCTGCAGATCCTGCAGGACCACCACGTGCGCCCGCTGACCGAAGGCGATGCGGCCTCCGGCGTGGACGTGCTCGGCTACTCGCTGGGTGCCCGGCTGGCGTGGGAGTTCGCCGGAACGCAGCCGCAGCTGGTGCACCGCGTCGTGTTGGGCGGGCCGGCGAGCATCGACCCGCTGGCCACCTTCGACCTGGAAGCAGCGCAGGCCCAACTCTCCGGCGGGGGCGCCATCGCCGACCCGACGACGGCAGAGCTGGTGCGCATGGCGCAGCTGGTGCCGACGAACAACATGTTCTCGCTGCTGTCGATGGTCGAGGCGATCAAGACCGAACCGTTCGCCCCGGAGGAGGCCGTGCCCTCGATGCCTGTCCTGCTGGTCGCCGGTGAGCGCGACGAGCTGGCCGAGACGCTGCCGACGCTGATGGAGCTGGCACGCGGACACCAGGGTTCGGATGCGCACGTCCGCGAGCTCATCCTGCCGGCCCGAACGCATGCCAACGCGGTGACCTCGCGCGCGTACAAGCAGGCTGCGGTGGAGTTCATCAACGGCTGACGCTGTCCACCGCTTTCGATAGGCCGCCCGGTTTTCCGGGCGGCCTTCGTCGTAGTGCACCCGGCCCACGACAACCATCACCGGCGTTCCGGAAGCTACTCAGGCGACCCTTGATCGTCGAGCCACGAGTGCCAGGCGGTCATCACTTCGCCGTGGCCGATGGCGTCGTGTGCTCGCGCACGCGGGCCGTCTCGACGTGGGGCCGTCCTGCATGCCGGCCGGGTGAAGTCCAGGTTTACAGCACCTGGTGGAACGGCGCCGGAGGTTGAGCCGGTTGGTTCCGGCTCGGCATGACCTGACCAGCCCATCGCGAGCCTCTCGGTGGGGCACGGCAGGCAACCTGGTCGCGGCCATCGACGGTGTAGACCTGCAGTGGCCCACCCCAGTCAGCGGATGGGCCACTGCAATGTCTCCGACGCCTTGAGCACCAGTTGTTCAATCGAAATATGGGTCAACGGCCGCGACAACATTGGAGCGATCGGAAATGCATGAGCAGCCCGGGAGAACAACACCACCATCGGATCGCCCGTCAGCGTTGAGGGGACGCATAGTCCGTCGATCCGACTTCCCAGACCGGCATGGGTGACTGAAGCCCAATTGCGGCATGTGCTTTTTGGCGCTCCGGGTAATGAAGCCGAAGCGCCATGGTGCATGGCCCAGTCCCCGGTGAGGTCCAGCAACTCGAGGGGCCTCGACGGAATCCACGCGGTCAGTACCAGCTGTTCAGTTGGCGTGATGCAGCGACGGTCCTGGAACACCTCGGCGAAGGTGGTGGTGTAATCGGTCGCGGCATAGGAGACGCCCGCACCGGGGTGATGTTGCATCGGCAGGGGCTGCGGTTCCCACCGAGACTTCTGGAGTGGGCCAAACTCGCGAAGTTCGTTCCACGCCATTCGGTGCGTGCCACCTACACGGTGGATCCGCCAGAGCGGTCCGGAATACTGGTGGAGGTCCGCCGCATCGTCTACCAACGGCTTGGTTGGTCGATGCGGGTTCTTAGCCGTCACACCCAACCCAGCTCGTCCGCGATCTCCACGACGATTTCAACGTCACCGCCGTCTGTTAGCCACGAAACCGGCGACCGTCCCCGAAGATGCTCGTGGCCACCGACCATGAAATCCTCGATGTCGAGTGGGTGGTAGTCGGCGGGCAGGGCTTCGACGACTTGTCGCAATCCTGGCAAGATCCGACCATCCTCGGTGAACTGCCACTGGGGGAAGAGTCGCTCCCTGTTCGTTGATGCGGAACCCACGCTGTAGAGGTTTCCCGTCGACAGGGACCGCCGGACATTCGACGGCGCCCGCCCCAGGAAGCTAGCGACCTCGGACGTCGTCCAGGCCGAACTCCGCGCCTGCCTTGCGGAAGCCGCCTGGCGTTTGGTGATTTCCATACGCGTGAGGTTCTCCGCTTCAACGGTGAAGTCGCCCCTGGTCGCTCCAGCGTATTTGATGAGGAATTCCTGCTCGCCAGCCGTCAGTGTCTCGGATGTACCCACCGCCTCGTCGAGAACCTCGAGGACCACGTCGGCGGAGATCGAAATGTGCCGGTGCTCGAGCGCCCGGGTGATCCGTTCCCGCACGAATTCGATGCCGTTCTCCGCGCCTGTGGCCTTCATGAATCGATGATACGTCCAGTACAATCGCATCACAACGCATCATTGCTGCTTGTTCTGCCCGCCAAGACCCGGCACCACGGTCTCGACGTGGTCGATGGCGTCGTCGGCCTCTCGCACGCTGGCCGGTTCGCGGTAGGGGCCGTCCTGGATGCCGGTGCACCGGTCGGGGGCATCGCCCGCGGTCACCAGGGCACGCGCCATTCGCTGGTCGTGGGTAGCCCATCGGGTGTAAAGGTGGATCCATGGATGCCGACATCAACTTCTATTTCGACCCGGTCTGCCCGTTCGCCTGGATGACGAGCAAATGGGTACGACAAGTGCAGGCTCAGCGCGGCTACACGGTGGACTGGCGGTTCATCTCGTTGCGCCTGGTCAATTCCGAGGTTGACTACGACGCCCAATTTCCACCCGAGTACGAGGCCGGACACACCGCGGGCCTCCGGCTTCTGCGGGTGGCTGCCCGGGCACGTGCGGAGCATGGCCGGGAGGCGATGGCGGGACTGTATGCAGCGTTCGGCGCGCACATCTTCGATGCCGCCCCGGACCCGGACAGCCAATATACCGAGGGCGAGGTACGTGAGCGGCGGGGAACGCGTGCGTTCCTGGAGCCGATCCTCGACGACGCCGGCCTGCCCCTGGAGCTGGCAAATGCGCTGGACGACGAGTCCTGGGACCGGGAAATCCGCCGGGAAACAGACGAGGCGCTCGCACTAACCGGAAAGGACGTGGGAACGCCCATCATCCACTTCGAGCCGCCCACCGGCGTGGCCTTCTTCGGGCCGGTGATCAGCCGGCTGCCCAGCGCGGAAGCGGCCGCCGAACTCTGGGACCACGTGGTCGGGCTGGCGCGCTTCCCGGGTTTCGCGGAGCTCAAACGGAGCCTGCGCGAGCAGCCGCAGCTGGCGGCCCTCGGAGTCGACGTCGAAACGGTCGGCCGGCAGGAGGACTGGCATGGGGGCAGCCGGCGGCAGAAGAAGTGACGATCGGTGAGGATGGACCCATGACTGATACAAACATCCGCCATCACCAGGAATCCGTCACGGTCCACGCCTCGGCCGAGGCGCTCTACGATCTGGTCTCCGACATCACCCGCACCGGCGAGTGGAGCCCGATCTGCACGTCGTGCTGGTGGGACGACGATGACTCCGCGGGCCAACCCGGTGCCTGGTTCACCGGGCGGAACGAACTCCCGGATCGCACTTGGGAGACCCGGTCACTCGTCGTGGCCGCCGAGCGCGGTCGCGAATTCGCCTGGGTGGTGGGTGGCCACTACGTCCGCTGGGGCTTCACCCTGACCCCCACGGATCACGGGACGGTCCTGGGCGAATCGTGGGACTTCCTGCCGGAGGGCATCGCCATGTTCGAAGGGAAATACGGCGAAGCGGCACCCGGCCAGATCGCCGATAGGACCCAGCAGGCGCTCGACGGCATCCCGCAAACACTCGCTGCCATCAAGCGCATCACCGAATCTTGACCGTCTGCGGCGCCCTGTAGCCGTCCCGACATTGACATGCCCGCACCCCGCGCGTCTACTGGTTTCCACCGACGACATCCAGCCGCTGATGGACCTCCACTCGCCCTGAGGATCCGTGATCGACATGCCCGACACCGACCAGCCCGCCGACTCGTCCGGAGCAGTCCGGCTCATCTTCGAATACGACGGCGACGACGTGCGCCTGATCCACCAACAGCCCGTCGATGTCCTGGTCCCCGGGTTCGACGCCGCCCCCGATATCCGCACCGGACGCTTCGCCGAGGTCCGCGACGCCGACGACCGTGCCCTGGCCCGGGTGGCCATCCGCCATGACGCCTCCAGTCGCGAGGTCTTCCCCGAGGATCCGGGCGACCCCATCACCCGGGTGGAGCTCGAGCATCCCAGCGGGGCCTTCACCGTCGTCGTCCCGGCCTCCGACGCGGCCAGCCAGGTCGCCCTGCTCGACGTCGACGTGCCGCCACCCCCGCTGCCCGGGGAACGGGGAGTTGCCCCGGCCCCGGCGCAACCGCGCGAAAACGTCCTAGGTGTCTTCGACCTCGAAGTCGGGGAGGCGGGGAAATGACTACCGCCGACGGTTCCGTCACGGGAACCACGCAGATCAATGGCTCTGCACCCCGCAACCGGGCATTCAACATCGTCCTGCTCGGCGACGGCTTCCAGGCCGGGCAGCAGGCGGCCTTCAATTCCGCCTGCACGGCCTTCGCCACCGCGTTGTTGGCAACGCCGCCGTTCGACGAGCTGGCCCCGGCGATCAACATCTTCCGGACCAACGTGAACTCCACCGATGCCGGAGCCGACGACCCGGTCTCGGGCGGAGGGACCGGGGCCACGGTCCGCACCTACTTCGATTCCAGTTTCGGCGGGAATGGCATCCGCCGCCTGCTGGTCTGCAACGCCGGCACCGTGCTCACCACGGCAGCGGGCCAGGTTCCGGAGTTCACGCTCGCCCTCCTGGTCGTCAACTCGACGATCTACGGAGGATCCGGCGGATCGGTGGGCACGTTCTCGCTGGCCGCCGGTGCCTCGGAGATCGCCATCCACGAATCCGGGCACACCGCGTTCGGCCTGGCCGACGAGTACCCCTACTACGCCGGTGGCGCCGAGACCGGGCATGACCACCATCCGGCCGGTGAGCCCGGCGAACCGAACGTCACGCTGAACACCAACCGGGCCACGCTGAAGTGGGGGTGGGCCGTCAACGCGGCCACCGCACTGCCAACCATGTCCAATCCAAACTGCGCGGCGGTCGATTCCCGGGCCAGCACGGTCCCGGCCGGCACCGTGGGTGCGTTCGAGGGGGCGCACTACTACCACTGCGGCGCCTTCCGCCCCGAGTACGACTGCAAGATGCGCAACCTGGGGGTGCCGTTCTGCCGGATCTGCCGCCAGGTGATCTGGAATCGCATCGGGCCGCTGGCGGATCTGCAGGCCCGCGCCCGGACCCCGATCAGCGTGATCGCGCGCTACCCGGAGCACCTGGACGTCTTCGCCGTGGACGCGTCCGGGCGGACGATGTCCGACTGGTGGGATGCCTCCAGCGGCTGGGCCGGCTGGTTCCACCTCTCCGGCGGCATCTCCTCCGCCGGTGGCCGCGGGGCAGCCGGTTCACCGGTCACGAGCGTCTCGCGGTACTCCGGTCATTTGGACGTGTTCACCGTGGGCACCGACAACCGGGTCTACAGCGCCTGGTGGGACCGCAACGGCGGCTGGTCCGGCTGGTTCGCCCTGGGCAACCTGGTGGCCCGTCCGGGATCGACCGTCAACGTCGTCTCCCGCACCAACGACCATCTGGACGTCTTCACGATCGGCTCGGACGGCAAGGTCATGTCCTGCTGGTGGGATGCCTCCGGCGGCTGGTCGGGCTGGTTCAACGTTTCCGGTGGCGTCGCGGCCAACGGGGCGCAGGTCACCGCCATCGCCCGCTACCCGTTCCACCTCGACCTCTTCGTCGTGGGCACCGACAACCGGGTCTGGAGTTGCTGGTGGGATGACCGCAGTGGCTGGTCGTCCTGGTTCCAGATCGGTGGTCAGAAGGCCCGCAGCGACTCCACCGTCAATGTGGTCGCACGGCACCACGACCAGCTGGACCTGTTCACCACGGCGGAGGACGGCAAGATCGTCAGCACGTGGTGGAACGCCACCGGAGGATGGGGCAGCTGGTTCCAGGTCTCCGGCGGGGTTGCCTCGCCCGGGTCGCAGGTGACGGCGGTGGCCCGCTACAGCAACCACCTGGACCTGTTCACCGTGGGCACCGACAACCGGATCTACAGCACCTGGTGGCACGACACCACCGGTTGGGCCGGCTGGTTCAACGTCTCCGGCGGCGTGGCCGCACCGGGAAGCACCGTCACCGCGCTCTCGCGGGTGATGGAGCAGCTGGACGTGTTCGTCGTCGGGTCCGACGGCAAGGCCTACAGCACCTGGTGGAACGGCGCCGGAGGCTGGGCCGGGTGGTTCCGGCTCGGCATCACCTGAGCCGGATCCATCGATGTGGCGGTTCCCCTTTCCGCGCTTGCTGGCCGGCAGGTGCGGACGGGCGGTGCCGCGCGGCTACAAACTTCGATAAACATCTCTTCGGTCGCCCACACGCAACACCACGACAACAAGTTCGGAATCGACTACCTCGTAAATGATCCGATGGGTGCCGACACGAATACGCCATGCCTGTTGCCCGGATAGCTTCCGGCAACCGTCAGGCCTCGGATCGCTTCCCAGCGCTTCCGCCGCATCAAGGAGCCTCAGCTGTGTTTGCCGGTCAAGCTTCTTCAGTTGCCGACGTGCGGCGCTGCTGAAGGTGACCGTGTGGGTCACAGGCCGAGCTCGGTCCGAAGTTCGTCAACGCTGAAGCGGACTCCATCGTCGTCGCGCTTGGCCTCGCGGAAGGCCTTCAGATCGGCCGCATCCTCCAAGGATTCCAGGAGCTCATAGTCCTCGACGCTGACCATGACCACCGACGGCTTTCCGTTCCGGGAAACTCCTATGCGCTCGCCCCCATACGTCACCCTGCTGACGACGTCGGAAAGATTGCTGCGCAAATCACGCACGCTGACCAGTTTCAACGGGTGTCCCATGTGTACATAATAGCAACAACGAACACCGGCGTCTTCATCATTTTCGCCCCGTGGGCCACTCGACCTCTGGCGGGGCCTCGGCATCCCACCGAAGCAGCCTCCATGCCCCCATCATCCGCATCTGCACGATGGACCACAACGAACCCCCCGGGACCTGTGGACGGCCCCTTGACGTGACCGGCTCCACACGGCATGATGGATCGTATACGATTTCGTACATCACATGAGGAGCCGTGGCATGGAGCCGAACACAGCAACGAGCACGACACCGGTCGACCAGAACGTCCTCGACGCCGCCGGCAAGGTGCTGGCCGTCCACCTCAGCTACGCCTCGCGCGCCGCCCAGCGCGGCCGCACCCCGGAGCACCCGTCCTACTTCATGAAGGCCGCCTCCTCCCTCTCGGTCTCCGGAACGCCGGTCGAGCGCCCCGCCGGGACCCGCGCGCTGGCCTTCGAGGGCGAGGTCGCCCTGGTCATCGGCACCACCGCCCGCCGCGTCTCCCCCGCGGACGCCTGGTCCCACGTCGGCTGGGTCACCGCCTCCAACGACCTGGGCGTCTACGACCTGAAATACGCCGACAAGGGATCGAACATCCGCTCCAAATCCGGCGACGGCTTCACCCCGATGGGCCCGGCCCTGCTGCCGGCGGCCTCCGTGGACCCGGCCGGGCTGCGCCTGCGCACCTGGGTCAACGGCGAACTCGTCCAGGACGACACCACCGCGGGGCTGATCTTCGACTTCTCCCGCATCGTCGCTGACCTCTCCCAGCTGATGACCCTGCAGCCCGGCGACGTCATCCTCACCGGCACCCCGGCCGGTTCCTCGGTCATCGTCCCCGGCGACACCGTCGAGGTCGAGGTCCACGACACCGCCTCCGGCCTGACCACCGGACGCCTGTCCACCCCGGTCACCCAGGGCACGACGGCGATGGCCGCCTTCGGGAACCAGCCCCGCCTGACCGACGCGGACCTCATCGACGCCTACGGTTCCGAGGAGGCTGCCTCCGCTGCAGGTGCCCTCGCCCCCGCGGCAGGTGCCGATGCCGCCCCGGCGGGCCCCGCCGTCGTGCTTACCGACGAGCTCAAGGCAAAGCTGAACGCGGTGGCGACCGCCACCATCTCCGCCACGCTGCGCAAGCACGGGCTGAACAACGTCTCCATCGACGGACTGAAGGGCACCAAGTCCGGCCGCAAGGTCATCGGCACCGCCCGCACGCTGCGCTTCGTGCCCAACCGCGAGGACCTCTTCAAGTCCCACGGCGGCGGGTTCAATGCCCAGAAGCAGGCGATCGACTCGATCAACGAGGGCGAGATCCTGGTCATGGAGGCCCGCGGCGAGAAGGGCTCGGGCACGCTTGGCGACATCCTGGGCCTGCGCGCCCAGGTCCGCGGCGCGGTGGCGGTCATCACCGACGGCGGCGTGCGCGATTTGACCGCCGTGTCCGGACTGGAGATCCCCGCGTACTACAGCGGATCGCACCCGGCGGTACTGGGGCGCAAGCACGTGCCGTGGGATACCGACATCACCATTGCCTGCGGTGGGACCACCGTGCAGCCGGGCGACATCATCGTCGCCGACGACGACGGCATCCTGGTCATCCCGCCGGTGATGGCCGAGCAGGTCGCCGAGGAGGCCCTGGAGCAGGAGCGCATGGACGAGTACGTCTTCGAGCAGGTCCGCCTGGGCAACGCCGTCGACGGGCTGTTCCCGATGAACGCGGCCTGGAAGGCCAAGTACGCCGAGTGGATCGCGGCCGGCAACTCGACCGTCGGCATCTCCCCCGCCACCCAGGACCAGCAGTAGGCACCCCATGATGGCCACCAGTAAATCCGAGCAGGCGTACATGCTGCTCAGCGACCGGATCGCCTCCGGGGCCCTGGTCCCGGGGTACCGGCTCGTGCTCGGGACCATCGCCGCCGAGCTCGGCTGCAGCGTGGTCCCGGTCCGGGAGGCGATCCGCAAGCTCGAGGCCGAGGGCCTGGTCCTGTTCGAACGCAACGTCGGGGCCACCGTGGCCTCCGTGGACACCGAACTGTATCTTCACACCATGCAGACGCTCTCGGTGATCGAGGGTGCGGCCACCGCCCTGGCCGCCCCGTTGCTCACGGCCGAGGACCTGGGCCGGGCGCGGGTGATCAACGAGTCGCTGCGCCGCACGCTGACGGATTTCGACCCGCGCCGCTTCACCGAGCTGAACAACCAGTTCCACGCGGCCCTGTACGAGAACTGCCCCAACCCCCACATCCTGGACCTCGTCCACCGCGGCTGGGCGCGGCTGGCGGCGATGAGGACCTCCTCGTTCGACCACGTCCCCGGCCGGGCCCACCACTCGGTCGCCGAACACGACGGCCTGCTGGACCTGCTGGCCACCCGCGCCCCGGCCGAGCAGATCGAACGGGCAGCCCGACAGCACCGCACCAACACCCTCAACGCCTACCTCGCGGCCGCGGGCCAACCGCCCTCGGCCATCTGAAACCCCTGAACCCCCTGAACCACGCATCCTCGGTTTGAACCACCACGAAAGGACCACCATGAGCAAGCACTTCGTGCCGGAGAACCTGCCCACCCACCTGCAGCACTACATCGGGGGCCAGCTCGTCGACTCCATCGACGGCGACACCTTCGACGTGCTGGACCCGGTCACCAACCAGTCCTACATCAAGGCCGCCTCCGGAAAGGTCGCCGACGTCGACGCCGCCGTCGCCGCCGCCAAGGACGCCTTCCAGAACGGCCCGTGGCCTTCGATGCTGCCGCGCGAACGCTCCCGCGTGCTGCACAAGATCGCCGACATCGTCGAGACCCGCGGCCAGGAACTGGCCGAGATGGAGTGCTACGACACCGGCCTGCCCATCACGCAGGCGCTCGGCCAGGCCCGCCGTGCCGCGGAGAACTTCCGCTTCTTCGCCGACCTGATCGTCGCCCAGCACGACGACGCGTTCAAGGTCCCGGGCCGGCAGGCCAACTACGTCAACCGCAAGCCGATCGGCGTCGCCGGGCTCATCACCCCCTGGAACACCCCGTTCATGCTCGAGTCCTGGAAGCTCGGACCCGCGCTGGCCTCCGGCAACACCGTGGTGCTCAAGCCGGCCGAGTTCACCCCGCTGTCCGCGTCGCTGTGGCCGGGCATCTTCGAGGAGGCCGGACTGCCGGCGGGCGTGTTCAACATCGTCCACGGCTACGGCGAGGAGGGCTTCGCCGGCGACTCGCTGGTCAAGCACCCCGACGTGCCGCTGATCTCCTTCACCGGCGAGTCGGGCACCGGCCAGCTGATCTTCGCCAACGCGGCACCGTACCTGAAGGGGCTGTCGATGGAGCTGGGCGGCAAGTCCCCCGCCGTCGTCTTCGCCGATGCCGACCTGGACGCCGCCATCGATGCGACCATCTTCGGGGTCTTCTCGCTCAACGGCGAACGCTGCACCGCCGGATCGCGCATCCTGGTCGAGCGCGGCATCTACGACGAGTTCGTCGAGCGCTACGCCGCCCAGGCGAAGCGCGTGAAGGTCGGCCTGCCGCACGATCCGGCCACCGAGGTCGGCGCCCTGGTCCACCCCGAGCACTACGAGAAGGTCATGTCCTACGTGGAGATCGGCAAGACCGAGGCCCGCCTGGTCGCCGGCGGCGGACGCCCGGACGAGTTCCCGGAAGGCAACTTCATCCAGCCGACCGTCTTCGCCGACGTCGCCCCCGAGGCACGGATCTTCCAGGAGGAGATCTTCGGCCCGGTCGTCGCCATCACCCCGTTCGATTCGGACGAGGAGGCGCTCGCCCTGGCCAACAACACCAAGTACGGCCTGGCCGCCTACATCTGGACCAACGACCTGAAGCGGGCGCACAATTTCTCGCAGGACGTCGAGGCCGGCATGGTGTGGCTGAACTCCAACAACGTCCGCGACCTGCGCACCCCCTTCGGCGGCGTGAAGGCCTCCGGGCTGGGCCACGAGGGCGGCTACCGCTCCATCGACTTCTACACCGACCAGCAGGCAGTGCACATCAACCTCGGCGAGGTCCACAACCCCGTCTTCGGCAAGGCCTAGGCCGCCGGCCCCCAGCCCCTCCCCTCCCTCCGCACTAAGGAAGCATCATGACCATCAAGACCACCACCACCTCGGTTGCCGCACCGGACATCGTCCGCTGCGCCTACATGGAGATCGTCGTCACCGACCTGGCGAAATCCCGCGAGTTCTACGTCGACCTGCTCGGCCTGCACGTGACCTTCGAGGACGAGGAGGCCATCTACCTGCGCTCCTTCGAGGAGTTCATCCACCACAACCTGGTGCTGCGCAAGGGCCCGGTCGCCGCCGTCGCCGCCTTCTCCTACCGGGTCAAGTCCCCCGCAGAGGTCGACGCCGCGGAGGCGTACTTCAAGGAACTCGGCTGCCGCACCGAACGCCGCAAGGAGGGCTTCGTGCGCGGCATCGGCGACTCCGTCCGCGTCGAGGACCCGCTGGGCTTCCCCTACGAGTTCTTCTACGACGTCGAGCACGTCGAACGCCTGCACCAGCGCTACGACCTCTACTCCGCCGGCGAACTGGTCCGCCTGGACCACTTCAACCAGGTCACCCCCGACGTGCCGCGCGGCCGCGAATACCTCGAGGGCCTGGGCTTCCGCGTCTCCGAGGACATCCAGGACTCCGACGGCGTCACGTACGCCGCGTGGATGCACCGCAAGCAGACCGTGCACGACACCGCCCTGACCGGCGGCGACGGCCCGCGCATGCACCACGTCGCCTTCGCCACCCACGAGAAGCACAACATCATCCAGATCTGCGACAAGATGGGCGCCCTGCGCATCTCCGACCGGATCGAACGCGGCCCCGGACGCCACGGCGTCTCCAACGCGTTCTACCTGTACATCCTGGATCCGGACGACCACCGCATCGAGATCTACACGCAGGACTACTACACCGGCGACCCGGACAACCCCACGATCACCTGGGACGTCCACGACAACCAGCGCCGCGACTGGTGGGGCAACGCCGTCGTTCCGTCCTGGTACACCGAGGCCTCCCTGGTCCTGGACCTGGACGGCAACCCGCAGCAGGTGAACGTTCGCGAGGACAAGTCGGAGATGGCCGTCACGGTCGGTGCCGACGGCTTCTCCTACACCCGCGCCCCGGGCGACGCCCTCAAGGACGAGCCCGGCGAAGAGGTCGGCTTCAAGATGGGCCACCAGCTCTAGGCACACCCGCCCTGCGCACCACGCAGGTCACCGCGTACGACGGCGGCGCCGCAGGTCATTGCCTGCGGCGCCGCCGTTCGTCTGCCAGGGCCACCACCAGGGTCACCGGCGCGATGCCGAATCTCCCACCTATGGGTTCCTCTTGCCACCCCGTCCCACCGCGCAGTAGATTTCATCCATCCAGCGGGTGGACCATGGGGGCGGCATGCATTACTTGATCAACTACCCGGGCGGGCCGACTGCTTCCATCGGCGGCAGGACCGCGAACCCATCCACTGTGCGCATCGATGCGGGGCCCGGCGACCGGCGGGAACGCCGGCACTACGACCACGCCGCTGACAATGGCACCCATGCCGCCAACAAGGTTTCCAGATGAACCGTCTCTTGGCAGCCTCGTGCGTCGCCGTGGTGTGCATCGCCCTCCCTTCGTGTGCTGGTTCCCCCGGCCCGATCCAGCCCGACCAGTCCGGGCCGCTGGACTTTGGAAATGCCGGAGGCCCGCCGGGGAATACCTACTGTTCACGACTGCTGGAGCCTGGCTCCGAGGTGGGGTTCGCCGACATCATCATGAACCCGACCAAGGAACGCGCGGAAATCAAGGCAGTCGAACTGGTCGACGCGGTCAACCTCCACGTCGACGGCGGCCGCGCGTGGGATGTGCGCACGGCGGGTGCCCTGTATTTCTGGACGTACCAGGAGGAAGGAAACAAGTATTTCAAAGGGCCTCTCAAGGCCATGCAGGCGGCCGGCGGGTACATCGTCGAACCGGGCGCCGATGTTGGTGTGGCCGTACCCGCAGTAATCGCCGAGCCGGACAAGGACGTCGCGGTGGGACGGATCCTGGTCCGGTACGACCTGGGCGGCAAGGAGTATGCCGAAGTGTCGAACACGGAATATGAAATGGTTCCTGGTGGATGCGGCCCTTAAGCCAGTCCGTCGTCCGTCATGGCCATGGACGCACCCGCTGCCGCCTGTCATGTCGATCCCGGCGGAAATTGAGGATCACCACGTGACCCGCCTCGGATTCCACGTGGCGGCCGCCGCCACGGCGATGCTGTTGCTCGCGGCATGCACAGCCGGAGATGCGGCCCCCGGGCAAACCAGGACGGGCCACTGACGATCGGCAGCGACGAAAATGGCCCCGCCGGGAACCACATCTGCGGTCCACTGCCGGAAAATGGTTCGGAGGTGAATTTTGCCGGCGTTGCCCTAAACCACACCGGGCAGGCCGCGACACTCCACTCCGTGGAACTTCTCGATCCCGTCAACGTCAAGGCAGTGGATGCGCGCGCCTGGGACCTGAGGAAGAGCGAGGGAAAGTTATATTGGTCCGCCGAATCAGTGGATGGCGATAGGCACTAAAGGAAACTGTTCTCGGTCCTGGAACCCGCGGTCGGATACGTGGTGGACCCCGGCCAGGAAGCTGGAGTGGCCGTACGAGGCACGGTGACATCAACCGGGGCCCACGTCACTGTGGGCAGGCTGCAGGTCAGGTACAGCGTGGACGGCAAGGACTACGCAGAGCTCTCCGACGTCGGCTACATCTTGAAGCCCGGCGGGTGCGGCCCCTAGGCCGGTCCGTCGCAGGAGTCCAGGCGTCGGCCCCGCAGGTCATTGCCTGCGGCGCCGCCGTTCGTCGGCCAGGGCCACACCGAGCGTCACCAGCACGACGGCGGCGATCACCGCGAACCCGGTGGTGAAGGCCCCCTCCCAGTCGCTGGCGGCCTGCGTGGCGAAGAAGATGGCGGTCACCAAGGCCAGGCCGACGGCGGTGCCGATGCGCTGGCCGGTCTGCAGCACCCCGCCGGCGCTGCCGGAGTAGCGCAACGGCACGTCGGTGAGCGTCAACGTCTGGTTCGGGGAGATGACGGCCCCCTGCGCGACCCCGATGAACAGCAGTGCCAACGCCAGCCACCAGATCGAGAACCCGGTGTGGGCGTGCAGCTGGATGACCAGGATGCTCAACCCCAGGCCGAGCAGGGAGGCCAGGATGCCGCCGATGACGATCTTCCGGCCGTAGTCCATGACGCGTTTTCCGGCCCAGTTGGAGACGACGGCGGAGGTCAGCGCGGCCGGCAAGCCCATCAGCCCGGTTTCCAGGGCGGTCATCTGCAACCCGTTCTGCAGGTACAGCGCCACCAGCACCCAGACGCTGGTCACACCGAGGAAATACAGTCCGGCGATCAGCGTGCCGTAGGTGAAGCTCCCGGTTCGGAACAGGTCCAGGTCGACCATGGGGCTGCGGCCACGGGCCCGGTAGCGCTTCTCCCACGCCACCCACGCGGCCATGAGCGCCAGGCCCGCCGGCAGCAACAGCCACGTGAAGATCGTCGGCTCCCCCTGCACGAACGGCAGCAGCAGGGCCAACACCGCCACCCCGAGCAGGACGGCGCCGACCGGGTCCAGGTCGCGGTCCCGGGCACCCCGTCGTCGTGCCTTGCCGGTGCTCGCCACGTCCGGTTCCACCAGCACCTCTGCCTCGACCGGGGCGTCGGCCCGGGTGCGTTCGTCAGGGTGGGCCGCCGGGGACGCGGGCCGCCGGGTCAGCAGCGGGCGGGGGAACCACATCAGGGCCAGGATGACCACGACGATGCCGACGGGAACGTTGACCAGGAAGGTCCAGCGCCATCCGGTCTCGGCACCGAAGAGCTGGATGATGACCCCGCCGAGCAGGGGGCCGATGGCCACCGAGACCCCGACGACGCTGCCCAGCGCCCCGTACGCCCGCCCGCGTTCGCGGCCGCGGAAGTTGTGCTGGATCATCCCGACGACCTGCGGGTTCAGCAGTCCGGAGCCCAGTCCCTGGATGAAGCGGGCGATGTTCAGGGTCAGTGGATCCGGGGCGAGGCCCGCACCCACCGACGAGAGTGTGAAGATCACGACGCCGGCCAGGAAGATCGGGGCGCGGCCCACGATGTCCCCGGCACGTCCGGCGGCCACCAGCACCACGCCGAAGGTCAACGCGTACCCGGAGAGCACCCATTGGATGTCCGTGTCGTCCGCATGCAGCCCGGTCTGGATGGAGGGCAGCACGACGTTGACGATGCTCACCCCGACCAGGGACATGAACATGGTGGCCAGCAGGACGGCGAGGATGCGCCAGCGGCCGGGATCCGGCGCGTCGGCGGCTTCTGGGGCGGAAGAAGTGGGTGTCACCTGCCCATTCAAACACCGGGCACCCGGATTCGTTGCCCGCGGAAACCAAACCGTCGGTGGTGGCCACTCGTCAGGCGGGTCGCGGCCCGGCCACGGCAGGAGTCTACGACACCGGGTCAACGAGGATGCGGGCGAGGGTCGTCCGCCCGAGCTCGGCCATTCCCGGGTTGCTGTCCCGGTAGTACCAGACCAGTCCCATCGCCTGCTGGAATGCCCAGGCGGCTCCGCGCGCCCACTCGAGGTCGCTGCAGCCCAGCAGGCGGCGCAGCAGGTCCCGCCGTCGGCCATCGAGCAGGTGCCACGCGGCCACCAGATCCAGCGACGGGTCGGCGGGTGCGAAGCCCCCGCCGTCCAGGACCCCGACGAGCCGGCCACCACCGACCAGGAGGTTCGCCGGAGTGAGATCGCCGTGGGTCATCGCCGCGGGACCGCCGGGTGGCAGGCGGCGAAAGCCCGCCCACACCCCTCCCAGCCGCTCCACCGGGAGCAGTCCGGTGCTTTCGCGCAGGCAGGTTTCCATCCACTCGTCGGAGTCCCGGAGGTCCCCGCCGCGGCCGCCGCCCGCGAAATGCCGCCCCTGTGTATCCGCGGCGCGCAGGGCAGCGATGAGCCCGGCCAGATCGCGGGCGAAGGGGGCGGACCGCTCCAGTCCGCGCGGTGTGGCGACAGTCCCGGGCAGCCACGTCTGCACGGACCACGGCAGCGGATAACCGTGCCTCGGTTCGCCCACGACGACCGGAGTCGGCGTGGCGACGGGACTGGCCGCGGCCAACGCGTCCATGGCGGCGGCCTGCCGGTCGAGCACCGCGCGCATGCCGGCCGGGTCGGCGGGCCGGAGCGGAAACCGGGCGGCCCATTCACCTCCGATCCTGAAGATCGCGTTGTCGGTCCCGTCCGTGGTGATGCGCCGGATTCGTTGTTGCCGCCACCGGGGAAACTGGTCGTCGACCAGGTGGCGAACGGTGTCCGCGTCGAGGTGCAGCTCGTCGTCGTGCATGGGCAGGTGGCTGACCCTGGCGGAGGTCGGCTACTTCCCTGCCGACGATCCCGGGCGGTCATCGCCACTCCCGACGGGCCGCCCCAGGAAGGCGACCAGCCGGATCAGCGCGGGGGCATCGTCGGGAACGGGCTGCGGTGGACCGAACCGTCCGTCCCTGGCCCGCTGGGAGAGCTGGGCGCGCGCGAAAAGCAAGGAGTCCGCGGCCAGTTCCTCGGACACACCGAGGGATTGGCCGGTGGCCTTCGCCAGGTCCCACCCGTGGGCCAGCAGGTCGTAGAGGCGGATCTGCAGCCGAGCGGCACCCGTGGCGTCGCCGAGCGGGCTGCTGAAGGCCCGCTCGAGGGTGCCGGGCCGTTCGAAGGCGGCCAGCAGCGCGGAGGCAGACTCGACGTAGGCGGCCACCGGGTCATCCCCCAGCGGGTCCTGTGACCGTTCGGGTGGTTTCCGGTCACCGAGCATGGCCGCGAAGACCAGGTTCATGCCCACCACATGGGCGAGCACGTCGCGCACGTTCCAGTCGGTACAGGGTGTCGGCGCAGTCCACTGGTCGGAACGGATGCCCCGGACCAGCACGGCGACATCGTCGAGCGCGCCGGCAAGCTGGCCGGTGGTGGGTGGGTGCGGTGACGTCGGCATGGAGCCTCCCGGCAGTTGTCGCTGGATGGGATCCGCCCCTGGCACATCGACACCCGATACAACCGTCATCTTCCGTCGGCCAGCGTCCGATTGTCCAGCGGCGTGGTGGACGCCGGCGGTCGGCCACCGGCACCGCACGGTTCAGGCTGGATAGTCGCCGACGAGGTACCTGTTGCGCTGCTCGATCAAGTGCCGGAGGTAGCGGGCCAGGACCAGTTTCTCGACGAGGCGTCCGAGCGGTCCGCAGGGCGCCGTGAATTCGATCCGGTCGATCATCGTGGTGTCGTGGGTTTCGGCGTCCCAGGAGAATTCATGGACGTGGCGGAATCGCCGGAATGGCCCCCTGACCTGCTCGTCGACGAAGGAGTCGGGGGCATCCAGGTGGGTCACCCGGCTGGTCATCCGCAGGGGGAACCCGAAGTGCCACGCCCGCCACGTCACGTCCTCACCGAGTGATATGAGACCGGAACGGACACCGGAGACCGCCTTTTCGCGGGAGTGGGCCATCGATTCCTGGTGGGCATCGATGCTGCGCGCCAGGTCGAAGAGCTGCGCCTTCGGCATCCTGGTTGACGTGGTGCACTCGAAGTAGACGGTCATGGTGACAGCTTCGCAGATGGAGGCCATCGCGCCGTCCCGCCGACGCCACGCCCGGGACTGGCCTCCCGCAGTGATCGCGGTCACACTGGGGCCATGGGACCTTCATTCGGGGCACCACGGCCCTTCACCGATCGGCATTACGCAGGGCAGCAGCTGGCCGGCCAGTTCACCGCGTACCAGGGACGTCGCGACGTCGTCGTCCTCGGGCTGGCGCGCGGCGGGGTGCCCATCGCGGCGGAGGTTGCGCGGTCCATCGGCGCACCGTTCGACGCGCTCATCGTCCGCAAGCTCGGCGTCCCGGGGCATGAGGAACTGGCCTTCGGCGCGCTGGCCGCCCACGGCCCGCACCAGGCCGAGGTCAGGATGGACCACGTCCTGGCCTCGATCCCGGCGGAAAAACGCACCCGCGAGGTCCTGGACGACGTCCGGAACCAGGAATCGGTGGAACTCGTCCGCCGCCAGGGTTCCTACCTGCGCGGGCGCGGCATCGATCTGTCCGGGCGGACGGTGATCCTCTGCGACGACGGGTTGGCGACCGGGGCCTCCATGCGGGCGGCCATCCAGGTGGTGCGCCAGAGCCATCCGGAGCGGGTCGTCGTCGCGGCCCCCGTCGGACCGCCGGAGGTCTGCGCGGAGTTGGCGGGCTTCGCCGACGAGGTCATCTGCCCGCGCCAGCCCGAACAGTTCGGTGCGGTGGGAGCGTTCTACGCGGGGTACGAGCAGCTCACCGACGAGGACGTGCTGCGCATCCTGGGCGGTTAGGGGCGCGGGTTGTCGCCGTCGTGCGGCGGGTCGTCCTGCCGTGCCGGGTCCTGCCCGTCCTCGGGCCCGCGGGGCGCCGGGGCGGGGGCGGGAACCGTCGGGTGCTGTTCGGGGGCGACCCGGATGCCGTATTGCGGCCTGCCATCGGGCAGGTCCGAATAAGCTGCCGGGGCGGGTTGCGCAGCCGCCGGTTCGACGGCGTCGTCACCGGACCGCTCCGGTCCGGCCGCCTGCTGGGGCTGGGCAGCGGGTGCCGGGGCCGGGGAGGCACCGGCGTCGTGCCCGGGGTTGTCCTGGGGGGCACCCGTGGAGGCCGGTCCCTGGTGGCGTGCCGGGGCCCAGGCGGGATTGACCTGTTGGGCTCCGACGCGGCTCATCGGCAGCTTGGAGGCCAACTCGCGGGCGGCGGCGGCGTGCTCGAAGGCGACAACGACGTCGTAGTTGGTGGCCATGACCTGGCTGGAGGAGGAGAAGTCGCGCTTGCCCTTGCGGAACGAGTAGCTCACCACGCCGACGATCATCCAGATGGCCATGCCCAGGCCGACGGAGGAGAGGATCTGCGTGATCCCGCCGTTCGGCCCGAAGATGCTCAGGATCAGTCCGACGAAGATGCCGAACATGGCGCCCTGGGCGGCGCCGGCCATGGCGACCTTCGGATAGCTCAGTTTGGCGGTGACGCGTTCGACGGTCTTGAGGTCGTTGCCGATGATGCTCACCCCGGCGACGGGGAAGTCGTGGTCGGCCAGATAGTCGACCACCTTCTGCGCGTCCAGGTAGGAATCATAACGGCCCAGGATCTCGCCGCGGGGCAGCGAGAGGTGGGCGGAGGCGTTCGGGGTGGCGCCGATCGGTGAACTCATGTACCCATTCTGCCTTGTCGAGGCGCAGGGGTGGGTCGTTATCGCTGCTGGTGAACCGGGAATCACCCGTCGCGTCGGCCCGTCCGCCGCGAGGGCACAGGCAGTAGCCTAGGAGGGTGAGCAGCTCATCCAACAAGGTATTCATTGCCCGCCTGCTCGGCCTCGATGTCTTCGACCCCCTGGGCGACCGTCTCGGCCGGCTGCGGGATGTCGTCGTGTTCGACCGCGGACCGCAAAAACAGGCCCTCGGCGTCGGCCTGGTCGTGGAGGTGCCCGGGAAGAAACGCGTGTTCGTCCCGATGACGCGCGTCCAGGCGATGGAATCGAGCCAGATCATCTGTTCCGGCCTGGTGAACCTGCGCCGTTTCCAGCAGCGCGGGGCCGAGACCCTCGTCGTCGCCGAGCTCTTCGACCGCGCGGTGGCCTTCACCGACGGCTCCGGATCGGGCGTGGTGGAGGACATCGGGCTGCAGCAGCTGCGCAACGGGGACTGGGCCCTGTCCGACTACTACATCCGCCGTGGCGAACCCACAGGTGGGTTCCGGGCGCTGCGCCGACTGGCCCGCGGGCACCGGGTGCTGGTCGCGTGGGACGAGATCCAGCACGACAGCCGCGATGCCCCGCAGGCCGCCACCCAGTTCGTCGCCGCCCACGAGGAACTCAAGCCGGCCGACTTCGCCGAGGCGCTGCATGAGATGAGCGGCAAGCGCCGCGTCGAGGTCGCCACCGAACTGACGGATGACCGGCTGGCCGACGTCCTCCAGGAACTGCCCGACGACGAACAGGTGCAGATCCTCTCCTCCCTCGACATGGAGCGCGCCGCCGTCGTGCTGGAGGAGATGGACCCCGACGACGCCGCCGACCTGCTCAACGAGCTCGACGAGGGCCAACAGGAGGCCCTGTTGCAGCTCATGGAGCCCGAGGAAGCCAAGGACGTCCGCCGCCTGCTCGAATACGAGGAAAACACCGCGGGGTCGATGATGACCCCGGTGCCGATCGTCCTGGCCCCCGAGACCACGGTCGCCGAGGCGCTGGCCAACGTGCGCCAGGAGGAAATCAGCCCGGCCCTGGCCTCCAGCGTGTTCGTGTGCCGTCCGCCCCTGGAAACACCCACGGGACGATACCTGGGCATGGTCCACATCCAGGCCCTGCTGCGCTATCCGCCGCCGGAACAGGTCGGGAACATCCTGGACACCGACCTGGAACCGGTCCTGGACGTGGCCGACATCAGCGAGGTCTCCCGCATGCTGGCCGCCTACAACCTGACCTCGTTGCCGGTGGTGAACCGCGATGGCCGGCTGGTCGGGGCGGTCACCGTCGATGACGTCCTGGACCACATCCTGCCCGAGGACTGGCGAACACACGACGACGAGACAGAAGTGAAGGGGACTACGAGCCATGGCTGAGCAGAAGAGCACGGGATCCGGTCTGGACACCCCGTTGGGGGCCCGGGCCCGGCTGTGGCCGCGGGTCTCGCCGAACCCGGACGCGTTCGGCAAGGCCACCGAGGGGTTTGCCCGCTTCATGGGCACCCCGGCGTTTCTGGTCTACATGTCGATCTTCTGCGTGTTCTGGCTGGCCTGGAACACGTGGGGCCCGCAATCGCTGCGCTTCGATTCGGCGGCGCTGGGCTTCACCGCCCTGACGCTCATGCTCTCGCTGCAGGCCTCCTACGCGGCCCCGCTGCTGCTGCTGGCCCAGAACCGGCAGGACGACCGGGACAAGGTCTCCTTCACGGAGGACCGCAACCGGGCCGAACGGAACCTCTACGACACCGAATACCTCACCCGCGAGCTGGCCGCCCTGCGCATCGTCCTGCGCGATGTGGCCACCCGCGACTACGTGCGCAGCGAACTGCGCTCCGCCCTGGAGGAACTCGTGGAATCCAACGACGGCGAGGACATCCGGCTGCGCGGCAAGGCGCCCAAGCGGCGGGAAAAGGTCTCCGAGGCCACCACCTCACTGCCCCGCGTGCGGCCGGCCCGCCGGGGCCCGCCCGCTTCCGGCACCGAAGGGAGCGTCGAGTAGCTTGGCCACCAGCAGTACCGCCGGATCCCTCGAGGCGGCCGTCCGCGACGCGCTGGGCACGGTGCAGGATCCCGAACTACGGCGCCCGATCACCGAGCTCGGCATGGTCGACGACGTGCGCGTCGCGGCGGATGGCACCGCCCACGTGCGCGTCCTGCTCACCATTTCCGGGTGTCCGCTGCGCAATACGATCGAGGCGGACACTGCCGCCGCCGTGGCCTCCGTCGCGGGCATCACCGCCGTGGAGGTCGAACTCGGCGTCATGACACCGCAGCAACGGGCCACCCTGAAGGACGGGCTCAAACGCACCACCATCCCGTTCACCGAGCCGGGATCGCTGACCCGGGTCATCGCCGTGGCCAGCGGCAAGGGCGGTGTGGGCAAGTCGAGCCTGACCGTGAACCTGGCGTGTGCCATGGCCGCCGACGGGATGCGGGTGGGCATCATCGACGCCGATGTCCACGGATTCTCGGTCCCGGGGCTCATGGGCATCACCCAGGCCCCGACCCGGGTGGACGAGATGATCCTGCCGCCCGTCGCCCACGGGGTGAAGGTCATCTCGATCGGCATGTTCGTCGAGGGGAACCAGCCGGTCATCTGGCGCGGACCCATGCTGCACCGCGCCCTGGAGCAGTTCCTCACCGACGTGCACTTCGGTGACCTGGACGTCCTGCTGCTGGATCTGCCCCCCGGGACCGGGGATGTGGCGATCTCCGTGGGCCAGCTGCTGCCCGGCTCCTCGATCCTCGTGGCGACCACCCCGCAGGCCTCGGCCGCGGCGATCGCCGAGCGTGCCGGGGCGCTGGCCGCGCAGACCGGCCAACAGGTCATCGGGGTGGTGGAGAACATGTCCTGGCTGGAGTTGCCCGACGGCGAACGGATGTACCCGTTCGGTACCGGAGGCGGGGCCCTGTTGGCCGAACGGCTGACCGCATCGCTGGGCACCGAGGTCTCGCTGCTGGGCGAGATCCCCCTGGACCCGCGCCTGCGGGAGTCCGCGGATGCCGGGACCCCGGTGGTCATCGCGGCGCCGCAGACGGCGTCCGCCCGTCACATCACGGCGATCGCCCGCGCCCTGTCCCATCGTCCGCGCGGGTTGGCGGGGCTCAGCCTGGGCGTGACGCCGACACACTGACCGCTGCCTAGGGGTGGGGCCCCGTCCACCGGTACAGCGGGGGCCAGCGGCTCAGGTGGCTTCGAGGTCGAACGGCGCCCGTTCGCCGGCCGTGAGCACCGCACCGCCGGTGCGCACCGGGGCCGGTGCCGCCAGGGCCTTCTGCTTCTCCGCGGCAGGCCGTGGTCCAGCGGGCGCATCGTCGTCATCGTCGTCGAGCAGGGCTTCCTTGATGATCTTGCGGGGGTCGTACTGCCGCGGGTCCAGCTTGCGCCAGTCGATGTCCGCGATCTCGTCGCCGACCTCCTCGCGGAGCTGCTCCTTGGCACCGGTGGCCATGCGGCGTACTTCCTTGACCAGGCGCGCCAATTGCTGCGCATAGACCGGGAGCTTGTCGGGGCCCAGCACGAAGACCGCCAACACCGCGAGAATGAGGAACTCGCCACCGTTAATTCCGAACACGTCTAGAGATTACCTGTTCCGCGACGCTGGCCCGAACTCCGTGGACCCGCCCCGGTGCGTCGTCCCGAGCCAACCGCTGCACTGCTTCGCATCTAGTGGTCCGTGTCCAGGACCAGCAGCCGGGACATGCCCCGGCCCAACCGGCCCAGCACGCCGTCGCTGCTGCGGGTCTGCGGGGCGAGGCGTGCGTGCTCGGTAGCCACGACGCGGTCCACGACGGCCTCGGTGGCGCTGCCCTTCAAGGACGAGTGCACTGCATAGGTGGCCGTGTGCATGTCGAGCTGGGTTCCGCCGTCGAGGGGGGCCACCCCGACGGTCTCGCCGTCGATGTTGCGCAGGTGCGGTGCCTGCGTGCCGACGATGTGCGATGCCGTCTGCTTCACGTCGCCACCGGTGCGGGAGAACGGTGCCTGCAGCAACGCCACGCCCGGGGTCCGCGATTCGGTCAGTGCCAGCCGTCCGTCGTTACCGGAAAATTCCAGGGTGACATGGTCGACCCCGTTGACGCGGCTGCCGGTCGCGCGGACCAGTTCCAGGCCGGCCGAGCGCATGGTGGGGCAGTTCCAACCGGAGGCGCGCAGGGCACTGAGGTCGGCGGCGCCGAGCTCGGTCGCGGATTCGGACCAGGACTCGGCCAGGGGGCCGTCCCCCGAACCGGACACCGATCCGCCGAGCATCCAGGCGGCACACAGCACCGCGGCGAGCATGGCGACCACCGCGGCGGAAGCCAGGGTCGGGGCCATGGCGCGCAATCGCGCAGCATGCCCGTGGTCATCCAATGCCGCGGAGAACACCGTGGGCGAACTCGGGGTCCACGGGCTCTCTCGCAGCCTTCCGAGCAGGGCATCGTCGGGCAGGCCCTGCTCGTGCGTGGCGGAGTTCAGCGATTGCAGGCGCCGTTTGAGCCGACGCCGGTCCTCCAGCTGGAGCCGGCAATCGGCGCACTCGCCCACATGCCGTTCCAATGCTGCGCGCTGGTGCGCGTCCAGCTCGCCGTCGAGGTAGTCCTCGATGCGCCGGGCGTGTCGATGGAACATCAGCCCGCCTCGGAAACCGCGGGCCCCACCTTGGTTCGGTTGCGGCTTGCGGCTGGATGCGGGTCGCGGTGGGAGAGCTTGACGCGCAGCTGCGAGCGGCCGCGGTGGATCCGCGAGCGGACGGTGCCGAGCTTGACGCCGAGCGTCTCGGACACCTCCTCGTAGGAGAGCCCCTCCAGATCGCAGAGGACGACGGCGGCGCGGAAGTCCGGGGCGAGCTCGTCCAGGGCCCCCTGGATGTCGATGTCGAGGTTGTTGTACTCGAAGGTGCGCTCCGGGCCCGGATCCTTGCCGGGCAGGCGCGTCTCGGCGTCCTCGGCGAAGGCATCGAAGCGGATGCGGTTCCGCCGTCGGGCCTGGTCGAGGAAGAGGTTGGTGGTGATGCGGTGCAGCCAGCCGTCGATGGTTCCGGGGGTGAAGTTGTGCAGGGACCGGAACACGCGGACGAAGGTCTCCTGGGTCAGGTCCTCGGCGTCGAAGCGGTTGCCGGTGAGGCGGTAGGCCAGCCGGAAGACCTTCGCGGAGTGGTTCTTCACGATTTCATCCCAGGAGGGCACGCCGTCGTCCTGTCCGGTGCGCTCGACAGCGTCACCGGCTTCGGGGTTCCTATTGACAATCACGTTGTCGATTGTTCCGGATCATCCTGTGAAGATCCTGTAGAACCACTGGGCGGATGCCTCCATATCAGGGCACCCGAATGCGGCGCTAAGATGGATCGGGGCCGTCACGGCCCCCAGGCACCGCACCCCCGATCCCGAGGAAACATCCCACCCCATGAGCTCCGACAAGCACAGCAGCTGGTCCTACACCGAGGCCTTGCCCGTCGAGGACGACGTGATCACCCGGGCGCGCGAACGCGCCTACGAACTCGGCGTCGAACCAGTCGGCCCCGGCATCGCGTCGCTGCTCCAGGTCCTGGCCGCCAACTCGAAGGCGCGCACCGTGGTCGAGGTCGGTTCCGGGGTCGGCGTCTCGGGCGTCAGCCTGCTGCGCGGGCTCTCGCCACAGGCGGTGTTCACGACCATCGACATCGACGTGGACCACCTGAATGCGGCGCGCCAGGCCTACCTCGATGCGGGCATCCCCGCCAACCGCACGCGCACCATCGGCGGCCGCGCCCGGGACGTGCTCCCCCGCCTGACCGACGGCGCCTACGACCTGGTGTTCATCGACGCGGACAAGCCCAACCTCGTGGACTACGCCGAGCACGGCGTCCGGCTCCTGCGCGTGGGCGGGATGCTGATCATCAACGACGCGCTCGACGGCGACCGGGTCCCGCAACCGGCGGTCCGCGAGCGCAGTACCGTCGCCGCCCGGCAGATCGGACGGATGCTGCGCGAGAACGAGGACCTGGCGGTCACCACGGTGCCCACCGGCAGTGGCCTGCTCCTGGCGGTGCGCACCGCCTGACCCGCCTGCCGGGCCGCATCCCGGGCACGCAAAAGGCAGGAACCCGGCCGCTGCCGCCGTTCCTGCCTTCTACCTTGTTCCGGTTCTCGCGGAGACGATCAGCCGGTGACGCCCACCAGGCAGGCCTTCAGCTCCGCTGCCTCGTCCGCGTTCAATTCAACGACCAGGCGCCCCCCACCGTCAATGGGAACCCGCATGATGAGGCTACGGCCTTCCTTGGTAACCTCCATGGGGCCATCCCCGGTACGCGGTTTCATCGCAGCCATTAATGCTGACTTCCTTCCTGGATGTCACGGTCCCACCCGGGCCCGCGGATCGTCTGTGACGAGGGCGAGGTTCGACGCCCCCATCTTTTCAACCTGCACTTCACATTATTCCGGAGAATGGTTCGTGGTGCTAATCACAGGTCCACGCCGTGTCGCATCGAGCTCCTCCTGGAGCCGGTCGATTTCACCGGCCAACACCGCCAGCACCTCGTCGACCTGGTCGCAACGGTAGCCACGCAGGCCCACACCCAGGCGCATCCGCGCAATGTCCTCCGCCGCCGGCCGCTCGGGGAGCAGTACCGGAGGCAGCGACGGCACCGATTCGGCCAGGCCAAGGATCGGCCCGCCTGAGGACGGCTCGGGCCCGTTCCCGGCCCGTCGTTTGCCCACGGCCAGGAAGACCACCGCGCCGATCAGCACGACGCCGGCGAACACCAGCAGGTATTGCATGGCTAGGCCTGCCCGGTGGACAGGTCGTGGCCCCGGGTGGCCCACTGCACGGCCTCGACCGGGTCGTCGGTGAGGCGGATGAGATCCAGGTCCGCGGTGGAG
Source organism: Arthrobacter sp. ASL1 (assembly GCF_056680475.1). Taxonomy (NCBI): domain Bacteria; kingdom Bacillati; phylum Actinomycetota; class Actinomycetes; order Micrococcales; family Micrococcaceae; genus Arthrobacter; species Arthrobacter sp. ASL1. The sequence continues at coordinate 744,135 of NZ_CM155284.1, forward strand.
ATCGCCCCCTCCTGTGCCACGGTGTCGCGCAACCAGTCGATCAGCGGGCTCCAGTAGCTCACGCCCAACAGCACGATCGGGAAACTGGTGACCTTCTGCGTCTGGACCAGCGTGAGCGCCTCGAAGAGCTCGTCGAGCGTCCCGAAGCCACCGGGCAGGACGACGAAGCCCTGCGAGTACTTCACGAACATCGTCTTGCGGGCGAAGAAATAGCGGAAATTGACCCCGAGGTCGACCCACTCGTTCATGCCGGTCTCGAAGGGCAGTTCGATCCCCAGCCCGACCGATACGGCGTCCGACGCAAAGGCGCCCTGGTTGGCCGCCTCCATCGCCCCCGGCCCGCCCCCGGTGATCACGGCGTAGCCGGCCTCGCCCAGCAGCCTGCCGACGGCGACGGCCTGCTCGTAGCTCGCGGATCCCCGCGGGGTCCGGGCGGACCCGAACACGGCGATCGCGGGCCCGAGATCGGCCAGCGTGCCGAACCCCTCAACGAACTCGCTCTGGATGCGCAGCACGCGCCAGGGGTCCGTGTGGGTGAAGTCCTCACCGGACGGACCGGATTGCAGGAGCTGTTGGTCCGACTGCGCGACCTTGGCCTGGTCCCGGCGCAGGATGACCGCCCCCTTGCGCCGGGCCCGTTCCTGGAGCGCTTCCGACGTCTGACGTGGGTCTGGGGAGTCTGGCATGGTTTCAGCCTAGTCCCGCGGGCGCATTTCCTGCTGACAGTGGAAAGTTTTGTAAAGATTTGGTCACCAACCCCTTCAGGCTCCATTGTGTCGCCCATTACATCGACTACGCTTCACTCCATGAGCAATTCATCGCGCACCGGCACCGAGTCGACGGCAGGGGCGCCCGTCGTCCTGCTTGAGAAGGTCAACAAGCACTACGGCGCCCTCCACGTACTGCAGGACATCGACCTGGAGGTCGCGCGCGGCGAGGTGGTGGTCGTGCTGGGTCCTTCAGGATCCGGGAAGTCCACGCTGTGCCGGGCCATCAACCGGTTGGAGACCATCGACGACGGTTCCATCCACATCGACGGCAAGGAACTGCCCGAGGAGGGCAAGGCACTGGCCAAGCTCCGCGCCGATGTGGGCATGGTCTTCCAGTCCTTCAACCTCTTTGCCCACAAGTCGATCCTGGAGAATGTCTCGCTGGGACCCATCAAGGTCAAGGGCGTGCGGAAGGCCGAAGCCGAGAAACTCGCCATGGAGCTGCTCGAACGCGTCGGCGTGGCCAACCAGAAGGACAAGCTGCCGGCCCAGCTCTCGGGCGGACAGCAGCAGCGGGTAGCCATTGCCCGGGCCCTGGCGATGCGGCCGAAGGTCATGCTCTTCGATGAGCCCACCTCGGCGCTTGACCCGGAAATGATCCAAGAGGTCCTGGACACCATGGTCGGCCTGGCCAAGGAGGGCATGACCATGATCGTGGTGACCCACGAGATGGGTTTTGCCCGCAAGGCAGCCGACCGCGTCGTCTTCATGGCCGATGGCCAAATCGTCGAACAGGCCACCCCCACGGAATTCTTCACCAACCCGCAAAGCGACCGGGCGAAGGACTTCCTGGGCAAGCTCATCACCAACCACTAACCACCAACTACGCACCTGCGTCCGGGTCTCACTCCCCGGAACACAACACAAGGAGAAGCACATGCGCAAGACCGGTTATGCATTCGCCGCCATGGCGGCGGCCGCGGCCCTGACACTGACGGCCTGTGGCGGTGGATCCGGCGATGACGGCGGAGACAAGGTCAAGATCGGCATCAAGTTCGACCAGCCCGGGCTCGGCTTCAAGGACGGCGACACCTACAAGGGTTTCGACGTCGACGTTGCCAAGTATGTTGCCAACGAGCTCGGCTTCCCGGAGGACAAGATCGAGTTCGTCTCGGCCCCCTCGGCCAACCGCGAGACGATGCTGCAGAACAACCAGGTCGACATGATCTTTGCGACCTATTCCATTACCGATGAGCGCAAGAAGGTCGTCGACTTCGCCGGACCATATTTCGTCGCCGGCCAGGACCTGCTGGTGAAGAAGGGCAGCGACATCACCTCGCCGGAGGACCTCAACGGCAAGAACCTCTGCTCCGTCACCGGCTCGACGTCGGCGCGCAAGGTCAAGGACAAGTACGCTTCCAAGGTCAACCTGCAGGAACTGCCCGGTTATGCCGAGTGCGTGACCCAGATGGCCGGCGGCACGATCGACGCCGTCACCACCGACGACATCATCCTTGCCGGTCTGGCCGCCCAGCCGGCCTACCAGGGCAAGTTCGAGCTGGTCGGCAAGCCGTTCTCCGAGGAGAAGTACGGTGTGGGCATCCCCAAGGGATCCGACAAGTGCGAGGACATCAACAAGGCCATCACCAAGATGATCGACTCCGGTGAGTGGAAGAAGGCGTTGGAGGCCAACACCGAGGGAACCGGCTACACGCCGAACGCCAAGCTGAACCCGCCGAAGCCCGAGGCCTGCGCCTAGGCCATCCCGCGACGTCCCCGGCCATCCCGGGGACGTCACCAGCACCGGGTGGTGCCGGCCCTGCGGGCCCACCCGGCGCCGGGCCCCACAGTGCCCCGGAAGCACGGTCACCCAGATAAAGGCAGACAGTGGACACTTATCTTTCAATCTTCACCGAGTACGACATTCCCGGCGCTTTGTGGGTCAACATCCAATTGACCTTTTTCGCCGCCATCGGCGCGATGATTCTGGGCACGATCCTGGCCATGCTGCGGATCTCGCCCGTCGCCAGCTTCGCGGCCATTGGCACCTCGTACGTGAACATCATCCGCAATACCCCGCTGACCATCATCATCTTGTTTGGTGTGCTGGCCCTGAACGGCCAGCTGGGCCTGAATCTGGGCGGCGGCTTCCAGGAGAACTTCTTCCGGCTGGCCATCATGGGCCTGGCCATCTACCACGCGGCCTTTGTCTGCGAGGCGATCCGATCGGGCGTCAACACGGTCCCGTTGGGCCAAGCCGAAGCCGCACGGGCCATCGGATTGGCCTTCATGCCCGCCGCGCGCATCATCATCCTGCCGCAGGCCTTCCGCGGTGCCATTGTCCCGCTGGGCAACGTGCTCATCGCCCTCATCAAGAACTCCACCGTTGCGGCGGTCGGGTCCGTTTCCATCGAGGCGTCGTCCGTGATGCGCAACATGCTCGATGTCCGTGCCGACATCGTCCTTCCGATCTTCCTGACCTTCGCCGCGGGCTTCGTGATCATCGTGATTCCCGTGGGCCTGCTCACGACCTGGCTTTCCAAGAAACTGGCGGTGTCCCGATGAGCGCAACAGTCCTGTTTGACACGCCGGGCCCCAAGTCCCGACGGAACATCCTCGTCATCAACATCGTCGGCGCGCTGATCATCGTCGGATTGTTGTGGTGGGTGATCGCCGGCCTCGCCGCCAAGGGCCAGATGCAGGCCTCGCAATGGGACGACTTCCTCCGGGCCGACACCTGGCTCGACTACCTGCTTCCCGGGCTGGCCAACACGCTGAAAGCGGCAGCCCTGGCCATCGTCGGTTCGGTCGTCTTTGGGCTGATCTTCGGTATTGGGCGCCTCTCCACCAACCGCCTGATCAACGTCATCTGCTCCGTGGTCGTGGAATTCTTCCGGGCCGTCCCCGTGCTCCTGATGATCGTGTTCTTCAACATCTTCTTTGCACGGACCCTCGAAATCTCCACTAACAGCGCGATGTGGGCGGTCGTCGCGGCGCTGGTGTTCTACAACGGTTCAGTGGTGGCCGAGCTGATCCGTTCCGGCGTGCACAACCTGCCCAAGGGGCAGCGGGAAGCCGGCATCGCGATCGGCCTCACCCGCGGCCAGTCCCTGCGCATCGTAGAGATCCCGCAGGCCCTGGTGGCCATGCTCCCGGCACTGATCGGGCAGTTCGTGGTCATCCTCAAGGACTCCGCGCTGGGCTACATCATCAGCTTCAACGAACTGCTGTTCTTCGGGCGGACCTATTCCTCCCCCAACGGCAATGTGCTGCAGGCACTCATAGTGGTCGCCGCGGTGTTCATCGTCATCAACTTCACCCTGTCAAAGCTGGCAACGATCGTCTCCCGTCGGCTGTCCAGCCGCGGCGAGACCACGACCCGCCCCGGGGCGCAGCCCCTCGTGGGCGGCCCGGCCGGACTGGAATCGGTCGAGCCCGGCGGCGGCAAGCCCACCCCGGACAAGCCCTAGCCGGACGCGGGACCTGAAACGGTCCGCCACGCAGCCTGAAGGCCCCGTTCCCTCCCGGGATCGGGGCCTTCATGCTGCAGACCAGGAGATGGTGGACCACCGTCCCCAGGGGATCAGGCGGCCAGCCACCGGTACAGGGCGTCGTGGCAGTCACGGATCGCCTGGGCGTCCACATGCTCGTTGTCCGTATGGGCCAGCAGGGCATCCCCGGGGCCGAAGTTCACCGCGGGGATCCCCAGGGCGGAGAAGCGGGCGACGTCGGTCCATCCGTACTTCGGTTTCGGCTCGGCACCCACGGCGGCCACAAAGGCGGCCGCGGCCGGGTGGTTCAATCCGGGGCGGGCCCCGGGTGCGCCATCGGTGCGTTCGATCTCGTACCCCTGCAGCAGGCCGCGCACATGGGCCTCCGCCTGCTCGACGCTCTTGCTGGGGGCGAACCGGTAGTTGATCTCCACCTCCGCCGCATCGGGGATGACGTTCCCGGCCGTGCCGCCGGTGATCCGCACGGCGTTCAGGGACTCCCGGAAGGCCAGGCCGTCGACATCGACCGTGGCCGGTTCGTGGGCCTGCAGGCGGGACAGGACATCGGCGAGGTCGTGGATCGCGTTGTGGCCCATCCAGGCCCGGGCCGAGTGGGCTGCGGTGCCGCTGGTGCGCAGCAGGAACCGGGTGGTGCCGTTGCAGCCGCCCTCGACGGTTCCGTTGGTGGGTTCGAGCAGGATGGCGAAGTCCGCCTGGAGCAGCTCCGGGGAGTGGCGCATCAGCCGTCCGAGGCCGGATTTGGAGGCCTCGACCTCTTCGTGGTCGTAGAAGATGAACGTGATGTCGCGGTTCGGCTCCCTGAGCCCGGCGGCGATGGCCAGTTGGACGGCCACCCCGCCCTTCATGTCGGTGGCTCCGCGCCCGTAGAGGACCTCGCCCTCCCAGGAGGAGGGGACGGTGCCACGTGACCCCGGCGTCGTCGGCAGCGGCACGGTGTCCAGGTGCCCGGCCAGCACCACCCGCTCGGCACGACCCAACCGGGTGCGGGCCACGATGGTGTCACCGTCCCGATGGGTTTCCAGGTGGTCCAATGTGCGCAGGTAGGACTCCACGGCGTCGGCGATGGCCCGCTCGTTGCCGGAGACGGACTCGATGTCCATCAACGCCTGCGTGAGCAGGACCACGTCGGTGCCCTCGGGCAGGCGGGGATCGGCGGTTTCGGGGGCGGGCACGGCGCTCTGTTCAGTCACGGATCCAGCCTATCCCCTGCGGGCCCGGCTACCATGGGAGGCATGACTTCCACCCCGGCCCAGCCCAGTCCTGCCGTCACCGACTCCGCCGCCCCGGTACGCATCGCCTCCGCCTCCGGCCTGGCCACGATCGCCGCCGATGGGACCGTCCTGGACGTCTGGTTCCCGTCGCCGGTCCTGGCCCCGCTGGACGAGGCGCCCCGGCTCTCCGGCGAGCTGGCTGCCGTCGCCACGGATGATCCGGATCGCGGAACCACCCAGCAGGTCGTCGAACTGGAGATCAACCTCGACGTGGCCCCCGCCGACACCGCCGACGTGTGGTTGCGCCTCCACCTGCTCTCGCATCGGCTGGCCGCCCCGAACACCATCAACCTCGACGGGATCTTCGGCTTCCTGGCCAACGTCGTGTGGACCAACTTCGGGCCCTGCCCGGTGGAGGACTTCGAGCGCATCCGCTTGCGCCTGCGCCCCCGCGGCCAGGTCACCGTCTACGGGGTGGACAAGTTCCCGCGGATGGTCGACTACGTGCTGCCCCAGGGCGTGCGGATCGCCGACGCCGGCCGCGTCCGCCTGGGCGCACACCTGGCCGAGGGGACAACCGTCATGCACGAGGGCTTCGTGAACTTCAACGCCGGGACCCTCGGCTCCTCCATGGTGGAGGGGCGCGTTTCCGCCTCCGTCGTGGTCGGCAACGGGTCCGACGTCGGTGGCGGCGCCTCCATCATGGGCACCCTCTCCGGGGGCGGCAAGGAGAAGATCACCATCGGTGAGCGGGTGCTGCTCGGCGCCAACTCCGGGGTGGGCATCTCCATCGGCGACGACTGCGTCGTCGAGGCGGGCCTCTACGTCACCGCTGGCACGCGGGTGCAGCTGGGTGGCCAGAGCGTGAAGGCCCTCGAGCTTTCGGGCGTGCCGAACCTGCTGTTCCGCCGCAATTCCACCTCCGGTGCCGTCGAGGCCCTGGCGCGTGAGGGGCAAACCGTGGAACTGAACTCGGCGTTGCATGCCAACTGACCTGCGCGACAGCGTCTTCTCGCTGTCGACGCACTCCTCCGGTGCCCGTCCACCGACCGGACCGCTGCACCGGCGCCATCGGGGGCTGCGCGCCTTCATGGCGATCGTGCTCGGTGTGGGTGTCGTCTCCGGCGGCGTCTACGCAGCCTCCCACTTCCTGACCCAGCAGGAGACCCTGGTCCGCGAGCGCTGCACCGCAGTCGTCGGACCGGATGAGCACCAGCTCGACCCGGACCAGGCGGCCAACGCCGCCCTGATCGCCGCCGTGGCCGTGCGGCGGGGCATGCCGGCCCGCGCGGCGACGATCGGGATCGCCACGGCCGTCCAGGAATCGAAGCTGCGCAACATCGACTACGGGGACCAGGCCGGACCCGATTCGCGCGGGCTGTTCCAGCAGCGGCCATCGCAAGGCTGGGGCACGCAGGCGCAGATCATGGATCCGCTATACGCGGCGAACCGGTTCTACCAGGAGCTGGAGACCTTCGACTACCGGTCCATGCCGATCACCGAGGCGGCACAAAAGGTCCAGCGCAGCGCCTTCCCGGAGGCCTACGCCGACCACGAGCCCGAGGGCCGGGCCTACGCCTCCGCCCTCACCGGCTACTCCCCCGCTTCCCTGAACTGCGTCCTGCGCCGGCCCACCGCCGCCGGCGACCCCGCCGGGACCGCCGCGCAGCTCACCGCCGCCTACGGCGACCTGCCCGTGACCACACGAACCCACAGCCTGACGGTCCGCGCCGCGGACCAGCGCGGCTGGTCGGTGGCACAGTGGGCCGTCGCCAACGCCTCGGCCCGGCAGATCATCTCCGTGAGCTACTCCGGGTTGTTGTGGAACCGAGCGGAACACCAGTGGGTTCCCGCCGCCACGGAATCCTCCCGCGTGGTCATCACCTTCGCCGATTCCGCCGCGACCTAACGCCGACCGGCGCCCCCTCCCCCGGCGTCAGAGCAGGAAGCGGATCACCGGTTCCAGGAAGCTGCGGTACAGCTCGGCATCGCGGGGCAGGTCCTGGCTGAGGATCACCGTATCCGGGTCCACGAACCAGGCCCGGCGCTGGGACAGCGGCAACTCCACCATCTTCAGATCCATCGACCGCGGGGCGCGGTCCAATTCCAGGGCACGCTCGGTGATCATCTCCTCCAGCAGCCGGCGCCGGCCGTTGGCATGGTGTTCCGAACTCACCTGCGTGTACTCGGCCTGCCGCTCGCGGCTCCAGCTCAGGGCGGAACCATAGTGGGCACGCAGGACCCGTTGCAGGGTCGGTGAGTCGGCGAAGTAAGGAAAGCCCGGCGGGGAGAACATGGTCTCCACGGACGGGTCCTGGCGCACGATGCGGTGCCACCAGTCCTGCCATTCCTGCCGCAGCTCGGCGGCCCGGTAACCGGAGACCTCCCCGGCGGCGTGGGGTTTGACCGGCGGGGACAGCGGGGCGATCTCCGGGCTTCCGGAGTGCTCGATGCCCGCCAGGTCGCGCACATACAGCGCGAGCAGCATCGGCCCGTGGCTATGCGCCGAAACCTGCCACCCCTCGCCACGGAATTCGTACATGTGGTCGTCCTTTGTCCGTCGAACCCCTTCCAGAATAGGCCCGTCCGCCGGATCCGGGTAGCACCGCACCAAAACGGCGGCCGCCTCCCCGAAGGGTGGCGGCCGCCGTCGTGCAGTGGGGTGTCCCCGGGTCAGAGCCCCGGGTAGTTGCGCTCGGGCTCGCCCACGTAGAGCTGGCGCGGGCGCCCGATCTTCAGGGCGGGGTCCTGGGCCATCTCGCGCCACTGCGCGATCCAGCCGGGCAGCCGGCCGATGGCGAACAGGACGGTGAACATCTTCTCCGGGAAGCCCATGGCCTTGTAGATCAGGCCGGTGTAGAAGTCCACGTTCGGGTAGAGCTTGCGCTCGATGAAGTAGTCGTCCGCCAGGGCCCGCTCCTCCAGCCGCATGGCGATGTCCAGCAGTTCGTCGTTGCCGCCGAGCTTGCCCAGGATGTCGTGGGCGGTGGCCTTGATGATCTTCGCGCGGGGGTCGTAGTTCTTGTAGACCCGGTGCCCGAAGCCCATGAGGCGGACGCCGTCCTCCTTGTTCTTGACCTTCTCCATGAAGTCCTCGGGCTTGATGCCGTCGGCCTGGATGCCGCGCAGCATCTTCAGCACCGCCTCGTTGGCGCCGCCGTGGGCGGGGCCGAAGAGGGCGCTGATGCCCGCGGAGATGGAGGCGAACATGTTGGCGTTCGACGAGCCGACGAGGCGGACCGTGGAGGTCGAGCAGTTCTGCTCGTGGTCGGCGTGCAGGATCAGCAGCTGGTCCAGGGCCTTGACCAGGTCCGGGTCCAGGTCGTACGGCTCGGCGGCGATGCCGAAGTTCAGCCGCATGAAGTTCTCGACCAGGTTCATCGAGTTGTCCGGGTAGAGCAGCGCCTGGCCGACCGACTTCTTGTGGGCGTAGGCGGCGATGACCGGGACCTTGGCCAGCAGGCGGATGGTGGAGAGCTCGACCTGTTCGTCGTCGAAGGGGTCCAGCGAATCCTGGTACCAGGTCGACAGGGCCGACACGGCCGAGGAGAGCACCGGCATCGGGTGCGCCTCACGCGGGAAGCCGCCGAAGAAGCCCTTGAGCTCCTCGTGCAGCAGCGTGTGGCGGCGGATCTTCTGGTCGAATTCCTCCAGCTCGGTGGCCGAGGGGAGGTTCCCGTAGATCAACAGGTACGAGGTCTCCAGGAAGCTGGACTGCTGGGCCAGCTGTTCGATCGGGTAGCCGCGGTAGCGCAGGATCCCGGCGTCGCCGTCGATGTAGGTGATGGCGGACTTGGTGGCCGCCGTGTTCATGAAACCGGGGTCGTACGTGACGTTGCCGGTTCCCTTGAGCAGCGAGGCGACATCGAAGCCGTCATTGCCCTCGGAGGCGGACACCACCGGCAGCTCGAGCTCGTTTCCCGCATACGCCAGGCGGGCGGAATTGTTATCCGTCATGGTTTCTCCTTACCGGAGTACATAGTTGTACAAACAAGCAGTAATCAGGGCCAACGGTACCGCTCCGGGGGCCCGCTCCGCTAATTGGCGCGACGTCCCGTGGCGTGCGCCGCGGCCTCCAAACGGCCAGCCGCGGCGGCGATCCGTTCGTCGGCCGCGGTCAGCGCGATGCGCACGTAGCCGTTGCCGGCCGCCCCGTAGAACGTGCCCGGCCCGGCCACGATGCCCAAGTCCGCAAGCCGTCCGATGGTGGTCCAGGTGTCCTCCCCGGCGGTCGCCCACAGGTAGAGCCCGGCCTCGGAGTGCTCGATCCGCAGTCCGAACGCCTGAAGTGCCGGAACCAGTCGTGCCCGACGGGCCCGGTAGCGGTCCTTCTGCTCGGCCACGTGGGCGTCGTCGCCGAGGGCGACCCGCATGGCCTCCTGGACCGGGTAGGGCACGATCATGCCCGCGTGTTTGCGCGAATTGACCAGATGCGGCATCAGTTCGGGCGCACCGGCGACGAACGCGGCCCGGTAGCCGGCCAGGTTGGACTGCTTGGACAGCGAGTAGACCGAGAGCAGGCCGGTGTGGTCCCCGCCGGAGACCCGGTCATCCAGGATGCCGGGGATGCCGACGCCGTCCCAACCGCCCCAGCCGAGCTCTGCGTAGCACTCGTCGGAGGCGACGACGGCGCCCAGCGAGCGGGCCTGGGCGACCAGGGTGGCCAGGGAGTCGACATCGCGCACGATGCCCGTCGGGTTGCCCGGGGAGTTCACCCAGATGAGCCTGACGCGTTCGCGCACCGCGGGGTCCAGGGTGTCCAGGTCATCGGCGGCCACAGGCTCGGCGCCGGCCAGTTGGGCTCCGATGTCGTAGGTCGGGTAGGCCACCAGCGGTCGGACGACGACGTCCCCGGCGCCCAGGCCCAGCAGCAGGGGCAGCCAGGCAACCAGTTCCTTGGAGCCGACGGTCGGCATGACGTTCGCCGGGTCCAGCCCGGTGGTGTTCCGCCGTCGTGCATACCAGTCGGCAATCGCCTGGCGCAGTGCCGGGGTGCCGTGCGTGGTCGGGTACCCGGGGGCGTCGGCCGCCGCGGCCAGGGCCTCGCGGACCAGCGCGGGGGTCGGATCGACGGGGGTGCCGATGGACAGGTTCACCACGCCGTCCGGGTGCCGGGCGGCGCGTTCCTGGTAGGGGGCCAGGGCGTCCCACGGGTAGTCGGGAAGGATCAGCATGCGGGCGGGCCCGGCTCAGGCGCCGGCCTGCGGGGGCAGGACGGAGATGATCGGGTGGTCGGTGTGGGTGTTGCCGATCTTGGCGGCACCGCCCGGCGAGCCCAGCTCGTCGAAGAACTCGACGTTGGCCTTGTAGTACTCCGCCCATTCCTCCGGGGTGTCGTCCTCGTAGTAGATCGCCTCCACCGGGCACACCGGCTCGCAGGCGCCGCAGTCCACGCATTCATCCGGGTGGATGTAGAGGGAGCGTTCACCCTCGTAGATGCAGTCGACGGGGCATTCCTCAACGCAGGCTTTGTCCTTCACGTCTACGCACGGCTGCGCGATGATGTACGTCACGGTACCCGGGGCCTTCCTTTGCTGTTCGCCTCAAATCCTCGCGGCACCCGACGGCACCGCCATCCTCCAGCTTAGTCCCGATGCCACCCGGTGGCCGAAGCCGCCGGGCCGCGGGCCCGGTTACGATGGGCACATGCCAGCCGACTTCCTCGCCACCCTGGCCGCCGGGGAGCGCATCGTGGTCCGCTTCCGGCTTGCCGGGCCCTCCCCCGCGCTGCACGACGACGGTGCTGCCGCGGCACCGCGCACACCGCACCTCAGCGACGTGATCGGCACGTTTGTTTCGCTGGAGGACGGGGTGCTCACCCTCCAGACGCGGTCCGGAACGGCCACCGTCGCCACCGCGGACATCACCCACGCCAAGCGGGTTCCCCCGCCGCCGCAGCGGCGCCGGCCCCGGTAGCGCTAGGAGGCGCCGCCGTCGTGCTCCTGCTCGGCGGGCAGCGCACGCATCCGCGACAGCGGCGAGAGCAGCAGCGGGAGCACCCCGGCGAGGCTGCCGGCAACGCCGATCCACAGCGCGGCGCCGATCCCCAGGGCCGTGCCCAGGAACCCGGCCAGCAGCGAGGCCACCGGCATGACGCCCCAGACGATGAAGCGGATGGAGGCGTTCATGCGACCGAGCAGCCGCGGCGGGCAGATCTTCTGGCGCATGCTCACCTGGATGATGTTGTAGACCAGCACCCCCATGGTCATGACGAACATCGCGGCGGCCAGCACCGCAAACGACGGGCGCAACCCCCCGGCGAGGATCGACAGCGGGAAGCCGGCCATGCCCACGGCCGTCAGCAGGGTCCCCGTCACGAGGGAGGGCCCCTCCCCCAGCCGGGTCGCCACCCAGGGGGTCAGCGAGGCGGCGAGCAGCCCGCCGACGGCACCTGCGGAGTAGATGAAGCCCAGTTCCACGGTGTTCAGGCTCAACGTGCGCAACGCCAGGATGGGCAGCAGCGTGAAGACGATGGTGCTGAAGAAGTTAATGGTGCCGGTGGTCGCGGCGATCGGCCCGATGAGCGGATGCCGGACGACGTAGCCCAGGCCCTCGCGGATCTCCTCGACCAGCCCGACCCCTGGCCGGCGGACCGCCGGGCGTTCGTCGTCCCTGACGCGGGAGAGGCACAGTGCGGAGACGAGGTAGCCGATCGCCTGGCCGATGAAGAGCAGCGGGGCGGCCAGCAGGATCAGCAGGCCGCCGCCGACGGCCGGGCCGGCCAGCCGCGAGACCTGGCCGGTGGTCTCCAGCTTGGCGTTGGCCTCGGAGATCTGCTCGCGCTGGACCAGTGCCGGGATGTAGGACTGGTAGGACACATCGAAGAAGACGTTGGCGATGCCCACGACGGCGGCGATGACCCACAGGTGCCAGACCTGCAGGAGGTCCTGGTACCACAACAGCGGGATCACCAGCATGGCGGCCACGCGGACCAGGTCGGCCCGGATCATGATGCGGCGCTTGAAGAAGCGGTCCACCCACGCGCCCACCGGGAGCCCGACGACCAAAAACGCCGCCGTGTTGGCCGCGTTCAGGACACCGACCTCCCATTCCGTGGCCTGCAGCAGCGACACGGCGAGGACTGGCATGGCGACCGCGCCGAGTTGCGCACCAAATTGGCTCAGCGTCTGGCCGAGCCAGAAGACCAGGAAGTTCCCGTCCCGGCGCAGGGGCGCAGGAGGCGGCGACGGCGGTGGTTGATGCGACGGCATGGTCCCCCCATGGACCCGTTGCTTACCGCCTGGAGCCGGTTGAGACTGAGGCCCAGAAGAGGTCATGAAACCCTGCCATGCGATTTGGTGTTGTCAATCAGTAACGATATTTATCGTATGCTGAACATATGGCATCAGATGACGAGCTGCAAGCACGTGCGCGGGCGCTGAGTTCGCCCATCCGTCTCCGGATCCTGCGTTTATGTCTGCATAAGTCGCGGACCAACAAGGAAATCGCGGACCTTCTGGACATCAATCCGGCCACATCGCTACACCATGTCCGCACGCTGCTCGGCACCGGTTTCCTCGAGGCGGAGGAGCCGCGGCGGGGCAAGCGCGGCGCCAAGGAGGTGCCGTACCGCAGCACCCGCATGTCGTGGGGCACGAAGCTACCCGACGCGGCCCCGGTGCTGCTGGAGACGTTCCTGCAGGAAATCAACGGCCTGGCCCCGGACGAGATCCAGGTGATGCGGGTCGGCCTGAAGCTGTCGGAGGCCGACCAGCGCGAGCTGCTTTCGCGGATCAAGGACGTCATCTCCGACTACGCGCTGCGTCCGGCGGACGATGAGGGCGTGGCCACCTCGCTGTTCGTCGCCCACCACCTGGACCAGACAGCCAACTGAACCCGGCGGCGCCGCCGCAGTGTGGTCAGGCCGGCGGGAGGTTCCCGGATCGGGTCCGGCGGGACCGCGAACGCAGGCCACCGGCCGTGATGACCAGGGCGACGATGGTGGAGACGGCGATGCCGTAGGTCCACAGCGTCCCGGCCAATGCGGGGCCGGGCAGCGCCTCGTGGTTCGACCAGCCGACCAGCAGGTGGTTGTGCACGTCGAGCCCCGTCCAGGCGACCAGCACGTAGGTGATCACCCCGCAGGCGGCGGCCGCCCACACCCGTTCGGAGTACAGGCCCGCGACCACCGCCAGGGAACCGGCCATCAGCAGGGCCAGGACGGCTCCCCAGGGCAGCGGGGTGTCCCCGGCGTAGACGATCTGCGCCTGCAGGATCGTCCCGAAGACAGCCGAAAGCACCCCCGCCACGATGGCGACGAGGGTGCCGACGACGACCGGGGCGACCCGGTTGCCGGTGCTGCTAGGCGCGGGCACGGGAGCGGGCGGCCTTGCCGCGCTCGCTGACGTTGAGGATCAGCTTGCGGATCCGGATGGCCTCCGGGGTCACCTCCACGCATTCGTCCTCACGGGCGAATTCGAGGGATTCCTCGAGCGTGAGATTGCGCGGCGGGGTGAGGTTCTCGAAGGAGTCCGAGGAAGCGGCACGCATGTTGGTGAGCTTCTTTTCCTTCGTGATGTTCACGTCCATGTCGTCGGCGCGCGAGTTCTCGCCGACGATCATGCCCTCGTAGACCTCGGACGTCGGCTGGACGAAGAAGCTGCCGCGTTCCTGCAGGTTGATCATCGCGAACGGGGTCACGACACCGGAGCGGTCGGCAATCATCGAGCCGTTGGTGCGGTATTCGATGTCACCGGCCCACGGCTCGTAGCCGTCGGCGATCGACGCGGCGATGCCGGCGCCGCGCGTGTCGGTGAGGAAACGAGTGCGGAAGCCGATCAGGCCGCGGGCCGGGACGGTGAATTCCATGCGGACCCAGCCGGTGCCGTGGTTGGCCATGTTGACCATGCGTCCCTTGCGGGCGGCGAGCAGCTGGGTGACGTTGCCCAGGTATTCCTCGGGCACGTCGATGGTCATCAGTTCCATCGGCTCGTGGATCTTGCCGTCGACGGTGCGCGTGACGACCTGTGGCTTGCCCACGGTCAGTTCGAAGCCCTCGCGGCGCATCTGCTCGACGAGGATGGCCAGCGCGAGTTCGCCACGGCCCTGGACCTCCCAGGCGTCCGGACGTTCGGTCGGCAGGACCTTGAGCGAGACGTTGCCGACAAGCTCCTTGTCCAGGCGGTCCTTGACCTGGCGGGCGGTGACCTTGGCCCCCTTGACCCGCCCGGCCAGCGGGGAGGTGTTGATACCGATGGTCATGGAGATCGCGGGGTCGTCGACGGTGATCAGCGGCAGCGGCTTCGGGTTCTCCAGATCGGTGAGCGTCTCGCCGATCATGATGTCCTCGATGCCGGCGACGGCGACGATCTCACCCGGTCCGGCTTCCTCGGCGGGGACGCGGCTGAGGCCCTTGGTGGCCAGCAGCTCGGTGATCTTCACGCTCTTCAGCTGTCCGTCCTGGCGGGCCCAGGCAACCTGCTGGCCCTTGCGCAGGGTGCCGTTGACGATGCGCAACAGGGCCAGTCGGCCCAGGAACGGCGAGGCGTCCAGGTTGGTGACGTGTGCCTGCAGGACCTCGTTGGGCGTGTAGGCCGGGGCGGGGACGTGCTGCATGATGGTCGCGAACAGCGGCTCGAGGTCTTCGCTGTCCGGCAGTTCGCCGTCACCGGGCTGGTTCAGCGAGGCGCGGCCTGCCTTGCCGGAGGCGTAGACGACCGGCACGTTGAGCACCGAGTCCAGGTCCAGGTCCGGCACCTCGTCGGCGAGGTCGGACGCCAACCCGAGCAGCAGGTCCATGGAATCGGAGACGACGCCGTCGATGCGGGCGTCGGGGCGGTCGGTCTTGTTCACGACCAGGACCACCGGCAGCTTGGCCGTCAGGGCCTTGCGCAGCACGAAACGGGTCTGCGGCAGCGGGCCCTCCGAGGCATCGACGAGAAGCACGACGCCGTCGACCATGGACAGGCCGCGCTCGACCTCGCCGCCGAAGTCGGCGTGGCCGGGGGTATCGATGACGTTGATGGTGACGTCGTGGCCGTGGGCCGCCGGGCCGGAGTAGAACACCGTGGTGTTCTTGGCCAGGATGGTGATGCCCTTCTCGCGTTCGAGCTCGCCGGTGTCCATGACGCGTTCCCCGGAGTCGCCGTGCGCCGAGAAGGCGCCGGTCTGCGACAGCATGGCGTCGACCAGCGTCGTCTTTCCGTGGTCGACGTGGGCGACGATGGCGACGTTGCGAAGATCTTTGCGCGTTGCGCTAGTGGTTTCCGGGGAAAGATCTGACATGCGTTAAGGCTCGCTTCAAGTTGTATTTTTTGGGGTCGGTGACGTGGGGCCACGGCTGACCCAAGAGTCCAGTCTAGACCGTGATGAAAAATTGACCCAAACACGCTGGCGCGTCGCCCTGCGCCGGAGGACGATCGGGCGATGATGATCCGCATATCCCCGCGGCGCCCGCGGGTCGGGTAGAGGGGTAGATCACATGGCTGCTGGCAGCTGGCGCCACCAGGTGGGCGCCATGGGTGCCGTCACCCTGCTGGCAGCCGTCCTCGTCGTCCCGTCGGCCGCGGGCCCGGCGATGGCCCACGGAGGCGTCCCCGCGGACGTGCACGGCCCCGTGGGCACCTTCGCCGCAGGCCTGTCGGCGGCGGGCCGGCCGGCGGCGGGGAACGTGGTCGTCAATGTCGACACCGGCAGAGGCGAACTCGTGGTCCCCGATCCGTCGTCCATGGCCGTGCTCATCGGCGATTCCCAGGCCGATGGGGCCGCCGGAGTCCCCGGCAGCCGGACGTGGCCGCAAGTGGCCCTGCGCGCCGCGGGCTACACGGTGGCCTTCCGGGGACGGGGCGGCACCGGTTACGCCACCGGCAACGGCCACGAACCCGACTACGTGACCGCGTTGCGGCAGGAGCGGTGGCTGCTCCCCCACGGCGACGTGGGACTCGTGGTCATCGAAGGTGGCGGCAATGATGCCCGCACCGGCGCCTCGGACGCCGCCATCGCCACCGCACAAGCTGCCCTCGTCGCCGAGCTGCGGCGCAGCTACCCGCACTCGCCCCTGGTCATCATCGGCACGCTGGCGCGCTCGGCAGGCGACGGTGGCGGTCGACGCCACCAGGTCGATGACCTGTTGGGTCGAACGGCGGAGGCCCAGGGGGTTGCCTTCATCCCCGTCGGGGACTGGCTGACGGTCCACGACCTGGGAGCGCATCTGGCCGACCAGGTCCATCTCGACGCCGAGGGGCATCGGCTGGCCGCGCGCGCCCTGTTGCAGGCCCTGGACGACGGCGGGTTCGCCCGGCAGGCCGGTGCGGCCGCGTCGACGGGCCGGCCCCAGCCGGTCATTAAATGTCGGACGCCGCACCTCCCCCCGGGGTGCGGCGTCCTGGTCGTGGGCGGCCACAAGGGCCGGAGCGTCGCCTAGGAGGCCTCGCTGTCTGCGAGCAGCCGGGCGCGCAGTTCGCGACGCTCGCGCTGGGCTTCGGGATCCGGCACCGGCACCGCCGCCATCAGGCGCTGGGTGTACAGGTCCTTCGGACGCCGAAGGATGTCGTCACGGCTCCCCTGCTCGACGATGCCACCGTGGCGCATCACCACGATGTGGTCGGACAGGATGTCGATGACGCCGAGGTCGTGCGTGACGAACAGGCAGGCGAACCCCATTTCCGCCTGCAGGTTCTGGAACAGATCCAGGACCTTTGCCTGCACCGAGACGTCCAACGCCGAGGTGGGCTCGTCGGCAACCATGAGCTGGGGTTCCAGGGACAGCGCCCGGGCGATGCCGACGCGCTGCTTTTGCCCGCCGGAGAGCTCGTGCGGGTAGCGGTTGCGGTAGTTGCGCGGCAGTTCGACCTGGTCCAGCAGGGTTTCGATCTTCTTTTGCAGGGCAGCCCCCTTGGCGACCTTGGCCAGGAACATCGGTTCCCCGATGGATTCGCCGATCGGCAATCGGGGGTTCAGCGAGCTCGAGGGATCCTGGAAGACCATGCCGATCTGGCGGCGCACGTCGAAGAGCTCCCGGGACGTCGGCTTGAGGCCAAAGAGCTCGGTTCCGTTGACTTTCAGGGACCCCTCGGCCACCGGGAGCAAACCGACCGCGGCCCGGCCGATAGTGGTCTTCCCGGAGCCCGATTCGCCGACGAGGCCAACGACCTGCCCCTGGTGGACGGTGAGGTTGGCGCCTTCGACGGCCCGGAAGGCGGGGACCCTGCCCTGCTTCGGGTATTCGATGGTAACGTCCTTGAGCTCCAGGACGACCCGGCGCTCATCGATCACCGCTGCCCGCTTCCGGGCCTCTTCGGCCTGGGCCAGCAGTTCGCGCTCGCGGATCTGCAGGGTCTCGTGGTCCACCGAGTCCAATTCGGTGCCGGTCGCCGCGGCGACGGCGGCGGAGATGTCCACTGCCGACGCGGCGTCGGCACCGGTACCGAGCTTCGGTACCGCCGCGAGGAGTGCCTGCGTGTAGGGGTGCTGGGGGTTGTTGAAGATCTCGTGCGCGGTGCCATGCTCGACGATGCGTCCCTGCCGCATGACGGCAATGCGGTCGGACAGGTCGGCGACGACGCCCATGTCGTGGGTGATGAGCACGATGGCCGAGTTGAGCTTGTTGCGCAGGTTGCGCATGAGGTCCAGGATCTCGGCCTGGACGGTGACGTCGAGCGCGGTGGTGGGTTCGTCGGCGATGAGCAGCTTGGGATCGCAGGAGAGCGACTGGGCGATCATCGCGCGCTGGCGCTGCCCACCTGACAGCTGGTGGGGATAGGACTTGAACGCCTTGGCGGCGTCCGGCAGCTCGACGAGCTCGAGCATCTCCAGCGCCCGCTTCTCCGCCTGTGACGGGGAGATCGGGTTGTGCAGGCGCAGGGTCTCAACGATCTGGAAGCCGACGGTGTAGACGGGGTTCAGCGCCGTCATCGGCTCCTGGAAGATGACGGCGACGTCGTTGCCGCGGACCTGGCGCATCTTCGACCCGGAGAGCCCCAACAGCGACTGCCCGTTGAGCTTGACCTCGCCGCGGACCCGGCTGTTCGTGGGCAGCAGTCCCAGCAGGGCCATGGAGCTGGCCGATTTTCCCGAACCCGACTCGCCGACGATGGCCAGGACTTCGCCGGCATTCACGTAGTAGTTCAGGTCGATGGCGGCCGGCACCCATTCCTTGTCCACGCCGAAGTCCACCGACAGGTGGCTTACTTCCAGCACCGGTTGGTTGCCTGCCTGCGTGGCGCCCGTGTCGGGGAGGTTATTTATGCTCATCTGGTTCTCATTTCCTTCCGGCGGAGTACCCGGCGCCGAATCGGCCGTGGGCTCGTGTGGCGCCGATTACATGGCTGCCGATAATCCTGAAACTATGGGGGTTATGACTTCTGCTTCTGCGACAACCGGCGACTTCACCTTCAGCCCCCGCGGGCCGCGGGTCCTTGCGGTGGCCCTGATGGTCCTGGCCGGTGCCGGTGCCATCGCGATCCTGGCCACCGGGAACCTGCAGACCTGGCCGGCCTGCCTGCCAATGGTCCTGGTGGGCTATGCCGCCTGGTTGATGTTCTGGCTCCCCCGCGTGGTGGTCCACGAGGCGGGCGTGACGCTGGTCAATCCACTGCAGACGCTGGTCGTCCCGTGGTCGACGATCATCATGGTCGATACGAAGTACGCCATGACGCTGGTGACACCGAAGCGCCGCTACTCGGCCTGGGCGGCGCCCGCCCCCGGCGTGATCTCCGCCCTGCGTGATGCGCGCAGCTCCGTGAAAACCGAAAAACGGGATGGCACCGGCGCACGCTACATGAGTGTCCGTCCCGGGGACCAGCGCAGCAGCGATTCTGGTGTCGTGGCCGCCGTCGTGCGCGCACGACTCGAACGCCTGGCCGAGGAGGGGAGCCTGGATATCGAGGCCACGGCCAACACCCGGGCGACCCGGAGCATTCATTGGTTCCATATCCTTGCCTTCCTAGTCCTCATCGTCCTGAGCCTGACGATTCCTGCTGCGCTGATCTGATCTGGCGCCGTGCCGGGACGTGGACCCCGGCACGGACCGGATCAGGCCCGGTGGGACGGGCCATCTCCCGGATCGTCCGTCTGCGGTCTCGACGGCCCGGTTCCGCCCTCGGTCCGCTCGGCTATGGCCGCCGCGGAGGCCGAGTCCTTCACCGCCGAACCGTGGATGCCGCTTTCCTTGGCCTTCTTGGAGTTGAACTTCTTCTGGCGGGGGTCGAAGGCGTCACGCAGTCCATCGCCGATGAAGTTGATGGACAAGCAGATCGCCACGATGAACAGACCCGGGAACCAGAACAGCCATGGCCGGGTGCTGAAGGCCTCCTGGTTGTCGGAGATCAGCGAGCCCAGTGACACGTCCGGCGGGCGAACACCGAGGCCCAGGAACGAGAGCGCGGTCTCCAGCAGGATGGCCGCGGACATCAGCAGCGTCACGTTGACGATGATGACGCCGACGGCGTTGGGCAGGATGTGCTTGAACATGATGCGGGTGTTCGAGGCGCCGGCGATGTGGGCGGCGTCGACGAACTCGCGTTCGCGCAGGCTGAGGAATTCACCGCGGACCAAGCGGGAGAGCCCCGTCCAGATGATGACGCCGATGAAGGCGCCCAGGGTGATGGTGGCCATGTTCCCGCTCACGTGGGTTCCGGCGATGCGGCCCAGGACGGCGGCGAGGATCAGCAGCGGGATGATGATGATGATGTCCACGATGCGCATCAGCACGGCTTCGATCCAACCGCGGAAGTAGCCCGACAGGGCCCCGACGACGACGCCGAGGAAACCGCCGACGACGCCGATGACGAACATGATGATGATCGACTGCTGGGTCCCGCGCATCGTCATGGCGAAGTAGTCGCGTCCGATGCGGTCCTGTCCGAAGGGGTGGTCGCCCCAGTTGAACAGGTTCATGAAGGTGGGGCGGCCGCCATTGATCTGCGTGCTGAATTCCTCGTAGGTGTAGTGCCACCATCCCGGGACCCCGAGGAAACCGATGGAGGTGAACGCCATGAGGGCGATCAGGACGAAGACGACAATCGATACGACGGCGGGGGTGTTGCCGATGAAGCGCTTGCGGACGATCGCATTCTGGGACAGTCCCTTGACATCCTCGGGGACGGATTCCGCCTCGAGGTCCTCCGGTAGTTGCCCGGAGGGTGTGACTGGATTGGGCGTGGTCATGCTTTAACCCTTACGCGTGGATCGAGTACGGAATAGGCCAGGTCGGCGATGAGGTTGAAGACCAGGGCCAGCAGGCCGGTGATCAAGAAGACGCCCATGACCGGATTGGGATCGGGGATCGGCAGCAACGAGGCGACAAAGAGGTTGCCCATGCCGGTGAAGGCGAAGACCCGCTCTGTGATCACCGCACCGCCGATGAGGCCGCCGATGTCGAAGGCCACGAGGGTGGCCAACGGGATCAGCGCGTTGCGGAAGGCGTGGCGCATGACGACGGTCCGCTCCGGCAGTCCCTTGGCCCGGGCGGTGCGGATGTAGTCCATCTGCATGATCTCCAGCATGGAGGCCCGCGAGTAGCGCGAGTAGCTGGCCAGGGACACGAGGAGCAGTGCCACCGTCGGCAGCAGCAGGTGGGTGAAGTTGTCCAGGTTGTGGATCCACCAGTTGCCTTCGAGGTTCGGCGTCGAGGAGCCGATCGTGGCGATCGGGCGGCCGCGGATGCGGCCGTTGCTGAAGTAGTTCGGCCACTCGACCATGAAGCGGTCCAGCAAGACCAGCCCGGCGACGAAGAAGGCCGTCAGGGATGCGGCCCGCATGGACTGGCCGCGGTCGAAGCCGCCCATGAAGAACCCGACGACGCAACCGATGAGGATGGTCGCCACGGCCAGACCGAGGATTCCCCAGCCGGTGATGTTCGAGAACAACGGGTTCAGGACGTAGTAGGCGATGAGGCCGACCGGGACCATGATCAGCGACGAGTAGAGCGCCTTGCGGTTCTTGATGCCTGCCGTCAGCTGGGTGACGAGGTAGGCGATGCCGAGTCCGAAGACCAGGATCAGGATCGGTCCGAGGCCCGGGGAACGGAACCAGCCGGTGACCGAGAGCGCCACCATCAGGCCTGCGGTCACGACGGCGCCGATGGCGAAGCCGATGAGGCGCCGCACCATGCTGCCGCTCATGAAGAGCACGACGACGATGCCCATGCAGATCGCGGTGATGATCACACTGGTTGGACTGAAGACGGGGTCCCTGAGGAAGTCGTTGAACCCGATGGCGCCGAATTCCTTGAGCAGGACCGCGAGCCAGAAGATCGGCAGCGAGAAGAACAGGAACGCCATGAACGTCACCGAGTAGTCCAGGGTGCTGTACTGGCGCAGGGCGGTGATGATGCCCAGCGCAATGCCGATGACGATCGCCAGCACCGTGGCGGCGGTGATCAACAGGATGGTCTGCCCCATTGCGCGACCCAGCGCATCGGTGACCGGCTCCCCATTGATGGCCGTGCCCAAATCGCACTTGCCGATGAACGGCACCACGCACTGTGCGGCACCGCCCAACCACTTGAAGTAGCGCAGCGGCGGGGGCGTGCCGAGGTCCAGCAGCGCAACGCGTTGCTGGATCAGCTGTTCCTTGTTGGGCGCGTTGCTCTCGCGGAGATCCTGCAGCGGGTCGCCAGCGGCGGCCGTGAGCTGGTAGACGACGAACGACGCACCGAGGAGGATCAGGACGGCGGTGACGAGACGCCGGATGATGTAGGTCACCATGAAATTTAGCCTCTTGGTAGAAGATCCCGGGGATCACCCGGTAGTACTTTCGCTGAAGTGTAGTTCACCTCACAGCACCCGGGAAGCAGGGAAATCCCAATCACTTCCCTAGGCCCGGTCAAGGAACTACGCGGAACGGGCAGGGCCCGGACCAATCGGTGGAAGCCCTTCCACCGCAACTTTCTCTGGCGCAATGAAGCGCCGGGACCGCGGAGCTTGGTCCCGGCGCCTCAGAGGCACTTACGTCCGGTTACCTGACGCTGTTACTTCTTCAGGTTCCATTCCCAGAAGTTCCACCAGACGCCGGTCTGGTTGGGCATGTACTTCACGCCCTCGAGATCCGAGGAGTAGGCGTCCACGCCCACCGACTGGAACAGCGGCAGCCCGTAGTACGAGTCCCAGATCAGTTTGTCGATCTTGACCTGCAACTCCGTCTGCTTGGCCTTGTCAGTGGTGATGATCAACTCGTCCATCAAGGCATCTGCTTCCTTGCTGGAGAACTTGTTGAAGTTCGACGCCGAACCGCTTCCGAAGATCTGCGGTACGCCGGTCACGCCGACGCCGGCGGAGATCCAGCCGAAGATGGTGGCATCGTAGGTACCGGTACCCAGGGCACCGCCCCATTCGGAGGCTCCGAGGCCACCGTCGACGACCTTGAAGCCCGCCTTCTTGGCCGAAGCCGCGATCAGCGAGTAGGAGTCCGAACGGTTCGGGTTGTCCTTGTTGTACATGAGGCGGACCGTCGGGGTCTTTCCATCGAGCAGCTTCTTCGCGGCGTCGATGTCGGCCTTCTGGTAGTTCTCCGAACCGTTGGTCTTCGCCGCTTCCTCGTAGCCGTCGTTGGCCGGGACGAAGAGCTGCGAATCAAGCGGCTTGGCTTCGGGCTTCAGCTTCTTGATGATGGTGTCGACGATCTGCTGTCGCGGGACCGTCTTCATGAACGCCTGGCGGACTTTCGGGTCCTTGAAGACGCCGTTGTAGTTCAGGTCCAGGTGGTCGTAGGCGAGCTGGTCTCCCTTTTCCACGACGACCTGGTCGCCCAGTGCGTCCAGCTGTTCCAGCGTGTCGGCGGAGGCCTGCGGCGCGATGATGTCCACTTCGCCGTTCTTCAGGGCCTGCACCTGGGCCGGAGCCTCGCCGATGTAGCGGACGACAATCGAGTCGACCTTCGGCATCGGGCCCCAGGTGTAGTTCTCGTTGCGGACCAGGGTCATCGACTGGTTGGGCACGATCTTGTCCACGATGAACGGACCGTCGGAGAGGTACAACGACTTATCCGTGGGCAGGGACTTGGTGTCGTAGCCCGTGTTCCAGAACTTGGCGACCTTCTGCAGATCCGCGTTGGGCTTGGCCGGCTTGGCCTGGTCGCCCTTGGGCAGCGTGGTGAGGAGCTTGGTCAGGTCCTCCGTCTTCATGCCCGCCTTTTCGGCCGCGACATGGGCCGGCGTCATCATGCCGAAGGAAGTCTCCCAGTCCGCGAAGGGCTTTGAGTACTTCAGGGTGATCGACCGGTTGTCGTCCCCGATTTCGGGCACGTCGGTCAGGGCGAGGCCGGAGGTGTCGCCCGCATAGTCGAAGTAGTTCGTTCCGCTGACCACCTCGCCGGCGTCGTTGGCCTTCGCGTCATTGAACCGACCGGATTGGATGGCCCAGGCAAAGATCATGTCATCGGCATTAACGGGCTCGCCGTCGGACCACTTGACGCCTTCGTTGATCGTGTACTTGACCGTCAACGGGTCCTCGGAGACGACCTCGTACTTTCCGAACTTCTCGTTCTTGACAACCTTCAGGTTGTTGTCGATGTAGTTGAAGTCGGACTGGGTTGTGTAGGCGATCTTGGAGTTGATGTCCACGTTGCCTTTGGCCGTGTTGTCGTTGAACGAGCTGAACGCGTTCACCTCGACGACACGGACCTCGCCACCATTGCCGGCACTCGCAGCTTCGCTGCCGGCAGACGATGAACTACTGGTGCCCGTGCTGGCAGCGCAAGCGCTTAGCGCCAGGGCGGCGGTCGCGCCGATCGCGACTGCCTTGGAAATACGCTTGAAACGCATTCCGCCTCCTTGTGTTAGGTGTGTTCTCCAGCCGAGCTCTGCACTTGACTGTGACGTTGCCACACTGCGTGGTCCGCCTCACATAGAGAAACCATAGACTGCGGATGGCGTCTTGGATATAAAAATCTAGCTTCAGAATCCGTCGTTATGGAGTCGCAACTTTGCGAGATATCCATCACATTTAGCGGTTTCCCGCCGGCGCGGTCGATTCACCCGCGAGAAATCAAGGATTTGCTTCAGATTGGCGTTTGTCAACTACTCATCCCCGCCGAAATGGCGATCCCTGCGACGCGTGTAAATTTTCTCAACCACTCCCGGCGTGTCCCGTCCGTCGATGACGGGTCGTCGCCGCCGCGGCCACGGGCGGGGCCCGCGCAGCAGGTCGTGCTAGGGTGCGCGATCGGGACGCCTCGAGGCGATGAAAACCAACTCGCGGCCAGGCCGATCGGGTGCCGCCCGGACCTCCTCGACAACGAAACCGGAGGCCGCCAGGCACTCCACGACGGCAGGCCGCTCACGGAACCTCAACGTCGAATCCGACGTCACCACCTCGCCGTCGGAGGCAAAGACGTGGGTCCAGCGGAAGGTGACCAATTCCCCCTCCACCGCGAGCAGATCGCACCAGGCATCCACCCGGCCCTCCCCGTCGATGAACGTCCTCGTGGACGTTTCCCTCCGGTTCCACCCGAGCCGGGCCCGCCGTGCCGGATCGCGGACCTCGAAGACGAGGCGCCCACGCGGGTTCAGGGTCCCGCGGATAGCGCGCAAGGTACGTTCAAGGTCGTCGTCGGTGAGGAACACCTGGGCCACGTTGGCCGTCATCAGGGCCAGGTCGACCGATAGGTCCGGAAGCGCGGACGCCGTGCCGCGGATCCAGCGCACCCGCTCCGCCCCGGCTTTTGCCCGGGCGACGTCCAGCGATGCGAGGGCGGGGTCGACGCCGATGACGTCGATGCCGCGGGCGGCCAGCAGGAGGGCCAACGTCCCGGTGCCGCAGCCCACGTCGAGCACGCGGCGCGCATCGAGTTCCCCGGCGATGCCGACGTAGGCGTCAAGATCGCTCCGGTCCGGATCGAGCGCGTCGTAGATCGCAGCCAGCCGGGGCGATGCGAAGATCTCATCGGACATGTGGCTCCCCCGGCCCTGGTTTGCGGGCGTGCCAGGTGTTGGTCAGCGCCACTTCACGCCGTCGTCGTGCAGTTCACGGAGCCGGTAGGCGATCATCCGGGCCAACAGGTCGGCAGGGATCAGCTGGTCATAGGGAAGCCGGACGGATCCCTTTCCCGTGCCGTATCCGGTGAGCTCGCCGAGGTGTGCCTGCAGCATGGTGGGGGTGAACACCAAGTTCGCATGGTGCCGGTGCCCGCTGAAGACGAAGAGGATGACCTCCAGCGAGTAGGCGGGGTTGCCCCATTTGAGCCCCTCCGTCGCCCCGGGCGCGTGGGCCAGGCATAGCCGACGCAGTTCTTCCAGCCGCGGCCGGGCGTCGGCGGGGAACGAGTCGATGTACTCATCGACGTTTTCGGGTGTGAACGCCATGCCGCCAGTCTGGCACGGGCCCGGCTACCCGGCGATGCGCAGGACCAGCTTGCCGCGGGCGGAGCCATCCTGGCTGGCGGCAAAGGCCTCCGCGAGCCCGGCCAGTTCGAAGGTGCGGTCGATGGCGACGGCGAGCTTGCCGTCGGCGACCAGGGCGAGCAGCTGGGCGAGCCGGGGGCCGTCGGGACGGACCCACAGCCACCGTCCGCCGCGTTCGGCCGCCGCGGGATCGGCGATCGAGACCTGCCGGCCGCCGTCGGCCAGCACCGCCAGCGTGGTCTCCAGGACCCCGCCGGCGAAGTCCGCGACGGCGTCGAACCCCTGCGGCGCGATCGCCTGCAGGCGCTCCAACAACCCCTCGCCATAGGCGACCGGGGTGGCACCCAGTGACGCGAGCTTGTCGTGGTTCGCCGGTGCGGCGGTGCCCACGACCTCGGCCCCGGCGGCCACCGCCAGCTGCACGGCAAGGGATCCGACGCCACCGGAGGCACCATGGACCAGCAGCCGGTCCCCGGCGCCGACGTGGAGCGCCTCGATGCTGCGCAGCGCGGTCAGGCCCGTCAGGGGCAGGGCGGCGGCAACCTGGTCCGTCACGCCGTCGGGCACGGCGGCAACGTCGGGGGCGAAGACGGTCACGTATTCGGCGAACGTCCCGCCGGACACGACCTGTTTGCGGGCGTAGGTGGCTACCCGGTCACCGACGCGGAACTCGGGGACGTCCGGGCCGACGGCATCGACGACGCCGGCGGCATCCCATCCGGGGATCACCGGGAAACCGGCGTCCATGAGCTCGTCGAGGCCACCGGACATGACCTTCCAGTCGACGGGGTTGACCGAGGCGTAGGTGACGCGGATCCGCACCTCCCCCGGACCGACCTTGGGCTGGGGCTGCTCGGTCAGTTCCAGGACGTCGTTGTTGCCGTACTTGCTGTAGGTCATTGCGCGCATGATGGGCGCAACGGCTTCGGGCGGTCGGATATTCCGTCGGCGGCCGCCGTCTGGTGGCAGACCAGGGCCAGACGCTTAGGCCTCCGGCCGGAAATGGCGTCGGCACCTGGCCTGGTAGGCCTCGGTCCCGCCGACGAATTCGGCAGAGACGACGTGCGCGTCGCGGCTCCGTCCGGGTGCCGTGCGTTGGTGGAACGCCGCATCGGCGCCGCATTCGGTGCACACCGCCGTCAGTTTCGTGACGTCCTCGGCGAGCGCCATCAACTCCGGGAGCGGGTCGAAGGGCCGGCCGTCCAGCATGACGCAGAGCCCGGCCACCACGACCGTGGTTCCCGCGGCGGCCAGCGCGCCGACGACCGGTATGAGGTCGGGCCCGAAGAACTGTGCCTCGTCGATCGCCAGCAGGTCCAAGGGGCGTTCGCCGGCAATCCTGCGGATGGCCTCCACATCCGCCGCGGCGTGGGAGGGGATGCTCAGTCCGGCATGTGAGGCCACCGCGCGGACGCCGTGGCGTTCATCCAGCGCGTGGTTGACGACCTCGAGGTGCAGCCCGGCCAGCCGGGCGCGGCGGACGCGTCGCAGCAGCTCCTCCGATTTTCCGGCGAACATCGGCCCGGTCACCACCTGGAGCCTGCCCTGTCGTGGTTCCACTGTCACTGCCTTCCCTCGGCTGGCCCGACCATCTCCGCCGCGGCCCGCCATCCGTCGAGGATCCCCAGCAGCCGCGACGGCTCGTCCCCGACCAGCCGCACCCCGAGGTCCAGGACGGATTCCACGGCTTCACCGGCGGTGATCGTCTCGTGGACGGTGGCCCGGCCGGGAGCGCGAACGGTCCGTGAATTCTCCGTGATGGTGACGTGTCCGGCGTCGGTGTGTCGGGCCGCCACCAGGGACCGGGTGAAGCGTCCGGACCCGGCGTTGGTGGAGGTCATCACGTGGCCGGTCCGCACGTCGACCGGCTGGACCGTCAACGCGTCGGTGATGTGCTGCAGTTCCCCATCGCGGCGCAGCGTCCACCGGTCCGTGCCGTCCACCAGCGAGTACCCCAGCTCGAAGATGCGCCCGCCCTCGTCGCGCCGCGCCCCGTCGGCCAGGGGGATCGGGCCGCGGATGCTGAAGCCGAAACCGGGGTCGGTGAGGAACCATGATCCCCCGATCGAGACGGCCACGGTCATGTGCGTGCGGGTGTTGTGTGGCGAATGCACCCGTCCCAGGTGGCGGCGGATCACGAAGCCGAGGTCCTGGAGCACCGCGGCGAAGAGCTGGGAGTGCTCGAAGCAGTACCCGCCGCGCCCCCGTTCGACCAGCTGGCGCTGCACTGTCGCCGGGGCGACCCCGGGATGGCTGCCCAGCAGGACGTCCACGTTCGCGAAGGGGATCGCGCGCACATGTGCCTGGTGCAGCTCCTCCAGCAATTCCATCCCCGGTTGCCCCCTGCCGACACCAAGCAGCGCGAGGTACGCATCGACGTCGAACTGCTCCTCGTGCCAGGAAGCCCCGGTCAACGCCTTGTCCTGCATGCCGTGTCCTCCGCGGTTCGGTCGGTGTTGTCAGCCACCCTATCGCCGTCCCGGGACCGGCCGGCGCGACGCCACCGCTCGCGGGGTCCCGGCGCACCTCGTAGGGTGAAGCCATGCACGTTCTCGATCATGGTCCAGACGTCCCCGACCCGCTCGCGCCCTACCTGGAGGTCGACCGGTCCCGGCCGTTGCATGAATGCTGGGTGACCGGCCACATGGTCGCCGGGCTCGACGGGACGGCGGCGGTGGACGGCAAGGTCGGCCCCCTGTCCACCGGATCCGACCAGGCACTCTTTCGCAGCATGCGCCAGATCGCCGACATCGTCCTACTCGGCGCCGAAACGGTCCGGCGGGAAAAGTACGGGGCCATCCGGCTCGGCGAACGGGCCCAGGCCCAACGGCGGGCCCTAGGCCAGCCGCCCCTCCCCCCGGTCGCCGTCGTCAGCCGCAGCCTGGATTTCGACTGGTCCGCCCGCGTCTTCGCCGACGCTCCCCCGGAGGCGCGCACCATCGTCATCACCTGCGCCGCAGCGGACCCGGCTCGCCGTGCAGCTGCGGAGAAGGTCGCCACCGTCATCGTCGCCGGCGAGGAGCGGGTCGAACCGGCGGCCGCCTTGCGGGCCCTGGCCGACCTCGGCCACCGGGTGGTGCTCTGCGAGGGCGGCCCCACCTGGCTGGGTGAGCTCGTCGCGGCGGACCGCCTCGATGAACTGTGCCTGTCGATCTCCCCGCTGATGGGCGGGGACCCGCTGCCGGTCGCGGTCACGCCGCCGGGTGCGGGCACCTCCGCGTTCGAGCTGAAGGGGGCCATGGCCGAGGCCGACACGCTGTTCCTGCGCTACGAGCGGGCGCGAGGGGAAGGACACCACCATGAGTAACAACGCCTTGGGCGGATTGATGGCCTCGGCTGATTCCGCCCTGATCGTCGTCACGACCGTTGCCGCGGGCGAACGCGCCGGTTGCGTGGTCGGCTTCCACACGCGGTCGAGCATCGTGCCGCAGCATTTCAGCCTCTGGCTGTCCAAGGCCAACCACACCTACCGGGTGGGCCTGCGCGCCACCCATTTCGCCGCCCATTTCCTCACGGCGGATGACCTCGCGCTGGCCGAGGCGTTCGGCACCCGTTCCGGGGACGACACCGACAAGTTCGCGGGCCTCGACGTCGAGACCGACGAGCACAGTGTGCCGTTGCTCCAGGCGTGCCCGAACCGGGCGGTGCTGGAACGCATCACCCTGCTCGACGACGGCGGGGACCACGTGTGCCTCACGACCCGGGTGCTCGCGGCCGACACCGGAGGGCCCTTCGTGCCCCTGCGCATGTCCGACGCCATGCACCTGGACCCCGGCCATGAGAGCGACGAGCGGGCCATCCAGCCCTGACACCCGGGGCGCCTCCGGTCGGCCGGTTCAGCGCCGATGCAGGAAGGTGCGGATTTCGGCGATCCTGGCCGTCTTGGCCGCACCGGTGAACCGCAGCATGTGGGCGAAGTCGACGCGCCTTGCGGGGCCGGTCAGGAACCCGTCGCAGGCGGCGAGCCGACCGTGCGTGACCGTGGAGAGGATCTCGATCCGCTCCGGTCGAAGGGGCGCCCCGGGAATGCGTCCTTCCTGCGCTGCATCGTCGTCCGCCCCTCCGATGAGCTTCCACATGGCATCGTCGGCCAGCCAGGACTCCACTGCGGCGTCGTTCCCGGCCGCCCAGTCGACGACGAATTGGCCGACCAGCAGCAGACGTGGTGAGTTGCCGCAGTCGGTGGGGAGGATGATGTCCATGGTTGCCCCTTTCGTGACGGATGCCGGCCGGGTCATCGACCGCCCGAGTTCACCCGCAGGACCGCTTCGCTGCCGGCCATCCACGCGGCGAAGGTGGCGCTTCCCAGTTCGAAGGCCACCAGGCGCGAGTCCCACCGCCCCGTCCCCCGGGACGTGCGCCGGGACGTGCGCCGGACCAACGCCAGGCCGCCAACCAGGTTCGCGGCTGCCCACCCGGCATTGACCCACCGCGGTGAGTTCCGCCCCGCCACGGGTGTGAGATGGCGGCGGCCGGCGATGGCGGTCGCCAGATGCGGCAGGCTATTGGCACACAGCATTCCGGCCACGAACATCTTCGCTTCGGCTTTCGTGGGTCCCATGCCCAAACGCTAGATGGTTGCACGCGGACTGTGAAGGTGACGCAGCCGCATTCCGCACCGTGGCTGCTGTGCGCCGGGTACGGCTCAGGGCAACGCCAGGAAATCCCGAAGCCAGCCGTCGACGTCGCCCATCGTTGCCGCATCGACGGTCCCCGCGGCATCAAAGAGACGTTGGCGGGTGATGGTGCGCGGCTGTTCGGTCATGGCGAACGTCGGCTCGGCGAGCGACAGGTGGGTGCCCCTCAACGGGACGTGGTTGGGCCAGCCACGGTCGTTCGTCGTCGCGGGGACGATGATGGCCAGGGTGTCGGCATGTTCGAGAAAGAGGTCGCTGGAAATGACCAGCACGGGTCGGCGGCCGGCCTGCTCGCGCCCGCGCACCGGGTCGAGCTCGGCCCACAGGACCATCCCTCGCCGCAGATCACCCACCATCTCGTCCGTCGTCCAGTGTGACGTCCCATGCGCTGAACTCATCCCAATAGGCCTGGTCAGCGGCCCGAAATGCCCGTCCAAAGGACTCCATGCGCCGACGCCGCTCGTACCCATCGAGCAATCCCTCGATGAGTCCGGCGGCTGTCACACCCCGTGCCTGCGCATCGCGGTTGATGCGGTCGCGGAGCTCCATCGAGACCTTGATCGTCGTAGCCATGATGACAGTATACCAATCAGTAGCCCACGCGGTCCATGAAGTCATTGGACGATGCGCCGAACGTCGCGTCCGGAACTACCCTGTTTGGCCAATCCCAAAACGCCGACCCAGTTCGGCGACACGCTCCGTCCGGTGTTCGCCCCGCATGCGCCGGCTTTCGCCCTCGTCGCGGTTGCCGCGACCTTCCTCTGCGGAAACGGCAACCGAGCGGGTCCCCCTCCCCTGCGCTTTCGCTGCGCGACTCGGCCCTGCACCTGATCAGGCCCGGCATACCCTAGCGTGGCCTCCATGCTTAGACGCCTTGCCGCACGCGCCTTCTGGTCACTCAGCCGCTGGAAACTGGACACCCGGCCCGCGCCGTCCCGCCCCACCCTGCTCATCGGGGCCCCACACACTTCCAATTGGGACTTCATCCTGATGCTGGGCATTGCGTGGCGTTTGGGCATCGAGGTGCACTGGCTCGGCAAGGACAGCCTATTCGCCGGATGGCGCGGCCCGGTCATGCGCGCGATCGGGGGCATCCCCGTCGACCGCACCGATCCCCGCCGCATCGTCTCCGAAGTCGTCGGACGCGTCCACTCGGGCGAGGTCTTCGGATTGGTCGTCACCCCCGATGGCACTCGCGGTGCACACACGCACTGGAAGTCGGGCTTCTACCGCATCGCCCGGGAGACCGGCCTGCCGGTGACCCTTGGTTTCGTGGACCGCACCACCATGACCACTGGCTTGGGCCCAACGATGGATCTCACCGGCGATGTCGTGCAGGACATGGACCGGATACGGGCGTTTTATGCAGACAAGGCGGGTTTCCATCCCGGCAAGAGGGTGCAGGCCCGGTTGCGCGAGGAGGAAGAGGCCGGCTGAGCGGTCACGATGACGACAGGGGATCATTTCCCTCGGAACCGATATGTGGCGGTTAAATGTCAGTGGTTCATGTCAAGGTGCTTTCAGATGGGACCGGGCAACAAAAGGGGAGGATCGCCATGGAAACCGCTGAACCGACGAACATCCGCATTCCCGAGGACATGATTGAATTCGTCACCTCCGGCCTTCGGCACAGAGACGACCACCGCTGGATCCGGTGGGCTTGGGCGGCCCTTGCCCGAGCAGGGGACGTCCGGACGATCGCCGACCACGCCAGAAATGACTATGCGTCAGATCTAGTCACCCTCGCCGCCTTGGGATGTCTGTACGACAGATTTCAGGACATTTATGCCGGGGTGCAATTCGATGACGACTTACCAATAGATCTCACGGGAAACGTCCGCCCAGCAATCAACGGAATCGAATTGGAGCGTTACTGCGAACGGCACGGACTCCACGACGTCTCGGAACTTTCCGAGTCCACGGCCGAACTCGAGTATGCAGCTGTCGCCAATCGGGCGGACGGAGTTCGGGCTCGACTTCGTATTCTTGCAGGCCAAGGAAGGCTATTCACCTCGCTCGTCATTGCCGGCGGCCGGTTGGTGTCGACAGACTTCGCTGCCGAAATCGACGATGCAAAAATTGCCCCCATCGGCAATTCACTGACGCTTGAAGCCTTCGACCCTTACTTGGCTGATGTTCTGGAATTCAACCTGACGTTCGAGAAGCACCGTACCTACGAGTGGCTCACAGGCGACCTCGACCTAGGTTGAACCGGCGACCCGAAATCAGCCGCGGCGAAAAGCTGCCCCATCGCGTCAGCATGACGAAACGCGTGGCGCGCCGGCTCGTCTGTGTAGTGAGGCTCGGGGGCCTTTTCTGTACGGCTCTAAACGCCCAGCATGCTTGAGGGCTGTATCCGATGTTTGATCTGCTTGCTCGACACCCGATCCCGCCGGGTACCCATTGCCATCGAGCGGGTGGCTAGGCTGGGTGGATGGCGACAGTTCTCCTTGTGCGGCACGGCCGCACCACAGCCAATGCCACCGGACTCCTGGCCGGCCGGACCGTCGGCGTCGGCTTGGACCAAGTCGGGCGCGACCAGGCGGTGCTGACCGGAGACCGGCTCGCGCCCGTGCCTCTGGTCGCGGTGGTGTCGAGCCCGCTTGAACGTTGTCGGCAGACAGCCCAGTTCATCCTCGATCGCCAGGCAGGCACGCCGAGCGCGCCGGTAGATCCGGCTCTCAACGAGTGCGATTACGGCCGGTGGCAGGGGCGGCCACTCAGCGAACTCGCCAAGGAGGATTTGTGGCCGGTGGTGCAGTCGCAACCCTCCGCCGTCGTCTTCCCCGGCGGTGAATCAATGGCCGCCATGCAGGCTCGGTCCGTGGCGGCAATTCGAGGCCACGATGCAGCCTTCGAATCCGAGTACGGGCCCGAGGCCGTATGGGTCGCGGTCAGCCATGGTGACATCATCAAATCGATCCTTGCCGATGCGCTGGGCATGCACCTTGACCTGTTCCAGCGTATCGACGTTGGCCCCGCCTCCGTATCGATCGTGCACTACGGTGCTGGTCGGCCGAGCGTCCACGCGACCAACACCAACGCTGGCGATCTGTCGTGGCTGTCGAACCACATCCACTCCGGAGATGCGCCGGTGGGCGGCGGCGCAGGACACAAGGCACCATGATCCATATGTGCCTAGAATACTGACATGGCTACACGTGTTCACGAATTCGATTGGCCCGATCGGGTCGTCGTTGGCACCCTTGGCCTTCCAGGGGCGCGTACGTTCTACCTGCAGGTGCGCGCGGGGACGCAGATCATCAGCGTCGCCCTCGAAAAGCAGCAGTCGGCCCTGCTCGCGGAGAAGATCGACGAAATTCTCGACGAACTCATCACCGTCGACGGAAACCCCTTCAGCATTCCCACGAGTACTCCCATCGAACTTGTCGACAACGAACAACTCGACGCCGTTCAGGAGCAGTTTCGTACCGGGGCCGTGGGTCTGGGGTGGGATCCAACCACGGCCCAGGTCGTCATCGAGGCCCACCCCATCACCGAAATCGATGCTGGTGATAACGACGAAGGACTTGCAGAGGACGACGCTGACGAGTCCGAGATGCTCCGGGTGCGGATGCCGGTCGGCACCGCCCGCGCATTTGCCAAGCGAACCCTCGAGATCGTGGGCGCTGGGCGTCCGACGTGCCCGCTCTGCGGTTACCCCGTGGATGCCGACGGACACACCTGCACCTTTCCCGAGGCCTGATGCCAGCTCCGGACCTCGTGACCGCTGAACTGACGCTCATCGGCCGCATCACGACGGCTTCAAATGCCACATTTCTGGGCAGCATCGGCGATATGGAGGTCGTCTACAAGCCGATGGCAGGCGAAAGTCCACTGTGGGACTTTCCCCAAGGATTTCTGGCTCACCGGGAGGTCGCCGCCTACCTCGTCTCGCAGGCCTTCGGGTGGGACGTCGTGCCGCACACCTGGCTGCGCGATGGTCCGCTGGGCGATGGAATGGTGCAGCTTTGGCAGGAGACGGACGCCGCTCAGAGTGCCGTGAAACTGGTCGCAGTGGACCAGGTGCCGGAGTCGGGCTGGAAACGCGTTCTCGAGGGACAAGACGAGACCGGACGGGTGGTCGCCCTCATCCACGAAGACACGCCGGCACTCCGACGCATGGCGGTCTTCGACATCGTCGTCAACAACGCCGACCGCAAGGGCGACCACATTCTTGCCATGACTGACGGACACCGGCACGGAGTGGACCATGGGGTCACCTTTCACCGCGACCACAAGCTGCGCACGGTGCTGTGGGGATGGATGGGGGACGCTCTCACCGCTGAGGAACTTGACGGCGTCAACCGTGTCAGCGAGGGACTCCACGGCGAGCTTGGCCAAAACTTGGCGGACCTGCTCAGCGCCGAGGAAATCGCGTCGCTCACTGGGCGCTGTGTCCAATTGCGCTCGACGGGGCGGTTTCCGGCTCCGAGCGGGGAGATGCCGGCCGTGCCCTGGCCGCTGTTCTAGGGTTCTCACGAAGGTCGGGATCTGCACTTTAATCCGGAACCCCACGACGTCGCCGAATATACCAATCCTAAGTTCACAAGACGGTCGATGCGGATAGCCGTACTTCCAGCCACACCTACTACAGCCGGCCCAAGTGCCGGCGGTTCGTCTCCGGCAGAGCGCCATAAGAACAGCTTCTGGCAGGGTCTGTCCGACGAGGATGCGGCAGCCCTATCGTCGCCATGACTGTAGCCTTCAGAGGAGCACAACCGCTTAGTAGTGATAGCGCGTCTGGAGAATCACCAGGTCTTCGCCGTCGACGAGGTAAACGAGCCGATGCTCCTCGGTAATGCGCCGCGACCACGCCCCCTGCGCTCCATACTTGAGCTGCTCTGGCTTCCCGATGCCGGCAAACGGCTCCCGCAGACTAGCATCGATGAGCGTGTTGATCCGCTTGATTATCCGCCGATCTGCCTTCTGCCAATGCTGGTAGTCCTCCCAGGCGGCCGGGTCCCAGACCAGGCGCAATCAGGCCTCCCGGTCGAGCTCGTGCGTTTCGGTCTTGCCCGCGGTGGCGCGCTCGTAGCCATCGATCAGACGGCGGGCGTTGGCGGGCGAGCGGAACAGATAGGCAGTCTCCTGCCACGCCGCATACTCCTCTGCGGGCATGAGCACGGCATTTCCCTTACGGGAGACGATCTCGATGGCGTTCCGGTCATCGTTCACACGCTCGATGAGCGGGAACAAAGTCTTTCGGGCCTCGCTGGCACTGATGGACATGCGGGCGCCCCCTTCAAACGAATTAGTTGTACCCCTTTATGGTACCACTCACGAGAACGAACCGAGTGAATGACTGACCGGTGAATCTCCACGGGGCCCTCAATTCCGCGCGCTTCCTGTGCCCAGCTCCGCCAGCACCTCGTCCGTCGAAGTCACCCGGGCAAATCCGTCACCATGCAAATTGGTCGCCGTGACTTGCATCAGAGTGGCAGCCGGGATGACCGTCCCATCAGGACCGGCAAGATCGAAGGTGCGGGTGGCATCTAGTGGCACGACGACGGACAATCCGAGGTTTCCACCCATCCGCGACGTCGTCTCGACGCACAGATTGGTCTGGATTCCACACACGACGATCTGGCAGATATCTTCGGCCCTGAGCCACTCCAACAGGTCCGGAGTCCCATAGAATGCAGAATTTACCGTCTTGGTCACCACAAGATCCGCACGCGCTACGGCAACCACCGGAATGAGCGCATTCCCCGGTCCGGACGTGCTCAGCGGAGAAGCGGGATTAACGCTGTCGTGTCGCACCACTACAACAGGGAGATCATTTTCTGACCAGGCCGCGAGCAGGCGCTCGACGTTGTCCTCGCAGTCTGGGTAGTTGATAGTTGCGCCCCAGGAC
Source organism: Arthrobacter sp. ASL1 (assembly GCF_056680475.1). Classification (NCBI taxonomy): domain Bacteria; kingdom Bacillati; phylum Actinomycetota; class Actinomycetes; order Micrococcales; family Micrococcaceae; genus Arthrobacter; species Arthrobacter sp. ASL1. The sequence goes on from NZ_CM155284.1 coordinate 780,340, forward strand.
TCGTCAAAGAAGCCCTGTTGCATGTCGACGACCACAAGAGCCGCTCTATTGGTTTTCATCATGTATCTAGTCCACCAGCGCCATTGGTTCCCAACCAGTGGCACAAACGTCAATGTCCAATAAGATTGCGCCATGACTAGTGTCGGAATTCTGGTTGGACCAGGACGCCGGGCCTTTGATATCGCCGTCGTTCGCGAAGTGTATGACGACCGGACAGACCGAGGAATCCCTCGTGCATCCGTTCGCGTTCTCGCCGCCCAGGCGGTCACGGACCTGGATTCCATCCACGCTGTTCGGCGCACACATGACCTCTCTGGCGTGACAGACCTCGACCTACTCGTGGTGCCAGGCTGCGAAGACCCTCTCGCCGAACCTCCTCGACAAGAAATTGCAGCTGTCGCGATGGCAGCTGCGGCCGGGGTTACTGTGGCATCGCTGTGCACTGGCGCGTTCACGCTCGCCGCTGCCGGAGTGCTCGACGGGCGCACAGCGACCACTCATTGGCGATTCTCGAATGAGCTCGCTCTCCGACATCCGACGGTCGACGTACGGTCGCGCGATCTCTACTGCGGCGGCGGCGGAGTATGGACATCGGCTGGGGTCACGGCTGGCATCGACCTTCTGCTGCATCTCGTGCGCGAGGATTGGGGCGCGGGTGCAGCCGAGGTCGTCGCGCGGTCTATGGTCACACCGGTCTTCCGACCGGGCACGCAGGCGCAGTACGTCGATACCAAGACGCCAATAAGCACGATGCCCACTGTGGAGCGACTACAGTTCATGGTCGGCGATGACCTTGGCCGACGCTGGAGCGTCAAAGACCTTGCTGCGGCCTGTTCGATGTCATCTCGAACGTTCCATCGTTGGTTCGCGGAGGCTCTCGGAACCACGCCCGTTGCCTGGCTCAATGATCTCCGAGTGCGGGAGGCCCAACGACTCCTCGAGCAGAGCGATCTCTCCGTTGGAGCCATCAGCCGCACAGTCGGCTACGCCTCAGATGACCTCCTCCGAAAGCACTTCGCCGTCCGTCTCGGAATGACGCCAACCGCACACGCGAAAACTTTCCGCCGACCCATCCATTAGCCTCGATCCCGGATAAGACGTCACTTCCACAGTGGGCACGCGCATTTCCATTTCCACAGTGAGCTAACTGAGACCATTCTCCAGAATCGCCCCAAGCGCCCACGAAACCACAATGATTCCGCACACACTAGGTGCGGTGGATCCATGTCAGAAACGTGCGTGAGGTGACGTCAGAGCGGAACGCGACTACACGTTGAACCTAAATTCAGCTGCATTCCGGTACGGCCCAACCTCTGGCGAGCGATCAGCCCTCGAGCCGCCAGCCATGACCGTCGGACACGAAGACGATGCGCACATGACGGCGATCTGGCGAACCCTGCCAGAACTCCACGCGAGTCGGCATGACTCGCCAGAGAGTCCAATCGTCCGGATGCACTGCCTCTTGTGCCGCCACACTCCTGGCTCGCAGGTCGGCCAGGCTCTCTTCTCGCGATGCCTCAATCACAGGTCCACGGACCCTGACGGAGCGCACGAGCGGCTGCCACCAGAAGGTGAGCGCCGCGTATGGGCAGACATCGAGCTGGCCGCCCTTTACGCTCGTCCCGGTGCTGGCGAATGCCCAGCCGCGTTCATCCACGTCCTTCAACACCAGAGCGCGCGCATCGGGTACGCCACCCGCGTCGACCGTCGACAAGATCATCGCATGCGGCTCCGCCACCCCATTATCCTGGGCGACAGCCAGCCAATCGAGGAAGAGCGTCCCCGGGTCCTCGGGTAGGAACTCAAGATCCAGGGGTGGCGCGACCCCCGCCAACGAAGGCAACGCCCGCAACCTCGACTTCGTCGATTCCGTCATGCGGACTGCAGCGGTGCGATCGCATCGAGCTTGTCTCGCAACGTCCTTCGCTCGAGGCGCGGCTCGTAGTTCGACTGCAAGTTCATCCAAAACTCCTCGGACGTGCCGAAGTACTTCGCCAGACGGATCGCCGTGTCTGCGGTGATGCCCCGCTTGCCGTGAACGATCTCGTTGATCCGCCGCGGCGGCACACCGATCGACACCGCGAGCTTGTTCTGCGTGATCCCGAAGCCCTCGATGAAGTCCTCCATCAGGATCTCTCCAGGATGGATCGGCTCGATCAGCTCAGCATCAGTGGTAGTCGACGAGTTCGACATTGTCCGCACCTCCATGTCTCAAGACGAAGCAGATGCGCCATTGCGCGTTCACGCGGATGCAGCGCTGCCCAAGCCGGTCGCCGACCAGTCGCTCCAACCGTTTCCCGGGCGGGCCCCGAAGGTCCTTGCCGCCCGTCGCCGCGTGGATCAGTTCCAGCTTCCGCAGGGTCGCCCACTGCACCGTGCGGTCGACACGCTTGACGACCGCTCGTGCCAGATGCGCTCGGTTTCCTTATTGCCCAAACGATCTGATCACACCACGATCGTATAACGGAGCGCGTTACTAACGCTAGACGTTAACCCTAGAACCCACCACGTCGCCGCGGTTAGGGCCATCTTGCTCAGCGCATGTCCGTCACGCCGGGCGCGATGACATCAAGCCCCGCAGAACGGGCAGCCTCACCAAGCCTACGGTCGTAAGTGAGGATCGCCGACACATCGAGTCGCATCGCTGCCTCAAGATGCAGAGCATCGAGCGTGCGTAGGTACGGCATGGGCAAGAAACCGGCGCTGCGGTAGACAGCCCTGTCGAGCGCCGCGAGTCCGACGCCATCGAGAATACGAGTCACGTCGGACTGATCCAAATTCTCCCGGACCGCAACGCGGCGCAGTTCGGTCTCGAGCAGGTCGCTGGAGACGAGGGTGGCCGGCGTCTGGTCGAGCCAGTCCAGGAGTGCCGGACTCTCAGGCTGGTCGATCAAAAGCGCACCAAGAGCGGAGGTGTCGACGTATGTGACCGGATGGCTGGTCACAGGCGATCGCCGCGTAGGTCGTCGAGGGTCGCGGTGAGACTGTGCTTTGAACTCTTGCGTTCAATGGCCAACGTCCCCCACCCGCCCTCGCGGCGGGCGGGGCGGGCGATTGGCAGCGTGGCGGCGGGCGCATCCAGCGGTACGATCCGCCCCACAGGCACCCCGCTGTTGGTCAGGACGAAGGAGTGGCCCTCGCTCACCGCGCGGAGGACGCGGCCAGACTCGTTGCGAAGCTCGCGCTGCGACAAGAGCTCGGCCTGAGGTTCCCTGATGCTCATGTTCTAAGCGTAGCACCCGTGCGACGTGGCGACAGGGGCCACCTTACTATATCGCGTGATATGCCTCTGACAACACTAGATCAGGTTCGAAGTCAGGAGTGGCCAACAGGCGATTCTCACGGTTGCCGCTGCGGCTCATTCGCGTCCCGCGAGCATTGAGTGCGATATTCCTCGTCCGAGACGTTGAACCGGAACGCGACTCGACGTTGAACCGCAATTCCACCGCATCGCCGCGGTCACGAAACGTTTGAAGGAACGAGTGTGCGCAACAGCTTTACCAAGATCAAAGAGGGCGTACGCGCTCCCCAGAGATGAGTCTCCTCCAACGTCAGAAAACCCCACTTCTCATACGCTGCGCATTGCTCTCCATCGATTCGACGTGCGTATACTCTCGGGACTCCCGGCACCGCAGAGCGTTCGTCGAGTCTTTCGCGAACAATGGAGAGTCTTCGTTCACGGCCTCGAGTCCGAGAGATGCTCACAGCTACTCGGCGGCGGCCCGGTCGTGTCGCACTCGGTAGAGCAGTGAATTCAACCACCAAAACAGGAGGAGCGGACGGCCAGCGGATACGTCCGGTCCCTCGATATGAGGCACCGACGCGCGATGACCGCTGCTTCATTTGCCGGCAGTTCGGAGCGCTCCGCCAGCGACGACTCAAGGCCGCTAAGACCGCGGCAGCGTACCCCGGACGCTAGAGCGAAAATCTAAATTCCTCCACGTTCCGTAGCGGATGAAAGTCTGGGGTACGGGGAACGCCTGTGCCGGCTCAGTGGCGGGTCTTCCGATTTGGCGTACCGACCTTGTCTACAGGTCACGCCTGTGCGGACGTGGTCAACTCCAGCATCTCCCGCGCATAGGTCTCACCGTCCATCTCGTCCTGGTCATACTGACGCATGAGTTCGTCGATTCGGGCCTCCAGTTCTGCCCTGTCCGTAATGGCCTCCTAATTGGTTGCACTCGACGTAGCCCGGCTGGACACGACTTGCATTCCCCACCTAACTAAGCCAAATCGCGAGACAATCATCTGACAGCCACGGGACAACGCGACTACGGCCGCATTTCGTCCCCAGCCTCGCACCAATGATCTCCACCGTGTCCATTCTCCAGACGGCAACGCACCCCTCCGAACTTATGCCGGCCGTACGGGAAGTACAGAGCGTCGCACCACGCATCCGAATCGGCCATGCGTCCCCCTCGTTCCCAACCGGCGCCCGGTTAGCACCGCCATCGTCCCAAAGCCTAGTCGACGGCCTCAGAATTCGTACGCCTCTCAGCCATGAGGGAGCGAAATCGCCTCCACCAGCCATTGCGAGCTGAACCGGAAATCAATTGCACATTGAAACGAATTTCCACCACGTTCCGCAGTCGAATATCGTTTACGGTCTGCAACGCGGGCAGGGTCCCCATTCCGTACCAGGTCCGCAGTTCGCTGATCCTGTAATTGTTTCGACGCGCTCGGGCTCCTGCGATCAAAGGCGCGCCTACGCTCGACCTGCCAATAGATGGCGACGACATCGACGACGAGGAGGCGAGGTCCATGCGCTGGGTCATCAGTCGTCTGAGTCGGAATTGCCGTAACTGCGACTTCTCGCTCGCGGTGGACGGTCGACACTTAGCGGCCTTCGGCGGTCGACTCGCTCTCATACCTGTCCCACCACCACGGCATTTCGAAGTCGGAAGAGGCCTTGTATGTGACGTACCAATACCGGCGCTTGTGCGCAGACTTCCTTATGAGGATCTGGAGGCTATCGATACCGCTCATTGGGCGACTTTGCGTTCCTTGCCGAGCGCCTCAATGCCGCCTGCTGCCTCTCCCCCAGAACCTTTACGAGCCGACCGGTGATTTCTTGGAATTTCTCTTGTCGTGGAGCTCAACGCCCGTCACGACGGGGTCTCCGCCGCTCGCCTCCAGCTCGACGACGGCTCTAACCGTAATCTTGGCATCAGCCTCGAAGTAGTGCCGGTTGAGCTCCGGACCGACGTGAAATGACTCCTCCTCGGTACCGATCCAATCGCTCTTGTACACGGCCCCGTTGAGATAGAGGACCACGTCCGCAGTAGCGGTGACAGTGGCCCCTTTCTCTGCCATGTCGAAATCAGTGACCAGTTCGAGTTCGGAGATTGTGGGACTCTCGAAATCAGGCACAGTGAACTTGACGAAGGCGGGGTAGTCGTAATCTCCTCCGTGCACCAACTGAACGCCGACTTCTTCGCCTGCCAGAGCGTAGACCGCCTCGGTCGCGACGTTCACCTGAGAAGCTTCCTCGTGACTCTTGACCACCGCCATGACATGGTTGAGGGACTTGGCGTTCGCTATGCGTCCGTGATCGATCCCGCGCCCATCGAGGTCCTCAAGGAGGTCCGGGTGGATCGTAACGGAATCGCCTCTCTCTAAGAAACCGCTGTCAGCGGTGACGAACAAGACCGTGTCTCCGGGATCCGCGCCGTCGAGCACCGAGAGGACTGTTTCCCAGATCACCGCGTCCCTGAGGCCGAAGCTCTTCTTCTTCCGCTCCTGCTCGGTTTCGAGAAATGGACGCCGACGGGCCAGATCGCGTTCCACGAGTTTGTTGACGTCGATAGCGGGCGTGGGCTTCATCGAGACGCCGTGTCTGCCGAAGAGCTCGGCGAAGGCTTCATCGAATTCACCGTCGATCCTCTCGAAGATCTCTGTCAATCGACCCTTGGATTCGCTGACGTCGACGCCGGCCTTTCCCATCGCGTCCAGCGCCTCGTCGGCCGTTTTCCACGCCTTCTTGGCCGCTTCTCGGCGCTGACGGAGGATCTCGTCACACACTACTTGCGGCACTACGAGTCGAATACGACTTTCCGCGGCGAGGTGCACCAGTTCCCCGCCATTCTGGCCTGTGAGCCAGGCATCCGAGTGGAGGGCATTTGAATCGAGCATGACGATGAGCATGGTGACACCTTGCACGGGCATGTGCGGTCTGCGCGAATTCCGACCTACTGACCCTTCATTCTTCATAAGTGGTGGAGTCGGGCGCTCATTGCGTAGCGAAGTCTGAGGGCTACTGGTCGCTGGGCGGATCGCCCCAGTCGCATCGGGCTGGTCTCGGGTTCTTGGCAGAGCCACTGTTGTGTTACTTGTCGAGGGCTGTTCGGTCCAAGGCGCGCGGTCTGCTTTGTCTCCATGGCCGTCACGTGCGAGCAATGCAAAACGTGGCGATGCTGCAGTTGTCCTATGAGAGGCGTGGAATGAGTGCGACGAAGAACCGCAGCGCGTGACGGCTACACTCGCTGTAGGTAGCGGCTTTCCGGCCAAATCAAGACCATAGGCATCTGCATCACGACGAAGGAGTCCGTCTTATGCCCACGGGACCTAAGCACCAGAAGTACTACGCAATCGAAGGAGGCTCTTCCCAGTATGGGGAGGACTGTCGTTGCCTGATCGGTTACGACCACGACGCTGAGGACGACACCGCCGGGGAGTCACTGAGCGTCTGGGATGCCGCAGATATCTGGCTTTCAAACGGCATGGATGAGGACTTCATGTTCGGCTACAGCGAGGGGGAGTTGAGACGTGCCGCCGACATGGGCTGAATGAGGGATTCAAAACCAGGCCTTGATGCTGACGCACTCCGTCAGGCATGCGACTTGCTGCTTGCACTTCAGGATTCTAGGCAGAAGATCACGGTACTTCGCGAAGACGGCACCCGACTACAGGTTCTGCATGGCATTTGTCAGCAGGCCGTCAATCATGCTCGTGCTGCTTTGGCAGTCCTGGATGCTGGCTTTCCAGTACAGGCAACAGTAAACGTCCGGGCGGCACTGGAACATGCTGTCACCGCTCAATGGTCATTGCTGACTCCAAAGGGTGCCGAGCGGCTAGTAGACGGTGCCAAGAACAAGGCCTTTCAGTATTACGAAACAGCTAGCCAAAACGGGCATCTAGATACAGCCGAAACGGCACAAGTCGCCTCTTGGAAGAATGCCCCCACGCTACCGACCTTCGCCGCCATGTGTGATGACTTGGACGGTACACATGACCCAAATGTGGCGAAAAGTGGTCTGCTGCGCTTCGAGTATGTCCGACTGTCCCAAACCACGCACGTCACCAGCAGTACGATCACCGACCACTTGCATATAAGCGCCGACACAGGAGCGGTGGCATTAAGACACCAGGCAGCCGAACGCTTCTCTGTGGTGAATCTTTGGGATCTGGCAATGGCCGTTGCCATGGCATGTTGGACGATGGAAAGCTTACGGCCCGCTCCAAATCGACTTGCCGAGATCGAACGCATTGCGGATGAAGCCTCTATACCCTCGACTCTCGCTCCGGATTACAAAATTGCGACAAAGAACAAGCGCAAGTCCCAACGGAAAGCAGGTCTTGTCCCCGGCAGTCCAGCATAGCCGCACGCGTTTTGGAGTGAGAGACCGCTTTCGGGCCAGGTAGACCAGGAACGTGAAAAAGGGGAATGCCTTGCATCGTTGTCAGAGTCACACAGCCACATTCAATATGCCGTCGCCTTGCCGAGGAACGGTGGCGAGGTGGAGAGGGTATACGCACCTCGCCGAGTTGCTGCGGCTGCCGTAGCCAGTCCCGCCGTGATTACGGATAGCGCCCATAAGACATCTAAACAGCAGTCTGGCTGAGTGAGGAATCGACGGTCTTCGCAGCTACGTCGTTCGAACATGCGCAGGAGTCCCGTAGGGCTTCCCTTTGCTTTCAGCGACGCGGCGGCTTCTTCGCCACCCGCTTCTCGACGCCCTTGAACGGCCCCTTCGACTTCTTCGTTCCCACGTAGTTGGCCTTGCCGCCGTACTTGTCCCATCGAAACGTGATCCCGTGGAATAGCTGAAAGCGGTTCTTCTGCTGACCGACCCGATAGCCCTTACCTGTACTCGTTCCCACGCGCCTTCAGAAGCGTAACTAGGTCTTCAGCAGATTCTATTGGCATATGAGCGAAGCGCGACTACGACGGCCGGGTCATCGACGGTCAGAATCCAACAAGCTTAGTGAGAAGATAAGCGTCGTCACTTCTAGCCTTGGCTTGCAGCGGTTATTAGGTGACGGGACGCAGTAGGGCCCGATCTGTGTCAGCGTCGTTACGAGAAGTTTCGAGCCGGCGATACCACCGAGTCGGCATCGCCGGCATACGCCGCTCCCGGTATCGCTAACGGGCATGCGAATTGCGATAGCCACCCGACGTGTTTGAGACGCACTGGACGTTAGATCTAAAACCTAAATTCCACCACGTTCTGTAGTGGAACAACCTCTACTTCGCGCGAGAAGAGGAACCATAAATCTCGCCCAGAGCACAGTATGCGCCTTCGGCTCGCCGCCCCTTGGCTGGCGGCCTCAATCACCGCTCGTACACATCTCGACGATGGCCGAGTGTGACGACCACAACGAGCAGCCGGTCATCTTCGATGGTGTAGATGATGCGGTACTTGCCGATTCGGATGCGGAATCCACTGCGACCGCGGAGGGCCTTCGTGCCAGGTGGCCTGGGATTAGCTCCCAGGAGCGCGATCGTTCCGCGAATGCGCGCCTGATCCTGTCGGTCAATACGCCTCAGTGCGCGTACAGCGCCCGGTCGAACCTGGATCTCATACACCACGGATCTAGGTCACCATCCGAGGTCGGCCTTCACCTGATCCCATGGGATGTTCGGGCCCTCTTCGGCCATTGCAGCATCGAATGCGGCAACATCCTCAGCATCGTCGACCGCATCCATTAGCCGGTTGTACTCCGCAGTGCTGATCACAACAGCCTCGGCCTCGCCCCGACGCTCGATGAAGACAGCCTCGCGCTGAGCAGTCTCGATAACGGCAGCGAAGCCCTTGCGTGCCTCAGAGGCGGCGATGGTGGTCATGGGCTAATTGTACAAGGCGGGAACCGAAATGTACATGATGCCCATGGCGTCCGCTCTGCCACCCCGCGTGCCGTCGCTGTGCTGCAACATGGATCCGCTGGCGCACCGCACGAATCTTCTCGGCGCAATCCGCAGGACAGCCGTGCGGCGACCGAAGAAGTAGAGGGGGAACCGGAACTCAACTACACATTGAAACGAATTTCCACCACGTTTCGTACCCGAATAACCTCTGCTGTCGCGGCGCTTCTCTTCCCGACTTTTGGCAAACCGAACAGCATGATCAGACGATGCCGAGCTGCAGAGCCAACTGTCCACGGTGCCCATCGCCGAGACCGGACCCGGCACAGTGAAGGTGCAGAAACCTACCGGCACCGACGACGCCCTGCCCACAGTCGTTGCCGTGGCAGGCGCCAGTCTGACCCGCCAGCTCGACGTAGACGAGGCCGCACCGTCGCGACGACGAGCCACGTGCCCGCACGCGGCACCACCACGATGCGCGAGGCCCCCACGCCCAAGCCCGGCACCCCTTGCAGAGATACTCGCCCGCGACCAGCCAAGCGCCTGCCTCTCGGCATGCCGGTGGCACCCGGGGTTTCCGGTGCTGTGGACCTACTTGTCGTCCGCCGCGTCGTTGCCCAACGTGAGCACTTCACCTAGCAGCACGTAGGTTTGGAGGAACACGAAGCGCGCCTCCTGCACTGACACTTCTGCGTGGGTGCCGGCCGAACACCGCTCGAACAGGTCGGATAATCCGCGCCGGATGCGGTCGCGCCGAGTCTTCGAGGCACCGGTCAAGTGCACATAAGCCTGCAACCGATTGAGCACGTTCGGGTCCCCGACTTTAAGCGGCTGGTCGCCCACGTCGTACGTGCCTTCGGCAGCCGGGAACACGTGGTCAGCCACCGACACGATGAGCCGTCGGCAGGTCATCAGGGCCTGGCTGACCGACTCCGGGTCACCGTCGCGCAACCGCGCCGACACCTTCTCGATCTTGTCGAGCGCCGAGCCGCCCGCTTCCGCAAGCGCGCCATCTACGTCGGCCTGCGCCTGGGCGAACAGCGTCGCCTGCAACTCGCTGAACAGGAGTTCGTGATAGAGCACCACCACCATGTCATAGGCGGTGGCCACGACCTGACCCGCGATTGCGTCGAGAGTGCCGAGCATTTCCGCATGCGCTGCGATCTTCTGGTCGTGCTCGCGCCCTGCGACAGACGCCCACTCGCCCGAGTAGTTGCCGCCGCCACGTAGTGCTTCGATGGCCTGCTTAGTGCTGTCTCGCAGCGCTTCGATCTTCGTAATCGGCACGGGGTAGTAGGAATCGCTCTTGGTGTCGCTGTAACGTCCGGCTTTCCTTACCCACCGACTGCTTGCGTCAGTGTAGCCATCACGTTCGAGGGCTAGGAACTCCTGCAGGTCGCCGTGCCCGAGGAGCCGCGCCAGTCGGCTGGCTTTCAACACAACCTCCGACGCCTTCAAGCGCTGTAGTTCGATGTCCTCGAGCAGCGCTTCCGCCAATCGGAGCGCTTCGGCTTGTCTGTCCATTCTCTAATCAAATCACGCGGCGGGGACACGACAGGCCAACTCGTCGTCTAGGTCGAGTGGCTCGAACCCAGAGCGGTCGGGCTACTCCCAGCCGTTGGTCGTGTACACGTCCGCTGACCAATGGACATTTGACGCGGGCCACGGGCTGTGCCGAGAGCACGATGATGGTTGGCCCTCCGGCGGCCGTTGCTCACTCGGCGCGCGCTCCTCGATCAACTGACACCTATGCAGGCAGAGTTTGCCCCAGGCGAGCCGAGGAAACTCGAGACGGATCTCTCCATGAAGTGGCTAACTCCTGCGCAGCAGAGACAGCGATCCCGAGCCGACCGTCAGACGTCAGAGCACGAACTTCCACTCGACCCCACCGAGAATCTTCCCGACTCAGGCTTCAGAGTCGTGTGAGGGACGGAAGCCTTCAAGCCCCAACACCCAATCAGGAACTTTGAGACCGGTATCCATTGCCGGGCCAAAGGCGCGCTCGGCAAGCCTATCCCTCGACTGTGGCCATGGGGCGCTCGCCATTTCCCCACCCTCGACTGAAACTTGGACATTGTCGCCGACACGACGAATTGCGGCGAATTTGACGCCAGAATCTTCTTCTTGAGCTAGATTCGTGACATCGCGCCACCCGGTATCGCCGAATAGCAATACTTCACCATCCGGCGAGGTGAGTGTCGCTTGCCAATTGGTCGTGGATATCTCCGCCAAATGCTCGTCATTCGAGGGATCTTCGTTCTTGTCGAGAGTTCTTCGCTTCACTCCATGTATCCCTAAACGAATAGTTCCATGCGCATCGATTTCACGAGACAATGACTCCAACATTCCTCGCTCTTGCAGGTGTCCCGCAATGATCAATTCGTGCACACCCCGAACGACTTCACCCCACCGCGTTCCGACATGGAATTGTCTCTCGAAGGACTCTTCTAGAACCTCAACGAATTCCCGCAGTCCTCCGCCACACTGCTCCAGACCCTCAGCAATCAATCTCAGGTCGCCGACACTTATCGACCCAGCCCGCGGTCGACGACTCCGGAACTGTTGCGCCTGACCCCCATCAAGCTGGCCGTAGTAAGAGTGAACTGCGCGATCACGCTCGTCGTTCAGTTTTTTGACGCGTCCGAGAATATTACGAGCCGTCGCGCCGGAGGGAAGCGTGTCATCGAGCGACAGACGCATGTCGTCGGCAAGCTGACGGACGAGAGAGCATTTCTGATCCAGTGAACTCTTTCCAACAAGCAGTTGCGCCCTAGACTCAGGAAGGGGCTTAAGGAGGGAAAGCAGGACTTGGACGAGCCATTCGTCAACCTGTGACTGGTCGAGAGCAATCCGGCCCACCCGCCTTGCGAGTTCTTCCGAGCCACCCATCATTGTCTCCCAATATCAGATCTCGACTCTCCATTACACGTTAAATCTAAATTCCACCACGTCGCCGTCCTTCATGATGTATTCCTTGCCCTCGATGCGCGCCTTACCGGCGGCCTTGGCAGCGGCGGTCGAACCGGCGGCGACCAGGTCGTCGAAACCGATGACCTCGGCCTTGATGAAGCCGCGCTGGAAGTCGGTGTGGATGACGCCTGCGGCCTGCGGGGCGGTGTCGCCCTGGTGGATGGTCCAGGCGCGCGATTCCTTCGGCCCGGCCGTCAGGTAGGTCTGCAGGCCCAGGGTGTTGAAGCCGACGCGGGCGAGCTTGTCCAGGCCGGACTCGGCATAACCGGCCTCGGCGAGCATCTCCGCCGCCTCGTCCTCCTCGAGCTCCACGAGATCGGATTCGAACTGGGCATCCAGGAAGATGGCCTCGGCCGGTGCGACCAAACCGGACAGCTGGGCGCGCAGGGCGTCGTCGGCCAGCCCGTCCTCGTCCATGTTGAACACGTAGATGAACGGTTTGGTCGTCATCAGCTGCAGCGAGGCGATCTCCGCCAAGTCCAGCTTCGCGGCGGCGGCGCCCGCGAACAGGGTCGTCCCGGATTCGAGGACCTCCTGCGCGGTCTTGATGGCGGACAGCAGGGAGGCGTCGGCCTTCTTGGCCTTGACTTCCTTCTCCAACCGCGGAAGCTGGTTCTCGATGGTCTGGAGGTCGGCGAGGATCAGCTCGGTGGCGATCGTCTCGATGTCCCCGGCGGGATCGATATCGCCGTTGACGTGCACGACGTCGGGATCGGAGAAGGCGCGGGTGACCTGGCAGATGGCGTCGGCTTCGCGGATGTTGGCCAGGAACTTGTTGCCCAGCCCCTCCCCCTCGGACGCGCCCTTGACGATTCCGGCGATATCGACGAAGGACACCGTCGCCGGCAGGATGCGCTCCGATCCGAAGATCCCGGCGAGGACCTTTAACCGGTCATCGGGCAGGGGCACCACGCCGACGTTGGGCTCGATCGTGGCGAACGGGTAGTTCGCCGCGAGAACCTGCGCGCGGGTCAGTGCATTGAACATGGTTGACTTGCCGACGTTGGGCAGTCCGACGATTCCGATTGTTAGAGCCACGGGAGACAACTCTACCTGCCGCAAACTGTCGGTGCAGGCTGGCAGAGTGGGGGCATGGACGCTTTTGCATGGGTTGTGTCGACTCTCACGCTGTTATTGGGACTGGTACTGGGGGCCGCTGGCCTGTGGGCGCTGGGGCTCCGCGACCGTTTTGCGGCCCTCACCGACGAGAACCGCCGGTCCTCCCAGGACCTCGCTGCCGCCCAGTCGGCGTTGGCCACGTCCCGCGGGCAGGTGGAGTCCCTGCAGTCTCGCGCCGAGGCCGATCGCGCCCGCGAGGGCGCGGACCGCCAGGTGCTGCAGGTCCTGGCCCCGGTGGCCGAAAAGCTCAACCAGGTCCAGCAGCAGGTCACGGTCCTGGAACGCGACCGCGTGGAACAGTACGGCCAGCTCAGCCAGCAACTGAGCATGGCGGCCGAACAGGACGCGGCCATCCTGAGAACGACGTCGTCGCTCGCCGGTGCGCTGCGCAACACCTCGGCGCGGGGAACCTGGGGTGAGGTGCAGTTGCGGCGCGTGGTCGAAGCCGCAGGAATGCTGTCCAGGGTGGACTTCAACGAGCAGGTCACCACGTCCACCGGGAAGCGTCCCGACATGGTCATCACGCTGCCCGGCGGAAAATCCATCGCCGTTGATTCCAAGGTGCCGCTGAACTCCTACCTGTTGGCGCAGGAGATCGATCTGCTGGCCGAACCCTCCCGCGACGCTGAGCGCCGTTCGCTATTGGAGGCCCATGCCAAGGCGTTGCGCGCCCACGTCGATGACCTGGCCTCGAAGTCGTACTGGGAATCCATTCCTGGCAGCCCCGAGCTGGTGGTCTGCTTCCTGCCGGCCGAGTCGTTCCTGGCCGCCGCGGTGACCAGCGATACAGACCTGCTGGACCATGCGTTCTCCCGGAATGTGGCCCTCGCGGCACCGGCCACACTGCTTTCGATCCTCAAGGGACTCTCGTTTGCGTGGCGGCAGGAACTGCTCACGGAGAACGCCCGGGCGCTGTTCGACGAATCCCAGGAGCTCTATAACCGGTTGGGGACGATGGGATCCCATGTCACTCGGCTGGGTTCCTCGCTCAAGTCGAGCGTTGAACGGTACAACTCCTTCGTGGGGACCTTGGAATCGCGGGTCCTGCCCTCGGTTCGCCGCATACAGAACCTCGACCCCGGCCACGGGCAGAGCGCGGTCGACGGTGCCGGATTGTCGGTGGCGCCGCTCGAATCGACTCCGCGGGTCCTCAGCGCCAGCGAATTGCTGTCCGCGGACCCGGAGGCGGAGCTGGAAGACGGCCGGAGCAGCGAAAGCGCCTAGCGGCCGCCACCGTGGCCGCCGAGCCCGCGTGAGGAGTCGCCAGCTTCCTTGAGCTTGGAGCGCAGCTCCTTGGGCAGCGAGAAGAGGATGTCCTCCTCGGCGGTGACGATTTCCTCCGCGGGGCCGAAGCCGTACTCGGTCAGCAGGTCGAGCACTTCGCGGACCAGCACTTCGGGCACGGACGCGCCGGAGGTGATGCCGACGCTGGAGATACCCTCGAACCAGCCCTCGTCGATCTCGTTGGCGAAGTCGACGCGGTGGGCGTCCTTGGCCCCGTATTCGAGGGCCACCTCGACGAGCCGCACCGAATTGGAGGAGTTCGCCGACCCGACGACAATGACCAGCTCCGCCTCCGGGGCGATCTTCTTGATGGCCGCCTGCCGGTTGGACGTGGCATAGCAGATGTCGTCGCTGGGCGGGTCCTGCAGGTTCGGGAAGCGTTCACGCAGGATGTTCACGATCTCCATCGTCTCGTCGACCGAAAGCGTGGTCTGCGACAGCCAGATTAGGTGGTCCGGGTCCTCCACCTCGACCGTCCGGGCCTCGGCCGGGTTGTTGACGATCGTGGTGCTATCCGGTGCCTCGCCGTAGGTCCCCTCGACTTCCTCGTGGCCCTCGTGGCCGATGAGCAGGATGTGGTTGTCGGCCTTGGCGAAGCGGACGGCCTCGCGGTGCACCTTGGTGACCAACGGGCAGGTGGCGTCAATGGTGCGCAGCTGGCGATCCGCTGCTGACTGCACGACGGCGGGACTCACCCCGTGGGCCGAGAAGACGACCAGGGCGCCCTCCGGGACCTCGTCGGTTTCCTCCACGAAAATCGCGCCACGCTCCTCCAACGTGGAGACCACATGGATGTTGTGCACGATCTGCTTGCGCACATACACCGGTGCACCGTAGTGCTCCAGGGCCTTCTCGACCGCGATCACGGCACGGTCCACGCCGGCACAATAACCGCGCGGCGCGGCGAGCAACACGCGTTTGGGGCCCTCGACGGGTGCGGCTGCGGCGATGTCCTCCGGGGAGCGACGGCGACGGGGCACCCGGGGCATGGGCACGGATACCGGGACGGCAGGGCTGATGGACATGCCATCCATGCTATCCGTTTCGGCGCCGGTCCTCGATGAGTCGGATCACAACGCCGGCGACCACCACCGCACCGCCGCCGATGAGGCAGAATGTCCCCACCGATTCCAGGTGGCTGGCCACGACGCTGGAGACGTGGTCCTGCACCGCTCGGCCCAGCAATCTGCCGGCCTCCGGCACGCTGGGGGTTTCCCCGGGTTGCAGCGCCGGAGGGCTCCCCCCTCGTGGCGACCACGACCAGGGAGCGTTGAGCAGCACGATCGCCCAGATGCAGGTCAGCAGCCCGCCCAGGACCAGGACCGGGCCGCGCGCACACGGCCGGGCCAGCAGGATCGCGGCCACGGCGGCCAATGCCGCGATCACAACTGCCCATCCCCAGAACCCCGCCACCCAGACCACGGTGGCGATGCGCAGCGAGCCCGCGGCGTCAGTCCCCGGGATGTCCAACTCCACGGACGCATCGATATCCGTGGGCAGCGACACGGCCAGCAGCCCCAGGCCCAGTCCGTCCGCATCGTCCTTCAGCCGCTGCACCCCCTGCGTTGCCAGCGGGCCCAGATCCAGGGTCGGCGTCGCGGTCTCCGCGTTCCCGGTACGGACGGCCTCCAACCGGTCCACATACGCCCGGCGGGACGCGTCGACGCTCGCCAGCCAGGCAGGCTGGAAGCCGCTGCTGTCCAGAACCGCCGTCACGGCCTTGGCGCTGGCACTCTCCAGCACGCCTTGCAGCGCATCCGGAACCGGAACGCCGTCAGGGAGCTGATCCACGATCCCGTGCAGGACCAGCGGCGGAAGTGCTGCCCGGACGTCCTGGTCTTGCGGCAAGGAGGCGGCGATTTCCCGTGCGGGCCCGGGTGTGTGCGCCATCCGGTCCAGCAACGACCCGGTCACGGCGCCCAGGACCAGCAGGGAGGCCAGGACCATCAGCAGTGCCGACGCGGCAAAGCGCACGGGACCCCCTCAGACGGTCGTTTCACCCGGCACGCCCGACGGGACGCAGCCTTTTGTCCCAGCCTACTGGTATGCATGTACATGGAACCGGACGAGAGCCGGGCCGCAACGAGACCGGGGAGCAAGCGCAGTGGAGAACCCGAACCCGCCCGACGAGGACGGCCGGCGACCCGACGGCGGCGGCACCCTGCCGCGCATGGCCGGCGACACGACGCCAGAATCCCCCTGGCCGTTGCGGGTCTTTTCCGAGAAGCTCAAACAGCACATCGAGCGCGCTCCGGCAGCCTGGATCGAGGGCCAGCTGCTGGAGGCCAACGTCCGCAATGGCCACGCCTACCTCACCATGCGCGACGTCGACGTCGAATACTCGCTCTCCGTCAACGTCTGGTCCTCGGTCATGCGGCGCCTGGAGACCAAGCCCGAGGTCGGCTCGCGTGTGGTCGCCCGGCTGGCGCCGAACCTCTACCTCAAGACCGGCCGGCTCTCCATGGTCGCCTCCGACGTCCGCCCCGTCGGCTTGGGTGACCTGCTGGCCCGGCTGGAGCGCCTCCGGCACGCCCTCGCCGAGGAGGGGCTCTTCGATCCCTCCCGGAAACGCCGGCTCCCGCTGCTGCCGCAACGCATCGGGCTGATCACCGGCAGGAACTCGGACGCCGAGAAGGATGTCATCCGCAACTCCACGCTGCGCTGGCCGGCCGTGGACTTCCTGGTCCGCAACACCGCGGTGCAGGGTGTCAACGCCGTCCCCGAGGTCATCGCCGCGCTGCGTGAACTGGATGCGGATCCGTCGGTGGACCTGATCGTCATCGCCCGCGGCGGGGGCGCCCTGGAGGACCTGCTGCCATTCAGCGCCGAGGAACTCGTCCGGGCGGTCGCCGACGCGGCCACCCCGGTGGTCAGCGCCATCGGGCACGAGGCCGACCGCCCGATCCTGGACGACGTCGCCGACCTGCGGGCGTCCACCCCCACCGACGCGGCCAAGCGCATCGTCCCGGATCTGGCAGAGGAACGGCTCGGCATCGACCAGGCCCGCGCACGGATGGACCGCGCCGTGGCCCTGTTCATCGACCGGGCCGGGCAACAGCTCGAGTCCCTGCGCACCCGGCCGGTCCTGGCCCACCCGGAGGGCATGGTGGTGGTGCGCAGCGAGGACCTGGAACGGTTGCGCGAGCGTTCCCACCGATCCATCGACACATTGGTGCGCCGCGGGCACGACGCCGTGGCCCACCTCCGCGCCCAGGTCAGGGCGCTCTCGCCGCAACAGACGCTGGACCGTGGCTACGCCGTCGTCCAGACGACCGACGGCGCCGTGGTCCGCTCCCCCGCGGACGCCCCCACCGATTCGGGGCTGGCCATCCGGCTGGCCCGCGGCAAGCTCACCGCCGTCGTCCTCTCGACCGAGGACGATCCCCAGGAGGCGGCAGACAGGAAGGCAGCAGGATGACCGATACCGAGGCCAACGCGGACATCGCCGGGCTCAGCTACGAACAGGCGCGCGAGGAGCTGGTCGCCGTCGTCTCCCAGTTGGAGGCCGGCGGCGCCAGCCTGGAACAATCCCTGGCCCTCTGGGAACGCGGCGAGGCGCTGGCCGCGCGCTGCGAGGCTTGGCTGGAAGGCGCCCGCGCACGACTCGACGCCGCCCGCGACCGGGCCGGCCGCGGCGACGCCACGGAGGCGACGACCGGCAACTGAGGGTTGCACTGGTTCCCGCCGGTTCCCCGCTGTAGCCTTGGCCCAACCAACGACGAGGAGCCGGCATGTTCCGTACGCGGGTGCACAACTTGAACATCTCCCTCGACGGCTTTGCAGCCGGCGGGCACGTGACCTTCGACGAGCCCATCGGCGGGGCGGGCGTGCTCTTTTCCCGGTTCGATGGCCGGGTCATCGACGGCGTCCACCACGCGGACGCTCCGATCACCGTCGATCGTGCCCTGACGAGCCTGTGGGGCCAGGGCATCGGCGCCGAGATCATGGGCCGGCGCAAGTTCGGCCCGCAGTCCGGGGAGTGGCCCGACGACGGGTGGCGCGGCTGGTGGGGGGACGAGCCGCCGTTCCACACCCCGGTGTTCGTCATGACCCACCATCCCCAGGCACCGATGGACTTCCCCAACGGGACCAGCTTCCACTTCGTGGACGGTACGCCCCACGAGGTGCTCGCCCTGGCCCGTGAGGCCGCCGGCGGCGGCGATGTCCGCCTTGGCGGCGGGCCCTCGACCATCCGCCAGTTCCTGGACGCGGACCTGGTCGACTTCATGCATCTCGTGATGCTCCCGGTCGTCCTCGGCTCGGGGGTGTCACTCTGGGAGGGGCTCCCCGGCGTCGAGGACCGCTTCACCGTCGAGTCGGTGGCCTCGCCGAGCGGACTGGTCCACCAATTCTGGAACCGGACGGACGCCGGCTGACCCGCTCCGACGTCAGTCGACGTCCCGGGCATCGTCCAGCCGCTGGCGCTCGGTGTCGACGTCGAACTCCGCTGCCGGCCACTGGGGGTCGATGCCGGCCAGCGACTCCAGCAGCAGGTGCTGCACCGCCACCCGGGCATACCATTTGCGGTTGGCCGGCACGACGTACCAGGGCGCATGGTCGGCGTCCGTTTCCCGGATGGCCCGCTCGTAGGCCTGCATGTAGTCGTCCCACAGCAGGCGCTCGTCGATGTCCCCGGGATTGTACTTCCAGTACTTGTCCGGCCTCTGCAGCCGTTCGGCCAGGCGCTGGTACTGCTCCTCGGGCGAGATGTGGAGCATGACCTTGATGATGCGGGTGCCCGCGTCGGCGATGCGCTGCTCGAACTCGCGGATGGCCCCGTACCGGCGTTCCAGTTCGCCGGGCGTGGCCAGCGAGCGGACCCTGCCGATGAGCACGTCCTCGTAGTGCGAGCGGTCGAAGACGCCGATCATGCCGGCCGCGGGAAGCCGGCGTTCGATCCGCCACAGGAAGTCGTGGCGTGCCTCGGCCGCCGTCGGGGCCTTGAAACCGTGGAGCTGGACGCCCTGCGGGTCGACGGTGCCGATCACGTGCCGGACGATTCCGCCCTTGCCGGCGGTGTCCATGGCCTGGAGGACCAGTAGGACCCGTGCCGGTTCGTCGCCACCGCGGGCCTGGGCGAACAGGCGTTCCTGGAGCTCGTCCAGGCGTTCGTCGGCGGCGGCGAGGGCCTTTCGTCCCGCTGACTTCTTGCCGGGAAACCCCGGTTTTCCGCCGGGATCGGTGTCCTGCAGCGAGAAGCCGCGGCCGGCACGCAACACGGTCGAGGCGGGGTGGGTGAACCCATATGCGGCCCCGGGAAAGTCCTCGGTCTTCTTCTTCTTCTTGCCCACCTGTGGCCCCTTTGCGGTTGCCCATGCCGGCGGGGCGTCCGCCGGTGGGCACCACTATGCCATCCCCGGGTGAACGCCGTCAGCGGCGGATGTCGTCCAGGAACTCCGCGATCCGGCCGATGGCCTCCTCCAGATCGCGGACCGAGGGCAGGGTGACCAGCCGGAAGTGGTCGGGGGTGATGAGGTTGAACGCCCGGCCATGGGAGATGAGGATCTTCTGCTGTTTGAGCAGGTCCAGGGCGAACTGTTCATCGTCCTCGAACCGGAAGACCTCGCGGTCCAGCTTCGGGAACAAGTACATCGCCCCCTTGGCCTGTTGGACCGAGACGCCCTCGATGTCGTTGAGCATGCGGTAGGCGATGTCGCGCTGTTCCTTGAGCCGTCCGCCCGGAAGGATCAGGTCGTTGATCGACTGGTAGCCGCCCAGGGCGGTCTGGATGGCGTGCTGTGCCGGGACGTTGGCGCACAGGCGCATGTTGGTGAGCAGGTTGATGCCCTCGATGTAGTCCGCGGCCAGGTGCCGGGGACCGGAGATCGCCATCCAGCCGGCACGGAAGCCGCAGACCCGGTAGGCCTTGGACAACCCGGAAAACGTCAGGATGAGCACGTCGTCGGCCAGCGCAGCCGTGTTGTAGTGCACCGCGTCGTCGTACAGGATCTTTTCGTAGATCTCATCGGAGAAGACGATCAGCCCGTGCTTGCGGGCGAGCTCGAGCATGCCCTCGATGACGTGCCGGGGGTAGACGGCACCGGTGGGGTTGTTCGGGTTGATGATGACCATGCCCTTGGTGCGGGGGGTGATCTTCGCCTCGAGGTCCTCCAGGTCGGGCAGCCAGCCCTCCTCCTCGACGTTGCGGTAGTGCACCGGGGTGCCCCCGGCCAGCGAGACCGACGCGGTCCACAGCGGGTAGTCCGGGGCGGGGATGAGGATCTCGTCGCCGTTGTCCAGCAAGGCGTTCAGGCTCAGCGTGATCAGCTCGGAGACCCCGTTGCCCAGGTAGACGTCGTCGACGCCGATCGTCTGGATGCCACGGGTCTGGTAGTACTGCGAGACGGCGGTGCGGGCGGAGAAGATGCCGCGCGAATCCGAGTACCCCTGGGCCTGGGGCAGGTTGCGGATGATGTCCACGAGGATCGCGTCCGGGGCCTCGTACCCGAAGAGCCCCGGGTTGCCGATGTTCAGCTTCAGGATGCGGTGGCCCTCGGCCTCCATGCGCTGGGCGTGTTCAAGCAGCGGGCCCCGGATGTCGTAGAGGACGTTGTGGAGCTTGTTGGACTGCTTGAACTCTGGCATTGGCCCAGCATATGACAACGGCACCGCACGGCCGGGAATTGACCGCACGGTGCCGCGACATGATCTGTCGTATTGGCGCCGGCCTACTTGCCGGCCAGGCCCTTGTCCTTCAGCCACTGCGCTGCGGCCTCGGAGGGGTCGAGCTTCGCGTCCCCGGAGACGTACCCGTTGAGTTCGATCAGGTCATCGGTGGTCAGCTCGCTGGAGACCTTGTTGAGGACGTCGGCCGCCGGCTGGCCGACGACTTCGGTGTTGACCAGGGGCACGACCTGCTGGGCGATGAATGCGTTTTCCGGATCCTCCAACACGACCAACCCGTTGTCCTTGATCGCCGGGCTGGTGGTGAAGATGTCGGCAACCTGGATCTCGTTGGAGATGAGCGCCTTCACGGTCACAGGGCCGCCACCGTCGTCAATGGGTTCGAACGACTTGGGTACGCACGAATACTTCTCCTTCAACCCGGGCAGCCCGTACGAGTTCTTCTTGAACTCCGGTGGTGCACCGAAGACGAGCTGGTCGCAGACCTTGGCCAGGTCGGAGATGGACTCCAGATCGTACTTCTTCGCGGTCGCCGCCGTCACGACCATGGCATCCTTGTCTTCGGCTTCGGAGGCCTCGAGAACTCCGAGACCTTCGGGGGTGGCCTCTTTGAGTGCGGTTTTGATTTCACCCGCTGTGACAGCGGTCGTGTTCTTGTCGAAAAACTGCAGCAGATTGCCCGTGTAGTCGGGCACGATGTCGGCCGATCCGTCTTTCACTGCACCGATGTAGGCCTGCCGGGCACCGATACCTGGTTTGGTGGTCGCGTCGATGCCGGCACCATTCAGGGCGCCAGCGTAGATCTCGGCGATGATCTCGCTTTCCGGGAACTTGGCCGATCCAACCACCAGGGGCCGGTCCGCTCCGGATCCCGAGGCCTGCGAGGAATCCCCGGCCAGTGGGTCGGATCCGCTGCAGGCCGAGAGGCCCAGGGCGACGACGATTCCAAAGGCAGCGGTAATGGCCAACCGGTGCTTCGGACGGCGCTTGGGGGCGGGCGGTGTCATGAAGTTCCTCCTGAGTGGGTTTTCAATCCGGGCGAGACGGCAATCCGTTGGACCAGCGCCAGTAGCGCATCCACCACAATAGCCAATACCGTGATGACTATTGCACCCCCCAGGACCTGGGGGTAGTCCCGGACGGCGATTCCGTCGATGAGATAGCGTCCCAGACCGCCGAGGTTGATCACCGAAACGACGGCGACCGTGGCGACGACTTGGAGCACTGTCAGGCGCAGGGCCCCCATCAACACCGGCAGGGCGTTGGGTACTTCGACCCGCAGGAGGACCTGGAATTCCGTCAAGCCCATGGCCCGTGCGCCATCGACCACCGTGGGGTCGACGGCCGAAATTCCCGCGGAAATTCCCGCCAGCAGCGGGGGAACGGCCAGGATGACCAGGGCCCAGATGGGCGGCATGATCCCCAACGTGCCGGAGAGAAGGATGAACAGGGTGACCATGCCCAGCGTCGGCAATGCGCGGAGCATCCCGGAGCCGGCGATCACGGCGACACGGCCCCTTCCGGTGTGCCCGACGAGGAGCCCAATGGGCACCGCGATCGCCATGGCGATGGCCAGCGTGATGCCGGTGTAGGCCAGGTGTTCGACCAGCCGGGTGGGGATGCTGCCGGGGCCGGACAGGGTACCGGGCCGGGACAGCCATTCGCCCACACCACCGAAGGCCCCGGCAGCGGGCAGATGCACATTCCCGGGCAGCGCCGCGGCCACGAAGGCGACGGCGCTCATGCCGCCACCCACCGGGCCCGGCGCGGACCGCGACGGGCCCGTTCCCAGGGGGTGAGGGCCCGTTGGAGCAGTACCAGGACCAGGTCCATCAGCAGGGCCAGCAGCAGGGTCGCGACAATGCCCACCCCGATCTCAAAGGGGAAGTTGCGGTTCAGCCCGTCGATGAAGAGCGAGCCCAGGTTCTCGACTCCAATCAGGGCCCCCACGCTGACCATCGAGATGTTGCTGACCGAGACCACGCGCAAGGCGGGGAAAAGCACCGGCAGCGACAGCGGCAGGTCGACGGCAAAAAACCTGCGCACGGGCCGATAGCCGATGGCGTCGGCGGCCCGCAGCACCGCCGGGTCCACCGACTCCAGGGCGTCCGCGGCGCTGCGCACCAGCAGGGCGATGGCGTAGAGGGTCAGGGCGATGATGACGTTGATCGGGTCCAGGATCTGCGTGCCGATGATGGAGGGCAGCACGACGAACAGCGCCAGCGACGGGATGGTGTAGAGCAGGGCGCTGAGCTGGACGACGCCGAGCCGCAGTGCACGGCGGCGGCCCGTCCCGTTGGAGCGGATGAGGCGGGCGGCGGGGATGGAGACCACGGCGGCCAGCAGCAGCGGCAGGATCGACTGCACGAGGTGGCTTCCGGCCAGGCGGGCGATCTCGTCGAGATGCCCCTCAAGCCACAACATCCGTCTCCCTCCCGCCGATCTGGCGTCCGATCTCGGCCGCATCCAGTACACCTGAGGTGGATCCGTCGTCGTCCTCCGCGAGCGCCAACCCGGACATCGAGGTCAGGGCGGCATCCAGGGCTGCCCGGACGCTGGCCGCGCGCGGGATCCGCACGGCGGCGGCGAGGTCCTCGTCGGTGTAGCCCTCCGGGCGGTCCCAGCGCAGCTCGGTGGCGGGCCGGAAGGACAGGGCGCGGAAGCCGCGGTCGCGGCCGATAAAGCGGGCCACGAAGTCGTTGGCGGGGGCGCGCAGGAGTTCGGCCGGCGGGCAGAACTGCTGGAGGACTCCCCCGTTGCCCATGACCGCTACGTGGTCGCCGAGGAGGATGGCCTCGTCGATGTCGTGCGTGACGAACACGATGGTCTTGGAGAGCTGGGCCTGCAGGCGCAGCAGTTCGTTCTGCAATTCGGCGCGCACCACGGGGTCCACGGCGCTGAAGGGCTCGTCCATGAGCAGGATGGGCGGGTCCGCGGCGAGGGCGCGGGCCACCCCGACGCGCTGCTGCTGCCCGCCGGAGAGCTGGGAGGGGTAGCGCCTGGCCACATCGGCGTCGAGCCCGACGGTCTCCAGCAGCTCGCCGGCGCGGCGCCGGGTTTCGGCCTTGGGGGTGCCGAGCAGCCGGGGCACCGTGGCGATGTTCTCGGCGATGGTGCGGTGCGGCATCAGCCCGCCGGCCTGCATGACGTAGCCCATGGAGCGGCGCAGCTGGTGCGGGGCGATGTCGGCGATGTCCCGGCCATCGACCTCGATGGTGCCGGAGGAGGCATCGACCATGCGGTTGACCATCCGCAGGGACGTGGTCTTGCCGCAGCCGGAGGGGCCGACGAAGACGGTGATGCTGCCGGCCGGGATCTCCAGGGTGAGGTCGGTGACCGCGGGGGCCCCGCCGTCGTAGCTCTTGTCGACGTGTTCGAAGCGGATCATGCGCGGCCCTTCTCCAGACGGTCATGGTGGATCCCCACGGCCCAGTCGACCCGTGAGGTGCGCTCCAGCCGGGCCAGGTCATCGAGGTCGAACCAGCCGGCCTGCGAGGTGGTGCCGTCCCGTTCGAAGGCCAGTTCGCCGCCGGTGACCTCCGCACCGTAGAGCACCGCGACGGTCTGCAGGGGTCTCTCGGTGGGGTGCAGCCGGGACTCGGCGGGGATGTGCCCGGCGTCGACGTCCAGCAGCCCGGTCAGCCGGACCGCATACCCGGTCTCCTCGGCGACCTCGCGGACGGCGCCGTCCTCGATCGATTCGCCGAGTTCGATTCCCCCGCCGGGCAGCGTCCACCGCGGGCTGAAACCCGGCAGCGTGGGGCGCATGTCCCACAGGGCCAGCAGGATCCTGGAGTCGCGCACGATGACGCAATAGGCCGCCAGACGCGTATCGAAACCCGTGCCGGGTTGCCGGGGCGCAGTATTCATTCGCCCAGCGTACTGTGCAGAGCCCCGCGTGTGCCGGTCGCACCGCACGCGTGTGGTGGAATATCCTCATGTCACCCGCCAAGAAGCCCGCCTCGAACACCCCCTTGGACGAGGTCGACCGCGTCCTGATCTCCGAGCTGCTGGCCGATGCGCGGATCAGCAACGCGGCGCTGGCCCAGCGGGCGGGCATTGCCCCGTCGACGGCGCTGCTGCGCACGCGCCAGCTGGTGGAGCGCGGGATCATCGAGGGCTACCACGCACGGCTGAACCTGCCGGCGGTGGGGCGCAGCGTCCAGGCGCTGATCTCGGTGAAGCTGCGCGTGCACGACCGGGTGCAGATCGACCGGTTCACCGGACGGGTGCCGCAGCTGCCGGAGGTCCTCTCGTTCTTCCACGTTTCCGGTGGCACCGACTACCTGTTGCACGTGGCCGTGCCCTCGACCGAGGCGCTGCGGGATTGGGTGCTGGACCACCTGGCGACCGATGAGGCGGTGGGACACACCGAGACCACGCTGGTGTTCGACCATGTGCAGGGCCAGGCCGGACCGCTCTGAGGCCCCGGCGGACAGGCCACCGGCGGGCGCGTCAGCGCCGGTTGCGCCGCCCGTCCCGGAAGACGCTCGCGGCGACCGTCAGGCAGCCTGCGGCGATGACCGCGGCGAACCAGGCCACGGCGGCCGGCAGGCCGATGAGCCCGGCGACCAGACCCAGACCCAGGACCGGCAGCGCGCTGCCGAGGTAGGTGGCGACGTAGACGGTGCTGATCACCTGAGCGTGCCGCGCCGGTTCGACGGCCAGTGCCACGTCGTTGAACGCGGTCCGGAAGGCGGTGCCCTGGCCGGCACCGGCGAGCAGGCTGGCGGCGACCAGCAGCGGCAGGCTGCGCATCGACCCGGAAACGGCGATCAGCACGATACCGCCGGCCATGGCCACCAGCGCCCACGGCAGCAGGTTCCGGTGCGAGCGGCCCAGCAGCTGGGCGGCGGCGGACGCGGCGAGGGTCAGTGCGGCCAGGGCCCCGATGCCCGCCAGGGATCCGATCCCGAACAGGTCGGAAAAGTAGCGCGGGGCCAGCGAGAGGCCGAACCCGAAGAGCGCGAAGCTCAGGAACCCGATGGAAGCCGCGCGGCGGAACTGGGTGCGCGCATCGGTGACCGGACCGATCCGGCGCGGTCGCAGGGCCTTGGCCGCCCCGTGCCCGGGTGCCGGCGACAGGGCGGGGCGGGCCTTGAGCGCCCAGAGCGGGATGAGCATCAGGAGCAGGGCGGCGCCCAGCAGCAGGAATGGAGTGCGGGTCGGGTGCGGCAGCGCCCCCAGCAGCCCGCCCAGGACCGGCCCGGCGGCCACCCCCGAGGAGGAGGCGAGCAGGGTCAACCGGCTGGCCCATTCGGGGTTGCGCGGCAGCAGTTCGCGCAGTGCGGCGCTGCTCGCCCCGGTGCACAGGGCCACCGCGGCCCCCTGCAGGATACGACCGAGGATCAGACCGCCCAGGCTGGAAGCGGTGCCGAAGACGACGACGCCGACCACCCCCACCAGCACGGCCAGGACCACTGCTGCGCGGCGGCCGATGTGATCGGACCAGTGCCCGTAGACCACCAGGCCGGCCATCAGGGCCAGCACGTAGGACGAGAACGCGAGTGTCACCGCGAATGGCCCCAGCTCCAGCCGCTCCTGGAGCAGCGGATACAACGGGGTGGCCAGGTTGGCGCCGATGAGCAGCAGCACCGTGGCCGCGAAGGTGAGCACCAGCCGGGCGTTCACGGAGGCATCCCAGCCCGGGCGGGTGCTGCTGGCCGGTTGGGCGCGCATGCGCAGTTCGCTGATGACGGTCACGGTGGCCTCACGGGGTGGTTCGGGCTGGCGGCCACACCGGTGGGTGTCCCGGTGTCGCCTTTCAATCACCATTCTGCGTTCCGATGAGCCAAATGGATGGTCCAGTGCGCCGACTTTGACGATAATGATCAGGATTGGTCCCGGATGTGATCTACTGGGGCACATCATGGCTACTTTTGACGCACTGGAATTGCGCCTCGTGATCGCCCTGCTCGAGCAGCCGCGGGCGCAGATCGGCGAGCTGGCCACCACCCTGGGCGTCGCCCGCAACACGGTGCAATTGCGGCTCAAGCGGCTGGACCGGGCCGGGGTGCTGCGCACCGGCGGCCGGGAGGTCGACCTGGCCGCGCTGGGCTACGACGTGCTGGCCTTCATCACCATCGAGGTCTCGCACCGCGAGCTCGACGCCGTCATCGCCGCGCTGCGCCAGCAGGAGCAGGTCCTGGAGGTCCATGAGATCTCCGGCCGCGGTGACATCTGGTGCCGCGTGGTCGCCCTGGACACCCACCACCTGCAGGGCGTGCTGCGCTCGATCCTGCGCATGCGCGGGGTCATCCGCACCGAGACGTCGCTGGCACTGAGCGAGCACATCGGATACCGCGCCGAACCGCTGCTGCGCCACCTCGCCGCGGGGGCCAGGCACTAGGCTTGGTGCAAGACCGGCCACCGGGGACGACCGGAACCCCGAGCTTGGGAGGATCAGGCATTTGTCCGCACTGACGCAGCGGTTGCACGGGATCTCCGGCACTCCGCAGCCGGATCCGCTCGCCGCGCCTCCGGACGCCCACGGATGGCTGGAGCTGGCGTACGAACGCGCCTACTCCGAAGACCACGAAGGCGCGGCCCGGGCTGCCACCGCGGGGCTGGCACTCGTGCTGCCGCAGGTCCAGGACGGCGGGGACCCGGCGGTCGTCGACGCGGCGCTGTCACTGCTCGGCGTGCTCGCCTCCGTCCAGCAGCTCGACGGCAACACCGCAGCGGCCGACACGGCCGCCGGGCAGCGGATCACGCTGCTGCGCGCCCAGGGCAGGACGCACCAGGCAGACCTCGAGGAACATCTGGGTGGCCTGCTCTTCCGCGAGCCGCGCCCCGGCGAAACGGCCATCCTGCAGGCCGCCCTGGCCACCCATGCCGCCGCCGGAGCCCCCGCCCACGTGTTGGCCGACGCCCGGCTGCCGCTGGCCGTCGTGCGCTTCGAGGAGGGCGACCAGGAGGCCCTCACCGAACTGGCGGCCTGCGCCGACGACTACCGGGACGGCGGCCGGCCCGAAAGCGAGGCCGGGGCGCTGCTCTACCTCGCCCACGGCTACGCCAAATCCGGCCAACAACAGCCTGCCCTCGAGGCGGCCGACCGCCTGCTGGCGCTGGACATGAACCGGGCGATGCGCGCGGCCATCTGGATGGTCAAGGCCTCCTGCCACCACGAGTTGGGCCACCCGGTAGAGGCCGAGGGTTGCGCGGTGGAGGCCCTCGCCCTCTATGCGGCCACCGGGGTGCGCCGCGGTGCAGTCTCGGCCGCGGCCTTGGTGGCGAACTTCGCCTCGGCCGACCTGGACCAGGACGCGGCCATCACCGCCTGGCGCATCGCCGTCGAACAAGCCGAGCGCGGCGAATTCGAGGAGACCTGGGCCGTCCGCCTGGCGCTGGGGAACCAGCTGCTCGAGGCCGAGGAGTTCCTGCTGGCCGAAGAGGTGCTGGAGTCGCTGTCCGTCCTGCTGGAGGCCAGGGGACGGCACGACGACGCCGCCCGGGCCCTGATGTCGCTGGGCCACTGCCTGCGCCACCAGGAACGCGAGGAGGATGCGTTGCGGGCCTGGGAGCAGGCAGCCGCAGGGTTCGAAGGCTCCGGCCTTCCCGGGGATGCCGCCAGGGCCCACCTCAGTGCCGGGACCCTGCTCACCGATGCCGAAGACCCCTCGGCCTGCCTGGCGCACTTCGCCCGGGCCACCGAGCTGGCACGGGTGACGGAGGACGACCCGACGGTGTTGCCCGTGGCCCTGCACGCCTACGGCCATGCGCTGGCCGAAAGCGGGGACCCGGCCGGCCTGGTGATCCTGGGCGAGGCCATCGAATTGGCGGACGAGGACGGGGCGGATTGGCACCAGGCCGATTTCCGCGACACCCGGGCGCGCTCGCTGTGGGCACTGGGCTACGCCACGGAGGCCGTCGCCGCGGCCCTGGAGGCGGCCGACCGGTTCAAGACGTCGGAGGACACCGATGGGGCAGGCAACGCCGAGCTCTTTGCGGCCCACGTGCTCTCGCAAACCGATCGCGGGGACGAGGCCGCGCGGATGTACCGGTTGATCGCCGCCGAGCACCGCGACAGCGTCGCCCACTTCTATGCGGCCCAACGCGGCCTCGCGGAGGTGCTGGTCTCCCTGGGGTTGCCGGTTCAGGCCAAGGAGGCGGCGGACCTGGCCAACCGGTCGCTGCTCGAGGCGCAGGAAGCCGACGGGCAGGACACCGACGACGGGGAGGACATCGACGACACAGACGGGCAGGACGCCGACGACGACGGGGAGGGTGGCCCGGAGGGCGGGGAGGCTGGCCCGGAGGACGGCCCGGCCGGCGGAACCCGCTAGCCGGCCAGCTCCGCCAACCGCTGGGCCGCGTCCAGGCGGGCCTGCGCCGACCGCGTCCAGGAGCCCACGCCCGGTCGCCGCGCCCCGGCGACCAGGGAGACGGCCACCGCTGCGGCCCGCGCGTAGAGCGCCCGCTCATCGACGGTGTCGCCGAACGTGGAACCCCAGCGCTCGATGGTCTCCCAGATCCCCGCATAGCCGCCGCCGAGCGCCGGCAACACGGCCAGGTGCCCGAGCAGGCACGCCAGGTCATCGACCCGGTGCCCCGGACCGACCGAGTCCAGGTCCAGCAGTCCGCAGACCACGCCGTCGGCCATCAACACGTTGGCCTCGTAGAAGTCCCCGTGCACCGGCACCACCGGCCCCGGATCACGGGAGTCGATCAGCCCGCGCAGCCGATCGGACAACCCGGCGATGACGGCATCCTGGCCGGGCAGCGCCGTGGCGGCCGCCCCCGCGTAGCGGGCGAGCCGGTCGGACCAGGACGGCCGCCGCGGCAACGCCAGCACCGTCTGGGGCAGCCGGTCCAACAGCCGGAGAAGCCCCAGCGGATCCAGCTGCCCACCGCCGTCGTACCGCAGGAACGTGGACAGCGCATCCCCGGGCATCCCCGCCGTGGCCACGACGCCGTGCACGACCTTCCCCAGCACCGGCGCGACGGGCAGTTGCGCGTCGGCCAGGAGCCGGTGGCGTAGCTCCAGGTCCCGGGCCGGTTCCGGTCGCATGGCCTTGAGGTAGACGCGCCGGGTGGCGACGACGGGGCCGGGCGTGGAGAAGTCGGCACGGAACACGGCCCGGCGCAGCGGGCGGTAGGTGACGGTCCGCAGCCGGGTCAGCCGGTCGCCGTCGCCCCAGATCCGTTCGGCCTCGGCGGCGACTCCGGCGTGGGGCAGGCCGGGCAGCCGGGGGTCGTGGGGATGCAGCCAGCTGGCCACGCGCAGCGGGCCGGCGGACGCGCTACCGCTGGGCGGTCCGCCGGGTGGTCCGCCGCGCGGCCTGCCGGCCGGGAGCTGGAGGTGCCGCAACCGGGGTCCGGCAGGGGTGTCGAGCACCTCGGTGGTCAGGCCGATGAAGCGTTCGGTGGTGCCGTGGCGCAGCGAGAAGACGATGCTGGTTCCGGCACCGGGGCGCAGCTGGAACTGGACCTGGCGGGCGGTGGCCAGTTCATGCGGGCCCAGGCGTGCGCCCCAGGCGCCCTCGATCAGCTCGAGGGCGTGGGCGGCCAGTGCATCGGCCTGGGCCGCGTCGCTCCAACCGGGCTGCAGGGGCATCGGCGGGTGCTCGGCTCAGGGCGGGGCGTCTCAGGCCCGGCGGCGCTGCAGGACGGCGTCGAGGTTGATGCCGCCGGTCTGCGGTGCCTGGCGGCGGGCCGGGGCCTCGGGGATCCGCGCGGTGGCCTCGGCCGCATCGCCGTGTTCTGCCGTTTCGGCCAGGCGCGCACTGTGTTCGGCCAGGCGGGTTTCCTGCAGGATGCTGGTGACCTTCTGCGCCTTCTTCTCCTCGGGTGCCGGCAGCGGCTCCGGGGCGGGGCGTTCGGCCTTGGCGGCGCCGACGTAGGTCGGCTTCGGCACGGCGACCGGGGCCCAGGTCTGCGGTGCGGCCGGGGCCGGGGCGGTGCGCTCGTGGGCCTGGGTGAGGTTACGGGTGGACGGCGCCTGGGCGGCGTGCTCGCGGGCGTCGAAGACCGTTGTGGCGGTGCGGCGGACGACGGGTTCGGCGGGGGCGGTGTGCATCGCCTCGTGGAAGACCGCCTCCATGCGGGCCAGGACCTTGCGGCGGCGGTCGCGCACGGCCAGGGCACGCAGGCCGATGAACGCCCCGGCGAGGACGATCGCCGCAACGAGCGGGACGAAACCGGACACCACGCCGAACGGCGCCAGGACGCCACCGGCCACGAGCACGACGACGGCCAGGACGCCGGCCAACGCGACGCCGAGCCGGTCGTACTTGATCCGGAACGGTGCCTGCTGCGGTGCGGCGGTCCGTGACCGTGCGGGGGTTGCCATGGTGTTCCTCCGGGGGCGTGAGGGCTCGTGCTGTTCGGTGGTGCGTGCTGCCACCGCGGGGTCCGCGATGGTGAAGTCGATGGTGGACGAACCCTCGGCTGCCCCGCCCGGCGCCTCGGCCAAGGCCAGGGCGGGTTCGGCCTGGTGCTGGCCGCGGCGGATGATCGAGGGGACGATGAAGGCGAGCAGCACGGCGATCATGGCCGCCAGGACCACTGAGCTTTCGACTTGGATGTCCACCTCCCCGAGGTTACGTGGCCCAGCCCACCACGGGCGGCATTGACCCCGGTGTGTCCGCCCGGTTTCGCCTCACCTTCCCCGCGCTGACGTGCGCTTCAGCGGGTGGCGCCGTCGGCGAGCCAGCGCTGCAGCAGCCCCCCGGGGACCTCCTCGGTGGTCAACGCGAACGTCCGGTGGTCGCTCCAGGCCCCGTTGATGTGCAGGAAGCGTTCGCGCACGCCCTCGTCGCGGAAGCCGAGCTTGTCGACCACGCGCAGGCTGGAGGTGTTTTCCGGGCGGATATTGATCTCCATGCGGTGCAGCCCCAGGGTGCCGAAGCAGTAGTCGGTGGCCAGGGCGACGGCGTGCGGGGTGATCCCCCGGCCGGCCTGGGCGGCGTCGATCCAGTACCCGAGCGAGGCGTTCAGTGCCGAACCCCACATGATGCCCGAGACGGTGAGCTGGCCGACCATCATCGGTTCGCGCCGCGGCCCCACGCGCAGCGCGACCACCCACGGCAGGGTCAACCCGGCCCGGGCCTGGCGGTTGAGCGAGGAGACCATCTCGCGGTAGGTCGGCAGCGCTCCCCCGGCCACCGGTGCCGATGCCTCCCAGGGTTGCAGCCATTCGGCATTGCGGCGCTTGAGCGCCATCCACTCGGCCTTGTCCCGGTACCGCAACGGCCGCAGCAGCAGGTCGCCGCTCTCCAGAGTCACCGGCCATGAACCGGTCCCGAATTCCATGCCGCCAGCTTATCCGCCACCGGGGTGCCCTGGCCTACGATCGAGGGGTGGAGACCATGTCAAAGGCGGCGGCCCGCACGCATTTCCGTTCCCTGCGCCGGGAAATGGACCCGGAACGACGACGCCTCGAGGCCGCGGGCATCCGCCGGAACCTTTTCGACTGGCTCGGGCACGACGGCGGGACGCGCACCCTGACCTCGGTCCTCTCCTACGGGGCCGAGCCCCCGACCGGGGAAATGCTGGCCGAGCTGCACCGCCGCGGGCACCGGGTCCTCGTGCCCATCTGCGAGCCCGAGCGCCGGTTGTCCTGGGCGGACTGGTATCCGGGGGTCCCCATGGCGCGGGCCACCGTGGCGCCCATCGACGAGCCGGTCGGCGAACGCCACCCGCTCGCGGTGATGGAAGACGTCGACGTGGTGCTGGTTCCGGCCCAGGTGGTTGACCCGGCCGGCGGCCGGCTCGGACAGGGCGGCGGCTACTACGACCGGTTCATCGCCTCGCTGCGCACCTTGTCGCGGCCACCGGTGTTGCTGGCCATGGTCTACGAACACGAACTGGTTCCGCCCGGCACGTTCGAGGTCGGTCCCCACGACCAGCCGGTGGACGGGGTGCTCACGGCGGCGGGGATCACCTGGATCGGTGATCCGCTGGCACCATGAGGTAGAATTGGCACTCGGTGGATGCGAGTGCCAAGACGACGCCGCGGGACCTCCCGGGTCCTCCGCCGAGACCAGTGCAACGAAGGAACACGATGCCCACTTACGCCTATGCCTGCAAGGAGTGCAACCACGCATTCGAAACCGTGCAGTCCTTCAGCGAGGATTCGCTGACCGAGTGCCCGGTATGCCACGGAATGCTGCGCAAGAAGTTCAACAGCGTCGGAGTGGTCTTCAAGGGCTCGGGCTTCTACCGCACCGATTCGCGCAACAGCTCCAATGCCACGGCCCCTGCCACGGCATCGGCGAAGTCAGCGTCATCGGACAGCGGTTCCGCCGGCTCGACCTCCTCCAGTCCCGCGACGACCTCGTCGAGCACCGCTGGCGAGAAGGTCTCCACCTCCTCCTGACGTACCCCCCACAGCGGCGGCCGGTCCGTCCCCGGGGCCGGTTTGTCCCCCACCGATCGGGTGCCGGGCACCGCACGCGTGGTTGCTGTGGCCCACTGGGGGGATGAGCTCCCGCCGCCGATTTGCCCGGCCCCATGACCGCCCCTCCCGGTACCGGCGCTCCTGGCGCGAGGTGCTGGCCGTCTACCGCCGCCCGTTGGCCGCGGTGCTCGCCGCCCTGGCAGTCGCGTCGTCGCTGTCCGCCCTGGCCCCCGAGCACACCGAAAGAGTTCCGGTCGTCGTCGCCGACCGCGACCTGCCCTCCGGGGCCGTGCTGGACGAGGGTTCGCTGCGCATCGCCCAGCTGGCCGACCAGGCGCTGCCGCCCGATGTCCTGGATTCCGTGGGATCCGCCACCGGCCAGCAGCTGGCCATCCCGCTGGCCGCTGGTTCACCCGTCGGATCGACCATGCTGGTGGGGCCCGGGCTGCTGACCGGTTCGGCGCCGGGGACTGTCGCGGTTCCGGTGCGTCCCAGCGACACGGAGACCATCGGGCTGCTCTCGCCGGGGCAACTCGTCGACGTGGTGCTCAGCCAGGGCAACGGCTACGAGCGGGCCGTGGATTCGACGGTCATCGCCGAGCGCGTTCCGGTGTTGTGGGTCCCCACCGGGTCCGCCGGGTCGTGGCTGGATGCCGGGGACGCGGCGGGCATGGTGGTCGTGGCCGCTTCACGGCAGGATTCGGCGGAGCTCGCCGGGGCCGCCGCGCGCGGGAAGATCTTCCTGGTGCTGGTCGGCCCCGGGTGAGGGGTTCAACCCCAGTGGGGTGGCCGCTGTTCGCGCAGCCACTGGTCGTGGTCTTCCTCGCGGTCGCCCCAGCGTTTCGGGTCGTCGTCCGCCGCACGGTTTGGCAACACGGAACCCGCGGCGTGCCGGCCGGCCGGCTCCCCCGCCCGGTCGTCCGTGGCGTCCACGCCGACGGCCTTGCGTCGTCCCGGCTGTCCAGGTTCCATGTCGCCCTCCCGGTTCACGATGGTGTCGGTGTCGTCCTCCAGGCCCAGCAGGCGGGCCATCTTCGTGGCGATCCTCGCCGGATCGGAGAACACGTCGATGGTCCACAGCGGGATGTAACGCCACCCCATGGCCTCGAGCAGCTGGGGACGCAGGCGGCTGCGCTCACGCACGGTCATCTGGCGATAGGCATCGGTCCCGTCGGAGACAACCGCCAGCGGCAGTTGGGCCCCGTCGGAGGTGTCCGAGGCCTGGGCGGCAAGGTCCAGGACCCCGCGGTAGCGCTGCTTCACGCTGGCTCCGGCCGCCTCGAGCCGTGATTTCAGGTCCGCCACCAGCGGATCCTCCAGCGGATGGCCATCGCCGGTGACCCCGGATTCGCCGGAGCGGACCCGTCCGACGAGCTCGATGAACTGCCTCGCACCACTGGCCACCCGGTCCAGGTCCAGGTCCTCGGGTGCCACGGCGCTGACCAGGTGCAGCAAATCGCGCGAGCGGGTGACCCCGGTGACGAACAACTCGTCGCCGCGGTCGGAGGACAGCGGGCCGAATTCGTGCAGGCTCTTGCCGTGCGGGGTCCGCCCGAAGCCCAGCGAGAAGATGACCGCGTCGCGGACCAGCCCGTGGGCCCGTTCGACGGAGGAGACCTGGAAGGGCTCGGTCGTGCCCTTGAAGAAGTCCTGCGCCCAAGGGTAGTTGGGCAGTTGCAGCGAGATGGCCTCCGCGATGCGGGCCGCGTGGCGCTGGTTGGCGGCGATCACGGCCAGCGAACGGTGCGGGCGACGCCGGACGTGGCTGAAGACCAGGTCCACGACCCGGTTAACCTCGGCGACGGTCGTCTCCACGCCCTCGGCTCCGGCACCGGGCATCCCGGTGCCGTCGGGAACATAGTCCACCGACAAGGACGGGGTGCCGTCGGACATGGCGCGTGCCGCGGGAAGGCGGTGGAGCGAGCCGGAATAGAAGGCGCGCCCGAGGGATTCGGTGAGCCCCTCGTCCACGCCGCGGTAGACGGTGCGCAGCCGGCGCAGCGGCAACACTGCTGACAGGACCTCGAAGGTACTGGCCGGTTCCCGCGGCTCCCGGGCGGACGCGGTCGGGTCCACGGAGACGTGGAAGCCGCGCGGCTTGCCCAGCATGGCGTCGCCAAACGCGATGACCTGCCCGGAGCGGCTGATCGAACCGATCGCCGAGCGCAGCGACAAGGCGTCGGCGTCCAGCAGGATCACGGCGTCGAACTCGACGTCCACCGGGACGACGGCGGGGATCAGCAGGGGCGATCCCACCCAGACGGGCACCAGGGCGTTGACCAGACCGACGCCGAGGCCGGCGAGGTCCTCCAGGCCCGGTTCGCCGTCCTTGAGCATCATGCGCAATTCCCGGGAGGCGGCCCGGTGGTCGGCCAACGCGGCCTTCCACCGCAGGGCCAACTGCCACCGCAGCCGGGAGGCACCGGAGGCGATGTGCGCATTGTCGGCGAGCCGGTATTCGGCTTCGAGACGGCGCAGGCTCGCCCCGTCCGACATGGCCAGGTATTCGTCGCCGCTGATCATGGCTTCGAGGGCGGACTGCCACCAGGCGAGGTCCAGTTCGGCGGCGACCTCGGCGGCGCCGACCTCGCGGGCGGCCAGGTCATCGAGCAATTCGCCGAGTCCCTGCTCGCGCAGCTGCTCCAGGACCAGGGTCCGTTCGGGCAGCACGTGCAGGGCTTCCTCGCTGTCGACCAGCGCCTGCAGCCGGGCCTCGAGTTCCTCGATGGCCAGGTGCTGCATTTCCCCGAGGTCGCTGGCCGGGGCCAGGGCCTGCACCAGGTGTTCCAGACGATCGCCGGCGTCCCGGTAGGCCTTGTCGAGCTCGAGCAGGCCGGTGGGCACCTTGGGGTGGCGCTGGCTCGTGGCGTAGCGGTTCCACATCTCGCGCTGCTGCTGGACCTCGACGATGGAGGAATGCAGGTCGGAGATGTGCACGCCGGGCCGGACGTATTCCTTGGCCACCCGGCGCAACCGCGATCGGGTGATCGAACTCATCTCGATCCCGCGTTCACGCCGCCAGGAGGTGCTGGCCGTGGCACTGATGAGATCTTCGACCGAACGGTCGAAGATGTCGGGTTCGAACTTGTCCAGGCTGCCGCGCACGGCCACCAGCAGGTCGAGTTGGGCACCCCACTCCGCGAAGGTCGTGCCCAGCGTGATCTCGG
Source organism: Arthrobacter sp. ASL1 (assembly GCF_056680475.1). NCBI lineage: Bacteria > Bacillati > Actinomycetota > Actinomycetes > Micrococcales > Micrococcaceae > Arthrobacter > Arthrobacter sp. ASL1. The sequence continues at coordinate 816,926 of NZ_CM155284.1, forward strand.
AGTGCTCGGCGACGGTGAGCATCCGCCGGTGCAGGTCCGGCAGGTCCTCGGCCAGGCTGGAGGCGATGGCCAGCGCGTCGTCGGTTTCGCGGCGGTTGCGCAGACGCGCCCCGTACCAGGGACTGAGGGTGGTCGCCCGGGTGAAGCTGCCGACCTCGGCGGCGCGGGCCAGCCGGACGGCGGTCTCCCCGCGGTCGCTGATGCTGTCGAGTACCGAGCGCTTGAGCCGCACCGACGTCGACGGGGCCGGGTCCATCGCTGTCAGCCGCGCCAGTTCCTGCATGGCCTGATACGGCGAGCAGCTCCAGCGGCTGCGCACGTTGTGCAACGAGTTCACGTGGTCCAGCAAGGCGTGGCGGTGTTCGGTGAGGCGTTGGTGCAGCTTGCCCAGCTGGGGTTCGGTGGCCCGCTCGTTGCGCAGGATGGCCTGGGTCAATTGGGCTCGGAGTTCCTCGGGTCCGACCTCCGGGGACAGGCGCAGGGCCATCGAGGCCAGGTCCAGTTCGGCCAGCTTCTCGTTCAGGCTGCGGGCGGTGTCCCGGCGCTCGGCGACGACGAGGACGCGCTTGCCCTGGCCCGCCAGGATCGCCGCGGCGTTCACCGCAGTCTGCGTCTGCCCCGTGCCGGGCGGGCTGGAAACCACGACCGATTCGCCGGCACCAACGAGGTCCAGGACCTCCTGCTGGCTCTCGTCGGCATCGAGGACCAGGGATTCGTCGGCCGGTTCGCGCTCGTCGCTGCTCAGGACCGTGACCCCGGGCTCGGGGACCTCGATCTCCTCGCCCGCATCGACCTCCAACAGCCGGGAAATGACCGGATGCGTCGTGTCGATCCGCGACGGGTCGGCCGGGTCGGCCAGGTCCGCGAAGGTGGAGACGAGCAGGCGGTGCTCGATGACGGTGCCGGGAAGGTCGGAGACCTGCTCGCGCAGGCTGTCCATGGCCCGGCGGGGGTCGAAGCGGGCGGTCATGTAGGCCGCTTGCTCCAGCGCATCGACGTCGATCGACAGGCCCTGCTGTTCCCGGAGGTACCGGACCAGGGCGGGATTGACCTGGGCACGCCCGGCGAGTTGGATCTCGTCGTCGTCCTGCCCCTCGCGCAGGGTCAGCGAGATCCGCCCGAGCATGATGGGGGCGCTGAACTGTTCGGAGCGGCCGTCCCGCACGGCACGCCAGGTGGCCACGCCGGAGGCGAGGTACCCGACATCGATCCCCCGGTCCTCGGAGAGTTCACGGATCTTCGCGCGCAGCGCACGTGCGGTGCGGCGGCCCTGGTTGTAGGCTTCGACGTCGCGCAGCAGCATGGACAGGCGGGTGCGGCGGCCGGCCAGGAACTGGGCCAGTCCGGAGGGGTGGGTGTGGGTGATGTCGATGCAGTTGGACGTCGACCCGGCAAAGCGCAGGAGGGTGTCAGTTCCCGCCCCTGGACCGAGCTTCTCCAGCCAATCGGTCAACGCCGCTTCGCCTTGTTGCGTCCCTACCACCGGAACACCACCTTCCTCACGTTTGAGCCCTGCGTCCCCACCCGCACCGGGTGGAGGGGGCCAGCCAATGCGCGGTTCACGGCGCACGCCACAACTTACGGTACGCGACACCCGGCCGCGCTTGCCTGATCAAAACACCACCCGGAGCGGTTAAGCACACCGAGGGAGGGGCGGCGCCCTCCCTCCGTGTCAGCGGCGCCCCGTCGGGGGAAGCGCGCCTACTCCCATTCGATGGTTCCCGGCGGCTTGCTGGTCACGTCCAGGACCACCCGGTTGACCCCGTCGACCTCGTTGGTGATGCGGTTGGAGATGCGCGCCAGCAGGTCGTAGGGCAGGCGTGACCAGTCGGCGGTCATGGCGTCCTCGGAGGAGACGGGGCGCAGCACGATCGGGTGTCCGTAGGTGCGGCCGTCGCCCTGGACGCCCACCGACCGGACGTCGGCGAGGAGCACGACGGGCATCTGCCAGACCTCCTGGTCGAGTCCGGCGTTGGTCAGTTCGGCGCGGGCGATCGCGTCGGCCTTGCGCAGCAGCGCGAGGCGCTCCTCGTCGACAGAGCCGATGATGCGGATCCCCAGGCCGGGGCCGGGGAACGGCTGGCGCTGGACGATCTCGGCGGGCAGGCCCAGTTGGGCCCCGACGGCGCGGACCTCGTCCTTGAAGAGGGCACGCAGCGGTTCAACGAGCTCGAACTGCAGGTCCTCGGGCAAGCCGCCCACGTTGTGGTGGCTCTTGATGTTGGCCGCCCCTTCGCCGCCGCCGGACTCCACGACGTCGGGATACAGGGTGCCCTGGACGAGGAATCGGACGGGTTCGCCGGTGTCGGCGGCCTCGGCCATGATGGCGGACTCGGACGCCTCGAAGGCGCGGATGAATTCGCGCCCGATGATCTTGCGCTTGGTCTCCGGGTCGGTGACGTCCTTCAGCGCTGTCAGGAAGCGTTCGCGTTCATCGGCGATGTACAGCTTGGCCCCGGTGGCGGCCACGAAGTCACGCTCGACCTGCTCGGCCTCGCCCTCGCGCAGCAATCCGTGGTTCACGAAGACGCAGGTGAGCTGGTCCCCGATGGCCTCCTGGACCAGCGCGGCGGCGACGGCGGAGTCCACGCCGCCGGAGAGCCCGCAGATGGCGCGGCCGGTTCCGACCTGGGCGCGGATCTTCTCGACCTGCTCCTCGACGATGTTCCCGGTCGTCCAGGACGGCTCGAGACCGGCACCGTTGAACAGGAAGTTCTCCAGCACGCGCTGCCCGTAGGCCGAGTGCTTGACCTCGGGGTGCCACTGGACCCCGAAGAGGCGCTTGTCGGCGTTGGCGAAGGCGGCAACGGGTGCGCCGGCGGTGGACGCAAGGACCTCGAAGCCCGCGGGTGCCTCCTGCACGGAGTCGCCATGGCTCATCCAGACCTTCTGGTCCACGGGCAGCCCCTCCAGCAGGGAGCGGGCGGCTCCGGTGGCGGTGGCATCGGTGGATCCGTATTCACGCAGACCGGTCTCGGCGACCTTGCCGCCGAGGGCATTGGCCATCGCCTGGAAGCCGTAGCAGATGCCCAATACCGGGACGCCTGCCTCGAAGAGGTCGGCCCCGACGTGCGGGGCCCCGTCGGCGTAGACGCTCGATGGACCGCCGGAGAGGATGATGGCCGAGGGGTTCTTGGCCAGGATCTGTTCGGTGGTGAAGGTGTGCGGGACGATCTCCGAGTACACGTTGGCCTCGCGGACGCGGCGTGCAATCAGCTGCGCGTACTGGGCTCCGTAGTCGACGACCAGAACCGGCTGGTGCTCTGGGGTGGGTGCTGGGTTGGTCACGCGCTCCACCTTAGTCGCCAGCGGGCCCCGGACGCACCTTGGCCGGTGGGACGGCATCCGTTCAGTACCGCTTGGCTGCCTCGGGATGCTCGCGCAGTTCGCGCTCGACCTCCCCATGGACCTTCTTCTCCATGATGAACGAGAGCAACGGCACCACGCCGCCGAGGGCGATGGTGATGAAGCGGCTGAAGGGCCAGCGCATCTTGGACCAGAGGTTGAAGTCGGCAGCGAGGTAAATCACATACATCCAGCCGTGCACGATCAGCACGGTGGTGGAAAGGTTCAGCGAGCCGACGTACGCCTCGAAGTTGAAGGCGTACTTGGCGATCATCTCGATGCACAACAACAGCAGCATCACGCCGGTGGCGTAGGCGAGCACCTTGTAGAACGCGGCGGCGCTGCGGATCTGCGCCGGAGTGCCGGCGAATCGGCGTTTGCGGGGGGCGGGGGTCGTCGGGTGGGTCACTGCTGGTCCTCGGTGTTGGTGGGGGTGGATGTTGCGTGGGCCGCTGCGAGGTCGTCCTCGAGGTCTTCCTGTTCGCGCCGGTAGTCATCGGCCACCAGGCGCCACCACAGGAAGACGGCGAAGCCGGCGAAGACAACCCATTCGATGCCGTAGAAGATGTTCAGCCAGTTCAGCGGCTGTTCCTGGGGTTGTGGTCCGACGTTGACCGGCTCGAGGCCCGCAGACGCCGCGCCGGCGTCGGCACCCGCCGGGGTGGCGACATCGAAGGCGACGATGAAACCGCTGTACGAAGGCACGTCCCAGACATTGATGAGCTGGGCGACCGACAGGGAGCGCAGGCCCGGATCCCCGTCGGGTTTGCCGTCGATGGGGGCCTCCGTGGGCAGGAGCCTTCCGGTGAGGTCGAGCTGGCCGGCCGGCGCGGCCGGCGGCGTCGTGGGCCCGGGCTGCCATCCGCGCACGACGGGAATCGTGTTGTGTTTCGGGGCGCCGTCGACCGCGAAGGAGGCGACCACCCAATACCCCTTTTCCCCGTCCTGGAGCCGGTTCCTGACGAGGATCTGCTTCCCCTCCAGGAAGTGGCCACTGGCCTTGACGACCTGGTCGGCCTCTGTCTCGAACATCACGGTGGCCGGTTTGAAGTGGCTGGTCAGCGGGACCGCGGACTCAGTGGTGGACACCGGCGGCGGCGGGGCGTCCTGGGACCGGGAAAACTGCCATTGGCTCAACAGGACGAAGCCGCTCGCCGCCAGGAGTGCGCCGACGAGGGCGAGGATCCATTTGGGCTTAACGGCAGTCTTTAACACAGGTACCAGCCTACTTCGATGCGCTGTAGAAGAGCGAATGCGCGCCTCGGGGACCGGGGCGGTTGGTGGTGCACGCGGCGGGCGTGGACGGCCACAAATTGTCAATGAAACCTTGACATCGCGACGTCGTCAAGGAAACGTTGACGACATGAGGATTGGATCACCGGCCCGGCCGGCGCGGAGGGCCCGGCACCGGGTCCCCTGGGTCATCGCGGCGGTCGCCATCGCCCTGCTGGTCGTGGCCGCCCCGCGTGCCCAACCGGCGACGGCCCCCACCGGCGACCGGGAACTGGCCGCCAGGATCGCCACCGGCCCCGAGGCCCCTCCCGGGGACTTCGCCGCGGCCGTCGTCGACGCCCACGGGGTGCGCTTCGCAGGACACGGGGCCGACGAGCGCACCGCCTTCGAAGTCGGCTCGATCAGCAAGGTCTTCGGTGGGCTGCTGCTCGCCGATGCCATCGAGCGCGGTGAAGTGGAAGCCGGGACCACCCTCGGCGAGATCTTCGGATACCCGCCGGACGGATCGGGAGCCATCACGCTCGAACAACTGGCCACGCACACCTCGGGCCTGCCCCGGCTGCCGGCCGACCCGCGTTTCCTGGCCGGCAGCCTCCTCAGCCAACTGGTCAACACGAATCCCTACACCCAGTCCACGGCCACCACGATCGACCTCGGGCGCCGCGCCCAACCGGACCCGGACCACGGATTCGCCTACTCGAACTTCGGCGCGGCGTTGCTCGGGCAGGCACTGGCCCGCGTTGCGGGGAGCAGCTACCCCGAGTTGGTGGCCTCCCGGATCACCCGTCCGCTGGGGATGGACCGGACGTGGGTCGTGCCGTTGCCGGGCGGTTCCGCCTCGGCGCAGCTGGGCACCCGGCCGCGCCTGCCGACCGCGCAGGCGACCGGCCACCGCGCATCCGGCCACGTGGCCGCCGCGTGGCCCATGGACGGTTTCGCCCCGGCCGGAGGAATCCGATCCACCACCGAGGACCTGGCGCTGCTGGCCCGGGCGGTGCTCGACGGAACGGCCCCGGGAATGGCCAGCCTGCACCCGGTCGCCGAGGATGGCAGTGGCGGACGCGTGGGGCTGGCCTGGATGATCGAACCGGGGACGGATCCGGTCATCTGGCACAACGGGATGACCGGTGGCTTCGCTGCCTACCTGGGCCTGCAGCGGGAGGACCACCAGGCCGTCGTCGTCCTGTCCAACACGGCCCGCCCCGTGGACGACGCCGGACGGGTTCTGCTCACGGAGGGGCAGCGATGACGACGGCGATCGGCTTCCTGCTCCCGGTGGTGCTCCTGGCCATGACCGCGCCCTGGTGCCTGCGGATGCTGCGCTCGACGTCGGCCGCCCCGGCGTTGAACCGCGTGGCCCAGCTGGCGTCGATGACCGCGCTGGTCTGCATCGGGGCGGTGGTCCTGGAGATCGGCACCGTGCCGCTGTGGACCTGGTTCCCGTCGGCCCTGGCCGTCGGCCTCGGGGCGACCGCCCTGTGCGTGCGCTGGACGGTGCTCGTCGAGGCCGGGCCGACGAACCGGCGGGTCCGGACCGTCGTGTCGCTCGTGGTCGACAGCGCGCTTCTGGTAGTGGTGGCGTATGCATCCCTCAGATGACGACGTGGCCGACCTTGGTATGCAGGCGGCCCGGGCCGCCGAGCTCGCCCGCCGGCTGGAGGCCCCCGGCTCCCCGCCGGTGGCCGCCTTGCGCTGGGCCGAGGAATTGAAGGACCTCGCCGACGGGCTGCTGGCGGGGACCGCAGGCCGCGCCCACGCGGACGGGCTGAGCTGGCAGGAGATCGGCTACCAGCTGGGCATCTCCCGGCAGGCCGCGTTCCAGCGCTTCTCGGCAGGGGCCGGCGTGCGGACCGCATCGGCCCGGGGCGGGGGCGCGCTGGTGGGCCGCGCGCAGGAGGTCTTCGGGGCCCTGGCCGCCGGACGGTTCCCCGAGGTCGCCGCGGATTTCACCGTGCGGATGGCGGCCCAGGTCACCGAGTCGGACCTGGCCGGTGTCTGGGCGGCGTGCGTCGACTCACTCGGCGCCTACGAGCAGCTGATGGCCGCGACGGTCCGGCACAACGGGTCGCTGCGGGTGGTGCATTGTTCGCTGGTCTTCGCTGGTGGCGTCATGGACGGACGGCTCGGCGTGGACAGCTCTGGCCGGATCTCCGGGCTGCTGATCACCGATCCGGGATTCGGGCCGCCGGCGTCGGGCTGAGGGCGCGGCGTGCCCACCACACTAGACGTCGGTGAAGTCGACCGTGGAATTGACCAGGTCGGCGATGACCTCAGCGTCGTAGGCGCGGCGCAGCGACTCGCGGAAGGCCTGTTTCGACAGGCTCCGGGCGAGGGTCGCCAAGACCTGCAGGTGCAGTGAATAGCTTCCCGCCGGCGTCGCCAGCAACAGGACCACCGTCGCCGGCCCGTCGGCGGAGCCGAAGTCCAGCGAGTGCCCGAACGCGGTGATCCCCACGGCGATGGAGACCGCATCGGCGTGGACCGTGCGTGCGTGGGGCATGCCGATGCCGCCGGGCAGGCCGGTGGCGAGCTGGTGCTCGCGGGCGTCGACCTCGCCGACGAAACCCTCGAGGTCATCGATCCTCCCGGCGTCGTACAGGCGCCCGGCCAGGAGCCGCACGGCTTCCCGCCGGTCGGCGGCCTTCATCTCGAGGACCACCAGGTCCGAGGTGGTGAGTTCGGTTTCGTGGTCAGTCGCGGACGGGGACAATGTCTTCCACATTCAGTCGGGTCTCATCCGCCGATTTGTCGTCGGGCTGCTCCTGGCTGGCCCGTTCCGCAGCGACCCGGGCCTGGTAGAACGCGACTTCGCGTTCGGCCTGCGCCTCGCTCCACCCCAGCAGCGGGGCCATGAGCCCGGCGACGACCGGGGCGGCGGCGACACCGCGGTCCCAGGACTCGATGGAAATCCGTGTCCTGCGGGTCAGCACGTCCTCCACGTGGCGGGCGCCTTCGTGGGTGGTGGCGTAGACGACCTCCGCGGCCAGGTAGTCGTCGGCCCCGGGCAGCGGGTGTGCCAGCTCCTTGTCGGCGGTGAGCAGGGCCAGCACGTCGCGGGCCAGGGATCCGTATCTTCCCAGGAGGTGTTCGACGCGGGAGACGTGGATCCCTGACGCCTTGGCCATGCGGTGCCGGCTGTTCCAGGCGGCCCGGTACCCCTCGGCGCCGAGCAGCGGAATGGTCTCGGTGCAGGAGGCCGGGGAGTTCTCGTCCATGGAGCGGACCGCCTCGTCGACGGCGTCCTTGGCCATGACACGGTAGGTGGTGTACTTGCCGCCGGCGACGACGACCAGTCCGGGCACCGGGTGGGCGACGACGTGTTCGCGGGAGAGCTTCGCCGTCGAATCGCTTTCGCCGGCCAGCAGGGGGCGCAGCCCGGCGTAGACGCCCTCGACGTCCTCCCGGGTCAGCGGGCGCTTCAGGACCTGGTTGACGTGATCGAGGATGTAGTCGATGTCCCCGCTGGAGGCCGCCGGGTGCGCCTTGTCGAGCTTCCATTCCGTGTCGGTGGTGCCGATGATCCAGTGCCGCCCCCAGGGGATGACGAAGAGGACCGATTTCTCGGTGCGCAGGATCAGCCCGACGGTGGACTGGAAGCGGTCGCGCGGCACGACGAGGTGTACGCCCTTGGAGGCCTTCACGCGCAGTTGTCCGCGGTCGGTCACCAGGTCCTGGGTTTCGTCGGTCCAGACGCCGGTGGCGTTGACGATCTGCTTGGCCTTGACCTCGAAGGTGTCCCCGCTCTCCTGGTCCTCGAGCCGGGCGCCGACGACCCGTTCGCCCTCGCGGACGAAGTCCACGACCTTGACGCGGTTTGCGGCCAGTGCCCCGTAGTTCGCCGCGGTGCGCACCAGGTCCAGGACCAGGCGGGCGTCATCGACCTGGGCGTCGTAGTAGCGGATCGACCCGACGAAGGCGTCGTCCTTGAGGCTGGGTGCGCTGCGCAGCGTCCCCTTGCGGCTCAGGTGCCGGTGGAACGGCACTCCGCGGCTGTGCCCGGAGGCCATGGACATGCCGTCGTAGAGGGCGATGCCCGCGCCCACGTAGGGGCGTTCGACGAACCGCTTGGTCAGCGGATACAGGAAGGGCACCGGACGGACCAGGTGCGGGGCAATCCGGTCGATGAGCAGGCCGCGTTCCTGCAGGGCCTCGCGCACCAGGGCGAAGTCCAGCATCTCCAGGTACCGCAGGCCGCCGTGGATCAGTTTCGACGAGCGCGAGGAGGTCCCCGCCGCCCAGTCCCGCGCCTCGACGATCCCGACCTTGAGGCCACGGGTTGCGGCATCGAGCGCGGCACCGGCCCCGACGACTCCCCCGCCGATGATGAGCAGGTCCAATTCGGCATCGGCGTCGGTTCCCGACCGACGCAGGTCCTCCAGCGAGGATTTCCGGAACGCCGGGTTGAGCACCCCGCGGGTCGTCATGGCTTCCGGACGGTCCTGCTGGGTGCGCTGTGTCATGCTATCCAGCCTCATACGGCGAGACGACAACGTCAACGCGCTGGAACTCCTTCAGCTCCGAATAACCTGTCGTCGCCATCGCCCGGCGCAGCGCGCCGACGATGTTCGAGGTGCCGTTGGTGTGCCGGGAGGGGCCATACAGGACCTCCTCGAGGGGACCCACGGTACCGACACGCACCCGGTCCCCGCGCGGGCTGTTGCCATGATGGGCCTCGACACCCCAATGCCAGCCGCGGCCGGGGGCCTCCTCGGCGCGGGCGAGGGCGCTGCCGAGCATCACCGCGTCGGCTCCCATGGCGATGGCCTTGACGATGTCGCCGCTGGTGCCCAGCCCGCCGTCGGCGATTACGTGGACGTAGCGGCCGCCGGACTCGTCGAGGTAGTCGCGGCGGGCCGCGGCAACGTCGGAGATGGCGGTGGCCATCGGCGCGTGGATGCCCAGGGCGCGGCGCGTGGTGGCCGTCGCGCCGCCGCCGAAGCCGACCAGGACGCCGGCAGCGCCGGTGCGCATCAGGTGCAGCGCCGGGGTGTAGCCGGCTGCACCGCCGACGATCACCGGCACGTCGAGCTCGTAGATGAACTGCTTGAGGTTCAGCGGTTCCTGGTTCTGCGAGACGTGCTCGGCGGAGACGGTGGTGCCGCGGATAACGAAGATGTCCACCCCGGCGGCCACCACGGTCTTGTAGTACTCCTGCGTGCGCTGGGGCGTCAGGGAGCCGGCCACGGTGACGCCGGCCTCACGGATCTCGGCCAGGCGGGACGTGATGAGTTCGGGCTGGATCGGTGCCTGGTAGAGCTCCTGGAGCCGGGCGGTCACCACGGGGCTGACGTGCTCGCCGAACGCACTGTCGACCGACCGGTCCGATTCCAGCGACCTGATCTCCTCGAGCACCGGTTCGGGGTCCTCGTAACGGGTCCAGAGGCCTTCGAGGTTCAGCACGCCCAGACCGCCGAGCTTGCCCAGCGCAATGGCCATCGCGGGGCTCATGACGGAGTCCATCGGCGCACCGATGATGGGGCTGGAGAACTGGTAGGCGTCGATCTGCCAGTTGACGGATACGTCTTGCGGGTCCCGCGTGCGGCGGTGGGGGACGACGGCGACGTCGTCCAGCGAATAGGCCCGCACGCCGCGCTTTGCGCGGCCGATCTCAATCTCGTAAGTCACCCGATCAGCCTATCAGCGCGGGTCGTGTCGGCCCCTTCGGAGGTCGGCCGCGGGCACCGGCAGGAAGTCCCCGACCGGCGACTCGGCGCCGATTGCCCGTCCCGGGTTGTGGGGCGTCATAATTGACGGTGCCCTTCGCGGCAACGCGCCCCGGCACGCGGCGGATCGAAGCCGTGTGCGGGACCGGCCAGACCGGGATCACCGACCGCAGGACGGCATTGATCCGGACCACCCACCAGCCGAAAGGCTCCCATGGACCAGAACCAGCGTGTCGTGGACCGCACCGAAGCGGGTGCCGCAGGCAATGAGCTCAAACGGGGCCTGAGCAGCCGCCACCTCCAGATGATCGCGATCGGCGGCTCCATTGGCACCGGGTTGTTCGTCGCCTCCGGCGGAACCATTGCCCAGGCGGGGCCCGGCGGCGCCCTGGTCGCCTACGCGGCAGTGGGGCTGATGGTGTTCCTGCTCATGCAATCCCTCGGCGAGATGTCCGCCAAGATCCCGGTGGCCGGGTCGTTCCAGACCTACGCCACCCGGTTCGTCTCCCCCTCGTTCGGGTTCGCCATCGGCTGGAACTACTGGTTCAACTGGGCCATCACCGTCGCCGCCGAGCTGGTCGCCGCCGGGATCATCATGGACTTCTGGTTGCCCGGCGTCCCCGGGTGGGTCTGGGCCGGCACATTCCTGGTCCTCCTGACCGGCTTGAACGCCCTGTCGGCCAAGGCCTTCGGTGAAGGCGAGTTCTGGTTGGCGCTGATCAAGGTGGTGGCCGTCGTCGTCTTCCTCATCGCCGGGTCCCTGATGATCTTCGGCGTCATGGGAGGCAGCTCCCCCGGTTTCAGCAATTGGCAGGATTCCACCGACGTCTTCCACGGTGGTTTCGTCTCGATCATCTCGGTGTTCATGATCGCCGGGTTCTCGTTCCAGGGCACCGAGCTGGTGGGTGTGGCGGCCGGCGAGGCAAAGGACCCGCGCCGCGAGGTGCCGCGCGCCATCCGCTCGGTCTTCTGGCGCATCATGCTCTTCTACATCGGCGCGATCTTCATCATCGGCTGCCTGGTGCCGTTCACCGATCCCAGCCTGTTGGCCTCTGGTGAGGCCGACGTCGCCGCCTCGCCATTCACGCTGGTCTTCGAGAACGCGGGCATCGCCTTTGCCGCGGCCCTGATGAACGCGGTCATCCTCACCGCGATCCTCTCCGCCGGGAACTCGGGCCTTTACGCCTCGACGCGCATGCTCTACGCCATGGCCCATGACCGCAAGGCCCCGGCCATCTTCGGGCGGACCAACCGACGCGGCGTGCCGATGCCCGCCCTGCTGGCCACCTCCGCGGTGGGGCTGTTCGGATTCCTCAGCGCCATCGTCGGGCAGGGCGCCGCCTACGCCTGGCTGCTCAATGTCTCGGGCCTATGCGGCTTCATCGTCTGGGCGGGGATCGCCATCTCGCACTACCGGTTCAGACGCGGGTTCCTGGCCCAGGGGCACAGCGTCGCGGAGCTGCCCTACCGGGCCGCCTTCTTCCCCATCGGCCCGCTGCTGGCCTTCGCGGTGCTGATCCTGGTGATCGCCGGGCAGAACTACCAGGCGGTACTGGCCGGCCACGGCATGGAGGTGCTCTCCTCCTACATCGGCGTGCCGATCTTCCTGGGACTCTGGCTGGCCCACCGGCTGGCCACCGGGTCGCGGATCGTGCCGCTGCGCCGGATGGACCTGTCGGAGCCGGACGATGTCCGGGTGCCGGAGGCCTCCCGGGAGGCCTAGCTACAGCTCCCCCGGACCTCCGGCGGGGTCGGGGCGCAAATAGACAGTTGCGCTGCCCAAGCCGCGCACTGATCTTCAACTCTCCCGGCCATGATACGGAGGAGGCGTGGAAGGCGCTCGAAAAACCGTAGGGCGCGTACTTGGCGACCGGAATCTCGACGATCTAATTCAAAAGCCGAACTTTGTTGCCGGGGACGTCTATGCCGTCGGCACCTACCTCCAAGACGGCTACAAACTCCAGCAGGTCGCCGACACTGCCGGGACCGAAGTCAAGCCCATGGGTGTTGAGGACACGACTAACACCGCCACGGACTGGAACGAACCCGGGTAGCGGCAAGCAGAATGGATCGGGTACTTCTGCCTGGGGCCGCTGCGCCAGTTCTACTTCGGCGGGAACAAGCGCGCCAGCCGGCTCATGATGAACGGCGTCCTCATGTCCCGGGGATTCGACGCGATCAGCATTCCGTTCGCCCGCCGGCTCGAGTTCAACCAGCACCTGACCACCGTCTACGCCCGCAAGGACGCCACGGCGCTGATGGGGTTCATCCTGGATTGCCGCCCCAACGACCCCTGCCCCGGGCGCCCCGGCCACTGCGGCGGGGCACCCGGGTCGTCTTAGCGCCGCCAGTAGCCCAGATAGCCGGGCGTGAAGAAGGTGTTATGCGTCGGATGCGGATTCCCTACCCAGTTCTGCTGGTAGATCTTCCCAGAATGCCAGAGGGCGACGTGCCCGTAATCGGTATAGACCAAGCTGCTCTTCTTCCAGACCAGGATGTCGCCGTCCCGGAACTTCTGGTCCGTATGCCAGGTCCATCCACGCTTCTTCAACTCGTTGCCGCCCGTGCCCCCGGACCGGTAGTCCACAGCGTTGCCCCACCTGTCGGTTTTCACCTTCCAGACCTGCATCAGGTATTGCGAAACCAGGCTGACGCACTGGCCGTATTGACCGTTTTGCGCGTTGACCTGCGGGGTATTCCCGATCTTCTTGACGAACGCGGCCATCGACATGGTCGACGTGGACGGCTTGGGCTGGGGCTTGGCCGTGGTGGCTGTGCCGCACTTCTTGGCCACCGCGCGTCCGTTCGTCCCGGTCGCCAGGTCCACGTCGGCCGAATACGTGCCGTCGCTCGTCTTGTACCAGAGGTTGTCCCAGCCGCCGGGGAATCCGGGGCTGCCCCATCCCTTGACTGCCTGTCCGTAGGCGTAGCAGGTCAAGGTGACGCGCTTGCCCTTGGCGTGCCAGCCCTTGAGTTCCCTGGTGTTCAGGTTGGGGTGGACCTGCCGTTGGGTTTTGGCCATGACGGTGACGGTCTTGGTGTTGGGTAGGGCCTGGGCCGCCGGCGCCGTGCCGAGGACCGCAGTGAGGACGAGCGCCGCGGTCCCGACGACGGCACCCATGGTTCGGGGAATGGTGCGTAGAGGCAAAGCAGTCATGACAACCTCCTGGAGTGGCGACCCGCCGTATCCCTGCTGGGGCGGCTGCGGCCGATGGGGGGGAATATAGCCGACGCTTTTCCCGGCTCCTAGGGCTGCCCATACTTGTTTTGCCTGCACTTCCACGAATCAGTAACCTGCCAGGCGACGCCTGGGCATGGAAGCCGGCCCGCAGGTGGCCGCGCTGGCGCCGGCCAACGGTCATGGGTGGCCCACGGATTCCACTTCGAAAAGCGCCACGGGTCCGGGGCGGCTGCAGCCACTTAGGAGAATTTGACCCCGCCGGTCAGCTGGCTCACCCCCAGGGACACCGTGGTCGGTGCCTGGGGACTGAGCTGGACCGTGGTGGTCCCGGTCTTGCCCCGGGAGGTTTCGACGACGAGGCGGTGCTGCCCGGCAGGCAGGGGGATGGTCATGGTCTTGCGGCTCTTGATGTCCCCCAGCAGGTTGTTGTTGACGTCGACGGTCATTCCCAAGGCGCCTCCCACGAGGCTGGGACGCCCAGCAAGAACGGACCCTGCGTCATGGTTGCCTAGGTCGCCCGACCGGTGGCACAGCCGGGCTTCGTCCATTTCAGCAGGTCCGGGTAGATGGCCACGTTGGACTTTCGGCGCGCCACCCAACCATCCCATGGGCAGGGGGTGTGAAGGCGTCCGGTTCAGGCCTTGAAACCGGGTTCCCAGCGCCACGCGTCCTCGAGGTGGTTGCGTTCCCCGGCGGGGTGGACTGGGTTGTCCAGCAGCCAGTCTTCCTTCGCTGAGATCAGCGCGAGGGCGGTGTTCCAGGTTTCCAAGGTCGAGGGCGGATTGACGCCCGCGGCCCGCGCGATGGCCCGCAGCTCGCCGGGGGTGTAAGCGCCCACCTCATCGTCTCCGATGAGGCGGTCCCACAGGAACAGGGCGAGCGTTTTGGCCTTGGCGCTCCGGTTGGCAACGGAACGGGCCGTGTTGCGGAAGTCGTCGACTTCGCTCAAACCATGCTCCTCGCCTCCGGGCTCAGCTCCGGGTTGTGGTGTTTCGGCCCCAGGGAGATGACGGCCGACGCATGTATCTGGTCGGCGTCGGACAGGTGGTCGATGATGCTGGTGAGCATCCCGATTGGACGCCGGGCGTTCGCAGGGAGCGGATGCGCACGCGGGTCTGGACGGTGGCGGCACCGTTCAGGCCGGGAGGGCCGCGGTGATCCCCGACAACAGCTTCTCATACAGAGCCAGCAGCGAGCCTGCCGATCTGGATCGGGTGGCCGCCGATGCACTGGCACACGCCAGCCCTGTCGGCGTCGCGTCGTGGTCGACCGGACGACGGCTCGTGCCTTGGACGGGAGCACCTAAGCCTCGCGCCATCCGGCGGCCCGATAAACGTGGTCTCCCCGAACGAGGTCGGCAGTCTGTTAAACCGTAGGAGCGCCGGGCGGGCACTGCTCGGGATGCCGGCAAACGACGCTTAATGACCAATGGAATCGCCAGAGCAGAGCCGTTCAACTCCCGCGCTACGAGAACGTTGGCCTCAAGCTGTCGGGCTTCAACGCCGCCCTTAGAGAACCAACCGCGATCCACCGGGAAGCGGGAAAAGCGAGCCAGCAACCAGAAGCCGTCGACCCGCCTCATTCCCCGGAAACACAGGGTTCCTACAGTGCCCCCAGTGGGACTCGAACCCACAACACAGAGATTTTAAGTCTCCTGCCTCTGCCAATTGGGCTATGGGGGCCCGGGGATAAATCCTACAAGAGGACCAAGGCCCCGGACGCAACACGGAGCCGCGCCGGCCAGGATGCTGGTCGGCGCGGCACCGTGGTGGGTGCTACTTGGCGCCTGCTGCTTCCTGCATCTCGCCGATGCCATCCGTTGCCACTGCCGGCTTCTCGACGGCCTTCGGCTTCGGGGTGGCTGCCTCGACGAACTGGCGGCGCGGGGTCTGCAGATCGGCGATCTGCGTGGTGTCGCGCTTGAAGACCAGGTTCGAGACCCAGTCGCCGACCACGCGGAACTTCCGCTCGAACGTCGGCATCGCCATGCCGTGGTAACCGCGGTGGGCGGCCCAGGCCGGGAAGCCCTTCAGCTGCAGGCCCATGATCTTGGCGACGCCCTTGCCGGTGCCGAAGCCGGCGACGGCGCCCAGGTTCTTGTGCTCGTACTCGCGCACCCGGCCGACACCGTAGCGGGTGGCGTAGATGTTCGCGGCGAGCAGTTTCGCCTGGCGCACGGCGTGCTGGGCGTTGGGGACGCAGGTGCCATCGGGCAGGCCGCCGGTGACATCCGGAACCGCGGCGACGTCGCCCGCGGCCCAGGCGCCCTCGATGGGGCCATCGTCACCGGTGATGCGCAGGTCGGTCCCGGTGCGCACGCGTCCGCGCTGCTCGATCGGGAAGTCCGTGGAGCGGACCATCGGGTTGGCCTGGACACCGGCGGTCCAGATGAGCGTATCGGCCTCGAACACCTCTCCGGGGGTCTTGTCCGGCATGTTCGTCAGTTCCAGCTTGCCGTCCTCGACCTTGGCCAGGGACGTGTTGAGCAGGACCTCGATGCCGCGCGAGCGCATGTGCTCCACGACCCAGACGGCCTGCTCTTCGGTGACCTCGGGCATGATCCGGCCCATGGCCTCGACCATCACGAAACGGACCTCGTCCTGCTCGACGCGGCTGGTCTTGGCCACCGCGGCGCGGGCCATGTCCTCGATCTCGGTGATCGTCTCGATGCCGGCGAAGCCACCGCCGACGACGACGAAGGCCAGGGCACGACGGCGGGCTGCCGGATCGCTCATCATGGAGGCGCTCTCGATGCGCTCGAGGACCTTGTTGCGCAGGGTCACGGCTTCCTCGATGGTCTTCAGGCCGATGCCGTTTTCGGCCAGGCCGGGGATCGGGAAGGTCTTGGTGATGGCCCCGGCGGCCATGACGACATCGCGGTATCCGAGCTCGAAGGGCTCGCCGTGGGACGGGACGACCACTGCCTTGCGGTTGGCGTGGTCCACGGCCGTGACGCGGCCGGTGATCAGTTCCGTGTTGTCGAGGTGGGTGCGGTGCGAGACGACCGCGTGGCGCGGTTCGATCTGGCCGGCGGCCACCTCGGGGAGGAACGGCTGGTAGGTCATGTAGGGCAGCGGGTCGACCACGGTGACGATGCCGCCGTGGGCCTTGACCTTGTGCTGCAGTTTCATCGCGACGTACAAACCGACGTAGCCACCGCCGACGACGAGGATACGTGGGCGATCGGAGAGTTCAGGAGTGTTAGCCATGCTTCCATCGTAACGCCGATGGGCCTTATGTGAAAGTCTTCACTATCTACTTTCGGGAAGGTCGTCGAAAGGGTCGTGGCCGTCCGGCGCGGCGGTCCATTCACTGGCGGCAATGGTCCCGGCGGAGGCGGCTTCGGCGGCCCGGTTCCGCCGCCGGGCCAGGCCCACATGCACGGCGCCGGCGGCGATCACGAGCACCAGCAGGGAGCCGAATCCGACGACCAGGACCCCCGGCAGCGCGCCGCCTGGCTCGGCCGGTGCCTGGGCCTGCGGGGCGGCGACCGGCGGCACCGTCGACTTCGCCTCGGGCTTGGTCCGGGGCGTGGCGGCGCTGGGTGCGGCGGGCTGGCCCCTGCGGTGGACGTGGATCCAATCGCTGATGGTGCCCAACGGGTTCGCCTGCACCGAGGGCACGTCTGCCGTCAGCGCCGCCCCGGCGTCGATCAGCCCGTAGCCGTAGAGGTTGTCGACGCCGGGCTTGCCGGCGTCCTTGGCCGTGGCCAGGATGCGTTGGATGACGTCCGCGGCCTTCATGTCGGGGTACTTCGAACGGATGAGCGCGGCAACGCCCGAGACCAGTGGTGCAGCGCCGGAGGTCCCGGACCAGTCCGCGTATCCGCCGCCGGGGAGCCCACCGACGAGCGGGTCCGCCGGCGCGGCGACGCCGATGCTGATCCCCTGGGTGGAGGAGTCCCAGCTGGCCTTGCCCTCCTTGTCGACACCGGCAACGGTCAGCACGCCCGGGATGGTCGCGGGAGCGCCGACCTGCTGCATGCCGCCGGCACGGTTCCCGGCGGCCGCGACGATGACCACGTCATGCGCCTCGGCGTACTGGAACGCGTCGTCCCAGCTGGTCGGCCAGCTCGGGGTGGTCGAACCCAGCGACATGTTGATCACCCCGGCACCCTGGTCCACGGCCCATTTCACGGCTTGCGGGACCTGCTGGCTGACCGGAACCCCGCCGGGGTTCTCGGAGCCCAGCCACAGCGAGCCGGAGATCAGCTCGGCCTCCGGGGCGACGCCGATGACGCCGTCCGGGCCCGGTCCGGGTTTCGGGATCTTGACCGGTTCGGGCTTTTTGGGCGGGTCCTCGTCGGCCTTCTTCGCGTCCTTGACGGCACGCTTCCAGGCAATGTCCTGCTGCTCCGCCTCGGCCTTCGCCTTGGCGATGGCCTCGGCGTTGTTGCCGTGCCCGGCCAGCAGCGTGCCGACCAGGGTCCCGTGCTCGGGCAGCGCCCCGATCGGTTCGGTCCCGTTCGAGTTCCCCGCACCGGAGAAGTCCTTGCCGCCGACGACCTGCCCCCGCAGGTCAGGATGCGAGCCGTCCGTTCCGGTGTCGATGACGGCCACCTTGACGCCCTCACCCTTCGAGGTCTTCCAGGCCTGCTTGATCCCGTAGTCGTCCAGCCAGTATTCGCTGTCACGGATGTGGTCGGCCTGGGCAGCGGGCGCGGCGACGAGCAGCGAGCCCCCCGCGATCAGGGTGGCCAGGAAGGCGGCGACAGCGCGGTGTGGACGGGGCCTCACGGGCGGTTCCTTCCGGGGGTACGACGACGGTGGGCGGCTTCGGCGGCGCGGTTCAGTGCCGTGCCAATCCGAGGGCAATGCCATCCAGAATATCGTGTTCGCTGGCCCCGGCGGTGCGCACCCGGTTTCCGGTGGCCTCGGCGACCCTGCGCAGGATGGTCCGGTAGATCAGCGATCCGGCGGCGATCACGTCCACCCGGCCGGGGTGCATGTAGGGCAGTTGCTCGCGGCGCCGCCGGGAAAAGGCGAGGAACTCGCTCGCCGCGGCCTCGATGACCCCGATGGGCAGCTCGGTGCCGTCGATGGCGTCGGGCTGGTAGCTGTGCAGGTCCAGCACGTGGGCGGTGACCGTGGTGATGGTCCCGGCCACCCCCACGACCCGGTCCACGTCCTGGATCGGGAGCCGGGCGAACACGTCGTCGATCTGCCGGTTGGCCTCCGCCTCCGCGGCGGCGACCTGCTCGGCGGTTGGTGGGTCGTCGGTGAGGAAGCGTTCGCTGTAGCGCACACAGCCCATGTCGATGCTGATGGCATCGCGGACGCCCCGGGAGTTGCCGACGACGAATTCGGTGGATCCGCCGCCCAGGTCGATGACCAGGATGTCCTCGTCATCGGCCGGTGGCCGGACCGAGACGGCTCCGGCGAAGCTGAGCTCGGCTTCCTCGGAGCCTTCGATGACCTCGGGTTCCACGCCCAGGCGCTTGCGGACGCCGTCGATGAATTCCCCGCGGTTCCCGGCGTCACGGGTCGCCGAGGTGGCCACAAACCGCACGTGCTGGGCGCCGTGGTTGCCGATCAGTGCGGCGTACTCGTCGACCGCGGCGAAGGTGCGCTCCAGCGCCTCGGGGGCGAGGTTGCCGGTCGCGTCGACGCCCTGCCCGAGGCGCACGATGCGCATTTCGCGGGCGATGTCGAGCAACCGCATGGTGCCGTCGTCGTCCTCGATGGCGTCGGCGATCAGCAGGCGGATGGAGTTGGTCCCGCAATCGATGCCCGCGACCCTCATGGCTGGCCTCCCGTGGTCGTCGATTCCGGTTCCCCGCCGGCTTCCTGCGCCTCGCGGGCCTGCCGGGCGGCGGCGCGGCGGGCCTTCTTGGCGGCCGGATCCTCGGCCTGGGTCTTGACGTGGCGGCTGCGGTCGCGGTCCGGCACCGGGGCCTGGGTATCCCAGGCACCGCCGCAATGGCACTCCTGCGCGGTCCACCATTCGGCGATGCCGGCGATGGCCTCGTCGCCCAGCGGGTTGACCCCCGGGCCCGCGGCCAGCGAATGGCCGACGAGCACGTGGAGGCATTTCACCCGGGAGGGCATCCCCCCGGCCGAGACGCCGTCGATTTCCGGTACCGGCCCCACCCCGGTCCGGGCGCCGATGGCCTGGCGTGCGGCCAGGTAGTCGCGGTGGGCGGCCGTGTAGGCGGCTGCCAGGTCGGTGTCGTGGCCGAGGCGTACGGACATCTCGGCCATGGTTCCCGCCGCCTCGAGGCGGGACACGGCCGAGGTGATGACCGGGTGCGTGAGGTAGAACGTGGTCGGGAACGGGATCCCCGAGGCCAGGCGCGGCGCCGTGGTGGCCACCAGCGGGTTGCCGCAGATGCAGCGCGCACCGATCTCCACCACGTCGCGGGCCGGACGGCCGAGCTGGCGGCTCAGCGTGTCCAGGTCCGCGGGGGTGGGGACCCGCTGTGCGGCGTCCAGCGCCTCATGGCGCGGCGCGGTGGCATGGTGCTCCACGGTTACTCCTTCGGGAAGACGGATCAGTCGGTGGCCGAGCGGACAACGGTGTCCCACAGCGAGTCGACCCAGGGCAGGTCGGTGCGGACGTCGCCCACGCTCTGCGGCCCGACGGCGCTGTCATCGCCCGTCGCGCCGATCACCATGTACTTCTTCTCGCCCGGCATGACGAGGTTGATGCGGTTGCGGGCCTGCGCCTTGACGTAGGCGGGATCGTCCCAGCGGGCGATCTGCGTCTTGAGGTCGTCCTGCTTCTGCTGCTTCTGGGCGATCGAGGACTGCAGCTGGGCGATTTCGGTGCGCTGGTCCATGTAGGTGCCGACGCTGGGCAGAAGCAGGACGGTCACCACGACCAGGATGACGGCCAGGGCCAGCATGCGCCCGGAAAAGGCCCGGGCGGGTACCGGTGCCGCGTCGTCGGCCGGCCGCTGGTGCTGTTCGGGTTGCCGGGGTCCGGAGCCGGAGCCGCCGGAGCGGATGGCACCGGAGAGCTCGGCCCGCTCGCGCAGGCGCTTGTCGCGCGGTGCGCTGGGTCGCTTGCCGGGACGTTTGACAGCCGGGCGGGAAGCCGCCGGCTTGCCCGCAGCAGGTTTTGCGGCAGCAGCTTTTGCGGCACCTGTCTTCGGGGCATTGCCCTTCGCGCCGGAAGGCTTCGCGGCGGGTTTCGCGCCGGCAGGCTTCGCGGCACCGGACTTCTGGGGTGTTGCCTTCCGGGGCACCGGCCGGGCGCCCGGAGCCGGCGAGGCCTTGTCGTCGTCGTGCCGGGGGGCGGCACCGAGCGGGACGACCTTGTTGCGGTTCACCGCGGCGGGTGCGGCCCGATCCTCGTCGCGCCCAGGCCGGTCGGCGGGGCCGGCCCCGTGCTGTGAGGGGTCCTCCGCGGCCGGACCGCTCCCGGTGGGGCGGACCCGTGGCATGTTGGGGCGTCGGGTGGCCATGAAGCTCCTGCCGGTCTGCTCGGATGGACGGATAAACCGGGCCGTGGCCCGCGCGGGGCGTAACGACCCGAGGGGAACCACCGGCACCCGGCGGCTCCCCTCAAGACCTTACGCGCAGTGGTGCGGCGTTACGCGGTGAAACGCGGGAAGGTCGACTTTCCGGCGTAGACCGCGGCGTCGCCGAGCTCCTCCTCGATGCGCAGCAACTGGTTGTACTTGGCCACGCGCTCGGAGCGGGCCGGGGCACCGGTCTTGATCTGGCCGGCGTTGGTGGCCACGGCGATGTCCGCGATCGTGGTGTCCTCGGTCTCGCCGGAGCGGTGCGAGGTGATCGTGGTGTAGCCGCTGCGCTGGGCCAGCGAGACCGCATCGAGGGTCTCGGTCAGCGAGCCGATCTGGTTGACCTTGACCAGCAGCGAGTTCGCGGTACCGGCGTCGATGCCGCGCTGCAGGCGCTCGGGATTGGTGACGAACAGGTCATCGCCCACGAGCTGGACCTTGTCGCCGATGGCGTCGGTCAACGTCTTCCAGCCGTCCCAGTCGTCCTCGTCCAGCGGGTCCTCGATGGAGACCAGCGGGAAGTCGGCGACGAGTTCGGCGTAGTAGTCGCTCATCTGGGCCGCGGTACGCTGCTGGCCCTCGAACTGGTAGGTCCCGTTCTCGAAGAACTCGGAGGAGGCCACGTCCAGGGCCAGGGCGACGTCGGCGCCCGGGGTGTAGCCGGCCTTCTTGATGGCCTCGGTGATCAGTTCCAGCGCCGCACGGTTGCTGGGCAGGTTCGGGGCGAAGCCGCCCTCGTCGCCTAGGCCGGTGGACAGGCCCTGCTCCTTGAGCACCGACTTCAGCGCGTGGTAGACCTCCACGCCCATGCGCAGGCCCTCGGAGAACGTGGAGGCGCCGACGGGCACGACCATGAACTCCTGGATGTCCACGTCGGAGTCGGCGTGCGATCCGCCGTTGAGGATGTTCATCAGCGGCACCGGCAGCACGTGGGCGTTCGGGCCGCCCAGGTAGCGGTAGAGCGGCAGGTTGGAGGACTCGGCGGCGGCCGCGGCGACGGCGAGCGAGACGCCCAGGATGGCGTTGGCGCCAAGGGTGGCCTTGTTCGGGGTGCCGTCCAGATCGCCCATGATCTGGTCGATGGCGCGCTGGTCGGTGGCGTCCTGGCCGACCAGGGCCGGCTGGATCGTATCGATGACCGCGTCGATGGCCTTGGTGACGCCCTTGCCCAGGTAGCGGGAGGAGTCGCCGTCGCGCAGCTCGACGGCTTCAAAGGCGCCGGTGGAGGCGCCGGAGGGCACTGCGGCGCGGCCGAGCGAGCCGTCGGACAGCAGGACTTCGACCTCAACGGTGGGGTTGCCGCGCGAGTCGAGGATTTCGCGGGCGTGGATGGCGTCGATCAGGGCCATGGAAGGTACTCCTTCGTCGGTGGGTGGGGGCCGTACACGTCAGTGGATACGCGGGCACGTTGCCTCGCGACCCAGCCTAGCGCGTGCCGGGGGCCCGCGGGGAAGTGGGAAGCGGCGTCGTCATGTACTGAACGACGGCGGTGCGCAGTGAGCGCTCGGCGTCGAGTCCGCGCCCATGGGCCGCCGCGACGATCCCGAACAGCAGGTCCCCGAGCTCCTCCTCGGTCTCGGGGGCGGGGACCGGGACCGCTCCGGTGCCCGGAACCGCGGCCCGGCCCAAGGTCATCGCGGACGGGGTTTCACGCGGGGCATCGCCGTCGTGCAGGGCGGCCCAGCGTTCGGCACGGCCGAGCGCCTTGTCGGCCAGGGCGAGGGCGGGCAGGTGGCGCGGCAGCGAGGAGAACGGGTCGGTCCGGCCGGGCGTTTCGGCCCGTTTGGCGACGTCCCAGGAGGCGATGATCTCCTCGACGGAATCGGGGAAGGTCTCGCGCAGGCTGCCGTCGGGGCGGAAGACGTGGGTGTTGCGCCGGATCATCTTCTCGCTGAGGTGGGCGGCGATGTCGGTGAAGTCGAAGGCGCCGCGCTCGGAAGCGAGCTGGGCGTGCAGCACCAACTGGAACAGCACGTCGGCCAGTTCCCCACGCAGCTCGTCGTCGTCCTGGCCGGTCTCGATGGCCTCGAGCAGTTCGTAGGATTCCTCGACCAGGTATTCCACCAGCGAGGCGTGGGTCAGCGCCGCCGTCCACCGGCAGTTCCGGCGGAGGGCCGCAATGATGCCCAGCAGGCGTTGCGGCTCCCCCGGCGTCCCGGTGGACGGTGCTTCCTGGCGCTGGCCCATACGCGGATCAGGCCTCGTCGTCGTCCGCGTCCTCGGCGTTCTCGTCCAGTCCCGAATAGGCGGCGTTGATGTACTCCACCAGAGCCTCGCGCTCCTCGAGCGGCAGGAAGGCGGCCTCGGCGGCGTTGAGCGTGAACTCGAGCAGGTCATCGAGGTCGTAGTCGAAGGCTTCGACCAGCAGCTCGAACTCGTCGGAGAGGCTCGTGCCGCTCATCAGCCGGTTGTCGGGGCTGATGGTGACGGTGAATCCCGTCTGGTAGAGCAGGTCGATCGGGTGGGATTCGATGCCCTCGCCGAAACCGGAGGTGGCTCCGGTCTGCAGGTTCGAGGACGGGCAGATCTCCAGGGCGATGCCGCGGTCGCGGACCCAGTTGGCCACCGGGCCGAGGGTGACCAGGCCGGTGTCCTCCCCGACCTCCGAGCCGTCGTCGTCGGTGCCGCCGAATTCGACCTCGATGTCCTCGGCGATGCGCACGCCGTGGCCCAGCCGCTGGGCGCGGCCGGTGAGCAGGGCATCGGCGATGGAATCGACCCCGGCGGCCTCGCCGGCGTGCACGGTGGCGGGGAAGAAGTTCTCGGCGAGCAGGTCGAAGGCGTCGGACATGCCGGAGGCCGGGAACCCGTCCTCGGCACCGGCGATGTCGAAGCCGACGGCACCGCGGTCGCGGTGGCGCAGGGCGAGTTCGGCGATCTCCACGCCACGGTCGGCGTGTCGCATGGCGGTGATCAACTGGCCGACCTGGATGGGCCGACCGCTGGCCTCGACGGCGTCGACACCCGCGTCCAGGCCTTCCTGGACGGCCTCGACGGCCTCGTCCAGGGTCAGGCCACCGGTGAGGTGCTGTTCGGGTGCCCAACGCACTTCGCCGTAGACGACGCCGTCGTCGGCGAGGTCCTCGACGAATTCGCGGGCCACACGGGCCAGGTTTTCGCGCGTCTGCATGACGGCGATGGTGTGGTCGAAGGTCTCGAGGTAGCGCGGCAGCGAACCGGAGTCGGCCGATTCGCGGAACCATTCGGCCAGGGCCACCGGGTCGGTGGCCGGCAGCTCGTGCCCGGCAGCGGCGGCGAGTTCGATGATGGTGGCGGGGCGCAGCCCGCCGTCGAGGTGGTCGTGCAGCGATACCTTGGGCAGGCTGCGGAAGTCGAAGTCGGGGTCATATGCGGTGTGGATCAGCTCTTCAGTCACGTACCCAGCGTACTGGGCGCCCGGGCACAACGGAACCGGGGGCCATCCGGCCGGGAGCGACGGGGTGGCGGCTACCGGTCGGCGTCGGCTGCGGCCGAGACCAGGTCGAGTTCGGGGACCGGTTCCTGGCGCCCGAGCCGGCGCAGCACCGCGTTGACGACGCGGTCCACGATGAAGCCCAGGACCAGGGCGATGGCGATGGACAGGCCGATGCCCAGCAGCGGATTGTCGCTCATCCAATGGCCTCCGACGGCGCCGATCGTCGCCGAATAGGCGCCCCAGGTCAGGCAGCCCATGATGTCCAGCAGCGTGAAGCGGCGCAGGGAGAAGTTCGTGGCTCCTGCGGTGAAGTTCACCGCGACGCGTCCCACGGGGATGTAGCGGGCCGTGAAGATCAGCAATGCGCCGCGCCGCTCGAGCTCGCGGCGGGCGAAGGCAAAGGACTTCCGGGCCCGGGGCCCGCGCATCCAGCGGAACCTCTCCAGGCCGATCCGCCGGCCGATCCGGTAGGCGATCTGGTCTCCGAGGATGGCCCCGGCGGCCCCCACCAACCCCAGCAGCAGGATGTTCTCGATGCCGGAGGTCACGGCGACACTGGCCAACGCGACGATCAGCGTTTCGCTGGGCAGCAGCGGAAGCAGCCCGTCGATGGTGCAGAACAGGAAGAGCACGGGCAGGATCCACCACGCGGTCGAAGCGTGGAGGATGGCCTCGTTGATGATCTCCATGGGGCAGGTTCCTCAGCTGGAAAGGCACCCCGTCGGGGCTGCGCCGACGTGGTTCCGCCCGGTGACAACGGGACGATGGTTATATTCTCGCCCCTCGGCAGCCGTTTTGCCGTCCCACCAAGGGATGATTCCGGGGCGGGTGGGGGTCATCCCTGAGTCCATCCCCCAGTGCGGCTATTCGGCGATGCGGTCCAGGATCAGCCGCTGGCCGCTGCGGCTGCCCTCGGCGGCGATCGTCGTCGCCCCATCCAGTGCCTCCAGTGCCCGGCCGAAGCGGTCGGGGGTGTCGGTCAGCAGCGTCATCAGCGGCTGCCCACGGCGGACCATGTCGCCGGGTTTGGCGTGCATGCGCACCCCCGCGCCGGCCTGCACCTGGTCCTCCCGGCGGGCACGGCCGGCACCGAGCCTCCAGGCGGCGACGCCGACGGAGAGGGCGTCGAGTTCGGCCAGCACCCCGTCGGCCTGGGCGTAGACGGTTTCCGATTCGCGGGCCACCGGAAGCGCGGCCGTCGGGTCTCCGCCCTGGGCGGAGATCATCCGGTTCCAGACGTCCATGGCCCGGCCGTCCGCCAGCGCGGCCGCCGGATCGGCGTCGTGGATGCCGGCACCGGCGAGCATCTCCTCGGCCAGCTTGACCGTCAACTCCACGACGTCGGCGGGGCCGCCTCCGGCGAGGACCTCCACCGACTCCTCGACCTCGATGGCGTTGCCGGCGGTGCGGCCCAGCGGGGTGGCCATGTTGGTCAGCAGGGCGACCGTCTTGACCCCGGCGTCGGTGCCGAGGCCGACCATGGTGCGTGCCAGTTCGCGGGCGTCTGCCTCGTTTTTCATGAAGGCGCCGGAGCCGACCTTGACGTCCAGGACCAGGGCGCCGGTTCCCTCGGCGATCTTCTTGGACATGATCGAGGAGGCGATCAGCGGGATGGCCTCCACGGTTCCGGTGACATCGCGCAGTGCGTAGAGCTTCTTGTCGGCCGGGGCCAGCCCGGAGCCGGCGGCGCAGATCACCGCGCCGCAGTCGGCCAGCTGTTCCATCATGGCCGCGTTGGACAGCGATGCCTGCCAGCCGGGGATGGATTCGAGCTTGTCCAGGGTGCCCCCGGTGTGGCCGAGCCCGCGGCCGGAGAGCTGCGGGACGGCCACCCCGAACACGGCGACGAGCGGGGCCAGCGGCAGGGTGATCTTGTCCCCCACTCCCCCGGTCGAGTGCTTGTCGGCGGTCGGCTTCACGGCCCCGGCGGCGGTGCGCAGCGACGAGAAGTCCATGCGTTCGCCCGAGTTGATCATCGCCGTCGTCCATCGGGAGATCTCCGCCCGGTCCATCCCGTTGAGCAGGATCGCCATGTTCAATGCCGCCATCTGCTCCTCGGCGATGACGCCCCGGGTGTAGGCGTCGATCGTCCAGTCGATCTGCTCGGCCGTGAGCGTTCCGCGGTCGCGTTTGATGCGGATGATGTCGACGGCGTCGAAGTTCTCGGTGCTCATGCTGGGCCTTTCGTCGAAGGTGGCGGTGAAGGTTTCCGGGTCGGCCCTGCGGCTAGCGCAGCAGGTTGTCCGGGCCGAAGGCGTCGGGCAGGACCTGTTCCATGGTCTTGATCCCGCTGACGGTCATCAGTTCCAGGTCGGGACCGCGGTGTTCGTGCAGCAGCTGCCGGCAGCGCCCGCAGGGCATGAGGATGCTCCCGTGCCCGTCCACGCAGTAGAAGGCCCGCAGCCGCCCGCCACCGCTCATGTGCAGCGCGCCGATGAGCGTGCATTCGGCGCAGAGGACCACCCCGTAGGCGGCGTTCTCCACGTTGCAGCCGCTGACCAGCCGCCCATCCTCGGTCAGGGCGGCCGCCCCGACCGGGTACTTGGAGTACGGGGCGTAGGCGCGGGCCATGGCCTCGGTGGCCGCGGTGCGCAGCCGCTCCCAGTCGGTGTCGGCCAGCGGCGTGGCCGGCAGGTGTGCTGTCATGGGCGCTACTCCTTCACATACGGGATGCCGTTGGAGGCCGGAGGCCGGGATTTGCCGGCCAGCCCGGCCACCGCGAACACGGTCACGACGTAGGGCAGCATCTGCATGAACTGGCTTGGTACCGGGGTGCCCAGGATCGTCAGCACGAAGGAGAGGTTCAGCGAGAAGCCGAACAGCAGCGCGGCGAAGAACGCCCCGATCGGGTTCCAGCGCCCGAAGATCAGCGCGGCGAGGGCGATGAAGCCCTGTCCGGCGGTCATCTCCTTGTTGAAGGACGATGAGGTCACCAGGGTGAAGAACGCGCCGCCGACACCGGCGACGACGCCGGCCAGGGTCACGTTCCAGAACCGCATGGTGTTGACCTTGATGCCCACCGTGTCGGCGGCCTTGGGGTGCTCGCCGACGGCACGCACGCGCAGCCCCCAGCGGGTCTTGAACAGCCCGAACCACACCAGGAAGACCGCCAGGTACATGCCATAGCCCAGGATCGTCTGGTCGAACAGGATCGGCCCGAAGACCGGGATGTCGGCCAGCCCCGGGATGCGGATGTTGTGGAAGCTCGGTGGCGAATTGAACAGCGCCGAGTTGTCCTTCATCACGGTGGAGAACAGGAAGCTGGTCAGCCCGGCGACGAGCACGTTGAGTACCACGCCGACGATGACCTGGTTGACCATGTACTTGATGCTGAAAACGGCCAGGACCATGGAAACCACGACGCTGGCGACGATGGCTGCCAGTACGCCGGCGACCAGACTGTGCGTAATGGACCCGATGATGGCCGCACCGAAGGCGCCGGCCAGCAGCTGGCCCTCGATGGCGATGTTGATGACGCCGGAGCGCTCGCACAACACGCCGGACAGCGAACCGAAGATCAGCGGGATGGCCAACGTGAAGGACCCGGCGATCAGGCCGGAGAAGTACACGTTGGGGTTGTTGGCACTGCCGATGACCCAGACCAGGAAGGCGATGACCCAGACGGCGGCAAAGGCCGGGACGAGCCAGCGCGGGGTCGACTGTGCCCGGGTGGTGAGCATGAACGAATACGCAGCCAGGGCCAGGAGCACGACGGCGGTGATCCAGCCGACCACCGTGGTCCCCAGGACCACGTCGGGGACCTGGAGCGCGTCGGCGTCGGCGGAGATCCGGAACCTGGCGGTCGCATGCGGGCTGCCGATGGCAAACCCCAGCAGTGCCACCAGGGCCAGGACGGCCAGGGTCACCGGTGCGCCCCAGTTGCGGATCGCGGGGGCGATGGAGCGCGCCTTCGATGAGGGGGTGGTGGTTGCGGTGCTCACGCTGCTCCTCCGGCCTTGGCGGTGCGCGCCGTGGACTTCCTGGTTTTCTTCTGGCCCGTGTGGATGCGGAAGATCGAGCGCACCAGCGGCGGGGCGGCGATGAACAGCACGATGAACGACTGCACGACCAGGACGATGTCGATGGGGATGCCGGTGTTGGACTGCATGCCCACGCCGCCGGCGCGCAGGGCGCCGAACAGCAGCCCGGCGAACATCGTGCCGATCGGGTTCGAGCGCCCCAACAAGGCGACGGTGATTGCATCGAAGCCGAAGCTGGCGGCGATGTCGCCGGAGAGGGAGCGTTCGGTTCCGGAGATCTGCGCCGTACCGGCCAGGCCGGCGAGGGCACCGGCGACGACCATGGCCGTGATGTAGGCGCGTGAAACGTTGATGCCGGCGGTGCGTGCGGCCTGGGGGTTCGCTCCCACGGCCCGCAGCTCGAAGCCAGTGGTCGAGCGGTTCAGCAGCCACCAGACGAAGGCGACGGCCAGCAGTGCCACGACGAATCCGAGGTGCAGCCGGAATCCGGATCCGAAGAGCAGCGGGTAGGCCGCCGATTCATGGATTTCCGGGCTGATCGGGTTGTTCGAGCCGGGCCGCTGGAATCCGGGGGTGGTGAGCGCGTAGAGCAGCAGGTAGACGGCGATGTAGTTGAGCATGATGGTCACGATGACTTCGTGTGCACCGCGCTTGGCCTTCAGCACGCCGGCGATCCCGCCCCAGATGGCGCCGCCGATGATGCCGGCGACCACCGCCAGCAGCAGGTGGAGCCCGGCGGGCAGGTCGAGTGTGAATCCGACCCAGCCGGCCAGCATGGCGCCCAGGATGATCTGTCCCTGGCCGCCGATGTTGAACAGGCCCACGCGGAAGGCCAGGGCCACTCCGAGGCCGGCCAGGATCAGCGGCGTGGCCACCGTCAGCGTTTCGGTCAGCGGGTAGATCGCGTTGGCGAACCCGTCTGCCTGGGTATTGAAGATGGCGCTGCGGAAGAGCGCCCCGTAGGCTTCCGAGACGGAGGCCCAGACGGCGGTGAGCATGTCCGTCGGACGGGCGAAGAAGTAGCTGGCGGCACTGGTCACCCGCTCGTCGGTGATGGCGATCAGGATGGCTCCGACCAGCAACGACAACACGATCGCCAACACGGACACCAGTCCGTTGCCGGTGGTGATGCGGCTCATGAGCGAGCCCTGCGGGTCCCGCGGCGCGGCTTCGGCCAGCTGGGCGGGGGTGTTGCCGGCCGCGGCACCACCGGGGGTCGATCCTGCCGGTGGCGTGGGCGGGGACTCCGCGGACGCGGGATCCCGGTCCGGCTGGTTGGCGGGATCACTCATTCCCGTGCTCCTCTTCTGGGTTGGCCACCGGGGTGTCGGCGGAAATGTCGGTGGGCGGACCCGGGTCGATGTTGCCGGCGCCGGCCTCGTCGGCCGAGGCTCCGGCCATCATCAGGCCCAGGGTGTCGCGGGGGGTGTCCCCGGGGACGATCCCGACGAGCCGGCCCTTGTAGAGCACGGCGATGCGGTCGGCGAGCTCGACGACCTCGTCGAGTTCGGTGGAGACGATGAGGACAGGGGTGCCGCCGTCGCGTTCGGCGATGATCCGCCGGTGCAGGAATTCGATCGAGCCCACGTCCACGCCGCGGGTCGGCTGCGAGGCGATGAAGAGCTTCAGTGGCCGCGAGAGTTCACGGGCCATGACGACCTTCTGCTGGTTTCCCCCGGAGAGCGTCCCGGCGTCTGCCTGGGCCCCCTGGGTGCGGATGTCGAATTCCTCGATCTTCTGCTCGGCGTTTTCCGCGATGACCGAACCACGCATGTTCATGCCGCGGGCGAACGGTGCCCGGTCGTACTGGTTCAGGACCAGGTTCTCGGCGACGGTGAACGTGCCGACCAGTCCGTCGGTGCTGCGGTCCTCGGGGACAAATCCAACGCCGGAGTTGATGATCGACTTCACGCTGCGCCCGAGCAGGTTCTGCCCGTGCAGGAACACCTTCCCGGAGGCGTGGTCCAGCAGGCCCATGATGGCCTCGGTGAGCTCGGTCTGGCCATTGCCCTGGACTCCTGCCACCGCGAGGATCTCCCCGTCGTGGATGCCGAAGCTCACGTCGTCGAGCAGGACCTGCCCGGTGTCGGCCAGCACGGTGAGGTTCTGGACGCTGAACGTTTCCTGGCCGGGTTTGGCCGGTTCCTTGTCCAGCGACAGGCTGACGGACCGCCCGACCATGAGGGAGGCGAGTTCGGCTGCCGAGGCGGTGGGTTCTGCCTGGCCGACGACCTTGCCGCGACGGATCACGGTGATCACGTCGGAGATCTCCTTGACCTCGCGCAGCTTGTGGGAGATGAAGACCACCGATGTCCCGGCGTCGCGGAGCTGGCGGATGATGTTGAGCAATTCGTCGGTCTCCTGCGGCGTCAGGACTGCCGTGGGCTCATCCAGGATCAGGACCTTGGCCTCGCGGACGAGCGCCTTGATGATCTCCACGCGTTGCTGGATGCCGACCGGCAGGTCCTCGATGCGGGCGTCCGGGTCGACGTGGAAGCCGAACCGGTCGGAGATCTCGCGGATCTTGCGGCGAGTGGCTTCCAGGTCCAGGATCCCCAGGGCCCGGGTCGCCTCGTCGCCCAGGGCGACGTTTTCGGCGACGGTGAAGACCGGGACCAGCATGAAGTGCTGGTGGACCATGCCGATGCCTGCCGCCATGGCGTCCCCGGGGCCGTGGAACTGCACGGGCGCGTCGTCGATGAGCACCTGCCCGGCCGTGGCTTCGTAGAGGCCGAAGAGCACGTTCATCAGCGTGGACTTCCCGGCACCGTTCTCCCCCAGGAGGGAGTGGACCTTGCCGGATTCGACGACGACGGTGATGTCGTCGTTGGCCGTGAAGGTCCCGAATTTCTTGGTAATTCCGCGAAGTTCCAATTTCACGCCGTTTACCTATTCCCTTCTGCTCCGGGCTCGCCATGGCCGCGGATGTCACACCGGTCGTGGAGACCGTCGAACCCAGCGTAGTCGCGAACGCCAGGTGGTGGGCAAGCGCACGCCGCCCACCTCCCGGCATGCAGGCGGGAGGTGGACGGCGTGGGGTCAGCGGGTGTGGTCGCCGGCGGATGGTTGGCCGCCGGCGCCCCCCACCCTGCCGGCTACTTCGGGCTGGACGGGGACTCGACCTTGAGCTTGCCGGAGATGATGTCCTGCTTGATCTGGTCGAGTTCGGTCTTCATCTCGTCGGAGACCTTGGAATCGAAGTCGTGGAACGGGGCCAGCGCGACACCGCCGTTTTCGAGGGTGCCGACGTACGGCGTGTTGTCCCACTTGTCGTTCAGGTCCTCGGTGACGACCTTGTCCACGGCCTCGCCCATGAGCTTCGTGACCGAGGTGAGGATGAATTCCTTGCCCGAGGGGACCGTGTTGTATCCGTCGGAGTCGACCCAGACGATCTTGGCCTCCTTGCCGCCGGCGTTGGCTTCCTTGACCGCGTCGATGGTGCCCAGGCCGACGGGGCCGGCGACGGGCATGATGACGTCGGCGCCTTCGTTGATGAAGTTCGTCGTGTTGGTCTTGCCCTTGCCCTGGTTCTCGAAGTCGCCGGTGAACGTGCCGTTCTGCTTGTCGGAGTTCCAGCCCAGGACCTTGACGTCCTTGCCCTTTTGCTCGTTGAAGTACTGCACGCCGTCATAGAAGCCGTCCATGAAGATGGTGACGGTCGGGATGTTCATGCCGCCGAAGGTCGCTACCTTTCCGGTCTCCGACGTGCCGGCGGCCACGTACCCGGCCAGGAAAGCCGCTTGGGCCGTGTCGTAGATGATCGGCTTGACGTTCTTGGCCTTGATCGAGTTGTCGTCGATGATGGCGAAGTGCGCGTCGGGGTTGGCCTTGGCCAGCTTCTTGGTGGCATCGGCCAACAGGAATCCAACGGTCACGGTCAGGTCGCAGCCGCCCTTGACCATGGAGCTCAGGTTCGGTTCGAAGTCGGTGGCAGCCTGGGACTCGGCCTGCTTGGTCTTGATGCCCAGTTCCTTCTTGGCCTTCATCAGGCCCTCGAAGGAGGACTGGTTGAACGAGCGGTCCTCGAATCCTCCGGAGTCGGAGACGATGCAGCCCGTGTAGTCGGCGGCGCCGGGGTGGCTGGACGCCGCCGCGGTTTCGCTCGCCTGGGGTGCCGTACCACAGGCGGTCAGGACAAGGGCGGATGCGCCCAGGATGGCAGCGAGCTGCCCGGTGGAGCGCTTCAGGGTGCGCGGTGACTTCTTCAAGTTTTCCTCCAGTGACGAATGATGCATCTGGTCCGTCCCCCCGGGATTCGGGCAATGCACCTGCCGCAAGAGGGAGCCAACCGCGTCCGTCATCCCAAGGCAGGAAGACGTGACGGAGAATACAGTAGCGGCCACCACGGCCACCGGGCCACCACGAGCCGTTGACAGGTCAAGATTGTTGACTATTTGTTACCAACAGGTAGGGAAATCAGGCGTCCCGTCCATTTCCCACGGCGCGCAACGCGGCGGCGGCCATCACCCGGATTCCTGTCTCGATCGCCTTTTCGTCGGGGATGTAATCTCCCCGGTGCAGGTCATAGGTCTCCCCGCCGGGCGTCCTCGTGCCCAGCCGCAGCATGGCACCGGGGATCTTGTGGGTCATCCAGGCGAAGTCTTCGCCCCCCATGGACTGGGGGGTCAGCACGATGGAGGTCGATCCGATCTCCGCGCGTGCGGCGCGTTCAATGAGGTCTGTTTCGGCCTCCGCGTTGACCACCGGGGGCACCCCCCGGGTGTGTTCGAGCTTCACGTCGACGCCGTAGGGCACAGCCACCTGCCGCACGACCTCATCGAGCAGGGTTCCCGCGGATTCCCACGCGTCCCCGTCGAGGCAGCGCATGGTTCCGGCCATGTACCCGGCGGCCGGAATGGCGTTGGGGGCCGACCCGGCATGGATCTGTCCCCAGACCACGGACACCGCGCTGCGCACGTCGATCCTGCGGTTGAGCACTGCGGGGACGTTCACCGCGATCTCGGCCAGGGCGAAGACCAGGTCCTCGGTCAGGTGCGGCCGGGAGGTGTGCCCGCCGCGCCCGGTGAGTTCGATTTTGATGGTGTCGCTGGCGCTGGTGATCGCGCCGATGCGGGTGCCGATCATCCCAGCGTCGACACGCGGCTCGCAATGCAGGGCCAGGATGCGCGGCACGCCGTCGAGGACACCCTGTTCGATGACGGCCAGCGCACCTCCGGGCATCGTTTCCTCGGCGGGCTGGAAGATGACCCGGATCTTCCCGGCCAGCTCCCCGGCGTCGTGCATCCGCCCCAGGGTCAGGGCCACGCCGAGCATCACGGTCGCGTGGATGTCGTGGCCGCAGGCATGGCAGACGCCGTTGCGCGAGGAGGCGTACGGCAATCCGGTCTCCTCGAGGATGGGCAGGGCGTCGATGTCGGCCCGCAATCCCAGGGCGATGTCGCCCTCGCCGATGTCGACGAAAAGCCCCGTGCCGTCCAGGCGCTGCGGGGCCAGTCCGGCGGCCGACAGGGCCTCGGTGATGCGCTCGGTGGTCCGGAATTCCTGGAAGGACAGTTCGGGGTTCGCATGGACATCGCGCCGGAAGTCGATGAGCTGGGGCAGCAGCGGTGCCATCCACGGCCCGATGGCCGGATGGGATGGCTGCGGCGCTGAATCGTAAGTCACAATCCCGACCCTACGACGAACCGCCGCCAGGACCGAGTTTGCAACGCCGGATTTCACGCCGGACGCCGGTCGCGGTTCTCAGAGGACGTCGACGTCGCCGGAGGCCTTGAGGGCCTCCACCGCCTTCTTCACCGATTGGGCGTGGTCGCTGGTGGTGACGAGCAGGGCATCACCGGTGTCCACGACGACCACGTTTTGGATGCCGATCAGTGCGATCATGCGCTTGGTATCGGAGACCACGACGCCGGAGGCCTGGTCGGCGTAGACCCGGGCACCCTCGCCGAGGACCGTGAGGTTGGTGGCCTCGCTGGCGGGGTTCAACCGTCCGATGGCCGCGAAATCCCCGACGTCGTCCCAGGTGAAGTCGCCGGGGATCATGGCGACATCGCCCACCGCAGAGGCCGGCTCGGCCACCGCATAGTCGATGGCGATCTTCGGAAGCGTGGGCCAGATGCGATTCTTCACCGCGTCGCGTTCGGGGGTGTCCCACGCGTCGGCGATCTCCATCAGCCCGGCATGCAGTTCCGGTTCGTTGCGCTGAAGGTGCTCGAGCATCAGGGCCACGGGGGCGACGAACATGCCGGCGTTCCACAGGTAGTCGCCACTGGCGACGTAGCGTTCTGCCACCTGCTCGTCGGGCTTCTCCACGAATTCGAGCACCGAGGTCGCACTGGGCGCGCCCTCCACGTCCAGGGCCTGTCCGGCGCGGATGTAGCCGAAGGCGGTCGACGGCGACACCGGCTTGATGCCGATGGTGACGATTTTGCCGGTCGCCGCCGTGTGGATGGCCTCGCGGACGGTTTCCTGGAACACGTCGACCGGCCCGATGACCTGGTCGGCCGCGAAGGATCCCATGATGATCTCCGGGTTGCGCCGATGCAGGATGGCCGCAGCGAGCCCGATGGCCGCCGCGGAGTCCTTGGGTTCGGACTCCAGGACGAGGTTCTGCTCCTCCAGCTCCGGCAGCTGCGCCCGGACCGCGTCACGGTGTGCCTGTCCGGTCACGACCATGATCCGGTCGTCGGCCAGCGCGACGAGGCGATCGTAGGTCGCCCGGATCAGGGTGGTGCCCGAACCGGTGAGGTCGTGCAGGAACTTGGGGGCGGCCGCACGCGAGAGGGGCCACAACCGGGTCCCGACGCCACCCGCGGGGATGACGCCGTGGAAACGGGCCAGGAGGTCAGCATTCATGCATCAACAGTAAGCGATCACTGGCCGGATCCGCGGGATGTCGTGCTCGATTTACGGCATGGAAACGTCACCTATTTTCCGCGGAATTCCGGGCGTTACGCCTCGTCAGGCGACAGGGAGTGAGGCTCGCCACAGGGCTAGGGTAAAGAAGAAGCCTGAGCGTCCCCTGTGGTCTAGGATCAGGCTAGGAACGCTAACGCACCGGCGCCAATCTTTTGTGTGCACGCCACACGAACGCCCTTGCGATGCATGGAGGTTAATTCAGTGTCGAAGACATCGTCAGGCACCCTCTACCGCGGCCGCGAAGGCATGTGGTCCTGGGTAGGGCATCGGGTCACCGGTGTCGTCATTTTCTTGTTTCTTTTGGTGCACGTGCTCGATACGGCCCTGGTGCGGGTTTCCCCCGGCGCCTACGACGCGGTGATCGGCACGTACAAGAACCCGCTGATGGCCGTGGGTGAACTTGGTCTCGTCGCTGCGATCATGTTCCACGCCTTCAACGGACTGCGCCTCATCCTCGTTGACTTCTGGAAGTCCGGGCCGAAGTACCAGCGTCAGCTGCTCTGGGGCGTGCTGATCGTCTGGGCCGTGGTCATGATCGGCTTCGCGATCCGTCACCTGTCCCTCGCTTTCGGAGGTCTTTAAGCCATGGCAACCACAGAATTCGTTGCACCGCGCACGGGCCGCATCGACCCGAAGTACACCCGCGGCAAGTCCAAGAGCGGCAACTTCGAGATGCTGGCCTGGCTCTTCATGCGCATCTCCGGTGTCCTGCTGGTCATCCTGATCTCCGGGCACCTGTTCGTTAACCTCATGGTCGGCGAGGGCGTGCACGCCATCGACTTCGGCTTCGTCGCCGGCAAGTGGGCCAACCCGCTCTGGCAGTTCTGGGACCTGGCCATGCTGTGGCTGGCCATGCTGCACGGCACCAACGGCGTGCGCACGATCATCAGCGACTACGTGGAGAAGGACCGTCCGCGGTTCTGGCTGCAGCTGGTCCTCATGCTGTGCTCCGCGGCCATCATCATCCTCGGCACGCTCGTGATCTTCACGTTCGATCCGTGCATCCCGGGCTCCACCCTTTCGGTGTGCCAGTAGCCCCGGCAAGCTTCGCCGAAACCAAGATTCAAAGAAGAGAGAGCATCCGGTATGCAGGTACATAAGTACGACGTCGTCATTGTCGGCGCCGGTGGCGCAGGCATGCGAGCTGCCATCGAGTCCGGGCAGCGAGCCCACACAGCCGTGCTGACCAAGCTTTACCCCACCCGTTCGCACACGGGCGCCGCCCAGGGCGGCATGTGCGCTGCCCTGGCCAACGTCGAGGAAGACAACTGGGAGTGGCACACCTTCGACACCGTCAAGGGCGGTGACTACCTCGTCGACCAGGACGCCGCCGAGGTCATGGCCAAGGAGGCCATCGAGGCAGTGCTCGACCTGGAGAGGATGGGCCTGCCGTTCAACCGCACGCCCGAAGGCAAGATCGACCAGCGCCGCTTCGGTGGACACACCCGCGACCACGGCAAGGCCCCGGTGCGCCGCTCGTGCTACGCCGCGGACCGTACCGGCCACATGATCCTGCAGACGCTGTACCAGAACTGCGTCAAGCACAATGTCGAGTTCTACAACGAGTACTACGTGCTCGACCTGCTGACCGTCGACGAGGAGGCCACCCGCGAGGACGGCACCACGTACACGCAGAAGCGCGTCGCCGGCGTCGTCTCCTACGATCTGGCCACCGGCGAGATCCACGTCTTCCAGGGCAAGTCGGTCATCCTGGCCACCGGCGGCGCCGGCAAGGTCTTCAAGACCACCTCCAACGCCCACACCCTCACCGGTGACGGCATGGGCATCGCCTTCCGCAAGGGCATCCCGCTGGAGGACATGGAATTTGTGCAGTTCCACCCCACCGGCCTCGCCGGCCTGGGCATCCTCCTTTCCGAGGCCGCCCGCGGTGAGGGTGCGATCCTGCGCAACTCCGAGGGTGAGCGGTTCATGGAACGCTACGCCCCGACCATCAAGGACCTGGCGCCACGTGACATCGTGGCCCGGTCGATGGCCAACGAGGTCCGCGAAGGCCGCGGTTGCGGTCCGAACAAGGACTACGTGCTGCTGGACCTGACCCACCTGGAACCGGCGCACATCGATGCGAAGCTCCCGGACATCACCGAGTTCGCCCGCACCTACCTCGGCGTGGAGCCCTACACGGAGCCGGTGCCGGTCTTCCCGACGGCCCACTACGTGATGGGCGGCGTGCCGACCAACATTAAGGGCGAGGTCTTCCAGGACAACGAGTTCACCATTCCGGGCCTCTACGCCGCCGGCGAGGTCGCCTGCGTCTCCGTCCACGGCTCCAACCGCCTGGGCACGAACTCGCTGCTGGACATCAACGTGTTCGGCAAGCGCTCGGGCATCGCCGCGGCCGAGTACTCCAAGACGGCCGACTGGGTCGAGCTGCCGGAGAACCCGGTCGCCGACACGGAAGCCCTGCTCGACGTGGTGCGCAAGGGTTCGGGAACCGAACGGATCGCCGCAATCCGCAAGGAACTCCAGGACACCATGGACGCCAACATGCAGGTGTTCCGCACCAAGGACACCATCATGAAGGCCCTGGCCGACGTCAAGGGCTTCCGCGAGCGGTACAAGAACATCAGCATCCAGGACAAGGGCAAGCGCTTCAACCTGGATCTGCTCGAAGCCGTCGAGCTCGGCTTCCTGCTGGACCTGGCCGAGGTCATGTCCGTTTCCGCCCTGCACCGCCACGAATCGCGCGGCGGCCACTTCCGCGAGGACTTCCCGGACCGCGACGACGAGAACTTCATGAAGCACTCGATGGTCTACAAGGACGACTCCGCGGAAATGGAGGGCATCCACGGCATCCGGTTCGACACCAAGCCCGTGATCTTCACCCGTTACCAGCCGATGGAGCGTAAGTACTAATGAGCAGCGAAGTTCCCGAACCAGCATCCAAGGTCGATCTGGCCCCCGGTATCGGTGGCGGCGGGGAGATCCCGCAGTTCGACATCACCCTGCGCGTGCGTCGCTATGACCCGGAGTTCTCCGAGGAGGCCACCTGGGAGGACTACGTGCTGACCATGTATGGCACCGACCGCGTCCTGGACGCCCTGCACAAGGTGAAGTGGGAGATCGACGGCTCACTGTCCTTCCGCCGCTCCTGCGCCCACGGTGTCTGCGGCTCCGATGCCATGCGCATCAACGGCCGCAATCGCCTGGCGTGCAAGACCCTGCTGAAGGACCTGGACACGTCCAAGCCCATCACGGTCGAGGCCATCAAGGGGCTGCCGGTCGAGAAGGACCTGATCGTGGACATGGAGCCGTTCTTCCAGTCCTACCGCGAGATCATGCCGTTCATGATCACCAAGGGCCATGCGCCTGCAGCCGAGCACTACCAGTCCCCCGAGGACCGGGAGCGCTACGACGACACCACCAAGTGCATCCTGTGCGCCGCGTGCACGTCGTCCTGCCCCGTGTTCTGGACCGACGGCCAGTACTTCGGCCCGGCCGCGATCGTGAACGCACACCGGTTCATCTTCGACTCCCGTGACGAGGGTGGCGACATGCGCCTGGAGATCCTCAACGACAAGGAAGGCGTGTGGCGTTGCCGCACCACCTTCAACTGCACCGAGGCCTGCCCGCGTGGCATCCAGGTCACCAAGGCCATCGCCGAGGTGAAGCAGGCCATCCTGGCCCGCTCCGTCTAGGAACACGGCCGACAGCAACGACGAGGCGCCGTCCACCGGAATCTTCCGGAGGGGCGGCGCCTTTCGCCTGCCCGCTCGCCGCGCGGCCCGCTCCCCCGCGACGCATGCGCGCGGTGTGTCCGGGCCGCGGTTGTCCTGCCGCTGGCGCTACGGCCGTGTCTGTGGCCAGCCCGCGGCGCCCTCGCCGGCCTGCTGCACGCTGCGCAACCGGGCTGCGCGTGCCCGGAGGCTGGGCTTCTTGTCGTGGCGGGCCGCGGCGTCGATGTCGGCCGTGGCGACGGCACCCCACGCGGTGGCGATCAAATAGACCTGGCTGAGCAGGTAGAACCACACGAACAGCCCGAGGATCACCGCGAACGATGCCAGCAAGGGGTTTTTGGTGGCACTGCCCAGCAGCTCGGAGGAGAAGTAGCGCAGGACCGTCGCGCCTGCTCCCGCCAGCAGGGCCGCCTGCAACATGGCCCCGCGCGGCATCGTGATGCCGGACGCCAGGCGGAACAGGATGACCGCCACGAGCGCATCCAGGAGGAGCATGACCGCCAGGCTGCCTGCCTGGGTCAGGAAGATCGCGAACGCCGATTGCAACTGGAGGAAGTCGCTGACGACGTCGATGAACCCGCCGGCCAGGAACCCGACGACGGTGGTCACCACGAGGCACAGCCCCAGAATCACCAAGACGCCCAGGTCCCGCACCTTGACCAGTGCCGGGTTCAGCTGCAGCGGAATCAGCCCGTAGACCCCGCGCATCCCCTCTCGCAGGCCCTTGATCCATCCCAGAGAGGTCAGGAGCATGGTCGCGGTCGAGATCACCAGGGCCCAGCCGAAGCCGCGCGATTGGAAGAGTTGATCCGGTTTGGCCAATCCCCCGTCCCCGGTATCGATCAATCCAGGTGTCCCTTCGGCGACCGTATCGACGACCAGGTCCTGCAATCCCTGGTTGCCACTGGCGATGATCCCAAAGATCGAGAAGCCGGCCACCAACAGGGCAGCGACGGAGAAGAACATGTTGTAGGCGGCCCCGGCGGCCATCAGCGGGCCGTGGCGCTGGCCATAGAGCATGATGACCCGCATCGGCTTGCGGGCCTTCAACCACGCAACGAAAGCGCCCAGCGCCGCGAGGGCAACCTTGATGGGGCCCTTTTTCTCGCGTCGGGCGCGCCCGAAGGCGGTGCGCTGGTGCACCACTGCGGCTCGCAGCCCGGCATGGTCCAGCGGTGAGACGGCGTCGGCCACCAGATCCGGGTCGGACGGCAGGTCGACGCCCGGGCCCGCGGCGGGAGGGGCCGCACGTTGGGCGATGGTGCGACTAGCTAGGCGTTTGTCCGGCTTGGCCAAGGATCAGTTCCTCCTGCAGGGCCCACAGGCCATCGGCGTCGTGTTCAAACAACCCGATTCTATCCACAGGGAATTCCGCGGCGTAGCCACCCAGGCTTTCCAACGCGAGATCGAGCTGGCCTGCCGTCAGGTCGTGCGCGATCGTCAGGTGGGGGTGGAAGTCGAATTCCGCGGTGGAACTCAATGGCCCGGACTGCAACGCCCGGTGCAGGTCGACGCATTCCTCGAACCCCTCCTCGACCTGCAGGAACACCACATTGGTGACCGGCCGGAAGCTGGCCGTGCCACGCAGCGCGATCCGGAAGGGACCGGAGCCGGCGGCGATGTGGCGGACATGGTCCCGTGCCGCGATCCAGTCGGTCGCCACGGCACCGGTCACCAGCGTGATGTGCGGGGGGATGCTCTGTGCCACGGGATCGCCCAGCGTGGTACGCGCCGTGCGCAGCTCCGAACGCAGCGGCTCGGGCAGCGGGATGACCACGCCGACGCTGACTGCCTCGTCCCCGGGGCCTGGGGCCCCGGGGATCTCGGTTTCCGGCTCGGGAAGGACCATGCGCTAACGCGCGTCCTCGCCGATCGCCACTTCACCGGTCACGGCCGCGTTGACGGCCGGCAGGAAACCGACATTCGCGTAGACCGCCTCCAGGGTGGCGGAGGCGATTTCCCGGGCGCGCGCGGCGCCGACGGCCAGCTGCCGGTCGAGTTCTGCGGAATCGTCGAGCAATTCGAAGGTCCGCCGGCGGATCGGCTCGACGCGGGAGACCACCGCGTCGGCCACGTCGACCTTCAGGTGCCCGTACATCTTGCCCTCGTACTCCGCGACAAGGTCCGCCACGGGCCGGTCGGTGATCGTCGAGAGGATCTCCAGGAGGTTGGTCACCCCCGGTTTGGTCTCGCGATCGTAGGCGATCACGGTATCGGTGTCGGTCACCGCCGACTTGATCCGCTTGGTGATGAGCTTCGGGTCGTCGAGAATGTTGATCAGCCCGTTCGGGCTGGCCGCCGACTTGGACATCTTGGACCGGGGGTCCTGCAGGTCGTAGATGCGTGCCCCCTCCTTCTGGATCAGCGGTTCGGGGATCCGGAACGTCGCCCCGAAGCGGTGGTTGAACCGCTGCGCCAGGTCGCGGGCCAACTCGACGTGCTGGCGCTGGTCGTCGCCCACCGGCACGGCATGGGGCTGGTACAACAGGATGTCGGCCGCCATGAGCACCGGGTAGGTGAACAGGCCCAGGCTGGCCGATTCCTGGCCGCCCTTGGAGGACTTGTCCTTGAACTGGGTCATGCGCGAGGCCTCCCCGAACCCGGTGATGCAGTTCAGCACCCACGCCAGCTGGGCGTGCTCGGGGACGTGGGACTGGACGAACAAGGTCGCGGCGTCCTGGTCGATGCCGCCCGCGATGTACTGCGCGGCGGTCCGGCGCGTGCGCTCACGCAATGCGGCGGGGTCATGTCCCATGGTGATGGCATGCATGTCGGGAACGAAGAAGAAGGCGTCGAAATCGTCCAGCGATTTCACCCAGTTGACCAGGGCCCCGAGGTAGTTGCCCAGATGCAGCGAATCGGCGGAGGGCTGCATGCCGGACAGGACGCGGGGGCGGTGGTCCGCGGGATTCTGGAGTTCAGTCATGTGTGCGTGTTCCTAGAACTGGTAGTCGATGACCAGTGGTGCATGGTCGGAGAAGCGCGACGCGTAGGTCGGTGCACGGTCGACGACGGCGTTGCCGGCGATCGCGGCGAGGTCCGGGGTGGCCATGTGGTAGTCGATGCGCCAACCGGTGTCGTTGTCGAACGCCTGTCCGCGCCAGGACCACCAGGTGTAGGGCCCGTCGACGTCCCCGGCCAGCCGGCGGGCGACGTCGTGGTAGCCGATCTCCTCGCCGAAGAACCGGTCGAAGTAGGCACGCTCCGCCGGGAGGAAGCCGGACCGTTTGACGTTGCCCTTCCAGTTCTTGATGTCGCGCTCGGTGTGCCCGACGTTGAGGTCACCGGTCACCAGGACGTGGTCCGAGTCGGCCTTCAGGGCGGGCAACCGGGTGGTCATGACGTCCAGGAAGCGGAATTTGTCGTCCTGCTTCGGGGTGTCGACCTCTCCGGAGTGCACGTACGCGCTGACCACGGTGAGGGTCGCACCGGCGATGTCGAAGTCGGCCTCGACCCAGCGCCCGGAGGTGGCGAAGTAGTCCTCGCCGATGTGTTCACGGGTGGCAGTGGGGGCCAAGCGGGAGGCGATGGCGACCCCGGCGCGACCCTTGGCCGCGGCCTCTGCGTGCAGGATGTGCCACTCGTCGCCCAGCAGCTCGCGCACGATCGCGTCGGGGGCGCGCACTTCCTGCAGGGTCAGGATGTCGATATCGCGTTCGGCCAGCCAGTCTGCCATTCCACGCTTGTAGGCGGCCCGGATGCCGTTGAGGTTGACGGAGGCGACGCGCACGGCGCCGGCGTTCTTGCTGGGGTTCTGTTCCGCTGCTGTGCTCACCCGATCCAGCTTACCGAAGATCGGTCAGTCGATGACCTCGCCGGAGAGCGGAGCGCTGCCGTCGGAGGGTTTCATCATGTCCCGGGCGTTGTGGGCGGTGATTTCGATGGTCTCCAGGGCACGGTCGACCATGCCGCGGGCCTCGGCGCCCGGCGTGTCGAGGTGCTCCTTGATGACGCCGGCCTGGACCTGGACGATCTTGAAGGAGTGGTCCAGCTTCAGGTCCCGGGCGCGGGTCCCCTCGTCGACGACCACGGTCTCGGAGGGGCCGGGCTGCTGGGCGCGGGCGGCCATGGAGGCCGACGCGTTCTGCAGGTGGCTGCTGACCTTGCGGGCGCCGCGGCGCAGTCCGAACACCAGGAAGGCGGCCAGCAGCAGCCAGGCCAGGGAGATGACGGCGACGATCCAGCCGATGACGTCGTTCTGGTTGGCCGCAAAGACGACCGCGACGAGGAAGACGGTGACCATCACCGCCAGCGACAGGGTACTGGCCTTGAGGGTGATCTTCTTGTCCGGGGCGGTCCGGACCGTGCCGAGGGGTTCCATGCCCTCCAGTATCCCAAACCGGCGGGCAGTCGAGGGACGACTTTCCCGTGGGCGAACACCGCCAGCGGTGGACGACGGCGGTGTCCCCCACCCCGGAGGCCGGCCCCCGCCCCCCTCAGCTGGTGGTGACGCCCGCCAGGAAACGGTCCTCGGCGGCGTAGTCGAAGAACCCGTCGAAGTAGGGATCGGCGTCGAACTGGCTCCGTGGCCGGGTGGCCATCCAGTCCAGGGCCGGCCCGATGGTCTGCGCATAGCTGCCCACGGGGACATACCCCAGGGCCGTCGCGGCGGAGGTGTCCAGGACGATGCCGGGGCGGGCGTCCCAGGGGTGGGCACCGAGCCCGGCAGGAGCGTCGTCGGCCAGCAGCACCTCACGCCAGTCGTGGCCGAAATGCGCGGCCACCGCGTGGGCGATGTCCCGCCCGTTCGGCGCATCGGGGTCGGCGCTATTGAGGATCCGGGTTCCCGGCGGCGCGTCGGCGATGCAGTGCACCAGGGCAGCGGTGTTCACGGCGGCCGTGGTGTGGTCGGTTCCGGTGCCGGCTCCGGCGAGCAGGACAGCGGGCCGCCGGTCCATGACGCGCCGGGCGAACACCCATTCACGCGGCCGGGCGGTGCCGACCCCGTGGACCTTGGAGGCGCGGATGACCGTGGTGTTGGCTCCGGCGTCCAGCAGCACGTTTTCGGCAGCGACCTTGTTCGGCCCGTAGCCCCGGGGCGAATTGTGGGGCATGTCGCCCGGGGCGAGGGTGGGGTGGTCCTCGGCGATGGGCCCGGCGAACGAGGGGCCGGCGGGTGAGTTCACGTGCCGGCCGGTGGCGTCGACGTACACGGCCTTGCTGGAGAGCATGACGGTGGTGCCGACGTCGTGCAGGAAGGGCAGCAGCAGGCGGGCGTCGGCCGCCGTGTAGGCGAGCGCATCGACGAGCAGGTCGGCGCCGCCGCTCAGCAGCGCGGCGAGGGCCCCGGCGTCGTGCCGGTCCACAGTGGCGAAGCCGACACCGAGTGCCCTCAGCCCCGCCGGGAGGTGGGCGGGGGTCCGGCCGGTGACCGACACGGCCCAGCCGCCCCGGGCCAGGCGTTCGGCGATGGCGCGGCCGAGCAGGCCGGTCCCGCCGAGGACGACGGCGCGGCGCCGGGTCCCGGTCCGCATCCCGGCCCGTCGGCCCCCGCTCACCAGGTGACGAGGCAGAAGGGGTGGCGTTGCGGGTCCAGGTAGACCCGGTAGTTCTGTCCGCCGGTGTTCATCGAGGTGGCACCCAGCTTGAGCACCGCTTCCTCGGCGACGTCCAGATCATCGACCCGGATGTCCAGGTGCGCCTGTTGCGGGTGCGTCTGCCCCGGCCAGTCGGGGGCCTGGTAGTTCT
Organism: Arthrobacter sp. ASL1; assembly: GCF_056680475.1. Classification (NCBI taxonomy): domain Bacteria; kingdom Bacillati; phylum Actinomycetota; class Actinomycetes; order Micrococcales; family Micrococcaceae; genus Arthrobacter; species Arthrobacter sp. ASL1. The sequence goes on from NZ_CM155284.1 coordinate 861,470, forward strand.
CCACGCGCTGGAACGCGATGGCGGGACGGTCCGGGGCGTCGCCGATGGTGATCCATCCGTCGTCGTCATGCTGCACCCGCACCATGCCGAGCATCTGCTCGTAGAAATCGGCCATGATTTCCGTGTCCTCGCAGTCGATGACGACCGCATGCCAACTGCCGATCACGGCGCCTCCTTGGGTTCTGGTGTGGAACAGACTACCTGCCGACGGGCCCGGGCACCCAGCTCACTTCAGGAACAGGGCCCGCAGCCGGTGCGTGGTCAGCGCCATCCCGACGGCCGCCATCACCACGTAGTAGAGCAGGTGCACGGCGGTCATGAGCCCGAAGGAGCCCACCGACAACTGGCGCAGCAACTCGACTCCGTGCCAGAGCGGCAGCGCCTGGATCACCCACTGGATCGGTTCCGGGTAGACGCTCAGCGGGTAGAACGTGGCCGAGAACAGGAACATCGGCAGCATGATGAACGTCACCCAGTCCAGCTGCTGGAACGTGCGGATGTACGAGGTGATGCCCATCCCGATGGAGGCGAATCCGAAGGCGATCAGGACCGCTGCGGGGACCATCAGCAGCGCCCACCAGGTGGTGATCAACCCCATCGCCGCCATGACGATGGTGAAGCCGGTGGCGTAGAGGAACCCGCGCAGCAGGGCCAGGAAGATCTCCCCCAGCGCGACGTCGAGCGGGCCGAGCGAGGTGTAGAGCATGTTCTGGTAGAGCTTGGCGTAGTTCATCTTGAAGAACACGTTGATGGTGGAGTCGTAGAGGGCCCCGTTCATCGCCGAGACGGTCAGCAGGGCCGGCGCGATGTACGCGGCGTAGCTGATCGGTGTTCCGCCGGGGCCCTCGACCGTTCCGATGAGGGCGCCGAGGCCGATCCCCATCGAGAGCAGGTACAGCACCGGCTCGACGAACCCGGAGATCATGATGGCGGCGTTGGAGGTCTTGGTGGCCACCAGCCCGCGCACGATCACCGCGCGGATGTTGCGCGAGTAGAGGGCCGCCAGCGGCCTCCGGTCGGCGGTCAGTTCGAGGTCTGCATCCCTCACCAGGCTCATCTCAACCCTCCAGCCGTCGGGCGTAGACGCGCCGGGCCAGCAGCAGTCCCCCGCCGGCCAACGCCAGCAGGTACAGCACATGGAGCACCGAAAACCAGCCGGGTTCGGCGTAGCCGTAGGAGAGCACGCGGCCGAGTTCGGTGGCATGCCAGACCGGGGAGATCCAGCCGATCCACTGCAGGAACCAGGGCAGCGTGGACAGCGGGAACAGGGTGCCGGAGAACAGGAAGAAGGGCATGACGATGAACCGCTGGACCAGGGCGAACTGGCCCTTTTCCTCCGTGATCGACGCGGAAAAGGCCATCAGCGGGAGCCCGAACGCCACCCCGGCCAGGGAAGCGGTGAAGATCGTGACCCACGCCCACCCGCTGGTGGCGGCCCCGAAGAACAGCACGATCACCAGGTAGACGGCGCTCTGGGCCAGGATGCGGATCGTCACGGCCAGCGCGTGCCCCTGGCAGATCTGTTGCGGCGTCAACGGCGTGGCCAGCGGCCCGTAGTAGGTCTTCCACCACTTGAACCCCGACATGACCGCATAGCTGAATTCCCCGGCGGCGGTCATCATGGCGGCCGAGGCCAGCAGGGCCGGGGCGATGAACTGCAGGTAGCTGACGCCGCCGAACGCCCCGCCCCCGGAATTCGAGTCGACGAGGGAAGCGAGCCCGATCCCCATCGCGAACAGGTACACCAGCGGATTGCCCACCGAATAGGCGATGACGATGTCCAGGTAGCCCTTCATCCCGCGCAGGTGCTGCTCGGCGAGGTACCAGGTCCCGAAGCGGCGGGCCTTCGCAGCGCTGGTCAGCGGGGGGTGCGGCACGAGGGTGGAGGCCAGGTAGGCCGGGACGTCCTGTCCTGCGGAGGACGACGACGGTGCCGGCGCAGGCTCCCCGGCGGGGGCCGCGTCGCCATCACCGGTGGCGGGTCCGCGCGCGGGGCTACTCAATGAGGCTCCGCCCGGTCAGCCGGAGGAACACGTCCTCCAGGGAGGAACGGCGCACCAGCGAGGTCAGCGGCGTCAGCCCGCGGGCGCCGACCGCCTCGAGGGCGGCCTCGCCATCGTGGGCGTAGACGAGCAGGCGGTCCGGCAGGACCTCGATGCGGTCCCCGATCCCCTCCACGGCCGTTGCGGCCCCGGCGTTCCGGTCGGCACCGAAGCGCAGTTCGAGGACCTCCCGGGTGGAGTACTGGCGGATCAGCGACGACGGGGAACCCTCGGCCATGATGCGCCCCCGGTCCACCACGATGAGGCGGTCGCAGAGCTGTTCGGCCTCATCCATGTAGTGGGTGGTGAGGATGAGGGTGACCCCGCGCTCCTTGAGCCGGAACAGCCGGTCCCACAGGATGTGGCGCGCCTGCGGGTCCAGGCCGGTGGTCGGTTCGTCCAGGAGCAGGACGCGTGGGTCGTTGATCAGCGAGCGGGCGATGGTCAGCCGGCGCTTCATGCCCCCGGAGAGGTCCTCGACCCGGGCGTTGGCCTTGTCGGTGAGCTGCGCGAAGTCCAGCAGCTCATCGGCCTTGGGCCGCAGGTAGGACAGCGGCAGGCCGAAGTAGCGGCCGTAGACGATGAGGTTGTCCCTGACCTTGAGTTCCTGGTCCAGGTTGTCCTCCTGCGGCACCACGCCGAGGTGGGCGCGGACCTCGGGACCCTGTTCCTCGGGGTCCAGGCCCATGATCCGCAGCGTGCCGCCGCTGCGCTGGGACACCCCGCCGATCATCCGCATGGTGGTGGACTTGCCGGCCCCGTTGGGGCCCAGCAGCCCGAAGGACTCCCCGGCAGGGACCTCGAAGGAGATGGCATCGACCGCGGTGAAGTCGCCGTAGCGCTTGGTCAGCTGGTCGGCGGCGATCACTGTCGGACGGGATGTGGTCTGTGGCACAACCGCACTCTACTGCCCAGCAGTGGTTGGCACAAATCAATCACCGCGTCTAGTGCGGGCGGTACTCCGTGACCATCGGGCAGTCGAAGGGATCACGGGCCGAAAGGCCAACCTCGTTGAGGTAGCGGACGACCTGGCCGTAGGAACCGGCGACGGAGGCAACCGTGTAGGGGACCTTCAGTTCCTGGCAGTACTGGCGGACCATGGTGCTGACCTCGCGCAGGTGCGGGCGCGGCATGCTGGGGAACAGGTGGTGCTCGACCTGGTAGTTCAAGCCGCCGAACACGGCGGTGAGCACGCGGGTGCCCCAGGATGTCTTGCCCACGATGTTACGGCTGGTGAGCACCTGGCGGCTGAAGAAGTCGATGGTCGAGGTCTTCGGGATCAGCGGCATCCCCTTGTGGTTCGGCGCGAACGAGGCACCCATGTAGATGCCGAACACGGCGAGCTGGACGCCCACGAACGCGCTGGCGATCCCCCAGGGCAGGAAGATGTAGATCGCGGCGAGGTAGATGGCCAGGCGCAGCCCGATCGTCGTCAGTTCCCGCTTCCGGGCCTTGACCTTGTTGCTGGAGAAGAGGTACTTGATCGAGTGGATGTGCAGGTTTACGCCCTCGAAGGTGAGCAGCGGGAAGAAGAGATAGCCCTGCCGGCGGGTCAGCCAGGCCATCAGGCCCTTGCGGGCCGCCGCGTCCTCGGGCTGGAAGGAGATCGTGTCCTGATCGATGTCGGGGTCCTTGCCGATGGTGTTCGGCTTGGCGTGGTGGCGGGTGTGCTTGTTCATCCACCACTGGTAGCTGATGCCGACGACCGCGTTGGCCAGGATCCGTCCGGCCCGGTCGTTGGCGGGACCGGATTCCATGACCTGGCGATGCGAAGCCTCATGGGCCAGAAACGCGAACTGGGTGAGGATGATGCCCAGGGCAGCGGCGACGAAGAGCTGGAACCAGCTGTCGCCGAGCAGCGTGAACCCCGTGACGGCTGCGGCCAGGAAGAGTGTCAGGAGCATCACAACGCCCAGGTAGTAGCCTCGGCGGCGGCGCATGAGGCCCGCCTCCAAGACACGGTTCTTGAGGAGACTGAAGTTCCGGGCGCCGGCGTTGCGGCGCCGCGGGGCAGCCTCGGTCGGTGACGGGGAGGTCATGGAAGAGGTTTGAGTGCTCATGGGCAACTCCCTACTTAGCAAAGTTCTCGGCGGTGACGCCGCAGGACCCATAGACAAAGGGCCCTTGGCTCTCCACTGTACCCACAAACACTGTGTGCGTCCTGCAAGTGCGTACGGTGCCCGCCAGATCGCCTGGCTCCGGCCGGTCCGGGGACGACGGAGGACCGCCCCGGTGTTTTACCACCGGGACGGCCCTGCGCAGGGGTGCGGCTGCCGCTCAGCCCTGGTCGCGGTGTTTCGGCACGTCGCCGTGGCGACCGTGCGGATCCACGTCCTCGGGGTCGAGCCCCTCGACGCCATCGTCCGGGTGACGGGCGTCGCGTTCACCCCGTTGACTGGCCGCGGCACCGTAGGCGTCCGGGCTGTCCATGGCCAGGGGATCGCCGGAGGCCGGGGCGGCCTCCTGACGACGGGGCGGTTCCCCGTCCTGGCGGGTGCGGCTCCCGTAGGCGTCGGCGTGGTGTTCGGCCACCGGTGCACCGGCGCTCTCGGCGTCCGGCTCGGGGTTGGCCCCGCGCCCGGGGCCGTCGCCGCGGTGCTCCACGGCCGGTTCCCCGGCGCGGTGGGTCGAGTACGGGTCGACCGGTTCGGCGGCGCCGCCCCGGTGCTCCTGGCCGTCCACGGGAGAAGCGGCCGCGGGCCTTTCATCGGCGCGCGGGCGGTCCGCCGCAGCGGCACCAGCGCCACCGGCGGCCATGCCGGCCCCGGTTCCGGCCGGACGATCCCGGCCGTCCGCCGGATCCACGCGGTCGTCGGCCCGCCGCGCCGGGGCCCCGTCGGCGGTGTTCCGCGACCGGCCGTCGGACCCGGTGTCGGGATCCAGCTGGTCGGCGTGGCGCAGCCGTTCCTCCGAATGCCGTTGGCGCTCGGCGGCGTCGGCACCCAGGGTGTCGGCTTCCATCCGTTTGCGTTCGGCCGCGACATCGGCATCGTTGGCTTCGGTCTGCAGGCGCCTGGCCTCGACGTCGCGCTCCTTCGCCTTCAGTTCCGCGGAATCGGCATCGGCTTGCGCCCGCTGGGCGGCATTTTCGCGTTCGCGTGCCTCGAGTTGGGATTCCTGGGCCTCGGTGCGGATCCTGCCCGCCTCCTCGCGATTGCGTTCGGCCTTGCGGCGGCCGGCAAGACGGGCGATGATGCCGATGATGATCAGCACCACCACGATGGCGACGATGATCCAGACGATCTGTGATGTGTCCATGCGATCTAACCCCCTGGTGGGTGGGAAACTTCGGGACCTTACACGGCCATGTCTACCATTTCTGCCCGGTGGACGACAGCATGCAGGTTACCCGCGGCCCGATCCGCGCAACACCTCCAGCCGCTGGCGGAACTCCGTCTCGTCGACTTCGCCGCGGGCGTACCGCTCCCGCAGGACGCCCTCGGCGGCCCGCCGGTGTTCGACCTGGTGGCCGCGGCGGCGTCCGAAGACGAAGAGGGCGATCAGCAGGATCCAGAACAGCGGAAAGATGAACCACCACCCGAATCCCCCGTGTCCCCAGTTGGCGGCATGGCCAGCGGCCTGGGCGGTGGTGGTGGCAAGGGCGGCTGTTGTCATCAGCATGGTCTCTCCTGGTGGTTGATGGCGGCCGGTGTGGCCACATCACCCACCCTTCCGCGTTCCGGGTTGACGGGCATCCGGCCCGGGGAGGCACTTCCCGCACCGTCGCATACACCACCGGGAGGCGCTGCCCCGATGCCGGGAGTAGCTGGCGGCACCGGCAACGTTCAGGTGCCGGCGTCCCCGTCCTGCGCCGTGCCCGGGGTGACGAGCCCGCTCTCGTAGGCCAGGACCACCAGCTGGGAGCGGTCCCGGGCGTCGACCTTGCCCATGATGCGCGATACATGCGTCTTCGCGGTCAGGGGGGTGATGAACAGCCGTGCGGCGATGCCCGCGTTGTTCAGCCCGCGGCCGACCAGCGCCAGGACCTCTCGCTCGCGCAGCGTCAGGGCCTCCACACTGGCCGGCGGGCGCACCGGTTCCCGCCGGGTGCCGGCGACGCGGGCGAGCAGCCGACGGGTGACCGAGGGCGAGAGCAGGGCATCGCCGCGGGCGACGGCGCGCACCGCCCGCAGCAGCTCCTCGGGTTCGGTGTCCTTGACGAGGAATCCGCTGGCGCCGGCACGCACCGAGTCCAGGATGTAGTCGTCGAGCTCGAAGGTGGTGAGCATGATGACCTTCGTCCCGGCCAGGTCGGGGTCGGCCAGCAGGGCGCCGGCCGCCTCGATCCCGTCGCCGCCGGGCATGCGGATGTCCATGAGCACGACGTCGGGGCGCAGTGCCCGGGCCTGGGCCAGGGCCGCCGCGCCGGTGGCTGCCTCGCCGACGACGTCCAGGTCGTCCTCGGCGGCGAGCAGCGAGCGGAATCCGGCACGGATGAGTGCCTGGTCGTCGGCCAGCAACACGGTGGTCATGGGTCCTCCTGTGCGGGGATGGTCACGGTCACGGCGGTCCCGGGGTCCAGGTCCGCCAGGTCCACGGTGCCGCCGCGTGCCGCCACGCGCTCGCGCATGCCGCGCAGGCCGTTGCCGTCGGGGGCACCGCCGCGGCCGCGTCCGTCGTCGCGCACCCACAGCCGGGCCCCCGCGTCCTCGAGCGTGAGCTCGACCTCCACGGTGCGGGCCGCGGCGTGGCGCACCACGTTGGTCAGCGATTCCTGCACCGCCCGGAAGAGGACGTTTTCCGTGCGTCCGCCCACCCAGCCGGGCCAGGGCTTGGCGGGCGCGGCGTACCTGACGTCGAGGCCGGCCGTGCGGACCCGTTCGATGAGTTCGTCCAGCGCGTCGAGCCGTTGGCTGGGCACCCGGGGCGCGTCCTGGCGCAGCACGGCCAGCACCTCGCGGACCTCGGCGAGGGCAGCGGCGGAGCCGGCCTTGATGGTGGCCAGCGCCTCCAGCAGGGCGTCCGGGTCGGGGTTGCGGCGGCCCAGATGCAGGGCCACGGAGGACTGGACGTTGATCATCGAGAGCGAATGCGCGACGACGTCGTGGATGTCGCGGGCGAGCACCAGGCGTTCCTCGTCGCGCCGGTGGGTGGCCTGCTCGCGGGCGATGCGTCGTTGTTCGGCGCCCCGTTCCCGGCGTGCGCGGGCGAGTTCGGTGACCAGCAGGATGACGGCGAACCAGGCAGGCAACACCAGCCAGCGGCCTTCCCGGACCGCCTGCCCCGGCCCCGATGACCATCCGGGGGCCACTCCCGGGGCCAGGTCGGCGACGGCCAGGCCCACCGCCAGCACGGCCACCGATGCCCAGCCCCACCAGCGGGCGCGGCCGAGTACCGCGAACACCAGAGCCAGGACCAGGGAGAGCAGCACCGGGCCCCACGGGTAGCCGGCGAACAGGTAGGCGCCGTCGACCAGGGTGATCGCGGCGGCCGCGGGGCCGGGCGCCCGGCGGCGCAGCAGCAACAGGGCGGGGCCGGCGAGCAGGAGCACGATCGCGCCCCCGGGCAGCTCGAGCCGCTGGTGGTGGGCCGCGAAGGTGCTGCCGACGAGCTGGAAGAAGGCCACCACCACCGGCAGCACGGCCAGCGGCGGTCGGCGTCTTCCCATGGTGTGAGCGTACCCGCGCACCCACACCGGGACATCCGCCCGCGGCGGTAGCCGAGGCACCGCCGTCGTACTCCCGCCGGTGTAGGCCCCCGAACGGCACGGGGCCCGGGAACCGTGTGGTTCCCGGGCCCCGGAGGGGCAATGGCGGTCAGCCGGCCTGGCGCTCGGCGGATTCCACCACGTTGGACAGCAGCATGGCGCGGGTCATCGGGCCCACGCCGCCGGGGTTCGGCGAGATCCACGAGGCGACGTCGTAGGCGCCCGGGTCCACGTCCCCGGTGACCTTGGCCTTGCCGGAGCCGTCGTCGACCCGGCTGACGCCGACGTCGAGCACGATCGCGCCGGGCTTGAGGTCCTGGGCCTTGATCATGTGCGGGGATCCCGCGGCGGCGATGACGACGTCGGCGCGCGCCAGGTGCGCGGCCAGGTCGGTGGTCCCGGTGTGGGCCAGGGTGACCGTGGCGTTGATCTCCTTGCGCGTGAGCAGCAGGCCGATGGGGCGGCCGATGGTGACGCCGCGGCCGACCACCAGCACGTCCTTGCCCAACAGGTCGATGCCGTGGCGGGCCAGCAGTTCCACGCAGCCCTTGGGCGTGCAGGGCAGCGGCGACTCCATGGGGCGGTTCACGTTGGCCACGAGACGGCCCAGGTTCATCGGGTGCAGGCCGTCGGCGTCCTTGGCCGGGTCCATCGCCTCCAGCACGGCGTCCTGGTCGATGTGCTTCGGTAGCGGCAGCTGGACGATGTAGCCGGTGCACTCGGGGTTCTCATTGAGCTCACGGACCTTGGACAGCAGCATGTCCTGGGTGGTGTCGTCGGGCAGGTCGATGCGGATCGAGGTGATGCCGACCTCGGCGCAGTCCTTGTGCTTGCCGCCGACGTACCACTTCGATCCCGGATCATCGCCCACCAGGATGGTCCCCAGGCCGGGGGTGATGCCGCGTTGGGCCAGGGCGGCGACGCGTTCGGTCAGTTCGGCCTTGATGGCTGCCGCGGTGGCCTTGCCGTCGAGGATCTGGGCACGTTCTGCCATGTTTACCACTGCTCCAATTCTGCGTAGAGGGGGAATGCGGACGCGAGCTTCCCGACCCGGGCGCCGAGGGCCGCGGTGTCTGCCGCCGCCCCGTCGCGCAAGGCGATGGCGATGATGTCGGAGACCTCGGTGAATTCGGCGGCACCGAAACCGCGCGTGGCCAGTGCGGGGGTGCCGATGCGCAGCCCGGAGGTGACCATCGGCGGGCGGGGGTCGAACGGCACGGCGTTGCGGTTGACCGTGATGCCGATGGAGTGCAGCAGGTCCTCGGCCTGCTGGCCGTCCAGCTCGGAGTCACGCAGGTCCACCAGCGCCAGGTGGACGTCGGTGCCACCGGTGAGCACGGAGACGCCCTTCGCCGCGACGTCCTCCTCGCCGAGGCGGGCGGCCAGGATGCGCGCGCCCTCGAGGGTGCGTTCCTGGCGTTCGCGGAACTCCTCGGACGCGGCGATCCTGAACGCGACCGCCTTGCCGGCGATGGCATGCATCAGCGGTCCGCCCTGCTGGCCGGGGAAGACATTGGAGTTGATCTTCTTGTACAGCTCCAGGTCGTTGGTCAGGATCAGACCCGAGCGCGGCCCGGCCAGCGTCTTGTGCACCGTGGAGGTCACGACGTCGGCGTAGGGCACCGGGTTCGGGTGCAGGCCGGCGGCGACGAGCCCGGCGAAGTGGGCCATGTCGACCCAGAGCAGCGCGCCGACCTCGTCGGCGATGGAGCGGAAGGCGGCGAAGTCGAGCTGGCGCGGGTAGGCGGACCAGCCGGCGATGATGACCTGCGGCTTCTCGGCAATGGCCTGGGCGCGCAGCTTGTCCATGTCGATGGTGAAGGTGTCCGGTTCGACCTCGTAGGCGGCGACCGTGTAGAGCTTGCCGGAGAAGTTGAGCTTCATCCCGTGCGTCAGGTGTCCGCCGTGGGCCAGCGAGAGGCCCAGGATCTTGTCCCCGGGCTCGATCATGGCGGCCAGGGCTGCGGCGTTGGCGGAGGCGCCGGAGTGCGGCTGGACGTTGGCGTACTTCGCCCCGAACAGGGATTTCACGCGGTCGCGCGCCAGGTTCTCGGCGACGTCCACGTGCTCGCAGCCGCCGTAGTAGCGGCGGCCCGGATAGCCCTCGGCGTACTTGTTGGTCAGCACCGAGCCCTGGGCCTGCAGGACGGCGCGCGGGGCGAAGTTCTCCGAGGCGATCATTTCCAGGGTGTTGCGCTGGCGTCCGAGTTCGGCGGTCAGCACCGCGGCGATCTCCGGGTCCACCTCGGACAAGGGCTGGTTGGTGACGATGTTGTCTCTGCTCACTGGTTCTTCTCCTGCTACGGGGATGTTCTGCGGTCTGGGACACGACGACGGCGCAAGCCGCATCGCTGACCCCGGGTCCAGGCGCGCGATCCGGTGGTTGATCCTGCCGTCGCTCCCCCGTGGTCCTCCACTTAAACGCCAGTCGCGACGCTCCCATGCTAACCGAGCCGGGCCCGGCACTGCCGAAGGTTTACGCGCCCATTGCGCGGCATGAAGCCCGTCACCGCACGGTGGGGAATACGCACCCATCCGCAGCCGTTCCCCCAGTAGTTGAGTATTCAAGCAAAGGGGTGTGGCATGCAGGTCGTGGTCATCGGGGCGGGCCAGGCGGGGCTCAGCGCCGCCTACCACCTGGTCCGGCGCGGGCTGGCCCCGGGAACCGACTTCGTGGTGCTCGATGCCAACGACGGGCCCGGCGGGGCCTGGCGGCACCGCTGGGACGCGCTGACCTTCGATGCGGCCCACGCGCTGCACGACCTGCCCGGCCTGGCCCTGGGCACCCCCGACCCCCAGGAACCGGCCTCCGCCGTCGTCTCCCGCTACTACGGCGACTACGAAGCGCGCTTCGGGCTCGGGGTCATCCGCCCGGTTCCGGTAGTGTCCGTCACCCGCGCCGACGACCCCGCCGACGGGCTGCTCGTCCGTGCAGCCGACGGCAGGACCTGGACCGCCGGCGCCGTGGTGAACGCCACCGGCACCTGGGACCGTCCCTACTGGCCGTCCTCTCCCGGTCGCGGCGACTTCGCCGGCCGGCAGCTGCACACCCACGACTTCACCGCAGCCACCGACTTCACCGGCGAGCGCGTGCTGGTGGTCGGCGGCGGGACCTCCGCCGTGCAGTTCCTGCTCCAGCTCGATGCCGCCGGCGCCGACACCACCTGGTCGACCCGTCGCGCCCCGGACTGGACGGACATCGCCTTCGACGCAGCATGGGGCCGCGGCGTCGAGGAACGGGTCAACGCCCGCACCTCCGCCGGGCTGCCGCCGCGCAGCGTGGTCGCCGAGACCGGGCTGCCGCTGACGGCGCAGTACCGCGACGGGATCGCCTCCGGGGTACTGGCCTCCCGCGGACCGCTCCAGCGCCTGCTGCCCCACGGCGCGGTCTTCGCCGACGGCACGACGGCGGAGATCGACGCCGTGCTCTGGGCCACCGGGTTCCGGGCCGCGGTGGAGCATCTGGCCCCATTGCGGCTGCGCGAGCCCGGCGGCGGCATCCGCCTGGCCGCGGACGCGGTCTCGGTGGCCCGCGAGCCGCGCCTGTTCCTGGTCGGCTACGGGGCGTCGGCCTCCACGCTGGGGGCCACCCGGGCCGGCCGGGCCGCGGCGCGGGCCGCCCTGCGGTCGCTGGAACCGGTGCCGGTAGGCTAGGTGCGGTGACCAGCCAGCAATTCATCGTGACCCTCTCCTGCGCCGACCAGCCCGGCATCGTGCACGCCGTCTCCGGCGCCCTGCTCCAGGCCGGATGCAACATCACCGAGTCCCAGCAGTTCGAGAGCCCCGAGTCGGGCCTGTTCTTCATGCGCGTCGCCGTGTCCACCGCCGCGGACATCGACGCGGTGCGCGCCCCGCTCGACGCGGTGTCCGCCGCCTTCGACATGACGCTCGCCGTCCACCCCCAGGCCCAGCCGCTGCGCACGCTGATCATGTGCTCCACCGCCGGGCATGCGCTCAACGACCTGCTCTTCCAGCAGCGCGCCGGTTCGCTGCCCATCGAGGTCCCGCTGATCGTCTCCAACCACACCGATCTGGCCCCGATGGCCCAGTTCTACGGGGTGGACTTCCTGCACCTGCCGGTCACCGCCGGCACCAAGCCCGACGCGGAGGCGCGGCTGCTCGAGCTGGTGCGCCGGCACGACATCGAGCTGGTGGTCCTGGCCCGCTACATGCAGATCCTCTCCGACGGGCTCTGCCGCGCACTCTCCGGGCGCGCCATCAACATCCACCACTCGTTCCTGCCCTCCTTCAAGGGTGCACGCCCCTACCACCAGGCGCACGCCCGCGGCGTGAAGATGATCGGGGCCACCGCCCACTACGTCACCGCGGACCTGGACGAGGGGCCGATCATCGACCAGCAGGTCATCCGGGTCAACCACGCCAAGACGCCGGAGCAGTTCGTGGCGATGGGCCGCGACGTGGAGGGGCGCACGCTGGCCCAGGCCGTGCAGTGGGCCGCCCAGCGCCGTGTCCTGCTCGACGGGCGCCGCACCGTCGTCTTCAACTAAGGCACCGGCGGGCCGGGTTTGTACACTCGGGTCATGACCCACATCATCACCATCGATTCGAAGACCCCGAAGGTCGCCCAGCCGTCCTTCATCGCCCCCACCGCCGTCCTGTCCGGCGACGTCGAGATCGGCGAGCGCGCCAGCGCGTTCTACGGCGTCTCGGTCCGCGGCGACTCCGCCCCCATCCGCATCGGCGCCATGACCAACCTGCAGGACAACGTCGTCGTGCATGCCGATTCCGGCTACCCGGCCACCGTGGGCACCGGCGTCTCCGTCGGCCACTCGGCCGTCATCCACGGCTGCACCATCGGCGACGGCTGCCTGATCGGCATGAGCGCCACCGTGATGAACGGCGCGCAGATCGGCGAGCAGTCCCTCGTCGCGGCCGGCGCCCTGGTCCTGGAGGGGACCGTCGTCCCGCCGCGCTCCCTGGTGGCCGGCGTCCCGGCCAAGGTCCGCCGCGAGCTCACCGAGGAGGAGGTCCACGGGTTGCGCACCAACAGCGAGCACTACCTCGTCCTGGCGGAGAAGCACCGCGCGGCCAACACGCACTGACCCGCCGGGCGGTGCGTTGCCGCCCCCGGGCCCCCGTGCCAAGCTGGGGGCATGAGCCTGCGCTTCCCCACCCCGCCCTGTGCCGAGCCGAACGCCGCATCGCCCCTGTCCGCGACGGGGCGCCCGGTGCGCTGGGGCGTGGTCTCGACCGGACGCATCGCCAGCACGGTCACCGCGGACCTGGCCCTGCTCGAGGACGCCGTCCTGCAGGCTGTCAGTTCGCGCGATGCCGGCCGGGCCGCCTCCTTCGCGGCCGAACACGGCTTCGCGACGTCCTACGGGGACGACGGCGGACGCACCGGACTGGCCGCGCTCCTCGCCGATCCGGCGGTGGATGCCGTCTACATCGCCACACCGCACGGCCAGCATTTCGAGGTCGCCCGCGACGCCCTCACCGCGGGCAAGCACGTGTTGTGCGAGAAGTCGCTGACCATCAACGCCGCCGAGGCGCTCGAGCTCGTGGAGCTCGCCCGCACGCGCGGGCTCTTCCTCATGGAGGCGGTCTGGACCCGGTTCCTGCCGGCGGTGCACCGCGCCCTGGAGCTCGTCGACTCCGGCGGGCTCGGCGACATCGCCTGGATCCGCGCCGACCTCGGCTTCCCCGCCCCCTACGACCCCGCCTGGCGGCTCTGGGATCCCGCGGCCGGGGGCGGCGCCCTGCTGGATCTGGCGGTCTACCCGCTGACCTGGGCGCTGGGCTGCCTGGGCTTCCCGAACTCCGTGCAGGCGGTGGGGAACCTGAACGACGACGGGGTGGACACCCAGGAGTCCCTCACCCTGGGCTACGGCTCGGGGGCGCAGGCCCAGCTGCTCTGCTCACTCACCGGGGCAGGGCCCCGCGAGGCGGTCATCGCCGGCAGCACGGGCTGGCTGCGCACCTCCGGGCCGCTGAACAACCCGTCCTCCTTCGAGGTCCACCCCCTCGGGGGCGAGCCGCGCACCGTGTCCTTCGAACCGGTGGGGCGGAACTACGTCTACGAGCTGCGCGAGGCGACCCGCTGCATCCAGCAGGGACTCGCCGAGAGCCCGACCATGAGCTGGGCCGATTCGGTGGACACCATGCGCCTGCTCGACGGGGTGCGCAACCAGCTCGGTGTCAGCTACCCCAACGACGCCGTCGTGTGAGCCGGTGCCCGCGCTCCCGGGCGGATCCCGGTTGCCGTATACACCGCGGCGACTCGCCAGTACTCTCGGTTCATGGGAGCCGAAGTCAGCAAGAAGACCTTCACGCGGGCGCAGCGCACGACGTACCGTGAGCGCCTGAACCAGAACCTCGAGACCTTCGAGGCGTTCCTCTCCGATGGGCATTTCGCCGCCTCGGGAACCATCGGCCTGGAGCTCGAGTTGAACCTGGCCAACGGGGACTTCACCCCGGCCATGCGCAATGCCGCAGTGCTCGAGTCCATCGCCGACGAGGCCTTCCAGACGGAGATCGGCGCGTTCAACATCGAACTGAACCATCCGGCCCTGGACGTGGCCGGGCGTGGGCTGCGCGAACTCGAGGAGAGCCTGCGCGAGCAGCTCAATCGTGCCGATGCCCGGGCCGACGCTGCCGGGGCGGACCTGCTGATGACCGGCATCCTGCCCACGCTGCGTGCCGACCAGCTGCAGGAGAAGGGCTGGATGAGCGCGGGCAAGCGCTATGCGGCCCTGAACACCTCGGTGCTGCAGGCCCGCGGCGAGGATGTGCTGATCGACATCTCCGGGCGCGAGCACCTGCGTTTCTATGCCCAGACCATCGCCCCGGAGGCCGCCTGCACCTCGGTCCAGCTCCACGTGCAGCTGTCCCCCAACGAATTCGCCCCGGCCTGGAACGCAGCCCAGATCATTGCCGGACCGCAGGTCGCGCTGGCCGCCAACTCCCCCGTGTTCCTCGAGAAGGTGCTCTGGCATGAGACCCGCATCGAGTTGTTCAAGCAGGCGATCGACACCCGTGCACCCGAAATGCGCGCCCAGGGGGTGCGGCCCCGCGTGTGGTTCGGCGAACGCTGGATCACCTCGTTCTTCGACCTGTTCGAGGAGAACGTGCGCTACTTCCCGGCATTGCTGCCCGAACTGGCCGGACGGCGGCCGGAGAAGACCCGTTCGGGGGCACCACAACTGCACGAGCTGCTGCTGCACAACGGGACGGTCTACCGCTGGAACCGGCCCATCTACGACCCGGGAACCGCCCTGCCGAACCTCCGCCTGGAAAACCGCCTGCTGCCCGCCGGGCCCAGCGTGCTGGACACGGTGGCCAACGCCGCCTTCTTCTTCGGTCTGGTCCGCCGGCTGCGCACCGCCCAACGCCCGCTCTGGTCGAGGATGGCCTTCGGGACCGCCACGGAGAACTTCCTGGCCTGCGCCCGCGACGGCCTGCACGCCACCGTCTACTGGCCCGGCGTCGGGGAGATCCCGGTCTCCGAGCTCATCGTGCGCCACCTGCTGCCGCTGGCGGCCGAGGGGCTCGCCGACCTCGGCGTCGACGACGCCGTGGCCGCGCGCTACCTCGACGTGCTGCGCGAGCGGGCCAGCACCGAGCAGAACGGCGCCCTGTGGCAGATCCAGGCGCTGGACCGCCTCGAGGGCCACGGACTCGACCGGCGCCGGGCCCTGCAGGAGATGACCCGGTTGTACTGGGAGCACATGCACCACACCGGCCCGGTCCACGAGTGGCCGCTGCCGTGACCCCAGGCCCCCGGGAAGCCACCTTGCGGTAATTTCAAAAGGCCAAAGATCACGTTTTGGCATTCATGCGTTCACTTCTTGACGCCAAGTCAAATGTGATGCAGACTACTTCCCATGCTGGAAACGAGAGCCGCGTCACCGACGGCGCGCAAGAGCCCGGGCTCCCAATCGGCGCTACGCCACCTGAACCAGCAGCGCATCATCGATTGCCTGCTCTCCGGACCGTCCACCCAGGCCGAACTGGCCCGGCAGACCGGGCTGTCCACCGCTACGGTGTCGAACATCGTGAAGTTCATGCAGACAGCCGGACTCGTCAGCACCGAACCCACCACCAGCTCCGGCCGACGCGCCCTGAACGTGAAGCTGATCAGCGACGGCGCGATCGCCGTCGGCATCGACTTCGGGCGCCGCCACCTGCGCGTGGTGTTCTCCTCGTTGAACTACCAGATCGTCGCCGAGAAGACGGTCATCCTGCCGCTGGGCCACCATGCCGAGGAGGGCATCGCCGCGGCAGCGGGACTGATCACCGAACTGCTGGCCGCCAAGGGCCTGGCCCCCAGCGCCCTCATCGGCGCCGGTGTGGGCATCCCCGGCCCCATCGACCGCCGCACCGGCACGGTCGCCCAGGGCGCCATCCTGCCCGAGTGGGTGGGACTGAACATCCAGGAACGGCTCGAGGAAACGCTCGACCTGCCCGTGATCGTGGACAACGACGCGAACCTCGGAGCCCTGGCCGAGGTCACCTGGGGCCCGCACAACGGGATGGAGAACCTCGTCTTCATCAAGATCGGTTCGGGCATCGGCGCCGGGCTGATCATCAACGGCGCCCCCTACTACGGAAATGTCGGCATCACCGGGGAGATCGGCCATGCCACGGTCCAGGAGCACGGAGCCGTCTGCCGCTGCGGCAACCGCGGCTGCCTGGAGACGGTCGCCTCCACCACCGTCATGATCAACCTGCTCTCCCGGTCGGGAACGCCCCCGGAGACGGCGGAAGACATCGTCGGGCAGGCAGCCGACGGGCGCTCGGCGGTCCTGCGGGTCGTGGATGACGCCGGCATGGCCGTGGGACAGGCGCTGGGCAACATCGCCAACCTGCTCAACCCGGAAGTAATCGTCGTCGGCGGCCCCCTGGCCGGACTCGGCGACCTGCTCCTTGACCCCATCCGGCGCGGCCTGCTGCGCCATGCCGTCCCCGTCGTCGGCGCGAGCACGACGCTGGTCATGTCGTCCCTGGGCGACCGGGCCGAGGCCCTCGGAGCCGCCGCATTGGCCTTCCAGCATGTGGGCATCCGTGCCCCCTGATCCCGTCGCCGGACCCCGAGGACGACACAGCACCCCCATCGACACATCCACCGGAAGGCCGCAGGGCACCATGAACACACCACCCACCGGGCACCAGGCCCCCAACATCCTGGAGATGCGGTCCATCACCAAGGAGTTCCCGGGCGTCAAGGCCCTGGCCGACGTCAACCTGGCGGTCCGCGCCGGCGAGATCCACGCCATCTGCGGGGAAAACGGCGCCGGGAAATCCACCCTGATGAAGGTCCTCTCCGGCGTCTACCCCCACGGCACCTACACCGGTGACATCTACTTCCAGGGCGCCATCCAGTCCTTCCGCGGCATCAACGCCAGCGAGCAGGCCGGCATCGTGATCATCCACCAGGAACTCGCGCTGATCCCCGAGCTGAGCATCATGGAGAACATCTTCCTGGGCAACGAACCGACCCGGTTCGGCATCATCGACTGGGCCTCGGCCCGGGTGCGCGCCATGGAGCTGCTCGCCCGCGTCGGCCTCTCGGATTCCCCGGACACCCCGATCAAGGAAATCGGCGTCGGCAAACAGCAGCTGGTGGAGATCGCCAAGGCACTGAACAAGTCGGTGAAGCTGCTCATCCTCGACGAACCGACCGCGGCACTGAACGAATCCGACTCCCAGCACCTGCTGGACCTGATCCGTGGGCTCAAGGGCAAGGGCATCACCTCGATCATGATCTCCCACAAGCTCAACGAGATCGAACAGGTCGCCGATTCCATCACCATCCTGCGCGACGGGGAATCCATCGAGACCCTGGACGTGGCCAACGAGGGTGTCAACGAGGACCGGATCATCAAGGGCATGGTGGGTCGCACGCTGGAATCGCGTTTCCCGCACCACACCCCCCAGATCGGCGAAAAGTTCTTCGAGGTCAGCCACTGGAACGTCGCACACCCCCAGATCCCGGACCGGATGGTCTGCAAGGACTCCAGCTTCTTCGTCCGCCGCGGCGAAATCGTCGGCTTCGCCGGTCTGATGGGTGCCGGCCGCACCGAGCTCGCCCGATCCATCTTCGGGCGTTCCTACGGGAAGTTCGTGTCCGGGACCATCACCCTGAACGGCCGGGACATCGTGCTGCGCAATGTCGCCCAGGCCATCGACGCCGGTTTGGGCTATGTCACCGAGGACCGCAAGACCCTGGGCCTGAACCTGCTGGACGATATCAAGGCGACCACCGTCGCCGCCAACCTCAAGGAGATCAGCCCCCGCTCCATCGTGGACCGGAACCGTGAATTCGAGGTGGCCGAACACTACCGGCAGGCGCTGCGCACCAAGACCCCCTCCGTGGAGGAGGGCGTCAACAAGCTCTCGGGCGGCAACCAGCAGAAGGTGGTGCTGGCCAAGTGGATGTTCACCCAGCCGGACCTGCTGATCCTGGACGAACCCACCCGCGGCATCGACGTCGGCGCGAAGTTCGAGATCTACGGCATCATCCAGGAACTGGCCAACCAGGGAAAGGGCGTCATCGTCATCTCCTCGGAGCTGCCCGAACTGCTGGGGCTCTCGGACCGCATCTACACCATCTTCGAGGGGGCCGTCACCGGCGTCGTCGACAAATCCGAGGCCACCCCCGAACACCTCATGCGGCTCATGACCTCAAGCCGCGTCCCCGCCTAGGCCACCCCGGCCGGCCTCCCCCCGCAAACCCCGCGAACCAAGGAACTAACAATGAACGCGATCAAGCAGCTCTTTGGCGGCAACACCCGCCAATTCGGCATGATCTTTGCCCTGGTGGCCCTGGTGGTCTTCTTCCAGATCATGACCGAAGGCGTGACCCTGACCTCCGGCAACCTGATGAACCTGCTCAACGGCAACGCCTACATCCTGATCCTGGCCATCGGGATGGTACTGGTGATCATCGCCGGCCACATCGACCTCTCCGTCGGCTCCATCGCCGCCTTCGTGGGCATCACGGTGGCCCTGACGATGCGCGACTGGGGCCTGCCCTGGTGGGGCGGCGTCCTGCTCGGACTGGCCCTCGGCGCGGTCATCGGCGCCTGGCAGGGGTTCTGGGTCGCCTACGTGGGGATCCCGGCGTTCATCGTGACGCTGGCCGGCATGATGCTCTTCCGCGGGCTGAACCAGTTCGTCGGCAAGTCGAACACGATCCCGGTCCCGGAGGACTTCCAGTACATGGGCGCCGGCTACCTGCCCGAAATCGGGCCGACCACCGGATACAACAACCTCACGGTGCTCCTGGGCCTGGCCACGGTGGCGCTGGTCGTCACCATGGGGCTGCGCGGCCGGGCCAAGGCCGCACGGCTGGGCGCCGTGGTCGCGCCGATGTGGGTGCAGGTCACCAAGCTGACCCTGATCAGCGCGGCCATCCTCTACGCGACCTACCTCTTCGCCACCGGCCGCCCCGGCACGTCGCTGCCGATCCCCGGCATCATCCTCATCGGCCTGGTGCTCATCTACGGATTCGTCTCCTCGCGCACCGTCATCGGCCGCCACATCTACGCCGTCGGCGGCAACCGCCACGCGGCGGAGCTCTCGGGCGTGCGCTCGAAGAAGGTCAACTTCCTGGTCATGATGAACATGGCCATCCTCGCCGGCCTGGCCGGCATGATCTTCATCGGCCGCTCCACCGCCTCCGGCCCCTCGGACGGCATGATGTGGGAGCTCGACGCCATCGCCGCCGTCTTCATCGGCGGCGCCGCGGTGACCGGCGGTGTCGGAACCGTCGTCGGGTCGATCATCGGCGGCCTGGTGATGGCCGTGCTGAACAACGGCCTGCAGCTGCTCGGCGTGGGCGCCGACGCCACCCAGATCATCAAGGGTCTGGTGCTGCTGGCCGCCGTCGCCTTCGACGTCTACAACAAGTCCCAGGGCAAGCCATCCATCACCGGGCTGCTCTCCCGCGGGCTGCTCACCAAGAGCAAGCCCGAGGCGGAAGCCGTCGAGGCCTCCCAGGAAAAGATCCCCACCGGGGCCTGAAAACCACCCGCTCCACCTCTCTCACACCAGAAAAGGAAAACCAATGAAAATCATGGGCAAGGCAACACAGCTCGCGGCGGTCACCGCGATTGCCGCGCTGGCGCTGACCGGCTGCGGCCGCCAGGATGCCAGCACGGATGCCGCCGCGGGCTCCTCCGCCGCCGGATTCGACCAGGGCGCCACCATCGGCGTCGCCCTGCCGCAGAAGACCAGTGAGAACTGGGTCCTGGCGGAAAACCTGTTCAACAAGGACCTCACGGACGCCGGCTTCAAGGCAGATGTCCAGTTCGCCAACGGCGGAGTCGCCGAACAGCAGAACCAGATCAACGCCATGATCACCAAGGGCGCCAAGGTCATCATCGTCGGTGCCATCGACGGCAAGCAGCTGGGTAACCAGCTCAAGGCCGCCAAGGATGCCGGGGCCACGATCATCGCGTACGACCGGCTGCTGCTGAACACCAAGGACGTCGACTACTACGTGGCGTACGACAACTTCAAGGTCGGCCAGCTGCAGGGCCAGGCGCTGCTGGACGGGTTGAAGGAGAAGAAGGGCAAGGCGCCGTACAGCATCGAGCTCTTCGCCGGGTCCCCGGATGACGCCAACGCCAAGGTGTTCTTCGACGGTGCCATGGACGTGCTGCAGCCGAAGATCGACGACGGCACGCTCAAGGTCGCCTCGGGCCAGAAGAAGTTCGACCAGGCGGTCACCCAGGGCTGGAAGGCCGAGAACGCCCAGAAGCGCATGGACACCCTGCTGACCGGCACCTACCCCGGTTCCAAGAAGGTCGACGGCGTACTGTCCCCGAACGACACGCTCGCCCGGGCCATCCTGACCTCGGTCAAGGCCGCCGGCAAGGACATCCCGATCGTCACCGGACAGGACTCCGAGGTCGAATCGGTGAAGTCGATCATGAAGGGCGTGCAGTACTCCACCATCAACAAGGACACCCGTGCCTTGGTGGAGCATGCCACGTCCATGGTCAAGGACCTGCAGCAGGGCAAGGAGCTCGAGGTCAACGACACCGAGTCCTACGACAACGGCGTCAAGGTCGTCCCGGCCTACCTGCTCGAACCGCAGATCGTCACCAAGGCCAACGTGAAGGAAGCCTACGTGAACGACCCGGTGCTCGGCCCGATCACCAAGTAGCACCGCAGCACCCCACCAAGGAGGGCGTGCGACGGCGGATCATCCCGCCGGCGTGCGCCCTCCTTTTCATGCCACGCGGCGGCGGCTACCGGGTGCGCGCGCTGCTGCGCCTCCAGATGGCGGCGAGGATGGCTCCGGAGACGTTGTGCCAGACCGAGAATACGGCGCCAGGAAGGGCCGCCTCGGGGGCGAAGTACGTCTTGGCCAGGCCGGCGGCGAGCCCGGAGTTCTGCATGCCGACATCGATCGCCATGGTGCGCCGCGAGGGGATCGGCAGGCGGAAGAGCTTGGCGGCGCCGTAGCCGAGCAGGTAGCCCAGCCCGTTGTGCAGGATGACCGCGGCCAGGATCAGCAGCCCGGCGCTGAAGATTGCCGCGGCACTGCCGGCGACGACGGCGATGACCACGAACGTGATCGCCAGCACCGACACCCAGGGCAGCGCCGGCAGCACTGCGGCAACCAGCTTCGGCGCGGCCATCCGCACGACCAGGCCCAGCACCACCGGGACCAGCACGATCTGCACGATCGACAGGGCCATCGACCCGGCGTCGACCGGCAGGTACTGCCCGGCCAGCCAGAGGGTGAGCAGCGGGGTGAAGATCGGGGCGATCAGCGTCGAGACGCTCGTCATCGTCACCGACAGGGCGACGTCGCCCTTGGCCAGGTAGGTCACCACGTTCGACGCCGTGCCGCCGGGCGCGCAACCGACCAGGATGACGCCGGCGGCCAGGGCCGGGGGCAGGCCCAACAGCGTCGAGACGCCGAGGCCGGCCAACGGCATGATCACGTACTGGGCGATCACACCCAGCAGCACCGGCAGCGGCTGGCGGACCACCAGGGAGAAGTCGGGCAGGGTCAACGTCAGGCCCATGCCGAACATGATGAGCATCAGGCCGGGGTTGATGAACGCCGCCCAGCCCAGGAACGGGGCCGGGAGGAACAGCGCGATGGCTCCCCCGGCGAGGATCAACAGCGGGAACAACGTGACGGCCACGCGGGCGCTGCGCTCCTCGCCGGCATTCCCTCCGGCGGTGGGGGCAGCTGCCCGGTCGGACGTGGCCGTCGAGCGGCCACCGCGGCCCTCTGGATTTTCTGGAGTGGTTGACATGGGCAACATGATCCCAAAACGGCGGTCGCCGCCGGTAATTGTGACCCGCCCGCTCCAGGACCCGTTCATGACACGCGCGTACATTGTCCGAGGACAACTGCACGGAATGCCCACAGTCGCCTGCCTGATGTGCCATGCCCTTTCGGCGACAAATTCCGGCGGCAGGCGTACTACGGAGTTGGCGATGGCTGGTGCTTCAGCTGCGGGGGCTTTGCCCGCCACGTCAAGCTCATGTTCATCAACGGCGCGGGCCTCGAACCGGCACCACCGGTGACACCTGTGGGCATGGGCAAGGCCACTCGGGGTGTGGAGCTGGAGTCTTTAGGGATTCTCGATAAACACCAGATCGCGATGTGGATGTAGCAAATTGCGTCCGTGCGCGGTGTTGGTGGTAGGAAGCGTTGAGCAGAGGGGGCGAAGCGTAATGAGGTGCTGTCAGTTAGTGGGTGGATCGATCTCGGCGTCGCTCGGGCACCAGGGTCCCTGGACGGGCGGCTTGCCGGCAGTTCCTGAGTGCTCATCGACGCCTTGGCGACTTTGCCCACGGTCGAACTTCACCGATCACGGAAACCGTAGAGGGTGCCGGGATTGAGAAACTGCCGCCCCCACAGGAGGCGCCTGTCGGCGCTGGTCAGCATTCCGAAGTCCGAAGCCTCTGCCCAGTGCTCACGAATAGCGTCTTCGATTCGGGCAACGATGCTGTTGGCCTCGTCTCTGGTCAGGTCATAGAGACTACGGGCGGCGATGAGGTCAGATAAGTTGTTCCGCCTTGTTCCGTTCCTGTCATATGCGATGGCCTGCGAAGCCGTCTCTCCGCTACGCCGCATGGGCGAAAGGTCATAGGCGGGGCTGAGTATCGCTACAGATCCGTCCCAGAGCGCCGCGTGGTTCCGAAGGTGGTCGTCGGAGTTGGAGATTGACATGTTGAATGCGATGCGTGCGAAGAGCTCGGATGCAGTACCCTCGGGCGCGCCGTTGCTGCGAAGAGCGTCCAGAAACTCGACATAGCTGCCGCTGCGCGCCTGCAACTCGTCTAAGCCGGTCAGGGTCAGGGCACTCGTCGCAAGGATGCGCCCGCCGTCGTTCGTTCGGTCGAATCGCTCAACCAGCAGGACAATCCGACCGAGGACACTCTCGACCCGAGTTCGAGCGACGTTGAGCCCCGCCTTCTCGGCGAGAAACATGCTCGCTGCCTCTGCCCCGACCACAGGGAAGTGGTCATTGGATGCGGTGAACTTCGCGATGTACTCGCGACCAGAGTCGTGGATGACGGACTTCGGGCGCGCCCCACCCATCGCTGTACCGCTCAGGAGAGCTCGCTCGAGTTCGAACGGCAGATCGGCTCCGGCTTCAATGAGGTCTGCTGCGTTCAGGAGAGTTTCCAGCGGGGCGGACGCCGTAGCACGCGGGACGTAGTCGGTGACTGACGTCTGGAAATCGATAGCGCCGAAGCGGTTGGAGCCGGAGTTCAAGAGGTATGTGCGTTCGTCAAGGTCACCCGTGTCTGCGTCGTCACCTCGGTCACCGGTGACTTGGTACTGAACGACCCGCCGGCCCCATGCATCTGGTGACGAGTCGCGCAGAGCACCAGGTAGCCCCATTGACCCAGTGGGCCCGAACGTTCGCTTTGATAGCGGGAGGGTTGGGGCTAGGGAAATGGCGTTGCCGCGCTCCAGATACCGCCGACCGTAGTCGAAGGAGAACTGGCCGGGCGCACCCTCCCGAAGACGGCCAGCGGGGACCGGTGCGGCCGCCTCGGGCAGCCACGCCCAAACATAGATGTCAGAAGTCGAGGCCATCGTCGTTGTCCTTTCGCTTCTTGTCCACACGTGCGGGAAGTAGTGCGAGCCGTTCCTCGCCTCGTCGGCGGAGCGCGATGAGTTCACCGGGGTCGTCGACCCCGAACAGGGGGACACCAACGATCGACGCAACGTTGAACACGTTGCCGATACTGCTCGCGGCGCTTCCGCGCTCGATGGCCGCCAAGGTTTTCCGTGTCATGCCGGCTGTGCCAGCGAGATGCTCGGCGGTCATCCCTCGCGCAGCGCGTGCCATCCGGATTTGCTGCCCGAGCACGACCATCGCGTCCTCGGCAGCGCGGGTTACACCAAGTTCTCGACGTCCCATGGGTAATAGTTTACCCCTAAAGCCTATTTATGTATAAACTATTACCCGTTCCACTCCCGCGCCAGGTGTTACCCCTCGATGAGCGCGTCGGCGCCGCGACGACGGGTCCCGTTGCCTTGGGTTAGCCGAGTGCCAGGGTGTGGAGAAGTCGAAAGACTCGACTTACAGGCAGCTCGAGCGGTTACGTCTGGATCCGATGCCACAGTGACGACATGTCTCCACGCCGCCTTTCCGCGCGCAGACATGAGGAACGATGCTGCCGACACTCAACGCCAACTCGTAGAGGACCACACTCCGCTATGACCACATCGCGACTAACCAACGTAGAGCGTTCTTCCGCTACCTCCGCACCGCCTATGCGCGCGGCCCGCAAGCCGGTCCTCCACCGGGCACGACGGATCAAAATATGAGTTGCCGAGAGCACCGGGCCAACGCCGTCCCGTAAGACCCTTCCGGTGACTTGTCCGGTGAAGGAACTACGCGGCGCACTGATCTGCATGTCTGAGATCACCACTCGCTACGTACAAGTGTCCACGAAATAGCAAGACCTCACCGCGCAGCGTGATGCCGGGCCAGCCCTTGGCGTCGACTCGGAACGTGTCTATGTTGATCATGGGCTTACCAGCATGAACAAGAATCGTCCTGGCCTGCGCGAGGCCTTGGCCGCGTGCCGCGCGGGGGACACGTTTGCTGTGACCAAGCTTGACCGCCTGGTCCGTTCCGTTCGGGATGCCCACGAAATTGCCGATGACCCCGCCCGGCGCGAAGCCAAGCTCAGCATCGACGGTTCCGTCCATGAACCTACCGACCCAATGGGCAAACTGCTGTTCACGGTGTTGGCGATGATCTCCGAGTTGGAAGTCGACCCTATTCGGATGCGCACCCGCGAAGGAATGAAGGTCGCCAAAGCCAAAGGTCGACTTCGGGGGAAGCAGCCCAGACTCTCGGCGATGCAAGAAAAGCACCTACTCGAACTCCACGCCGCTGGGGAACACGGCAAGGCCGAGCCGGCTGAGCTGTTCAGGATCGCTCGCTCTACTGTCTACCGAGCCATTGAATGTGGGCAGCTGCAGAACCTAAACCACCACACGCCGTGAAATTCTGTGCAGCGAACTTCTGACATGTTGTGCACGCTACGCCGAACAATTAACGGTTCATAGTCGCCTGCACACCTCTGGCACTCTGATCCTGCCGGTGCAGTCGTCTTCGACAATGACGGGCGCCACGGCGCGGCGCGGGGGTCTGGACTAGGATGGTGGGGCGCTTAGCGCACCACCGCACCGCTTCGTCGCCGGCCCGCAGCCCGGGTTGGCGACACCCCAGCACCTGTCGAGGAAGTCAGCCATGCCCGCATTCCCCCGTTCCGCACGCCCGGCAACCACCGTTGCCGGCCTGCTCGCCGCCTCGCTCCTGTTGGCCGGTTGTGCCGGCTCCGGCGGATCCGGCGGCGCAGGTGACCCGTCCGCCGCGGGCGAACCGGTCAGCGGCGGCACGATGGTCTACGCCTCCGGCGACGCCGAACCGACCTGCCTGGACCCCCATGTGGGAGGGAACTACCCGCAGGCACTGCTGGCCGGGCAGTTCCTCGAGACGCTGTACACCAAGGACGACGACGGCAAGATCGTCCCGTGGCTGGCCTCCGGCGCCGAGGTCTCCGCCGACGGCAAGACGTGGACGCTGAAGCTGCGCGACGGGATCACGTTCACCGACGGGACAGCGTTCGACGCCGCCACGGTCAAGGCCAACATCGAGCACCTGCAGGACCCGGACACCGCCTCCTCCACCGGCTACCTGGCCGTGGCGAAGATCAAGACCATGGACGTCGTCGATGACACGACCCTGCGCCTGAACCTCTCCGCCCCGGATTCGGCGCTGCTCGAGTCCTTCTCCATGCCGTGGGTCGCGATGGAATCGGCGAAGGCCCTGAAGCGCAGCCAGGCCGAGAACTGTGCCTCCCCGGTGGGCACCGGCCCGTTCACCGTGGAGAAATGGACGAAGCAGGACTCCGTCGAGCTCGTCCGCAACGAGGACTACACCCCGCCGGTGCAGGGCTCCGGCCACGACGGCCCGGCCTACCTGGACGGCATCACCTGGAAGTTCATCCCCGAGGCCGCCACCCGTTACGCGGCCCTGCAGTCGGGCACCGTGGACATCATCGACAACGCCCAGCCGGACACCATCAAGGCCGCCGAGGACTCGGGCACCATCGGCCACCTCGATGCCCCGCGCCCGGGCGCCTCGAACCGGATCGAGCTCAATTCCTCCAAGGCACCGTTCAACGACGAAAAGGTCCGCGAGGCCTTCGTCCGTGCCGTGAACGTCGATGACGGCATCTCCTCGCTGTTCTTCGACACCGCGAAGCGCTCCTACTCGGCGCTGTCCAGCGTCGAGCCGATGGGCTACTCCGACAAGTCCCTCTTCGGCCGCGACCTGGCCGCGGCCAACCGCCTGCTCGACGAGGCCGGCTGGGACCAGCGCGACGATGCCGGATACCGCACCAAGGACGGCAAGCGCCTGTCGTTGGCCTTCCCCGTGAGCACCAACCAGTCGGTACCGGCCGAGCAGTCGCTCTTCCAGCAGCTGCAGGCCACCGCCAAGGAGGCCGGATTCGAGGTCAAGCTGGACCTCCTGGATCTCTCCAGCTGGTACGGCGTCCTCGGGGAGAACCAGTACGACCTGGTCTCCGCCCCCTACACCAAGGTGGGCCCGGACGTGCTGAGCATCCTCTTCCACTCCTCCAACACGGTCCCGGCGCCCTCGGGCTACTTCGCCAACCATGCGCAGGTGAAGGACCCGAAGCTCGACGCCCTGCTGGAGGCCGCCAGCGCCACCACCGACCCGGCGGAACGCAAGGACAAGTACACGCAGGCGCAGCAGATCGTGCTCGGCGGCTACTACATCCTGCCGTTGTACGACCAGCAGAACCACTTCCTGTACGGCCAGCAGCTGCACGGCGTGGGCGCCACCACGGCGGTGGCCTCCCCCACGTTCCACGACACCTGGCTGCAGGACTAGGCACGACGGCGGCGCATGGCTGAGACGGCATTGCTGGGCTCCCCCGGCGGCGGCTTCCCCCGCCGGGGAGGCCGAGCCGTCGTGCCCCGGAATGGACGGTGGCGGGCCGCGGGGCTCTGGCTGGCCCGCCGGATCGGCTCGGCGGTGTTCGTGCTGTGGGCCGTGGCCACGCTGATCTTCCTGGCCATCCGGCTGATCCCCGGGGACCCGGCCGAGGCCATCATGGGCGGACCCGGGTCCCAGGCCTCCGCCGAAGCGCTGGACGCCGCGCGCGCCGAATACGGGCTCGACCAGCCCCTGTGGGTCCAGTACCTCTCGCAGCTGGGCCGGCTGGCGACCGGGGACCTGGGGACCTCCTATGCGCTGAAGGTCCCGGTGGCGCAACTGCTCGGCGACCAGCTGCCCGGCACGCTCGGACTGGCCGTCGGCGCGTGGGTACTGGCATGGATCCTGGCCCTGGGGCTGGCGCTCTGGTCCGGGCTCGGCGGCCGCGGCGCCGCAGTGGTCGGTTCCGCACTGGAAATCGCTGCGGCCTCCGTGCCGCACTTCTGGCTCGGCTCGGTGCTGGTGCTGCTCTTCTCCACCGCGTGGGGCTGGCTGCCACCGGTGAGCAACGGCAGCGCCCCCGGACTCATCATGCCGGTCATCACGCTGGCGTTGCCGCTGGCCGGATTCCTGGGCCAGGTGATGCGCGAATCGATGCTCACCGCCATGAACTCCCCCTTCGCACTCTCGGCCCGCGCCCGCGGGGAGTCCGAGGCCGGCGTCGTGCTGCGCCACGCCCTGCGCCACGCGGCACTGCCCGGGATCGCCCTGTCCGGGTGGGCGCTGGGATCCCTGGTCTCCGGTGCCGTCGTCGTCGAATCGATCTTCGCCCGCCCGGGCCTGGGCCGCAGCCTGCTGCAGGCGGTGACCCTGCGCGACGTCCCGCTGGTCACCGGGGTGGCCCTGGTCTCGGCGCTGGCCTACGTGGTGGTCATGGCCGTCTCCGACCTGGCCGAACAGGCCATCGACCCGCGGACCAGGGACCGGTGAGCGGCATGGGCAACGCCTCGACTCGCCGCGCCGGTACCCTGCGGCGCGGGCCACGGGCCGGTTGGCTGCGGGCCGGCAATATCCTGCCCGCCGTGGCGGCACTGACGGCGTTGTTCCTGGTGCTCGCCGCGCTGGTGCCCGGATGGCTGGCCCCGACCGATCCGCTGGCGATCGACCCGTCGGCGGCGTTCCGCGGCCCGTCCGGCGCGCATTGGCTGGGCACCGACGAATCGGGCCGGGACATCTATTCACGCATCGTGCACGGGGCCCGTCCCTCGCTGCTCATCGGGGCCGCGGCCACCGCGCTGGGCCTGGGCCTGGCGCTGGTGCTTGGCCTGGCGGCGGGGCTGGGTGGGCGCTGGCTCGATGCCGGGGTCGGGCGCATCGTCGAGGTCCTGCTGGCGCTGCCCGGGCTGCTGTTGGCCCTGGTCTTCATCGCGCTGGCGGGCCCGGGCGTGGCGACCACGATCGTCGCCGTTGGGTTGTCGACCGCGCCGGGCTATGCCCGGATCATCCGCACGCAGGTGCGCGCGCTGCGCACCTCGCCGATGATCGAGGCCGCCCGCGTGCTCGGCCACTCCCCCGCCCGGATCCTCGCCAGGCACCTGTTGCCCAACGCGCTGGGACCCGTGCTGGTGTTGGCCACCCTGGGCATCGGGCAGGCAGTGGTCTGGGCGTCGGCGTTGAGCTTCCTGGGCCTGGGCGAGGCACCCCCGGCGCCGGAGTGGGGCGCGATGCTCGCCGC
Organism: Arthrobacter sp. ASL1; assembly: GCF_056680475.1. Lineage (NCBI taxonomy): Bacteria > Bacillati > Actinomycetota > Actinomycetes > Micrococcales > Micrococcaceae > Arthrobacter > Arthrobacter sp. ASL1. The sequence continues at coordinate 890,321 of NZ_CM155284.1, forward strand.
CGGACGCACCTATCTGGGCTTCGCCTGGTGGATGACGTTCTTCCCCGGGCTGGCGATCGTCGCCACGGCGGCCTCGAGCACCGTACTGGGCCGGACCCTTCAACGCCGGGCGGTGGGCGCATGACTGTTGCACCCCTGTTGCGCGTCGACGGGCTCGACGTCGGCTTCTCCGGCACGGCCGTCGTCCAGGATGTGTCCCTGCAGATCGGCCGGGGCGAATGCCTGGCCCTGGTGGGCGAATCCGGCTCCGGCAAATCCGTCACCGCTCGCGCGCTGCTGGGGTTGGCCGGCCGCGGCTCCCGGGCCGCCGCCCGCACACTGGACTTCGACGGGACCGATCTCTCCAGTGCCGGGCAACGCGCTTGGCGCCGGCTGCGCGGGTCGCGGATCGGCCTGGTGCTCCAGGATGCACTCGTCTCCCTGGACCCGCTGCGGACCGTCGGCCGGGAGATCGACGATGCGCTGCGCCTGCACACCGCGCTGTCCCCGGCGGAGCGTGCGGCGAAGGTCGCCGGCCTGCTGGAATCGATGGGCCTCGCTGCAGCCGATGCCGGACGCCGGGCCGGTGAACTGTCCGGGGGCATGCGCCAGCGGGCCCTCATCGCCGCGGCCACGGCCCTGGATCCGGACCTGCTGATCGCCGATGAACCCACCACCGCGCTGGACGCCGAGGCCCAGGCGCAGGTCCTGGATCTGCTCGGTGGCTTGCGCGCCGGTGGGTCGTCGCTGCTGCTGATCAGCCACGACCTGGCGGTCGTCTCCGCGGTCGCCGATCGGGTGGCGATCATGCGCGGCGGCCGGATCCTCGAACAGGGGTCGACGGAACAGGTGCTGGGGGCGCCGGAGCACGAGTACACGCGGATGCTGCTGCGCGCCGTTCCCGCCGGCCGCCCGCGGGGCACCCGGCTCTCCGCCCCGACCGGCGGTTCAGGTGCCGGACCAAATGCGCCGGACGCCAAGCTGCCGGACTCCTCGCCGTCGACCGGAGGACCGGTCCTGGAGGCCAGGAACCTGGTACGCAGCTTCCCAGTCCTCGGCGGAGGTATCCAGCATGCGGCCGCCGATGTGAGCCTGCGCATCGAAGCGGGGCGGACCCTCGGTCTGGTCGGGGCTTCGGGATCGGGCAAGAGCACGACGGCGCGGATCCTCCTGGGCCTGGACGTTCCGGAGTCCGGAACGGTCGAGTTGTTCGGCGAGCCATGGGTGCCGCTGCCGGAGGCGTCCAGGCGGCCCCGGCGGACACGGCTGGGTGCCATCTACCAGGACCCGCTCAGCTCGTTCGACCCCCGCCGACGAGTGGGCGCCATCCTGGCCGACGCGCTGGCCGCGACCACGACCGGCAGCGCGCCCGAAGGTGCCCACGACCCGGCGGGCCTGCTGGAGCTGGTCGGCCTGGATCCGACGCTGGCAGGGCGCCATCCGTCCACGCTCTCGGGCGGGCAACGCCAGCGGGTCGCCATCGCCCGGGCCCTGGCTCCCGGCCCCCGTGTGCTCATCTGCGACGAACCGGTGTCCGCCCTGGACGTGTCGGTGCAGGCGCAGATCCTCGACCTCCTCGATGACCTGCAGACCCGGCTCGGGCTGGGCTACCTGTTCATCTCGCACGACCTAGCCGTCGTCCGCCATGTCAGCGATCGGCTGGCCGTCATGCGCGACGGGCGGATCGTGGAAAGCGGTCCCACCGAGCAGGTGTTTGCCGACCCACGACACGAGTACACCCGCGCCCTGCTGGCGGCTTCCCCCACGCTGTCCTCGAGCTGACACGGACTTGACGCGGCCACGAGTCAGGCGTGCTGGGCCACGTCGAACTCATTGCCCTGCGGTCGGCGTGCGTGAACCAGCGGAAGCCGTCGTCTCCCCGACGTCCTATGAGGGTGGCTCCGGCAGCGAGCAAGCGATCGACCTCGGTTCTGGATCGGGCGCCTTAGCCTTTAACCACCGATCTGCCTGGGCGTCGGCCGGCGCCGCGGCCGAAAAGACGGACATCTCCCCATAAATGACGTCCTACTCCACCGATGTCCAGCGAACGATCACGGCCGAGGCCGTCGACGAATGGAACGCCGGCCGGCTCTGTGCGGTCAGGCCTTTCGCAAGATGACTTTCTGGCCAGATATGTTGCACCACCACCTAGAGTGAACTCATGCTGCACTCAACCCGGCAAGGCTCCGGTAAGCCACTCCTCCTGATCCATGGGCTCGGTTCCAGTATTGGTAACTGGAACCCGGTAATCCCGGCGCTGGCCGCTAAACGCGAGGTAATCGCCGTCGACCTCCCCGGTTGCGGCGAATCCGCGCCGCTGACCGGCGAAACCACCATTGCCACGCTGACCGATGCCGTCGAAGCCTACATCCGCGACGAGGAACTGGGTGACATTGATCTGGTAGGCAGCTCCATGGGCGCCCGGATGGCAATGGAGATGGCACGGCGAGGGCACGCTGGTACCACGATCGCCCTTGACCCTGGAGGCTTCTGGAGTGACCGCCAGGCAGCGATCTTTGGTGCAAGCATCAAAGCATCCGTCGCACTGGTGCGCCGCATCCAACCGGCGCTCCCCTTCCTCACGGGCAACCCGGTGGGTCGCACGGCCCTGTTGGCTCAGTTCTCCGCCCACCCCTGGAGGCTGCCGCAGGATCTGGTCCTGCATGAGCTTCGCGGGTTCAAGACATCGACCAGTCTTGACCCGGCCCTCAACGCGCTGATTCACGGGCCCCGCCAGGAAGGCGCACCGTCCGGTTCACTCAAGGGCAAAGTGGTCATTGGATGGGGTCGAAAGGACAAGGTCACCGCTCCCAGCGAGGCGGCGCGAGCCACGGAGCTGTTCCCGGATGCAACACTCCACTGGTTCGAAAACTGCGGTCACTTCCCGCACTGGGACCAACCATCGGAAGCGGCGCGCCTGATCCTCGCTAGCACTGCCTGAGCACGGGGGCGGAGCCAAACCCGCGCCGGCATCGGGGACACTGCCCCGGCAAGGAGGACTCCCGCAACGGGTGCCGCCACCAGGACTTCAACACCCGGGCCGGGACCCTGGACGTGGCCATCCCCAAGCTGCGCCAGGGCTCGTATTTTCCGGACTGGTTGCTGGAGCGCCGGCGCCGTGCCGAGGCGGCCCTGACTTCTGTGGTGGCCGCCTGCTACCTGCTGGGCGTCTCGACTCGTCGAATGGCGAAGCTCGTCGAGTCCCTGAGTATTACCCGGCTCTCCAAGTCCCAGGTCCCGGCCATGGCCGCTGACCTCCCTGCTCGGCGAGAAAGCCGTGGACCACCTCCCTGACTGTGGCTTGAAGAAGGACGAGCCGCGGTTGGACCAGCCAGGCGCGGATCCGCTTTGGGGTTCCGGAACCTGACGAACTACATCGCCCGATCACTGCTGGAATGCGGAGGATTCAGGCCCCATACACTCTGGATTGTGAAGAGCCACAATAGTCGCCACAAGACTCTCGGAATGGTGAGAGCACCCCCCACTGCCATCCTTCTCCGACAAGTCGCATAGCGGGGCTCAAGCCCCTTCATGGTCCGCGGGCCCTTGCCTCCCGGCCCGGACACAACAAACGGCGCGCCGCCCGGTGGCAATCACCGGGCAACGCGCCGTCGTCATGCTCTGGGAAGCCGGCTACCCCGGCGACCGTGCTACTTCCGGGACAGGGTGTCCAGCACGCGGTTCAGCGTGGCGGACGGGCGCATGGCCTGCGTCGCGGCCTCGTCCGAGGGACGGTAGTAGCCGCCGAGCTCCACGGCGGAGCCCTGCACGCCGAGCAGTTCGGCGTTGATGGCGTCCTCGTTCGTGGCGAAGTCCTTCGCGATTTCGGCGAAGGCTGCGGCCAGCTCGGCGTCCTGCTCCTGCTTCGCCAGCTCCTGGGCCCAGTACATGGCCAGGTAGAAGTGGCTGCCGCGGTTGTCGAGTTCGCCGACCTTGCGCTTGGGCGACTTGTTCTCCAGCAGGAAGGTGCCGGTGGCGGCGTCCAGCGTGTCGGCCAGGACCTGCGCGCGGGCGTTTCCGGTCGAGGTGGCCAGGTGCTCGAAGCTGACGGCCAGGGCCAGGAATTCGCCGAGGGAATCCCAGCGCAGGTGGTTTTCCTTCAGCAGCTGCGAGACGTGCTTGGGGGCGGAACCACCGGCACCGGTCTCGAACAGTCCGCCGCCATTGATCAGCGGGACCACGGAGAGCATCTTCGCCGAGGTGCCCAGTTCCAGGATCGGGAAGAGGTCGGTGAGGTAGTCGCGCAGCACGTTGCCGGAGACGGAGATGGTGTCCTCTCCGCGGCGGATGCGGTCGAGCGTGTAGGCGGTGGCGTCGATCGGGGACATGATCTCCAGGGTCAGGCCCTCGGTGTCGTGCCCGGCGAGGTATTCATTGACCTTGGCGATCAGGTTGCGGTCGTGGGCGCGGGTCTCGTCGAGCCAGAAGACCGCGGGGGTCTCGGAGGCGCGGGCGCGGGTGACGGCCAGCTTGACCCAGTCGCGGATCGGGATGTCCTTGGTCTGGCAGGCGCGCCAGATGTCGCCCTGCTCGACCTTGTGCTCGATGAGCACGTGGCCGGCGGCATTGACGATCTGCACGGTGCCGGCGGCGGCAAGTTCGAAGGTCTTGTCGTGGCTGCCGTATTCCTCGGCGGCCTGGGCCATCAGGCCGACGTTCGGGACGGTGCCCATCGTGGTCGGGTCGTAGGCGCCGTGGGCGCGGCAGTCGTCGACGACGGCCTGGTAGACGCCGGCGTAGGAGCTGTCGGGCAGGACGGCCAGGGTGTCGTGCTCGCCGCCGTCGGCGCCCCACATGTGGCCGGAGGTGCGGATCATGGCCGGCATCGAGGCGTCCACGATGACGTCCGAGGGAACGTGCAGGTTGGTGATCCCGTGGTCCGAATCCACCATGGCGATGGCCGGGCCGTTGGACAGCCCGTCCTGGATGGCCTTCTTCACGCCGTCACGCACGCTCTCGGAGACCTCGTCCAGCCCGCCAAGGATGGCGGCCAGGCCGTTGTTGGCGCTCAGGCCAGCGGCCTCGAGGTCGTCGCCATAGGTGGCGAAGAGGTCGGGGAGGAACGCCTTGACGACGTGGCCGAAGATGATCGGGTCGGAGACCTTCATCATGGTGGCCTTCAGGTGGGCGGAGAAGAGCACGCCCTCGTCCTGGGCGCGGGCGACCTGGGCGGCCAGGAACTCGTCCAGCTTCGCCGCGGACATGAACGTGCCGTCGATGACCTCGCCCGCCAGGACAGGGAACGCCTTCTTCAGGACCTTGACGCTGCCGTCCTCGGCGGTGAAGCGGATCTCAAGCTGGTCGTCGTCGGCAATGACGACCGACTTCTCGTTGGCGCGGAAGTCGCCGCCGTCCATGGTGGCGACGTTGGTCTTGGAGTCCTTGGACCAGGCGCCCATGGTGTGCGGGTTCTTGCGGGCGTAGTTCTTCACCGACAGGGGTGCGCGGCGGTCCGAGTTGCCCTCGCGCAGTACGGGGTTCACGGCCGAGCCCTTGATGCGGTCATAGCGGGAGCGGATGTCGGTTTCCTCATCGGAGGAGGGGTTGTCCGGGTAGTCCGGCAGGGCGTAGCCCTGGGACTGGAGTTCGGCGATGGCCGCCTTCAGCTGCGGGATCGAGGCGCTGATGTTCGGCAACTTGATGATGTTCGCCTCGGGCGTCCGCGCGAGGGCACCGAGTTCGGCCAGCGCGTCGGGCTGGCGCTGCTCCTCGGTCAGGAAGTCACCGAAGACGGCGATGATGCGGCCGGCGAGCGAGATGTCGCGGGTCTCGACGTCCACGCCGGCGGTCGAGGCGAAGGCCTCGACGACGGGCAGGAAGGAGTAGGTGGCCAGCATCGGCGCTTCGTCGGTGTGGGTATAGATAATCTTTGCCATGGGTGAGGCATCTCCCTGAAGGTCAACGGTTTGGGGAGATCAACGTGATGATCTCAACGTCTCCAACTTACCCGAGTGGCCCCTCCGGCCCATATTCCGTACCGGCATGAGACGACGCCGGCGCCCGCCCCACGAGGGGCAGGCGCCGGCGTCGTACCGGATGTCCAGCGGTAGGCGGTGCGCCTACTCGGCCTCGGGGGCCTTCGCGTTCGGGGTCTCCTTCAGCGAGGTGATCTTCCAGCTGCCGTCGGCGTAGCGTCCGGTGACGGTGTAGGTGGTCCCGTCGGCGTCCCACTCGGTTTGGTCCACGACCTTGCCGTCCTTGTCGAGGGTCTTTTCGGCATCCTGCATGAACGGGACGATGGCGCTCAGTTCGCCCTTCTTGTCCACCTGGCCCACGGCGGCGACGTCCTGGGGCTTGGGCTGGCCGCCCTCGATCTTGCCGCCGTCGGCGTAGACCTTGGCGATGGCCTCGGCGGACTTCGTGCAGGTCGCGCAGTCATCGGTGACGGCGAGCATGCCCTCGGTCTTTCCCGTCTGCAGGGCGTAGGTCATCGCCTCGAAGTAGTAGAACGTGGTGGCCGAGAGCCCGGCGGCGCCCTCGGCCTTCATCTGCGCGTTCGTTTCGGGTGCGGCGACGGTGACCGTTTCCGAGGAGGCGGACGGTGTGGCCGCCGGTTCCCCGGCTGCACATCCGGCCAGGGCCAGGGAGGCCGCGGCGATGGCAACGCCTGCGCCCAGGGTGCGGGTGATCTTCATGATGGTGGCTCCAGTGGATCGTGATGGTCGTTCGGGGCGGACGTGGCGTCCGTCGCCACCACGCTACCGGTTGCCCCAGGCCACCATTTGTGAAATGCCACACATCACGCGGGTCGATCGTCGGCCTCGTGTCCAATCTCACAGCCGGGTCGACGCCCGGTATGATGTTCCGGGCGCCGCATCGGCGTCACGAACACTTACCGACGAAGGGTGGCGGGCATGCCCGAGGCGGCACTGGCGATTGATGGTGGGCAGACGGGAATCCGCGCCCAGGTTCGGGACGTGGACGGCACCGCCCGCGGTGGCCTGCCGATCCAGGAATTCCGCGGCATCCTCACCGACCGCCCATTGGCCCCGCAGATCGCCGACGTCGTCGGCCGGGCGCGGGCAGCTTCGGGGCTGGATTTCACCACCGTGTCCGCAGGGCTCTCGGGGTTGACCGACGGCGAGAGCCTGGCACCTGCCCTGCTCGCCGCCACAGCGGGTTTCGGCGTCTCCACCGTCCATCTGGTCCACGACTCCGTCAGCTCCTACCTGGGCGCCCTGGGCGATGCGCGCGGAGCCGTCATCGCGGCGGGGACCGGATCCGTGACGCTGGCTGTCGGGGCCACCGAGGTCGTGCGCATCGATGGCTGGGGGTACATCATGGGCGACGCCGGCAGCGGATATTGGCTGGGCCGGGAGGCACTCGTCGCGGTCATGCGCGCCTTCGACGGGCGCGGCCCGGCCACCGCCCTCACCGAGGTCATGCTCTCCGAGTTCCCGGACCTGGCCCAGGCCTATGTCGACCTGCAGCGCGATCCCGACCGCATCCGGCGAACCGCGTCCTACGCGGCACATGTCGCCCGGTTGGCGGAGACCGACGAGGTGGCCCGGGACATCTGCGACGCCGCGGCCGAGGAACTCGCCTTGGCCGTGGCCGCCGGGCTGCGCCGCGTGGGTGAGGACCGGTCGGAGTCCCCCGCCGTCTGCTTCCTCGGCGGGGTCCTGCGGGGCGAGCGCGTGCGCTCGCAACTCACCGCCCGGCTGGCTGCGTTGTGGCCGCACCTCGAGGTGCGTGAACCACTGGCGACCTCGCTCGAGGGGGCCGCCATGTTGCCCGACCTCGATCCATCTTCCGCCCTGGCGCATCAGGTCCTCACGGCTCGACGCTAGCCACCTGCCGGACCCACGTTTCCACGACATCGATGGCTTCGGGCAGCATCGTGTAGCCATGGCCGGTATCGAAGCCGGTAAATTCAGCACCCGTGTCCGAAGCCAGTCGCTCCAACTCCGCGAACCGATCCTCGCCATCGGACTGGGACATGGCCAGCAGCACCGGACGGCCGATGACCTGGAGGTCCTTCCGGAACGATTCTTCGCCGGCCATCCCATAGCCGGACAGGCTGAGCACGGCGTCGGCGCCTGCGGCACGGCCCCAATGAACAGCCAGGTATCCGCCAAGGGAGGCTCCCACTATGACCACTTCGCGGGCCCCGCTCGCCCGCAGGTGCTTGACCCCGGCGATCATCTGGGATTTCTGGTTGGCCTCCGTACCGGCGCATTCGGCCTGCCCGTAGCCACAGAGATCGAAAGCCAAAAACCGGGTACCACCACCGATTCCGTTCAAGGTGTCCGCCGCCGCGACCCAACCACACATGCCGTCACCATCGGTCTGGTGCAGCAGCAGGACACCCGTGGTGCCGTGTCCCCACGTCGCCGCGGGTGCGTTGGTGGATCCGGTAGCCAGGTTCTGGGCAGTGATGGCCACTGGGGCTGCACAGCGGGTGTCGTTGGGGACGTCGACGGCCTGCGACGTGGAAGTGCCCGCTGACGTTGGTGAAGAGTTGTCTGTGGCCGGTGCGGAGCAGCCGCACAGTGCCGCCACGGCCATGAGGGCCAGCAGGCGGATCACGTGACGCGCGAGGCGTGGACCCATTCCCGGAGCCTACGAGAACCGGTACGGGCGGGCAAGGGAAATTCCCGCTTCCTGGTCGATCCCCAAAAGCACCGCACGGCCCGGCCCCGCCTTAGATTCTTCCGCGGCGCAGGTAATTCACGGAAGCTTGGTCCTGTACTGCCTTCTGCTCCGGGCGCAGGCCATGCACTTCCCGCAACATCTCGTGCTCGGCACGGCCGGCCGCGGGACGACGGGAGACACGGTACCGGTGGATGAACCACCAGATGGCCGCGACCAGCGCAAACGCACCGATGACCAAGCCCGCCAGCAGGTTCCCCTGGCCATCATCCGCTGTTTCCACCGTTGCCGTCAGCTGGCCCATGGTTGCATTCAGCATGTGGTCCCCCTCCATTGATCCGTCGGCCCAATGTATCGACAATTCGTGTCGATGGGATCACCCCAATGGATGAGTTTCTCCCCGCCCGCGGTGGGCCCCGGATGGCAGCGGCCGGTCCCCCGGTGTGTGGGGAACCGGCCGTGCCGTACAGGTGCTCGGCGCCGGGAAGGCACCGCTTTGTCAGTGGAAGAAGTGGCGTGCCCCGGTGAAGTACATCGTGATGCCGGCGTCCTTGGCCGCGGCGACGACTTCCTCGTCCCGGATCGAACCGCCGGGATGGACCACGGCCTTCACCCCGGCGTCGATGAGGATCTGCAGTCCGTCGGCGAACGGGAAGAACGCGTCGGAGGAGGCGACGGCACCGCGGGCCCGCTCTTCGGAAGAGGCATCCGCGGCTCCGGACGCGCCACCGGCGGCATCGACGTCGGACTCGACGGAGACCCCGAGCGTATTGGCACGCTCGACGGCCAGCCGGCAGGAATCCACGCGGTTGACCTGTCCCATGCCCACGCCGACGGTGGCGCCGCCGCGGGCGAGCAGGATCGCGTTGGACTTGGCGGCCCGGATGGCGCGCCAGGCGAAGACCAGGTCGGCCAGCGTTGCCTCGTCGGCGGCTTCACCGGCGGCCAGCGTCCAGTTGGCCGGGTCGTCGCCGTCGGCATCGATCCGGTCCGAGGCCTGGAGGAGCATGCCGCCGGAGATCTGCTTGTATTCGACGCCGTCGCGCTCGTAGCCGACCGGCAACTGCAGCAGGCGGATGTTCTTCTTGGCCGTGAGGATCTCCAGGGCCGCGGGCTCGAAGCCCGGCGCGATGACGACCTCGGTGAAGATCGACCGGATGGTCTCGGCCATCCCTGCCGTGACGGTGCGGTTCGCGGCGATCACCCCGCCGTAGGCGGATACCGGATCGCAGGCGTGGGCCTTGCGGTGCGCATCGGCGATCGGGTCATCGGCGCCGGGCGTGGCGACGGCGACACCGCACGGGTTGGCGTGCTTGACCACGGCGACCGCCGGGTCGGCGAAATCGAAGGCGGCACGCAGAGCGGCATCGGCGTCCGTGAAGTTGTTGTAGCTCATCGCCTTGCCGTGCAGCTGTTCGGCCTGGGCGATGCCGGCAGGGGCCGAGCTGTCGACATACAGGGCGGCCGCCTGGTGCGGGTTCTCCCCGTAGCGCAGGGTTTCGGCCCGTTCAAGGGCAACGCCTGCGTAGGGCGGGAACTTCGCCGGGGCATCGTCGTCGCCGAACTGGGCGGCGGTCCAACTGGCGACGGCGGTGTCGTAGGCGGCAGTGTGCGCGAAGGCCAGGGATGCCAGGCGGCGGCGGGTCTTCAGGTCGAATCCGCCAGACTGGGCGGCCTCGACGACGTCCCCGTACGTGGCGGGATCCACGACGACGGCGACCGAGGGGTGGTTCTTCGCCGCGGCACGGACCATCGAGGGCCCGCCGATGTCTATCTGCTCGACGACGGCGTCCTGCCCGGCACCGGATTTCACGGTGTCCACGAACGGATACAGGTTGACCACGACCAGGTCGAACGGCTCGATGCCCAGGTCGGTGAGTTGCTGGACGTGTTCGGGCAGGCGGCGGTCGGCCAGGATGCCGGCGTGTACCCGCGGGTGCAGCGTCTTCACGCGGCCGTCCAGGCATTCCTGGAACCCGGTGACCTCGGAGACCTCCGTGACCGGGACGCCGGCTGCCGCGATCTTCGACGCAGTGGAACCGGTGGACACGATGGAGACGCCGGCCGCGTGCAGGCCACGTGCCAGGTCCTCGAGCCCGGTCTTGTCGTAGACGGAGATCAGTGCCCGACGCAGCGGGACACGGTCAAGGACGGTTTGGCTCACGAAAAGCTCCCTGGGAAATCAGCGGGTGGGGGTGCTGCCCACTCTACCGTCCAGCGCATGGCCCGGCGTTTTTTGTTGCATGCACCCCCGTCGGTCGATGTGGCCTCCGTTGACCGGCCGGCGACCTTGCCCGTCCGCGTCAGTAGCCGCCGGTTGAGGCGGGCGAGGCGGTGATCATCTCCCCGTTGGGTGCCGCGACGTACCAGAGCTGGTTCAGCCCTTGTCCGAGCGTGTCGCCGGGTGCCTTATCCTGGGCGAAGTAGTACAGCGGCAGGCCGTTCAGGGTGAGCTGCTTGCCACCATCGGCGGCCTTGATCGTCCCGATCTTCCCCGAGACACCCGCAGCCGTGGGCTGGTCCGCGGAGGCCTTGGCGATGGGCCAGGCGTCCAGGCATTCAGCCGTGCACGCGCTGGTGTCCGTACCCGGGGCGTCCTTCTTGAAGTAGTAGAGCGTCATCCCCTTCCCGTCCACGACGATCGTCCCGAGGCCGGTCGATTTGGTGCCCAGGTCGGTTCCCGAAGCGGCCGGGGCCGACGTCGTACTGGCGGCGGCCCCATAGCCACCACCGCCGCTGGCCTGGCCCGCAGTGCTGTTGCCTCCCCCGCAGCCGGAGAGCACCGTCGTCGTGATCGCCAGAGCGGTCACTGCCAGCGCCAGCCGGCGTGCATGCATGTTGCGCATCGCCTTGTCCTTCCCTCGCGGGGCGCCCCGGCCGGGTGGCTGGGTTACCGCTCCCCTACCGCTTAAGACGGATGGGGAACATCATGGGTTCAGCTCGACCGGTGGAAGTTCCGGGCCCGGCCAGGGGAAGTGAACCATTGCACGACGTCGTGCGTCCTAGGAGGTGAGGCCATGCGCAGGACGCGGAAGAACGGTCAGTCAATGGACGAGATGGTGGTCGCCGAGATGTACCGGGAACATGGCGAGGCGCTGCTGCGTTTCGTCCGGCGCGCCTCGGGCGATCCCAACGCTGCCGAGGACGTCGTGCAGGAAACGGTGCTGAGGGTCTGGCAGGCAGCCCCGGAGATCTCCGGCAGCCTGCGCGGCTACCTGTTCAGGACGGCGCGCAACGTCATGATCGACAACTACCGCCGGGCCGCCAGCCGCCCGCGTCGTTCCGGTGCGGACCCGTCACTCGAATCCATGCCCGATGCCGTCGAGCGGATCGATGAGCTGCTCACCCGCGTGCTCATGGAAGAGGCGCTGCACAGGATCAGTGCCGGGCACCGCGACGTGGTTCTGGCCCTGCACTACAACCGGCTCAGCGTCGCCCAGGCCGCGATTGAGTTGGGGATCCCGGTGGGGACCGTGAAATCGCGGGCGTTCTACGCATTGCGCGAACTGCGTTCGGTGTTGGAGGAAATGGGGGTGGAAGGATGACCGGCATCGACCACACACCGGGCGGCCACGACGACCTGGGTGCCTACCTGCTCGGTGGGCTCTCGGACGGCGAACGGACCCGATTCGGGGAGCATCTGAGCGGCTGCGCCGCGTGCCGCAGCGAGTTGGCCCGGCTCGGCGACCTGCCCGCACGGCTCGGAGCACTATCGGCCCGGGAGGCCAACCAACTCCTCGGCGGGGGCCAGCCAGCGGGGGGCGCGCCCACTGCCGGTACGGTCCGCCCCGTGGCCAGCGGCACGACGGACGCCGGCAGGCGTCGCCCGGTCGAGGCGTGGCTGCGGAGCCTGGACGAGCGCCGGCGTATCACCCGCCGCCGGGCCGTCGCGCTCGCCGCGTCCGTGGCCGTCATCGCGGCGGCTGCCGGTGGGGCCATCGGGTACGCGGCCGGTTCCCCGACGGACCCCGCTGCGCCGGCGCCGACGGCCAGCTACACGTTGACCTCCGAGCGCGGCGTCCAGGCCCGGGTGGACCTCGAGAAGAAGGCCTGGGGGACCGAGCTGTCGCTCACCGCCACGGATCTGCCCACGACCGGGGTATTGGAACTGTGGGTCCAGTCCGGCTCGGGTAGAGCCGAACGCGTCGGCTCATGGACGGCCACGACCACCGGGAAGTCGGCGATCACCTGTCCGGTACCGGTCCAGCTACCCCTGATCGAACGGGTCCAGGTCCGGTCGGGAACCCGGTCGGTGGTGGCCGAGGTACGCCTTCCGACGGCCGAAGCCGGTTAGGAGACCAGATCGGGGAAATGACGCGAGAGCTGCTCCGGGGTCAGGCAGCGCCGCAACAGGGCGTCCGCGTGGTCGTCGTCGGAGACGTACACGACGATGTCGGCATTACGGCCTTGGGCCAGTTCCTCGCGCAGGCTGGCGGTGACCGAAAGCAGCACCTCGTAGAAGCGGCGGATCGTCGGTTCCCAGCCGGAGGATTCGGCGACACGGGTGAGCGCCTGGCTCCAGAGTTCGGCAGCTGATTCGTCGAAGAGCTCCATCGAGCACCAATGCCAGTCCGGCGGGTTCCAGCGGGCCGAGTAGTAGCTGGAGTCGGCCTCTGTGGCCTCGCCCTCTTCCTCCAGTCGGTGCAGTTCCCCGTCGATGTCGAAACCATCATCGTCGTCGGACTCGTCGTCCGTGGCCTCGTCCTCGACGTCGTCGTCCACGGTGGCTGCGTCGGAATCCGTCCCCAGGTTGAGCGGATCGGGCCCCTCACCGTCCTCCTCGACTTCCTCGGGTTCTTCGGTGACAAGGTCGGCTACCTCCACGGGGCCGCGGTCACGGGTGAGCGCCTGCTCGGAGTTCAGGGCCAGGACCGGGAGTTCGACCCGTCCGCTGGGTTCGGTGGACACCCCATCGAGCGCCACCGCATAGAAGACGTGCTCGGGATGATGCTCGATCACGTCCCGTGCCTGTCGCAATGCCGATCGCCGGATTGCCTCTTCCAAAGCCGTCCAATCCACTCCCATGACCAGAGCCTACCCCCGCCAGCGATCCCTGCATAAGGCCTTTCACCCGGCGTGGTGCCAGGAAAGCCAACGGGCGCCGGACGGGCCCCTGGGTGGGTCCGTCCGGCGCCCGCCGGGATGCCGGTGGCGTGAGCCGCCGCTACACGTACTTCAGGATGGTGGTCACCAGCTGGTAGATGCCGAGCCAGATGAACAGCACCGCGGTGATGACCAGCGCCGTGTTGGTGTACCAGCGGTTGCGCCATTCCTTGGGCACCCGGTTGGTGTTCAGCAGCGGCAACAACGTGATGGCCAGGAACGGCATGAACAGCGAGCCGAGGACACCGTAGGCCAGCACCAGGGCGATGGGCTTGCCCAGCAGGAGCAGCAGCATCGGGGGGAACGTCAGCCAGAGGATGTAGAAGCGGAAGTACTTGCCGTGCGCGCGCGAATCCTTGTGGTCCGAGCCCTTTCCGCGGATGTTGCCCCAGAAGTCCGCGAACATCAGCGAAACCCCGTTCCACACGCCGATGACCGAGGAGAACGCGGCGGCGAAGAAGCCGACCAGGAACGCGATGCCGATGAAGGTGCCGTACTTTTCCTTGAGCACGTCGCTCAGGTCGATCAGGCCCTTGTCCCCGGCGTCGATGGTGACACCGGCAGCGGCGACGACCTCGGTGCCGACGACCATCATGGAGATCACGAAGATGCCGGTCATGACGTAGGCCATGGTGTTGTCGATCCGCATCACGCGCATCCAGCCGGGCTTGACCCAACCCTTCTCGCGCAGCCAATACCCGTAGGCCGCCAGGGTGATCGTGCCGCCGACGCCGCCGGCCAGGGCCAGCGTGTACAGCACGGAGCCGTGGGGCAGGCGCGGGACCAGGCCCGCGAGCATGGCGGGCACGTCGGGCACGGCGATGATGGCCAGGCCGACGATCGTGACGAACATCAGGCCGACCAGGACTGCGGTGATCTTCTCGAAGACCGAGTAGCGGTTGAACCAGACCAGCAGGAATCCGGCCAGGCCGGTGCCGATGGCGAAGACCCACTGCGGGACCATGGGGAAGATCGCGGCCAGCGGAAGGGCGGTGGACGCCATGGCCGAGGCGCCGTAGATGAACCCCCAGATGATGATGTAGGGCCCGAAGTACCAGACGGGCCAGCGGCCCAGGGTGCGCCAGCCCTCGAAGATCGTCTTGCCCGTGGCCAGGGAGTAGCGTCCGGCCCCCTCGACGAGGACGATCTTCAGGATGACGCCGACGATCAGCGCCCAGAGCAGTCCGTAGCCGAACTTGGAGCCGGCGACCAGGGTCGAAACCATATCGGCGGCGCCGACGCCAGTGGCCGCCACGACCAGGCCGGGGCCGATGATTTTCCATTTCTTGGGGGGTTCGAGCTCGGTTCCGCGCTCGGTGGTTTCCTCTGACATGTTGTGCAGGTCCCTTCAGGCGTGCGGCAATGCACGCCAGATGTGTGGTGATCGCCACCAAGTGTAGTGCCCGCGATCTCCCGGACCCAGACCATGTCGGCAGCATCGGCGCCATCACAACGGCTAATCTTGAGCTGGGTGGCCGCCCGCGCCCGCCCACGCCGGCGCACGGCCACATCTTCCCGCCAGCCAGACCCGAGGGGACCCCTACGCCATGAACGAGTACCGCACCCTGCGCTCCGGGGACGCGATCGTCCAGAACCTGCCCTGGCGGTGGGGCGTGCAGGGCAGGATCTTCGTCATCGGCGGGCTCGGGTTCATGTTCGACGCCTGGGACGTCACCCTCAACGGCGCGCTGATCCCCCTGGTCATGCAGGAATGGGGGCTCGAGCGCACGACGGCGGCATGGCTGGGAACCGCGAACCTGATCGGCATGGCGCTGGGCGCCTTCATGTGGGGCACCATCGCCGACCGGATCGGACGGCGCCAGGCATTCACCTGGACGCTGCTGATCTTCTCGGTGTTCACGGTGCTCGGGGCGCTGTCCCCAAACTTCATCTTCTTCGCCGCGTGCCGCTTCCTGGCGGGTGTCGGCCTCGGCGGGTGCATCCCCGTGGACTACGCCCTGGTCGGCGAGTTCACCCCGGCGAGGCAGCGTGGACGGGTACTGACCGCCATGGACGGCTGGTGGCCGGTCGGCGCGGCCGCGGCGTTCTTCATCTCGGCGGTCATCCAGGCCGCCACCGGGAACTGGCGGCTGATCCTGCTGGTCATGGTGCTGCCGGCCCTCCTCGTCTTCTGGATTCGCCGCTCGGTCCCGGAATCCCCGTTGTTCCTCATTCGTGCCGGCCGCCAGCGGGAGGCCTCGGCCGTCATCGATGACCTGGTGCGCCGCACCGGTGCCGTCGAGGAGCCCTACACGCTGCCCGATGCGGCCACGGTCCCCGCCCTGTCCGCCGGGTCATGGCTGGACCAGCTGCGCCGCGTGTGGGCGTTCAACTGGCGGATCACCGCGGCGGCCTGGGGCCTCTTCCTGACGGTGCTGCTCGTCTACTACCTGGCGCTGACGTGGATGCCGACCATCCTGCTCGACGCCGGCATGGCCGAGTCCGCCGCCCTGTTCAGCACGGCCGGCATGGCCGCGGTCGGCTTGGCCGGCGTGGCGGTCGCCGCACTGCTGATCGACCGGGTGGGCCGCAAATGGCTCCTGGGCGTGACCGGGCCGTTGGCCGCCGTCGTCTTGGTGCTGGTCGCCCTGTCCCTGTCGCAACCCCGCCTCGCGGTGGCCTGGCTCCTCGTCTTCGGGTTCATCATCCAGATCGCGATCCCGGTGCTCTACACCTACGTCTCGGAACTGTATCCGACGGAACTCCGCGGTTCCGGATTCGGCTGGGCCTCCACCTTCAGCCGGCTCGGCGCCGGGTTCGGCCCCCTGCTCTTCGCATGGTTGTGGCCGGTGTTCGGGTTGGCCAACGCGTTCCTTGCCGCCGGTGCCCTGGTCCTGATCGCCGTCGCGTGGATGGCCCTGCGGGCTCCGGAAACCCGCGGCTCGGCGCTGCATTAGCGCGGTTCCTCCGGCCCATTCCCCCGGCCGATTCCCGGGGCTACACTGACCCTACCGGGGGTCCTTCCCCGGTGACTAGGGTGGAGGCAGCGCCATGTTGGATCCAGACTTTTCCGGCTCGACCGGAGAACACACCGGCCGCTACATTGTGGTTTTCGACGACGACGAAGCCGACCCGATGGGCGTTCTGGCCAGCAGCGGCCTCACGCATGTTGCCAACACCCGGGACCTGGCTGCCCTGGATACCGACGCGGCTCGGACCGAGGCCATGACCGGAACCGTCGGGACGTTCTTCTCCGAGTTGAACATTGCGGTGGTGGCGGCAGGCGACAACGAGCTGGCCGGGCTGCGGACCCGCGCTGTCGGCGGGACCCCGCACTTGCGCTGGTATCCGGAACTGATCCACCACATCCTGACCCCGACCGCGGGCAAGCACCGCTCCGAGGCCGAGGCGGGCAGCCCGGAGTCGTTCGCCGACACGGATGAGTTCACCTGGGGGTTGCTGGCGACCCACGCCGCCGAATCCCCCTATTCGGGCAAGGGCATCAAGGTAGCCGTCCTGGACACCGGTTTCGACGAGACGCACCCGGACTTCGCCGGGCGGACCGTGGTCACCAAGTCCTTCGTCGATGGCGAACCACCACATGACGGGCACGGGCACGGAACCCACTGCATCGGCACCTCCTGCGGCCCTCGGCAGTTTTCCGGTGGGCGCGGATACGGCATCGCCTACGAGGCCGAAATCTATGCGGGCAAGGTGCTCAGCAACGAAGGGTCCGGATCCGACGCCGGCATCCTGGCGGGCATCGACTGGGCCATATCCCAGGGATGCGCGGTGATCTCGATGTCGCTTGGCGCCGATGTGAACCAGATCCATCCGCCCTACGTGGCTGCCGGCAAACGCGCCCTGTCACACGGCACACTGATCGTTGCCGCTGCCGGGAACAACGCCCAGCGCTCCGCCGGGAACCCGGGCTTCGTCGGCACCCCCGCCAACAGCCCCTACGTCATGGCCGTGGCGGCAGTCGATGATGCCCTCGATGTCGCCGACTTCTCCGCCCGTTCATCCACCTTGCAGGGCGGCCAAGTCGACGTGGCCGGGCCGGGCGTGGCCGTGTACTCCTCGTGGCCGATGCCCAAGCGCTACAACACGATCAGCGGGACCAGCATGGCGACCCCCCACGCGGCGGGGGTGTCCGCGCTGCTGGCGGAATCCACCGGATTGCGCGGCCGCGAGCTCTGGGCCGAAGTGGTCCAGGTGGGCCAGCGGCTGGACGCCGCCTCGGTGGACGTGGGCTCCGGCCTCGTCATCGCCCCGCAGGCCGCGCCACCGGACCCGCAACCCGCAGACCCCGGCCCGGGCGACGACGCACCGTGAGCACCCGGGTGACCGTTACCCTCACCGATGCGCAGGCCAAGGAGGTCGAGGAGGCCGCCGGGCGGCTGCGCGCCGCAGGCATGGACGTCGAACAGGTCCTGGGCTCGTTGGGCATGGTCACCGGGACCGTGGCCGAGGAGCGCCGTGCCGGGTTGGAGGCGCTCGACGGCGTGGCCTCGGTCAGTGTCGAACGGGTCGTGCAGTTGCCCGACCCCGGGTCCGAGATCCAGTAGGAATCGTCAACGGACCGGATCGCGGAACGATTTCCGGTACCCAGCGCACCGCGGGCAACGGAACCGGGCACGGCTGGCCCGCGCTGCCCGGGTGGCCACGGTCCCCACGCCGTCGTGACGTGGCCGCCCGGGCTACCGGCGGGCGGGGTGCCCCGCGGCCAGGGACGACAGGGTTTCGATCAGCAGGGTGCGCTCGGCGACCTTGATGCGTTCGTGCAGGGACTCCTCGGTGTCGTCGTCGAGCACCTCGACGGCACGCTGGGCCAGGATGGGGCCGGTATCCACGCCGGCGTCGGCGATGTGGACGGTGCACCCGGTGACCTTGACGCCGTAGGCCAGCGCGTCGCGGACGCCGTGGGCTCCCGGGAAGGCGGGCAGCAGTGCGGGGTGGGTGTTGACGTAGGTGCCGTCGAAGGCGGCGATGAACTCCTCGCCGACGATCCGCATGAAGCCCGAGGACACCACGTAGTCCGGCTTGTAGGACAGGCACTTCTGCGTGAGCGCGTGGTTCCAGTCGGCCCGGTCGGCATAGTCGCGGAAGGGCACCTCGAACGTCTCGATCCCGGCGGCATCCGAACGCCCCACTCCCCCGGTGCCGGCACGGTCCGCGCCGACTGCGGCGATCTCGAGGTCGAGCTCCCCGGAGCCGACGGCGTCGATGACGGCCTGGAGGTTGGAACCGGTACCGGAGACGAGGACAACGATGCGCATCCTGCCAGTTTAGGTGCTGGTCGGCGCCCGACTAGGCTAAGGACATGCCTGCACCCGAAGAGGACGCCGCCGCGCGCCTGGCCGCCGTCAGTGGATGGGTCCGCGCCGTCGTGCTGTTGGTCGTCCTGGCCTACCTGACCTCGTCCATCGAACTGCCGTGGAAGATCGCTTCCGTCGCGTTCGGTTGGGCCGGCGTCGTCTGCGGGATCGTCGCCTCAGTGAAGGTGCTGCGGCGCAAGCTCCCCGGGGTCCTGCGGATCACCGTCCCCCTGGCGACGCTCGCGTGCCTGCTGTTCACCATCTCGACCTCGACCCAGGTCGTCTTCTACCAGCCGACGGCGGAGTACGAGCAGTGCCTGGCGGACACCGTCACCGACCGCTCCCAGGCGCAGTGCAAGCACGACTACGAACAGAAGCTCTCGACCTTCCAAGGAGTCATCGGAACATGAGCCCCGAAGCACCGGCCCCGGACGGCGGCCCCGGCCAGCCGGAACCGGACACCAAGGACTGGACCTGGGCCATCGCTCGGCGCTGCGACGAATGCGGTACCGACGCATCGGCCATGAGCCCGCAGCAGATCGCCGCGGACCTGCGCGCATCGTTGCCCCGCTGGGCCGGGGTGCTGCGCCGCGAGGACGTGGCGGTGCGGAGCGCGCCCACCATCTGGAGCCCACTGGAATATGCCGCTCACGTGCGCGACGTGTTCAAGGTGATGCACTACCGCCTGGACCTGATGTACATGGAGGACGCACCGACCTTTCCCGATTGGGACCAGGACGCCACCGCACTGGAGGACGATTATGCCCACCAGTCACCGCAGGTCGTCGCGACCCAGCTGGCCGCAGCGGGCCGGGGACTGGCCGACGCCTTCGATGCCGTCCTGAACCGCGACCTGCACCGGCGCGGGCTGCGGGGCAACGGCGCCGAATTCACGATCCAGACGCTGGCCCGCTACGCCTGGCACGACGTCGCCCACCACCTGCACGACGTCCGGGCCTGAGCCGTTCGGCCTCAGTCCTCCAGGACCGGGTCGCGCTCCAGGAACGGGGCCACCAGGTAGCCGATGATGACGCCCAACCCGACCTCGCCGGCCAGCAGCACGGCGGTCATCCAGACATTCGGGCCCAGCTCGGTGAGCCGGCCGATGCCCAGCGAACCACCGGCCAGCCAGCTGCCCAGCAGCGAGACCAGGCCGGCGACCGCACCGATGAACAGGCCCAGCAGCAGCGTCGACAACGCCAGCGCCGCCCAGCGCACCTTGAGCCGGATGGAGATCCAGTCCTCGAAGTGGTTCTCGCCCTCGCGCAGGAACCACCAACCCGCCAGGATGCCGGCGAGCACGGGCAACAGCATGAAGACCCAGGCCGAGCCCAGGTCGCCGGCGGGCAGTGCGCCCAGGACCGGCATGGCGGGCAGCGGGCCGACCGCGGTCCCCAACGGCCCCAGGGTGCTGCCCACGCCCAGGGTGATGCCGCCGCCGCTGATCCAGGCCAGCGACCACAGCACCAGGTTGGGCACCACGCCGAGCTGGGCGATCGTCAACACGGCTCCGCCAATCGGTCCGGGCTGGAGCTGCTGGTAGATGTTCGAGATCTGGAGCCAGTGCATCGCCAGGGAGGCGGTCAGTCCCAACGCCGCCAGGCCGAAGGTCACCGCGTAGCCCACCAGGCCGGCGCGGATGACCGACCAGAGGTAGGAACCGGCCCAGCGGGAGTGCTGGCTCGTCGTGGCGATCCATTCGACGAAGTCCACGCCGAACAGCCGTCCCCAGGAGCCGGCCTCGCGCCGGACGCCGACGATGACCCCGAGCCCGGCGGGGATCAACGGGATCAACGACGCGGCACCCAGGTTCACCCCGACTTCCTCGGTGGGCACGGCGAAACCGGTGACCAGCCCGACGAGCAGGTAGGCGCCCAGTGCCCCGGCGATGCCCTGCCACAGCTGGTCGGTGTAGGAGGCGCGGGCGATCCGCCGCCCGGAACGCCAGGCCAGGAAGAACGGGATGAGCGTCAGCCCCAGCGGGATGAACGTCAGCATCCCGCTCACCACGGCCGGGGAGTCGCCGCCGGCGGCCAGGTTCAGTTCCAGCGGCACCCCGTGGATGAGCAGCCACACCTGTCCGCACATGCGGAACACCGAGTCGAGCGAGCGATGGGCGAATCCGTCGGAGAACCAGACGGCCATCAGCGGGACGACGACGAGTGCCGCGGAGAAGAACGCACACTGGATGAACTCCAGGGCACCCTGGAGCCAGAGCGGCATGGGGATGCCCTCACGCCATGATTCCCGCAGGGAATCGACGGCCGCGCCCCCGCGACCGCTCTTGTCCCCCGGGCTCTTCCGCCGGCCGGAGCCGGACTGCTGCGCTTTTTTCATCGTCTCAATCGTGCCACCTGAGCCCGGCGAACCGTGCCAACGACGCGACCCGGGAACCGGGTACGACGGCGGCACGGGCCCGTGGGCCCGGGCGGTGCCCGGATGTTCACCTGTCCGCCGCCCCGAATTCAGCCCGGCATCATGCGGGCACAGCAGACTTTCCGGTGTGAGAGTCGTCGTGGTCGCAGAGTCCTTCCTTCCGCACTTCAACGGAGTCACCCACTCGGTGCTCCAGGTCCTGGCGCACCTGCGCCGGACCGGACACGAGGCCCTGGTGATCGCCCCGGCCGGCGGCACCCCCGAGGGCGCACGCCCCGGGGAGACGGCGGCCCCGGGGGCCGGCATCGGCGGGGCCCGCACGGGCACGGTGCCGGGCACCGGCGTCGAAATGGTCGAGGGCTTCCCGGTGGTGCGCCTGCCCTCGTTGCCGCTGAGCGGTTATGCGAACGTCCGGGTCGCGGCCGGGACCGTGGCGCGCATCCGCCGGCTGATCTCCGGGTTCGGCCCCGACGTGGTGCACGTGGCGAGCCCCTTCGTGCTCGGCTGGCGGGCGATCCAGGCCGCCGGACAGCTGGGGCTTCCGCTCGTGTCGATCTACCAGACCCAGGTGCCGGCCTACGCGAGGCGCTACGGGGTGCCGTGGCTGGAGCCGGTGCTGTGGAACCACGTACGGGCCATGCACCAGGCGTCCACGGTCACTCTGGCGCCCAGCAGCCACTCACTCGATGAACTGCAGCAGGCTGGGGTTCCGCGGCTGCGGATGTGGCGCCGCGGCGTCGACACCCAGCGCTTCTCACCGACGCGGCGCGATGCCCGGCTGCGCGCACGGCTGGCCCCGGACGGCGAACGGCTCATCGGCTATGTGGGCCGCCTGGCCACCGAGAAGCAGGTCGAGGACCTGTCCGTTCTCGCCGACCTGCCGGGCACCCGGCTGGTCATCGTCGGTTCCGGTCCACTGAAGGAGACCCTGCGCCGGCGCCTGCCCGGAGCACATTTCGCCGGCTTCCTGGACGGGGACGAACTGGCCACGATGATGGCCAGCCTGGACCTCTTCGTGCATCCCGGCGAATCGGAGACCTTCTGCCAGACCATCCAGGAGGCCATGGCCTCGGGGTTGCCGGCCGTCGCCGTCGGCCGCGGCGGCCCGCTGGACCTCATCGACTCCTCCCGCACCGGCTGGCTCTACCGGCCCGGGGACCTGCAGGGGCTGCGCGGGCGGGTGGCCGATCTGGCCCATGACGACGCCAAGCGCGCGGCCTTCGCGGCAACGGCCCTCGCCTCGGTGCAGACCCGCTCCTGGGCCTCGGTCTGCGACGAGCTGCTGGTCCATTACGAGCGCGCGATCAACGTCAAGAACCGCAGCCTGCACGCCCGATCGGTCTGAACCGCGCTCACCGCCTGTGCGGAGGACCTACCACTGAACGTATCCCGTGCACGGGGTAGGAATGGCTTCCAGGTCGCGGACCCGGACTCCATCATCGAGCGTTCCCGCGGTCTGAATGCGGCGCCGGCCCCCCGGCAGAACACCACGGACGAGGCCGTGGTGCGCGGGGTCCTCATCCCGACGGCACCGAGGTCTTCTTCGCCGCCGATCCGGCGACACGGCCTGGGCCGACGAGTTCGGCACGGCGGGCCCGGCCACCCGGCACCGGCGTTGGCGAGGGCGCCGGGGAGGCACCGGCGTAGTGCCTGGTCGCCGGGATCGACCGCATGAACCTGGCGCAGCCATGGCAGGCGTTCGACGAGGCGGCGCTGTTCTACGAGTCGGCGCCGCAATTCTCGACCCGCCCGACCGCCGGGGCCCCAGCCCGTTGGGTCTGGTCTTCAACCAGGCTGCAGGAGGCTGCGGCACGAATCGCCGAGGACTTCGGCGGGCGCTCCGTTTGTGCGCCGGCAGAAGCCGGGCCTGGGGCCACGGCTCCCGCGCGGTTTCGACTACGCCAGTTCCTTTGTGGACGTCTCCTTGTTCTTGAGCAGAACGATCAGGACGATTGCAAGCATCCCGCCCCAGAACAGCGAGACCAACGGGCTGGCACCGGTCTCCAACACCAGGGTTTGGGCAATCAGCGGTGACAGCCCAACCCCCAGAGCCGAGGCGCCTTGGAAGGCCAGTGAGGCACCGGTGAAACGCACCGACGTGGGGAACAACTCGGCGATGTAGGCGCCGACCGGACCAAAGAGCAGACCTTGGACGATGCCGTTGCCCAGCACGATCCCGATCCCGAAGCCCGCCAGCGTTCCGCTTTCCATCAGCGCGATGATCGGATAGGCCAGGACGATTCCCAGGATGGCCCCGCTGGAGATGATCACCCGCCGGCCGAACCGGTCGCTCAGGCGGGCCGCGGCGAACGTCATGATCAGGGTGACGACCGCGCCAGTGGCCTTCCAGTTCAACACCCCGGTGCGGGGCGCGCCTGAATCGATGGCAACGGAGACACCCCACACCGTCATGAGTCCTTGCGTGACAGCAAAGCCCAAGGCAACCACCAAAGCCACCGCGACCGTCCGCGGGTGGCGGGCCAGCACCTCCATCAGCGGCAGCCGGCGGCGGGCACTGGCTTCCTCCAGCTGCTCGAAAAGGGGCGACTCGGAGACCTTCACACGGATGAACAATCCGATGCCGACCAGCACGGTGCTGAGCAGAAAGGGGATGCGCCATCCCCAGGTCAGGAAGGCATCGCCGGTCAGTGCGGAGGACGCCGACAGCGCGAGCGTAGCCAGAATCGCCCCGGCGGGGCCGCCGGCGGTGGCGAAGGAGGTGGCGAATCCGCGTTCATGCTTCGGTGCATGTTCCAGCGCCATGAGGGCCGCTCCGCCCCACTCACCGCCGACTGCGATGCCCTGGACGAGCCGGATGGCCGTCAAGATGATGGGTGCGGCCATGCCAATCGAGGCTGCGGTTGGCAGCAGACCGATGGCCAGCGTCGCGAAACCGATCACCAACATGGAAACCACTAGCATTTTCTTGCGCCCCACGCGGTCGCCGAAGTGACCGAAGATGGCACCGCCCACGGGCCGCGCCAGGTAGCCGACGGCGAAGGTGGCGAAGGATGCAAAGGTCGCCATTGCCGGCGTCATGCCGACGAAGTAGATCTTGTTGAAAACGATGGCCGCGGCCGTGGCATAGAGCAGGAAATCGGTGTTATTCCGACCTCGGAATAACACAGATTGTTCCGATTCTCAGATTATTCCGAGAAGGGTTGGTGTCGTTGCTGGACGGGCGCGTGACCTGGGGCGGAGTTGCACCGGTGGTGCGGTTGTCGGGATAAAAGGGTTAGCCTCCGGTGAGGCCGCATAGGCGGGTTGCGTCCCCTGGAGTGGTGTAATTTCCCTAGTCAGCGAGTTGCACGCTTAAAGTAGCGAGCCATCGTGCGATGGTCAGTGAGTACCGATCAAAGAACTCACGGAAAGACACAAACACACGATGGCTCTAGACCAGTCTGCCCTTCTCGAACTCCTCGGACAACTCAAGCTCACCGATGTCCCCGACCGGATCCGCACCGCGACCGAAACCCTATACCAGCAGCTCATCGAGGCGGAGGCGACCGCGTTCATCGGCGCCGCCCCCTTCGAGCGCTCCGAGGGCCGCACCAATCAGCGAAACGGCTCCCGGCCCAGGACGCTGAGCACCACCGCCGGGGACCTGAACCTGAAGATCCCCAAGCTGCGCAACGGCTCGTTCTTCCCGGCCCTGCTCGAACGCCGACGCCGCGTGGACCAGGCCCTCTACGCCGTGGTGATGGAGGCCTACCTGCACGGCGTCTCCACCCGCAAGGTCGATGACCTGGTCAAGGCCCTGGGCGCCGATACCGGGGTCTCGAAGTCCGAGGTCTCGCGGATCTGCCAGGACCTGGACCACGAGGTCGCCGCCTTCCGGGACCGCGACCTCTCCGCTCTGGGCTACCCGTACGTCTTCCTCGATGCCACGTACTGCAAGGCCCGCGTCGGGCACCGCGTCGTCTCCCAGGCGATCGTGGTCGCCTTCGGCGTCGCCGCCGACGGTCGCCGCGAGGTCCTGGGCTTCGACGTCGGGGACAGTGAGAACGAGGGCTTTTGGACGGCGTTCCTGCGGCACCTGAAGGCCCGCGGCCTGGACGGGGTCAAGCTCGCCATCTCCGACGCGCACACGGGGCTTAAGAAGGCCATTGCGACCGTGTTCCAAGGGGCGGCGTGGCAGCGTTGCCGGGTCCATTTCATGCGAAACGTGCTCTCGATCGTGCCGAAGGGCTCCCAGGAGATGGTCGCCTCGATCATCCGCACCGCCTTCGCCCAGCCCGACGCCGAGCACGTGAACACCCAGTTCGACGAGGTCATCCGGATGCTTGCCAAGTCCCATCCGAAGGTTGCCGGGATGCTCGGCGATGCCCGCGACGACGTGCTCGCGTTCACCGGATTCCCGAACCGGCATTGGCGCCAGATCTGGAGCACGAATCCCATGGAGCGGGTCAATAAGGAGATCAAGAGACGGACCGATGTCGTCGGGGTATTCCCCAACCCCGCGGCCCTGCTCCGGCTCGCCGGCGCGGTCCTGGTGGAGCAGCACGACGAGTGGGAAGCCGGGGACCGCCGCTATCTCTCGGAGGCGTCCATGGCCGCGCTCCAGACCGTCGAGGCGGCGCCCGCGGCAGAGGTCGAGGAGGCGATTTTGATCCCCGAACTCACTGCCTCATAATCAGATCACTGACCCGCACGGTGTCGAGGTAAACTCCACCACTCCACGGGACGTGACCCATAGGCGCTGGATGATGTCCTCGTGGTGGTGCCAGATCGGTACGGCTGGTGGACTGGTGCTGATTCCGCCGGTGGCTTTGGCGAGGGCTTGACGTTTCATTTCAGTGTCAGCGTGTGCGTAAATCAGCGTGGTCTCGGGGTCAGCGTGACCGAGCCATTCGGTGAGTAGCGCCAGGGGCATGCCTGCTTGGTAGAGGTGCATGGCCCGGGAGTGCCGCAGCATGTGGGGGTGGATTTTCTCTGGTATTTCGGGGCAGCTTTCACGGGCCTTGGCACCGTGCTGCCGCAAGAACCTGGCGACGTTGTCGTCGGACATGGGGGTCTTGCGGTGTCCGTGGATCGTGTAGAACAGCGGTTGCGCCGGGTCAGGATCGGGGTGGAAGGCTGCGGTGTAGCGGCGGCAGTGGGCGGCGGTCTCGGTGGTGATGGGCAGGCGGCGGGGTTTGGATCCCTTCCCTGTCAGCTCGACGGTGAGCCGTTTGACGTCGATGTCGCCGAGGGTCAGGGCGAGCAACTCGGCGTCGCGGGCGGCCAGGTCATACATGAGGATCATGAAGAACTGGTCTCGCGCACCGATCCTGGTGGCGGGGTCGGGAGTGGCCAGCAGGGCGGCGATGGCGGTGGTCGTCAAGTGGCGAACGGTCGGGGTAGCCGGGGCCTTCAGCGCGGGGATGCCGTTGAGCTCGGTCAGGTGCATGGCCAGTGTCGGTTCGGCGGTGGCGGCGTACCTGAAGAAGGAACGGATACAGGCCAGGCGCTGGTTGTAGGTCGTCGCCGTCCATCCACGTGTGGTCCTCATGTGCTCCAGGAATCCGAGGACGCAGGCACGGTCCAGGATCGTGAAGGTGATCCGGTCCAGCGGAACTTGTCGGCTCTCGGCGAGGTAGGCCAGGAGCATGTTCCAGGTGTGGCGACAAGAGGTGATGGTGTGCGGGCTGGCGCCGCGTTGCCGGGGCAGGAACACGGTGAACCACTCGCGCAGATGCCGGTAGAAGCTGTCGTTAGACGTGGTCATGGCGTCACTTCCGGGATGATTCCTGCCACGCCGGTCAGCCCTGTGGCGGACAGTCTCTCGGGCAGCAAATGGATGTAGTAGGCGGTGCCGGAGTAGCTCTCGTGGCCCATGTAGGCCGACAGGTAGGGCAGCCACACGTTGAGGTCGCGGCCTTCCTCGACCCAGCGCGTCAGGGTGCGTGTGGCGAAGTTGTGGCGCAGCGTGTAGGGCGTCGAGCCAGGTGCCAGGTCCCCGGCGATGGCGCAACACCGGTGGTACGAAGCGGTCAGCCAACGGCCCGGATATGGCTGTCCGGGGTGGTATTCGAAGAAGAACTCCCGGTCGGGGCGGCGCAGGTTCGCCAGTTCCTCATAGCGGGCCAGCAGGGCGGCCATGCCGGCATCGATCGGGACACGGCGGTCCTTGTTGCGCTTTGACTGTTCGATCACCACGACCGCCTGGTCGTAGTCGATGTCACGGCGGCGCAGCCGCCGGGCTTCCTGCGGCCGTAGCCCGCAGCCGAGCACCAGCCGGAACAACACCGGGATCGTGTATTCGCGGAACGGGCTTGCCGGGTTCGCCGGGAATGAGTCAGTCGCTGCGAAGAAGCAGGTCAGCTCCTCGTCGGTGAACATGTGCGGCAGGGTCCTGGCGGGGCGACTGATCCAGTCGGAGGGCAGGAGGAACGCTTCGATGCCGATCATCGTCAGGTACTTGCCGAACTCGCGGATCGCGCGGGTTTTGTACGCCGGCCATTCGGTGCAGGTTCCTTCCGCGCACCAGGCCGTCACCAGCTCCCGCGTCAGAATCGTCTCGCCGGGTCGATGGGTCTGGCAGAACTTGTCGAAGCGCTGCATCGGATAGGCCAAGGTCCTCGCGTAGCCCAGACCGGTCCGCCATTCGAGCATCGCCTCGATGTGGGAGGCGAAGCCGCTGCCGAACAACGCGTTCATCGCAGGGCCTCCATGGTGGGGGCGAACTGGTCAAGCGGCAGGCAGCATTCCCGCAGGGACCCGTCGGCCAAGGCGATGTAGCGCCTCGAGGAGTCGAGGCGGCCGTGGCCGAGGACCTGGGCGGCCAGCTCCAGCTCGGCGCCGGACTCGACCAGGCGGGTGCCCGTCGTGCGACGCAGGGCGTGGAAGGTCTTGCCGTCGTGGGCCCGGTGGGACACGCCGGCCTTGGGGAGCCACCGGTTCATGACCTGCGCCCCGGTCGGCCCGCTCAGCTTCACGAACGGGGCGCGGACGCGGACGAAGACCTCGGGCGCATGGCATGCCGGTCTGCCATGCAGGAGCCAGTCCGCGATCGCATTGCCGGCCTCTGCCGACAGCGGCAGCGTCAGCGGTGCCGAGGTCTTGTGCTGGACCAGGCGGATCTCATCCCGGTGCCAGTCGATCTGCTCCAACCTCAGCGAGAGGATGTCGCCGCAGCGCAATCCGGTCGACAACGCCAACCGGACCATCGCGTAGTCCCTCTTCCCGCGCGCAGAGCCGGTCTCGATCGCGGCGAGGATCCGGGCGGTCTCCTCGGGTGTGAAGCACGGCAGCGCCCGTACTCGCCGCGGCCCGACTCTGGCCAGCATCACCTCGACCCCCAACATCGAGTAGCCCTCCTGGTTGGCGAACCTGAAGAACCGTTTGATGGCCCACACGGTGTTGCCCATGCCCGAGGTGTGACGGGGCCCGGCCTCGACGAGGAAGCCGCGGACCTCATCAAGCGTCACAGATCCAAGGGTGCAGCCGGTGCCTTCCAGATAGCGCAGGAACTGGCGCACCTCGCCGACCATCGAGCTCACCGAACGCGATGCCAGCTCGTCATGCAGCGACTCCGCGAAGGCAACAAGGACTGATTCCCCCGGTGTTCCCAAGCCCGAGGGCGGCCTGCGCCGTCGCCAGAGAACGGCACCGGTCTGCTGGAACTGCAGCATCATCTCGGCTGTCTTCTCCAGCGTCGACCGCGTCATGGGACCGATCTGGCCACGCTGCACCCGTTCGTCCATGGCCGGCAGGAACTCCGCCACGATCTTTTCTGTCAACCGATCGATCCCCCGGCTCTCGCAGTACCGAACCACCACGCGGCAGCAGCTTCGGTAGTACCCGACTGTCGAATCGGCCAAGCCAATGCGCTTGGCTTCCGCCAGCACGCCCCCGACAAGCGTTGATAGACCCTTCTCCATGACCCAGACCTCCATCGGATGGTCGCGGCCACTCGGGAACGGGCCGCGGTCACACCACGATGCACAGGCCACTCTTCCCGAGTCCATGGGGAATTCCCCGGCCCAGGATGCCGGGCGCTAGCTTCCGGGCCCAACAGGTTTATCCCGATCGCAAGGAGAGATCGTACAAGCCACAGGACCGCTCACGCAGAAATCGGAATAATCTGAGAATCGGAACAATCGTAGTATTCGACAGCGCTGCCGATAAAACTCGAAGCCAGCACGCGCTTCATCTCGGGAGTCTTCAGGGACACCTGCAGGGCCGGCGTCTGGCCATGTTCGTTGGATGCCATCGGCGTTCGCGGTTCGGGGTTGGTGGAGGTGGACATGTTTACTCCTGGGTTCCAAAGGGAATGGTATCGAGATCGTCGGGCAGGTAGAAGTCGCCGGTGAAGTTCCGTCGGGCGTCTTCCCAAACCGACTGGGGGGCGGTACCGGGAACGAGATGATGCAAGGCCAAACGCCGGGCCCCGGCCTTGTTGGCGATCCTCGCGGCGTCGGCAGCACTTGTGTGGCTTTTGTAGTGGTGGTCCCGGGAGGCAACCGCCACCGGGTCGCTGGTTCCCGCGTACATACCGTCGATGTAGTCGAAGTCGATCGCCTCGTGGAGCAGCAGGCCAGTGCCGCTGGCGAGGACGATCATGTTCGGGGTCGGTGCCGTGTCACCCGAGAGGGTGACCGAACCTTCGCGGGTATCGAAACGGAAGGCGAAGGCCGGTGCTATGGGTGGGTGTTCCACGAGAATCGCCGAGACCACGACGTGCCCGTCCTCGAAAACGACGAACGGCTCCATGTCGGGGGTGGGGTTGTCGTTCGGGTGGTACCCGGTTCCCGGCGGGATTTCGATGTCCGCCACCTCGAACAGCTCATGCGGCGAGGGTCGGAGGGAATCGATGATCCGGTCGTTCAGGTCCGTCGCGAAGGCCTCCATCAAGAGGTTGAACGTGTCCTTGGTCCCGGGCGTCGGTCGGTTCGGCGCAATGTAATCCGGCATCATCGAGGCCCGCGACGACAGCGTCGGCAACATACCGCGATCGCCAGGGCCGAGAATTGGCACCGGGTCGCCGATGCGAGAGCCAAGCTCATACAGCCCGAAGATCGCCAAGCTTCCCAAGTCGATGGTGTGGTCCGAGTGGAGGTGCGTGATGAAGATTCCCCGCAAGTCCTTCAAGTCCAGACCAGCCTCGTGGATGCGACGACCAACGCCATGACCGCAATCCACCAGGTAGAAGCCGTCGTCGACGATGATTGCCGTGGAGATGCCGCACCGCTCGCTTGCTTGCCCCCGCGCCCACCAACGGGGACCGCCAGCAGTCCCCAGGGTCACGACCCGGGGACCGGAGGACTGTTCCCCGGATGTTCGTGTTGCACTGCCCATGATTCATTGCCTCCGTTTTCGGGTCATTGGTCGATTTCCATCGTGAGCGTCATCACAACCGCTGTATAGTCGATAGATCTGAAAGCAGACATAAGGGAATTCGATGGCTGAGACTACGATCCGGCAACTCCAATATTTCGTTTCCGTGCTCGACCACGGCTCCGTCACCGCTGCAGCGCGGGCATCCCACCTCTCGCAATCCGCCCTGTCGATGGCACTGTCCCAGCTCGAACGGGCCTTCGGCGAGCCGTTGTTCGTCCGCACCAAGGCACAACGCATCACCCCGACACCTGCGGCACTGAGGCTGGCCCCCCATGCCCGGAACGCCCTCGAATCGATCGCTGCGGCGCACATGGCGGTATTGGAGGAACAGCACGAGCTCCGAGGGCTGTTGCGCGTGGGCTGCCTGACGACGCTGTCCCCCGCCCTCCTCCCCGCCATGGTGCGGGATCTAGCCGAGCAGCACCCGGAAGTGGCACTCCGTCTGGTCGAGGGCAGCGCCGTCGAACTCCAGGAACTCGTCCGTCGTGGTCAACTCGACGTGGGGTTCATCTACCGCAGGATGCTCGAGCACGATCTGGCCCACAGCGATCTCGCACCCGCGACGATGCATGTCATGCTGCCGGCCACGCATCCCCGGGCGACGGCCAGCAGCGTGTTCATCCACGATGTCCAGGATCTGCCGCTACTCCTGCTCGATGTCCCACCGACCGCCGAGTCCATATTGGGCATGCTGATGGGGCTGGGGGTCGCCCATCCTCCCCGCCTGCGATCGGGGAACATCGAGACCATCCGTGAATACGTCGCCCAGGGACTCGGCTATTGCCTGGTCAACACCATCCCCGGGCATCGGCAGAGCTTCGAGGGACACGAGATCGCGTACGTTCCGTTGGCCGACAACATCCCCGCGAACGCGATCACCGCCGTCTCCCTTGCCGACCATCGCCCCTCCCAGCGCAGCCAGGCGGCAATCGACTCCGTGGCACGCCATCTGGCGGCCCGCAACCCGCTGCACAGCCCCTGACGGCGGCGATGGAATCCGGACCGCCGGAAACGCCCAGTGAGCCCCGGGGGTCCGCGCTAGATACCGCTGGAGGCAGACCCGGTGTTTATGCATTGCTTGCCAACGCACCGGCGCGCTTTCGGCTTCTGGCCGCTGCGCCTCACCACGGTGGCACTAGGAACGCAAGCGCAGGTGGTCGACACCTTGCCCCGTCATGAGTTTGCGCAGCAACATGATCAGCAGTTCCTGCTCGATATCCGATAGGGATGACGCCCACCCGCTCTCGCGTTCGTTTTGTACCCTGAACAGCTGCCGGATGAACACGAGCCCCGCCTCCGTCAGGCTCAGCGTGACGGACCGGCCATCCGCAGCGGATGGTTGCTTCTCGATGAGATCTCGACCGATCAGCGAATGGGACATGTTCGACACGGCAGTGCGCGTCATGTTGGTCAGGCGTGCGAGTTCGTGTGCGGAGATCGGCCCGGCGTGCCATAACACGAAGAGGAACCTGTAGGAGGACCAGGAGCCGCCCTCACTGCGGTGTACGGCAGATTCGAGGTCATAGGTAATGGCACTCGAGGCACGGTTCAACGCCAGGATCACCATATTGGCCGACAAATCGATGTCATCGAATTCGCGTCCGAGGTTTTCGTGTGCCGAATCAATGAAATCCCAATAGTCCATAGGTGAATCTTTCTACGTCGTTTTCGCCACGTCCAATCGACACACTTCCCGTCGCGACCCGACGTCGACCAACGGGTCATCGATGGCGTCGTGCGTCGTCTGCCAACGGGCATAGTCCATGGTCCTCTCGAGAAAAATCTAATTTAGAGTCGCCAATTTTAGTACACACATGTACTATTTTTATGACGCAGCCCACCCATCTCCTGAAGGAGGAGCCCATGGCCTACTACCGCCAACTCGGCACCATTCCCCAAACTCGGCACACCGTCCATCGAACGGAATCAGGGAACATGCTCTACGAGGAACTCATGGGTGAGGAGGGGTTCTCCTCGGATTCATCGCTCTTGTACCACCGCGGCATCCCTTCGTCCCTCGTCGGGGCCCGCAAGTGGAATCTCCCGGATCTCACGACCGAACCGAACCACCCGCTGGTGCCGCGCCACCTGAAGCTGCACGATCTCTCTACGGAGGAATCGGCCCGGGGAACCGACGCGGTCACCGGTCGGCGCCTCGTCCTGGCCAACGGCGATGTGAGGATCAGCTACGCATGGGTCGGTATGACCTCGCCGCTCTACCGCAATGGCATAGGCGATGAATGCGTGTACGTCGAACGCGGCCGCGCCACGGTCGAGACGGTCTTCGGCTCGCTCCCGGTATCCGCCGGGGACTACGTCATCATCCCGCGCGCGACGACCCACCGCTGGGTGATCGACGAGGGAGTGGCACAGTTGTACTTCGTCGAAGGCAACAGCCATATCGGGCCGCCGCGCAACTACCTCTCGAAGCACGGCCAGCTGCTCGAGCACGCCCCGTATTGCGAGCGCGACTTGCGTGGCCCCTCCGAACCGCTCTTGAGGGAGGGAACGGATGTGGACGTCTACATCAAGCATCGCGGTCGCGGGGCCGGCGGCATCGCCGGGACGATCCACACGCTCCCCAGCCACCCATTCGACGTCGTGGGGTGGGACGGCTGCCTTTACCCCTACGTCTTCAACATCAACGACTACATGCCGATCACCGGAAAGGTGCACCAGCCCCCGCCCGTTCACCAGGTCTTCGAGGGCCACAACTTCGTGGTGTGCAATTTCGTCCCCCGCAAGGTCGACTACCACCCGCAGTCCGTACCGGTCCCCTACTATCATTCGAATGTCGATTCGGACGAGATCATGTTCTATGTCGATGGCGACTACGAGGCCCGCAAGGGCTCCGGGATCGGGAAGGGTTCCATTTCCGTCCACCCGGGGGGCCACCCTCATGGGCCGCAGCCCGGAGCGATCGAGGCGTCCCTCGGGATCGAATACTTCGACGAGCTCGCCGTCATGGTCGATACGTTCCGCCCGCTCGATCTCGGCGAGGCCGCCCTGGCCGTCGATGACGGCAAGTATGCAGCGTCCTGGACCGGACGCTGGAAGGACCAGCCATGAGCCGGCGAGACTCCCCCGACGTGTTCTCCGGTTTTTTTGACGATGCGGCAGTCTACCCCCCGGGAAATGCCCCGCTGGCGCAGGCGGTCGAAGACCATCTGGCACGTCGACGGACGGCGGTCGCACGCATCATGGGCCCGATGGTCCTTCCGGTCTCGATGCTGGCCGATGCGAACCGACAGGTCGCCGCCGCCGGCTCCGAGCCCGTGGACATCCACGTCGTCACCCTCGACGAGGAAGCGCCCACCGTGATCAGTGACATGGCCAGGTACCGTTGCCTGAAGCTGGCCGGGCTGGAAATCAAGCTCGGGGACAACACGTCCGACTTCGGGTTCCTCCGTGAGCTCGGTAGGCGCACGGACGCCTCGATGTATGTGGAGCTAGACGCAGACCGCGTCCGGGCCGGCGTCGTGGATGACCTCGTTCCGTTCACGGCACGTGCAAAGTTCCGGACCGGCGGCGTGCGGGCCGACCTGTTTCCCACCTCCCGCGGACTCGCCGAGATGATCGACCGGGCGGTGCGTGCAGAGGTCCCCTTCAAGCTGACCGCGGGCCTGCATGAGGCCATCCGCTTCACCAGCACCGCCACGGGCTTCACACACCATGGATTCATCAACATTGCCGTGGCCGTGGCCCAGCTCCAGGCGGGGGCTGCCGTCGGCGACGCGGCGGCAACCCTTGAGTCCACCCGGGCGGATACTCTCGTCGGCTCCTTTGCGACGCTTCGGCCTGACTGGCGGCTGACCTTTGTGTCCTTCGGGACGTGCAGCGTCCCCGAACCCGCGCACTCACTCGAACGGCTGGGACTCATGGAGCCCGGTATGGCAGCACTAGCAGAAAAGGCAGAAATAGCATGAGCATCAATCATCCCCACGGCAGCGCCGCGGCCCAGTATGCCAATACAGGCTACGGAGTCGACAACCTGCCCTTCGGTTCGGTTTCCACCACCGGAGAGGAGCCATGGCTGGCGATCCGGCTGGGCGATAAGGCCTACCCCGCACACGAGCTCGGCCAACTGGCCCATCTCGATCTATCGATCGTGGATCTCCTGCATGCGCCGAACCTCGACGCCCTCCTGAAGGCCAAACACACCACCTGGGATGCCCTACGTGCGGGGATCACGGCGTTCCTGAGCGGTGAAGGCAGCACCGATGCCCTGCGTGATCTCGGCCATTCGCTGGCCGACGCCACCTTCCACCTGCCCTTCACGGTCGCGGACTATGTCGATTTCTACGCCTCCGAGCACCACGCCTCGAATGTCGGGAAGATCTTTCGTCCCGATCAGGCTGCCCTGCTACCCAACTGGCATCACCTTCCGGTGGGGTACCACGGACGGTCGGGCACCATTGCGGTTTCGGGCACCGACATCGTGCGCCCCAAGGGCCTGCGGCCGGAGCCCGGCTCCGATCCGACATTCGGACCCAGCCAGCGACTCGACATCGAGACCGAGCTCGGGTTCGTCGTCGGCGGAGGCGCTCCGGAAGGCGAAATCCCCCTGGCACACGCGGAGAACCACATCTTCGGCGTCGTCGTCGTCAACGACTGGTCCGCCCGTGACATCCAGGCCTTTGAATACGTGCCGCTGGGCCCGTTCCTGGGCAAGTCGTTCGCCACGTCGATCGGCGCATGGGTCGTCCCCCTGCCCGCCTTGGACCACGCCCGGGTGGCGCTGCCTGAACGGGTTGCGAAGCCGGCGGCCTACCTGGATACGGACAAAACCGGCCCCGGGGGTTTCGACATCCACTTCGAAGTCGAGGTCGACGGTGAAGTCGTCTCCAGGCCCCCCTACGCCGGCATGTATTACTCCGGCGCCCAGATGCTGACGCACATGGTGGTCAACGGGGCCTCGCTGCGTCCCGGCGATTTCTTCGCCTCCGGAACGATCTCGGGTCCCGAACGGGACCAACGCGGTTCATTCCTCGAACTGACGTGGGGTGGCAGCGAACCACTGGTCCTTGGCGACGGGACTCACATGGGATTCCTCCAAGATGGCCAGAACATCATCCTGCGTGCGACGGCCCCCGGTGCCGCCGGCGGCTCCATCGCCCTCGGAGAGGTTTGCGGGCGGGTCCTGCCGGCCACCCCGGGGCCTGGAGGAACGGGCCCCACGACGTGAGGCCGTAGCATGTCTACACCACCGCCATGCCGCGGCACGCTCCCTCAGTAGCTGGCCGGCGCCCCGCCACTGGCTGCCGGATCTGCCGGGACGAACTTCGCCGCCAGTGCTTCTGTCCCCCGGGCCAGCAGCGCCACGTCGGCGCCGACCCCGACGAAGTCGACCCCGGCGTCCATGTAGCGCCGTGCAGCGGCCTCGCCGAACGCATTGACGCCGACGAACTTGCCGGCTGCCTTCACCGCGGCGATCGTTGACTCCACGCCGGCGACGACGTCCGGGTGGTCCTGCTGGCCGAGGACGCCCATCGAGGCGGCCAGGTCGGAGGGGCCAATGAAGATCCCGTCGATACCGTCGACGGCGGCGATGTCCGCGGCGTTGGCCACGGCTTCGGCCGATTCGACCTGGACGATCAGCGTGATCGTCTCCGAGGCGCGGTCCAGGTAGCCGGGGATCCGGTTCCAACGTGCGGAGCGGGCCAATGCGGAGCCGACGCCGCGCACCCCCAGCGGCGGGTACCGGACGGCGGCAACTGCCGCCTCGGCGTCGGCCACGGTGTGCACCATGGGCACGATGAGTGTCTGGGCCCCGATGTCGAGGTACTGCTTGATGAGAACGGTGTCGTTGACCGCCGGGCGGACCACCGGAACCACCGGGTAGCCGCGCACGGCCTGCAACTGGGCCAGCACGGACTCCGGGGAGTTCGGCGAATGCTCGGCGTCGATGAAGAGCCAGTCGAAGCCGGCGCCGGCGCAGATCTCGGCCACCAGCGGGGAGGCCGAGCAGACCCAGATGCCAGCCAGCGGGCGGTCTGCTGCGGCGAGGGCGTCGCGGAAGGACGGGTCGGGGGTTACGCGAAATGGCATGTGATGGTCCCCAGTTCTCCGTAGTCGGCGAAGACGGTGTCGCCCTCGTTGACCCACATCGGGCGGGTGAACGAGCCGGCGAGGATGATCTCCCCGGCCTTGAGCCCGTCGCCGTGCGGGGCGATCTTGTTGGCCAGCCAGTGCACCCCGGCGGCCGGGTGGTTCAGCACGCCGGCGGCCACACCGGTCTCCTCGACGACCTGGTTCTTGTACAGGATCGCCGCGACCCAGCGCAGGTCCACCGCGTCCGGGGCGACCGGCCGGCCGCCGATCACCATGGCACCCATGGCGGCGTTGTCGCTGATCGTGTCCACGATCGTGCGCCCCTCCATCTCGATCCGCGAGTCGAGGATCTCCAGCGCGGGGGTGACGTATTCGGTGGCCCGCAGCACGTCGAAGATGGTCGCGCCCGGCCCGGAGATGTCCTCCTTGAGCACGAAAGCCAGCTCCACCTCCACACGCGGGTGCGTGTAGCGCTTCCACTCGATGGTCGAGGCGTTCTCCAGCACCATGTCGTCGAAGATGATGCCGTAGTCCGGTTCGGTGATCCCGGTGGCCACCTGCATCGCGCGGGAGGTCAGGCCGATCTTGCGCCCCGCCAGCCGGCGCCCGTTGGCCTCGCTGCGCTGGCGCCACAAATCCTGCACCCGGTAGGAATCCTCGATGGTCATCTCCGGGTAGCGCGCCGTCAGGCGCTGCACCGGTGTGCGGGTGCGTCCGGCCTCCACCAGTTCGTCGGCAATGGCGGTGATGGTCTCGTCGCTGAGCATGTCGGCATGGGCCTTCCTGATCCTGCGGGACGACGGCGACCCGGTCCACGAGGTGCCGTCACATCCCAACTCGTCCCCATATCGTATACGATCGGCCGCGT
Organism: Arthrobacter sp. ASL1; assembly: GCF_056680475.1. NCBI lineage: Bacteria > Bacillati > Actinomycetota > Actinomycetes > Micrococcales > Micrococcaceae > Arthrobacter > Arthrobacter sp. ASL1. The sequence goes on from NZ_CM155284.1 coordinate 927,869, forward strand.
GATGGACGTCATATTCCGCCGGCCACATCCAACGCCATTTCGTGCATCGGCTCCATGCCGCCGAAGCCGCCAGGACCGGAACGGAAGTCATGTTCGCGCAGGGCACTTTCGGCTAGACGGATGGACCCTGCGCCGTTAGCGTGGAAGTCACCGTGCGGGTCACGCCGTGGCCGACCGGCACGACGGTTCCACCGAACCGCCATCTGAGCAGTACCGATGAAAGGAATGCGCAATGGGACTCGGAGACAAGATGTCCAATAAGGGCGAAGAGATGTCTGGAAAGACCAAGGAAGGTCTCGGCAAGGCCACCGACAACGAGCGCCTCGAGGCGGAGGGCAAGGCCGATCAGTCCAGCGCCCGCACGAAGCAGGCCGGCGAGCACGTCAAGGAAGCCGCGAAGGACTTCAAGGACGGCTTCACCGACAAATAAGGCACGACGGCGGCGCTGGATTGGCTCGCGGACCGCGCCCCCACGGGGGCACGGATGCCGCGGGCGTGCCTGGCGTTGTTTGTTGAGAGAAGACGTGAGGGGCGGACCCATGGGTCCGCCCCTCACGCACGTCCGGACCCGGTCAGGCCCCGGGCTGGATATTGGCCAACAGCTCCTCGAAGGGCAGCGACTCCATCGGATCGGGGCGCTCGGCCGAGGCGCGGACACCGCCCAGCGCGCGGGCCAATTCGGCGCCGGCGCGGGCCGCACGTTGGCCCAGCTGACCGCCTCCGGTGTCGCCTCCCCAGTCCTCCGGAGCCGCGAACACAGCGGTGGGCATGGCATTGGCGCGCAGATAGCTGAAGATCGGGCGCATCACGTAGTCGACCACCATCGAGTGGCGCGCCGAGCCGCCGGTGGCCGCCAGCAGGACCGGCTTGCCGTCCAGGGCCGTGGGATCGAGTACGTCGAGGAAGGACTTGAACAGCCCGGACACGGAGGCGGTGAAGACCGGGCTTACGGCGATGAGCGCATCGGCCCGCTCCACCTGCCCGATCACCTCGGCCAAACGAGGCGGCGCATATCCTGCCACCATCGTGCTCGCGATGTCCACGGCCACGTCGCGTAGTTCGATGATCGAGACCTCGGCCTCGACCCCGTCGTCCGCCAACGCCGCTGCGGCGGCCTGGCCCAGCTGGTCGCCCAGCATGCGCGATGTCGAGGGCGTGCCCAACCCTCCGGAGATGACGACGATTTCTGTGGCCACGATGGCTTCCTCCCACTTGGTTCAATGCGTTTGCATATAAAACCGCGTGGCCGGCCGATCTATTCCCCTCCAAGTGGTCTAGTCCGCCGGGTGGTGCTCCCGGGAGTTGCCAGCGTCGGCTTCGGGGCGCGGCAGGAAGGTCAGGCTTAATCGCTTCACGATGCCGTAGGCCAACATGTACAAGCCGATCAGGACGGCGAACCAGAGCGAACCGCCCGTATCACCATCGCCCAGGACTGCCGCGTTGAGGAAAGCGCAGGCCACGAGCACCAGCAATCCCCCTGTGGCCATCGCGCCACCTTGGATACGTGAATGGACCGATAATGCGCCTTGTGAGCGGCTACCTGCGGGAACTGCACTTCCGTAACCCATGACCCTCTCCTTCGAAAGCCTATCCGGCCCCGGACGAGCCGAATGGGTACCTCCACCGTAGGCCGGACCCCCACCGGAAACAAGGGACCTAGTTCCCGGTGGAAGAAGGCCGGTAATGACCCGGTAACGCCGAGGGGCTTTCATGGAAGACAAGACTGAGGAGCCTCCCATGACCACGATGACCGCACAGGCCCCCGGTGCCACCGCGGACCGCACCGGGTTCGCCGCCAACTTCCTGGGGCCGACCGTGCACACGCCGCTGCTGGATGCAGGAATCGCCGACGATGCCGTGCCCTGGGAGGGTGGCGACACTATCCCGTATACCCACTTCTCGCTCTCGCTCAGCCGGAGCCATCGGTTCGCCCGGTGGGTGGCATGGAACATCGACGGCTCCTGCCTCAAACGGCTCAGCCGCGCCGGAGGGTCCTTCATCAAGGATCCCCGCCTACCGGAATCGGTGCAGACTGGCAACGAGCTCTATGCCGGTAATCGTCTCGACCGCGGCCATTTGGCACGCCGCGCCGATCTGCTCTGGGGCGCAGTGCAGGAGGCGTCCCAGGCAAATGCCGACTCGTTCTACTACACCAACATCAGCCCGCAGATGGACGACTTCAACCAAAGCAAGAAAGACGGGTTGTGGGGTCGGCTCGAGAACGCGGTCTTCGACGATGTCGACGTCGACGACCTGCGCGTCAGCGTCTTGGGTGGGCCGGTTTTCCGCGATGACGACCGCATGTACCGAGGAACTGCACTGCCGCGCGAGTACTGGAAAATCGTCGTCTTCCTCGAAGCCGGCGTGCTGAAGTCCCGTGCCTTCCTCCTGACCCAGGAACTCGACCAGCTCAGGGCACTGCCGGATCTGGACGAATTCCGGGTCTACCAGATCGGCCTGCCGGAGCTCGAACGGCGCACCCAGCTGCACTTTGACCAGACGTTGCACGATGCGGACGTGCCAACAGCGGCCACACCCCGGACCCTGGCGGCCCGTACCCCGTTGGAATCACCGGCCGACATCTTCTGGTAGCCGGCCGGCACCCGCTCAGCCTGCGTCGGCGGCCTCGCGTTCGGCCCGCTCGATCTCCTCGGCCCGATCCCTCCCACCGGAAACAAGGGACCGAGTTCGTGGGGCATCGTCGGGGTCAGACCTTCTCCATGCCTCGATCTCGAACGCGGGGGGCCAGCCTGCATCCCCCACTCCCGGTGGTCCCCTGGAGCGTGCGCTACACCTCGTCCAGCTGCGGCACCTCGGCGAACGAATAGGGCGGCCACGGACCGAGGAAGCGGATCTGGGCGGCCGGTTGCTCCTCGCGGATGGCGGTCAGCTCGAGGCCGACATCTTGTACACCAGCCTTGGACACGAGGACCGAGACCGTCAGTACGGGAGTGACGCCCGGGGCCGGGCGGGCTCGTCGATTCTCGACCAGCTCTTCACAATGGGCGGCGAGGCGTCGGCGGTAACCCGGATAGAGTGCGTCCGCCAGCTCCTCCGCGGCCGCGCGTTCCATCGTCTCAACGCGCTTTTGCAAGAGACGCGTGACTCCGGCGGGCCGGCCGACCAGGCTCTGCCGCAGATCTGCGACCTCGGCGTTTCCCTCCGCGGCGATTTTTTGCTCGAGGCTGATTTCGATGCGCAGTTCCACCCGGTCGCGCAAGGCAGCGAGCCGTTGCCCGAGGGCGGTGGAGGAGGAATCCAGCCATGCGGCCAGCCGTTCACGTGCCGACTCCTGCTGGCCCGGCGCAACGATGACGTTGAAGCTCATCGGAAGCACGGTCCCGGCCGCCTCCCAGACGCGCTCCACAACCTGTCCGTGTTCCAGGATCCAGCGTTCGACGTCGGCATCGGCTCCCTCGAAGGGAGGCGCCGAGTGTTCGTGCACCACGGCGACGGAACCGTCGGTGGCCGAAACCGTGTCGACCCGGGCGCCGCCAATACCGGAGCCCAGCTGGTTCATCGGAACAGGACCGGGCACGATGGCGTAAACATACAGGCCCTCCCCTGGGCCCCTGCCCGTCGGCGGAAGGGGCTCGGACCCCGAAGCAACGACACCTTGTGTCACCGGGTCGCTCACCGCCCCTCCTCCTTGGATGGTTCGGCCCACCGCTCCGGGTTGACGAACTTATCCACCAGTTCATCGACGACGTCGTCCAGACCCCGGTGCAGGTCATCCACCGAGTCGGTGATCCCATGGTCCGATTTGATCTGGTCCATGGCCTCGTCCAGCTCCAACAGGGCCTCTCCCAACCGGTTCTGTTCCTCCTCGGTCAGGTCCCCGCCCTCGATCCGCCGCAGGGCCTGGGTCTCCAACGCCTCCTGGATGACCTCCACCAGGGTGACCACCAATGTCAGAACACCGTGCTTGAGGCTCTCCTCATTGACTCGCAGCGTCATCGCCGACCTCCACGTCTCGTGTGCTCGCGGTTCCGTATTTCACTTCTTCAGCCTCTGGAGCAGGGAGGTCCATTGGTCTAGTCCATGTCCAGCGAGCCGATAGGTGCCAAGCGCCGTTTCCACCACCAGGACAGCGTTTTTCCCGACCGGCGAACGCCCTGACACCACCGTGGCGGCATCGACGTCGCCGACGCGCAACCGGATGGCGGGACGCTGATCCAGCGCCCCCTTCCAGGTGAACCCGGCGACCTCGTCGAATTGCCCGGTTCCCCCGCGCCATATCGGGCTACCGGAGCGCGGCTCCTCGTACCAGACCTGGTCCTCGAACAACAGCGTGTCCGGCACGGGCTGGCGCCCGTTGGTCTCGTCCGCACCGGCGCCCGGTTCGTTGCCGCGGCGTGGCCCGGTCACGGCTTGCCTGCTGCGCGCCTGCATCACCATGTCCCGGAGCCTCGCTGGATCCGCCGCAGACAAAAGCGTTTCGCCATATCGCGTCGTGGCAATCCGGAGTCGTGTCCGCTCGTCTCCGCCGACGCTGGCTTCCGAGGTGAGTTCGATTCCGGTCACGTCGTCGAGAGCCGTTTGCCACAACACTTCGTGGGGGTCGCGCCGGAAGGCGATGACCCGTTCACTGGTCAGACACAGCGAACAGGGCCTCCATGTACCGGAGCCGTCATACGCCCCCGGCAGATAGTGGCCTCCAGACATTTTGGCGATGAGCTCCTCGTGCTCTCCGAGCGGTACCTGGCGGTCGACGGATTTGCGGGCCCATTCCCGGCTGCGTTCGTCCCAACCCCTCATCATGCCGTAGGCCAACATCGTTTCCATTCCCGCGAACGTTGCCCGCAGGTTGATGCCAATCAAGGGGATGTCCGCCACCGTGATGATCAGGTCAAGGTCCAGATAGACACCCTTGTCCAGCAGGACGTCGACCAGGTCGTGCAAGGTTGCGCCGGGATCCCTGGTCGGCTCCATCGCCACCGCCCGGGGCAGGTTGTCGACCTGGCCGGGCTGGCCCGCGCCCGTTAGCCCAGCAGTCATCTACTGATCGGCCCGTTTCCGGGAACTCTGCTGCGTCGGGGAAACGGAGCCCTTGCCCGCAGTAGCGGCCTTGCCCGACCGCGAGGCATTGGCCGCGGTCTCCAGTGCCAGGGCGCTCTCCCACCCACACCACGGGCAGAACTCGTTCAAGAGCTTGTCGAGCGGGGCGCGTTTACCGCATTCGGGACAGGTGTCCTTCTCCTCGATCGCCGTCTGCCAGGCGACCGTCTCCCGGTCGGTTCCCGCCGGGAATTCCAAGCCGTAGCGCGCAGCAGTCTCGAAGGAGGCCAACGCCGCACGAATGCGAATCCCCAGCAATTCGACGCCCGCGACGGAGACCATGATGTCTGCATTGATGACCAGGCCCTTGTCCAACAGCGTCTCGATCACATGGGACAGGGTTCCTTCCCTGCTCTTCTGCGGTTCCATGGCCGTCCCGGAAGGGGGCCTGTTGGCGGCGCGGACAGGTGTGCTGCCATCGCCTGAGTTGCTGAGTGTCATGGCGCCTCCCACCTCGTCTCCATCGGGGAACATTCTTTCAAACTACGATCTGACATGAACCGAGACTATCCCTCGCGCGCTCGTCCGCGAACGTACCGGGCACCACGCGCATATGACACCAGCTCGGCTTCCGCATCGATCGTGACCTCGTACTCCGCCAGGACATCGGAAGTGTTGGGGACCCGGCGAGTCTCCACGACCTCGACCGTGACGGTCCAGCCCTCGTCCTCCCTGTGGATTCCGACGATTCCTTCCGGGTCCCGGTCCGTCAGGTCCCTGAGTTGGTCCATTGCCGAGCGGGCAGCCTTCGCCGTGCTCATCCGCGGGCTGGACTTGGACGGTCCGCCGCTCGGGGCCCGGGTGGGCTTCTGACCGTCACCGGACGACTTCTCAGCAGACTCCACTGGGCGCTTACGCCGTACGGGCGAGTTGCCTGAGGAGTCCTGGCCGGCCCGGCTTTGGGTGGTTTTCTTCGCCGCGGCAGGCCGCTTTGCCGCCGGCCGCGATTCCTTGCCCTGCCCCCCGCCCGAGTCACTACTCCCCTGCGGGCGGGTGTTCTCCGTGTTGTCTGGGTCCTCGGTGGCCATGCTCTTACCTCCCGCTGTCAGCGTCTGCTGGATTCAATGAACCTTCTCACAAGTTCCTCTTCAAGCGCCGACGCCGTCTCGGGATCGATCGTGCCGGCCGACTTGGCCTCGGCGACGTCCTCCAGCTGGCGGCGGATCGCCGCGGGATCGTAGTAACGGCGTTCCGCCTCCTCCAATACCCGCTCGGCGACCCACGTCGTACCCCGCACCGGAGCCAGCGGAAGCCCCAGGATTCCGGAAATCAGTCCCATGGCTCAGACCTCCCCGACGAAGTCGTAGGGGGCTTGGGGACCGAGTAACCGAAAGTTGATGCGCCCCTGCGCGGCGGTCGCCAACGTCTCGAGCGCGCTTTCGAGGTTCACCTGGTCTTCGCGCTCCACGAGGACGGCGACCTCGAGGAGGTCATCGGCCTGGCCGGCTTCCCGGGTGGCTATTTCACGCACCACGGGCCTCAGCACGTCGAAAATCTCCGGCGCATCGACTGCTGCTGCCCGTTCGAACTCCTGGACCACCCGTTCGCCCAGCCGAATCCGCTCATAATGCGATGCATCCTCGGTTTGCTCGGCGGTGGCTTCCCGCAAGGCCGCGATGTCCGGATTGGCCGCAATGAATTCGGCCAGCAGTGCTTCCTGGACATAGCGGGCCCGGATGGCGTACTGAACGGCGCCGTCGACCCGGCGTAATCCGGCCTCGTAGTCCTCGTACATGGAGGGCAGGACGTCCTCCACGATGGTGGCCACATCGGCCACCACCGTGGCGAACGTCATGGGAAGCACAGCGCCGGAAGCCGCGATCGTGTCCAGGACGTTGCTGTGGGCCAGCAGGTCGTCCGGGGTGCCGAGACCGTCTACGTCTTCGATCTCGGAGACCACGGCGGAGTGTGCGCCGTCACCCAGTCTTTCGACTCGCACGCCTTCGATACCGGCCAGTCCTTCCGGCAGTTCGGTGGCGCTTGGCACCACTCCATACACGTACAGGCCGCTCAAGGCGCTCCTTCCACTGGGCTCATTCAGAGGATCGAGCCGCGGGCTTGCGCCGCGGTCGACGCTCCTTGCTGCCCTCGTCGTCGTCTGAGTCCTGTTTCTTGTCGTTGTCGGGCGTCAGCGCGTCCTTGACTCCTGACAAGGCTCCGCTGGTCTTGCCCTTTGCCCCACCTTCGGTCATGGACTCCATCAGCTCGGGAAGGTCCTTGCCTCCCTGCTGGGTCAGGTCCAGCCGGTTGGTGGCCTCGGCGAAACGCAAATACGTATCGACACTGGCGATCACGATACGAGCGTCGATGGTCAAGACCTCGATGCCGACGAGTGAAACGCGAACATACGCGTCGATCACCAGGCCCTTGTCGAGGATGATCTCGACGACGTCGGCCAGTGAACTGGACCGGGGGCGTTCGAGATATCCGCCGCCGCTGCCGCCACTACGCGATTGGGTCATGGATGTCATGGTCCCTTACCTACTTCCTTACGGATTCTTCAGGTTCGGCTTCTTCGGACTGTTCGTCTTCGGCAGGCTCCTCAGCTTCCTCGGCTTCGGGGGCCTCCTCGTACTCTTCGTCCTCGGCAGGCTCCTCAGCTTCCTCGGCTTCGGGGGCCTCCTCGTACTCTTCGTCCTCGGCAGGCTCCTCCGCCTCTTCGGCGTCGCCAGCCTCCTCGTACTCTTCCTCCTCGTCCTGCGCGACAGGCTCGTCGTCGGGGGCTACGTCCTCGTCGTATTCCTCCTCGTCATCGCTGGCAGCAGGCTCTTCCTCGGCCACTTCTTCTTCGGCTTCAGGCTCCTGCTCATCGGCTTCGTCAGCGTCCTCCTCGGACTCCGGCTCGTCCTCATAGGCCGTGTCCTCGTCATCGGCCGAATCCGCTTCTGCTTCATCGTCCTCCGGGTACTCCTCGTCGCCCTCGTCGCCCTCGGCTTCCTGCTGCTCCTGTTCGACGACCTCCTCATGCGTGCGCACGATTTCCTCGTCCCGGATCTCTCCGCGCCAACCCTCGACGCTGTCGGGGTCGAGCATGGTCGTGGTCATGACATGGCGTACATAGCGCTTCATCTCCACCCGTACACGGCGTCCGACGGCCCGCCAGATCTGCGCCGTCTTCTCGAAGAAACCCTGCGGGTAGTACTCGACGACGATGCAGATGCGGGTCAGCCGGTCGGCTACCTCGTGGAAGGTGACGGCGCCGTCCAGATGTCCCTTGTCTCCGGTTGACTTCCAGACGATGCGTTCATCGGCGACCATTTCCTTGATGGTGGCGTCCCAGGTGCGATGCGAAAGGAAAACCTGGCCCTTGAAGGTAACGGACCCCTCGTCCTCTTCGTGTTCGACGCTTTCGACCTTCTTCATGAAGTCCGACCACTGCTCGAACTCGGTCCACTGGTTGTAGGCCACCGAGACCGGGACGCCGACATCGATCCATTCGACGATGTTGACCAGCTTCTGGTTGCTGCTTCCGCTTCCGCCACCGCCGGTGAAGGCGTCCTTGACCTTGTCCTTCACGCCGGATAGGGCACCTCCAGCTGCGGCCTTGGCGGGATTCTTGCCCTCCGCCGCGGCCGTGGCACCCTCTTTCACTGCCTTCCCGCCGGGTCCGCCCTCGCCGCCGGCGAAGTCGGTCAATTTGCCCGTCAGGTCCTGCACCTTGTTCGATGCGAGACTCATGCCGTGGTTCAGGACGGACTTTCCGTAGTCCTTCGCCTTGCCCATGATCTCTCCCATCGGAGAGCTTTCCTTCGATTCCGAACTGGTCGTGTCAGCCACTTAGTTACACCTCACTTCGATGAAGACTTGCGGGGACGGGACGCCGCCGGCTTCGAGCCGCTGCTCGCGCTCTTGGCCCGAGCGGATGTTTGCTTGGCCTTGCCTGTTGCCTGCTTGGCACCGGACTCGGCCTTCGACGATGCTGCCTTGGTCCGGCTGGTTGCCTGCTTGGCACCAGATCCGGCCTTCGACGAGGCCGCCTTGGTCCGGCTGGTTGCCTGCTTGGCACCGGACCCCGCCTTAGACGAAGCCGCCTTGGCAGTGGACTGCGTCTTCCGGGCTGCGGTCTTGGCAGCCGGTTTTGCGGGCCTGCCCTCCTCGCCGGAATCCTCGTCCGCTTCCTCGTCGTCCTCCTCGGACTCTGCCGGAGCCTCGGAATCCTCGTCCTCGGACTCTGCGGGGGCCTCGGATTCCTCGTCGTCCTCTTCGGGCGCCTGGTCCTCCGACTCCGGCTCTTCCGACGATGCCTCTTCGGGCTGGTCCTCGTCTTCTTCCGAATCCTCCGACGACTTATCGCCGCCGCTCAATTCGTTGAGCTTTGCCGTGCGGGCCTGCAGATTCGAATTCAGCGAGTCCAGACCGCGCGTTGCCCCCGCCACCGCAGCACCCTTGGCCGCGTCCATCAATTTGCCCGTCACCTGCTCGACGAGCTTCGAGGCTTCGGGCGACGACTCGATCATCTTCGTCGCCTCCGCAAGAATTTCTGACTTACTGCCTGTGAGCTTGCGTCCTGCCAGCGCCCCCGCCACGATCAGTGCCAACTTCATCTTCTTCGACCGGCCTAGCAGATAGCCACCGGCCAATATTGCTGCGAGCTTCATTTTCTCGTCCACAGTTTCCTCCTAAGCGGGTTGGGAGCTCTGCCTTCACTGGCCACAGTACATATGACGTACAGACGAGGGAAGCGCCTGCGTCGTTGCGCGGGAAACCCACATTCTGCAACCCCGGCCCCGTTTCCCCCCGGGACGGTCTGCGCGCGAGCGCGGAACGCCAGGGTGGCCGCAGGTGCACACTCTGCCTGCCTGGAGGTCCCTCATCCTGGCCGAGAACGCCGCGGCGGATCCCGGCGTGGGCGGGGCCGACGGCGCGCCGACGCGGGCAGGAACTGGTTTCCGGTTGGCCAAGGACAAGGCACCGGGCCGTCAGCCGGCCTCGGCCGCCTCGCGTCCGGCCCGTTCGATCTCCTCGGCACGTTCCTGGTTCGCTTCATCGGTCAGGGCGGCCCCAGCCGCGGCATCGCGGGTGAGGTTCTCCCCCGTCGCGGGGTCGAAGACGTGCAGCCGGCGGGTGTCCAGCCACAGCTCGGCGGGCCGACCGCCGCGGATCCGGCTGGCGGCATCGAGGGTGACCACGACCTGGGGGCGCAGCTCGTCGGCATCGAGATCCCGGGCGAGCCCGTCGAGCAGGTCCTTGACCTCGGGCGAGGGCTCGAAGTGGATGTAGCCGTATTGCTCGTTGCCCAGCCATTCGGTGTGGCTGGGTTCGGCGGTGATCACCGTGCCGTGGGCCAACTTGGACTCCTCGACCAGTGTCGCGTCCTCGAAGTACTCGGGACGGATCCCCAGCAGCACCACGTCCTTGCCGGCGGCCCGGGCGGCCAGCGCGTCGGGGACGGCGATGTCGCCGATCGGGGTCTTGAGCGTGTTGCCCTCGGCGGTGGCGGGCAGGAAGTTCATCGATGGGCTGCCGATGAACCCGGCGACGAAGAGGTTGATGGGCTGTTCGTAGAGTTCGCGTGGCGAGGCGATCTGCTGCAGCTCACCCTTCTTGAGCACCGCGACCCGGTCGCCGAGGGTCATGGCCTCGGTCTGGTCGTGGGTGACGTACACGCTGGTGGTGCCCAGCCGGCGCTGCATCTGCGAGATCTCGGCGCGCATCTGCCCGCGCAGCTTCGCATCCAGGTTGGACAGCGGCTCGTCGAAGAGGAAGGCGTCGGCCTGGCGCACGATGGCCCGGCCCATCGCCACGCGTTGGCGCTGGCCACCGGAGAGGTTGCCGGGCTTGCGGTCCAGGTGGTCCGTCAACTCCAGCGTCTTCGCAGCGGTGCGCACCCGTTCCTGGACGTCGTCCTCGCTGAACTTGCCCTTGGCCAGGCGCAGCGGGAAGGCGATGTTCTCGAACACGGTCAGGTGCGGGTAGAGCGCATAGTTCTGGAAGACCATGGCCAGGTTCCGGTCGCGCGGGGCCTTGTCGTTGACCCGCGTCTCGTCGATGTACAGGTCCCCGCTGGTGATGTCCTCGAGTCCGACGATCATGCGCAGCAGCGTTGACTTGCCGCAGCCCGAGGGCCCGACGAGAATCACGAACTCACCGTCGGCGATGTCGATGGAGACGTCGTTCACGGCCGGGAACCCGTCGTCGTACTTCTTGACCAGGTTCTTCAGCGAAATCGATGCCATGGGATGTCCTCTGCTTTCTCGGGTCAGGGCCTTAGCCCTTGACGGCGCCCTGGGTCAGCCCGGAGACGATCTGGCGTTGGAAGCCCAGCACCAGGAGCACCACCGGGATGGTGACGATGATTGCGGCAGCGGAGATCGCGCCGGTGGGTGATTCGAACTGGGAGGCGCCGGTGAAGAACGCCAGGGCGGCCGGCACCGGCCGGGCCGCCTCGGTCGAGGTCAGCGAGATGCCGTAGACGAAATCGTTCCAGGCGATGAAGAACGCGATGATCGCCGTGGTGAACACCCCGGGTGCGGCCAGCGGGACGATGGCCTTGCGGAACGCCTGCCAGGCGGTGGCCCCGTCGACCTGGGCTGCCTGCTCGAGCTCCCAGGGGATTTGCCGGAAGAAGGCCGCCAGCGTCCAGATGGAGATCGGCAGCGTCAGCGACAGGTACGGGATGATCAACCCGAGCCAGGTGTCGTAGAGCCCGATGGTGCGCCATACGTTGAACAGCGGGGTGACGATGGAGATGACCGGGAAGATCGAGACGGCCAACGCGGTGGTCAGCACCAGCTTCTTGCCCGGGAAATCCAGCCGGGCGATCGCGTACGCGCACAGCGTGGCCAACACGACGGCGATGGCCGTGGCGATGAGCGTGATCCCGATGGAGTTGCGCAGCGACGTCAGGAACAGTCCCTGGGCGTCGCCGACGAGGATCTGTTCGTAGTTGACCCCCGACCAGGTGGTCGGCAGCAACTTGCCGTTGGACAGGTCGCTGGGCTCCTTGAACGAGGTGGCCAGGATCGAGAAGACCGGGAACAGCGCGTAGACCGCGACGACAATGGTGATGAGGATCCAGATGAGCCTCGTCTTGGGGGTGGTCCTTTTCATCACTTGCCTCCCTGGGAGCCGGCGAGGTCGACCTTGAACAGCTTGATCGCCACGAAACAGATCAGCAGCACGCAGATGAACAGCAGCACCGACACGGCCGAGCCGAGCCCGATCTCCAGCCGGCCGATCGAGGTGCGGTAGGCCAGCAGCGAGAGCACCTCGGTGCCGTACGCGCCATTGGTCATGATGAACACGTTGTCGAAGATGCGGAATGCGTCCAGCGCACGGAAGAGCACGGCAACCATGATCGCGGCCTTCATGTTCGGCAGGATCACCCGCTGCATGCGCTGCCACCAGGTTGCCCCGTCGACCTCGGCGGCCTCCGTCAGCTCGTCCGGGACCTGGGCCAGGCCGGCGAGCAGCAGCAACGAGATGAACGGGGTGGTCTTCCAGATCTCCGAGGCCATGATCACGAACAGCGAGGTCCAGGTGTCGGCGAACCAGTTCAGGTCCGGGCCGATCCCCGGCACCCAGTCGAACCAGTTGTTGACGAACCCGGAGTTGATGTCGAAGGCGTAGAACCAGGCGAACGCGGAGACCACGGTGATGATGCCGTAGGGCACCAGGATCGCGGTGCGCACGAACCCGCGCAGGGATTTAAGCGCCTTGTGCATCACCAGCGCCAACGCGAAGCCCAGGACGAGCTCGACCACCACGGTGATGACCGTGATCAGCGAGGTGACGCCGAGGTCGTGCCACCACAGCGAATCGGAGAGGATCACCCCGTAGTTCTTCAGCCCGATGAAGGCCTTGTCCCCCGGCGCGGTGAGCCGGAAGCTGAACAGCGAGTCCCAAAGGGCCTGCAGGATCGGATACAGGGTGACCGCCAGCATGACGACGAAGGCGGGCCCGGCCAGCCACCAGCCCAGCCGGCGTTCGGCGCGGCGCCTCTCGGAGAGGAAGACGCCGGTCTGCCGGCGCCTGCCGGTGCGGGTGTCCACGGGGGCGCTCATGGCCGCTCCTCCCCCGTCCGGACCGGCACGACGTTGCTGATGCGCCTCATAGCAGCCTCTCCCCTCGCAGGACCTCGATGATGAAGTCGGTGGTCATCTTCGGCGTCGTGGCCGGGTCGACACTGGATGGCGGCGCCCAGTGCTGCTGGATCCCGGTGGAGACCTCGTTGTAGTACGGGGTCTGCGGGCGGGGCGCCGACTGGCGCAGCGATTGCCTGATCGTCTCGGCCATTGGGAACTTCTCCTTGATGGACGGGTCGTCGTAGGCGGTGGAATCCGAGGGCGGGTTGCCGTTGGTCACGAAGTACTCCACCTGGTGTTCCGGGGTGACGATGCATTCGATGGCGTCGTAGGCCAGGTCGACGTGCTTGCTGGCCGCCCCGACACCGAGGTTGATCCCGCCCAGTGGCGGCCGGGATTCCTTGCCGGCCTCGGTTTGCGGGTAGAGGCCCCAGCCGATGTCCTCGATCAGCGACTTGTCCAGGCTGCCCGCCTCGACGCTGGCGTTGGTGGCGGGCCAGACAAACGGCCAGTTGACCATGAACGAGCCCTTGTCGCCCTGGAACTGGAGCATCGACTCGTTCTCCGCCTGGGTCGCCAGGCCGGGCCCGCCCAGGCCCTCCTTGCCGATCGTCGAGACGATCTCGGCGGCCTTGGTCCCGGCCTCTGATTCGAGTCCGAGGCGGATGTCGTTGGCCGAGGCCTCGGGGTTCTCCACGATGTGGCCGCCACCGGATTCAACCAGCGCGTTGACCCACACCGTCATCGATTCGGCCAGGGCACCTTGCACGCCCAGATACTTCTTCTCGTCCTTCGCCGCCTTGATGAGCTGATCCCAGGTGACGGGTTTGGACATGTCGAGGCCGGCGGCCTTCGCCACCGACTTGCGGTACCAGAGGATCTGGGTGTTGGCCCAGAACGGGACGGTGACCAGGCTGCCCTTCCACTTCGCGCCGGCCAGGGCGCCATCGAGGGTGTTCTGCGTCGTCTTCTTCGCGGTGTCCGCGGGAACGGGGGCGAGGAAGCCGGGCTCGGCCAGTTCCGGGATGAACGGCGGATCCAGGCTCATGATGTCCATCGAGGTGTCGCTGGCGGCCAGCCGCCGGGCGAGCTGCTCGCGTTGGGCCGCTGCGTCGGAGGGGAGCAACGTGGTCTCGATGCGGTACTTGCCGTCGGCCGCTGCCGTGCACTTCTTCGCGATGGCCGCCTGCCCGCCGTCGTCGGGGTTGATGTACCAGGTGAGCACCGGCGTCGAATCCGCCGGCCCGCACCCGGAGAGCAGCAGTGCCGACGCGGCGGCCGTCACTCCCGCCCAGCGTGCTCCGCGCCGCAGCCGGACGCGCCTCGAATGTTCTGGCATCAGCAAGAGCCTCCCCGTCAATGTCGGCGGTGCCCGTACGTTACCGGTCCGGTCGGGCCCTGAAACTGAGACTATGCCCTGAATGTGCTTTGCGCCACAAGTGGGCCCTGTGGCGCGTGTCGTCCGATGGGACGCAGCGGAAAACCCGCCGCACCATCTCGTCGATGGTGCGGCGGGCTTCCGTTGGCCGGGGTTGGTCAGCCGGCGTCGTAGCGGTCCTCGTCATCGTCGGGACGCCGGTCGGGATCCTCCGCGTCGTTGCCGCTGCCGTCGGGGACCTCACGGTGCTCGAGGGTGCGGATCGTCTCGTCCTCGCCGCCGGGGACGTCGACGAGTTCCCCGCCACCGCGGGGCCCAACACTGCGGTGCTCAGCCCCGTCGCCGCCGGGGTTGTCGGCACCGAGTGTCGACGGGTCCTGGGGTGCCGCCGGTTCGTCGGCCCGGCGGGCCCCTGCATTTTCTGGTTCAGCCTTTTCGACGTCGGACATATGTGCCACCTTCCTCGGGGAAATCAAGTGCACCGGGGCCCCGCAGGCGCCGGTAAATGCCGTAGGCCACCATCACGAGGCCGAGTATGACGCCCAGCCAGACAGGGCTGGCCATGGAGGCGCCGTTCAGGGCCTGGATCAGAAGGTAAACGCCGAAAACGACGACGACGATGGCCCCGGCAAGGGCCAGCTTCATTCCTGCCGGCTCCATGTCCCGCGGCCAGCGGGAACTCTCATTTTGTGGCATGGCCTCTCCCTGCTCTCGCTGTGGGGGCTTCAGGAATTCCTGAGGGATTTGATCAACTGGTCCTTGTTCTGGTCGGAGTAGCCGGACAAGCCGATCTCCTTGGTACGGGATTTCAGTTCGTCGACCGTCCAATCCTCATAACTGCGGGCCTCACCGCCGCGTTCGCCGACCTCGTCGCGGCCGTCGCGTGCTGCGGCGTTGGCGATGCGCGCGGCCTTCTGCTTCGAATTGCCCTCGTCGCGCAGGTCCTCGTAGAGGTGTTCGTCCTTGATCCTGTCAGCCATCTGGTGCTCCTTTCGGCAGTTGGTCCCTCCAGCCTAGGCACTGCCCGGTGAAGGTCAATGTCTGGTGTACGACCGCTGCGGGAGTCCGACCCGGCGGATCAGCCGACCGTGAACTGCAAGCGCTGCAGGCCGCTGGAGCCGTTGGGTGCCGGGTTGGCGCGTTCGGCGGTCTGGACGGTGCCGTCGGCGTCGATGGCACGGACCGTGGCCGAGTGGGTGCCGGACGTGGCATCCTTCCAGGCGTAGGACCACTGGCGCCACGTGTCGACGGTGGCCTCGGCCGCCAGGTTTGCGGTTTGCCAGTCGCCGTCGTCGATCTTGACCTGCACGGCCTTGATGCCCGTGGTCTGCGCCCAGGCGGTGCCACCCAACATGACAGTCCCCGGGGCGACCGTCGAGAAGGCTCGGGGAACGTCGATGCGGGATGAGAGCTTGATGGGGCCATGATCGGACCAACCCCGGGTGGTCCAGTAGCCGGTCTTGTCGGCGAACCGCGTGACCTCCAGGTCGACAACCCACTTGGTGGCGGAGACGTATCCGTAGAGGCCGGGGACGACCATGCGCACCGGGTAGCCGTGTGCGAGCGGGAGGGGTTCGCCGTTCATGCCGACCGCGAGCAGGGCATTGCGCTCGTCGGTCAGTACTTCCAGCGGGGTGGAGGCGCTGAAGCCGTCGATGCTGGTGGACAGGACCATGTCGGCTCCGGACTGGGGGCGGGCGCGTTCGAGGACCTTGCGCAGCGGGTAGCCGAGCCACTTGGCGTTGCCGACCAGATCCCCACCGACCGGGTTGGAAACGCAGGTCAGCGTCAGCCACGTTTCCACGAGGTCCATGCCCAGCAACTCGTCGAAGCCCATGGTGAATTCCTCCTCCACCATGCCGTGCACACGCAGGCTCCAGCCCGCCGGATCGATCCGCGGAACGGCCAGCGCGGTATCGATCCGGTAGAACTGGGCGTTGGGGGTGACGAAAGGCGGCATGCCCTTGACGTCGGACGCGACCCCCTTGGGCAGCGTGATGGCATTCTTCACCGGCCTCGGCAGCTTCAGGGCCTCGCGGGTGGCTTCGGCGGTGTTGCGCACGGCTGACAGCGCCCGCCCTCCGGCCAACAGCGCGGCGGCACCCACGGCGCCGATGGCCGAGCCGAGGAGGAAGCCCCGCCGGGAGGACGACGCCGGAGCCCGGTCCGGTGTGGCCCGGCTCTCGGTGGCGGCCCGGCCCGTGTATTTGGTCGCGGCGGTCTGGGCGGTTGCGGCCGCGGCGAGGCCGGTGAGGTAGCGCAGGGCGAGGATTCCGGCGATGGTGCCGACAATCGTCGGGATGAGGTCGAGGACGCCGGAGGTCGGCCGCGACAGGACGCTGGCCGACATGCCCACGCCGAGGACGACGATGACGCCGATCGCCGCTGCGGTGCGCGTCCGGGCCAACAGGCCGGTACCCGCCGCGACGAGGGCGGCGACGATCCCCATGGACACGAAGAGCGCCAGCTTGTCGTTGGTGCCGAACAGGCCGATGGCGAAGTCCTTGAGCCACGGCGGGGTGATGTCGATGAACGTCTGGCCCAGCGCGACCAGCGGCGACGAGGTCGTGGAGAAGAAGGCCGAGACGAGTTCGGCAACGCCGAACAGCAGGGCCGCGGACACCAGCCCGGCGAGGGCGAAGCGCCACCACCGCAGCAGGTGCCGGATTCGGCCCGGGCGGGTCGTGCTTTCGCGTGGCGTGCTGTGCGTGTCCATGGTTGACCTTCCTCGGTCTCCGGTGGCCCTGTCCGCGCAGCGGCGTGGGCCTGTGTCTATGATCGCCCGTTCGGGCCGTCCCGGCGAGACATCGACGGGACGGCCCTCACGCGCGGGCTGGGGTCAGGCCTTCTTGCGGCCCAGGATGCTGCCGAGGGCGACCATCGCTGCGCCCAGGACGAGGTGGAGCCAGTTGTCGGCGTCATTCAGGGGAACGAAGTTCGCCGGCGTCCCGTGTCCGACCAGCAGGCCGTAGATCCACAGCACCAGGTAGATGATGCCGCCGATGATCAGGTAGCGCTTGGCCGACAGGGGGCCGCGGGCGAACATGAGCCCGGCGATGCCGAACAGCAGGTGCACGACGTTGTGCAAAACCGACACCTGGAACAGGCCCAGCAGCATGGCCCCGGAATGGTGTCCGGCGAAGGTCAGTTCGCCGACGTTGGTGGTGATGCCCGGAACGAAGCCGAGCACGCCGACCAGCAGGAAGGCTGCGCCAACCACGAGGGCTGCCAGCTGGACGTGGGTGCGGCGGGTTGTTGTGGCATGTGTGGTTGCCATGGTCCTTCTCCTAAGGTGCGCCGCCCCGGATGTGCCCCGGGGCGTGTAACACCTGTACTTCGGAGCCGGGGTCCCCGCGGATTGGATGGGATCCCGCTTTCCTGCAGGTCACGTCCACCCACCGGGGACGTCGGGCAGGACCTACAACTTCTGCAGCATGATGGGGGTGGTGGTGGGTTGTTTCGAGCCCTGGGCGGGTTCGACGGTGATGCCCAGATGCGTGGCGGAGCCCATCGAGCCCTCGATCAGGGTCGTTCCCGTGTCGGCCATCATGCCCATGGGTGTGGCACCCTGGTCGTCGATGAGCCAAAGCTCGTATCCCTTGTCCGAGGGCAGGGAGGGAAGGTTCTGCGCCGTCAGGGCGGCCACGCCGGCCGATGCCGAGTAGGCGATCGTCACCTGGGCGCCGTCGTCCATCTCCTGGGTCGCCGATTTCATGTCGCTCGCCGCGGTGAGCTGCTGCATCTTGTCCTGGTGGGCCCCCAGGGCGGCGAGCTGGTCCTTGAGCTGTTCCTGCTGTTGGTTCTGGTTGACCACGACTCCGGTCAATCCCCCGGCGGCCAGCAGGCAGGCCGCGGCGGCGGCGGCCAGGTACTTGGTCGACCGCGGGGTGCGCCCGGCGCGATCGGCGCGGCGTGCACGCTCCCGGCCGAGGTCGAGGACACCTGCGGCCGGTTCGGCGGCGGGTGGACCCGATGTGGCGGCAGCGTCGGCTTCCGTGGCAGTGGCCGGGGACTGGCTGGCCGGCAGCTGGGGGGTCTGCCGGATGGCGGCCATGATGTTGGCCTTCACGTGTGCCGGCGGGGCCACCGGGGTGGTGTGCTCGGCCAGCAGGGCCGCGGTCTCGCTCAGGGAGCGGACCTCGTGCTGCGCGTCGTCGGAGCCGAGGACGGCGTTCTCGAATTCCTCACGCTCCGCCGAATCCAGGGCGTTGAGTGCGTAGGCACCAGTGAGCAGGTGCAGTTGCCGGTCCATCACGCCACTCCTAACTGGTCTCTGAGTCTGATCATGCCATCGCGGATACGGGTCTTGACCGTCCCGACGGGGATTTCCAGGAGGGTTGCTACCTCCTGGTGGGTGTAGCCGCCGTAGTAGGCGAGTTCGATGGCCTTGCGCTGTGCGTCCGAGAGGTTCTTGAGCGCCAACTGCACCCGTTCGCCCTCGAGGTGGGACTCGACGGTGTCCTGGACGTCGTCGTAGCTTTCCTCGAATTCCTTGGCGCCCTGGCGCAGATCCCGTTCCCGGCTGCTCTGGCTGGCCCGGACCCTGTCCACGGCCCGGCGGTGTGCCATGACCATGATCCAGGAGACGGCCCGTCCGCGATCGGCATCGTACCGTGCTGCCTGTTGCCAGACCTCCACGAAGACCTCCTGGAGGACTTCCTCGCATTGGGCCTCGTCGCGCAGCACCCGGCGGATAAGTCCGAAGACCCGCGCCGAGACGTCGTCGTACAGCATCTCGAAAGCGGTTTCGTCACCAGCGGCGACTCGTTGGATGAGTTCCTCATGGTCGGTGGGTGCGGGTTCCCCCGCAGTCCGGGTCCAAGGAATTCTCATGGATGCAAGTCTCGCACGCTGTGCGTCCTGTCGAAAACACGATGCGACCTTCCGTGTCGGCGGTCCGTGGTGAGGTACTGCGCAGCGGTGGCCCGCCGGATGGAAGACGGCGGGCTCCGGCGGTCTGAACCGCCGGAGCCCGATGTCCATCGTTGATCCAGCCCTACTTCTTGGCCGGCGGCATCAGCACCGAGTCGATGAGGTAGACGGTGGCGTTGGCGGTCTTCACGCCGCCGCAGATGACGGAGGCGTCGTTGACCTTCAGGTTGTCGCCGCTGCCGGTGACCTTGAGGGTGTCGCCTTCGACGGTCTTGTGGGTGCCGGCGATCTCATCGGGGGCGATCTGGCCGGGGACCACGTGGTAGGTCAGGACCTTGGAGAGCATGTCCGCATCCTCGACCACTGCGGTGAGGTCCTTCTTCGGGATGGCGGCGAACGCGTCGTCGACCGGGGCGAAGACGGTGAACTCGTCGCTATTGAGCGTGTCGACCAGGTCCACCTTGGGGTTCAGCTCGCCCGAGACGGCCTTGGTGAGGGTCTTGAGCATCGGGTTGTTCGACGCGGCGACGGCCACCGGATCCTGGGCCATGCCCTTCACCGAGCCCTTGCCCTCCGGGACGGCCTTGGCGTAGGCGGCGCATCCGGGGCCCACGAGGTTGGCTGCCGGGTCCATGTCCGAGGACATCGACGAGGAGGATCCGGAGGAGGACTCCGACATCGGTGCGGAAGACATGGGTGCTGCGGACGAGGACTCCATCGCCTTCGATGAGGAGTCCCCGGAGCCGGCGTCGCTGCCGCCTGCGCAGGCACTCAGGCTCAGGGAGCCGATGGCGAGCAGGCCGAACAATGCTGCGTATTTGCGGTTCATCGTCTTCATGACTTTTCTCCTTGCTGGTGCGGCCACTGCCGCCATGCTTCCCGTCCCCTGCGGGGTGGGCTGTCATGAAGTCATTCGGAACCGAGGGGACACCGGATTGGATGGATTGAAAAAAAGTTCCAGCAAATATTCGCTACTACACCATGACGGCGTTCCTGTCCAGCCCCGGGCATGGGGAGAACTCCCCATCGCGGGCAACCGGTGGTTACCCTAAAGTAGCCATATCGGCATCGGAGCTGTTTTCCCCCCAAGATTGCTCCGATGCCGAGACCTCTTCTGCAGTGGGAGGCGGCCGGAATCATCCGACCGCCTCCCACTGCGTTAACCCCGGCGCACCGCCTCCACCGCCGTCCGGGCCGCCTCAGTGTCCCAGCCGTCCGCGCAGGTCGATGAAGGCCCGGGCATAGGCCGTCGATTCCAGGTAGTGGCCGTGGGTGGCCGGAACGAACTGGTAGGCCTGTTCGCGGTAGGACGCCGCGGCACGGTCCATCGCCGAGCCCGACCCGGCGTAGCGCACCGGGAACCCGAGCGGGTCCGCGGGTCGGTAGAGGTTCAGCCACCGCTCCCCCAGGACGCTGCCCAGGGACCCGGGGAGCACGACGACGGCGCCTCCTGGTTGCCCGGCCCCACCGTGTTCCTGCTCCAGTTCACCGGCCAAGGTGGGCGGCCAGGGGTCGTGCGCGGTCGGCGACGGCGGACCGGCCGGAACCACGGAGAGCACGTCCGGGCCGCAGACGGCGGGGAAGAACCGGGAGAAGTAACGGCGCAGCTGGCACCCGTAGCTCAGCAGCCCGACCCGTTGCCGGTCCCCCTCCGCCAGACCCCGTGAGCCCAGCTGGAACACGGCAGCCACGGCCAGCACGATCCCCATCGAATGCGCTGAGAGCACCAGCCGACGCCCACTACCACCGCCGGGCGCCGTGGCCCCGCCCTCGGCGAACCAGTCCACGATCCGGTCGGCGAGTTCGGGCACCACGCGCTCCGCATAGCAGGAGGGGCCGAAGGGGTGGGCCTGCGTGGGCAGGAAACACATCAGGTCCCACAACAGCCCCAACGGGCGGGCGTCGGAACGGCGCGAGGCCAGGAAGAGGAGCACGACGGCGATCATCCCGGCCCACAGCCCGGCGTCACCCAGCCCCCGCAGCACCGCCCACACCCCGTCCGAGTCGGCGGAGGTGTCGGCAGGGGCCAGCACCAGGGCGCACCAGCCAACGCAGATGCCGACGAACACGGCCCAGCCGAGCCAGCCGATGTAGATCTCCATGCGACGCATCAGCGCGGCCTGCCGACGGGCCCGGTGGACGGCTTGGGCCGCATGGGTGGTCATCGGGCCCGTCGTCCAGTGGCCGGCCTGGTGCACCAGGCGCTCGCGGATGGCGGTGATCTCGCCGGCCCGCACGCCGCGGCCGCGGAGGTAGATCCCGGCCTGGCGCAGCGCCAACCAGCACACTGCGACCACGAGCAGCACCAGGAAACCGGCGCCCTGCAGGACGTAGACCCGCGGCGGCTTCGGCCCACCGAGGAGCCAGCCGACCCCCAGCACGACGGCGAAGGAGAGCAGCAGCGCGAAGCCGGCGG
This sequence comes from Arthrobacter sp. ASL1, assembly GCF_056680475.1. Taxonomy (NCBI): domain Bacteria; kingdom Bacillati; phylum Actinomycetota; class Actinomycetes; order Micrococcales; family Micrococcaceae; genus Arthrobacter; species Arthrobacter sp. ASL1. Next base: position 949,617 of record NZ_CM155284.1, read on the forward strand.
CCAGCGACCCCATCACGAACGGCCCCCGCCCGTTCCACCCCAGCGTGTCCCGGCCGGTTCGCGGTTCACCCGGGGCCTCGGGGACGGCCCTGGAGCGGGCCAACCGTTCGGCCTGGATCAGCACCGCGGCCAGGGTGAGAGCCAGAGCGAGCACGATCACCGTGGCGGCCAGCGCCCCGGAGCGGGCGCCGCGGGCGGCGGACGGATCGACCACGCCCAGCACGGCCACCGCGAGAAGGAGCACCGCGCAGCCCACCAGGTAGGCCACGTGGTACCGGGGCCGGTCACCCGCGACCTGGGCCTGTGGCCGGGTGATCCAGACGGCCCCACCGAGGGTGGACAACACCGCCAGGATCGTGGCGACCAGCCAGGCGGGAGCCGGCCACCCGGAGCCGGCGACGCGTGCGACGTCGGCGTGGTCGAACGCCAGGATGGCGGCCAACCAGGCCAGCGCCGCACCGCAATGGATCCGCCGCAGCCGGCCCATCCCGGAACCGACCAGCCAGAGGTCCCGCTGGGCCAGCAGGGGCGCCCCCTCGGCCACGGCAGCATCCGCATCCAGGGGTACCCGGCCGGGCCGCGACGGCCCGGTGAGATAGCGGGTGCGCCCCAGCATCGGCAGGACCACCACCACGGCGAGCGCCAGCAACGGCAGGACCAGCAAGAGGCCATCGCGGGCGCCGGGACCGAAGCCGGCCAGCGGGGCCAGCACGGTCCGCGCGCCCGGACAGGTAGCCTGCAGGGCGGCGGGGCCGGTCGCCGGCCCGGTGCCGAAGCATTGCCGGGCGATCATGTCCAGGGCGACGGTCGCCGCCGTCGTGACGAACAACAGGCTCAGCAGCAGCCCGTACATCCGCAGGGTCCCGGCACCGCGGCCGGTGCTGATGGTGTGGGCGATCCACCGGTGTTGGCCGCGGGTCGTGCCGCCGGGGGCCGCCACGGTGCCGGTGCCGATCTGCGACCGGGACCAGTAGGCGGTGTTCGCCAACCCATAAGGGGCCAGCGCGAACCAGAGAACCTTCACCAGTGCGTCGCCGATCCTCCCCAGCGCCGGCAGCCCGGTGAACCGGGCCAGGCGACCCCAGGCATAGGCCTCCACCCTCCGGTCGGTCGGCGCGGTGGCTGGAAGCGGCAGCCGGTAGGTGGAGAAACCGGCCAGCTGGTCCCCGCGGACCATGCGCACCCGATCCGGCGTGGTGCCGAGCATCTGGTACGGCGGGGTGTTCAGGACCCCGTGGATGCGCAGCTCCAACAGGTTGGCACCGCCTTCGGCGGCCTCGTGCTCGGTTCCCATCCCGGCCCCTTCCCACAGTCGTCCCCTGCTGCCAGTGAACCACGTCGGCCCGCCGCGCGCCCGGACCACGCGGGACACTGACAGGCCCTGCCACCGGGTCGTAGAGTGCGGACATGGACCCCACCACACCAGCACAGCGCCCCACCCGCGAAGGCCCCGCCGTGGACGACGCCGGCGTACGGGACCTCGAATCCTGGTGGCGTGCCGCCAACTACCTCTCCGCCGGGCAGATCTACCTGCGTGACAACCCGTTGCTGCGCCGTGCCCTGGAACCGGCGGACATCAAGACCCGCCTGCTGGGCCATTGGGGCACCACCCCCGGCCTGAACTTCATCTACGCCCACCTCAACCGGGCCATCATCGCCGGTGGCCAGCAGATGCTCTTCGTCACCGGCCCCGGCCACGGCGGTCCGGCCAACGTCGCGAACACCTACCTGGAGGGCACCTACACCGGGATCTACCCGGAGATCACCCGGGACGAGGACGGGATGCGCAAGCTCTTCCACCAGTTCTCCTACCCCGGGGGCATCCCCAGCCACGCGGCACCGGAAACGCCCGGGTCCATCAACGAGGGCGGCGAACTCGGCTACTCCCTGTCCCACGCGTTCGGGACCGTGTTCGACAACCCGGACCTCATCAGCGCCTGCGTCATCGGCGACGGCGAGGCCGAAACCGGTCCGCTGAACGGGGCCTGGCAGTCCGTGGCGTTCCTGGACCCGGTGCACGACGGCGCCGTGTTGCCGATCCTGCACCTGAACGGCTACAAGATCGCCAACCCCACCGTCCTGGCCCGGATGCCCGAGGACCGGCTGCGCAAGTACTTCGAGGGGCTGGGTTATGCCCCCCGTTTCGTCACGGTCGCCGATCCCGCCGACCATGCCGGCGCCCACCGCGGCTTCGCCGCGGCCCTGGACGCGTCGCTGCGGGAGATCGCGGCCATCCAGCACCGGGCCCGGGGCGCCGCGGCCGACGGGTCGACCGGCCCCGGCCCCGGCCAACCGGCCTGGCCCATGATCGTGTTCCGTTCACCGAAGGGCTGGACCGGCCCCGACGTCGTGGACGGCCTGCAGGTCGAGGGCACCTGGCGCGCCCACCAGGTGCCGTTGGCCAACGTGCACGATGACCCGGCCCATCTGGCGAAACTGCAGCAATGGCTCGCCTCCTACCGGCCCGGGGAGCTCTTCGACGACGCCGGCGCACCCCGGCCGGACACCGTGCGGCTCACCCCGGCGCCGGGGCTGCGGATGGGCAGCTCCCCGGCGGCCAACGGCGGCACCGTGCTGCAGGACCTGACCCTGCCGGACATCGCCGACCATGCGGTGGCCGTCGCCTCCCCCGGAACCGAACGGACCGGCGCGATGGCCATCCTCGGGGGCTGGATGCGCGAGGTCATCGCGGCGAACCCGCACACCTTCCGGCTCTTCGGACCCGACGAGACCGCCTCCAACCGGCTCTCGGCCGTCTACGAGGCCACCGACAAGGTCTGGCAGTCCGAGCTGTACGACGGCGATGAGCACCTGGCGCGGGCCGGACGGGTCATGGAGGTGCTCAGCGAACACCTTTGCCAAGGCTGGCTGGAGGGCTACCTGCTCTCGGGCCGGCACGGGGTCTTCAACAGCTATGAGGCGTTCGTGCACATCGTGGACTCGATGTTCAACCAGCACGCCAAGTGGCTCGAGTCCCACCGCAAGCTCCCCTGGCGCCAACCGGTGGCCAGCCTGAACTACCTGCTGTCCTCCCATGTCTGGCAGCAGGACCACAACGGGTTCTCCCACCAGGACCCGGGGTTCATCGACGTCGTGGTGAACAAGAAGGCCGAGGTGGTGCGCGTCTACCTGCCCGTGGACGCCAACACGCTGCTGGTGACCATGGACCATGTGGTGCGCACCCGCGATTACGTCAACGTCGTCGTCGCCGGCAAGGCGCCGGCCCTGCAATGGCTGGACCTCGGGCAGGCCATCGAGCACTGTACCGCGGGCATCGGCATCTGGGATTTCGCCGGCACCGAGGTGCACGACGGCGGGGAGAACGACGGTGGGGAGAACGACGGCGGGGATCACCACGGCGGGAGCCAGGGCCGGGACCCGGACGTCGTGCTCGGCTGCGCCGGCGACGTGCCCACCGCCGAGGTCGTCGCCGCCGCGGACCTGTTGCGCCGGGACGCGCCCGGGCTTCGGATCCGGGTGGTCAACGTGATCGACCTGATGCGCCTGCAGGATGACACCGAACACCCCCACGGGCTGACGGACGCCGACTTCGACGCGTACTTCACGCGCGATCGTCCGGTCGTCTTCGCCTACCACGGCTATCCGTGGCTGATCCACCGGCTGACCTACCGCCGGGCCAACCACCACAACATCCACGTGCGCGGCTACATCGAGGAGGGCACGACGACGACCGGGTTCGACATGGCGATGCTCAACCGCATCGACAGGTTCCACCTGGCACTGGACGTGCTGGACCGGGTCCCCGGAATGGACGAACGCTACCCGGGCCTGCGCCAACGCTACGAGCAGGCGCTGGTTGATGCCCGCGGCCACACGCGGATGTACGGCGAGGACGCACCGGAAATCACCGGCTGGACACTCTGACCCGCCGCCGGGCGGCACCCGGGGTCCGGCGCCTGGTGGACCCCGGTGCCCGGGCCGTTCAGGGGGTGGATTTGCCGCCGTTGACGTTCAGCGTCTCCCCGAGGACGTAGCTCGACTCCGCCGAGGCGAGGAACACGTAGGCGGGCGCCAGTTCCACCGGTTGGCCGGCCCGGCCCAGCGGCACGTTGTGCCCGAATTCCGGCAGTGCATCCTTCGGCTGGCCGTCGGAGACCTGCAGGGGTGTCCAGATGGGGCCCGGCGCCACGGCGTTCACGCGGATCCCCCGCGGTGCCAACTGGGTGGCCAGGCCCTTGGTGAACGCGTTGATGGCGGCCTTGGTGGAGGCGTAGTCCAGCAGGTGGGGCGACGGCTCGTAGGCCTGCACCGAGGTGGTGTTGATGATCGTGGACCCGTCGGGGAAGTGCTTCAGCGCCGCCCGGCAGAGGGTGAACATCGCCTGGATGTTCACCTGGAAGGTCTGGGCGACCTGGTCGTCGTCCAGGTCCTCGAGCTTTTCGACGGCGATCTGCTTTCCGGCGTTGTTCACCAGGATGTCCAGCCCACCCAGGGCCTCGGCAGCCTGGTCGACCAGCGTGGTGCGGTAGCCGTCGTCGAGCAGGTCACCGGCCAGGCCGACGCCGATGCGGCCCTCGGCCTCGATGACGGAGATGACGTGGCGGGCATCCTCGTCCTCGGCCGGCAGGTAGGCAATGGCGACGTCGGCGCCCTCGCGGGCGAACGCAATGGCCACCGCTGCACCAATGCCCGAATCACCGCCGGTGACCAGCGCCTTGCGGCCCGTCAGCCGACCGGTCCCCACGTAGGTGTCCTCGCCGTGGTCGGCCTTCGGCTCGAGCTGGGCGTCGAGCCCGGGTTCGGGCTGGTCCTGTTTCGGCGGTGAGATCTTCGGGTACCGCGTCACCGGGTTGTCCAGCCGCAGCTGCGCCGCGGCGTCCTGCGGGTTCGGTTCCTGTTGTTCCATGGGATGGCCTCCGGTCTGGGTCGGCTGTGCTTCCTGCGCCCACGCTAGGTGAGACGCCGGGCACGGGCAACGCTTCGCGTCGCGGCCCGGAGCATCATTCCCAGTGGACGTCGGCCGGTTCCTTGTCCGGTCTCCAGCCGCGCCACGCCGGGTGGCGGAGCCGGCCGTCACCGGTGATTTCGCTGAACCTGACCTCGCCGACCAGCTTCGGCGAGACCCAGGTCGCGTCGCGCCGATCCGCCGCCGGGACGTCGTCGACCGGTGGGGTCTTGCGGGTGATCCGGCCGAGCCGGGTCTTCGCCTCCTCCAGGTCCGCGGTGGAGAACCCGCTGCCGACACGGCCCACATAGTGCAGGGCCCCGTCGTCGTTCACTGCCAGCAGCAACGAGCCGATCGAGTTCCGGCGCGAGCCGGCCCCGGCGCGCCAGCCGATGACGACGACTTCCTGGTGGGCCTCGTGCTTGATCTTGATCCAGCCGTGGCTGCGTTTGCCGGGCAGGTAGCGCCCGTCGGTCTTCTTGGCGACGACGCCTTCCAGACGCAGTTCGCGGCTGGTGTCGATGGCGTCCTGCAGGGTGCCGGTGTGGGCGATGGGGAGGTGGATGTGTTCGCCTTCGGTGACCGCGTCGAACATCGCCGACCGGCGTTCGGTGTACGGCGAGCGCATGAGCTGGCGGACCTCGCCGGCATCGTCGTCGGCCGGCAGGCGGAGGGCGTCGAAGACCATGTAGTGGACGGGGATCTGGTCGGCCATGGCCTCGATCTCCCGCTTCTTGCTCAGCTGCATCCGCTGTTGCAATTGCCCGAAGTCGGGACGCCCGGAGGCGTCCAGGGCGACGATCTCGCCGTCGAGCACGGCACCGTCGCCGGCCAGGCCGGCCAGTTCCGCCAGCTCGGGGTAGGTGGCCGTCATGTCGTTGCCGTTGCGGCTGACCAGCGACACGGCCCCGTCGGAGACGCCGGCGATGGCCCGGACCCCGTCCCACTTCATCTCGTAGGCCCAGTCGTCGTCGGCGACGAGGTCGGCGGCCGCCCCCCGCGTCGCCAGCATGGGTGCGGGCAGCCCTTCCGGTTCGGGGTGCTTGGCCGGAGACCGCGTCGGCATTTCCGATGCCGTGCGGGCGTTCGAACCCTCCTTCGGGCGTCCTGCAGGCTTTTTCGCCACCCGGGTCGCTGCGGCGTCGCCGTCGGCATCCGGCTGGTCCTTCATGAGGTGGATGAGCCAGTTCTTCTCGGCCCCCATGCCCGGTGCGTTGATGAGGGCGTAACGGCGCGGCACACCGCCCAGGCCGCCGTCGGGGCGGCCGTGCAGCACGGCGATGACCTCCTTGCCTTCCCGCCATTTTTCCAGTTCGCAGGTTCCGGTGTCCCAGAGCGTGACCTGGCCCGCGCCGTATTGGCCCTTCGGGATGGTCCCCTCGAAGGAGCCGTAGTCCAGCGGGTGGTCCTCGGTCATGACGGCCAGCCGGTTCTCCCCGGCATCCAGCGGCGGCCCCTTGGGGACGGCCCAGGAGACCAACACGCCGGAGTGCTCCAGCCGGAAGTCCCAGTGCAGGCTCGAGGCGTGGTGTTCCTGGATGACGAAGGCCGGAGCGCCATCGCGTTCCGACGCCGGCTCCTCGGGGACGGGTTCGGGGGTCTTCGTCGCATCGCGCATGGAGCGGTACTTCTCGAGCCGGTCCGGCGACGTGCTGCCGGACCACCCCTGTTCGGCCAGCGGGTCGATGCCCTCGGCCACCCGTTCGAGCACCTCCTCGAAGTCCAGCTGCCGCAACTTGGGGTCCTCGATCTCCTCCCAGGTGCGGGGGGCGGCCACCAGGGGCTGGGACCGGCCGCGCAGTGAATAGGGGCAGATGGTGTTCTTGGCTCCGTTGTTCTGGCTCCAGTCGACGAGGACCTTGCCGGCGCGGAGGGTCTTCTTCATGTCCGAGACCACCAGCTGCGGATGGTCGGCCTCGAGGGCACGGGCCAGCTCATGGGCGACCTCGGACACCTGGGCGGAAGTGTAGCTGCCGTCCAGTGGTGCGTAGAGGTGGATGCCCTTGGACCCCGAGGTCACCGGGACGCTCTCCAGGTCCATGTCGGCCAGCAGCTCGCGGCACAGCCGGGCGGTCTCGGCACACTCGGGCAAACCCGCCCCGTCGCCCGGGTCCAGGTCGAGCACCAGGCGGTCCGGGTTGGCCTGTTCCCCCTGCGGGGTGAACCGCCATTGCGGGACGTGCAGCTCCAACGCCGCGAGCTGGCCGAACCAGGCCAGCACGGCCGGCTCGTTCGCCAGGGGGTAGGTGTTGGAGTGGTCCTTGTGCTTGAGCTCCACGCGCGGCACCCACTGCGGCGCGGAGTCCTCGAGGTCCTTGCGGAAGAACACCTGGCCCGGTTTCTCGGCGGTGCCCACGCCGTTGACCCAGCGCTTGCGCGTTGCCGGGCGCCAGGCGGCCTGCGGGATGAGCACGTGGGCCACTCCTGCCAGGTAGCGCAGGACGTCGGCCTTGGTCGTGCCGGTCTCGGGATACAGGACCTTGTCCAGGTTGCTGATTTTCAACCGCCGGCCGGAGACGTCGACCGTTTGCTCGTTCGCGCGTGGTGACATGGGGCTTTTCCTTCCGTCCAGCACCACTCTGCCTTCCGTTCAACCGCTTGGCCAGCTTCGGTGCCGGTCACTGGCAGGACCGGCCCGTTTTTGCTGGCCACCCCCGGCGGCCGGTGCTTGACTAGGGGCATGAGGGCAATATGGACGGGCGCCGTCGCCTTCGGCCTGGTCAATGTGCCGGTCAAGGCCTACGGGGCCATCGAGGACCATGACGTCAGCCTGCATCAGGTCCACGACGCCGATGGCGGGCGGATCCGCTACCAACGCCGCTGCGAGGTGTGCGGGAAAAAGGTCGACTACGGGGACATCGACAAGGCGTACGAGGAGGGCGAACGCACCGTGGTGCTCACCGACGAGGACATGGAGTCGCTTCCCTCGGAGAAGAGCCGCGAGATCGAGGTCGTCCAGTTCGTGCCGAACGAGCAGATCGACCCGATGATGCTCGAGCGCAGCTACTACCTCGAACCGGATTCGAAATCGCCGAAGGCCTACAAGTTGTTGCGCCAGACGCTGGAGGACACCGAGCGGACCGCGGTGGTGAAGTTCGCGCTGCGGCAGAAGACCCGGCTGGGTCTGCTGCGCGTGCGCGGCAACGTCCTGGTCCTGCAGGCGATGCTCTGGGCCGACGAGGTCCGGGAGGTCGATTTCCCAGCGACCAAGACGACCACGAAGATCAGCGACAAGGAACTGAAGATGTCCGCGGCGCTGGTGGACCAGTTCAGCGACGACTTCACCCCGGAGGAGTTCGAGGACGAGTACCAGGTCGAGCTGCGCACGCTCCTCGACGAGAAGCTCAAACACGGCGACACCCTGGATACCGATGCAACCTTCGGAGACCAGGAGGCCGCCCGGGACGAGGCGGGGTCCGGGTCCGGCGACGTCATCGACCTGATGGAGGCGTTGAAGCGCAGCGTGGAGACCAAGCGGTCCGGTTCCGGCGGAGGCAGGGCGTCCGCACAGTCCGCGTCCACCCCTGCTTCGAAAAAGTCCACAGCCAAGAAGCCGACCGGCACGAAGGGCACGACCCAGGGTGCCAAGACGAACGACAGTTCGAAGTCCGGTTCCGCGTCCGGCAAGGGCACAAAATCGACCACGAAGAAGTCCGACAAGAAACCCGCCTCCAAGTCCGCCTCCAAGACTGCCGCCAAGAAGGGCGCCTAGGTGGGCGAACGACACCCCCGGGTCGAACCGGGCACCGGAGGGGTAGACCACCGGGCTGCCGGAACCGTCTCCACCGACACCAACCTGGCGTGTCGCCCCGCCGTTCGAGCAGGGCACCCAGTAGCCGGCAGCAGCTAGGCTGACATCGCGCATAGTCGACCAGCCAAGGAGGCCGATATGGAACCACCCACCGTGCAGTTCACCACCACTGAATCGCCATCGGGAAATCGCCTGGGTGCCGCCGGCCTGCTGGAGGCCGCCGCCCTCTGCGCCGGCGACCCGTCACCGCTCCTGGAGGTGTTGCGCACCGCGTCCGGACCGCCGCCCGTTCCCGGCGCCGGAGCCACCGTCATGTTGTGGGAACTGCTTGCCTCGGTCGCCGCCCTGGACCTCACCGCGGCGCGCACGCTCGAACCCCATCTGGATGCCGCGGCCATCCTCGACCAGGCCGGTCTCGGCTGGGAGCCGGGAACCACCTGGGGTGTCTTCGCCGCCGAGGGGCCCGGGATGCGGCTGGAGGCCACGGGCGCGGACGACGACGGAAGCTGGCTGCTCAGCGGCGACAAGCCCTGGTGCTCGCTGGCCGGCAGCCTGGACCACGCCGTCATCACGGCCGCGGTACCCGGCGGACGTCGTGCCTTCGCCATCGACCTGCGCCAGCACGGCGTCGTACCTGCCGCGACCCAATGGGCCAGCCACGGACTGGCCAACGTCCCCAGCGGCCCGATCCGGCTCGACGGCGTCGCCGGGAGGCCGGTGGGAGCCACCGACTGGTACCTGCACCGCGACGGTTTCGCCTGGGGCGGCCTGGCCGTCGCCGCCTGCTGGTTCGGCGGGGCCGTCGGGCTCTTCCGCACCCTGCACCAGGCGGCGACCCGCCGCGAGCCCGATCAGCTGGCCATGGCGTGGCTGGGCGAGGCCGACCGGCTGTTGGCCTCCGGTGCCGCGCTGCTCGCCGAGGCGGCCCGCCTAGTGGACGCCGGTCGGGCCGACTGGCTGCAGGCCCACCGCGTCAGGGGACAGGTGGCGACCCTCTGCGAGCGCATGCTCGCCATCTGCGGCCAGGCCCTGGGCCCCGGCCCGCTGGCCTTCGACGCGGACCATGCCCGCCGCGTCTCCGACCTGACCGTGTACATCCGCCAGCACCATGCCGCCCGAGACGATGCGGCGCTGGGGGGACTGGTCCTCCAAAAGACCGCCAACGGGTCCGGCTCCGGAGCGTGCCCATGGTGAACTTCAGCCACCAGGACACCGGCACCTTTGAGAGCGCCTGGGCCGACGCCGGGATCGCCGAGCTACCCCGACTCGACGACGGGGTGGTCCCCGGGACGGGGGAACATCTGATCGTGGTGGCCGCCCACCCCGACGACGAGTCACTCGGCGCGGCCGGGCTCCTCCACACCGCCCTGCACGCTGGTGCCACCGCCCATGTCGTCATCTGCAGCGCCGGGGAGGCCTCGCATCCCGACTCCCCCACGCACACCCCCGCGCAATTGGCCGTGCTGCGCCGACACGAATTGGACGCGGCCCTGGGGCTCTTGCGGGACGAAGCACCCGATCCACGGAACCTGAGCTGGGAACATCTGGGCCTGCCCGACGGCGGCCTGGCCGGGCAGGCCGACGTCCTCGAGTCCGCACTCACCACCGCCGTGGACGGGGCCGCCGGAGCGATGCCGGGGGCGGCACACCCCACCCGGACCGTGATCGCGGCACCGTACCGATTCGATGCCCATACCGACCACGATGCCGTCGGGGCAGCGGCGGCCCGCGTCGCGGAACGACACCACCTCGGCCTCCTGGAGTTCCCGATCTGGTATTGGCATTGGGCAAAGCCCGCAAGCCCGGAATGGCGGGGGTGGAACGCCCTGCCCTTGGACGCCGTGGCCCGCGACACGAAACAGCACGTCCTGGACGCACACCGCTCCCAGACACTGCCCCTGTCGCCGGCCGCCGGGGACGAGGTGCTGCTCGGCGGGGGTTTCCTGCAGCATTTCGGCCGCAGCAGCGAGATTTTCCGTTGGACCAGGCCGCCGCGGCGGGACTCCACGTCGGCGGCACGCATCTTCGATGACCTCTACCGCCGGAGGCCCGATCCCTGGGACTACCTGGGAAGCGGCTACGAACACCGCAAGCGCGCCGTGACGCTGGCCTCGCTTCCGCAAACCCACTACGGGTCGGCCATCGAAGCCGGATGTTCAATCGGTGTCCTCACCACAGCGTTGGCGGAGCGCTGTTCCCACGTCCTCGGGATCGACGCCAGCCAGGTGGCCTTGGATGCCGCGCGCCAACGCGTCGGCGCCGCCGGAAACGTCTCGCTGCTCCGCGCCGACCTGCCAGCGGGGTGGCCGGCGCAGTCTCCCGGCACGATCGACTTGGTGGTGCTGTCCGAGATCGGATATTTCCTCGGACGCGATGAATGGCAGATGCTGCTGCAGACCGTGGCCTCGGCCCTGCGCCCGGGTGGCGACCTGCTCTTGTGCCATTGGCTGCACCCCATCGACGGGTGGGAGCTCGACGGCCACCAGGTGCACGACATGGCCCGCTCCCTCGGCTGGAAGCCGGTGGTCGAACACCGCGAGGACGATTTCCTGCTCGAAGTCCTCCGGGCGCCGGGAGGCACCGGTGGCTAGCCCCGTGCCGCGGATCGAACAGGTGACCGTCGTGGTTCCCGTGCGTGACGAAGAGGAACTCCTGGACGCTGCCGTGGAGCATCTGCGGGCATCCATGGACCAGCTGGAATCCGGTGGCGGGCGCCGCGCGCGGCTGGTCCTCGTCCTCGATGCCTGCACCGACGGCTCAGCGGACATCGCTGCCGCGCTGGCGGACGCGGACGCCCGGGTCCGCATCATCACCACCGATGCACGGGCCGTGGGCACCGCCCGTGACCTGGGGATCCGCACCGCCCTGGCGGGTCTTCCGGCAGCGTCCCTACCCCGGCATTGGATTGCCACCACGGATGCCGATACCCGGGTCCCCGCCGACTGGCTCCAGACCTTCGCCGATGCCGCCGACGCCGGAGCCGATGCCCTGGTCGGAACGGTGGAACCCGACGCCGGTGAACTCGGGGCAATGCGCTACCGGGCCTGGCGGACGTTGTATGTCCGGGAGGACGGACACCCGCACATCCACGGCGCAAACCTGGGCGTGCGGGCCTCCACCTACTGCGCGGTGGGTGGTTTCGCCCATGTGGCCGGCGATGAGGACGTCAGGCTGGTCGAGGCCCTCCGGGCGCACGGCGCACAGGTGCGCTCCAGCGCCCGGCTCCACGTCGTGACCTCCGGACGGCTGCGGGGACGGGTCGGCCACGGTTTCGCGGACTTCCTGGCCCACCTGCCCGGCGATGACGGCGACACCGACCACCTGATGCCGGGGCCGACACGGTTCCTGGACACGCCCGGGCACCGGCAGTAGCGACGGCGAAATACAACGGGCAGGGCCCCGCATTCCGGCATCGGAACGCGGGGCCCTGCCGGTGGCACCGGCGGTCAGGGTTGCAGGACCACCTTGATGCAGCCGTCCTGCTTCTGCTGGAAGGTCGAATACAGTTCGGGGCCGCGGGACAGCGGGACCGTATGGGTCACGAGGTCATCCAGCCCGAGCGGATCCGCAGGATCCTCGGCGAAAGGCATCATCTTGTCGGTCCAGCTGCGCACATTGCACTGGCCTTGCCGCACCTGGATCTGCTTGTCGAACATCTCCAGCAGCGGCATCGGGGTTGCCTGCCCGGAGTAGACGCCGCTGAGCGAGATGGTTCCCCCGCGCCGGACCGCAGCAATCGACGCGTGCAGTACGGAGGTCGGATCGACCGCAACGGTTTCCATGGCCTTTCGTGCCGCCGTATCCGGCAACAGCCCGGTGACCTGTTGCATGAGCTTCGCCCCGGTCGAACCGTGGGCCTCCATGCCGACGGCATCAACGATGCCGTCCGGGCCGCGTTTCGTCATGTCCTGCAGCTCAGCTGCCACGTCCTTGGAGAAGTCCATGACCTCCACGCCGTGGCGGGCCGCCATGGCCCGGCGCTCGGGTACCGGGTCCACCGCGATCACCCGGTGGCCGAGGTGGACGCCGATCCGTGCGGCCAGCTGTCCGACCGGACCCAGCCCGAAGACCGCCAGTGTCCCGCCGTCGGGTACAGCCGCGTAGTCGACACCCTGCCAGGCCGTCGGGAGGATGTCCGACAGGAAGAGGTAGCGGTGGTCGGGTAGCTCCTTGCCGACCACCATGGCGCCATAATCACCGTGCGGCACCCGCAGGTATTCGGCCTGGCCGCCGGGCACCCGGCCGTACAACTCGGAGTAGCCCAGGAAGGCGGCACCCTTGCCGTGGCTGCGCACCTGGGTTGTTTCGCATTGGGATTGCAGTCCCCGCTCGCACATCCAGCAGGTTCCGCAGGAGACGTTGAAGGGGATGACGACGCGGTCCCCGACCTTCACCCGTGACACCTCGGAGCCGATCTCCTCGACGATTCCCATGGGTTCGTGACCCACGATGTCGCCGGCGTGCATGTAGGGACCGAGCAGTTCGTAAAGGTGCAGATCCGATCCGCAGATGGCCGTCGAGGTGACCTTGATGATGATGTCATCCGGTGCCTCGATGCGGGGGTCGGGGACATCGGAATACTCGATCTTCCGTTTTGCCTGCCACGTCAGAGCCTTCATGGTTCCTCCATCGGTGTTGGAACGATTGCGGTCGCCTCAAGTCAAACAGCGCTCCGCCTGCATTTGAAGTTTTTGTGTTACCCAGGAAGCGGCGGCCGTAGGTTCCGGGCGCCGCTTCCGGGCCCGGTACCGGTACCGGGCGGCGATTCCTGCTTAGGCGAACCGCTCCCAGACACGGTGCGTCGCGAGCAATTCGGCAGCAGCGGGCACGGCCTGGTCGGGCGCTGTCTCCCGGACTCCGGGGGACCCAGCCGGCAGCCCGGAACCGGTGATGACCTCCATGCCCGGCCCGGCGAGGATGATGGCCTTCGCCTGCCGGTAGACCTCCTGGAGCAGGAGCACCAGCCGCGGATCCAGATCACCGCCTTCCGGGGGCACGACGGCGCCGGCCTTGGTGTCCAGGTCGGGTTTCGCATCGGGGCCGGCAGCTGGTGCCGCGGCAAGGATCAGGGCATCGTATTCGATGGAACGGGCCGTCAGGAATGTCCGGTCGACCGGCGATCCGTCGGCGAGATGCCCGCCCGTCGGGGCGACGAGCAACGGGGTCATGCCGGCGGCGTGGGTGGCCGAGAGCAGGGTTTCGATGACCTTCGCCTCCGTGGCATGATCCGTGACGATGCCGATAACGCGACCGTCGACCGGCCACGACTTGCCGACCTGGGAGACCGCGGGGCTCGGGTCCCGGTCCTCGACCTCGGTATCCGGTTCCGGTGCGGGCAAACCGAGCGCCGTGGCGACCTCCGCGCACAGTCCGGCGTCGATGTTCGCGAGGGCCTGCACCTGGCGGGCCCGCACCTCCTCGCTGGTGCACTTGCCCAGTTCGAAGGTGTAGGCCTGCTGCACGTGGAGCTGTTCCTGTGGCGAGAGACTGCGGTAGAACAACCTGGCCTGGCTGTAGTGGTCCCCGAACGTGGCGGGATTGCGCCGCTCCTTCACGGATTCGGCAACGTGCTCCGGCACGTCGATGAACGGCATCCGCGTCGAATCGCCCCCACCCGCCATGAATGGGCACCCGCCGTCCTGGGAGTTCGGGTGGTAGGGGGCGATGCCCTCGTGGATGTAGGTCTGGTGCATCCCGTCACGGAGCATGTCGTTGACCTCGGCGTGCGGGAGGTTGATCGGCAACTGGGAGAAGTTCGGGCCGCCCAGCCGTGTGATCTGCGTGTCGATGTAGGAAAAGAGGCGCCCCTGCAACAGCGGATCGTTGGTGACGTCGATACCTGCCACGAGGTGGCCCGGGTGGAAGGCGACCTGTTCGGTTTCGGCAAAGTAGTTGGAAGGATTCCGGTCCAGGGTCATCTTGCCGAGCAGCTGCACCGGGGCCAGCTCCTCGGGAACGAACTTCGTCGGATCGAGCAGGTCGATGCCCTCGAACATCTGGTCCTCGGTGTCGGGGAAGACCTGGACGCCGAGCTCCCACTCCGGGAACGCCCCGGCTTCGATGGCGGTCGCCAGATCGCGCCGGTGGAAGTCGGGATCGTTGCCGTTGGTGAGCAGCGCCTCCTCCCAGACCAGCGAGTGCACGCCCAGCTTGGGTTTCCAGTGGAACTTGACCAGCGACGTCGTCCCGTCGGCCGCGACCAGCTTGAACGTGTGGACGCCGAAGCCCTCCATCATCCGGAAGGACCGGGGAATGCCGCGGTCAGCCATGAACCACATCGTGTGGTTCTGCGCCTCGGTGTGCAGGGAGACGAAGTCCCAGAAGGTGTCGTGCGCGGATTGTGCTTGCGGGATTTCCAGATCCGGGTGGGGCTTCACCGAGTGCACCACGTCGGGGAACTTGATGGCGTCCTGGATGAAGAAGACCGGGATGTTGTTCCCGACCAGGTCGAAGACACCCTCCTTCGTATAGAACTTGGTGGCGAAACCCCTGGTGTCGCGCACCGTGTCGGCGGAGCCTCGTGAACCTGCCACCGTGGAGAAACGGACGAACACCGGAGTCTCCACCCCGTCGGCAAGAAACGACGCCTGGGTGAGCCCGGCACCGGTGCCGTAGCTGACGAACCGGCCATGCGCTCCGGCGCCGCGGGCGTGGACCACGCGCTCGGGGATCCGCTCGTGGTCGAAGTGGGTGATTTTCTCGCGCAGGTGGTGGTCCTGTAGCAACACCGGACCGCGTGGCCCGGCCTTCAGGGAGTGGTCCGTATCGTGCAATGGGGTGCCCTGGCTTGTCGTCAGGGTCTCCCCCTGCGGATGATCCGGCTCTGCGTTGGAATTGGCCTTGGAGTGCATGTGGGGCTCAGGGCTGGGAATGGTCATGCTGCTTCCTCCAATGGAAAAGAGCGTTGCCGCCGAGCACCGGTCAGGTGCCATCATCTCCGATGGTCAGGTGCCCGTTAACGCCACGGTAGGCCCACGCGACCTGCGGCCGTCAAGGATTCGGGTCGTTACCCCCCGGGTACATCACCGTCGCGCCAAACCCGGAGCTGGCATCCATTGTTACTGCGACCGCTTGTCTGTACGCTGAGGGAACGGTTCAGCAGCGGGCCGACATCTTCGTCAGAAGAAAGTCACGGCCCGCATTGTGCCAGCCGTGGCGGGAAGGGTATGAACATGCCCGTCATCGAAAACAACCGCGAAGAATTCCAGTACCAGCTCTTTGAAGCCGGTGAACTCGCCGGCTACGTCCAGTACCGCATGGTCGGAAACGAAATTTGGATTCTCCATTCTTGCCTGGCCCGCAACTTCAAGTCGCCGGTTCTGGTCACCGCACTGTTGCGTCATGTCCTCGAGGATGCACACTTCCGCCGACTCGCCGTCGTGCCTTTCTGCCCGGCCATGCGGACGTTCGTGGAAGAGCATCCGCAGTATTTGCGTCTCGTCCCCCCGGCATGGCATGCGCGTCTGGCCGACCCGATCGATTGGGCGGAAAAAAGCGGTCCGACGACGCTGCTGGACCACGTGCGTTTGACCGGTTCACGCCGCGCCCGGATGAGGGTTCCGGTCCCGGCAACCGCATAACCGCGACCGGGCCTGTGCGCCCTCCGGATGGTGGCCAGCAGGGGGACCAAACTCCTTGGCTTCCACCCCGACGGAGGCCACTTCGTGTGCTCCTTGGCGTCACGGAATGCAATTCACTGCGGCACGAGCCATGCCTCCTGCCGTTCAGTTCCCGGGCGCGCCACACTTTATGGACGCCAGCGCGACCACCTGCAGCACGACGATTTGGAAGGGACCACCATGGACTCCGGCAATACGGGCATTAACCACAAGATGTATTCCACCTACCTCAACGAACACCTCCTGGGTTCCGAAGGCGGAATCGCTGCTTTCCAGGCAGCATCACGGACCTGGAAGGGTACCCCTGCCGAACAGGATTTCGCGTCGCTGGCCCGACAAGTTGGCGATGACCATGCGGACCTCGAGAAGATCATCCGAAGCCTCGGCTACCGCCCGCACCCCGTCAAACAAGCGCTCACCCATGGCGTACGGCTGGCCGGGAAGCTCAACCCCGTGAACATCCTGCGCCAGCAGAAAACGGGAATGACCCAGGTCGAACTGGATATCCTGCTGGGCATGCTCCGTGCCAAAAAAGCCATGTGGGAAACTCTCCTGCTCGTCGCCTCTCGTGACGCCCGCCTCGAAGTCCCCCTGCTGGAGGATCTGGACCGGCGTGCCGACAGCCAAATCCACCAGGTTTTCGACATCATCGAACGAACGTGGGAAAGTCGCTTTTTCGTACCGGATAGGACGCTATGACAGCATCGATGATCCCCCGGAATACACGAGAGAAGGCAGCGAGATGACCCACTCCGCCATTGTTGTCGGATCCGGGCCCAACGGACTCACGGCCGCCGCCGCGCTGGCTATCCGCGGCGTTGACGTAACGGTCTACGAACAAGCCGACGAACCCGGCGGCAGCGCACGCTCCGGGGAAATCCTGGGGACCGGGCTGGTGTCCGACCTCGGAGCTGCAGCGCATCCCTTCGCCGTCGGCAGTCCAGCGTTCCGCGCGCTGGCTCTGGAAGACCACGGATTGGAATGGGCCCACCCCCGCTATCCCATGGCGCACCCGCTCCCCGGCCAGGACTCCGCCATCTTGCACCGTGATGCTGCAACGACTGCCGGGCAATTCGGCCGCGACTCCGCAGCATGGCTGCGCCTCCACGCACCGGTGACGGCACACCCCTTGGAAACTCTGGAAAACATCACCGGACCGCTGCTCCGTCTACCTCCGCACCTGTTGCCCATGGCCTCGTTTGGCCTCCGTGCCGCCTGGCCCGCCGCAATGATGGCGCACACGATCTTCAAGACACCGGAGGCCCGCGCACTCTTCGGGGGTTCGTCAGCGCATTCAATGCTTCCCCTCACGCATCCATTCAGCTCGGCCTTCGGCGTCATTTTCGGCGGCTTGGGCCATACCCTGGGCTGGCCCGTCGCCCGGGGCGGCACGGGACAGGTCATCCAGGCGTTGCTCTCGGTGCTGCGCTCATACGGTGTCAAGATCCAGACGGGGGCACCGGTCACTGATCTGCGTGAGCTTCCGGCAGCCGACTCCGTGCTGCTGGATCTGACGCCAAAGCAGATCCTGGATCTTGCCGGTACCCAGCTCTCGGCACGCTACCGCGGGTGGCTTCGTCGCTGGAAGTACGGTACCGGTGCATACAAGGTCGACTACCTCCTGGATGGCCCCGTCCCCTGGCGGGACGAAAGAACCGCACACGCCGGCACCGTCCACGTCGTGGGTAGCTTCGAGGAACTCGTCCATGCCGAGCACCTGACCAACCGAGGCCAGCTCCCGGACCGGCCCTTCGTCATGGCCGCCCAGCAATCCATGGCCGATCCCTCCCGTGTTTCCGGGGATCGGCAAATCCTGTGGAGCTATGCCCACGTTCCCAACGGATCCCGGGCCGACGTCGGCCCGCTCATTGACGCGCAATTCGAGCGCTTTGCCCCCGGTTTCAGGGACCGCATCATCGGAAGGGTGGAGACCCCGCCGGAAGCCTTGCAGGCATGGAACCCGAACCTCGTGGGTGGGGACATCGGCGGCGGATCACTGCGTGGAACCCAGCAGGTGCTGCGCCCGGCCCCGACGCTGCGCCCCTACAACACCAGCCAAACCGGTCTCTATGTCTGTTCCTCGTCGACGCCGCCCGGCGGCGGCGTGCACGGGATGGCAGGGTGGCACGCAGCCCAGGCGGTCACCCGGGACTGGGACCGTGGGCGCTGACTTCGGGATCCGCCACTCAGCGGAGCGGCGAAATGAGCTCAGGGCATGGCCAGGTCGGCAGAAGTCAACATCGATGCCGGCCAGCGCATCGTCTTCAAAGAGATCGGACGCTGAAAAACGCGGCGCGCATGCGGGGTGGGAGCCTCCTGTCAAAACGAAGCATTACCCCTCGACGACTCCCTACCCCAGTGCTAGACAGGGGAAATGGCGACCCTTGGAATTCATGCCTCGCATGAGCAAATCGCCCCGGCGCAATTACTTCGCGACGTCCAACACGCCGACGCCGCCGGGTTCACCGCGGGGATGTGTTCGGACCACTTCACGCCGTGGTCCCACGCCCAGGGACATTCGGGATTCGCGTGGTCGTGGTTGGGTGCCGCCTTGGCCACAACGGACCTGACGTTCGGAACGGTGACAGCCCCCGGCCAGCGCTACCACCCCGCGGTCATCGCCCAGGCGGCGGCGACCCTCGCCAGCATGTTCCCCGGCCGCTTCTGGCTGGCACCGGGAAGCGGTGAATACCTCAACGAAAGCATTACCGGGGACCCTTGGCCAGCCAAGGAGGACAGGCAACTCCGCCTGGAGGAATCCGTCGAAGCCATCCGCGCGCTGCTGGCCGGCAAGGAGGTCAGCCGCCAAGGCAGGATCCGGCTCAGCGGCGCCCGGCTGTGGGATCTCCCCTCGCCGGCCCCAGCGCTCATTGCCCCGGCCATCACCCCCGAAACCGCTGCACGCGCCGCTGGCTGGGCCGACGGAATCATCACCATCAACCAGCCGCACGAACGCCTGCGGAAACTCCTCGGAGCGTATCGGGAGAACGGTGGGCACGGCCCGGCCCTCCTCCAAGTCCACCTGAGTTGGGCGCCGACGGAGTCCGAAGCCGAAGCATTGGCCGTGGACCAATGGCGGAACAACGTCTTCCAGCCCCCGATTCCCGCGGATCTTCCGACCATCGACCACTTCGAGGCCGTGGGCCGGGCTGCGACGCCGGAGCTGGTCCGGCAGGCGGTGTTGGTGTCGGCCGAGACGTCCGAACACACGCACTGGCTCCATGAATTTGCCGAGTTGGGTTTCGACTTCCTCTATCTGCACCACGTTGGCCAGGAGCAACGCGGCTTCATCGATGCCTTCGCCGACTCGGTCCTACCGGATTTCCCGACGGAGCCAGCGCATGGTTGATGGCGGCCAGGTTGCCAAGGACTCAACTCGTTTATAGGCTGAGATTGGTTCAGCAGCGGGCCATCGGATTCCTGACGTGGAGGACCTCGTGCAACTTCTGCCTTCCCCCTCACCCCTGTTGTGGAGTTCCTGCGCGGTGCAACTTCACCCGCCCCGCGCCCTGGACTCGACCAAGCGGGTGGCATAGCCCATGCCGATCGTTGTCGAGAACAATCGTGACCAATTCCAGTACCAGATCTTCAAGGCCGGGGAATTGGCCGGATTCGTGCAGTACAGCATGTCCGGTGCCGAGATGTGGGTTTTGTTCACCTCCATGAAACACCGTTTCAAATCCGAAGTGCTCACCGATATCCTCATGCACCACGTCCTCACGGATGCCCACACCAGCCGCCTGGCGATCTTGCCGTTCTGCCCGGCGTTGCGGACCTTCATTGCCGATCATCGAGAATTCGCCCACCTGGTGCCCGCTGAATGGCAGAACCGTCTTCAGCCGCCGCCCCATCCGAAACCTGATGAAGAACACAAGGTGCCGCTCGATTTCGTCCGGCTGACCGGATCCCGCAGGTCCCGCTTGCAGGAGACCACGTTGGAGTCTGACGACGTGGGCGAATACATCGGCGCCGAGCCTTCCGGAGGGCAAGATGAGGGTTCACCAGCGCTAGGCATGGTCGCCCAATCTGCCGACGGCTAGCCTGAGGAGTCGAAGAGCGGTGCCAGCGCGATGGCGTCCACCAACCAACTTTCGGCCGGGCCCGGCGGCTTGGCCCCGGAGGAATCGTGGCAAAGGACCAACAGGACACATCGGACAACCTTGACGAGGACTTGCAGAAGTTCGTTCTCGATAGTGCCCAAGCGCATGAGTTCCTGGAGCAGCTGGCGGTACATGCCGCGGAGTCCCTTTCGCGCCACGGCGTGGCCATCAACTGCGGTGTGGCACTTCTGCGCCAGCGTCGGGCAGCTACGGCAGCGAGCAGCAGCCCAAATGCCCAGCTCCTGGACGAGCTGCAACTCAAGTACGACGAAGGCCCGTGCCTGAGCGCGGCACGCAACGGGGAGATGTTCCATGCCCCGGACCTCGCCAATGAGACACGCTGGCCCGAATACATCCAGGAGGTCCGCGATGCCGGGGTGGGTTCCATCCTTGCCCTCCCCTTCGATCTGTCGGGTGAGGCCCGGGGCGCCCTGAATCTCTACGCCGAAGAAGCCCAGGCCTTCGACGAGGACACGCAGATTCTGGCCAGGGCCTATGCGACCCAGGCCAGTAGCAGCCTGCGACTGGCCGTGCGGATGACCCGTCTGATGGACACCATGGACGACCTCAAGTCGGCGATGTCCTCGCGAACGGTCATCGACGTCGCCGTCGGCATCGTCATGGCGCAGAACCGCTGTACCCAGGATCAAGCGTTCACGATCCTCCAACGCGCATCGAACACGCGCAACATCAAACTCCGGGAGGTGGCGACACGGCTGGTGAGTTCAGTTTCCCCGGGCGACGTGGAGACCCACTTCGATGGGTGATCGCCGTGCTGCACCACACGTGTCCTTGACTTCACCCCCGTGGCGGCGCACGTTGACATAGGTGGCACCACGACCCAGGAGGCAACATTGTCTGATCGCATCGCCCATATTTGGGGCACCCGGACGCCATATGCGCAAGGTGCCAGATGGCCCGCCCGGGTGGACCAGGCGCTCGCCGAGGGCCTCAACGAGGATGACATCGATGCCTGGGTCCAATCCGCCTGTCTGCTGTGCAGCAACGGCTGTGCCTGTGACATCGCCGTCAAGGACGGTTCCATGGTCGGAATCCGCGGCCGAGCCGATGACACGGTCAACCACGGTCGGCTGGGACCCAAGGGGCTGTTCGCCAGTTGGCAGGGCATGGCCAACAAGGACCGGCTGACCACCCCGCTGATCCGCGACAACGGTGTTCTGGTGGAAACCGACTGGGACACGGCCATGGGTCGCATTGTCGAACGGAGCCGCAAGTTGCTCGACGAGACAGGCCCCCTCTCGCACGGTTTCCACACCAGCGGCCAGCTCTTCCTCGAGGAGTACTATGCCCTGGGTGTGATCGGCAAGGCCGGGTTGGGAACCCCCCACATGGACGGGAATACCCGGTTGTGCACGGCCACCGCGGCAGCAGCGCTCAAGGAGTCGTTCGGTTCCGACGGTCAGCCGGGGACGTATGAGGACATCGACGATTGCGATGCCATGTTCCTCTACGGACACAACATGGCCGAAACCCAAACGGTGCTGTGGTCGCGGGTCCTGGACCGGATCGCTGGCCCGGACCGTCCACTGCTGGTCTGCGTGGACCCGCGTGAGACGGAGGTCGCCCGCCACGCCGACGTGCACCTGCCCATCCGGCCCGGTTCCAATCTGGCCCTCATGCACGGGCTCGTCCGCGAGGTGCTGGAGCACGGATGGATCGATGAGGCCTTCATTTCCGAGCACACGCTCCGACTCGAGGATGTGCGGTCCGCCGTCGAGCCGTGGACGCCCGATGCGGTGGCCGAGACCTGCGGTGTCCCAGCGGCGGACGTCCGCCGGGCCGCCGAGATCTTCGGTACGTCCGAGCGGGTCCTCTCCACCGTCCTCCAGGGCTTCTACCAGTCCTGGCAAGCCACGGCCGCCTCCTGCGCGGTGAACAACCTGCATCTGCTGCGTGGCCAGCTCGGTAAGCCGGGCTGTGGGGTCCTACAGATGAACGGACAACCCACCGCGCAGAACACCCGCGAATGCGGGGCCGACGGAGACCTGCCCGGATTCAGGAACTGGGAGAACCCCGAACACATCCGGCAACTGGCCGAACTCTGGGGCGTCGACGAGCTCAAGATCCCGCATTGGGCACCGCCCACCCACGCCATGCAGGTCTTCAGGTACGCCGAACAGGGCTCCATCCGCTTCCTCTGGGTTTCCGGAACGAACCCTGCAGTCTCCATGCCCGAGTTGCCGCGTATCCGCAAGATCCTCGAAGACACCTTCCTGGTCGTCCAGGATCTCTATCTCACCGAAACCGCAGAATTTGCCGACGTCGTCCTGCCCGCCGCGGGGTGGGGCGAGAAGACCGGCACCTTCACCAACATCAACCGCACCGTACATCTTTCCCGGCAGGCCGTTGAGCCCCCGGGGCAGGCACGCAGCGACCTGGACATCTTCCTGGACTACGCCCGCCGGATGGACTTCCGGCGCAACGACGGTTCACCGCTGCTGGACTGGTCGGGCCCGGAGGACGCCTATGCGGCCTGGCAGGAATGCACCCGCGGCCGCCTGTGCGACTACACGGGGATCAGCTGGTCCAAGCTGGAGGGCAATGGTATCCAGTGGCCGTGCAACGACGAGGCCCCGGAGGGGACCGAACGTCTGTACACGGATGCCGTCTTCCCCACCGATACGGAGCGGTGCGAGACCTACGGACACGACCTGCTCACCGGCGCAACCGTCGGCCCCACGCCGTACAAGGCGATGGCCCCCAACGGGCGGGCCATCTTCAAGACGGCCCCCTACTCGCCGCCGCCGGAAGAGCCCAGCGAGGATTTTCCGCTGCGCTTCACCACCGGGCGGACGGCGTATCACTTCCACACCCGCACCAAGACCGGCCGCTCGCGACCGCTCAATGATGCCGCCCCCGGGGCGTGGATCGAATTGTCCATCGCGGATGCGCACGCCCACGGCATCTCCGAGGGTGACCTGGTGGACGTGACCTCCGCCCGAGGACGCATCCAGGTGGCGGCACGTGTCTCCGACATCTCCGAGGGAACGGTCTTCGCGCCATTCCACTACGGCTCCTGGGGCCAGCCCGACGGCGCCGAGCCACGCGCGGCCAATGAACTGACCCTGACCGAATGGGATCCGGTGTCCAAGCAGCCGATCTACAAGAACGCGGCCGTGCGCATCAGCCGGGTTGCCTCGGCCACCGGCCCGTCCCCCGCCCCCACGACGACCGCCTCCCGCCCGGCCCGCGGAACGGGCAGGGGGATCCGGGCGACCACCGGTGGTCGGGCCGGGGAAGCCAGCGAAACCGTTCTGGAGGAATCATGAAGCTCCCTGTCTATCTGGCCTTGATCGAGCGCTCGGAGGAAACGCTGGCCGCGTCCTACCGGGTGGTATCGGAGGGCCACGCAGCCGAGCCTGATGTGCATTTCCTGCTCCAGACGCTGGCCGGCCAATGCGACAAGCATCGCCGCATCCTGGCCCCCGTGCTCCAACGCCACCACCTCGACGACGAGTCCGACGTTCCCGAGTCCCTGCACCACGAGGGCCTGGCCAAGACCCGTTCCGGGCCGCTCGGACTGCTCCGGGACCTCCAGGACCTCTATCTGGCGGCGAGCCTGGTCGACATCACCTGGACCATGCTGCTGCAGGCCGGGCAGGGGCTGGCGGACCGTGATCTCATCCAAGCCGTCCAGCAATGCGACGGCGAAACATCGACCCAGCTGGCCTGGCTGCGGACCCGCATGAAGCAGGCGGCACCCCAGGCGCTGATCGCAGCACGATGAGACGCCCCCGGGGCCCCGATGATCGCGTCCGCCGGTTCCCCGGCGCTGCTGCGCGACTGGCTCCGGGCCGGGTCCGGCGGATCACGCACGGAATCGCACCCAATCATTGACCCGCCCGACAGGGCAGTGTTGACTGCAGCCAAGACATCCCTTGGAGGAACACGATGAGCATCGACGATCCGCAAGCCACCCCCATGGCTTCCATTCCCTCGGATCCGGGATTCGACCCACCGGGACAACCGCACCCGAACGCCCCGACCGATCCGACCCAGCCCCCCACGGCCCCGCCAACTCAGCCACAGCCCAGTCCGAGCACCGTTCCGACGACGGATCCCCCGACGTCCCCAGAGCCGCCTGCCGAGCCATGGCCGGAACCGGCCATCGACCCGATCGAGGTCCCCCCGGAGCCTGAAACGGATCCGCGCCGCGAGGAAGCGGCCCGCTGGGACCATCCGACGGACACCCGATGACCGGACGACGTCGTACCCCGCTGCAGCGGGCGGAATCCCGCCATGCCGCCGAACCGGAGCTGGAAACCGACGGGTTCCGGAACATGATGCGCCGCCGGCAGGACGCCGAGGAGAAACTCAAACGGCATCTGGAAGGCGAGCGTGATGGCCGGGCCATCCCACCGGACGAGCTGACGGACGGGCCGGCGGATCCCGGGGCCGCCGCGGCCCCCACCACGTCTGCCACACCCGAAGATCCCGGTCAATCGCCCGAGGCGTGAACTACCGGATCCTGCACCGAGGCCTCACCGTACATGAGGGATTCCTGCACACGAATCAGGTCAGGCAGAGGCAGAACGGGTGGCCTGCAGGGTCCAGGAACACCCGGAAATTCGTTCCCGGCTGTTCTCGCGCCACGGTCCCCCCGAGGCGCACCACCTCGCGTTCGCCCTCGTCCAGGTCGTCGGCGATCGCGTCGAGGTGCAGCTGTTGTGGGACCGTCTGGCCGGGCCATTCGGGTGCGCGGTAGTCGGCGACCCGCTGGAAGGAAATGCAGTTCGACCCGTCTTCGGGACGGATGTCGAACCAGTCGTCCTCATCCTCGTTGACCCGCCAGCCGAGCAGCCCGGCGTAGAACGTTGCGAGCGCTGCCGGGTCGGGGCAGTCGATGACGAAGCTGGGGTAGCGTGCGATGGTCATGAACGCACGCTACCCCTGTCGCTTCCCGCGGGGAAGGTTCCTTCAAGCGGCCTTGGTGTAGCCGGCGGCCACGAGCTCGTCCTCGGTGTCCGGTGCGCCGGGCTGTCCACGCCGGGCCAACAGGGCGACCACGCAGGTGATCACGGCGACGGCGGTGGCACCGGCCATCGCGATCTGGGTTCCCGGGCCGTCGATGATGGCCCCGGCGACGGCCGAGCCCAGGGCAACCCCGATCAGCTGCGCCGTCGTCGTCCAGCCGAAGGCCTCGGCCACGTCGGCGGCCGGAACCCCGGAGGAGGTCATCTGGGTCAGCGCGGCGATCACCGGGGCCACGCCGAGGCCGGCCAGGAAGACGGTCACGGTGAGCCACCAGAAGCCGGTGCCCATGCTGGCCAACGCCAGTCCGAGCGAGACGACGACCATGCGCCGTGCCGTGCTCCAGCGGCCGATGCGCTTGCGTCCCAGGTAGAGGCCGGCGGCCAGCGAGCCGACGCAGAAGATCCCGAGGATGATGCCGGCCTGTGCTCCCCCGTGGCCGAACGTGGCCACGATGGAGGCCTCGACCATGGCGATGCAGGCACAGATGAGGAAGCCGATGACCGCTGCCAGGCGCAGGGCCGGCGAGCGCAGCACCGAGCCGAGGCGGCCGGTCGGCGGGACGGCGACCGCGCGGGCGATCTGCTCGGTCGTGATGAACCAGATGCCGCCGCCGATGAGGAACGCCGCGGCCATGATGATGCCCAGTGAGGAGTTGATCGACAGCGAGACGAACGTCGTCAGCACGGGCCCGAGGATCCAGATGACCTCCTGTAGCGAGGCATCGAAGGAGAACAGGGCACCGCGCGCACCGGGGTTGACCAGCGACGGGTAGATCGACCGGGCGGCCTGCTGCACCGGTGGGGTGCTCAGCCCGCAGACGAGCGCGATTCCGGCGTAGGCGGCCACCGACAACCCGGGCAGGGCCAGGGTGAGGATCGAGACGCCGGAGAGCACGAGCGTGGCCAGCAGCACCCGGTGCATGCCGAAGCGTCCGAAGATGCGGCTGCTCAGCGGTCCGGCGATGGCCTGGCCGATGGCCAGTGCCGCGAGGACCAGGCCGGCGGCCGTGTAGGAGTCGTGGACGCGCTCGACGTGGATCAGCGCAGCCAGCGACAGCATCCCCGCGGGGAAGCGTGCGACCAGTTGCGAGACCACGACGCGGAGCACGCCGGGGGCACGGAAAAGATCACGGTAGGAGGTCATGCATCCATCGTAACGAATAGTGCACAATATTGCACTATGCAGTGCATCACCATACGGCGGCGGGGCATGCCCGGGTAGGATGGCCTTCGACGAACGGAAGGAAACCCCCGTGACCGGACACCAGGACATTGCGGCGCTGATCGGCCAGCGCATCCGCGCCCGCCGTACCTCCCGCCAGTGGTCCCTCGACGAGGTGGCCACCCGCTCGGGCGTCAGCCGGCGCACGCTGGTGGCGATCGAGCAGGGGCAGGCGAACCCCTCGATCGCGGTACTCTCCGGCATCTCCGACGCCCTCGGCATCGCGTTCGCCGCGCTCGTCGGCGCGGGGGCAACCGAGGCGCTGCAGGTTCGCCGTGCCGGTGAAGGCCCCGTGCTCTGGGAAGGGGACGGCGGCGGCACGGCCCACCTCGCCGGAAGCCTGGGCGGCAGCAACGTGGCCGAACTGTGGGAGTGGCGCATGTCCGCCGGGGAAGTCCACCACAGCGCCGCACATCCCCCCGGCACACGGGAACTGCTCTCGGTGCACTCGGGCAAGGTCACGCTCGGCGTGCAGGAATCCAGCGTCGTGCTGGCCGCCGGGGACTCGGCCTCCCACGCCGGGGATGTGGAGCACAGCTACGCCAACGATGGCCGTTCCGCCGCCGTCTTCTCCGTGGTGGTGCACTACCCCGCCGCCGCCGGCCTCGAACCGACGGGGCATTAAGCAGGTAACCATGCATGTCGGCTACCCACCGTCTCAGCGCGCATCGAGTACGGCGACGATGGGGCGGTGGTCGGTTCCTCCGGGGGAGGTCGGGACGACCTGTACGCTGCGGGCCGTTTATCCCTTCCCGACAAACACGTGATCGATCGGCGACACCATCCAGGCAGGGAGATCGGCTGGCCAGGTTCGCACGGAATCGGCGTGGGCCTGGAGCGCCGCATCGTGGCAATGGCCGACCAGCGACCCGCCATCTGTCCCAAGCCCCGAGGGGTGGTCAACTGTTGCGTTGAGGTCTCCGGCGACGATCACCTCCGGCGCATCGCACTGGTCGGCGATCCACCTCAGGCCGCCCTTCCACTCGCCGAAGGGCTCGAAGAGCGGAGGAGACGGATGCGCAGCGACGATGGCCGGCCCGCTTCGGTCTGCCGGCCGCCACACGGCACTGGGGACCAGCAGGGTCGCGAGCAGGCCGACATGGCGGAGCGGGCGTTGGGGCATCCATCGAATTCAACCCGGTGCCCGGGCAGATGGCCAATGACGGCCGGGGACGGGCCTTTTGGCGGCCGGATGGGCAGAATGGGACCATGATCTTCCGCTGGGGCGTCGAGGCCTGCAGGACCATGTTGTATTTGGTGCTCGGTGGCGCACTGCTGGTGCCCCTGGTCGCCGCATGGCTGTTGCTGATTTGGCCGATCGATTCCTTCGACGGCATGGCCGCACTGTGGCTGGTCAGCATCCCGTTCGCCTTTGCCCTGGCGCTCTTCCCATTCGTACGCAACATCGAGGCGCTCGTGGCCCGTGAACTGATCGGGATCGCCCACGCCGATACCGCCGAAACCACCGGCCTATACATCCTCTCCGGCGTGCATCTGGTCATCGGCGCCACCTACAGCGCCACGTTGCTGTTCGCGACGATGCCGCTGATCTACTTCCTGGGTGCCGGGGAACGGCTGGTCGCCGGGCCGCTGCCCTTGCGCCTGGCCTATGCCGTCCTGGTCGCCGTGCTCTGGCTCGCCGGCACGTGGGCGCTCGGGCGATGCATCGTCGCGGGAGCCAGACGGCTGCTGCGACCGGATCGGCAACGGGCCCTGGAGGCGCTGCGTCGACGCGACGCCCTGGCCCGGGACCTTCACGATTCACTGGGCCATTCCCTCAGCGTCATCTCCGTCCAGGCCATGGCCGCCCAGGCCCGCATGCACTCCGGCGGCGTGGACCACGCGGTGTCCGGTGCCCTCGATGAACTGGCAGCGTCGGCCCGGGCGGCGCAGGACGAGCTCGACCAGACCCTGGGCATCCTGGCCGATCTGGACGCCTCCGATGGCCGCGACCTCGCCTCCTTGGACCAGCTGGTGGCCGGGCTGGACGTTCAGCTGATGGCCGGCGACGTGCGGGGCGTCCCGGCACAGCAGTCGCGCGTGGCCTACCGGATCTTGCAGGAGGGGCTGACCAACGCCCTGAAGCACGGCTCCGGGGGCATCGCGATCCGACTGGCCACCGGCCCGGAGCTGCTGCTGCGTCTGGTCAATGACTACGATCCGGAATCCCGGCGCCCGGGCACCGGCAGCGGAGTGGCCACCATGGCCCGGCGTGCGGGGATGCTCGGCGGAACCCTGGACTCCAGCGGTGCCGACGGGGTCTGGACGTTGGAGGCGAGGTGGCCGCGATGAGCAACGGGCCCACGCCGGGCGCCGGCATCCGGGTCCTGCTGGTCGACGACGACGCCGCCATCCGGACCGGGTGGCGGACCATCCTGGACGCCGCCGTGGGGATCACCGTGGTCGCCGAGGCAGCCCATGGCCAGGAGGCGATCGAGCGGGCCGCGGGCATCGACGTCGTGCTCATGGATATTCGCATGCCCGTGCTCGACGGGCTCGAGGCCACCCGGGTGCTCACCCGGGCCCGGCCGGCGGTGCGCACCATCGTGGTGACGACGTTCGAATCCGATGCCGCCGTGTGGTCGGCGATGCGTGCCGGGGCCGCGGGGTTCGTGCTCAAACGCTCACCGGCCGCCGAGCTGCTGGAGGCGATCCGGATCGTGCATGCCAGCGACAGCCTGCTGTTCCCGGCGGCGCTGGGTCGGATCGCGGCCCAGCACAGCAGGCCACCGGCGATCGCGCATGCTGCAGGGCTCACCCCGCGCGAGGACGAGGTCCTGCGGCGGCTGGCCCGCGGGCGTTCCAACGCCGAGATCGCCGGGGACCTGGGCGTGGGCGCGGAGACCGTGAAGACACATGTGGGGAACCTGCTCGACAAGCTCGGTGCCCGGGACCGCACCCACGCCGTGGTGCTGGCCTACGAACTCGGGTACGTGTTCCCCGGCGCCGGTACCTGAACCGGGCGCCCGTCCCCGCCGGCGTCCAGCACCCCGGCGCGGTGTCCGGCGTAACCCCACACGGCCAGACCCAGCATCGGGCCCCAGTACCAGAGCGGGAACACCACGACCATCAGGGCAGCCTCGACCGGGCCCTGCTCGACCCCCAGGCCCAGTTGGAGGAACGGCACGGCCTCCAGAGTCAGCATGGTGGCGACCAGCCCGCCGGGCAGGACCGCTGCCAGGGGCGGGACCTCGCGCCCGGCCAGGCCGGGGATCCAGCGCGGGAAGACCTCGCCCCAACCGCTGACCAACCCCAGGGTGAGCACGATCCCGGCCCAGGCACCGAGTGAGAGCAGCAGTCCCCACACGCGGATGGCCACATCACCGCCCGGGTCGCCCAGCTGCGGCCACGGCGTCAGCCACGTTAGGCGGACCAGCGCATAGGGAAGGGGTCCGAGCGCCGCCAGATACGTCAGCGTGCGGCGGTGCGCGGTCACCCAACGGGTTCCCGCCGCCTGTGGCCGGTGTCCCGCAGCGGCGGAGACGAGTGCCAGGATCCAACTGGCTTGCAGCGCTGCCCCGGCGACGAGCAACAGCAGGAGCCCGTCGGACTGGCCGAGGAACGCCACGCCGACGGTCTTCACGACGCCGGAGGCGACGGCAGCGCCGTCGAACATCCACAGTGCAGCGGCTCCGGCCACGACGGCGATTCCCCACGGGATGCGGGCGCGCGGGTATTTCACAAACACCAGCACGACGCCTCCCACCACGGCCAGTGGGGCGATGAAGGCCAGCGTGTAGCCGAGCGCGGCGAGCATGCTGGGGCTGAGCAGGACGACGACGGCGGCCACCGCCAGCCCGAGTGCCACCGGTGCCGGGACTCCCCGGACCGCGGGACCTCGCCGGCCCGATCTTGCCAGGGCCACTCCCGCGACGGCGGCGGAGACCACTGCCAGTCCGGCGACCAGCAGGTGTGCCGTGGCCCCGCCGATGAGCGGTTGGATGAGCAGGGGTGGGCTGTCCGGGCCGTTCGGCCCGAATGGTGAGCGGTCCGGGGCCACCGTCCACCACAGGGATGCGGCGGCCAGGAGCAGGGACGCCGCCAGCGCGGCGATCACCGCCGGACGGTGCAGTGGGGTGCGGGTGGTCGATCTCGAGTTCTTCGTTGTCGTATCCATGGAACCAGCGTCCGCCGACCGGAGCGCCCGCACCTCCCCCGCGCGGGGGAATGCTTCGGACTCATCGCGCGTGAAGTCGCGCGCCCCACCGTCGGCCAGGTCCTCGATCGTGCCGCCCGACGTGCGGAACAGGACCCTGGCCCAACCCCCGGAGTACTCGCGGACGGCCAACGCGAACGTAACGAGCGCCTGGCTTAGCGGAGAGGCTGATGATCGTGGTGGACGGCTCGGCTCTCACCGATGCGTTGCTCGCCGTGCCGGGCCCCGACGCCCTGCGCTCATTCCTGGCCACCGAGGAACTCCACGCCCCGTCAGTGATCGGCGTCGAGGTGGTCTCAGCGCTGCGGGGGCTGACCCTTGGCGGAGTCATCACTGCGACGCGGGCACAGGATCCGCTCACCGATCTGCAAGACCTTCCCCTCCACCGCTGGCCGTCCTCTGCTCACCCGCGATGCCCGGCTCAGCCGCTCCAGTGGACACCACGTGCGCATCGACCTGCTCTAGGCGCACCGCGCGTGCCCTTGTACGCCCACTGCAGGGATGTTTAGCTGGCCCTGTCGATCCAGGCAAGGGAGGGAAACGGAGCCATGGTGGCCGGAACAGAACAACGCATCGTCGCCACACTGCTGGAACGGCACGGCCAGACCTATGCCGAGGAGGCCGGCATCACGCTGAAGGACAAGCCCTCCCCGCTCTACGAACTGCTGGTCCTCAGCACGTTGCTTTCTGCGCGCATCAGTTCCCACGTGGCGGTGAACGCAGCCCGGGAACTGTTCGCCGCCGGCATGAAGACGCCGCAGCACCTGCGCGAGGCCACCTGGCAACAGCGGGTGGACGCGCTGGGCCGCGGACACTACCGGCGCTATGACGAACGCACCGCCACCATGCTCGGCGACGGTGCCGACTTGCTGATCAACGAGCACCATTCCGACCTGCGCACCCTGCACACCGACGGGACGACCGAGAAGCAACTGCGCGAAGCGCTGCAGGAATTCCCCGGCATCGGCCCCACCGGTGCGACGATCTTCCTGCGCGAGGTCCAGGACACCTGGTCGCTGCCCGAGCCGGTGGCGGACCAGAAGGTGCTCGACGGCGCCGGGAAATTGGGGCTGCCCACCGATGCCGGGAAGCTCTTCGCGCTCGCCCCCGAGGGCCAGCGCTCCCGGCTGGCCGCCGCCTGCGTACGCGCCGCGCTGGATCAGGACGTCGTCGACGACGTCCGCGAGGCCGCCGGAGGCTGAACCCCCGCCGCCTGAACCGCCCGCCACCCCTGATGGCTTAATGGGATGCATTTTGTATTCATATGGAGGTAAAATGCCTATATGGGATCCCTCTTGCAGATCAGAAACGTCCCGGACGATGAACGTCGGGCGTTGAAGGCCCGCGCGGCCGAACAGGGGGAATCCTTGAACACTTACCTCTTGAAGCTCATTTCACGTGAGATTTCCCGGCCGACCGTCGCCCAGGTCCTTGACCGGGCCGCCCTGCGTTCGGAAAAAGGCCCCGGCCCAACTACAGACGTCCTCGCAGCCGGTCGGCGCGAACGCGACGAACAGCTTGCGCAGCGGAGAGACTAATGATCGTCGTGGACGGTTCGGCGCTCATCGATGCGCTGCTGGCCGTTCCGGGTTCCGATGCCCTGCGTGCTTTCCTGGCCACGGAGGAACTCCACGCGCCTTCATTGATCGACTACGAAGTCGTTTCCGCACTACGGGGCCTCACGTGGGGCGGTGTCATCACCGCAGCCCGGGCACAGGATCTGCTCACGGACCTGGACGACCTTCCCCTGCATCGCTGGCCGTCTTCGGGCGGGCTCCGACGCAGGTCCTTCCAACTGCGGGACCACGTCTCGGCGGACGACGCCGCCTATCTGGCGTTGGCGGAAGCGCTGGGTTGTGCGCTGCTCACGCGCGATGCCCAGCTGGGCCGTTCCAGCGGGCACGGCGTCCCCATCGACCTCCTGTAGGCATCGCGCGCCAGCCCTGTTGCGCCGTCGTGCCCCGTGGCATCGTGGGGGCATGGACTCAAAATTCGATGTGATCGTGCTGGGCATGGGTCCCGGCGGGGAAGTCGCGGCCAGCCGGCTGCTCGATGCCGGACGGAAAGTCGCCGTCATCGAGCAGGAGCTGATCGGCGGCGAGTGCGGCTACTGGGCCTGCATCCCGTCCAAGACGCTGCTGCACCCGGTCCAGCTGGCAGCCGACGCCCACGGGGCCGCCGGCGTCACCGGGACCACGCTGGACTGGGCGGACGCCGCCGCCTACCGCGACACGATGATCCGCCACCTCGACGACGCCGCCCAAGTGGACGGATACCGCGAACGCGGGGCCACGGTGCTCAAGGGCGCCGGGCGCATCACCGGACGCGAAGCGGGCAGGATCCGCGTCCAGGTCGGCGACGACCAGCTCACCGCCGAACACCTCATCATCGCCACGGGCACGACGCCGGTGCTCCCCCGGGTGCCCGGGCTCGAGGACATCACGGTCTGGACCAACCGCGAGACCTACACGGTCCGGGAGCTGCCGCGCCGGGCGGTCGTGGTCGGCGGCAGCGCCGTGGGCGTGGAAACGGCGACGTTCCTCGCCGGATTCGGCGTCGAGACCACGCTGGTGCACCGCGGGGCCTCGCTGCTCTCCCGCGAGGAGCCGCGCGTCGGTGAGCTGGCCCAGCGGCATCTGGAGGCCGCCGGCGTGCGCGTCGTGCTGGGCGCCTCCGCGTCCCGGGCGCGACGCGAGGGTGCGGACAGCGTGCTGATGCTGGAGAGCACCGGGAAGGACACCGATTCGCCCGATCCCGCAGCCGTGACCGAGGTGCGCTCCGACGTCGTCGTCTTCGCCACCGGACGCACGCCGCGCACTTCCGAACTCGGCTTGGACGCCGTCGGCATCGAGCCGGACGGGCACGGGGCGATCCGGGTCGACGGCTCGTGCCGGGCCGCCGAGGGCGTCTGGGCGATCGGCGACGTCAACGGCGTCATGCCCTTCACCCATGTGGCCAAATACCAGGGGCGGATCGCCGCCGACGCCATTCTCGGCACCGCCCGCACCGCGCACTACGACGGGATCCCCCGCGTGGTCTTCGGCGTCCCGGACATCGCCTGCGTGGGACTGACCCTGGCGCAGGCCCGGAACGAGGGACTGGCCGTGGAGTCCGTGGAATTGGACGTAGCCGCGGCCCTGGCCCGCCCGTGGACGCAGGAGCGCGAACCCGAGGGTCATTTGGGCCTGCTGGCCGACACCGATCGACGGGTGCTCGTCGGCGCGTGGGCCGTGGGCCCGGAGGCCGGGGAATGGATCCACTATGCGGCACTGGCCATCCGGGCGGGCATCCGGCTGGAGGTCCTGCGCGACCAGGTTGCGCAATTCCCCACCTTCCACGAGGCCTATCTGGCGGCGCTGGACCTGTTCGAGGGCTGAGCCGCGCGTGGTCCGCCGGGCTCAGGCCTGGAGGACGGCCGCCGCAAAGTCCCGCCGCACGGCGGAGCCCAGCACCAGCTGGAGGTCCGCGAGCTGTTCGACGTTGCGGATGAACCAGGTCTGCGAGAGCGGGGCGCCGTCCGGACGCGCGTAGCCGATCATTTCCATTCCCTTCCAGACTCCGTTTTTGGCGAGGTCCTCCCCACCGGCGCTGCCGCGTGCGGTGATCAGGAGCTCCAACATGACGACGTCTCGGTTGTAGTCCGAGGTGCGGGCGGGGATGGCGCGCTGGCAGAGCCGCCGCCATACTCCCACCGGGTCGTCGGCCAGTTTTCGTCCGATCGTGGTGGCAACCAGCTTCTTGCCGTCCTTCTTGACGAGACCGGCGCCGAGAGCGCTGCGGCGCAGCATGGCGGCGATGCCCGCGGTGTTTTCGGTCTTCCCGGTCCCGTAGACGGTCAGGTGATCCGTCCAGCCCAGGTCCTCCAACACCCGGATCACCGATTTTTGGTTCAGGTTTCCGCTGGGGGTCAGGTCCAGCCCGCCGTTCCCGCACACCCGGACCAGCCACTGGTAGGGTGCCACCGCTTCCCGACCGAGCGATGGCAGGTCCGAATCCACGGGTTCGCCCAGCGGATCGATGCCCGCCCGATGCAGGACCATCCCGAATTCGTGCTGGCACCACGGGTCGAGCCCCGCGAGCCACCGGCCGGCGCGATGACGGGTCTTGATGGCGGCGTCGGTACGTTCCAGACCGCGCACGAAGCGGTCGGCGGAGCGTGGGTCCTGGATCCCGTGGGCATCGACCAGCTCGAGGATCCGCCGACACTGCTGCCCCAATGCGTAGTCGACGTTGGCCGCGGCGGCATCGAAGTCTTCCGGGTCAAAGGGGCGTCCAAACCCTTGCATGTGTTCAATCCAGGCCGGCAGGTCTTCCGGGCTGAAGTCGCCTTCGCGTCCACCGGCCCGGCCGCTCCATTGCTCGAGGAGCGCGCCCCACCCGCCAATTCCCCCGCAGTCCTCCAACGGGGCCCGGCGCTGTCCGTCGAGCACCAGCGCCTCGGGATCGTCCGTCCCGCGGGGCCGGCGGGAGACCTCCGTGATGACGTGGACCCAGCCGTCCCCGAAGTCGTATTCGTACCAGAAATTGCCGTTGCCGTAGGCCAGCGCTCCGCCGACCGTTTCGTTTGCCTCGTCGAACCCCTCGAGTCCTTCGGCGAGGCTGTCGGCGTCCAGCCACCGCCGAGGAACCAGCGACAGCGCACCCTTCCCCGGGTCGAAGGGGCTCCGGTCGGCAAATGCGTGCAGATGTGATTCAGTCCAGCCCATGGCAGCTTGCAGGACATCGTGGAAGTCCTCCAGGGGCATGGCGGCGTCAACCTCGATGCGTCGCCAGATCGCCGGCTCGGTGCCGATGAGCTCGACGGTCAGGGTCAGAACGGTCGCGTCGTTGTCCACCAGCTCATTGTGTCGCATCTGCCGCGGATCAACTTAAGGCGCGGTCAAGAATCCGCCGTTTCCCTTCGCACGCCATGCGCCTGCCGTCAGCGTTGATCCAGAAGCACGGTTTCGATCCTGGCTGGCTTCACCGCGTCGCTGTTTACTCCAGCCCCATCGGGCCGGCAACCACTTCGACGCGTGCGCCGATCGCCTCATACGTGGGCCGAGCCCGCGCATCCCTCGTGGCCAATGTGGTGCCGTGTTCACGAGCGGCCAGGGCGACCAGTCCGTCGTAGGTTGCCCCGCCCGAGACACCGCAGCGCGCGAGCTCCCGGTGAACGGCACCCGCCGCCTCATGCGGAAGCAGCAGGGGATCCGCGAAGTTGTCGTCGATCAGCAGGACCGCGTCGGCGGGGCTCACCCGGGCATCCCCCGGCAGTCTGGTCAGCACGGAGTACGTCTCTGCGAGGGCCTGCCCGCTCAATCCGAGTGCGCGCCCCGCTGCCCAGGACCTGACGCTTTCGTGGGCTTCATGCGATGCGACCAGGAGCGGGATGGCGACGCTCGTGTCGACGGCAAACCGAGGACCGACCGTCACCGCCGGTCCGCATCGATCAGCGCGAACATGACGCCATCGGTGATGACGGTCTCCGCGCGGGAGACCAGCCGCCCATCAGCCTCCCGCTCCAGCCGGGCAGTGCGTCCACCTGGCGTGATTTGCACGCCGCTGCCATAGCGCGAGACGTCCACCTTCGAACCGGGCGCCAGCCCCAAGGCGTCACGCAGGACCTTCGGCAGGAGGAGCCGGCCCCCAGAATCAATCGTTGCTTCCATGGGAATATGTTACCAACAGAGTCCCATTTTGGGGTTGGGCGCGGTCCACCGGTCGGCAACTGTCGGGCCGGGGCTACCCCAGCCCGGTCTCGCGCAACGTGATGTTGATGCGCCCGGTGTCCAGCCCGCACCCATCCGGCGCGCTGCCGGGCACCACCTTGGTAACCCCGTGGTAGGCCAGCCGGGACGCACCGCCGAAGACGAACAGGTCACCCGAGGCCAACTCGATGTCCTCGTAGGGTTTGTTGCGGTGCTCGGTGTTGCCGAAGCGGAACCGGCACGTGTCCCCGATGGACAGGGAGACGACCGGGGCGCGGGAGCGTTCGTCCCGGTCCTGGTGCATTCCCATGTGGGCGGCGCCGTCGTAGTAGTTCACCAATGCCGTGTCCGGGGTGTAGGCGTTCCCCGCCGCCGGGTCGCCGGTGGCCTCGGTGACGGCCTTGCGGCCCAGCCGGACCATCCAGTCCGGCACGTCCAGGACGCGGTTGCCGTTAACGTCGATCGCCTCGCGGGTGTATTCGTAAGGACGCCAGTGCCAGCCCAGGCAGACGGTCTTCACGCTCATCTCGTGCCCGCCGACCCTGGCCGAACGCAGCGGCACCGGGCCGTGCTCCCATTCGTGGAACCGGTGCACCAGCCACCGTTGCTGGGCCAGGTCCAGCCAGCCGGGCACCCACGTGGCGCCGGGAGCGAGCTCGCGTCGCGGACGGTGCAGCAGGTCGTCGCCGAACAGGGCCTCCCCGTTCATGCGGCTTCCTCGAGCTGCAGCAGCGTGGTCTTGGCCTCGAGCCCACCGATGTAGCCGCCGAGCCCGCCGTCGGAGCGCAGCACACGGTGGCAGGGCACGACGACGGGGAGCGGGTTGGTGGCGCAGGCGCTGCCGACCGCACGGACGGCATTCGGGTTGCCGACGGAGCCGGCGACCTCCTTGTAGGTGGCGGTGTGGCCGTAGCCGATCTGCGGCAGGTAGGCCTGGACGGCCTGCCGGAATCCCGAGGACAGCCGGTGGTCCAGCGGCAGGTCGAACGCGGTGCGGCGGTGCTCGAAGTACTCGTCGAGTTGGTGGGCGGCCCCGTCAAGCCGGGCGTCGGCGCGCAGGATCCGAGGCCCAATGCGGGCGGCCAGAGTGGCCAGCACCTGCTCGAAGCCTTCGCGCTCGTAGGCCACCCGGACCAGGCCCTGCGCGGTGGCGGCCAGCAGCAGCGGGCCGACGGGTGAATCGATGGTGCGGTAGGCGAGCTCGAGCAGGCCGGCGGTGTCGGCGCGGTCGGCCAGCGTGGCGCGCAGGGCATCGAGGTGGCGCGATTCGGCAGGCGTCGGTGCGGCGTCGGTGGCATTGGGGATGGCGGTGTTCATGGTGTGGGTCCTTCCCAGGGGGCGTCGGGTCCGTAGGTCCGGCGCAGGGTCTTCAGTCCGTCGGCGGCGGCCCGGCGGACGGCGTCCGGGGTGCCGCCGATCAGCTGGGCGGTCTCGGTATGGGCGAGCCCGCCAAGGTAGTGGTAGGCGATGGCGAGACGTTGGCGTTCGGGCAGGAGCCCGACGGCGGCCCAGAGTTCGGGTTCCCCCTCCCCCGGGTTGCGCACTGGTGAGGTGGTCCCCGAGGTGCGTTCCGCCGTCGTGCCCGGGGGCCATCCGGGATCGCCGGCGTGGCCCGCGGGGATGGCCCGGCGGGCGCGGGCACGGGTGACGTCGATGGCCTTGCGGTGGGCGACCCGGACCAGCCAGGCCTGCAGGTTGGTGTCGGGGGCGAGCGCGGGCCAGGCCTGCAGTGCCGCCAGGAACGTCTCGGACCAGGCGTCGTCGGCGTCGGGGCCGGCGCCAAGCACCGCGCGGCAGACGCGCAGCACCGTGGTGCCGTGGCGTTCCACGACGGTTTCGAATGCTGGGGTGTTCTTCATCAACCTGTAGACGCGGGGCGGGGGGCAAACGTGAGATCGCTTCCCAGTTTATTCGTCAGCCGGCGTCGACCGTGACGATCGGCCGGGCCACCTGCCCGCTGCCGGGAATGATTTCCGGCCGGCGGTCGGCCACCCGGGTGCGGTCCTCGAAGGCGCGGGCGTGGCGCAGCAGGTCGACATCGCGGTAGTGGTTGGCGGCCAGCTGGAAGCCGACCGGCAGGCCGGAGGCGGTGAACCCGGCGGGCATCGACACCACGGGCAGCCCGGTTGCGGAGAGCAGGCAGGCCGAGCGCATCCAATCCAGGTACGACGACGGTTCGACGCCGTTGATCGCGCCCGGGTAGCGCCGGGTCGCGTCGAAGGGCAGGACCTGGGCGCCGGGGGCCAGGAAGAGGTCGTACCGGGAGTAGAAGCTGCGCACGGCGGCCGCGAGCCGGGTGCGCGCCGCGGTGGCCTCGATCAATTCGGTGGCCGTGAGCGACTGGCCGAGCTCCACGTTCCAGATGACCTCGGGCTTGATGAGCGAGCGGTGTTCGCGCACCAATGGTCCGAGGTTGGCGGCAAAGTCGGTGGCGCGGGTGCGCTCGAAGACCAGATCGGCATCGGCGAAGTCGATCGAGGCTTCCTCCACGATCGCCCCCGCGTCCTCGAAGTGGTGCAGTTGGGCCCGCAGGACCTCCAGGACTTCGGCCTCGACCGGGACGCCGAGCCCGAAGTCCTCGCTCCAGCCGATCCGCACCCCGCGCAGATCGCCGGGCTCGCGGCCGGCGAAGATGCCGGAGAAGTCGGCTCCGGTCAGCGGTGCCGGGGGCACCACCCGGTCGGATGGGCCGCAGACGGCCTCCATGAACAGCGCGATGTCCTCGACTTCGCGGGCCATCGGGCCGGTCCGGCCGAGCCACGCCCAGTCGTTGATGGCCGCCGGCATCGGGAGGACCCCGTAGGAGGGGCGGAATCCAACGACGTTGCAGAATGAGGCCGGGATGCGCAGGGACCCGCCCATGTCGGAGCCATCGCCGAGCGGCTGGATGCCGGCGGCGATGGCGGCGGCGACGCCTCCGGAGGATCCGCCGGCGCTGCGGGTGGGATCGTACGGGTTGGTGGTCGTCCCGAAGACGGGATTGAAGGTGTGGGACCCGGCGGCGAATTCGGGCACGTTCGACTTCCCGGTGCTCACGACCCCGGCGGCCTTCAGCCGGGCGACGATCGGCGCGTTGGCCTCCGGGACATGGTCGGCGAAGATCGGCGAGCCCTGGGTGCTGCGCATGCCGGCGACGTCGTGCGTGTCCTTGTGGGTCATCGGCAGCCCATGCAGCAGGGGCAGGCCCGCCCCGGAGGACGTGAGCCGGTCGGCGATGTCCGCGGCGGCCAGGGCGGCCTCCGCATCGAGTGTCACGACGGCGTTGATCGACGGGTTCACCGCGGCGATGCGCTGCAGATGGGACTCGGTCGCCTCCCGAGAGGAGATCTCACGACGGCGGATCGCTCCCGTTAATGCGGTGGCCGTGAGCTGCTGGATGTCGTCGTTCATGCCGGTGCCCCTCGTCATCGCCCCACCGCCGGGTGCGGGTGGCCGTGTGCCCCAGTCTGCCGGTTGTCTGGGGCGATGCGGAACTGCGTGACATCGGCGCCCAGTCAGATGTCAGCGGCCGACGGTGGTTCCCTCGTCACTGGGCAGGTCCCCGGTGGCTGACAGTTGCTCGGCCACGCGGACGAGCTTCGTGTTCGTGCGGAAGCTGGCCTGTGCCAGCAGCAGGAAGGCGTGCGCTTCCTTGATCTTATAGCGCTCCATGAGGATGCCCTTGGCCTGTCCGATCACGTCCCGCGTCGCGGCGGCGTCACGGAGCTGATCGATCTGCTGCGTACCTGCGAGGACGACGGCGGCGTGCGCGGCCACGAGCCAGGCGATCTCCTCGGATTCCTCGTCGAAGGCGTCGATGTCACGGCTGAAGAGGTTCAGAGCCCCAAGTTTCTCACCCTCAACAAAAAGCCGGATCGATAACATGCTGGCAGCCCCCAACGCGTTTGCTCCGGCCGCGAATCGGGGCCAGCGGCGCTCTGCCGCCATATCCGGGACGCGGACCATCGGGTGTTCATGCACGGCATCCAGACACGGCCCCTCACCCAACCGCTCCTGGAGCGCATCCGCCTCCCGAGC
Organism: Arthrobacter sp. ASL1; assembly: GCF_056680475.1. Lineage (NCBI taxonomy): Bacteria > Bacillati > Actinomycetota > Actinomycetes > Micrococcales > Micrococcaceae > Arthrobacter > Arthrobacter sp. ASL1. The sequence continues at coordinate 990,072 of NZ_CM155284.1, forward strand.
CAGGGGCCCCGAGGGGGCACGGGCTTCGACCCTTTTTCGTGCGAGCACGAGGCTGATCGACGCTTCCTGGGCGCCGGGGATCATCTCGACGGCTGCACGGACCATGTGGAGCAGGATCGCTGCTTCGTCACGTTCCTGTTGGAGTTCGCGGGCGAGTTCGCCCATGCGTTCGGCGAGGCCGTCATGCCCGATGCCACAATCGTCACCTGCGCCGGGGTCCCTGTCCATGCGGATTTCTGCCATGCCTAATTCTTGCAATTCGACGACGATTCCGCCAAGCCAATTTCTGGGGCTACTTCAAGCTCGGATCTCCTGAGTCGTGGCGCGCCCGTTCCCTTGACGAAAGGGGGCGATCTCGGAGGTAATGGAAGGACGATCCGAACCCAGATTCGGTACGCAGTGAACAGTTTCACCCGCAACTTCGACAACGCCTTAGGCGCCGCCATATGTCACCCCAGCACCCCTACAGAAAAGATCTGGCCGACCGTTTGAGAGCTGGTCTGCAGTCTGGCAGTGTCAGCCTGCAGGAGGTATGGATTGCCTGCCTCGGACGCGGCGGTGATGCCGACGCGATCACCCTCGATGCCTATATTCACGGACTCGGCACCCTGTCCATGCTCGACCAGTTGGTCCTCCAATGTGCATGCCGGGAGACCCTGGACGTCTGAGCCCGCGTTTCAGCGCTTCGGCGCCTTCCCGCTATCGGTCGGCCGATGCCCTGATACCCCGGAAGGCCATGAAAACGGCCGAGTCTGGGAACGCCGTGGACTGGCACGCACCGTGGGATAACGGATGAGTGGACGATCAGCAATAACGGCATCCTGCCAAGGTCCCGCGGTGCGCCGCCCCGCTTCGCCCCGGGCAACGAGGAAGTCCAAGTCACTCGAACTGACAGCGGTCCAAGGGACACAGCACGATGTGCAGGATCAGTTGGTGCAGCCTCGTTCGCCGTCGACCGCACAGGGTGGTGATGGCTCGGAGTGCGCCTGTCCGGCTTCAGTCGTTGGCACCGGAGGTCAGCGTGTCGGGCCGGTGCCGCCTTGGATTTCCCCGCTGTTGATGAGTTCGTCGGCGACATCGCGGAGTTTCCTGTTGGTGTGCGAACTTGCCGTGGCAAGCAGCAGAAATGCCTGGTGGCCGGTGATTTTGTAGCGCTCGATCAGGATTCCCTTCGCCTGCCCGATCAAATCACGGCCTTCGACGGCTTGGTGGAGCTCACTGACCTTCTGGGCCTCCGAAAGCGCAATCGCCGCATGGGATGCCACGACCAACCCGACGTGCTCGGATTCATCGTCGAAAGCGGCCACCTGGCGGTAATAGAGGTTCAATGCGCCCAGGTTGTCGCCTTCCACATAGAGCTGGAAGGCGAGCATGCTGCCCACACCGGCATCGGCGGCACGCCTGGCGAAACGAGGCCAGCGGATCTCGGTGCCCATGCCGGGGACCCGGATGGTGCGTTCCTCATAGATCGAATCGAGACAGGGCGCCGCCGCCAACTCGACCTGCAGATCATCCAAATACCGAAGCAGCTCACTGGAAGGGGCCATCGTTTCGATGTCCTTCCGGCCGGTGACGATGCTCAGTGATGCATCCTCGGTGCCGGGAATCAAAGCGATCGCAGCAGAGACGACGATCTCCAAGAGGGCCTCCGGTCCTTCCTGGTGGAGGGAACGTGCCAGCTCGCCGAGCTGGGAAGCCAGCTCAAACCCGCCAACTGCATTGTCACGGTGGCGTTCGGATGGCTGCACGAGCGCGGATGGGGCGTGGTCCCGTTCATCGTCTGCTCTTATCGTGTCGTCCTACCCTAGACATCTCTCTGTCGTTGGGCCACCGTCCGTGTCATAGCTAAACGGTGCACGCGGAGAAGGCGGGATCATGTCGATCATTTCATTAACGGCCTGCGCCAGCACGTCATGCTGAAGTGCAGGCAAGAAGTAGGAGGCGTTGATGTAGGCATCCAGCTCGTACTCACCCGCGGTGCCTCCGAGGCTGAAGTAGTACACCCACAGTTCTTTCAGGGACAGCTTCGAATGGCGTACCGCCCTCGCCAGCAGGTGGCGCTGTGATTCTTCCGGACCATCCCCGGCGGGCACCACTGGGGGCGGGCTTTCGGGCGGTGGCGACTCCGGCGGCATGGGCTCCCTCACGAGGTCCGCCCGCCCCGCCGTGGATCGGCGGCGATGATCCGTTTCGCGGTCTCCAATAGGGTGAGGCGTCCTGCGCGGGCAGCCTGGAGCAGGTGTGTCGTGGCTGAGTCTTCGTCAAAACCGTGCTCGGCCATGAGGATGCCCTTGCCAATATTGATGGTGTCGCGACTGCCCACGGCACTCCGGATGGATTCGCTGAGCCGGGCCGGAAGGTCATTGGTCTGCACGTGGGCCAGCAGCGCGGCAGCGGGTCCGGCGAACATCGTCAACAACCGTTCGGTCGCCGGGGTGAAGGCGTGTTCCACAGCCGCGTAGACTTTCATGGCCCCGACCACGGTCTCCTGGTGTGGCAACGGCGTGCTGAGTACCGATCGGATCGGCAGCCCGACGACGGCGGCGGACCAATCCGGCCAGCGGGGGTCGGACTGGACGTCGTCGACGTTGACGATTTTGCCCGAGCCCCAGGCCGTCAGGCAGGGGCCTTCACCCAACTTGTACTGCAGGTCATCGGCTTCACGGACCACCCGGTCCGTGCTCCCGGCACTTTCCCTGCTCCCCGATGCACTGATGACGGAGACGCCGGCGCCAATTGCCCCCGGTATCGTGCTTTTGGCTGCCTGGGCAAGCAGCTCCACCGCATGTTCGACGGTTTCCTCGCTCAGCAACATGCCTTTGACGCGGGCGAACACCATCGACAGTTCATCAAGTGGAAGTTCGGTAGCCATCATCGCCTCCTGTGGCGGTACCGGCAGCGCCCCGAAAAAGGGGTCGAGTCGGCACGAGTAGATTGTTTCCCATCTTAACGCCGCAGCCCCACCTTGTATCCGATACGTGTTCCGTACGGCCGTCTGCGGCTACTCCTGAGGTCGACACAGAAGCCTCTCCCGTCAGCGCCTCGTGAGTGTCCTCGGTTGCCAGCCAGTCGTTTTGTCAGAACTTCTCATCACGCACCCCTCGTCAGAATCATTCCGGCCATGGGACCGGCAGTCTCAACTGCCCGGGGGAAGTGCAATCGCTCGTCCGCACCATGCACAGCGGATAGGACTTCAACTGATCGAATCCACATTCCCTGTACACGTCGTCGTCCGGCGGCCCGGCATCTCCCCGCTGGACCGCCCTTGTGACGCCCCCATTATTGAGACCGACGAGAGCGTCTCCTGCGCGGCGCTCCGCTTCGCGAAAAGCACCAGAAACCGACTATGCAGTTTCGTAGCGGGCTGCCAGAATATGGCCATGGATGGTTATCAGGGAAACCCAAGTGCCGGCACGAACGACGAGGCCGACCTGTCCGATGACGACACCCTGGCCGGAAGCATGGGACACCTCGCCCGTATTCTCCAAGGCGAAAGGGACGAAGCGGCGATCCTGGTCCGCATGGCCCGGGCAGCCGTCGAATTGATCCCGGGGGTCGATGAGGCATCAATCAGCCTGGTCATGGCACGCAGGAAAATCGAGTCCCGCGCGCCCTCGGGCGAGATGGCCCGGATAGTGGACGCCTTGCAGGAACATGTTGGCCAGGGCCCCTGCCTGGATGCCGTGTTCGAACACCACACCGTCAGCGTGCCCGACATGGGAAACGAGGACCGCTGGCCCCGCTTCGCCGCCGAAGCCCGCGCCCTGGGGGTGGAGAGCATGCTCTCCTTCCAGCTCTTCGTCGAGGGCGAGAACCTGGGCGCATTGAATCTTTTCAGCAGAGAAGCCCACGCGTTCGACGCCGAATCCGAACTCGTTGGTTCCCTCGTCGCCGCGCACGCCGCCGTGGCGCTCTCCGAAACCCAGAAGACGGACCATCTGCGCGATGCCTCGGCTTCACGGGACTTGATCGGCCAGGCCAAGGGCATCCTCATGGAGCGGTATAAGGTCACTGCCACCGAGGCCTTCGTCCTCCTGGCCAAAGCCAGCTCGGCCAGCAACACGAAACTCGTTCGCGTTGCCGAGCAACTGGCCAACAACGGGGTACTCTCCACCACCAACGATCGTCCACCCGAACGCTAACGGCCTCCGGGCGCCCGACAGCCTTCCGGCGGCGCGTCCCGGTCGCCATGGATTGAGGCCCAGGACCACGTTCTCCGGCCCCTGCATCGCGCCGTGTTTGGCGCCCAGGATGATGAGCCAACCGGCGAAGGCCGGGGTGGCCCACTGGAGCAGAGTCCTGCTAGACCGAGCCGGTCGGGGTGACCGGCTCGGCCAGGATCGCGTCGATCTGGCCCATGGCCAGCGTCATGCCTTCCTCCATGCCCATCTTGACCATTTCCTCGAGCTGTTCCAGGCTCTCGAACGTGGTCACGGACGTCATCCGGGTCCGCCCGCCGACGTCCTCGAGGGTGACGGTGCAGAAGGAGGTCCCCAGGAAGCCGCTGGGTTCGCCGTCGTCCCCGGCGAAGCCGTCCTCGAACGTGAAGCTCCTCGGGGCATCCGTCTCCAAAATCTTCCACCAACCGGCGGATTTCTCCCCCTCGGGGCCGGTCATGTAGTAGCGGGATTCCCCGCCGGCGGCCAGTTCGTGCCGCACGAACGTGGCCGGCCAGGTAGGCGGGCCCCACCAGCGCTCGAGCTGGCGCGGGTCCTCCCAGACTTGCCAGACGCGCTCGACGCCGGCGTCGAACTCGGCGACGAAGGTCAGTGTCAGGTTTTCGGTGTCTGCGGTGTGGTTGATGACGGTCATGGTCCTAGTCCTGTCTCGGTTCGGAGAGGATGTCCCCGATGCGGTCGGCGCGTTGGCGCCAGATGTCCCCGTAGGCGTCGAGCAGGCGCGATGCCCGCTGCAGTGCCTCCGGGTTGCCGTGCACGATCTGCTCCCTTCCGTGCCGCTCCTTGCCCACGAGCGACGCCCGCTCGAGCACCGCGATGTGCTTCTGCACTGCCGCGAAACTCATCTGGTAGTTCCCGGCCAGGGTCGACACGGACTGCTCGGTCCGCATCACCCGCCGGATGATGTCGCGCCGGGTCGCATCCGCCAGGGCCTGGAAGATGCGGTCGATTTCGTCGTCACTCAAGTCATCTACAACCATTTGGTTGTAGATTAGCTTGCACGACGGCGGCATGCAAGACTTCCGCCGGACTTTTTCGCCGTCCCGGCACACCCCTTGACACCGCCGGCACGACTGTCTATTTTGTAATCAATCGATCGGTTGATAAAGAAAGATGTTGATCATGCCCCTGGACGAGAACACCGACGCATCGCTCGACCGGGCCTTCCTGGCCCTGGCCGACCCTGTGCGCCGCGCCATTGTCGCCCGGCTCAGCCGGGGCCCGGCCACGGTCAACGACTTGGCGGAACCCTTCGCGATCTCCAAACAGGCGGTCTCGAAGCACATCCAGGTCCTCGAACAGGCGCAGCTCGTCACGCGATCACGCGATGCCCAGCGCCGGCCCGTCCACCTGAACCCCGCACGCCTGGAGGCCCTCACCGCATGGATCGACCGCTACCGGCTGGTCCGCGAAGAGCAGTTCCGCGCCCTCGACACCGTGCTGAGCGAACAGGCCGCCGCCGGCGGCCGTAACCCCAAGGAAGCACCATGAGCAACGACCTGCACCTGTCCATCCCCGACAACACCCCCTACATCGACTCCACCCGCGAGTTCGACTTCCCCGTCGCCGACGTTTTCCGCGCCCACACCGACCCGACCCTGATCGGCCGGTGGCTCGGCCCACGCCGGCTGCGGATGGACATCGACCACTATGACGCCCGCACCGGGGGCACCTACCGGTACCTGCACACCGGCCCCGACGGCGACACCTACGGGTTCTCCGGGGCCTTCCACTGCGTGCGCGAGAACGAACTGATCATCCAGACCTTCGAGTACGACGGCTTCCCCGACGTCGTGAGCCTGGAGTTCATGCGCTTCGAGGACCTCGGCGACGGTCGCACCAGCCTGGTCGGCCATTCGGTCTACCCCAGCCAGGAGGCCCGCGATGGCATGGCCTCCTCCGGCATGGAGGAGGGCATGCAGGACGGCTACAAGCGGCTCGAGGAACTGCTCGCCGGCCAGACCGAGGACTGAGCACGACGGCGATGCCCGGCTTCCGGGCACGAGAGAGCCCCTGGGCCCTCCCACACTTTGGAGCAACCAGGGGCTCGTCGACGGGTGGGTCAGGTGCGCGGGACGGCGCCCGGGATCGGTGGAACCACCGGAGGTAGGTGGCTCTTCGGCGCCTGGCGGAACTTGTTCTGGCCCTGCTGGTCCAGCGGTTCCGTGAACGGCTGCACGTCGCCCTCGCAGACGGTTCCCTTCGCGGGCAGCTTGCCCGTCAACAGGTACGCGTCCACGGCCCCGGTCGCGCACTTTGAGGTGCCGTAGGCAGTGTGGCCCCAGTTGGTGCTCGAAAGCAGCCGGCTGTTGGGCAGCAGCGATGCGGCCTTGACGGCGCCGTCGTAGTTGGTCGCCGGGTCCCAGTAGTTGCCCACGACCAGGACCGGGTTCGCCGTGGCGTGGTCGAAGGTGCCGCGGTAGGAGTCTTCATCCTGTGCCGTCCACGTCGAGCTGGCGCACGGCGCGGACGACCAGGTCCACATCGGACCGAAGTCCGGCGCCAGGATCTGCGAGTAGTCGGCATAGGTCGACCAGTTCTTGGCGCGGGATGGATTGGTCCCGTCGGTGCACAGCACCGATTGGAAAGCCTCGGCCGCGTTGTTGTACGGGAAGCCCCAGCCGGCACTTGCCCCCATGCGCTGCTTCTCGTCGCCGGCCGACTTCGCCGCCTGCTTCTCCGAGCTGATGCGTGCCGCCAGGTCGGAGCGGGCTTCGGCCTGGCGCTGGGCCAGCTTGCTGCCCTTCGCCCCGGGCTTGGCCATGAGCGCGGAGACCTCCGCGAGGATGGAGTCCACTGCGGTACCGGCGTCTGGGGAGTAGAGGCTGCTGAGCAGGATCGAGGTCAACATGGCGTAGCTGATCTCGACGGGTTCGCCGCCGGTCTCCTCGCCGCTGATGACCAACGGCTTCTTCTTCAGCGAGGCGACGATGTCCGCATAGATCTTCACGGGGTCACCGTCGGCGGCCAGTTGGCAGTACTCCTCGCCGGCTGACTTGCAGCGCTTGAGGATCTCGTTCAGCGCCTTGGCGGCTCCCTGTCCGGATTTGATCCGCTGGGTTTGGGGCAGGGACTTGTTGTACTTCGTACCGGCCCAGCCCTGCGGGTCCAGCACCCCGTCGATGACGACGGCGCGTACCCGATCCGGGAACATGTTGGCGTAGACATTGCCCAGATACGTGCCGTAGGAAAAGCCCAGATACGTCAGCTGCTGGTCGCCGACCATGCGGCGCAACACGTCCATGTCGCGGGCGACCTCGGCGGTGGACATCGCACCCGACATCGGCTTGCCCGTCGTCGCACACGCCTTACCGAAGGCCTCCGAGGACTTCACGTAGGCCTTGGTTTCGGCCCGGGCGAAGGGGAAGGGAACGGCGAAGCCGGCCAGGTCCTTGGCCTGGTCTCCCATGTTCTTCCAGCAGGCGACCCCATCGCTGAAGTTGGTGCCACGGGGGTCCATGCCGACGACGTCGAACCGCTCGCGCACCTTGGGGCTGACGAATTGGTCGGCGGCGGCGGCCATCTGGACGCCGGAGCCGCCGGGGCCGCCGGGATTGACGAAGAGTGTGCCGAGCTTCTTCTTCGAGGTGTCGGTCGCCTTCAGGCGCAGGACCGCAACGTTCGTCTTCTTGCCCTTGGGCTGGTCGTAGTCCAGCGGGAGGGGGAGGCTGGCGCAATCGGCGCCGGGCGCGAGGTCGGCGCAATCAAACCAATCCGCCTTCGGCGTGGCGACGCGATCGACCATCCGGGACTCCGACGCCGTTGACGGAGCCTGCGGAAGCGCGACCGCCGTGGTGGCCGTGGTCGGGGCAGTCGGAGTTGCGGCGCCCGCGGCGGCCGGGGCGATGAGCAGGCTTGCGGCCCCCAGGAAGGCGGCGGGGCCGGTCCAGCGACGGGCCGTCACCGGGCACGTCCAGAGATCTGGTGGTGGGTCGTCATGAAACGTGGATGAGTGTATGAAATATCCATGTCTTCACGCTATTGATGAGCGCCGCAGGTTGGCATCCCCCGAAAGGAGTATTTTGACAAGAAATGTCGTTACATCTCAATACTTGAGGAATCAAGGAAGATCCGAAAGTGGGATCTTAAGGAAAGCCAACGGCGGGGCCAGGCGACATTTCATCTCCCGGCCCGGCCGTCGGCCTCCACGCGTGTTAGCGCTTGGACGCGCGGTATCCGTGGGATCGAGCCGCTGCCGTGCTGGAGAAGCACTCTTCAGGGTTGGTGCGGGTGTAGAAAGCGCCTCTGGGCACGTGGTAGATCATCGAGCTGGCGTTGCCCTTGATCGGGTACCCGGCGGGGCAGTTGTAGCTGCCTGTCCCGTATACATGGTTCGGCTTCTTGCCCGCCTTGATCTTCACTGTCTGTGTCTTCGTGGCGGTGTACGTCGGAGACCAGGACTTCTTGGTCACTTTCTTGCTGGTCGTCACCGGCTTGTAGAGGTTGCGTTCGGCATAGAGATACGGCGATGCCGTGGCACCAACAGCTGCCTTGATGCGTGTGGTGGATTCACCGTTGTCATCCCACAGGACCGCTCCGGAAATCCCCGCTTCACGGCTTGCCTCGTTGTCGGCAAAGGACACGGCGTAGGTTTCGTAGCTGCCGTTGAAGCTGCCCGTACAAACCAAGCGCATCGGCTGCAGCACCAAGTCCGCATAGGTATCCGAAGGGCCGAGTTCCACGACCTTGCAGTTCATCTTGACCAATTTTTCGGGCCCGGCGACCAGCTGCTTGCCCTTCGTGATCACCGTGGTGGTCTTGTACACCGGAATGCGGTACTTCGCCGTGGTGGTGATCCGATAGGTCCCGGTTCTCAGCGCCACAGATGACTTGTTCGTGGCGATCTTCCTCGCCCCTTGCTTCACCGTCAAGCGGCTGGACGAAAGCTGCACGCCACTCGCCCGCGAAACGTTCGGCCTCATGGTCACCTTCCCGCGGTATGGGGCCGTTTTGCCGGAGATGGCCTTGATGTAAACGGCAGACCGCACCACCAGCTTCTGCTTTTTACTGACCGTCTTGACCGCGGAGTACTTCTTCGACGCGCCCGCGCCCGAGATCGTCCGGTATTTGACGACAGAGCTGACCGAGTAGGTTCCGGCCTTGAGCTTGGCACTCCCCTTCGCGCGGACCAGGGTCTTCTTGCCCTGGAGTACGGTGATCGTCTTCGACCGGAGATCGACCGATCCGCTGGTGGTGACCTTAGGTGCGACGGTTGCGCTGCCGCCGACCCTGACGACCGGGGACGCAATGGTTCCGAGGGCTACCTTGGAAATCGTTGCGGCCGGGACGACGGATGTCGTGGCGATGGATAGTGCACCTGGTGCGGCAACGGCGGCAACGGTGCCTCCGAGGACCAGCGACGAAGCCGCAGCCATGACTGCCATGGCACGGCAAAGTGAAGTTTTCATTCCCCCAACTTTCTTCCCGGACCTCGCCGGGCACGAGTGATGAACACATCGTAAACGAAAACTTGAAGGAACAATATGTATCACCGTGCCGTCGTGGCGTGTCCAGAAAAGCCTTGCCCCGCCGTCGTGCACCGGGGTTAGGATCAGCCGGTAAAGCACAGCGACGCACCGGGAGATGACCATGATGCCCACCAGCCGCCTCGAGGCATTCAGCGACGGGGTCATGGCCGTGATCCTGACGATCATGGTCCTGGAGATCCAGGTCCCCGAGGGGCACGATCTGGCCGCCCTGGCGTCGTCCGGCCTGGGTCTGAGCCTGCTGACCTACCTGCTGAGCTTCATCTACGTGGGGATCTACTGGAACAACCACCACCACATGTTCCAGATCACCGACCGCATCACCGGTGGCGCGTTGTGGGCCAATCTGCACCTGTTGTTCTGGCTCTCACTGCTGCCGTTCACGACCGCGTGGATGGACGAGAGTTCGTTCGCCCGGGTCCCCGCGATCGTCTACGGGGCGGACCTGCTGGCGCTCGCGGTGGCCTACTTCATCCTGCAGTCGGTCATCATCCGCTCCCAGGGCGCCGCCTCGACACTGCGTACCGCCGTCGGGCGCGATGTGAAGGGCAAGCTCTCCCCCGCGCTCTACGTTGTCGGCATCGTCTGTGCGGTACTGGGCAGCGACGAGTCCCGGACGCTGGTGTACGTGGCGGTCGCCTTCTTTGCCGGCGTCGCGGTCCTGTGGCTGATCCCCGACCGGCGGATCGAGCGGAGTCTGGTCGCGGAGGGGCGCGGCCAGACTTCCGACTAACCCTCCCGGGCCCCACACCACTCGGCGATGAACAAGGCGATGGCGCCGGTGATCCTGCGGACCGAGTCCAGGTGCACCCGTTCGTCGACACCGTGGATCGCCTCGGACCGGGGACCGTATACGAAGGTGGGCATGCCGCCGTATTGCGTGAAGACGCGGGCATCGAGGTAGCCGGGGGTGGTGAACGATTCGAGGGGGGCGCCGAACGCCGTCTGGTGGGCGGCGGCGAGCACCGCTTCCGCGTCGGTCCCGGCCGACTGGACATATCCTTCGGCGAAGAAGCCTGTTCGCTCGGCCGTGGGGGCAATGCCACCCAGTTTCGGCGCCATGCCTGTCAGGCACTTCTGGATGTCGGACCAGGCGTCCTCCGCGGTGGTCCCCGGATAAAACGCGGCACGGACATCGAGCTCGCACCATGAGGGCACACTCGAGGGCCAGTCCCCGCCCCGGATCTTCCCGATGTTGAAGTTGATGGGGTGGTCCAGCTCCTCGAAGTGGGGGTGGGCGGCCCGCTGGCCGTTCCAGCGGTCCTCGAGAAGCCGCAGCTCCTGGATGGTGGTGTAGGCGGCATCGATGGCGTTGAAGCCGTGGGCCATTTCCCGCGGGTGTGCCGGCTTGCCCTCCACCCTGACGGTGAACCAGATGACCCCGACGTTGGCCCGGACCAGCATGTTCTCCTCGGGCTCCGGGATGAGGACGGCGTCCGCACGGTAGCCCCTCAAATGGGCCGCCAAGGCACCGTTGCCGGTGGATTCCTCTTCGACCACGGACTGGACAATGATCGGGGCCATCGGTTCCAACCCGGCGGCCCGGAGGGCGTCGAAGGCGAACAGGTTCGCGGCGACGCCGGCCTTCATGTCGCCGGCCCCGCGGCCGTGCATCCACCCGTCGATGATCGCCGGATCCCATGGCGAGCGCGCCCAGGTGGCTTCCGGCCCCGTCGGAACGACATCGACGTGGCTGTTCAGGATCAGCGAGCGGCCCCCCGTCGTGCGCGGTGTGTAGGTCCCGACGACAGTGGACGCCTGGTCGGCGGAGACGGTCATCGGGCCATACCCGGGGTGCCGGGCCAGTTCGTCGACGTCGAGTTTCCACCGGTCCATCTCGAACCCGCGCCCCTGCAGTGCGGAGTACATGAGGTCCTGCACCGATTCCTCCGACCCGCGCACCGAAGGATGCCGGATCAGCTCGGCGGTGAATTCACATTGCCGGTCGAACGCCGCGTCGACCGCGTCGAGGATCAGGCGGGTTTGTTCTGGGGTGGGCACGGTGCGCTGCTTCCTCTGGACTTGCGGTGGTGATCTTCCGAGCGTTTCATCCTTTCCGTGAGATCAACAGGGCCAGCGGTTGCAGCGCGGGGCCCCGCAGGTGCTGTCGCCGGGCCTCCCGGGCATGAGAACCTGTTCCCATGGACCGTCTGACCCCTGCGGAACGTTCGGCGCAGATGTCGCGCATCCGGGGAACGAACACCAAACCGGAGTTGGTGGTGCGCCAGGTGGCCCACCGGGCCGGCTATCGCTTCCGTCTGCACGGCCAGGTGTCGTCTGCGGCCCTGGCCACCGCACGGCGCCGGGCTCCGGAGCTGGTGTTGCGCGGCGGCAAGCTGCCCGGGCGCCCGGACCTGGTGTTCGCGTCGCGGAAGAAGGTCGTTTTCGTCAACGGGTGCTTCTGGCACCAGCACGACTGTCCCGTCGGGCAGCATGCGCCGGCGACGAACGCGGAATTCTGGGCGGAGAAACGGCGGAGCAACGTTGAACGCGACGCTCGCAGCCACGCGGCCCTGGAATCCATCGGCTGGCAGGTCCTGGACCTGTGGGAATGCCAGCTCAAGGACCCCGCCGTCGTGCTGGCACGCCTGGACACGTTTCTGGCCGGTTAGTAGGCCCACCGTTGACCGGGTCTAGGGATCGACGATGAGCGTGGCCGATGTGGGAACACTGTCGATGGTGTACCCCGCCATCGTTTCGATGACCGAGCGCATGGACACCTTTTCGTGCGTCGACCCCACCACGTGCTGCCCCTCGCCTCCGAAAACGTAGAGGCATGTGGGATGGTTGCTGCCGGTGCCAAAACGGGAACGGGCTTCGATGCCGTCGAAGCCCGCGGCATCCATCGCAGCCGCCCAGGCACGAGTGATCGCGTAGTCCCCCAGGGGCGCGACGACATCACCCGGGGCGACGCCAAATGCCGAGCCTGTCGTGAAATCGGCCGCCGTGAGCTCCTGCATCCCCAATTCAGTCACCCACCGGTCAACGATCTGGGAGGCGGGGATGACAGCATCGCCGACCATGACCGTCCCCAAGTATTCGCGCACCGCAACTTCATGAGAGGAGGCCGTGTTCATCGTGCCACGTGGGGTTTCCAGATTGAACCGGCCCGGACCGCTGGAGAAGTACCAGGGACTTCGGGGCCCATGCGCGCGGCTTCGTCGAATCGGAGCCAGATGTCCCACGGCGGGGAAATCGGTGTAGTTCTTCATGGGTACCGGGGCGCGGAGTGTGCTGACCGATCGTGGCCGATCCCCGGCCGTCGGCCCTCCTCCGCTCATGCTGCCGTACGCCAACCGGCGGCGTCGTCCGCAGCGAGTGCGGCCAACTCCGCAATCCGGTCCGTATCACCGGAACCCAAAACGTCCAAGGCAGTGCGGTTCCCGAATTGGTTGATCTTGGCGGTGAGCCAATAGGCGACCGTCCAGCCATCGACCCCGGAGGCGAGCAGGATCTTCAGGAGGTCTTGGAGCCCGGGGCGCATGCTTCGGCCCATGAATTGGAATGCCGGAAAAAGCATTTCCCCGTCTGCTGTCGTCACGCGCAACATCCGGCGGGTTTGGACCCGCTGGCTCACCGCTTGGCGCGAGACACCACCGAGAACCTTGCGTACCCGGTCGGTGGTGTAGAACGCGCCCAGCCGATCGTTGATCCGACTTGCCGTCAGCACAGCGGCGGTCATGGCATTGACAGCCGCACTTCCAGAATCGACCGAGAACTCGGTGAGTTCGTGCGAGGAGACCAGCTCGTCAAGTCGACGCCCCAAACCCTCAAGCACTCTCTCACGCCACACACCGGGGGTCAGGGTCTCGGGTTCGGCGCGACTCATGACGTCGTTCATGGGGGCTACCTCTTCCTTCCTTTCCACCCTCCCACCGACCTCCCAAAGCGTCAATGCCCGTCAAGGCATTCGCGTCCGCGAAAGTCTACAGATTGTTCGCACGGCCAACCCGGCCGGCCCACACACCACGACTGCCGGACGATGCGTGCATCGCCCGGCAGCCTTTGTCAGTGGATACCTTTGCTCAGCGGACTCCGGCCCGCACGGCGTCCGAGACCGGGTCGGTGCCTGACCCGGGTTCCGCGCTGCTCCCCCGCTCGGCAGTGGTCCCGTCCGGTTCTTCGCCGCCGCCCGAGATCGACGCTCCTCCACGTGGCTCTTCCGCGGGCTCCAACTCGTCCACGAGGTCACCACCCTCGGCCGGCGTCTCGGTGGATAGCGGCGGGACGTCTTCGCCCCGGAACACCTTGCGCACCCGGTCGACGTCCAGCGACTTGTCCCACCAGGCGATGAACAACGTCGCCACGGCATTGCCGCAGAAGTTCACCAGGGCGCGGCATTCGGACATGAACTTGTCGATCCCGAAGATCAACATGATGCCCGCCGCCGGGATTGTGCCCAGGGTGCTTAGCGTGGCAGTGAGGGCGATGAACCCGCCACCGGCCACACCGGCGGCTCCCTTGGAGGTCAGGAGCATGACCGCGAGCAGTCCCAGTTGCTGGGTGATGGTCAGGTCCGTGTTCGTCGCCTGCGCGATGTACAGCGAGGCCAGCGAAAGGTAGATCGCGGCGCCGTCGAGGTTGAAGCTGTACCCGGTGGGAACGACCAGCCCGACGGTTTCCTTCTTGACCCCGGCGTGCTCGAGCTTGCTCATCAGGCCCGGCAGGGCCGGTTCGGCGGTCGAGGTGCCCAGGATCAGGAGCAGTTCCTCGCGCAGGTGGTGCAGCATCGAGAAGATGTTCAGCTTCAGGAACGCCATGACCGAGCCAAGGACGACGACCACGAAGAAGATCGAGGTCCCGTAGAAGAGCAGGATCAGCCAGCCCAGGCTGGTCAACGTCTCCACGCCGTACTTGCCCACGGCGAACGCCATGGCACCGAAGGCGCCCAGTGGTGCGGCCTTCATGATGATGTTCAGGACCTTGAAGACGACCTTCGTCAGCCGCTCGACGATGTCGAGTACCGGTGCGCCGATCTTGCCGATCGCGTTCAGGGCGATGCCGAAGATGACGGCCATGAAGATGATCTGCAGGATGTCGCCCTCGACGAAGGGCTCGGCCATGCTCCCCGGGACGACGTGGGTCAGGAACTCCCACCACTGCTGGTGCTCGCCCTTCTCGATCAGCTCGGCGGCGCTGCCGGTGGCCTGGATTTTGCTGGCGTCGGCATTCACCCCGTCGCCGAGGCGGAAGATGTTGATGGCCACCAGTCCCAGCATCATGGCCACGATCGTGCCGATCTGGAAGTAGCCCAGGGCCTTCAGCCCGGTGGTGCCGACCTTCTTCAGGTCCGCGACGCTGGCGATGCCACCAAGGATCGTCAGGAAGACGATCGGGCCGATGAGCATCTTCATCGCCTCGATGAAGGTGGTCCCGATCGGCTGCATGGCCTGACCGGTTTCCGGGGCCAACCAGCCGACGAGGATGCCGACCAGGATGGCCACGAGGACCCAGAAGTACAGTTGCCGGTAGATCCGGCCGCTGCGGGCGTAGGCGAAGAGCGATCCGCGGCGCTGCGGGTTGCGTGTCATGGCGGGTTCCTACACGGTGGCCAGCCGCGGCAGCAGCGCGGCCACGATGGCATCGGTGACGGATTCGGTATCGGCGGTTCCGCCGATGTCGCGGGTCAGCTGCCCGGCGGCGGTGGCTGCCTCGATGGCCGCCTCGATGCGTCGGGCCTCGTCGTGCAGGCCGAAGTGGTCGAGCATCAGGGCTGCACTGGCGATGGCGCCGATCGGGTTGGAGATCCCCTGGCCGGCGATGTCCGGGGCGGAACCGTGGACCGGTTCGAACATCGACGGGAAGCGGCGTTCCGGGTTCAGGTTGGCGCTGGCGGCCAGCCCCAGGCTGCCGGAGAGCGCCGAACCGAGGTCGGAGAGGATGTCGGCATTGAGGTTGGAGGCGACGACGACGGAGAGATCCTCGGGTTTGAGGATGAACTTGGCGCTCATGGCATCCACCAGCACGGATTCGGTGGCCACGTCCGGGTAGTCGGCGGCGACGCGCGTGAAGACCTCGTCCCAGAGCACCATGCCGTACTGCTGGGCGTTGGACTTGGTGACGGAGGATACCTTCTTCACGGTGCGGGTGCGGGCCAGGTCGAAGGCAAAGCGCATGATGCGCTCGCATCCCTTCTCGGTGAACAGCGACGTCTGCAGGGCCATCTCGTTGCCGGGTCCCCGGCCGGCGAGGTTGCGCCCGCCCAGGCCGGCGTATTCGCCTTCGCTGTTCTCGCGCACGACGATCCAGTCGAGTTCGGTGTCGTCGGCCTTGCGCAGCGGCGAGGTCACCCCGGGCAGGAACTTCACCGGGCGGATATTGGCCCACTGGTCGAAGTTCTGGGTGATGTTCAGCCGCAGGCCCCAGAGGCTGACGTGGTCCGGGACGTTCTCCCAGCCGACGGCCCCGAAGTAGATGGCGTCGAAGTCCTTCAACGCCTCGAGGCCATCGGGGGCCATCATGACCCCGTGCCGGGCGTAGTAGTCGCTGCCCCAGGGGAATTCGGTGAAGTCGAAGGCGATGTCGCCGTTGGACTGTTCGGCGATGGTGTCCAGGACGCGGCGGCCTGCCGCGACGACTTCCTGGCCCACGCCGTCTGCGGGGATGGAGGCGATGGTGAAACGCTGGGTCATGGTGGTGCTCCTTGGGAAACGTGCTGCGGGTCACAGGGTCGTGACGTTGAATCCATCAGAGCAAGAAGCAGCCCATAGCGTCCAAGACTTGTTTCGCATACGCCACATAGGGATCTCCTATGTCTCGATGTCTGACGTCGTTGCGGCGGCATGGTCGGCCGCGACCCGGAGGAACGCCCGGGCGGCCGGCGTGAGGTCCGCCCGGCGGCTGGCGACGGCCACGTGGAGATCCGCCACCGGTTCGAGCCGGAGCACCCGCAGCCCGGATTGGCGGGCCAGCGCCGTCCACGACGAGGGCATGACCGCGTGGCCCACCCCGGCCAGGACGAGCGGCAGGATGGAGGTGCGGTGGGCGACCTCGACGGCGATTTCCACCTCGATGCCGGCGGCCAGCATGTCATCGACCAGCCAACGCATCAGCGATCCCCGCTGCGAGACGATGACACGGTGGCCGCCCAGGTCCTCGCGCCGGAGCACCTCGCCATCGCCGAAGCTGTCCGCCCGCGGGTTGACGATGAGCATCAGCGGTTGGCGTTCGAGTTCGAGGACGTCGACGCCTGCGGGGCGCAGGGGGCGGTCCGAACCCAGCAATCCGACTTCCGTGCTGCCCGAGCGGATGGAGGCCACGACGTCGTCCACGGTGAAGGCGGCCTCCACGTTGACGGTGATCTGCGGGTGCCGGGTGGTGAAGTCGGCGAGCATGGTGGTCAGCGGTTCGACGCCCGGCGAGGGCATGGCGACCAGGTCCAGGTTGCCGCTGCGCACGCCCTTGAGCGCATCCAGGGCCATGCCCGCGGCCTGCAGGTCGCGCACGACGGTGCGGGCGGGGCCGATGAGTTCGCGGCCGGCCTCGCTGAGCACCGCCCGCCGGCCGACCCGGTGGAAGAGCGGCAACCCGACCTCGCGCTCCAGGGTCTTGATGGTCTGCGACAGCGAGGGCTGGGCGATCATCAGGTGCTCGGCGGCGCGGCCAAACCCGTCATGGTCGACCACGGCCAGGAAATAGGTCAGTTGCCGGACGTCCATGTGTTCTCCCCGTGCCCCGTTGCGCTCAGCGGCCGGGGACGAGCAGGACCTTGCCGGCGGTGGTCACGTCGATCTCGAACCCCTCGGCGGCCCGGGCCAGCGGCAGGGTGGCAACGATGCGCAGGGTGACGCGGCCGGCGTCGACCGCAGCGACGAGCCGGTCGAGGGTCTCGGTGATGGGCATGGTCATCTGGGTGGAGGCCATGACCCGGGCAGCGGAGGAGGCACCGGCGTCGTGCTGGGTCAGCAGGGAGACCATGGTGCCGCCCTCGCGCAGGACAGGGTAGTAGCGGGTGGGATCGACGCCGGGCGTGGCGTCGAGGATGGCATCGATGCCGGTCAGATCGTCCAGCCAGGAGTCGTCGGTGTAGTCGCGGACCTCGTCGGCGCCCAGTTCTGCGACGAAGTCGGCGTCGGGTCCCGCGGCACTGGCGATGACGCGGGCACCGGCGGCCTTCGCGAGTTGGACGGCGATGCTGCCGATCGAGCCGCCACCGCCGAGCACGAGCACGGTCTGCCCCGGCGCGGGGGCCAGGGATCCCACGGCCTGCACGGCGCTGGCGCCGACCAGCGGCAGCGATGCGGCCTCGATGAGCGGGATGGTGCGCGGGGCGTGGGCGGCGAACATGGCCGGAGCGGCGACCCGGTCGGCGAAGCTGCCGGTGCCGCCCATCACCACGCCTGCCTGGCCGATCACCGCGTCGCCCACCGCGAAGCCCTGGACGCCGGGGCCGACCTTCTCGACAACGCCGGAGTAGTCGCCGCCGAGCGTGAAGGGCAGGTCCAGCTCGACGGCATCGGCCATGGCGCCCTCGGCGATGCCGGCGTCGACCGCGTTGATGCTGGCGGCGGCCACCTTCACGAGCAACTGGCCCTCGCCGACCCCGGTGGGGCCGGAATCCTCGGCGACAAGGAGCCGATCCAGGGGGCCGTAGGCGGTGACGTGGATGGCGGTCATGGTTTCTCCCGGGGTCGTGCCGCCGGCAGGAACGGGCGCCCCGGCGACTGGTCCCACCCTGCCACGATTTGCCGGCGCCAACCAGCACCGTGACGTGCCGCAGCCGACGTGGCCCCCATCGCGCGTTGGTGATCTCCACGCGGCGGTTCGCGACGCTACGGAGTGAGCGCTGCCGCCGACGCCGACCGCATTGCCGACCGCATTAGGAGGCAGACGCCGCCGAAGCCACCCGCCGCACCCCCGGGCCCGGATCCACCTGTCCGGCGGACGGTCCGTCGAGCACATGACCGGCCGCGCAGCGGACCACTGCTTCGACGGGTTCCCCGCAATCGCGGTGCGACACGATCACCGAGGGGCCCGACGGCGATGGCGCGTGGCGGTCTCCCCACTGCAGCAGGCCGATCAACACCGGGTAGAGCTCACCAGCCATCGCGGTAAGCCGGTATTCGCGCCGGGTCCGGCGTCCGGCCTCGCGGTAGGGCTCCGCGGACAGCAGGCCGGCGGCCACCAGCTTGCGCAAACGGTCGGACAGGATCGAGTCGGACAGGCCGACGTGATCGCGGATCTGGTCGAAGCGGCGGACACCGTTGAAGGCCTCCCGCAGGACCAGGAAGGTCCATTTCTCCCCGATCACCTCGAGCGTGCGTTGGATGGAGCACTGGGCGGTGTCGTACTCAAGCCACTGCATGGGCCACTCCTTCGCGGGTCGTTGCCGGTGATTGACGGCCGGATGCCGGCACCCTAGGCTGACTTCAATCGTAGAAGCCAGCTGCCAGGAGTTCAACCATGACCGACACCCCAGCCATCCCCGATGTCACCCTCGCCGCCGCCAGCCGGTTCGTCGCCGCGTCCGGACTCGTCGTCGACGAGGCCACCGCGACGTTGGTGCGTGGGCACGTCGAGTTGAACGAGGACCACCACACACCATGGGGCGTTGTCCACGGCGGCGTCTACACGACGCTGGTGGAAAGCGCCGCGAGCATCGGCGCCAGCCAGGCGGTGCTCGACCGCGGGCAATTCGCCGTCGGGGTGCACAACGCCACCGATTTCCTCCGGCCGGCCACCGTTGCCCACGCCACCGTCGAGGCGCGCGCCCTGCATCAGGGACGGACCCAGCAGTTGTGGGACGTCGTCATCAGCGACACCGCCACCACCAAGGTGCTCGCCCGCGGCCAGCTCAGGGTCCAGAACGTCCCGATGCCCGACGCCGTGAAGTAGGGGGCCGGCATGACACGACGCGAAAAGACCATCAGCTGGCACGACGTCGACGAGGCACTGGCCGCGATGCCGACCCTCTCCGGCCTGGAATACCTGCAGAAAATGGCCTCCGGCGAGTTGCCCTCGGCGCCCATTTCCGGCCACATGGCCATGGAGCTCACCGATGTCCAGGAGGGCTCGGTCACGTTCACCTGCCATCCCGACGCCTCGCACTACAACCCCATCGGCACGGTCCACGGCGGCCTGGTATGCACCGTGTTGGACTCCGCGCTGGGCTGCGCCGTCCATTCCACCCTGCCGGCCGGCCTGGGCTACACCTCGATCGAGATCAAGGTGAACTACCTGCGCCCGGTTCGCTTCGACAGCGGTCCGCTGGTCTGCACCGGCCGGGTCACCAAGCCTGGCCGCCGCGTGGCCTTCGCCGAGGGCGAGATCGTGGACCGGCACGGCAAGGCGGTCGCGACGGCATCGGGCTCACTGCTGGCCTTCCCCCACGAGCCGGTTATCGACTCCACCCCTCGCCAGTGACCGGGGACACACCGTAGGCTTCCCGGACATACAGTTCGCGAGGAGGCCCCATGTCAGAGACCGACGTCGACCGTCACGGTAAATCCGGCGAGGGCACCTCGCTGATCAGGGCGCTGGGCAGCTGGGATACCCTCGCCATCGGCTTCGGGGCGATGATCGGCTTCGGCTGGGTCGTGCTGACCGGCGGCTGGCTCGAGTCGGCCGGAACGATGGGCGCGGTGCTGGCCTTCGCCGCCGGCGGTGTGATCATGGCGCTGGTGGGACTGACGTACTCCGAACTGGTCGCGGCCATGCCGCTGGCCGGCGGCGAGCACAACTACGTCATCCGCGGCATGGGGGCCAGATGGGCATTCATCTGTTCGTGGGCGATCACCGGCGGCTACATCACCATCGTTGCCTTCGAGGCAGTGGCACTGCCGCGCACCGCCCTCTACCTCTTCCCGGGGCTCAAGTCGGTGAAACTCTGGGAGATCGCCGGATCCGAGGTCTTCCTCAGCTGGGCGCTCGTGGGCGCGGGCGCGGCGGCACTCCTGACAATCCTGAACATCGTGGGGATCAAGCTGGCCAGCGCGGCCCAGACCTTCGCCGTCATTTTCCTGCTCATTGTGGGGCTGATGCTGGTGACCGGTTCGTTCGTCGGCGGCGAGACGGGGAACCTGCAGCCGTTGTTCACCGGCGGTACCGCGGGCTTCCTGACGGTCCTCGTCGTCGTGCCCTTCCTCTTTGTAGGGTTCGACGTCATCCCGCAGTCGGCCGAGGAGGTCAAGATCCCGCCGCGGCAGGTCGGCAAGCTCGTCGTCGTCTCGGTCATCATGGCCGCCATCTGGTACATCATGGTGGTGCTGACGACCGCGTCCTCGATGGGCGTGGGCGAGTTGGCCGGTTCCGATCTGGCGACGGCCGACGGCATGGCAGCACTCTGGAGCAGCGACGTCATGGGCAAGGTCCTGGTCGCCGGTGGCATCGCCGGGATCATCACGTCCTGGAACTCGTTCCTCATCGGCGCCTCGCGGCTGATCTTCGCAATGGGCCGATCGCAGATGCTCCCCGCATGGTTCGGACGGCTGAATCCCCGCTTCCGCACACCCACCAATGCGCTCCTGTTCATCGGTGCCCTGTCGGTGGCTGCACCGTTCTTCGGAGAGGCCATGCTCGGCTGGCTGGTCGATTCGGGTTCCCCGAGCATCGTGATCGCCTACTTCCTGGTGGCTGTTTCATTCCTCCTGCTGCGCCGCCGGGAGCCGGCCATGGACCGGCCACTCCGCGTGGGTGGCAAGGGCAAGGGCGGTCTGGTCATCGGAGTGCTGGCCGCCGTGCTGTGCCTGGGGCTGACCAGCCTGTACCTGCCCGGCATGCCGGCTTCGCTGGATGCGGCACCGTGGATCCTGTTCGGGTTGTGGTGGGTGGTCGGCGCCGCGTTCTTCTTCCGCATCCCGGGCGGCATCAAACCCGGTCCGGACGCCGAGGAGGACCTGGCACGGGCGTTGGCCGCCCGTGCCTCGCGCCGGTAAGCCGTATGCGGGGCCTTCCCGACCGCATGCATGCCGATCTCGACCCGAAGGAAAAAGAGCAGCTTCGCGACCTGCTTGGTCGATGCATCTCTGGACTTGCCGGCAAGAACAACTGATCCGCGCATCGAGGCGCCCTACGCAGCGGCGCCCCGGCACGTCCGGTGGTTAGGCGACGCCGCCGACGGCCCGGAGCTTTCCGGTGGCGGGATCCCCGTCTTCGAAGAGCAGCCGACGCGCTTCCTTCAGTGCCCAGCCCGCGTCCTTCTTGTCGAGCTGGGCAAGTAACAGCAGGTTGGCGATGCGCTGCTCGCGGCGGGTGCGGGCGGCCTCGCGGGCCATCTCGACCATGGCCAGGACCCGCGCGTGGGCGCGCAGGCCGCGGGCCTCGACGCTCGCGTCATCCGGCGCGGTCGAGCTGAGCAGCTCCAGGGCGTCGTTCAAGATGTCACTCGTCGTGGGCATGTCACTCGGTCCTTTGGAATCACGTCGGCGTGATCCGCGTCATGGTCGGTCGGTGGTGCCACTGTATCCATCGGCCTGTCATCTACGAAATTCGCCGTTGTCACACGCGCGCCGCCTCCGGCAGCAGACCACCAGCACCTCGTCTCCGCGGACCAATTAGGACTTCAGGCATTTCAATGACGTCGAAATAAGTATTTCCCGCGTGACAGAAATTCCACTAACTTTGGTGGACAGCAGCCATAGTGGCGCGGCTCACACGTCCAGAGTGGCGAAAAACTAGCCGCGACCAGCCGCCGAGCACTCCACCCATTCGCTGTCTCGTATCAGGCAACGCACCAGCCACGAGTTAGCTGACCCAACGGCGGGCGCCGCCATGCCCGCTGCCCCCTTTCCCTTGTGAGGACATCAACCATGGATCCCGTAATCCGCTACATCAACAAGCTCCCCGGAGCGCTGATGATCGTGCCCTTGTTCCTCGGCGCCGTCGTCAACACCTTTGCTCCGTCCGTTTTGGACATCGGCAGCTTCACCACCGCTTTGTTCAAGTCCGGCGCCCCGGTCCTCATTGGATTGTTCTTCATGTCCATTGGAGCCCAAATCGACGTCAAGGCTGCCGTTCCCTCGCTTGAGAAGGGTCTGGCACTCATCCTTGGCAAGTACCTCGTGGCCGTCGCCGTCGGCCTGGGAGTGGCCTTTCTGACCCCCGAGGGCACCTTGTGGGGCCTCGTCCCGCTGGCCATCATCGCCGCGATGTCCAACTCCAACGGCTCCCTTTATGTGGCGCTGACCAGCCAGTTCGGCAACAAGACCGACAAGGGAGCCATTTCCGTCCTGTCGATCAATGATGGGCCTTTCCTCACGTTGATCGCGCTGGGTGCGGCCGGTCTCGCGGACATGCCCCTCATGGCGCTGCTGGCAGCTGTGCTTCCGATGATCTTGGGGTTCGTTTTCGGCAATCTGAGCACGATTTTCCGCGACTTCATGGCACCGGGCGAAAAGCTGATCATTCCGTTCGCCGCGTTCGCGCTGGGCGCCGGCATCAACTTCGGCGTCCTGTTCTCCTCCGGAACCATCGGCATCGCCTTGGGCTTGGCGACGGTGCTCCTGTCCGGCGGCGCTGCCATCCTCTTCCTCTACTTGTGGCACGTGATTCGTCGCCACCCGCGCCCGACGAGGAACCTGATCGCCGGCGCCGCCGAGGCAACCACTGCGGGCAATGCGATCGCCACCCCCGCGGCCGTGGCGGCCGTTGACCCCAGCTTCCTGAGCATGCAGGACGTCGCCACCTCGCAAGTGGCCGCTGCCGTCGTGACCACGGCCTTCGTGGCACCATTCCTCGTCGCCTATGTGAATCGCTGGCAACGGCGTCGCGGCATCAGTCCCGAAAATGAAGAAGCCCTGTACTCCGCGCAGTCGGAATCACATGACGAGGTCCGCACCGGGAAACCGGCACTCGAGGGCCAGTAACCTCGGCGCCGCCGGGGGCTGGTATCACGGCGCCGACCCTGCGACGATGTCCCCATGCCCACCAGCCGTGGTCCCCTCCGCCCTGCCGGACCAGGACAGGTCCACCTCGAGCGGTTCGATCCCGCGCCTGCGTTGGCCGGACTGGTCCGGCATTATTGGATCTCGCACTGGGACATTCCCGAGAGGTCCGACCATGAGCAGCGGATCCTCGCATACCCCGCGTGCAACCTGGTAGTCGAAGTCGGCGGGACAACGCCGGATCCGCAGGGCCGGCTGTTCGGGCCGGTAACGGGTCTGAGTCGCAAGCGTCTGGCCGGGCGGGGCAGCGGGTTCGGGGTGCTGTTCCAGCCGGCCGCCGGCGCGTTGCTCTCCGATCTGCCCATGGTCGAGCTGGCCGACGCCAGCCGTCCGGCAGGGGCCATCGGATTCACCGTGGGAGCCGCAATCGCCGAGTCGCTGGGCACGAGCCAGCCAGAATCACCCAGCCCCGAGGAAAACAGCGACAGTGAAGCACCGCCGTCGTACCTGGAAATCTTCGAGCGCTGGCTGGCTTCCCGCCTGCCGGACGGCGCGGACGACGACGGGTTGCTCATCAACCGGATCGCGGACGAGGTGGAGAACGACGGCGGTCTTCTGCAGGTCCGTGTCCTCGCCTCTCGGTTCGGACTCGGCGAGCGCGCGCTGCAGCGGCTCGTTCATGATCGACTCGGACTCACACCCAAGTGGCTGATCCAGCGACGCCGTCTCCAGGAGGCCGCGCACCGGTTGTCGCAGGGCGCGGGCCCAGACCTGGCCCGGCTGGCGTATGCGCTGGGTTATGCGGACCAGGCGCACTTTTCGCGTGATTTCTCCACGGTGACGGGTATGACCCCTACGCAGTATCTCCGCCAGCCAGGAACTGCTCCAACCACACGTTGACGCGTGCCTCGGATTCCTCGCGGGACAGATCCTCCACCCGGGTCATGATGCTCCAGCGCCGCGCGAAGGGATCCATGATGCTGGCAAAGCGATCACCCGAAACGAAGTTCGAAGGTTGTTCGGCGATGGTGGCACCACGCTCCGCGGCCTTGGCCACGACGGCATCCACGTCTTGCACGTATACGCAGATCGAACCGTTCACTGCCGATGGGTCCTGCGGCTTGAGTCCGTTGCCTTCCATCGGATCGCCCAGTTGCAGGACCCCCTGGCCGAAATCGAGTTCTGCATGCGAGACGGTCGGCGTGCCATCCGGCAGCGGGGCGCCGGGCATCTGGGTGAGGATGGTGGCCCCGAAGACCTCGCGGTAGAAGGCGATGGCCTCGGTGGCCGGCTGCGCCACGAGGAACGGCGTCAGCGAGGTGTATCCGTGGGGCACACCGTTGGTGGTGTGGTCTCCGTTCGCAGGAGCGGTCAATTCCCCGGCGGCTGTGGGTTTGGTGGTCATGGTGGGGGCCTTTCCTGGATGGGCTACTCCCCCAGTGAACGTCCGCTGGTCCGCCCCGGTCTTGAAGAAATACGACAACGGCACCATCTGGCATATCGCCCCACGACTCAATCGTGCGGCAACAGTACCTGTATCTGTTCGACGACCAGGTCCGGCCGCGAGATGAACGGGTGGTGCCCCGTCGACAACTCGATGGAGCGCGTCGCGCGCTCCGCGTGAAGGCGTTGCAATCCGACGGACGTGCTGCGGTCCTGACCGCAGACGATGTAGGTCGAATCGACTCCCCTCCAACCGGCAGCGCTGGTGGGCGTCATGAATGCCGTCGCGGCCTGCTCCGCTACCCGGTCCCATGCCTGGTGCCGTACTGGCTTATCCGCGTCCTGCAAAAACCGGTCTCCGAACGTGGTCGCGTCGTAGCCGGACAAGGCCAGCATTCCGTCCCCGTCCTCCTCAATGGATACGGGGTCGCTCTCACCGCTCATGATCATGGCCTGGGTCTGCCCGACTTCGGGTAGGTAGGACGAGATAAGGAGTAGGTGCGCGATGGCGGGGTGGTTTCCGGCTTCGGCGATGACGGTACCGCCATATGAATGGCCGACAACTATCGCCGAATCCACGGAGTCGAGCTCACGCCGAAGTGCGTCGGCATCGGCAGCCAAGCCGCCCAGGGCATCCTCGGGCGTGGTCTCGCCGCATGACGGCAAGGCGATGGCCCGGCTTCGGATACGGGCGCGGTTCCAGAGAAGGTCGGCCGTCGGCTGCCACCACCACGTTCCGTCGCGAACCAAAGCGCCGTGGACGAAAACCAGTTCCATGGTGTGACTCCTCCCTGGGAATTTCCGTTGATAGCGTCGCGGGTCCAGCTCCCCAGATCATCACATGCCACTGTGGTGGTAACGGCGTTTTTCATTTCTTGACCACGCGTCCCCGTTGCCCTCACCTTATGGGTCCCAGACGGTTGGGGACATGGCAGCGACTCCGATGTGCAGCGGGACTGCAGGCTATCCCAACGGTCGTCTTGTCGCTGCCGGGAAGGGGAGTGACCCATCCGTAACGTCGGCTCATCAGCCGTTCAACTCAAGGGGGTCCTGATCACGCAAATCATGGCCGCCACCGCCAGGGGTGGCTAGCGTGAGGATGAAGATCGACGAAGAACACGAAGGCTGACCGGCATGCTGCTCGATGGAGTGAACCACGTCGCCCTGCTCTCACATGACGTCGAACGCCTGGGCCGCTTCTACGAGGCGGTTTTCGATGCCGTCGTCGGCGAGACACGGGATCATGGACCCGGCGAGACCATGACGAACATCAAGATCGGGCCGAACACGGTGCTCAATGTCTTTGTCATCGACGGAAACCTTGAGGCTGACCGGCAAACTCCGATGTGGGGTCGCGGACGCATCGACCACCTCGGCCTGTCGGCGGCATCGGACGAAGCCTTCGAGGCCATCCGTACCCGTCTCATCGATTCCGGTGCCAGCGACGGCAAAGTCAACGACTTCGGCGCTGAATTCAGCATGTTCTTCCGTGATCCTGATGGGCTCGAAGGCGAAGTGCTGTTGAAGAAAACAGGGCAACGAATCTAGAAGGGGATGTCGTCGGTACCTTCGTGGGGTTTTCCCGACTTGCTTTCCCACGGATCCGCCGGCGCCTCGAAATTGACCTTTCGGGGGCCATATCCACCCGCATTGCGCTTCAGGCGCCGCTTGCGGGCACCCTTGGCGTGGCCGGTCTTCGCATAACGTCCGAACTCCGGGTTCTCGCATGATGGGTCAGGTACGTCCGCGACGTTGCCCCACTCCCCGGAGGCAGGTTGCTGGTCGTCGCCGACCGTGGAGTCAGTGTCCACACCGGGGTTGTCCTCAACGTCGCCCACGTCGCTCGTCGGCCTGGATGACCCGACGGCCCATGGGGCAGTTGGAGTTGTCCCTTGGCGAGTGCCGAAAAGGCTGGTCACCACCACGCTTCCGTCTGCGGCCTCGTCGAAGTGGAGCAACCCCAGCGACTTCAGCCGGTGGCAGCGACGACACCGCAACTGCATGTTGCCCAAATCGGTGCCTCCACCCTCGTGCCACTCCTGTACATGGTCCGAATCGCAGTACTCCACCCGTCCCGGACATCCAGGGGTGCAACATCCTCCATCCCTGAATTGCAGGGCGGCTCTCTGGGCAGCGGTGGGCCGGTACCGGTTCTGCCCGAACTTCACGATGGCCCCGGTCATCGGATCGATGACCACCCGCCACCAGGTTTTCGCAGCGGCCATGAACCGCGCGGCCGATTCCTGGTCGACGGGGCTACCGCCCAGCAGGGTCGGCACCAAGGCACCCGGGGGCAGCTCCGCCATTGCCACCTGGACGGGTTCGAGATCACCAGCTTCCACGCAGTCGGTGCAGGATGCTTCCCTGGAGGGTGCCGTGCCATCGGCAGTCGTGTGGTCGGTGCCCGTGGGCCCGTCAGGCAGGCCCGGGAGCATAGTGGCCGGAATCGTGATGAAGACTTCCGGTTTGATCGAGGCGATCCCTTGGCCAGAGACGCTATCGATAACTATGTCCATGAATACATCGGCCCGCAATTGCTCCAGGGTCCGTTGCTCCGAGGGGTCGTCGACGAGGTCCGCTGCTGGCAAGGTGGGCTGCTCCCCCGCGTCGGGAGGCTGTAAAGCCGCGGCCGCTTCCGGGTCGGCTTTCAGCGCCCGGGCTACGGCATCGACCTTGGAATACATGGCTTGGCAGCGAGCGGTGGGCAGCAACCCGGAGAACCAGGACATTCCATCCGCTGCATCATCAATCATGATCCGACGGTCCCGCAGAGCGGTCCGGCAGCGCTTCGTGTACGAGATGTCGTAGTACTTCTCCAGCAGTTGACGGCCTCGCGTGCGCAGCTGTGCGGGGGACTTGCCGGGCGCGGCTGCCAGCATGTCGGCGCCGAAATCCCGCCGGGCAGCTTGGGCCGCAGTGGCCAACCGTTCGCTCTCTCGTTCCCATTCCTCACGTGTGGCCTGGTCGGCCTCCCGGGGTGGAAGCGGAAGCGTCTCGGGCACGATGTTCTTGACCTGGTCAAGGATCCGTTGGACATGGCTCGCCCCAACGCGCCCCTCGTTCAGGGATTCGATGACTTCGGGAGTATCCCCGATCAAAGTTTCGGCCTGGTCGAGGATACGGTGCCCCTGCCCTGGTGAGATGCCCAGGACCAAGGCAATCTCCAGAGCGGTACTCTCGGTCGCGGCGAACGACGACATCCGTCCACTGCGCACCGAGATCCCCATCCCGGGGTCATCGTCGAGTTCATCAAGGAGGGACGGCACGGCGCGTTGGGCTTCCGCATGGAGCATGACGGCGGCACGGAACTTCTCGGCCTCGGCGAACCGGGCCAGGGCCTCGGCCGCTTTCAGGCGGGTCGAACCGTCCACGGCGAGGCCGGCGGCACGGGCAATCTCCCACCCGTTGACCTTCACCTCGCTCGTGTTCCGTTCCATGCATTAACTCTGCCAGTGGGGCGTCACCGCCAACAGGCATGGCCTGCCGGCTGGGGACAGGAGCCCGGTCTATGGGCCTGTGAGGGGATCGTGAACCGACCAGGGGTCAGGACAACACGTCCTTGGTGCTCAGACGCCCGTAGGCCAACGCCCCGAACACCAGCACGTAACCGGCCTGCAGCAGCGCGTTCTGCCCGAATGAGGACCACAAAACCGGTTCACGCAACAGGTCCGCGAACCCGAACCAGTGCTGGGTGAACAGCCACGGATGCAGCCAGTCCAGCTGCGGCAACTGGCCGAGGATCTGCGACGCGACGGAAAGCACCGCCGTCGCCGCCATGGCGCCGACCGGCACATCGGTCAGCGTGGAGATGAACAGCCCGATCGCCGCCAGCCCCCACAGCGAAATGGCGACATAGGCAGCCATCAGCGCAATCCGCCCGAACGACGCCCCGAGGGGAATCGTGTCCCCGGACAACAGCGTCACCGGCCCGATGCCGAACAGGGCCAGCCCGATGAGCACCCCGACCAGCGCCACCACCAGCGCTGCCGCCAGGCAGAACATGGCCGCGCCGATGTACTTCACCAGCAGCAGCCTCCCCCGCGAGGCCGGGGCAATCAGCAGATAGCGCAGTGTCCCGTGCCCGGCTTCCCCGGCAATCGTGTCGCCGGCGACCACGGAAACCGTCAGTGGCAGGAACAGCGGGATGCACATGAACATCCCCACGATCGCCACGAACAACCCGTTGCCGGCCACCCGGTCCAGGCACGCCGGCCCACGCCCGGTCGGCGGCCCGGAGGTCAGCCGCACGGCGACGGCCACCAGCACCGGAACCGCGCCGAGCGCCGCCAGCATCGCCCAGGTGCGGCGCCGCCGGAACACCAAGGCCACCTCCGAAACCAACAGCGCGCTACCGGGCAACGTCGAACCCCTCCCCCGTCAATTCCACGAACCGGTCCTCCAGGCTCGGCCGCTCGAGCGCAAATCCGCGCACCCGCACCCCGGCAGCCACCAGCGCCGCCACGATCGCCTCGGGCGCCGGGCCGTCGTCGGGCCACGGCACCTGCACGACGCCGGCGTCAGCGGCCGCGGCTGCCCCACTTGCCTCACCAGAGGGCACGACGGCAGTGTCCCCGCCCGGCGCTGCTCCCCCACCGGGCGCTGCTCCCCCACCGGCCGCCAGGCCGAGCCGGGCCAGGACCGCCCGGGCGGCGTCGGCATCGGGCGTGTGGATGACCACGGACCCGTTGCCGCCGGAGCGCAGCTCGGCGAGCGTGCCCTGGGCGACGCGGTTGCCGTTGCTCATCACCGCGGCGTGGGTGCACACCTGTTCGATCTCGCTCAGCAGGTGGCTGGAGATGAAGACGGTGGTGCCCGCCCCGGCGAGCGAGGCGATGAGGTGGCGGACCTCGCGGGTGCCCTGCGGATCCAACCCGTTGGTGGGTTCGTCGAGCACCAGCAGTTCATGGTCGGTGGCCAGCGCGTTGGCGATACCCAGGCGCTGCTTCATGCCCAGCGAATAGGCGTGGACGGCGAGGGTCGCCGCCTGGCCCAGGCCGACCCTGTCCAACGCCTGGTCCACCCGGCGGCGGCGGTCGCCGGTCCCGGCGCGCGGGTTGGCAGCATCCAAGCGCAGCAGGTTGGCCCGCCCGGAGAGGAACGGATAGAAGGCGGGCCCCTCGACGAGGGCACCGACGCGCGGCAGCACGTCCTGCCCGGCGGCGGGCATCGGGCTCCCCAGCACGCTGATGGATCCGCTGGTCGGCGTGGCCAGGCCCAGCAGCATGCGGATGGTGGTGGTCTTGCCCGATCCGTTGGGACCCAGGAACCCGAAGACGGATCCGTGCGGGACGGCGAGGTCCAGGTTGTTCACGGCATGGCGGGTCCCGAACGACTTGCTCAGCTGGCGGGTCTCGATCGCGAGACCACCGTCGCCGGGCGCCACGCTCAGTTTCCGTCGGCCACGGCCTGCAGCCGCTGCAGGGGCACGGCGCCGACCAGGACCCGTCCGTCGTCGGAGAGCAGCACGTTGACCAGCGGGGTGTGCAGCAACTTGCCGCCGTCGACGTCGGTGGCCAGTTGGGCGACTAGCGCGGACTTCGCCAGCTCGGCGGGTACCTGCTGGGCGGGGATGGTGGCGACCGCGTCCCAGCCCGTTCCGGTGAACCAGCCGTCCGACGGACCAGCCTGGCCGTGGTGCTGCGCGTCGTCCTTCGAGGGCATCGGGCGCTGCAGCTTCTTCCCGTAGGTGTGCTTCGGCCAGTTGCCGTCCTGTTGGAGCTTCTTCTGGTGCACGGTGGCGTCGGCCGGCGGGGTGAAGTCGAAGCGCTGGGCGTCCGGGGCTTTCGGGGTGAAGGAGGTGAACGCGACGTCCACCGCGGCGGTGTCCTGGCCCACGGCGTCGACGCTGACGGCCAGCGGGACACCGGTTTCGGCGTCGACTCCGATGGTGACGTCCTCGACGAGCGTCTGGCCGGTCTTTGGGGTCAGGACCAGGTTGTAGACGTCGCGGCCGGCCACGGTGGAGCCGTCCTCGACGGTGGTCGTCGTGGTGGGATCCGCGGCGGCAAGGAGCCGGTCGGCGAGCTGCGCCGGGGTGGGGACCTCCCCGGTGGCGTGTCCTTGGCGGTGTTCGGTGGACGGGGGCTTCGTGGCCGGCGCGCGGTCCGGCAGTGTCGTGTGGACGGCTTCGTTGGCCTCCGAGTCGTAGGTCCAGACGCTGGTGCCGTTGCGGATGACGTCCTTTTCGCCCATCCCCTCCATGAGCTGCACGCGGGCCTTGTCGGGGCCGTCGACGTAGACGCGGATGTCGTGGCTGCCGGTGACCAGGTCCAGCAGCTGGGCAATCCCGGGATCCGCGGAACCCGCGCCCGCAGCGCCACCGCTGCCCGGTGATGCGGGTTTGTCCCCGGGAGCCGCCGATTGCGCGTCCTGCGGAGGCCCGAACGAGGCGGGGGCACCAGCGTCGGGCAGGGCGGGGATACCGAGGTCGGTGGAGACATGGATCCTGCCGGAGAAGGCCGGAACATCGGCTCCGGCCATCAGCTCGATGACCTGTTCGGCGGTTTTGGGCTCGAGGTGGGGCGTGGCCGAGGTGGAGATCCCCACACCCACACCCATTGCGGCGATGACCGCGGGGATGGCCGCGGCGGGCATCCATTTCTTCACTGCAGTTTTCATGGCACTTTCCCGGTCGGCGAGATCCCTGCTTCCACGGTACGCCGACCGGACGCCGGCGGCGAGGGGCGAACCCCGGACCCGCGGCTAGGCCTGGTTCCGGGTCGCGGCGTTCAGGCTGCCGTACCGCTCCATTCGATGCCACTTCAGCCGGACCCCAGCCAGTGCGGTGACCACCGACTGGATCACCACCAGGTACATCACCTGCCGGTAGACGAACTGCTGCAGCGGCAGCGTCCACAACGGCTTCAGCGATTCGCGGTCGAGCCGGAACGCGTAGGCTGCCATCGCGAACTGGATCGCCATGAACAGCACCCAGATGAGCGCGATGCGCAGCGGATCCAGGAAGAAGATCCCGTAGATGGCGAAGACGTCGACGATGGGGGCGAACAACGGCAGCAGCACCTGCAACACCAGCAGGTAGCCCAGCCCCCGCCGTCCGAGCTTGCCGGCGGCGCCGTCCTGCCGGATGGCGCCGCGGTGCTTCCACATCGACTGCAGGGTGCCGTAACACCAGCGGTAGCGCTGCTTCCACAAGGCCCCCAGGGTGGCCGGGGCCTCGGTCCACGCCCGGGCACCGTCCTCGTAGACGACCCGCCAGCCCTGCCGGCACAGGGCCATGGTGAGGTCGGTGTCCTCGGCCAGGGTGTCGTCGCTGACCCCGCCGACCTTCGCCAGCGCCGAACGCCGAAACGCCCCGATGGCCCCGGGGACCGTGGGCATGCATTCGGCGACGTCGAACAGCCGGCGGTCCAGGTTGAACCCGACGACGTATTCGATGTGCTGCCACGCGCCGAGGATGCCTCCGCGGTTGGCGACCTTGGTGTTCCCGGAGATCGCCCCGACCCGGGGATCGGAGAACGGCTGGATGAGCAGGTTCACGGTGTCCGGCTCGAAGACCGTGTCGCCGTCGACCATGACCACCAGTTCGTTGGATGCCGCGGCCAGCCCGGCGTTCAACGCCGACGGCTTGCCCCCGTTGGCCTTGCGGATGACGCGCACGTCCGGCAGGCCGAGCGCCTCGACGAGGTCGGCGGTGCCGTCGGTGGACCCGTCGTCCACGACGAGGACCTCGACGCGGTGGTGTGAGGCGGCGATGGATTCAACGGCCGCCTCGATGCCCGCCGATTCGTTGTAGGCCGGGACGATGACGGTGACCGGTTCGCGGATGGTCGTCCGTGGCTCGTGCAGCCAGGACACGTCGAGTTCGGCGGCGCGGGCGCGCCGCGTCGACCGGATGTGCCGGGCGGCGACGATCATCACCAGCACCACGCGCAGCAGGGTGACCGCCCCGGCCAGCACCAGGGTGACGGAGATGGCGCCGACGACGACGTCGGTGATCCGGATGCCCCACAAGAACGCCTGGCCGGTGACCTCATCGGTGACGGTGGCGTCGGTCGTCGTGTCCACTCCGATGGAGTCCCCGACGGTGGTGAAGTGCTGGCCCGCCGACGAGTCCAGCGCCGTGGAGAGCGCCTGGACGGTTTGGGTCCTGTTGCCGCCGCCGTCGTGCATCAACACGGTCTCGCCGCGCACCCCCGGCTGGGTCAGCTTCTGGGCGATGACCTCGGCACCGGGGCGTTCGTCGTCGCCGCTGTCGACGGTGGACAGCGCGGTGAGGTAGCCCTCGTCCGCGACGGTCTGCATGGCGGACCATTGGTCGTTGGTGACGTCCTCGTTGCGCGAGGTGTAGGGCAGGCGCAGCAGGGCCGGAGCCTGCCCGGTGATGCCGGCCACCGCCTTCTCGGCGGCGCGGACCTCGAGCCGGCGCTGCCAGGTCGGGGCGACGGCCAGGTCGGCGTGGGTGAGCGTCTGGATGCCGATCTCGTGTCCTTCGTCCACGATGCGCCGGGTCAGGTCGGGGTTCTCGATGGCGGCGTCGCCGGTGACGAAGAACGTCGCGTGGACCCCGTGCTCGCGCAGCACGTCGAGGATGCGCGGCGTCCACTGCGGGTCGGGTCCGTCGTCGAAGGCCAGCGCCACGCTGTCCTTCGCGGGGGTGGCGGTGTGGACGCCGTCGCCCACGGGGTCAACGACCGGCCCGCCGTGGCTCACGGCCCGCGGGACGTCGCCGGAGGCGCGGCTGGTGGCGGCCGGGGGCTGGTCGATCCCCGACATGTGGTTCATGTACCCCTCGGCGGCCATGGCCAGCCCGAGGGTCAGCACGACGACGGCCATGAGGAGCCAGTGCGTCTTGATGCCGCCCGGACGGCGGGTCCGCCGGGCCCGGCGGGCCCGGCGGGCCCGATGCACGCCGCTCACCGGCGGGTCTGCTGCGCCAACGGGGACGGGTGTGCGGCGACATGGTGTGCCGGGGCCGCGGCCCGCGGCTGGTCCTGGGCCGGCAGGTCGGGGGTGTCGACGGTGGTCCCGCCCAGGAAGGCCATCAGCATCAGGACCACGTAGGTCGCCATGAGGCCGATGACGAGCGCGCCGATCTGCTTGCCGCGCCGCAGGCGTCGGCCGGTGGGATCGACGAAGATCGGGTCACTCGTGGTGGCGGGCGTGCTGCGGGCGGAACGTTCGGTGGTAACTGGCATCGCCCATCAACGCTAGGGCAAAAACCGAAATGTCACAAAATGATCACGACGGCGGCGCCGGGCTCCGTGCGCCGGCCCGGGGCCGGTGACGGCGCGGCCCCCGGCGGCAGCTGCAGACGGGCCGTGCACTGCGGACTATGATCCGAATCACCGGTGATGCACCCCACCGGGGTCGACGAACAGGGCAGGTGAACCATGTCCGGAACCGGAACCGGATCCGCACCCCGGCCCGCCGTGCGGATGACGGCCTGGTCGTTCATCCTCGCCTTCGGCTGGATCAGCCTGCTGGGTGACTTCGTCTACGAGGGCGCCCGCTCCATCACCGGCCCGTTGCTGGCGTCGCTGGGCGCATCGGCCGTCCTGGTGGGCCTGGTCACCGGTGCCGGAGAGGCGGTCGCCCTGTTGTTGCGGCTGGTGTCGGGTCCGCTGGCCGATGTGACCCGCCGCTTCTGGATGTTGGCCATCACCGGCTATGTGCTGACCGTCGTCGCCGTGCCGCTGCTGGGCTACTCCGCTGCCCTGTGGGTCGCCGCCACCCTGGTCATCCTCGAGCGCGTCGGGAAGGCGGTACGCAGCCCGGCGAAGGACACCATGCTCTCCCACGCCACCTCGGCGGTGGGACGCGGGAAGGGGTTCGCCGTCCAGGAGGCCATGGACCAGGCCGGCGCCGTCCTCGGGCCGCTGGTCGTGGCGGGCATCCTGGCGCTGACCGGCAACGACTACGGCCCCTCGCTGCTCGTCCTGGCCATCCCGGGCGTCGCCCTGCTCGCCGTGCTGTTCTGGGTCCGGGCCAGGGTTCCGGCCACCGAAGCCTACGAGGTCCATCCGATCGCAATCGCCGAATCCCCGGCACGGCCCTCCGGCGCGCGCCCTGCGCCGCTGCCGCGGGAGTTCTGGTGGTATGCAGCCTTCACCGCCTTGACCGCCTCGGGATTCGCCACGTTCGGCGTATTGTCCTTCCACATGGTCGAACAGGGCATCATCGCCGCCGCGGCGGTTCCCGTCGTCTACGCGGCGGTGATGGGCGTCGATGCCCTGGCGGCGCTGGCCACCGGGTGGCTGTATGACCGCCACGGGGCGCGGGCACTGCTCCTGTTGCCCGTCGTGGCGGCCCTGGTTCCGGTGTTCGCGTTTGCCGGCAGTGTGGTGCCCGTGGTCGTCGGTGCCCTGCTGTGGGGATGCGTCATGGGTATCCAGGAGTCGACCCTGCGCGCCACCGTCGCCGACATCGTGGGTCCAGCGCGCCGGGCCACGGCGTACGGGATCTTTGCCGCCGTCGTCGGAGCCGGCGCCCTGGCCGGAGGCGTCCTGGCGGGATCGCTGTACGAGGTGTCCCCGACGGCGCTGGTCCTGGTGACCATCGGCGTCCAGCTCGCCGCATTGCTCGTGCTGCTGCGGACCCTGAGGCACCGGCGAGGGGCGGTGCCCACCCCCGGATAGGGCCCCGGGCTACCGGTCGAAGTGGGTGACCGGCTCCTTCTCGCCCGAGCTGCCGACGATGACGGCGGCGATGTCGCGCAGCTTGATGTTCCGGCTGCCCGATGCCGACTTCAGCACGCCGAGGGCCTCCTGCTGGCTGCAGTGGTTCTGGCCCATGATGATCCCGACCGCCAGGTCGATCGTGGTGCGCGACTTCATCGCCTCCAACAGGTCGGCCTCGGCCTCCCGGTGTTGGGCCAGCCGGACGGACAGGGCCAGCGCCTGCGAGGCCTGGCGGGCATATTCCTGCGCGACGGCGATGGACTCGTCCGTGAATTTCCCGACCTCGCGTGCATACACGTTCAGGGCCGCGTGATCCCCCGAATCGAGGTCGAACGGGACGGCCAACGCCGAGCGGATGCCGTGCCGGCCGACGTCACGGGCATACTCGGGCCACCGGGCATCGTCCTGCAGGTCGGGGGACACGACCAGCGACTGGGTGCGGGCGGCCGTCAGACAGGGCCCGTCCGCGTACTCGTACTGGACCTCGTCCATCGCCTGGGCGAGCTCGCTGCTGCTCGCCACGGTGCCGGCACGCTTGTTCCGCAACAGGGTGATCCCGCAGAGCACCTCGTCGTCGGGGCTCGACAGCTCCTGGACGGCCAACCGGGTCACGGCGTTGAGGAAGGCCTCGATCTCGTCGAATTCCCGGATGACCCCGTACAGGTACTCACTGACGGTGGAGGTCGCTGATGCTGCCATGCTGGGGTTTTCCTTCTCGAAGCACGTATCGGGGCTCAGCATCGGATCCGCCCCCCGCCTTACCTTTGCTGCATCAATTGTCCGCTGCACCGGGGCAAAATGCCAACACGGCAAACCGGGGCACGACGGCGATGCACCGCTCTCCGGGTTCCTCCCGGGCCGCTACGGGGTCGGCAACCCCGCCCCGGTCGGCGCCTCGGCCCCGACGATCGCGGCCAGCAGCCCGGGGAAGCGCTCCTGCAGGCAGGTGGTGCGCAGCGAGTTGAGGATCGCGGTGCCCCGGTATTGCTGTTCGATGATCCCGGCCAGGCGCAAGACGCGGAAGTGGTGGGTCGCCGTGGACCGGCTGACGGGCAGTTCGAAGGCGATGCAGGCCTGGTCCTCGCAGCCGCCGGCCAGCTGGACGACGATCCGCCGGCGCATCGGGTCCGCCAGTGCGGACAGGACGGCGTCCAGGTTCAGCTCCACGACGTCGGGGTGCTCCAGGGTGCGGGGGGTGCTCATCATTCCAATCCATCTTCGACACGGTTCCGAATTCGCTACGACGATGATCATCGTACTACGCTGTCCATCGTACTTCCGTCCCCCACCCCGAAGGACACCATGAAGACCGTCAACGCCTATGCAGCACCCGCGGCCGGGGCACCCCTGGCCCCCACCACCATCGAGCGCCGCGACGTCGGCGCGAACGACGTGCTGATTGACATCAAGTACGCCGGCATCTGCCACTCCGACATCCACACCGTCCAGGGCGACTGGGGTCCCCAGCAGTACCCGCTGGTCCCCGGCCACGAGATTGTCGGCTTCGTCTCCGAGGTCGGCTCCGACGTCACCACCCACCAGGTCGGTGACCGCGTCGGCGTCGGCTGCATGGTCAACTCCTGTGGGCAGTGCAAGCAGTGCCAGCGCGGCGAGGAGCAGTTCTGCACCCAGGGCAACACCGGAACCTACGGTGCCGTGGACCGCGACGGCACCATCACCCAGGGCGGCTACTCCACCCATGTCGTCGTCGACGCCGGCTTCGTCCTGACCATCCCCGAGGCCCTGGACTTCGCCTCCGCGGCCCCGCTGCTGTGCGCGGGCATCACCACCTATTCCCCGCTGCACCACTGGAAGGTCGGCCCCGGATCCCGCGTCGCCGTCGTGGGCATGGGCGGACTGGGCCACATGGGCGTGCAGATCGCCCACGCCCTGGGCGCCGAGGTCACCGTCCTGTCCCAGACGCTCTCCAAGGAGGCCGACGGCAAGCGTTTCGGCGCCGACCACTACTTCGCCACCAGCGACCCGGAGACGTTCACGCGCCTCGCCAGCTCGTTCGACTTCATCCTGAACACGGTCAGCGCCGAGATCGACCTGGACGCCTACCTGTCGCTGCTGGACGTGGACGGCACCATGACCAACGTCGGCGCCCCGCCGGCGGCACTGCCGGTCACCCCCTTCACCCTCATCGGCGGGCGCCGCTCCTTCGCCGGCTCGCTCATCGGCGGCATCCGCGAGACGCAGGAGATGCTCGACTTCTGCGCCGAGCACGGCATCAACGCGGCCACCGAGCTCATCGGGGCCGACCAGATCAACGAGGCGTACGAGCGCGTGCTCTCCTCCAAGGTCCGCTACCGCGCCGTCATCGACACCTCGACGCTCGGCTAGCAACACAGCACCACTGAGTACGACGGCGGCGCGAAACTTGCGCCGCCGTCGGTGCGTTAAGTCGGTGCGTTAACGCGGCGGCCGGCTAGCGGAGGCTGATGGAACCGATGGCCGCGCGCGCCTTCTCGGCCAGCGCGTCCGGCATGGGTGCGCTGCCGACGGATTCCGCTGCGAGCCTCTGCCCTTCCTCGCTGACGACATGCCCTCCGAAGGCCTTCACCAATTCCACGGTGTTCGCGTCCACGTAGGACGTGCAGTAGATCTGGTAGGAGACCAGCACCAGCGGATATGCGCCGGCCGCGGTGGTGGTCCGGTCCAGGTCGAGCGCCAGATCGTTTTCCCCGGCGCCGTCCACCTGGCTGGCCGCTTCGACGGCTTTCGCCGCCGCCTCGGCTCCCACCTCAACAAAGTGGTCTCCGACTTTCAGCCGTGCCTTGCCGGTCTCGTCCCCGGTGACGGAATCGTCGACGTAGCCGATGGCCCCTTCGGTGCGGGTGACGGTGCTCATGACCCCGGAGTTTCCCTTCGCGTTTTCCCCGCCCAACGCGGAGGGCCATGATCCGCCGGCCTCCTCCGTCCAGGTCCCGGGGGCCGTCGCGTGGAGGTAATCGGTGAAGTTCTCGGTGGTCCCCGAGTCGTCCGAGCGGTGGACCGGGGTGATCGCCATGTCGGGCAGGTCCACGTTCTCGTTCAGGGCAGCGATGCGTGGATCGGCCCATGAGTCGATCTCGCCGCGGAAGATCAAGGCAGCAGTTTCGGGGTCGAGGTCGATTTGCTTGATCCCGGGCAGGTTGAAGGCCATGGCGATCGGCGAGATGTAGGCGGGGATGTTCATGGCCCCGCCTGGCCCACAGGCCTGCCGGGAGGCCTGTTGCTCCTCCGCGTCAAGGTAGGCGTCGGAGCCGGCGAAGTCCAGGCCTCCCGCCAGGAAGGCGGTACGTCCTGCCCCGGAACCCGCCGGGGAGTACTGGACCTGGACCTCGGGGTTCTCCGACATGAAGCTCGACATCCAGGTGGCCATGGCCGCGCTCTGGGCCGATGACCCGACTCCGGTGATGGTTCCGGAAAGGTCCGAGGAGTTTTCTTCGGCGGCCCGGCGCTGTTCCTCCCCCAAGGGGTAGTCGGAGCCGCAGGACGTCAGCAGGAAGGCGGCAGCGGCACAGAGCACCAGGCTCTTTGTTTTTCTTACGGTTTCCACGGTTCGACCCTCTCATGGGCGTTGGTGGGTTTGGTGGTGGTGCGCCGGGCAACGGCGCGGCGCGCCCCGCGGACGATCCGTCCCGGCATCGGGACGGCGCCGGGTTGGGCAGGACTGCGCGCGTCTCCATGGCGTACCGATAGGTGGAAAATGGATTCATGAAGGTTGAACTCCTGTGCATCGAAGACTGCCCGAACTCCGACGAAACCCAGGCTCGGATTGTTGCTGCCCTGGCCGAGGCAGGCAGGCCGGATGTGGAGGTGATCCGCACGGTAGTGGAAGGTGCAACCGACGCGGGGGCCTCGTTTGCCGGCTCCCCCACGATCACGCTCGACGAGGTGGACCTCTTTCCCGGAGCCGCCCCGGTCAGCGAATTGTCCTGCCGCGTATACCAGACCCCGAACGGGCTCGCCGGACTACCGACCGTGGAACAGATCCGCGCCAGGATCCAAGAACGCATCGCCCACTGACCGATCCGTCGATGAAGACGTTTAGGCTGAAGACATGAAAATCCACCTGACGAGCGTGATGGTCGACGACCAGGCCAAGGCCGAGAAGTTCTACACCGAGGTCCTCGGCTTCGTGGTCAAGCACGACATCGACCTGGGAGCCGACCGCTGGCTGACCGTGGTCTCCCCCGAGAACCCCGACGGCACCGAGCTGCTGCTCGAACCCAGCGGGCACCCGGCGGCGAAACCGTTCAAGGACGCCCTGGTGGCAGATGGCATCCCCTTCACCCAGTTCGCCGTCGACGACGTCCACGCCGAATTCAAACGCATGAGCGCCCTCGGCGTGCGCTTCACCCAGGAACCCACCGACATGGGCCCGGTGACCACCGCAGTCTTCGACGACACCTGCGGCAACCTCATCCAGATCGCCACGCTCCCCGCCGGGGCATGACGGCGACCACCCAGGCCCACCCCCGGGAGGCAGATCATCCATGAAACACACCACCATCCTGTTCGACGTCAACGAAACACTGTCGGACATGACGCCCATGTCCCAGCGGTTCGTCGACGTCGGCGCCCCGGGCAGTCAGGCCACTCTGTGGTTCGCCCACGTCCTGCGCGACGGCTTCGCCCTCACCTCCTCCGGTGACCTGGCCACCTTTGCCGACATCGGAGCAGAAATCCTGCGGGGGATGTTCGCATCGATCGAGTTGGACCGCGACACCGAGGCCGCGGTGCGCCACGTCATGGAAGGCTTCATGGCCCTCGGTGTGCACGAGGACGTCCCGGAGGGGATTCGGGGATTGGCGTCGGCCGGCTACCGGCTCGCCACCTTGAGCAATGGCTCGGTCAAGGTCGCCCAGAAGTTGCTGGGTGATGCGCAGGTGCGCGATCAATTCGAGCTGCTCCTCTCCGTCGAGGACGCTCCGCTGTGGAAGCCGGCAGCCGCCGCATACCGGTACGCGGCCACCACATGCCGGTCCGAACCGTCCGGCATGGTGCTCGTCGCCGTGCACCCCTGGGACATCCACGGGGCCTCCCGGGCAGGGCTGGCCACGGCATGGCTCAACCGCACCGGTGCCGGCTACCCCGCCCACTTCCGGATCCCCGACTACACGGTGTCCAGCCTCCGGGAGTTGCCGGCCGAACTGGGTCGTCGCAGCAGCCCTTGACAGGGATTTTAGCCGCGGCCTACTTTGACCCATGGACTCCCCCGGTTCGACCAGCGTCACGGCCGTCCATGTTGGCGATCTGCTCGCCGAGGGCGAGCTAATGCCCGTCTACGTGCACGTCATCGACCATCCCGACGGGCGCGTGCTCGTCGATACCGGGATGACCCGGCTCCATCCCGCGGTGGCCGACCTCGACCCCCGCCTGAAACCGCTGGACCAGCAGGACTTTGACCTCGCCGGCGTCGACATCGTCGTCAACACCCACCTGCACTTCGACCACTGCGGTGGCAACCACCTCTTCGCAGGGCGGCCAATATACGTTCAACGCCAGGAGCTCGAGGACGCCCGCACCCACGACGACTACACGATTCGTGAATGGGTCGATCCGTCCGGTGTGGAATACGTGCCCGTCGACGGCGAGCTCGAGCTGCTCCCGGGGATCCGCCTTGTGCCGGCACCCGGCCATACCCGCGGATCCCAAATCGTCGTCATCGAGACCGGTCAACACCCGGTCATCATTGCCGGTGACACGGCCGTCTGGTTCGGAGAGCTCGATGAGCCCCAGACCGAGGGCCAGCACCTGATCCGTTCACTCGACCCTGCGCACGTGTGGCTCGCGCACA
Organism: Arthrobacter sp. ASL1; assembly: GCF_056680475.1. Taxonomy (NCBI): domain Bacteria; kingdom Bacillati; phylum Actinomycetota; class Actinomycetes; order Micrococcales; family Micrococcaceae; genus Arthrobacter; species Arthrobacter sp. ASL1. Next base: position 1,031,424 of record NZ_CM155284.1, read on the forward strand.
CGCACCAGCCCTGGCGACCCGGGACGCCCGACGAAGCTACATCGCGGGTTTGACCTGCGAAGGACCGCCGGCAGGGCGGTCACGGTGTCGCCGACCCTTTTCCCGTGGCCCTCAGACACCTCGGCCCCCACGATTGCGGCCAGCAGGCCCGGGAAGCCCTCCTTCTGGCACGGACCGGCTGACCGGCAGCTCGAGGGCGACCGAATGCATATTGACTGTGATGCGTACATTCGCAGCTGTCGCAAAGAACCTCACAGCGTCCCCGCCACCACGGGCCGGGGCCACGCTGCGTGGCGGGAACCGCACCATTCTGCGGCACGAGGCGGGATGCCTAGGGTCCGCGGCGCCCCACCCACAGGCCGTGCGCCAGCGGCAGTACCGATACGCCCATCAGCACGGTTCCGAGCACCTGGTCATCCGGCCGGACCAGCGCTCCGGCAACGAGCAATGCAGCGAAGACCAGCGCCGAGATGGCCCGGCGCGCCGTCCGCTCGAGCCGGGCGACCTGGCGTTCGAGGCGCGGGGTGGCCACCGCGAGCGAGCCGTCCTCCAACCGGGCGACCAGCCCGTCCAGGCGCCGGGGCAGCCGCACCGCCATGCCCGCCAGCTCAACGGCCTGTTGGGAAACGTCCTGCACGATGTTGCCGCGCTCCTCGCGCAGCAGCTGTGCGGCATAGGGTTCGACGGTGTCCCAGAGATTGAACTGCTGGTCCAGCGAGCTGCAGACGCCGGACGTCAAGGACATCGCGCGGATGATGAGCAGGAAGTTCTCCGGCAGCTGGAAGGGCAGGGAGCGGACCACGTCGCCGAATTCGACGGCGAAATCCCGGAATTCGCGCGGATCCACCTCGCGCAGTTCGGCGAAGCCCATCCCGCCGAACCGCGCGAACAGGTGCGTCATGGCACGCTCGAGCTCCGCGGTATCGGACGAGGGCATGAGCACGCCGACCTCGCCGATGGCGGACACCAGCCCCTTGCCGTCGCGCGACGCGGCGGCGATCAGCAGTTTTCGCAGCCCGCGCCTGGTGCTGGGCGGGACCTCCCCCATCATGCCGAAGTCGATGAACGTCAGCTTCCAGGCCCGCCCGGCCGCCGATTCGCCGGTGGGGGTGACGAAGATGTTGCCGGGGTGCGGATCGGCGTGGAAGAAGCCGCTGCCGAACAGCTGGTCAAACATGACCGAGGCGAACGCCGGCGCCACCTGCGCCGGATCGATGCCCGCAGCGCGCAGTCCCTCGAGGTCCGTGATCTTGATGGCCGTGACGTCTTCGAGCGTCAGCACGCGGCGGCTGGTGCGCTCCCAGACGATACGGGGCACCGCGACATTGTCGTTCCCGGCGAACTCCTCGGCGAAGCGCTCGGCTTGCGCGGCCTCATGCAGGTAGTCAATCTCCTCGAGGCTGGTCTGCGCGAATTCCTCGACCAACGCCGGCATGTCCGCGCGGCGGGATACCAGGCGGATGCGGCTCAGCCAGCCGCCGACCTTGCGCAAGGCGGCGAGGTCCACGTCGACGATCGCCTCGATGCCCGGGCGTTGGACCTTGACGATGACCTCCGCCAGACCGGCGTCGGCAGCGGCCTCGGGGAGCAGGTGCGCCCGGTATGCCTGGCCCAGCGACGCGGCGGCAACCGGTGTCTCCTCGACCCAGGTGAACACGCGATCCAGCGTCGTCCCCCATTCGGCCTCGGCGAGGGCGCGCACTGCGGAAAACGGGACCGGGGGCACCTCGTCCTGCAGCCCCTCCAGTTCCGCGGTGATCTCCGGCGGCAGCACATCGAGCCGGGACGAGAGGAACTGCCCGACCTTGATCATCAGGCCGCCCAGTTCCACGGCCAGCGCGTGGAAGCGTTGCGCGAAGCGGCGCATCCGCCGCGCCCGCGAACGCTCGGCGACCCCGGCCAACCCGATCCGGGGCAGGAACAGCTCGAACCACCAGATCATGGCCAGGTGCCAGGCCGCGAAACGCAGGATCCGGCGGTATCGTGCGCGGGTGTTCCCGGCGCCCGATGCCGGATGTGCCGGGCGAGGACCCACCGACGCCACGTGGGTCAGCCTTGGGCGAGGATCGAATACAACCGCCGGCGCGCCTCGTCGAGCACCGCGACGGCCTCCTGCACTTGTTCCGGCGAGCCGGTGCGGCCCACTTGCGAGGCCGCCTGGGCGAGTTCGAAGCCTGCCTTGGGCAGGGCCGCGAAAGCGGTGCCCGGCGCGGATCCCGCCGGCTCCCACGGTGCCGGGCCCTCGGCGTCCGCCAGTTCCTCACGGCCCGCCTCGGTCAGGGAGTAGATCTTGCGCCCGTTCGATTCCTCGGCGCTGATGAATCCCTCGTCGGAGAGCAGCTGCAGGGTCGGGTAGACGGAGCCGGCACTGGGTTTCCAGTTGCCACCGCTGCGCTCTTCGATCTCGCGGATGATCTGGTAGCCGTGCATCGGCCGTTCCCCGAGCAGCGCCAGCACTGCCGCGCGCACCTCGCCGCGTCCCGCACGGGTGCCCGAGCGCTTTTCGAACCGTGACCGCAGGTCCTCGACGGCCTGCCACACGCCATCGAAGTTGGCCCCGCCGAATCCGCCAGTCGGTTGTGAATTGTGCATCATGGTCTCCTCCGTCGTTCGCCACCGATCGGGTAGCGATACTCAACGATATATCGCTGAGTCTGCGGTGCCTAGGGCCGGAGGCTGGCCACAACGTCCCCCGGGAGACGTCCCCGGGCGTCCCTGCGGCGCCGGATGTCCGGCGGAGTCACCTCCGCCACCGCGGGGCCGTTCTTCCGCCGGATTGCGAAATACTCCTGCTATCTGCTTATGCTGTAACCGGTTCAGCAGCGGGCCTCCACTTCTGTCAAGGAGCCGTGTTCCTCTGAACCCTTCAATCCCCTCGCATCGATGCCGCGTGGCCCCCACCGCGGATCCCTCGCCGGCCGCCACGCCCGCGACGGAGGTGGCGTAGCGCATGCCCATCGCCATCGAGAACATCCGCGAACAGTTCCAGTACCAGATCTTCAAGGCTGGCGAACTGGCGGGATTCGTCCAGTACAGCATGGACGGTGCGGACATGTGGGTTCTGCACACCTCCATGGACCGCCGTTTCAAGTCGGCACTGCTGACTGACATGCTCATCCACCACGTCTTGACGGACGCGCACGCCAGCCGGCTGGCGGTCCTGCCGTTTTGCCCGGCGGTGCGCGCCTTCATCGCGGAGCATCGGGAGTACGCCTTCCTCGTCACGCCCGAATGGCAGGACCGCATCCCCTCGCCCGCCCACCACAAGGCCGAAGCGGACTCCACCATGCCGCTCGACTTCGTCCGGCTGACGGGCTCGCGTCGCACCCAGCACCTGGACACGACGTTGGGTTCCGTGGACGTCACCCAATACATCAGCGGCGAACCCGGTTCCATCGCGCTGGCCCACCTGCGGGATCCCGAGGCCCTCGCCCAACTTCAGGATCCCGAGCAGCAACCGGCCGAGGGGTAGCGCATACTGGTCCACGACGGCGGCGCGGGATTTGCGCCGCCGTCCTGCATTCGGCGGTCGGGTATACCGCTGCCGCGATGCTAGCGCGTGGACGCCAAGCCAGACCTCAACCAGGTGGTCCGTTGGATTTTCCGGTTCCGCGCCAGGCGGGTAATGACGAGGATGGACGCTGCCAGCATCGCCATGGAAATGAGCAGGTCCACGAACCCCACGTCTTCGGCGTTGGCGTCCACGGCACCGAAGGCGACGAGTACGAAGATGCCCGTGTTGTTGGCGATGTGGAGGGCAATCGCGGCCTCGAGTCCGCCGGTGCGCCAGGTCAGCCAGCCGGCCGCGACGGCAAAGAGCGCGACGTCGATCATGCCCAGCAGTTCGTAGTCGTGGCCGAGCACGAACAGCGGCACGGGCACCAGGATGGCGAAGGCAGGATGCCGTAGCCAACCGCCCAAGGTCTGCATCAGGTACCCACGGAAGACATATTCCTCGGCCGTAGCCTGGATCGGCACGAGCACCAGCGCCACGGCCAGCACCACCAAGGTGCCCGTGCCGTCGAACCGCGCAGCAGGGTCGCCGGCGCCGGCACCGGGAAGGGCCAGGGAAATCCCCTGGGCGATCAGCGTGACTAGAAAGGCCACGCCCAGGCAACGCAGCAGCCACGTCCACCGGATGCGGCCGGTAATCGACGACAGCAGCCCCAGGGGTTTCGCCCCCAGCACCAGCGTCGCCAACCAGAGGGCGGGCCACATCAGGATGATGGACGACAACGTGACGACCAACGTGAAGGGGTCGTTCAGGTCCAGCGTGTCCGGGCCGCCGAAGAAGCCATCGACCGCGCGTCCGAGATCTGGGATGATCATCCCGGCAATGAGCAGGATGACCATACTTATGAGGAAGAACGCGGCGTAGAAACCCGCGCCCAGTGCGCCGACCACCAGCGGCTTCCACCAGCGGTAGGCGGGCCACACGCGCGTCAGACGGTGGTAGGCCAGCCCTGGCAGATCGGTGTCTCCGGGGGCTTCCGGACGGTGGATGTCGGCGGAATGTGTCATGGCGACCATTCTTCCCCGCGGAAGTGGCGGCACCCGTCTTCCGTCCGGACGATCTTCGGAGTGGTCCCGCTGTACGATCCCCGTCATGACAATATTGCGCCGGCGGCCGGGCATCAGCCGTTGGTGGGGGCTGCCCACCGCGGCTGCGGCCAGGATCGTCCACGCGCGATGTAGACCAGTCCCACCCAAAACAACATGGCCGCGGTATTACCCATGACGTCCTGGGGTTTCAGCTTGGACATTGGCTAGCGCCATCGAAGCAATCGGTCGTGGCGCCGCCTTGAGGCCGATACACCTGCGTCAGCTCGAGCCGGGGTCGGCCCGGCATTCAGCGCGGAAAGTTCCGGCACCGCGGCATCAAAGGCCGACGCAAACTCCCCAGGTCGTCCGCTGCACGGGTTCCGGACCCTATTCCGTGGGGTTGGCGCCACGTTCAGCGCCGAGGCAAACGGCGGCCCGTCTTGGACTGCTGCAGCCACAGGATCGCAACGTGCAACGCGGTGCGGGATTCCGGGTCGTCGAGCGATACGCCGAGTTTCTGCTCGAGGCGGGCCAGCCGCGGGTAGAGCGCCTGCCTGCTCATGTAGCCCGAGCGCGCCAACTCTGATTTGTTGCCTCCATGGCTCAGGAACGCCTCGAGGAGTCCAAGTGAGGCGTCGTCCCCGGCCTCGAGCAGGCCGGAGAGTTCCGCGCGGGCAAACAGGCGTACGCGGGGGTCCTCGGCGAGCACCGAGAGCAAACCGCGAAGCCGTACGTCGGCGAAGCGGTAATAGCGGCGCTCCCGGATCTCGAGGGTCGCCGCGATTTCGGCCACCTGGTGGGCCTCATCCAAGCGTCCGGCCGCATTCACCAGCGAGCCGCTCGACGCACCAACTCCGACAGAGGCCCGGGCCAACTCCGGCATGGCGGTGCCGAAGATCCGTTCCAACCCCGGCGATTCGAGTTCACGGGCGGGCACGGACAGCAACAAGCCCACGGCGCCCGCATGGATACTCGCCGCCAACACCGGAAGACGCGCCGAGGCCGCCGCGCCCTCCACCCAACCGAGCAATTCGCGCTCGCGCAGTTGGAGACCCGTCGGCGATTCGGCCGGGCCCCTGTCCAACCGGACGACCACGGGGACATAGACCGCGCCTTCGGCCAGCCCCAGGGCGGCGGCACGGGCCAGCGCTTCCTTCTCCCCCGGCGCCGGCGATTGGCGGAGTTCGTGCAGCAGCCCGGATCGGGCCTGGTGCAGCAATTCGGCACGATCCCGGCCGGCCATGCGGGCCATCGTCAACGCCTGGCCGGCACGTTCCAGGACCTGGACGGCATCCGCTTCATCCGCACGCCTGGCGGGGACCACCAGCCGACCCCACCGCTGACCGGTGACGCCGACGGGGGTCTGGAGCCATGAACCCCCTGCACCATCGGCCACCTCCCCCGCGTCGCCGTCACGACCGGCCGCCGCGGCGCCGGGACGTGGGGCATCGGCGGTCGTCGCGCCGCTGAAGGGGATCAGTCGGGACTGCTCCTGCCACCCCTCCAGCACCTCGACCGATCCCCTCCCGGCCGCATTGAACGAAAGCACGCGATGTCCGCCGTCCTCAAACACCACGGGCACGTCGAGCAGCTCCGCCGTCTGATCCACGATGTCCTGCTCCGTGGCGTGGCGCAGGCTCAGCGACGTGTAGACCTCGTGGACGTGGCGGGCCCGCTGCAATCGCGAGAGCTGCTGGTCCATCAGCATGCGGTGCACCTGCTCCGTCACCTGCACGTAGCGGACCCGGGAATGCAGGAGGACGACGGCGCCTGTGGAACCCCGTGCGGCTTCCCGGATGGTGGCGGCAGAACGCTGCGCGTCGACTCCACCTCCGCCGACGATCTCCACCACCACCGCGGCAGCGCCTGCAGTGAAGAATCGCTTCAAGAAGTCCCGGGCCGCCGGAACCGAGTGGCGGAAGCTCATGCCCGTCGTCAGGACGAGTTCCCCGCCGTCCAACAGTGCACTCGTTTCCGCATCCTCGGCAATGTGCACCCACCGGACGGGGCGGGGTAGTGCATCGGCGCCGGCCAGGACCTCGGGATCGCCCCTTTGGAGCACGTCCATCGCCAGCACGTCGGCCACTCTCAATCCGGTGGCGGGAACACCGGACGCCATCGGGTGTTCGGAAGGCACCGTGCCGACGGCTTCGTCAGCGGGACCGGCTGTGGACGAGTTGGTCATTGACACACTGTATCGCCAATCGGAAAACCCTTGACGAGTTGTCTGTTCACAAGGTGTCCGCCAGCGAGCACGATAGGTGGTAACGCCGCGCGTCCCCGCGGCCACCGAAGCGTCGAAAGGCCCACCCCATGCAGACTGTCTCCCACTGGATCAACGGCTCCACGGTCGATCCCGACCCAGGCGGACGCTTCGCCGATGTCACCAACCCGGCCACCGGCAAGGTCACCTCGCGCCTGGCCCTGGCCGATCAGGAAACGGCCATCGCGGCCATCGCCAGCGCCCGGGCCGCCTTCCCCGCCTGGCGCGACACCTCACTGACCCGCCGCGTGCAGATCCTCTTCAACTTCCGCGAACTGCTGAACCAGCGCAAGGGGGAGCTGGCGGCGATCATCACCGCCGAACACGGAAAGGTCCTCGATGACGCCCTGGGTGAGATCGCGCGCGGCCAGGAAGTCGTCGAATTCGCCTGCGGCATCCCCCACCTGCTCAAGGGCGGCCACACGGAAAACGCCTCCACGAAGGTCGATGTCCACTCCATCCGCCAGCCGCTCGGTGTCGCCGCGATCATCTCCCCGTTCAACTTCCCGGCCATGGTGCCCATGTGGTTCTTCCCGATGGCCGTCGCCTCCGGCAACACGGTCATCCTCAAGCCCAGCGAAAAGGACCCCACCGCGGCGAACTGGATGGCCGAACTCTGGAAGGAAGCCGGCCTGCCCGACGGCGTCTTCACCGTCCTGCACGGTGACAAGGTGGCCGTTGACGCGCTGCTCGATTCGCAGGACGTGTCCTCGGTGTCCTTCGTGGGATCCACACCGATCGCCCAGTACGTCTACGAACGCGCCTCCGCCACGGGCAAACGGGTCCAGGCGCTCGGCGGGGCGAAAAACCACATGCTGGTGTTGCCCGACGCCGATCTGGACCTGGCCGCAGACGCTGCCGTCAACGCCGGATACGGCGCCGCGGGCGAACGCTGCATGGCCATCTCCGCGATCGTGGCCGTCGAATCCATCGCCGACGCACTCGTGGCCAAGATTGCCGAGCGCACCCGCGGCCTGCGCATCGGCGATGGCACCCGCGGAACCGACATGGGGCCGCTGATCACCGCGGCACACCGCGACAAGGTCGCCGGCTACATCGACGCCGGCGAAGCCGACGGCGCCACGCTGGTGCTCGATGGACGCACCTGCACCCCGGATGCCGAAGGCGACGGCTTCTTCCTGAACCCGAGCCTGTTCGACCATGTCGGCACCGACATGTCCATCTACACCGACGAGATCTTCGGCCCGGTCCTGTCCGTGCTGCGGGTACCCGGCTACGACGAGGGCGTCGAGCTGATCAACAACAGCCCCTTTGGCAATGGCACCGCGATCTTCACCAATGACGGCGGTGCCGCACGGCGCTTCGAGAACGAGGTCCAGGTCGGCATGGTCGGGATCAACGTACCCATCCCGGTTCCGATGGCCTACTACTCCTTCGGCGGCTGGAAGAACTCGCTGTTCGGCGACACCCACGCGTACGGCGACGAGGGCGTGCACTTCTTCACCCGCGGCAAGGTCGTCACCACGCGCTGGCTGGATCCCAGCCATGGCGGCATCAACCTCGGCTTCCCCCAGAACTCCTGACGAAAGGGACCCACCATGAGCACCCAGGCATTGAACAGCACGACGACGGGGCCAACCGAAGCGGAACTGGCTGCGGGACGCCGGGCCCACGAACTCGACCGCGCCCATGTCTTCCATTCCTGGTCCGCCCAGGACCAGCTCACCCCGATGACGATCACCAAGGCCTCCGGCTCCGAGGTCTGGGACGGGGAGGGCAACCGTTTGATCGACTTGTCCTCCCAGCTGGTGAACACCAACATCGGCCACCAGCATCCCGCCGTCGTCTCCGCGATCCAGGAGCAGGCCGGCAAGCTGTGCACCATCGCCCCGTCCCACGTGAACGACGCCCGCTCCGAGGCCGCCCGGCTCATCAGCGAGCTGGCACCCGGGGACCTGAACCACGTGTTCTTCACCAACGGCGGTGCCGATGCCGTGGAGCATGCCATCCGCATGGCCCGCCTGCACACCGGCCGGCGCAAGGTCCTCGCCGCCTACCGCAGCTACCACGGCGGCACGGACCTGGCGGTGAATGTCACCGGGGACCCGCGCAGGTTCCCCAACGATGACGGAGGCGCCGGCGTCGTGCATTTCATGCCCGCCTACACCTACCGGTCCTACTTCGGCTCCACGACGGAAGCCGAGGAGACCGAGCGGGCGCTGCGCCACCTCGAGGACATGATCATGCTGGAGGGCGCGGGGAACATCGCGGCATTGATCCTCGAGTCGATCCCGGGCACGGCGGGCATCTACCTGCCGCCGCCCGGCTACCTGCACGGGGCGCGGGAACTGGCCCGCAAATACGGGATCATGTACATCGCCGACGAGGTCATGGCCGGGTTCGGGCGCAGCGGCGAATGGTTCGCCGTGAACCACTGGAACGTGGAGCCGGACCTGATGGTCTTCGCCAAGGGCGTGAACTCCGGCTACGTCCCGCTGGGCGGCGTGCTCATGTCCGATGCGGTCTTCGATACCTTCCGCAACCGCGCCTATCCCGGAGGGCTCACCTACTCCGGGCACCCGCTGGCCTGCGCCGCAGCCGTGGCCACGATCAACGCCATGCGGGAGGAGGCCATGGTGGAGAACGCCGCGCGGCTCGGTGAGCACATCATCGGCCCGGCCCTGCGGGCGATGGCCGAACGGCACCCCTGCATCGGCGAGGTCCGCGGCACGGGCTGCTTCTGGGCGATCGAGCTGGTCAAGGACCGCGGGACCCGTGAACCGCTGGCACCGTACGGTGGCTCCTCGCCGGACATGAACGAACTGGTCGCGGCCCTGAAGGCCGGTGGCGTCCTGCCGTTCGCCAACTTCAACCGCATCCACGTGGTCCCGGCCCTGAACATCCCCGACGATCTCCTGCGCGAGGGCCTCGCGGTTCTGGACCAGGCGCTGGACATTGCCGATGCAGCGGTGCAGGAGACGGCACGGTAGGACGACGAAAAGGGCGAGTAGCCGCAAGGACAAAGGCCGGTGCCTTCCGCGAGGGGACGGTACCGGCCCTGCCCGTCAGCGCTTCGCGGCTAGCGCCATGCCGTCCATGACCGAGCAACCCGCGAGCAGCGGCATCGATCCCGCCGCCGCCTCCTCCAGTGCCCCGGCCATGCGCCGGCCAACGTCTTGGGTGGATCCACCCATCCCCTGCCGGCCGGGCCCGTCCATGGTTCCCAGGACATGCACGACGGCGGTTTCCACCGCGCGCGCGGCATCCGCCTCGCCGAGGTAGGCCAGGCACATGGCCAGCGACAGCACGGCCCCTGCAGGATTGGCCAGGCCCTGGCCCGCGATGTCCGGAGCCGAGCCGTGGATCGCTTCGAACATGCTCGGCGCGTTCCCGTCCAGGTTCAGGTTCGCGCTCGCGGCCACGCCGAGCCCGCCCTGGATCACGGCGCCCAGGTCAGTGATGATGTCCCCGAAGAGGTTGTCGGTGACGACGACGTCGAAGCGCTCCGGGGTCAGGGGAAGGTGGAAGCACATCGCGTCCACGTGGACGTAGTCGGTCTCCACCTCCGGATAGCGTGCGGCGACGTCGTTCACGGTGTCCTGCCACAGCTTTCCGGCCTCGACCAGGATGTTCGTCTTATGGCACAGCGTGAGCTTGCCGCGACGCGCCGAGGCCAGCCGGAAGGCGTAATCTACGACGCGCTCGACACCGGCGCGCGTATTCACGGACTCCTGGACGGCCACGGCGTTCGGCGTCCCGGCGTGCACAGTGGACCCGCGGCCGACGTACGCGCCCTCGGTGTTTTCGCGCACGATGACCATGTCGCAGCGTTCGGGTTCCAGGTCGGCAATCGGCGTCGCGACCCCGGGGTAGAGGCGCACGGGGCGCAGGTTGACCGCTTGCTCGAAGCCCTGGCGCATCGCGAGGATGAATCCGCGTTCAAGGATCCCGGGGGCCACGGACGGGTCGCCCATGGACCCGAAGAGAATGGCGTCCTTGCCCTGGAGCCGCTCGCGCATGGCCCCATCGAAGAGCTCGCCAGTGGCCAGGTAGTGCCGCGCCCCGGCGGGGATCAGCTCGCGATCGGTCGAAAATCCGAAGAGCGACTCCGCAGCGTCGAGCACTTCCAACGCGCAGCCGGTGACCTCGGGGCCGATCCCGTCCCCCGGCACGACGGCCAGTGAGTACTTGCGCTGTTCCGACGCATAAGCGTTCCCGGATGTCATTGTCATTGCCTCCACCTCAGCATAGCTAGTAGTCTGCTTATATTACTGGTAAGACCACTCAATCAACAGAGGGCCGCCGTCAGAGCCCGGAACAGGACCAGCCCATGGGCGTGCATTCCCCCTTCCCCACCGGACTGGCCGCAACCCTGCCGATTGGCAACGCGGGCATCCCCGCCCCTGCGCAGACGGAGGTTCTCTTCCCCTACGACGGTTCAGTCATCGGCCACGCTCCGGTCGGCGATTCCACCAGCGCGGCCCTGGCCCTGGACGAGGCCAGCACCGCGGCACGGGACATCGCCGCGGCCGCCACCGGCACCCGCAGGTCGCTGCTCGCCGGCATCCACGATGCCCTGGCCGGCCGCGCCGACGAGCTGAAACGGCTTCTGGTGCTGGAAACCGGCAAGCCCGCCATCGACTGCGGCGTGGAAATGGCCCGAACGCTGACCACCTGGCAGGCAGCTGCCGAGGAGGTGTCGCGCATGACCGGCGAGACCGTGCCACTGGACCTGCAGCCGTTGGGCGCCGGCATGCTGGGTTACTACACCCGCCGCCCGGCCGGCGTCGTCGTCGGCATCGCCGGCTTCAATTACCCCGTTCTGCTGGCCAGCCACAAGATCGCCCCGGCCCTGGCGGCGGGCTGCCCAATCATCATCAAGCCCTCCCCCGACACGCCATTGGCCACCCTGTGGATGGTCGAGCTGATTCGCGACGTCCTGGAGGCGCACGGGCTGCCCCGCGCCACCGTGCAACTGGTCAACGGAGGCGTCGACGTCGGGGAAACGCTGGTCGAGGACCCGCGCGCGGCCGTCGTCTCCTTCACCGGGTCGGCCGCCGTCGGGCACCGGATTGCCCGCTCCGCCGCGCCGCGCAAGGTGGTGCTCGAACTGGGGTCGAACACCGGCCTCATTGTCGACGCCGATGCCGACCTCGACGCGGCCGTGGACGCCGTCATACGCGGCGGGTTCTACGCCAACGGCCAGGCCTGCATCTCGGTGCAGCGGGTGGTGCTCGTCCAGGACATCGCCGCGGACTTCACGGCCAAACTCGCAGACCGCCTGCCCGAGGTCCTCGTCGGGGACCCACGGGATGCCCAGACGCGCGTGGCGCCGGTCATCAACGCGGCTTCCGCGGAGCGTATTACCGCCTGGGTGGACGACGCCGTGGCCGGCGGGGCGCGCATCGTCGCCGGCGGCGTCCCTGGGCCCGACCACGCCGCAGCCGCGGCGGGCGGCCATGTCCCGGCAGCCGGTGCGGTGTCGGAGTCCCCGCGCCACACGAACGCCTCGCTGGTCCATCCAACAGTGCTCGCCGGCGTCGCGCATGATTCCCCGCTGTGGTGCGAGGAGGTCTTCGGTCCCGTCGTGTGCCTGGACACCGTCGCCACCATGGAGCAGGCCATCGATCTGGTCAACGACTCGCGCTACGGTTTGCAGGCCGCGGTCTACACGCGCTCACTAGCCAATGCGTTCGCCGCGGTGAACCAACTGGAGGTCGGCGGCGTCGTCGTCAACGAGATCCCTGGATTCCGCTCGGACATCATGCCGTACGGCGGGGTCAAGGATTCGGGCATCGGCCGCGAGGGACCGCGCTGGGCCATCGAGGAATTCACGGTCTCCCGCATGGCCATGATCCGCCCCGCCTGATTTGTACTCCACCAACTATCCGTACCATCCGGCATTTTCGAAGGGACCACCCATGGGCACAGGAACCGACTACGGCAGGCTCTTCCGATTGGACGGGCGAACCGTCATGATCATCGGCGCCGGAAGCGGCATTGGCCGCGAATCAGCCCTCGCACTGGCCGCGCACGGCGCGCACGTCATCTGCGCCGACCGAAATCTCGACGCTGCCGCCGAGACCGCGGCTCTGGCCGGCGGCGGCGCCGACAGCCGCGAACTCGACGTCACCGACGCCGACTCGGTGGCAGCCGCCGCGGACGCGCACCCGGACCTCGATTCGCTGGTGTTCACGGCCGCGACCAACGTGCGCAAGCGCATAGCCGACTATTCGATGGAGGAGTTCGACCGGGTGGTGAACCTGAACCTCCGGGCCTCCTTCGCGCTTATCCGGGCGTTCGCCCCCACCATGGCCGCGCGCGGCGGTGGCTCGATCACGGGTTTCACATCCATCCGGGCATCGGTGGTGGAACCGGGCCAAAGCGTCTATGCCGCCACCAAGGCCGGACTGCTGCAGCTGTTGAAGACCGCCGCCGCCGAATTCGGGCCCCAGGGCGTGCGGGTGAACGCCATCGCGCCCGGTGTGGTGGAAACCCCACTGACGGCGCAGATCACCGCTGACCCGGAGTGGTACGACGCCTACGCGTCCAAGAGCGCGCTGGGCCGCTGGTCCCGACCCGGGGAACTGGCTGGCGCCGTCGTCTACCTGTGTTCGGACGCCGCCAGCTTCGTCACCGGCACCACGCTGACCGTGGACGGCGGATGGACGGCGATCGACGGGCGCTTCACCCCACCGGCCTGACGTTTGCGCAGAATCCGGGAATCCTCCAGCGGGAACGCGGGCAACACCGCCTTCCGGTCCGTGGGCAGCGCGGTTTCGCGGACATCGGCCCCCGCACCTCCCGGCCTTGACCGGCCGACCCTGCGGTGTCGGTTGCAACCACCGCCATCCACGGAGATCCGGGTTCTGGAAAAGCCGCGCCATGACGTCGCCCGGGCCCCGGCCGGGCTGGCGGCCCGCGCATCGGGCCAGCGCCCGGGACAGTTGACGACGACACCGGGGCACTGTGCCATGACCTGCCGGCAAACCGCGCAGCAGCCCCAATAACCATGCGCCGCTACGGGATCAGCGACCAATCCGGAGCCGCGTCGCCGCGCACCGTCTCGTACCAGGCCGCCGACGCCAGCACCCTGTCGTCCGCGCCGACCCGACCGGCCAGCTGCAGCCCAATGGTGCGCCCGTCGGAGGTGAAGCCGCAGTTCACGGTCGCAGCTGGCTGACCTGACATGTTGTAGGGCAAGGTGAAGGAAATGTGCGCCATGGGGAGGTCCGGATCGTTGACGGGCATGGGGTCCTCAGCGGGGAACGCGGCCATCGGAGCGACCGGGGAGAGCACCAGGTCGAAGGGCGCGGTTGCGGCACGGGTGACCTGCTGGACCTCGGCAAAGCGGTGGTAGTGGCGCATGGTCGCGGCGCCGTCATAGTCCTTTCCACCGGAGCACCAGCGCGCGACGTACGGCAGCACCTTCTCCCGGGCTGACGGGTCCAGGGCGCTGTAGTCCGCCCAGGAGCGGGTTCGCCAGAAGGCGTCGATACCGGCGAGCTGCTCGGCGGTCATGAACGGGGACAGTTCCACAACGGTGGCCCCGGCGGCCGCGAAGAGCTCCCCGGCGCGCTGCACGGCGGCGGCCGTCTCCGGCTCCACCGGGGCCCCGGATCCGGCATCGAGTTGCAGCGCCACGCGCAACCCGGCGGGGTCGGCCGGGCCCGCAGCCCAGTCCATGGCCGGGTAGGGGCGGGTGGAGTAGTCCCGGGCATCGGGTCGGGCGATGACGTCCATCAGCAGGGCGGCGTCGGCGGCCGATCGGGCCAGCGGGCCAGCGGCCCGGCCCAGATACGGAGCATGCAGCGGCACGAGTCCGGCGCTCGGCTTGAGCGTGGCCAGCCCGGCCCAGGTCCCCGGGAGCCTGATGGAACCGCCGATGTCGGTGCCCACGTGCAGTGGCCCGTACCCGGCAGCTGCCGCGGCGCCGGCGCCGGCGCTGGATCCGCCGGTTGTCAGTGCGGGGTCCCAGGCGTTGCGGCTGATCCCGTGCAGCGACGAGACCCCCGAGGAGAGCATTCCCCAGTCGGGCATGGTGGTGGAGCCGAGGATGACCATGCCGGCCTCCAGCAGCCGGTCCGTGATCGGGGCATTCTCCGTGGCCACGGGCGGGTTGGGCAGGGCAGTGCCGGAGGGAACGGGGATGCCGGTACGGGGGATGTTCTCCTTCACAGTGACCGGCACGCCATCGCACGCCGAGAGCTGCCGGCCCTTGGCCCAGCGGGTGGCGGAGGCCTCCGCGTCGCGGCGCACCTGCTCCGGGTCGTGGCGGTAGAACGCGTTGAGCACCGGCTCGCGCTCGGCGACCCGGGCCAGCACCGTCTCGGCGACCTCGCGCGGGTCCAGCCCCCGGCGATAGCCGGCGGCGAGGTCCGCTGCGGAAAGGTCAAGCGTTTGCTGCGTCATTTGGGGGCTCCTTGGTGCGTTCTGCGGGTCGATCGGTGCGGTGGCGGCCGCCGTCATTCGGGTTGGTCGTCGACCAGTTCGCGGGCCAGTACCTCGGCGCGCAGGTTCATCGAACTGGCGACGAGCTTGCGGGTGTAGGGGTGCTGCGGATTGGTGTAGATGGCCTCGGTGTCCCCCGCCTCGACGATTTCTCCGCTGCGCATCACCACGACGCGGTCGCAAAGATGGCGGACCACCGCGAGGTCGTGGGAGACGAACACCAGGGTGAGCCGGTACTGCTCGACCAGGTCGGACAGCAGGTTCAGCACCTGCGCGCGGACGGAGACATCCAGCGCGGAAACCGGCTCATCGGCGACCAGGATCCGCGGGCGGCAGATCAGCGCGCGGGCGATCGAGATGCGCTGGCGCTGGCCGCCGGAGAACTGGTGCGGATAGCGATCCAGGGTCTCAGCGCCGAGCCCGACGGCGTCGAGCATCTCGGCGGCCATGGCCCGGAGTTGGGCGGGTGTTTCGTTGCGCCCGGGCACCAGCAGCGGCTCGGTGACGATGTCGGCCACCTTCATCCGCGGATCCAGCGAGCCCATCGGGTCCTGGAAGACAATCTGCAGTTCCTGGCGCAGCTGCACCAGGTCCGCCTCGCGGGCGCCGGCGACCTCATTGCCGGCGACGACGGCGGAACCAGAGGTCGGGCGGTCCAGTCCGGCCAGGATGCGCAGCAGCGTGGTCTTCCCGGATCCGGATTCACCCACGACGCCCAGGCGTTCCCCCGCGCGGACCTCGAAGTCTACCGACTTGAGCGCGTGCACCGCGGTCGGCTTGCCGAACAGCGACGTGCGCCCGCGGGTGTAGGTGCGGTCCAGGTTGCGGACGCTGATGACCGTCGGCTTTGCCGGTTGTGCGGGCAGGACGGCGGCCGCCGCGGCATCCGCGGCATCCGCGGCAGAGCGCACACGGGCTTCCTCTACCGTCGGCGGGATATAGGCCTCGGAGGAGGCGACGGTGAACAGCTTCCCGTCGCGATCGGTGGCTTCCAGGTCGCTGGCCGCGAGCAGACCGCGCGTATAGGGGTGCCGGGGACGGGAGAAGATGTCCTCCGTGGCTCCCTGTTCGACGATGCGGCCCTTGTTCATGACCAGCACCCGGGTGCACATGTTCGCCACGACAGCCAGATCGTGGGTGATGAACAGCAGGCCGGTGCCGCGCAGAATCACCGACTCCAAGACCAGGTCCAGGACTTGGCGCTGGACCGTGACATCCAGTGCGGTGGTGGGTTCGTCGCACAGAAGCAGTGATGGGTCGTTGGCCAATGCCATGGCGAGCATGACGCGTTGGCGCTGCCCGCCGGAGAGCTGGTGCGGGTAGGCACGGGCGGCCTCTGCGGGGTCGGGCAGCTTCACCGAGGCGAGCATCGCGATCGCCTTCGCGTGGGCTTCGCGGCGCGAGGAGACGGTCTTGTGCTGCAGCATGATCTCGGCGACCTGTGCCCCGGCGCGCATGAGCGGGTTGAGCGCGGTGAGCGGCTCCTGGAAGACCATGGCCATGTCGCGACCGCGGATCCGGCGCATCGTGGTGTCCGGTGCGTCCACGAAGTTCGCCTCGTGGCCTGCCAGGGTGATCGCCCCGGTGGCACACAGACCGTCGGGCAGCAGGCCCATCAGCGCCGTGCTGGTCAGCGATTTCCCGGATCCGGATTCACCGATCAGGCCGATGCGCTCGCCCTGGGCCATCGCGAAGTTGACGTCCTCCACCAGCGTGAACCCGCCGGTCTCCACGCTGAGGTGTTCAACGTTCAGCAGCGTGCCAGCCGGTGCGACGTCGTCGTGCGCGGCGGCAGGCCGACCTGTCGTGCCGGGCATCTCCTGCGGCGTGCTCATCGTCGTTCCCCGTTCAGTTTCGGATCGAAGCGGTCCCGCAGGCCGTCCCCGAGCATATTGAATCCCATCACGGCGATAGCGATGGCTGCCCCGGGCCAGACGGCCATCATCGGCTCGGTGCCCCAGAATTGCTGCGAGGCCTGCAGCATGCGGCCCCAGGACGGAATCGGCGGGGGCGTTCCCAGCCCGAGGAAGGACAGTGCGGCCTCGGCGAGCACGGCGAGTCCGAAGGTGACCGAGCACTGCACCACGACCATCCCGACGATGTTCGGCATGACATGGCGCGAGGCAATCCGTGGCCCCGGCTGCGAGGACGCACGTGCCGCCTGCACGTATTCGGTGCTCATCACCTGCAGCGTGCCCGAACGCGCTACGCGGGCGAACCCGGGGATGGAGCCGATGCCGATGGCGACCATTGCCGTCATCGTGCTGGCCCCGAAGACCGCGGAAAACACAATGGCGACCAGCAGTGCTGGAAAGGCGAGCAGTACATCGGCGAAGCGCATGGTCACCTCCTCGACGGCACCGCGCTTCATGCCGGCGATGATGCCCAGCGGGGTGCCGACCAGCAGGGCGATCGCCACCGCCGCCAGGCCGACGAGTAGCGTGATCCGGGCCCCGGCGAGGATCGCCGAAAATATGTCGCGGCCGAACTGGTCAGTGCCCATCAGGTGCTCGGGGCCGGAGCCCTGGAGCCGGTCCGCCGGCATGGCCTGCACCGGGTCGTAGGGCGTCCAGAAGATAGACAGGATAGCGGCGAACAGCACCAAGCCCACCAGGACCGCGCCGATGATCATATTGATGCCCCACCGGCGTCGTGCCTTTGCCGGAATGAGCGCTGTCGAGGTGGTCATCACGTGCCCCTTAGGCCGATTTTCGGATGCGCGGGTCGACGACGGTGTACAGGACGTCGACGGCCAGGTTGATGATCAGCGTGATGCCTACCAGCACCATGACGATCGATTGGACGGCGAGCATGTCCCGGTTGGCCACCGAATCCAAGAGCATGGAGCCCAGCCCCGGGATCGCGAAGACCTTCTCGATGACCACCGCTCCGATGATCAGGGCGGCCATCTGCACCGAGGTGACGGTGATGACTGGAATCGCCGCATTGCGCAGCCCGTGCCTGACCAGGGCCTGCATCGGGGACAGCCCCTTTGCGCGGGCGGTGCGAAGGTAGTCCTCGCTCATGACCTCCAGCACGGCCGAGCGCACGTAACGGGTCAGGATCGCTGACTGCACAGACGCCAGAGCAATGACCGGCAGCGTGACCCGGGACAAGAAGTCGGCGAAGTCCCGGCCCGGGGGCGTCCACCCATTGGCCGGGAACCAGCCCAGCCCCAGGGCGAAGACGACGACGAGCATGATGCCGGCCAGGAAGCCGGGGATCGCGATGCCCAGCTGGCTCACCGCGCTGACGATTGCCCCGGAGGCCTTACGGTGCTTGACCGCCGCCAGCGTCCCGAACGGGATCGAGATGATCAGCGACAGCAACATCGCCAGCACCACCAGGATCAGCGAGACCTGCACCCGGTCGGCGATCAGCGGGCTGATGTCGCTGCGCGTGACGAATGACGTGCCGAAATCACCGGACGGAAGGCCGGACACCCAGTCGAAGTACTGCACGACCAGCGGGCGGTCGGTCCCGAATTCATGTTGCTTCTGGGCCAGCAGTTCCGGCGTCGCATGCTCGCCGAGCGCAATCCGGGCCGGGTCGCCAGGGACCGCCCGCAGGAGCAGGAAGACCATGACGGTCGCGGCGATGAAGGTGGCCACGAACCGCAGCAGGTTCGTGAGGATTCTGGGAATCATGCGGGTGGTCCTCCCTTGCGGTTACTTCCAGCCGATGTCGGTCAGGTCCAGGGCCTCGGTGACCTGGTTGGCCGGGATGCCGGTGACGTCCGCCTTGGCGACGACGACGTTCGGGAAGATGAACAGCGTGTCAGCCCCGGCGTCGTCGACGATGCTGCGCACGACCTTCTTCATGCCGTCCGCGTACCCGCCTTCATCCGCCTGGTCCGCCTTTTCGGCGAGCGGTGCGATCTTCGAGTTGTCGAAGCCGAGGTAGTAGTCGGGGTTGTTGAACATGGTCAGCACGTCCCGTGCCTCCACGGCCAGCACCACGGACATCTGGTAGTCGTGCTTCGTGAACACCTTGTCCAGCCAGACAGCCGGGAATTCGGCGGTCTCTATCGTGGCGTTGATGCCGACGTCCGCCAGCTGCGAGACCACAATCTCGGAGATCGCCGCGGCGTAGGGACGGGTCGGGACCGTGAACGTGATGTCCAGGTTCTGGACCCCGGCTTCCTTGAGCAGGGCCTTGGCCTTCTCCGGGTTGTGCGGGTATACGCCGTTCAGGTCCTCATAGTAGGGGTCGGTGGGCGGGACGGGACCGCCGACGACCGTGCCCAGTCCGTTCCAGGCGGTGTCGACGACAGCTTGGCGGTCGATCGCGTACATGACGGCCTGGCGGACGCGCACGTCGTCGAACGGCTTGGCCTTGTTGTTCATCGAGAGGACGATCTCGCCGTTGGAGGTTCCCTCAATGACCTGGTAGGCGGGGTCGCTCTGGAAGGAGTCCACCAACTCGGGGGCCTGCATGTTGTAAACGACGTCCACGTCACCCGAGCGCAGGGCGTTGGTCGTGGCGATGGCGTCGCCGAAGTAGCGCAGGGTCGCGTTCTTGACCTTCGGAGCGGTGCCCCAGTATTCGTCGCGGGCGGCGAGTTCGATCGAGGCGCCCTTGGTCCAGGATTCGAGTTCGAACGGGCCGGTGCCGATCGCCTGGTTCGCCAGGTCGTCCACTCCAGAGGGGTCGAACATCGCGCCGACGAGGGAGGTCATGTTGAAAAGCCAGGCATTGGAGGGCTGCTTCAGCGAGACCGTGACCTCAGTGGGCGAATTGACGGTGACCTTGTCCACGATGTCCATCTTGGACTTCATGCCGGAGACCCATTTGTCCGACTGCACACGCTCAATGGAGAACTTGACGTCATCGGCGTCGAACGCCTCGCCATTGGAGAACTTGACGCCATCCTGCAGCGTGAAGGTGTAGTCCTTGCGATCCGGGGACAGCTCCCAGGACTTGGCGAGCAGCGGCTGGATCTTCCCCTCCTGGTCCACCTCGACCAGGCCCTCGTAGACGTTGGACATCAAGGCCTGCGGGATCGCGGCGCCCGCCGTCGTGGTGAAGTCCAGGTTCACCGGCTCGCCGGTGAGTGCGACGACGATGTCGGTTTTCGCTCCACCGCTCGCGGCATCGCCGGCGCCTGAGCCCGCATTGCAGCCGGTCAGGGCCAGACCCGCAGTGACGGCCAGTGCCGATAGGGTCAGTGTTTTCTTGCCTAGGCTGCGCAATGGCATGTCCTGGTCCTTTGCTAGTACGACGTCCTGATCCGTGAACTGTTCGGTCGCCCGCGCACCTTCCGGAGTGCCGACCATTCCATTGTGATGGAGGTTACAACAGAAAGCACGAATATTTCTACCCAGTTCGATGGTAAGACCAGTTTGGGTAGTGCCGAGTATGCTGGAGCCAGCGCCGCATGCCCAGCGCCCACGTCCGCACCACCGAGAGGCAGCACCGTGACGACGCAATTCACCCCGGCCGTTCCGGTCCGCACCTACGAGCGGGTCGTGGAACAGATCGAGACCGCCATCACCTCGGGCAGCATCAGCCCCGGCGACCATCTACCCTCCGAACGCGAACTCATGATCCAGTTCTCCGTCTCCCGGCCCACGATCCGCGAGGCGCTGCGCGTGCTGCAGTCCATGGGGTTGGTTGAATCCAAGCCCGGCGGACGGGGCGGCCCGAAGGTACTCGAGCCCTCCCCCGCCACCATGATCCGCTCCTTCGCGACCATGGTGCGGTTGGACTCACTCTCCATGACAGAGCTGGTGCAGTTTCGTCTGGTGCTCGATTCCTCGGCCTGCCGACTGGCGGCCGCGCTGCACACCGAAGGCCAACTGGAGCAGATGCGCTCGTGCATCGAGCGCATGGAGACGGAGGTTGGCAAGGACGCAGAGGCCTTCGCCCGTGCGGACATGGATTTCCACCTCACCGTCTGGGAGGCCAGCGGCAACGCCCTGCTGGCCATGTGCGGACGCGCCGTCGGCGGGGCGATCCTGGAACTGATCACCCAGCAGCTCAAGTCCTCCGGCTCCACCGAACGAACCGAGGCCGAATCTGCGGCCCTGGACCGCGGTATCTTCGACGCCATTGCCGCCGGGCTGCCGGCGGAGGCCGGGCGCCGAGCACGCCAAGCCATCCATGACCGCTACGCTTCGCTACTGCCGGCCTCGGACGCCCCCGGCTTGGACGCCCTGTTGGACTAAGCGGGATGCCGTGACGGGACCGCACTCACCGCCCGCGAAGCCGAAGCCCGAATGGCATGTTCATGGCCGTCTCCGTCCACACCAGCGGGTCCCCACCCTAGATCGGCGGGAACCTCCCCGCCCAGGGCCGGACTTCCTCGATCGCGGCACCGACCCGGAACACCGTGTGGTCGTCGTACGGGTGACCGACGATCTGCACGCCGGTGGGGATGCCGACGTCGGCCATGCCGCTGGGCACGGACAGTACCGGGCAACGGTTGGCGATATTGAACGGCGCGGTCATGTGGGCCTGCCAGTAGTGCTCCAACTGCGTTCCGCCGACGTCGATGCCCTCGAGGTAGTCGCCGTCCGCTTCCAGGGCGGGGATTGCCGAGGCCGGCGCCAAGAGAACGTCAAAGCCGACCATGGCGGCCGCCAGCTCCGCCTGGATCCGATGCTCCTCGCCCAGGGCATCAAAGAGCGTATGCCGCTCAGCGGCGGCCCGGGCATCGGCCATGAATTGGCGGGTGTAGGTGGCGAGCAGTTCCTCACTGCCCGCGGTGGCCTGTTCCATGGCGGGACCCAAAATGTGCCCGAAATGCGTGAAGATCGTTTCGCCGATGCTCCGGCTACTCCAGGGCAACTCGATCTCCTCGACCACGGCGCCGGCGGCGGACAGTGCCGCGGCGACGGCCCGGGTATTGGCCTCGACGTCGGGAGCGACCGGGTAGTCCCCCAGGCGGATGCACAGGGCGATCCGCAGGCCGTCGACGGCTGCCGGCTCGGTGGGAATGGGCGCGGCGGTGGCTACGGTGTTGTGGTCCGCCGCGTGTGGTCCGGCCATCACATTGGCCAGTAGCGCCGTGTCCGCCACCGATCGGGCCATCGGCCCGTCCCCGCGGTACCAATCCGATGCGAGCGGACCGAGGCCGGGTATGCGGCCGTAGGGGGCCTTGAAGCCCACGGTGCCGGTGAACGACGCCGGCAGACGCGTCGAGCCGGCGATGTCGGAGGCCGTGGCCAGCGGGGTCATGCCGGCGGCCAGGGCGGCGCCCGAACCACCGGAGGAGCCTCCGGGCGAATAGTCAGGGTTCCACGGGTTGCGGGTCACCCCCCACATGGGGCTGTGGGTCACGGTCGCACAGCTGAATTCCGGTGAGGTGGTGCGGGCATGGATGATGCCACCCGCAGCCAGGATGCGGTCCACCACGGGGTGGTGGGCGGTGGCACGGACGCCGGATTGGGCGAGAAGGCCCTGGCTCAAGGTGCGCCCGGCGATGGCGTGCTTTTCCTTCGCCGCCACCGGGAGCCCGAGCAGTGCCGACCCGGAATGACTCGCTGCATCGCGGTGCTCCGGTCTCCGCCCATAGTGTGCCTCGGCGCTGCGGGCGGCGAGGAGTGCGTCGTCGAACATGGTCTCGGTGAACGCATTGACGGAAGGGTTTGCCGCTGCAGTCCGGTTGATGACCGCTTCCATCAATTCGACCGGCGACAGCTCGCGCGAGCGGAACAGTGCCAGCGCCTCGGCGGCGCCCAGGTAGTGCAAGGTCGTCATTGTCCGGCCGCCGCACCGACCCGGGCATCATGCGCGTCATCTGTCGCAGGCGCCAACGCGCCGCCGACCAGTTCCATGGCAACTGCGGCCAGGGCATCAACACCGGCCACCATGTCCGCGTCCGTGGTGAATTCGCGTTCACAATGCGAGACCCCGTCCACGGAGGGGACGAACATCATGACCGACGGAACGAGCTGGTTCATCGCCACCGAGTCGTGTCCGGCCATGGTCTGGATGCGCCGCACACCCAGCCCCAGGTTGGCGGCGGTCTTCTCGACCAGTTCCACCGCCGACTCCGGAAAATACTGGTTGGCACGGATGTCGAAGTCCCGCACGTTGATGCGGATATCGTGCTCCGCGGCCAGCTCCTGGATCTGCCGAAGCAGGGTCGACCGTGCTGCCTTGACGATTTCGGGACTGTTCGACCTCAGGTCAGCGACCAGACGCACCCGTCGGGCGACGACGATGGGCGAATTGGGTTCCAGTGTCAGCTGCCCCACGGACGAGACCAGGGCTTCCGGGGCAAAGTCGCCCGTGACGTCGTGGACCATGAGGATGACCTTCGACGCGGCGACGAGGGCGTCGTGGCGATCCGCCATGGCCGTGGCACCGGTGTGTGACTGTTCGCCGAGAACCTCGATGTCCAGTTTCTGCGTGTACCAGCTCGCATCGACGGCGCCGATGGCCAGTCCCTCACGCTCGAGGATGCGCCCCTGTTCGATGTGGATCTCGGCGTAGCGGGCCACCTCGGGCGCCCGGTCCTCGCCCAGATAGCCGATGGACGCCAGCGCCTCCCGCACGCTGATGCCCTGGAGATCGCGCACGTCGAGCATTTCCTGGGCGTCCATGATTCCGGCGTAGACAGAGCTGCCCATGATGGAGGGGGCGAAGCGCCCGCCCTCTTCGTTGAACCAGTTGACCACTGCGAGGTTGAAGGGCGGCGTCTCCGGGGCCGTTTCCATTTCCCGTTCGACCCGCTGCGCTGCGTGCAGGGCGGCAACCACCCCGTACGCCCCATCGAAACGACCACCCAACGGCTGGCTGTCCAAATGCGAGCCCAGCAGGACGTACGGAGCCCCGGGCCGAAAGGTCAGCAGTGCGAACATGTTGCCAATGCGGTCCACGCGCACCTCCCAGCCGCGGGCTGCTGCAAATTCCTTGAACCAGTCGCGGGTTTGGCGGTCTTCGTCGGTGGCTGCTTGTCGATCAACGCCGTGGTCGTCGGTGGCGCCAATCGTGGCGACATGGTGGAAATCGTGCAGGAACGCTTCTGCGGTCATCGTGGTGCTTCCTCGGTCTAGTGGGATGTTCGGGCGGCGGCAACCGGAAGGGCTGCCGCGGTGGTCACGGCGGGCTCCTAGCCGAGTCGGCCGCGGGTCTCGGGGACCCTGGTCAGCGTCAGCAGCAGGAAGACGACGACGGCGGCACCACAGACCCAGAAGGCCGGCGCAAAGGCGATGCCGGTGGCTCCAACAAGCCAGGTGCCGATGAACGGCGCGGTGCCTCCAAAGAGTGCGTACCCGACGTTGTAGCTCACGGCCGCCGAGGTGAAACGAGTCCGCGTGGTGAAGATTTCGACGAAGAACGTGTAGCAACCGCCACCGTAGATGCAGAGCGGGACAACGAAGAGCAACTGCCCCATGATGGCCAGTGGCAGCGAACCGCTGGTCACCAGCAGGAAGCAGGGGAACGCCAGCAGGGCAAGTGCCGCGGAACCGGCGATCAACATCGGTTTGCGTCCCACCTTGTCGCCGATGAGGCCGCCGACCGGCAGCAGCAAGGCATAGGTGAGCATGGCGACGCCATTGGCGATCAGCGATGCTTCGCGGCTCAGGTCGCCCGTGGTCTGGACGTAGGGAACGAAGTAGCCGGAAAGGAAGTAGAAGCCCATGGCGGTCAGCCCCATGACAAAGATTACCTGGATCATCTGGACGCGGTTTTCGCGGAATGCCTCCCGGACCGGGCTGTACTCCTTATGGTCGACCTTGGCTGCAACCTGTTTGAACGCCTCGCTCTCCTCCGTCTTGGAGCGGATCCATACGCCCACCAGGGACAGTGGGAGCGCCAGCAGGAACGGGATGCGCCAGCCCCACGCGGTGAAGGAGTCGTCGGACATGCCCTGGCTCAGCAGCAGGATCAGGACACCGGCGAATACGGAGGGCAACGCGGTGGCCGCCAGCGTGATGTTCAGCCAAAATCCCCGACGATGCACCGGAGCGTGTTCGAAGACGAAGGCCGGCGCGCCAACGGATTCACCGCCCGCGGAAAAACCCTGGACCAGGCGGCACAGCACCAGCAGTGCCGGCGCGAACCAACCGATGCTGCCGAACCCGGGCAGCAGCCCGATGGCGGCGGTGGCCGCTCCGATGAGGACCAGGGTGACGTAGAGGACCTTCCGCCGCCCGATTCGATCTCCGAGGGCGCCGAAAAAGAGGCCGCCGATCGGGCGCGCGATAAAGGCGACGCCGAAGGTGGCGAAAGTCGCCAGCAGGCCCACCGCTTCGCTGCCCCCGGGGAAGAAGAGGTGGGACAGCGTGACGGCCGAGAGCGCATACAGCGCAAAGTCGTAGAACTCGATGAATTGTCCGACGCTGCCTCCGGCCAAAACACGGAGTTGCATACGACTGGCCGTCCCGGACCGGCTAAACGCATTCGCCGCGGCGGTATCGGCTTCCTTGGAACCCAGATTTTTGGTTGTCATGGCGACCAGTATTCGTGATCGGGGTCACAGGGGTCTAATTCATAATTTATGCATTTCGCATCGGTTTTTCCGTTGCGAGGGCAGGACGTTAATCCGTGTGCCCATAGATATCGCGGCAGACCTCGGCGAATGCCTGGGCTCGCCGTGTCGGCCGCGTTGCCGCCGGACGGACCAGCATGACCTCGATCCCGGGCACGTGGTCCAGCACCCGCAGGAGCACCACGGGTGCTCCGACGTAGGTGAGATTGTGGACCAGTTTCTGATTCAGCACCGAGTACCCGTGGCCGCTGGCCACGAAGGACCGGACCGTTTCATATCCGGACGCACGGTGGCGGATACGGGGATCGACCCCCGCGGCAGCGAAGACCCGGATGTAGTACTCGCGGGTATGGGGGAGGTCGAGCAAGATCAATGGTTCCTGGGCAAACTCGGCCAGGTGGACCCCCTCGTCGCCGCGCCCGGCCAACCGATGCTCCTCATGGACCATGGCATGGACCGGGATGCGTTGGAGGACCTCCGTGTCGAATCCGTCCCCGAGTCCGAGGTCGTACATCAAGGCGAGTTCGCAACGCCCCTCCAACAAGGCCGAACGCACGTATTCCTGATCGCCCTCGATGAAGGAGACGTTCACGCTGGGATAGCGGGCCTCAAATTCACGAAGGATCACCGGCGCCCGGAACGGGGCCAGAGGCGCGAAGACACCAACCGTGAGCTCCCCCGATAGCGTCGTGGCCATGCCGCGCCCGGCGTCGTAGAGCAGATCCGCATGTTCCAGGAAGGGATTGACGTCTTGGGCAAATTGACGGCCCGCCGCGCTGAGGGTCAGCCCACGCTGGGGACGCCGGATGAACAATTGAACGTCGAGTTCCCTTTCCAGGGCGGCGATCGCCGACGATAGGGCGGACTGCGTGATCCTCAGTTCACGAGCGGCTTCGGTGATGTTCTCCCGCTGGGCGACGACGGCAAAGTACCGCAGCTGGATCAGGGTGAAGGACTTGCTCATGTCGCTCATTGTTCCATTCGGCCGGGCAACCCGACCGCGCCCTCCGGATCATTAGATGGGCAACCCCATGAATGCCAACCATGGCTGACGACGTCACCGAGTTCGTTCCTAACGTTACCCACCATGCACCCGGAACGGCGCGCCACGTCCGAACGGGAACCGCTCCCGCAGCGTGGACCGTTGCTGCCCCCTCGGGTCGACCGCCGTGGTGGAAGGCAGCGGCAGTCGTTGTCCACGCTCGCTCCACCAGGAATACGGTTGGGCCAATGAGGACCGAGGCCCCCCGGGATCCGCCCATTGGACGAGTTTGTCCTCGCCCGTTAGATGTCGAGCCTCAACCGGCAGCCTCCGCAGGCCCGGGACACGCAAATCATCATGGTTTCCGAGGCCGCCCTTTCGTCCTCTGAGAGCAGGCTGTCGCGGTGGTCCACCATGCCCGAGATGACCCCGGTCTCGCAGGTGCCACAGATTCCCTCGCGGCATGAATTCAACGGTGCGTAGCCGCACTCCTCGAGCGTTTGCAGGATGCTTTGGTTCGCAGGAATTTCAACCTCGGTCCCGTCATTGAGTTCCACAGTGAACTTTTCGGACCCTGTTGTGTTTTCGTGGGCATCGGCGTCGCCGTTGGAGGCCCCAGCCGTATCACCGGATATAGTCACGGATGCTGCGGGATCCAAGACAAACCGCTCGACGTGCAGCAATGCCGGCGACCGCCATGTTCGAGCCGCGGCGAGCAGTACGCCAAGCAGCCCGCCGGGGCCACAGGCATAGGCCAACCCCCCGTCGGATGGGGCCTCCAGATGCGGGGCGAGGTCAAAACGCCCGTCGACGTCATCTGCATGGACGCGCACCTTGTCACCAAATTCGAGTAGCTCGTCCCGGAAAGCCATGGACTTCTTGCTGCGGCCCAGATAATCCAACGTCCACGGAACGCCACGTTCCTCTGCCTCCCTGACCATCGCGAGAATGGGGGTGATGCCGATGCCGCCTGCGAGGAACCGGTAGGCACTGGCCGGAGCGAGTACAAAATTGTTGCGCGGTCCCCGGACGCCGATGGCCGATCCCGGACGTAGCGCCGTGTGCACGAATTCCGATCCTCCTCGGGAAGCATTCTCATGCAGCACTGCCACACGCCACGGCTCCCCCGGCCGTGAACACAGCGAATACTGGCGTACGAGCCCGGAGCCCAGGACGACGTCGAGGTGTGCACCGGGTTCCCATTTCGGAACCGCCCCGCCATCTGACGGCTCGATCTCGATCGAGAGCACCCCCTCCGCCTCCAGGCGCATGGCCCTGACGATGGCATCCCGCACCGGGCCGGGTGCAGTACGGCCCCTAGTGGCGGGTTTCAGGTCGGTGGTAGTCACATGGTTCCTTTCATTCTGCGACGGCGAGCCCGGGGCCTAGTGCCCGACGGAGGAAACGAACGCACGCGTGCGGCCATGGACGGGGTGGTCGATGACCTGGGCGGGATCGCCCTCTTCGACGATGTGTCCATCGGCCATGAAGACCACGCGGTCGGCTACTTCCCGGGCAAAGCCGAGCTCGTGGGTCACCACGACCATCGTCATGCCGGAAGCGGCGAGGTCCTTCATGACCTTGAGGACTTCCCCCACCAGCTCGGGGTCCAGGGCGCTGGTCGGTTCGTCGAAGAGCATCACCTTGGGTTCCATACACAGCGCCCGTGCAATGGCCACCCGCTGCTGCTGTCCACCGGAGAGCTGACGGGGATATGACTTTTCTTTCTCCGACAATCCCACCTTGGCCAATAGCGCGCGGGCCCGTTGCGTGGCAACACTCTTCGATTCGCCCTTGACCTGGCGTGGAGCCTCGATCAGGTTTTCCAGGACGTTCATGTGCGGGAACAGGTTGAAATGCTGGAACACCATGCCGATGTCGGTTCGCTGGCGGCAGATCTCGCGGTGGGATTGTTCATGGAGCTTGGTCCCGCGCAAGTTGTAGCCGATGACATTGCCGTCCACGCGCATGCGGCCGCCGTCGACCGTTTCCAAATGATTAATGCACCGAAGCAGCGTGCTCTTGCCCGAGCCGGACGGACCGATCAGGCAAATGACCTCGCCTGGCGCGACCGACAGATCGATGCCCTGCAGGACGTCGAGCGGACCGTACGATTTGTGGATACCCCGTGCTTCAATCATGGGACCGGTTTGTCCCTCGTGCAGATCGGGCTGTATGGCTGCGGTGCTCATCGTTCCTCCTTGCTGGGTTGGGAAGCCAACGTCGCCGGCCTTGGGGAATGGGTCCCGAAGTAGCGTCGCACCGACTGCCACGGCGTCGGCGGCAGTTGCCGGAAGTTCCCCCGGGCGAAACGGCGTTCGAGGTAGTACTGACCGATGGACAAGATGGTGGTGGCCAGCAAGTACCACAGGCTGGCCACGATCAGCAGTGGGATCGTCTCGAAGTTGCGGGCGTAGATGATTTGCGAGCTGTAGAGGATATCCGGAACCGAAATCACCGAGACCAGCGACGTGGTCTTGAGCATGCCGATCGTTTCGTTGCCCGTTGGCGGGATGATGACCTTCATTGCTTGCGGCAGAACGATCCGCCACATCGACTTGAGCTTGGTCATGCCCAGGGCCTCCGCTGCCTCCGTCTGGCCCGAGTCAACCGAGATGATGCCGGCTCTAACAATCTCGGACATGTAGGCCGCCTGGTTCAGCCCCAAGCCCAGGATGGCGGCCGTCAATGGACTGATCAGGGCATTGGCGTCCAGCTCAACACCGGGCAGACCGAGCGTGATCACGGGATAGAGGGCGGCCAAGTTGAACCAGAAGAGCAGCTGCACCAGGACCGGCGTTCCACGGAAGAAGTAGACGTAGAACCCGGCAGCCGATTTCACCACGGGGTTCAAGCTGAGCCGCATCACGGCCAGCAACACCCCGAGCACGATGCCAATGACCATGCTGATGGCGGTCAGCTCAAGTGTGACCAGGAGCCCTTGGCCGATGGAGAAGTCGCGGATGTACGCGGCCACGACGTCCCAACCGAAGTTGGGATTCGTCAGGACCGAGCGCAGCACCAGAGCTGCGAGGAGGAGAACGACGACGGCTGTCACCCATTGCCACGGATGGCGGGCCTTGACCACTTGTAGGTCGTCGTCAGCGCCGAAGTCTCCGCTATCCGGCACGATCTTCGTGTCCAGTTTCGATGCGGGAGTGAGTTTCTCGGTTTCCATGCTCATCCCGACTGCCTACTTGCTGTACTTCGCGAAATCGGCGGCATCGATCTGGGTTCGGGTGGGAACCTTCCATTCCGCGTAGACCCCCGCGTATGCCTCGGAGTCAATCAGGTCCTCCATGGCCTTCCCCAGCGCCTTCGTCAACTGTGAGTTCTTCTTCACAGCCATGCCGACGCCGGCGCGCTGGTAGTCCTCGTCACCGGCAACCTCGAACTTTCCGCCGGATTCCTCGCCTTGGAATGCCAGGGAGACGGAGTCGGAGAGGATTGCGTCCACGCGTCCGGAAATGAGCGCGAGGTTTGCGTCAGACTGGCCCGGGAACGTCTGGATGTCGATGGCAGGCTGTCCGTCAGCGACGCAGTCCTTCGAGAACTTCGGCCCCTGCGTCAGCGCCTGGATGGAGCCCTTTTGGGCGGCGATCGATTGCCCGCACAAGCTCTTGTCGGCCAACGAGAGGTTCTTGGGGTTCCCCGTTGCCACGCCTATCGCAGTTCCTCCGGCCATATAGGGGACGAAGTCGACCGCCTTCTGGCGTTGGGGAGTGATCGAGAAGGACGAGACACCGACGTCGTACTTGCCCGAGGTGAGGCCGGGCAGGATCGTATCGAAGGTCGCAGCGGTGTGTTTGGCCTTCAGCCCCAGGCTGTCGGCGACGAGGTCGGTCAGGTCAATGTCGAAACCGATGAGCGTCGTGTTGTCCGTATCCATGTACTCGAACGGCGGGTAGGTCGGGTCCGAGGCAAAGACGATGGTGCCTGACTCGCGAATCGAGTCGGGTAGCAATGCCCGGGCCTCTTCATTGACGGGGACCGTGGAGCTGGCCGCTGACGGCCCTGCTTGCTGGCTTGCGGGGTCCGGAGTGGACTCTGCGGAGGCATTGGTGCAGGCGGCAAGGCCCAGGGCGCTGGCGAGGAGGAGGGGAATGACTGCTGCAGGGCGGCGATTCATGGAGAACATGATGACCTTTCACGGTTCAGCGGTGCTTGGTGGGTGGTGGTGCCGTGGTGCTGGTTCAGTCGCAATGGTGCTGCGTTGTACTGCTGGTGGGCGGGTCGGGGTGAAGACCTGGGGTGGGACCGCTCCCGCCGGGAGAGCGGGAGTTCAGGGGACCCAGCGCAGGGCGCGTGGGCCCGTCGGCGTCAGTTGGAAGACGGTGGCTTCGGAGTCACCACCATCCAGGGAAATGCGGACATCCTCGTCGTCCTCGCCTTCAAGCACGAAGACGTCTCCCGGGCGGATCCAGCGTTCCCACGGCCCGGCTACGGAGGCGACGAGGGCCTGTCCGCCGAGGACCGTGACGACCAGGACCTGGCCGGACGGGCGGTGGACCGTCCGGCTCTCATGGCCGGCGAGATGCGTGTCTTCTGCCATCAGGAAGGCTTCGTCGGTTTCCACGACGGCGACCGGTCCGGTCTCCTCGTCGCGCAGTCCCACGGTCCAGCGCCAGGGGTCGCCGCGTTCATCGGTATCGGGACAGGCGGCCAGTACCCGGTGGCCTCCCGCTGAGTCGTCCTTTCCCAGGGCGTTGGCCCGAACGAGCATCCACATGGTTACCGCGCCCCCGCCGTGACGGGGGTAGGGGACTTTCCGGATTGTCCCTTTGCCTCGGCGCGAAGGAGTGCGGCGAGGATCCGCCGCGCCTTGGCGACGCCACCATCCTGGGCGATGAGGACATCGAATTCGCCGACCGGCCGGGCCTGCATCCCCTGTTCCTGGGCTTCAAGGGCGTCGGCATCCTCCTGGAGGACCGTGGCCAGGCCGTCCTTGAGCTGGTCGGTCGCCTCCGTGTTCTCGACGGCGAAATTGCGGCTGAACGCGTAGTAGTACCAGGAGTTGTGCGAGTCGATGGGCGTGATGCCGTTCAGCACCTTGATGAGGTAGCCCTCCTCCCGTGGCTTTCCCTCGCCCGTGATACCGGAGTGCAGGACATGCAGGTTGGGCACGAAGAACTCGGTGCAGTGGAAACGATCGTAGTTCCCGCTAATGCCCATGGTCTCTGCGTACAGCGGAGGCGCCGCTACGGAGGGCATCAGGCGATCGACGTTGACCACGTTGCCCTCGACCTCGACGGTGATGCCGTGCTCGTAGATGTAGTCGTCTCCGACCGTGGTCTTGTGCAGGAAGGATTCGTGCGTCAGGTCCAGGAGGTTGTCGTGGATCAGATCGGCACGGCATTTGAAGTGCACGGAGTGCGTGACGGTCGCCCAGTCGGGATCAACCATCCAATGCGTGTCGGGGATGTCGGCCGGGTCGGCATCCTCGGGATCTCCCATCCAGATCCACACCCAGCCGTCCTTCTCGTGGAGCGGGTAGGAAGCAACACGTGCCCTTTCGGGGATGGTGCTCTGCGCCGGCACCTTGGTGCAGGCCCCGTCAGCGCCGTAGGTGAAGCCGTGGTAGCCGCACTCGATGGAGTCGCCGATCGTCCGTCCAGCCGACAGTGGGAAGGCGCGGTGTGCGCAGCGGTCGGCCAGGGCAACGGGCTTGTCGCGGCTGGTTCGGAAGAGCACGACTGGCTGCTCGCAGATGACGCGACGTGTGGGTTGGCGCGTGACCTCCGTGCTCCAGGCCGCCACGTACCAGGTATTCAGAACGTACATTTCATTCCCTTCTCGAATGTGTATACACTGTATTCAGAACGAAGTTGTGATGTCAATCACTTTTTCGAGAAGATAGAAAACGCGGGGACCATCGACAACGGGACCAGCGTCCGGCAACCGCCGGAAGAGCTCGATCGCCAGGAGTGAGGAATGCGGAGATGAGCGAAGCAGTTATGGGCCAGCCGCTGGCTGCCCAGGTGTACGAGGCCGTGAGCGACGACATCGTGGCCGGACGGCTGGCTCCGGGGACGCCGTTGGGCCAGGTGCAGCTGGCTGCGCGCTTTGACGTGTCACGCACTCCCGTCCGCGATGCACTCACGCAACTGACCACCGATGGCCTGGTTCGGCTGGTTCCCGCCAAGGGCTATTTCGTCAATGATCTTTCCCGCAACGACGTCAGCGACGTCTTTGCAGTGCGCTTTGCCTTGGAGTCACTCGCTTTCCGAGAAGCATTCGGTCATCACACCCCTCGCCAACTACACCACCTGAAGATGCTGGCCTCGGAAACCTTGTTGGCGAGCTCGGACGACGGCACCGAGGTTTTCGATATTTCCCTGCAGTTCCACCGGTCGCTCATGGAGCCCTGTGGCAACCCCTACCTGCTGGAGGTGCTCTCCGACGTCTGGTCGCATCCGATCCAACGTCGCATCACCCTCACCTACCGCCCCGGCCCCGAGCACATCCAGCGCATCGCCGACGACCACGCAGCCATCGTCCGGCATCTGGAGGAGGATGACCTCGAAGCAGGGCTCAAGGTGCTCCAGGACTGCCATAACCCCGATGACCATCGGGGGGCACCGCTGGCGATCTAGCGTCGCCCGCCGCTTCTGCCTGCTGGCGTTGGCCGAACTGGTCGCCCTGCAGGCCAATGCCCCCACCGCCGTACGTCTGGCTACTTCAAACACCTAGGAACGGGAGTCTCCATGAACCACACACCAACCATCCACGCCGGCGAGAACAGCCTGGGTCCGGCCACGGCAGCACCAGTCGTCACGGCCGTGGACGAGCCGGCGTTGTCGGGCCTGGCCGCCGACGCTGAATCGTTGGCGCAGGAGCTGGTCGAATTGCGTCGGGAGATCCACCAGCAGCCTGAGCTGGGACTTGACCTTCCCCTGACGCAGGCTTCGATCTTGCGCCGCCTGGAACGGCTGGAAGGCCTGGAGATCAGCACCGGTTCGCGCCAGAGTTCAGTCACTGCCGTGCTTCGCGGCAGGGCAGCATTCGAGGGTGAACGGCCGGTCATCCTCCTCCGCGGGGATATGGATGCCCTACCCGTGCTGGAGGAGACCGGCTTGGACTTCTCGTCCGCCGTCACCGGCCACATGCATGCCTGCGGCCATGACCTGCATGTCGCCGGACTCTATGGGGCAGCACGGCTGCTCCACGACCGTCGCGACGACCTTGTCGCCGACGTAGTCTTCATGTTCCAACCCGGCGAAGAGGCCTATCACGGCGCCCGCTACATGGTGGAAGACGGCGTCCTCCAGGCCGCGGGCCGTCGTGTTGACAGCGCCTATGGGTTGCACGTCTTCTCGGCTACGTACGACTCCGGGGTCTTCTACTCCCGCTCCGGTACGCTCATGGCCGGCTGCGAGGAGTTTTTCGTGACGATACACGGAGCTGGCGGCCATGGGTCGCTCCCCCACTTGGGCAAGGATCCCGTTCCGGTGGCCGCCGAAATCATTGTGGCGCTCCAGACGCTGATCACCCGCGGCTTCAACGTGTTCGACCCGGTAGTTGCCACTGTCGGCCGTCTCGAAGCGGGCACGGCGGGAAACATCATCCCCGACACCGCGACCTTCGACATCAGCCTCCGGCTGTTCTCCCCGGAAAACAAGAAGAAGCTGCTCGCCGATGTTGCGCGATTGGTGGAGGGCATCGCTTCGGCACACGGGCTGAGCGCCAGCTACAGCTTGGCCCCGGATTATCCGGTCACCATCAACGACGATACGGAGCACCGCTTCGCCCAGGACACCATCAAGGCCCTGTTCGGGGAAGAATCCTTCCGCGAGCTGGAATTCCCCATGACCGGATCGGAGGACTTCTCGCACGTTCTCAACGAGGTCCCGGGAGCCTTCCTGGTCCTGGGGGCCAGAATTGGCAACTCCGCGGAAACGAACCACTCTCCGCGCGCCGACTTCGACGAACTTGTACTTCCCCGGGCTGCGGCAGCTCTTGCCGGGCTGGCACTGGCCAGGCCCGGTTGGCGTTGCTGAACGCGCTGAGCCTACGGCGGCTTCATGTACAGGCGAGCTGAATGGATAACTGGTTCGTACCTGACCGTCCTGCTGGTCGGACAGTCGGTTCGGCGTTGACACGACCACCGGCTGGCGGCGCTCGATGAGATACCGCTATCGAAATTGGCGCACGAACCCTGGGCGTCCTTCCCCGCCACCAAGGGGTCGAATGTGCGGGACATGGGCCTTCGTTTGGCACACGAGGCGGGTTTCACCCCGCGTATCGCCCAGGAGGCGCCGGATTCCTACGCCGTCCTGGGGTTGGTCGCCGCAGGTGTCGGCATCTCCCTGAAAGTGTCCTCCGTCCGGCACATCGAAATCCGCGGGCTGGTCTACTGGGACCTCGCCGGGGAACCGTTCTTCCTGGCCGCGATCCTCAATATGGCGTGGCGCCCCGAATCGGGCGACGAGACGGGC
This sequence comes from Arthrobacter sp. ASL1, assembly GCF_056680475.1. NCBI lineage: Bacteria > Bacillati > Actinomycetota > Actinomycetes > Micrococcales > Micrococcaceae > Arthrobacter > Arthrobacter sp. ASL1. The sequence continues at coordinate 1,066,499 of NZ_CM155284.1, forward strand.
CCTGGACATCATGGAGGATGTGCTGCCGTCGCCAGAGCCGCCAAGGGGTCGCATTTTGGACTAAGCCCCTCTATCTCCCCAGCGGCGTTTATGTCCCGCACACCCCCTTTCTTGCATCACTGTCCCGGACAGTGGCCGCCGCTGGCCTCGCCGCTACGACGCGAACCGCGACCACCGATCCCAGTTCTACAAACGGCTGGGATCGGTTCTCGGGCCAGCGCAGTAGAACCGATCGACCGCCATGGATCGCTAATACCCGTTTGAGGACGGCGCATCCCCTGTCGTCGCCGGATGTGGCCCGCCGTATTCGTGGTCGGCGATTGGCCGCACCGGCACGGCCTGCCGTGTGCGCTGGATCTTTCGGGTGCGCGCCAGCCGGAGAATGAGCAGGACGGAGACCACGGACATCGCCAGAGACAGGAGCAGTTGCACGGGGCCGACGTCATCCGCGTTGGCGTCCGCGGCTCCCCAGGCGCTGAGCGCGAAGATGGCGACATTGTTGACGACATGCAGCGCCAAGGCCGCCTCGAGCCCTCCGGTACGCCACGTGAGCCAACCGGCCACAACGGCAAACACGGCAATGTCGACCATGCCCAGCAGCTGGTAGTCGTGGCCGAGGACAAACAGCGGAACCGGGAGCAGGATGGCAAAGGCTGGGTGTCGGAGCCAGCCGCCGAGTGTCTGCATCAGGAAGCCGCGGAACACGTATTCCTCGGCGGCCGCTTGGAGCGGCACCAACAGCAGGGCTACAGCCAACAAGGCCAGGGATTTGCCCTGGTCGAACACCCGGGGTACCCCGGTCACGTCGGTGCCCGGCAGGACCAGGACGATGGCCTGCCCGACCACGTTGACCACGAGGCCCACGCCCAAGCACCAGAGCAACCACCGCCACCGCAGCCGTCCGGCGACCGAGGACAGCAGCCCCACGGGTCGGGCACCAAGAATCCGGGTCGCCGCCCACAGGCAGGGCAGCATCAGGGCGATGGACGACAACATCAGGACCAGGGTCAGCGGATCGTTCATGTCCGGGGAGCCCGACCCCTCGATGAACCCGAGCACCTCCCGGCCAAAGCCCGGGATGAGCAGACCAGCGACCGCCACGGCCATCATGGCTGCCAATGAAAGCACGAGCAGGATCGCCAGGTACATCGCCGCCCCGATCACGGCGACAATCAGTGGCTTCCACCACCGGTAGGCGGGCCAGCCCCGCGCCAAGCGATGGTACGGCAGCGCCGGAGGTTGGTCGGGCTGCGGGGGCCGCTGGTGGTCCAGGGCATCTGCGGTCGTCATGGCCTCCATCCTTCCCGAAGGAAGGACCGCCTGCATCCATCGAGCGGACTACTTGTGGACAACCCCCAGCGGGTGCCGGCGGACTACTGGTTCGAGAACGCCGCGTCGAATGAGGCCGTGGGCCGCTTCCACAGCAGCTCGCGGATCTTCCCAACCGCCTCGCGGGCGCCGTGCAGCCGGTCCATGCCGGCGTCTTCCCATTCCACCGAGATCGGTCCGTCGTAGCCGATGTGGGCCAACGCCCGGAAGGCGTCCTCCCACGGGATGTCGCCGTGGCCGGTGGACACGAAGTCCCAGCGCCGGCGTGGGTCCCCCCAGGGCAGGTGGGAGCCGAGGATTCCATTGCGGCCCATCGGCGGGCGCAATCGGGTGTCCTTGCAGTCCACGTGGTAGATCCGGTCGGCGAAGTCGGTGATGAACCCGACGGTGTCGATCCCCTGCCAGAACATGTGGCTGGGGTCCCAGTTCAGCCCGAACGATTCCCGGTGGTCGATGGCCTCCAGGGTGCGCACGGTGGTCCAGTAGTCGTAGGCAATTTCCGACGGATGCACCTCGAGAGCAAACTTGACCCCTTCGTCGTCGAACACATCCATGATGGGGTTCCAGCGGTCGGCGAAGTCCTGGTAGCCGGCGTCGATCACCTCTCCGGGCACGGGCGGGAACATGGCCACGTACTGCCAGATCTTGGAGCCGGTGAAACCCACGACGACGTCGGCGCCGAGTTTGCGGGCCACGCGGGCCGAGCGCTTCATGTCCTCGCTGGCGCGTTGGCGCACGCCCTCGGGTTCGCCGTCGCCCCAGACGTAGGGGCGCAGGATGCCCTGGTGGCGGAAGTCGATGGGGTCATCGCACACCGCCTGGCCGCCGAGGTGGTTGGAGATCGCCCAGACCTTCAGGCCATACCGGTCCAGGATCTCCAGCCGGGAGGCCAGGTAAGCGTCGTCCTCGTCGGCACGCTGCAGGTCCAGGTGGTCGCCGGAGGCGGCGATCTCCAGTCCGTCGTAGCCCCAGTCGGCGGCGCGGCGGGCGAGCTCCTCGAACGGCATGTCGGCCCACTGGCCGGTGAACAGGGTGACGGGCTGCGGGGTCTCGGTCATGGAGGTTCTCCTCGAAGGGGCGGTCGGGGGCTCTAGGTTCACAGTATGTGCTGCACGGTGCGGTGGTCGGAGGCTGCGGAGACATCCACCCAACTGTTGCTGCGGGAGGATTCCAGCACGGCGGCGGTGAGTATGGCCGCGCGCAGCCCGTCCGCGAAGGTCGGCAGTCCGGCGGGCGCTCCCCCGGCGATGGTCGCGTAGGTGTCGGCGACGAAGGCATTGAAGGCGTCAAGGTAGCCCATTGGATGGCCGGCGGGAACCACCGAGAGGCGCACGGCGTCCTCGACCAGCGACGGGGCATCGCGGGCCAGGGTCGTGGAACCCCCGCGACCGCCGAGCCAGAGCTCGTCGGGGTGCTCCTGGTCGAAGACCACCGACCCCGCAGTGCCGCCCAATTCGAGGCTCAGCGCGTTCTTCCGGCCGGCGTTGACCTGCGAAACCATCAGGCTGCCGATGGCCCCGCCCTCCATTTCCACGATGCAGACAGCCGCGTCCTCGGTGTCGACGGGTCGCCCGCCCCGGGCGGCGTGGGCGATACCGAGCCGGGCGTTGATGCGCACGATCCGCTCCCCGGCAATGAACTCCAGCAGGTCCACCAGATGGGATCCGATGTCGGCGAAGGCGCGTGATGGCCCTCCGGCGGCGGGATCGACGCGCCAGTCGGTGTCGTCCTCGCGGAGCATCCAGTCCTGCAGGTAGTCCCCCCGCACGGTGAGCAGCCGGCCGATGCCCCCACCGGCCGCCTCGTGGCGGGCCTGGCGGGCCATCGGATGGAACCGGTAGATGAACGGAACGGTGGCGGTGACTCCGGCCCGGGCGGCGAGTTCGGCCAGCGCCGAGGCCTCCTCGGGGGCGATGGCCAACGGCTTCTCGCATACGACGTGCTTGCCGGCCTCCAGCACGGCGCGGGCATGCCCGGCATGCGTGGCATTCGGTGAGCAGATGTGCACCACGTCGACGCGTTCCAGCAGCTCGTCCAGGGTGGTCGCAGCATGGCGGATGCCCAGGGCGGCGGCGGCCCGCATGGAACGCTCGGGCCGGGAGGAGAGCACCGAGACGACGTCGGCACCGGAGGCCCGGGCGGCTTGGGTGTGGATTCTTGCCATGAAGCCGCCGCCGATGATGCCGACCTTCAGCGGGGCCGTGGATGGATGGCTCACAAGGCCCTCCTTCGGGTGGGTTCGGAGCGAGTCATTTCACGGATCCCGCGGAGAGTCCGGCCACCAGGTGGCGCTGGACGAGCATGAACCCGATGAGCACCGGGAGCGAGACGACGACCGAGGCGGCCATCAGCTGGTTCCAGTAGACGTCGGTCTGGGAGGCGTAGGAGCGCAGGCCGATCGCCAGGGTGCGGGTATCGGAGTTGGTCAGCACCGACGCGAACAGGACCTCGCCCCAGGCCGTGATGAAGGAGTAGACGGCCACCGCGATGATGCCCGGCCTCGCGACCGGCAGCACCACGCGGATCAGCGCGCCCAGGCGTCCGGTGCCGTCGATCATCGCCGCTTCCTCGAGCTCCTTGGGGATGGAGGCGAGGAACCCGGTGAGCATCCAGATCGCGAACGGAAGCGAGAAGGTCAGGTAGGTCAGGATCAGGCCCAGATACGTGCCGGAGAGCTGCAGTCCGACCGTGCGTTCGATCTGCGTGAAGATGAGGAACAGCGGCAGCAGGAACAGGATGCCCGGGAACATTTGGGTGGAAAGCACCACCAGGGAGAACGTGCGCGCCCCCTTGAACTGGAAGCGGGACAGCGCGTAGGCCGCCATCACGGCCAAGACCACGGAGAAGAAGGTGGCGCTGACGGTGACGATGAGGCTGTTGACGAAGTAGTCGGCCAGCGGCACGGTCTTCCAGATGTCCAGGTAGGGCTGCAGGGTGATGGTGCTGGGCCACCAGGTGAACAGCCCGCGCACGTCCTCCAGCGGTTTGACGCTGGTGATGAGCACGACGTACAGCGGCAGGATGACGACGATCGACAGCCCGAGCAGCCCGAAGGTGCGCAGGATGCGGAATCCACGGGTCTCAAGCATTGGGTCCCTTTCCCTTCGGCATGACAAGTCGGATGTAGAACGCGGAGACGATCAAGAGCACGACGAGCAGCACCACGCTCATGGCACCGCCGACGCCGAAGTTCCAGTTGCTGAATGACTGCTGGTAGATCAACGGCGAGATCAGCGTTGCCTCCGGTGGGGAGGCCGGCCCGAACAACACGTACGGGACGTTGAATTGATTGAAGATCCAGAGCGAGAGCATCAGCAGCAGCACCGCGTTGGCCTGCCTGATCATCGGCAGGGTGATGTTCGTGAACTGCTTCCACAGGCTCGCCCCGTCCAGCGCGGCCGCCTCGTAGACCTCCCCGGGGATGTTCTGCAGCGCGGCCAACAGCATCAGGAAGGCGAACGGCCAGAACTGCCAGACCGTCACGATCACCATGACCCAGAACGCGTTGGACCCCAGCAGCCAGAATGGCCGGTGGTCCAGCAGCCCCAGGTCGTCGACCAGGATCCGGTTGATGACCCCGTCACGCTGGTTGAACATGAACGCCCAGGCGATGGTGCCCACGTAGCTGGGTAGCGCGTATGGGACCAGGAACAGGGTCCGCAACAGCCCGCGGCCCCGGAAGCTCGAGGAGAGCAGGACCGCAGCGAACATCCCCAGCGCCCAGGCCAGCCCCACCACGATGACCGTGAACAGCAGGGTCCGCCCCAGCGCCCCGTAGAACTGGGTGCCGATCGGGCTGGAGGGACTGAGCCCGGCGACGAAGTTCTCGAATCCGATGAACGGTGCCTTGACCCAGTTCGCGATGCTCAGCTGGGTCAGCGCGATGAAGGCGATGTAGACCCCGAGGATCATCGGGATGATGTGGATCAGCAGCTCCATGATCGTCGCGGGGGCGACCATCAGGTACGGGAACGGGTCCTTCTTGCGCTTGCGTGGCGTGGCCGGCGGCGCCGGCCGCCCCTGGGTGGGGGTGGCCGGCTCCGCCTCGGTGTCACGACGGTCCCCGGCTTCGAGGGTGGGTCCCATGGTCTATCCTTTCGGCCGTTTCGGGGCGGGTGGGGCGGGCGTGCTCACATCTGGGAATTCGCGTTTTCGAGCGCCTTCTTCACGTCGGCCTCGGTGACCTTTTCACCTTGGGCGATCTGGGCGAAGAGGTTCTTCACCGCGGTGCCGACCAGGGTCTCCATCTGGCTCTCGGAGGGGTACAGCGGCATCGGCTGGGCGTGGTTGGCGAGGATGTCCTTTTTCAGAGAGATCTCCTCGGACTGGAAGGCCGGGTCGTCGTAGGCCGCGGTGACCACGGGCAGTGCCGTGTATTCCTTGTTGAGGTACTTCTGCTCGGAGTCGCTGGTCAGGTGCTTGACGAAGTCGATAGCTGCTTCCTTGTTGTCCGAGTTCTCGAAGACGGAGACGTTGATGCCGGCGACGTGGGACTGCGTGCCCTCCAGTCCGGTGGCATCGGCGGTCATCATGGGGACCGGTGCTGCCTTGTAGTCCTTCATGTCCCGGGCGTTCAGCGTCTTGCCGGGGGCCTGGTCGAAGAACATGGCCGACTTGCCGGCGGCGAAGTCCTCGACCATGTCGGATCCGTTCTGGGCCTCGGCCATCGACGGATTGACCACGCCATCCTCGCCCATCAGCTGGACCCACTGGTTCACGCCCTTGACGACGCCGTCGGAGGCGAACTGCGGGTTGCCCGACTCGTCGTAGAGGGCCGAGCCGTTCTGCAGGCCACGGATGAACGCTGCGTGGGCGTTGTTGGTCACGGAGGCCCCGGCGAGGGAGACGCCCCACTGGTCGGTCTTGCCGTCCTTGTTGGTGTCCTTGGTCAGCTTCTTGGCGTCGGCGACGAACTCTTCCCAGGTGGCCGGGGCTTCCTTGATGCCGGCCTCCTTGAACATCTTGGTGTTGTAGTACATGGAGTAGCTCAGCCCGTAGAGCGGGACGGAGGTCGGGGCCTTGCCCTCGGCGCCGCCGGTGGCCCAGCTGGTCTGCACGAAGCGGTCCTGCCCGCCGATCTTCTCCAGGGCGTCACCTTCCCACGGCATGAACGCGCCGGAGGCCTGCAGGGACACAGCCCAGGTGTTGCCGATGTTCAGCACGTCGGGGCCATCGCCGGAGGAGACGGCGGTGAGGATGCGGTTGTAGAGGTCGCTCCACGGGATGACCTCGAGTTCGACCTTGGTCCCGGTCTCCTCGGTATAGCGCTCGATCGACTTCTTCAGCACGCGCTCGTCGTCGGTGACCGACGTGCCCTGGTTCGAGGCCCAGTAGGTGATGGTCCCGCCGGCCTGTGCGTCGCCGCTGTTGGCCGAGCTGTTGTTGCCACAGGCCGATAGGCCCAGCGACATGGCGCCGATGGAGAGGACGGCAGCCCATTTCATGGTGCGTTTCATGACGGTTCTCTTCTTCTCTTCAGGTGGAGCGATGGTGGATGTGGTGCGGTGATGGAAAATGCACGACGGCGAAGCTCGCCGCGGGTGCTCAGGAGACCGTGTTGCTGGCCCGGGAGGGATCCCAGTCCGCCTCGAGCGGGGCGGAGATCTGCACGGTGGAGGTGACGTCGACGAACTGTCCGGTGTCGGCGGCCTCGACGAGGGAGGCCATGGCGTCCAGGACGTGGAAGGCCAGGTCGCCGGGGACTCGTTCGGAGCGGTCTTCGCGGATGGCCTGGGCTAGTTCGGCGACGCCGGTACCGCGGGTGAAGAAGGAACCGGTAGCTTCGACGACACGTGGATCGCCATCACCCGTGTGGATGGTGGTCTCGCCGTCGAACATGTTGGGGTCGGGGAACACCGCAGTGCCCTCGGCTCCGGCGATCTCGACGAACCCGGCGCGCGGCAGCTTGGAGTCAAAGCTGAACACTGACTGCGCGCTGGCCCCGGATTCGAAGTCGATCAGAGCGCTGACATGGGTGGGGACCTCGACGACGAAGTCGGTGCCGGCCTTGGGACCGGAACCGATGGTGCGCGAGCTGCGGGCCTGGGAGGACAGGGCGGCGACGCGGCGGATCGGACCGAAGACCTGGATCAACGTGGTCAGGTAGTAGGGGCCGACGTCGAACAGCGGTCCGGCGCCCTTGGCGAAGAGGAATTCCGGGCTCGGGTGCCAGGACTCCGGGCCGGGGACCTGGAAGAGGGTCAGTGCGGTCAGCGGCTGGCCGATGGCCCCGTCGCGGACCTCGCGCAATGCGGTCTGCAGTCCGGCGCCGAGGAAGGTATCGGGGGCGACGGCGACGCGGACTCCGGCTTCCTTCGCGGCTTCCATCAGCTGGCGCCCGGATTCGCGGTCCAGCGCGTAGGGCTTCTCACCCCAGACGTGCTTGCCGGCGGCGACGGCCTGGAGGGCGACCTCGACATGGACGGCGGGGATGGTCAGGTTCACGACGATCTCGACGTCGTCGGTGGCCAGCAGCTGCTCGTAGGAACCGGAAGCTGGAACACCCCACTTCTCGGCCTGGGATGCTGCGCGTTCCTCGTCGAGGTCGGCGATGAAGACGACCTTCAGGTCGGGGAACTGGGTGAGGTTGCCCAGGTACTGGTCGCTGATGGTTCCGGCGCCGACGATGCCCACTCCGGTGGGTGCGGCGCTCACTTGGTGCCTGCCAGGAAGGCGTAGGAGTCGGCCACGGCCTTCAGGACGTCGCCGTCGTGGTCGTCGAGTTCGATGACCCGCAGGGCGTTGGGGGCGGCGGCGAGGATCTTGGCCACCGGCATGGAGCCGGCGCCGACGGCGACCTGTTCCTTGTCGTTCTTGTTCTTGGGGCCGTCCTTGACGTGCAGGGCCTTGACCTTGTCGCCGAGGCGGGCCAGCAGGGCCGGGGCGTCCTCACCGCCGACTTCGGCCCAGTAGGTGTCGACCTCGAGGGCGACTGCGGTGCCGATCTCGTCGGCAAAGATCTCCAGAGCCGCGGTGCCGTCGATGCGGTTCTCGAGCTCGAAGGCGTGGTTGTGGTAGCCGATGGCCAGACCGTGGTCGGCTGCCTTCGCCGCAATGTCCTTCAGGTCGCGGGCGATGCCGGAGATGGATTCGCGGGTGGTCCAGCGGGACTCGTCGATGTGCGGGTCGATGATGGTGGAGATGCCAAGCTGCTTGGCTGCGGCGAAGACGGCATCGAGGTCGGCGTCGATGAGCTTCACGTGGGCGGTGGGTGCGGACAGGCCGAGGCGGGTGAGGTGCTCCTGGTATTCGGCAGCGCGTTCGACGAACGCGTAGGGCTCGACGTTGGTGAATCCGATGCCGGCGATTGCCTCCAGCGTGCCTGGGAGGTCGTCGGCAAGCTGTCCGCGGACCGTGTAGAGCTGGACGGAGAGGCCGGGTCTGACCGAGGCGCCCTGCGCGTCGGTGGGTTTCGGCTGCGGTGTGCGCCGAGTGGTGTGGCCGGACGTTGTCATGGAATGAGCTCCTCTGGAGTGCGCTGTCGGGCAGTTCATCGGCCGTTGCGGCATTCAGCGTGAGCGCTGTCACATCGGCGTTGAACTGAGACTACGAGCACTTTTGACGAACGTCAAGCAAAAGCTGTAAGAATATACTCAGAAGGTTCGTTGCTCCCGACGCCGCGCAATAGAGCGGCGATGACGAAGCGAAATGGCATGATCACTTCAAGCACCTGACCCCGCGGCACAGAGCAAGAAACGAGACACAATGGCGATCGAGACTGCCGAGAACGGCACAGCTGATCTCGCCAAGGCCGGCGAGTTCCTCCAGTTGCTGCGCGATGGGCACCCCCGCACACGGGCCGAGCTGGCCCAGCTGACGGGGATGGCGCGTTCGACCGTCGCTTCCCGTGTCGACACTTTGCTGCAACTGGGCTACGTCTCCCCCGTCGGCGACTCAACATCAACTGGTGGGCGACCGCCATCGCTCTTCGCTCTTAATCCGAACGCGCGAGTCGTCATCGGCGCAGATCTCGGTGCCACCCATGCTCGTGCCGTCTTGGCGAATATGGCCGGTGAAGTCAAAGCAGAGTTCTGGGAGGCGTTGCCCATTGGCAATGGGCCAGAGTCAGTCATCGGCTGGTTGGCGCTCACGATTGGCCGGCTGTTGAAGGAGGCGGGACGCGCCAGTTCGGACCTGGCGGCAATTGGCGTCGGGCTGCCCGGGCCCGTGGAGTTCCAAACCGGCCGACCCGTCAGTCCCCCGATCATGCCGGGGTGGGATGGATATGACCTACCCGCGCGCCTGCATCAGGACTACGACGTGCCCGTGCTGGTCGACAATGATGTGAACATCATGGCGCTCGGCGAGCACAAGGCCAACCTCCCTGACGACCAGGACATCCTCTTCGTGAAGGTGGCCACCGGTATCGGCGCTGGACTCATCGCACACGGGCAGCTGATGCGCGGCGCCCAGGGCACGGCCGGAGACCTCGGGCATGTCCGGGTTCCCGGGGGCCCGGACACCTTGTGCACGTGCGGGAACGTCGGATGTCTCGAAGCAGTAGCGAGCGGTCCAGCCATCGCCAGGAAGTTGAGCCTCGAGGCCGAGCCGGGCCAAAACATCCCCTCGCTGGTGGCGCAACGAGTTCGCGACGGGGACGCGGAAGCGATCGCCGCAGTCCGCCAAGCTGGGAGGGACCTCGGAAGTGTCCTGGCCACCTGCGTCAGCATGCTGAATCCATCGGTGATCGTCGTCGGCGGCTCACTTGCGCAGGTCGGTGAACATCTGCTGGCCGGCATTCGGGAAGTGGTCTATCAACGATCGCTGCCCCTTGCAACGAAGCACCTTCGGATTATCGAGTCGACTGCAGGATCACATGCGGGCGTACTGGGCGCCGTTGCGTTGGCCACAGAGTTCGCCCTCTCCCCCACAGCCATCGAGTTGTCGACGCGGTAGCTCCTCAGCCAACGGCTGCCACGCTTCGTAGCTCAGTGCCGTCGAAGTGGACACTGAAATGGGATGCTTCGAGTGCCCGGCCTTAGCCAGCAATTGCCTGCAGTGTGAGCATTGAATACTACATGCTCTCTGCCAAGAGTCGTCCGATTGCCTTGCCCAGTGGAACTGGTACGGCATTTCCGATTTGTCGAGCTATGCCTGTCCGTGATCCGACGAAACGATGTTCCGTCCCAAAACCTTGAAGTAGTGCTGCCTCGTAGTGCGTAATGGCCCTGTTTTCTTCAGGATGAAGGTAGCGGCCCTTTTCGGGTTTAAAGAATTCGGTTCGAATCGTAACTGAGGGCCGCGTCCAATGCAAACGCCCCATCACGTCTCCCGCTCCGGTCTTGTGTTTCGTCCAGCATGGTGACATCAGGTCGGGATACGCCTCGAGATTGCGGCGATTCCCACCCACAGGGATGACAGCGAAACGATCCAAAGATTTCTTCGTATAGTTTCTGCTCCAGTGGAGATCCCGAACACTGAACGCTCCAGCGTACTCCTTGTTGTTAAACGTGGTCCGACGAGTCGAGAACACATCATCACGATCGGGCGTCCGGGGAACGTCGCCTAATACGTCCTTCACGGTGACGTGGCGTTTCATTCCATTCTCCTCTGCAATCGCAGAGTGCGTGGGCATCGGCATACCCGGAAAGCCAAGGTCCCGATGAAATCCAATTACTACTGTTCGCCGTCTCGATTGCGGCGCTCCAAAGTCTGCAGAATTTAGGACTTCGGCACGAAAATCGTATTCAGGGAGCATTCCGCCCTTGGACGTTTCTTCCTTGAACTGGGCATATTGAGGAGACTTCTTGAACTCTGCAACGTTTTCGACTACGAAGTAGCGAGGTTGAGCCAGTCTGATGGTCCGGGCGTATTCTTTCCACAGGGAGTTCCGTTCGTCCTCTACGTCCTGCTTCCCGAGGCTCGAAAAACCTTGGCACGGCGGCCCCCCCACTATGACATCCGCCAAGGGAACCTGCTCTGCATCGAGCCAGGACTTAATGTCTCCGGCATATACGATCCCCTGGCCGTAAGTTGCCTCATACGACGCCGCCGCAGAGAGATCCCATTCGACAGCCCCTACGGTGCGAAACCGCCCCGACGCGGCATGGAGCCCAGCCGTTAGGCCGCCTGCTCCTGCGAAGAGATCGAGCACCGTAATATCACTTGTCATTCTTCGATCATACGAAACATTTAGTAGTCCGGCTGCCAGCACCCTGGAGTCACACTGCACCGGTTCGCGTCATCTTCCGTGCCGTACGAAGCGCATGCTCGAGCAACCCTGGCACCTCGCCCCCTCCCAGGACCAGTTGGCGGTCTAGGAGGCGGTTACCTGTTTCACACGAAGTCTCACTAATTAGTACGCAGCCGTGGCACGCAGAGAGGTTTAACTGAGCTGCCCCTTGCCTATCGCTTTCGATACAAACGGGATCGTTTGAACATACGTCTGCGTCGTCGAGTGCGGCCAGGAGTAAGGGGAGCAGCAATTTTGGTTCCCCGAGTCGCACGAGCCCACCGAGCGTACCCTGGGCGTCGCCAGCCGCGGTGAAAATAAGGATGCCCGCTGTTCTGTCCCTCCGGTCCGAATTAGCGTAGATCCGTTCTTGCAATGAAGCGGAAGCGTAGCCACTTGCGAAGGCAAGTCGTCGGATGAGGAGGTGTGCGACGGTATGCAGAGCGATGAACCTCGGCTCGGGCACGTCGAGCCTTTGTGCCCACTCCGATTGAACACGGCGTTCCATTAGGATTCGTGCCCTTGCACGCACACCAGGTTCAGACTCCCAAGCTGAAAGGATGTCCTCGTCAAACTGGAGAAAAATACCCTCACCGAACAATTCAAGGGCTGGGTATATGGGCCTATGCTTTGGGTCTTTATCCAGGTCAGAGCGGATGAATTCCGCCTGAGGGCTGTAGCGCCGAAACCCCCTTAGCGCCCGGACCTCGCGCACCCGCCGCACCTGACCAACTCCGGCTAGCGCGACTGGGGCGGCACCAGCAACCTCGCCAAGTCGATCGGAACTCCAACCATCAACAACGAAGTCGCCTACAGACCTATCTCTCCCCCCACTGATCTTCTTCACAAACGCGGCCCACTCACCGTCTTTCAGCTCGGACATGTGAGGGCCTGCATCCGCATCTTCGGAATCCGCAGCGGCAAGTACCGTTTCCACATCCGCCCCAATTTCCTCCGCAATCCACTCGGCGATTTGTTCGGATTTCGGCCCGCCGTTGTCATCAACGAGTCGTTGAAAAAGGTCATGCGCACGCACCCTCTCAAGGAGTTCCAAGGACCGCGACTTCTCCTCCGGGATGTCAAGCGCCGACACCCTCTCCGCAATGTAGTTACCTGTTGCTCCGCGCTGAACGGCAACTAGATGTGATTCGCAAGTGTGCACCACCGAGTTTTCGTCCTCCCATGGTTGTCGACCTCCACAGCGGATTCCGTCTCGGAGAAGAGATTCTTTGCCAACGAGTTCTGCCATAGAGCGGGACCGCGAACATTTCCCGCAGACAACGCGCAGCGACGCGAGGCCCTCTCCGTGCTTGCTCGAGCGCTCGAATCGGAGTTCTCTGTACGCGCGACAAAAGCGGACGGTTTCAGTAACTCCTTCATCGTTGCCACGGTGAGCCCACATGAACCATGGGATGTCCTGAACGTGGCTGCCATTCTCGCAAACTGCGACATAACGCATGGGCACGAGGGCACCTCCACAGTCGCACTCGTTTCTGAACTTGCCTTTTACGGTTCCGGTCAGTTTCGAGAGGCGGCTGCACCGCTCGCAAAAGCGCCACGCAGGGAACCGCCAATAGAGAAGACTCGGCGTATCGTTGCCCGCGCGACCAGCATGAGTTGGTGCTTGCTTTAGAACACCGCCGCCAAGCTGAGCCACAAGCCGATCACAAGTGATCTCGGATAGGGCTTTTCGTTCCCACCAAGAGGTATCCGGCGCGATTAGCGATTCGCCTCGTATATCGATAATGGCGCCAACTCCGAATGGCGAGACAGTTTCCGACAACCGGAGGTCATGCTTTATTTTCTGCACTGGTTACCTCTCGCAGGGGTTCCTGGACTTCAACAGCGACAACGGGCTCCACCGATCTCATGGAATCACCGACGAGCCAGCCAGAGCCAGACTCTCCGAAGCGCTTTAACAGGCTCGTCTCAGAAGAACCGGTTTTGCGCTCGTACCGAAGGGGCTCGCCAGCGGCCCGCGCCAGACCAGCAGCATGATCCCATTCACGGAAGAGTTCGCCCACTTGTTGATCTACGTCGGCACGTTCCTGCTCGTCCGCTCGGCCAACAAGTTCTAAAAGGCGTCCCACCAATAGATCCAAACGCTTCTTAAAAACCTCGTCCGAGAGGTCAAACCGCGCAGCCGATGCGTCGCCTTGGAGTTGTGGGAAGGAATGACGGACTAGTGAAACGAGGGCCCCGGCCAACGATCTGTCTCGGGATGAGAGCGACCAGGGAGTCACACTAGTTGGTTCGACGTTCCGATATAGCGTTTCGTGGTAGCCGCGAAAAGTCTCAAAATGAGATCGGTCTCTGGCCCTGTTCGATCGGAAGAGTGTTGTTACTATTCCGTTGACCGCACCCCTTCCAACACGACTCGTGGCCTGTATATACTCCGCCGTCGTCCTAGGCTGCCCGACCATGAGCATTAGCGCGAGACGCTGTACGTCTATACCGACCGAGAGCATGTTGGATGACAGAACAGTGTCCACAGCATTGTCCGATTTGTCGATACTCACATTGAGTAAGCGCAAATCGTTCGGCAGTTCTTCAGGCCCTCTCCTGCTCGTCAGTTCCAGAATCGACGATGCCCGTACCTTTCGAAGTTGCATTCCAGCTCTTTCGGCCCGCGTTTCAAGACGACCGTTTATATCGTCCAACAACAATGCGCCTGTTCGTCCCAATTCTCGGAGGCTATTGTGATAGAGAACTAGCGTCCAGTACGGGTCTAAGAGATCTGTGACTTTCTCCAGAGACAGGACCCCGGGGATTTCCAAGAGCGGCGCTGTAGCTGCCACTAGGGCAGTAGCCTGGGATACGCTCTGGGGCATCAAACCCACAAAGAGCCGGCCTTCACCATTTGAGACGGGCTGAGCGAAAAATGTGGTGTCGCCATCTAAACCAGCCGGTGGGTACAGGGCCACGTCCCTTCCGTATAAACCACGGACTTGTTCGTTGGACGCACGGATTGTTGCCGTGGAGGCGACAATCTTGGGCGGAGGCCCCTCCTTGCTCAGGAGAAGTTGAATGACCGCGTCAAATACGGCAACCGTCGTGCCGAGGGGACCCGCGAGGAGATGCAGCTCATCCTGGATGATTAAAGTCGGTTGCCTAAACGCGGTTCCAACACCCAGCAACCGGCTGGAGCGTTCGTTGAACTGGAGTCGGGCGAACTTGTCAACTGTAGCCAGAAGGAATGTCGGCGGGTCATCGTAAAGCGCTTCATCGACTACGGACATCGGCAGCTCTCGAGACGCAAACTCGCACTCGCTGTTTACGCAGGAAAAAACTACGTCATTGCCAGTCAGCCGCGGACCGTAGGCCTGGCGTGTGAGGTCCTTCTCCTCAGGAACGAGCTCCGTCAAACACCAAGGACATTCTGTTATCTGGAATTCGTTAGCTTCCCTTGGGTTGCGTGCTTTATAAAGACGTTCAAGCGAATGTTTGGCATCTTCACGCGTGCCCGGCGTGGCATCGTTCCCAACCCACAGGCCGATTGAGAAACGCGCCATTCCGCGCGCGCGGGAGTCCTTCGTACGCAAGAGCTCCATAGCACAGATGAGCGAGGCTGCACGTTGGAACTGCTGGGATGTCAGCAATCGAAGGGTGTAACGCGTGATCACGGCGGTGCCACCGCCCGCTTGACCGTGTCGTAATCGCCGTAGAAAGATCACTATGGCAGCTAGCCCAAGATAGGCTTCGGTTTTGCCTCCGCCCGTAGGAAACCAGATAAGATCGACAATTTCACGTTCGGGGTCTCCTTCGTCAACTGAAGAACCTAGTGCAATCAGGAGAAAACCAAGCTGGAATGGACGCCATGATGGGACAGGATCGACATTTCCTCGATTCATCGCAGCTCGGCGCATCTGGAGCCGCATAGCCGACATACTCAAGGCGAACGCTATCCTAAGTTTCGCGCTCTCCTTGTCTGCAAGCAAACAAACTCCACGCCTCATACGCGTTGCTGCAATTTCGGCACGGTCTGCAATGCTGCGCGCATCATTGCCAAGCCCTTCAGCCATGAAAGCTTGTTCGTCCGTCCACCCCGAAAAAGTATCGACGAACTCTCCGAGCACCGATGTCACTCCATGAGGATCTTCCACAATCGTTCCGAGGAAGTTTAAGTCCAACGCTTGGGCCGCGGCCAGCGAGAACTCGGCCCCTCCAACCTGTTGGATTGCTGGCACCACAAAGTGCGGCACAGGATCCAAGTAAACGCGCGTGCATCCGGCAGCCTCATCGGCGTCCCAACCGGCTGACATGCCGTGGCCGACGGCGAATACTTTACGATCTCGGTAACGGAGCCTCAGCTCTCGGGACTCCGGATCGACCTCGATCGAGCTAGAGGCATCATATTCAAGGAATTGGCTGCCCTCCGGCGGGCGTGCTGATAGATCTACTTGAAAAAGCATCAACGGTATATCTTCTCGATCGTCGCCCGTCGAAGTGGCAAGAATGCGTACATGCACGGTAACAAGCCATGCCGCACCGTAGGGCCGCCATCTCGATCCGACTTCGACTGGAAGGACACCCAACTCGAATTGGTGCTGCTGTTCGTAGCGTCGGCGAAGAACGATGTCCGGGATATTATGCCCCGTGCGCTCCCACCGTCGAGGTCCGTCGTCTTCTATGGATGAATAGGTCGCTGCTGAAAAGTCACAAACAACCGATTCTTGTTCGACTACGAATGAAATAGCGGCGGAAGAAGGCCTCCATTCTTCCGCCAGAGCAGCCGTCACGTCGCCCTCTTCTACGTCGCCCTCCTCCACATCAGCCGAGACGAATTCTTTGGGATCTCCTTCGCCTGCCACAACACTTCCTACCGGCGCGGCTACATCGTTGCTCGGAAAGAGCATTCCCACGGCATATTGGAGAGACGGCCGATTGAACAAGACCTCAGAGACGCCTTGCTCCGGACCCATATATGACTTACGGATATGTGCGAGAGCTGCTGCCTGCGGGGGCGTGAGCGTCATCCTCGGACTCCTCTGCTGTGCTCCAGCCTCCGGAGCCGCTTCTTATCGGCTGACGTTGCAACAACGTGTAGCGACACGCGCGCACGAGTGACCGCGACGTAATAGGCAGCAATGGCACTGTCATCGAATTCGGTAGGCAATTCGCAGACGATAACGTGCTCAGCTTCGAGCCCCTTCGCGGTACGAGGGCTCAATACGCGGATACCGTCTACGAGTTCGTCAAGTTCACCGGACCTCGAGGTCAGTACGACCCAGATATCCCTTGCCGGGACTCCACTCTCCTTCAATGACTTAGCAAGGTCGATTGCAGGATTAAGAGTCGAGCCGTCCGGAACCCACTTCCACTGGATGCGTTCGCCATTGACTATGCCTGGATCGCCGACGTCGGCGTCCAAGTACTCTTGAACCATGTGCACGATCGCCCGTGTGTTGCGGACATTCAAACTCAGGTCGTATTCAATTGCTTCCCCCTGGACCAACTCGTAGACATCTGGATCAAATCTTCCGTCAACGTGGGCCTGATTATTGGGATCTAAGAACATGCGCCACCTTCCACCAGCGCGACCACCAACTATTAGCCGGTCAAGAAGATCCATGGCATCAGTGAACATTAAATCCTGTGCTTCATCGATCAGAATCACGTCGAATTTGCCTTCGGGGATAAGTTCATCGACAGGGATGATATCGACACGACGTCCTGCAAGTAGCGGCTCAAAAAAACCCCTCAGTCCGGGAGACCGAAAGGTTACTAGTACAGATCTTCCTGCCTCTGCCTCTTGCTTTGCAGCTTCAGCCAAAACGACCGACTTTCCAGTCCCTGCTCCTCCGAGAACGATGATCCGCTGGTTCTTGGCTAGACCGGCAAGAACCCGAGCCTGGTCTGCGGTCGCGACATTCTGTTCATCAATGACTGCGCCGCGTTGTGCATCGATAACCGGAAGACGGGAAAAGGCGCCGAATAGACGTGCTCTCACGTCCTCGATCCTTGCCCTTCGCAGATGACGCTGCGGCGTTTGGGCAGACTCGGCAATAACGTCGAGTGCCTCTACTAGCTTCACGCTCGACATAGAGTCTCTGGCAAGCCAATGCGTAGTTTTCCACTCCGGCGACGATGGCGGTATTTCGATATCCGGCGTTATCGTGATCGCTTCTGTCGCGAACCATCCCAGTCCGTCTTCATGCAATATGTTCCTGAGTGCGAACATGGCGGAACGAGCCTGTTCCATTGGGGACGTAGCGAGACGATGAGAATCGCCGTTGCGGTCGATCGTGTACCAATTTCCCTCGAATTTCTTGACACCCCCACCCTTAACTTCAATAACAATGGTCACGCCCTTCCAAAGCACAATGAAGTCCGCTTCAGCGATCTGCTTATACGGGTGCGATCGGAGCTTGATGGAGTGAAATGCAACTGCATCGGGATGGGGAAGCGTATGCAGCAAACGAGCAACACGACGTTCCGCTGAACTGACAGAGGTAGCCTCAATATCTTGGAGGTCAGGACTCAAGATCACGATTGTTGCTCCTGCCAAAGTTCCTCGTACTCGCGGTACCCGAGCAGGTTGTCAATGTCGGCACTGCCAAAATTATCGGCCATGTCAACAATGAGACATTCCTCCTTGCCGCCGTTGCGCGGCCCCCGAAGCCCCCGACCTGCCATTTGGATGTAGGCGTTAGGACTAAAGGTTGGCCGCGCGATGTACAGAGCTGTAACACCCGGAGCATCAAATCCTTGAGTCAACAAGTCGCAATTTGTCAGCACCTGGACCTCACCGCTTTTGAAAGAATCGATCAAGTCTCGACGCTCTTGCCTACCGGTTTGACCGCTTACGGAAGCCGCATCTATTCCCCGGAATCGGAGAGTGGCAGCTAGAACTTGTGCTGATAGCACGTTGGGAGTGAAGACTAAGACCGACTTTCCCCTCACTCTGTCTAGGCCGCGGATGCTTTCCACCAGGTTGTGCATCCGATTGTGGTCCGCAGCAACTTTGTCGAGGACGGTCCCACTGATGCGTTTAAGGCGCATGGCTTCGTCGGTCTCGGCAGCACTGAGACTGACCTTGCCCCCACCTAACACCTCATGCTTGACACGGGCCAAAACGCCGATTTTGACCAATTCTCCATATACGTCTTGATCCTCCCTAAAGGCTTGGAGTGAGTTATTTCCGAAGCGCGCCGCGAGCGCTTTTGTCGATTCTCGCGACGTGCCCTTGAACGGTGTTGCTGACAGCCCCACGAGCGGTCGCTCCCAAGCGCGCCCGCTGACTCCCAACCAGCTCAATATTCGTGTGTACCGTGACGAGATTCCGGCGACGTGGCCTTCGTCCACAAACACCGCTGAAGGCCTGCTGAGCCACTCATAGTCGGTTTGATCGGGTCGTTCGAGAATGGCCTCGAGTTTGGCATCGGTAGCAACGATGATGCTAAATGCCGTGTCCGGTTCATGTACTTCGTTTGTATCCCAAAGTCTCCCGATCGCCATCGGTTGGTCGACTTTCTGGTCAGTGCAAAGGCCTCGCCACACTGAATTAAAAGTTTGGACCGCTTGCTCACACAGTTCTTGCGATTGCGCTATCCAAAGCACCGGGCCGACAAGTCCACCGTCGATAAAAAGCTGCAGTATGGTCTGCGTTGCGACACGTGTCTTCCCCGCTCCTGTTGGAAGTACGACCATTGCTTTCGAGCGGCGGCCGTCGCGCTCCTCAGTCAAGACGTTCCGCAGTTTCAAGCTGATGTCTCGCTGATAGTCGTGGAGGGGGTTTAGTATCGTCGCGCCGGGAACTAGGAACTCAACATCCTGCCTCTCCGACCTCCGGCCAGCGAACTCCGGGCCGAACCCCATCTTCCGGAGCCATGAGATAGTCGCAGCTCCGCCCGCCCATTGGGTAGGGACGTCCGGGAAGCCCTCGCGGCGGAACAAGTCCGCAATCTCCCGAATAGAGTCTTTTCCGTATACAGAGAGGAATAGCTCGGCAACGGATGTTTTGGCGGATACAAGTCCCTGCGCTGCTAGACCGGACCACAGTCCTCTCGGCAGCTTCTCGCGCAAATCGTCTGGACCAAAGTACACCTCTAATCGTTCGACTTCATTTGCGGCCGCGAGAGCCTCCTCACGTAGCAGCTCAAGATGATGCTCAAGTCCAACCTTTAGGACACTCTCGATGTCAGCATGGTTTAGGCCGAGTTCAAAGGCCTCGCTGACAACGCGAAGTGTCGCATGTTCGTCGAGGCTCGTGAGCAAGGAGAGCGAGACACCGTCGCGAAAGGATTGTAATGACTGAGGCTCAACGCCCTCATCAGTAGTGACCCACTTCGCGATCGATTCTGCTCGTGTAATGGTCACACTTGAAAGGTCTTCGCCGACCTGCAGCGTGCGCAGACCCGTGAAGACATCGAGCAATCGCTGCGGTTCGTGAGGCCCATCGATGCGCATGGAGAACGTAAAGCTGTCCTCGAATTTAAGGCAACCCACCATCTTAATTAGGTAGTCAGCCTGTTCCTCGGTTGCAAGTAAGAACGGTCGCTGGTGCTGCGCGAGGTATTCGCGCTGTTCCTCGTCTGTCGCTACATAAACGGTCTTGGTAGGGCGCGCTTCGATTATTCGTCCCACCCTAGCCGGCACCTTCGGTGGCCTAATGTCTGGGTAGGCAACCGGAGCCGCGTTAAGGATAAAATCTACAAGCAATCCGTCGGAGAAGGAGGGCGGCAGCAGGTCTACCTCCAGCGCCTCCTGAAGAACTGATGCTGGCGCCTGGCTTAGCTCGTTAGGCAGTCGGAGAGTATCGACCACGGTGCGAGGCCCCTCGAAGAGCGGCAATAGATCCTTAAATTTCACGAGTGACGGCGCTACCAGCTCCCCCACCCGGCGAAACCCTCGGCTGCTACGCAAAATTCCTGCTTGGTCAACTGCCCAACGCAAGGGCGACTTCACCCTGTGGGTGATTCCAGTGGCTGCGTCTTCGCAATCCCACGGAGCATCCCCGAACTCCAAGAGGCCGCGTGTCCACATCTCACGCATCTGATGGCTTGCACCGCTGTCCTTCAGAAGTAGGAGCACCGAGAAGGGCCCCGGGGAATCGCCACCGCTCGGGTACAACGAGATTCTTTCGATCGGCCTTTCCCCGGGCGTAAGTCGCCCATTGAGCTCCGCCAGGACCCAGTCTCGGTAATCATCGGCCGCGAACTCGTCTTCGATGGAAAAAGCACGTTTTGGCGCATCAACGACGCCCAATTCGTGGGCCAATGCCGGGAGGCAACGTCTACGGTCCAGTTGGAATTGTCTATACGAATCCGGAGCGTCCTCATTGAGGTCAACCACTTGCTGAGGCCAGTGCCACCCGCCCTCACACGTCGGCACCAGAACGGCCGCATTCGAATTCGCACGAACGACTCCGATCGCTTCCTTCAAGGGAACGTCGAGGGCTGCCTCCCAAAACTTATCTTGGAGATCGGTGGCTGAGCCGGATGTGAGTACGCTGAGCCGGGCGGCAAGTACGGCAGCAGGATCGAGGTCGCGGAATCCTACGCTGCGCAGTAACCGTTCAATTTCGGGAATCGCCAAGAATTCCGGGGTAACAAACACACCGCCTTCTACTTCAAGGTCGTCTGCCTGCTCAAGAAATACGAGGTTCCGTTCACTCATGGATCGCACACCGTCAGTCGTCGGAATTACGCGGGCTTTGTCTGCCTCCTCCATATTCCTATTCGCCGAGACGACCTTAAAAGCGTTTCCGGCAGACTTGACGTCTGGGCCTTCCGCCCATTCTCTAAGCCAGGTAAGAACCCCTCGCTTGGGTATTGCTTCGAGAGCACGCTTTAGGTCTCGTGTGTCATCGAACCGAGTCGGTTCGTCACTGACTGCGAAAAGCTGTCGAAGGCGTGCCACACGCTGAGTCGATCCGTAGCACCGCCAGTGCGGCACGTCCCCTGACGTGTTAGGCGATTCGATCCAGGCCCGATGTGCAACGTCCGAGATCCTCCACTCAGTCGTCAGATCGAGCGGACGTAGTTCCGTCGGTTTGCAAAGCGAACCGGACCCGTCGGGGATTAGCCTTCCAGAGACGACTAGCGGTGGTACAAGGGCACAGAGTACTTCGTCTCCAAAGTAAGTGGCTTCGCGTCCGCGCGCCGGTAAGTAATCAAGATGCGCAGCAGGATCCTCCTTAGTGCTGAGGCGTGGTAATACTTCGACAAAAATCTCCGCGAGTGTGGCCAAAATTTCTCGGTTATAGCCGTTCCGTAGGATCGTTGTGCGATCATCGTTGACACTCCACGGTGCATTGAAGAACGCAGTGGCAGAAGTTTTGTCCTGCAAGGGGAAATAACTCCAGAATTGACCGACTCTAGTTCCGGAGTCTCCGCTATCGGCGTTTGCGCTCCGTGGTTTCAGAGGGACGGCCACGCTCACCTTGATTTCGCTCCTGGACACCGCCTCGCCGACCTCGCGCCGAGCCTCAGGACTCGGTCGATGCATTCGTTCGCCTACGAACCACTCTTCCCCGCTGCCGTCTGGCCGCTCGATCTTGTACCGACCGCCACCTAGATCTCGGGATAGATGACTCGTAGTGAAGCCATTCTGGCCAAGCACAGTTAATCTAACCTCGCGGACCGCGCTAACAAAAAGTAGAAACTCTGACGAAAAGTTTTCCATCTCGCGGTGCAGATGGTCCGCGTTGCTTAAGTTGGGCAGCCGGACGATCGTAGTCGCCCATTCGGAAAGCTCACGGGCAATTGGATCGCTCGAGATGACACTCGACGCGTTCAACAAAGTAGCCGTGCGGAGTATGGGCATTCGCGGTACCGCGGCGCCGATGTTTTGGATTCCGATTCTCGCCTGGGTCGAGTTGAACTCGAACGATACGGATCGACTCAAAACCTGAGGCGAGTCCGTCACGGCTAGTACAGATTTGAAGCCGAGACCGAACCGACCAATCTCATCCCCGCGCTTACCGCTTAGATGTGCATGCGTAATGGCAACTAGACCATTTTGAGTGAATGGACGACCGGAATTTGCGCAGTACAGGGTGCGGCTTCCAGTGTCCAAAACCATCTCGACTCGGCCGACATCCTCAGAGTCGCCGTCTGTAGTCCCGCCCATCGCATCGGCGGCATTCTGAACGAGTTCGAGCAGAGTTCGGTTTGCGTAGCCACCAGTCCTTATCGACTCTTCATGATTCGCGTGCTCAGTTATCAATGTGGGCTTCGCCTGATATGCGGCAATCGCGCTTTGGAATTGCATCTCTATCTCGTGAACGAGCGCGTCGTTTGGCGTCCATTCCGTTGTTTCTTGCGGCAAGTAACATCCCCCCCGGTAGTGACTTACTCCACAGTACCAAGCGGTTCCGACACAAACAGAGGGCAACACCGGATCTGAGCAACGACGGGCTCCTGATGCCGAACGATTTCGATCTTCACTACGGATTTATCTGCGGGTGGGACCTCTTCGACTGACATCATGACGAAGCAACAGCTGAGGATCAGCACGGGGGGCCAAGTCAAGCACGCGCCCGATAAGAACTGGCCTTGCTGCCCGACTCTGGCACCGACCCTATTCGCTCACAGAAAAGAGGACATCGAATCTGAGATAATTCTTCTCTCTCAAGCGACAATGCGATTCGCAGGAATAACCCTCCTCGTAAGCAAATTCCGTTGTTGCCGTGGCTGTCCCAAATGCGCCCCGCAACGCCTATCAATTCAAACGATTCACGCTCGTCGTCCGCTATTCTCACTGCATATCTCCCGACCCATGCGATCGACTCGGCGGTGTACTCGGAATGTATGGAAGTCGCTGACATCGTTGCCAGCAACGGCCGGAACGGCCATAGACGCCAATCAAGGAATGAAGTTGTCGTGCCAACGAGCGCGGAAAACGGATGGCCCGAGAAACTGCACCATCCCCACCCTGCCCTCCTATAGAGTCTGGGTAACGATCGGAATCCAAGGAGTGTGAATGACCGCCCCTACCCAACGGGCAGCGTCCAAGACGGCCACTCAGCAGCGGATCGTGGACGCCGCCTTCACCCTTTTCCGGCAGCACGGCTATGAAGCCACGACGATGTCGCAGATCGCTCGCCAGGCAGAAACCAGCCGCCCCAACCTGTATTTGCACTTCGCTTCGAAGACGCAAATTGTGCTGGACAGGATGAAGTCCATCGAGCCCAGCGCCACGGCAATGTATGACGAACTTGGCGGTCTGAGCACGTTTACCGCGGACAGCATGCTGGAGTGGTTGCGTTCGACGGGTAAGGACATGTGGTCCAGCCACAGCGCAGAATTTGATGCCATCAACCGTGCCACCGCGACCGATGACGAGGTGCTGGATGAGTGGCTCGGGCTGCACCGACGGATCAGCTCCCGTCTAGCAGAGCGTCTCAAGCCGGAACTGGACGGCGATGGTCGCGCGGAGTGGGAGACCTATTTGACCACGTTGCTGGTGGGGCTGGAACGCAATTTCTATTTCATCTACATCAGGGGCCACGCAGAGCGGGAAGAGTTCGCCCTGCGTGGCCTGGCCCGGCAATGGGCCGGTTTTCTAGGCGCCCAAGACTAAGCGCGGGCAGGTCCCGTTGGCCCGGGAAACGCAGATCATCATCGTTTCGCTGGCCTCCTGTTCGGACTGGCTGAGGATCGAGTCCCGGTGATCAACTTCGCCCGAAACCACCTGCGTCTCGCAGGTGCCGCAGGTGCCTTCCTCACACGACGAGATCGTTGGTAGGCCAGCCCGTGCAGCAGCTTCGAGGATGCTCTCGTCCGCGCCAACGGTGACCGTCGTACCACTGGCAGCGAATTCGACCTCGAATGATTGGTCGGGTTTATCGCGGTGGATGGCCTTGGGGGCGAATCGCTCCAGCCGCAAAGCGTCCTTGGGCCAGTGGCCTGTGCTCCTCTCGGCGTTGAGCATCATGGATTCCGGACCGCAGGCATACACCAGGCAGCCCTCCCGGGGCTCGGCGAGCAGTCGCTCGATGTCCAGGTGCCCGACCTCTTCCTTCGGGTAGAGGTGGACCCGATCGCCGTACTGTTGGAGTTCGTCGAGGAACGCCATGCTGGATCGTGATCGTCCCGCGTAGTGCAGCTGCCAGTTCGCACCCTCACGTACGGCCTGCCGGATCATCGCCAGCATCGGCGTGACGCCCACTCCCCCGGCAATCAAGACGTACTCCTGCGCCGCGGAGACGCGGAAGTTGTTGCGTGGCCAAGACACTGTAACTGCCGCACCGGGGTGCAGCGTGCGGTGGATGCCCGCCGACCCGCCACGGCTGTCCTCCTCGAGCAGCACTCCTATCCGGTACACCCGGTCATCGCCCGGGTCCGAGGAGAGCGAGTACTGGCGCACCAATTCCCGACCATCCTCCGTGGCCACATGGACGTCGATGTGCGCCCCGGCCTTCCACCGGGGAAGCTGCCCGGAATCCGAATGGGCCAGGGAAATGGCGGCCACCGTGTCGGAGGCCCGGCAGCGGGCGGTGACCTCCAGGTTGAGCGTGCGCACGGTGCGGGCGCTGTAACGCTGGACGTCGTCGACGTCCCAACTGACCTGCAGGGAGCGCCGGATGGGCAGCAGCGGCATCTCCAAGAAGTCGACCTGCTCGAGGTGGTCGGGACGCAGGGACGGCAGGCGTTCAAAGAGGACCTGCAGACCGGTGGGCCCCTGGACCCTCGCGAGTGGGTTGCCCAGGCAGGTATGGCGGCCCGCAGTGAAGGCCAGGTGATCGGTCGGATTCGGCCGGTGGATGTCGAACTCGAAGGGGTTGGCCACGTGCCCCGGATCCGTGTTCGCCGAGGCGAGCGCCACGAAGATCATGTCGCCCGCCGGGATATCGACTCCGGACAGTGTCACCGGGCGGGTGGTCTTGCGCGAGGTGAATGTGGATGAGGGCCGTCGCCGGACGGTCTCCTCGAACACATTGGCCCACAGTTCGGGTTCGGCCAGCGCTTCGTCGAGGGCCTGCGGGTTCTGCGCCAGGAAGACCACGGCGTTGGTCATGGCCTGGGCGGTGGTGTCGGTTCCAGCCGCGGAGAACTCGGCGACGTGCAGGGCGATCAGCTCGGTGGGCAGGCTGTAGCTGCCGTCCTCTTCCTTGGCCGAGGCCATGACCGAGATCAGATCATCGGCGTCGGACTGCCGACGCTGCTCGATGATCCCACGGAGGACCCGGTTGGATTCAACGAAGCGGTCCCACACCTGCGATTTCGTCGGCTCTTCCATGGGCGCGTGCGCCGAGGAGAGCACCTGGAAGAGATCGTCGCGCAGGCCGCGCAGCAATCCGTCGTACGAGTAGTCCAGATCCAGCAGTGCCATGAGCGTCTGGGTGGTCAGTTCGAGGGAGTACTCCTCCAGCAGGTTCGCCTGGCCCTTGTGCTCGAGCCGATCGATGATCCGGTGGGCACGTGCCTCAATTTCCGGCCGCAGGCGCTCCATGCGGTCCTTCATGAATCCGCGTTGGGCGACGGTCCGGGAGCGGGTGTGATGGGGAGGGTCCATCCCCACGATCATCTTGGCGACCAGCTCCGGCGGGTAGACGTCGTGGTGGCGTTCGGGCACGTCGGCGGCCGAATTCGCTGCCGACGAGTAGGTCTGCCAATCCGAGAGGACCTCCAGGCAGTCCTCCTTGGTGGTGGCCACCCACGCGTGCAATGGGGCGTACCAGAAAACAGGGGTCTCGTCCCGGAATTGAGCCAGGTGGGCAGCGGGATCGCGGTAGTAGTCATCACCCGTGACGTCGAAGCCGTGGGCCACGGGGCACCGTCCGACGGGACGGACGTCGTTATCGGTGGTGGTCATGATGGAACCTTTCGTACGACGGGTCAGCGGTTGGTAACGGCCGAGGCCGCAATGGTGGACAGCTTCTGGAAACGTGCCACGTTGTCTGCTTCGTCCATCACCCCGGACGAGAGGAAACTGAAGCTCACCTCGGACACGGGATCGACCCACAGCAACGACGATCCGGCGCCGTAGGAACCAAAGGTGCGTGGCGAGACAAACGGGCCGAAGAAACGTGCATGCGTGCCGGACCCGGCGAGGGCGAAGCCGAGGCCCATGTTGCCCGGAGGCAGGTCCCAGTTGCGGGCGCTGGCGACCATCCCGTACAGGTCGTTGATCTGTTCGCCGGTCTGGTTGGTGGTGGCGAAGTCCAGCACCGATTCGCCAAAGAGCTGCTCGCCGAAGGCCGTGCGGCCACGGTTGCGCAGGAATTCGGTGAAGGTAAAGACGTCGTCGATGGTCGAGACCGCGCCCACCCACGGCATTTCCGTATCGGGACGGTCGATGACGTCGTTCAGGACCTCGATGTCCTCCGGCTTGAGCCAGGAGTCATTGGCAACGATGACTTCCAGCGGCACACCACGTTCCTTCCACTGTTCGGGCATCCCGAAGCGCGTGGTGTTCATGCCGATCGGTGACAGCACCTTCTCCTGCATCAGGTCGCGGAAGGAGCTGGCACCGTAGGCCCGGCGGGCCATTTCGCCCAGGATGGCGTAGTTGATGGCGGCCGAGTAGTTGAGATTCTCCCCCGGTTCATTGACGACGTCCACGGAGCAGAGCGCTGAGATGACGTCCGCCAACACCCCGAAGCCCTCGGGCCCCAAACCGGGGTTGGGGGTGGCCGGCATGCCGGCACGGTGGGTGAGCAGGTGGGCGACGTTGATGCGTTCCTTGCGAGCCGCGCGGAACGGTTCGGTGCCGAAGAATTCCGGTATGAGGTCAACGACGCGGGTCGACAGCATTAGCTTGCCCTCGGACAGGGCCCGCATGACCAGGACGTTGGTGAAGCCCTTGGACATGGACAGGATGCGGTAGACGTCGTCGTCCTGCGTGGCGCGACCGGCGTGGCGGTCGGATTGCCCGTAGGAGCCCCGCAAAGCGATCTCGCCGCGGCGGGCCACGATCACGCTGGCACCGTAGTACTGGTCCTCGGCGATGTCCTGGCGGATGGTGTCATCGAGGACCTGGAGGAATCGTGGCTCCATTCCCGTGACGGTGTTGATGGTGGTGGAATCATTAATGGTGGGGGAATCGGTACTGGTCATGCGTGTTCACCTCGGGAAGCGGAAGGGCTGGGGATGGGTCTGAAACGTCGGCGGCCGGTCAGGACGTCATGACGGCTCCACCGGAGGGCGAGAAGACCTGTCCGGTGTAGTGCGCCGAGTCGGTGGAGGCGAGGAACGAGATGGTCTTCGCGATCTCCTCCGGTTCTGCGAGCCGCTTGAGGGGCTGCAGGGAGAGCAGTGCCTGGACGTGGTCGTCACCGGACGCCGTGAGCATCCCGGTGTTGATGCCGGCCGGGGCCAGGGCGTTGACGCGCACGTTGTGGGGCGCCAGTTCGGCAGCCAGCGCCTTCGTCATCCCGACCACCGCTGCCTTGGAGGCCGGGTAGTAGGCCGGCATCGGCAGCCCCATGAGTCCGGCGACCGAGGCGAAGTTGATGATCGAGCCGCCGGCGCGCTTGAGCAGCGGTGCCGCGGCGCGGATCATGTAGAAGGTGCCGCTCAGGTTGATAGCCAGCACCCGGTCGAAGTCCTCGTCGGTGACACCGGAGAGGAAATCGGGGTGGTACGCCTCGCCCTTCTTGGCGGCGGCAAGCATGTCGTTGTTGATGCCGTCGACCCAGGCCTGCTTCTCCCGGTTCGGCGTCGCCACCCCGGCGGCATTGACCAGGATGTCGAGCCGCCCCTGCTCCTGCCCGACCCGTTCGAACAGGGCCTGGATCGCCGCCGAGTCGGAGACATCCAGCGCCACGGGGGTGACCGAGTCGTGGCCCGACCAGGCGGCGTCGAGCGCCTCCGGCCGGAGGTCCACTGCATAGACGCGTGCGCCGGCATCGGCCAGGGCCCGCGCCCCCGCGGCCCCCATCCCCGATGCGGCTCCGGTAACGACGGCGACGTGATTGGCGAAATCCATATTTTCCCTCGACAGACATTGAGAACGCTAGTGAGCTGCGTTACAGCCATGGCCTCACTCTGTCATCGCACTAGACAGTTGTCTAGTGAGTTTTTTACGCTCTTTCTCAAAGGCGGCGATGCCAACTGCTCATGACCAACCACCCCTTGTCGCCCGGCCGGGCACCTGCCAAGCTATCTGCACCCACATCGTCGTGGGCCCTGCACTGCGGAAGGAACATGCCATGGAAGGTTACGCAGTCGAGGTCAGCGGGGACGATGTCACCCAGGCCATCCACGCCGCCCGTGAACGACTCTCGGCATCACACACGATGAACTCCGTTTTGGAGGACCAGGATGCGGACGAGCCGCAGATCCGCGAGAGCGTCGCTCGGGCCGTCGAACGTTTCGGCGGCTTCGCTCCCGAGTCCACCGGCAGGGTGATCGCCGGCTATGCCGCCGAGCTGACGGCAGTGGGTGCCATCAGCCGTGCTGCCACCGGCGAAGCACCGATGGAGGCCGCCGATCTGGATGCCCTCGGCGAGCTGCTCCACCGCATCTTCAACGGACTGTTCGACAAGTAGCCATGCCACCCGTGGCCAACGACCCCGATCAGGACACCCTTGCCGTCCGTTTCCTGCGCTACGAACGGATCCAGAAGGTCTGCACCTACATCGGCGGTGGAATTGGCGGCGTGCTGGTTGTTGTCGGGTTGAACGGCACCTCCATCGCCCATGCCCCGCAGTGGCTGCATGCGGTGCTGATCACCGCCGTCGTGCTCTCCGCAGTGTTCCTGGGCCGCGCCTACATCGGCTACCTCTCCGCGCAGTTCCACCTCGCCCGGGAGCAGAAGACCGGCGACCTACCCGACGACCGCGGCGTCGCCGACCTGGACGGGTGCGCCTATCCCACCGGCGCGTACCGCAGCTACTGCATCGCCATCGCCCTGTTGGCCGTCGCGGGGGTCGGCTTGCTCGCCGCGGTCTGGTGGCCCTAGCGCATCCGATGACCCGTCGAGGCTGCGCCGGGTGGTCGGGCCACATACGGTAGGACGGTGACGCCCACACCCTCGAATGCCGCCGCCGTAACCGGCCCCACCCGGACCAACCGCCGCGCCCGCCTGGCGGTGTCCCTGCTGTTCCTGACCAACGGCGCCCTCTTCGCCAACATCCTTCCCCGCTATCCGGGCATCAAAGAGGATCTCGGCCTGTCCAACGCGGCGTTTGGGGCCGCCGTCGCAGCATTTCCCCTGGGAGCGCTCATCGCCGGGCTGGCCGCCGCGTCGCTGATCCGTCGCTTCCATTCCTCCCGGGTCGCCGTCGCCGGCACGATCCTCACCGGCACCGGTGTCCTGCTGGCCGGCCTGGCCCCGAGCTGGGCGATGCTGGCCGGCGCGCTCTTCCTGGGTGGTGCCATGGATGCGATCACCGACGTCGCCCAGAACTCCCACGGCCTGCGCGTCCAGCGCGCCTACGGCCGCTCGATCCTGAACTCGTTCCACGCCGTCTGGAGCGTCGGCGCCATGATCGGTGGCCTGCTCGGCGGTGCGGCCGCCGGACTCGACATCCCGCGCGGCATCCACCTGGCGATCTCCCTGGCCGTGTTCAGCGCCGTCGCCCTCATCGCCCTGCCCCTGCTCCTGCCCGGCGCCGAACCGCGCCGGAGCACCACCATCGACCCCGATGACGCCACAGCAGACGAGGCCGTCCCATCGCCTGCGCGCCTCTCACGGCTGCGACTTGCCGGAATCCTCACGGCGCTGGTGCTCGTCGCGATCGGCGGCACGCTGGTGGAGGACGCCGGTAGCTCCTGGGCGGCAATCTATCTCCAGGGATCCCTTGGGGCCATCGCGCCGGTGGCCGCCCTGGGCTTCGTCGCCCTGGTCGGCTGCCAGTTCATCGGCCGCATGATCGGCGACCGGCTGGTGGACCGGTTCGGCCAGCGTACCGTCGCCCGGACCGGTGGCGTCCTGATCGCCCTCGCCTTTGGGCTGGCTCTCGCCTTCCCCAGCGTGCCGAGCACTATCATCGGCTTCGGGCTCGCGGGATTCGGCACCGCCACCCTCGTCCCCGCCGCGATGCACGCCGCCGACGAATTGCCCGGCCTCCGTCCCGGCACTGGCCTGACTGTCCTGGGCTGGCTGATGCGCCTGGGCTTCCTGTTCTCCCCGCCGATCGTCGGGGCCATTGCCGACCGCACGTCGCTGGCCACCGGACTGCTCGTCGTACCGTTGGCCGGATTGCTGGTCCTGGCCTGTTCGGGTGTGCTGCCAAAGCAGAGTGCGGTGGACAGGCCCTCGACGCGGAGTTGATCCACGCCGGGAACGAAAACCATCCACGGGGCCGATTCCACCGATGGCCCGGGTGTGACGGTCGGCTTGCCACCGGGCCACCGACGGATCACGTCGACCGGGTTTCACCCGCCCGATCGAGATAGGCGGCGGTGATGTCCCCCGACAAGGCATACCCGACGCTATCGGCAAGTGCCTGCACGGAGTCCCTGTCGTAGTCCAGCAGCTGGTCGGGCAATTCGGCCACGATCAGCTCCACCTGCAAAGCGATATCGCGCCGTTGTCCCTCATCACGGGCCGCAGTGGCGCAGTCGCGCAGCAGTTGCAAAAGTGCCTTGAGCACAAGAGGTTCTCCCCGCCCATAGCGCCGGATAGGTCCGCATACCAGGTCCAGGAAATAGCGCAGGTCACGGCCCGGCACCATGACTTGGGGCTCCCCGTCGGGTCCGAAGAAGATCCGGGAGCCGATGTCCTTTCCCTGGAGTCGGATGAGAAGATCCGTGCAGTGGTTGACGGAGTTCGAGGCCGTCACCGGGTCGTTGATGGCCGGGGAGGTCGCCTTGACGGCGATGTCCGTCAGCCGGCGCAGGCCCAAGGCCGCGTCTTGGTCGCTGGTCCTTTCGAAGCCGATGTCCAAGGTCCGGCAAACCAGGGCGTCCAGGTCCGCGGTGGCCGACTCGTCGCGGCTGCCGCCAAAGACCTCCGCCACCGGTGCGCCCCGTGCTATGTTGTCGCCCGGCTGGCAGAAGAGCTGCAGGACGACCCCTTCGTGATCTGCCAACTTCATCAGCCCGTAAATATCGACGCCACGCACGAAGCCACCACGCACGGCTTTTACGGTCCGTCCATCCGTTCGGCGCACCGATTCCGGGCCCTCCGGGGGTCGGATCTGGCCGTGGGGGTGGCTCTCCCGTTCAATGACGGCCACCGCTTCGCGATGAGTGGCGGCCATCATGCTTTCCACGCGGAGGGATTTGACGATGTGCCCCACGAACAACAACAGCGCGCATGCCGACGCGAAGCCCATGACCATCACGAGGAAAACCAGGGCAACCGGCATCGGCCGCGAGTCTGCGATGGCGCGCAACGCCATGAGGGCTGCGGCAAAGGTCGAGACGAGGAGCCCCAGTACTCCCTGGATCAACCTGTCCCGGGCGAATTCCCGCAACAACCGAGGTGAATACTGTTGCGAGGCCAACTGCAATGCGACGACGGTGAGCGAGGAGGTGATGGTCGCGGCCGTCATGATCGATGTCGCCACCACCTGCAGCATCGTGGACGCTCCGTCGTGGCTTCCCGGCCAGAGCCAGCCGACCCACGCGCTGTGCGGATCGGGCCGGTACTGCATCAGCAGCAGGGAGATCACGATCGTTCCGAGGACATAGACGACCGGCCAAAACCATGTTGTCGTCAAGGGCCCCTCGGATGGACGCCAGAACAGTTTCCTCATGCCGGCGCGCCGGACTCCACTCATGGCGTCAGTACCGCCTTCAGCACGCAGAACGCGTTGCCCTCCGGGTCCTGCAAGACCACCCAGCCCTCATCGCGGCTCTGTCCGATGTCCAGGTCCGTGGCGCCCAGTTCCCGGAGGCGCTGGATTTCATTCTCCTGGGTCGAAGCCATGGCGTTGAGGTCGAAGTGCAGCCGCCCCCGTTGCGGAGTGGGCTCAGCACGTGCGCTCAAAATGATCGTGGGCTGCGGCCCACCGAATCCGCCGGACGGTCCGATCTCCAGGGACCCGTCCTCCTCCTGGTCC
The DNA here is from genome assembly GCF_056680475.1 of Arthrobacter sp. ASL1. Lineage (NCBI taxonomy): Bacteria > Bacillati > Actinomycetota > Actinomycetes > Micrococcales > Micrococcaceae > Arthrobacter > Arthrobacter sp. ASL1. The sequence goes on from NZ_CM155284.1 coordinate 1,098,898, forward strand.
AGGACGACGTAGTCCAGTGCAGCGCACCAGAACCGCGCCAGCTGCTCCGGGGACCGGCTTTCCAGGACAATTTCACTCAGTCGAAGTGCCATGCCCCATGGTAGGCACACCGCCTCCGGCCCGTCTGTGGCCGATCACCGGGACGTGGCGCGGGTCCCAAAATGTGGAGGCGCAGGTGAACCGTTGGTAAATTGAAGCGGAAGATTTCGTGTACCGCGCCGGACGGACGGTACCACCGGACCAGCCACGAACGGGGGATAGCGCCATCGGCCAACGCGGACACGCGCAGGAAGATCCTGCCCTGCAGGGTGACCTCGTGGTGCCCCGGACCGGGCGCCGTTGGTCCCTGCGCAACCTGTCCACGCTCGCCGGCGCACTGGTCCTCTGGCAAGGGCTCGTCCTGTTGCTGGTGGTCCCCGTCGTGCGGTTCCTGTTCCGCGGCGCGCTGGAAGCCCTCGGAACGCCGAACCTGACCGACCAGAGCTTCTCCCTGCTGCTGCAGCACCCGACGTCGTTCCTCTGGCTTCTGGCCATGGGGCTGGTGTCCACGGGGGTGCTGTGCCTGCAGTACACCTCGGTCATCGCCCTCGCCCACGCCCTGGACACCGGTTCGCCGCATCCGGGTCCCACGACGGGGCGCCGGGCCCTGCGTTCCACCGGCCGGGCCATGGGATGGCAGGCGCCGGTGACCGGTCTGTACCTGCTGCTGCTCCTGCCCATCAGCGGCCTGGGCGAGCTCTCTCCACTGACGCATCAGATCGGCATCGCCCCCTTCGTCACGGCCGAGTACCTGAAGAAGCCGCTGAGCATCGCCATCTACCTGGGCATGACCAGCGCACTGTTCTACCTGAACCTGCGGTTGATCGCGACGTTGCCGGCCGTGGTGATGCAACGTCTGAGCCCGCTGCGCGCCATGGCCGCCAGCTGGAAAACGACGAGCGGTCGTCGCCTGCACCTTCCGCTCCTGTTGGTCTCCCCCGCCGCCGCCGTGCTCCTGGCCTACCAGGTACCGGGCCGTGCCATGGCCGCGCTGGCCGAGCTGCCCGGCGTTCTCTTGCAGAGCGACTCGCGTCTGGTCGCCGTGGTGGGTCAGGGTTTCAGCCAGGCCCTGACCTTCGTGCTCCTGGTCGGCGCCACCGTCGCGATCATCCATGTCCTCCTGCCCCGCCAACCGCATCGCGGCGAAACCGTTCCCGGAGGGCCTCAGCGGCCGCATACTGCCGCCGGGACCGGCGCCCGCGACGGACGACGCCTGGCATTCCGTCTCGGGGCCGGCGCCACGGCACTGGTCATGGCGGTCATGGGTGCGCCATCGGTGGCGGCCGCCCCGGTGCAGACCGCCGACCCGCTGGTGATCGCCCATCGGGGCTATGTCTGGGGCGGGGTGGAGAACACGATCAGTGCCCTGGATGCGGCCGCCGCCCAACACCCCGATGTGGTCGAGGTCGACGTCCAGCAGACGAAGGACGGGCATTTCATCGCCAGCCACGACACGAACCTGCTGGTGCTCTCGGGCCACAACGTGAACACCTATGACCTGACGCTGGCGCAGGCCGAGAAGATCACCGTCAGCTCCCGCGGCTTCTCCGACACGATCCCCTCGATGGTGGACTACGTCCGCCATGCCAGGAAACTGGGCATCAAGCTCCTCATCGAGCCCAAGGTCCACGGCCACGAGACCCCCGACTTCATGGACCGGTTCATCGCCGAGCTCCAGAGTGTGGGCCCGCTGGAGGACAACATCTACCACTCCCTGGATGCCGACCTGGTGGAGGCGTTGAAGGCCCGGCGCCCCGATCTGTCCGTCGGGTACACGATCGCGATGACCGCCGGTGGTGCCCCCGACGTCAACTGCGATTTCCTGGTGGTCGAGCAGGCCTCATACTCCCCCCGCCTGCTGGAGGAGGCCCGCGCGCAGGGGAAGCCGGTCTACGTCTGGACTGTCAACCGCGAGGACCGCATCCGCAAATACATGTACGACGGCGTCGCGGGCGTCGTGACCGATCATCCGGACCTGGCCCGATCCGCGCGCGCCCAGGTGGAGAACAGCCACCTCGGTGCCCTGCGGTTGCGCGATGCATTGAGGCAGCTGGCCCACGTGGTGCCGCCGTCGGACGTGGATCCTGCCCGCTTGTCCTAGCGCGGCTCCCACCGAACACGCGGCTCGCCTACGCTGAACGGGTGGTCAACTACACCTTCAGGCAATTGCAGTACTTCGTCGCCGTCGCCGACAACGGCTCCTTCTCCGGCGCTGCCGCCGCCTGCCACATCTCCCAGGCCGCCATGTCCCAGGCCATGGGCGAGCTCGAACGCGTCGTCGGCTCCCAATTGCTGGTGCGCCACCGGGCGCGCGGGGTGGTGCTCACCGCCGTGGGCATCCAATTCCTGGGCGATGCCCGGCAGCTGGTCCACCACGCCGAAGAAGTCCAGGACCGGATCGGGGAACGCAACAGCACGCTGTCCGGCCCGTTGGTCATCGGCTGTTACACCAGCCTCTCGCCCTTCTGGCTGCCCGTGGTCTGCGAGCAGTTCACCTTGCCCCATCCGGGGCTGGACGTCACCATCATCGAGGGCGACGGCGGCGACCTGCAGGAGCGCATGCTCGCCGGCTATCTGGATGCCGTCATCACCCACACCCGCCACCTGCTCCCCCGCGTCCAATCAACCACGCTGATGCGCGGCCGACCCTACGTGCTCCTGGCAGCCGACCATCCCCTGGCCCGCTTCCCCAGCGTGAAGCTCGCCGACCTGGCCGACGAGGACTTCGTGTCCCTGGACATCCCCACCGTCCGCGACAACCAGCTGGTCAACCTGCGCATGTCTGGTCTGGATCCGAAGATCGCCTGGAGCTCCACCAGCATCGAGACCGTGCGCGGGATGGTGGCCCGGGGGCTGGGCTACACGGTCCTGGTCCAGCGTCCGCCGACCAACCTGAGCTACGACGGCCTCCCCTTGGCCGTCGTGGAGATCGACGGCCCCGTGGGCACCAGCGACATCTGCGTCGCCTACACGGCCTCGGAGCGGCCGAGCCTGCGCCTGAAGGCGTTCGTCGATTTCTGCCAACGGATCGGCGCCGAACGTGACGCAGAGGTGGGCATCGAATAGCTCGATGCCCACCCCTGCGTGGCTGGAAGATCTCCGGTTGGCCTACATCTCCGCTGCCGTGAGGTCCGCGTCCTTGCCTTCCTTCACCGTGCGCATCGCCAAAGCCGCGACCAGGAATGCGGCAGCCCACACGGCCCCGGCGATCCACAGCGACCCGCCGCCGAGGACCACCAGACCGGCCACGATCATCGGCGTGAAGCCGGCACCCAAGGTGGAGGAGGCCTGGTAGACCAGCGAGGCGCCGGTGTAGCGCATCCGGGTCGGGAACAACTCGGCCGTGAAGGCGCCGAAGGGACCGAAGATGAAGGCCTGGATCAGGCCGTTGGCCACGAACAGTCCAATGGCGAAGAGCCAGAGCTGCCCCAGTTGCAGCATGAACATGATGGGCAGTGCGAACACTGCACCGGCGATGATGCCGATCATCATGACCGGACGGCGTCCAATGCGGTCGGAGAAGCGCGCGGCGAAGAAGACACCGATGATCGTCAGCGTGGCGCCGATGGCCTTGATGTTCAGCACCGACGTGCGGTCCATCCCGACGGAGTCGACGACGTAGGAGATCGCCCAGACCGTCATGAGTCCCTGCACGGTGTATGAGCTCATGCCCACCAGCGTGCCGCTGATGACGGACTTCGGGTACTTGGTCAGCACCTCCATGATCGGCAACCGCTTTTCTTCCGCCTTGTCTTCCAGCGCCAGGAAGAGCGGGGACTCTGCGACCTTGAGCCGGATCACGAGCCCGACGGCGACCAGGGCGATGCTGGCGATGAAGGGGATCCTCCACCCCCAGGTCAGGAACTGGTCATTGGGGAGGATGGAGACCGCCGATACGGCGAGGGTGGCCAGCACCGCTCCCGCAGGCCCGCCCATGTTCGCGAAGCTGGCGGCGAATCCGCGGCGTTCTTTGGGCGCATGCTCCAAGGCCATGAGCATGGCACCGCCCCATTCCCCGCCGACCGCCAGGCCCTGCGCGACACGCAGCACGATCAGGGCGATGGGGGCAATCATGCCGACCTGTGCCGTCGTGGGCAGCAGGCCGATCAGCATCGAGGCCGCGCCCATGATCGTCATGGAGGTGATCAGCACGCCCTTGCGCCCCAGCTTGTCGCCGAAGTGCCCCAACACGATGGCGCCCACCGGGCGGGCGAGGTAGCCGACGGCCAGGGTCGCGAAGGACGCGAAGATGGCCACCGTCGGCGTCAGGCCCACGAAGAAGACCTTGTTGAAGACCAGCGACGCGGCGGTCGCGTAGAGGATGAAGTCGTAGAACTCGATGGCGCTGCCCATGAAGGAAGAGGCCAGGATCCGCCGCATTTGCGGGGTGTTCAGGGAAGGGACGAGAAGTGGTTCGTTCACTGCCGGGTTATCGGTGGTGGTTTTCATCGGGTGGCTGCCATTTCAAGGGGAAGGCGTGCAAAGGAAATCGTATCGAGGTCCTCCGGGACCAGGAAGGTTCCGGAGAAGCCGTCGGCGTGGGACAGCCAGACGGAGAGTGGGGTGGTTCCCGGCACCAGGTGGTGCAGGGCCAGGCTGCGGGCGCCCGCACGTTCGGCCAGTTCGATGGCCTGGTCCGGGGAGGTATGGGATCGCCGGTGGTGGTCCATGGACGCCTGCGCCGCCTCGGTTCCGACCGATCCGTACATCTGCTGGACCCAGTCGAAGTCGATGGCCTCATGCAGCAGCAGGTCGGTTCCCTGGGCCAGCGTGACGAGGTTCTCGCAGGGCGCGGTGTCGCCGGAGATGGTCACCGATCCCTCGACCGTGTCGAAGCGGAACGCGAACGCTGGCGCGATCGGCGGGTGCTCAACCAGGGTGGCGGTGACGGTGACCAACTCGTCGCGGTAGATCTCGAACGGGACGAAGGCCTCCGGCGTCGGGTTCTCATTCGGGTGGTAGCCGGTTCCTGCGGGGATCTCGATGTCCGAGGCCGCGAAGTGGTCCAGCGGCGAGGGGCGGAGGGCATCGATGACGCGGTCGTTCAGGTCGGTGGCGTAGGCCTGCATCAGGTGGTCGAACATGACGGCCGTTCCCGGTGTCGGGTTCGCGGGATAAAGCGGTCGTGGCGCGGTTGCCGCCCGGGGCGAGGCGGGCGGCAGGGCGCCGCGGTCGCCGGGCCCGATGATCTGGATGGGGGCCTGGCCCGGTTTCAGCGTGAACAAGCCGAAGATGGCCAGCGACGCCAGGTCGATGGTGTGGTCGGAGTGCAGGTGGGTCAGGAATATACCGCGGAGGTCACCGGTGGTGAAGCCGGCCTTCATGAGCTGGTTGCCGACACCGCTGCCGGCATCGACCAGGTAGACGGCCTCCCCGACGACGACGGCGGTGGCGATTCCCGAGCGGCGGCCGGCGTTCTCCCCGGTCCACCAGCGGGGGCCGCCGGCGGTGCCCAGGGTGATGACGCGGGGGTTCAGGGATGTGTTGTGCACGGGGTTACTCCTTCAGGCCAAGCTGTGATGGTGCTCACTGGAAAGCATGATCCCGATCTGCACATACGTAAAACTGTTTTTTGCATGGATATTCATAGGTTTTCCCTCAATCGGAATCGACGTGGATCGGCCGCTGGTCCGCGGGAAGTGAACGACCCGCGATGCATGATTCCGGCTCGCTGCCCGGCGGGCCCACAGCACCGCGGAGGGGAAATCTGCTGCTACGTTGTATCCATGCATTTCAGGGCCCGCTGGAAGCGGCGCGTGCGCCGCGTCGCCTCCCCCCTCCGCACCCGGATCGCCGGGGTGGCCCGGCGGCTCGGCATCCGGCGGCCGGCGCGCGGCGCCATTCGCCGCCATCGGCCGAATACCCCGGCGCTCTTGATCGTCGCGGGGTTCTTCTCTGCCGTGGTGGTCGGAACCGGGCTCCTGATGCTTCCGATGTCGAAGGCGGGCCCGGGCGGGGCCGATTGGCTCGATGCATTGTTCACCGCCACGTCCTCCGTCTGCGTCACGGGTCTGATCACCGTGGACACGCCCACCTACTGGTCCGGGTTTGGCCAAGTGGTCATCCTCTGCCTGATCCAGATCGGAGGGTTCGGTGTCATGTCGTTCGGCGCCCTCCTGGGCATCCTGTTGGCGGGACGCCTGGGGCTCAGGGCCAAGCTCCAGGCCTCCGCGGAAACCAAGTCAACGGGTGTGGGAAACGTGGGACGTGTACTGGTCGGTGTCCTGAAAATCGGGCTCATCACCGAAGCAGCCACTGCACTCCTGTTGGCCCTGCGCTTCTTTTTCGGTTATGGATATGGCCCGGGGCGCGCGATTTGGGAAGGGGTTTTCCATGCCGTCTCCGCCTTCAACAACGCAGGATTCGCGCTCTACACCGACAACTTGATGGGTTTCGTGGGCGATCCGTGGATCTGCCTTCCCATCGCCGCCGCCGTGATCACTGGCGGCCTCGGATTCCCTGTCCTCTTCGAATTGCGCCGGCACTACCAGCGGCCGGCCCATTGGAGCATGCACACCAAGCTCGTGCTCTGGTCATCGGCCATCCTCCTGGCAGCCGGCACCATATTCCTCACCCTGGTGGAGTGGACGAACCGCGCCACGATCGGCGACTTGCCGGCCGGCCAACGCATTCTGGCCAGCTTCTTCCAATCAGTCGTCGCCCGGACCGCCGGCTTCAATAGCGTTGACATCGGCCAGCTGCATCCGGTGTCCTGGATGGGCCTGGACATCCTGATGTTCATCGGCGGTGGTCCGGCAGGCACAGCCGGTGGCCTGAAGGTCACCACTTTTGCCGTCCTGTTCTTCATCCTCTGGACCGAGGTGCGCGGCGGTACGGCGGTCAACATCTTTGGAAAACGACTCTCACGAGCCGTACACCGCCAGGCCATCACGGTCGTCTTGCTGGCCTTGGCGTTGGTCGTCGGCTCGACCATGGCACTGATGTTTATCTCCGACTTCGGGCAGGAACGCCTCCTGTTTGAGGTCGTCTCGGCGTTCGCAACCGTTGGCATGTCGACGGGAATCACCGCAGGGCTTCCTCCCGCCGGCCAGCTCATTCTCGTCTTCCTCATGTTCATTGGCCGCCTGGGCCCGGTCACACTGGCCTCCGCACTGGCGCTGCGCAGCCGCGCACCGCTCTACGAATACCCCAAGGAAAGGCCCCTCATTGGCTAAGTCCACACGCCCCGAACGCATGCCCCAAACGCCCAAGGGCGCCAGAACCGTCGGTGTCATGGGCCTGGGCCGCTTTGGCGGCTCCTTGGCACTCGAACTCGAGGCCCAGCGCACGCAGGTCCTGGGCATCGACCTCGACGAGGACACTGTCCAATCCTTTAACGGGCTCCTCACCCATGTCGTCCGCGCCGATGCCACCCGCGAGGAGACGCTCAGGGAGCTCGGCATCGACGAGATGGACGTCGTCGTCGTCGGGGTTGGCAATGACATCGAAGCGAGCATCCTCATCGCGTCCCGCCTCGTGAAGTTTGGCCATGCCGAGATCTGGGCCAAGGCGATCTCCGAACCCCATGCGGAGATCCTGGGGCAATTGGGCATCGTTCACGTGATCCGCCCCGAGCATGATATGGGCCGGCGGACGGCCCACCTCGTGCGTGGGGGGATGCTGGACTACCTCGAAATCGAGGACGACTTCGTGATGGTGCGCACCCGTCCACCGGAGGCCGCCCAGGACCGGCCGTTGGCGGTCCTGCGGCTACGCGACAAATTCGGCATCACCGTCGTTGCGGTCCGGCAGCCGGAAGGGAAGTGGCAGCACACGACAGCCCAGACGGTCCTCTATGCCGAAGACGAGATCATCGTGCAAGGCTACAAGGCCGCAACCGAGGCCTTCTGCCACCCCCAGTGAACACACCCGCCGAGGACGTCCCCCGCATGACACCGTTCCGCCCGCTGCTGCGTGCCCTCATGGGTGGTCGCCAGTTCGGCGAGCTGCCACTGCGTCGACGCATCTTACTCAGCCATCTGCCCCTGACCCTGGCCACCGCCCTCATGGTGCTGGTAGACCTGCTCTTTGCCGACGCCCAGGTCGGCAGGGACCCGTGGTTTCAGATCGGCCTGGTCCTGATCGCGTTCCTGACCATTGCCGCCGCGGTGATCCCCTGGCAGCGTTTGAAACCCGGCAGTTACTGGGTGCTCCCGCTGCTCGACCTGGTCGGGATCCTCTTCCTGGCCGCCGGGGCGTACCCGATCCTGACCGGATTGCCGATGCTGGCCATCATCCCGGTGTTCTGGATGGCGTGGTCCGCCCTCCACCCACGGGCCACCCTCATCGTCGGATTCTGCTCCACGTTGCTCATTTGCTGGGTGCAGTACTGGCACAACGGGCTGGAACTGAACCTCTCCACCTTCGGCCGCCCCCTGGTCATGCCCGTGATCGTGGTGGCCCTGGGCGTGACCGCGAACATCGCGGTGGCGAGCATGATGGCTGCCGACCGGCGCGTCGCCGACGCCTTGGATGCCTCGCACACCCAGAGAGACCTCCTCAATGCCGTGCTCAACGCCGCGAACGTCGGCGTCGTGGCCGTGGACCGCGACGGCCACGACATCCTGATGAACGACACCCAGCGACGCCACCACCTCATGGGAGCCCCCGATGGGAACGACGACCCCCAGGAAGCCGATCTCCTACTATCCGGTGCCGGGCGACGTGGTGAACGCCAGGCCAATCCGCTGCCCGAACACGAACGACCGGTATACCGCGCCATACGCCGGGAGGAATTCACCGACGAGCTGATCTGGATCGGATCCGACGGCCACGCCGGCGCGTTTGCCGTATCAGCGCGCCGACTCACGGATCCGGAGGGTGGATTCGCCGGGTCCGTCATCGTCTTCCTGGACGTCACGGAACGCATCGAGGCCAACCAGGCCCAGGACCGCTTCCTGTCCAACGTGAGCCATGAGCTCAGGACCCCGCTGACGTCGGTCCTCGGCTATCTCGAGGTGGTCCAGGATCTGCCCGGCGTGCCGACCCCGGCCCTGCGCTCCATCGCGGTGGCGGAACGCAATGCGCAGCGTCTACTGCATCTGGTGAACGACCTGCTCACGGCCGCTTCGAACACCATGGAACTGCGCCTCGACGATGCCGACCTGATGGACATCGTGGGCGCCTCGGTGGCATCGCAGGGACAGGCAGCCCGGGCTGCCGGCCTGGACTTGCGGGCGGACGGCCCCGACGTTCTGCCGCTACGGGCGGACCCGCAACGCCTGGGCCAGGTGATCGACAACCTCGTTTCGAACGCCGTGAAGTACACGCCTGCTGGCGGCCACATCACGGTGGAGATCGAAAACACCGGCGACTCCGCCGTGGTTGCGGTGTCGGACACCGGCGAGGGCATGACCCCCGAGGAGGTCGAGCAGTTGTTCACCCGCTTCTATCGCTCCCGGAGCGCCCGCCGTTCCGGCATCCCGGGAACCGGGCTGGGTCTGGCAATCGCCCGCGATCTGGTGGAGGCACACGGCGGTTCACTCTCCGTGGAAAGCACGCCCGGCGTGGGGAGCACCTTCACGGCGCGTTTGCCCATGGCCCGCAAAGACGACTAGGTAACCACCCGTTTGCCGACGCGGAGCCCGGCGCAGTGCATGATCATCGGTTCGGCCCATCGGGAGGCTTTGCGATGGCTGGCCACCGCCGAGGCTTTCACTTCCTTCATCCGCCAGGCCGCCGCCAAACCCGCCGTCCGCATAAGTGATAAGAGTCCTCCCGAGGCCCGATACAGCGCCACGGCTGCGGCAACCGAGGCAACGCACGGTGACGAAAGCAGGCCGCCGAAGACCGACGGCGGCGCAGCCTGGACCGGCGTTCGTGCACTACGGGCGACGTTCCCGCTGAGTTCGCAGCTCCACCTGGCTCCTGGAACCACAGCCGGCGCGGGGCCCGATGATGTCGGATGTTATCGCGGCCCTGGTCTTCCTCCTCGGCTCGCTCGCTGAGTGCGATGTAAACCATGTTCCCCGCCGATACCTCCAGGATTCTCAGAGGCACCACTGGCATACAAAAAAGCGGCTACTGCCACATCCCGGTATTCCCGGGCGTGGCAGCAGCCGCTTCGCTCTTACGTATAGGGTGCCTAGACGCGGCGCTTGATGCCCCGCAGGATCCACATCACCGCGCCAATGATCAGCAAGGCGATGCCGATCCACAAAAGGAACATCGCTGCCTTCACGGCGACGCCCAGGATGAGCAGAATAACTCCAACAATGATTAACGTCAGTACGAGTCCCATGTCCTTGACACTAATCCCTTCACAGGTGGGCGTCGACCATTTGCGTACATGGTTGATACGCGCCCGTCTATCGGGTCTGCCTGGCCAAGGGTATGGTGATCTACATCACAGTCGGTTTCATTTCCTGCTGAGGAGTCACCATGTCGAACGGGATCTTCCGCACCAAATCCATCGAACAAACACTCCAAGACACCGAGGAACCGGAGCACCAGCTCAAGAAGAACCTCGGGGCCCTGGATCTCATCGTGTTTGGCGTCGGCGTCTGCATCGGTGCCGGCATCTTCGTGCTCACCGGGCAGGCCGCGGCCTCGAACGCCGGACCCGCCATCTCCATCTCGTTCCTGATCGCCGGGCTGGGTTGTGCCCTGGCCGCCCTCTGCTATGCCGAACTGGCCTCGACCGTCCCGGCGGCCGGCAGCGCCTACACCTACACGTTCGCCACCATGGGCGAACTGCTGGCATGGATCATCGGCTGGGACCTGATCCTGGAATTCACCGTGGGGGCCGCGGCCCTGGCCACCTCCTTCAGCCAGTACCTCGGCGTCGTGCTCTCCGGCACCCCCTTCGAGATCCCCGAGGCGATCGCCACCGCGGAGAAGGGCTATCTCAACCTCCCGGCCGGACTGTTGGTGCTCGGGCTGACAATCGTCCTCATCACCGGCATCAAGCTGTCCAGCCGCATCAACCAGGTCGTCACCGCCATCAAGGTGCTGGTGGTGCTGGCCGTCATCGTCGTCGGCATCTTCTTCATCAATCTCGCCAACTGGTCGCCCTTCATCCCGCCAGCCGAAACCCCGCCCGAGGCCAGCGGTGGCGCCCTGCACCTGCCTCTGGTCCAGACCCTGTTCAACCTGGATCCGAGCGTCTACGGCGTCGGGGGCATCTTCGCCGCGGCGGCCATGGTGTTCTTCGCCTTCATCGGGTTCGACGTCGTGGCGACCACGGCCGAGGAAACGCGGAACCCCCAGCGCAACATGCCCATCGGCATCTTCGGTTCGTTGGCCATCGTGACCGTGCTGTACATCGCCGTTTCGCTGGTGATCACCGGCATGCAGAGCTACAAGGACATCGATCCCACCGACGGTGCCCCGTTGGCAACCGCGTTCGACGCCGTGGGGCTGCCGGTCATGGGCAACCTGATTGCCATCGGTGCCTGCATTGGCCTCATCGTGGTCTGCATGATCCTGTTCCTGGGGCAGACGCGCGTCGGCTTCGCCATGGCGCGCGACCACCTGTTGCCCATCGGCCTGGCCAAGACCCACCCGCGCTTCGGCACCCCGTACCGGTTCACCCTCCTGGCCGCCATCCCCATTACGATCCTGGCCACGTTCGTCCCGCTCTCGACCTTGGCGGAGCTGGTGAACATCGGCACCCTCGCCGCGTTCATCTTGGTCTCCATCGGTGTCGTGATCCTGCGCAGGACCCGCCCGGACCTGAAGCGATCGTTCAGGGTTCCGTGGGTCCCGGTCATCCCGATCGCAGCGGTCATCGTGTGCTTCTACCTGATGCTCAACCTGGCGCTCGAAACCTGGATCCGGTTCATCATCTGGCTGGCCATCGGGTTCATCGTCTACTTCGCCTACTCCCGCCAGCACAGCCGGCTGAACACCCGCCAGCCATCCGGGAAGTAGGTGCCCGCGGCGGCGTCCGGGCTGCGTGCTAGCCTCGGGAATGGACCCACGGCTCCACGTAGACAGCGCTCCAGGGGGTCCGACGCACGTTGTTGGACACTTCGAGGGAGCCCATGAACGAGATGCTTGCCGTCCTGACCGACCCGGCGCTGGTCGCGCGGGCCCAGTCCGGCGACCTCGATGCCTTCGAGGAACTCGTCCGCCGGCACCAACGCGGCATCCTGCGCTTTTGCCGCGGCATGCTCGGCAATGGTCCGGATGCAGAGGACGCGGTCCAGGACGTCCTGGTCGCCGCGTGGCGGCGCCTGCCGACACTGCGATCGACCGAGGCCGCCTCGACCTGGCTTTACCGCATCGCCTCGCACCGCTGCATCGACACGATCCGCAAGCGACGCCCCGACGGCGGTGATCCCGCCGAACAGGAAGCGCTGCGCAGCGACAGCGAAGCAAGCCGGGTTCCTGACGTCGGCCCGGCCGGCGAGGCCGAGACACGCTTGGCCCTGGCCTCCCTGACACGGCATCTGGCGGCCCTGCCCGTTGCCCAACGCGAAGCCTGGACCCTGCGTGAGGTCCACGGGCTGGGATACCAGGAGATCGCAGACATCACCGGCGCAACGCTGGCCACGACCCGCGGCCGCATCGCCCGAGCACGAACCGCGCTCTCCGAAAGGATGGACCCGTGGAAATGAACACCGGACCACACTCCGGCGCCGTGCCGGCCTGCGACCGCTCCGAGGAGGACGTCTGGGATCGGCTCGACCTGCCCCCGGACGCGCACGAGCGCTCGTGCCCGCAATGCCAGGAACAACGACGCCGCCTCCAACCCCTCTTGCTGGCCACCCGGAAACTGCGCGAGGACCCGCCGGAGATCGCGGCGGAGGACGCCACACTCGAGCGGATCCGCCGCTCGGCCATGGAGGGCATCCGGGCCGAGATCCGTCGAGGCCGGCGCATCCGCGTCAGGCTCACCCCCCGGGGGCCGCTGGAGATCAGCGTCTACGTCCTCAACGACGTCATCCGCCGGGCCGCCGACACCGTCCGGGGCATCGAGCTCCGCAAGCACGGTGCCGCCGCGGCGGTGGACGCGGACGGCCATCCCGCCGTCATCTGCCAGATCGGGGTGCATCTGGAAGTCGGGATGCGGGCAACGGAGGTCGCCGAGCGGCTCCGCCAAGCAGTCGCCGACCGCCTCGACGCAGAACTCGGCATCACCGCCACAACAGTGGACGTCACCGTGGAGGACATCATCGATGAGTAGCCCAAGCCCCATCCACGCCACGGCCGCGGCCCGCGCCGACGCCGTCGATCAAGTACTGCGCCTGGCCGGGGTCACCGCCGTGTTCCCGCCCACGCTGGCCGTCGTGCGTGCCCTGGCCACGCGCACGCAGGAACCACACGAGGCCCTGCGGCTCTCGGGCGGAGCCGGGCCCGCCGAGGCACGGTTGGACATCGCCGTGGCCGCCGGACACCGCGCCACCGAGGTCAGTGCCGCTGTCCAGGACCTGGTGCATCGGGTACTGACCTCTCACGGAATCGAACTGTCCTCGGTGACCGTCACCGTGCTGGAGCACGGGGCACCCGACGTCGACGCCGACGGCGGCCCGGCACACCACCCAGCGGGTTAGGAAAAGTTTTTTCACTTCGACCGTGACGAATGCCCGACCCGCACCGTCTGTACTGGTGTAAGACGCAACCAGACGTCAGACGAAACGGAGAACATCATGGCCGAGAACACCAGCACCGGGCTTCCCCAGACCGCCGGGGAGTCCCGCGTCGCGGCGGCAAGCCAGGTGGAGCGCATGCCCGCAGGCCCCCTGCACACCGAGCACGGTTCCACCACTATCGCCGATACGGTGGTCCAGAAGCTCTCGGGTGTCGCCGCCCGCGAGGTCCCCGGCGTCTACGCCATGGGCAATGCGGCTCGTCGCGCTTTCTCCAACCTGACCGAGCGCATCCCCGGGTCCCAGACCAACGTCGCCGGTGGCGTGAGCGTCGAGACCGGTGAACGCCAGGCCGCCATCGACGTGAACATCGTCGTCGAATACGGCGTCTCCATCGCCGAGGTCGCGGAGGAGATCCGCCGCAGCATCATCCAGGCCGTCGAACACGGGACGTCGCTGGAGGTCATCGAGGTCAACGTGAACGTCACCGACGTGCACCTGCCCGAGGACGACGACGATGACGCGGCTTCCGAGCGCTCCGAACGTCTGGCGTAGACCATGAACAGCGCACGTTTTTGCGTACTCGTCGGGCTGGTCCTGGGTACGGTGTGGGCCTTCGGCGGGTTCTGGCGCATGCTGCTGGTGGCCGTCGTGGCCGTCGTCGCGTTCGGTGTGGGCCGTGTCGTGGAAGGACGCGTCGACCTGCAGGACTGGGCGGGCCGCATCCAAGGCCGGCGCTGACATGCGCGCCATCCACCCGGGTGCCCCCGACGGCCCCTCCCGGGGCGTCCTTGACGCCCCCCAAAATCGCGGCCGGCTGACCATCAGCGAACGGGCGGTCAGCCGGCTCGCAGCCAAGTCCGCTGCCTCGCATCCCGCAGTCGGCGCCCGCACCCGCGGCGTCCTGGGGGTCGGGTCCAGCCAGGACTTCAGCGCGCTGCCCCCGGTCACGGCCACCGTGGCCGGGAGCACCGCCTCGGTGTCCGTGAAGATCGGACTCCGGTTTCCCAGCGACATCCGCCATTCCACCGACGAGGTCCGCCAGGGCATCGTCGATGACCTGCAGCGTTACGCCGGCGTGACCGCGGCCCCCGTGGACATCCAGGTGGATTGGCTCGAGGCCGCCCCACCGGAGAGGAGGGTCCGATGACCAGGACATCCCTGCGACCACGCCCCGCACGCGTGGTTCCGGCATCGATCGCCGCAGTGGTCCTCATCCTCGTCGGTGCCGCCGTGGCCGTCCTGGCGATCCTGCGCCTGCAAGACGGGCAATGGCCGGCCGCGGCGACCTTCCTGGCCGACGCCGGGGAACGCGAATGGGGCGCACGCTCTGTAGCCGCTGCCGGCGCCGTCGTGGCAGTGCTCGGCCTGGTCATGGTGCTGTGTGGGATCCTTCCGGGCCGCCCCACCAGCCGCAGCACCCCGGTCCGCACGGCCGATGGAGTCGTCGGCACGGCGGAGGCGGTCGTCACCCGCCGCGGCGCCCAGCATCTGGTGGAGAACCGGGTGCGCGCCCTGGACGGCGTCGGTTCCTGCACCGCCCGGCTGCGGGGCACCTCGATGTCGGTGCGCGTCCGCACGCCGTTGCGCGAGCACGGCGATCTCGCCATCGCCGTGCACACCGTGTCCGACGACATCCTGGCCGCCAACCTGGAGGGTCGGATCCCGAAAACCACAGTCAGAATGGTGAGTTCCTCATGAGGACCTACCCCACCGCGTTGAACCGCACCCTGCTGATCGTGCTCGGCATCGTGCTGCTGGCCGTCGGACTGTGGACCGTCTGGCCCTGGCTGCAGGCCACCGCCGGCACGAGCGCACCAGCGGGGGCCTCCGGTTTGCTGGCCGATCCGGGGGCCCCAGTGGCACCCGGTGCCGCCGGTGTGCTGGAGCAGCCGTGGCTGCCCGCCGCCATGATCGCCGTCGGGGTGATCGTGCTGCTGCTTGGCCTGGCCTGGCTGGGCCGGCAGATCCCCCGTTCCCAACGGGCGGAAACGCTGCGCTTCACGGCCGACCCGGGTGCCGGGACCACCACGTTGGATCCGAAGGTCCTCGAATCGGCGGCAGCACAGGCCGCCGCGGCCCTGCCCGAGGTGGCGGCGGCCAAGGCCGTGCTGCGCGGCAGCGCGGAGGCGCCCGATTTGATGCTGCATGTGCACACCGAACCGTCCACCCACCTGCCCGATCTGACGGCGACGCTGACCGCTGGAGTAGCGGCCGACGTCGTGCAGTGCCTGGGGCGCCAGCTGGACCACCTGGCCATCGAATACTCGGTGGCCCGAACCAGCTGACTCCTCCGACAACGTGCGGGCCAATCCATGAGGGAAGGAAACCACCATGCGAAACCGGATCATCGCCGCAGTGGCCATCGCGGTCACCGGTTGGATCAAGGGACGGCTGGGCCGCCGACGCGGCGCGGCCAAACCACCGCGTGGCTAGCCGGACCGGGCCGTCCACGCACCACCAGACCGCAACACCCAACCAACAATAAGGAGAACACCATGGGACTCGGAGACAAGATCGGCAACAAGGCCCAGGAAGCCACCGGCAAGGCCAAGGAGGCCTCCGGCGACGCCACCAACAACGAGGAACTGCGGGCAGAGGGCAAGGCCGACCAGGCCGGTGCCAAGGCCAAGCAGGCCGGTGAGCACGCCAAGGACGCCTTCGGCAAATAGCCGGCCTCCCGGGCATTTGCAGGTGGGAGTCCCGCCGTCGTGATCACGACGGCGGGCTTTCCCTTGCGCCCCTTCGCCGTGTGGGGAAAATGGAGGGGGACAGCACGTCGCCGATACGTTCTGGGAGGAACACATGGAACGGCCCATGACACCCAATCCGGCTCCCCACCCGTCCAGCGAGGAGAACTCGTTCCAGCCAGCCGATGCCGATGAGGAAGCCATCCTCGATGAGGATCCATCGGAAGACGCAGTGGAAGCACCGGCCCTGCACTCCGACCTGGAGGGCTTGGAGGCCGATGAGGCCGACGTCTTCGAGCAATCGCAGTCGGTACCCGACGATGAGGACGAACGCGAGCCGGATTAGGCCCTGGATGGGACCCCCCGCTTGGCGAGCGGTCCCCGGCGGTATCAGCCCTGGACCAACACGTTGGCTGCGGTATCCATATGGGTGCGGATGACGTTCCCCACCAGTTCAGCATCGGCGGATTCGATGGCGTCGACGATGTCGGCGTGGCGCCCGGCATCCATGTTCTTCATGCCGCGGTCCTTGCCGGCCCACATGATCGACATGCGGATACTGCCCTCCAGCTGTTCCCAGGCCAGCAGCAAGGACTCGTTGCCACTGAGCCGGCACATCGCCCGGTGGAATTCCAAGTCCGCCTCAATTCCCTCTTCGAGCCCGAGCTTGGCTGTCGCTTCCATGACCGAAAGGCAGGAGCGCAGTGACTCCAGTGCCTCGCTGCGATCCTCGACCCGGCACAGGGTCTGCGCAGCCAGCACTTCCAGCGCAGCCCGGACGGCGAAGATGTCACGGATTTCCACGGTGTCGAGACTGCGGACCGCCAGGCGCCCGCGCGCCCCAATGGCCACTAGGCCCTCCTGTTGGAGTTGACGCAGGGCTTCGCGCAACGTGCCGCGGCTGATCTGGAGCATTTCCGAGAGCTCGGTCTCGACCAGGTGCTTGCCGGGCGGGAGTTCACCGGTCGTGATGGCCTTGCGCAGCGCAGACAGCGCCTGTTGCCGCAGACTCGTCTTCTGCAGACCGCCCAGTGACATCATTTCCGTTGTCATTGCCGCCCAGCTCCCTTTGTCATTCGTCGACCGTTAACCTTCACCAATTGGCTCCCAGCATACGCGTGCCCGGGTCCAGCCATGCGGGACCCGGGGACGCCGCAACCTAGAGTTCGGCGAGGACCTTGGCGACCACGGCCCTGATGGACAGCCCATAACGATCGTGGAGCGTGGGCAGGGCTCCGGCATCGAGAAATTCGTCGGGCAGGGCCACCGGGACAATCCGCTTCCCCAGCCCGGCGCGCACGACGGCTGACGCCACGGTCTCGAAGAGCCCACCGATGACCGTATGGTTCTCGAGCGTGAGCACCAGGCGGTCGCCGGCGATCTCGCGCAGCACGGTTTCCTCGTCGAACGGTTTGATGGTCGGGGCGTGGACGACGGCCACGTCAACGTGGTGCTTGGCCAGTTCCTTGGCGGCCTCCAGGGCGCGCATGGTCATCAGGCCGCTGGAAACCAGCACGACGTCTGCTCCCCCGCGCAGTACCTTCGCCTTGCCCAGCTCGAAGGTGTAGTCGTACTCGTCCAGGACCGTGGGGACCTTGCCGCGCAGCAGGCGCAGGTACGTCGGCCCCTCGCTGTCAGCCAATTGCGGTACGACTTGTTCGATGTCCACCGAATCACAGGGGTCCACGATGGTCAGGTTCGGCATGCCCCGGAAGATTGCCATGTCCTCGGTCGCTTGGTGGCTGGGACCGTAACCGGTCGTGAGGCCCGGGAGCCCGCCGACGACGTTGACGTTCAGGTTTGGCTCGGCGCTGTCCAGGCAGAGAAAGTCATAGGCACGGCGGGCCGCGAACACCGAGTAGGTGGAGGCGAACGGGACCAACCCGGTCTGCGCCATGCCGGCGGCGGCCCCGAGCAGGAGCTGCTCGGCCATCCCCATCTGGAAGAAACGATCGGGGTGGGCTTGGGCAAACACATGCATGTCCGTGTACTTGCCCAGATCCGCCGTCAATCCAACGATGGCGGGATTCTGCTCGGCTGCCCGTGCCAGCGCATGGCCGAACGGCGCGAGCGTGGTCTTCTGGCCCTCTTCGGCGATGGAGGCGATCATGGCCGAGGTCTTCAGGCGCTTCGCGGTCGGTGTGGTGGTCATCGGTTCAGTCCTTCGCTTCCGGCGGTGAGTTCTTCTCGGCAGAGCTGCCATTCGTGTTCCTCGATGCGCATGAAGTGAGCCTTCTCCCGGGTTTCCAGCATCGGCACTCCGCGGCCGATGCGCGTGTCGCACAAAATGACGGCGGGACGGTTGAGTCGTCGTTGTGGATCGGCCGCGGCGTCGAAGGCCTCCACCAGCGCGCCGGCGTCGTTGCCGTCGACACGTTGCGTGAACCAACCGGAGGCGGCCCACTTGTCGGCCACCGGTTCGGTGCGCAGGACGGTGTCGGTCTTGCCGTCGGCCTGCAAGGCGTTGATGTCGACCAGGACGGTCAGGTTGTCGAGTCCGTGGTGGTGCGCGCCCATGGCGGCTTCCCACGTCGAGCCCTCGTCGAGCTCGCCGTCGGACATGAAGTTGATGACCTTCGCGGTCGAGCCCTGGTGGCGCAGGCCAAGCGCCGTGCCGACGGCGACGGGCAGCCCGTGCCCGAGGGATCCACCGGAGATTTCCATGCCCGGGGTGTAGGTGGACATACCGGACATCGGCAGCCGGGAATCGTCCGATCCGTAGGTCTCCAGTTCGGCGACGGGAATGGTGCCGGCCTCGGCCAGGGCGGCATAGTGGCCGATCGCGTAGTGGCCCGTGGAGAGCAGGAACCGGTCCCGGGCGGCCCAATCGGGCTCTTCGGCGCGAAAGTTCAACTGGTCTGCGTAGACGACGGCGAACATCTCGGCGGCGCCCAGGGCCTGGCCGACGTAGCCCTGCCCCTGGACCTCTCCCATGTCCAGAACGTGGTGGCGCATCCGGTACGCGAATTCCCGGACATGACGTGTCCGCTCGGCCCGGGAGGGCGCCGGGATCGTGGTCGTTGTTGCGGAAAGCGTGTTCATCATGGTCCTCTACTTCGTCAGGGCTGTGGGGCTGGGGCACGGTGCCGGTGTTGAGGCTTCCGCCTCGGCGGCGAGCCGCCGTTCGGCCGGGCCCCAGGTTTCGCGGGTCACCAGTGCCGCCCAGAGGCCAATGGCCGCATAGAAGCTGAACAGCAGGGCCGGGCCCATCCATCCAAGCCATATGAACAGCAGCGTGGTGATGAAGGGCGTGAAACCGGAGACCATGGCTGAAATCTGGTAGGCCAGCGATGCACCTGACGAACGAGTCCGGGCCTGGAACAGTTCGGGGAACCAGGAACCCTGCGCGCCGGCGAGCGAGTTCTGGCACACCGCGTAGGCCAGGACAATGGTGACGACGATGAAGAAGAACATCCCGGTGTTGACCATCATGAACATCGGGATCCCGAAGACGACGGCGAACGCCGTGGAGAAGATGTAGAGCGACCTCCGACCGACCTTGTCGGTCAAGGCGCCCCAATACATCGTGGCGAAGATGCCGATGGCCGAGGCGATGCAGAGCGCGATGAGGGTCTCCGACTTTTCCGCCAGCCCGTTGGTGTGGAGATAGGAAATCATGTAGGTGATGGATACGGCATACCCGGCCGTCTCCGCGATGCGCAGGCCAATGCCACGCACGATGTTGCGCCAATCCTGACGGATCACCTCGGCAATGGGGTTCTTGGCGATCTCGCCGGAGGACTTCACGTCCTCGAAGACAGGCGACTCCGGGACCTTGGACCGGATGATCAGGCCCACGGCGACCAGCAGGATGCTGGCCAGGAAAGGTAAGCGCCACGCCCAGGACCCGGGCAGGTGGACGCTGTACAGGAAGACGATGTTGGCCAGCAGCAGCCCCACGGGGAAGCCGGCCTGCACGATGCCCGTGAACTTGCCCTTGCGGCGCCAGGGCGCGTGTTCGTAACTCATCAGGATGGCACCGCCCCACTCGGCCCCGAAGGCAAGGCCCTGGACGATGCGCACGAAGACCAGGAGGGCAGGTGCCATGAGACCGACCTGGGCGTAGGTCGGCAGCAGGCCGATGACGAAGGTCGCCAGGCCCATCAGGACCAGCGAGCCGACCAGGACGGGTTTGCGGCCCATCCGGTCGCCCAGGTAGCCACCCAGGATTCCGCCCAGTGGCCGGGCCGCGAATCCGACCCCAAGTGTGGCGAAAGAGGCCAGGGTGCCGGTCACCGGGTCGACCCCGGGGAAGAAGGCATGGCCGAAGTACAGTGCGGCCGCGGTACCGAAACCGATGAAGTCATAGGTTTCGATCACGGCTCCCACACTGGAGCCCACGGCGACGCGTCGGGCATCCTTCGTGCCGTGTACGGGGCCGCGCATCTCGAGGCGTTGAGCGCTCATGGTGTCCTTCCAATCTCCTGCCGGGCGACTTCGACGTCGCGGCAGTGTTGACAGTCAACAGGTTATGCCCATCAGTGTGAGCCGCGCCACCCGTCACTGTCAACAGTCAACCGTGAAGAAATTTAAATTGGTTGACTGTTGACAGTCAACGCTCGTAAGGTGGTCATCATCACAGATCCGTCCTCCGGAGGAACACACATGAACTCGACCCAGCGCACCGCCGTCGTCACCGGCGCCACATCCGACAAGGGCATCGGCAAGGCCGTCGCCAACCGCTATGCCCGCGACGGCTGGGGTGTCGTCGTCCTGGACCTGGACGCCAGCCTGGCCCGGCAGGTCGCCGACGACATTTCCCGCGAACATGGCGTCCCGGCCCTGGGCCACGCGGTGGACGTCGCCGATGACGAGTCCGTCGACGCCGCCCTCGCAGCAGTTCGCGGCGCCGTCTCCGCCGGAGACCTGCCGGTCGTCGGTGCCGTGGCGAACATTGCCGGCATCACCTCACCCGTCCCGTTCCTCGAGACCACGCGCGAGCTCTGGGACCGGATCATGGCCGTCAACGCGACGGGCACCTATCTGGTCACCAAGGCCTTCCTGCCGGACATGATGGACAACGGATGGGGTCGCATTGTGACCATGTCCTCGGTGTCTGCCCAGCGCGGCGGCGGGGTCTTCGGAAAAGTCCCCTACTCCTCGGCCAAGGCCGCCATCCTGGGCTTCACCAAGGCCTTGGCCCGGGAGCTGGAAGACAGCGGCGTGACCATCAACGCGGTCGCTCCCGGCGCCGTCGACACCAACATCCGGGTCGGCTCCACCCCGGAGAGCGAGACGGCCATCACGAGCGGCATCCCGTTGGGGCGTACCGCCTCAACGGAGGAGATCGCCGCCGTCATTTCCTTCCTCTCCAGCGAGGACGCCTCCTACCTCACCGGTGGCACCATCGACATCAACGGTGGCAGCCACCTGCACTAACCCCGGTGGTAAAGCGGCAACTCCACCCGCAGGCTCGTCCCGTCCCCACCCGTGGCCAGCACGCCGATCGTCCCGCCGGCACGCACCACCATCTCGCGGGCAAGGGAGAGGCCGATGCCCGTACTGCGCGGGGTGCCCGTCTGGCCGGCGGCCCCGTGCGCGTGGCGGTCGAAGATCCGGTGCGGTTCGATCCCGGAGATCCCGCTTCCGGTGTCGGTGACCGTCAGGTGGACCGTGCTCCCGTGGCGCGCCGTGGTCACCGTGACCGTGCCGCCGGAGGGAGTGTACTTCGTGGCGTTTTCGATGAGCCCGGTCAGGATGCGCCGAACGGAAACCTCCGCCAGGGGCACGGGCAGCAACCCCTCCGAGCCGACATGGCGCAGCTCGACGCCGCGCGGTCCGGCGAGCACGCCGAGCTCGCGCACGGTCTCCGCCGCGAGTTCGCCCAGGTCCGTCGGCCCGTGGGCTTCTTGCCCGGTTCCGCCGTCGACGGTGGAGAGCAGGTCATCGATCACCCGCGCCAGCTGGGTGGCGTCGCGGCGCAGGGTGTCCAGTTCCGCGGAGAACTCATGCCCGGCGCCTGCCCGGCGCTGGAGCAGTTGCAGCCGGGCGTCGAGCACGGTCAACGGAGTGCGCAGTTCATGGCTGACATCCTGGGCGAAGCGGCGTTGGACCTCCAGCGTGGCGCCCAGGGGCCTGACCGCGCGGCGGGCGCTGATCACCCCGACGACTCCGGAGAGCACGATGCCGGCGGCTCCACCGAGGACCAGCAGCTGGAGCAGGTCGACCACTTCCAGGGAGATGCGCACCTGGGGTTCGCCGTCGCTGCCCGGGGACGTCCCGGCGTGCAACGCGATGTAGACGCCGCCGATGGCCAGTACCACGAGCACGACGGCCGCGGTCACGGCGGCCAGTTGCAGGCCCACCCTCAGGGCGGCGTGGCGCAGGGCACTGGCTTCCCAGGCGCCCTGGCCGCCGGTGGTGGTCCTGCTCATTCGAGGCCTCCGAGGTGGTAGCCGGTGCCGTGCACCGTGCGGATGATCGATCGCGCGGTCTTCTTGCGCAGGTGGTGGACGTAGGTGTCGACGATGCCGGGCCCGTCATCTGCGGTGAACACCAATTCCAGGAGTTCGGCCCGGGTGAAGACCCGCTGCGGCTCGGCGGCCAGGATCGCCAGCAGCCGGGTTTCCGTCGGTGAGAGCTCGACGCGGTTCCCGTAGGGCGAGGTCAGCAACCGGGACCGCTCGGCGAGCTCCCATGAGCCGACCGCCAGTTGGGTTGCCCGCCCACCGGGCGCCTCCGCCTTCCCGGTGCGGGTCAGGGCGCGCAGCCGGGCGGTGAGCTCGTCGATGTCGAAGGGTTTGACCAGATAGTCGTTGGCCCCGGCGTCGAGGCCCTCCACCTTGTCGGCGACGGCCCCGAGGGCGGTGAGGATGAGGATCGGCGTGTCGATGCCCTGGCCGCGCAGGGCGGAAATCAGCCGGATGCCGTCAATGCCCGGCAGGCCGCGGTCGATGACCATCGCGTCCCAGTCACCGGCCAGCCCCCGCTGCAATCCGCTCGGCCCATCCACCGCGAGTTCAGCGGTGAATCCGTCGGCCAGCAGGTCGACGAGCAGAGGCCCCAACGCGGGGTCGTCCTCGACCAGCAACAGGCGCGGGGCGTGGACGGGGCTCATGGAACCCCATTGTTCCAGAGCCGCGCCCCGGCGTATCAGGAACCGACGGCCGACCGCCTACGGTGGCGCAGGAACGTGATGACCGGCGGCAGCACCGAGACGATGACCACCGCCACCATCCACAGATCGACGTGGTTGGCCACCACGGGCAGTCCACCGAGCCAGACGCCCAACAGGACCACCCCGACGGACCAGAGGATGCCGCCGGAAACATTCCAGGCCAGGAACTTGCGGTACCGGTAGTGTGCGGCGCCGGCTGCCAGCGGGGTGAACGTGCGCACGATCGGCACGAACCGTGCCAATACCAGTGCCGCTCCCCCGTGCCGGGCGAAGAACCCCTCGGTCTGTTCGAGGTAGCGGGTCTTGAGGATCCGGGCGTCCGGGGCGAACCAGCGCCGTCCGACCTTGTTGCCGATCAGGTAGCCGACGCTGTCGCCGCCGATCGCCGCCACAGCGGCCACGGCGATGAGGACCGGCAGCGGCAGGCCGAGTTGGTGGTGGACCATGCCGACGGCGAAGAGCAGCGAATCGCCGGGCAGGAACGGGAACAGGCAGCCGGACTCGATGAACACGATGACGAACACGACGGCCGCCACCCAGGGTCCGGCGCCGACCAGCAGCGTTGAGGGATCAAACATGGCGACCTCCCGTCGACGTGCCCCAGGTTGCGCCGAGGTGCGGGAACCGGGCCTCCAGCCACGGGTCGATCCACCCGCGCCACAGCCACGTCCACACTAGGGCCCCGGCGACGGCGACCAGCAGCGAGCCGAGCACGTCGCTGGGGTAGTGCACGCCCAGGTACAGCCGCGAGGCGGCGACCACCAGGGTGAAGACGCCACCGATGGCCCCGACGAGCAGCCGGGTCCTGCGGGTGCGGGCGATGACCAGCACCGCCGCCAGCACGAGCGCGGCCGCCAGTTCGGTGTGGCCGCTGGGGAAGCTGTCGGTCCCCAACTCGGGCACCAGCGCGTGGGTCGCGGTCAACGGCGGACGTGCCCGGTCGACCAGGCCCTTGCCCACTGCCGCCGGCAGCCAGGCCGCGCACACGGTGCTCCCGAACGCCAGGGCCGTCGGCAGGCCACGGCGGGACCACAGCAGCAGACAGGCGGCCGCCAGGATCACCACCCCGCCGAGCGGCTGCAGGACCGTGTTGATCCACAGGGCCATGGCGGAGAAGACGCCGATCCGGTCGTGGCTGAGCGCGATGTCCCACCCGAGTTCGGGGCTGAAGCGGCCCGCGCCCTTGGCCCACAGGCCCAGGAGCAGCGCCAGGGCATAGAGCACGACGGCGGCCACGGGCCACCAGCGTAAGGTCGCGACGGTGACGGGGCCGGGCGGGGAGGCGGTGGACGTGTTGCTGGCATGGTCGGCCATGGTTCTCCGATTCGTCAAGGGTGGTCGGGAACCAGTGTGCGCCGGGCGCTGTCAGAAACCTTTAAGAATCGTCCACGCCGCGGGCGGGCGGCACCGCTGACCGGTCCACGCGGTCGCCCCGGAAGACGACGCCTTCCTCGCGCAGCAGTGCCGGCGCGGTTCCGCCGTGGCAGGTCGCCGGCGTCCCGTCGGCGTAGACCACCCGCCACCAGGGCACGTCGTCGTCCAGGGCGGCGACCAGGCGTCCGGCCTGACGGGGCCCGACACCGACAATCGACGCGATGTCACCGTAGGCCATCACCTGCCCGGCGGGGATGGCAGCCACCACCGCACGGACCTCGTTCAACCTCTCCACGGCGATGCCTCCTGCTCCGGAAGGTGGTTCAGTCCCCGTCCCCATCATCGGGCATCTCCGTGTAGCACAGCCAGCCGGCCTCGGTGCCGTAGACCGCCGCGCCGGTGCCCACGGCGCGCAGCAGGCCGGGTTCGGGCCGCGTACGCGCGGCAGCGAAAGGGCCGGTTCCGGCTGCCACTGTGGTGATCGTGGGCGGGACCTGGATCTTTCGGGTGGCGTCCATGCCGGCCTCCTGGGTATTCGTTACCACCCATCATCCGCCGATCGATATCCGGTGGCCAGAGCAGCTATCCGCCCTCCATGCCGGCTGGTGCAGTCGAGGAGATCTACGAGTGTGGGTGCATGGTGCACCCACACGACGTAGAATGGGATCATGGCAAAAGTCATCCACATCCGAGATGTTCCCGATGCAGTCCACGCCGCATTGACCGACGCCGCCCGGGCGCAAGGAGTCTCGCTCACGCGGTACGTGCAACGCGAGCTGACGCAGCTTGCCGAGCGCGACCACCTGGTGCGGCACAACGTCGAGGTCATCCGCCGCACGCAAGAGCAAGTCGGGGGAACCCTTGACCGGGAAGCCATCCTGAAGGAACTGCACGGCGGCCGCGCAGAATGAGGGTCGTGGACGCCGGGGTGGTGGTGGAACTGCTCTGCGGCAACCTGGACCCCGAGCGGCTCGGCGCTGAAGAACTGGCGGCGCCCCACTTGCTCGACAGCGAGGTCCTGAATCTGTTGCGGAGATTGGTCCGCCGCGGAGCGTTGAGTCAGGAACAGGGGCGAGCTGCCCTGGACGGCTTCGGGCAGCTGGCGTTGACCCGGTATCCCGCCGATTGGTTGAGGGATCGCCTGTGGGAACTCCGCGAGAACCTCACCGCGTACGACGCCACCTACGTCGCGCTCGCGGAGTTGGCGGGTGCCACGGAATTGTTGACCACGGATCACCGGCTCGCCCATGCCGCGGGAGTCTCGTGCCCGGTGATGGTTCTGGCCTAGCTCGCACGGCGTCGGGAATCCATCATCGGTCCGCCAGGCCGACGCTGTAGATCATGACGTCGTCCGGCCCGGGGCTGCCGCGGCCATCGGTGTTGTTCGTCAGGAACCACAGGTCCCCGCCCCTGGGCCACGCAACGGCAACACCGCATATGCGAGGTCGCCCGAGGGTGAGCTGCACGAGGGCGAGAAGGGACGAAGGCTTGCCGGTCTTCTGCACTCACGGGCGTCGAATCGTAATGACCGAACGACTCCACAGACTGGCTATTTCCGATCAGCTAGAAGGACCGGCGGCTCGGCCCTCGTCGTGGACTTGCCTTCGATCGCGGAGGAAGTAACCACTTGCCGATACGACGCGGCGCGGATTTCGGCTCGCTGCTCAATCGTCACCGGCTTGCGTGCGGACTGCCCACCCGCAGAGCGACCGCGAATACTCTGTGCTTTCATGGCCTTCCTCCCATCTGATTGCCACTTCTACGCCGCCAGCAGGGCCATCAACGGAAGTGGTCAGGCGTGCGGATCTCGACCATCCAGCAACGCCCCACCAGGTGTATCCGAGGAATTCGAAGCTACGGGTGATGCTAATTCGCGCCCAGGCCGACGCTGTAGATCATGTCGTCGTCCGGCCCGGGGCTGCCGCGGCCGTCGGTGTTGTTGGTCAGGAACCACAGGTCACCCTCCGGGGCGATCACCGCATCGCGCAGCCGGCCGAACTCCCCCACGTAGTGCTCGGCGGAGGTGGAGGTGTCGGCGAGCGGGACGGTGCGCAGGGACGCCCCGCGCAGGTTGGCCAGGAAGATCGTCCCATCGGCCAGCGCCATGCCGCTGGGACTGGCCTCGCCGGGTTCCCATTGCTGGACCGGGTCGGTGAAGCCTTCGCGGGAGGCGATTCCCTCGACCACCGGCCACCCGTAGTTGGCACCGGCGGTGATGACGTTGAGCTCATCCCAGGTGTTCTGCCCGAATTCGGACGCATACATCGTCCCGTCCTCCGCCCAGGCGAGCCCCTGCGGGTTGCGGTGCCCGTAGCTGTAGACGTACGAGTCGGCCAACGGGTTGTCCTGCGGGACCTTGCCGTCCGGGGTCAGGCGCAGGATCTTGCCAGCCAGGCTGTCGCGGTCCTGCGCGTGCGAGCGCTCGCCGGCATCACCGGCGGTCGCGTAGAGCATGCCGTCGGGACCGAAGGCGAGCCGTCCGCCGTTGTGGTTCGTCCCGGCCGGGATGCCATCCAGCAAGGTGGCGGCCTTCCCGAGGGACAGCGACCCGGGCTTCCCGGCCAGCTCGAAGCGCTGGATGCGGTTGCCGTCCTCCCCCGTCGAGTACGCGTAGAGGCGACGCTTGCCGTCCAACGCCAACCCCAGCAGCCCGCCCTCGCCGCCGTGCTCCACCCCGGGGACGACACCGATTTCCCGGGTTCCGCCGTCGGCCGTGAGTTCGAGGATGCGTCCGCTGTCGCGCTCGCTGACCAGCGCCGTCGTGCCCCGGAAGACGATCGACCAGGGTGCGTCCAGCCCCTCGACCACCACCTTCGGTTCCCCGCGCAGTGGTTCATGCGTGCGGCCCTTCGCCTGCCCCGGGGAGGACGACGGCGGGGCGCTGGCGGGGGCGGGCGCCGGCTTCGTCCCGGTGGAGTCATTTTCCCCGGAAGCGCAGGCGGACAGTACGACGGCAGCGACCAGCCCGACCGCGGCAAGCCCCCTCCGTCGCGTGGGCTGCATCGATGCACTCCTGGCTGGCAGGTTCATGACCACGGCTGGGCGCGGCCCGGTTGGACGGGACCGCCACTGCCAGCCCCAGCGGCGGCAGTCCCTTCGTCCAGTATGGGCCGGGATCGGTGAAAGTACACAGGTAGGTCCGAGTTGGTTCCGTCGCAGGCCATGCGCCCCATGTCGTCAGGCTCGGTGCTCGTGCCCCTCGTGCAGGTGGGCACGCTGGCCATCGCGGTCCAGGATGACCAGCAGTTCCACGGGGCCGTCGCCGGCGCTGATAAGGTGCGGGACCATGGTGGAGAATTCGGCGGCCTCACCCTCGTTGACCACCAGCAACCGCTCGCCCAGGTGCAGGTGCGCCGTGCCGGACAGGACGGTGAACCACTCGCGCCCCGGGTGCACCCCCTGGCTGGCCGGCCCCCCGGGTCGGTCGGCCGTGATGCGCATCTTCGCCACGCTCACCCCGGGGGTGGCGCCGTCGCGGGAGAGCAACCAAGTCGTCAGGCCCGGCGTGTGTTCGGGTTCCGGACGGATCACCACGTCCGAATCGTCGGCCGATTCCACGAGCTGGTCCAGCGTCGTGTCCAGGGCGCGGGCGATCGTCACCAGCTGGTCCACCGCGATCCTGCGTTGCCCGGTTTCGATCCGGCTCAACGTCGAGGGGCTGAGATGGCAGCGGGCGGCCAGTGCATCCAACGACCATCCCCGGGCCTGGCGCAATCCGCGGATCCGCAGGCGGATAATGGTGTCCAACTCGAGTCCTTGCGTCATAGGCAAAATGGTATGCGTTAGTGGCACGTTCGGCCTAACCTTGGATCATGACACCAGACGGAACGGGACACCGAGACCACGGCCACCACCATGGCCACGCAGGACACCAGGGAAACGACCACCCCCACCAGGGCCACGACCAGGACGAGGACCTCGCCGGGCTGTTGGACCTGGACGCGGAGATCCTCAAGGACTACCTGGTGACGCTGACCGGCTGGGTCGCGGAGAACGCCCCCGAGGACACCGGGACCATCATCGATGTCGGCGCCGGCACCGGGACCGGAAGCCTCGCCCTGGCCCGACGATTCCCCACCGCCACGGTCCACGCCGTCGACCAGTCCCCCACCATGCTCGAGCGCATCGCGGCCACGGCGAGCGCCCACGACCTCGACGCCCGCATCCGCCCGGTCCACGCCAACCTGGACGAATCGTGGCCGGATGTGCCCGCCGCCGACCTGGTCTGGGCCGCGTCGTCGCTGCACGAGTTCGCCGATCCGGACCGGACCCTGCGCGAGATCCGCGACGCACTGGCCCCGGGCGCCCTACTGGCCATCGTCGAAATGGACTCGCTCCCCCGCTACCTGCCCGAGGACCTCGGGATCGGACAGCCCGGGCTGGAGGACCGCTGCCACGAGGTCATCGCCGCCCAGGGCTGGAACCACCACCCGGACTGGGCAGGACCGCTGCACGATGCCGGGTACGACGTCGTCTCCCAACGCCAGTTCGACACCGCCCGGGACCCGGCCCCGGAAGGCACCGGTGACTACGCGGCCGCCTACCTGTCACGGATCCGCACGTTCCTCAAGGACCACCTCGACGCCGAGGATCTGGCCACGCTGGACCGCCTCCTGGACCCGCAGGACGAAGCCGGGCTGAGGCACCGCAACGACCTGAAGCTCACTGGCACCCGCACCGCCTGGTTGGCGCGGAGGAACTAAGGCGTCGACGAAAGGCCCTCCTCGATGCGCCAACCGGCGGCCACACCACAGCAGACCGTTTGCGGCGCGGCACCCTCGTTGGCATGCTGGACGGATGTCCCTGACCTGTGAAGAACTCGTCGCCGAGGCGGCGGCTGTCGACGTCTCCGGATGGGATTTTTCCTGGCTGAACGGTCGCGCGACCGAGGAACGTCCACCCTGGGCTTATGCGCGGATGCTCGCCGGGCGCATGGCAGGCGTCGACTCCTCCCTGGACCTGCAGACCGGCGGTGGGGAGGTACTCTCCCTCGCCACCGATATCCCCCGGCGGGCCTTCGCGACGGAGTCGTACGGGCCCAATGTCGAGAAGGCGACGGCGTTGCTGGGTCCGCGGGGCTTCACGGTCGTCGCCGACACCGGAGTACCGCCGCTGCCCTTTCCCGATGGTTCCTTCGACCTGGTCACCAGCCGGCACCCGGCGATCGTCCACTGGCACGAGATCGCCCGTGTCCTGGCCCCCGGTGGCACGTATCTTGCCCAGCATGTCGGCCCGGCGAGCGCCTTCGAGCTCATCGAGTACTTTGTCGGACCGCAGCCCCGGGGGCGGCTGGCACGCGATCCCGACCGCGAGGCATCCGAGGCTGTCGCTGCGGGCCTGGAGATCGCCGACCTCAGGACCGCACGTTTGCGGATGGAGATCCACGACGTCGGGTCAGTCGTCTACCTGCTGCGCAAGGTCATCTGGTGGGTTCCCGGTTTCACCGTGGACCGGTACCAGGATCGGCTCCGGGACCTCCACGATGACATCCAGCGCCACGGGCCGTTCATCGCGCATTCCACCCGGCACCTGACCGAGGCCCGAAAACCCGCCTGATCCCGCGCCCTGGCCGATCCCTCACCCGGTGTGGTCGTCCGTGGTGGGCCAGGCGCCGTGCGCCGTGAATTGTTCCGCCCAGTAGTAGGGAACCAGTTCGCCCAGGGGCAGCATCAACCAGCCATCCGGGTCGTTCGTCTCGCCCACGGCGACCTCCACGTCGGGTCCCCATAGTGCCAGCCGCTCCCGGCACACCCCGCAGGGGGCAAGGATGACAACGTCGTCCCCCTGCCTGGCGACGCATGCCGACGCCGTGACGCGTCGGTCGAGGGCATAAGCCTGGCAGATCGCACCGGTTTCGGCGCAGAGGTTCACCGCCGCGTTGAAGTTGTCCAACCCGACGCTGGTGAGTATTGTCCCGTCGTCCAGGCGGAGTGCGGCCGCGACACCGTCTGCGGCGGGCCAGCGCCGGTCCAGTTGGGCGATGGCGGCGTCGATGAGCAGTTGTCCGTTGTCCATGCCGACAGTCTGCCAGTGAACGTGCGAGCGGTGGCTGGTTCAGAACCCGCGGTCGTCCCGCTTCGTGGGCGCGTCCCCAAGGGCTTCCTCAACGGTTTCGCCCGTCGGCCCTGCATCTTCCTCCGGGGAGACGACGGGCTCGCCGATCCAGGTGTCGGCCACCCAGCCCGATGCCGGGTCGCCGTCGACCACGATGACCCCGGTGTTGGTCAGCGGATTGCGCATCACGAAGTCGACGTCCAGGTTGGAGCAGTGGTAGCCGGCCCAGGTACGCAGCATGGCACCGTGGCTGACGATGGCGGCAGCCTCAACACCCTGGGAGGCGATTTCCTCGACGACCGCGTCGAACCGCCCCAGAACATCGGCACCCGTTTCGCCTCCGGGCATGCTGGCCGCCAGGTCGCCGCCGGCGAACGCGCCGAATGCCGTGAAGTAGGAGCGGACCGCGTCCTCGTCGTTGCGCATTTCCAGCCCGCCGGCCGAGATTTCCCGCAGCCCGCCGCGCACGACGACGTCGAGTCCTCGTCGCGTGGCCAACGGGGCTGCGGTCTGTTGGGCGCGCTGCTGGGTCGAAGCGTAGATCGCCTCCAGGGACAACCCCTCCAACGAGTCGACGAGCAGCCTGGCCTGCTCGAGGCCGAGGTCGTTCAGCGGCGCTCCGGGAACCGTGGTGTCGAGGTAGCCCCCGACATTCGACGCCGTCTGCCCGTGCCGTACCAGATACAAGCGCATCGAACCGCTCCCTGCCTCGAATGGAATACGTTGGTCGTAACGCTACCCACGACCGAGGGAACCGACGAATTGAAAGTCCTGACCTACCTGGCCGCCCTATTGGCCGGCCTCGCCTACACGGTCTACCTGTTGGCCTGGGTTCTCTCCGGACTGCCCGCGCTGTCTCCGGCGGCCATCGTCGTGTCGGCCCAGGCACCGACGGCCTTCGCCTGCGCTGCGTGGCTGATGGGTGCCGGACGGATCCTGTCCGGCGCGAACCGCGGGGGCAGCTCTTCCGGTGTCTGGTGGCGTCGGGCCGGGCTGGCGGTCGCCGTCTATTCGACCTCGTTGCCGGCGGCCGCGAGCCATGATGCCATCACCAGGTCCTCTTCGAGGAGGACGTCGTCCGTGCCGGTCGCCATCAGCGGGGCGGGTGGTACCTGAGATTGGCGAATACGGGTGACGGGTCGGGGTGGGGCCGGCCCGGCTCTGTTCCGGCGTAGGCGTCGAGGAAGTACTCGTTAGCGATCAATCGACCCGCCGGGGTCTGGGCGGAGAGGCCGTAGGTTCCGCACAGAAGTACGCACCCGCTGAAGGCGGCTAGCATCGGGCAGGAGTCTGGGGCATACCAGGGGCGCTCTCAGATATCCGCGGGGAAGAAATGTTGTGGCGCATTCACATCGTCGTCGCGCAGTAGAGCCGCAGGAATTCCGCGTTACCCGAGTATGGCCACGGCTTTTCCATAGGACTGGCGCAAGATCGGCGATCGCCCTCCGTCAGCCCGATAGCCTTCAATTGTCGGAGCGAATCACGCGGTCAAGAAGCAGGAACCGCCCAGGGATTCGCACTTCTCGACGCATTCCCTGGCCAGTACCTTCTGGCCCATCTCGCCCGCCGGTTTCAACACCTTGGGCCACACCGAAAGTGAATCCATCATGCGCAAGTCCCACAAGGCCCTTACCGCCGTTGCCGTCGCCGGAATCGTGTTCGCTGGCGGTTCCGCCTTCACCGGAACCGGCCTGACGAGCACGGCCGGCGATACACAGTTCATCGGCGGACAGGTTTCGCAGTCCGTCACCGGCGCCACGCTGGCCGGTGTGGACTACGACTTCACGGACACCACCCAGAAGACCGTCAGCACGATCAACCTGAGCTTCGCGAACACCGAGGACGGCAAGCCGGTGGATGTCAACGCACAGGGTGGCACGGGCGGCACATTCAGCTGCAGCGCTGTCCTCGCCAACGCCTCCACCTGCACATTCACCCCGGCCGCCGGTGAAGCCGGCTACGCCGGCCTGACGGGCTTGGACATCACCGTTGGCACGCTCGACGCCGCGTAGTCCCACCTCCCGCCACTAGTCGTGGTCCGCTGCCCCGGCGGACCACAGCGATGGCGGCCTTCTCCCCAGTAGGCCGCCATCGTCCGGCAACGGCACAGCAAACGTCCTTGCCAGGTGGTGGCCCGGCACATGCCACTGCACCACCACCAACCAACGGAAGGAGCGCCGTGCCGCGACTGTTAAGACGCCTGGCAAGAACCGCGGGCATTCTCGCAGCCCTCGGCATCGCGTTGGCTGCAGTGTTGTTGGCCAGTGGCCAGTTCGCTTTCGTTAGCACCTACGGGGTGAGCATGAACCCCGTCTACTACCAGGGCGACCTTGTCGTCGTCTCGCGCGACACCGAATATTCCCCTGGGGACATTGCCGCCTACCATCTCGCCGGCGGTGACGTTGCCCTGCACCGGATTATTGACGCAGACGCCGATGGTTTTACCTTCAAGGGCGACAACAACGAATCCGTCGACGTCGACCACCCCCAGGCCAGTGAAATCATCGGCAGGGCCGTGCTCCACATCCCGCATGGTGGACGGTTGCTCCAGATAAGCACCTCACCCCCGGTGCTCGGCCTAGCCGCATTCGCCCTGCTGGCCGGTGCCACCCCCGTCCTGACCCGACGCCGGAGACGGCGCGCAGCAAGGAAAGAAGCCATGACACCCAGCAGCTCCACCCAGAGAGCGCGCCACACTCTACGCGGAATGCTCGAAGCCCCACGCGCCGCCTGGACCGGCACCGCAGCCACCCTCGCCGTCGTCGCCGTGGGCCTTGGTGCCTGGGCCTGGAGCGGGCCCGCAGACACACCAACGCTGGCCGGCTCCGACGCTCGCATGGACTTCTCCTACAGCGCCGACGTTCCGCGGACACCCGCCTACGACGACACCACCGTCGCCTCTCCGGATCCAATCTTCCGGCGTGTTACGGACCTCGTCGAGGTGCACTATTCCTATCAGGGTCCCTCCGGCACCATCTCCCCGGTCGCCGAACTTTCCACGCCCGGCGGATGGCACACCTCCGTCCCCCTCGGCGATCCCGTGGACGTCACCGCTGGTACCCACCGCGGAACCGTCAAGCTAGACGTCGCCGCGCTTGAGGCACGGGCAAATCGGGCAGCCAAGGTGACCGGCCTGCCGGCGACGCCCCTCACCATCGAAGTGGTCCCGGCCGTGATGAGCGAAGACGAGGCCTTCAGGCCGGCTCTGGAACTGTCGGTGACCCCCTTGCAGGTCTCCCCAGTAGATCCCGCCGCGCTGTCCGTAACCGCCGGCGAGGCACAAGCCCCCGCCCCACGAGCACTATCATTCGGCAAGTGGCAACTCACGGCTAAAGCCGCGCGGGCCATTTCCCCCGCCCTGCTGGGCCTGGCACTCGCCGCGCTCATCGGCATCGCATGGGCGAGCACCCGCCGTCCCTCCGGCGGCGAAGCGGAAGCCATCCAACGCCGCTGGCCATCCCTGGTCATACCCGTCCACCCCATGCCAATGCCGGTCGGGCGCCCGGTCATCGACGTCATGGACTTCCCCACGCTCGCCAAACTCGCAGAGCGTTACGGCCTGCTGGTCCTGCACTGGACCCGCAGCGACGTTGAGACCTTCATCGTCCAGGACGACAGCACCACCTACCGCTATCGCACAGGTGAGGCCGCAGTCGAAGACGATGCCACGGGCAAACACGCCGATTCGACCGCCAGGCAAGACATCTAGGCACTTCGTTCATCCAACATCGTCTTGCTGGAGCCCGGCAGCGGCCTCGGCATCCAGCATGGAGCTGGCCGGCATGTCCGCGGGGTGCCGTCCAGCAGCGGGCGAAGTAATTCTCATTGGGGCGCGCAGCTCGTGGAACACAAGGTGCCGGTACTTTTCCTGCTTGATATGGACAACACGCGGGCAGTGCCCGAAGTCGGCGGTTGCCTCACCGAGGGCAGTTGCCGAGCACTCTTCCCCGTCATTCTGCGAGCAGCCGCTCTCATCGACGAGCTGGACGTGACGGCGGACCTCTTAGCGGTCCCGCGTGTCGGGGACCGGGCTCTGGAGTAACGGGAAGAGTTTCGCGCTGGCACGCGAGTGGAATCAGTCGACGTCGGCGTTTTCGGTAGTAACCGCAGCCGCGCCGGTACCGGGTTGCGGCGCATCACGCAGGATGTACCACTTGTAGGCCTCGGTCCGGGCCTCCTCGGTCAGCACGGTGAACTCCACCGGTTCGGCACTGGCCTGGCGCACGGCCAACTCCAGGTAATCCCGGAGCACCCACACGTCGACCGGGTCCACCAGCTCGCGCAGCTCCAGGGCGGCGTCGAGTTCGTCGTCGCTGAACTCGAGGTCCTCGCAGACCTGCTCGCGGGACAGCCCCGAGCGCTCGAAGTTGGCGGCAAGCTGCTCGCTGGTGGCCTGGCGTTCAGCTGGTTTCAACGTCATGGTGGCTCCTTCGCTGGTGGCGTTGGGGCTTCCGGCGGGCAGCCCCGACACCGCTGGTGTCCGTCCCCATGCAGCCTACGCCAGACCGTCCAGCGGGACGACCGCTTCCCAGAAAGGGGAAGCTGCCCACCGGCACGAAGACTTGTCCCTGACTCCTACGAGAGCAGGTCAAGCATCTGCAGCCGCGCTTTTATCGCATGGATGACCAGTTCATTGCCACTATCAAAAAACAACACAACGGTTTCCCAGAGGGCGGCCTTGTTGATCAAATCCCAGCCTCAACTGGCGGAATGGAGTCTCATCGTCCAGGTCTTCGATCCACAGCGCCCATATCGCAGGCCTGAATGGCGTCCGCGGCAAGAATCCCGTGTTTCAGCGCCGAAGGATGCACGTTCATGCGGCCGAGGTGGTCAGGGCTTCCCGGATGATTTCAGATCGCGACTTCCCCTCACGTTCAGCCCTGGCATCAATGATGGAGAGCTCTTCAAGCGTGAACCGAACGGCAACCACCTGTGACGGTTCTGCACCCCGTCCCGGTCGACCCCGTCGGCGCTTCTTGAGCGTTTCCACGTCATAGCCGGCTTCGGCCTCCGCGGCCCAGGCATCGATTTGCTCCTCGGTGACGGGTTCTCCGTTGATTGAATCGCACGCGCCCATGGCAATAATGTAATACGAAATAACGTACTCGTCGAGCACTCCCGTCGCAGCCCCTCGATCCATATTGACCGTCTCCTGTGAGCCGTGCCATAGTACTTTCCATGAACCTGTCAGACAGCTGGACTGCAGAACAGCCGCGGATCGAGCGCACGAGTGCCTCCGAGGCGGTCTTCCGCTCCCTGCGTGCGGCCATCGAGTCCGGGGACCTGGCAGTCGGCACCAAGCTCAGCTCGGAAGCCACGCTCGGTGCCCAGTTCGGCGTCAGCCGGTCTGTGGTGCGCGAGGCACTGCGCTCCTGCGCCGCCCTGGGCTTGACCCGCACCGAGACCGGCCGCGGCACGTTCGTCCTCGCCGACCAGCCGAAGCAGGATCTGGTGCTGGGCAGCTTCTCCTCCACCGACCTGCTCGAGGCCCGCCCCCACATCGAGGCACCGGCGGCGCGACTGGCCGCCGAACGCCGTACCGCAGATGACCTTGAACGCCTCAAGTCGCTCATGGAATCCATGCGCGGCGAGGATGAAGCGGGAGCCTGGGTCGAGCTCGATGCCACCTTCCACCTCGCGATCGCCGGCGCGAGCGGCAACGGGGTGTTCATCAAGGTCGTCAGCGACATCCGCGATGCCATGGCCACCCAGTCCGAGACGCTGAACCTCGTCGCCGGACGCCGGACGCCCTCCGATGCAGAGCACCAGGACATCGTCGCCGCCATCGAGGCCCGTGACCCGGACGCCGCCGAGCGCGCCATGCAAGACCACCTCGGGGCCGTCCGCGGTGCCGTGGACCACCTCGTCAGGAACGGACACCAGTGAACCTCCCCGCCCACACGCCCCTCGCCGTCCAGACCCGCGGCGACGCCGTCGAATCCATCCACTACGGATCACTCGTCGCCACCGGTCCCGACGGATCGATCCTGGACTCCCTCGGCGATGCGCACGACGGTTTCTACCCGCGCTCGGCGCTCAAGCCGCTGTTCGCCGTTGGCATGCTGCGCGCCGGGCTGGAGCTGACCAGCGAACAGCTCGCCCTGGCCTCCGCGAGCCACAACGGCTCGGACCGCCACCAGCAGGTCGCCGCCTCCACGCTCGCCGATGCAGGACTGGACGAGTCCGCCCTGGCCAACAGCACCGACCTGCCCTACGGCCCGGCCGAGCACGAAGCGTGGCTGCGTGCCGGGAAAGGCCCCACCCGACTGGCCCAGAACTGCTCGGGCAAGCATGCCGCCCTGCTCGCGCTGTGCGTCCGGCGCGGCTGGCCGGTCGCCGGGTACCTCGACGTCGGCCACCCGCTGAACGAGCTGCTGCGCACCACCGTCGAGGAGCTGACCGGCGAAGCGGTCGGCGCCACCAGCACGGACGGCTGCGGCACACCGGTCTACACGATCACCCTGGCCGGCATGGCCCGCGCCTTCGGCCGTCTCGCCTCCGCCGCGGCGGGCACTGCGGAGCGCCGGGTCGCCGATGCCATGCGCGCCCACCCCGAGCTGGTCGCCGGCGAGGGCCGCGACGTCACCGCCGTCATGCGCGCCGTCCCGGGGCTCGTCGCCAAGGACGGGTTCGAGGGCGTCCAGGTCATCGGCCTGGCCGATGGCGCCGGGGTGGCGGTGAAGATCTCCGACGGCGGGGACCGCGCCCGGATGCCCGTCGCCGCCGCCGCACTCACCCGCCTGCTCGACGATCCCGCCCTGGCCACAGCCCTGCAGCCACTGCTTTCCGTCCCCGCCCTCGGGGGCGGGCACCGCGTCGGCGAGCTCACCGCCGTCGTGCCCTGAGCCAGCGACAAGCCACGACCTGGCCCGCCGCATCACCACCGCACCACCACTCCACCACCGGAACACCCACCACAGGAGAACACCCCGTCATGCCCACCACCAGCCTGGCCGCCACACGCCTCGAGCACGATCTGATCGGCGACCGCGAGGTCCCCGCCGACGCCTACTGGGGCGTGCACACGCTGCGCGCGTCCGAGAACTTCCACATCACGGGCCAGCAGCTGGCGACCAACCCGCACCTGATCCGCGCGCTCGCGCTGGTCAAACAGGCCGCGGCGCGGGCCAACCGGGAGCTCGGGCTGCTCGACGCCACCCGTGCCGACGCGATCGAGGCCGCGTGCGCGGAGATCGCCGGCGGGGCGCTGCACGAGCAGTTCATTGTGGACGTCATCCAGGGCGGCGCCGGGACCAGCACCAACATGAACGCCAACGAGGTCATCGCCAACCGGGCGTTGGAGATCCTGGGCCACGAGCGCGGGGAATACCAGTACCTGCACCCCAATGACCATGTGAACCTCTCGCAATCCACCAACGACGTGTACCCCACGGCGGTCAACGTCGCGACCTCGTTCACCGCGGTCCCGCTGCTGGCGGCGATCGAGGAGCTCGAGGCGGCGTTCGCGCGCAAGGCGCTGGAATTCCGCACCGTGGTGAAGATGGGCCGCACCCAGCTGCAGGACGCCGTGCCCATGACGCTGGGCCAGGAGTTCGGCACCTACGCGGTGACCATCCGCGAGGACCGCGACCGGCTGGCCGAATCACTGCAGCTGGTACACGAGATCAACCTCGGGGCCACCGCGATCGGCACCTCGCTGAACGCCCCGGCCGGCTACACCGAGGCCGCCTGCCGCCACCTGGTCGAGCTGACCGGACTGCCGCTGACCACCTCACCCGACCTCATCGAGGCGACCCAGGACGTGGGCGCGTTCGTGCACCTCTCCGGCGTGCTCAAGCGCGTGGCCGTGAAGCTCTCGAAGATCTGCAACGACCTGCGCCTGCTCTCCTCCGGCCCGCGCGTGGGATTCAACGAGATCAACCTGCCCGCCGTGCAGGCCGGTTCCTCGATCATGCCCGGCAAGGTCAACCCGGTGATCCCCGAGGTGGTCAACCAGGTCGCCTACCAGGTCATTGGGCACGACGTGACGATCACGATGGCGGCCGAGGGTGGGCAGCTGCAGCTCAACGCGTTCGAACCGGTGATCGTGCACTCGCTGACCCTCTCCATGCGCCACCTCGAGGCCGGCTGCCAGACGCTGGCGCGCAACTGCGTGGCCGGCATCACCGCAAATGAAGAGCTGCTGCGCCGGAACGTGGAAAACTCGATCGGGCTGGTCACGGCCCTGACGCCCCAACTCGGTTATGCCACCTCGACGGCCATCGCCCTCGAGGCGTTGCACTCCGGCCGCGGGATCGCCGAACTGGTGATCGAGAAGAACCTGCTCAGCCGCGCCGAGCTCGACGAACTGCTGCGCCCCGAGCGCCTGGCCAACCTGTCCGACTGACCCACCGACAACCCCGTACCGTCCACTCCCCCGACCAGAGGACAACGAACGCATGACCGTGAACCACCACCTTCCGGACCAGCACCAGGCACACCACCACGCCTCCGGGCAGGCCCTGACCGTCGGCGACGGCGACTACAAGAAGGGCTTGAAGAACCGCCAGATCCAGATGATCGCCATCGGCGGCGCCATCGGCACCGGCCTGTTCATGGGCGCCGGCGGCCGCCTGGCCGACGCCGGGCCGGGCCTGGTCATCGCGTTCGCGGTCTGCGGGTTCTTCGCTTTGCTGATCCTGCGCGCCTTGGGCGAGCTGGTGCTGCACCGCCCGACCTCGGGATCCTTCGTCTCCTACGCCCGCGAGTTCTTCGGCGAGAAGGCCGCCTTCGTCACCGGGTGGCTGTACTGGCTGAACTGGTCGATGACGGCGATCGTGGACATCACCGCCGTCGCGCTCTACATGCACTTCTTCGCCAAGTACGTCCCCTGGATCGGTGCGGTCCCGCAGTGGATGTGGGCGCTGGCCGCGCTGCTGCTGGTGCTCTCGGCCAACATGGTCTCGGTGAAGGTCTTCGGCGAGATGGAGTTCTGGTTCGCCCTCATCAAGGTCGTTGCACTGGTGGGCTTTTTGGCGGTGGGCATCTACTTCGTCGTCTTCGGCACCCCGATCAACGGCCATGAGGTCGGCTTCTCGCTGCTGGCCGACCACGGCGGCATCCTGCCCAACGGGCTGCTCCCGGTGCTGGTGGTGATGCAGGGCGTCGTGTTCTCCTACGCCTCGATCGAGCTGCTGGGCACCGCTGCCGGCGAGACCGAGAACCCCGAGAAGATCATGCCCAAGGCGATCAACACCGTCGTCGTGCGCATCGTCGTGTTCTACGTCGGCTCGCTGACCCTGCTCTCGCTGCTGCTGCCCTTCACCTCCTACGAGAAGGGGGTCAGCCCCTTCGTGACGTTCTTCGGCTCCATCGGCGTCGGCGGCATGGACGCCATCATGAACCTGGTGGTGCTCACCGCGGCCCTGTCGTCGCTGAACGCCGGGCTGTACTCGACCGGGCGCATCATGCGCACCATGTCGCTGGCCGGGTCCGCCCCGAAGTTCGCCTCGCGGATGAACCGGGCCGGCGTGCCGTACGGCGGCATCATGCTCACCGCCGTCATCGCGTGCCTGGGCGTGGTGCTCAACGCGATCGTGCCGGCGAAGGCATTCGAGATCGTGCTGAACATCGCCTCGCTGGGCATCATCTCCTGCTGGGCCATGATCATCCTCTGCCAGCTGGCCTTCCACCGGCTGGCCCAGCGCGGCGAGGCGGTCCGGCCCAAATTCCGCATGGTCTTCGCCCCGTGGAGCGGCTACCTCACCCTGGCGTTCCTGCTCTTCGTCGTGGTTCTCATGGCGTTCGACTCCCCCGTCGGCACCTGGACGGTCGGGTCCATCGTGGTCATCATCCCGGCGCTGATGGCCGGCTGGTACGCCTGCCGTGGCCGGGTCCGCCAGATCGCGGCCCAGGCCGATGCCGGAATGCTGCCCGGCGGTGGCGAGAGCCGGGTCCCGGTCGACATCGACTGATTCCCCGCGCTCTGCCCACCACGAGTCGACGGCGTCGCGCAGCCAGCGCGGCGCCGTCGTGCTGTTGTCACCGCACCTCTTGACATTCAAGTGTTTGGTTGAATAATCGGAACATGACCACCACCGTGACGGAGACGTTTGCCGCCCTCGGCGACCCGGTGAGATCGACAATCGTCGACCACCTGGCCGCCTCGGATGCCACCGTGGGCGAGCTGGTTGCACTGTTCGAGATCTCCTTCCAGGCGGTCTCGCAGCATCTGGGCGTGCTCGAACGCGCCGGCCTGCTCACGCGCCACCGCGAGGGGCGCACCCGCCGCGTCAGCCTCGAGCGCCAGCCACTGGACGAGGCACAGTGCTGGATGGACGAGCGCCGACGCCGGCTCGAGGAGCGCTACCAGCGCCTCGACGCGGTCCTCGCCACCCTGGTCGAATCCCCCCAGACCGACACCGACACCCACCAGGAGAAACCATGAGCGCCCACGACATCCGCCAACCCGGCCTGACCGAACACACGCGCATCGGCGACCAGAGCATCGTGCACCGGCGCGGATTCGCCGGCCCGGCGGCGCTCGTCCAGCGCGCGCACACCGAGGTGGACCTGTTCACCCAGTGGATGGGCCCGCGCGGGACCACGGTGCGCGTCGACCGGTTCGACGCCCTCACCGGAGGCGCCTTCCGCTACGTCGTCGAAGCAGGATCCGGGGCCAGCTGGGCATTCCGCGGTTCGTATCACGAGGTCTCCCCCGGGCTGATCGTGCACACCTGGGAGTACGAGGACGAGCCCGGGGCCACGCTGGAGATGCTGCGCTTCACGGACCTCGACGACGGGACGAGCACCCTGGAGGCCACCTCCACGTACACGTCCAAGGAGGCCTGCGACGCCATGCTCGCCTCTGGCATGGATGCGGGCATGGATGAGGATTTCGAGCGCCTCGACGCTGTGCTGGCGTCGATCCGCGGCTGATTCCAGCTGCCGGACAGCGCCGATGGGGCTGGCCCGCTAACGCCCCTCGCCGGCGTCGCCAACGGAACCCACGGGGACCGTGACGACATCGACCGGCGCGGGGGCGCGGCGCTGGCCGGTCCTGGTGGCCCCGATGCCGGCCAGGACGACGAGCACGATGCCGACCACTGCCGCCGGACGCGGCACCTGGTGCAAGATGGTCAGCCCGATGACGACGGCGATGGCTGGCTCCAGACACATCAAGGTGCCGAAGGCCGCGGTGGTCAGCTTGCGCAGGGCCAGCATCTCGAGGCTGAAGGGGATCACGGGCAGCAACAGCGCCAACCCGAAACCGACCAGCAGCACCTGCCAGTCCAGGCGCCCGATGATCGAGGGGCCCACCACACAGGTCGCGACGATCGCCGCCACCGGCATGGAAATGCCGAGCGCGCTGATCCCGGAGGCCGAGTCGCCGGCCTTCTGCGTGAACAGCACATACCCGGCCCAACAGGCTGCCGCGCCGAGGGCGAAAACTATCCCGATCGGATCGGTGGCCCCTGCCCACGGCTCGGTCAACCCCAGCACCCCGGCCGCCGCCACCAGGGCCCACCAGCGCGCGGCTCCCCTGCCCTGGATGATGGCGATCGAGAGCGGGCCGAGGAACTCCAGGGCACTGGCGGTTCCCAGCGGGATGCGTTCGACGGCGAGCATGAACAGGACCGTCACCCCGCCGGTGGCCACGCCCAGCAGCGCACTCGCCCCCAAGGCCGCCCGGCTGAATTTGACGCGCCAGGGCCGGCCGATGGCGACCAGGATGACAGCGGCCCACGCCAAGCGCAACCACGCCACACCCTCGGGACCGAGGGTGTGGATGAGCCCCACGGAGACGGCCAGGCCCAACTGGACACAGGTCATCGAGGCCAGCGCCATGAGCGAGCCGGTGCCGGCGGGGCTCATCGCCAGGCGGGGAGAGGAAGTCATGGATCCATTTGACCCGATGCGCTCCGTCCATGTCCACGTGACAATCATCAACAAACCGTTGGGATTTGCTGCACAATGGACTCCATGGAAACCCGGCGTCTGCAGTATCTGTACGAACTCTCCCGGATGGGATCCATGCGCGGGGTCGCCGACCTGCTGGGCACCACCACGTCCACGGTTTCGCAACAGATCGCCCTGCTCGCACGGGAAACCGGAGCCCGTCTGCTGGAGCCCGAGGGGCGCGGGGTCCGTCTCACCCCCGCGGGGCGCCGGCTGGCCGACCACGCCGAGTCGATCCTGGCCGCCGTCGATGCCGCACGGCTGGACCTGGACCCGACCGCCGACCCCTCCGGGACCCTGCGGGTTGCCGGTTTCGCCACGGCCATCCGCACCACACTGATGCCCATCATCGACGAGCTCGCCGAACACCACCCGAAG
Organism: Arthrobacter sp. ASL1; assembly: GCF_056680475.1. NCBI lineage: Bacteria > Bacillati > Actinomycetota > Actinomycetes > Micrococcales > Micrococcaceae > Arthrobacter > Arthrobacter sp. ASL1. The sequence continues at coordinate 1,141,980 of NZ_CM155284.1, forward strand.
GTGGGGATCGTCGTGCTCGAGCACGAACCGGCCGAAGCGCTGAAGCAGCTGGCGGTAGACGAGATCGACCTGGCCCTGACCTACGACTACAGCCTTGCCCCCGAGGACGTCGCGCCCGGCATCGAGACGCTGCCCCTGTGGAGCACGCCGTGGGGGCTGGGCGTCCCGACCGCCGACGCCGACCACCTGGTCACCGCCGGACTCGACGGCGGGCCGGGCCCGGACGCCGTCCAGCTCTTCATGGCTTTCCGCGACCACCACTGGATCGGCAACTCGCGCAACGACGCCGACGAAACCGTGCTGCGGATGATCTCCTCGATGGCCGGATTCGAGCCGGAGCTACGCCACCAGTCCGACAGCCTGGACCTGGTCGAGGACCTCATCCTCGCCGGCCTCGGCGTCGGACTGCTCCCCGGGGACCGGCCGCGCCGCGAGGGGATCACCATCCTGCCGCTGCGCGATCCCGAGGTCCGGCTCCGCGCCTTTGCCCGGACCCGGCGCGGGCGCAGCGCGTGGCCGGCGCTGGCGCTGGTGCTGGACCGGCTGCGCGGCAGCTGAGCCCCGCCGTCGTCGGGGATCCGAGCCGCTGTCCCACATCGCCGGCACCGCGGACCCGCGCCCGACCCCGGAGTTGCGACGCCCGATGCAACCTGGCCTCTCGGCGACAAATTCCCCCGGCGGGCGTATTATCCCGACATGACTAGCGGGGAGAGCGGTGGAGGGGAAGCCCAAGAACCGGCTACACCCACCGAGGCGCAGGCAGGGGCCGCATTCACGTTGCCTGAGGCCATGACCGGCAGGGCAAGCCCCGCGAAAGCGGCGGTTGGCGACAAACCGGTTTTCGCATACATCGCCAGCCTTCCGCAGCCACAACGCGCTGTCGCCGAAGCAGTTGATGCGCTCGCGGCCACGACGCTACCGGGCCTGCAGCGTTCCGTGAAATGGGGCATGGCCTACTACGGCGTTGGCGATGGCTGGTGCTTCAGCTGCGGCGGCTTTGCCGGCCACGTGAAGCTCATGTTCATCAATGGCGCAGACCTCGATCCGGTACCGCCGGTGACACCTGTGGGGATGGGCAAGGCGACGCGGGGCGTGGAGCTCGGATCCTTGGGAGACCTCGATGAACACCAGCTCACGGAGTGGATGACCGACGTCGCATCCAGGCCCGGTGTTGGCGGAAGGAAGCAGTGAGCCACGGGCTTCCTCCGCAGGCGCGTTGCACGCCGGTGGCCCGGTGGTACTGAACGCCACGACCACGGACGGAGCGAATTCTCCGGGGTCCTGCAGACGGGAGTCGGGCCCGCACGGATCCTATTAGGACGAGTAGACTCTCAATAGGCGTCGAATAGGTATTTCCCCCTCCGAGCGGCCCGGCCTAGAGTTCTCACGAGACGCCACCGGGACAACCGCCCGGACCGGATCATCGGAGCTCCATGGAAACCAGACACCTGCGCTACTTCGTCGCCGTCGCCGAAGAACGCCACTTCGGCCGCGCCGCCGCGCGCCTGCACATGGCCCAGCCGCCGCTCTCCCAGCAGATCAAGCAGCTCGAGGAACAGCTCGGCACCGCACTGCTGACCCGGACAACCCGCCGCGTCGACCTCACCCCGGCCGGCGAAATGTTCCTGGGACGGGCCCGCAATCTGCTGGCCGAACTCGAACAACTGGCACAGGACGTGCGCACCGTCGGCGAGGGAGCCAGCGGTGTGCTGCGCGTCGGCTTCACCGGAACGGCGACCTACCGGTTGATGCCCGGGATCGTCGAGGCGGCCCGCCGGGACATGCCCGGACTCCAATTGAACGTCCAGGGCGAAATGCTCACCCCGGAGATGGAGGAGGCCCTCGTCGAGGGGCGCCTCGACGTCGCCGTCCTGCGCCCGCCGGTGCGTTCGACCGCGATCGAGCTGCTGTTCCTGGAACAGGACCGGCTCAGTGTCGCCCTGCCGGAAAACCATCGGCTGGCCGGGCGCGAGGAGCTCGAGCTCTCCGACCTGACCGACGAACCGTTCGTCTCCTACCCTCCGACGTCGGCGGTCAACCTCATCGTCCACGAGGCCTGCCGCCGGGCCGGATTCATGCCCCGGGTGGTCCAGGTCGCCCGCGAGACCTCGACACTGCTGACCTTCGTCGACGCCGGACTCGGCGTCGCCCTGCTGCCCACCACCGCACGCCTGCCCTCCAGCCAGCGGGTCACGTTCCGACCGCTGCGCGATGCCCCCGCCGTCGACCTGGCCCTGGCCTGGAAGACGGGCAACGAAGCCCCCCTGGTGCACAACTTCCTGAAGCTGTGCGAACCGGTGGCCCACCCGGAAGGAAACTCCCCGTGAAGATCGAGCGAATCGAAGCGATCCCCTACGCCATCCCGTACAACCACCCCCTGCGCTTCGCCTCCGGCGAGGTGACGACCGCGGACCACGTGCTGATCCGCGTGCACACCGACGAGGGCCTGATCGGCACCGCCGACGCGCCGCCGCGTCCGTATACCTATGGCGAGACCCAGCAGTCCATCCAGACCATCACCGAGGACGTCTTCGCCCCGCAGCTGCTCGGCCTGGACCCGTTCGACCGCGAGCGCGTCCACGAGGTGCTGCGCCGCACGATCCACAACCAGGTCGCCAAGGGGGCCCTGGACATCGCCCTGTGGGACCTCATCGGCCAGGCCACGACCACCCCGGTGCACAAGCTGCTCGGCGGCTACACCGAGTCGATGCGCGTGTCCCACATGCTCGGCTTCAAACCCGCCCAGGTGCTGCTCGACGAGGCGCTGCGCTTCGGCGAGGAGTACGGGATCACCACCTTCAAGCTCAAGGTCGGGCGCCGGCCCTTGGCCCTGGACATCGAGGCCTGCCACGTGCTGCGAGAGGGCCTGGGCGAGGACGTCGAGCTCTACCTGGACGCCAACCGCGGCTGGACGGCCAACGAGGCGATGCAGGTGCTGCGCCGCACCGAGGGCCTGGGCCTGACCATGCTCGAGGAGCCGTGCGACGCCAAGGAGGCGATGTCACGGCGACGGCTCGTGGAGAAGTCCCCGATCCCGATCGTCGGCGACGAGTCGGTCCCCACCGCTGGCGATGTCTCCCGCGAGCTGCTGGCCGGCGGGTCCAACGCGATCTGCATCAAGACCGCACGCAGCGGCTTCACCGAGGCCACCGAGATCCTGGGGCTGTGCACCGGGCTCGGCGTGGACGTGACGATGGGAAACCAGATCGACACCCAGGTCGGCTCGCTGGCCACCGTCACCTTCGGCGCGGCACACGAGGCCTCCAGCCGCCGGGCCGGAGAGCTCTCCAACTTCCTGGACATGTCAGATGACCTGCTCGCCGAGCCATTGGCCATCACCGAGGGGCGCATCCGCGTCCGAGAGGTCCCCGGCGTCGGGGCAGCCATCGACGAGGAAAAGCTCACCCGCTACCGTCAGGACTGAGCGCGCCACCGGGCCCGCCGTCGTCGAACCCCACACCACCCCCACCGACAGGAGTCACCATGATGTTCCTCGCCCGCATGGACGTGCGTTTTCCCGATCACCTGACCACCGAGCAGATCGCCGACTTCACGGCCCGCGAAAAGGCCTACTCTGCAGGGCTGCAGGAGTCGGGCAAGATGGCCGGCATCTGGCGGATCGTCGGCGAATACGCGAACCACTCGCTCTTCGACGTCGAGACCAACGACGAGCTGCACGGGATCCTCAGCGGCTTCCCGATGTACCCCTACATGACCATCAAGGTCACCCCGCTGGCAAAGCACCCGAACTCGATCCGCTGACCCAATCACCAGCATTGATATCTACTACGTCACAATAGCGACGAAACAGGTATTTCCCTTGGCGCGATGTAGGGGTCTAGATTGATCCCCAACAGCAGAACATGATGCCGATCACAGCCCCGAGTGATCTTGCCCGGTCGCCGGCGTCCCCGAAAGTCGAAGGAGTCACCATGTCCGCCGAAACCACAGCAGATGCCACCGCAGCCAAGTCCGGCAGCGCCGCCACGGACCGCTTCCGCGAGTCCGGCAAGACCGGCACGTCCGAGGTCTCCGTCGAGCGCGTCAACACGCTCGCCAGCAAGCTCGTCAAGGCCGCGAACGACATCGTCCTCGAAGAGCGCGTCAGCTACGAGGAGTTCAACGCCCTGAAGGCCTGGCTGATCAAGGTCGGCGACGACGGCGAATGGCCGCTGTTCCTGGACGTGTGGCTCGAGCACTCCGTCGAGGACGTCGCCACCGACCACCGCGAGGGCAACAAGGGTTCCATCGAGGGCCCGTACTACATCCCCGATGCCCCCAGCCAGGATTCGCCGGCGACCATCTCCATGCGCGAGGACGAGCACGGCACCCCCCTGCTCTTCCAGGGCCAGGTCCGCGGCACCGACGGCTCGGCCCTGCCGAACGCCAAGGTCGAGCTGTGGCACGCCGACTCCGCCGGCTTCTACTCGCAGTTCGCCCCGGGCCTGCCCGAGTGGAACCTGCGCGGCACGTTCGTCGCCGACGCCGAGGGCAACTTCGAGATCAACACGATGCAGCCCGCGCCGTACCAGATCCCGACCGACGGCGCCTGCGGCCAGCTGATCGCCGCCGCCGGCTGGCACGCCTGGCGCCCCGCCCACCTGCACCTGAAGGTCTCCGCTCCCGGATACGAGCTGCTGACCGCCCAGCTGTACTTCCCGGGCGACCCGCACAACGACGACGACATCGCCACCGCCGTGAAGCCGGAACTGGTGCTGGACCCGAAGCCGGCCGCCTCCGGCAACGGCGTCGAGGTCGACTACGACTTCGTGCTGGATCCGGCGAAGAAGTAGCACCACACCACCACTGACAGGGTCGGCCCGTTCGGGCCGGCCCTGCTGTGCGTCACCGGTGCCGTGTCCCCTCGCCGGCGAGGATGGCTGCATAGCCCTCGCGGTAGGTCGGATAGGCGAACGTGAGGCCGGTGGAGCGCAGCAGGTCCCCGCGCAGGCGCTTGCCGGCGGGTGGTTCCATGGCCACCGGGCCGGGGTCGTAGCCGACGCCCAGCCGCCGGGCCAGATGGGCGAACACCTCGGTGCTGGTGGCCGGCTCCTCATCGACGCCGAGGTAGACCGGGGCCGGATCAGTGACCGCGGTGGCCAGGTGCACGATGGCAGCGGCGGCATCGTCGCGGTGGATGCGGTTGGTGAAGCGCGGTGACCCGTCACCGGTGGCGCCGTTCCGGACCTTGTCGATCAGCCAGGTCCTGCCGGGTCCGTAGATCCCCGACAGGCGCAGGACGATTCCCCTCGGCGCGCGGGCCGTCAGCAACAGCTCGGCCTCACGCAGCACGGCCGAGGTCCCCGTGGGCGGATCGGCGGGCGTGGACTCATCCATCCACCCGCCGTCGGCGTCCGCATACACGGCCGTCGAGGAGACCAGGATGATGCGCGACGGCGTGACGGCGTCGCGGTCGAGCGCGTCCAGGACGTTGGCCAGGCCATCCAGGTAGACCCGCCGGTACGCCTCGACGCTGCGCTCCCCCGCCGAGGGCGCGAAGACCACGATGTCCGTGTCGGCCGGGAGGCCGGGCAATTCGCCGGCGAGGTCGGCGGCCACCCCCTCGATGGCTTCGGGAAGCCTCCCCGGGGAACGGCGCCACCCGATGACCCGGTGCCCGAGCGCTGCAAACCGCAGGCCCGCTTCCGTGCCCACGTCCCCGCATCCCGCGATCACGACCGTCATGTGTCCCTCTCCCTGTCCTGCCCGGCAACCGGCACCCACGTCGTGGGTTGGCTGTCCACCATCATGCCCTCTCCCAGCCCAGCATGTGGCCCGCCATCCAATCCACACCCCGCCTCCGTTCCGAATGTGGTATGAAACACGTGATGACCCGCGGAAGGCGGCCTCCCATGACGACCACGTCCCCGCAGCGCGTACGGTTCGGTCGTCGCGCCCGGTGGGCCGGGGCGGCGATCATGGTCACCGCCGTCGCCCTGGTCGCGGCCCTGGGGATCTCCGGTTCCGCACAGCCCCGGATCCTCGGCGATCCCGGCCCCCTGGTCCGCTGGGGGCTTCCCGCAGCGACGACCATCCACCACTTGTCGATGTCCGTCGTCCTGGCAGCCCTGGCCTTCATGCTGGGGATTGTGCCGGACTCCACCGACGGCTCCCGGGTGTACGGCCGGCTGGCTGCCATCGCCCGGCGGGCAGCAACCATCTGGGCCCTTTCCGCGGCGGCGGTGCTGGCATTCTGCTTTGCCGACACGATCGGGCAGCCGCTGTCCGCCGAGGCCGCCTATGCCGGCGAATTCGTGACGTATGCCTGGGGCACGGCGCCGGGGCGGGCCCGGCTCGCCGTCGTCGCCCTGGCGGTCGTCGCCCTGGTCGTGCTGTGGGTGCGGCCGGGCCGCACCGCGTTTCGACTGGCAGCCCTCGTGACCGCGTCCGCCGTGGTGCCGCTGTCCTTGGACGGCCATGCCCTGTCGGCACAGGTGCCGTGGGCTGCCGCCGGACTCCTGGCAGTCCACGTCCTCGGGGTTGCCGCATGGGTGGGCGGGGTGATCGTGCTGGGTCTGCTCGCGGACCTGCTGCGTTCGGGCGGGGGTGGCCTCTCGGAGACGGGGCTGCGGGTCTTCCGGCGCTTTTCCTTGTTGGCCGGTGCGGCCTATGTCGCCGTCTTTGTTTCCGGGGTCGCCACGGCGGTGTTGCGTCTGGGCTCCTTCGAGGCCGTCGCCACCCCCTACGGGGTCCTTCTCGTGCTGAAGACCGTGGCGATCCTGGGCTTGGGCGCCATCGGCTATCGGCACCGCCGGTGGATCGCCTCCGCCACCCGAACGGGCCCGGCGCCGTCCGCGCCATTGTTCCGGCTGGTGTGCATCGAGATCCTGGTCATGGGCGCCACGATCGCGGTGGCCGTCGCCCTGGGCCGCACCATGCCCCCGATGCCCAACATGTAGGCGGTGCCCGCCCCTTCGCCCAGTTGCCGGCGGTCCCGCGGCGCCAACTGACCACTCCGGCCGTGGCGTGGGGCAGCTTGACGAGAGGTCCCTCAGACGCGATGGAATGCCCCGCGGATCGGTCAGGATCACTCCAAGGGGCACGTCACGCCCACATTGACTGGCTATCGAATCACATTATGTGTTCCGTAAAAGGTCGGAGAGGGCGAGTATATGGGTACGACGAGTCGACGGCTGGGGATGCAGAAAACGCCACGACCCGAACCACACGCATCCAGGAAAGGAAACATCATGGTCAACGCAGCAACAACAAGTGCACGCACACCAGTTCAGATGACCGCCATGGTTGTTGGCGCCGTCTTCTTGCTGGTCGGGATTCTCGGCTTTATCCCCGGGGTCACCTCCAATTACGACCAGCTCGGCTTCGCCGGCCACCACTCATCGGCTCTGTTACTCGGCATTTTCCAGGTCTCGATCCTGCACAATGTCGTGCACCTCCTGTTCGGCGTAGCCGGCCTCACCATGGCGCGGACACGCGGCGCGGCACGCAGCTACCTGCTCTGGGGCGGTGTGATTTACCTTGTCCTGTGGATCTACGGACTGGTGGTCGGGCAGGAGAGCATGGCAAACTTCGTCCCGCTCAACAACGCCGATAACTGGCTGCACCTCGTTCTGGGCGTGGGCATGGTCGCACTTGCCCTGCTCCTCACCCGGGGAGACCGGCGCCCAGTCCGGGCGTAGTCGCCCAGCAATGGCGTTCTGAGTGGGCCGTTGTGAAGACAGAGTCCGAGTCCAGGCCAGCATGAGCGACCGAGGTGAAGTGGTGCCGCTACGGAAACCACTCCACCTCGGTCGCTCACGGGCCACGCCTCCTATTCGGCACCGACTGCGGCATGGGCGCCGGAATCTCGATGCGATACGACGAATTCGTTGATGGAGACGACGTTGGGCGCGGGCTCTGCGGCGAAACTATCCGCGCCGGGGGCGGACCGTTGATTTCTTCGGAACCGCTGGTCCGTTCCATCCGCTGACGTCGAGCCCCGGCGGTCGATGGCCACCGCAGCGGAGCTGATGCCACCGGCGCCTGCCACCGACGCACATGAGATCCAACACGATCTTCGATGGCGACTGCCCGAAATCAATGCGGCCGGCTTCCCATCCATATGGGCTTCGGCAACGAACAGGAGGTGAGTGCCCTGGGCAGAAGAGAAGTTCTCAACGAGGAGAAAACGCTGTGCGACCCACCACCATTACGGATTCCATCCGCCGTTCGTTGGCAACTCTGGCAGTGGCGCTGTGCGTGCTCACCGTCCCGGTCTCCGCCGCTTCAGCCCATGATTCGCTATCAGGATCGAATCCACAGGACGGACAGACCGTGGCCAAGGTGCCCGCGTCCGTCAAGCTCAGCTTCTCCGAACCGCCCCTCGAACTGGGGTCCAAAGTGACCGTCGTGGACTCCGATGGCAAGAACTGGGCGACCGGCAAAGTCGAAATCGTCGACAGGGTTGCCAGCCAAGCCGTCGGTCCCGACGCCCCCAGCGGTGTGTACACGGTGACCTGGCGCGTGGTCTCTGCGGACTCACACCCGATCGAGGGGACTTTTCAGTTCACCGCGACGGCGGGCAACGCAGCCGCCCCGACGGCGACTGCAACAGCGGCGGCACCGGTGACGGCAACGGCACCGGCTGCGGCAGCGCCAACTGCCTCGCAGACCGCATCCGCGACGGGTCGGCCCGCTGCCTCCGTCTCCGACACGGAGGCCACGACCTTCCCCACAGGCGTGGTGGTATCCATGGTCCTGTTGATCGCTGTCGTTGGCGGCATCGTCGTCGTCGGGATCCGGATCCGATCGGCTCGAAAAGGCAGCTGAAGCCGGGTCTTTCCGGGTCGGCTCCCCGCCATCACGAATCCTTGCAACGGGCCCACCTGGGTGGTGGCAAAAAACGTATACACCGTGAACGAGTCGTGTAACTCTGGACGAGTTGCAGTCGCGAACGCACGCAGCCACCATCGGGGAGGGGATGACTTGGCACACGGAGGGTTTCCTGAGAAGGGACCAGCGCGGACAGGCACGGCCGGCCGCCATGCGGCGTCGGATCCTGCCGCGGAAAGGTCCCACCAGGACGTGCTGACCGCGCTCAGCTGGCGCCTGGCCCGGGGCGAGCTCCGGGCCATGGACGAGTTCTACGACCTGACCTGCGGCTGCTCCTATGGATTGGCCCGTGCACTGCTCGGTCGCAGCGAGGAAGCCGAGAAGTTGCTCTACGGCGCCTACCTGGACGCATGGCGGACGATCCGCAGTACCGCGCCGGCGCCCGGAACGGAAATGCGCTGGGTCCTCTCCCTGGTCCTGAGCCGCTACCGCCAGAGATGTACCGCTCCCGACCGCGCAAGTCCGGCCATCCCGGGAAGCGGCGAATAGCCTGCCGGGGATCGACGCGGGACGCGGCGCGTGCCTCTGCCTCCCTGGGAATGCCCGTTTCTACGCACACCATCAGTTGGATGCCAGCTGGCCGGAGAACAGCGGCTGGAAATCCTGTCCAAAAAAAGTTTGCCTTGTGTCCAATCCGCAGCGGCACCTGGCTCCGAACGTGAGTTGCAACACAGTTCTGATTCACGAACTCACGTGCCGCCCACCAGGGACGGCACCACCGAGGAAGGAAAGAACCGATGAAAAAGCTACACATGATGGCCGTACCGGTCATGGCACTGGGGATGCTTGCTGCCACGGCAGCGGGAGCGACGGCGGACGAGGGAACGCACTCGTACCAGACGGAGCTCAAGGCACTCAATGGCAGCGGCGGGTCCGGGACGGTGATGGTCAGCATCGACGGTGACCAGGCCACTGTCACTGAGAAGGTCAGCGGACTCGCCGACAAGTTCATGGACGCGCCGTATCCACATGTCCAGCACGTCCACATCACCACCGGCGGGCAGGGTGTCTGCCCGACGCCGGCGGCGGACAAGAATGGTGATGGGATCGTCGACACCGTGGAGGGCATGCCCTCCTACGGCATGATCGGCACCACCCTGTCCACGAAGGGCGCCACCGACGCGTCGACGGCAACGGACCTGAAGGTCGCGGGAATGGGTGGCGACTTCACCTATGAGCGCACCTTCACGATGAACGCCAAGACCATCAAGGCGATCGAGGCCGGCAACGGCACCGTCGTCGTCCACGGGTTGGACCCGGCCACGCTGAGCAAGAAGGCAGCAGCGGCCAAGTCGAACCTGGTTCCCGAACTGCCGCTGGCGGCCACGTCGCCGGCACTGTGCGGGACGTTGGTCGCCGGTCAGATGGACATGCCGATCGGCAACCCCGAAACCGGTGGCGGTAGCACTGCCGGCATGGACAACAGCACGATCGCCCTGGGTGGCGGTCTGGTCCTGCTCGCTGCCGGAGCCGGCGTCTACATGGTCCGCCGCCGCCAGGTCGGCCAGAACTAACCACACCACCACCAACACCAGAAAGGAAACGAACCGATGAGACATGTCGGACGGAAGCAAGGCAAGGGCCGTATGTACGCCATATCGGTCATCGTCACGGCAGGACTCGTCGGAGCGGTGTTGGTCGGAGTTGGCGTGAAGGGGGAGGCTCCTCCCCCTTCACCGCCGGCCTCCGAGGCCATCGCGGCAACCACATCCCCCGAAGCGGCCTCGCCCGCCCCCAGCACGGCGGCACCATCCAGCACGAAGGCCGCGCCGAAGTCCTCCAAGCCAGCTCCACGGCCGACGAAGGCCAAGGAACTGATCATGAAGGAATCCCACCCCGTCCGGCTGACGATCCCCTCGATCGACGTCGACACCCCGCTCATGGACGTCGGGCTCCAGGCCGATGGCAGCATCGGCGTCCCCCCGCTGGGTAAGGATTCCCCGGCCGGCTGGTATGACCGCGGGCCCACCCCCGGCGAGCAGGGACCCGCCGTCATTCTCGGACACGTCACCGCGATCAAAGAGGAAGGCCCCGCGGTCTTCTTCAAGCTCGGCGACCTGCGCAAGCAGGACAAGATCTCCGTCACCCGGGCCGATGGCCAGGTGGCCGTGTTCACCGTCACCCGCATCGTCCAGGTTCCCAAGCCGGACTTCTCCAGCATGGACACCTACGGGAACACCGCCGGCTCGGAGCTGCGGCTGATCACCTGTGGCGGGAAGTTCAACAAGAGCATCGGGCGCCATGCGGACAACATCGTCGTCCACGCCAAGCTCACCTCACACCACCCGGCGTAGCCCTTGGGCCGGGCCTACGCCAGCCATTCGCGGGCTGCAGCGACCAGGGCGGCCACCCCGTGGTCCAGGGTCGGCTGGATGGCGGGGGCGAACCGCGACGAGTGGTTCGACGGCAGCCCGGCGGCCACCGCCACCGGGTCGGCGGCGCCAGCGAAGAGCTGCGGGTCGGCACCGCCGAGGAACCAGTAGACCAGCCGCGCCCCGGCGGCGGTGGCGAGTACGCCGACGTCCTCGCTGCCGGAGACGTGCCCCGGATCGATGACCTGCTGCCCACCGAAGGCCCCGCGCAGTGCCACCCGGGTGCGCTCGGTGGCATCGGCGTCGTTCACGGTCACCGGGAAGTGGTCGTCATGCACGATCTCCGGTTCCCGCACTGCCCCGGAGGTGGCGGCCTCGCCGCGGACCACACGGTCGATCGCCGTGAGGATCCTGGTGCGCACGGTCTCGTCGAAGGCGCGCAGGCTGATGCCCAGGGTGGCGTGGTCGGGGATGATGTTGTGCTTCGTGCCGGCGTGCAGCTGTCCGACGGTCAGCACCGCCGATGAGGTGGCGGAGAGCTCGCGGGAGACGATCGCGTTCAGGCGCAGCGTCGTCGCGGCGGCCATCATGACCGGGTCGATGGTGGCCTCGGGGCGCGAACCGTGCCCGCCGACGCCGTGCAGGGTGACGGTCAGTGAGTCGGCGGAGGCCATGGCCACCCCGGCGTGCACACCCACCCAGCCGGCCGGGAACGGCGCCACATGTTGGCCCAGCACGATGTCGGGAGTGGGCACCCGCTGGAACAACCCGTCCTCGACCATCGCCCGGGCACCGCCGCCGAGCTCCTCGGCGGGTTGGAAGAGGGCGATGAGCGTGCCGCTCCAGTCCGCGCGCTCCCCCACCAGCCGTTCGAGGGCGCCGAGCAGTGCAGTGACGTGGACATCGTGTCCGCAGGCGTGCATGACCGGGACGTCCCGGCCATCGGGATCGGTGCCGCGCGCGAAGCTGGCGTAGGGCAGGCCGGTTTCCTCCAGCACCGGCAACCCGTCCATGTCCGCGCGCAGCAGAACCGTCGGTCCCTCGCCGTTTTCCAGGACCCCGACGACGCCGGTGCCTCCGATGCCCTCGTGCACCGCCAGCTCCAGCCGACGCAGGTGCCCGGCGACGATCCCCGCCGTCCGGTGTTCCTGGAACGAGAGTTCGGGGTGTTCGTGCAGGTCGCGGTAGGTCTGTTCGAGGTCGATCATCTGTGCAGTCTAGAACTGCACGGCGGCGATGATGCAGGTCAGCGGTGATTTCGTCTGATTCATCACGCGGGGTCCATTTGGTGGGGACACCACGGAGGCGTGGTGGCCGCCGGCTGACTCAGCCCGGCTGGTTGTAGCGGGCGAGCGCGGCGGCGAAGGAGCCGACTTCCGCGTCGCTCCATCCGGTCAGGCGCTCGCGCAGGCTCTCCTGCTGCGCGGCTGCGGCCTGCGCCAGTTTCGCCTCCCCCTCCCCCGTCAGGGCGAGGATCCGCCCGCGACCCGGGGCACCGGCGTCGTGCTCCAGCTCGGCCACGAGGCCCATGCCGGCCAGCGCGGCCAATTGGCGGGAGACCGTCGAGCGGTTCAGCGAGAAGGCGGTGGCGATGTCGATGGCGCGCGTTCCCGGGGTGGCGGCGATGAAGCGCAGCAGCGAGTGCTCGACGAAGGTCAGGGGCTCGCCCAACCGCCGGGACCGGTCGGTGATCCGGCGGGAGAGCTCCTGGATCTGCTCATAGGTCTGGCGGATGTCGGCTTCGCGGTCGGGAGGGGCCATGAGTCCATCCTAGGCATGGGCAGGACGGGTTCCGGCGTCGTCACGAGTTTGTTGCATTATGCAACATAAGTGTATTCTTGGACCAACATGACCTTGCAGACCGCGTACGAGCGCCCCCACACCAGCACCGACGACATCATCGACCAGCCCGAGCCCCGGCACAGCCAGACCCCGCCCCTCCGCCCGCGGTCCGGGAACGTGTGGAAGCCGCTCGGCCTGACGATGCTCATCCCCTTCTTCCTCGCCACGGTGATGGGATTGGCCTACCTCGGCGCGTTCCACCAGCCCGAGCCGCACCACCTGCCGGTCGCCGTCGTCGGCCAGTCACCCGAGACGCTGGTCTTCGCGCAGACCCTGAAGAACGACTCCGGCGAGGCCCTCGACGTGCGGACCGTCGCCACGGCGGGCGCCGCGCGGCAGCTGATCGAGAACCGCGAGATCTACGCCGCCTACGCCCCGGGGAAGTCCTCGGCCACGTTGTTCGTCTCCAGCGCCGCCTCGGAAACCACGGCGAACATCGCGCAGAAGGTGTTCATGCCGATCGCGTACGCGGCGCACCTGCCTCTGCAGGTCCAGGACGTCGTGCCGGCGGGCGAACACGACAGCACGGGCCAGGGGCTCTTTTTCCTGCTGGTGGCCCTGAGCATCGGCGGCTACGCCAGCGCGATCCCGATCTCCGGTCACATGGGCCGCTTCCGCCTGCCCGCGCGCTTTGGTCTCGCGGCCGGCGCGGGGGCCGTCGTCGCCACGATCGGCATCGTCATCGCCGGGCCGATCTACCACATCATCGAAGCCGGCATCTGGGGTTCGTGGTTGATCTCCTGGCTGTACGTCAGCGCCATCGTGCTGCTGGGCATGGGCCTGCACCCGATGCTCAAACACTGGACGACGCCGGTGCTCACGCTGCTCTTTGTGGCACTGAACTTCACCAGTTCCGGGGGCATCCTCGTCCCCGAGGTCCAGCCGGGGCTCTTCGCGGGGCTGGGCGCGTTCTGGAACGGCGCGGCCTGGCTGCACGCGGTCCAGACGATCACCTACTTCGGCGGCCAGCCCATCGGGATGGACCTGCTGAAGCTGGCGCTCTGGCTGATTCCCGGGGGCCTGCTCGTGGTCCTGACCCACGGCTGGAGCGTGCGCCGGACCCGGTTGGCCGATGAGAACTCCCGCCTCAGCGAGCTCGACGAGGCCGGCGCCGCGTAGCCTGCAACGAGAAGTTGGGCGGGTTGCCCCGACTCACTTCTGCCCGGGTTGCTGCGCTGAGACGCAGCCCTGTTCCCAGCACCACGGTGGCCGGGGCACCGTTGCCATCGCCCTCCAACTTGGTGGGCTTGGGAACCGGTCGCCAACACCGTGGACCACGTCGATGGACGTGACGCGCGCAGGCAACGCGTTTTCGGTGCTGGCCCGAATTCGGGTAGGGGCGGGGTTGGACCACTCCGCAGTCGTGTGTGCGTAGGCGAGCAGGGTTAGGCTGTGGCCACAGGCAATCACCGCGGTCCGGCCCGAAAGGCGCGTCCATGAAGGTACTCGCTTTCATCCTCTCGGTGCTCGTGCTGAGCGGCCTGTGCATCGGCGGCGTCCTGCTGGTCATCACGCAAACGCCCGACGCGCCCCTGGGCCTGTCGGTGCTGGCCGCTGGCGCGATCCAGATCCTGGTCGCCGGTCCCGTCCTCCTCGGCGCCATGCTGGCGTAGTGGAATTTCAAGGAGTCGGCCGATGGCCGGCGGTATTTCCATCGCTTCATCCTGGTCACCGTTCTGCTCGAGGTGTTCGCGGCCATCGCCATCGTCCTCTATGCGGTCCTGGCCCGCGCCCCGGGCTGGATCCCCCCGCTCGCCGTCGGGACCTGCGTGGCCCTGACGGCCACCGCCTGGGTGATCGGCCCACCCCTCCGATTGCACGACGACCGGCAGGGAGCGCCGAACCGCGGCTGGATGCCGGTCACCAGGGCGGAGATCCGCCGGAAGATCAGGATCATTGCGATGACGTGGGGCACCGGCCTCGTCCTGAGCCTGGTGGGGTTTCCCGCCCTTTTCCTCGCGTTGGATGCCGACGGATTCGGCATCGGTAGGGCGCTCCTGGCCGCCGCGCAGTTCGCGTTCCTCGCTGCCGCGGTGGCCGCGCTCGTGGTGGCTTATCCGCTGCTGCGGCACCTCCGCGAGATAGCCAGCGGCGATTTCGGGCTGGCGAAGAAGATCGGCAAGGAAGTCCTGTCCGGCAAGAGCCAGGAGCTCGATGCGCAGGAGCAACGGGCAGCCGCGAAGTACGCGGCGGCGTTCCCGGTCGCCTCCTCCTTCCAGCTGGCATACTTCGCACTGCTCTACACCGCCTTGTGCCTGCAGCAAGTGCAGGGTTTGGGCCTCCCGGAGGGACGCGTGTTCTCCGGCGTGCTGCTGGCGTTCCTGCTCCTGGTGTTCTTCGGCTACCTTCCCTACTACCTTCGGCAGCTGAAGCGGGCCCGCCGCTATGCGCACGACCATGCCAACCTCCTCCCGGGACCCGGCTGATGGCCGCGGGCGAGAGGGCCCGCCCGCTCCCACGGGAGCCGAGAGCGTCCCGGGCCAGGCCGAATCCCTGCTGCGCTACTGCCCACCGCTGGCCGCGGCGATGGTGGTGCGCAATAGGGACGGAATCACCTCGCCGGCGCGGAGCACCTTCGGCGTCGAGTTCGGTTTCGACCGCGGCGCGGGCGGTGAACGGCGTGCGGGTTCCGTCACGGGCGACCAATACGACGGCGATGTCGGCGCGCAGGGCCACAGCGCCGGAGTCGGCATCGACTTCCAGCGTGTCGCCGGGCTCGAGGCGCTGGAGCCGGGCACGCAGCACTGTCAGGACCATGCGCGGCAGGAACCCCAGTCCGATCAGATTGCCACGGTGGATGCGCTCGAAGCTGCCGGCGATGACGGTGCGGACCCCGAGCAGTCGCTGGACCTTCGCGGGCCAGTCGCGCAAGGAACCGGAGCCGAAGCACTCCGAGCCGTCGATCAACCCAGGTTGTGGGAACTGAGTTCCGAATAACCTAGCCCGAGTCCGTCTACCCCCCGGGATTGAATTTCTCAACCAGCACGTCAGCTCGCCCGGCGAGCTCCATGGCAACCTCGTGGTCGCCGCGGCGGCTAGGCCCGGCTAGCCCAGGGCTTCCGGCAGCCAGTCGAAGACGGGCGTGAAATCGCGGAGTTGGGATTCCCCGATCCCAGCCGGCACCAGCTCGCGCCAGCCCGAAACGGCCTCCGCCACCGCGGCGATGATCCCCTCCGCCTCCTGCCGGTCCAGCCGGAAGGCACCAGACGACGCCCTCAGCGCGGCGAGCCCTGGGACGCGGACCTGTTCCCCGCTGATCCCCGTGGAGCGGAGCGCACCCACGTTCGGGTTCGGGTTCACGTCGAAGGCCGGTGAGAGCCGCCATCCCGTGCCCGTCCACAGGAAGCCGTGGTTTCGGCCGTGGTCATCGGTGTTGTTGACGGCCAGGGAGAAGGCGATGCGACGGAACAGTTCGCGCAACTGGGCATCCGCGCCGTCGATGAACCCGGCCATGTCACCGGCGATGTCCACGTAGTCCAGGTATTCACCGTCCCGATTGCCCATGAACGTCATGGCCGAGATGTACCCGATGCGCCCGCCCGTGCCCGACCGGTCGAACCTGCGGGTCAACAGGACTGCCCGGGATCCGAGGTGGACTAGTTCGTGTTCGGGGACCTCGATGCCGGCACTCGCGGCCAGCTTCATGGTGACTGCTTCCCATTCGATGACCGACCAGTCATCGGTGGAGTGGGTGAACTTGGCCAGCCATAGCTGCTCCCCCTTGGTGACGGCTGCCTTGGGGCGGGCACCGCCGAGCGAATCGGTACCCATCTGCAGCAGCAGCTTGTAGGCCTCGTTGTCGTCGTTGTCAGCGGCCACGGAGTCCGCTGCGGCCTGCAGCTGGGCCAGGCCGACCAGTGGCGGGGTGTCGTTGTCCGGGTGCTGGTAGGCAGATTCGCCGCGACGGTACCGCAGCCCACCCTGGCGGGTGTGGTCGGACACGCCGAGCAGCAGGTCGTCCTCGTTGGGGTTCCGTCCGATCCGCCTGCCTACGATCATGCGGCCCCACCGGTCCGGCGCACCGTCCTGCATCGGGCCGGGAAGGCCTGTGCTGCCGGCGAACGAGCCGCCGGTCAGCGGCAGCTGCGGGGCGAAGGGGTAGGCGCCGGCCTCGGCCAGGTAGGCGGTGGTGTACCTGAACATGAAGGCCCCGCCCGGACGCCGGGGCGGGTAGAGGTCGGCGGCATGGACCATCCCGGCACCCAGCTCGACGTCGACCTGTATCGGCTCACTCATCGCCGGACCCGCTGCGGAAGCGTCTCGGAGGCCCGGGCGCGTCCGCGCTCGGTGTTGTAGGGGTCCAGCGCCTCGGCGAGCAGGTCGTCGATGCCCAGGACGCGGGCGACCGAGAGCAGGGTCAGCAAGGACGTGCCGCCCTGGCCGCCTTCCAGAGTGCGGATCGTGTTGATGGAGACGCCGGCGCGTTCGGCGACCTCGGCCACCTTGAGCCCATTGAGTTTACGCCAGTCGGCGAAGTGCCGGCCGATGCGCTCGGCAGCCCGCTGCGTCTTGGCGGGAATATAGCCTTTCACGGCACTGAACCTTCTCACTTGCGATCGAAATACTGACTCTTATCCTACACTGGGTGCAATATCTTGCTACTTACCGGCAACAACGGTGGTTACCTCAAGGGCCAGCCAACGCAAGAGGGCACGAGCCTAAGGAGCCGACGCCTTCCATGAATACGCCGACGGCCGCGACGACTTCGGCATTGCGGTCCTCCCGGATGATAGTCAGGGGCGTGTCCTCCCCCAGCGTCGGATTGCCACCGATGAAGAACGAGTGGGCCACGCGGTAGCCTTCCCCGCCGACCCCGGGACTAGTGGAAGGGTGGGCATCTCTGGCAGGGTGGGAAGCACTCCGGTCCGCGTGTTCCGGTCCGTCCAGCTGCAAGGAAGCGAGCCCATGAACGATTCGGTTCCCCCATACGAGTCCGACACCTCCGCAACCACCGGCGCAGCCGATGCGCAGCCAGCCACCGAAGTGGCGGACCAACCGGCGGACATCAGCTTCGACGAGCAGTTCTACCCCGCCCGACCCCGCACGCTGCGGCCGAAGGCCCGGCGCCGTCATTTCGTCTCCGACCGGCCACCTTTCGCCCCCGATGCGCGAAACCGGGTGTACGTCGAATGGCTGCGCAACCAGTCCATGCTTGGCGACGCCAAGACGCTCTCGCGCCAGCTCTCCGGGCAGGCGAGCATGTGGCAGAACGCCTACGCCCACCCAAACCCCCGCGCCGCCGTGGCGAAGGCCTCTGTCTGGTTCACCGCCTATCCCCTGTCCTTGGTCACCCGGCCAGGACAGACCTTCCTGGCCGCCCTGGGCGATGCCGATCTGTGGACGGCGTTCCAGCGCATCGGCATCAAGGGCATCCACATCGGGCCGGTGAAGGTCGCCGGCGGCGTGACCGGCTGGGATCATACCCCCAGCGTGGACGGGCACTTCGACCGCATCAGCATGGCCATCGACCCGTTGTTCGGGACCGAGGACGAATTCCGTGCCATGTGCGACACGGCGGCCGAACATGAAGGCACCATCCTGGACGACATCGTCCCGGGCCACACGGGCAAGGGTGCCGACTTCCGGCTGGCCGAAATGAACTTCCGCGACTACCCGGGGATCTACCACATGATCGACATCCCCGAGGCGGACTGGGATCTGCTCCCCGACGTCCCCGAGGGCCACGATGCGGTCAACATCGACGTCGCCACCGAACGGGCCCTCCAGCAGGCCGGCTACATCATCGGCGAACTCCAGCGTGTCATCTTCTACGAGCCGGGCGTGAAGGAGACGAACTGGAGTGCCACTCCCCCGGTGTTGGACACCGAGGGAACCTACCGCCGGTGGGTCTACCTGCATTACTTCAAGGAGGGCCAGCCCTCCATCAACTGGCTGGACCCCACGTTCTCCGGGATGCGCCTGGTCATGGGAGACGCCCTGCACTCGCTGGTCGACCTGGGCACCGGTGCCCTGCGTCTGGACGCCAACGGCTTCCTGGGGGTGGAGAAGAGCAAGGAGGACACCCCCGGCTGGTCGGAGGGGCATCCCGTGTCGGCTGCGGCGAACCAGATCATCGGCAGCATGGTGCGCAAGGTCGGGGGTTTCACCTTCCAGGAGTTGAACCTGGGCATTGACGACATCAAGTCCACCTCTGCGGCGGGCCCGGACCTCTCCTACGACTTCGTCACCCGCCCGGCCTACCACCACGCGCTGGTGACCGCAGACACCGAATTCCTGCGGCTGACGTTGCGCCTGGCCCAACAGATCGGAGTGGACCAGGCCTCTTTGGTGCATGCCCTGCAGAACCACGACGAGCTGACCTATGAGCTGGTGCACTTCGCCAGCGCCCACAAGGACGACCTCTACGAGCTCGAGGGCCGGGAACTCACTGGCGCGGATCTGGCCGCGCACGTGCAGCAGACCCTGCGCGACGGCATCACCGGGGAGGCCGCCCCCTACAACCTGGTCTTCACCTCCAACGGCATCGCCTGCACCACCGCCAGCGTCATCACCGCGGTGCTGGGCATCACCGACCTGGAGTCGATCAGCACCGAGCAGCGGGACGAGATCCGGAAGGTGCACCTGCTGCTGGCCATGTACAACGCCCTGCAGCCCGGCGTCTTCGCGCTCTCGGGCTGGGATCTGTGCGGCGCGCTGCCGCTGGCACGCGGGAAGGTCGAGAAACTCCTGTCCCGTGGGGATACGCGCTGGATTCACCGTGGCGCCCACGATCTCATGGGCTTCAACCCGCAGGCGGAGGAATCCACCTCTGGCATGCCGACGGGCCAGGCGCTCTACGGAACACTTGCCGAGCAGCTGGAGGACGAGTCCTCCTTTGCCCACCAGCTGGCCCGCATCCTGGCGGTGCGCGAGGAGCACGGGATCCCCAGCAGCGCCCTGCTCGACGTCCCGGATGTCTCACATCGCGGCATGCTGGTCATGGTGCACCAGCTGGAGTCCGGGCGGCAGGAGGTGACCGTATTGAACTTCTCCGGCCAGGAGGTCGCCGGTACCGTCCGCTCGGAGGAACTGGAACCCGAGTCGACGGTTGTCGACGCCTTCACCGGGGACGCCATCGGCACCGTGGACGACCTGTACAGCTTCCATGTCCAGCTGGGTCCCTACGAGGGTACGGCGCTGCTGGTGGACGCCCCGGAAACGGCCGAGCCCGACGACGAGGGTTGATTCCAAGGGATAGACGGATCGGCTCGGCCGGAGGGAGCCTGGCCTCGGGCCGGGCCGCGTCGCCACGCGCTGCGCTGCGGTGAGCCACCATTCCCCGCCCCGATTCGTCGCCTGCGCCAACCTTGCCTCCTCCGACCGGTGAACCGGCGCCGGGTGGCGGAGCGGTACTCCAGCGCCCCGGGCAGCACATCAAGCCGATGTGCGGCTACCAGCAGACCGCCCAGCAGTCGAAGGAGCACCGGTCCACGCTGAAACCGCACGGCGTCACCTTCACGAAGAACGACGGCGGCCACCGCCGGCGGCCACCGACCTGGCCCTTCGATTGTGCCTGCTCCAGGCATATACTCCGGTCCATGAACAGGCAGATCATCAGCACGGTGAATGCGCCAAGCTCCCCGCTGTACAGCCAGGGTATCCGGGCAGGTTCAGCGATCTACGTGTCGGGAATGGTCGGGGTCGATCCAGCGACCGGCGGGCCCGCCGGGCCGTCAATCCAGGATCAGACTCGGCAGGCACTGCGCAACTGCGAGGCCGTCCTGCACGCGGGCGGAAGCACTCTTTCTGACGTCACGCTGGTGACGGTGTTGCTCGCGCGACCGGATGATTTCGTGGGCATGAACGAGGCATACGCGGACTTCTTTGGTGAGAACCCTCCGGCCCGCGCCGTCGCCCGGCTCGGTCCGGACTTGCGAGGCATCCTGGTGTCGATCATGATGACAGCGCAGACAGACAGCTGACTGCGGCACGGGACGGGAAGGGTACGGAACGCCACCTTGAGCCGCCCTCGCAGACGTCCAGAATTCACCGAGGCGCGCACCCCGTCGCGGTTCGATCGAGTCTCACTGCGCTGCCCTACCAGCTGCTGAGTCGGCTTTCTCCTTTTCGGGCCCTACTCCCCCACCGTGATGGTCCGGCGCAGCTCGCGCTTGAGGATCTTGTGGCTGGGACCCAGCGGGAACTCGTCGACGAACCGGACGATGCGCGGGTACTTGTGCTTGGCGAGCCGCTCCCGCGCCCACTCGATGATGCCCTCCTCGGTGACCCCACCGCCGTCGTGCTCCGTGTCGCGGATGACGACGGCGCAGACCTCCTCGCCGCGCTCCTCGTCCGGGATGCCGATCACCGCGACCTGTGCGATGCCCGGGCAGCGGATGAGGACCTCCTCGACCTCGCGCGGGTAGACGTTGTAGCCTCCGCGGATGATGACGTCCTTGGTCCGGTCCACGATGGTGAGGAAGCCGTCGTCGTCCAGCGTGCCCAGGTCCCCGGTGCGGAACCAGCCGTCGATCATCGCCTCGGCGGTGGCGGCCTCGTTGCCGAGGTAGCCGGCGAAGACGTTGTGGCCGCGCACCAGGATCTCGCCGAGTTCGCCGTGTGGGAGCGGGGAGAGCGAGCCGGGGGTGTTGCGGTCGTTGACCAGCACGTCCACGCCCCAGATCGCCGGGCCGACCGTTCCCGGTTTCACCCCGGAGTGCGGGTTGTTGGTGGAGACCACCGGGGAGGTCTCCGAGAGGCCGTAGCCCTCGTAGATGGTGACGTCGAACGCCGCGTTGAAGCGCTCCATCACCGCCTGCGGCAGGGCCGCGCCGCCGGAGACGCAGAGCCGCAGCTTCGGCAGGTCGGTCTGGCCCTCGACGGCGGCGAGCAGCTGGATGTACATGGTCGGCACGCCGTGGAAGACATCCACGTGGCGCTCGCGGATCAGCTCGAGCGCCGCCTCCCCGGAAAAACGCGGCAGCAACACCAGGGTGGCTCCGAGGCGGAAGACGGCGTTCATGCTGGCGGTCTGCCCGAACACGTGGAACAGCGGCAGGCAGCCCAGCGCGATGTCCTCGTGGTGGACGTCGTTCGCGTCGACGGCGGAGACGGTGGCGTTCATGACCATGTTCACGTGGGTGAGGATGGCGCCCTTGGGCTTGCCGGTGGTCCCGGAGGTATAGAAGACGACGGCGGGGTCCTCGGCCTGGCGCGTCACGTACGTGCCCAGCGGCCCGGGGCCGGAGGCGTCCTGCTGTTCGGCGGCCTCCGGCCAGCTGCTGGTGCGCACCGGCAGGCCCAGTTCCTCCGCCGCCGGTCCACCCACGGCCAGGAATGACGGGTGGCAGATGAGCATCGTGGCGCCGCTGTCGCGCAGCACGTGCACGACCTCGTCGATGGTGAGCAGCAGATGCACGGGCACGACGACGGCGCCGGTGGCGAGCACCGCGTAGTAGGAGCGCGGGAAGTCCACCACGTTGGGGCTCATGATCCCCACGACATCGCCGGCGGCCACCGCGGCATCGCGCAGCGCGGTGGCCTGATCGAGTGCCTGGTGCCAGAGCTGGCCGTAGGTATAGGACTCCCCCTCGCTGATCACCGCGGTGTGGTCGGGGTATTTGCGGGCGGATCCCTCCAGGATCGCGGCCAGGGACAAGGCGGTCATGCGGGGTCTCCGTTCGTGGCGTCCGGGGGCGTGCCCCCGGTGATGATGGAGGCGACGGCGGTGCGCAGCACGTCCGCCGCTTCGGCGGTGGTGTGGCCCAGGTACTGGCGCAGCAGCTGCCAGCTGGCCCAGTCCGCGACGACGACGAGCGCCTGCAGCGACCGCTCCCGCACCGCAGGATCCAACCGTTCCAGCTCGGGGGCGAACACGCGTTGGGCCTCCGCGCGAATGCGGGCCAGGTTCTCCCGCAGGTTCGCCTGCAGCACCGGGGAGAACGGGCGCTGCACGTCGGCGGCGCGCGCCAGCGGGGCCAGGGACTCGAGCAGTGTGGCGCGCTGGTGGGCATAGGCGGACAGGCGCCTATCCAGCGGCTGGCCGACATCGACCTGCTCGATCACCGCGTCCTGGCCTTCGAGTTGGCGGCGGGCGGAGGCGGCCATGACCGCCTCCATGTCGGCGAAGTGGCCCCACAAGGTCCGGGGCGATACCCCGGCCCGCTCGGTCACCTGGCGGGCCGTGGGCTTGAGCTCGCCGTCGGTGATCAGCGCCAGGTGGGCATCGACGATGAGCGAGCGGGTGCGTTCGGCGCGGGCGCTGCGCCCGTCGACCTCGTTCATGGCGTGGTGCCGGTCCCGTCGACGCCGTCGGCCGCGGTGAGCCAGGCGACCGGGCGCAGGGTCTGGTCCCCCGTGACCTCGGCGTACCGGGCGAGCCGCTCGGCGATGTGGGCGCGGCCGACCTGGTCGGCGTAGCACATCGGGCCCCCACGGTAGGTGGGCCAGTTGTAGCCCTTGACCCAGATGACGTCGATGTCCCCGGGACGTTCGGCGATGCCCTCGGCAAGGATCCGTCCGCCCTCGTTGACCATCGGGTAGAGCAGCCGCTCCAGGATCTCCCCGGTGCCGATGTCGCGGCGTTCGATCCCCTGTTCGGCGCTGACCCGTTCGATGATCCGGGCGGTTTCCGGGTCATCGGTGCGTTCGCGCCCGTCGTAGGCGAAAAACCCGGAACCGGTCTTCTGCCCGAACCGGCCCGCTTCGCAGAGCGCGTCGGACACCGGCGCGGCGGCCCCCTGGGACTTGCGGTTGCGCCAGCCGATGTCCAGCCCCGCCATGTCGGCCATCGCGAAGGGGCCCATGCGGAAACCGAAACCGGTCAGCACCTCGTCGACCTGTCCGGGCAGCGCCCCCTCCAGCAGCAGGGCCTCGGCCTGCCGGCCGCGGACCTCGAGCATCCGGTTGCCGACGAAGCCGTGGCAGACGCCGACGACGACGGGGCACTTGCCCAGCCGGCGGGCCAGGGCGACGGCGGTGGCCAGGGTCTGCGGTGTCGTCCGGCCGCCGCGGACGACCTCGACCAGTTCCATGACGTTGGCGGGGCTGAAGAAGTGCATGCCCAGCACCCGTCCGGGATCGGCCACGGTCGCGGCGATCGCATCGACGTCGAGATAGGAGGTGTTCGTGGCCAGCACTGCGTCGGCGCGGGTGTGGGCCTGGAGCCGGGCGAAGATCTCCTTCTTGACCTCCAGGTCCTCGAAGGCCGCCTCGATGACCAGGTCGACATCGGCCAGATCCGCGTAGTCGAGGGTTCCGCTGATGCGGGCGAACTGCTGGTCGGCCTGCTCGGGGGTGCGGCTGCCGTGGGAGACGGAGACGTCCAGGTTCTTGCGGACCTGGGCCAGCCCGCGGTCCAGGGCCTCCTGCTGCGTTTCGACGACGGTCACCGGGACGCCGGCGGTGGCCAGCGCCAGGGCAATGCCGCCGCCCATGGTGCCGGCACCGATCACCGCTGCCCGGCCGACCTCGCGGGCGGACGTGGCGTCGAGTCCTGCGGGTTTGCGGGTGGCCCGCTCGGCGGCGAAGAGGTGGCGTTGGGCCACTGCCTCGGGGCTGGCCACGCGGTCGAGGAACAGGCGGCGCTCCGCGGCGGCCCCGGCGTCGAACCCGTCCTCGATCCCGGCGGTGATGGCCTCGACGGCGGCGCGTGCGGCGTAGGGGTCCTTGGCCTTGCGCAGCGGGCCGGCCGCCAGTTCGACGATGGCGCCGGGGTGTGTTGCCGCCTCGGCGATCCTGTCGGTGCGGTCCCGGGTCCGGGTCGGGGCCTGCACGGCGGAGCCGGCCGACGGGAGGCGGGAGGCGGCCCAGGCGACGGCGGCACGGATGAAGTCGCCGCCGTCGAGCACCGCGTCGACGAGCCCGTCGTCTTCCGCCGTGGCGGCATCGATGCGCCGACCGGAGAGGATCATGTCCACCGCGCGCTCGGCACCGACCAGGCGCGGCAGCCGTCCGGTCCCGCCGGCGCCCGGGATGATGCCCAGCGTGATTTCCGGCAGGCCCAGCGTCGCGCCGGGGTGGGCGACGCGGGCATGGGCGGCCATCGCCAGCTCCAGCCCCCCGCCCAGCGCGACACCCGCGATGGCGGCGGTCACCGGGATCGGGAAGTCCTCCAGCCGGTCCACGAGTTCGGGCAGCGTGATGCCGGTGGTGGTGCCACCGAATTCGGTGATGTCGGCACCTGCGGAGAACGCGCGGTCGGTGCCGGTGAGCACCACGGCGCGGATGCCGTGGTGCACGCGGATCTCCTCCAGGGCGTTGGCCAGCAGCTGGCGGACCGATTGGCCCAGTGCGTTGACCGGCGGTGCCGTCAGGGTGATGAGGGCGACCGGCCCGTGGAGCGTGATGGCCGCCTGCGGGGCGGGGCGTGCTGTGGTGGACATGGGGGCCTTCCTTCGGTCCGGGGCGGGGCGGTCTACCTGGCGGTTCGGTCTACTTGAACGCGGAGATGCCGGTGATGTCCCGGCCGACGAGCAGCGATTGGATGGAATCGGTGCCCTCGTAGGTGCTGACGATATCCATGTCGGTCAGGTGGCGGGCGACATGGCGTTCGATGAGCACCCCGTTGCCGGCGAGCATGTCGCGGGCCTCGCTGCAGATCCACTTGGCTTTCTGGGCGGTGGACATCTTGACCATCGAGGCCATCGGGCCGGTGAGGCGTCCGGTGTCGGCGAGTTCGGCCATGCGGTTGCACATCAGCTGCATGGCCGTGAGTTCGGAGAGCATGTTCGCCAGCTTGTTCTGCACCAGCTGGAAGCTGGCGATGGGCTTGCCGAACTGGACGCGTTCGGCGGCGTAGGCGGCGGCGATCTCGTAGGCGGCCATGGCGTGGCCGACGGCCTCCCAGGCGGCGCCTCCGCGGGTCGCGGTGAGCACCTTCGAGACGTCGTGGAAGGAGTTGCAGTTCGCCAGCCGGTTGGCCTCGGGGATGCGCAGGTCCTCGATGACGATGTCGGATTGCAGGATCGCCCGCTTGCCCATCTTCCCCGTGATCACGGTGGGCCGGTACCCGGCGGGGTGGGCGCCGTCGTCGTCCTTTTCCATCACGAAGCCCTTGACGTGGCCGTCGGCCTCGTCGCGGGCGAAGATCACCACGACGTCGGCGGCGTCGCCGTTGCCGATCCAGCGCTTGTGCCCGGTGAGGATCCAGTCGTCGCCGTCGCGGCGGGCACTGGTTTCCAGGGCGACGGAATCCGATCCGTGTTCCGGTTCGGTCAGGGCGAAGGCCCCGGTGCGCTCCAGCGTGGCCATCGCCGGGAGCAGGCGGACGCGCTGTTCGTCGCTGCCGAGCATGTCGATGCTGCCCATGCACAGTGAGGAGTGCACGCCGATGTAGGTGTTGACCGAGCCGTCGCCGCGGGCGATCTCGCGCGAGACGATGCCCATGGCCCGCCGGCTGAGCCCCGGGCAGCCGTTGCCCGCGATGGTGCCGCCGATGATGCCCAGTTCCGCCAGGCCGGGGCGCAGCTGGTGCGGGAATTCGGCGCGTTCCCAGTAGTCGTTGATGATCGGCAGGATGTCCGTGTCCACGAAGGCGCGGACCCGATCGCGCAGGGCGATCTCGTCGGAACCGAGTTCCTCGTCGAGCCGGAAGTAGTCGCTGGTGGCCATGCCGTTGTCCACGGTGAAGTCCTGTCCTGTTGGCGCGCCCGGGCCGTCCGGTCCCAGGTGGTGTTCCGGCGGCCGTGGGTCGACGTTCGACCCCCACGTCGTGACGTGCCCCACACCGTCCGGAACAATTTGCATACTATCTGCAATTTGTTTTGGCGGGCAAGGGGCCGTGTGGATCCCCGCGTGGAGGCGTCGGTTACCGGTGGCCCCCGTCCCGGGACGGCTCATCCGCCGCCGCGTCCTGGGCCCGGGCCGCCTCGCGCGCGGAGAGATCCGCCTCCTCGGCGGACCGCGCGCTGGCTTCCGCTTCCGCGGTGGCGGAAGTGGCGGCCAGCTGGGCGGTGTCGGCGGCCGCTTCGGCCTCCACCGTCGTGGAGGCGGGGCCGCCCGGGTCCGACCCGTGGCCCAGGATGATTTGCCGGCGCTGGTATTCACGGTTGCTGAACGTGGCCTTGCGGACGGCATCGGCATCGGAGAGCGAGGAGCCCACGGCGCCGGCAATGATGCCCATCGAGGCCGACAACCACGCCAGGTTCAGGTATTCGGGGAGCCCCACGGCGTGGCCGAGCTGGTCGGTCATGTACTCCGCGCTGATCACCACCAGGGCGCCGACCAGGATCACGGCGAACAGGAACAGGAACATCGTGGCCACGGCCAACAGGACCGTCAGCAGCGTCGCCGTGTTGTAGGTCAGCCGCCGCTCACGCCATTTGGCTCCCTGCGGCCGTTCCAGCAACCCGTGCGAGGCGATCAGCCACCCCGTCATCACGGTGACGGACAGCAGGCTGACCAGCAACAGGCGCGGGGTGCTCAGATAGTCGGCCAAGGACCAGATATTCGTGTAGAAGATGCCGAACGCACCGGCCGCCGAGGCCGCCGCCATGGCCCCGGACAGCTTGGGGACCATCCGGAAGGGCTGGTTGCTGCGCACCATCCCGGCCTGCATGGCGAGCCGGCCGAAGGGCCCCTTGACGGTCTCGACGGAATGGTGCGATTGCGCGTCGTCGAGCTCGTCCGCGATGGAAACCAACCTGCGGGTCAGCGATTCCCTTGCAGCGCCACCCGGGCTGGGCCGGCCCACTTCATGCAGGGCCGCTGCCAACCCGACGATCACCCGGGCCAATCGACGCGGACGCGCCAGCCCGAGGGAGGGCAGCACCACCATGGCGGAGCCATAGCCGGTGTTCACGGTCGAGAGCAACGGCTCATCGCGCACGTACTTGGGCAGGTCGGTGACGTAGATGATGTAATCCCAGCCGTTCTCGTCACGCACCACCTGGGAATTCGCGCTCAGGGCGACCGCGCCATCGGCGTCGATGGGCAGGGAGATTTCCCGGATCTCGACCGTCCAGTCCACCCCATCGTCCACCCGCTCTTCCAACGCGTGGGCGAGACGGCCCTGGAGGCGTCGGGCCATGGCGAGCGGCAATCCGGGGTCGGCGGCGAGGCCGAGGGTGAGTTTCTTCATGGGCACCTGGGTTTCCGAGGGGGCGGGTGGGCACCGGCACGTCGTCCGTGCGGGGTGGCCGGCAGCCGCAGGCCCGAGCGAGTCGCCCGGAGGTCCAGCGGCCCAGTGGCCTGGTTCGGGGAACCAGCCTCCACCGTAGCCACCGATGCTGGACACCGCCCGACCGCGGCCCGGACGGCGGCTGTCCGCCGCCGGGCCTCTTGGCAAGACATTGGCCGCGGCTCTCAGCCGGCTCCGGGAAGCATGATCTCCACGACGTCGTCGTGCATGCGTGTCTGGAATTTCGGCTGGTTCGCCGTGGCCGGGCCGTGGATGACCTCTCCCGTGGCGAGCGAGAAGACGCTGTGGTGCCAGGGGCATTCGACACAGGGCCCGAACCCTGATGAACCGTGCTCGAGCACCCGTCCTTCATGCAATGGTGCCGAGAGGTGGCTGCAGGTGTCGGCCAGGACATCGACCTGCGATCCGCGCCGGTGGATCAGCACGGGGACTCCTCCGACCACCCGGTGCCCGAGCGTGCCCTCCTCGATGTCCCCCAGCGGGCCCAACGGCTGCCATCCGGCCGGGAAGCGGTGGGGTACGTCCTCGGTGTGGTTGGCGCCGGCCGCCTGCCGGTAGGCGAGATGCCCACCGAGGTAGCCGCCGGCCGCGGCGAGCAGCAGCCCACCGTAGGACAGGGCCTTGCCGGAGCCGTGCCTGCCGCGCAGCCGCTGGGCCAGCGACGCCACGTAGAGCCCCGTGGCCAGCACATTCGAGCCCGAATGCACGATGCCGACGCGCAACTGCTGTTCGTGCAGTTTCGACCAGTCGGCATATCCGGCGACCGCCGCCGGGGCCGCCCCCAGCAGGCCGACGCCCACGAGTAGTTTCGCCGGCTTCTCCATCCCGGGCACCAGGTCCAGGACGCCGGCGGAGACCCAGGCCCCGAGCGGGACCTGCACGGCCAGCGGGTGCACGGGGTGTCCGATCGGGACGCCGTGCAGCATGTCGCGTAGCGCTTGGGGGCGCAGGGCGCGGTCGACCATCGACCGCACGGTGTTGACCAGCGGATCCAGGGTGGAGAGGTTCTCCAGGCGATCCATGACGTTCAAGCCGGGCAGGCGTTTCATCGGTCCTCCTTCGACGCTCCCGAGCGTAGCCACCACGGGGACATGGCACCAGAGAACGCGTGGGGTGGAGTTGTCGCCGGGCCGTGGCCTCAGGCGTCGACGGCGCGTGCGGCCCGGATGAAGTCGCGGATCAGTGACGCGTCCTTGACGCCCCGGCTCGACTCGACGCCGCTGGAGACATCCGCGCCGCTCGCCCCGGATCCGCCCAGCAGCGCCCCGACGTTGCCCGGATTCAGCCCCCCGGCCAGCAGCCAGAATCCCCCAGGCGTGCGATCCGCCAGCACCGAGGCGTCGAACGTCTGCCCGGCGCCGGGTTCGACGGCGTCCAGCAGGACCCGCTCCCCCGCCCACGCGGCACGCTCCGACGCCGGCAAGGCGGTGAATGCCTGCGCGGAAAAGGCCCGCAGGGTGCGGAACCCGGCGGCCTGCACCTGCCGGACGTCCGCGAGCGATTCGTCGCCGTGCAGCTGCACGGTGGTGACCCCGGCCGCCCGGGCCGTTTCCAGCACGACGGCGAGGGGCTGGTTGCGGAAGACGGCCACGGTCTCGACGGTGTCGGGAACCGTGGCCACCAGCCCGCGCACGGTGTCCGCGTCGACGGTGCGGGCGCTGCCCGGGGCGAAGATGAACCCGAGGGCGTCCGCCCGGGCCTCGACGGCCGCGGCCACCATCTCGGGCGTGCGCAGGCCGCAGATCTTCACGTATCGTTCGGCCATCGCCCGCTCTCCCACCGTCTGTCGTCGTCGCTCCCGGGAATCGGGCGCAAGGTCCCATTATCCAACATGTGGGTCCGGCGCCATAGAAGACCCGTCACAGGGGCCGGCGAGGTTAGGCCAGCCCGGCCGCGAGCTTCCCCATGGCCTCTGCGGTGATGGCGGTGTAGAGCGGGATCGCATCCGGGTAGATGTATTCGTTCCGTGCGTGGGCGCCATCGCCGACGGCACCCATGCCGCAGAGCACGGGTATGCCCAGGGCGGCGACGAAGTTGGCGTCGCTGCCGCCGCCGACCGAAATGCCTGTCAGGTCATGGCCGAAGTCGGCCGCGGCCTTGCGCACGAGGCTGAAGAGCTTCTCCCCTGGTTGGCCCATGGACATCGGTGGTCGGTTCCAGTTGTGCTCGATGTCCAGGGTGACGCGTTGGTCGCTGACCTCCAACGCATCGAATGCCGCGTCGACCCGTTGCATTTCCCCGCCGTTTTCGACCCTGATGTCCACCACGGCCGTTGCATGACCGGCCGAGACGTTGGTGCCGGAGCCGCCGCTGACCAGCCCCACGTTGATGGAGGTTCCCTTGGACAGGTCAGCGATGCGGGTGGCGGCGGTGATGGCCTCGGCGATGGCGTGGATGGCGCTGGCACCGGCTGTCGGGTTGAGGCCCGCGTGGGCTTCCACACCGGTGGCTGTCATGCGGAAGATACCGATTCCCTTGCGTCCCGTCTTGACCGCACCTCCGGAGGTGGGTTCAAGCACGAGCACGGCGTCGGCGTCGCGGGCCGCGGCTTCGATGTGCGGGCGCGAGGACAGCGAGCCGATCTCCTCGTCGCCGTTGAAGAGGAAGGTGACGGTGGGCGTATCGAGTCCGGTCTCCCGCAGCAGCCGCAGGGCCCAGATGCCCTGGACCAGCCCGGTTTTCATGTCGAAGATCCCCGGACCGCTCAGGGTGGGTCGTCCGGCGTCGTCGGTGGATTCGCGGATGCCCCACGTCTCCAGGGTCCCGGTCGGCCACACGGTGTCATAGTGGGCGATGACGAGCACGCGCCCCACTCCGGTTCCCGGGTAGGTCATTTTCACCGTGGGCCCCTGGTCGCCGCCGTCGAGGATGTCCAGGTTGGCGGGCTCGCCGAGGTGGCCAATGGTCAGTTGCCTGATGTGTTCGGCGCCCTGTTGGAGTGCCGTCAGGTCGTAGCTGTGCGTCTCGAGGCGGACGAGGTCGGCAATGTCCTGCACCATGGCTGGCTGGGCCGACTGGGCCGATTCCAAATGTGATGTCATGCGGGTGCTCCTTGGTTTTGCGTATGGGGTTCGCGTAGCCCGGGGCCGGTTCTCAGATGCCGAAGGGAATCCCGAGTCCGAACCACAGCATGAAGAAGGCGATCCACACGACCCAGATAACCATGGCGAGGGGAATCGTGAAGGAAGCCAAGGTTCCGATGCCTGCGGACTTGCGGTATTGCTGGATGAAGCCCAGCGCCATCACGAAGTAGGGGCTCATCGGGGTCACGCAGTTGGTGACCGAGTCCGCGATCCGGTACATGGCCTGGGTTGTCTCCGGCGCGATGTCCAGCAGCATCAACATCGGGACGAAGATCGGAGCGGCCAACGACCACATGGCCGAGCCACTGGTCACCACGAAGTTCATGATCGAGATCATGACCGCCAGCCCCAGGAGGATGGCCCAGGCGGGCGCATTGAGACGCTCCAGGGAACCGGCTCCGGTGATGGCGAGGACTTCCCCGATGCCGGTCCACTTGAAGTAGGCCAGGAACTGGGAGATGGCAAAGAACAGCACCAGAATCGGGGCCATCGACTTCATGCCCTCCACCATGGCCGACAGGGCGTCGGACGTTTTGGCGTAGGTTCCGGCGGTCCGGCCGTAGACGAACCCGACGACAGCGAAGAACAAGCCGATGACAAAGGCCATCCCGCTGATCACCGGCGATGCCAGAATGCTGCCGCCCTCCCCACGCAAGGGAGACGTCGACGGAAGCATGGCGGCCACGAGGACCACGAAGAAAATGATGGCGGCCCACCCCGACCGGCGCAGGGCACGGCGTTGGACGTTGGTGATCATGAGGTCCGAGAGCGTCGGCCCGTTGTCGTCGTTGTCGTCCGCGTCGAGGTCCGGACGTTTGGCCAGCACCAGCTCCACCACCAGGGTGATGGTGATGGCAATGAGCACCGATGAGGCCGCGCCGAAGAAGTAGTTGGCCAGCGGCGTCACATGCACGGTCGCATCGATGGTCGTTGCCGCGGCTGTCGTGATCGACGAAAGCAGGACGTCGGTAGTGGTCAACGACGGCGAGGCATCGTACCCGGCCGAAATCGAGACGAAGGCGACGATTGCACCGAGCACGGGACTGCGCCCCACGGCACGGAAGATCATGGCACCCAGCGGGATGAGGGTCACGTAGGCGGCATCGCCGGCCACGTGGCCGACCATTGCCGCCATGGAGAGGGCAAAGGTCACGTACTTGGCCGGCATGCGGGTTACCGTCTGGCGCAACACCGCATCGATCAATCCGCTGCGCTCGGCGACGGCGATTCCCAGCAGGGTGGTCATGATGGTGGCCAGCGGAGGGAAATTGGCAAAGTTCTTGACCGCATCGCCGATGATCGTCTGCATTCCGTCGGCGCTCAGAAGGCTGCGGATCTGCACAGTCTCGCCGGAGCTGGGATTAATGGCGGAGATTCCCGCGCCTTCCAGGATCGCGCTGAGGACGATCACCACGGCAGCGAGGATCCAGAAGAGCCAGAACGGTTGCGGGAGCTTGTTTCCAACCCGTTCGATGGCCCCGAAGATGCGGAACGAGGCCCGGACAAAGGCCGACTGGGGTTCGGTCCCGAGTGATGTTTCCATGCGTATTTCCCTACTCTGCAAGCAAGTTTATGGCGTAGCTCACGATGTTATTGCAGGTAATACTCAAAAAACAAGACATTTTTGCATGAACTGCTCACTTGATGGTTGATGAACGCGGGCAATCGGCGGGTTTCATGCGAAGATGGACCCATGCTGGACGATTTGGACCGGGCAATCATTGGAGTACTCCACGCGAACCCGCGTGCCCCCTGGGATGAGATCGCACCCATCGTCGGCGTTAACGCGAGTACGGTATCCCGCCGCTATGCCCGGTTGGCCACGGAAAACATCGTCCGGGTCGTCGGCGAAGTCAATTGGGGCCTGTATTCATCCACCCTCCCTGTCCACCTCCGAGTGGAGACCAACGGGGCGCCCCCCTCGCAGATAGCCGATGCCCTGGCCGAATTCGGCAATATCCAGCACCTGGCCCTGGCCTACGGTCGCTATCCCATATTTGCGACGCTGCATGCACCCACCGAAGAAAAGGCTGCGGAGATCCTCCGCACCATCCACGAACTACCCGGCGTGTCCTCGGTGATCACCCTTCCGGTGCTGGCATATGCCGTCAAGGGGTCCGGCTGGGATCCACAGATCCTGGATGACCGACAGCGGGAGCTGTGCGTTCCTGCGTCGCCGCCCATCCCACAGCACGAGGAAACCACTGCCGCACCGAGCGGCTTCGCCCTGCCCGACGACCAGGAAAAGCGGGCACTGTCCCTGCTCCAACAGGATGCGCGCGCAACGGCTTCACGGATCGGCAGCGAACTTGGCCTCGCGCACTCGACGGCCAATCGAATGCTCCACCGCTTCATGTCCAACGGCTGGTTTCGGCCCCGGGTTGAAATCGACGGCGCCTACCTGGGGTACGAGGCTCCGTTCGCCCTGCGGGCCAAGGCCTCCCACGAGTCCATCACGGCCGTATGCCGGGAGCTCGCACACCATCCATCAACGCGGTTCGTCACGCAAGTCGCCTCGGAGTACAACGTCTTCTGCACCGGACTGGCCCGAAACCGTGCGCATCTGGCGGAGCTGATCAACGAGGACTTCGGGACCATTCCGGGCATTCGCGAACTGGACATCGACTTGTTCCTCATGGAAACCAAGAGATTCTGGATGTCCCGCGGACCGGGCCAGCGTCTGGGTGACTTCGCGCCTCCGGCCCTCATTTAGGAGCCATGACGCGGGCCAACCCCGACCGGCTCACCGCTCGTCTGGCGTCTGCGTGTGGATCCGTTCGCCGTCGGCTCCGAAAATGCTCAGCACGTCCACCGGCTTGCCGTCGGCCGAACCCATGGCGTGGGGGACCCGGGTGTCGAACTCCGCTGCCTCGCCGGGGCCCAACACCAGGTCGCGGTCGCCGAGCTGCAGGCGCAGCTGGCCCGCGAGGACATACACCCAGTCATGGCCGTCGTGCACGCGCTGTTCCGGCAGGGTCTTGCGTCCGGGATAGGTCATCCGGAAGGTCTGGGTCGGCGAATTCGGCGGGGAGAGCCTGAGGGTCCGGATGCCATGGTGTGTCGTCGTCACCGGTCGGATCCGCGGGTCGGGCACCTCGGCGGGGATGAGGTCGTCGATGGTGATGCGCAGCTCGCGGGTCAGCGGCAGCAGCAGTTCCAGGCTGGCCTGACGCTTTCCCGATTCCAGGCGGGACAGCGTGGAGACCGACATGCCGGCCTTCCTGGCCAGGTCATCCAGAGTCCTGTCCTGCTTCACCCGGGCCGCCCGCAGCCGGGGTCCGACCTGCTCGAGTACCGTGTCTTTCATCCCACACTCCAAACTTGCTGTTTTCGCAAAGATAGTTGCAAGTTTAGCACCCTCTGTTCCAAGGTTGAATCATGGAAACCACGAACGATTTCGACGTCATCATCATCGGCGCCGGCGCAGCAGGACTCAGCGCCGCACAAATGCTCGGCCGCTCCCTGCGCAGCGTCCTGATACTCGACACGGCCAGCCCACGCAACCGCTTTGCCGCACACATGCACGGCATCCTGGGTGGCGACGGTCTGAACCCGCGGGATTTCCTGGCCCGTGGACGCGCGGAGGCCGAGGCCTACGGCGTCCAATTCAGCGCCACCGGCGCCTCCACCGTCACCGAAACGGCCACCGGAATTGCCGTGACCACCACCGACGGCTCCATCCGAACCGCCCGCCGGCTCATCGCCGCCACCGGCGTCCGCGACGACCTCCCACCCCTCCCTGGGCTGGCCGAAGGCTGGGGCCGCGACGTGCTGCACTGCCCCTACTGCCATGGCTGGGAAGTCAGGGGCCGGCGACTCGGCGTGCTCGCCACCTCACCCATGGGCCTGCACCAAGCCCACCTCATCCGGCAGTGGAGCGAGGACGTGGTGCTCCTCAGCGCGGATGCCGGTCCGATCGATGACAGCGTCGCCCGCACGCTTGGCTCACGCGGCGTGGTCATCGAGCCACGGCGCGTGACCGAGGTGACCAGGAACGACGCCGGTGCCCTCACCGGGGTGCGCCTGACGGACGGAGACAAGGTGGCTCTCGACGCGATCTTCACCGCCGGGAAGCTGCACCCGAACGATGCCTACCTGGACGACCTGGGACTGGAACGCGACGAGATGCCCTTCGGCAGCTTCATCCACGCCGACTTCGCCGGCAAGACCAGCAACCCCCGCGTCTTCGCCGCCGGGAACATCACCAATCCGATGGCCAATGTGCCGATCAGCATGTCGGCCGGCACGATGGCTGGCAGCATGGTCAACATGGACCTGGTGACCGAGGACTTCGACCTCGCCACCGAGCGGATCGACGCAGCATGAACGAACGGATCGAGGACACGATGGAACACCACCATGAGCACCATCACGACGGCGAAGCCGGGCCCCCCGTGGACGCACAGGTCTTCTGGGATGCCCGCTACGGCGAGCGCGAGAGGATCTGGAGCGGTTCGGCCAACCGCGCTCTGGTGGACATCGTCACCGGAGTCAAGCCGGGCACCGCACTTGACCTGGGGTGCGGCGAAGGCGGCGACTCGCTTTGGCTGGCCGAGGCCGGCTGGAAGGTCACCGGCGTCGACATCTCTCAGACGGCACTGGAACGCGCGCGGGAAGAATCCAGGACCCGCGCGATGAGGCAGGAGATCGAGTGGATGCAGATCGATCTCGCCCAGGACTTCCCGGCGGGGACGTTCGATCTGGTCTCCGCCTGCTTCCTGGCCTCGCAAATCCCCCTGCCGCGGGGCGAGATCCTGCGCCGGGCAGCGACTGCGGTCGCCCCGGGCGGCATGTTGCTGCTGGTCTCCCATGCGAGCGCTCCACCGTGGGCCGGAAATCACCACCACGGTCCGCGGGACTTCCCCTCGCCGACGGAGGAACTGGCAGCACTGGATCTGGACGATGCCGCCTGGGAGATCACGACGGCGGAAACCAGGTCGCGCGAGGCCACCGGCCCCAATGGCGAGCCGGGCACCCTGGAGGACACCGTCGTCGTCGTTCAGCGGCGCTGATTCACGCCAGGCCGATCCACCCCTTGGCGACGGCGGCCAGCGCACCGGCGAACGCGATGGCCAGGATGAAGACCCGGGCATGATGGTCCTTGACGTGGCGTTGCAGCCGTTCCCCGCCGAAGATCCCGATGGCGATGGCCAGCACGAACAACCCCCAGTCCCACCAGGGCAGCACGAGTTGCTGTTCCGGGGCGACCACGCCCTTGGAGACGACGGTGACGAAGCCGATCACGGCGAAGAACGGCTGCATCGTGGCGGCGAAGGAGCGCTGCGGCCACCGCGAGAGCACCGCGTAGGCGCTGACCGCTGGACCACCGACCCCGGCCATGGCGTTCGTCAGCCCCGATAGCGCGCCGGCCACGGCGCGGGGTGCCGGCCCACTGATGTGGGCGTTCGCCCGGGACAGGCCAACGGATAGCAGCAATGCGATCAGCACGACGATGCCCACCACCAGGGACAGTGGCGCGGATTCCATCCGGGAGGCGATGATGGCCCCGCCTACCGACCCAACGACGCTGAAGGCGGTGAGCCAGCGGAATGCGGACCAGTTGATGTCCTTCCAGACCCGCGGGGTGATGAGCACCGAGGAGACGACACCGCAGATGTTGACCAGCAGGACGCCGTCGTGCGGGCCGAGCAACAGGACCAGGAACGGGGACGACAGCATGGCGAACCCCAATCCGGCGACCCGTTGGGCGACGGCGCCGACAAGTACCAGGCCGGCGGCGACGGCAACGATTTGGGGATCCACCGAGCTAGCCTACCGGTGGCCGAAGGGAAGCCCTTCCAGCCGCTGGCCGGACGGCGTGCCACCTGGTCCGGGCCCCGTCGTCCGCGGTTCAGCTGAAGTGTGTCGTGGGTTCCGGCTGCCCCAGCGCGGCGACGATCTCGGAGGCGACGTCGCGCAGCTTGCTGTTCCTGCCGCTGGAGGCCGCGCGGAGCACTTCGAAGGCCTCCTGCTGCCCGCACCGGTTTTCGGCCATGATCACGCCCACGGCGATGTCGATGGTGGTGCGCGACTCCAGCGCGGCACGCAGGTCCGCAGCCGACTCCACGTAGTGGGCGAAGCGCAGGCCCATGCGCAGGGCCTTGGACCATTGCGCCACGTGCGCTTGGACGTCTGCGGTCGTGGCCGGATCGAAGCAGTCGGTGGTCGTCGAGTAGAGGTTCAGCGCCGCCTGGCCGTCGGCCCCCAGTTCGAAGGGCACGGCGAGGATGGAGCGGATGCCTTCGCGTTCCAGGGGATCGGTGAAATCGGGCCACCGGCGATCGGCGGCCACGTCGGCGACGAAGACCAGTTCGTGTTCGCGTGCGGCGGTCAGGCACGGTCCGTCACCGAAGCCGTACTGGATTTCGTCCAGGTACCGGGCCCGTTCCGAGCTGCTGGCCACGGTGGCTGCCTTGCGGCCGCGCAGGAGCGTGATGCCGCTGAGGATATCGGTGCCGTCATGGCGGAAGGAAGCCGCGGCATGGCGGGCCAGTCCGTCTAGGAAGTCGGCGAGATCGCTTTCCTCCAGGACCAGGGAGTGAATGTGGTCCCAGAGGGCGGGGTCCGGGTAGTTCGCAGCTTCGAGCGTTTCCAATGAGGCCGATCCATGGGTCGTCCGGTCCTGGGGTGCCATGGATCCGGAGAGCTGTTGGATGGCTTGCTGCTAAACCATCGGCATTTATTGTAGGCATATCGCGGGCACTTCGCGCGTATTCCGACGCTCCCTTCCGCTGCCTTTTACGCGGATTCAAGGAGCCCGGCGTTGCCTCCGGACACACCGGCAACCGCTGGTCGCCCCAGGGCATGTTCTCCGTGACCGAGGCCTTCGGCTCCGGCAACCCGGGCACGAAGCTGTCCTACCGCAAGCTGAACCCCAGGTCCCGTTGGCCGGGCACCGCCGGGTCCTCCTACAACAAGTACTATCTGGACAAGTCGGCCTCGCACCGGCGCTGGCCCGATGAGAACCTCTACAGGATCATGAAGGCCGGTGACTACAAGCAGGCAGTGGTCATCGACTACAACCGGCCGCCGGATGCACGGATCAAACAGGGCGCCGGCTTCGCGATCTTCCTGCACACCCACGTCGTCCCGACCTGGGGTTGCATCGCCATCGGCTACGGGCTGCTGGTGAAATACGTGAAGATCGCGCGCAAGGGCGACCAGTTCATCGTGGGCGTGCGCTCGGACATCTTCCGGTAACCGCACGTAGGCTCGGCCCCGCCCGTCCCAAAGTGTCGGAGGCGCCCCCTATCTTCGGGTTATCACTCGCCGCAGCGAACCGGGCATTCCGTCCGGCGCCCCAGCGGCACATCTCGAAGGGGGGTTCGTGATGTTTTCCCAACATCCGGACTCAGGAGCTGGGCCGGAAGGTTTTTCCCAGCACAATGTTCCAGCGCGGCCCAAGAAGCCGTGGTATCTGCGCTGGTGGGCCATCACACTGGGCGCACTCATCGTCATCTCGGTCCTCGGCAACCTCCTGGGAAGCGAACCGTCGACCACGGCGTCGACCGCCCCGGGTTCGGACGCGGTAACCGCAGCTGGCACCTCCGAAGTCGCCGACGCGGCTGCGCAGGAGGCATCTGCCTCCGCAGCGGCCGCAGCCGCCGAAGCCGAGGCAGAGGCCGAAGCGCAGGCGCAGGCCAGCGAACAGGCAGCAGCAGAAGCCGAAGCCGAACGCCAGGCGAAGGCCGAGCAGGCTGCCGCCAAGGCCGAGGCCAAAGCCGAAGCGGCCGCCAAGAAGAAGGCGAAGGCCGCGGAGAAGAAGCGCATCGACTCGGCCCAGCCGGTGTCGGCGCGTGAATTGTCATTGATCGTGAAGAAGCCGGACTCCCACACCGGGGAAACGCTGGTCGTCTACGGTGAGATCACGCAGTTCGATTCCGCGACCGGTTCCTGCATCTTCCGGGCCGACATCGCCCAGGCGAACATGGCCGATGCGTGGGACTACGAGCACAACTCAATCTTCACCGCAGGTGACGGAGACGAAAACTGCCCGCAGCTCGACAAGTTCGTCGCGGAAGACCAGGCCCGCATCACGGCCACGGTCGTGAGTTCCTTCAGCTACGACACACAGATTGGCGGCAGTACCACGGTGCCGTTGTTCAAGGTGGAGAAGATCAGCTTGGTGAAGTAGAAACGCGACGTTCCACCTCGGGTGGTTCGACGCAGGTGCGGGAGGACAGTTGACGGGCTGTCCTCCCGTTCTATGTCATCCGGCAGCCGCAGACAGGATGATCGCTAGCGGCCGCCGCCCTCGGCCAGCCGCCGCTTGGTCTTGGCGGTGGCCGGAACGCTCCACGGGTCCTCCGGCCACGGGTGCTTCGGGTACCGGCCGCGCATTTCGGCACGGACCTGGGCATAGGGGCCGGCCCAGAACGAGGCCAGGTCATCCGTGACCGCCAGGGGGTGCCTGCCCGGGGACAACAGGTGAAAGAGCACGGGCACGCGGCCATCGGCCAGCCGCGGTGTCTCGGTCCAACCGAAGCATTCCTGCAACTTCACGGCCACCACGGGCCGACCGTCCTCTTCGTCGATCTTCGGGTAGGCGATCCGCACATTGGATCCGCTGGGGACCTGCAGACGCTCCGGAGCCAGCTCGCCGAACCGCGAAGCCTCGGGCCAGGGCAACAGGCGCCGCAGCGGCTCGGCCAGGTCGATGGATTTCACATTCGCCCCACCGGCCAGTCGATCCAGTTCCGGGGACAGCCATGTGTCCAACCGCTCCAAGAGCGCGGACTCGGAGACATCGGGCCATGGCTCCCCGAGTTCGCGATGCAGCAGGGCCAGGCGGCGGCGCAACGCGTCGGCCCCGGGTGAGAATCCGATGACCTGCAGACCGTCACGCCCGAGTGCGACCGCCACGGCGGCACGGGCACTTTTCACCGAGGCCCGTACCGGCGTCGTGCTCAGAACGATGGCGCCGAGTCGGCGTTCGCGGCGGGCCGCCACCTTGCCCGATGTGAAGCGCGCTTCCACGCGGTCGGTGAGCAGATGCGCAGCGGCGGCCTCGACCAGTTCCTCCTCCAGGGGTGCGGCGGAGCGGATGACGGCGCCGGTACCGGCGGCGTTCCTTCCTGCGGCGCGGGAGACCTCGGCGATCGCCAGCCATTCGTGCCCGGAGAGCGGTGAACCGGCCGGCAAGCCGGCGCGGGTGCCGGAGGCGAGCAGGTAGCTCTCCTGGGCGCCGCCCGTCGCGCGCCGGGCGACCCGGTCCGGATAGGCCAGGGCGACCACCAGCCCCGCCTCGCCCGCGGGGGCGGCGTCGTGCCGGTTGTTGCCGGAGGGGGGATTCGTCGTGGGGGTGCTGGCTCCCCCGGCGATGCCCTCGAACCGCGTGGACTCGCGTTTCCACGCCCGGGCCGATGGATCGGACCCGTTGCGCAGGGATGCCAGCAATCGGGTCAGGTCCGCTCCAGGGGCCCGTGCGCCGCCGGCGACCATGGCCACGATTTCCGCGACGTGGCGGGCGGCCGTCTTCCGGTGGTTTCCCGTGCCGGAACCCAGCCACGCGGTGCCGTCGATGAGCGCCCGGGCGAGCCGGGGCTCGGCGGGGATCCCGGACAACGTCCGTCCCACCTGGGTGGCCAGCCCGCCGACATCGATGGCGCCGAGCTCGGCGAGCACCTCGAGGGCGTCGCGCAGTGTTGCGGCCGGTGGATCATCCGGGAGCTTCAGGCCCCGGCCGCCGGGTGCGCCCCAGCAGGCCAGGGTCAGGGCCGCGCCGGTCAGTTCGGCGACGGCGATCTCCGGGGTCGGATGTGCCGGCGCCGCGCCAAAGGTCTTCTGGTCGTAGCAGCGCACCACGGTGCCCGCGCCCTGGCGGGCGGCACGGCCGGCCCGCTGGTCGCAGGAGGCGCGGGAGGCGGAGACGGTCACCAGTCCGGTCATGCCGCGGGTGGTATCACGCCGGGGTTCGCGGGACAGCCCGGAATCGATGACCAGTCGGACGCCGGGCACCGTGAGCGAGGATTCGGCCAGCGACGTGGAGACGATGATGCGCGCCGGGTCCCCGGCCGCGCGTCCGGAGATCGCCCGGTCCTGGGTGGCAGCGTCGATCTGGCCGTGCAGTTCGAGCACCTCGGTGGGCGAGCCGGACACGCGGCGGCGCAGGCTGGCGGCTACCTGCCCGACCTCCCACGCGCCGGGCACGAACACGAGGGCGTCGATGTCAGGGTTCCCGGCCAGCGCCGCCCGGTGTGCCGCCGCGGCGGTGCCGGCCACGTGGTCCAGGAAACCCCGGGTCACGCCGCGTTCATCCAACCGCGGTGTCGGGGATGGCTCCCACCGAGTGTCCAGCGGGTGCAGCGCGGAGGAGCAGTCGATGACGGGGGCCGGCCCCTCGCCGTCGTGCACCCCGATCAGTGCGGCGAAGCGCGGGGCGTCGAGCGTCGCGGACATGGCCAGGAACGCCAAGTCGCCGCGCAGTTCGTGGACCTCCGCGAGCATGCCGAGCAGCAGGTCGGTATCCAGTGCGCGTTCGTGGACCTCGTCGATGATGACCGCGGCGATGCCGTCGAGCCCTGGGTCCGCGAGCAGCCGGCGCAGCAGGATCCCCGGGGTCACGAATTCCACCAGCGTTGCGGCACTGGCGTGGTGTTCGCCGCGGACCGTGTAGCCGACGCGGTCGCCCACCCGGCTGCCGTCGAGCTGGGCCAGCCGACGGGCCGCGGCTCGGGCGGCCACCCGGCGCGGCTGCGTCACGATGACCCGGCCGGCCAGGTTGGCCACGAGCGGCGGGACCAGGGTGGTCTTGCCGGTACCGGGCGGCGCCTGGACCACGGCGGTGCCCGCCGGCGCCCGCTCGGCCAGTGCCGTCTCGAGGGCGTCCAAGGATTCGGCGAAGACGAGTCCGGCGCCGATGGCGGCCAGATCGAAGGGCCGGTCGGCCGCAGGGGACGGGCCGGGAGACGGGGGGTTCACCCCTCCATTGTGCCCGGCTCGTCCGACCAACCAGGACATGCTTGCAGGGGCGTTGCTGGCTTCTACGGTAGATTCCACGGCCCTCGCGGGCCTATGTGCTGTGCTGCGAAATGGCAAGGGACGCTTTCTGCCATTTCTGCAAATATACCCAGCAGATGACCGCGCACAAGATGAAGGCCAATGCTCCGGCGAGGAATGGGGCAGCCAGCCCGACCCCGCTCGCGAGGACCCCGCCGATTCCTGCTCCCACGGCCAATCCCGCCAACCCGAATAGCTTGGATACCGAATTGACCCTGCCCCGCAATGCCTCGGGGACCAGGCGTTGGCGCAGGGAACTCATGCAGACGCTGAAGAGGACGGCATGCAGAATGTACGCGGCCAGGCACAAGCCGGCCAACCAGGCCATGTCAGTCAGCCCGATGACCAGCAAGCTCAGCGCTCCCAGGAGCAGGCTTCCGGTGCCGGTGACGGCGTATCCAAGTTTCCTGCGAAGTGGCCCTGCAATCCCGGCCCCCAGCAGTCCGCCCAGAGCCGAAGCCGAGAGCAGGACGCCATAGCCGGCCGGCTCCAGGCCCAGGATTTCCTCGGCGAAGAGGACAAGTATCGAGAAGGGCATCATGTAGCCGACGCTGGCCAGACCGCCGATGATTGCCAGTGAACGCAGGAGCTCATGGCGGGCCAACCAGGATGCGCCCTCCACCACCTCCCGACGCAGGGAACGGGAAGACCCACCGGGTTGCTTCGCACGGAAAGTCCCCGCCAACGACATGAAGACGAGGGCTGCGGCTGCGTAGGCACCCCCCGTGACGGCAATGGGCAAGGCAATTGCCACGGCGAACATCAAGCCGCCCAACGGCGGACCGACGAATTCATCCGCCACCAGCTGGGTGGCAGAGATCTGGCTATTGGCCCGCTCCAAGTCGGCGTTGTCCACGAGCGAGGGCAGCAGTGACAATGCGGCGTTATCGGCTGCCGT
Organism: Arthrobacter sp. ASL1; assembly: GCF_056680475.1. Lineage (NCBI taxonomy): Bacteria > Bacillati > Actinomycetota > Actinomycetes > Micrococcales > Micrococcaceae > Arthrobacter > Arthrobacter sp. ASL1. Next base: position 1,185,024 of record NZ_CM155284.1, read on the forward strand.
CTCCACGACACCGATGACGGAAAACACCACGTACAGCCCCAGAATCGAGCCGGCGTCGGCCGCAACCAGCATCGCCAGCACGGCTAGCAAGACGGCCCTCCCCAGATTGGAGACCCAGAGAATGGTCTTGCGGTCGAGCCGGTCAACGAGAGCGCCAATGGGTAGCACCGCCAAGAACCTGACAGCGGAATAGGCCATGGACAGGCCGGCAACCAACAGCGGATCGTTGGTCAATGCCGTAGCCAGAAGGGGGATGGCAATAAAGCTGATTCCATCGCCGAAGTTGGAAGCGGCATTGCCAACCCAGAGTTTCCGGTATTCGCGCCCCAAAGCCATGGTCACTGAGCCTACCGTTCAGGCGTCGGCAATCCCCCGACTCCGCGCGCCCCACCGGAAACCCGTCGGTTCCCGGCGGGGGTTCGGCCTTATCTCCCCACTTCGGTTAGCGATGTATGAGAGCGGTAAATCAACAGGGGGCTCAGTCGAAGGTCAGCACCAGGCGTCCGCGGACGCCGCCGCCTTCCAGCCGCGTGTGGGCCTCGGCAGCGCGCTCCGAGGGGAGGATCGCGGCAACATTCGGGGTCAGCACGCCGTCCTCGACGAGTTCGCGGAGCCGGTCGAGCTTGCCGTCGGCGTGGTAGTCCTCGCCCACCGCGACCCTGTGGATGGTAATGCCGCGTTCGCTCGGGCCCTCCCAGTAGCGGACGGTGGCGAACCCTCCGCCGTCCTTCACGGCTGGCAGACCCAACTCGTGCTGCACGGCGCCGTCGAGCATGCCGTCCACACCCTCCGGGTAGAGCCGGCGGATGTGCTTGGCGACGCTCTCGCCACGCGGGACCATGTGGTCGGGGTCGAGCGCCTCGACGATCCGGCGGTCCTTCTCCGCGAAATCCGCGACCACCGTCAAGCCGGCATGCTTGGCCAGCTGGACGGTGTAGCCGCCCAGCGTTCCGGCTGCACCGGTGACGGCGAGGACTTGGCCGGGTTGCAGGTCGAGCCGACGCAGCGTCTGCAGGGCCGTCAGCCCGTTCATCGGGATCGTGGAGGCCGTCTCCAGTTCGGTTCCGGCGGGGGTCTCCGCCACCGAGTCGGCGTCGGCGACCAGATAGGAGGCATAGGCACCGCCGTGTTCGCCGGCGGGCAGGGCGAGGGCCATGACCTCGTCGCCGATCTCGAATCGCGCCCCGTCCCCGACCTCGTCGATGATGCCGGCGGCGTCCATGCCGGGGACATACGGGGAATTCTTCGTCCGGATGACCTGTTGGTTTCCGCCGGATCGCACCAAGGTGTCCGTCGGGCTGACGGCGACGGCGCGGACCTTGATCCGCACCTGCCCGGGACCGGCGTGCGGCTCGGGGACCTCGTGGATGGCGAGGGCGTCCGGCCCTCCGAACTCTGTGACTCCGATGACCTTCATGAGGGCGACAACCACGACCCCGGTCCGCCTATTCCTGAGCGGTGCGGCCAGGGTCGGACGGCGAAGGTCCAACAGGCCGATTTCACGTGCCACCTCAATGGTCCTGGAGAAACGACCGAACCGAGGGCCGCTTAAGGAGCGATTCCGCGAGAGGGCCGGCCGCTGGCTCCGCGCTCCTACCAGCGGACTTCTATGCTCAACGGCGCGCAAATGTCGGTGAGCCAATTCCGGTCCCTTGGAGTCCCGAACGCCCTGGAGTGGTTAGGCAGGGGCTCCAGGTCCTCCGCCCCCACCCGATCCCCAAAGAAGACGTACGCCGCCTGTGAGTTGAAGCGCTCGGTCATCCAGATGCAGCCGTCGAAGCCCGCACGGTAGGCGGCTTCCGACCAATTCACGGTCTCTTCGTACTCAACGGGGTCCGGTTGCCCGAATATTTCGGTCACATCCCTGATGCTCACATCCAGCCGTCGATCCACGTCGTCGATGAATGCTGCCAGCCTCAGGGCGCGATTCACGGCCAACTTGACCGCGACATGGTGTGCGTAGTCGCTCGGTTGGATGGCGCCCCCGGAGCGGGGGACGTCATGAAGGATCGTCTCGTTCACTGCCGCTTTGATCCCGGAGGCGGCATAGAGGACGGGAACCATGCCGACCCGGCACTGCCCGGGCGGGATTGTCGCCGGGTTAGCGGCAGAGTCCTGCGGGCCGGGGTGGACTGGAAAGAATGCGAATCTGGTCCTGTCGCCATAGCCCGGGTTGGGCGCGTTTCCCTTCCGGCCGGAGCGGGCGTCGAAGACCCGGTAGACCGCAGCGCCCTTGGCCAGGACGTGGGTATCGACGGCGAAAGGTGACGGCGGGGCCGGGATTACCACTGGATCCCGTAGTGGCTGTGGGCTGCATCCACGATGCGTTCCACGTCGTCGAGGCGGTCGACTGGCCTGTTCCCTCCCAGTTGCCGGGTCGGGATGCAGATCCACTGAGCGAGCTCCGACAGGGGTACGTCGAACTCTTTGGCGACGTCGATCAACTTCGGGATCGCCGGCAGTACGTCCCCGTCGCGGAACTGGTAGCCCGGGTAGAGGATGGCGTTGCGTCGCCGCACGCCAAGGATCTTTCCCTTGGCGCGCTGGTCTGCCGTGAAGTCGGACGGGTTCTTCGCGCCGGAGCCCAGCAACTGTGCCACTTCGCGACTGGAAAGCATCCCATATGCTTCCGCCATATCACGCCAGGCGTTTTCCGTGGCCTGGACTCCGCGCGCCATCTGGGGGCTGACATCGGGTTCCACAGCCGCGGCAGCAATGCCGGCCGCCTTCAAGGACCGGTCGAAGTCCTCGGCCAGGTCCTTAACGGCTTCGGGCACCCGGCGCCGGCGGTCCCGGCGCATGATCTTGCTTTTGGCTGCCCGCAAACGCCCCTTGGACGCACGCGCAGGCTCCCGGATGATGACGTATTTGTGGTCGGTTGGGTCGGACGCGACCGTTACGAACCTACCAATCGTCACTTTTAGTTCCCGAGGGATGGTGCCTTCCAGCTTCTTGCCATCCTTGGTCTCGATGACCACAGCGGAAACGGCTCTTGCCCCCGGTTCCACATGCTGATGGGCTGCGCCCACCAGCTCGCCGACCAGCTTTCCGGCCCGGGCCACCGAGTCGAAAACTTTGGTCCCCTCGGCCGTGAGATCAAATGGGAGTACGTTGCCGCTCATCGTCGATCGCCGCCAATCCTAGGTTTCCAGTCTAATACCCTCTGAATAGGATCTCTAGGGTTACGTTGGTGCCGCAGACGGGAGCCGGAGAAACCTGGAGGCCGAGAGCCGCCGCCTGTAGCCGAGGAGTTGGGCGACTCGGCCGGTTTTCGGCTGGTGACGAGGGCGGCCATCTTTCTGGGCCATGCCATGTGGTGCCAGGCCTTTGCGGCAGTCGGGGGCGACTATCGTGCAGGGATCGACTTCAATGGTTGGACGCTTCTTGTTCCTTCACGGTGAAGCCCACGTCATCGCGGTGTGCCACGCACCGGCCCAAAGAATGGCATGATCGAACCTGACAACACCCCCTGACACGTAGGGTCTCGATGTACCTCCCCACCAGCATTCCCAGCCCCGATCCCGTCCTGTCCCAGCTCCACCTGGGACCGCTGACGATCCACACCTATGCCCTGTGCATCCTGGCCGGCATCGTCGCGGCCATCGTGATCACGCAGAAGCGCCTGGCCCGCCGCGGCGGCAACCCGGAGATCGTGCTCGACGTGGTCCTCTGGTGTGTTCCCCTGGGCCTGGTGGGGGCGCGTTTCTACCACGTGTTCACCCATATGAGCGACTACTTCTACCCGGGCGCCGACCCGTGGGACATCATCAAGATCTGGGATGGCGGCAATGCCCTCTATGGGTCGTTGCTGGGCGGCGCCCTCGGCGTCTACATCGGCTGCCGCCGGGCCGGCATCCGCTTCCTCTCGTTCGCCGATGCTGTGGCCCCGGCCCTGCTGGTGGCCCAGTCGATCGGACGTCTGGGCAACTGGTTCAACCACGAGCTCTTCGGCCTGCCGACCACGCTGCCCTGGGGCCTGCAGATCGAGTCCTCTAACCCGAATTTCCCGCCCGACGCACCCATCGGCACCCTGTTCCACCCGTTGTTCCTCTACGAGATCATCTGGAACCTCATCGGCGTGGCCATCATTTTGTTCCTCGAGCGCAAGATCCGCGCCCGCTGGGGCCGCGCCCTGGGCCTGTACCTCATCTGGTACGGCATGGGCCGAAGCTGGCTCGAGGCCATCCGCATCGATCCCACCTCCGACGGGTTCCTCGGAATCCCCGCCAACATGTGGACCTCGTTCGCGGCAATCGCCCTGGGCCTGGTCATCTTCATCGTCCAGGGCATCCGCCACCGAGGACCGGAGGAATCGGTCTACCGTGAGGGCTTCGAGCCGGCGGACGAGGATGAGGACGGGGACACGGAGCAGGGCGCGCAGGCGTCCGCCCCAATCCTTGAGAGTGAGACGGTGCCGGAGGAGAACCCCTCCGCCAGCGGTACCCCCGGAAATGGTGCCATCAGCGGCGAACCGGCCGACGGCCCAGGCCGACGCGGCGGCGCTGCCGGTAGGGACGACGATCCGACCGGACGCCCGTCCTCCTGACACCAGCCGTGCGGACCCGGCCAACGGGAACGTGCCGGAGCACCGAAACCTGACGGAAAGTCCGAGGACGGCTCGTGAGGCCGACGCGTCGGATTAAACAAGCCGTCCTCGGCGATGCCGGGCCAGTCAGCCGCCGAGCCGTGCCGATAGATACGGAGCGGTCCGGCTATCCGTCGACGCGGCCACCTGCTCCGGCGTCCCCTCCGCCATGATCCGGCCACCCTCGTCGCCGCCTGAGGGGCCGAGGTCGATCACCCAGTCGGCCGCAGCCACGACGTCCATCTCGTGTTCGACCACCACCACCGTGTTCCCGGCGTCGACCAGCCGGTTCAACTGGGCCAGCAGTAGCTGGACGTCGGCCGGGTGCAGACCGGTGGTCGGCTCGTCGAGCAGGTAGAGCGTATGCCCCCGTCGGGCGCGCTGGAGTTCGGTGGCCAGCTTGATCCGCTGCGCCTCGCCCCCGGAAAGCTCGGTGGCCGGCTGGCCCAGGCGCAGGTAGCCCAGACCGACCTGCCGCAGTGTCTCCAGGCTCCGAGCCGCTGCCGGCACCTCGGACAGGAAGCCGGCGGCCTGGTCCACGCTGAGCGCCAGCACCTCGGCGATGTTGCGGCCCTCGTAGGTGACCTCGAGGGTCTCCGGGTTGTAGCGGGTGCCGTGGCAGACCGGGCAGGGTCCGTAGCTGCCGGGCAGGAACAACAGCTCGACGGCCATGAACCCCTCGCCCTGGCAGTTGTCGCAGCGGCCGCCGGCCACGTTGAAGGAGAACCGTCCGGCCCCGTAGCCGCGGGCCTTCGCCTCATCCGTGGCAGCGAACGTCTTGCGTACCGCGTCGAACAGCCCGGTGTAGGTGGCCAGGTTCGAGCGCGGGGTCCGCCCGATCGGTTTCTGGTCGACCTTCACCAGCCGCCCGATGCCCTCGGCACCGTGGATGGCCCGTACCTGCGGTGACTCGCCCGCGGCGGGGGCATCGTCGTCGTCCTCGGTATCGGCGACCGGCGTGCGCACCAGCTCCCCGACCGCGTCGGCGAGCACCCGGCTGACCAGCGTCGACTTGCCCGAACCGGAGACACCCGTGACGGCTGTGAGCACGCCCAGCGGGATCCGCGCGTCGAGGTCGGCGAGGTTGTGCATGGTGATGCCCGTCAGTTCCAGCTGCCCGGTCGGCGTCCGGCCCGTGGAGGCCAGCTGCGGGCGGTCGCCGTCGTCGAACAGGTAGGAGCGGGTCAGCGAGCCGGTGACCGCCGCGAGGCCATCGACGGCCCCGGAGTAGAGCACTTCTCCCCCGCCCTCGCCGGCGCGCGGGCCGACGTCGACGATCCAGTCGGCCCGCCGCACCACGTCCATGTTGTGCTCGACGACGAACACGGAGTTGCCGCCGGATTTCAGCTCCTCGAGCACGGCCAGCAGCGGTTCGGCATCGGCGGGGTGCAGACCGGCCGACGGCTCGTCCAGGACGTAGACAACCCCGAACAGGCCCGACCGCAGCTGGGTGGCGATGCGCAGCCGCTGCATCTCCCCGGGCGAGAGCGTGGTGGTCCCACGGTCCAGGCTCAGGTACCCCAGACCCAGCCCGATGAGCACCCCGATCCGCCCGACCAGGTCGGCGGAGATGGTCGCCGCAACCTCGCTGCGTTCGCCCCAGGACCCGGACGACGGCGCCGCGGCGGCCTCGTACTCGGCTTCCGTGAGGGCCGCGGTGGGTTCGAGCAGTGCGGCCAGCTCGCCCAGGGGCAGTCGGTTCACCCCGGAGATGGTGCGGCCGGCGAAGGTGACGGCGAGCGCTCCGGCGGTCAGGCCGGTACCGCCGCACTCCCGGCACGGGCCGGAGACCATGAAGCCCAGGACCCGTTCGCGCATGGTGGCAGACTTCGAGTCGGCCAGCGTGTGCATGACATGTCGCTTCGCGCTCCAGAAGCGCCCCTTGTAGGGTTTTTCCACGCGGTCGCGCAGCGGCCTGACCTGCACCACCGGCTGCTCGTCGGTGAACAGGAGCCAGTCGCGGTCCTGCTGCGGCAGTGTCCGCCAGGGCGCGTCGATGTCGTACCCCAGTTCCGCCGAGACATCGCGGAGGTTCTTGCCCTGCCACGCACCGGGCCAGGCGGCCACGGCGCCCTCGCGGATGCTCAGGTCGGGGTTGGGAACCAACGTCTGCTCGGTGACCGTGTGGGAGACGCCCAGCCCGTGGCAGACCGGGCAGGCGCCGACGGCGGTGTTCGGGGAGAACGAGTCCGAGTCCAGCCGCGTCGCGCCCTCCGGATAGCTGCCGGCCCGCGAGAAGAGCATACGCAGCGAGTTCGACAACGTCGTGAGCGTGCCGACGCTCGAGCGCGAGCTGGGCGAACCGCGGCGTTGTTGCAGGGCCACGGCCGGGGGCAAACCGGTGATGGACTCGACCTTCGGGGTGTTGCCCTGCTGGATCAGCCGGCGGGCGTAGGGGGCGACGGATTCGAGGAAGCGCCGCTGTGCCTCGGCGAAGATCGTACCGAAGGCCAGCGAGGACTTGCCCGATCCGGACACCCCGGTGAACGCGACGATGGCATCGCGGGGCACGTCCACGTCCACGTCGACCAGGTTGTTCTCCCGGGCGCCGCGCACCCGGACGAATCCATCCACCGTTTTCTGGCCGGGGGCAGTCTGCGGTCCGGCAACCGCCGTCGAATCACTCACTGGTCGACCGTAGCAACTCCGGCGACGTCCGTCCCCGTTCGGCGTCGCCCGCCTATTCCCCCGTCCACGCACCGTCAAGGTGTCGAGGCGTATCCATGGCATCGTGGAGTACCCGGCCGATGACCAGCAGGCCACCGTCCCGACGACACACCAGGACATGGCGTGGACGGTGGACCGGCCCTGCGGACGAACGGGTGCGTCTTCGGGACAGGTGCCACGAAAAGACATCGGGCCCCCAATCCGGGCGGGCCGCGGGGCCGTCGTTATCCGCACTCGACGCCGCATCCCGCAATGCTGCGGCAAGAAGTCTCTCGTAGCGTATGCGCACCTCCTCGCCATACTGTTCGTGAGACCAAGCCAGAATCTCGACGATGTCGGATGGCAACCTTTGCAGCGTCCTCGTTCACCCGTCTCTCCAACAGGCGGAGTCCTTCGCGCAACACGTCACTGGCGTTCTGATAGCGCCCGATTTCACCACTTCCTCAACGAGTTCATGCTGGTGCTGACTTAATACAACGTTTCTTGTGGCCACTTCAATCACCTCTATTGGCAATTTATGCCAACGGGGGTGCATCGGCGAGCGGAGGCGGCGAGGGACCACCTGCCCCCTGCGACCGTCAACCACCCAGCCGGTGGACGCCGCCTCTTGCGGAGCGGCGATCCCGCTGGTAGGCCTGAAGGTGATTGCCCACATGGCGGATGCCTGAGGGGTGCGTTGCGGAAAGGGTGGGTCACCATGGCCAAGCATGTCGAGAAAGTCAGCGAACCAGCCGAGTCCGACCTCGAGGTCTCGGATCGCCCCAAGGACTGGGCCGCCGGAATACCGGGCGTCCTTCACTCCATGGAGCCGGCGGTGTCGGCGATGGGAGTCGCCCGTACCGCCAAGACCGTGATGAAGATGAACCAGAAGGACGGCTTCGACTGTCCCAGCTGCGCGTGGCCCGACCCCCACCACCGCAAGGCGTTCGAGTTCTGCGAGAACGGCGCCAAGGCGGTCACGTGGGAGGCCACCCCGATCACCATCGATTCCTCGTTTTGGGTCGAGCACTCCGTCTCGGACCTGCGCGGGAAGAGCGAATATTGGCTGGGCCAGCAAGGCCGGCTGACCGAGCCGGTGTACAAGCCCGCCGGCGAGGACCACTACCGCCCGGTCTCCTGGAACGAGGCCTTCGACCTGCTCGCCCGGAAGCTGAACTCACTGGACTCCCCCGACCAGGCGGCGTTCTACACCAGCGGACGCACCTCCAACGAGGCGGCCTTCGCCTACCAGCTCTTCGCCCGCGGCTTCGGCACCAACAACCTGCCCGACTGCTCGAACATGTGCCACGAATCCTCAGGTTGGGCGATGGGCGAGACCATTGGCGTGGGCAAGGCCACCGTGAGCTTCGAGGACTACGAGCAGGCCGACCTGATCATCATCATGGGCCAGAACCCGGGCACCAACCACCCGCGAATGCTCACCGAACTGGAGAACTGCAAGAACAACGGCGGCCACATCGTGGCCATCAACCCGTTGCCCGAGGCGGGCCTGCGCCGGTACAAGAACCCGCAGAAGGTCCGCGGAATCATCGGCCGCGGCACCGACATCGCCGACCAGTACCTGCAGATCCGGCTCAGCGGCGACATGGCCCTGATGCAGGCCGTCTCCAAACGTGTCCTGGAGGCGGAGGACCGCAACCCCGGCGCCGTCCTGGACCAGGCCTTCCTGGACCGCCACTGCCAGGGACTGCCGGAACTGCGCGAACACCTCAGCCACCTGCGCGAGGAAACCGTCCTGGAGGCCACCGGGCTGACCAGTGCCGAAATCGACGAGTTGGCGGCCCGCTACATCGCCGCCGACCGGGTCATCATCACCTGGGCCATGGGGATCACGCAGCAGAAGAAGGGCGTCGACGCCATCAAGGAGATCATCAACCTCCTGCTGCTGCGCGGCAACATGGGCAAACGCGGCGCCGGTGCCTCCCCCATCCGCGGCCACTCCAACGTCCAGGGCGACCGCACCATGGGGATCTGGGAGCAGATGCCCGACTCGTTCCTGGACTCCCTGGAGCGGGAGTTCGGCTTCAACCCGCCGCGCGAGCACGGCGTCGACTCGGTGCAGATGTTCGAGGCCATGGGCCAGGGCAAAATCAAGGTCTTCGTGGCCATGGGGGGAAACCTCGTTTCGGCGGTCTCCGACACCGGGGTCGCGCATGCCGCAATGGAGGGCACCGACCTGACAGTGCAGATTTCCACCAAGCTCAACCGCTCCCACACCGTCACCGGCGCCGAGGCGCTGATCCTGCCGACCATGGGCCGGACCGAGATCGACATCCAGGAATCCGGCGAGCAGTTCGTCACCGTGGAGGACACCGTCTGCGCCGTGCACCCCTCGTGGGGCAACGTCGAGCCGGTCTCCCACCATCTGCTCTCCGAGACGGCCATCGTCTGCCGCCTGGCCCATGCCGTGTTGGGCGACAAGGTCAACGTGGACTGGCTCGGCTTCGAGAAGGACTATGACCTGATCCGCGAACACATCTCCCGGGTCGTGCCCGGCTGCGCGAACTACAACGAGCGGGTCCGCCGGGAGGGCGGTTTCATCCTCGCCCACGGCCCCCGTGACACCCGGACCTTCCCGACCGCGACGGGCAAGGCCATGATCACGGTCAACGACCTCGAGTACGTCGAGCGGCCGGCCGGGACGCTGATCCTGCAGTCGCTGCGTTCGCACGACCAGTTCAACACGACCATCTACTCCTTCAACGACCGCTACCGGGGCATCCACAAGGGCCGCGACGTCGTCTTCGTCAACGCCGCCGACCTGGCCGAACTGGGCTTGCGGGACGGCGACTATGCCGACGTCCACGGAGTGCACGACGACGGCGTGCCCCGGGTCATGCGCCGGTGCCGGCTGGTGGAGTACCCAACGCCCCCGGGCTGCGTGGCCGCCTACTACCCGGAGGCCAACGTCCTGGTCCCCCTGAGCCTGGTGGCCGACGGCAGCAACACCCCGGTGTCCAAGGCGGTGCTGGTGCGTTTGGAGAAGGTGGACGCACCGGTTCCCGCGGCAGCCCGGTAGTCCGTCCGGCGGTCGCGACGCTTCACGGCACCGGCTCAGCGGCGCCAGCGTGCCCGGGTATCCGTCCTGCTGGTCTTGCAGGTGTAGACCTTGCCATTGGACTTGCCGATGCCCCGCGCCCCACGCGGTGAACAGAAGGCCCCGGGCGAGACCTTCCTCGCTGCCTTCTTGACCGTTGTCTTCGACGACGGCTTGCTGGTGGTGGTCTTTTTCGCGACAGTTCCGGCCGGTTTGATCGGGGTCACCTTCGCGGCCCGCTGCTTCGGGCAGGACTTCAGGACCCGGGCCATGGCGGACTTCTCCGACGACGTCACCGCCAGGGCGTACTTGCGCTTGACGCTGATCTGGGTGGCGACGTACTGGCAGCGGAAGCCCTTGCTCCTGGGGAGCCACTCGGCGGCGTTGCGGTCGCCCTTGGACCGGTTGGCCGAAGCGGAGGCGGCGATCAGGTTCAGCGGGTCATTCGCCAACGCCTGACGCTGGGATTGCGAGAGCCGTTGCGCCCCGGAGATCCAGGCGTTCTTCAGCGCGACGACGTGGTCGATGTCGACCGACCCTGCGTTCACCTTCCAGTTGATGGCCCGGCCGATGTAGACATCGTCCAGGCGCCCGGAGGCCACCTGGCAGCGTTTGCGGTCCTTGTACCTCACCCGTGACATGTCGCGTTTGAGGGCGTCCTGGCGTTCATCGCACTTGTTCCGGTTGAAGTCCTTGAAGCCGTTGCCGAATTTGGCGTTCCGGTTGTACCCGGTGGCGGCCGCCTTGCCCTTCACCGGCAGGGCATTGAGCACGGCGCGGGCCCGCGATCCGGTCAGCTTCGCACCGGGCCGCACCTTCGAGCGGCCGGTCGAGGCCGGGAGCACGACGGCGGTGCGCTGTGATTCAAAGGCCACGGGAGTGGGCACCGCGGAGGCGACCGCCTCCACGGGAGCCGGCTCCGTCGTCCCATCAAACGCCGCCGGTGCCACCAGGGCCACGGTCAGGGTTCCCGCGAACAGGGCGGAAAGCAGCCCCAGAGTCCTCCGCTTCATCCGGATCGCCTAGATCTTCGAGGCGCGGTAGCCGGCCTTGCGGGCCGCCGATGTGGCCCTGAAGCATTCCTCGGGCACGGTGATGTTGTAGAACCGCTGGCCCCTGACGTGGTACTTCCATTCCTTCTTGCTGCCAGTGCGGTTGCCCTTCACCGGATAGGCCGCGGGGCAGCTCTTGCCCTTGATGCGCGTGCTCCTGGTGGATGCCTTGGTGGCCGCCTTCTTCACGACCAGGGTCTGCGCCTTGCTGGTCGAACGCTGCTTGGCCCGCCCGACCTGGTATTTCACCAAGGTGGTGATCCGGTAGGTCCCGGTCCCGAGCGAGGCCGATGTCGCGCTGCGCACCAGGACCTTCTTGCCGCGGGTGACCTTCAGCCGCTGGGAGAGTACCTTCGTGCCCCGCTTCGCGGAGACCAGGGGCTTGATCCTCGCCTTCGCCGACCCCTTGACGGTCTTGGTGGGGATCTTGCGGATCGTCACGGCCGGTGTGGCCTTCTTCGTGGCCACCATGGCGGCTGCGGTGGCCGGCGTCGCCTGGGCGACGACGATGGCCTGTGCGCCGGAAAGTGCGAGCGATGCGGCGGCTGCGAGCGCGGCGAATCCGCGCAGGAACTTCTTCAATTTTTCCCCCAGGACAAGCGATGGCCGAACGGCCAGGTGGCGTGTAGACCAGCCACTGGAGGAATTCTATACGAGGTTCAAGTAACCAGGGAAGCGCCGGGCTCGTCCGCTCGGTCGCCCTCTTGGTCGTGTGGGTGGCGCTCGCCTACGGTGGAGGCAGGACTGCCGACACGCCAGCTTGATGGAGGACCCATGACCGACCCGGGGCACTACCCGCAGCACCAGGAGCCGCACCAGAACCCCCAGGGATATCCGGGGAACTATGCCACCGGATACGGGCAGCCCTACGCCCCTCCGCCGCGGGGCATGAGCATCACCTCCCTGGTGCTCGGCCTGGTGTCGATCTTTTCCGGCTTCACCTTCATCGTGCCCATCGTGGGCCTGGTGTTCGGCTTCCTCGGGCTCAAGCGCGAACCGGCAGGCAGGGGCCTGTCCATCGCCGGGTTGATCCTCAATGGCGTGATGCTCGTTGGCTGGATCCTGGTCATCATCTTCGTGATCGTCATTGCCGGCAGCATGTTCACGTTCATGCAACAAGAAGGCATCAGCACGTGAGCCGCCGACCCCGCGCGTCTGCACCGCTGCTGGTCGGTGGCCTGCTGGCCGCCGTGGTCATCGGCCCCCTGGCGCTTCTGGCGGCGTTCGTCCTCGCAGCATCGACCATGGCCGCCAGCTACTACGGGTTGCTCGAGGGCCCGGGACTTGGCGTGATGGTGCTCCTGACGCTCGGCAGCGTGCTGGTCCTGGCCGGATGGATCGCCGTCATCATCGGCGTCCACCGACTGGCCGGCACCATCGATGCGCTCGGGAAGCACACGGGATACGGGATACTTGGGGGAGCATCCGTTTCGGCACCACCGCCACGAAAGGCCGCAGAATGAGCACGCTGAAGGAACAACTCCGCACCGACATGACCGCCCACATGAAGTCGGGCAACAAGCTCGCGCTGATGACGCTGCGCAACGTCCTCGGCGAGATCAATACCCGTGAAAAGAGCGGCAAGACACCGGTGGAACTGGACGACCAGCAGGTGACCGCGCTACTGCAGAAAGAAGCAGCCCGCCGCCGGGAGACCGCCCAGACCTACGCCGACGCCGGCCAGGCCGAGCGTGCCGAGCAGGAGACCGCCGAGGCAGAATTCATCGAGTCGTACCTGCCCGCACCGTTAACCGGGGACGACGTCATCGCCATTGTCGACCAGGCCATTGCCGAACACACCGTGGACGGGGTGAAACCGGGCATGCGCCAGATGGGGCAGGTCATGAAGTCCGTCACCGCCGAGGTCGCCGGACGGTATGACGGCAAGGCGACCAGCGCCCTGGTGAAGGAACGCCTGGCCTAGGAGTCCTCGCGTTCGCTCCCCCGGAGGCGAGCCCGTTGGTGCCTCAGCCGACGCTCGGCGATGCGGCGGGCCTTCATCGGCAGCCCGAACCGGCGGTGGCTGTAGATGATCAGACCGATGGCGAACCCCGCGGACCCCATGATCGAGATCGCGGTCCCCCAGCCACCGAGCAGCCACCAATCCTCCGGCCAGTGCCACCAGCCCGGCACCGGTGGACGTAGTCCCCACACCAAGCCGCAGGCCAACAGCACGGCGGCGCCGAGCGAGCTCATGACGATCCGTGATCGCGTCTTCACGCCCTCGGCCGCCAGGCGGTAGGCCCGCGCCTTGACCGGGTGCATGAGCTTTTCGGCCCACCGGTAGCGCGTCGAGAGGACGGCCAGGCCACCGACGATGCACAGCAAGCCCGGCCCAGGCAGGACCAGGGCCAACAGCCCGATGGCAAGCAGAAGCCAGCCCGCGGTGTTGACCGCCAGGGGCTTGAGCCAGACGTGCACGAAGGTGGAAAGCATTGGCCGCAGCATATCGGAATCTGGCGGCCCAGCGCGCCATGGTGCGTCGTCTGGCAGATTCGGGGCCGGTGCCAGCAGGACGGTAATCTGGGGAGAGGCAATGAGGACGAGGAAGGGCCACCACATGGCAGAAACGGACGCCGCCCCCGGCACGCCTCCCGCTGGCGTCGTCCGCGGCGACGACGGCCTGCTACGTCCCGTCTGGGCGGCCGACGGGCTGATGCGCGCGTACTACGACACCGAATGGGGCATGCCCGTGCGGGACGAGCAGGGCCTGTTCGAACGGCTCAGCCTCGAGGCCTTCCAATCCGGCCTGTCCTGGGCGACCATCCTGCGCAAACGCGAGAACTTCCGGGCTGCGTTCGCCGGGTTCCACCCCGAGACCGTCGCTGAATTCGGCGAGGACGACGTCGAACGCCTGCTGGCCGACGCCGGGATCATCCGCAACCGGGCCAAGATCCGCGCCACGATCAACAACGCCCAGGCCACCATCGACCTCCGCCCCGAAGGGGGCCTTCCCCAGTTCATCTGGTCCTTCCAACCGGAGACCACGCCGACGCCAGCGACCATGGCCGAGGTCCCCACCACCTCGCCGGAATCCACCGCACTGTCCAAGGCCCTGCGCAAGAAGGGGTTCTCCTTCGTCGGCCCCACCACCATGTTCGCGCTCATGGAGGCCGTCGGCATCGTTGACACCCACCTGGTGGACAGCCACCGACGAGGCACCTCGGGCATCTGGGCATGACCGGGCGCGATCCACACCCCGAGCTGCCCATCGACACCGACACCGATGCCCTGGAGATCCCGCCGCGCACCACCCGCCGGCGCCCACCGCGCCAAACGCTGCACCCCCGGCGATCGGACCGCCCGCTCCACCTGAGCCTGCCGCACGTGGGACTGGTCCTGCTCGGCGGGATCTTCGGCACCGCGGCCCGCGAGGGCCTCACCCTGGCCCTTCCCGGCATCGGCGGGTTCCCCACCACCATCCTGGCCATCAACATCGCCGGGGCGTTCCTGCTCGGCCTGCTCCTGGAGTCCCTGCTGCGGGCCGGGCACGACGGCGGTGCCCGGCGGACGCTGCGCCTGATGCTGGGCACGGGGTTCCTGGGCGGCTTCACCACCTACAGCACGTTCGCCGTCGACGCCGTCGAGCTCTGGGGCTCCCCCGGCATCGGCATGGCCAACCCCGGCACCGCGGTGATCCTGATGCTGGCGACCGTCCTGGTCGGCGCGGCCGCCTCCTGGGCGGGCATTGCCGTGGCGAGCAGCCTGCGCCCGCGCCCGCGCGTGGAGGCCGGGTCGTGACCCCGCTGCTGTTCGCGTGCCTCTCCCTCGCCGGTGGTTGCGGCGCAGCGCTGCGCTTTGTCGTCGACGGCTGGGTCAAGGCCCACACGCGCGTCGCCTTCCCCGTCGGGACCTGGCTGATCAACGTCTCGGGTTCCCTGGTGTTGGGCCTGCTGGCGGGACTCACGCTGGCCTTCGTGGCACCGGAATCGGTCTACCTCGTGGCGGGAAGCGGGTTCCTGGGCGGCTACACGACCTTCAGCACGGCCAGTTTCGAGTCGGTTCGCCTGCTGCAGGAACGCCGGTACCTGGCGTCGTTGGCCAACGGGCCGGGCATGGCCGTGCTCTCCGTGGCCGCGGCGGAGCTGGGGTACTGGCTCGGCCTCCTGGCCGGATGACCCGCGGTGCGGCGACGCCCCGATTGGCTGCGCCGTCGCCGCACCGCGGGTAGCATCGGGCCACACGGCACGAACCGCAACCATGACCCCGAGGAGGGCATCATGTCCACGACCTTCAGCACCGGCGACCACGTCTCGTGGGATTCCGAGGCCGGACGCGTCTCCGGGACCATCGAGAAGAAGCACACGCAGGACGTCGAATACAAAGGCCACATGCGCCGGTGCAGCCCGGATGAGCCGCAGTACGAGATCCGCAGCGACAAGACCGACCACATCGCCATGCACAAGGGATCGGCGCTGACCAAGATCAAGAAGTAACCCGGCACCGGGGGCAGATGCCCCGGCCTGGATGGCACCGCCGTCGTGCTCAGCTGTTGGCGGCGATGGCGTCCTTCAGCGCGGCAAGGATCAGCGCCACGGAATCCTGGTTCGCGTTCGGGCCCATGAGGCCGATCCGCCAGACCGTGGACGCATACTGGCCGACTCCGCCGCCGATCTCGATGGTGTAGCGCTCCAGCAGGTACTTGCGCACCGCCGCGGAGTCGACGCCCTCGGGGACCTTGACGGTGGTCAGCTGGGGCAGCCGGTGGCCGTCGGCCGCGAAGAGCTCCAGGCCCATTTCCTGCAGCCCCTCCTGCAGTGCGGTACCGGCCGCGCGATGGCGTTCGGTCACGGCGTCGAGCCCCTCGGCGAGGATCCGGCCGATGCCCGCCTCGAGGGAGGCGATCATGCCGACCGGCGCGGTGTGGTGGTAGGTGCGCTGTCCGCCGGCGGCACCGGTGGTGTATCCACCCAGCAACCCGAGGTCCAGATACCAGGACTGAGGCTTCTGCACCCGCTGCTCGAAGGCGCGGTCGGAGATGGTGAAGGGCGCCAGGCCGGGGGCGACGCCGATGCACTTCTGCGTTCCCGCGTAGCCGATGTCGATCCCCCACTCGTCGGCCAGGACGGGCATGCCGCCGATGGAGGTGACGGCATCGGCGATCAGCAGTGCGTCGCCCTTGATGGCTCCCAGTGCCGCCATGTCGGAGAGGACGCCGGTGCTGGTCTCCGCGTGGACGGCGGCGATGACCTTCGGATTCGGGTGTGCGGCGGCGACGCGTTCGGCGTCCACCGGGGTCCCGTATTCGTGGTCCACGCGCACGACCTCGGCGCCGACGCGGGAGGCGACCTCGCACATGCGTTCGCCAAAGAGGCCGTTGACGGCCACCACCGCGACGTCGCCGGGCGTGATCGTGTTCACGAACGCTGCTTCCATGCCGGCCGAACCGGTGGCGCTCAGCGGAAGCGTCCGGGCATTCTCCGTGCCCCACAGGGTCCGCAGGCCCTCGCAGGTGCGGTCCATCCGGGCAATGAACTCGGGGTCCAGGTGGCCCAGCAGCGGCAGGCCCAGGGCGGCGGTCGCCTCCGGATACGGGTTGCAGGGGCCGGGGCCGAAGAGATGGCGGGTGGGGACGATCTGCTGCATGGTTACTCCCTGGGGTTCGTTGGAGCGGCCGCGGCCGCAGGAGGATGGGGTTTCCGTCCCCACCATATGCACGAAATGTCGCAGGGCGGAATCCGTGTTTCACGATTGCGCCGCGGCCAGGCATTGCCAAGCCCGTGCGGCAGTGCTGGGATGGGGCGATGAGCGACGCCGTGAAGGGCCCCAGATCGTATTTCCCCGCCATCGAGGCGAAGTACGGCCATCCCATCGCCCACTGGATGTCGGCGCTGGATGCCGTGCAGGACAAGAAGCACCTCGAACAGGTGGATTGGCTCAAGACCGAACACGGCTTCGGCCACGGCCATGCCAACGCCCTGGTCCACGTGTACCGGAACGAAAAGCAGCCGTAACCATACGTCGTGGCCCACGAAGTTCCTTTACGGTCGTTGCGGCCCGGGGATACGCTCGCCACATGCCGGTAATGATCAGGACCATCCAGACAGCCGTTCCCCCCACCATCCTGCATCAGGACCAGGCACGTGATGTCTTCGCCGCCCAACCGGGACTTACCCGCCTGGGCCAGCGGCTGATCGCCACCTCCTTCAACTCGGCTGCCATCTCGACCCGGCGTACCGCCGTTCCCGAGATGACCCTGGACGAACGCGTGGAGAACCCCGTGTTCTTCGACGCCGACACCCGCCTACTGCTGAGCCCGAGCACCAAGGTGCGCAACGAGGTGTTCGCCCGCGAGGCGGCGCCGCTGTTCATCGAGTCCGCCCGCAAGGCCCTGGACGCCACCCCCGACCTGTCCGCAGCGGATGTCACCCACGTCATCACGGTCTCCTGCACCGGGTTCTACAACCCGGGGCCCGACTACCAGATCGTCCGCGCCCTGGGCCTGAACCCCTCCACCAAGCGCTCGCACTTCGGCTTCATGGGCTGCTACGCCGCCTTCCCGGCCCTTCGCGCGGCCAAGAGCTTCTGTGAGGCGGAACCCGACGCCGTCGTCCTGGTCGTGTGCGCCGAGCTGTGCTCCCTCCACGTACGCAGCTCCAACGACCCCGACACGATCATGGGTTCTGCCCTGTTCGCCGACGGAGCCGCCGCCGCCCTGGTCACGGCACGCCCGGCCGGGCCGGACGCCGGGCCCGGACTGCAGCTGGACTTCTTCGAGACCGTGCTGACCCCCGTGGGCGAGGACGCCATGGCCTGGAACATCGGCGACGAGGGGTTTGAGATGGTGCTGGGCAGCTATGTCCCGCATATCATCGACGACCACGTCATCGGTGCCCTCGAGCCCCTGCTGGCCAATGACCCGACGGTCCCGGGGACGTATGCCGACATCGAGCACTGGGGCATCCATCCCGGTGGCCGCGCCATCCTGGACCGGGTCGAGAAACGGCTGGGCCTGAGCGAGGAACAACTGGCGCCGGCACGCAGGGTGCTGCACGACTACGGCAACATGTCCAGCGCCACCGTGCTGTTCGTGCTCCAGGACATCCTCGGGGGGGCTGGCACGGCGGCAGCCGGCGAGCGCGTGTGCTCGATGGCCTTCGGCCCGGGCTTGACGGTGGAGACCGCACTCATGACGCTGGTCCCCGGGGCTTCCGGGGGCGGTCTGGAGTCGGCGGATGGGCGCACCGGTGAACGTCCAGCGTTGGATGCCGCGGCTGCCGGGTCCACCCGTTAGGCCGCGCCGGTGCTCCGTGCCGAAACCGTCCTCGAGGAGATGGATCGCCCCGACTGCGATCCGGTGCTGCTCCGCCGGACCTATGCCCAGTTCCCGCTGGTCAATGCCTTCGTCTCCGGATGGGGTGGGCTCTACCGTGAACTGATCCGTCCCGCGCTTCCCACCGACCGGCGGGCCAGCATCCTGGACATCGGCTGTGGCGGTGGGGACATCACCGCCGCCCTGGCCCGGCGGGCACGGCGCGACGGCTTCGACGTCCACGTGACCGGCATCGACCCGGACGAGCGGGCGCATCGATATGCGGCGACCGCCCACCGCCACAGTGGCCCCCACCTCGAGTTCCGCCGGGCCACCAGTGCGGACCTCGTCGCCGCCGGCGAGACCTTCGACGTCGTGGTCTCCAACCACGTACTGCACCACCTCGGGGAGGCAGAGCTGGACGGCCTACTGGCCGATTCCACGGCGCTGGCCCGGGGCGTCGCCCTGCACGGGGACATCCTGCGTTCCCGCACGGCACTGTTGCTGTTCGGTGCGGCGACGCTGCCCCTGGCGCGCACGTCATTCATCCGACGCGATGGGCTGACCTCCATTCGCCGCAGCTACCTTCCGGTCGAGCTCCAGGCAGTGGTGCGGCCTCCCTGGCGGGTTGTCCGACGTCGTCCCTACCGGAACCTGCTGGTCTACCGTCCCGAGCCCTGGCCGTGATCGACGTCGTCATCGCCGGCGGCGGCCCCAGCGGCCTGGCGCTGGCCGCATTGCTGATCCAATCCGGGCTCAGCGTCCGCGTGCTGGAGACCCGGCACTCCCCCGGCACCCATTCACGGGCCATTGGACTGCATCCACCGGCCCTGGACGTGCTCGACACCGCGGGCGTCGGCGAGGACGCCGTCGCGGCAGGGGTCTGCATCCGCCGCGGCCTGGGCCTGGCCGACGGGAACATGATCGCGTCCATGGACTTCGGGACGCTGCCCGGCCGGCACCGCTACGTCCTCTCCCTGCCCCAGGCCCACACGGTGCGGCTGCTGGAGGAACGGGTCCAGGCCCTGGCCGCCGGCGCCGTGCTGCGTGGCGCACGCTTGGAAACGTTCCGCCAGGATGACGACGGCGTCCGGGTCACCTTCACCAGCGGCCCGCCCTCCACCGGCGGTGCCACTGCCGCGACGCGGGACCGGCAGACTCTCAAGGCGCGGTACCTCGTCGGCGCCGACGGGGTGAATTCCACCGTGCGCACGCTGCTCGGGAAGGCCTTTGCCGGTCGAAAATACCGCGACGAGTACCTCATGGGCGACTACCCCGACACCACGGATTTCGGTTCCACTGCCGCCTTGATGCTGCATCGGGAAGGCATTGTCGAATCCTTCCCCTTGCCCGCAGGCCTGCGCCGTTGGGTCGCCTGGCGGCGGCCGGACGAACCGGTCGACCTGCCTGGACTCGTCCTGCGGCGCACCGGCCACGTCGCCGATCGCGGGGAGGCGAGCATGCTCAACTCCTTCAGCTGCTCCCGGCGAAGCGTACGGCGCATGGCCGTGGGCCGGGTGGTCCTCATCGGCGATGCCGCACACGAGGTCAGCCCCATCGGCGGTCAGGGCATGGCGTTGGGGCTGATGGACGCGGCGGCCCTGGCACCGCTGCTCCAGCACGCGCTCGGTGCAGGCGGCCGCGGCGCCCTCGTCGGCGGCTTCGCCGATTTCTCCGCCGAGCGCCTGGGCGCCGCGGCCCGGGCGGGGCGGCAGGCGCATCTGAACATGATGCTCGGGCGTCCGTTGCCGCGCGCGACGGATGTGGTGCGGCGGCGGACGATTGCCGGGCTGGCCGCGCATCCGGCCCTCCTGGATGCCGTGGCCCATCGATTCACGATGAGCCGCGGCTTTCGCTGACCCGGTAACCGGTCAACCCTCCTGCGTTGCGTCTTCTGCAGGATAGGTGATCGCGGTGCCCTCCACCTTCGCGAAGGACGTCAGCGTGTGCGGTTTGGCCTGTTTGGCGCTGAAGATGTCCAGCACGTCGAAGCCGCGCACCAGCAGGGCGTCGCCGACCATCGAACGGTGGCACCGCCACGGGACCGCCTCCGCGCACATGATCGCCACGACGTCCTCGCCGGCACACGTCGTGAGCTCGTCCATCCCCGCGGCGAAGGAGCCCGTCTGCATGTAGTCCGCATAGCCGCGGAACGAGGTGTTCCGCCAGGCCATGTTGGGCGAGTCCTTCGTGGTGTGCCGCAGGCCGCCCAGGGCCTCGATGCGCCGGTACCCGAGACCGCGCTCCGCCAGGCTCTCCGGCAGCTGGTCGATGCCGTATTGCGGATTGTGCCGGGACTTGGGCACTGTGCGGATGTCGATGATCCGCTGGACCCCGTGGGCGGTGAGCAGGTCCGCGAATTCATCGATGGGGTGCGTCGAGTGCCCCACGGTGTATACGGTCGCGGGTCGAGGAGTTGCCGAGCTGTCATCCATGCCTCCAGCATGCCAACCAACCGTCCGCGCCGAAAGCAAGCACGGCCTCCCTTCCGATTTCAAACTCTTGACGCTCGTCACAGATTAGATATTCTTGGTTCATGAGCTGCCCCTACTCCCAAGACCCTTCAGGCATGCCCGGCACCGGGCCCGGTACCGCGCATCACGCCGCCCGGCACGACGCGGAACCAGCCCCCCGCGACCCCTCGGGCGTCCGCGACATCGAGGAAACGGTGCATACCGATTTCCGCAACGAGATGTCCTACGGCGGTTACCTGGACCTGGAGAGCGTCCTGCACGCCCAGCATCCACACAGCAGCCCCGCGCACCACGACGAGATGCTGTTCATCATCCAGCACCAGACCAGCGAACTGTGGCTCAAGCTGGTGCTCCACGAGCTCACCGAGGCGCGGCGCCTGATGGACGCCGACGACCTGGGCAAGGCACTCAAATGCCTGGCCCGCGTCAAGCACATCCAGAAGATCCTCACCGACCAGTGGTCCGTCCTTGCCACGCTCACACCGCGTGAGTACGCCCAGTTCCGGGGCTCACTCGGTTCGGCCTCGGGCTTCCAGTCCTGGCAGTACCGCGGCGTCGAATTCATCCTGGGCAACAAGCACCGCGGCATGCTCAAGGTCTTCGAATCCCACCCCGAAGCCCATGCCATGCTCAGCCGCCTGCTCGACGAACCCACCGTCTACGACGCGTTCCTGGCCGCACTGGCACGAGCCGGCTACGACATCCCCGACGAGATCCTGCACCGGGACTTCACGAAGCCGTGGGTCCTGCAGGAAGCCCTCATCCCGGTGTTCAAGGAGATCTACGAGTCCGAGGACACCCGCTGGACCTTCTACCAGGCCTGCGAGGACCTGGTGGACCTCGAGGACAACTTCCAGTCCTGGCGGTTCCGGCACCTGCGCACCGTCCAGCGCACCATCGGCTTCAAGCGCGGCACCGGAGGATCCTCCGGCGTCGACTTCCTCAAACGCGCCCTGGACCTGACCTTCTTCCCCGAGCTCTATGCCGTGCGCACCGAAATCGGCAACTAGCCCGAAAGGCCCGCTACATGAACCCCTCCCCCGACACCCTGACGGCAGCCGACCTGGACGCCGCCGACCCGCTGGCGTCCTACCGCGACCGATTCCTCGTTCCCGAGCACGATCCGGCCCACCCCCTCACCGCCTACCTGGACGGCAACTCGCTGGGCCGCCCGCTGGCCGCGACGGCGGAGCGGCTGGCCACGTTCGTGCGCACCGAATGGGGCGCCGGGCTGATCCGCAGCTGGGACGAGAAGTGGATGGACGAGCCCACGGTCCTCGGTGACCGGCTCGGCGAAGTCGTCCTCGGCGCCGGCCCCGGGCAGGTGCTCGTCGGCGACTCGACGTCGGTCCTGCTCTACAAGGCCCTGCGCGCCGCCCTGGACCACCAACAGGCCGCCGACCCGGCCCGGTGCGAGATCGTCATCGATGCGGGCAACTTCCCCACCGACCGCTTCATCGTCGAGGGCATCGCCGCCGAGCGGGGTGCCACGCTGCGCTGGATCACCCCGGATCCGGATGCCGGGGTGACCACCGCGGATCTGGACCAGGTCCTGTCGGGGAGCACCGCCGTCGTGCTCTTGAGTCATGTCGCATACCGCTCGGGCTACCTGGCCGATGCGGCGGCCATCACCGCGCGGGTGAAGGCCGCCGGCGCCTTGATGGTCTGGGACCTGTGCCATTCGGTCGGTTCGGTGCCGCTGCACCTGGACGACTGGGGCGTCGACCTGGCCGTGGGCTGCACCTACAAGTACCTCAATGGCGGTCCCGGCTCGCCCGCCCTGGCCTACGTGCGGTCGGGGCTGCAGCCGAGCCTGCGCCAGCCGATCTGGGGGTGGATGGGGGCAGCCGACCCGTTCGGGATGACCGAGGCGTACGAGCCGGCGGGCAACATCCGCCGCTTCATCACCGGAACCCCGCCCATCCTGGCGATGCAGCCACTCAAGGACATGGTCGAGCTGATCGCCGAAGCCGGCATGGACGCCGTCCGGGCCAAATCGGTGGCACTGACCGAGCATGCCATCCGACTGGCCGACGAACGCCTGGCCCCCCTCGGCGCGCGGCTGGCCAGTCCGCGCGATCCGGCCTGGCGCGGTTCGCACATCACCGTGGACCACGACCGGTTCGCCGAGGTCACGGCACGCCTGTGGGAGCTCGGGGTCATTCCCGATTTCCGGCCCCCGAACGGGCTGCGCATCGGCCTGTCGCCGCTGAGCACCAGCTTCGCCGAACTCGAGGCGGGCATCGACGCGATCGCCACGGCGCTGGCCGAGATGGAATGAGTGCCGTCCTCGACGACATGGACTCCCGCCCCGGGAGCACCACGTCGTTGCTGCGCACCGTCATCGGGCTCTACCTGCGTGACGCTGGCGGCTGGATGTCCTCGGCCCAGCTGGTCACCCTGATGGGGGCCGTCGGGGTGTCGGCCACCCTGACACGCACCGCCCTGACCCGCCTGCGCAAGAAGGCAGTGCTCGACGCCGAGGCACGCGGCGGCATCCCCGGCTACGCCGTGGGGGCCCGGGCCCGGCACATGCTCGAACGCGGCGACCGGCGGATCCACCAGCCCCGCGCCATGGGCCCGGGCGATGCGTGGTGCCTGGTGTCCTTCACCATCCCCGAATCCGAACGCGGGCTGCGCCACCAGCTGCGCCGTCGGCTGCATTGGATCGGCTGCGGGACGGTCGGGCCGGGCCTGTGGATCTGCCCGGACTACCTCCGACCCGAGGCCGAGGAGATCCTCGGGGACCTGGGCCTGCGCGGCGCCGCGGTGCTCTTCGTGACCGGCTCCCCCCTGGTGGAGGGCACGCTGCGCGAAGCCGTCGCCGGCTGGTGGGACCTGGATGAGCTTGCCGGGCTGCACCGGGACTTCCTGGCCGGCCAAGAGGGCGTGTGCGCCGAGCCGCCGGAGGACGGGGCCACGGCCTTTTCCGCCTACGTCCGCTGCATCGACAGCTGGCGCATCATCCCCTATGTGGATCCCGGCCTTCCCGCGGAATCCTTGCCCGTGGGCTGGCCCGGGGCCGAAAGCAGCGCGCGCTTCCTGGCGTTGCGCAACGCCTACCGTCCCGCCGCCCTGGCCTTCGCCGAGTCCGCGACATCGGCCGTGGCGCACGTCTGAATGGTCCGGTGACGCGTAGTGCCCGCACTGCGGGGAGTGCGGGCACTAGGCGTTAACGACGAAGCAGCAGCGGTCCACCGTTGGGGGGAATGGTGAACCGCCGCTGCCGTCATACGGGAGCTGGGCCCCCGTAGCTTGTGGGTCCGGGGCTGGGTCCCGGGGCCGACCTGGTTACTTGGTCGGCACGTCGAGGGACTGGCCCACGAAGATCATGTTCGGGTTCTGCACCTCATCGTTGTTCAGCGAGTAGAGGCCCTTCCAGTTGTCCAGGCCCTTCTTCTGCGCGATCTTGGCCAGCGTGTCGCCGGACTTGACCGTGTAGTTCGCACCCGAGTCGGTGGCCTTGACGGTGGCCACGTGCTTGGCAGTCGACTGGACCGACTTCTGCGGGGCGGCCTTCTGGACGGGAGCCTCGGAGCGGTGCTTCGGGGCTGCCTTGTAGGTCTTCTGCGGGGCCTCGTAGGACTTCTTCTCGGCGGTCTGCTGCGGTGCCTGCTTCTCCACGGTGTTGGAGGTGGAGGCGACCGAGCCGCTCTTGCCGGACAGTCCCAGCTTCGCGGAGCAGGCCGGCCAGGCGCCCCAGCCCTGGGTGGCCAGGACCTTCTCGGCGACGGCGATCTGCTGCGACTTGCTGGCGTTCGCGGCGCTGCCGGAGCCGCCGAAGGCGTTCCAGGTCTGCTGGCTGAACTGCAGGCCACCGTAGTAGCCGTTGCCCGTGTTGATGGACCAGTCGCCGCTGGACTCGCAGTTGGCGACGGCGTCCCAGGTGGACGTGGAAGCGGCGGAGGCGGGAGCTGCCCCCAGGCCGGCGGCCGCGCCGGCAAGTGCCAGTGCGGCTACACCGCTGGACGCGCCGATGCGGGAAATCTTCGAAAACTTCTTGTTCTGCTGCTGGATCACAGTTCTCCAGGGGCCACCTGTTCGCTCTGACCGTCCCCGGCCTTCACTGCGCGATCGTCCGGCGTCGATGTCGACTCCAAGTTTTGTGGGCAGCCGGGTGGACGATCCAAGAGGTACCCCGCTGCAATGTCGTTTTGCACCACCCCGAACGGCGAGGTGTTATCTAAACGTGACTTGATAACGATAACCGCACGGCGGGGGCTTGCGTCAAACCACGGTGTCCGGAAATCCGGGGTTCCACAAAAAGTTTACATCCCAAAACTGCGGAATCTCGGGCACGGATCCGCTTCCCGTGGCTTTCCTGTGAGTTGTGCCGCGCGCCCCTCACAGCTTCCAAAAGGCCGTTCCATACACCGAATGGGGCGTCCAGCGGTCGTTACCGTCGAATTCCAGGCCCGCGTCGGTATCCGACTCGTGACCCTTCAGGGCCGGCCGAGGACGTGGCGCAGCGTCGACTGCAGGTCCGGATTCCGGAACCCGTAGCCGAGGTCCTCGACCCTGCGCGACGAGACACGCTGGTCGGCCTGGACCAGTTCCCGGGCGCCCTGCCGTCCCAGCAGCAGGGCTGGACCGGCGGCAGGCACGGTCACCAGCGCCGGCCGCCCGAGAACGGCGGCCAGGGTATCGGCATATTCCCGGCCGTCGACCGGATGGGGGGCCACGGCATTGACCGGCCCGGCCACGTCCTGGTCCAGGGCGGCATGGGCGAAGATCCCGACGATGTCATCGATCCCGATCCAGCTCTGCATGCCGGCGCCAGCCAGCCGTCCGCCCACGCCTGCCATGAACAACGGCAGCATCCGCTGCAGTGCTCCCCCGGCGGGACTCTGCACGATTCCCGTGCGGATGGTGGCCACCCGGACGCCGGCGCATGCCGCCGGTTCGCAGGAGGCCTCCCAGGCGGCGCAGGCATCGGCCAGGAAGTCGGTGCCCGGAGGGCAGTCCTC
Organism: Arthrobacter sp. ASL1; assembly: GCF_056680475.1. Taxonomy (NCBI): domain Bacteria; kingdom Bacillati; phylum Actinomycetota; class Actinomycetes; order Micrococcales; family Micrococcaceae; genus Arthrobacter; species Arthrobacter sp. ASL1. The sequence goes on from NZ_CM155284.1 coordinate 1,211,058, forward strand.
GGTCAGTTCCTCGGGGGTGCCGGGCCGTCGGGATTGCGATGAGGCGCCGTAGTAGCCGATGGCGGAACCGGAGACGAGGGCGCGTTGGCGTCCGTCCGCGGCCAGGTCGGCCAGGGTGCGCGCGAGCAGCGAGGTGCCCGAGGTGCGCGAGGACATGATCCGCTGCTTGGTGTCGGCGGTGAACCGGCCCCCGATCGGGTGGCCGGCAAGGTGGATGACAACGTCGCATCCCGCCAGCGCCTCGGCGTCGATCCGTCCGGCGTCCGGGTCCCAGGAGACCTCGTCCCCGACCTGTGCCGGACGGCGGACCAGGCGCACCACGTCGTGGCCGCCACCGAGCAGCAGGGCGCGCAGCTGGGTGCCGATCAGGCCGCCGGCGCCGCTGATGGCGATGCGCAATGGCTGGGGCATCCGGTGCCTGGCGTGGAAGAGCAGGTCGCCGATGAGCTGGCGTTCGCGGTATTCGAACATCCGCCCCAGCTCCGTCGCGAAACGCTCCTCGCTCCACCGCGACAGCCGGCCCAGCGGTCGGGACCCCGGCGCGGGCAGGGGCAGCGTGTAGGCGACCGAATCGCGCATGATGGTGCCCTCGCCGTCGTCCTCGAAGAGGTGGTCGTGGGTCCACGAGCTCAGCGGGCCGGAGTCCATGACGTCGGTGAATCCGCGTCCCGGCACGAGGCCGACGTGGCGGGCGTGCCAGGGGACCTCGGGGCGCACCCAGCCCGGCAGGTGCAGTGCACCGGCTGCGGATCCGACGGCGGATCCGAGCCCGAGCCCGAAGCCGCCGGGGGCACCGATGCCCAGCACCGCCGTCGAGCCGACCTCCAGTCCGTTGTCCGGTTCGCGGCGGACACTGCCGGAAAACGGCGGGCTCAGCCGCAGCAACGCCCCGGGGCGGGTGAACCACCGGAAAACGTCGTCGCGGGGAAAGGGCAGGCTGGTGGTGAACTCGAAATGGGCCATGTATACCTCCGTGACCGAGGCTACGCGAGGAGCCCGTCGCGCACCACGATCCCCGTGGCCCCCCAGGGCGGCGGGGGCTACAGGACCGAGCCGCCGAGCGAGTGCAGGGACCAGTAGGCGCAGCCGCCGATGACGACGGCGAAACCGGTCAGCCAGATGGCCGACGGGACGCCGGTGGCACGGGCCAGGATGTAGGCGTCCGAGCTGTCCAGCCGTCGGCGCCGGGTGTGCACCGCAGTGACCTTGAACCAGTCCTTCACCGCCCCGACGACCAGGGCGATGCCCAGGCACACGACCACGTAGGCGGCGACGTCGCGATCGGTGAACAGCACGAGCAGCTGGGCCAGCACGGCACACCCCACGGCAATGAGGACGCCGACGAGGTTGCGGATGAACAACAAGGCCACCAGCAGCAACAGCGCCCCCAGCGACAAGGCGGCCCCGGCCCATCCCGAGCAGGCGGCCCAGACCATCGCCGACCCGGCCACCGCCGGCGCCGGATACCCCCAGAACCCCGACCAGGCCACGCCCGCCCGGCCGCGGCCGATGCTGACGGTTTCGCCCGAGTGGTTCAGATTCAGCCGGATCCCGTGGACCATGCGGCCGGTCATCAGCGCGGCCAGCGCGTGGCCGAGTTCGTGCACGAAGGTCACATAGAGGCCGAACCAGCGCCAGGTCGCCCACGGGACGGACAGTGCGATGGCGGCGGCGACGATCAGCACCAGGGTCAATGCCTCGGCCTGCAGGGACGGGCCATGGCTGAAGCCGACCAGCAGGGCCTGCCACCAGGAGTCGACGGAAATCTGCTCAAACATGGCTTCGAGGGTAGGCCACCGGCCTGTGAATGCGCCGTCGGGCGAATTGTCACACGATTGTCATGTTGCTGGAGGCCCATGGGGCTCGGTGCTCCCTACGCTGGATATGTCGCATCTTCCACCAGGAGTACACCTTGCCCGTTTCCGGATCCGCCACCGATGGCGCCGCCGCCCGCCCCTCGCTCGTCAGCCGCATCTGCGCACGTCCCCGCCGGGTCGTGGCCGCCGGGTTCGTCCTGCTGGCCGTGGCCGCCGGTGGCGCCTATCTGGGCCAACCGCACCAGCCGGCTCCCCTGACCTCCGACGGGTTTCCGATGGCGCAGCCGATGGCCGCCGGGGCGCAGGCCCTGACGTTCGCGGTGGTCGGCGACTCCATCACAGCCGACCACGCCTACCCGGACCAGGTGGGGCGCGGCATCGTGGGGGAACGCTCCTGGGCGGCCTTCGCGCAGCAGCCGGGAACCGCGTTCGTCGGCGGCTGGGCACGCGGTGGGGCGACCACGGCAGAGATGCTCGAGGGCTTCACCCCCGTCCCGGCGGATGTGCTGGTCATGATCGCCGGCACCAACGACATCAAGGCCGGCGTCCCGTTCGAGCAGATCGGGGAGAACATGCGCTCCATCGTCGACGTCGCGGACGTTCCCCGGGTCATCGTCTCCTCCGTCCCCCCGCGCAATGAATTCCGCGAACGCACCCTCGCATACAACGCCTGGCTCCACGATTTCGTCGCCGAGCAGGGCTGGGGCTGGATCGACGGGTCCCGCGGACTGCGCGATGACAACCAGCCGGGCCGGTACGCCGACGGACTCACCTACGACGGCACCCATCCCACCCGCGAAGGGGCCCGGATCCTCGGTGCTGCGGTGCTCGCCGCGCTGGGCACGCAGCCGACGGCCCAGGACATTCCGGCCACCCTTCCGTAGCCCTTACTGCATGGATTCGAGTTCGCGGCCCTTGGTCTCCCGGACGAACCGGAAGACGAAGAAGAAGGACAGCAGGGCGAACAGTGCATACAGTCCGTAGGCCAGCACGAGGCTGATCTCCGACAGGGTCGGGAACGTCGTGGTGATGAGGAAGTTCGCCAGCCATTGTGCCGCTGCGGCAACGGAGAGGGCCACGGCGCGCATCTTGTTGGAGAACATCTCCCCGAGCAGGACCCAGACCACCGGGCCCCAGGTGGCCCCGAACGCGACGACGAAGAGGTTGGCCGCGATCAGCGCGATGACGCCCCACGGCTGGGGCAGGGACACGTCCTCGCCGGTGCCGGTGGACTGGCTGAAGGCGACAGCCATGAGCCCCAGGGCGATGGTCATGCCGGCGGAGCCCCACAGCAGCAGCGGCTTGCGGCCGATCTTGTCCACCAGGGCGATGGCCACAATGGTCACCACGATGTTGGTGACCGAGGTGATCACCGTGATGGTGAAGGAGTCGGCCTCGGTGAAGCCGACCGAGAGCCACAGGCTGGTGGAGTAGTAGAAGATCACGTTGATGCCGACGAACTGCTGGAAGACGGAGAGCAGGATCCCGACCCAGACAATGGGCAGCAACCAGCCCTTCCCCCCGACCAGGTTGCGCAGGCCCTGGTTCTTCTCGGTGCTGATGGTGGACTTGATCGAGGCGATCTTCTCGTCCACCTCCTCGCGGCTCTTGAGCCCGACGACCTCGTGGAGGACCTTGCCGGCCTTGGCCAGCTGGCCGCGGGCGACGAGGTAGCGCGGGGATTCGGGGATCTGCCAGGCCAATACCCCGTAGATCACGGCCGGGACGATTCCGGTGAGGAACATCCAGCGCCAGGCCGAGAGGCCGAACCAGGCTTCTTCGGTGGCACCGCCCGACGAGGTCGCGATGAACGCGTCGGAGAGCAGGGCGACGAAGATGCCCAACACGATGGCCATCTGCTGCAGCGAGGCGAGCCGGCCGCGGCTGTGCGCGGGGGCGACCTCGGCGATGTAGGCCGGGGCCAGCACGGATGCCATGCCGACGCCGAGGCCGCCGATGAAGCGCCAGATGATCAGGTCAACGGCACCGAAGGCGAAGCCGGATCCGGCGGCCGAAATGGTGAAGAGCACGGCAGCGACCAGCATGGCGCGGACGCGGCCCTGCTTGTCGGCGAAGGGGCCGGCGAACCAGGCGCCGACCATCGCCCCGAGCAGCGCACACGAGACGGTGAATCCGAGGATCACGCCGCTGAGGCCGAATTGTTCGGCGATGGCATCGACCGCGCCGTTGATCACGGCGGAGTCGAATCCGAAGAGGAATCCGCCCAGCGCGGCGACGATGGAAACCATCACCACTTTGGTCGGGGTCGTTTCATGTCCGATGGTGGCACTCATGTTCGTCATCGTACGCCCGGGCCCGCGGGAGAGGTAGGCGGAGAGTAGGCTGACACGCCCAGATACCAAGGAGAACCATGAGCTCGATCGCCACCGCCACGTTGACCACCGCGGGCCTGCTCGGCGGTTTCCAGACCGCCCGCACGACCGGAAACCGCCCGCTGGGCGGGGCCGTCCTGGCCGCGGCCGGGGCCGCCGCGTTCGCCTCCTGCCAGCGGGACGCCGGCGCCGGGCGTGCCGCCGTCGTCACGGCCACCTATCTGGTCGGCTTCGGCGCTTCCCATCCGCTGGCCAAGAAGATCGGCGCCTGGCCCGCGGTCTACGCGGTGACCGGTGCGACGGCACTGACCGCACTGGTGCTCGGCCGGCGCCGCCGATAGCCCGCGCTTCCAGGCACCGGATCGTCCGCAGGGGTGGTTCGGTGCCTTTTTGCGTCCGCGCGCCCTGACGGCTGCGGTGCAGTCGGGCCCCATGGCCTTCCGGACAACGCAATAAGTCGCAAGTTTTTCTGAGCATGCATCAGCAGTCTTGCCATAATCGCAAGTCCTCCCTACAGTGGACGGCATGCCCACTCCCGCCACGCCGTCCGGCCAGCTGCCCGAGAGGGCCCGCGACGCGATTCGCGGCTCCGGTCGGCCGCAGCGCCGGATCGCCGAACTGATCGGCCTCGACGAATCGAAGCTCTCGAAGTCGCTCAAGGGCACCCGCCGCTTCACTGCCGAGGAGATCACCCAGCTGGCGACCGTCACGGGCGTGACGGCCAATTGGCTCATCTCCGGCTCCGATGCCACGACCGGGGCAACCACGCCGGCGTCGGCCAGGATGCTGCCGACCGTCCACCGCGAGGATCGCGAGATGGCGCTCAAGCGGCGCACGATCATCGAGAAGTCCTGGTGGCTTTTCGCCGAACAGGGCTACGAGTCGGTCCGCATCGCCGACATCGCCCGTGAATGCGGGATGAGCCCGGCCGCGGTCCACTACTACTTCCCGGCGAAACGGGAGATCTTCGCCGAGACGCTGCGCTATTCGGTCAAACTGGCCTTCGACCGCCAGGTGGCCGAACTCCATGCCGTGACGAATCCCGTCCTGCGACTCAAGCGCCTGATCCAGCTCCAGCTTCCGGCCGGGGCCGCCGGCCGCGCCGAGTGGTCCATCTGGCTGCAGACCTGGGCCCAGGTCGCCGTCCACCCGGAAGGCCGCGACAACCACGGCCATGGCTACGCACGCTGGCGCCAAACCGTCTCCGCGATCATCACCGAAGGCCAGGACAGCGGCAACATCCGCCCAGGCGACCCGGAATCCCTGGCCCTGGACGTCACGACCATGATGGACGGACTCGGCATCAAGGTCCTCACCGGAATGCTGACTGTCGATCAGATGTATAGCCAAATCGAAAGTTTCATCGACCGCACCATCGTCACCCCCAAGGAGTCCACCCATGAACCGTAAGGTCATCGTCACCTGTGCCCTGACCGGCGCCGGAGACACCACCTCCAAGAGCGAGCACGTCCCCGTGACACCGGATGAGATTGCCGCCGACGCGATCGCCGCCGCCCGCGCCGGCGCCTCGGTCGTGCACATCCACGTCCGTGACCCGCAGACCAAACAGGGTTCCCGGGACACCGCGCTCTACCGCGAGGTCGTCCGGCAGATCGGCGCCTCCGACGTCGACCCGGTCATCAACCTGACCGCCGGCATGGGCGGGGACCTCGTCGTCGACCCGGGCGAACCCACCATCCAGCTACCCGGCACCGACCTGGTCTCCGGGCTTGACCGCCTGGCCCACGTCGAGGAACTGCGCCCCGAAATCTGCACCATCGACTGCGGCTCGCTGAACTTCGGCGAAGGCAGCCAGCTCTACGTCTCCACCCCCGACATGCTCCGCGAAGGCGCGGCCCGCATCAGGGAACTCGGGGTGAAACCCGAAATGGAGATCTTCGATACCGGCAACCTCTGGTTCGCCAACGTCATGGTCGAGGAGGGGCTGATCGCCCCGCCACCGCTCTACCAGCTGTGCATGGGCATCCCCTACGGCGCACCCGTGGACCCGGCCCTGCTCCAGGCCATGGTCAACCTGCTGCCCGAGGGTGCCCAATGGACGTCCTTCGCGATCGGCCGCAACCAGCTGCCATGGGTCGCCCAGTCGGTCCTGCTCGGCGGCCACGCCCGCGTGGGTCTGGAGGACAACCTCTACTTGTCCAAGGGAGTCAAGGCCACCAACGCGCAGCTCACCGAGCGCGCCATCGACATCGTCACCAACCTCGGATCCTCGGTCGCCACCCCCGACGAGGCCCGGGAAATCCTCCAGCTCGAAAAGAGGGCCTGATCCATGGGCAACTACCCCGAAATGCACGACGTCGACACCGTGGCCTGCGTGGGCATCGGCACCATCGGCGGCGGCTGGGCCGCCTACTTCCTGGCGCGTGGATACCGTGTCCAGGCCTGGGACCCCTCCCCCGACGCGGCGGCCAAGCTCGCTGCCCTCATCGACGCCGCCTGGCCCGCCCTGACCCAACTGGGACTGGCACCAAACGCCTCCAAGGACAACTGGAGCGTGCACGCCGAACTCGCCGACGCGGTGGCCGGTGTCGGATTCGTCCAGGAGAGCGCGCCGGAGGACCTAGACCTGAAGTCGGACTTGCTGGCGCAGATCGACGCGGCGACCGCACACGGCGTCGTCATCGGTTCGTCCACGTCTGGTTACGGCATGTCCGAAATGAACCGACGTGCGGCCAGCCCCGCCCGCCTGGTGGTCGGGCACCCGTTCAACCCGCCGTACCTGATCCCGCTCGTCGAGGTCGCCGGCGGCCAGGGCACCGACCCCGAAGCCGTGGCCTGGGCCTCCCGCTGGTACGACTTCATCGGCAAGTCGGTGATCACCATGGACCGCGAGGTCCCCGGCTTCATCGCCAACCGGCTGCAGGAGGCACTCTGGCGCGAAGCCCTGCACATGATCGACAACGGCGAGGCAACCGTCGAGCAGATCGATCTCGCCATCACCGACGGCCCCGGCCTGCGCTGGCCCATCCAGGGTCCGATGCTCACCTTCCACCTCGCCGGGGGACCCGGCGGAATGGCGCACATGCTGGACCACTTCGGCCCCTCGTTGAAGTCCCCGTGGACCCGCCTGGACGCCCCCGAACTGACCGAACGGCTCCGTGCCGACGTCATCGCCGGCTGCGACGAGGAGGCCGGCGAACGCGGCTTCGCCGATCTGGTCGCCGAACGGGACGCGGCGATCATCGCCATCCGCAACGTCATCGGTGACCTGAAGGCGGCACCGAAGGCGGCGGTCTAGGTGGCCTGGGAACCCTACAGGACCCCCGTCCTCCCCGAGTGGATCGACTACAACGGCCACCTGTCCGAGGCCTACTACGTGCTGGTCTTCGGCTTCGCCACCGATGCGGCCATGGACGCCCTGGGCATGGGCCCGCGATACCGCACGGCGACGTCCAACTCGCTCTACACGGTGGAGGCCCACGTCCGGTACCTTGCCGAAACCGGTCTCGGCGCCGAGCTCGTGGTCACCACCGTGGTAGCTGGGTCCGGGGCAAAGAAACTCCACCTCTGCCACGAGATGCACGTGGATGGCCAGCTGATCGCCACCGAGGAGATCCTGGGGTTGCACGTCAACCAGACGACGGGCCGAACGTGCGTCTTCGACGCGGACCTGCTGGCCGGCCTTGCCGCACGGCGCCAGGAACCCCCGGAGTGGAGCGGCCGATCCGTCACCAGCTAACCGTCCGCTGACTCCAGGAGCATCCGTGCATTCCACCCCACCCTTCCAACCCGAGCCGGTGCGATCCGGCTCCCCGGCAATCCAACCCTTGATGGACCGCGCCCGCAGCCGCTTCAGCCGGCGCACCCTCCTCGGCTCCGGCATGGCCGTCGGCCTCGGTGCCGTCCTGAGCGCATGCGGGCAGCAGCCCGACGTCGTCCCCGCACCCACCGGCCCACCGCAGGCGGGCGGGACGTTGCGTGTCGGGCTGTCCGGCGGCGGCGCCTCCGACACGCTCGACGCCCACGTCCCGGTGAACACCACCGACATCGCCCGCGTGGTCAACCTCTACGAGTCGCTGTTGTACCGCGACGAGAACTACGACCTGCAGCCCCTGCTCGCACTCAGCGCCACCCCGGACGACCGGGCCCGGGTCTGGACGGTCACCTTGCGCCAAGGCGTCACCTTCCATGACGGCCGCCCCCTGACCGCAGACGATGTCGTCGCAACGTTCAAAAGGATCATCAACCCCGATGACCCCAAATCGGGCGCGACGGCGCTGTCCGTCCTCGACGAGGTGGTCGCCACCGCGACGGATACGGTCGAATTCCGGTTGAACACCCCCACGGCCACCTTCGACGACTCGCTGGGCCAGTATTCCCTGGGCATCGTCCCGGCGGACTACGACCCCGCCCACCCGGTGGGGACCGGGCCGTTCAAGGCCAAGAGCTTCTCCCCCGGCCGCCAATCGGTGTTCGCCCGCAACGACAACTACTGGCGCGGCAACGAGCCGTACCTGGATGAACTCGTCATCCTCAATTTCGACGACGACGATGCGCTGATCAACGCGTTGCTCTCCACCCAGGTCGACGCCATCGGCCAGATCCCGCTGGCCCTGACCGAGGTCATCGGATCCGATCCGCGCATCGGCATCCTCAATTCGGAGACCGGCATGTGGCTACCGTTCACCATGCGCGTGGACCGCAAGCCGTTCGATGACGTGCGCGTCCGCCAGGCCTTCCGACTGGCCGTGGACCGCAAGCAGATGATCGAACAGGTCTACAGCGGACAGGGCAGGATCGGCAACGACGTCTTCGCGCCCTTTGACCCCGGAACCACAGGGCTCCCCCAACGGACCCAGGACATCGGCCGGGCCAGGAAGTTGCTGGCCGAGGCCGGCTACCCGGACGGACTCGACGTCGAACTGGTCACGGCACCCATCCAGTCCGGTGCCGTCGAAGCCGCGCAGGTCTTCGCCCAGCAAGCCGCCGAGGCGGGCATCCGGGTGTCGATCCGCCGCGTCGATGCCACCACCTTCTTCGGCGACAACTACCTCAAATGGGACTTCGCCCAGGACTTCTACTACACGCGCAACTTCCTGCCCCAGGTGGACAACTGCCTGCTGAAGGAGTCCCCCTACAACGAAACGCATTGGGACGATCCCCGGTTCGTGAAGTTGGTGGAACGGGCCAAGGGCACCCTGGATGAGGCGCACCGCAACAAACTCATCTCCGAGGCCCAACGCCTCCTCTGGGAAGAAGGCGGATACATCATCTGGGGCCACTCCAACCAGGCCGACGCCTACCAGCGGTATGTCGCCGGGCTCATCCCCAACAAGACCGGGCTGGCACTGTCCGGCTTCGAATTCCGCCGCGTATGGCTGGGAGGCACCAAATGATCATGAAACTCGTGTCCCGGCGCCTGCTGGTCAGCGTGCTGATCCTGCTGGTCGTCTCCATCCTGGTCTTCGTGGCCACCCTGCTGTTGCCCGGGGACCCCGCCCAGGCCATGCTCGGCCAACAGGCCACACCCGAACGCCTGGCGGTACTCCGCGAACAGATGGACCTCAACGACCCGGTGGCCATGCGCTACCTGTCGTGGCTAGGCGGCCTGTTCACCGGCGACTTCGGCTATTCCGCTGCCACCTCGGGGCCCGTCTCGGAGCTGCTCGGCGAACGGATCAGCGCCTCGCTCGTACTCATGGGCATCGCCGCGGTCATCAGCATCCCGGTGGGCATCGTCGTCGGGACCTACAGCGCCCTGCGCCGCGGCAAGGCAGCCGACCATGCCGCGACCGTCACCAGCCTGGTCCTGGCCGCCCTGCCGGAGTTCGTGGTCGGCATCCTGCTGATCACGCTCTTCTCCACCACGGTGTTCAAGATCCTGCCCTCGGTCACAATGGCCCCTCCGGGTGAGCACGTGTGGAACTACCCGTTGCAGCTGGTGCTGCCCGCCGTGACCCTGGTCCTGGTCGTCACCCCCTACATCGTGAGGATGATGCGCGCCACCATGATCGAGGTCCTCGACTCGGGATTCGTGGAGATGGCCCGGCTCAAGGGCGTCCCCGAACGCCAGGTCATCATCCGCCACGCCGTCCCCCACGCCCTGGCCCCGGTCGCGCAGGTCATCGCGATCCAGCTGGCCTGGATGGCCGGTGGCGTGGTCGTCATCGAATTCCTCTTCCGCTACCCCGGCATCGGCCAGGCGCTGGTCGACGCGGTGGCCAACCGCGATGTGCAGGTGGTCCAGGCGATCTCGATGCTGATCGCGGCCGCCTACATCGTGGTCAACCTGCTGGCCGACCTGGTCGGCATCGCCACCAACCCGAAGCTCAGGACGGAGTCCGCCCGATGAGTTCCTCCACCACACCCACCGACATGTCCGCCTCGTCCATCGAGAGCGAAACCCATGCCGCGCCGGGCCTGCTACGGCGCATGATGCGTCAACGCCAGGCCAGGATCGGGGCCGTGCTGACCGGCGTCGTACTGCTCGTCGCCCTGCTCGGCCCGCTCGTGCTGCCCTGGGCCACCGGCTACTCGTCCACCGCCTTCGCCGGCCGCCCGTTCCAATCCGACGGGGCATTCGGCACCGACAACCTGGGCCGCGACATCCTCAGCCGCTTCCTCGATGGGGGCCTGCGGCTGCTCGCCTATGCCGCCCTGGCCACCGCCCTGGGCATGGTCCTGGGCGCCGTGATCGGCATGACAGCCGCCTACTCGCGCCCGTCGCTGGACAACTTCATCATGCGCTCCAACGACGTCCTGCTGGCGTTGCCGCAACTAGTCTTCGCACTGCTGGCCATCACCGTCCTGGGCCCCGAGGGATGGGTGCTGGTGACGGTCATCGGCATCACCCATGCCCCCCGCGTAGCACGGGTGACACGTTCGGCCACCGCCTCGGTGATCACCGAGGACTACGTGCGTGCCTCCGAAATGTACGCGGTGCCCAAATGGAAGATCCTGCTCCAGGAGGTCCTGCCCAACATCACCGGCCCGCTCATGGTCGAGCTCGGCCTGCGCATGACGTACTCGATCGGCTTCATCGCCGCGCTGTCCTTCCTGGGCCTGGGCATGCAGCCCCCGACCGCCGACTGGGGCCTGATGATCAACGAAAACCGCATCGCCCTGATGGTCCAGCCCTGGGGCGTCATCCTTCCGGTGCTGGCCATCGCCGTGCTGACCGTGGGGACGAACCTGCTCACCGATGCGCTGGCCAAGGCCTCCGCCAACCTGAACGCGGGAAAGTAGACATGGACACCACCGTGAACGACACGACGACCAATGCCCCCCGGCTCGGCGCCCCGGCCCTGCGTGCGCAGGACATCCGCGTGGCCACCCTGGCCGGACAGGAGATCCTGCACGGCATCGGCTTCGACCTGCATCCGGGCAAGATCCTGGCGCTGGTCGGCGAGTCCGGCTCCGGCAAGACCACCGCGGGCCTGGCCTGCATGGGCCACTTCCGCCAGGGGCTCCGGCTCACCGGCGGCAGCGTGTTCCTCGGATCCGACGCTGCTTCCGATAACCTGCTCGACCTCGCACCCGCCCGGATGCGTGCGCTGCGCGGCGGATCCATTTCCTATGTCCCGCAGGATCCCGCACTGTCGCTGAACCCCGCCATGCGGATCGGCGACCAGATCGCGGAAACCCTCCAGGTCCACGGATTCGGCTCCTCGGCCGCCGAACGCACCGAACGCGTCGCGGAGGTCCTCGCGGAAGTCGGCTTGGCGAACGACTCCGCCTACCAGCGCCGCTACCCCCACCAGCTCTCCGGCGGCCAGCAGCAACGCGTGGGCATCGCCATGGCCTTTGCCTGCCGCCCCTCGGTCATGGTCCTGGACGAGCCCACCACCGGGCTCGATGTCACCACGCAGGCGCTGGTCCTGCAGACCATCGATGAGATGGCCGAACGCCACCAGGTCGCCGGCCTCTACATCACCCACGACCTGGCAGTCGTCGCCACGGTGGCCGATGAGGTCCTGGTGATGCTCTCCGGTGAGGTCGTCGAGCGCGGCACCACCGAGGAGGTCCTCTTCCACCCGCAGCATGGCTATACCCGCAAGTTGCTCAACGCCGTCCCTGACCTGGACGGCAATCGCCGGGTGGGCGAGGTGGAGGCCATCACCGGCGAGCAGCCGCTGGTCATCCCCGGCCCGCATGCCCCCGGCGACAACCGGATCAACGCGCTGGCCGGGCCCGGGAAGCCGGAGCCGGCGTCGTCCACCGCGCTGCTCGAGGTCTCGGACCTGGAGCTCGCATACGGGCCGGCGCAGATCCTCGACGGAATCGACTTCCGTCTGGGCGTCGGCGAATCGATGATGCTGCTCGGCGAATCGGGGTCGGGCAAGACCACACTCTCGCGGTGTGTCGCCGGCCTGAACGACGACTATCGCGGCACGGTCGCCCTGCGAGGCACCGACCTCGCACCCGGGACCCGCAGCCGGACGGCCGAACAGCGCCAGTGCATCCAGTACGTGTTCCAGAGCCCGTTCTCCTCGCTGAATCCGCGCCGCAGCATCCTCGAATCGGTGGAGGTCCCGCTGAAAATGGCCGGCGTGGCCGACAAGCGCAGGCGACGGTCCCTGGTCGTGGAGGCCCTGGACCAGGTCAAGCTGGGCGCCTCGTACCTGGATCGGCGCCCCGGGGAGCTCAGCGGCGGCGAACGCCAACGCGCGGCCATCGCCCGGGCGCTCGTCAACGCACCCTCGGTGCTGGTCTGTGACGAGGTCACCTCGGCCCTGGACGTCTCCGTGCAGGCCTCCATCCTTGACCTGCTGCGCACCCTGCAGCTGGAAACCGGGATGGCCATGCTCTTTGTGACGCACAACATCGCGCTGGCCCGGCATATCTCGCAGTCCCTGGCAGTGCTCCAGAAGGGAAAGATCGTCGACGTCGGGCCGACCGACGAGGTGCTCACCAATCCCCGGCACGCCTACACCCGGCAGCTGCTGGACCACGTCCCCACGTTCTAAGGAGTCCCTCCATGACCACGACCGCATCCGTTGACTCCCACAACGACTCCGGCCTACCCGGCGGGGATTTCGCCCGGATCCAGGAGGTGTTCGCCGGGCACCTGGCAGCCGCCGCAGGCGGCATGTCCTTCTGCGTCTACCGCGATGGCTCCCCCGTGCTGCGGTTGCACGGCGGAACGACGGTCCGACCCGGCAGCGATCCCGGTCCGGGGCTGGCCGGGCCCCAGCCGTGGACAGGCCGGACCCGCGCGGTGTTGTTCTCCGGGACCAAGGGGCTGGTGGCAACGCTCGCGGCCATCCTGGCGGGCCGGGGCGAACTGGATGTGCGCGCGCCGGTGGCGGCATACTGGCCCGAATTCGCTGCCGCCGGCAAGGAGCACGTCCCCGTTTCGGCGCTGCTGGACCACACAGTGGGGCTTGTCTACGTCGATCCGGAACCTGCGGGCGAGGACGCCTTCTACGACAATCGGCTCAACGCCTCGATCCTGGCCGCACAGCGTCCCCTCTGGGATCCGGGCAGCAAGGTGGCTTACCACGCACATACCTATGGCTACCTGATGGCCGAGCTGCTGCTGCGCGTGACCGGCAAGGACGTGGGGACGCTGCTGCGCGACGAGCTGGCCGAGCCGCTGGGCCTGGACATCCACCTCGGGCTGCCGGCGGAGCACGACGGGGAGGTCGCCACCATCTTCCGGGCCGGGGACTATGCCATCAGCACGTTCCTGACCGATCCCGGGCGCCGGCGCATCGTCGAGCGCATGTATGGGAACACCTTGACCGGCACGAAGGACACCTTCAATTCCGTCGGAATGCGCCGGGCGCAGATGGCCTCCGGCGGGGCCATCGCCACCGCGGAATCGATGGCCGCCCTCTACTCCCTCCTGGTGGCTCCCGGCCAGCAGGTCGTCTCCCCCGGCGCCCTGGCGGATGCGAGGGCCACCTGGTCCGAGGGCACCGACGCGGTCAACGACCGTCCGCTGCGCTTCGGGCTGGGCTACGAGCTGGCCGACCCGATCGGGACCTACGGCCCGGTCGCGCCGGCCTTCGGGCATTCCGGTGCCGGCGGCGGGTTGCACGGTGCCTGGCCGGACAAGAACGTCGGCTTCTCGTTTTTGACCAACGAGTTGCTCGCCGAGGACAAGGACCGGCGCGTCAAGGACCTGCTGAAGGTCCTGGCCCAGATCCTCTGAACCCCGGCCGGCGCCGCTAGCTGCCGGCCGCCCGGCGCCGGGCCCGCGGGACGATCATCGGGGTGCCGGTCGCCGGGTCGTCGATGATCAGGCACTCCAGCCCGAAGACCTCCCGGACCAGTTCGGCGGTCACGATCTGCGCCGGCGGCCCCTGGGCGACGATCCGGCCCTCTTTCATGGCGATCAGGTGCGTGGCGTAGCGGGCTGCGTGGTTGAGGTCGTGCAGCACGGCGATCAGCGTGTTGCCGACCTCGTGCAGGTCCGCAAAGAGGTCCAGCAGGTCGATCTGGTGGGCGATGTCCAGGAACGTGGTGGGCTCGTCGAGCAGCAGGATCGGGGTTTGCTGGGCCAACGCCATGGCCGCCCAGACCCGTTGGCGCTGGCCGCCGGAGAGTTCGTCGACGTGCCGCTCACGCAGGTCGGCGATGTTGGTAGAAGCCATGGCCGATTCCACGGCCGCCTCGTCCGCGGCGCTCCATTGCCGGATGAGGCCCTGGTGCGGGTACCTGCCCCGGGCGACCAGGTCCACCACGGTGATCCCGTCGGGCGCGATCGAGCTTTGCGGCAGCAGCCCCACGACCCGTGCCGCCTCCTTGGCCTTGTAGGAGGCGATGGCCTTCCCGTCGAGCAGCACCTGGCCCGCCGTGGGGCGCAGCAGCCGCGAGAGCGCACGCAGCAGCGTGGATTTGCCGCAGGCGTTCGGCCCGACGATGACGGTGAATGAACCATCGGGGATCTCCACGGTCAGCTCCTCGGAGATGACCCGGCGGTCGTAGGCCAGCGTGAGGGACTCGGCGTGCAGCCGGGGTGGCGTGCCGGCGACGTCGGTGGCGGGCGGGGTTCCGGGCGTGGTGCGGCTCATGGGTGCTTCCGTGCTTCGTGGACGAGGAGGGCGACGAGGTAGACCCCGCCGATGACGACCGTGACGACACCCACCGGCACCGACCCGGGGACCAGGTGCTGGGCGACAAGATCCGCGGCCAGCAGCAGCAGGGCTCCGGTCAGCGCCGCGGCGCCCAACGGGATGCCCGCGCCGCGGACCAGCCGGCGGGCGATCTGCGGCGCCGCCAGGGCGACGAACGCGATGGGGCCGGCGATCGCGGTGACCGTGGCGATGAGTCCGACACCCACCACCAGGATCGCCAACCGTGCCGGTTCGGCGGCCACGCCATGGGCAAGCGCCGCGTCGTCACCGAGCTCGAGTTGGCGCAGCGGGCGCACGACGGCGAACGTGGCCACCCCGAGCACCGCCAACGGGACCAGCGCGAAGGCGGCCTCGCCCCAGCCCACCAGCGACAGCGAACCGGCACCCCAGATCGACGCTGCCATGGCCACCTCGGTCTGGGCGCGCAACAGCAGGTACGTGTTCACGCCGTTGAGCAGGGCGGTCACCGCGATCCCGACGATGATCAGGCGGAAGCCCTGCACCCCGCCGCGCCAGGCCAGCACGTAGACCACCAGGGCGGTGGCCAGGCCCCCGAGGAGCGCCCCGGCGGTTTCGGCCACGAGGTTGGTGCCGACCACCGTGATGGAGATGATCGCCCCGGTGTAGGCGCCGGTGGAGAAGCCGATGATGTCCGGGGAGCCCAGTGGGTTGCGGGTCAACGTCTGGAACAGGGCACCGGAGACGCCCAGCGCGGCTCCGAACGCCACGGCGGCGACCACGCGGGGCAGGCGCCATTCGAGCACGATCTTGCTGGCGAAGCCCTGGTCGCTGGCCATCGCCGTGACGACCTGGCCGATGTTCAGCGGGTAGTCCCCCAGCCCCAGCGCGACCAGTGCCAGCAGCAGAACGGCCGCGGCGAGGGCGGCGCCGACCAGCAGGGGCCGGCGCGGGATGCGGAGGGACCCGCCGGGAACCGGCACGTGAAGGTGCCGGGTCCGGGATCCGTCATGGGAGGCCCGGGCGGTGGCGGCAACGGCGGTGGCGGCCGGCGGGTTCGGCGTGGTCCTCACAGCTGGCTCGCCCGGGCCCGGCGGACCAGCAGGATGAGCACGGGTGCCCCGATGACCGCGGTGACGATCCCGACCTGCAGTTCACCCGGGCGCATCACCACCCGGCCCAGGACGTCGGCGGCCAGCAGCAGGACCGGGGCCAGCAGCACGCTGTAGGCGATGATCCAGCGCTGGTCCGGACCCACGGCCCAGCGGGCCACGTGCGGGATCATCAGCCCGACGAACGCGATGGGACCGGCCATCGCGGTGGCGGCCCCGGCCAGCAGGGTGACCGCCAGCAGGGCCAGCACGCGGGTGCGCATCACCCGGGCACCCAGCGAGCGGGCCAGGTCATCGCCCAACGCCACGGCGTTCAGCGACCGGCCCAGCAGCAGCGCCAGGACCAGCCCGGCGGCGAGGAAGGGCCCCGCCGTCGTGATCGGGTCCCAGCCGCGGTCCGCCAGCGACCCGGCCTCCCAGGCGCGCATGGCGTTGTAGCCGCGCGGGTTGGCCAGCACCATCGCCGAGGTGAACCCGGCCAGCACCGCGCCGATGGCGACGCCGGCCAGCGTGATGCGCGCTGGGCTGACCGAACCGCGGACGCCCGAACCGATGAGGTAGACGATGACGGTGGTGGCCAGCGCCCCGGCGAAGGCGAACCAGATGTAGCCGGCCGGGCTGGCGATGCCCAGGACCCCGACGCCGAGGGCGACGGCGAACGCCGCTCCGGCGTTGACGCCCAGGATGCCGGGGTCCGCCAGCGGGTTGCGGGTGACGGCCTGGATGAGGGCACCGGCCACGCCCAGGCCGGCGCCGACGAGCAGGCCCATCACGGTGCGCGGGGCGCGCAGGGTCAGGACCACGGAGGCGTCGTCCCCGCTGCCGGAACCGGTGACCGCAGCCCAGACGGTGTCCAGCGGGATGTGTCGGGTGCCGATGGCCAGGGAAAGCACGACGGCGATTCCCAGGCAAACCAGCGCCAGCACGAAGCCGGCGATCCTGCGGGACGGGGCCACCCGGGGCGGCCCGGGGGGCGGGGCAGGGGCAGTCGCGTCCCGGCGCCGGGGACCGTCCGGGCCGCTGGCCGCGGGGATAGCAGATTCGACAGTCACCTAATGAGTTTAGGCTATCCTTGCCTCATGTCGTGCGGCCCCGTCCGCCCGCACCGTTCCCCACCCTGCACGTCCGTCCGGCATCACCCCGGGCGCAGAAAGGCCTGGCCCATGAAGTTCTTCCGCACGTCCATCGCACTCATCGCGGCCGCCATCCTGGCCCTGACGGGCTGTTCCATCGCCCCGCCCGCCTCCGGCGAATCCGCTGCCGGCTCCGGCGCATCGGCCACCGGCACGTTCCCGCAGACGGTCGCGACGGCCTTCGGCGACGTGACGATCGACAAGGCCCCGCAGCGTGTGGTCGCCCTGGGCTGGGGCGACGCCGAGACCGCATTGGCGCTCGGTGTGCAGCCGGTCGGCGCCTCCGACTGGCTCGGCTTCGGCGGCGAGGGCGTGGGCCCGTGGGCGAAGGGCCTCTACGACCAGGCGCCGAAGTTGATCGACACGCTGGAACCGTCCTATGAGGCGATTGCCGCCCTGAAGCCGGACCTGATCCTGGACGTGCGCGGCAGCGGCGACAAGGACCGCCACGACCGGCTGGCCGAGATCGCCCCGACCGTGGGCATCCCGAAGGGCGGGGAGAACTACCTGACCGGCATGGAGGACCAGGTGCACATGGTCTCGACCGCCCTGGGGGTCCCCGAGAAGGGCGACGCCCTGCTGAAGGAGGTCGACGACGCGTACGCGAAGGTGGCCGCGGCGCACCCGCAGTGGAAGGGCCAGACCGTCACCGCGGCGACCAAGACCAGCGAGGGCTGGGGCGCCTATGTCGCCGGTGGCGGCCGCGTGGAGACCCTGGAACGCTATGGGTTCAAGCAGAACCCGGCGATCGCGAAGCTGCCGGTGAACTCCGGCGGGTTCTCGGTGGACATCTCGAGCGAGAAGCTCGATGTGATGGACGCCGACCTGATCGTGGCCTTCCCCATCTTCCTGGACGCGACGGCGATCACGAAGGACCCGCAGTGGAGGAAGCTCGACACCGTGAAGGCCGGCCATTCGGTGGTGATCGACGGGGACCTGTCCAACGCCTACTCGATCAATTCCCCGCTCGGCGCGCTGTACACGGTCAAGCACCTGACGCCGCTGCTGGAGAAGGCGCTTCCCGCGAAGTAGCCCCGTCCGGTGGTACCCCGGGCGGCGGCTCCGTTCCCCAACGAACCGCCACCCGGACCACCCCCCGATGCCGCGACACTCCCGTCGTCGTGCACTCTCGAGGACCTGTGGTGGCCCCCCGGCGCGCGACGGCGTCCGATCCCGCCGTGCATCCCTCCCCGACGACGGGGAAGACCAGCGGGGTGCATCGCGATTACTCGACCGTATTGCATAACAGCGCCGAGCGCCATGGATAGTCCTGCCCCTTGTGCTGGCGGGCCCCAGCGGCGTGGGTCGGGGCGGACCGCCGGCCGCGGCCGTTACTGTGGCAGTATGCAATCCCCGATCGAGAGCTACCTGCGCCGGCTGCACGCCGAGCTTTCCGAGCTGCGCGCCGGCACCCCGTACCAGGGCATCCCCGCCATGGCGGGAGCGGACCCGGACGACTTCGCCATCTGCCTGGCCACCGTGGACGGGTACGTGTACGAGGTCGGGGAGGCCGACACCGAGTTCTCGATCCAATCGGTCTCCAAGCCGTTCACCTACGGGCTGGCACTGGAGGACCTCGGGCCGGAGGCGGTCGACGAGAAGATCGACGTCGAGCCCTCCGGGGACGCCTTCAACGAGATCTCGCTGGCCGCCGGGTCAGGCCGCCCGGCGAACGCGATGATCAATGCCGGGGCCATCGCCGCCACCTCGCTGATCAAGGGCTCGGGCGGGCGCAAGGCGTTCGACCGGATCCTGGCCACCTATTCCGATTTTGCCGGCCGCCCGCTCTCGGTGCGCGAATCGATCTACCGCTCCGAGCTGCGTTCGGGCCACCGCAACCGGGCGCTGGCCAACCTGCTGCGCAGCTTCAACATCATCGAGCAGGATCCCGAGGCGGGGTTGCGCAACTACTTCCGCCAATGCTCGGTCATGGTCAACGCCCGCGACCTGGCACTGATGGCCGCGACCCTGGCCAACGGCGGCACCCACCCGCAGACCGGCAAGGAGGTCATGGGCATCGACGCCATCCAGCGGGTCCTGTCGGTGATGATGACCTGCGGCATGTACGACGACGCCGGCTCGTGGACGAGCACCGTGGGCATGCCCGCCAAGTCCGGGGTCGGCGGCGGGCTGCTGGCCGTGCTGCCGGGCCAGCTGGGCCTGGCCATCTACTCGCCGCCGCTGAACGACCACGGTTCCTCCGTGCGCGGCGTGGCCGCCTCCGAGCGCATGGCCGCGGACATGGAACTGCACTTCGTGCGTGCGGCCCGCATGGGCCGCTCGGTCATCCGCGAAAGCTACGACCTCACCGAAGCGCCCTCCGGGGTCCGCCACAACGACGAGGCCGCCGCGGTGCTGGAGGAGAACGGGCATCGGGCGCAGATCCTCGAACTCAACGGCGACCTGCTCTTCGCCGGGGCCGAATCGATGGTCCGGGCGGTCAGCGAACTGCCCGACGAGGTCCAGCTGGTCATCCTCGACGTGAGGCGCGTCGACGAGGTCGGCGACGTGGCGATCAACATGTTGCGGGACCTGCGCGACGGCCTGGTGGCCGGCAAGCGCCGCCTGGTCCTGATCGAGAACGAGGGAAGGATCGCCGACGAGGTGACCGCCGGGCGCGACGACGTGCCCGTCTTCGGCACCCGAAACGACGCCGCGGAATGGGCCGAGGAGTGGATCATCGCCGTCCACGGTGGGCCCGGCATGGCCCCGGACATCGTGGACATCCCGCACTTCACGGCGGTGGCACCGCTGGAGACGGACCAGATCGCCACGCTGGAGGCCCTCATGGAGGAGCGCAGCTACGCAGACGGCCAGGTGATCCGCCGGGTCGGGCAGAAGTTCGGCGGTGTCTACTTCATCCTCTCCGGCAAGGTCGCCACCACCAGCACGCAGAACGGCCACCGCTTCCGGCACGCCACGCTCGGCGCGGGCATGACGTTCGGCGAGATCGCCCTGGGTGGGGACCGCGGGCAATCGCTGCGCGTCACGGCCGAGGGCCGGGTCCAGCTCAAGGTCCTGCCCGCCGAGGCCATCGCCGGGGTCGAGGAGGGGAACCCGGAACTGGCCGTCGCGTTCTGGAAGGCCGTGGCGCGCGACGCGTACACACGCGTCGAGCAGAGCTTCCGCGAGGCGGCCGTCCGCGAGCGGGACCAGACGCTGGAGGACTAGCGATGCGTCACCCGGGGTCACCGATGTGGGAAAACGCACATTAGTTGAATCTACAACCAATGATGCGACAGGATGGCTGCAGGCCGCCACCGCGCGGCACCGGCGACGGGCCCGACCCGCCGACCGGATGCACCGACCCGCCGACCGCAAGGACCCACACATGACGCAGACGATCGACCGCCCGGCCACCACCACCCCGGCTCCGCGCCTGGCCTCCCCCGCCACGACCGCGGGGCTGCTGCTCCGGCTGGTCTTCGGCGCACTGTTCACCGCGCACGGCGCCCAGAAGATCTTCGAATGGACCATCGCCGGAACGCAGCAGGCCTTCGGCCAGATGGGCATCCCGCTGGCCGACCTGGCGGCCCCGGTCGTCGCGGTCCTGGAATTCGGTGGCGGCATCGCCCTGGTCCTGGGCCTGCTGACCCGCCCGATCGCGCTGCTGCTGGCCGTGGACATGCTCGGAGCCCTGGCCCTGGTCCACCTCAGCGCCGGCCTCTTCGTCGCCGACGGCGGCTACGAACTGGTGCTGGCACTGGCCGGCGGGGCCGCCGCCCTGGCCCTGGTCGGCCCGGGCCGGTTGTCGCTGGACCAGCTGCTGTTCGCCAGGCGGCGGGCCGCCACCCCGGCAGCCTAGCGCCCAGTACCACCCGCACCAGGCGGCGTCGGACCACGGTCCGGCGCCGCCTTTTCGTGCGCCCGGAAGGGCGCCCGCCAGGTGCATGCCCGGCAGCCGCCGTCGTTCCCCGCGTCACACGACACGACAAAGTACATAGGACTTTGATATAAATATCCTATGCAAAACATGGACCAGGCGCCCGATCCAGCGGAGATCTCCGACGTCGCCCGCCTGCTGGAGGAGCTCTTCCGGCTCCATCGCCGGCTCAGCCCGCCGAGCGACTACTCGCTGACCGTGTACTCGGCGCTGGGCTCGCTCAGCCGCCACGGCGATGCCCGGCTGACGGCCCTGGCCGCCCATGAGGGCGTCAGCCAACCGTCGATGACCCAGGCCGTCGGCCGGCTCAAGCGCGACGGGCTGGTCGCCCAGGTCCCGGACCCCAGCGACGGGCGCGCGGTGCTGATCAGCATCACCGATGCCGGCCGCGCCGCCCTGGCCGAACGCCGGAGCAATCGTGGCGAACGCGTCGCCGAACTGCTCGCCTCCCTCGACGGGTCCGACCAGCGCTCGATCGTCGCGGCCACCGGCGCCCTGCGCAAACTGGTCGATGCCGCCCCCGACCGGCGCCCCGAAAACCCCGGAACCCACCCCTGAAACCCACTTCGATTGGAGCACCGATGAGCGGAGCACCAACGACCGGCGCCAAGCCGGCCAGCCCCTTCAAACAACCCAAGGCCGTCTATGCGCTGGCATTCGCCTGCGTCGTGTCCTTCATGGGGATCGGACTGGTGGACCCGATCCTGCCGGCCATCGCCTCCGACCTGGACGCCTCCCCCAGCCAGGTCACCATGCTGTTCACCAGCTACCTGCTGGTCACCGCCGTCGCCATGCTCTTCACCGGCTGGATCTCCAGCCACATCGGCGCCAAGCGCACGCTGATCTACGGCCTGTCGATCATCGTCGTCTTCTCCGCACTGGCCGGGATGTCCGATTCCATCGGCGGCATCGTCGGCTTCCGCGCCGGCTGGGGCGTGGGCAACGCGATGTTCATCGCCACCTCGCTGGCGGTCATCGTCGCCTCGGCCTCCGGCGGCTTCGTCGGCGCGATCGTGCTCTACGAGGCCGCGCTGGGCCTGGGAATGGCCGCCGGCCCGCTGCTGGGCGGGGTGTTGGGCAACATCAGCTGGCGCGGCCCCTTCCTGGGCGTCTCGGTCCTGATGCTCATCGCCCTCGTCGCCACCATCACCATGGTCGCCCCGACGCCGATACCCGTTAAGAAGACCAGCATCCTGGACCCGCTGAAGGCGTTGAGGCACCGCGGCCTGCTGACCATGTCGCTGATGGCACTGTGCTACAACTGGGCCTTCTTCACCGTGCTGGGCTACGCCCCGTTCCCCATGGGCCTGGACGCCTCCCACCTGGGCATGGTCTTCTTCGGCTGGGGCCTGCTCGTCGCCATCTTCTCCGTCTTCGGTGCCCCGTGGCTGCAGCGCAAGCTCGGCATCGCCGGAACCCTGTATCTGAACCTGTCGCTGTTCACCGTCACGATCCTGGTCATCGGCATCTGGGTCCACCGGCCCTCCGTGCTGATCCCCGCGGTCATCGCCACCGGCATCTTCATCGGCGTGAACAACACCGTCACCACCCAGGCCGTCATGACCGTCTCCCCGGTCGAACGCCCGGTCGCCTCCGCCGCCTACGGCTTCGTGCGCTTCATCGGCGGCGGGCTCGCCCCGCTGGCCGCCGGCAAGCTGGTCGAGCACTACAACATGCACGTGCCCTTCATCATCGGCGCCGTCGCCCTGGTCATCGGCCTGGCCATCCTGGCCTCCGGCCACAAGCTGCTGCGCCAGGCCGAGGAGGCCCAGGCCGCCGACACGGCAGCCGCCGCCGAATCGGCCGCCGGCACCACCGGCACCACCGGGCACGACGCCGGTGCCCCCGCTGGTGCACCCCTCACGACGGGCAGCCGGGTGATTCCCGTGGACCACGCCGCCTCGGCGGCCAACACCGCCGGTGTCGAGGGAACCGTGGTCGCGGCCATCGACGCCTCCGATGCCGCGGACCGCGTGGTCGACAAGGCACTGCGCGTCGCCGCGGCGACGCACCTGCAGGTCCATGTGGTCCATGCCCTGGAATCGGTCATCGCCGGCGATACCGCCCTCGACGGCGAAGACGTCCAGGCGGCCTCCGCTGCCGTCGCCCGCCAACTGGACCGCCTGGCGGCCGCCGGGATCCCCGCGTCCGGCCAGGTCCTGCTGACCGCCCCGGACCACCCAGCTGACCACGCCGGCGCCGGGCACGCGGTGGCCGACTACGCCAACCGCATCCAGGCACGGACGCTGGTCATCGGGGCCCCGACGCACGGCGGGTTGTCCGCCCTGATGGACGCCTCGGCCAGCCAGGAGATCTGGCGCACCGCCCGTACCGACGTCACCATCGTCAACCCGGTGGCTGCCCTGCCGGCGGCGCGCTGACCGCTTCGGCCACGGCGGGGGAACCGGGAACGGGTCCCCCGCCGAACGCGTCCTAGGCTGGTGCCATGGAATCGCCCATCATGACGTATTTGCGTGAGCTGCACGCCGAGATCTCCGCCGAGCGCGCGGGGACGCCATACACCGTGGCCCCGGCCGGGACCGCCGTCGACCCCGAGGACTTCGGCATTTGCCTGGCCACCGTCGACGGCTACGTCTACGAGGTCGGCACCACCCGTCAGGAATTCACCCTCCAGTCGATCTCCAAACCCTTCAGCTACGGGCTAGCGCTGGCCGACCTGGGCCACGAGGCCGTCGATGCCAAGGTCGACGTGGAGCCCTCCGGTGACCCATTCAACGAGATCTCCCTGGCGGAGGGCAGCGGCCGCCCGGCCAATGCGATGATCAATGCCGGCGCCCTGGCCGTGGCCGGGATGATCAAGGGTTCCGGCGGAAAATCAGCGATCACCCGGATCGTCGACCTCTACTCCGACTGCGCCGGGCGACCCCTGCGCTCGAGCCCGAGCGTGTTCGCCACAGAGATGCGCCACAGCGACCGCAACCATGCCCTCGCCTATCTGCTCAGCTCGTTCGGCATCATCGAGGAACGCCCCACCGCCGCCTTGAATACCTACCTGCGCCAGTGCGCCGTCCAGGTCACCTGCCGCGACCTGTCCATCATGGCTGCCACCCTGGCCAACGCGGGAACCAACCCGCTCACCGGCGCGGAGGCGTTGGGCATCGCCGAGGTGGAACGGATCCTTTCGGTCATGATGACCTCGGGCATGTACGACGACGCCGGCGCATGGGCCAGCAACGTGGGCATGCCCGCCAAGTCCGGCGTCGGCGGCGGCACGCTGGCGGTGCTGCCCGGACAGGCCGGGCTGGCGGTCTTCTCCCCGCCCCTGGACCCCCACGGCGGTAGCGTCCGCGGCATCCTCACCAGCCAGCGGCTGTCGCAGGAGATGGAAATGCATTTCGTCCGCTCAGCGCGCGCCGGCAGGTCGGCCATCCGCGCATCGCACGACATCACCGAACTCCCCTCGGGCATCCGGCGCAACGATGAGGCCGCCGTCGTGCTGGCCGAGCATGGGCACCGGGCCCGGCTGATCGAACTCAACGGAGACCTGCTCTTCGCCGGCACCGAATCCGTGCTCCGCGGCATCAGCGACCTCGACGAATCCGTGGAGATCGTGCTGCTGGACGTGCGCCGCCTGGACGAGGTTGGCGGGGTGGCGCGGCGCATGCTGGCCCGCATGCAGCAGGCCCTCGCCGCCGAGCAGCGCATGCTGCTGACCATCGACCCCGAGGACCTGCTCACGGGAACCTTCGATGCCGGCGTCCCGGTGTTCGACACCCGTTCGGCCGCCGTCGAATACACGGAGAACCAGCTCATCATCCGCTACGGCGGCGGGCTGGACTTGTCCGCCGCCGTCCCGGTGACGGCCTCCCCGGCGCTGGCGGGCCTCGCCCCGCAGGATGTGCTCGACCTCGCGGCCCGGATGGAGCGACGACACCATGTCGACGGCGACATCGTCCGCCGCGTCGGCCAGCGCTTCGGCGGCGTCCACTTCATCGTCTCGGGCAAGATCAACACGATCACCACCGACCCGGAGGGGCGGCGGGTCCGCCTGAGCACCCTCGGCGCGGGCATGACGTTCGGGGAACTGGCCCTGGGCAGCGAGGACCGGCAGGAGACCACCGAAAAGGCCGAGGGCCCCGTGGAGCTGATGGTCCTGGGCCCGGAGGCCATCGATCAGCTGGAGACCGAGGACCCGTTGCTGGCCGTCCAGCTCTGGCGGGCGCTGACCCGCGATGCGTACGTGCGCGTGGACCAGTACCTGCGCGAAACGGCGGTCCGCTTCAGCGAATGATGGGTGCGATCATCGCCATCGCCGCCGGAGCCCCCTCCGGACCCGTCGACCATAGCGACAACAGGGCAGGGACAGCGTTGCCGAAGGCTCCTCCCGACGGCGGCATGACCTGCTGATCAGGGTGGGCATGGACTTCTTGGAGTTCCCGGGCAAGCGCAGCGACGATGTGCTCGAATACGGGCTCGGCCACTTCGCGGTCGTCGGCATCTCCGTCCCGTTCGCCACGGTCATCGACGTGGCGCCAAGCCGGTCGTCGTCGCGCTGACGATGTACCGGTTGCTGCCCATCGTGCGCAACACCATCACCGGGCTGTTCGGCTAGCGACCGGCCCATCCGGTCGGCAGCGGCAACGGCGGGCGGTTCGGGGTGGCCTCAGGCCTCGGCGAACCGCCCGACCGTCCGCTGCGCGTCGATGCCCGGCAGCGCCTCGGTGAACATCCGGTAGTAGGACAGCTCCTCGGTGGTGCGCAGCGGCGGATCCAGGACACCGGCCTCGGCCGCCAGCTCGGTGGCGGTGGCCCGCGCACCGAAGTGCCCGCGGAGCACGTCGTTCATCCCGGTCCCCTCGCCGAACTGCTCCTTGCGCCGCCACAGCACCTCCTCGGGCAGCCATCCGTCGAAGGCGCGCCGCAGCAGCCACTTGGCGGGGCGGTCCGGTCCGGTCAGCTTCCACCCCGGTGGCAGGGCCAGCGCCAGTTCCACCATGTCGAGGTCCAGGAACGGCAGCCGCGGTTCGAGTCCGTGCGCGCCGGTGACCCGGTCCACACGCTGCAGGCCCCCGATGTGCAGTCCCGCGATGGTCTGCAAGAGGTCCTCATGCAGCGCTTCCCCCGTGTCGTGTTGGCCGTAGTGCGAATATCCGGCGAACAACTCGTCCGCCCCCTCGCCCACCAGCACGATCTTCACGTGCCGGGCGGCAAGCTCGGCCACCAGGTGGTTGGGCACCGCGCTGTGCACCAGCGTCGGGTCGAAGGACTCCAGTTCGGCGACGATCCGGGGCACCAGGGCGATGGCGTCCTCGGCGGTGTAGATGAGTTCGTGGTGGTCGGTGTCGGCATGGGTGGCCACCAGCCGGGCCGCCAGCAGGTCGGGGCTGCCCTCCATGCCGACCGCGAACGTCTGCAGCCGGCGGCCCTGCCGGGAGGCCGCGCGGGCGGCGATCGCGGTCACGATGCTCGAGTCCACGCCCCCAGAGAGCAGCACCCCGACCGGAACGGCGGCGTCCATCCCCCGTTCGACGGCGCGCACGAGCGTCTCGCGCAACGCATCAAAGACCCACTCGGGAGGCTCCTCCTGCGGGCTTCGGCTCTTGAGCAGCACCGGGGCACCGGCGGGGAAAACCGGGCCGGCCTCCAGCCCCGCTTCCGGGGTCCACCGGTGGCCCGGCGGAAACGGCTCGACATCGACACGCCATGCTTCGTCGAACGCCTTCATCTCCGAGGCAAACAGTACGGTGCCCCCACGCCGGGCCCAATACAGCGGCGCCAGCCCCAGCAGGTCGCGGGCCACCGCGAACCCGCCGCCCTCGGTGGCGATCGCCAGGGCAAACGTGCCCCACAATTTCCCGAACGCGGCGGTGCCCAGCTCGGCGTGCAATTCCAGCGCGGCCTCCAGATCCGATCCCGTGCTGAAGCGGTCGGCGCCCAGCGTGCCGCGGATCCGCTGGTGGTTGTAGATTTCGCCGTCACCGACCAGCCAGCTCCCGCCGCTTCCCCGCAGGGGCTGGAGCCCGTCACGCGCGTCGGTGATCGACAGGTTGGCAACCCCCAGCCAGGCATCGCCCACCCAGCGGACGCCCTCCCCGTCGGGGCCACGATGGGCCAACCGGGCCAGCATCCGCTGGCCCATCTCCGGGTCGAACGGCCCGTGGGCCGCCACTATGCCTGACATCTCAATCCTCTTTCGACGGGTCGTGGGCTCCCCCGTGCGGCCAGTCTAGCCAGCAGCGCGGCCAAAGCGTCGGGTCGCGCTGCTAGATTCGAGAAGGACGACGCCGGGAGGGACCCGGGTCGCGGGAAATGGGGGTGGCGATGTTCCTGCTGGACGCCGCGGAGACCGGAGAGCCGGCGCAGCTGGTCTTCTCCGCATCGGATCTGGTCATCGCCAGCGAATGCGAATACCAGTCGCTGTACCGGCTGGACGTCAAGCTCGGCCGCCGCCCCAAACCGGCATTCGCCGCCGACGAGATGCTCGACCGGGCCGCCACCTTGGGTGACGTCCACGAGCAGCGGGTCCTGGCGCGGCTGCTGGAGACCCACGGGCCGTGGGACCGCGAACGCGGCACCGGGGTCAAGCTCATCCCGAAGGCACCTTCCACCGACCGGGCCACCTTGGAGGCACTCGCCGCCGAGACCACCGAGGCACTCACCCTCGGCGCCGACGTCGTCTTCCAGGCCACCTTCTTCGACGGCGGATTCCTGGGCTTCGCCGACTTCATCGTCCGCGATGCCGACGGCCGCTACGCCGTCTGGGATTCCAAGCTCGCCCGCCATGCCAAGGTCACCGCGCTGCTGCAGCTGGCCGCCTACGGCGACCAGCTCGAACGCCTCGGCTTCACCCCCTCCCCCGTCGCCACCCTGGTGCTGGGCAACCTCCAGCACAGCGACCATCCGATGCCCGACCTGCTTCCGGCGTACCGTGAACGCCGCTCCCGGTTCCGCCACCTCGTCTCCACCCACCGCGCCTCCGGGGCACCGGTGGTCTGGGCCCAGAACGGCATCGGTGCCTGCGGCCGCTGCGACTACTGCGCAGAACAGGTCGCCGCGCACGATGACCTGCTGCTGGTCGGGGGCATGACCTCGGCCCGCCGCCGCAAGCTCATGGCCGCCGGCATCACCACCATGCACGAGCTCGCCGAACAACCGGCCCCGGCCGACGAGGCGGCCGGTTCCGCCCTGGGCCGCCTGCGCGAACAGGCACGCGCCCAGACCGGCCTGCTGGACTACGACGGCTCCGCGACCGCCGGGGACCACACCGTCTCCTACCGCGTCATCCCGTCGCACACCATCGATGCACTGCCCCCGGCCAGCACCGGGGACATCTTCTTCGACTTCGAGGGCGACCCGCTCTGGCAGGACCCCGACACCGGCAGCTGGGGCATCGAGTACCTCTTCGGCGTCATCGAGCACGACACCGGGACCCCGGTCTTCCGGCCGTTCTGGGCGCACTCCCGGGCCGGGGAGAAGCGCGCGTTCCTGGACTTCCTGGCCTATGTGGAGGACCGCCGCCGGATCTGGCCGGACCTGCACGTCTACCACTATGCCCCCTACGAGAAGTCGGCGCTGCGCAACCTCTCCACCACCCACACCGCCGGTGAGGACACCGTGGATGCCTGGCTGCGGGCGGGCCTGCTGGTGGACCTGTTCGACGCCGTGCGGCATTCGCTGCGCATCTCCGAGGCGTCGTATTCGATCAAGAAGCTCGAGCCGCTCTACATGGGTGGCCACCTGCGCGGCGGTGACGTCAAGGACGCCGGGGCCTCCGTGGTCGCCTACGCCCACTACTGCAGGGCCCGCGATGACGGCCGGACCGCCGAGGCCGGGCAGGTTCTGGCCTCGATCTCCGACTACAACGAATACGACTGCCTCTCCACCCTGCGCCTGCGCGACTGGCTGTTGGGCCTCGCTGCGGAGCACCCTGCCCTCCCGGGACCGGATACGGGCACCTCCGCGTCCACCGCCGTCGTCCCGGGGGCCGAGGCCCCGCCGCGGGAGGCGTACCAGCCCACCGAGGACGAGCTGGCGTTGCAGGCCTACCTCGCATTGGACACCGATTTCTCCGGGCTCGACGACGAAGCCCGGGACCAAGCCCGGGCCGAACACGCGGCAGTGGCCATGGTCGCCGCGGCCACCGGCTACCACCGGCGCGAGGACAAGCAGTTCTGGTGGGGCCACTTCGACCGGCTCGAATCCCCCGTCGAGGACTGGGCCGAAACCCGCAACATCTTCCTCGTCGAATCCGCCGAGGTTCTCGAGGACTGGACCAAACCACCGCGCGCCCGCACCGAACGCCGTGTGCTGGAACTGGCGGGCACCGCCTCGGACGGAACCGATCTGCGGGCCGGGAGCACCTGGTTCCGCATGTATGACGCCCCCGTCCCCGACGGCGCCGACGTCCCGCTCGACGCGGACGGGCTGCCCGTGCCGCACGCCCGCGGCGGGATCTTCGACGCCGAGGTCACCGCCGTGGACTCCAGCGGCGACACCACGGTGCTGACCGTCGTCGAGAGGTCCTCTGGCCGCATCGCCCCCTACCCGCAGACCCCGATGGCGCTCACCCCCGGCAAGCCCATCATGACCGTTTCCATCCGCGGGGCCCTGGCCGAGCTGGCCCGCGAAGTCGGCTCCGGACTGGACATCCCCGCGGGGCACGACGACGGTGCCCCGGCCGTGGTGCGGCGGGCACCGCGGCTGCCCCGCCACCCGGGCATCGACATCCTGGCCCGCCGGGCACCGCGCCTGTCCACCCTGCAGGCGCTGCCCGCCGTCGAGCCCGATGCCACCGGGCGCGGCGACTACACGGCCGCGATCACCGCAGCGGTGGCCGATCTGGACCACTCGTACCTGGCCGTCCAGGGCCCGCCCGGCACGGGGAAGACCCATGTCGGCTCCCATGTCATCGCCGCCTTGGTCGGCCGGGGCTGGAAGATCGGGGTGGTCGGCCAGTCGCACGCCGTCGTGGAGAACATCCTCACCGCGGCGATCACCAAGGCGGGGATAGATCCCGAACGGGTCGGCAAGAAGCCCAAGGACCCGTCCACCCCCGTCGCGTGGAAGGTCACGGACGACAAGAAGTTCGACACGCTGCTCGATTCCGACGGCGGGGCGCTCATCGGCGGGACGGCGTGGACGATGACCGGCAAACAGGTCCCGGCCGGGTCGCTGGACCTGCTGGTCATCGACGAGGCAGGGCAGTTCTCGCTGGCGAACACGCTGGCCGTCTCCCGGGCGGCCCGGCGCCTGCTGCTGCTCGGCGACCCGCGCCAGCTGCCGCAGGTCACCCAGGGTACGCACCCGGAGCCGGTCGATGAGTCGGCCCTGGGCTGGCTCTCCGAGGGCAATGCCACCCTGCCGGCCGAGCTGGGCTACTTTCTCGCCGATTCCTGGCGCATGCACCCGGCGCTGTGCGAGAAGGTCTCGGTGCTCAGCTACGCCGGACGGCTCGCCGCCGCCCCGGCCGCGGCCCTACGCCGGCTAGACGGCGCCGATCCGGGCGTCGAGACCATCATGGTCCCCCACCAGGACAACGTGACCTCCAGCATCGAGGAAGCCACCGAGGTCATCGGCCAGGTCCGGCGACACCTTGGCCTGCGCTGGGACGACGGCGGCCGCAGCCCCGTCCGGGCGCTCGGCCAGGAGGACATCCTGGTCGTCGCCGCCTACAACGCCCAGGTCAACCTGGTCCGCGAACGACTCGACGCCGCGGGCCTGACTGGGGTCCGGGTCGGCACGGTCGACAGGTTCCAGGGCCAGGAGGCACCGGTGGTGCTGGTGAGCATGGCGGTCTCGGCCGCGGCGGACGCCCCGCGCGGCATGGATTTTCTGCTCAACCGCAACCGCATCAACGTCGCGGTCTCCCGCGGGCAATGGCGCGCTGTGATCATCCGCTCCCCCGAGCTGACGAACTTCCTGCCGGGCCGGCCCGACGGCCTGGCCGAACTCGGTGCGTTCGCGGGGCTGTGCAGCTAGTCGATGCGAGCCGGGCATGGCACTCCCACCCCGTCCGTGCACCTGCTGCTAGCGTGTGCCCATGAGCGCATTCACCGGCCTGATCGCCTACCCCGTCACCCCGTTCGACGACTCCGGAGCGGTCAACCACGCCGAACTCCGCAGGCATCTGGCCGCCTTGGCGGTCTCGGGGGTCGATGGAATTGCCGTGCTGGGATCCTCGGGCAGTTTCGCCTACCTGGATGCGGCCGAGCGGGCAGCTGTCATCACCACCGCCGTCGACGCCGTGCGCGGGGCGAACCCGGCGCTTCCCATCCATGCAGGGGTCAGCGCGGTGTCCACCTCCGAACTGATGGGCCACGTCGAGGCAGCCGTGGCTGCGGGAGTCGACGGGCTCCTGCTCTCCACCGTGTCCTACGTCCCGCTGGACGACGAGGAAGTCGCCGCCCAGTGCCGGCTCGTCGCCGGGGCGTCGGAGACCCCGATCTGTCTGTATTCCAACCCCGGGACCACCAACTTCTCCTTTTCCCTGGACCTCATCGCCGAACTCTCCGTCGAACCGACGATCACCGCGGTCAAGGAATCCGCCCCCGACGTCCCGACGTTCATCGCCCGGCACGAGGCCCTCGCGCCGCGGGTACCCGAAGGCTTCAGTCACGGCATGAGCGGAGATGCGCTGATCGCCGAGGCGGGGTTCGCCGCGGATGCCTGGCACTCCGGCCCCGCCTCCGTATTGCCGGCCCACTTCGCGGCACTGCGGGCCGCGCTGGTCGACGGCGGGGCCACCGAAGCCGCTCGAGTGCGCGATGAGCTCGCCCCGTTGATGCACGAATTCACCGGGTTGCGCAAGCTCAGCAACCTCTATGCCCTGGCCCGGGCGGCAGGCATCGACTCCGGTGAGCCACGCCGGCCGTTGCTGCCCATCCCCGGCAGCAACCGCCGCGATCTTGCCCGCCTGCTGGGAGACGTCCCCGAACCGTTGTAGGCCGCCGCCTGCCCCGCAGCACCCGGACCCTGCTGTGGCCCGCATCTCACGAGGGCACCTGGCACACGCGAAGGTTCGAAGTCCGGGTCGACTCGTGCTAGACAGGGGGCATGGAAATGCGCAATTTGGCGGGCACCATGGTGCGTCCGCTCGGTTTGGGGTGCATGAACCTCAGCCACGGGTATTCGAACTTCCCGAGCTACGCAGACGGCGCGACCCTTCTGCGGCATGCCCTCGATGCAGGGGTCGATCATTTCGACACGGCCACCCTCTATGGGAGGGGGTGCAACGAGGAACTCCTTGGAGCCGCCCTGGGCAAACGCCGTGACGAGTTCTTCCTGGCCAGCAAGTGCGGCCTGGAAATCATGGCCCCCGGTGAGCGCGGGCGCATCGACGGCCGCCCGGAAACCATCAGGGCACAGGCCGAGGCCTCCCTGAACCGGCTCGGCACGAACTACATCGACCTCTACTACCTGCACCGGCTCGACCCGAACGTCCCGGTGGAGGAAAGCGTCGGCGCTTTGGCGGACCTCGTCGCGGAGGGCGCCATCGGGGCCATCGGACTCTCCGAGGTCTCCGCGGCCACCCTGCGGCGGGCTTCCGCCGAACACCCGATCGCCGCCGTGCAGAACGAATATTCGTTGGCCACCCGCAATTCCGAGCTGGGATTGCTGGAAGCCTGCCGCGAGCTGGGGACCGCGTTCGTCGCGTTCAGCCCGCTGTGCCGCGCCTTCCTCACCGGGACGCTGCTGGACCCGCAGTCCCTGCCCGACAAGGACATGCGCCGCTCCATGCCGCGTTTCTCGGCAGAAAACTATCCGGCCAACCTGGAGCTGCTGGCGCAGGTCCAGGCCATCGCCGAGCGACTCGAGGTCACGTGCGGACAGCTCTCGCTGGCTTGGGTGCTAGCCCAGGGCGAGCACGTCCACGCCATTCCCGGGACCACCAACAGCGGCCACCTGGACGAGAATCTGGGAGCCGGGGACATCGTGCTCGACGAGGCAACCGCCACCGAACTCGGGGAAATCATCAACTCCGGGACCATCCACGGCGCCCGCTACAACGCGGGCCAGCAGGGCACCATCGACACCGAGGAATTCGCGCCCACCCCCTGATGGCGTCATCCACCGCCTCTCGATGCCGGCTCCGCCGGTCCAGGACGCGCCGGCGTCGTCGTGTGCGGGCTACTTCAGGTACTTCTTACGGGCCGGGTCGATGACCTTCTTGACGTCGAAGAACTTCTCCAGCACGTGGTGTTTGCCCTCCAGTGCGGCCTTCATGCTCAGCCCGTCGACGTTGATGCGGGCCTGACGGAGGTAGTCGTCGGTCAGCTGCATCCACGCCGGCGTCGAGGTGTCGATGCCGAAGTAGAAATCGAAGCCGTCCTTCTTCAGCAGCCGGTACTTCGAGCCGGAGTAGCTCTCGATGCCTGCCAAGTCTGCGCCGAAGGGGAAGATCAACAAGTCGGTGTCGCCGATGAGCGGGCGGACTTCGTCGTCCCATTTCCGGGTGTCGCGCTTGATGCGGTCCAGGGAGGATGAGGTCATGTTCGCGTGGCCCCACGTGTGCGACGCGAACACCCACCCCTCGTCCTTCAGCGCGGCGGCGACCTTCTTGGCCTGTTTCTTCTGCGCGGGAAGGTCGATGTGCTGGTCATCACCGTATTCGATGTCGCTGGTGCGGTAGCCCAGCACCCCGTTGTAGCCGGTCAACGCGATGATGCCCTTGGAACCGCGGTACGAGAACCCGGGATGCTCCTCGACGAAATCATCGACGATGGTGGGCATGTCATAGGCCCCGCGCACCGTCTTGCCGTGGGGGTCCTTGTACGTGTTGGTGACCTTGCCGTCGCCATCCACGGTCAGGTTGGCGGCGAACCCGTCGCCCTTCATGTACTCGTAGTAGCTGACGTCGTCCTCCGAGAGGACCAGTGGCTTCTTGCCCTTCGGGAGCTTGATCGGCCGATACTCCATGTCCCCCTGGGCATTCTTCCGGGCGATGTCGTGCGGGTTCACCAGCACGTAGCCCTTCTTGTAGACCGAGGCGAGGATGGCCTTGAACTCCTTGACCGTCACCATGTAATCCGCATAGCCCTGCGCACTGGGGCCCGGGTCGAAGGCGCGCTTCGGGTCGACGATCAGCGAGTGGAAGAACAGATGGGAGATCTTCGAATTGTCCTTCCACTCGACCGCCCGCTTCTGCTGCGCGGTGACCTTCTGCGTGAGATCGTCCACGTCCTGGCCGTCGAGGGGCTTGAGTTCCTTCAACGCCGCCGTGTAGTCGTACTGGGAGGCCGCTTTCGTGGCGGCCTCAATGCGAGCTTGGTGGCGCTCCTCCGGGGAGGGGCCCTGCTCGGTGCCCTGGGTGGATTCGGGGCCCTGCCCGGCCCAGGTTCCGCCGCCGGGCGCGCTCTGTTGGCTCCCGGGTTCGACCGGCGCGGAGCAACCGCCCAGGGCGAGCGCGACGGCCAGTCCCACACCGGTGATGGCAGCCCGCATGGATCGGGTCGAGTCGTGTCCGGACATGATCCGCACCCCCTTGATGCATCGGCGGACGGCGGCTGCTGGGGCCCGCCACCGTTGCCTCCACGCTAGCGCCCGTGCTTCGGGGGTAGCGGCCGACACGCCCCGCGGACGCCAGGGTTCATCCGGTCGCGTCGGCGCGAATCCCCAACGCCGGGGTGGCCACGACGGGCGGGCGCTCCACCAAACGGTCCAGTTCGTCCAACAGCGGCGAGGCGTACTGCCCGAATTCCCGTTGGAGGTCACGTCGGAAGGCCGTCAGCGCCCGGCGCGCCCCGCAGGCGGCACCGCGGCCGAGATGGGCACGCACGAGCACCTCCAGCGACCATTCGTCCAGCGGGTCCAGCCCGAGGGAACGGCCGGCTGCTTCCACGGCCCCCCGCATATCCCCGGCGTCGAAGAGGCGCTTGGCCCGACTGGCATGGTGGTGGATGCGCTGGGTGCGCAGCAGGTCCTGTGCGACCATGACCCAATCGTCATACCAGCCCGGCAACAGTTCGGGTTCTGGCCCGAACAGTGTGGGTCCGGGGCCCGCATCGGCCAGGGTGACGCGTTCCTCCGCCAGATCGACGGCCACGGTCCCGGACAACGCGACCATCGACCCATCGACGGCGAGCAGACCCGGAAGGTCCCTGCCGACGTGGTGGATCGTCACGCGCAGGCTGTCCAGCGCGTGATGGTCGCTGCTCTCGGGCCAGAGTCTGCCACAGAGCACGAGGCGCGGCGCCGGGCCGGCGACCGCGAGCAACGCGACGAGGCGCCGGGACCGTAGCGGCACGGTGCAGGGCCGCCCGTCGCTGCTGAGGTTCCAGCCCCCGAGGACCTGCAGCCGGTAGCCACGCTGGCGTCCACCATCCGCATCCCACATCATGGTCTGCTCCCCCGTCCCCGTGTGGCAACCGGCAACCATCCATTCTGGCGCCCATTTTCCTCGCACCGAACGGGAACGTCAATGCCACGCCGGCCGGGGCCCGGAGGGGGGTGGTGCACGTGCCTCCAGTGTCAGCTCTTGGCCCACCGTCGAGCGTGCATGGCCAGCATCCTGTCGCGGAACCGCTTGGAATCCGGATCCTCGGCCGCCACCGAGCGTTCGCGGTGCAGCTCGTCGAGCTTGGCCTGCTGACGGGAGATGTCCAGCACCGGTTTGACGGCCGCGAACACCAGGCGTCCTCCGTCGTCGAAGCGGACCAGCGCCCCGCCGCGGAAGACCACCGCAGCCTCGCAACGAATCCCCAGGGCTCGGGCCTCGGAGACGCTGGCAACGAACTCCTGGACCAGCGAGGCCCCCGTCTCGGTGACGGCAAACCCGCTGGGACTGATCCGGGTGCTCGTGCGCACGGCATCCACCACCAGACCGCGGGACTGGTCGAGCGCCAGGGCCTTCATGAGAGCCGAGTTGTTCCACACGAAGCGCACGACCTCCTCGGGGCCGGCGTCGAGCATCCCGTTCCCGAACGCGTATTCGAGCCGATCCAGTCCGTCGACGCCGGTGCGGGACGCGGGATCCCCTGCGTTGATCCCGACGTCGGCGAAGCACTCCACCAGCGTCGCGCGGTAATTGCGCGGATCGTCCGGTACGAGAGTCTCGTCGGCGGCGAGGATGCCACGCAGCAGGTCCTCGGGGCCGGCGTCGACCGGGGGCATATACGCCAGTCCACGCACGAGCATGCGGCGCACGTGCATGCCCACGGCAGCGCCGGCGGTGGCCACCAGATAGACACTCGAACGGCCGCCGGGGGTGTCCAGGCGTCGGTTCCACAGTTGCAAGACCGTTTCCATGACCGCGTGGACGACGCCCGAGGCCCGCCAGTGCGGTTCGGGAGAGAGCCGCCACCCGGCGGGTGGGATCGCGGCCATGGGCGCGCGCAGGGCAGGACCGTGCCCGAACAGGTGGTCGGCCAGCCCGAAGAGCCCGGAGCGCAGGATCGCCGCATCCAACTGGTCTTGCCCGGCGGGCGCATCGGGGCCCTGCTGCAGCAGGGCGGCCTCGACGAGGCGCTCGACGACCTCCGCGGAGGTGAAGACCGAAAGCAAGGCCATGAGATCGGCGAGCGCCTCGTGCAGCGAGAACTGGTCGAGCATCGCCCACCGGTCAGACCATCGCGGGCGGTAGCCGGCCAGGACCGCGTGGGTGACCTCGTGGACGAGCAGGTCGCGGTACAGCGCCACGGGGGTGCCCGAGTACCGGCCGAGGTTGATGACACAGTCGGCATTCTGATAGCCGGTCTGGGCAGCGGGGATGTCCGCGTCGGCATCGATGCGCAGCCGGCGCCCGCCGGCCCAGCTGATCCGTCGGCCCAGGGTGCGTTCGAAGCTCGCGAGCGTTTCGCTCGCCACCGCGTACACATGTTGGGCGAGGAATACGGGATCGTCGGACACCGGAACACCACCGCCCCCGGGGGACAGATCCCGAATGCCCCAGCCGGCCCCGCCGGCAAGGTCGGGGGCCAGCGGCTCGCCCTGGGCATCCCTGACAGTGACCTCCAACCGGGCGCCGACGGGCCCCGGGGCAGTGCGTTCGGCGGGGATACGGACCTTCGTGACCAGGGGCAGGCCGTGGGCACCGAGAGTGACCGGGCCCTCGGCCACGATGGTGACGTCCTGCTGCTCGCTGGCCGTGTGTTCCGGCCGTCCGTTGCCTGCCATGCCCGGCGTTCCCCTCTCCCGGCGGTCCGGGCTCCGGCTCAGTACGCGGTGCCCCAGGCGGAGTTCAGTGCCGAGTCCTCCCCTTCGAGCTGGGCGACCTGGTCGAACCTGCCCGCGCGCAGGTCGGAGCGGACCGCCGTGAGCAATTCGTTCCGGCTTCGTTGGCCAGCTGTCGTGATCCCGTCGATGAGGTACCGGCTGAAGGCACCGTTGTAGCGGCCGTTGATATGCGCGTCCGCAGCCGTCTGGTCCGGTTGGCAGGCCGCGAAGAGCACGGCACGACGGTCCGCCGGGGATGAGCGGAACAAATCGCGCGTCGTGCGGGACCTGGCGGCCGTGGCGGCATCGAGCCCGCTCACCGTCGGCGGCGGTACGAACCGGGGCGTCCTGCCGAGCAGCAGGTCCATGGCCCGCAACCCGGTCCCGCTGTGGCAGGTGTCCAGGACGACGTCGACATGCGCCGACGCCGGCAGGTCGCCGAAGACCCGGTGCAGGTCGTCGTCCACGATCAGCGTCGTCGGGTCCCAGTGGTCACCGCGTTGGGCCATGTCGTAGGTCACGAAGGCCTCGTCCATCTGGTCGTCTTCGTCATCGTCGTCCGGGACCTGCGTGCCGTGGCTGGAGAAGGTGAACACCAGCTGGGCCAGGTCGCCGGAGCGGATGCGTGCCATGGCCTCGCCGAGTCGGCCCATCACCTCGGCCCGGGTGGCCTGTGCGTCGGTCAGCACGGTGATGTCCC
The DNA here is from genome assembly GCF_056680475.1 of Arthrobacter sp. ASL1. NCBI lineage: Bacteria > Bacillati > Actinomycetota > Actinomycetes > Micrococcales > Micrococcaceae > Arthrobacter > Arthrobacter sp. ASL1. Next base: position 1,249,146 of record NZ_CM155284.1, read on the forward strand.
CCTCGGCGAAGCCGAACCCTCCGGAGAGCAGCTCGTGGAAGTCCGCGGCATCATTGACGCAGCCGTTGAGCCAGTTGGATTGCGGCAGGTTCTCGAACCGGTTCAAGCCAACGCACAGGGCCAGGCGGCCTGGGGTGCGGGCCCCGTTTCCGGTCGGGCTGCCCACCGCCGGTTCCGGCTGTGCAGGCTCGCCCACCGCCGGCGACGGTCCGGGGGACGCCACGGGGGCCGAGCCCGCGGGGTCCGCTCTTACCGGGAGCGGCCGCTCGGGCTGGTATTCGACGATGGTCGTCTTGCCCAGAATCCGGCGCATGACCGACCCGAGGGTAGCCGGGTCGTTGTCGAAGGAGCTGTGGGATTTCGCCAGGCTCGAGGCATCCGGCGAAGCACCGCTGGTCGGTGACCAGATGGCCGTTCCCGCCGGGCCTGCCAAGAGTGCGCCCAACCGGGAGTCGGCGTGCACTGATTCCTGCAAGCCGAGCAGCGGCGTGTCCGGCTCGTCCTCGAAACCGGCCCGCACCAGGCACAGTAGTGAACGCCGGTAGACGCCCACCACGTTGTCGTCTTCCTCTGTCTGCCCGGTCATCCCGAAGAGAGACAACGACCGGATGCCCTGGTCCCCCCCGATGCGCGGGAGCAGACGCTCGGTGAAGTCCGCCGTGGTGACCGCGGGGGCCAGCAGGTGCAGTGATTCGATGTCCTGGCCGCCGGCGTCCAGGTAGGCCGGCAGGAACCTGGAGTGGAAGATCGACCCGGCCGAGTGCCCCGCGGCGTGCAGCGCCAGGGCACCGGGATGCTCCCGGGTATAGGTGGCGAGGCGCTTCGCAACGTACATGGCCCCGCCGTCGGAGGCGACCGCATGGGAGGCGCCGATCTTCATCTGGCCCCAGACTTTTTTGCCCAGCGGGCGGCTCGCCAGTTCGATAGCCCGATTGGCGCCGTCCTCGAACCATCCGCGGGGCGCCGACAGGTCGCGGGGGCCACCTCCGAGCAGGGAGCGCAGGGCATCCCAGAGTCCGGTTTCCCAGATGAAGAACAACGGGTAGACACCGTTTTCAAGCCACCAGGGGCACATGCGGGCTGCACCGGCAAGCCCGGCTGCCTCGGACACCAGCCCACCGTGGGCATAGAGGACGACCGGGACGCCGTGGCCGCCCTGGGCCTTCACGAACGCGGGCAGGTAGGCGTCGAAGATCCGATCCACGTCGTCGGGGCCGGTGGTGACCTGTCCACCGGAGGAGAACCGGCCATCCGAAAGATTGACCAGATGGGGCCGCAGCACCTGCAGGGCGTCGGCGTTCAGGGGCACGGCGCGGTCGGCGCCGGATGCGTCCTCCGGGGCGGCCACGGACAAAAGGGTCATCGACGTTCCTTCCCCGAAGTGCCGTTCGGCACAGCCAGCGGTCCGCCCATCCTGCCCGCGCCCGGATTACCCCGGCGTTACCGGGGCATTACCGCCGGCTCGGCTTCCCGATGCGCCGCCACCAAATCAGAGGGTGCTCTAGAATCGAAGGCCGGAGCCACTGCGTGTCATTTCCGTCCGTGGCCCCCCTCGCCCCGACCCGCAACAACCGAGAGCAGCCAGTGCACCCCTCCGAACCCGCAGCCGCGACGTGGGCCGACCAGCAGGAATTCAGGTCCTCCCCCGCCTGGAAACTCCTCTCGGCTGCACCGTGGACAGTGGCGTTCCTGCGTGCGGAGTTCACCCCGGCACGGCCGCGCATCACGTTGGAGTCCTTCCAGGCCTCGCTGCATTCCTTCCTGCGCCATCTGCGCTCGGCCGGGACCCCGCTGAACGACGCGTGGCGGGCCCAGCACTATGCCGATGCCTGGGTGCGGGCCGGTTACCTGGCCCGCCCGCTCGTCGATGGGGCGTTCGTCTACGAGCCGACCGCCCACACCTCCCGGGTGCTGACGTTCCTCGAGGGGTTTTCCGGCTCGGGCACCAACCTGAACTCGTCGCGGCTGAACACGCTGCTGACCAGCATCGAATCCCTCGCCCATGAAACCGATCCGGACCCCGAAGCGCGGATCCGGCAGCTCGAGGCGGAGATCGCCGAACGTCGTGAGCGCATCGAGGCCCTGCAATCCGGGACCAGCCCGGCGATCCTCCCCGCCGAGGGGGCCCTGGCCGCGGCCCGCAACGTGCTGGATCTGGCGGCCAACCTGCCCGCCGACTTCAAGCGCATGCGCGACGGCGTCCGCCAGATGCTCCACCAGGTCCGCCGGGAAATCATGGAGGCCTCGGTGGCCAAGGGCGTCGCCGTCGGCCGCGTGCTCGAAGGCGACCGGCAATTGCGCAGCACCGCCGAGGGCGAGACGTTCCGGGGTTTCACCGAGTTCCTCAACGACCCGGCCCGCCAACGCCGCTTCCGCCACGCCATCAACGAGGTCCTCGAACGCGATTTCGTGGACGGCTTGAACGCGCAGGAACGCCACACCCTGGCCAACCTGCTGCGCGAGCTACGCCGCCAGGCCGGCGAGGTCCACTCCAGCTACGGCAAGCTCTCCGAGTCCCTGCACGCGTACGTGCAATCGGACGAATTCCGCGACTCGGTCCTGTTGCGCAAGGCGGTGCGCACCGCCGAACTCGCAGTCGCCGGATCCACCGTCCTGGCGGCCCGTACACCGGTGGCCCCGGTCAGGCTCTACGCCCCGGCCTTCTCCACCCTGTCCGGGCTGGGGATCTTCGACCCGCAGGAACATCTCGCCCCGCCCCGGCTCGCCGCCCCGCCGGCGGTTTCCAGCGCCGACATCCGCCGTACCCCGGCCACCCCGAAGGCCGATGCCGGGCTGCTTGAGGACGCGATCGCCGCGGCCCGCCGCACCGCTGGCGGCAGCGCCACCCTGGGCGCCGTATTCGCCGAACTCGAGCCCGGCCACCTCCACGTGAACTCCATCCGCTACCTGGTCGAAACCGCCCGCACGTCCGGCCAGGACGTGGACACCACCCGCTACGAGTCGCTGGAATTCACCCAGGTCGACGGCTCGGCCCGCACCGCCTACCTGCCGGTGATCACTTTCGCGAAGGACCCCGCATGAGCCACACCCAACCAGACACCGAGCCCACGGACATGGACCTGGCCGACGACCACGGCACGGGGTACGACGACGGTGCCTCCGCGACGCCCGCAGGGCGCCGGGCCGAGGAGCAGCTTTTCGAGGGCGACACCGGACGGTTCCCGCTGGCCCTACGCCAGGCGTTGATCCGGTTGCTGCGCGGGCCGTACCTGGATGGCACGGCCGACGCCCGGCTCTGGCAGCTGGTGCTGGACCGCCGGATGGAGATCTCCGCCTTCGTCTCCGAACTGTTCCTGAAGCTGCAGCTGGACACCGAGCGCAAGATCGCCCTGCTCGTCCCGGTTCCCACGGAGACGGTGCACACCACCGCGATCGTGCCGCGTAAACCACTACGCCGCGAGGAGACCCTGCTGGCCCTGCGGCTGCGCCTGCTGCTGGACCGGCACGCCGGAACCGGGACAGACCCGGTCGTCTCCCGGGCCGGTGCCCGCGAGATCCTCGAGGAACACCGCCATCCCGGCGCGATCGACGACAAGCGGCTCGAGGAGCTCACCGATTCCTCGCTGGCCCGGCTGGCCAGCCTCAAGCTCATCCTGCCCACCGAGTTGGACGACGAATACCGGGTCTCCGGTGCCCTGGCCCTGGCCCTGCCGTTCGATTCAATCGACCAGATCCCCGCCTATCTGGAGTCCCTGGACCGCTCGGTCGAGGGCACGCCGGAGACGACGCTGGACCTGGATATTTCCGCGGGCGCCGACGAGGACGATGACGCCGAGACCGCGGATGCCGAAGCGGCCGCACCCACCATCGACGCCGAAGGAGCCGCCCGGTGAGCATCTCCCAGACCCTTCCCTTCGGGGACGAGATCAACCCCGGACAGCAGCGCCTGTGCTCGATCCAGGTCATCAACTGGGGCACCTTCCATGGCCGGCACGAACTCTACGTGGACCGCAACGGCACCCTGCTCACCGGGCACCCGGGCGTGGGCAAATCGACGCTCTTCGACGGGATCGGGCACATCTTCCATGCCGCTCCCCGCCTGAACGAGTCGGCCCACGAGGCGTCCACGCGCAAGGACCGGCGGACCACCTACTCCTACATGCGTGGACGCCGGTTCAAGACCGAAAGCGGCACCCTGTACCAGCGGCCCGGTGCAACCTGGAGCGCCATCGCCCTGACCTTCGAGGACGGTCTGGGCACGAAGACCTGCATCGGCGCCCTGTTCGACCTTCCCTCCCAGGGGCTCGAGGGCCAGGTCGGCAAGCATTATGTCATCGGCGAGGGAACGCTGGACACGGCGGCCCTGGAGGACCATGGGTCCCGGCGCTTCTCCCCCTCGTCGTTGGCGAAGGCGCTGCCCGGGTTCGAGGCATTCGACGTGCACCGCACCTTCGCCGAGCGATTCCGCCGCCGGCTGGGGATCGACAACGACAAGGCGTTCTCGCTGCTGCGCACCCTGCAGAACGGCAAGGGCCTGGACCGCGGCGTCAACCAGTTCTTCCGCTACGAGGTCCTCGAGGTCCCCTCGACCTTGAAGGCCGCCTCCGGCGCGATCGAGGACTTCTCCCACCTGCGCGGGATCCACCGCCAGCTCGAGGAGGCGCGGGCCCAACGCGATGCCCTCGAACTCGTGCCCGAACAGCACAAGCGCCACCAGGAACTCGGCGCACAGTTGCGACGGACCACCGATCTCGTCCGGGTGCAGCTGCCCCTGCTGCGCGAGCACCTCGCGGCCGACCTGCTCTCCAGCCAGTCCCAGCGCATCGCCGCCGAACTCTCCGGCAACCGCTCGGCCATCGATGCCGCCGCCGAAGCCAAGACCGCGCTGGAGGAACGCGTCCGCTCACTGACCGAACAGCACGATTCCCACGGTGGCCAGGCCGTCCAGGCGCTCGAACGCGAACTCGAGGCCGCCCGGGCACGCCTCGCCGAGCGCGAGTCCCTCGCCTCCACCCTGAAAACCCAGATGCACGACGCCGGGGTGCAGCTGGCGTTCTCCGCCTCCGGGCTGCAGGCGGCACGCCGCCAGGCAGCCGTGACCTCCGAGACCCTGCAGGGTGTGGCCAAGGACGCGCGCACTATGGAGTACGAGGCGATGGCCGCCTCCATGGAGGCACGCGAGAAGGCGCAGAAGCTGCGCCAGGACATCGACTCCTACGCCCGGCGCGGGTCCAACATCGACGGCCTCTCCGCCGCGGCCCGCCGCCGCATCTGCTCCGAGACCGGGCTGTCGGCCGAAGACCTGCCCTTCGCCGGCGAACTGGTGGACATGGCCCCCGGGGCCGGTGCGTGGCGTCCTGCCGCGGAAAAGGCGCTGCGCTCCCTGTCCACCACGCTGCTGGTGCGCGGGGCCGATCTGGAGAAGGTCACCGCGGCGGCGGACCGGCTGGAGGGCTATGGCCGGCTGCGCTGGATCGACCTGTCTGCCCACACCCCGGGCGGGGGCTCCGACCCCGTGGCCGCCGCTGGGCCCCGGGCCCTGGTCTCCAAGCTGGAATTCAAGCAGTCCGACGCCGGACAATGGTTGCAACGCAAGATCGCCGCGGATCACGACTTCACCTGTGTCGACACCGATGCCGCCCTGCACGCCGAGAAGCGGGCCATTTCACGGGCCGGAACGATCAAGTCAGGCCGCGGGGCCTTCGAACGCGACACCCGGGACATCGCCGCCTCCGACTACCTGCTGGGCTTCACCAACGAGGAGAAGATCGCCGAACTCGAGGCCCAGGTCGCTAGCCTGGAAGCAGACCGGACCGAAGCCGAGGAACTGGCCGCCGAACGCAGCCGCTCCAAGGACTCCCTGGCCCGCAAGCTGACCTTGCTGCGCGAACTTGCCGCCGACAACCGGCCCTTCTCCGCCCTGGACTCCGCCGTGCAATCGGCAGCCGTGGCCGAGCTCGAAACCCGCATGGCCGAGGCCATGGATTCCAGCACCGACCTGGCCGGGCTGCGTACCGCCCTCGGCGACGCCCGCACCGAGCTCGAGTCCGCCGTCGGGCAGCTGGCGGTGCTGCGCAGCGAGACCCACTCCCTGGAGCAGCGCGCCACACAGGCGAACAGCCAACTCGCTGCCGCCCAACGCTCCAGCGCCACCGGCGCCCCGGAGAACGCGGCGAAGGCCGAGCTGGTGCAGGAGCCCCTGTTGGCGGAGGCGATGCTCCGCTTGGAAGCCGGTGAAGTGGTCGACCTCGGCGAACTCGACGCCGCGGTATCGGCCACGTCGCTGACGCTGGGCGAACGGGTCACGGAGCTGCGCGAACTGGTGTTCTCCACCGAGGCCTCCCTGACGGAGACGTTCCGCCAGTTCACCCGCGATTTCGGGGTCTCCACCTCGGCCTCGTTCGGCACCGGCATCGCCAGCGCCCCGCACTATGTGGCCCTGCACCGGGCCATCGTCGACGAGGGCCTGCCACAACGCCAGGAGGAATTCCGCGATTACTTCTCCAACCGGTCCTACGAGCGGTTCTCCGACCTGCTGCAGTTGCTCGAGGAGGAACGCCGGGGCATCGGCGAACGCATCCTGCCGCTGAACCAGATCCTCGCCGACGTCCCCTTTGAACACGGCTCGCGCCTGCGCCTGGAGGTCAGGACCACCATCCCCGACGAGGCGCGGGGCTTCCGCAACGCCCTCAAGGAAGCGCTCGGCAACGCCTACGGTTCCCGCGGCGCCGACGAGCTGAGCGCGAACTACAAGGCGCTCGAGAAGCTGGTCGACGACCTGGACGATCCGGCCCGGTCCGCCTGGCGGGACACCGTGCTGGACGTGCGCCAACACGTGCAGATCAGCTGCAACGAGCACAAGCCCGGTGGCGAGGTCGAGAACGGGCTCGAACCCGGAACGCTCTCCGGCGGCGAAGGCCAGCGCTTCACCTCGTTCATCATGGGTGCCGCGCTGGCCTACCAGCTGGGCTTCGCCCTGCAGGGCTTCACCACCTACGGGACCGTGATGATCGACGAGGCGTTCATCCAGGCGAACTCGGACTACGCCGCCGCCGGCATCAACGCGCTGCAGGAATTCGGGTTCCAGCTGCTGCTCGCGGCGCCGGAGGACAAGATCGATCTCGCCCAACACCTCGGGTCCGTCACCGACATCATCAAGCACCCGGGGTCGAGCGTCTCGGGCTTCGTGGAGACCGGCCTCTCCCCCGCTGTCGCCACGGACTTCATCCTGCGCTGAGGATCCGGGTGCCCTGCGGGCTACGGGTGGAAGTGCTGCTCGTGGTCGGAGTGGCGCTCGGCCTCGATCTGGAACGTGGAGTGCTCGATGCTCACGTCGAAGTGACCGGCCACGCACGCCTGCAGTGAATCCAGCACATGGGAGGCCCGCCCGTCGTGGAAGGCCTCATCGCGGACCACGACGTGGGCCGTGAGCACCGGCAATCCCGTGGCGATCTGGGAGGCGTGCAGGTCGTGGACGGAGAGCACCAGCTCATGGGACAGCAGATGTCCGCGGACCTCGTCCAGGTCCAGTCCGTGCGGAGTCGATTCGAGCAGGATCGACGTGGTCTCACGGAGCAGTCGGAAGGCGCGCGGCAGGATTAGGGCGCTGATGAACATCGCCGCCAGCGCGTCGGCGCGCATCCACCCCGTGGTGGCGATGACGATCGCCCCGACGATCACCGCCACGGATCCCAGCGCATCGTTGACGACCTCGAGGAACGCGGCACGCATGTTCAGGTTGGCACCGCGGCCGGAACTGAGGACCGCGATGGCGACGACGTTGCCGAGCAGGCCGATGATCCCGAAGACCAGCAGCCCGGTGGCGGCCACGTCGGGCGGGGCGAAGAGGCGGCGGACGCCGTCGATCATCGCATAGAGGCCGACGGCGAGCAGCAGGGTGGATTGGGCTGTCGCCGAGAGGACCTCGGCCCGGCGGAATCCCCAGGTGCGCCGATCCGTGGCCGGTCGGCCCATGAGGGTGGCGGCGGTCAGGGCCATGAGCAGGCCGGCTGCGTCGGTGAGCATGTGGGCGGCGTCGACGAGCAATGCCAGGCTGCCGGTGACGACGGCGCCGATGACCTCGGCGATGAGGATCGCCGCGGTGATCGCGAACGCGATGGCCAGCCGGGGCCGATGGGCAATCGCCCCTCCGCTGTGGTCGTGGGAATGTCCGTGGCTCATGGCGTATCCGCTCCGTGGCCGTGGGATTCGTGCCAGTGGTGGGCCCCCAGGGCGACCTCGCGGCCGGTGGCCGCCAGCAACGATTCGGCGGCGACCAGCATGGTTTCCAGCCCGTCGACTTCCGCCAGCGAGAACATGCTGGCGCGTCCCACCGGCCGGGAGACCACGAGCCCGCAATCGCGCAGGCAGGACAGGTGGGCGCTGACCGTGCTCTGCGCCAAACCCAGATGCTCGGTGAGTTCCCTGACCATGTGCTCGCCGGATCGCAGATGGCGCAGGATCAGCAGGCGGGTCGGATCGGCCAGCCCGTGGAACAACGCTGCGGCGGGTGCCAAGGCGCTCGTCGTCGGTTCGGCCACCTTCGCTATCATCGTCATATTACGATGATAACCGGTGGGTTGGAACGTGGCCAACCCGCGCCATTGGCCGGCCAGGGGCCCCGACCCCGGCGGTGGGGCTACCGTCCCCTGGCGTCGATTTCCTCGCGGCGTGCCGCCACGATGCTGCGGAGGGTGTCGCCGGGCAGCGGGCGTTCGGCCGAGTAGTGCACGCTTCCGGTCGTCGTCTCGAAACCGTCCAGCAGCTCCTGGTGGCTGGCGATGATCGACCCGCTGAAGGGGTAGAGCGCCAGGAACTTCTTGGCCTTCACCGTGGCGATGAGCCCCTTGCCCCGGTAGATGAGTGCAGCCATGGCATAGCTCGTGCCCTCCTCGGCTTCGGGAACCACCTCCCGCGCGAGCGCGTAGACGCGTTCGAGCGCGAGCCGGTCGCCTCCCTCGATGGTCTCCAGATAGCTTCCGACGTCGCCCATGCGCAGATCCTACGCCGGAAGAGCGGCACGCGGACCGGCCCCGTGGTGGCGGTGGGCGAACGGTCACCGCGTTCCCCGCAGGTCGGGGGCTGGCCGCTCAACCTCCGAGAGCGGAGACCTCGGGTACCTGCTCGTCGGCCCTGAAGGAATGGATCCACGCCAGATGCCGGTCGAAGGCGTCGGGGGCGGCCAGCCGGGCGTTGCGCTCATCGGCGCGGGGGCCATCCGGCAGGTGCAGCACTTCCCCTGTGGTCACCGAAGCGTCCACCACCTTTCGGGTGCGGAAGCGCCGACGCCGTTCGTACTCGCTGCGTGCGGCGTCCCAATCCCGGGAACCACTCAGCAGATCCGCCAGCACGATCGCGTCCTCGATGGACTGGTTGGCCCCTTGGCCATGGTGGGGGACGGTGGCGTGCGCCGCGTCTCCGAGCAATGTGACGCGCCCCTTGGACCAGTGCGTGAGCGGAGGACGATAGAACAGCGCCCACTTTTCGTGGACGGGAACGGCCGAGATCATCTCCACCACTGGGGGCGCCCAGTGGGCGAACGGCTCAACATGAGCGCCGTCCTGCGCCGGTACCACCCAGCCCTTTTCGGCCCACGGCAGGGACTCGCGCTTGACCAGGAAGAAGTTCTGGTCGCCGTTGCCGATCGGGTAGTGCAGCAGGTGGCCGCCCGGCCCCATCCAGAATTGGATGGCCTCACGGTCGGGAAGGGACGGCAACAGCTCCGGCGCCACGATGCCCCGGGCCGCGGTGCACCCGGAATAGCGTGCGTCGTCGTACCCCAACAAAAGCTGCCGTGTCAGCGACCTGGCGCCGTCGGCGCCAATGACCAGATCCACCTCCGCCACATCCCCGTCCGCGAACGACAGGCGCGCCGAGGAACCGCTGTCGTCGATGTCCGTCACGCGCTTGCTCAGGTGCAGGCTTCCCGGTGCGAGGGCATCGAACAAGATGGCCTGCAGGTCAGCACGGTGGATGCCCGTGTAGGGCGCTCCGTATCGCCGGCGGTAGTCCTCTCGCGAGGACAACCGGGCAATCAGTTCACCGGAGGGGCCATCGCGGAAGACCAGACCGTCGACTTCCGCCCACTTCGCTCCCAGCTGGCTGCCCATGCCGAAGCGGTCGAGATAGAAGCGGGTGGCGTTGGCGGACAAGGCGACAGCCGCGCCGACTTCCTTCAGGACCGCCGTCCGCTCGAAGAGCTGGGCGTCGATCCCCCGACGTTGCAACTCGATGGCCAGGGTCAGTCCACCGATGCCGGCTCCGACGATCGCAATGCGCTGGGTCATGCTCCGCAACTCCTTCAGACTCGATAACCTGACCAGCCTACGGAGTGGGCGACGTCCATTCACTGGTCAATCGTGCAAAAACCAAGGGCGCTAATCCGACAGAGTGTCCATATGTGAGGAGGACGTCGATGTCCATGACAGCCGGCTTGGATGATGCCCTGCAGGATCTTGCCGCGACGACCGGGCGCCGTCTGGTGGTCGTGGACTGGACCATGTCAGTGGTCGGTTACTCCATGCACGAAACGTCGGCCGACCGCCGCCGCCTCGCGGTGCTGCTCGCCGATTCGGGTCAGTGGGAACCACCTGCTCCGTCGTCGCGCGGTCCCGTGGAACTGACCTTGCCCCAGGCCGGGGCATGCCTGTTCATCCCCCTGACGGACCATCGGCGCCGGGTCGGCTACCTCTTGGTCGCGCTGGACGCGATGCCGATGGACGACCGCAGTATGTCCCTTCTCCAGGAGGCGGCCGCGAACCTCGGCATCCAGTTGTCGCTGCGCTTGCTGTACGAGGAACATGCCCGAGGCCGGGCCAGGGAACTGCTGCGGCAAGTCACCGGCTCTGACCCACTCAACCGCCGGGCCGCCGCGGAAGCCCTGGTTGCCGAACGGCATGTCGGGGTCTCCCGGCGCTATGCCGCGGTGGCCATCAGCGGGGATCCCCGTCCCGGACGCACCTCCGGAGGCACCGCGCTGGCCGTGCAGGCGACGCTGGATTTCGTCGCCCAATCATCGACAGCATCGGTCGTGGGTGCCACCCTGGACGACGGCACCGGCATCGTCCTGTTTCCTCGCCCGGTCGTCTCCCACAGACTCGCCGGGATCCTCGCCGACCCGCGGCTCGGCGGCGTTCGTGCTGGAATCGGCCCGATGGTTGAGCAGCTCGAGGACGTGCACCGTTCCTTCGACTTGGCGCGCCGGGCCCTCCGCGCCGCGTGGCTCTCCCCCGCCGACCACGGCCTGGTCACGACCTGGGACGAGGCCGGACTGGACGGGGTCCTGGCCCTGCTGCCCGTCGAACAGCTGACCACCGACGACCTGCCGTTGTCCGCGCGTACCCTGTTGGCAGCCGAGCTGCCCGGCGAAGCCATGTCGACCCTCCAGGCGTATCTGGATCACGGCGGTGACGCCCAGCACACGGCCCGCACGCTGAACATCCACCGCTCGACGTTGTACTACCGGCTTGGACGGGTCAGGTCGGCCCTGGGCACCGACCTGCGTGACGGACGGCTGCGCGCGGAGCTGCAGGTGGGCCTTCGCCTGCATGGCATGTTGCCCAGCGGAGCCGCCAACCACCGCGGATCCAGGCACTAGACTCGCTGTCCATGGACGCGACGCAGCAGGACCCGGGACCGGTACTGCAAGTGGACGCCAACGGCCAGCTGGATCCACAGTTGTGCTTGTCCATCCTCGCCGCCCACGCCATCCCCGGTATCGACGAGCGCGTGGGGGCCGAACACCGCCGACCCGTCCGACTCGCCGGACGGGTGGTCACCCTCGGACTGCGGTTCACCACCGACGCGGTACTGATCCGCAGCATGGGGCAACCGCTCGCCGTCGCCGACGGGCCCGCAGTCGCGTCGCTCGTCCGCCGGTGGTTCGGCCTCGATGAGGACCTGGCCCCGGCCAACAAGCACCTGTCCCGCGATCCGCTGCTGGCCCCGCTGGTGGCCCGGCGCCCGGACCTGCGGCGGATCGGCTACCCGGATGCCTTCGAGGCCGCGGCAACCACCGTGCTGGGCCAGCAGGTCTCGGTGGCGGCGATGCGGACCTTCGCCGGGCGGCTGGTCGCCCGCTGGGGCGAGACGCCGGAGCACGGGCTGCACCTGTTCCCGGCGGCGGATGTCGTGGCCCGGGTCCCGGAGGACGCGCTGCAGGCGGCGATCGGCCTGACCGGTGCGCGGACCCGGACGCTGCGGGCCGTGGCAGGCGCATTCGTGGACGCCGGCTCCGGGGAACAGCCCGGCGCCGCCTTCCCGCTGACCCGCGAACAGCTGCTGGCGCTGCCGGGCATCGGCCCGTGGAGCGCGGACTATCTGGCGGTGCGCGCGCGCTTGGATCCGGATGCGTTCACGCCCGGAGACCTGGTGCTCCGGCGTGCGCTCGGGCGGATCAGTGCCCGCGAGGCCGAGGCCCGGGCCGAGGCGTGGCGGCCCTACCGGGCGCATGCACTGTTCCACCTGTGGAGCGAGGAAGCCTACTCGAAATAGCTCCGTATCCGGGTCAGCGGTGTTCTTGACCGGCCAGGACCGAACGTGCTGCCCGGGAACCGACAACAGAGCCGACGATGACGCCGACCATCAACAGGGCCACGGACAGGACCACCAGGAGCGTGTGCTCGGACTCCGAACCGCCGAAGAACACCGGTGCCAAGCAGATAACGGCGGCAACGCAACCGATGATCGTCGGGGTCCGCGCTGCCCGATGCCCCGCCAGCCAGGTCTGTTCGTTGGCCATCATGGTCGACGTGCGGATCCCTGCCACCGGGTTGACGCCGATGCGTCCATTGGCGCATCCCACCACCACCACGGCAAGCCCGACATAGACAACCAGCAGAACCACCGAAGAAACGATCATCCACCTACCCTAGCGAGTCCATTCCGTGCGTTGCGGGTTCGGAGCCGAGGCCGGCAAATCCCGGGTCAGCCGCGGACGGCGTTCTGGACACCGGATTCGTCGGGGAAGATCTGCCCGATCGGTTCGCGCTTCTCCGCCTGGAACGTCTCCTCGGCCCGGCCGAACGCCCAATACGCGGAGAGCGAGAGCGCCTTGCGGTCCACGCCCTTCTCGTCCGCGAGGTAACGGCGCAGCGCCTTGACCATCTCGCGCTCACCGTGGGCGAAGACCTGTACCTCGCCGTCGTGCCAAGGGCCGGCCATGACGGCTGCGGCCAGCCTGGTGCTCTCCGGGGTGAACGGGCCGCCGCGGTGCAGCCAGTGCACGTTCATGCCCTTGGGGGCCTTGAACTTGACCTCGTCCTTCTCCTCGGCGACCTCGACGTAGACCTCGCCGACGGCGGAGCGGTCCATTGCCTCCAGCGCCGCGGCGATGGCCGGCAGCGCGGATTCGTCGCCGGCCAGCAGGTGCCATCCGGCCTCCGACGCCGGGCGGTACATCCCGCCGGGGCCGGAGAAGCAGACCAGGTCGCCGGGCTTGGCATGGTTCGCCCACGGTCCCGCAATGCCTTCCTCGCCGTGCACGACGAAGTCGATCTGCAGGGTCTGCGCGGCCTCATTCACGCTGCGCACGGTGTAGGTGCGACGCACCGGCATGCGCTCGGGCGGCAGCACGCTGCGCAGCTCGTCCAGATCATAGGGCGGGGTGAGGCCCAGGGCTGGATCGGCGAAGAGCAGCTTGACGTACTTGTCGGTGGCGTCCTTGTTGCGGAACGCGGCGAAGCCCTCGCCGCCCAGGGTCAGGCGGACCATGTGCTTGCCGATCTTGCGCCGGGTCACCACCTCCAGCACCACCAGCGGGCGCGGCGGCCGGGTAGTTGCGGGGACGGTCATTCGCGGATCACTCCTTCGGGCGCCGGGCACAACCCGGCTAAAGTCTTTCCCCCAGCCAATCCCACGCGGACGGCCAACGCAAACCGTGTACGCCATGGGCGAAGAAGTTACCCCGGGGGCCGGATCCGCTAGGCTGGTGAAAGCTTCACGAGCTGCGGCCACGCACGGGCTCCGACCCGGCCGTACACCAACCCCATGCTTCACGGGTGGTTCGGATGACGAAGCGGCCCGGCGCGCACGGTGTCGGGCAAGAGCACGCGAAAGGCACGCCATGGGCCACCTGTCCCGCACCCGCATCGAATCCGTTTGCCATTCCGGTACGCCCGGTCACCTGCCGCCTGCACCGGCCACGCGCCCCGGGCTGCTCGCGGATGCCACCGGCTGGATTCCGGTCACCGTCTTTTTCGACCTGCCGGCCCAGTCGCTGACCATGGCCTGCCCGTCCGGGGCACGCTGGCACGGCCACCACCACGACGTCGGCGCACTCTGGGCGGCCGTGCGTCGCACCGTCCCGGCACCAGGGCACGACGCCGGTTCCCGGCTGCCGCTGGTGGGCTCGGCGGTCTGCCACTGGCATCCGGGCACCGGCGTCCTGGGACTGCCGGCCGATCCGCGTATCAGTGCCGGGCGGTCCTACGTGCAGCTGGTGCCCGGCCCGCTGGAACCGTGCCGGCTGGTGCACGATGCGCAGCTGGCGGCGGCGTTCGCGGCGGTTACAGGAATACCGGTTCGCCGATGAACTCCGCGAGCTCCGTGGCCCAGGTGCCCAGGTTGGGCTGACGTGGACGGTGGTGGGCCCATGGTGCAGACCCGGCCAAGTCGCCCAATTCCTGCCGGCCCTGTCGCGAATGGTATCCGCCAGTAGATGTGGATCGGTGGAAGATCATGCGGTCCGCTACTCTTTCCCCATGCGCAAGACGTCGGCACGGAGTTCCAACACCGCCGGGGGTGAGCGCGTGATGATCCTGTCCGCAGGGGTGGGATCGGGGCATAACAGCGCTGCGGCGGCAGTACAGCAGGCGTGCTCCGCACGCGCCGACATTTCCGAGGTGCAGGTGCTGGACGTGCTGCAGGTCAGTAGCGCGCTCTACCGAGACGTGTTGGGGAAGGGGTACTTCGTCCTGGTCGAGGGCCTGCCGTGGCTGGTCGAGTGGGGCTATGACGCGAGTGACCCGCCTTTCCGGCGCCGCGGCCCGATCGACCCCTGGACTCGGGTGAATGCCTTTCCGGTGGTCCGTGCGATCAAGCGGTTCCGACCGACGGCGATCGTGTGCACGCACTTCCTGCCGGCCCAGCTGCTGGCAACCCTGCTCCTTCGGGGCGTGATCGACGCCAAGACGGCTGTCGTCACGACGGACTACGACTTCCAAGGCCTGTGGCTGACGAGCGCGTTCCACCAGCTCTTCGTGGCCAGGGAAGAGGCGAGGATCGAGCTGACCGCGCTTGGTCTGCCGACCGACCGCATCACGGCCACGGGGATCCCCATCGCGGTGAAGCCGAACACAGCGCCCGCGCGCGACGCCAACGAGCCCCCGAAGCTGTTGATCTCCGCGGGGGCCAAAGGTGGTGACTACGCCGTCGCCGTGGTGCAGCAGACGCTGCACATGCGGTCCGCATTCACGGCCACGGTCGTGTGTGGACACGATGACGCGCTGCGTCGGCGCATCGAGCAGCTGGTGGAGCCTGCTGGCGACCGTTACCGCGTGATTGGCTTCACGGACAAGATGCCGGAACTGCTGCGTCGCGCCGATTTGTTCGTGGGCAAACCGGGCGGATTGACGGCGTCGGAGTGCATGGCGGCGGGGCTGCCCATGGTGTTGGTGAAACCTATCCCGGGTCAGGAGGTCCGAAACGGCGACTACCTGATGGAGCAGGGGGCCGCCGTTCGTTGCAACACCGCCGCAACGATCGGCTGGAAGATCGACGAGGTGCTCCGTGAGCCGGGCCGCCTGCGGCGGATGCAGGCGGCGGCGCGGAGAACCGGTCGTCCTGACGCAGCGGCGGACGTGCTGACTGGCCTGTTGGACGGGCCGTCCCGTCCTCTGGTCGTGACACGCGCGGCGCAGAGGACGATCCTCGCCGCGAGCGAGCAGCGCGTCGTCGCTTCCGACCTGAGGGGCCCCTCCTCGCTGGTCCGCCTGGTCGATCAGGTTGTGGGTAGTACGGTCGCCCTGCTGCGTGCAGAGGAGCTGGGTGATCTGCAGAAGCGGCATGCGACTCTCAACGGGGGTCTGGTTCTGCGGCGGGACCCAGCGTCTCTGTCGCTCCGGTGGGAGTCGCGGCGGTTGCTCCGCACCATGCTGCGCGGTGACGACCTACTGCCCGTCCGCATCGAAGGGCTGTCGACACCGTTGCCACCCCTCACCGAGTGACCGGGACGCGCGCGACCCATATCGACCTCACGCCGGCTGACCATCCGAGGTGCCTTCTTCGCTGGTCACCGCCCTACGCGTCGCAACGGGCCCGCACCCGCCCAACTCGCGGGACTGTGCTGGGTGGCGAGCAGGGCCCAGTCCCCCGCGCGGGGCGACCAGCGCCGTGTCGCCGGATCTCGCTGCAACGTGGGCCCCGCATCCAGTGAGACCTGGACGGTCGTCTCCGCCCCAGGCTCCAGCGTCACCTTCCGGAAGCCCAGCAGCTGGGCTACCGGCCTGCGATTCGAGACGTCAGCGGCATAGACCTGCACGACGGTCGAGCCCTCGCGGTCACCGGTGTTCACGACGAGCACGTCCGCGCTGCCACCCGTGTCGTCGAAGCTGTGGTCGAGGAGCCGGTGTTCGATCGTCGTGTAGCCCAGGCCGAACCCGAACGGGAATGCGGGCGCGTTTCCGTCGCCGTCGAGCCGGCGCTGACCCCACCTGTCGTCGTAGACGACGGTCTTCGCCGCGCTGTCAAACGGCGGTAGATGTCCGGCGTCCGTCGGCAGCACAAACGGCAGTCGTCCCCCGGGCTCCGCGGTGCCGGTGAGCACGTTCGCCAACGCCCGGCCACCCTCCATCCCCCCGTACCAGGCAAGGAGGAGCGCCGGCACACGGTCTCGCCACGCCTCAGTCAGGATCGCGCTGCCGCCGATCAGGACGACGACGGTCCGGGGGTTGGCTGCGGCAACCGCCCGGATGAGGCGCACATCGGAAGGGCGCAGGTCGAGCGAGGTGCGATCGCCGCCTCGGACGAAGCGCGACGCCAAATGTGCCAGAGCGACGAGCAGCCGACGGAGTGGACCCGAGCGGAAGGCCCGTCCGAGCACGCCCACGTCGACGCCACCGGTGACAACCGATTCGCCCTCATCGTGCTGGTCCAGGCCGATGATGACGATCGCCGTCTCCGCCGCAGCCGCCGCCGCGGCCGCGGTGCGTTCGTCCCGACCGGTCGTGGCCGTGATCCGAACATGGGGAAGCGCCTCCCGCAGGCCCTGCAACGGAGAGACCGTGGAGGGGGGCCGGACGCGTGAGGAACCGTGGTCGCCGAGGTTCGCACGTGCCGCGAGTCTCCCGATCACCGCGAGGTGCCTGGTGGTGGGGGCCAACGGCAGCAGCGGCGCCGCACCGGTGATTTCATTCTTCAACATCACGATCGACTCCGCGGCTGCCTGGCGGGCCAGTGCCCGGTGCGCCGGCGAGGCAATCAGCTCGGCGCTCAGCGGCCCCGTCTCCCGGGTCGCGGCATGCAGAACGCTGGTGCGCAGGATGCGGCGCGCGGACCGCATGACCGTCGCGCGGTCGACGTCGCCCTTCCGCAGGGCGCCTGGCAGATCGCGGGCGCGCAGCAGTCGCAGCGGCATCTCCACATCCATCCCCGCCTCGAGGCTGCCGATGGCGTCATGGGTACCGAAGACCCAGTCGCTCGTCACGAACCCCGGGAAGCCCCATTCCTGCCGCAACACATCGGTGAGTAGGGTGCGGTTGAGGTCCATGTATTCGCCCCGCACCCTGTTGTAGGCACTCATCACGGAATCGGCGCCGGCATCGATGACGGCCTTGAAGTGCGGCAAGTACACCTCATGCAGGGCGTGCTCGTCGACCGACACGTCGACCTCGAAGCGCTCGTTCTCCATCGAATTGAGGGCGAAGTGCTTCACGCATGCCATCACGTGCACATGAACGCCCCGGGTCAGTGCCGATGCCATCCGGCCGGTGAGCACCGGATCCTCGCCGTAGCACTCCTGCGCCCGGCCCCACGCGGGATGACGCAGTAGGTTGACGCAGACGGAAGCGGAGTAGTTTGCGCCCCGCACTCTGGTCTCCAGGCCGATGGCGAGGCCAATGCGCTCCTCCAGTGACGGATCCCAAGTCGCGGCCCGCGCGATCGTCGCAGGGAACGCCGTGGAAGCGCCGATCACGACGCCGCGGGTACCGTCACTGAACCGGATGCCCGGGATGCCAAGCCGCGGAACCGCCCCGGCGACGAACGGCCGCCGACCAAGCAACACCGGGATGACCGGCAGCAGCCGCCGAGGGGAATCACCGTCCAACAGTCCGAGGATCTCCCGGTCGGTCATCCTGTCGATCAGACGGTCTGCGGCCTCATCCGCATCGAGTTTGCCGGCTCGGACGGCCTGGACTGCCTCGTCATAGGCGCTGTCCCCCGCCATCATCGCTTTCCTTGACCCAGATCGCGTACCGGGGCTCCACCACTTCTGCGCTCGTGCAGCCCAACGCCCTGCAATCATGTCCATGCACTAGATTCTGTACCCTGGTGGCCTCAATTCGGTGCCTACCAACCGACGGCCGGCGAGAACTGGACCCCAACATCACCTTCGTGGCGGTTACCGGAACACCGGTTCGCCGATGAACTCCGCGAGCTTGGCGCGTTCGGCGGCCGGCAGGCGCAGCAGCCGTTGGTTTTGCACCGAGAAGAACGCCAGGGTCGTGGTCGCGCGCACGCACAGGCCGCCGTCGACCGGGTCGTGGAATTCGTAGCAGACGTCGAAGCTGGCCGCCTTGACGGCGGAGAGCCAGATGTCGACCTGCGCCGGCACATTGCGGTAGTCCAGCGGGGCGACGTAGCGCACCCGGTGCTCGACGACGAGGATCTGGGTGTTGTCCGGGACAGCCGAGAACAGGTCGACCATCGGCTCGTTGCCGGGTTTGCCGGTGCCGCCGGGAACGCCGAAGCCGGCGATGCGCGCCTCTTCCATCATGCGCACCAGGTTCACGTTGTTGATGTGGCCGTAGGCGTCCATGTCGCCCCACCGCATGGGGACCTCCACACGGAGCTTGCGCCCGCTCATGCCTCTTCCCCCGGCGCCTCGTCCCCCGGCTTGCCATCCGGCCACTGCTGGCGGAGGCGGCGGCGCTCCTGGTGGTCGACGTGCTGGTCCTCGTCGGAGACGATCCCCAGCCGTTCGAGTTCGGTGAGGATGCGGGCCCCGTCCGGGGCATAGATCCATTCGACGCCGGGCGTCGAGTTCACGGTCCGCTGGGACCGGCCACCTGCCAGCACCGCTTCGGAGGGGGTCAGCTGGCGGATAACGATCGCCTTGACGTTCTGCGGGTAGCGCTGGGCGAAACCGGCGTAGATCTCCGGGTCGTGCTGGCCGTCGTCGCCGACCAGCAGCCACTTCATCTGCGGGAACTCGGAGGCCAGCCGGCGCAGCTGGTCCACCTTGTGCTGGGAACCGGAGCGGAACCAGCGTCCGCTGGCGGAACCGGTCTCGATGGGGCCCCAGTCCGTGAGCAGCAGGGGGCCCTCGGGGTAGAGGTTGCGGGCCAGGAACCGGCTCAGGGTGGGGGCCACGTTCCAGGCGCCGGTGGAGAGGTAGAGCACGGGGGCCCCGGGGCGTCCGCGCAGGACCCGCTCCATCATCACCGCCATGCCGGGCGTGGCCACTCGGGCGTGCTCGTCCAGCACGAACGAGTTCCAGGCGGCCAGCAGGGGGCGCGGGAGCGCGGTGACCACGACGGTGTCGTCGACGTCGGAGATCAACCCGAATTCACATGATCCGTCGACGACGAAGATGCGGGCGGTGACCTCGGCGGACTCCTCGGTGGACAGCGTGACGGTATGCCAGCCGGGCCCCAGCGTGGTCTCGATGTTGGTGTCGAGCACGCCTCCGCGATCGGCGCGCACGGCGTGCCGGGACCCGGCAATGGTGACGGTGACCTCGGCAAAGGCGATGGGCGGGGAAACGAAGTTCCGCCAGCCCCGCACGCTGTCGGCCACGACCTTCGATCGCGGGACGCCGTTGCGGAACGTGCGCGGCGGCGCCACGACGATCCGGGCCAGGATGCGGACCCAACCGGCTCCCCCGGCAGCGGAACGGCCGTACCCGCGGAACGGCAGGACCGTCGGGACCATTCCGCGTCCACGGCCGTTGGCCTCGCGGAATGCATGCCAGGAGTCCTCGAGCCTGACCCCCAGGTGCTGCCGCAACGATGACGGTTTACGTGGTGACATGGCGCCAGTCTTTCACGGCCCCTTGGCAGGCCGCGACCGGCTACCCCTAGACGTTTTCTACACTAAGTAGAATACTGGGGCCATGATGTACTCACATGCAGACAACGAACCGGTTCTGGTGCTCGATGACGAGCAGTGCTGGGCCCTGCTAGGCCGCAGCCGGCATGGGCGGATCGCCACGGCCTTCGACGGCCAGCCGGAGATCACCCCCGTCAACCACGGGGCCGCGGACGGCCGCCTGTACCTGCGTTCCTCCGCGGGATCCAAGCTTGCCGGACTGACCGTGAACCCGCAGGTTGCCTTCGAAACCGATGGCATCCTCAGCGACGAGGCCTGGTCCGTCGTCGTGCGGGGCACCGCACGCGTGCTGGAGACGGAGACGGAGATCGAGGCCGCACGCGCCTCCGGAGTCGACCCCTGGGTCCAGACGCTGAAGGACTCCTGGGTGGAGATCACCCCGACGTCGGTCACCGGCCGCCACTTCGTCCTCGGACGCCAACCCGAGCAGCTTGACGAGCACTAGCGGCGGTTAGGCTGGCCGGGTGGATACCGCAGAGAACACCGCGCAGCTGGCCGAACAACTCCGCTCGATCGCCGAGGAGGCGGCCCGCGGCGTCGGGCCGATGCTCCGTAGCGCCTTCCGCTCCGGGGCCGAGGCAACGGAGAAGAAGAACGCGCACGACCTGGTCACCGAGTTCGACCGGGCCAGCGAAGCTGCCCTGACCGAGCACCTCTTCGCCGCGTGGCCGGACAGCAGGATCCTCGGCGAGGAGGGCGGGCACCGGGGCACCGGGCGCATCGAATGGATCGTGGACCCGATCGACGGCACCAGCAACTTCGCCCACGGCATCGCGTTCTTCTGCGTGTCCATCGCCGCCGCGCTCGACGGTGAGCTGCTGGCCGGCGTCGTCTACGACCCGATCGCCGAATTGATGTTCTCGGCCAACGCCGAGGGGGCCCGGCTCAATGGCGAGCCGCTGTCACCGGCCGGGCGCACGGACGAGACGCGTTCGTCGCTGATGACCGACTATCCCTCCGCCGAGGCCATCGCCCTCGACGGCCCGGCCGCCGTGGACGCGTTCGGCACGCTGGTCACCCGCTACGCCACCGTCCGCCGCACCGTCAGCGGGGCGCTGGCCCTGGCCCACGTGGCCGCCGGCTGGACCGATGTGACGTTCGGCTTCGACACGAACCCGTGGGATGTCGCCGCCGGGATCCTGCTGGTGCGCCGCTCCGGAGGCACCTATGTCCCCTACCGGTACGACGACGATGACCGCCCCGTACATGAAGCCCCGGTCTACCTCGCGGTCGGCCCGGGCGGTGCCGCGGAGACCAGCACCCGCATCGTCGAGGAGCGATTGGCGGCCCGGCGGGCCATCGGCCACCGCAAGTAGGCCGGTGCCCGGCACTGGCCGCTATTTGGCGACGCCCTCGACGACCGGGCAGGTGACCTGCGCCGCCGGGCCCGAGGAGGTCTTGGTCGAGACGACGGTGCCCTGGTCGTCGGTGACCTTGCAGGTCAGTTCGCCGGTATTTCCCTTGACGTTGGTGGCCCCCACCAGGCCGAACAGGGTGCTGGCGGTGACGTCCTTGGTGAAGGTGCCGCCCTTGACGTCCTTTGTCGTGACCTGGTCGATGTCCTCGGTGAGGTAGTTGACGGTGTAGCCGCCCTGCCCGGTCACCGTGTAGGTGTACGGGGCAGTTGACCCGGCACCCTCCTTCACCACGTTGAAGGCGGCAATGAGCACGAACACGTAGACCACGCAGACGATCAACGCGACGGCACCGGTGATGAGACCGGTCAGCGCGAAGCCCCGGCGGGGCCGCTTCTTCACCAGTGCGATGATGCCCAGCACCACGGCGACCGCGCCCAGGATGAAGGAAATGAACCCGACGACGGGGATGAAGGACAGCACGACGGCGACGATGCCGATGACCAGCGCGGCCTTGGTCATGGCGGTGGCCGCCGGAGGCTGCTGGTTCCACCCCGGCTGGCCGGGATAGGGGTAGCCCGGCTGGGGCTGGTTCGGGTGCTGTTCACTCATGGGGGGTCCCTCAATGTTTCCGGGTCGGTGGTCGGCGGGGCCTCGGGCTGCGGGCGCCTCGTCCCCCTTCCATTCTAGCTATGGAACTCGCCCGCGCCCGGGCGTACATTCGAAGCATGGGTACTGCAATGAATCAACGAGGTGTCGCCCACGCCCACCATCATCACCATGGTGTGGAGTACATCGTCGCGGGCATCGGCATCGTGCTGCTGTTCGGGGCGTTCGCCGTCCTGCAATCGATCATTTCCGGCCAAGCGTTCAACCCGCTGTACATCGGGGTCTTCTTCGGTCTGGTCGGGGTTGCGATGGGGACGACCTTCTGGGCGCGTCACTGACGCCGCCCGCCACCGGTCCGGCCGCCGACATGGCGACCGGCCCTTTCCCCCTATGTCCGGGAGCACCACCGAGATCCCCGCGCCCTGGCACCTGCAACCGACCACCGCAGGTGCCAGGGCCCGGCCCCTAGCTTGGAGTGGAGGCCAGCGAAACGCCCCGCAGCCGCTCCATCTGTGGGTCGTAGAGCGGATCGTCCACAATCGTTGCCGCAATGCGTTGCCCGAAGTACTCGACCTGCACCCCGTCACCCGTCTGCAGGCCCGTTGGCACCCAGGCATAGGCGATGGGCTTGCGCACGGTGTAACCGTAGGCGGCACTGGTGACATAGCCCACGGGTTCGTCGTCCACGTAGACGGGTTCCTTGCCCAGGACAACCGAAACCCCGTCGTCAACTGTCAGGCAACGTAGCCGTTTCGTGGCCACCGCGGCGCGCGAGAGCAGGGCATCCTTGCCCACGAAATCATCAGTTTTTGAGGCCTTGACCGCAAAACCCAACCCGGCCTGTTCCGGGTCGTGCTCGGAGTTCATGTCGGTGCCGAAGGACCGGAAGCCCTTTTCCAGGCGGAGTGAGTTGAACGCCTCGCGCCCTGCTGCAATCAGGCCGTGCTCCTGGCCAGCGTCCCACAGCACGTCCCACAGCCGCTGGCTCACATCGGCGGATGCATAGAGTTCCCACCCCAGTTCCCCGACGTAGGAAAGCCGCATGGCGGTGACGGGAATCCCGGCAATGGAAATCTGCTTGGTACGGAAGTACTTCAAGCCGTCATTGCTCATGTCGTCGGCTGTCACCTTGGTGATCACCTCGCGAGCCAGCGGACCCCAGAGACCGATGCACGAAGTACCGGCGGTGATGTCACGGACCGTGACCCATTGACCGGCATGCTGTTCACAGTGCTTCCGGGCTTCCCGGGCCAGGTAGGCGACATCGACATTCGAGTTGATTCCCGCCTGATAAACCTGTTCGGAGAGTCGTGCGACGGTGATGTCACTGGTGATGCCGCCCGCCTCGTCCAACAGCAAGGTGTAGCTCACCGCACCCGGGGCGCGGAGCATGCTCGAGGTGGTGAGGCGGTGCAGTAAGGGCCCAGCTCCGGGACCCGTCACTTCCACGCGCTTCAGCGGTGTCATGTCGAACATGGCCACTGCCGTGCGCGTTTTCCAGGACTCAACGGCAGCGATCGGCGAATGGAACATATTCGACCAGTCATCGCGGGCCGGGGCCGCCCAGCCCTCGGGAAGCATGTCAAGCAAGGCCGCATTTGCCTCGTACCAGTGCGGTCGCTCCCACCCGGCACCTTCAAGATAGTAGGCTCCCAGAGCCTGCTGCTGGTTGAAGAACGGACTCGTGCGGACGTTGCGCGGCATAAGCCGCGGTTCCAACGGGTGGCGGATGTCGTAGATTTCCACGAAGTTCTGTTGGGACGTTTCACTCACGTATTCCGGAGTGGTTTGGGCATCCTCGAAACGGTTCAGGTCGCAGTCGCTCAGATCCGTCTCCGACCGGCCCTTGATGATCAATTCCGCCACGGCCTTGGCGACCCCTGCACCGTGGGTAACCCAGACTGCCTCGGCAGCATAGAAGCCGTCCACCTCACGGGACTGTCCCACCAGGGACCCGCCGTCCGGGGTAAAGGAAAAGATGCCGTTGAATCCGCGCTGGATCTGCGTGTTGCGCAGGTCCGGCAGCAGTTCCTGGGTTGCCTCCCACTCGGAAGCAAAGTCCTCAGGAGTGAATTCCAGGCTAGACGGCATGCGTTCGGAGGTAATCTCCTCCGGTTTGAACCGTGCCAGGGTATCGAGGTCCACGGGCATCGGACGGTGCGCGTAGGAACCGATCCCGATGCGATCTCCCCATTCGCGGTAGTAGAGGTCACGGTCCTGATAGCGCAAGATGGGCCGGCTGGCTCCGCTGGGCTGTTCGTTGACTCCGGCCAGGCTGGGAGCCGGTGTAGTCCAGGCGAATTGGTGGCCCAGGGGCAACAGCGGGATGACGGTCCCCACCATCTTGCCGATGTTCGGTCCCCAGAACCCCGCGCATGAAACGACGACGTCCGCGGGGAAGCGTTCATCATCACAGACCACCGCGGTGACCTTGCCACCAGATTGCTCGATGTCCGTGACGACGGTCCGATCGCGGAATTCCACGCCGGCAGCTTTGGCGCGTTCGATCACCAGCTGCGTTCCCTGCGCGGCCAGGGCCAGGCCATCGGTGGGCGTGTAGAGGCCTCCGAGGACCAGTTCCGGATTGAGCATGGGGAACTTTTCGAGACAGTCAGCCGCATCCACCACGTGGGCCTCGACCCCATAGGAAAGGTTCCAACCGGCGCGGCGGTGCAAGTCCTGCAGACGCGCCTCGGTGGTGGCAATCTCCAGGCCACCCACCGGGAGGAAGGAACCACGGCCATCGGGACCTACCAGCGAGGTGAGCTTTTCGATGGTGTACTGCGCAAATTCGGTCATTGTTTTTGACGGGTTGGAGGAGAAGACCAGGCCCGGGGCGTGTGAGGTCGAACCGCCGGGGATACCCAACGGGCCCTGCTCCAAGACCAAAATATTGGTGTGGCCCAGTTGGACCAGTTCATCGGCGAGGTTGGCGCCAACAATTCCGGCTCCGATGATGACGATCCGCTGTGAGGCTTGCGACACGGTGAACTCCCTTAATCGTGTGGTCTGATGGTGGATCCGCTGGTTCCAGCCCAGCCGCGGTCCCGATACGTCATGCGTCTATCACCAAATCGGATTGTGCTGTGGAACAGCACGGCAAGAATTTTCCTGCCTCGATTTCGCGGGCACGTATCCCGCCCTGGTGGTTCATGTCGACGTCCCCGTCGAGTTTGACGACCTTGCACGAACCGCACATTCCTTCCTGGCAATTGGCGCCGATGCGCACACCGGCGCGCTGTGCCACTCCCAAAATCTGCTGGTTCGCATCGATCCGGACATTGAGCCCGCTGCGCAAGAACGTCATCGTCCAGGCGCCCTCGCCCACCGTCGAGAAGGACGCAGCGTTCGGGGGCCGTTGATCCGAGACGAGCGGGCCCGCCGGGGGCAACGGCAGGCGGGAGTCGACGACTTCCAGCTTTTGTCCCGTGGCTTCGAGGGTGCCTTCTGAGTTGTAGTCGGGCTCGTACATGCCCAGCTCCGGGGGTTGGCTCTCGTAGAAGTCCTCCACCGACTCGGCAACTTCTCCGGCGATGCCCTCGGCCAAGGCGATTTCCTCCTGGTACTCGAGGAGCGTATTGCAGTCGCCGGAGAAGTACTCCATGAAGACCGATGTGTCGTCCACGGCCACTTCCCGCAGTAGTTGCGTGGCCGAGTTCAAATAGCCTTCAGGGCCGCACGCGAACACCTTGCGGCCGTTCGCGTCCGGGGCCACCTGGTCGATCATGTGAGCGGTCAGTCGTCCGGTGAACCCGTCCCAGCTCTCGGGCTTTTCACGGTTGCCCAGCGAATAGAAGACCTTAATACGTGAATCAACCTGCGCGATGTATTCAAGTTCGGGCCAGAAAGCGAAGTCGCCCGGAATGGTCCCGTGGCACAGGACAACGACGTCTGCCTGTCCCGGCAGTGAATGAATGGTACGAATCATGGACATGATGGGGGTGATCCCGGCTCCAGCCGCCAAAAACAGAAATCGTGCCCTGCGGTCGGCATCGCCCAAGTGGAACGCACCAACGGGGCCGAGCATGTCCAGCACCATCCCGGGGCGCAAGTTCTCATGCGCCCACGAGGAGACAAGGCCCTTCGGATCACGTTTGATGCTGATGTTGAACGTCCAGGGGACCGTGGGGGCACTCGAAATGGAGTAGCTGCGGTCCACCGGGTCTGCATTTTCACCTTCGATGGGAAAGGAAATGTTGAGGTATTGCCCGGCACGGAAGGCCAATGGTGCCCCGTCGAGTCGTCGAAACACGAAGGTCATCAGCCCGCCGGCTTCGGCGATGGTCTGGACGCATTCGGCGGCGAATTCCTGGGGGTGCCATGGGCCGAGGGCGCGTGCCGCCCGGGCGGGCCCCTCCGGACCGCTCAGTACACGGTTCCACGGCATCTCCAACCCGCGGATGCGCTGGGCACCCGCCGCCCGCAGGAACGCAGTGGATTGTGTCATGCCAGGTGCTCCAACACGCGCTGCGTGTACCAGTTGATGAACGCCTCGACCTGGTACTCGCTCTTCATGTAGGGGCCCTGCTCATAGGCCGGGCTACTGGCGCCGGATTGGCACAGTTCCACGAAGGCCTTGTCCTGCAGGTTTGTCTGCTTCCACGTGTGTGTCAGCGCCTCCACGTCGTAGTCGTGATCCGCCACCGCATCATCGGCCACCAGCCAGGTCGTACGCACGAGAGTCTGGTGCTCGTTGATGGGGAAGGCTGCGAAGGTGACGACGTGGTCGCTTTGGAAATGGAACCAGCTGTTGGGCTGAAGGTGCATGGAACAACGCCCCATGCGGAAATCGCGAAGGTCGCCGAGCAACTTCTTGGACAAGCGGTGGCCATCTGGTGAAAAGGACTCGCCATCACCGTCCAAGGACTCACGGGATATCCGGATTCCAGCGACGCGGGTGTCCAGTTCCTCGACGACCTCATAGGGGATGCCGTAGCGCCGACACCGGTCTTCCAGCTGTTCTTGGGCCGTTTTGTTGCGCTCCCATACCTCCTCAAGGTGGGTCGGCACGATCTCGTCCGTCAGCCCCCAAGTGGGGAATAACGAGCAGGCGAGCTCCGGGTGGCCGTCACAGTGGTAGCACTCTCGGTTGTTCTCCATCACCAGCTTCCAATTGCCTTCTTCGATGATGTCCTGCTGGTAGGCGACCTTGGAACGCGAGAGATCATGGGGTGCCAGGTAGGGCTCGAAGATGTCCGCGACCTGATCGAAATCAGTCGGCGGCTCCAGGGCAAGGCACACGAAAATGAGCCCACCCCGGATCCTGCCGTGGGCACGTTTGAGTGCGAAGCAGTTCTTGTCGAAGTCGCCCTCGCCCGGCGCGGAGGCATGGATCAGATCCCCGTCCGGGGAATAGGTCCATGAGTGGTAGCCACACACCAAGTTCCCCGTGCTGCCCGATGCCTTCGTCAACACCCGCGCGCCACGATGTCGGCAAACATTGTGCAGGATGTTGGCCCCGCCGTCGTCGGTACGCAAGACGATGATTGATTGAGGACCGTAGTCGAGGGTCAGGTAGTCGCCCGGCTCCGGCACTTCGGCAACGCTCGCGGCAAACATCCAATGCGTTCCGAAGATCGCTTCCATCTCGATGCTGAACACGGCGGGATCCGTGTACAGCGGGGCTTCCAACGAGTACCCCTGCCGCCGGTTCCGGAAGAGCTCTGTGATTTCGACGAGTTGTTCCTCTGTCACCGACGAAGCAAGTTTGCCGCGGCTCCTCGGCGTAGCGCTTACCGAAGCGGTCATGTGTGACTCCTAGCTGGACGTCGTGGGCGTCCTCTGGCGTGGCCTACAAGGATGGGTGCGTGATGTGGATCACCGCGTGTTTCGAGACTAGAGAACGCAAGCCCGCAAGAAAAGCGCAGATTAATGCAAGAAATCATGCAGAATAAGTGCATGATCGATTCCCGGCTCATCACCCTGCGGGTCTTCTCCTCAACGGGGACCATTTCGCGAACGGCAGCACTCACCGGCTACTCTGCTTCCGCGGTCTCGACGCAACTGCGCGAGCTGCAGCGCTCCCTGGGCGTGAAGCTCCTGGCCAAAGATGGCCGCGGCGTCAGACTCACCATTGCAGGACGCCATTTCGTGGCCGGACTCGAAGACATCGCGGCCCAGTGGGAGCAGCTCAGGGCCTCCGCACTTGCCGCAGAGGGCCAGGTCCAGAACCACTTTGGCCTCGGGGGCTTTTCCACGGCGGCGGCGCAGCTTTTGGCACCCTTGGCCTCGACGCTGCGGTCCACGCGACCCCATGTCGAGGTGCAGCTCATGGAGGCCCTGCCGCAACGTTGCCTCGACCTGCTTCTGGCGGAGCGGATCGACCTGGCGGTGATCGTTGCGGCGCAAACCCCCGGCACCAGCGAAGACACCTCGCGATTTGAGCAAACACTCCTGCTGGACGACCAGTTGGACGTCGTGCTGCCCGCGCAGCATCGCCTGGCGCTGAACCGGACCGTGTCGCTGGAGGAGCTGGCAGACGATCCGTGGATCACGGAATCGGAGCCATCGGTCTATCGAGCCCTGTTCGTGGCCGCCTTTGCATCGCTTGGCGTCACGCCTCGGATTGCGCACGAAGCGGTGGAATGGGAAACGATGATCTCCTTCATCGCCGCGGGACTCGGTGTCGGCCTCCTGCCCCGGCTGGCGACTTTGGGGAACGTGGACAACGTGGTTCGGCGGCGGATTTCCGGAACCGCCAAGCCGTCACGGCGAATCATCGCGGTGACTCGCAGGGGCAGCCGGGGCGCGCCGTTGATCGAGGAATCACTGTCGGTTTTGCAAACGACCGCAGCAAGCATCATCTCGCACCGCCTGGCAGAGGAGCTCGACGGATAGGGCCCCTCCAGACTCCCAACGGGTCGGCTTCGATTTCCCGGACGCTATTGACACAGCTCACAGTCATGAGCAGAATTTGCCCAGATCGAATTAGTATCCAACTGATATTTCAAGCGTGAAAGGTCAACCATGGGCAACTTGGCAAACGCGGCGGCCATCCCGTCGACTGATGCGGCCAACGGCTACGCTGCCTTTGACGAGGTCGCGTCCCAGAAGTTCGTGAGCGACCCCCACGGCTTTGTCAAGGCATAACTCGGTGCCCGGAATCAAGGGCCGGTAACCCTCCGCCCTTGATGCCCGCGTACCGGCAGAGCGTCGGCGGACGAGCTACACCCAAGTTCACCACGCGTCTGCCGGTTCGTCAATCGTGCCCCGGAGGCGTGGAAGACGAAGCCTCCGAGCAGTTCTGCCGCGGTACTTCCACCAGCGCGTTCTCTCTGGAAGTGCCCTGCCTCGGGCACGCACGCAACCAGAACTCATGGCGGCTGCCGGTAGGCCCTCGGGCCCCGAACCGTCAC
Source organism: Arthrobacter sp. ASL1 (assembly GCF_056680475.1). NCBI lineage: Bacteria > Bacillati > Actinomycetota > Actinomycetes > Micrococcales > Micrococcaceae > Arthrobacter > Arthrobacter sp. ASL1. The sequence goes on from NZ_CM155284.1 coordinate 1,278,691, forward strand.
CAGACGACGCGCCCATCCATCAAAGGACCAGCAGTGAAGAACACGAACCAACCCGAACAGGATCTCGTCAACGAACTGCATTCGGCGCGCCGACGAAGGCCCAGGAGGTACCACGCTTCGGGAACGGACTATTGGATTTTTGGGATTGCCGGGTTTCTGACCTTGGCCTTCATCGTCTGGGGTTTTGCCTCCCCCACGGGTTTGGGCAGCGTCGCTGACACTGCATTGGACTGGGTCATCACGAATACCGGGTGGGTCTTTGTCATCGCAGCCACCGTATTCACCATCTTCGTGCTGGTCGTGGCGGCCAAGAGCTTTGGGCGAATCCCGCTGGGCAAGGACGGGGAGAAGCCGCAGTTCGGCACCGTTTCATGGATCTCCATGATGTTCGCGACGGGCATGGGCATCGGGCTGGTTTTTTACGGGGTGGGCGAGCCATTGTTCTTCTACATGGCCCCGCCTCCGGGGACCGTTGATGGACAAAGCTCAGCGGCAGTGGGAACGGCCATGGGAACAACCCTGTTCCATTGGACGCTCTTCCCCTGGGCGATGTATGCGATTGTCGGCCTGGGAATGGCCTATGGCAGCTACCGTTTGGGGCGTCCGCAACTGTTCTCTTCGATGTTCACCCCGATCTTCGGCGAACGGGCAGTCCATGGCTGGGGCGGCAAGACCATCAACATCCTGGCCATTCTGGCGACGCTTTTCGGGTCCGCCTGCTCCCTGGGTCTCGGCGCCCTGCAGATCGGCGGCGGAATCCAGTCCGCCGGCATTCTGCCCCATGTCGGCTCGAGCGCGTTGGTGTTGATCATTGCGATCTTGACTGCCTTGTTCGTCGCGTCCGCGGTGTCCGGCATCGAGCGCGGAATTCAATGGCTCTCCAACATCAATATGGTTCTTGCAGTCATCCTGGCGCTGGTCGTGTTCATCGGCGGGCCCACCCTTTTCATCCTGAACGTGATTCCCAATGCCGTGGGGTCGTTCATTCGCGACCTACCGGAGATGGCCTCGCGCACCGCCTCTTCAGGGGACGAATCGATGGCCTCCTGGCTCTCCTCCTGGACCATCTTCTACTGGGCCTGGTGGGTGTCTTGGACTCCTTTTGTCGGGCTCTTCATTGCACGCATCTCCCGTGGCCGAAGTATCCGCCAATTCGTCACCGGGGTCCTACTGGTCCCCTCGGCCGTCACCCTGATTTGGTTTGCGATCTTCGGCGGCGGAGCCATCGGCCTGCAGGAACGGGCCGAACGCACCGGGAACATAGGAGACGCCATGGTCCAGATGGTCGACGGAGCCCCGAACATCAACTTCAACTCCGTGCTCTTCGAACTGCTGAACAACTTGTCGTTCCCCGGATGGTTTGCGACGGCACTGACCGTCCTGACGGTCGTGTTGATCGCGATTTTCTTTGTCACCGGTGCCGATTCGGCCTCCATCGTGATGGGAGCCCTGAGTGAACGAGGTGCCGAGGAACCGTCGAAGAAGTCCGTGATCTTCTGGGGGACGTCGGTCGGCGCGGTGGCCGCCGTCATGTTGCTCGCCGGTGGGGACCATCCGGCCGCCGCCCTGAACGGGTTGAAGAACATCACGATTGTTTCCGCCCTTCCCTTCGTGCTCGTGATGCTGCTCCTGTGCCTGGCCATCTGGCGGGACCTCAGCAGGGATCCGCTGGTGCTGCGGGGCAAAGTTGCGATCGAAGTCCTCGAAAAAGCCGTGGACGATGGAATTGACCGACATGCTGGAGAGCACTTCAGCCTGATGACAACAGAGCAATCGATCGTCGGGAACGATGTCCCGCCCGGGGACGGCGAGGAAGCAGAGGTCTCCATCGATAACCCGGACCGGTCCCCGGCCGCAGCCGGCGTGCAGGATCCACTGGATTCCGATGGGGACCTTGAGCCTGAAGTCGCTGGCAGGTGAATCCCGGCAAGCCCCATGCCTTGACCGGCCACGCGGATCAAGCCATGCAGCTGGCCTGGCCCGGCCAGCGGTCGCCTCATCCCGCGGTGGCCGCCGCGGTCCTGCCTGCGGCCCGCCCGCTGAAGAGGCAACCGCCCAGGAACGTGCCTTCCAACGCCCGGTATCCGTGCATGCCACCACCGCCGAACCCTGCGGCCTCCCCGGCCGCATACAAACCCGGCACCGGTGCTCCCCCGGGCGCGAGCACGCGCGAATCCAGGTCCGTTTCCAGTCCGCCGAGGGACTTGCGGGTGAGGATGTGCAGGCGGACGGCAATCAGCGGACCGGCCTTGGGGTCCAACAGCCGGTGCGGGGCGACCGTGCGGATCAGCTTGTCCCCCAGGTAGCTGCGCGCCGATTGGATGGCCATCTGCTGCGGGTCCTTGCTGAAGCCGTTGGCCGCCTCGGCATCGCGCGCGGCGACCTCGCGCTCGATCGCCGCGGCATCGAGCAGGTCCGTTCCCTCGAGACCATTCATCTTCGCCACCAGTCCGGCCACGGTGTCGGCCTGCACGAAGTCCTCGCCGCGGTCCAGGAACGCCTGCACCGGGTCCGGCACGGCGGTCACCGCGCGGCGCAGTACCGCGCGGATGTCCTTGCCAGTTAGATCCGGGTTCTGTTCGGAGCCCGAGAGCGCGAACTCCTTGCCGATGATCCGCCGGTTGAGGATGAACCATGAATGGTCGTGCCCCGTGCCGCGCAGGTGTTCCAGCGTGCCCAGCGTGTCGAAGCCCGGCCACAGCGGCGTGGGCAGCCGCCGGCCCAGCGCGTCCAGCCACAACGAGCTGGGCCCGGGCAGGATCCGGATCCCGTGGTTCTCCCACACCGGGCCATGGTTGATGATGCCCTCGGTGTAGTGCCACATCCGGTCCCCGTTCACCAGATGCCCGCCGGCGGCGGCCCCGATGTCCAGGCCGCGCCCGTCAACGTGGGCCGGCACCCCGGCGATCATCCGCGCCGGCGGGGTGCCCAGCCATGCCGGCCAGGCGGCACGCACCTTTTCCGGGTTGCCACCGATGCCCCCGGTACACAGCACGACGGCGGATGCCCGGTACTCGAAATCGCCCACCTCCTTCCGGTTGCTGGGTTCGCCACGGGCCGCCGAGGAATCGGCAAGCACTGTCCCGCGCACCCCGGTGACCGTTCCGTCGTCGAGCAGCAGTTCGTCGAGACGGTGCCGCCACCGAACCGTGAGCAGGCCGCTCGACACGGCAGCCAGGGCCCTGTTCGCGAAGGGTTCGACGAGGCCAGGGCCGGTGCCCCAGGTGATGTGGAAACGCGGGACGGAGTTGCCCGGCCCGCTGGCCCCGTACCCGCCGCGTTCGGCCCAACCGACCACCGGGAACAGCCGGATGCCCATCCCGTGCAGCCAGGAACGTTTTTCGCCGGCAGCCCAGTTCACGTAGGCCTCGGCCCAGCGGCGCGGCCAGTGGTCCTCGGGACGGTCGAACCCCGCCGTGTCGGACCAGTCGCGCAGGGCCAGGTCCACCGAGTCGTGGATGCCGAGCCGGCGTTGTTCGGGGCTGTTGACCAGGAACAGGCCGCCGAAGCTCCACCAGGCCTGTGCGCCGAGGTTGGCCTGCGGTTCCTGGTCGATCAGCAGGACCCGGCGTCCGGCGTCGGTTGCCTCGGTGGCCGCCACCAGTCCGGCCAGGCCGGCACCAACGACGATGAGGTCAAACTTCTGCGTTTGGTTTCCCATGGCAGGATCCTACGCGGAGTGGCCGTCCTGTGCTCCGGCCAAGAATCCTCAGTGGCTGGTCGGCGGGCCCGTCGAGCTGCGTTCCACCAGTTCGAGGGGCCCGGCAATGACTTCTTCGATCGGTTCATTCGCGGGTCGATCCAACAGCAAGGCAATCGCCCGGCTTCCCAGCTCGGCCAGCGGCATCCGGACTGTAGTCAACGGTGGATTGAGGGCGGCCGCCATATCCAAATCGTGGATAGCCACCACGGAGAGGTCCTGGGGGATCCGGATTCGGCGACGGGCCGCCTCGGCGAGGACGCCCGTTGCCGCGGCAACGTTGGACACGGCAAGCGCGGTCACGCCGGGCTCTTTTTCCATCGCTTCCCCCAGGGCCCGTTCTCCACCGGCAAAGGTATTCGCGGCATCAACGATGGGGCCTGGTTCGAGCCCGTGCGTTTCGAGGGCCTGGAGGTACCCGGATAGCCGCCGTTGAGCCGAATCGACGGCCAACGGCCCGGACAAGTGGGCAATCCGCTGATGGCCCAGCCCGATGAGGTGCTCGGTGCCGATGAAGGCCGCGCGGGCGTCGTCGAGCAACACGTGGCGGGTGCTCGACGCCGTACGACGGTTGACGAGCACCCACGGCAACCCGCTGCCGGAGGACGGAAGGTCCTCATCGGCAAGGGCCGCCGCGACCAGCACGCCATCAACCGCTCCGCTCCGCGTCAACTCCAGGAAACGCGACGACACCTTGGTCTCTCGGTCCACTGTCCCGGCCAGCAGTACATAACCGCGCCGTTCGGCTTCCGCTTCCGCCCCGGCGAGCATGGTGGCCCAAATCGGGTTCGTGAATGATGGAAGAATCACGCCTAAGATTCCGGTTTTGGACATCCTCAGGCTCCGGGCCAGGCTGTTGGGACGGTAGCCCAGTTCCGCCACCGCCCGTTTGACGCGTTCCCTGGTCTCGTCGCGCACGCGCAGGCTCGGATCGTCGTTGACGACCTTCGAAACGACCGTCCGGTCCACTTTGGCCAATGCCGCTACGTCGGCGATCGTCGGCCGCTTGACCATGGCCACTTCCTTCATGTCGTTGCCGTGTGTGGGCTCCCAGCCTAGCGACTTGCGCGCATCACCCACACACGGCCCCGACCTGCGCCCTCAGCTCAGGGGGTTCAGCGAGGAGGTGATCAACACGCCTGCGGAAACGATGACGATTGCCATGATGTCGAACACGAGCCCGGTCCGGAACATCTTGGTGATCGGCACCATGCCGGAACCGTAGACGATGGCATTGGGCGGAGTGGATACCGGGAGCATGAACCCACAGGACGCGCCGAACACCGCGGCCAACGCCGGGATCGTTGGATCGAGCCCGACCGCCATTGCGATGGGGATCACGATCGGGACCACGACTCCCACGCTGGCGGTATTGGAGGTGGTCTCCGAGATCAAGATTGCCAAGATGACGGACAACACGACGACCGCAATCTTGCTGTTCAGGCCCAGGCCCTCTGCGATTCCCGTACCGACGACTTCGGCCAGTCCGGTATTGAACATCAGCGCACCTAGGACCAAGCCGGCGCCCACCAGCAGGACCGTCCCCCAGTCGATGTTCGCAGCCTGTTTCCACGAGAGCGTGAATTCACGCTTGGCCCAGTTCACCGGAAGGAAGAACAACAGGCTCGCTGCCAGGACCGCGGCCGTGCCGATATCCAGGGCCAGGAATCCGGCCAGGAACGTCCCCGGCTCCGCTTCCATGGAGGACAGGATGCTCGGGCCGACCCACATGATGATGGCCAGGATGAAGCAGGCCAGAGTGTTCCACTCGCCGCGATTCAGCGGGCCCAATGCGCTGCGTTCCTTCAGGACATAGTCGCGGGCGTGGTGCAGGCGGCCGATTTCGGGCTTGTTCATGGTCAGCAACACCACGCACAGCACCAGGAACAGGACCACGGCAATGGGGGCTGTGAGCGTAGACCAGCGCAGGAAGGAGATTTCAGTACCGGTCTGTTCCTGCAGGAATCCCAGGCCGACCACGTTGGCGGTGCTTCCGATAGGTGTCAGCAGTCCACCGACGCTGGCACCGTAGGCGATCATGAGCATGACCGAGGTGGCGAACTTCGTCTTCGTGGCGTTCTTGATTCCGGCGCTGGAAGCAACCTCTGGCCCCACGGCCCGCACGATGCCGATACCCAACGGCAGGAGCATCGCAGCTGCCGCGGAGTTCGAGATGAACGCCGAGATCAGCGCCGCGATGAGCCCGAAGGCTATGGCGACCCGAAAGGTCGACTTGGCGACGCCGGGGATGGACAGCACAAAGAGCGCGAACCGTCGATCCAAGCCGTGCACCGTCATCGCCCGGGCCAGGATGAACCCGCCAATGACCAGGAAGAGTGTCGACGATGAGAAAGCCGAGTAGACGAAGTCCGCTGAACCGCCGGCGTCGGGTGCCAGATCGGGTATCTGGAGGACGACGCAGAGGCCGATGGCCAGGAGCGACGATGCCGGTATCGGAAGTGCCTCCGTGACCCACAAGACGAAGACCAGGGCCATGACGGCTGCGAGCGCCTGCTGATGGTGGCTGATCGGGAGAGGCAGCAGCAGCATGAGCGCGAAGAGTACCGGCCCGGCGACCAGCCCGATGGTCTTTCGCCACTTGTCGAAACGATTTCCCGCTTCGTCGTAGTCCTCGGTGTCCATTCGGTTTTCCGCCTGTTGCGTTGTCATACCAGTTCCTCCACGGTGGCGCGGAGCGATTCCACGCCGACGTCGCCCCGCCTACGTTCGTTCCAATCGTGCACTGCGGCGACCGCGATGTGTTCTGCTTCGCCGAGGTAATCGGATGCCTCAATCGACGTCACCGATGTACCGGAGTGCCCCGTGCGGGTCAGTTCGGCCGCGATCACCTGTCCGAGCATGCCCCCTTGATCGCGGACGACCCGCGCCGATGCGTAGACGATGTCATGCGCCTTTTCACGACCAATTGCGCTCGCCAACTGGATCATGTAGGCCTCGGCCATGATCAGTCCGCCGTCCTGGTTGAGGTTCTCCCTCATTTTTTCGGGGGCCACTCGTAGTCCCCGCAGCAGTTCGGCTGCCGCGGAAAGGCAGCTGGATGTCAGCTGCATCACCTGGGGCAGGACATGCCACTCGATCTGCCATTCACCGGCCGCGCGTTCCTGCGGGACCTCGGACGCCCTGGACAGCGCCGCGACCAGCGGCCCGACCATCGCTGACATCCCGATGATTCCCTCAGCTAGGATCGGGTTCGCCTTTTGCGGCATCGTCGATGAGGCTCCCCGATGCAAGCCGGCGGCCTCGTGGATTTCTGCGATCTCCGTACGCGACAGGTCGATGACGTTTCGGGCCAAGCGTGCGCATGCCCCGGCGATCAGGGAAGCCGTTTGCCCCAACGAGATCAGCCCATCTCGGGAGGTGTGCCAGGGGACCTCGACCGAGGCAAGCGACAGTTCGGCGGCCATGGCCTGGCGCACGCGCCGCGATTCCCCCCCCGCTGCCGCTGAAGTGCCTCCGGCACCGTGGAGCGAGAGCTTGGCGATATCGGCACGTGCAGCTTCCAGACGGGCCATGTTCCTCCCGAATTCCGCCAGCAGCGGTGCCAACTGTGCGCCAAATGTCGTGGGAACGGCCTGCTGTCCGTGGGTTCGCCCGGCCATCACCGTCGCCCGGTGGGTCAAGGCATGCCCGGCGAGAAGGTCGCCGACGGATTCGGCACGCGCGAGCAGCACATCAGTGGCGGCAAGCATTTGCAAGACCGTACCGGTGTCCATGATGTCCTGAGTCGTGGCTGCGTAGTGAACCCGCCCATTGGGGCCCTCGGGCAGAAGCGCCGACATTTGCCGGACCAGCCCCAGGATCGGGTAGCCGACGTTGCGGGCGGCGTCCCACAGGGACTCCATGTCCACCTGATCGATGCCCAGCCCCGAGATCGCCGCCGCGTCGCAGTCGCTGATCACGCCCACTGACGCCTGGGCACGGGCCAGCGCCTGCTCTGTGGCCAGCCAGTGGTGGACGAGACGGCCCGCCGAGAGCGTTTCATCCATCTTGGGGTCTCCGTACAGACAGGTCAACAAGCTGAATGGCTGACGGTCCCGGGAAGGTGCGTAATTCATGGATTCTCCTTGGTCAATCGATTGATCAAGTTGGACACACGGACTGTGAACCGTGATCAATCGATTGATCAAGTATCGGTTCCGATCCGCTGGGTGTCAAGCGTCACATTTGCTCCTGGTGCCGGCCAGTGCCGTTTCCGGCGGGGACCGGGAAATTCAGTCGTCCGCCGCCCGCCGCGCCGCCCGCGCCACCTCGATGCTTCCGAACCCCGTGGTGTCCATGGTCGCGGGCGGACCCCAGACGGTGATCAGGCGCAGCGGTTCGTCCCCGTCGTTGGCGAGGTCGTGGTCCGCCCCCGCGGGGGCCAGTGCCGAGTCGCCAGGCCCCAACCGGATCTCCCGGCCGTCCAGGTGCATCAGCGCGTGGCCGCTGAGCACCTGGTAGAACTCCTGCAGCGGCTGGTCACCGTCGTGGCGGTGCATGCCCTCGGTGCCCCCGACAGGAAGCTCCCAGGTCTGGATGTTCACCGCCATGCCCAGCTGGTCCACGAAGTGGTGCTGGATGCGGATGGGGGCAGCGCCGTCGTGCATGGTGTAGTCGAAGGTGGATTGGCCTGCGGGTTCCTTCACGGTCGGTTCCTTTCGCCGTCGGGTGGTGTGCGCGGTGCCGGGTCAGGCCAGCGGCTCTTTGCTCGTCTCCCGGGCGAACAACACGGCGACGAGGGCGATGACGGCCGCACCCATCAGGTACCAGCCCGGGGCCAGGGGGGAACCCGAGGTGGCGATGAGGAACGTCGCGACGAAGGGCGCGGTGCCGCCGAACAGCGCGTTGGAGACGTTGAAGCTGACCGCGAATCCGGTGTACCGCACGCGCGTCGGGAACATCTCCGCCAGGAAGCTGGGCAGCGTCCCGTCGTTGAGCGTGAGCATGGCACCGAGCAGGATCTGCACCAGGACGATGACCAGGAAGTTCCCGGTGTCCAGCAGCATGAAGGCCGGAACGGTGAGCACGACGAAGAGGATGGAGGCCGTCAGCAGGATCGTCTTGCGTCCCAGCCGGTCCGAGAGCATGCCTGTGACGAAGATGAACCCGATGTAGGTCAGCAGGGCCACGGTGGTCGCCAGGTAGGCCGCCGATTCGTCGAGCTGCAGTTCCGTGGAGAGGTAGGTGGGCATGTAGCTGAGCAGTATGTAGAAGCCGACGGCGTTGAGCAGGACCGCGCCGATGGCCTGGATGAGCTGGCGCCAGTGGTCGCGGAAGAGGTCCTTGACCGGGGTTGCCTCCGTCGTGTCCTCGGCCTCCAGGGCGCGGAAGGCCGGTGAGTCCTCGAGCCGGGTGCGGATGTACCGGCCGATCAGGCCCATGGGTGCGGCCAGCAGGAACGGCAGACGCCAGCCCCAGTCGTGCATCTGGTTCGTGTCGAGCAGACCGGTCAGCATGGCGGCAAGCAGCGACCCGAGCAGCAGGCCGCTGGCCGTGCTGGCTGGTACCACCGCGGCGTAGAGGCCGCGGCGCTTGGGTGGAGCGTACTCAACCAGGAAGGCTGCGGCTCCGGCGTATTCGCCGGAGGCGGAGAAGCCCTGGATGACGCGGATGATCAGCAGCAGGATCGGGGCACCGATCCCGATGGTGGCGTAGCTGGGGATCAGGGCGATGCAGAACGTGGCGGCGGACATGATGAGGATGGACCAGGACAGTGCGGTGCGCCGGCCGATCTTGTCCCCCAGGTGCCCCCAGACGAAACCGCCGAGCGGGCGGACGAAGAAGGAGACGGCGAAAAGGCCGAAGGTCAGCAGCAACCCTGTCTGCTGGTCCGACTCGGGGAAGAAGACCGCGGTGATGGTCACGGCCAGGTAGCCGTACACCGCGTAGTCGAACCACTCGACGAAGTTGCCGATGAAACTGGCGGCGACGACCTTGTTGCGGGTCTTGCGGATGGAGGCCGGGGTCTCCTCCCCCGGTCTGCCGCTGAAGCTGGTTTTTGGCTGCGCGTCGGTGCCGGCCCGGGGCGTGGGCGCCGGTGATGCGGGGGCGGATCCCCGGGGCGTGGGGGCATTGTTCTGATGCATGATGGACCACCAAGTCGGAGTCGGAGTCGGAGTCGGAGTCGATGTCGGGTTGCGGCACGGGCGGTACCCGGCGGGGCCGCCTAGGATGCCTGGTCGTCGGGGACGCCGATGTCCTCGTTCCAGAGCTCGGGATGGCTGGTGGTGAAGTCGGCCATGAGTGCCGTGGCGTCCGGGTCATCCAGGATGGTGACCTCGACCCCGCGGTCGCGGAGCAGTTGCAGCCCGCCGGTGAAGTTGACGGCTTCGCCGACGACCACGCGCGGGATCCCGAAGAGCAGGACCGCACCGGTGCACAGGTCGCACGGCGCCAACGTCGTGTAGAGCGTGGCGTGCCGGTAGTCGGTGATCCGGCCGGCGTTGCGCAGGCAGACGATCTCGGCATGCGCCGTCGGATCGCCGTCCTGGACCCTGCGGTTGGATCCGGTGGCGACGAGCTCGCCGTCGATGACCAGCGAGGAGCCGATCGGGACCCCGCCCTCGCGCAGGGAGGATTCGGCCACGGCGAGTGCCGCGGCGTAGTGCGGGTCCCGGGCACCGCCGTCGTGCGTGGTCATCGGGTAACCGCCGGGATCCGCAGGCCGAGTTCTGCGACCAGTGCCGGGGCCATGGCCTCGCGGACGGCGTCGAGCAGGATCCTGCCCTTTTCCGCGGTGGCGGCACCGGCCGGGGACAGGCAACCCGACGGCGGGGTGCGGTCGGCCTTGACCGGGAGCACGTCGTAGGGCGGCAGGACGGCCGCCGGGTCGTTGGAAGCGGAGTCCATGTCCACCAGGTGCGGGTGCAGGTGGAGCATCAGCGAGGTCTCCAGCACTCCCCCGTGCTCGACGTCCCAGCCCGGGAAGCCGTCGGGGTACAGCGCCTCGATGGTCGGCTCGTCCACGAAGTCCCAGTAGGACAGCAGCATGACGGTGGGGACGGCGGCACCGGCGCGTTCGAGGTCGCGCAACGCCAGGTCGACGCCCTCGTAGAGGAACTGGTAGTTCTCGAAGTGCCCGTTGAGGAAGACCAGCCGGCTGACCCCGTGCCGGGCGAACTCGTGGACCAGGGTACGGGCGATCTCGATCAGCGTGCCGCCGTCGAGGCTGGTGGTGCCGGCCAGGTGGTTGCCACCGCCGGAGCGCTGCTGGGATTTGTACCCGTAGGTGATCGGCGGGGCGACGATGCCGCGGACCTGCCCGGCCACCTCGCCGGAGACGGCCCGGGAGAGCAGGACGTCGACGTTCAGCGGCAGGTGCGGGCCGTGCTGTTCGATGGAGCCGACCGGGATGATCACCGGACGATGCCCACTGGCGATGGCTTCGCGGTAGCTGAAGGCGTCCAGCTCTTCCATGTAAACGCTCGTACGCAAGGGGTCCTCCGGTGAATGCGGGAATGGTGGGTGGCCCCGCCCGGCCGTTTGTTCCGGCCGGGGGCGGTTCCGGGAAGGGGCGGCACCCTGGTGGTGCCGCCCCCGGGGATCGACGGCTACGCGTCGATGATGTTGTTCTCCGGGCCGAACCCGAACTTGGTGATGTTCTCCACGCCATCTTCGCCCACGACGAGGATGTCGTGTTCGCGGTAGCCGCCGGCCCCGGGCTCACCGTCCATGACGGTGATCATCGGTTCCATCGAGACGACCATGCCCGGCTCCAGCACCGTGTCGATGTCCTCGCGCAGTTCCAGGCCGGCTTCGCGGCCGTAGTAGTGCGACAGAACACCGAAGGAGTGCCCGTAGCCGAACGTGCGGTTGGCCAGCAGGCCACGGTCGACGAAGATCTCATTGAGCTCGGCGGCGATGTCCTTGCAGACGGCCCCGGGCTTGATGAGTTCCAGGCCGCGGCGGTGGACCTCGACGTTGACGTTCCACAGCTCGAGGCTGCGCTCGTCCGGCTGGCCCAGGAACAGGGTGCGCTCCAGGGCGGTGTAGTAGCCGGAGGTCATCGGGAAGCAGTTCAGCGACAGGATGTCCCCGCGCTGCAGCTTGCGGGTGGTGGCCCAGTTGTGGGCACCATCGGTGTTGATGCCGGACTGGAACCAGACCCAGGTGTCGCGCACCTCCTGGTCCGGGAAGGTCTTGGCGATCTCGTGGACCATGGCCTCGGTGCCGATCAGGGCGACCTCGTATTCGGAGATGCCCTCGCGGATGGCGGCCTTGATGGCCTCGCCGCCGAGGTCGCCGATACGGGCACCGTGCTTGATGACCTCGATCTCCTCGGCGGACTTGATCATGCGCTGGCGCATGGCGTCCTGGGAGACGTCGAGCAGCTCGGCGCCCTCGAAGGCCGCCTGGATGCGCTGGCGTGTCATCAGCGGGAGGAAGTCGTCCTCGACACCGATGCGGCGTGCACTCACTCCGGACCGCTTCACGGCCTCTTGCAGGCCGTAGTAGAAGTTGTCGCGCTTCCAATCCGTGTAGACGATGTTGTCGCCGTAGCTGGTGCGCCACGGCATCCCGGCATCAATGTTCGCCGTAACGGTGATCGATTCGTTCTGGGTCACGACGAGGGCGTAGTTGCGGCCGAACGTCGTGAAGAGGAAGTCCGAGTAGTACTTGATCCCGTGGTAGCTGTTCAGGATCACGGCATCCAGGTTCTTGGCCGCCATGATCCGGCGCAGGCCTGACAAGCGGCGCTCGAACTCGCTGTCCGAGAACGTCAATGGCTGCTTCTGGCCGTTGTGGAGGGTCTTCAAACGCTCCAGTTCGGATACGTTGCCCGGGGCGGCTGCGGAAACACTCATGATGGAACTCCTTGGTTGTAACTGTTGTCTTTGTTGGGACAGGCCGTGGGCCTGTGGTCTAGGTGCCGGCTCAGCCGCCGGCGAGGGTCGCCTTGTCGCCCTCGATGGGAGGCGCCGGTGGGACGGGGTGGTTCGATGGCGGAGGCGTGGTGCGGGCCGGTGCCGCTGAGCGCTCCGGCGTGGCGGCGGGAGCGTCCCGGTCGCAGATCGGGGTGCCGTTCGCCGCCGACTTCAAATCGTGGTCCTCCAGGGCGATCTCGGCGCTGCCGAAGTCCTCGACGAAGCCCGTATCCGATTCCGTCTTGGACAGGCCCAGCGGGACGCCGGCGGCGATGCGGCTCTTGAACCGCGGGTAGCCGAGGGCGAGGTACAGGCCAGCGGCGGTGAGGCTGCCGGCCAGCCAGGAGAAGTCGATCCCGCCCGCGAGGCGGGCAAGCGGCCCCTGAAGCAATGGTGTGGATCCGTACATGCACATCCACGTCATCAGGATGCCACCGCCGAAGGCGATGAACGCCGCGGGGTTGAAGGCCTTCAAGCGGCTGCGCTCGGGAGACGGGAAGAGGTAGGAGAAATCCCGGTGCTTGCGTTCGAAGACGAAGTAGTGGATCGCCATGATGCCGCCCCACGTCCCGACCCAGGCGGCGATGGCGATGATCCAGTTATGCAGGACCTCGGCGAAGTCGGTGGCGAAGAGGAAGGCGATGACCGCCACCATCGACAGGATGCCGACGAGGATCGAGAGTTTCTTGCGCGAGACGTTGATGTCCAGCGCCTGGGTCGCCACGCCAAAGGTGTACATGTTGATGATGTTGGTGGCGATCGGGCCGTGGATGACCAGGGCGATCACCGGGATGGCGAAGACGCCGAAGCTCTCGACGATGAGCTGGCCGGGGTCGGCGGTGCCATTCTTGGTCGCGAGGCTGGCACCGAGGACGCCGAGCCAGACGACGGGGAGGAACTGGCCCAGGACGCTGACGGCGTAGAGCTTGGCCGGCTTGATCTGCTTGCTGACGAACCGGGAGTAGTCGGGGGCGTAGGTGAACCAGCCGATGCCCCAGCCGATGCCGATGGCGGTCATGATCGAGGACATCGCGGCGATGCGTGGCATCCCGGTGAGGACCTCGCCGACCGGCCCCTGGTAGCCCCAGTCGATGTCGAGCTGGGTCCAGGCAACGATGGACATGGCCACCAGGACGATGATCGTCGGGGGCATCGTGATGCGTTCGAACTTGGCGATGGCCTTGTAGCCGCGGTAGCAGATGGCCACCTGGATGCTCATGATGACCGCCGCCGTGGCGATGCGCCATGCCAGGTTGGCTGCAGTTGGATCAACCCAGCCGATCATCCCGAACAGTGCCATGATCAGGTCCAGGATGACCCAGGTGTTTACGGCCGACCAGCCGATGGCAATGACGGCTTGGATGGCTGCCGGCAGGTAGGCGCCGCGGCGGCCGAAGGCGCCCCGGGCCAGGGTCATGCCGGTGGCACCGGTGCGCTGGCCCAGCAGGACGAAGAAGCCGAAGCCGAGCATGCCGATGACGTTGCCGCCGATGAGGACGATCAGGGTGTCGCGCAGGCCGAGGCCCAGGTGGATGCCGAGTGCGCCGAGGATCCAGTTGATGGGGGCGACGTTGGCGCCGGCCCAGATCCAGAACTGGCCCGAGACCTTGGTGGTGCGTGCCGATTCGGGGACGGGCTGGAGAATGTCCTCGACTTCGTGAGTTACATTTTCCGAGCTTGAGGCCGTTTGCTGGCTCATGGAATTACTCTTTCGGAAGGGGGGCCGGGAGGGGATTCCCGCTGATGTCGGCAGAGCCAACGGCGGCACTGCAGGAGACTTGGGTACAACCCTACGAGTGATCCGCGCCACATCCTATACACTTTTGGGGTACTGCTAATTCTTTTCGGGTGACGTTTTGTCACCCGGTTACGGAGCTCGATGATTACCCTCGCCGTTGCCCTCGCCTCACCTCCGCTGGCTGCCGGGGATCCGCGCCTGGTCACCGACGTCGACGGCGCCATGGAGCGCACGGTCCGGTGGGTGCATTCCAGCGAGGTCCTGGAAATCGCCTCGCTACTTCACGGCGGCGAGCTGCTCTTGACCGGCGGGTCGGAGCTGTTGCGCCAACCCGCATCGGCCCAGGTCGAGTTCATGCAGCGGCTCGGCGAACGGGGCGTGTGTGCCGTGTGCATCGAGACCCTGCCCAACGGCCGTCGTCTGGCGGTGACCGCCCGGGCCGCCGCGGAAGCGGCCGGCGTTCCGGTTTTCGAGTTGGGCCGGGTCGTTAGGTTCGTCGATGTCGCCGAGGAGGCCAACCGGCTCATCGTCGACTCCCAGGCCAGGCTCCACCAGGACATCGACCGCCTGTCCCAGCTCATCGCGCAGGACATCACCGAATCGGGTCCGGACATGACGCGCATTGTCCACCTGATCGCCCGGGAACTGGACGCCGACGTACGGCTCATTTCCGCTGACGGCACCGTCCTGGCGGACAGCACGGGGGCCCTCGTCGGGTCCGGAGAGCCCGATCCTGACCTTGACGGGCCCGCCGCGCCAGCCGTGGACTATTCACGCGTCAGTGCCGACGTCGTGCTCGACGGTCAGCCGGCGGCGGAGCTCGTCCTCTCCTCCGATACCGTCCAACGCGAGCACCTCGTCGTGGCCGCCGAGCGGCTGCGTGGCATCCTGGCCCTGGCCCTCGCGCAACATCACCGACCCAGTCTGGAGCAACTGGCGCAGAACCACCTGGTCGCCTCCGTCGTCGAGGGCCGGGAAGGCCGGGCCGCGGATCGGCTGTGGCGGCAGAACGGACTGGCGCCGGATGGGCCCGCACTCGCCATCGTGATCTCCGGGGCCGACCGCGGCTCCGACACGCTGCGCCTGGTGCGCACCTTGAGGGCGCAGGAACCGCGCGTCATGGCACAGCAGCGCGAGGGGTCCCTCATTGTGGTGGTCCCGCTGCACGGGGATCCGGTGGTCAGCCGCAACCACATCCTGCAAGCGGCGTCGCGCGCGGCGGCCGGCTCGGACTTGTTCGGGGTCGCCGGCCCCCTGGTCTGGAAGGCTACGGATGCGCACATCTCCTTTGCCGAGGCGGAGGCCATCCTGCGGCTGCACCCGCCACGGCCTGGGGCCATCCGAGATGCCGTGGACCTCTTCGATGCCCGGGCGCTGACCGCCATGGAGGACCTCACGATCCTCGACACCTACAGCCGCGCGCTCATGGGCAGTGTCGTCCATTGGGATCGGGACCACGGCTCGGATTTGGCCGCCACGCTTTTGGCCTGGTTCGAAACCGGATGCAGCACGACGGAATCTGCACGGAAACTGCACATCGAGCGGCAGACCATGCACAAGCGGTTGGTCAAGATCTTCGAGCTGTTGGGTGGTGATCCGCGCCCGGCCGGTCGGGTCTTCGCCCTGCATCTCGCAGCGCGATATCTGACCACATAGTTCCCCTTCCTACAGCGGATCGGGGCATTGTCGGTCGGGCCGGCCAAGGACCTGGTCGCTGGGCCGGAGCGAGTATATGCGTTCGGTCAGCGCCGATGCCGTGGCCGATGCTTCAGCGCGGAGCGTGGTCCAGTCGTCGCGGACCTCTCCGCGGTAGGCCCGCGCCGCGAGATCCAGGATCTCACCGTGGACCGATCCGAGCGTTTCGCGGATCGCGGCGGCGGCCACATCCTTGGGTGCAATGAGGCCGGTGCGAAGCGTATGGAGCACGCGCGCGAGCGTGAGCAGGACATTGCGTTCGTCTCCGGCGAGCGAGTCAAGCAGGCCGGGAACGACGTCGAACATCGACTGCCTCAGGTGTTCCAGCGGGACGGGGTCGGTCAATTCGGCCAGCGGCGGACCCATGAGCACCGATGAATGCTTTCGGGCGGAGGTGAGGAGGACCGGGAGGTTGGGATCGGCCGCGCGGCGGGGCACGAAGCCCGCTTCGTACTCGGTTCGCTCCCATTCTCCGTAGAGGAAGTCCCGCGTGGCGGGATACCGCCACGGCTTGATGTCATCCCGCGCGAGGGAGGTGAGCTCGATCGGTCGTCCCGGCTGCCGGGTGGCGCGTCTGCCCGAGTAGCCCAGCAGGTGGTCGATGAGCAGGCGCCGCTCGGCCGCCTGCAGCGGTGCCCGGGTGATGAGCAGGATGTCGAGGTCGCTCTCGGGCCGCAGCCCGCCGTCGCAAGACGAGCCTGTCAAATACATCGCCACGGGCGAGCCCGGCGCATCCCTGGAGATGAGCCCCAAGATGATCTCGCTGGTAGTTGCCACCGGGAGGAGCCTTTCGGAAATGGGTCTGGACGAGCACCCCAGTATGCGCCTTCCTGCCTCGCGGCGACCTTGCGCGGGGAAAAGGCCACGACGTCGGCCCTCACGCCGGGGGGATGCAACGAGGGCGGTGGACGCTCCCCCGGGCCGGCTTCAGGGTTCCCCCACGGCCAGCTCTCGCCCCAAGAGCGCGGACAAGCGATGTATCTCGGCGGCCAGTCCAGCCGCCGGCGCTTCGGACTCACCCGGGAACCAGGTCACCCGGAGCTCGTCCCGAGTTGCTTTCCACATACCACTGGCCCGGCCGTTGACGACCACCATCGGAGCCCCCCGACCGGCATCGCGGCGACCGGCAGCTCCGACGATGGCCGCATCTGCCGTTCCTGGACCCATCACCCACTGGTCGCGCCCGGGAAGTAAATGCACCGCATCCGCGGGGGCGACGGCTTCGAGATCCGCCAGATGCTCGGCCAGGTGCCAGCGCTGTTGACCATCGACATCCACCTCCACCAGCTGGTCGGATTGGTCCTCGAGCCACCCGGCGATCCGTCGCCGCCCCGCGCTGAGGCCTTCACCCAACCAATACTGCACGTTCGCGCTGCTGGCGGGACCGTAGGCACCGACGTAGTCCATGATGGCCGCGCGACCGGCTTCGTCCAGGGACGGACGTTCAGCAAACGGTGCCGGTGCGGATTGCAGGGTCAGGTTCCCCTCTCCGCCAGGACCAATCACGAAATCTCCTTGCCAGGCGAACGGTTTGAGAAAGGTGGTGTCTTTCGCATCGAAGTAGCCCCCGAGATGTTGGAACCGTGGCAGCTTCGCAACCTCGGTGCCGATCTCACGGGGAGTCAGCGGCCCATCTACCAGGACTTCACGCACTGCCCGACGCAGGTCGGGCCATTCCGCGGCATCGAGCCGGTAATGGGAAACCCAGTTCGGCAATTCCCACTGCCTTCCGGCGCAACGCAGGGCCAGGTAGTTCGTGGCGGTGGACGGCTCCATCAGGTGGACGGCGCCGCGGAAGGACCATGTCCTGATCAGCCGTCCCTCCGCCAGCGCCCGCGCCAGCATGTCGGGCTCCGCCGCCCGGAGCCGGCGCCCGATGGCGATTTCCGGGTCCGCTGACCAGGTGGCAGTGGCCCCGAGCCGCCGAACGACATCCTCGGCCGAGGTGGCTCCCTCCACCAGATACTGCCGACCCAAGCGCCACGCGAGCGCCCGGCCGAGATCGACTTTGACGCGGACTTCCATGGGCCCCATGCAACCGCATGGGCGCCGGGAATTCCAGAGGTGTCGCCTCTTCCACCCCCTAGAGGATGGCCCGCACGGACGCCTCGAAATGCGCGACGTGGTCGGCGGCTAGCCGTTCGGCCCGTCCCGCATCGCCGTCCACGATGGCGTGCAGGAGCTCGGCGTGCTCGTGGATATGCTCCACGACGCCGGGCAGGCGGTCCAGGACCAGACACCAGATCCGCGTCGCCAGGTTGTCCAGCCGCACGAGGGTCTCCTGCAGGTGGTGGTTCTCCGTCGCGCGGTAGATCGAGCGGTGCACCTCGAGGTCGTACTCCATCAGCGTCTTGCGCTCACGGCCCGCATCCAGTGCCTCGATCTCGGCCGCCGTCCGCGCCAGGTGGCGTCGCAAGGTCTCCGGGGCATGCAGTGCGGCCTTGCGGGCGGCGAGGGGTTCGAGCAACTGCCGCATCTCGGAGATCGCCGCCAGCTCCGTGATGTCCACGATGGTGGCGAACGTGCCGCGCCGCGGATAGGAAACCACCAGATGGTCGGTCTCCAACCGCTTGAGGGCCTCGCGGATGGGCGTCCTGCCGATGTCCAGCTCGGTGGCCAGCAGGCCCTCGTTGATGGGATCACCCGGGGCGATCTCCAGCATGATCAACCGATCCCTCAATTGCAGGTAGGCACGTTCGGCCAGGGACTCCTGCCCGGCGGCCACGCTGGTCATCGTCACGCTCGATCCTCACTGTTATGACTTCTATCTTGGTTGCCGCCGATGAATTTCGTGCCATCCATTGACGGGGTGTGATTCCCATCATACGATAACCAACACGTTGATATATCAGTTTGCGACAACAGAAATTGAGGATTCCCATGGTGAACCCCACCCTGGAGGCCGCGCCCGTGGCCGCCCCGTCCCTGACGGCGTCGTTGGCCGAGCTGGATCCCGAGGTCGCTGCGCGGATCGATGCGGAGTTGGCCCGCCAGCAGGAGGGCCTGGAGATGATCGCCTCGGAGAACCACACGGCGCAGGCCGTGATGGCCGCGCAGGGTTCGGTGTTGACGAACAAGTATGCCGAGGGCTACCCGGGCCGGCGTTACTACGGTGGCTGCGAGCATGTGGACGTGATCGAGTCGTTGGCGATCGAGCGGGTCAAGGCCCTGTTCGGTGCCGCGTTCGCGAACGTGCAGCCGCACTCCGGCGCCCAGGCCAACGCGTCGGTGATGCACGCGTTGATCCGTCCCGGTGACACGGTGATGGGTTTGAACCTGGCCCATGGCGGGCACCTGACGCACGGGATGAAGATCAACTTCTCCGGCCGGCTCTACAACATCGTCCCGTACGGGGTCGACGAGGCCTCCTACGAGGTCGACATGGACCAGGTCGCCGCGCTGGCGCGTGAGCACCGGCCGAAGATGATCGTCGCCGGCTGGTCGGCGTATCCGCGTCAGCTGGACTTCGCCCGGTTCCGGGCGATTGCCGATGAGGTCGGTGCGTACCTGTTCGTGGACATGGCCCATTTCGCGGGCCTGGTGGCCGCGGGGTTGCACCCGTCGCCGGTTCCGCATGCGCATGTGGTGACGTCCACGACGCACAAGACGTTGGCGGGTCCGCGCGGCGGGATCATCCTGACCAACGATGCGGAGGTGGCCAAGAAGGTCAATTCGGCGGTGTTCCCGGGACAGCAGGGCGGGCCGTTGGAGCATGTGATCGCGGGCAAGGCGGTCGCGTTCAAGATCGCCGGAACCGCTGAGTTCGCCGAGCGCCAGGAACGCACCCTGGCCGGTGCCCGGATCCTGGCCGGGCGCCTGACGGCCCCGGATGTGTCCGCGCGGGGGATCAGCGTGTTGACCGGGGGCACCGATGTGCACCTGGTGTTGGTGGATCTGCGTGATTCGGTGCTTGATGGCCAGCAGGGCGAGGACCTGTTGGCGCGGGTGGGGATCACGGTGAACCGCAACGCGGTTCCGTTTGATCCGCGTCCGCCGATGGTCACGTCCGGGTTGCGGATCGGGACCCCGGCGTTGGCCACGCGTGGCTTCTCCGTAGAAGCGTTCACGGAGGTCGCGGAGATCATCGCCGAGGCGTTGATCGTCGGGACCACCGATGGTGGTGCCGACGAGACAGTGTTGGCTTCGCTCGCCGAGCGGGTTTCCGCCCTGGCAGCAGCCCACCCCCTCTACCCCGACCTCTCCCCCGTTTCTTCCACGATTGGAGCCTGATCATGGCTGATATCCTGCCCGAGCACCCGGACTTCCTCTGGCGCAATGCCGAGCCGAAGCCCTCCTACGACGCCGTCATCGTCGGCGGTGGCGGCCACGGCCTGGCCACCGCCTACTACCTGGCGAAGAACCACGGCATGACCAACATCGCGATCCTTGAACGTGGTTGGCTCGCCGGCGGCAACATGGCGCGCAACACGACCATCATCCGCTCGAACTACCTCTGGGACGAGTCGGCCGCAATGTACGAGCACTCCCTCAAGCTCTGGGAGGGCCTGCCCGAGGAGCTCGAATACGACTTCCTGTTCTCCCAGCGCGGCGTCATGAACCTGGCCCACACCTTGCAGGACGTCCGCGAGTCCAAACGCCGGGTCAACGCCAACGTCCTCAACGGCGTCGACGCCGAATGGCTCGACCCCAGCCAGGTCAAGGAGCTGTGCCCGATCATCAACACCGGGGACGACATCCGCTACCCGGTCATGGGTGCGACCTACCAGCCGCGTGCCGGCATTGCCAAGCATGACCACGTGGCCTGGGCATTCGCCCGCAAGTGCGACGAAATGGGTGTCGACATCATCCAGAACTGCGAGGTCACCGGGTTCATCAAGGACGGCAACCGCGTCGTCGGCGTCGAAACCAGCCAGGGCCGCATCCTGACCGACAAGGTCGGACTCTGCGGCGCCGGGCACTCATCGGTCCTGGCGGAGATGGCCGGTTTCGACCTGCCGATCCAGTCCCACCCGCTGCAGGCGCTGGTCTCCGAGCTCTTCGAGCCGGTGCACCCCACGGTGGTCATGTCCAACCACGTCCACGTGTATGTCTCGCAGGCCCACAAGGGCGAGCTGGTCATGGGTGCCGGCGTGGATGCCTACAACGGCTACGGCCAGCGCGGCGCCTTCCACGTCATCGAGGAGCAGATGTCCGCCGCCGTCGAGCTCTTCCCGATCTTCTCCCGGGCGCACCTGCTGCGCACCTGGGGCGGGATCGTGGACGTGACCATGGATGCCTCCCCGATCGTCTCCCCCACCCCCATCGACGGGTTGTTCGTAAACTGCGGCTGGGGCACCGGCGGCTTCAAGGGAACGCCGGGAGCCGGCTACACCTTCGCCCACACCATCGCCACCGGCCAGGCCCACGCCCTGAACGCCCCGTTCGCGCTGGACCGCTTCGAGACCGGCCAGCTGATCGACGAACACGGCGCCGCCGCCGTCGCCCACTAGGACCCCGGAAGGACATCCCATGCTGCTTATCGACTGCCCGAACTGCGGGCCCCGCGACGAAACCGAATACCACTACGGCGGACAGGCCCACGTCGCCTATCCGGAGGACCCCTCGGCACTGACCGACAGCGAATGGTCGCGGTTCCTCTTCTACCGCCAGAACCCCAAGGGCATCTTCGCCGAACGGTGGAACCATGCGGCAGGCTGCCGCAAGTGGTTCAACGCCCTACGCGACACCGCCACCTACGAGATCCAGGCCATCTACCAATTGGACGAGCCACGACCGGACGCCGAATCGCCCGAGCTCGCCCATGCACGAAACCACGCCCCCGAAGGAGGAGCACAATGAGCCACGAGCAGTCCGCACCGCTGCCAGGTCGTCTCGACGCGAACCGGGCCCCGGGCCATGGCATCGACCGGTCCTCGACCATCAGCTTCACGCTCGACGGGGAGCGTCTGAACGCGCATCCCGGCGACACCATCGCCTCGGCGGCACTGGCCGCCGGACGCATCTCGTGCGGCAACTCGCTGTACCTGGGCCGCCCCCGTGGCATCCTGTCCGCCGGCGTCGAGGAAGCCAACGCGTTGGTCAAGGTCGGTTCGCGGTTTGATGGACACGTCGACGAGTCGATGCTCCCCGCTACCGTCACGCAGGTCACCGATGGCATGGACGCCTCCTACCTCAGCGGTCTGGGCGTCCTCGATCCCCGTCGTGACGAGGCCTACTACGACCGCAAGTACGTCCACGCGGACGTGCTGGTGGTCGGTGCCGGGCCGGCCGGCCTGGCCGCGGCCCGCCAGGCTGCAGACTCCGGGGCCCGGACCATCCTCATCGACGAACAGCCTGCACCCGGCGGTTCCCTGCTTTCCTCGGGCACCGAACAGGTCAACGGCGTCCCGGCGATCCAGTGGGCCGACGAATCCGCCCGCGAACTGGAAATGGCCCCCGAGTTCACCTACCTGGCGCGTACCACCGCCTTCGGTGCCTACGACGCGAACTACATCATCGCGGTCCAGCGTCGGACCGACCACCTGTCCGAGGCCCCCGGGCGGGGCGTCTCCCGTGAACGCATCTGGCACATCCGTGCCCGTCAGGTCGTCCTGGCCACCGGGGCGCACGAGCGTCCGCTGGTCTTCGCCAACAACGACCGCCCCGGTGTCATGCTGGCCTCGGCAGTGCGCAGCTACCTGAACCGCTACGGTGTCGCCGCCGGATCCCGCGTCGTGGTGGCCACCACCAACGACTCGGCCTACGACACGGTCGCGGACCTGGCAGCTGCCGGCGTCTCCGTCGCCGCCGTCGTCGATGCCCGGCCCCAGGCCTCCCCAGTCGCGGCACGCGTCCTGGAGGCATCCGGGGTGCGGGGAATCTTCGGCTCCGCCGTCGCCGACACCGCCGCCGACTCCACGGGCCGGATCGGCTCCGTGGAGGTCACCGCCCTCGCGGCCGACGGCTCCGCCATCGGCGAGCGCGAATCCATCGCCGCGGACCTGCTGGCCGTCTCCAACGGCTGGAGCCCGGTGGTGCACCTCTTCAGCCAGCGCCAGGGCAAGGTCGCCTGGAACAAGGAACTGGCGGCTTTCGTGCCCGGCAATCCGGTGCGCGACCTGTACACCGCGGGCGCCGTGAACGGTTCGTTCGACCTGGCTGCCTGCCTGTCCGAAGGCGCCTCCGCAGGACGGGCCGCCGTCGCCGCCATCGGGGCGCAGGCCTCCTCCCCGGCACCGCAGGCCGACGCCGTGCCCGGATCCGCCCCGCGCCCACTCTGGCTCATCGGCGACACCGGCGACGTCGCGTCGATGACCAGCCACTTCGTTGACCTGCAGCGCGACCAGACAGTGGCCGACGTCGCGCGCTCCACGGGTGCCGGCATGCGCTCGGTCGAGCACATCAAGCGGTACACCTCGATCAGCACCGCCAACGACCAGGGCAAGACCAGCGGGGTCGCCGCCATCGGCGTCATCGCCGCCCTGCTCGGCGTCGACGAGCTCGGGGACATCGGGACCACCACGTTCCGCGCCCCCTACACCCCCGTCACCTTCGCCGCCCTCGCCGGCCGCCAGCGCGGGCAGATGCTCGACCCGGCCCGCCTGACCTCGATCCAGCCGTGGCACGTCGAGCACGGTGCCGTATTCGAGGACGTCGGGCAGTGGAAGCGCCCGTGGTACTTCCCGCAGGCCGGCGAGGACATGGACACCGCCGTCCAGCGCGAATGCGCCGCGGTCCGCGACTCCGTGGGCTTCATGGACGCGACCACGCTGGGCAAGATCGAGATCCGCGGCCGCGATGCCGGTGAGTTCCTCAACCGCATCTACACCAACGGGTTCAAGAAACTGCGCCCGGGCCTGGGCCGCTACGGGGTCATGTGCACCCCGGACGGCATGATCTTCGACGACGGCGTGACCCTGCGCCTGGACGACGAGCGCTACTTCATGACCACCACCACCGGCGGTGCCGCCAAGGTGCTGGATTGGCTGGAGGAATGGCTGCAGACCGAGTGGCCGGAGCTGGACGTGGTCTGCACCTCGGTGACCGAGCAGTTCAGCACCGTCGCCGTCGTCGGGCCGAAGTCGCGCGAGGTCATCGCCCGGATCGCCCCGGACCTGGATCTGTCCAACGAGGCGTTCAAGTTCATGGAGTTCCGTGAGACGACCCTGGCCAGCGGCATCCCGGCACGCATCTGCAGGATCTCGTTCTCCGGCGAACTCGCCTTCGAGGTGAACGTCGCCGCCTGGTACGGACTGAAGGTATGGGAGGACATCGCCGCAGCGGGCGCCGAGCTCGACATCACCCCCTACGGTACCGAGACCATGCACGTGCTGCGCGCCGAGAAGGGCTTCATCATCGTCGGCCAGGACACCGATGGGACGGTTACCCCGCAGGACGCCAACATGGAATGGGTGGTCTCCAAGCTGAAGGACTTCATTGGCAAGCGCTCCTACACCCGCCTGGACACGGCACGCGAGGACCGCAAGCACCTGGTCGGCGTGCTGCCGGTGGACCGGACCACGCTGCTCGACGAGGGCGCCCAGCTGGTCACCGCCGGTACACCGATCACCCCCGAGGCCGGCCCCGTCCCGATGGAAGGCCACGTCACCTCCAGCTACCGCAGCCCGGCCCTGGGCCGGACCTTCGGACTCGCCCTGGTCGCCAATGGCCGCAACCGCATCGGCGAGATCGTCCAGTCCCCCGTGGATGGCCGGCTCGTCGACGTCGAAATCACATCCCCCGTCCTCTACGACCCTGAAGGGAGCCGTCGTGATGGCTGAGAACACCTTGCAAGCACCCGCCGTAAACCAGGAGGCTGCAGCATTGCGCACCAGCCCGGTGGCACATCTGGCCGATGCCATGGCCACCGGGTCCGTGTCCGGGGAACGGGGGGTCACCCTTCGGGAGGTCGCCTTCCTGACCCAGGTCGGACTGCGGGCCCGACCCGGGACGCCATCGGCCGCTGCCCTGGAATCGGCTTTGGACACCACGCTGCCGCGTCGATCCGGGGAGGTCGCCGGTCCCGCCGGGCGCCAGGTCCTGTGGATCAGCCCGGACGAGTTCCTGCTCGTCGCCGATCCCGACAGCGTCGACATCGCCGCCGTGGCCGCCGCCCTGGGCACCGGTGAGGAGGCGCTGCCCGGTTCCGTCATGGACCTCTCGGCAAACCGCACCACCCTGGAGCTTTCCGGTCCCTCGGCCCGCGCGGTCCTTGAAAAGGGGTGCCACTACGACTTGCACCCCTCGGTCTTCGCGGCGGGAACCGCCGTCTCCACGCAGCTCGGCCCCGTGCCGATCCTGCTGTGGAAATCGGACGAGACGACCTTCCGCCTCCTGCCCAGGGCCTCGTTCGCGGACTACACCGTGCACTGGCTGCTCGATGCCATGAGCGAGTTCGCCGCCCCCGAGGTCCCCTGAGGCCAACCCCTCCCCACCGGCCCACCGCCGTCGTGTTGGTTCTTGTTACTCCCACGTCGGCGGTGGGCACCGGTATGATCACCCTGTCCCGGCTCCGGCCGCACCGCACCACACCACCGTCAGAAAGCAGGAACCATGGCACCGGCCGCCGGATCCCCCGCCCACGAATTCGTCCTCAGCCTGGACTGCCCCGAACGCCCCGGCATTGTCCACGCAGTCTCCGGGTACTTGCTCGAGCACGGCGGGGACATCCATGAACTGCGCCAGTTTGACGACTTCGGCTCCAGCCGGTTCTTCATGCGCATCCATTTCGTCAGTCGTCCAGGCGAGGATTTCCCCCAGGTCGCCGCCGATGCAGCCGTGGAGCTGCGGCGCCTTCGCGACGCGTTCGCCCCGCTGGCCGAGACCCACGATATGCAGTGGAGCCTGCGGCCGCTGACCGAGAAGCGCCGTGTGCTGGTCATGGTCTCCAAGTTCGGCCACTGCCTCAACGACCTGCTCTACCGCTCCCGCATGGGCGAGCTGCCGATCGACATCGTCGCCGTCGTCTCCAACCACACCGACCACCAGTCGCTGGTGGAATGGCACGGCATCGACTTCCACCACGTTCCGGTCACCCCGGATACCAAGCCGGCCGCCGAGGCCCGACTGGTGGAGCTCATGGACGACTACGACGTCGAACTGGTGGTCCTGGCGCGCTACATGCAGATCCTCTCCGACGAACTGAGCCGCAAGCTCACCGGCAAGACGATCAACATCCACCACTCGTTCCTGCCGTCCTTCAAAGGCGCCAAGCCGTACCACCAGGCGTACGCCCGCGGCGTCAAGACGGTGGGCGCCACGGCGCATTACGTCAACAGCGAGCTCGACGAGGGGCCGATCATCTCCCAGCAGGTCCAGGACGTGGACCACACCTTCTCCCCCGCCGACCTGGTCGCCGCCGGCCGCGACACCGAGTGCAAGGCGCTATCCAACGCGGTGAAATGGCACTGCGAGGGACGGGTGTTCCTCCTGGAGAACCGCACGGTCGTCCTGCGCTAGACGACAGCGCCCCTGCTCAGGCCGCCGGATGGAGCAGGGGCGCCAGGTGGCGTTCGACGCGCGAGCGCAGATCGGGCTCGTCAAGCTGTTCCCACCAGACGTTAAGGACAGTGATCCCTGCCTCGGCGAGCTCCACTTCGCGCTTTCGTTCGCGGAGCAGTTTCTCCGCCGTGCCGACGTCCTGGAAGTACTTTCCGTTTCCGTGGACCTCCAGTGCGCGGCCGAACTCCGGCCAGGCCATGTCCAGCCGATAGCGGCTGCGGGCCGTCACCACCTCGTGTTGCAACACCGGCGCGGGGAACTTCCAGCGTTCCATGAGCATGCGCATCCGGCCCTCCGCCACCGATTCGGAACGCCCATCGGCCAGGGCGAGCAGCGTGGCCGCGCGACGGACGCCGCGAGCGCCGCGCGCCCTTTCCAGGGTCGCCGTCAGGACGTAGGGGTCCGCACCGCGCCGCAGCGCCGAATCCGCCAGCACCACGCCCTGTGTCAGCCCGACGGAGCGTAGGCAATCGATGACGGTTCGTTCCAGACTGGTCACCTTGAGCCCGCGGACCGTGGCCAGATCGTGGTCTCCGAGCCTGAAGTTGTGGCAGATGATCTGCGGTCCGCGGACGTTCACGCGGTTCGCGCTGCGCTCGAGCACATGCAGGGAGCGTCCGAGCTTCCAGACGTCGAGACCCCATAGGCGGGCCGCCGATGGCCCGACGAAGACCGGTTCGCCCCGGCACGCCAGGTCATGGCCGTGTAACGCCACGATGTCCTTCTCCCAGGGGGCCAGCCCGTCCGCGACGTCGCCCGGCAGGTAGACGCCGCTCCTGATCCTGACGAGCTGGTGTGCGTTGAGGAGGAGGTCGATGGCCTGCTTGCCCAGTCCCTCGCGGGCTAGGTCCGCGCGTGCGATGAGACGGCCAACGGCCTCATCGACGGGCGTTTGGTGGTCCGACCGCCGGCCAGGTTCCACCGTCATGGCCATCGTGGCCCACCGCACCGATTCCGGAAGAGCCGAGGGAACCGAATCCATGTGGGTCATCTGCTGATGTTCGCAGCCACGGACCGCCCCGTGAACCGGTGATGCGCCGGATGTGGATAACCACCGGAGCAGGTTGCGACGGGACGGTCCGGTGCCAGTCCGTGCGGTTCCGGCCCCCGGTTCGCCGAGGGCGGGTCTGAAGCCCGAGAACGGCCCGTTTGGCCGGCGTGTCCCGAACATTCGGACCGTTCTCCCGATTGAAACGGCGCACGGCGGCCGGATCACCGCACGGACGGGTCGCGCCTGCCGGTCGGACCGCACCTCTTCGGTGCCCGCGCGCATGATGTACGTCACAGGCCATCGGCGAGAGGACCGGAGCGACCCATGGCACAGGACGAGCGGAAGCTGTTCATCGTCGGGGTCGACGGGTCCCCGTCATCGGTCGAGGCGTTGCGCCAGACCGACTGCATCGCGGGGCCGCTGAACGCACGGATCGAGGCGACGGCCTGCTGGGACACCCCGCAGATCCTGGCCGAATACCAGGTCCAGGGCATCGACGATTTCGAGAAGCACGTCCGGCGCACAGTCGACGAGGCACTCGTGGCGGCCTTCGGCCCGGAGCTGCCCGGGCACGTGACCGTACGGCTGCGCCGCGGCAACCCGCGGCCGACCCTTATCGAGGCCAGCCGCGAGGCGGACCTGCTGGTCGTGGGCCGGCGCGGCCGCGGCGGATTCGGCGGCCTGCTGCTCGGGTCGGTCAGTTCGGCCTGCATCTCCCGGGCGCACTGCCCCGTCCTCGTGGTCCGTGCCGGCGCCACGGACGGGTGAGGACCGGCCCCCGGTCAGCCCAGGTGGGTGGGGGCGAACATCTTCAGCAGCGTCTGCACGACCACGACATTCGGGCCCTCCGCGGCGAAGGACTCCTCCAGGGCGGCCTTGATGTCCTGCGGTGCCACGGCACGGGCCGGGATGCCGAACGATTGGGCCAACGCCACGAAGTCAGGGCGGGCCAGCTCGGTGGCCGTGGCCTTGCCGAACGCCCCCTCCATGTACTCGCGCAGGATGCCGTAGCCGCCGTCGTCGACGATCAGCCAGGTGACAGCGGTCTGGTGCTGCTTCGCGGTGGCCAGTTCGGCGATGGAGTACATCGAGGATCCGTCGCCGGAGACGGCCAGCACGCGGCCGTCGATGCCGGTCCTGCCCGCCACGGCCAGGCCGACGGCCCCGCCGATGGCCGCGGGGAACCCGTAGCCGAGCCCGCCGGCGCCCTGGGCGGAATGGAATTCGCCGTCCCGGGCGTCCCAGCAGCTCCAGCCCCAGTAGGCGGCGATCGTCATGTCCCAATAGGTTTGCATGGTGGACGGGACGGCGGACCGGATGTCGTCCATGAAGCGGCGCTCCAAGGCCAGGCCCTGGGCGTCGAGCCGTCCGGTGACCTTTTCCAGCGTCTCGGCGACCACCTGCTCCGGGGACTTGCCGTGCCAGTCGGGTGCACCGGCGTCGTTCCCTGCACGGTGGGCATCCAGCGCGCCGGAGAGGAATTCCAGGGCCACCCGGGCGTCGGCCCGGATGCCCAGCGCGGGGCTGTTGGATTCCAGCACGCGGGGTTCGGCGTCGATCTGGATCATGCGCCCGCGCGGGGCGAGGGTGAAGTAGTTGGAGGTGACCTCGCCCAGCGCCGAGCCGATGACGATCAGCACGTCGGCGTCCTCGAGCACCTCGGTGGTGTGCCGGTCCTCGATCCACGACTGCAGGCTCAACGGGTGCTCCCAGGGGAACGCGCCGTTGCCGCCGGGCGAGCAGATCACCGGCGCCCGCAGCTGTTCGGCCACGCGCAGCAGTTCCGCCTGGGCGCCGGCCCGCCGGACGCCGCCGCCGGCCACGATGGCCGGGCGGCGGGACTGGCCCAGCCAGCGCACGGCCTCCTCGATGAGCTCCACGCGGGGCGGGTGCTCGTACGCCTCGGCGAGCGCGTCGACCACGGGCGGGACGAACACCTCGGCGAGCAGGATGTCCTGGGGGACCTCGACCCACACGGGACCCTGCGGCACGGTGATCGCATCTGCCCAGGCGTCCTGGATGGCCGAGGGGATGCCGGAGGCGTGGTGGACGGTGCGCTGGGACTTGGTGACGTTGGCCGCGGAGGCCTTCTGGTCATCGAGCTGGTGCAGCATGCCCTTGCGCCGGGCACCGAGGCCGTCGAGCGGGATCTGGCTGGCGATCACGACCATCGGCACGCCGGTGGCGTAGGCCTCCTGCAGTCCGGCCAGCGAGGTCAGCGCCCCGGGCCCGGTGGACAGGAACAGCACGCCGACCTCGCCGGTGGCCCGGGAGTAGCCGTCGGCGGCGAATGCTGAGTTGTTCTCCACCCGGGAGGAGACGAAGTGCAGGTCCGAGCGCGAAAGCGCATCGAACAGGCCCAGGGCGTGCTGGCCCGGGATGCCGAACACGGTGCGCGCCCCGAGGGCGGAGAGCGTCTCGATGGCCAGGTCGCCGCCGTTGCGCGGTGCCGGCGTTGTCGTCGGGGTGGTTTCTGCGGTGGTGGACATCTAGGAGGCCTCCTGCCCGGTGGTGCGGCGGTCCGCCATCAGCGAGACCAGGTCGTAGGCGACGTGGGAGCCGGCGACGCCGGTCATCTCTGCGTGGTCGTAGGCCGGGGCGACCTCGACCAGATCGGCGCCGATGAGGTTCATCCCGCGCATGCCGCGCAGGATCTCCAGCAGCTCGCGGCTGGTGATGCCGCCGGCCTCGGGGGTTCCGGTTCCGGGCGCGTGCGCCGGGTCCAGCACGTCGATGTCCACCGAGATGTACAGCGGACGGTTGCCGATGCGGTCGCGCAGCTTGGCGACGATCTCCGCCACGCCCTGGTAGTAGACGTCGGAGGAGGTCACGATGCCGAAGCCGAAGCGCTTGTCGTCCTCGAGGTCCTTCTTGCCGTAGAGCGGGCCGCGGGTGCCGACGTGGGAGATGGCCTCGGTGTCGAGGATGCCCTCCTCCACGGCCCGGCGGAACGGGGTGCCATGGGTGTATTCGGCGCCGAAGTACGTGTCCCAGGTGTCCAGGTGGGCGTCGAAATGCAGCATGGCCACCGGCTCCCCGGCGCGTTCGGCGGCGGCGCGCAGCAGCGGCAACGCGATGGTGTGGTCACCGCCGATGGTCATCAGCGAGGAGCCGTCGGCGGTCAGGTCCAGCGCGTTCTGTTGGATCGTCTCGATGGCCTCGTTGATGTTGAACGGGTTCACCGCCATGTCCCCGGCGTCGGCGACCTGGACGTTCTCGAACGGGGAGATGTCCATCGCCGGGTTGTAGGGGCGCAGCAGGCGGGAGGATTCACGCACGTGGTTGGAGCCGAACCGGGCGCCGGGCCGATAGGAGACCCCGGCATCGAACGGCACGCCGACCACCTTGATGCCGGCGCCGGTGACCTGGTCCAGGCGCGGCAGCCGGGCATAGGTGGCGGCCCCGGCAAAGCGCGGGATGCGCGAGGAATCGATGGGCCCGATGTTCCCGTTGGCCTCGATGCGGATCTCTTCCATGGTTCTCCTTCGCGGCAGGTCCCCGGAATGCCGACGACGCCAGTTGCCTCATAAGATACATTTGTTGCTCTTCATGCTATTTGTGGCCCGCGGCACAGTCAAGGAGCACGACGCCGGCACGCCTGCCCCAGCCTTGTTCCGCCCCGCGATCGGGTCAAGGCCCGACCGGTCAGCGGCGCCGTGTCGGGGATCACTGCCCCGGCGGACCTTGTCCTCTTGCATCCGTCCGCTGCAGGCGTAGTGTTCCACCTCGTGAAGAACACAGCGGGCCTGCGCACCGCCCCGGGCCGCGGCCCCCGGCGCCCCATCCGGCGCCCCCTCCAACGCCGTCTGGGCAGCTGGCTCATGGACGCCGGAATCGCCCATCCCGAGGCCCCCGGCCAGGCACGCCCCGGCCACGAGACCGGGCAGGCCTGGTGGAAGGTCATGTGCCTGTCGGGCCTGGACTACTTCTCCACGCTGGGGTACCAGCCGGCCATCGCGGTGCTGGCCGCCGGGGTGCTCGCCCCGCTGGCCACGCTCGTCCTGGTCGCCGTCACCCTGGGTGCCGCGCTGCCGATCTACCGCAGGGTCGCCGCCGAGAGCCCGCATGGGCAGGGCTCGATCGCGATGCTCGAACGGCTGCTGCCCCATTGGAAGGGCAAGGTCCTGGTCCTGGTGCTGCTGGGCTTTGCGGCAACGGACTTCATG
The DNA here is from genome assembly GCF_056680475.1 of Arthrobacter sp. ASL1. NCBI lineage: Bacteria > Bacillati > Actinomycetota > Actinomycetes > Micrococcales > Micrococcaceae > Arthrobacter > Arthrobacter sp. ASL1. The sequence continues at coordinate 1,310,285 of NZ_CM155284.1, forward strand.
ATCACCATGACGCTCTCCGCCGCCGATGCCACCGCCCACATCATCGAGAACCCCTTCACCCCGGCCTGGTTCGAGGACAAGAACGTGCCCATCACCCTGGTGCTGCTGGTCCTGCTCACGTTGTTGTTCCTGCGCGGGTTCACCGAGGTCATCTCGTTGGCCGTCGTCCTCGTCGGTGCCTACCTGGCACTGAACGTGGTCGTGCTGGCCTCCAGCCTCGGGCGCATCGTCGCCGCCCCGGGGCCGGTGGGCGACTGGTGGACCACGCTGACCACCAGCCACGGCAGCCCCTGGCTCATGGTGGCCATGGCCCTGCTCGTCTTCCCGAAGCTCGCCCTGGGGCTGTCCGGTTTCGAGACCGGCGTGGCGGTCATGCCACAGATCCGCGGCCGGGCCACCGACACCGAGGCGGATCCGGCCGGGCGGATCGCCGGGGCCAAGCGGTTGCTGACGACGGCGGCCGTCACCATGAGCGTGCTGCTGGTCATCTCCTGCGTGGTCACCACCTGGCTGGTGCCCTCCGCGGAACTGCAGCCGGGAGGCGCGGCCAACGGGCGGGCACTGGCCTATCTGGCGCACGAGCAACTCGGTGAAGGGTTCGGCAGCGTCTACGACCTTTCGACCATCCTCATCCTCTGGTTTGCCGGGGCCTCCGCACTGGCGGGGCTGCTGAACCTCATCCCGCGCTACCTGCCCCGGTTCGGCATGGCCCCGGAGTGGGCGCGGGCCAACCGGCCGCTGGTGCTCGTCCTGGGCGGAATCGCCGTGCTGGTGACGCAGCACTTCCGGGCCAGCGTGGACGCCCAGGGCGCCGCGTACGCCACCGGGGTGCTGGTGCTGATGACCTCCGCGGCGGTCGCCGTCACCCTCTCGGCCCGGCGCCGGCGGCAACGGTGGCGCACGATGGCGTTCTCCGTCGTCGTCCTGGTCTTCCTCTACACCACGATCGCCAACGTCGTCGAGCGGCCCGACGGGCTGCGCATCGCCGCCCTGTTCATCGCCGCGATCCTCTTCGTCTCCTTCATCTCGCGGTTCCGCCGCTCCACCGAGCTGCGGGCCACCACCGTCATGTTCGACGACGCGGCCCATTCCCTCCTGACGGCGGCCGCCGGTGCGGGGCAGGTCTCGCTCATCGCCCACGAGCCGGTCAGGTTCAGCGCCGAACGGTACCGCCACAAACTCGTGCACGCCCGCATCGCCAGCCACCTGCCCGAGACGGCCCGGCCGCTGTTCATCGAGATCACGCTCGGCGACTACTCGGACTTCGCCCAGGACCTGCTGGTACGCGGGACGACGCGGCACGGTTACCACGTGTTGGCGGCGACGGCCCCTTCGGTGTCGACGGCACTGGCGGCGATCTGCCTGCGGATCCGCGACGAATTCGGCACCATGCCGCATCTGTATTTCCGCTGGACCGAGGGTTCCCCGGTGCGCAATCTTGCGGGCTTCCTGCTCTTGGGCCAGGGCGAGATCGCGCCCCTGACGCGGGAGGTGCTGCGCGAGGCCGAACCCAACGTGCAACGACGACCCTGGATACATGTGGGCTGAAGCCGCGCGCCGTCGTTCTGGCCTACGCTGGGGAGGTGACGCATCCAGCCACCGAATCCACGACCGACGTGATGGTGCGCCGGATCGCCCTGACGACGACCCTGTCCTTCGAGCAGCTGTGCCGCCGCTTCGAGGCCGCGGTCCCGGCGCTCGACCTCGCCGGACTCGAGCGGATGGCCAGCCAGGGGGCGACCTGGGACGAGCTCCAGCGCGAGGCCGCCCACGGAGCGGCCTACGACCTCTGCCGCTACTGGACCCACGCCCCCTCGGCCCTGCTGCATCTGGCCGGCAACGATGCACCCAGCCGCATCTACCTCATCGGCAGCCTGGCCATGGCCGCCCGGTTGTTCCGCATCGAACCCGGCACGACACTGCATGCGCCGCTGCGGATCGAGCTGCATGCCAACCGGTCCGGGGCCGCCGTCCTGTCCTTCGACCAGCCCGGCTCCCAGCTGGCCAGCTACGGGCTGAACAAGATCACGCAGGCCGGCTACGAGCTGGACCGGCTGCTCGGGGACCTGCTGGAGGGACTCGACCTGCCCCGGCCCGCGGCGCTAAGGCGCTAAGGCGCTAAGGCGCTAAGGCGCTAAGGCCGAGGAAACAGGCGTCAGCGCGAGGCGGCAGGGACCAGCGTCCAGAGCACGACGGCCTCGGCATCGGTGGGGTTGATCCAGGAATGCGGCTCCCGGCCCGGGAAGGTCAGCGAGTCGCCGGCCTCCAGCTCGAAGCGCTCGTTGGCGAAGACGATGATGAACGTCCCGGACACCACATGCAGCACCTCGACCTCGCAATCGACCGAATACAACTCGGACTCCCCCTCGCCGCGGGGTTCGATGACCGCACGGATCACCTGCAGGCGCTTCTCCGAGCGGCTCGTCATCAACCGCTCGACGATGCCATGGCCGCCCAGGGAGATGCGCGGCGCGCTCTCCAACCGGACCACATGGGTCTCCGGCTGGGCGAAGAGGTCCCCGATCGAGACGGACAGGACCTGGCAGAGGGTCACCAACGAGGCCACCGACGGCGAGGTGAGGTCGCGCTCGACGCGCGAGAGGAACCCCTTGGTCAGCCCGGTCGACTCGGCCACCTGCTCGATGGTCATGCGCTGGGCATGCCGTGCGGCCCGGATCTTCGAGCCGATCGCCAGCGGCGTGTTGCTGGGTTCGACGGGCAACGCCTTCATGGGTGGGATACTCCGAGTTCTCGTGCAAAGGGGCGGGGTGTGGTGCTGCGTTCCGTGACACAGCTTAGGGCAATTGCTTTGTTAGCCAGCTCACTTTAGCCTAGTGGGCAACAGGTGTTTACTGTCAAGCATCCTTCATCATCACCACACGAAATAGGGTCACCATGGAAACCATCAACATCGCGATCGTCATCGCCTACCTGGCGGCCATGCTCGCCTTCGGCTGGTGGGGCAAGTCGCGCACCAAGAACAGCAGCGACTACCTGGTCGCCGGACGCCGCCTCGGCCCGTTCCTCTACACGGGGACCATGGCCGCCGTCGTGCTTGGCGGTGCCTCCACCGTCGGCGGCGTGGGCCTGGGTTACAAGTTCGGCATCTCCGGCGCCTGGCTGGTCATCGCCATCGGCATCGGCGTGCTGCTGCTGAGCCTGTTCTTCGCCCCGCGCCTGCAACGCCTGAAAATCTTCACGGTCTCCCAGATGCTCAGCCTGCGCTACGGCTCGAAGAACGCCACCAACGCCTCGGCCATCGTCATGCTGGCCTACACGCTGATGCTGTGCGCCACGTCGACCGGCGCCTATGCCACGATCTTCGTCGTGCTCTTCGGCTGGGATCGCTGGCTGGCCATCGCCGTCGGCGGGGTCATCGTGCTCGTCTACTCGACCATCGGCGGCATGTGGTCCATCACGCTGGCCGACCAGGTCCAGTTCGTCATCAAGACCGTCGGCGTGTTCGCCCTGATGCTCCCCTTCGCCCTGTCGGCGGCCGGCGGGTTCAACGGCATCGCCTCCGGGGTGGACGAGCGGGCCCGCGACGCGTTCTTCAGCTGGGGCGGGATCGGCGCACAGACGATCATCACGTACTTCGTCGTGTACACCCTCGGCCTGCTCATCGGCCAGGACATCTGGCAGCGCGTGTTCACCGCCAAGACGCCGACGGTCGCCCGCTGGGGCGGTTCCACCGCCGGCATCTACTGCGTCCTGTACGGCATCGCCGGTGCGGTGATCGGCATGTCGGCGCGCGTCGCCCTGCCCGGCATCGACATCGAGAACCTGGGCAAGGACGTCGTCTACGCGGAGGTGGCGATGAACCTGCTGCCCGTGGTGGTCGGCGGCATCGTGCTGGCCGCTGCCGTCGCCGCGATGATGTCCACCGCCTCGGGCGCCCTCATCGCCGCCGCCACGGTGGCCCGCAACGACGTCACCCCGTTCGTCGCCGGCTGGTTTGGCAAGAAGATCGAGGTCAACACCGGGCGCAACCCCGAACACGACGTCGCCGCGAACCGCTACTGGGTACTGGGCCTCGGCGTGGTGGCCATCGTCCTGGCCATCATCGTCAACGACGTCGTCGCCGCCCTGACCATCGCCTACGACATCCTGGTCGGCGGCCTGCTGGTGGCCATCCTCGGCGGGCTGCTGTGGAAGCGCGGCAACGGCACCGGCGCCGCCCTGTCGATGGCTGCGGGAACCATTGTCACCCTGACCACCATGATCGTGCTGGAAATCGGTTCGGAGGTGAAGTTCGGCGGCGTGTACGCCAACGAGCCGATCTACTACGGCCTGGCCTCCTCGCTGGTGGTCTACCTCGTGGTCAGCCTGCTCACCCCGGCCACCCGGCCCGAGGTCAGCCGGCACTGGGCGGACCGGATCTCCGGCCGCGTCGACGTCGAGGGGGTCCCGGCCGAGCAGCACTAGCCGCGCCGGCACCGTCGTCGTGCCCCTCGGCGGGGAAATGACGGCAAAACCCGCCTGTGACGCCAAGCGGGTTTTGCCGTGCCAGCACTGGGATGCACGGCAAGTGGCGCCTACCATAGCTTGGGTGGCGCGTCCATCCGCGTTAGGCTGGCCGAAAGCTTCATGAGACGCGGGCAACAGCTCCGACTACCCGCGCACCAACCCCAGGTTCGCGGGTGGTTCGGATGAGGAAGCGGCCCGCGCGACAACGTGTCGGGTAAGAACGCACGAAAGGAAATCCGTGACGCACAGCGTCTCCGTTCTTCCCATATTCGATTCAATGCTCGGCACCGTCTGCCTCAACGTCGACGGCAACTGGGAGCGGTTCATCGCCCCACATCCCCGGGATCTCGACCACGCCCTGGGCAATACGGCGGGCCGCCCACATTGGGAGGCCGACTCCTGCGCACTGACAGTGCGCGTGCCCCGCGCCGGCCGTTCCGACGGCGAAGCGCAGGTCTTCTTCCTCGAGCGCCTCCCCGTCCGCGAACATCGCGACGCCGACTCCGCTATGATGGTTGGCTGAAGGGGAGTAGTTCCATACCCCGTCCGCCGAGGCCCCAGGCCCGGGCGGACGACAGAGGATCTGTCGACATACTGATCGCCGTGACGGCGGTCCGGCAATCCACCCGGTGTCCATGCCGGGCGAACGAGACCTTCGGCCCGCTGGTGGCGGTCCGAGGTCCTGCGCATCCCCGCAAGCCTTCGACCGGCGCCCCCGCCCCTGGGCGGGACCAACGAACCGATTGAAGGACGCCCGATGACACCGGATGCCCCCACGCCCGACGCCCCCGCCGGGAACGCCGATGCCCGGCCGGACCCCACCGCCGGCGACATCCGCCGATGGCGCAAGTACCTGGCCGACGAACGCGCCGAGGGCGCGATCTACGGGGCCCTGGCGTCCCGCCGCCAAGGCGAGGAGCGAGAAATCCTGCTCGGGCTGGCCTCCGCCGAGAAACGCCATGAGGAGCACTGGGCCAACCTCCTCGGCGGGCACGCCGACAAGACCGTGCAGCCCTCTGTCCGCCGTACCATGCTGCGCTTCATGGCCAGGAACTTCGGCTCCGTCTTCGTCCTGGCCCTGGCGCAACGGGCCGAGGGCGCCTCGCCCTACGAAGACGACGACGACGCCACCGCCCGGATGGCCGCCGACGAACTCGTCCACGAGGAAGTCGTCCGCGGCCTGGCGATCCGGGGCCGCAATCGACTCTCCGGGAACTTCCGGGCCGCTGTCTTCGGGGCCAATGACGGTCTGGTCTCCAACCTGGCCCTGGTCATGGGCATCGGGGCAACCGGCGTCTCCAGCGCGCTGGTCCTCTTTTCCGGAATCGCCGGGCTGTTGGCCGGCGCCCTGTCGATGGCGGCCGGGGAGTATGTGTCGGTCCGCTCCCAGCGCGAGCTGCTCACCGCGTCGCAACCCACCCAGGTCACCCTTGTCGCGGCACCAGATCTGGATCTGCAGGCCAACGAGCTGGTGCTGGTCTACCGGGCACGTGGCATGAGCCGTGAGGCCGCCGAGCATCGGGCTGCCGAGCGCATGGGCAAGTTCAGCTGCGACTGCGATCCGTCGCTGTCGCTGAACCCCGAGGTCCCCGATGAGGTCGAGGACGAACACGAGGCGCTCGGTTCGGCCGTCGGGGCGTCCGCCTCGAGCTTCTGCTTCTTCGCCTCCGGCGCCCTGATCCCGATCCTGCCCTACATCTTCGGCATGAGCGGGCTGCCCGCGGTGGTCCTCTCGCTCGTGTTGGTGGGCATCGCGCTCCTGGCCACCGGCGGTGTCGTCGGCCTGCTCTCCGGTGCCTCACCGGCCAAGCGCGGGCTGCGCCAGCTGGCCATCGGCCTGGGCGCTGCCGGTGTCACCTACCTGCTGGGCATGCTCTTCGGCGGTTCCGTGGCCTGATCGGCCCGTGCCGCCACGACCGGCTCAGCTGGCGCGGCGCAGCCGCCGGGCCGCGGCCGGGGGCAGCCCCGTCCGCACAGGTTCCGGGGTCGGTTTCGCCGCGGAGCCCTCCGGGGCGGGCTGCGGTTCGGGGGCCGGCTTCGGTTCCGGGGCCGGCTTCGGTTTCGGAGCCGGCTTCGGTTTCGGAGCCGGCTTCGGTTTCGGAGCGACCGCCGTGGGTTTCGGTTTCGGTGCGGGCGTCGACTGCCGCCCGGCCTTGGCCGCGGCGATCGACTCACGCGAAGGCCGGCGCGGGGCCGACTTCAACGGCCCTGCCGTTCCGCCGATCGGCGGGAGCGGCTCCACGGGGGCGTGCTCCGCATGCTTGCGGACCTTGGCCGCCCGGGACGCCTTCAGCCGCGCTGCTTTCCCTACCCGCTCCCGCTCGGCTTCGGCCACCTTTTCCGCCCGTTCCCGCTCCGCTGCGGCCAGCTTCTCCGCCTTGGCACGTTCGGCGTCGGCCAACTTCTTGTTCCGCGACTTCTCGGCTTCCGCCGCCTTCTCCGCCTTGGCACGTTCGAGCTGGGCGAGATGCTCGGTCTTCTCGGCCCGCGCCCGCTCGGCTTCGGCCAACTTCTCCGCCTTGTACCGTTCCTCCTGGGCTGCCTGGTCGGCTTTCGCCACGCTCCGCGCCTCGCGCTCTTGCCGTGCCAGGGCAGCGTGTTCGGACCGCTCCACGCGGCGTGCTGCCCGGGTTTCCACCGTGTGGGCTGCCCGTTGTTCCTTGGCCGCTTTCGCTTCTACTGCGGCCAGGTCCATCTGCGCGGCCTTGTCCGCCCGCGCCTGCCTCTCGGCCTCGCGTTTCGCCATCTGGGCAGGGGTCATCGCCTTGGTCTTCTCCGTCGGCTTCGACGGGTGTGCCGGCTCCGGCGCGGCCGGTCGTGGCGTGGCGGGATCGAAGTAGTCGGCGAGCCGGTCCAGGGTGCGCTCGATGTCCACCGGCGTGCTGCGGACCACCCCGCGCACCTTCAGTGGCCAGTGCCGTTTCACCGTCGAGGCGTCCCAGATTTCGCGCACCACGGTGCCACGGGGTGCGGGAACCAGTTCGTAGCGCCAGCGGTGGCCGTGGGGATCGCGCCACGCGATGTGCCGGGCCTCCTCGAATTCCACCACGATGTTGCGCATCCGCTGCCCCTGGCCCACGCGCTGGTCCGGGCCGAATTCGGCGCCGAGGTCCAGGCGTTGGGGTTCGTCCGGGCGGGCATGCTTCTCCGGGCTGGAACCGTCGATGAGCCGATGTTTCGACGGGTCTGCCAGCAGTTCGAAGATGGCTCCGGGGGGCGCCTGAACCAGGCGCTGCCGGGTCACGACGTACGGGTTCGAGTCCATGTCGTCAGCGTACCCAGCCGACCTGCCGATCTGCTGGACGTGGCCGGGCGCTGCGCGGATCGTTATGGACGGTTCCGGCGGCTGCCGGTCAGCCGCCGGCGAGGATGGCGACCGCCTCGTCGATGTCCTCCACCAGGTGGATGGAGCCGGCCATGTCCCGCCCCTCGGCGAGGGCGCGCAGCAACGGCCAGGCCGGTAGGTCGTGGGTCCAGTGCCGTCGCCCGACCAGGATCATCGGCGTCTGTACCTGGGCGGTGCCGTAGTAGTTCTCGCAGGCGTCCTGGAAGATCTCCTGGACCGTTCCGGCGGCGCCGGGCAGCACCACCACTCCCCCGGTGCATGCGGTGAGCAGCACGTCCTCGCGGATCGAGTTGGCGAAGTACTTGGCGATGTGCGTGGCGAACACGTTGGGCGGTTCGTGCCCGTAGAACCAGGTCGGGATCCCCACGCTCGGCGTGCCGTGCGGATGCCGCTCCAACACGGCGAACGCGGCACGCGCCCAGCCGGAGACCGAGGGGCGGAACGACGGCGCCACCTCCAGGGTGGCCACGGCATCCCGGATCGCCGGCTCGTCTTCCCCCGACAGGTAGGCGCCGAGGTTCGCCGCCTCCATCGCCCCGGGACCGCCGCCGGTGGCGACGGTAAACCCCGCACGCGCCAGCCCGGCGCCCAGGCGCATCGCCGCGGCGTAGTCCGCGGACCCGCGTTCTGCTGCGTGGCCGCCCATCACCCCGACCACACCGCGGGTCCCGATCCCCTTCCCGGGGGCACCGTCGTCGTGCCCGGGTCCGCGAACCGGGGCCAGCAGCTGCCCCAGTGCCGCACCGATCGCGTGGTCGTGCAACGTGGTGGCCAGCGCCACGTCGAGGGTGCCGCGCTCCGTCGCGCGCAGCCGGGTCCAGGCGTAGATGCGGGCATCGGCGGTCTGTTCGTAGGGGGCGGTGCCCAGCCCGGCATAGAGTTCGGACGCCGTGTAGAGGCCGCCGCGGTAGGGGTCGAACGGCAGGCCGGGCAGCTCGGGGAAGATCAGGGCGCCCCGGCGGCGCAGGCCCTCGATGGACCCGGCCGGCAATTCGCAGCCCAGGAACACCGCACCGGCGACCTCGGACGCGTCCAGGGTGCGCCGGCGGGTGCGCAGGTCCACCGATTGCAGGTGCCAGCCGGCCATCGACGCTGCCCCGTCGGCGGTGCGGGCGTCGAACTGCGCCAGCGTGTCGATCTCCAGTTCGTGCGGTGGGGTCTGCATGGACGGTGTCGACTTCATGTCGATTACCCTACGGCGCACCGGGGGAACCGGCATCCCGGTTCGTCGGCGGGGCCCGGATCATGAAACGATGGGAGGATGGCCGAATCCGCATACCCGCTCGTCGATGCCCGCGAAATCCTGCGCGTGGTCGGCGGTGCCGCGTTCACCCGCGGGAAGGCCTATGCCAACGCCGAGCACGTCCTGGACCTGGACTTCCGCACCGGCGATTCGACGCTGTCCGCCCGGGTGGCCGGCACCGAACCCGAGCCCTATGAGACCACCGTGGTGCTGCGCGATGCCCAGGGGGCGTGGATCGTGGGCGAGACGTGGTGCAGCTGCCCGGTGGGCGCCGCCTGCAAGCATGCCGCCGCGGTGCTGATCTATTCCAACACCCTGCACCTGCGGGCCCAGCGGGTGTTCTTCGAGAACACCAGCGCCCCGGCGAAGGTCCCCGCCTGGCAGGACACGCTGAATTCGCTCATCAACGCCGGGAACCGTGCGGCCACCACCGGGTCCGGGCACCGCGGACACGGCGGGCCGGACCGCCAGCACGTGCAGCCCATGGCCCTGCAATTCGAGCTCCAGGACACCACGCAGGTCGCCCACCGGCAGTGGGCCCCCGGCTCCGGGGTCGGCCACCAACGCACCTCCAGCCACCGCTGGCGCCTGGGCGTGCGCCCCATGGTCCGCTCCGGCAAAGGCCGCTGGATCCGCGGGAACCTGCGCTGGAACACCATCAGCTTCAAGACCTACGGGCTGAACCTGGACGAGGAGCAGCACCGCTGGTTCTGCCAGTTCGTCCCCCTCTACCGCGCCAACGGGCAGCTCTACTTCGGCGAGGACAACGACTGGCTCTACCTCGACGAGTTCTCCTCCCCGCTGCTGTGGTCGCTGCTGCGCGAAACCGACTCCCTGGGCATCCGGCTCATCGGCCCGCACGCCGACACCGAGATCCGGGTCGCCGACGCCGCCTCCGTCGGGCTCTCCGCCGGACGCAATGCGGACGACGGCGGGGCGCTGGGGCTGGTGCCCACGCTCACCCTGGAGGGCGGGGACCTGGCGCTGGGCCCGGACACCCCGGTCGGGGCGATCGGCACCCATGGCGTCTACGCGGCCCGGGCCGACGGCGGTCTGGTCGTCCTGGCCCCCACCGCCCAGCGGCTCAGCGCCGCCGAGGTGGCCCTGCTGCACCGGCCGGACCCCGTGATCGTCCCCGCCGACGACGTCGAGGACTTCCTGACCAGCGTCTACCCGCGGTTGGGCCGCCGCCTGGCCGTGAGCGCCCTGGACGACTCGGTGGAGCTGCCGGCGATCCTGCCGCCGAAACTCGTCCTCTCCGTGGACTACCCGGGCGGCGACGCCGTCGAGTTGTCCTGGGACTTCGACTACGGGCACGGCCCCGTCGACGCCGACCTGCGCGACACCGAGGCCGAATCCTCCCTCGAAGAGGCCGCGCTGACCGCCCTGGCCGACTCCACCGCCCTGGCCGGCCGCGCCCTGGTCCCACGCACCCTGCACGGGCTGGACACCGTGGACTTCGTGCGGCGCTCGCTGCCCCTCCTGGCCGGGGTCGAGGGGATCGACATCCGCACCACCGGCACCCCGCCCGAATACCGGGAACTGACCGAGTCCCCCGAATTGACGGTCACGACCGTCGAATCGGAGAAGCGAGACTGGTTCGACCTGGGCCTGGTCATCGCGATCGGCGAGCGCCGGATCCCGTTCGCCGACGTGCTGCGCGCCCTCTCCCGCGGGCAGAACCGCATGCTGATGCCGGACAAGACCTACTTCTCGCTCGAACACGAACTCTTCGACAAGCTGCGCGAACTCGTCGCCGAGGCCGGGGCGCTCAGCGACCGGAAGTCCGAGCTGCAGATCACCCGCTACCAGGCGTCATTGTGGGAGGAACTCGAGGAACTGGCCACGGTCACCGAGGGCCCGGATTCCTGGTACGCCGGGGTCAACTCGCTGCTCAACGTCGCCGACGCCGATCCTCCCGCCCTGCCGACCGGGCTGAAGGCCACGTTCCGTCCCTACCAGCGCGAGGGCTTCGAATGGCTGGCCATGCTCTGGCACAACGAGCTCGGCGGCGTCCTGGCCGACGACATGGGCCTGGGCAAGACCGTGCAGACCCTGGCATTGATCCTGCACGCCAAGGAGCAGTGGGCCGCGGCGGTCCCCGAGGGCGCCGACCCGGCCCGCACCCAACGTGGGCTCGACCGCGCGGCCGGCGCCCCGGCGTCGTCCTCCACTGCCGTCCCGGGCCCGTTCCTGGTCGTCGCCCCCACCTCGGTCATCGGCAACTGGGCCGACGAGGCGGCCCGTTTCGCGCCGGACCTGAAGGTCGAGGCCATCGCCGATACGCAGGGCCGTGCCTCCCGCCCCCTGTCCGCCATCGCCGCGGAAAACGACATCGTGGTCACCTCCTACACGCTCTTCCGGCTCGACGCCGAGGCCTACCAATCCCAGACGTGGGCCGGGCTGATCCTCGACGAGGCGCAGTTCGTGAAGAACAAGGCCACCAAGGCCCACCATGCGGCCCGGGACCTGAACGCCGCGTTCAAGCTGGCCATCACCGGCACCCCGATGGAGAACAACCTCATGGAGTTGTGGTCGATCTTCGCGATCGTCTCCCCCGGGTTGTTCCCTTCCGCGCTGCGCTACGCGGAGAACTACCAGCGCCCGATCGAGAAGCAGGGCCTGGACGAGCCGCTGGCCCGGCTGCGCAAGCGCATCCGCCCGTTCATGCTCCGGCGCACCAAGGACGCGGTCGTCACCGACCTGCCGCCGAAGCAGGAGCAGGTCCTGAACATCGAGCTGACCCCGCGGCACCGCAAGATCTACGACACGCATCTGCAGCGCGAGCGCCAGAAGATCCTGCGCCTGGTCGATGACATGGACAAGAACCGGTTCACCATCTTCCAGTCGCTGACCCTGCTGCGCATGCTCTCCCTGGATGCCTCGCTGGTCGATCCGGAGTACGACGGCGTCGCCTCGGCCAAGCTCGATGTGCTCTTCGAGCAACTCGCCGATGTCCTCGCCGAGGGCCACCGGGCGCTGGTGTTCAGCCAGTTCACCTCGTTCCTGAAGAAGGCCGCAGCACGGCTGGAGGCCGAGGGCGTGGAATATGCGTACCTGGACGGCTCCACCCGGCGGCGCTCCGAGGTCATCGACTCGTTCAAGTCGGGCAAGGCACCGGTGTTCCTGATCTCGTTGAAGGCCGGCGGGTTCGGGCTGAACCTCACCGAGGCGGACTACTGCTTCCTGCTGGACCCGTGGTGGAACCCGGCGGCCGAATCCCAGGCCGTCGACCGGGTCCACCGCATCGGGCAGACCCGTAACGTCATGGTCTACCGGATGGTCGCCAAGGACACGATCGAGGAGAAGGTCGTGGCCCTGCAGGACGCAAAGCGCCAGCTGATCTCCTCGGTCATGGATGCCGGGGAGGGCTTCGGCTCGGCGATGACGGCCGACGACATCCGCAACCTGCTGATCGAGTAGCCGCCCGGTCCCGCGTCACGTGCGGGCCGGCTCTGGCCCGGCGCCCAACTCCTGCCCGGGCCCATCTCCGGGTCGTTCAGGTTTCGCCAGATGGCGCCACATGAACGACCCCGGGGCCCTCCTTCAAACTGTCGGCACACCCCGCTAGGCTGGAACCAGCTTCACGAGTCATGGTGGAAAGCTCCGACTGGCCATGCACCAACCCCACTGCGGGCGACGCACGCGGCGCCCACGGATTGTTCGGCGGGTGGTTCGGATGACGAAGCGGCCCCCGGTAGCCGCCAGGGGCAAGGACGATCCGAAAGGCACGGCCATGCAGGCATTGCTGCAGCACACCACCGAGAACCCCCACCCATCCCCCGGAACCCCCCGCTTCAGCGGGGATTGGGTGGACGCTGTCGTCGTCCTGGGCCAAGGAACCATCCGCGTGGACACCGGCGACCAGGGGCATATCCTCATCCCCGGGGATTTCGAGACCCTGCGCGGGGCGCTGGACGTTTCGGGCCCGGTCGGCAACCGTACGGGGCCATGGCCCGGGGCCGGCCGCCCGGGGGTGCAGTACAACGCCGCATTGGGCATGCTGCTGGTCCCCGGCGGACACGGCCGTGTTGGACGGTCGTTTTTCCCCGTCCGCCCCGCTGGTGCATCCAGCACGTAGCCGGGCGTCGGGTCAGCCGAGCCGGATCATGACCTTCGACGATCCGGTGCCGCGGTCCGCGGCGATTTCGAAACCGCGGACCGCCTCCTCGATGGGGACCTCGTGCGTCATCAGCGGGCTCACGTCGACACCGCCGGCCATCAGGGCCAGTGCGTCGCTGATCTCGTCCACGAATCGATAGGAGCCGCGGTAGTCGATTTCCCGGGTGACGATGTTCCCCAACACGGCGGAGACCTCACCTCCGGGGAGGTTCCCCACCTGGACCAGCACCCCGCCACGGCGGACCGCGGAGATGACGCCGCCCAGCGCCCGGGGGGACCCGGAGGCCTCGATCGCGACGTCGACGTCGGTGGGCAGCACGCCTCCGGTTCCGGGGTTCACCACCTCGTCGGCTCCCATCCGGGAGGCGATGTCCAGGGCCGCATCGGACAAGTCCGCGGCGATGACGTGCTGCGCGCCGGCGGCGTGGGCCGCGGCGACGGCCAGGGCGCCGATCGGTCCGCACCCGTTGACCAGCACCGTCCGGCCGGACACGTCGCCGGCCCGGGTCACCGCATGCAACGCCACCCCGAACGGTTCCGCCAGCGCGGCCTGCTTCAGCGGCACCCCGGTGGGGATCACGCGCAGCTGGTCGGGATGGACGGTGCGGTACCGGCTGAAGGCGCCCTGTTCGTGGGGCTGGAAGGCCGCGGAGCCGAAATACCTGACCTCCGGCCACAGGTTCAACCGCTCCCCCTCGTACACGCCGGTGGCGTCCCGGCCCACATAGGTCGCCGGATGCAGGGTGACCAACGTGCCGGCGGAGATTCCCCGGCCGGCCAGCGCCTCCTCCGACTCCGCACCGATGGCCGCTACGCGTCCGGAGACCTCATGGCCCAGGACCAGCGGCCCGCTCAAGGTGGCTGTGCCCGAGGCACCGTTCCTCCAGTAGGCGATGTCCGAGCCGCAGATCCCGCCCCAGGCGAGCTCGACCAGCACCTGGTCGGGCCCGCACATCGGATCGGGAACCTCCTCGATGCGCAGATCCCCGCACCCATGTACCACTACGGCTTTCATGCCCTCGTCCTTTCGTCGCGCGTTCGGTGGATCAGAACATGTTGGCCAGGCCCAGCACGCCGACCAGGAAGATGGCCAGCGCGGAGAGCACGAGCAGGACGGTGAAGACCTTGCCGTCCTTCACCAACGGGTCGGTCTGGCGGTGCGACAGATAGATCGTCGCCGCGGCGACGCCCATGAGGAACACCGCGTTGAGGATTCCCGCCAGGACCACCAGTGCCAGTGGCGAGGAGACGACGGTGCCGAACAGGCCCCAGATGATCGGCAGTACGACCATGATCACGCGCATCCAGCGGTCGCGCTGGACCTGGTTGTTCCAGTCGAAGGCGCCGAAGACGGCGAGCGTGTTGCCGACCTGCCGGCCCAGCGAGGGGACGTTGGCGATGATGGTCTTGAAGAGGGCCAGGCCGGCGCCGACCAGGAACACGACGGCGCCCCACTGCCCGACCTCGGTCGAGAAGATGCTGGCGATGGTGCCCATCACCTCGTCGCCCTGGGGGACGATGCCCTGTGGGTGCAGGACCGCGGCGCCGAGGATGTAGAAGGCGGCGGTGGAGACCGTGTAGATGACCCAGGAGACCCAGGCGTCGAGCTTCATCACGGAGATCCATCCGCGGGCCCGCTTCGCCCACGCCTCGGATCCGTCGTTCTTCCCCGACCAAGCGGCGTAGCCCTTTTCGACACACCAGTAGGTGTAGGCGGTGATCTCCCCGGCGCCGACGCCGGTGAGCCCGAACATGGACAGGGCAACGCCCATGGACCCGACGGCCACCTGGAAGCGCATGCCCTCGAGCATGTCGCCGGCGGACCAGGCGAATTCGGTGCCCTGGATGAGGAAGACCATGACCACGGCGAAAACGGCGATGACCATGACCAGCGCGGTGGAAAGCCCCTCGACGACGGTGTACTTGTTGGCCACGTGGATGGCGATGGCGATGGCCACCAGGATGGCGACCCACGTGCCGATCGACAGGACGGAGAACGGGTCTCCGCCGATGGGCATGAGCGCCGAGAAGGCAAAGGCCGAGGCGCTGATGACGCCCGCCTGGCTGGTGAGGAACTGGACGAACATCAGCAGTACGAGCCAGGCCATCCAGCCGCGTTTGCCCAGTCGTGGCGGGACTTCGTCGTAGCCGGTCACGGCGACCTTGCCGGTGGAGATGGACCAACGGCCCAACTCGATCTGCACCCACACCTTCAGGAAGGTGGAGGCGAGCACCAACCACAGCAGGATGAAGCCGACCTCGGCGCCCAGCGTCGTGGCGGTCAGGAGTTCACCGGAGCCGACGACGGCGGCCGAGGTGATCATGCCCGGGCCCAGGAACCTGAAGCGGCCGCGCCAGGTGGCGGGCGGTTCCTGGACGTCGCGGGCGTTCAGGGCATAGGGATCGTCCAGATCGCGGGTCTTCAGGTCCGGACTGTGGGGTTGTGCGCTCATGCAGCTCCTCTGGTGGGGCGCCGTCTGGCGGCGCCCTCAAGCTCGGGCCCCGGGCGGCGCTCAACCGCTGGACAACCCCATCGGTGCGGCTGCCGGAACCCCCCAGAGGCTACCCTTCCGGAGCCCCGAGACGACAGCGGTGGCCATAACTTTCATTGGCCGCGGGGGACGAGCATGACCTTGGTGGCCCGACGTTCGTCCATCGCCCGGTAGGCCTCTGCCGCGTCCTCGAGCGGCATGACGGCGTCGAAGACGAGTCCGGGGTCGATGGTGCCGGCGAGCACGTCCTCGAGCAGTTCGGGGATGTACTTCCGGGTGGGGGCGGCACCCCCGGCGACCGTGATGTTTTTCGAGAACAGCACCCCGATCGGGAGTTCAGCTCCCCCGGCGGGGACGCCGACGATGCCCAACGCCCCGCCGGCTCGGGTGCAGCCCAGGGCCTGGTCCATCGACTCCGCGGTGCCGACGCATTCGAGGACGGAGTCGGCCAGCACCCCGCCGAGCAGTTCGGAGACCCTCCCGGCGGCCGCCTGGCCGCGTTCGGCCACGATATCGGTGGCGCCAAACGCGCGGGCGATCGCGGCCCGGTCCTCGTGCCGCGACATGGCGATGATGCGGGTGGCACCCAGACGCCGGGCTGCCAGCACGCCGCTGAGCCCGACGGCCCCATCCCCGACGACGACGACGCTGCGCCCGGGGCCAACCTGGGCACCCAGGGCGGCGTGGTGGCCGGTGCCCATGACGTCGGAGAGCGCGAGCAGGCTCTTGAGCAGCTTCTCATCCGGGTCGGCAAGGCCGGGGACGACGACGAGGCTGCCGTCGGCGTTGGGGACGCGGACGGCTTCGCCCTGGCCGCCGTCGACGTCCAACCCGTTCTCGTCCTGGCCACCCCAGATGGCCCGGTGCCGGCACGCGACCTGGACGCCGTTGCGGCAGTCGGGGCATATTCCGCAGCTGTTGGCCCACGGGGCGATCACGAAGTCCCCGACGGCCAGCGTGGTGACCTCGGCGCCGACCTCGGTCACCGTACCCACGAATTCGTGGCCGATGGGATGCGGGGCGCTGGTTTCGCGCACCCCGCGGTAGGGCCAGAGATCGGAACCGCAAACGCAGGCGGCGGCCACGGTGACCACGGCGTCGCCGGGGTGCCGGATGACCGGTGCGGGACGGTCCTCGACGCGGATGTCATAGGCAGCGTGGATCATCGTGGCGCGCATGGGCGGTTGCTCCTGGGAACTGGGCGGGACGAGCCCGGAATGCCGGGCTACACCTCCAGCGTAGAACGATCCGCCTCCGCCCGCGCGGCCCACCCGTCGAGGATCAGATCCAACCCCTCCAGAAAGGTCCGGCGCGCCCGGTCGGGCTCGTCCAGGCCGGCGGCGAGGGCCTGCGTGAATTCGTCGCTGGCGGCCTCGTCGGCCTCCCACACCACGGCGGGCGCTGCCGCGTCGAGGGCGGAGCCGAGGATGAAGGAGTCCAGGATGGTCACGGCCCGCAGCCGGGCAGCCGGGTCGAACCCGCCGGCGGCCAGTGCACGTGCCATGGCGTCGTAGACGCGCAGCGTGGTGGGGTCGCGCACGGTGTAGGCGGTGAGCAGCGGGATCAGCCGCGGATGCCGGGCGTAGGAGTCCCGGTAGCCGATCGCGATCGTCCGCAGCGTGCCGCGCCAGCCGGGCCCCTCCCCCGTTGCCGGGGCCCCATCGTCGTCATCCATGCCCGGGACGGCGACGGCCGACATCGCCACCTGGCGCATCAGTTCGACGATGTCGGCCTTGGATCCGATGTGGTTGTAGAGCGAGGACGGGCTGACACCCAGGACGGCGGCCAACCCGGGGATCGTGAACTCGCCGGCCCGGTCCACCAGGTCCAGGGCGGCGGCGGCGATGCCGGGCCGGCTGAGTTTCGGTGTCGTCGGGCGGGCCATGTCTTCTCCTCGCGTCCCGGGCCGCGGTCCGGCTCCTGGAACCGAGTATGGCAGCCCTTCCACAAGAAAACGAATGTAATTCGCTTTAGGTCTTGCGCCGGGCCGTGACCGAGGTCATACTTCTAAACGAACCCCATTCATATAACTGTCGTCACGTCGAAGGAACCGGCCATGCTGGAAATCGTCAACACCACGTCCCCGACCCCGCCCTGCCGCATCGAGGCACCCGACCGCGGCACCCGCCGCATCGCACTCGTCCAACACCGATGGCAGCCCGACACCGCAGCGCTGCGGGCCGAACTCGACGAGGGCATCGCCCGCGCCGCTGGCCACGGGGCCGCCGTCGTCTTCCTGCCCGAGCTCACCCTCTCCCGCTATCCCGCCGACACCCGGCCGGAAGGGATCCCGGTCGACGCCGCGGAGGACCTCGAATCCGGCCCCACCTTCGCCTTCGCCGCCGAGGCCGCGCGCCGCCACGGGACCGCCGTGCATGCCTCGCTCTACCAACGCGCGGACACCGGCGATGGGCTGGGCCTGAACACCGCCATTCTCGTCGGGGCCGACGGCACCCTGCAGGCCGCCACGCACAAGCTGCACATCCCGGTCACCGCCGGCTACCACGAGGACCTGTATTTCCGTCCCGGGCCGGCGTCCGACCCGTACCCGGTGTACACGCCGCCGGGCATGGACGGGCTGCGTGTGGGCCTGCCGACCTGCTGGGACGAGTGGTTCCCCGAAGTCGCCCGCAGCTACGCACTCGCCGGTGCCGACCTGCTGGCCTACCCGACGGCGATCGGCTCGGAACCGGACCACCCCGGGTTCGACACCCAGCCGCTGTGGCAGCAGACGATCATCGGCCACGCGATCGCCAACGGGCTGTTCATGGCCGCCCCGAACCGCTTCGGCAACGAGGGGTCGTTGACCTTCTACGGCTCGTCGTTCATCTGCGACCCCTACGGGCGCATCCTCGCCCAGGCGCCGCGCGACGAGTCCGCCGTCCTGGTCGCGGAGATCGACCTGGACCAGCGCCGCGACTGGCTGCAGCTCTTCCCGTTCCTGCGCACGCGCCGCCCGGACACCTACGCGGCACTGGCCGCTCCCGTGCGGGGTGCCTGAGATGGGCTGGACGATGCCGGCCGAGACCACGGCGCAGGACCGCGTCTGGATGGCCTTCCCCGCCTCCGGCTACACGCTGGGCGACACCGAGGCGGACGCCGAGGCCGCCCGGGCCTGCTGGGCCGATGTCGCCCGGGCCGTCGCCCGCTTCACCCCGGTGACCATGCTGGTCGACCCCGCCTCCCGGGCGGCGGCCCGCCGCCACCTCGGCGACGCGGTGGAGATCGTCGAGCGCGCCTTGGACGATGCCTGGATGCGCGACATCGGCCCCACCTTCGTCCACGACGGAGCGGGCAACCTGGCCGCGGTCAACTGGATCTTCAACGGGTGGGGCCAACAGGAGTGGGCCACCTGGGGGCATGACAGCCGCATCGCTGCAGCCGTCGCCGGGCTCACCGGTGTGCCGCTGATCGATTCACCCCTGGTCAACGAGGGCGGCGGATTCCACGTCGACGGCGCCGGCACTGCGTTGGCCACTGAGACCGTCCAGCTCGACCCCCAGCGCAACCCGGGGGCGACGAAGGCCGACATTGAGGCAGAATTCTCCCGCCTCCTGGGGGTCGGGAAGGTCATCTGGCTACCCCGCGGCCTGGCCCGCGACAACGGCGAGTTCGGCACCCGCGGCCACGTCGACATCGTCGCCACCTTCCCCGCTCCCGGTGTGGTGCTCTACCACGACCAGCGCGACCCCGGCCACCCTGACCACGAGCTCAGCGCCGAACTCCGTACGCTTTTCGGCACCGCGACCGATGTAGCCGGGAACCCGCTCCGCGCGATCGCCGTCCCGGCCCCGGCCACACTGCGCGACGACACCGGCTGGGTCGACTACAGCTACCTCAACCACCTGGTCACCAACGGCGGCGTGATCGCCTGCACCTTCGACGACGACCACGACGACGAGGCCCTGGCGGTGCTCGCCGACGCCTACCCGGGCCGCGAGATCATCGGCGTCGACGCCCGCGAGCTCTTCGCCCGGGGCGGCGGCATCCACTGCATCACCCAGCAACAAGCAGCGATCCGGAGACAACCATGACCACCAATACCGGAACCAACCCGGCCACGCACGGCACCACCGTTCCGGGCAGCGAAGGCACGTCCAAGGGACTGGCCGCCAGCCAGATCGGACTGGGCGCCGCCATCCTCATCGGCGTGTCAACGATCGCCCCGGCCTACGTGCTGACCTCATCGCTGGGGCCGACGGTACAGGCCATCGGCCCGTACCTGCCGGCGATCTTCATCATCGGGTTCATCCCCATGTTCCTGGTGGCCCTGGGTTACCGGGAGCTGAACACCGACACCCCGGACAGCGGGACCACCTTCACCTGGGTGTCCAAGGCCTTCGGGCCGAGGATCGGCTGGATGGGCGGCTGGGGGTTGCTGGCGGCCAACATCATCGTGCTCTCCAATCTGGCCGGGGTCGCCGTCGACTTCTTCTACCTGCTGATCTCCCAGGTCACCGGGCGTCCGGAGCTCGCCTCGCTGGCGCAGAACATCCCCGTGAACATCGCCACCTGCCTGGCATTCGTCGGCCTGGCCGTCTGGGTCTCCTGCCGAGGCCTGCACACCACGCGGACCGTGCAGTTCCTGCTGGTGGGATTCCAAGTCGTCGTCCTGGCCTGGTTCGTCATCGCCGGGATCTCTAGGGCCTCGACCCAGCCGGGACACCTGGCCTTCAGCTGGGACTGGTTCAACCCGATGCACATCAGCTCGTTCTCAGCGTTCGCTGTCGGGCTGAGCTTGTCGATCTTCGCCTTCTGGGGCTGGGACGTCTGCCTGACCATGAACGAGGAGACCAAAAACGGCGGCAAGACCTCCGGACTGGCCGCGGGCTTCACCGCAGTCGTGGTCCTGGCCATCTACCTGCTCGGATCCATCGCCGTCGTGATGTTCGCCGGCACCGGCGACACGGGGACCGGCCTGGGCAACCCGGACAACGCCGAGAACGTCTTCGCCGCACTCGCCTCCCCGGTCATGGGGCCCTTCGCAATCCTGCTCTCGCTCTCGGTCCTCTCCAGCTGCGCGGCCTCGTTGCAGTCCACGATGATCTCCCCGGCCCGATCGCTGCTGGCGATGGGCCATCACGGGGCACTGTCGAAGCGGTTCGCCAGGATCAGCCCGCGGTCGTATTCACCGGTCTTCGCCACGGTCTTCTCCGGCGGCGTCTCGACGGCCTTCTACGCGTTGATGCGGGTCCTGTCCACGAACGTCCTCAACGACACGATCCTGGCGCTGGGCATGATGATCTGCTTCTACTACGGGCTGACGGCGGTTGCCTGCGTCTGGTACTTCCGCCACACCGCGTTCCGCACCGTCCGCAACTTCACCTTCCGCTTCCTGGCCCCGCTGCTGGGAGGAATCGCGTTGACCGCGGTGTTCCTGCAGACGGCGATCGACAGCTGGGACCCGTCCTACGGGTCGGGTTCGGAGGTCTTCGGCGTGGGGCTGGTATTCGTGGTCGGCATCGGCATCCTGGCGGTCGGGTTGCTGTTGCTCATCGGGGCGAACCGCCGGCACCCGGAATACTTCTCCGGGGCGTCCCTGCCGCAGTCCGCACCCGAGCGGTGAACACCCGGAAACTGAAAGCGGCACCCGCCTTCGTGCTGAAGGTGGGTGCCGCTTTCCGTCCGCGGTACCGGCCAGGGGCCGGCGGTGCGGTCTACAGGTTGGAGGCCTCGGCGTGCTCCGGGTAGACCTCGCGCAGCAGGTGCGCGGTCTCCGACGGGGTCTTGCCGACCTTCACTCCGGCGGCCTCGAGGGCCTCCTTCTTGGCCTGCGCGGTGCCGGAGGAACCGGAGACGATGGCGCCGGCGTGGCCCATGGTCTTGCCCTCGGGGGCGGTGAAGCCCGCGACGTAGCCGACGACCGGCTTGGTGACGTTGGCCTTGATGTACTCGGCCGCACGTTCCTCGGCGTCGCCGCCGATTTCGCCGATCATGACGATCGCCTTGGTGTCCGGGTCCGCCTCGAACGCGGCCAGCGCGTCGATGTGGGTGGTGCCGATGACCGGGTCCCCGCCGATGCCGATGGCGGTGGAGAAGCCCAGGTCACGCAATTCGTACATCATCTGGTAGGTCAGGGTGCCGGACTTGGAGACCAGTCCGACGCCGCCCTTGCCGGTGATGTTGGCCGGGGTGATGCCGACCAGCGATTCCCCGGGGGTGATGATGCCGGGGCAGTTCGGGCCGATGATGCGCGTGACCTGGTTGCCGTTGGCGTCGACCTTGGACTGGGCCAGGGCCCAGAACTCGGCGGCATCCTGCACGGGCACGCCCTCGGTGATGACCACGACGAGGCCGATGCCGGCCTCGATGGCCTCCACGACGGCGTCCTTGGTGAACTTCGGCGGGACGAAGACGATGGAGACGTCGGCGCCGGTTTCGGAGATGGCCTCGGAGACGGCACCGAAGACGGGCAGGGTCACGTCACCGTGGGTGACGGTGGTGCCGGCCTTGCGGGCGTTGACGCCACCGACGACCTGGGTACCGGCCGCGAGCATGCGGGCGGTGTGCTTGGAGCCCTCGCCGCCGGTGATGCCCTGGACGATGACCTTGGAGTCCTTGTTGATGAAGATAGACATGTTTTCTTTCCCCTGGTCCTTAGGCGTTCGCCAGTTCGGCGGCCTTGTCGGCGCCTTCGTCCATGGTGGTGGACAGCGTCACGAGCGGGTGGTTGGCGTCGGCCAGGATCTTGCGTCCCTCGTCGACGTTGTTGCCGTCGAGGCGGACGACGAGCGGCTTGGTGGCCTTCGCGCCGAGCATTTCCAGGGCCTTCACGATGCCGTTGGCGACGGCGTCACAGGCGGTGATGCCGCCGAAGACGTTCACGAACACGGACTTGACCTGCTCGTCGTTGAGGATGACGTCCAGGCCGGCGGCCATGACCTCGGCCGAGGCACCACCGCCGATGTCCAGGAAGTTGGCGGGCTTGACGTTGCCGTGCTTCTCGCCGGCGTAGGCGACGACGTCCAGCGTGGACATGACCAGTCCGGCGCCGTTGCCGATGATGCCGACCTGCCCGTCGAGCTTGACGTAGTTCAGGCCGGATTCCTTGGCCTTGGCCTCGAGCGGATCGGCAGCGCCCTTGTCCTCGAGCGCCTCGTGCTCGGGGTGGCGGACCTCGGAGGCGTTCTCGTCGAGCGAGACCTTGCCGTCCAGGGCGACGATGTCACCGGCGCCGGTGCGCACCAGCGGGTTGACCTCGACCAGGGTGGCGTCTTCCTTCACGAAGACGTCCCAGAGCTTGATGATTGCCGCGGCGACGTCGGCGCGCAGCTCGGCGGCGAAGCCGGCCTCGGCGACGATCTCGTCGGCCTTCGCCTGGTCGATGCCCACTGCGGGGTCGACGGTGACCTTGGCCAGGGCATCGGGACGCTCGACGGCGAGTTCCTCGATTTCCATGCCGCCCTCGACGGAGCACATGGCCAGGTAGTTGCGGTTGGAGCGGTCCAGCAGGACGGAGAAGTAGAACTCCTCGGCGATGTCGGCGCCCTGGGCGATCATCACCTTGTTGACGGTGTGTCCCTTGATGTCCATCCCGAGGATGTTGGTGGCGTATTCGAACGCCTCGTCGGCGGTCTTGGCGACCTTGACGCCGCCGGCCTTGCCACGGCCTCCGACCTTGACCTGGGCTTTGACCACGACAACTCCGCCGATCTTCTCGGCGGCAGCCTTGGCTTCTTCAGGGGTGTAGGCAACGATGCCGGCAAGCACGGGGACACCGTGCTGCTCGAACATATCGCGCGCCTGGTATTCATACAGGTCCACGGGTGTGTCCTTCTACGTCGAAGTCGTTTCTGACTCGGAGCACGGCTCGTGTTGGCCCGGTGGCTCCAAAGGGAACTTTAGTCCCTGGGTGGCGGATGCCCTGCCAAGGCTATCGCTTTCGTGAGCAAGAGCACAGTTCTACGACGAGTAGACATCCTGGGCCGTCATACCGGGGGTTTTCGCCTGTCGATACCTCCACCCGGGGCCGTGCGGGCAGAAACTACAGCCCCCTCGTTCGTGCCGGTCCGGCCCACGTGAGCGCCCCGGCCGGTGGCGGTCAGCCGAGTTTGGCCAGCGGCGCGTAACGCAACAGCAGGCGCTTTTCCTCGGCGGCGAACTTCACCTTCGCCACGGTCTTGTCGCCTGCCCCCTCGAGCGCCAGGACCACCCCCTCGCCGAAGCTGGTGTGCGCTACCTTGTCGCCGACCGAGAGCGCGATGACCTCCTTCTGCGGTTGGACGCGCCCGACGGCCTTGGCCGTCGGCGTGGTGCGCAGCGAACCGGATTCGGCGTCGCCGGAGCGGCGGCCACCACCGGAACCGGAGCCCCAGTAGGAGCCGCTGTCGTACCGGCTGGTGGAGAAGTCACGGGAACCGAAGGCACCTGGAGCCGAGCGCCCGACCCCTTCGCGCTTCCACTCGAGCAGCTGGGCGGGGATCTCCTCGAGGAACTGGCTGGCGGGGTTGTATTGGGACTGGCCCCACAGGCTCCGATGCTCGGCACGGGTGACATAGAGCCGCCGTCGTGCACGGGTCAGGCCCACATAGGCGAGCCGGCGTTCCTCGGCGAGCTCCTTCGGGTCCGCCATGGAGCGCTGGTGCGGGAAAATGCCGTGTTCCATGCCGGTGAGGAAGACGACCGGGAACTCCAGCCCCTTGGCGGTGTGCAGGGTCATCAGCGTGACCACGCCCTCCTGCTCGGCCATCTGCGCACCCTCCTCGTCGGTGGGGGCCGCCGGGATCGAGTCGGCGTCGGCCACCAGCGAGACCTGCTCGAGGAAGTCCCCGAGCGTCCCCTCGGGGTTGTCGCGCTCGTAGTCGCGCACCACGGCCACCAGTTCGGCCAGGTTCTCCACCCGGGACTCGTCCTGCGGGTCATCGGAGGTGCGCAGCGTTTCCAAGTAGCCGGTCTGCTCCAGCACGGCTTCCAAGGCGGCGGCGGCACCGGAACCCTGGGCGACCACGGAGAGGTCGTCGATGATCTTCACGAACCCGGCGACGGCCTTGGCGCTACGCGTGGCCAGCCCGGGGGCCTCGTC
The DNA here is from genome assembly GCF_056680475.1 of Arthrobacter sp. ASL1. Classification (NCBI taxonomy): domain Bacteria; kingdom Bacillati; phylum Actinomycetota; class Actinomycetes; order Micrococcales; family Micrococcaceae; genus Arthrobacter; species Arthrobacter sp. ASL1. The sequence continues at coordinate 1,334,977 of NZ_CM155284.1, forward strand.
GGCGCGGCGCAGGGCCGCGGTGAAGGCGATGCGCTCCTTCTGGCCCAGTGCGGCGATGGCGTATTCGGCCCGGTCCCCGATCCCGCGCTTGGGTTCGTTCAGGATCCGGCGGACGTTGACATCGTCCTCCTCGTTGACCAGCACCCGCAGGTAGGCCAGCGCGTCCTTGATCTCCTTGCGGTCGTAGAACCGGGTGCCGCCGACGACCTTGTACTTCAGGTCCACGCGCATCAGCTGCTCCTCGAGGGAGCGCGACTGGGCATTGGTGCGGTAGAACACGGCAACATCGCCGGGCCGGATGCCCTCGTCGTCGTTCAGGCGCAGGATCTCGTCGGCGATCCAGCGGGCCTCGTCCTGTTCGGATTCGCCGACGTAGCCGATGATTTTGGCCCCGTCGCCCTCTGCGGTCCACAGCCGCTTCTCCGGCCGGTCCTCATTGCGGGAGATCACCGCATTGGCGGCGTTGAGGATGGTCTGGGTTGAGCGGTAGTTCTGCTCGAGCTTGATGGTCTCCGCGTCGGGGTAGTCCTTGCCGAACTCGACGATGTTGCGGATGTCTGCGCCGCGGAAGGCGTAGATCGACTGGTCCGAGTCGCCCACCACGGTCAGCTCCCCGCCCGGGGTCTGGCCGTCGGGTCCGGTGAGTTCGCGGACCAGGGAGTACTGGGCGTGGTTGGTGTCCTGGTACTCGTCGACCATCACGTGGCGGAAACGCCGGCGGTAGTTGTCGGCGATGGCGGGGAAGGCGCGGAAGATGTTCACGACCTGGCCGATGAGGTCATCGAAGTCCATCGCGTTGGCCTGGCGCAGTCGCTGGGTGTAGCCGCGGTAGACCTCGGCCACGGCCGCGGCGAACGGGTCGTTCATGTTGGCGGTGGCCGCGTTTTCCTCGTCGTCGACCAGCTCGTTCTTCAGTGCCGAGATCCGGTGCTGCATCGCCTTGGGAGCGAATTTCTTGGGGTCCAGGTCCAGCCCCTTGGCCACCAGCGTGATCAGCCGTAGCGAGTCGGCGGAGTCGTAGATCGAGAAGTTGGATTTCAGCCCCACGTGGGTTGCCTCGCGGCGCAGGATCTTCACGCAGGAGGAGTGGAAGGTGGAGATCCACATCTTGCGCGCCGGCTCCCCCACCAGGTCGCCGATGCGTTCGCGCATTTCGGCTGCCGCCTTGTTGGTGAAGGTGATCGCCAGGATCTCGTGGGGCCGCGCGCGCCCGGTGGCCAGCAGGTAGGCGATCCGATGCGAGAGCACCCGGGTCTTGCCCGATCCGGCGCCCGCGACGATCAGCAACGGGCTGCCGGCATGCTTCACCGCTCGCTCCTGCTCGGGGTTCAGGCCCTCGAGCAGTTCGGCGGCATTCGGCAGCGAGGTGGCGCCGGCGTCGTCCGCAGTCAGGCGCGAACGCGCATCGGAAAAGTCGTCGAAGAGAAAATCCATGGTGCCTCCAGTCTACGGTCGCCGCGCATCGGGCGTTTTCAGTGGCGGTGGGGTCCGGCGGCATAATGGGCAGCATGTCCAAGAAGCCCGCGCAGCGCCGCAAGAAGCCCCGCAACCGCCCGAACACCACCACCGGGGGCGCGGGAACGACGGCGGCAGCCGGATCAGGTGGGCCGGCCCGCCGGCAACCGACGGGACCGGCACCGCGTTCGGGTAGCGCCCTGGCCAACACCACCACGGGGCGCACCCCCGAGCAGGCCCAGGGCAACGGGAACCTGATCCTGTGGGCCGGATTGGGTGCCGTGGTGCTGTTGTTCTGGTACTACCACCTGGTGGTGCTGAACCAGATGCAGGATCTCTCCGGCGGGTTGGCGATGCCCGACCAGTTGATCGGCGGCTACGACCTGTCCTACATCGAGCAGCTGCGCCCCCACATGGATGCCGACGCCCGCGGCCAGCTCTCCTACGTGCACAAGACGGCCGGGTCGTTGTTCCCCTTGTTCTTGTCCCTGGTGACGATGCTGACGATCGCCCTGCACGTGCCCCGGCGCGGGCTCAGGTGGGGCTTGTGGGCCGTTCCGCTGGCGTTCGCGATCGTGGACTTGTGGGACAACCCGCTCATCGACGGGCTGCTGACCGGCCCGGTCGATGCCGCGGCCGTGGCCACTGCCTCGGCGTTGACGGTGGCCAGCTGGATCCTGCTCTTCGCCACGGTCGCCACCGGTTTGGCGGTCGCCATCGCGGCGTTCATCCGTACGTTCCGCAAGAAATGGAGCGACGCGGGCCTGTCCTGAGGCGCGCCATGTTTTCGGCGTGGCCTGCAACTACCGCTAGGATGGTTGCTGTTCGCCCGGGTGCAGCATCCGGGCCTGCGGCCCCTGTAGCTCAGTCGGATAGAGCGACTCTCTCCTAAAGAGTAGGCCATCGGTTCGATTCCGGTCAGGGGCACCACATGGCGGGTTCGGCGCCCGCCGCGCGGACGTGCCCGCGGATCCCGTCGACCGGTGCCGGCATAAAAAAGTGGTGCCGACCGGCGTCCTGATGATGGCTCCCTTGATGCATCACCACGACGCCCGTCGGCACCCGTGCCAGCACTGCTCCCCGTGGTCGCCAACCTGCCGTTCCCCCACCAGGCACGGAAGCCGTTGAGACTCGCGTTGCCGTGTCGGTGGGCAGTTTGGTTACCGCAGCACTAACCATCATATCTAATTCCACTGGAAATAGATTGTCAATCCGAGACGTCATCCCGGGTCGTGACGGCGGGGATCCTCAGTCCAGCAGCAGGACGCTCGGCTTCGGTGACAGGCTCGCGTCCAGCACGGCGCAGCCGCCGCCGATGGCGGCGACCTCCGGACCGAGGACGGAGTTGACGATCCGGACCCCGTGCACGTCCTTGGCACTGAAGCGCTCGTTGACGACCTCGTCGACCGTCTCCAGCACGTGCTCCCGGATCAGCTCCCAATACGGTCCGCCGTAGACCACCCGGTCGACGTCCAGAACGTTGACCAGCTGGCCAATCATGTCGGCCACCCGACGGGCAAAGGTGCGCAACAGGTCGACGGCCACGGCGTTCCCGCCGTCGGCCAGCTCCACCAGGCGTCCCATGCCGGCGGCCCGCTCGGAGACGCCGGCGTTCTCGGCGATGCCCAGGTCCAGGCCGGCCTCGGTGGCCTTGCGGGCAATCGTCTCGAACGAGGTGGCGCCCGCCAGGCAGTCGTTGCGCCCGCAGGAGCACATCGTGGTCTCCTCGCCGACCGAATAGTGGCCGATCTCCCCGGCGTTGTTGCTCACGCCGCGGACGATCTCCCCGTTGACGACCATGCCGACGCCGATCCCGGCCCCGACGTAGGCGAACACGAAGTTCTGCTCGTCCTCGTGGTCCGTCCCGTGCCAGACCTCTGCGATGGTGGCGGCGATGGTGTCCTTCTCGAGGATGACGTTCAGGTTCAGCTTGCTGGCCAGGGGCTTGACGATCTCCACCTTGGACCATCCATCCAGCAGCGGCGGGCCGGTGACATGTCCGCCGTCCGCGTCCATCGGGCCGGGGACGACCACCCCGACGCCCACGATGTTCGACCGCAGCTGCCCGGAGGTGCCGATGAGTTCCTCGACGGCCTCGGCCATCCGTTCCACAGTCCCTTCCGGGTCCTCGACCGACGGTGCGGGGTACCGCTTCGAGGCGACGACCTCGCCGCGCAGATCGAGCATCACCAGGGTGATGAGGGCCGGATCCAGGTGGATGCCGATGGCGAGTTGCCGGTTGGCTTCCAGTTCCAGCACGGTGCGCGGTTTCCCGGGCCCGGAAACGATGGTGCGGTCCTCACGGACCAGTGCCTGGTCGAGCAGCCGGCGCACGACGTTGGAGATCGTCTGGGGTGATAGGCCGGTGGATTCGGCCAATTCGACGCGGCTGACGCCGTCGATGGCCCGCCTGATCGATGCGAAGATCACTGCCTGGTTGAAGTCGCCTAGCCGCCCAAGGTTGGTGCCGCGCTGCATGTATGCTCCAGATCGTTTGTGGCCACGGAGGTCGGAGTCCGCCCGCGCACCCCCAACGACGCGCCGCACCCCGTTGCGCCGCGAATGGGCGCATCGTCTTTGATTCTACATATCGATTGCACTACGGGGGCCCAGAAGCCGGGACGACGCGTGTTTGCCCGCAGGCCGGGGTCCGGGACCGCCGGTTACGGGTGGGTGCCGGCGTCGGGTCCCGCGGCGGCGAACTGGGTCCGGTGGAGCTCCGCGTAGCGTCCGCCCCGGGCGAGCAGTTCGGCATGCGTGCCGCGTTCGGCGATCCGGCCACCCTCGATGACGAGGATCGCGTCGGCGGTGCGGATGGTGGAGAGCCGGTGCGCGATGACGACGGCGGTGCGGCCCGACAGCGCCTCCACCAGGGCGGCCTGCACGGCGGCTTCACTGGTGGAGTCCAGCGCGGCGGTTGCCTCGTCGAGCAGGACGACGCGCGGGGCGGCCAGCAGCAGCCGGGCAATGGTCAGGCGTTGGCGTTCGCCGCCCGAGAGGCGGTAGCCGCGCTCGCCCACCATCGTGTCCAGGCCGTCGGGCAGCGAACGGATCAGCTCGTCGAGCCGGGCGCGGCGCAGGGCGTCCCAGAGGGCTGCGTCGGGTGCCGCGGGCGCGGCCAGGCGCAGGTTGGCGGCGATGGTCTCGTGGAAGAGGTGCCCGTCCTGGGTCACCATCCCCACCGTCTCGCGCAGGGAGGCGAACGTGGCATCGCGGACGTCCAGGCCCGCGAGTTCCACCGCTCCCCCATCCACGTCGTAGAGGCGAGCCAGCAGCTGGGCGATGGTCGATTTGCCCGCCCCGGAGGAGCCCACCAGGGCGTAGGTCTGCCCGGCCGGGACCTCGAAGTCGATGCCGTGCAGGACCTCCTCACCGCCGCGGGTGTCCAGCACGCTGACCTCCTCGAGGGAGGCCAGCGAGACCTTGTCGGCGCTGGGATAGCCGAAACGCACGTCGCGGAAACGCACGGGGACCGGCCCGGCCGGTACCTGGCGGGCGTCCGGCTTCTCGGCGAGCAGCGGTTCCAGGTCGAGGATCTCGAAGACCCGGTCGAAGGACACCAGGACGCTCATCACCTCGACACGGGCGTTGGCCAGGGCGGTCAGGGGAGCGTAGAGACGGGTCAGCAGCAGGGCCAGGGTGACGACGTCGCCGGCCTCGAGCTGGCCGGTCAGCGCGAAGGCGCCGCCCATGCCGTAGACCAGCGCGAGCGCCAGCGCGGCGACCAGGGTCAAGGCGGTGACGAAGGTGAACTGGCGCAGCGCCGTCTTCACGCCGATGTCGCGCACGCGGGCCGCACGGTCGGCAAAGGCACCGACCTCGGCCTCGGGGCGGCCGAATAGCTTCACCAGGGTGGCTCCCGGGGCGGAGAACCTCTCGGTCATCTGCGAGCCCATTTCGGCGTTGTAGTCAGCGGCCTCGCGCCGGAGCCGGGCCAGCGTCGAACCCATGCGCCGGGCGGGGATGAGGAAGATGGGGAGCATGACCACCGCGAGCAGGGTCAGCTGCCAGGAGGTGCCGAACATGACGACGGCGGTGAGCACGAGGGCCACGATGTTGCTCACCACCCCGGAAAGCGTGCCGGCGAAGGCCTGCTGGGCACCCATGACGTCGTTGTTCAGCCGGCTGACCAGGGCCCCGGTGCGGGTGCGGGTGAAGAAGGCGATCGGCATCTTCTGGACGTGCTCGAACACCGCGGTGCGCAGATCGTAGATCACCTGCTCGCCCAGGCTCGAGGACAGCCACCGGTTCCACAGCGAGACCCCGGCCTCGACCACGGCCACCGCGGCGATGAGCAGCGCCAGGTCCACGATCAACGACAACGGCCCGTCGGCGACGATCGCGTCGACGACCCGGCCCGCCAGCACCGGGGTTGCCACGGCCAGCACGGCGGCGACCACCGACAGGATGACGAAGACGGCCAGGCGCCCGCCGTAGCCACGGGCGAACCCGACGACGCGGCGGACGGTCCCGGGGGCGAACTGGCGTCCGGTCTGCCCCGAGGACATCCTCCACAGGGAGTTCCAGGCGGCTTGGTCCATGCTCACGGCGGCATTCCTTCGGTCGATCGGGTCCGACCCGGGAAGGGGCCGGATCCATGCTACCGGGCGCGCACCGCCGTGCCCCTACCGGGCGGGGACCGCCTCGACTGCGGGGCGTTCACGCTCGTCGAAGACCCGGTTGGGTTCGGCGGTGTGCGCCACGAAGTTGACGGTCATGGCCTTGTAGCCGGGGGTGTTCGATTCCCGCGCGACCAGCCCACGGTGCACCAGCGCGTTCGCCTCCGGGAAGTAGGCCGCGGCGCAGCCGCGTGCCGTCGGATAGGAGACCAGCCGGAAGCGGTTGGCCCGGCGTTCGGTTCCCGCGAAGGTGGAGATGACGTCGACGAGGTCGCGGTCGGCGTAGCCCAGCTCGGCGAGGTCCTCGGGGTGGACCAGGATGACCCGGCGGCCGTTGGAGATCCCCCGGTAGCGGTCGTCCAGCCCGTAGAACGTGGTGTTGTACTGGTCATGGCTGCGCATGGTCTGCAGGATGAGGTGCCCGGCGGGCGCCTTCAGGTACTCCAGCGGGCTGACCGTGAACCGGGCCCTGCCGATGTCCGTGGCGAAGGTCCGGGTGTCGCGCGGCGGGTTGGGCAGCACGAAGCCGTTGCGGGTACGCACACGGCGGTTGAAATCCTCGAATCCGGGGCAGACGGCCGCGATGTGGTCGCGGATGACGTCGTAGTCCTCGGCCATGGCCCGCCACCCCACGACGTGTCCCTCCCCGAAGGTCGCCGCTGCCATGCGCGCGACGATGACCGGTTCGGCCAGCATGTGCCGGGACATCGGTGCCAGCCGGCCTTGGGTGGTGTGCACGACGGACATCGAGTCCTCCACCGAGAGGAACTGCGGCCCGTCCGGGTGCTTGTCGTCCCGGTCGGTACGGCCCAGCGTGGGCAGGATCAGCGAGGTCCGACCGTGCACCACATGGGAGCGGTTGGGCTTGGTGGAGATGTGCACGGTGAGCCCGGCGCGGCGCATCCCGGCCTCCAGCGCCTCGGTGTCGGAGCAGGCCAGCGAGAAGTTCCCGCCCATCGAGACAAAGACATCGACGTCGTCCTTTTCGAAGGCCCCGACCGTGTCGGTCGAGTCGTAGCCGTGCTCGCGCGGGCTGGTGATCCCGAATTCGGCGTCGAGGGCGGCCAGCCATTCCTCCTTCGGCTTCTCCCACACGCCCATGGTCCGGTCGCCCTGGACGTTGGAGTGCCCGCGCACCGGGCAGGCACCGGCGCCGGGCTTGCCGAAGTTGCCCTGCAGCAGCAGGACGTTGATGAGCTCCTTGAGCGTGTCCACCGAGTGCGGCTGCTGGGTCAGGCCCAGCGCCCAGCAGATGATCGTGGCCTTGGATTTCGCGAGCAGCCCGGCGATGGAGGTGATCTCGGCGCGGGTGAGGCCCGTGGCCTCCTCGGTGGCGTCCCAGTCGATGTCGGCGCGGGCCGCGGTGTAGGCGTCGAACCCGTTGGTCTGTGCCGCGACGAAGTCGTGGTCCACGACGCTGCCGGGCACGCGTGCCTCCTCGGCCAACAGCAGGTGCCCGAACGCCTGGAACAGGGCCAGATCGCCGCCGACCTTGATCTGCAGGAACTCGTCGGCGATCCGGGCGCCGTCACCGACGACCCCGGCGACCGTCTGCGGGTCGCGGAAGTTCAGCAGACCGGCCTCGGGCAGCGGGTTCACGGCGACGATGGTGGCGCCACGCTGGCGGGCATCGGCCAGTGCGGAGAGCATCCGCGGGTGGTTGGTGCCGGGATTCTGTCCGACGACGAAGATCAATTCGGCGTGCTCGAAGTCCTCCAGCGAGACCGTTCCCTTGCCGATGCCGATGGTCGGGGCCAGGGCGGTGCCGGAGGATTCGTGGCACATGTTCGAGCAGTCCGGCAGGTTGTTGGTCCCGATGCTGCGGGCGAACAGCTGGTACATGAACGCCGTCTCGTTGGCCGTGCGCCCCGAGGTGTAGAACACGCAGCGGTCCGGGGTGGTGGCGTTGATGTGCTCGCCAATGGTGGCGAACGCCCGTGACCAGGAGACGGGCCGGTAGTGGGACTCGCCCTCGTGGATCATCATGGGTTCGGTGATGCGGCCCTGGTTGCCCAGCCAGTATTCGGTCTTGCCGGCCAGCTCGGAGATGGGGTGCTCCGCCCACCAGGCGGCGTCCGCGGTGCGGGTGGTGTTCTCCTCGGCCAGGGCCTTGGCCCCGTTCTCGCAGAATTCCGCCGGCTTGCGGGCACCGGTGATCGATTCGGGCCAGGCGCAGCCCGGGCAGTCGATGCCGCCGCGCTGGTTCACCCGCAGCATCGAGCGCACGGTCCGGCTGACGCCCGCCTGCTCGTAGCCGCGTTCCAGGGCGACCATGACCGCCTTGACGCCGGCCGCCGTCGTCTTCGGGGCGCCGACTTTTAGCGCGTCCTCGTTGATGTCCTGTTCGGGTGCCGAGCGCTTCACGACGTCCGTCCTGCTTCCTGTTGCCGGGGGCGGGACGGCGCATCGTGCGCCTCCGCCAGCTGGGTGGGTACCGGATCGGTGTCGATCCGGTTCGGGTGGGTGTAGATGTTGACGCTGGACCCGCGGGCGAAGGCCGCGAGGGTCAGCCCGGCCCGGTCGGCCAGGTCCACGGCCAGCGAGGAGGGTGCCGAGACGGCGCTGAGCACGGGGATCCCGGCGAGGTAGGCCTTCTGGACGAGTTCGAAGGAGGCACGGCCGGAAACCTGCAGGATGGTATCCCGCAGCGGAAGCCGCCCCTCACGCAGGGCCCAGCCGACGACCTTGTCGACCGCGTTGTGCCGGCCGACGTCCTCGCGCAGGCACAGCAGGTTCCCGTCGGTGTCGAACAGCCCGGCGGCGTGCACGCCACCGGTCTTGCCGAACAGGGCCTGGCGTTCGCGCAGCGAGTCGGCGAGTCCGAGCAGGGTGTGCACACCGGTGGTCCCGGCCTCCGGGTCCAGGGTGAAGCGGCTGGTCTTGGAGACGGCGTCGATCGAGGCGGTCCCGCAGATCCCGCAGGAGGAGGACGTGTAGACATGCCGGTCCAGGGAGGGGTCCGGGATGATGGCGCCGGGCCCCAGCTGGGCCTCGACGACGTTGAACGTCTGGCGACCGTCCTCGTCCTCGCCGGCGCAGAAGCGCAGGCTGGCCAGTTCGCCGGGGTCGGCGACGATGCCCTCGCTGACCAGGAATCCGGCGACGAGGTCGAAATCGTCGCCCGGGGTGCGCATGGTGACGCTGAAGACACGTCCGCCCATGCGGATTTCCAGGGGTTCCTCCGCGGCCATCGTCTCCTCGCGGACGCGCGGGCCGCCGTCCACCGAATACCGCACGATGCGGCGCCGTTGGGTCAATCTGCCCACCCGGGGGCCTCCTTCGCTCCGCCGCCTCGAGGGCGCGGCAACAGCGCCGGGCCGAGGCGTTTCACCGACCGTACCACGGCAGCGGGAGGTAGCCGACCGGGCCGCCGGCGGCAGCCCCGGCGGGCGGGACGACCAGCACCACGTCGGCATGGGCCAGCCCCCGCATCATGGCCGATCCGGTGTGCTCGGAGGGCACCAGCACCTGCCGGTCGGCCGCATCCGCCCAACGGGCCGGCAGCAACCGGTGGGAGTGTCCGGCCCCGCGGATCGCCTCACCGCTGCGGGCGGAAACCGGGGACGACGGCGGCTGGCCAGTGGCCGCTTCGAGCAGCGGTTCCAGCAGGGTCACCACGGCCATGAGCGCGGCCAGCGGATTCCCGGGCAGGGCGACGAGCAGCCGGCCGTCCGGCAGGCGGGAGAGCATGGCCGGGTGTCCGGGGCGCATGGCCACGGACCCGATGAGGGTGGTGGCGCCGAGCTGGTCGGCGGCCGGCCGCAGGTGGTCGGCCGGCGAGTGCCCGGTCCCGCCCGTGCTGACCAGCACGTCCATGGTACGGGCGGCCGGCGAGTCCAGCGCCTCGAGGGTGGCCCGGCGGTCATCGCCGATGCGCACGGTGTCCACCACGTCGCCACCCAGTGCCTCGATGCAGGACGGCAGGACGGGCCCGAAGGTGTCCCTGACCTGGCCGGGCAGCGGGATGCCGGAGGTGACGACCTCATCGCCGGTCAGCACCAGCCGGACCCGGAGCGGAGCGGTGACCGGCAGGGTGTCGTGCCCGCCGACGGCGGCGACGGCGATCTGGCCGGGGACCAGGCGGGTTCCGGCAGCCAGCAGCAGTTCCCCGGCGGAGGCCTCCCGTCCGGCGGGGCGGATGTCGGCCCCGGGCCGGGGCGTCCGCAGGGCGGAGAGGAGGCCGGGTCCCGGGTCCAGCACCGAGTCCTCCTGGCGCAGGATCGCCGTCGTGCCCGGTGGCACGGTCTCCCCGGTGACGATGGCCCGGGCGGTTCCCGGGGCGAGTGGGGAGGGGACGGCGCCGGAGGCGGAGTGCGGACGGGCGGCCGCGCCGGGCCGCCAGGGCCCCTGGCCCGCGACGGCCCAGCCGTCCATGGCGGAGGACGCGTAGTGCGGCATGGTGTGCAGGGAGGCGATGTCGCGGGCGAGGACACGTCCGGTGGCACGGGCCAGCGGCTCCTGCTCGACGGCACCGTGGTCTGCTGCGAGGGCCAGACCCGCCTCGTAGGCGGCGCTGCGGGCGCCCTGCCAGTCGGCTTCGTGCACTACTGGTCGGAGGCGCGGCGGTCGAGGAGCTGGTTGACCCGGGCGCGGGCCCCCTCCATGGAGGCCACCTCGCCGGCCATTCCCGCACCCGCGGCCAGGCCGGCCGCGTATCCGGCGATGTAGGTCGTCACCGGCGCGGCGGGCCGGATGATCGAGTGGGCGGCCACGCCGGCCATGCCCAGGATGGAGTCCACGTCGACGGGGGCGTCCGGGATCTCGAGGCCCTCCAGCAGTTCGGCCACCCAGGCATCCAGCTCTGGCATCTCGGTCATCCGTACCTCCTGTAGTGGCGGGCTATGGGGCCCCTCCGGGGGCCGAGGGACGGGCGATGCCCGCCTTGTCGGCGTCTTCCCAGGTGTCCACGTCCGCGTAGTCCACGCCGTCCAGGGACACCCTGACTATCTGCACCTTAGCAAGCAAGCGCATCATCGATGAGTTGGCCAGGCCCTCGCCCGGTTTTTCCGCGGCCTCGATGGCGCGCAACAGGGCCGGGGTCTCGATGACGCAGCTCAGTGGCTGAAGCCGTCCCTGGGCGTCGACGGGGACCCAGGCCCTGCCGAATTCGGCCAGCGGCATGGCCAGTGCGTTCGGCTCGACGGCGGGGTCGGGGCCGGCAACGGCCGCCGGCAAGGGGCCCTGGCCGCCGGCTGCGTGTTCCACCGCGTACTTGACGATGGCCGCAGCGACGGGCCCCGGGCTGATGAGGTCGGCGGCGAGGATCAGGGTCAGCGGTGCGTGCTCTCCCGGCATCGGCACTTCCCCGGCGGCACCGTCGCCCAGCGCGCGCATGCCGGCGGCTACGGCCGCCGCCGGTCCGGCGAACGCCGGGTACTCCCGCGTCAGGGTGATGATCTGGCCCGCATCCGCCTCGGTGGCGTAACGGGAGATGACCGGATTCAACTCGGTGGGGCCGACGACGGCGATGCGGTGGGCCGCCGCGGTGGCGCGCAGGGCATGGTCCAGCAGGGTGGCCCCGCCGTGGTGCAGCAGCGGCTTGTCGGTGCCGCCGAGCCTCCTGCCGCGTCCACCGGCGACGACGATGGCGTCGAAGTTCATGCCGCCCTCCCCGCGAGGAAATCCGTCCATTCGGGGGCGGGGCGTTCGAGTTCGGTGATGAACCATTGTGGGCCGCGCGGGCTTGTGGGCTTCACGCGCAGGTTCCACCCCAGTTGGCGAAGCGTCTTGTCCCCCTTGGTGCTGTTGCAGGCCAGGCAGCAGGCGATGAGGTTCTCCCAGCTGTTCGATCCTCCCCGCGACCGGGGCATGATGTGGTCCACCGTGGTCGCCGCCTTACCGCAGTAGCCGCACCGGCGTCCGTCTCGGCGCAGTACCCCGCGGCGGGTCACGTTGACGGACTCGCGGTACGGGACCTTGACGTAGCGGTTGAGCAGGATGACCGAGGGGCGACCCAGGACCATCCGTGGCGTGACGACCGGCTCCCCGACCTCGGCCAGGACGCTGGCCTTGCCCGTGAGCACCAGCAGCAGCGCGCGGCGGAAGGTGACCACCGCCAGTGGTTCGTATCCTGCGTTCAGTACCAGGGTTCGCATCAGCGTTCCTCGTCGTGGTGTGCACCCGCACCGGCCAGCCAAGCCGTCGGACCCGGGCGCCGTGCAAGGGCCATCGGGCACCAGCCTAAGCCCGGCGGCGCCGCCATGGGGAGTAGGGCGCGGCTGTCGGCGGCGTGTCCGCGGTCCCCCGGGCGCGTGTTCACGCCCCGGTCGCTGGCGGTTCAGCGGCTGGTACGGACTCGTTCACGGTCGGAAACGAGCCGTCTTAAACCAGCGAAGTCCCCACCCAAACGGGTGAGGACTCCACTAAAGGCGTTTTCGACTAGCCGACGTAGGTGTAGTAACCCATCAGCGGCCCGTACGCGCTATCGGCCGGACGAAGCACGGTGCCGACCGACGGGTTCTGGGCCCCGATGATCTTGCCACCACCGATGTAGATGCCCACGTGGCTTCCACCGTTCTGGTACACGAGGTCGCCCGGCTTGGGGCTCGAGGTGCGAACGAACTTGCCGCTGCCGCGAATGGCAGAGGTGTTGTGGGGCAGGCTGATGCCGTGCTGACCGTACACGTACTGCACGAATCCGGAGCAGTCCCAGCCACCCGGGGTCGAGCCGCCGAAGACGTACGGCGAGCCCTTGTACTGCATGGCGGTAGCGGCGATGCCGGACAGCCCTGCACTGGGAGCGGATGCCGGCTCGGCCTTCTTGGTCACGGCACCGGCGGAGGCGGTCGTCACGCTCGAGTCGGAAGAGGATGAGGCGCTGGAGGTCCCCTGCGAGCTGCTGGCCTGCGAGGACGCGGAGCGGTCGGCTGCGGCCTGCTGGGCGGCTTCGCGCTCTGCGGCGGCGGCCTCCTGGGCGGCTTCGCGCTCGGCGGCGGCCTGGCGCTGTGCCTCGCGGTAGGCCGCACCGGACGTCGACTTGATGTCGGCGACGGAGACCTTGATCTGCGAGCCCTTGGACTCCGACTTCGCGGCGGGCACGGTCACGGCTGCCGGGGTGGTCACGGATGCACGCTGGATGTCGGTGACCGGGGCCTTGTCGGCGGCGCGGGTGGCCGTGGTGGCCTGGGCCGGAACACCGAGGGTCAGCACGAGGCCGGACGCGGCGGCGATGACTGCTGCCTGGCGTCCGACGGAGCCGGCGTTGGAGGACACGGCCTTGGAGATCGACCCCAACGGGTTGGTGTGGACGGGCGTGGCGCGGTGGCGGCCCAGAGCTTGACGCTTAGTCATGTATTGAGTACCTCTCCCAATGCCTGCGGGGTGAGCTGTCGGATTCGAGTGGGAGTCACTCGGTGTCCCGTCCAGTGAAATGGACCGCGACACTTAACCCCAAGGATCCTTGCGGACCCGAAATGTGGTTCCCCCGCTACTGCCAGCGATTCTTTGCGAACGGACCTCGGGCGGTGGCAGTATTCGGCAATCTGCCCGAGTGTGCCCGGCCCCTATGCGGCCTGGCACGTCGACAACGATATATGAAATGTTTGTAAAAGTCACGTTCAGGTCACGGAATGGTTATTTCCCGATCACGGCCCCTGGTTTTCGGACCCTACAGCCACCCTGCGGGGTCGACCGCGTTGCCGTCGACGAGCACCTCGAGGTGCAGGTGGCAGCCGGTCGAGTTGCCGGTCGTTCCGCTCAAGGACACCACGTCCCCGCGCTTGACCGCCTGCCCGACCGAGACCTTCAGGCTGGTGTTGTGGTTGTAGGTCGTCTCCAGGCCATTGCCATGGTCGATGCGCACCCGGTTGCCCGAATGGCCGGCCCAGCCCGCCTGGACGACCGTCCCCGATGCCGATGCCTTGACAGGGGTTCCACAGGGAACGCCGTAGTCCTGGCCGATATGAACCTGGGCCCCTTCGCCCGTCGGATTTGCCCGTGCGCCGAAGGGCGAGGTGATCCTGACGTGGTCGACGGGCTGGGCCAGGACACCTTGGGTGTCGATGGTGTTGATGTTCCCGCCGGAGGCGGACATCAGGTAGCTGAGCTGGTCGTCCTTGGTGAAGCTGCTGGACACCGAGGCCCGGACCACCGAGAAGTTCTCGGATCCCGGCACGGTCACGTCGGCGACGTTGACGGCCGACTCGTGGGCCACGCGCTGAGCGGGTTCCTCCTCGCTGCCGGCCAGGGTGGGGTAGGCAGCGGCCAGCGCCAGGCCGGACACCGCGGCAACCGCCGCGAAGCGGTGGCTCCAGGCCAGCGCCGGGCGCGCCGCGGTGCGTGGGGCAGCTGCCCCACCGCGCGGCTTCTTCGGCAAACCAGCCGGCCGGGGTTCCGCGGATACGGCGCGCGTGCCCTCCGGAAGGCCGATGACCGTCGCGTCGAAGCTTCCCCGGTTCTGGACCGAGGCCGCGTGCGGATGCACCGGGGCGGCGTCGGCCAGCAGGGGGATGATGTCCGCAACCGGAGCGGTTTGCTCGGCCACGGCGGGCGCGGCGGCGTCCTGCCGCAAGGGGGCGGCGGAGGGGGCGTAGCGCATGGCGCCGTCGTAGCGGCGCGGCATGTAGCAGCCGGCGTCGGGGGCCGTGGCCGGCGCGGTCGCATCGGGGGCGACGGCGGCACGACGGCCGGAACGCTTTTGCTCTGTCAAACGAGGACCTCTCATGGGCGCCTGCGGAGTTAGCTGTCGGATTCGGGCCGGTCCGGCCCGGCCGCAGGCAGCCGGGCTGCGATGCGGCTTCACCCCGAGGCGGCCGGATGCCGGGGACACCGGGCACGACGGACCACCAAAGATTGGGTTCTCCACCCCTGCCTGTCATTCAAGCGAACGGACCCGTTCCGCAGGCAGGGTCAGGCGGTCGGAAGGGGTGATGGGGACGAATCCCCGTCTGTTACCAACGGTACCTTAATCGAATACAAAGTAACAGTTCCGTTATCAAACGTCCCGGGCCACGAAAACGTGTGCGCTGACCTCCACCGGCAGCTCCAGGGCCCCCTCGACGCCTTGCACGCGGACGACGACGTATTCGCCGGCGCGCTCGAGGGTGACCTGCGCGCCCGGGCGGATTCCGCCGTCGTTCAATTGGGCCAGCAGTTCGGGATCGACCTGGATGGCCTCGGCGAGGCGTTCGACGGCCACGGGCCCGGTGTTCCCGGCCAGCAGGGCGGCGTCGAGGTTCTGCACGCCCAGGGCGAACTCGTGGGCGGCGGGCCCGCCCAGGATCTCCAAGCCGGGGATCGGATTGCCATAGGGCGAATCGGAGGGCCGGCCAAGCAGGTTGTAGAGGCGCTTCTCCACGCGCTCGCTCATCACGTGTTCCCAGCGGCAGGCCTCGTCGTGGACGTACTCCCATTCCAGCCCGATGACGTCGGCCAGCAGCCGCTCGGCGAGGCGGTGCTTGCGCATCACCGAGGTCGCGCGTTCGCGCCCGGCCGCCGTCAGCTCGAGGTGCCGGTCCGGGGTCACCACGACCAGGCCATCACGTTCCATCCGGGCCACCGTCTGGGACACCGTGGGGCCGGAATGGTCCAGCCGCTCGGCAATGCGCGCGCGCAGTGCCGTGATTTCCTCTTCCTCGAGTTCCAGAATGGTCCTCAAGTACATCTCGGTGGTGTCGATCAGATCTGTCACTGCGTGGCACTCCTGTAGGGCGGGGCGGTGGATGGTGGACCCGTAAATCCAACTCTACCCGCGTTAACAATGCCGTCGGCTTTCGGCATTCCCCCCGGCCGTGCGCGACCATGGAACCCGGGCCCGCCCCGTGCGGTTGGACCCCGCCCGCAGAACCCACCGATGGCAGGAGCAGAACTTGACCGATTCGCTGAGCATCCCCGCACCCCTTCTTCCCGCGGACGGTCGGTTCGGTGCCGGGCCCTCGAAGGTCCGTGACGGGCAGCTCGCGGCACTGGCCGCGGCCAACCCCGCGATCCTGGGGACCTCGCACCGCCAGGCGCCCGTCAAGAACCTGGTCGGCAGCATCCGCGAGGGGCTCTCGACGTTCTTCAACGCCCCGGACGGCTATGAGGTCGTCCTGGGCGTCGGCGGCTCCACCGCGTTCTGGGACGTCGCTGCCTTCGGCCTGGTCGAGCAGAAGGCCCAGCACCTCTCCTTCGGCGAGTTCGGCTCGAAGTTCGCCAAGGCCACCGACAAGGCACCTTTCCTGCAGGCCTCCTCGATCATCAGCTCCGAGCCCGGGACCCGCCCGGACTCCATCGCCGAGGCCGGGGTCGATGTCTACGCCTGGCCGCAGAACGAGACCTCCACCGGCGTGGCAGCCCCCGTGCGCCGGGTAGCCGGGGCCGACGACGGCGCCCTGGTGCTGGTCGACGCCACCTCGGCGGCCGGCGGCCTGGCCGTCGACGTCGCCGAGACCGATGTCTACTACTTCGCCCCACAGAAGAACTTCGCCTCCGACGGCGGGTTGTGGCTGGGCCTCTTCTCCCCCGCGGCGCTCGAACGCGCCGAACGGGTCGGCTCGTCCGGCCGCTGGATCCCCGACTTCCTGGACCTGGGCACGGCCATCGACAACTCGCTGAAGAACCAGACCTACAACACCCCGGCACTGTCGACCCTGGTGACGTTGAACGCGCAGGTCGAATGGCTCAATGGCCAGGGCGGGTTGGACTGGGCGGCGGGGCGCACCGCCGACTCGGCGCAGCGGGTCTACTCGTGGGCCGAGGCCTCGGCGGTCGCGACCCCCTACGTGGTCAAGGCCGACGAGCGCTCCAACGTCATCGCGACGATCGACTTCGACGACTCGGTCGATGCCGCGCAGGTCGCCAAGATCCTGCGGGCCAACGGCATCGTCGACACCGAGCCGTACCGCAAGCTGGGCCGGAACCAGCTGCGCATCGCCACGTTCGTGGCGATCGAGCCCGACGACGTCAGTGCGCTGACGGCCTGCATCGACTATGTGCTGGAGAACATGTAGCACGACTAGAAGCACCGGGCCGCGGCTCCCCCACCTGATGGGGGCCGCGGCCCGTTGCGTTGGTGCCGGTGCTACCGCCGACGACGGCGGGAACGGCTGCGCCGCGGCGCCTCGTCGGCTGCATGTTCGGCGTCAACCAGTTCATCGTCGTCCTCGACGACCTCGTCCGGTTCGTCGGGGCTGGCCGCGGTGTCGACGGTCTCGACGTCGGTGCCGCCCTCGGCCGGAACGGAGACGCCATCGTCGGGTACATCGCCGTCGTGCGTGTCGGGGGCCGCATCCTGTGCGGACTTGTCCTCGGCAGCGCCTCCCGCGGCCGCAGCCTCGGCGGCCTTCTGGGCTTCCAGTTCCTCGGGGCGCACGCGGTCGGCCCAGGGCACCCATTCGGGGGCCAGCAGGGCGCCGTCCCCTGGCAGCAGGCCGGTCTCGCAAACGGTTGGTTCCTTGCCGCGCGGAACGCGGGCCAGGGTCACGTACCAGTTCCAGCCGGCGTAGCCGGGCAGCTTGGCCTCGAACCGGTGCGTGAGCACGCGGTCGTCGTCGGCGGCGACCCCGAGGTGGCCGCCGATCTGTGCGGGGTCCACGGTGGCCAGCAGCGTGCTGTGGGCCAGGTCGACCCCGGCACCCAGCACCGCATCGATTTTCGGTGCCCGTGCCATGCTCAGGCGTCCAGATCGTCGGCGACGCGGCGCAGGACGGCAGCAACCTTGGTCGAGTGGTTCTTGTCCGGGTAGCGGCCCTTGCGGAGGCCGTTGGAGATGCTGTCGAGGACCTTGATGAGGTCCTCGATCAGGATCGCGGTGTCCTCGGCCGGCTTGCGCTTGGCACGGGCGACCGACGGGGCGGCCTCCACGATGCGGGCCGACAGCGCCTGGGCGCCCTTGCGGCCCTGCGCGACGCCGAACTCCATGCGGGTACCGGCACGGACGTCCGAGGTGCCCTCGGGCAGCGCGGAGGCATGCAGGTACACCTCCTCGCCGTCGTCGCCGACCAGGAAACCGAAGCCCTTCGAGGCCTCAAACCACTTCACTTTGCCGAATGGCACTGCACTTACCTCGTTCTCACGTACCGGCGGCGCCCGGCCCGTTGGCCGCGCCGCGTCTGGATTCCCGGCCCGCACTCGCACCGGCAGCGTCTGCGCGCGGGTACGGCCAAGCCGGGGAAGTCTATTTTCCTAGGGTACGGCATGGGGACGGCGCCGCGGACTTTGCCGCCCGTCGTGACGCTGATATTTTGACGGGGTGAATACCGCCGAAACCCCCGCCGCCACGCAGCGCGTCGTCACCGTGCTCGCCGCCGCGGTCGCCCTCGTCTCGATCCTGTCGTTGGCATTCGTACTCGTGCAGTACATGGTCGGCGCCACCCCGCTCACCGCGCTCATGGCCATCGGGTTGTACGGGTTGCCGGTCGCGTTCCTGCTGCTGATCGCCCTGTTGCTGTTGCGGATCCGCGAGCGCCGCCGGAGCTGACGACGGTCCACCGGCGCCCCCCGGGCCCGCTTCGATTCACATCGGGCACCCAGAAAACTCCCAGACTTTGCACGCACAATGTCTGGTATGACTGACAAACCTGCGGAAGCCAAGCTCCTCGTCGTCGACGACGAACCCAACATCCGCGAGCTGCTGTCCACTTCCCTGCGTTTTGCAGGGTTCTCCGTGGTTGCCGCCGCCAATGGCCGCGAAGCCCTCGCCGCCGTCGAAAAGGAAATCCCGGACCTCGCCGTTCTGGATGTCATGCTCCCGGACATGGACGGCTTCACCGTCACCCGCAAGCTGCGCGCCGCCGGGCGCCACTTCCCCGTGCTCTTCCTCACGGCCCGTGACGGGACCGAGGACAAGGTCATGGGCCTGACCGTCGGCGGTGACGACTACGTCACCAAGCCGTTCAGCCTCGACGAGGTCGTGGCCCGGATCCGTGCCGTACTGCGCCGGACCCAGCCCCTGGACGAGGACGACGCAGTGATCCGCGTCGACGACCTCGAACTCGACGACGATGCCCACGAGGTCCGCCGCGCCGGGGAGATCGTCGAGTTGTCCCCCACCGAGTTCAAGCTGCTGCGTTACCTGATGATGAACCCCAACCGCGTGCTCTCCAAGGCGCAGATCCTCGACCACGTCTGGGAGTACGACTTCAACGGGGACGCCTCCATCGTGGAGTCCTACATCTCCTACCTGCGTCGCAAGATCGACGCCCGGGAGGACTGGCCGGCCATGATCCAGACCAAGCGCGGCGTGGGCTACCTGCTGCGCTCCGCCGACCGGCGCTAGGCTGCCTGGGTGCGTTCCCTGCCCCGCCTGCTCCGGCAGGTCTCGCTGCGTTCCAAGCTCGTGGCCCTGATGGCCATCCTGATGATGTGCGGTGTGATCGTCACCGCGCTGGCCGCCTCGGCCTCGCTGAGGCTGACGCTCCAGGACCAGATGAACACCGACCTGAACGA
This sequence comes from Arthrobacter sp. ASL1, assembly GCF_056680475.1. Taxonomy (NCBI): domain Bacteria; kingdom Bacillati; phylum Actinomycetota; class Actinomycetes; order Micrococcales; family Micrococcaceae; genus Arthrobacter; species Arthrobacter sp. ASL1. Next base: position 1,354,416 of record NZ_CM155284.1, read on the forward strand.
CAACAAGGTCGCGCTGGCCAACATCATGTGGTCGTCGTGGAAGGACCAGGAGGCCCCGAGCGAGGGCGCCGCCCTGGAGTTCAACAGGTTCCGTGCCACGTTGCGCGACAACGACGGCAAGGTGCTCTATGAGCTGCCGCACCCCAAGCACAAGGACGGGCCGGTCGTGCCGGCCCTGACCATCGAGCAGGTCAGCGAACGGCCCTCACCGTTTATGGACGTCGAGGGTTCGGAAAAAAGCTCCCCGGGATGGCGCTCCGGCGTCTACCAGTTGAGCAACAACAGCGGCTACGTCGTCGTCTCGCTCCCCCTGAAGTCCGCCATGCAAACAGTAGACATGTCGACTAAACTGGTGGTCACCAGCGGAACGCTCGTCACGCTGGTCATGTCGATGATCGCCTACGGCATCACGGGCCGGGCGCTGCGGCCACTCGTCCGCGTCGAACGGACCGCCGCGGCCATTGCCGCCGGCGACCTCTCGCGGCGCGTCGAGGACTATCCGCCCGAGACCGAAGTCGGCCGGCTCTCGCGCTCGCTGAACGCCATGCTGGCCCACATCGAATACGCCTTCCGCGGCCGGGCGGCATCCGAACGCAAGATGCGCCGCTTCATCCAGGATGCCTCGCACGAGCTGAGGACGCCGCTGGTCACCATCCAGGGGTACTCCGAGTTGTACCGCCACGGCGGGCTGACGGACCAGGAGCAGGTGGGAACGGCCATGGGCCGGATCGAGGGCGAGGCCAAGCGCATGGCCCAGCTGGTCGAGGATCTGCTGACCCTGGCCCGACTCGACGAGCAGCGCCCGCTCGAACGCCAGCCGGTGGACCTCTTCATGTTGGCCTCCGACGCCGTCGAGGATGCGCGCGTCAACGCCCCGGAGCGCGACGTGAGGCTCGTCGGGCTCGAGGGGCCCCAGCCGAGCAGCGCGCCGACCAGCGGTGACGAACAGCGGTTGCGCCAGGTTGTGGCCAACCTGATGACCAACGCCCTGCGCTACACCCCCGAGGGGTCCGACCTGGAGGTTGCCGTCGGCGTGCTGCCGGTCATCGACGGCCGTTCCGACGCCGTGCTGGAGATCCGCGACCACGGCCCCGGGATCTCCGAAGAGGACGCCTCACGGGTCTTCGAGCGCTTCTACCGCGCCGACAGTTCGCGGCAGCGGGAAACGGGGGGAACCGGTCTCGGCCTGGCGATCGTTGCGGCGATCGCCGCCCAGCATGACGGGTCCGTCCGACTCACTGACACGCCCGGTGGAGGTGCCACGATGGCCATCCGCCTGCCGCTGGTCCCCGCCGACGAGCCCTCCACAGTTGAGGGCGACGCCTGAGTTCTCCACAATCTGGTTTCCGCCGTCCCCTTGCGGCCGCCCGGGCGGCATCGTGGAGCCAGGACACCGTGCGGTGTCCCGGGCCCAGAAGCGGCCCGACATGCGAGGCAGGAGTGGCCATGAGCAGTTTTTCGGCAAACACTGAGGACATGCGCGGGCGCGCCCAGGCCGTCCAGGGGACGATCGAGCGGCTGCGCTCGGAGGTCGACGCCATGCAGGGGGGCCTGCGCGATCTTGAATCCTCTTGGCATGGCGCCGCGGCCTCGAACTTCCAGGCGGTGGTCGCCGATTGGCGGGCGACCCAGATGAAGGTGGAGGAATCCCTCACGGCAATCAACACGGCCCTGGCCCACGCGTCCCAGCAATACGACGAGGCCGAGGCGGCCAACGCCCGCATGTTCACCTACTGAGGATCCGTGCGTCCTGCGTCTTCCGGACCGCGCTTGAGCCCCAGGAGCGTGCGCAATTTCTCCTCGGTGGCGGGGTCGGTCGCCCGGGATGCCTCGACGTTGGCGTCGGAGACAGCGGCAACGACTTCCTGTCGCTGGATGCGCAGGCCCCGTGGCGCGTCGATGCCGATCTTGACGCCTTCGCCGCGCACCTCCAGAACGGTCACGACGATGTCGTCACCGATGAGGATCTGTTCCCCGGCCTTTCGCGAGAGTACTAGCACCCGGCCATCCTAACGTGCCCCGGAGCCCCGGCGGCTGCCGCCGGGTGTCGGAAGCTGGTCGACGTCGCGCACCGGGATGCCAAGGTCCAGCACCGTGTCGGGGGTTGCGGTCGTCGCCCGGCCATGGACGGCGACGCCGTCGACGGGGCATATGGCGTCCAGGGCCTCGACCCAGGCCCGGGTGTCCTCGCTCTTGCGTCCCGCGTCAACGGACACCCACAGCTGGTCACTGCCGAGCGCCTCAACTTCCTGCACCTGGGTTTCTAGGTCCACGGAATGGTCAAGGGCGCAGGCGATGAAGACCGGTTCCCCGGACCCGACCCCGGCGGCCTGTGCCTGGACGAGTTCGATCCGGTTGCCGATGCGCAGCCCCTTGGGCACGGTGGCATCGGCGGCGAACGCCCCGGCCGCATGGATGCCCACGCCGGGGCCGGCCAAGGTGGCTGCTGCCCGGTGGGCGTCGGCGCCGAGGCCCACGACCACGACCAGGTCCCCGGGCCCACGCAGCGGTGTCGGCCCCGTCGTTGCGGAGGGGCCGACGGGTTGCAGGCGTCCGGGCCCGACCGCAGGTCCGCCAAGTCGTGCCGCCCGCGCCCCGTGGGAGGGCTGCGCACCGAAGGTCAGGTCGTCCATGAGCCGGTCGAAATCCTCGGATTCGGTGGATACATCGGGTTCGGGGCGTCCGTGCCACTCGGCTTCGTCGCCGTCGGCCTCGGCGAGCAGGGCAACGAGTGCCTGCCGTTCCGGCACGGGTTGGTGGGTTTCCGCCGCACGGCGGCCGCGCGACCGCGCGGGGGCCTCCTCCACCTCCGTCTCGTCGGAGCCCGGCCTCGGCCCGGGAGTAGGCGCCTCCAGGGTCAGGACGGCGCGTTCTGGAGCCACCAGCGGATCGATTTCCCCGTCGACGCCTTCGGTGGCCGGTTCGGTTCCTGCGGGCACCTCGATGACTGCCTCGACGTGCCGACGCGCCAGGAAGCCGCCGATGCCCCCAACCGTGACCCGTTCGGCCGAGACGATGCGGGCCTCGGAGCCGTATTCGTCCAGGACCCGTGTGCGGAGTTCGTCGAGCGAAGCTGCCTCAAGCTGAAATCTGGTTGGTTGCACGCACCACTCCAACGGTCTCGATCTCGGCCCCACCGGCGGTGGCCTCCTGGTAGGACAGCACCGGCAACCCGCTGGCTAGCGGGGCGACGAGGCGCTGGATGGCAGGGCGCAACGCCGGCGCACAGACCAGTACCGCTGAGAGGCCACGGTTCTCGAGTTCTGCCAGCGATTCCTTCACCCCGGCGTGGACTTGTTCCAGGCGGCTGGGATCGAGCAGGATCTGCGTCCCGTGTTCCGAGGGCCGCAGCCCCTCGAGCATGCCTTGCTCCAGCGAGGGGTCGATCATGATCACGCGCAGGGTGCGCCCCTCCAGATGTCCGGCGGCCAGCGCCGGGCCCAACGCCTGCCGGGCCGCCTCGATGAGCCCCTCGGGATCGTTCGAGGTCTTGGCCCGCAGTGCCAGGGCCTCGTAGATCCGCTGGAGGTCGTTGATCGGGACCATTTCCGCCAGCAGGCCCTGCAACACGCGCTGCACTTCGGCCAGGCTCAGCAGGCCCGGGATCAGTTCGTCGACGGCCGACGGGTTGATTTCCTTCGTGCCGTCGGTCAGCACCCGCACATCCTCGCGGGTGAGCAACCGTGCGGCATTGGATTGGACCACCGAGGAGAGGTGGGTGACGACGACGGAGACACGGTCGATTGTGGTCGCCCCGGCCATCTCGGCGTTGTGCCGCAGTTCGGCGGGGATCCACTTCCCCGCCAGCCCGAAGACGGGTTCGACGACGCTGGGCCCGGGCAGTGCCTCCAGGTGGTCGCCCAACGCCAGGATCTTCCCGCGCGGGGCCTGGCCGCGTCCTGCCTCCACGCCGGCGATCCGGATGACATAGGTCGCCGGTGGGAGGTCGACGCTGTCCCGGGTGCGCACGGGAGGCAGCACGATGCCCAACTCGTTGGCGATGCGCCGGCGCAGTGCGCGCACGCGTGCGAGCAGGTCGTCCCCTCCCCCGTTGACGATGTCGACCAGGTCCGGGGCGAGCTGGATCTCGAGGGCATGTACGCGCATCTGTTCCATGATGTCCTCCGTGGTTTCCTTCGGCGCTGCCACTTCGGAGGCGGCCTCCGAAGCCTTTCGCTCGGCACTGGCCTTCTCCTGCGCCTTGACCCGCTGCGCGGCGAAGATGAGCAACCCGCCGACCAGGACGAACGGCAGCTTTGGCATGCCGGGGACGACGGCCAGTGCGATGGCCGCGGCGCCGGCGATCATCAGTGCGGTCCGCGACTGTGAGAGCTGCGTGGAGGCGGTCGACCCCATGTCGGATTCCGCGTTGGACCGGGTGACGATCATTCCGGTGGACACGGCCATGAGCAGGGCGGGGATCTGGGTGGCCAGTCCGTCGCCGATCGTCAGCAGCGCGTAGGTGTTCAGGGCATCGCCCACACCCATGTCGCGCTGCAGCATGCCGATCGCGATGCCGCCGACGAGGTTGATGACGATGATGATGATCCCGGCAATCGCATCGCCCTTGACGAATTTGGAGGCGCCGTCCATGGCACCGTAGAAGTCCGCCTCCGCGGCCACCTCCGCACGGCGCTCGCGGGCCTGGGTGTCGGTGATCAGGCCGGCATTGAGGTCGGCGTCGATCGCCATCTGCTTGCCGGGCATCGCGTCAAGGGTGAAGCGCGCCCCGACCTCGGCGACACGTTCGGCGCCCTTGGTGACGACGACGAACTGGATGACGACCAGGATCAGGAACACGACGAACCCGATGATCAGGCTGCCGCCGATCGCGATGTGCCCGAACGCGGCGATGACCTCACCGGCATAGCCGCTGCCGAGCACCAGGCGCGTCGATGCGACGTTCAGGCTCAACCGCAACAGGGTGGCGACCAGCAGCAACGAGGGGAAGACCGAGAAATCCAGCGGCTTCTTCACGAACATCGTGTTCAGCAGGATCACCAGCGCCAGCAGGATGTTCACGGCGATGAGTCCATCGAGGAGGAGCGCGGGAACCGGCACGATCAGCAGCAGGATGATGCCGACCACGCCGAGCGGGACGGCGAGCTTGGTCAGTGTGCTGAAGTTCATCGTGATGCTTTCTCTGTGAGGGTGGCCGCGGACAATGCCGCTGGGGCGGGGTGGGGCGGTGGTCCCGGGGAGGGGCTGGAGCTCCGGTGGGCGGTCCGGGGCGGTGCCGCCTCGGGGACCGTGTGGACGCCTTCGGCATTGCCGCGGGTCTTCAGCGCCATCACGAATGCCAGGACGACGGCAACCTGCCCGTAGAGCTCGGCCGGGATCTCCTGGCCCAGCTCGCAACCGGCGTGCAGGGCACGGGCCAGCGGGATGTCCCGGACCATCGGCACGTGTTGGTCCTGGGCCTCCTCGCGGATGCGGGCGGCGATTGTCCCGGCTCCCTTGGCGACGACCCGCGGTGCCGATTTTCCCGGTTCGTAGCGCAGGGCCACGGCCACGTGGGTCGGGTTCACCAGCACGACGTCGGCGTCGCTGATCGCGGAGATCATGCGGTTGCGGCTCATCGCCATTTGCCGCGAGCGGCGCTGGGATTTGATGAGGGGGTCCCCATCGCTCTTCTTGCTCTCGTCCTGGACTTCCTTGCGGGTCATGCGGGTGTGCTTGCGGTTGCGTCGACTGACCACGATCAGGTCCACCGCCGCCAGCACCAGCCCGGCCAGGACCGATGCCTGCAACAGCGAGGCGGTCCCGTCGGCTGCGGAGCCGAGCAGGGAGGTCAACGGCAGCAGCCCGGAATGCAGCAGCACGGGCATGAGCTTCGAGACGATGACCCACAACACCAGACCGACCACCGCGATCTTCAGGAATGCCTTGACTCCCTGCCAGACCGCCTGCAGCCCGAAAGTGCGCTTGACGCCCTCGACCAGGTTCAGGCTGGAGGCATCGAACTTGAACTTCTTGAAGTAGATGCCCCCCTGCAGCGCGGCGGCGCCGGCCACGACGATCAGCACCGCGGCCAGCATCGGCATCAGGATCCCGGCCATGGAGCCGAGTCCCGCATCCAGTGCCGCCAGCGCGCCGGCGGTCTCTGGCTGGGCGATCACCGAGGTCACCGTTTCCAGCTGGCTGCGGCCGGCCTGCTCCGCGCCGTCCATCACCGTGGGGACCATCAGGGCGGCGGCGCCGATGCCCAGCCACGCGGTCAGGTCCTGGGACCTGCTGGTCTTGCCCTTCGAGCGCACTTCCTTCATGCGCTGGGGGGTGGCCTTTTCGGAGCGTTCCCCGGAGTCCTCGGACATCAGCCCATCACCGCCCTCAACGCCTCGAGTCCCGAGCGCACGAGCGCCGAGACCACGGCGGGCAGCACCACGAAGACGGTGCCCGCCAGCGACAGGGTCAGGATGATCTTCAGCGGGAAGCCCATGGCGAAGGCGTTCAATGCCGGTGCCGCACGCGTGAGCAGGCCCAGCCCGACGTCGGCCAAAAACAGCACGACCAGCAGCGGTCCGGCGATCTGGACCGCCGACAGGAACATGTCGGTGACCCCGCCGACCGCCTCGTCGGCCACGGCGCCCAGGCCGATTCCCGCGCCCAGCGGCATCGCGTCGAAGGAACGGAACAGCCCGGAAAGGACCAGCTGGTATCCGTCGGAGGCAACGAGCAGCGCCAGCGCCGCGAAGTGGAACAGGCGGGTGAACTGGGCGCCGTTGACCATCGACTGCGGGTCGAAGGCCTGGGCGAGCTGGAATCCGCCGAACAGGTCGATCAGCCCGCCGGCAGCCTGCACGGCGGCGAAGAGCAGCATGACCAGGAAGCCCAGCGCCGCCCCGGCGACGATTTCCAGGGCCAGCGCCCCGATGTACGACGCGGTGTCCAGGGGCACGTAGTCTGCCACCACGCGCGGGGAGACCGCCAGCGCCAGTCCGACGCCGATGATCGCCTTGATCCGGATCGGGATGGAGTTGTGGGAGAACGACGGGGCGATGATGATGAACGCCGTGACACGCACGGCGGCCAGCATCATCGCCGCGAGCCAATCGAGCTGGATGGTCGTTCCCATGTCATCCGCCCTGCAGCAGGGAAGGCAGCTTGTCGAAGAGGTCGTGGGTGAACAGGATCATCTCCGAGATCATCCAGTGACCGCAGATGACCAGGGCGATGGCCACGGCGACGGCCTTGGGCACGAAGGAGAGCGTGATCTCCTGGATCTGCGTCATTGACTGCACCAGGGAGATGGCAAAGCCGACGACCAGCGAGGTAATGAGCACCGGTGCCGCCAGCTTGGCGGCGACCAGCAGGCCCGATAGCCCGATGTCCAGCACGGCATTGGTATCCATGTCAGCCACCACCCGACCCGTAGCTGCCGATCAGGGCCGTGATGATCAGTCCCCACCCATCGACCAGGACGAAGAGCAGGATCTTGAACGGCAAGGAGATCATCACCGGCGGGAGCATCATCATGCCCATCGACATCAGTGCCGAGGCCACGACCAGGTCGATGACCAGGAACGGAACGAAGATCACGAAGCCGATGATGAAGGCGGCGCGGAGCTCGGAGATCATGAAGGCGGGGATGAGCGTCGTCAAGGCGACATCGGCCGGGGTGCCGGGGTTCTCCATGCCCGCGGCGCGGGTCATCAGGGCGATGTCCTCCTCGCGGGTATGGGCCACCATGAAGTCCTGCAGCGGGGCGACGCCGGCTGAGAGGGCCTGGTCCAGGTCGATGGTGCCGTTCAGGTACGGCTGGACCCCGAGGTCGTTCATCTGCGTCAGCACCGGGGCCATGATGAACAGCGAAAGGAACAGCGCCAGGCCGGCGAGCACCTGGTTCGGTGGGATCGTCGGCAGTGCCAGGGCGTTGCGGGTCATCGCCAGGACCACGAAGATCTTGGTGAACGACGTCATCATCAACAACAGCGCGGGCGCGACCGACAGCAGCGTGATGGCGATGAGCGTGACGACGGCCGAGCTCGGCGTCCCGTTGGGGCCGTTGATGTCGATCGACAGACCGCCATTGTCGGGACCCGGTGACGGCTCAACGGGGGCGGCATGGCCGGTGGCGGCGGTGGCCAGCATCAGGCCGACTGCGGCCAGGAGCACGACGGCCGACAAGGCCAGCCAATGCAGGCGGCGGGCCGGGGCGTGCCGGAGTGCGGTACTCACGACGGGCCGCGGCGCCATGCCGCGGCAGCCTGTCGCCAGGTCTGTGCCGAGAGGATCGAGCCGGCCAACGGGGATGCGGGTTCCGTGCTGCGGGCGGCAGCGACCGGCAATCGGTCGAACCGAAGGTCTCGGCGGGTCAGGGGTGCTTCCTCTTCACCGCTGGCGGTCGCGGTCTCCGGGGTTTCGGATGCGGCGCCGGATTCGGAGCGAGCCGTTGACGGAAGACGACGGGTACGGTGGCGGGCGTCGTCCAGGTTCAGCGCGAACAGCCGGCCGCCGTCGCCGGCGGAGGGATCCTGCTCCTCGGGGACGGGCGCCGCGTAGCTGTCGAGCACGCTGACGGACTGCTCCCCGACGCCGAGCAGGTAGCGCTTGCCACCCACGTCGACGATCGCGACCGAGGTCTTGGCGCCGACCCCCTGCCGGGCAACCACGGAGATTTCACGCCGCTGTCCGGCGCCGCCGGCGCGGGGCAGCAGCTTCCGGCGCAGGACATAGAGCAGCCCCAGGACCACCGCCAGGGAGACGATGACGCGCAGGACAAGGAACAGGTTCTCCAACTAGCCGAGGCCTTCCGCGACGTCGAGGATCTGCGTGATGCGGATGCCGTAGTCCTGGTCCATCACCACGACCTCGCCGTGGGCGATGAGCCGCCCGTTGAGCAGCACGTCGGCGGGTGCGCCGGCGGAGCGATCCAGTTCGACGACTGCGCCGGGTTCCAGGTTCAGGACGTCGCGCACGGCCATACGGGTGCGACCGATCTCCACGGTGAGGGCCATCTCGACGTTGTTGATGCGTCCCAGCCGGGAGCCGACGTCGTTCCCGGCATCGGAGGTGGCGGACACGGTGGCGTCGTGGCCGGCGTGGCCGCGGATCCGCAGACCAAACCAGCCGGCCGCCTGGCCGTCGGATTCGAGGGCGAAGACGACGGTCTCGTTGTCGTCCAGCAGGGCTTCGGCGGTGGCCGCCGTCGCCGGGGACAGGACCCCGGTGCCGAGCACGCCGGTGGCGGATTCCAGCGCCGGGCGCAGGACGTCGGCGACGGAGATGAGCGAGGCATCCATGCCCTCGGTGCCGGCGAGCAGGCTGCCGTCGAGGTGGACGGCCACGTCGGCCGAGAGCTGGCCCACGAACGTGGCGGTGACGGTTTCGCCCGAGCCGCCAAGCAGCGTCCAGTCGCGGGCACCGGTGTGGATGCGGGCCGTCAGGGAACGCGTGGTCGGCAGGACGGAGGCCAGTGCCTCCGCGGCGGAGACGTAGAGCTCGGTCGAATGCAGGACCGGCTGGCTGGTCTGGTTGATGGTCATGCGGGGTTCTCCTCGGTGGAAACGACGACGGCGGCAATGCGTCCGCTGCGGGTGCCGACGGCGGCACGACCGAGACGACGCCCGTCGACGGTCAGCTGCAGCGGTTGGTGGGACGGGTGCGGCAGGGACAGCACGTCGCCCACGGACAGGTCGAGTATGGATTGCGGGGTGACCCGCTTGGGGGTCATGACCAGTGCGACGTCGATGGGGATCGCGGCCAGCTGGCGGGTGATCTGCTCGACGGGGTTGCCCGCTTCGGCCTCGGAGTGCGCGCCTGAGTGGGCGGCCCCGAGATGCGGGAGCATCGCATCGGCCGGAAGGGCGATGGTGGAGGTGATGGTTCGCTCCCCCACACGGACGTCGAACGTGGCGACGATGAACACTTCGGATTTGGGAGCGGCCTGGGCGAACTGGGAGTTGTACTGCACCGTGTCCACGGTTAGCGGGGCCTCGAGCAGCGTGCCCAACGAGTAGTGCAGGTCCTCGAGCGTCTCGTCCAGCATGCGACGCAGCAGCGTGAGCTCGATCCGGGTGAAATTGCGTTCGGGGACGTCGACGGGCGTCGGGCTACCCAACATGTGTGAGGCCCAATTGAGGGCCCCCGCGGCGGGGAACTGCACGACTGCCTTGGCCTCCAGGCCCTCGATGTCGCACAGGATCATCGCAGTGGTGTCGGGAAGATCGGCGACGTAGTCGTCATAGGTGCTCATGCAGACGCGGAGCAGGGTGACCTGGGACATGACCCTGACCTTGGCGGTCAGCTGGGTGCCCCATTGGCGGGCGAAGGTCTCGAAGGCCAGCTCGAGGATGCGGGAATGTTCCCGGGCCAGCGTGGCGGGACGACGGAAGTCGTAGACCTGCACGGTCCGGGTCAACGGGGATTCGGGATCGGGCGCCCCCACAGCGGGCCGGTCCACAGACGATACTGTCACGGGGTCCACTATCGGACGGTTCGCCGTCGATGTAAGCCATGTGTCGGAGGTTATAGGCCCGCTGGTTCTGCTAGGTACGGGACGGCGCAGTGGACAGCAGAGACCGAACGCTTTCGGGCTGGTCGGACAGGACGACCACGTCGACGCGCCGGTTCAGGGCGAGGTTCTTCTTGCCGGGGACTGGGCGGGCATCGCCGTAACCGACGGAGGCGATCCTATTGCCGCGCACGCCGCCGTCCTCGACCAGCGAACGCAGCACGCGGGTCGCCCTGCTGGCCGAGAGCTCCCAGTTGGTCGGATAGGGGTCCACGGGTTTGCGCACGTCGGCGAACCCCTCGATCTCGAAGGACCGGTCGGTGGGAGCCAGGACCGGGGCGATGGCCTCGAGGATCTCGGTGGCGTTGTCGGTCAGGTCGGCGCTGTTCGGCTTGAAGAAGGTCTCGGCGCTGACCAGACGGATGGTCAATCCGCGTTGGTTGATGGTGAATGCGGCGGCACCCTTGTGGCCGGTCTTGTCCAGCCGTTGTTCGATTTTGCGGCGCAGTTTCTCGAGGTCGGCCTTTTCGGCCTCTGCGGCCTTCATCAGGTGCTCGCGGGTATCCAGCGCCACCTGTTGATCCGTGAGCAGGCCCTTCTTGCCGACCTCCTCGGGCCGGACGATGACGCCCTCGGCGGTGTCGACGGTCTGCGACTGCTCGACCCCGAAACCGGTGGCCAGGGAGGCCTTGAGTTTCTCGAACTTCGCCGTATCGACGGTGGACATGGCATAGAGGACGATGAACAGACACATCAACACGGTGACCATGTCCATGTAGGAGGCCATCCAGCGTTCCTCGCCGCCATGCCCTTCTTCCGGCTTCTTGCGGCGACCACCCCGCCCGCGGCTCATGCTGCTTCCTGCAAACCGTCCGCGGCCGGGCCGTCAGCCTTGCCCTTGGCCTTGCCCTCCGCCAGTTCGTGGGCGGGCACCATGGCACGCAGGCGTTCGGCGAGCAGCATGGGCTGGCTGCCGGCCTGGATGGAGAGCACCCCTTCCATCGCCAGGACCATCCGGTCGGCTTCGAGTTCGGAGAGCCGCTTGAGCCGGGCGCCGATGGGCAGCCACATGAAGTTGGCGGAGACCAGTCCCCAGAGCGTGGCGACGAAGGCCGCGGCGATCATGTGCCCCAATTCGTCGGGCTTGGAGAGGTTCTCGAGCACGTGGGTCAGCGAGACCACGGTTCCGATGATGCCGACGGTGGGGGCAAAGCCGCCCATGGTCGCGAAGAACTTGTGCCCGATGGCGTCGGTGCTTTCCTTCGTCGCGATGTCGTCTTCGAGCTGCAGGCGCAGGTCCTCGCCGTCGACGCCGTCGGCGAGGTTCTGCAGTGCACGCGAGAGGAAGGGGTCCTTGGTTTCAGCTGCCTCGTGCTCCATCGCGAGCAACCCGTCCTTGCGGGCGACTTCGGCGAGCGACACGAGGCGGTCGATGAGGGCCTTGGGTGACTCGATCTTCCCCTTGAAGGCCTTGGGCAGTGCCTTGACCGCTACCAGGGCGTCACTGATCGTGCCGCTGGCAACGCCGACGGCGATGGTCCCGAAGAACACCAGGATCATCGGTGCCGGCAGCAGGATCGACGTGATGCTGGCACCCTCCATGATCAGCATCGTGAACATGGCGCCAAAGGCCAGCACGAGCCCAATCAGGGTTGCGGGATCCATATGTTAAACCGTCCTCGGGCGCAGCGGGAGTGTTCCATCGGGGGTCGGGTCCGTGGGCGCCGCGGAATCCAGACCGCGCGCCGAGGAGACGACGCGGGAACGGAATTGCACGATCAACTCAATGACCTCGTCCATCGGTTCCACCACCACGTACTTCGCGCCGTTCAACATGATCAGCACGGTGTCGGGGTTTTCCTGGATCCGTTCGATGAGGTCGGGGTTGATCGCAAAGCGGCTGTGGTTCAGCCGGGTCACGACGATCATGGGCCCGTCCTTTCACGACCCACTGTCGGCAGCCTGGGCGGCGGCGTTAGCCGTGGACAGCCTCCGGTCGGAGGCCTGCGTCACGGTGGTCGGTGCGGCCGGCCGCTCCGGCGCATGCGCCGTCCGCGGAACGGCGCCGGAAACCAACCACCTCGACGATCCCCCCAAAAGCGAGGACGGGGACCATGATCTTCATGGTCCCCGTCTTCCGGTCTGCCGGAACCGGCGTTAGCGCTTGAGGTTGGCCAGTTCCTGCAGGACCTCGTCGCTGGTGGTGATGATGCGGGCGTTGGCCTGGAAACCGCGCTGGGCCACGATCAGGTTGGTGAACTCCTGGGCGAGGTCGACGTTGGACATCTCCAGTGCTCCGCCGATGATCGAGCCGGCGCCGTTCTGGTCCGCGGTGGCGACCTGCATGGTCCCCGAGTTGGCGGTGACGGTGTAGCTGGAACCCCCGGCCTTCTGAAGGCCAGCCGGGTTGGTGACGGTGCCCAAGGCAATCCGGGCGATCGCCTGCTGGGACCCGTCCGTGAAGTTTCCAGTCAGGGTTCCGTCCGAGCCGAGGGTGTAGGACTCCAGGTTCGGGAGGTTCGGATCCAGCCTGATATCGCCAATCGGACCTCCGACCACACCGTTGGTGGCCGTCCATCCCTGGACGATCCCGCCGTCCGGGCTGGTCAGCCGGCCATTGCCGTCGAAGTCGAAGGCCCCGGAGCGGGTCAACGAGGTGGCGTTGCCCTGCTTGGTGATGAAGAACCCGTTGCCGGAGATCATCATGTCGGTGGCCTTGCCGGTGCTCTGGGTGGAGCCCTGGCCGAAGTTGGTGCTGATGCCGGCGACCTGCACGCCAAGCCCGACCTGGGCGGGATTGCCGCCGCCGGTCCCCGCCTGTGGTGTGGTGGCACCCTGGCTCATCTGGGACAGCGTGTCCTGGAACTGCGTCGAGGAGGACTTGAAGCCGACGGTGTTGACGTTGGCGATGTTGTTGCCGGTGGTGTCGAGCATCGTCTGGTGGGCGCGGAGGCCGGAGATGCCGGAATACAGCGAGCGGAGCATGATGTGCCTTTCAGCGGAACGGTCGGTGGAGCTGGTCGGTAATGCTGGTGGGTCGTGCCGGGGTGCGGTGGTTTAGGCGGAAGTGGCCGGAGCCGGGTCAGGATCCCCCGGGCCGGCTTCCGTCGGAGCAGGTGCCGGGTCGGTGGTTTCGGCCGGTCCTTCGGCCGCACGGATGGAGGCGATCTGTGAGTACGGGATCTGGGTGGTGCCAATGGTGACCATGGGGTCCGTACCGGAGAACGAGACGGCGGTGACGATCCCGGTCTGCGGCCTATCCCCGGCGGTCGTGACCTCCTGGCCCATGAGCGAGGCCGCGGCCGCACGCTGCTGCATCGCCAGCGCCGAATCCTGGGTCGAACTCAGTGCGTTGAGCCGCTCCATGGACGCCAGCTGGGTGGTCTGGGCGATCATGTCGTTGGTGTCCATCGGCGAGCTCGGGTCCTGGTTGGCCAGCTGGGTGACCAGCAGGTGCATGAAGACCTCGCTGTCCATGGTCTGTTTCGGGGCGCGGACCGGTTGGGCCGTCGCGCCCATCTGCGCCGGGTCGATCGCTGGAACTGTCATGGTTTTCCTTCCTAGGCCAACACGTCGAGGCGGGATGTGTCGGCGGGGGTGCCGGTCGTGTCGGTCGGCTGGTCGAGGACGGGGACGACGTCGGATGCAGGCTCCGGTAGCCCGGTTCCGGTGGTCTGCCCTGGGGTGGCGCGGCTGCCGGGGTGTTGTCCGGCGGCGCCCTGCTGCTGCCCGCTGCCCGGTGTTCCAGGCTGTTGCCCGCTGCCCGTCCCGGGTCCCGAGTCCTGCCGGTCCGGAGTCGCCAGGCTCACCGACCCGTGGCCGAGGAGCGCCAGGTCACGCCTGAGGTCACCGAGCAGGTGCCGCAGCGCGTCCCGGCCGGCGTCCGTCGGGGCCATGAGCTCCACGCGCAGGCCATCGACCCCGAGGTGGGCCTTGACGGTGACCGGGCCGAGCCCGTCGGGGGCGACGTTGACGGTCATCGTCCGGTCCCCGTGCGGGCCGGCGGCCAGCGTGGCAATGGGGCCGGCGAGTTGGCGGTTGAGCGGTTCGGGCTGCTGCGGTGCCGCGGCAGGCGTGGCGGCGGTCGGTGCGTGGACGGGTTGGAGCGCGGGTGATGACTGCACCGAGAAGGCTCCGGCAGGCTGCACCGCGGTGGTCGTGGCCGGTGCAGACCCCGACGTCGCAGGTGTATCGCCCGTAGCGGCCGGCGATGTCGATACCGAGGCATTCGCGGTGGCCACGGTGGCGGCGGCGATCGGTGTTGCCGCCGGGAAGGCGGTGGTTGCGTTGGATGGTGCCGCGCCCGTGGTGGTGGTCGTGGCGCCGGATGGTGCCGCTCCGGCGACGGGGGTCGCCGGGGATCCCGCCACAGGAGCGGCCAAAACAGCGGGGGCTGGACCCGGTGCCGCGGCCTCGGCGTTCGGGACAACTGAAGGTGCCGACTGTGGCTGGCCTTGCTGTGCCGCGGGCGTGGCCATGGCCTGGGCCGTGGCCTGCGCCGTGGCCGGGACCTGGGCGCCGGATGACGCGGGCGCCGGGATTGACGCAACATCGGCACCGGAATCCGCAGGAACCCCGGACCCATCGACGCCGACGTCAGTGGTCACGGCATCGACGGGAGCAGCTGCCGGATCGTCGGTTGCCACGACCGTATCGACAGTGTCGGAGCTCGTCGCCTCGGGCCCGATCGCAGATGTCGCGGGAGCGGCGGCGGGCAGCGGGGCCTGTCCGGGGAGCACCAGCGTCGGTGCCACTGGTGCGGCTTCGGCCGCTGGGCGGGAAACTACGGTTGCCGGCGCCCCGGCGGTGTCGGGCTGCGCGGACCTCTGGTCGGTGGTGCCCGATTGGCCGGTTTGGCCGGTTTGGTCGGGCTGGCCGGACGCGGTCGTGCCGGGTGCGGTGCCGCCGAGCTGCTCGGCGAGGGCCGCGCCGAAGGAGGCGCCGCCGTCGTGCACGGTGGAGGCCTTGCCTCCGGTTCCAGCGGCCGGCGCGGCGGTGGTGGCGGGCGCGGGGCTCAGGACGGCGTTCATGATGCCGCCCCGGCGAAGGCCGCCTGCTGCAGGGCCAGGGCGGCCGCAGCCCCGGACGACGCGGCCGGAGCCACCGTGGCCTGGGCCTCGGCCGGGACGATGCGGCGGATGGTCATGATGTCCTTGTCCTTCTCGAACAGTTCGCGGATGCTGACCTTCTCCCCCGGCCGGGGTGCGTGGATCATCTGGTTGTCGCCGAGGTAGATGCCGATGTGCTTGCCGTTGCGCAGCACCAGCAGATCGCCGGGCTTGGCCTGCGCCAGCGAGGGGACCTCGGTGCCGACGGTGGCCTGCTGGCGCGCAACGCGTGGCAGGTCGATGCCCAAATCGCGGAAGGTGTGCTCGACCAGCGACGAGCAGTCCAGGCCGATCGCCGGGTTGTTTCCGCCCCAGACGTAGGGCACGCCGAGGTACTTCTTCGCGGTGGCGACCACGTCGGCCCCGGTCGTTTCGCCGTGCTTCTTGACCGGGCCGACCTCGTCGGCGGTGCCGGTGCGCTTCGCGCCGGTGGCGGCCGCGGGGTCCTGCTTCAGTGCGGTGGCCAGGGCGCCGGAGAACGCGTCGGCGCCGGTGGTCCCGGATCCGCCGGCCACGCCGGCGGCGGAGCCGGCCAACGTGGTGGCCGCCAGCTGGGCGGCTGCGGAGGCGGCGGTGTTCGACGAGGACCCGGTCGCCGCGGCGGTGGCCGAGGACGCGCGCTGCTGGGCGCCGGAGACCTGGGCCAGCGTCGACTGGATGGTGGTGATGCGCCCGAGCGCTTCGGTGATGCTCATGATCCGTTGTCCTTTGTGCGTCGTCCACGGGACGCCACTTCATCGAGTGCTGCCTGTTCACGGGCCAGGTCCCCGGCGGCCAGGGCCGCGTGGTGGCGATCGCCGAGCTTCTGCAGCACGAGCGCGTCGCGGCGGGCCAGCCGGTAGTGGTCCCTGGCGGCGTTCGCCTCGTCGGCGAGGCTTTCGACCAGTCCGTCCAGTTCGACGAGCATCCCCCGGGTGGAGGCCCTCACGGCGGCGACGGCCTGCAGGGCCTCGATGCTGTCCGCTTCCAGTGGGGTGGCCTCGGCGCGGGCGCGCAGCCGATTGACGCGTTCGTGTCCCTCGCGCAGCCCGGAATTGGCGGCGGCGAGCTTCCCGGCGGCCTGGGCCTCCTGGGAATCGCGCAGGCGCAGCAGGCCGGCGAGGCGGAAGGCTCGGGACATCAGGCCACCCCCATGTTGTTTACGAGAGAGGTGAGTTCGGACCAGGCCGCGGTGGCCGGTACGGGGGCGTCGAGCCGCTGGCAGAGGAACGCGTTGATGTCGTCCTCGTGATCGACGGCGGCATCGACCAGCGGGTTGGTCCCGCGCTGGTAGGCACCGACGTCGAGCAGGTCCTGGGCGGCCCGGCGGGCGGCCAGGATGCGGCGCAGCGACGCGGCGGTGGCCGCATCGTCGCGGGTGGTGACCCGGGAGGCGACGCGGGAGACCGAGCCCAGGACGTCGATGGACGGGAAGTGCCCGGCGACGGCGAGCTTGCGGTCCAGGACCACGTGCCCGTCGAGCAGGGAGCGGGCCGAGTCGGCGATGGGTTCGTTGTGGTCATCGCCATCGACCAGGACGGTGTAGATCCCGGTGATGGACCCCGTGGCGTCGGTGCCGGCGCGTTCGAGCAGGCGGGCCAGCAGCGAGAAGGTCGAGGGCGGGTAGCCGCGGGTGGCCGGGGGTTCGCCGGCGGAGAGGCCGATCTCGCGCTGGGCCATGGCCACACGGGTCAGCGAGTCCATCATCAGCAGCACGTCGGAGCCGCCGTCGCGGAAGTGCTCGGCGATGCGGGTGGCGGCGAAGGCGGCGCGAAGCCGCATGCGGGCGGGCTCGTCGGAGGTGGAGACGACGACGATGGACCGGGCCAACCCCTCGGGTCCGAGGTCCTCCTCGAGGAACTCGCGCACTTCGCGGCCGCGCTCGCCGACGAGGGCGATGACGTTGACCTCGGCGTTGGTGCCGCGGGCGACCATGGACAGCAGGGAGGACTTGCCGACGCCGGAACCGGCGAACAGGCCGATGCGCTGGCCGCGGCCGACGGCCGTCATGGTGTCCAGGGCGCGGACCCCGAGCTGGAGCTGCTCGCTGATGCGCGTGCGGTCCATCGGATTGGGCGGCTCGTTCTCCAGGGCGACCAGTTCGTGGCCACCGAGCGGTCCCTTGCCGTCGATGGGCCGGCCCAGTCCGTCGATGACCCGGCCCATCAGGGCGTGGCCGACCGGGATCAATGCCGGGCGCCCGGTGGTGCGCACTTCGTCTCCGGCGGAGATGGATTCCAGGGCGCCCAACGGCATGCAGTGCAGGGTCTTGCGGGTGGCGGCGACGACCTCGGCCGGGACGCGGGCCTCGCCGATGTGCACGACGGCGCCGACGGGGCAGGACAGCCCGGAGACCTCCAGGCCGAGGCCGAGGATGGAGGTGACGACGCCGACGCGGGCGGGAGACGCTGCGGCGAGCACTGGCGGCAGCTCGGGCAGCCGGGATCCCACCGTCGGTCTGGGTCCCGTTCTGGGTTCCGTGGCCAGCGCGTTCATGCGTCATCACCACGCAGGGCGGCCCGGCAACGGGCCAGCGCCTCGCCGATGCGTGCGTCGAGGAAGCCGTCCTCAAAATTGGTGACCGCGTCGCCGCGCTCCAACCGGGGGTCGGCGACCAGGTCGATGCGCCCGTCCAGGTCAAGCCCGGTGGGCAGGACCGCCAGGTCGTCGGGGTGCAGGCGCACCGCTTGGACGGTGGAGGCATCGACGCCGGCCAGAGCGCGGGAGAGGGCGGCGCGGGCACCGTGTTCGGTGTCCAGCAGTTCGGTGCCCAACACGGCCTGGGCCAGGTCGAGGGCCGACTCGGCCAGCAGCTGGGAGGCGTCCTCGATGACCGGCAGCATGCGCCGGTGCAGCGCGACGGCGGCGGCGTTCAGGGTGGCCACTGCCGCGGAGAGATCTCGTTGGCGTCCGATTTCGGCGGCGTGGTGCCGGCGCTGGATTTCCGCGCGCAGGTCGCGGACGTCGGCCTCGGCGGCGCGCCGGCCGGCCGCGTAGCCCGCCGCGTAGCCGCTGGCCCGGGCCGCGGTGGCCTCGCCGGTGGTCGCCGCGGTGCCGACGGCGGAGAAGACCGCGGGACGGAAATCTGCCGGGTCGGTGATGGTCTCAGAGAACATAGTCGTCTTCGTCCCCGCGTTGCACGGTGATCTCGCCCTCGGATTCGAGTTGGCGGATGGAGCGCACGATGTCGGCGCGGGCCTGTTCGACCTGCGAGACCCTGACCTTGCCCATGGCCTCGATCTCGCCCTTGAGGATCTCCTGGGTGCGGTCGGAGATGTTCGCGCGGATCGTGTCCACCACGGGTGCGGCTGCGCCCTTCATCGCCAGGGCGAGGGTCTTGGGGTCGATGCCGCGCAGCACGCGCTGGACGTCGCGGCGGTCGAACTTCACCAGGTCGGCGAACGTGAGCATCCGCGAACGGACCTCCTCGGCGAGCTCGGGGTCGTTGGCGTCCAGGCTGGCCAGCAGGTCGCGTTCCATGGCGACGTCGGAGCGGTTGATGATGTCCACCAGCGGCTGGATGCCGCCGACGACGTCGGCCTCCTCGCGGGGGCCCACCATGGAACCGGCGCGGGCCTTGAGCGCTTCGGCGACGATCTTGATGTACTCCGGGGAGGCCGAACCCATGGCGGCCAGGGCCCGGGCGACGTCGGTGCGCAGCTCGGACTCGAAGCCGGCCAGCACCGCCGAACCGATGTCGGCGGGCAGGTGGGCGATGACCAGGGCGATCGTCTGGGGCAGTTCGCCGTCGAGCAGCGAGACGATCTGGGTCGCCTCGGCCGCGCCGAGGAACTCGAAGCTGCGCCCGGCGTTGGTGCTGGCGATGCGGTCCAGCACGGAGGAGGCTCGTTCGGACCCGAACGATGCCTCGAGCAGGCCGGCGGCGAAGTCCTTGCCGCCGCGGGTCCCGGCCTTGCCGGAACTGGTCAGTTCATGGACCTCGGCCAGCGCCTGTTCGGCGACCTTGCTCTCGACCCGGCGCAGGCGCACGAGTTCCGCGGCGATCTCGTCGGCCTCCGCCTCGGAGAACTGGCGCATGACGGCCGCGGCGTTGGCCCGGTCCATCTGCATGAGCACGATGGCGACCTTCTGGGTGCCGGTCAGTTCGGTGACGGTCGGCTGCGCGCCGGCCATTTCGGTGACGGAGCTCATGCGTTGGCCCGATCATCCATGACCGTGCGCAGGTAGTCCGCCATCATGGCGGGGTCGGAGGCCGCCATGGCGTCGAGATCCGTGCGCTGCTGGGCCGCATTGGCGTCCGCTCCGAAGCCCGCTGTAGCGACCGGTACCGGGATGGGCGCCGCTACGGCCGCAGGGGTCGGGATGGACGGAATGGAGGTGGTCGACGGGGAACCGAGGGACTGGAAGGTGTCCTTCAGCGGCTCGTATTCGTGGAATTCCCCGATGTCCAGCGGTTCGCGGTTCTGCCGGTTGCGGCGGCGGAACAGGATGACGGCCAGGATGAGCAGCAGGCCGAGCACCGCGGCACCGGCAATGACCAGGGTCCGCATCAGTTCGGCCTGGCGGGCTGCCTCGGCGTCGGCGGTCGCTGCGGCCAGGGCGTCCTTGGCAGCGGTGGCGTCCGTGGCGTTGAACGGGATGAGGTTGACGCTGACCAGGTCGCCGCGCTTGGCGTCGACGCCGGCGGCGGCGCCGATCATGTCGGTGACCTGCTTGACGTCCAGGCCGGGGGCCGCGTTGGCGTCCAGGGCAACGGAGATGGTCTGGCGTTTGAGCGTGCCGGCCGGGATGGTGCGGTCCTCGGTGACCTTGTTGACGGCGTTGGTGCGGTCGCTGTTCTTGGAGGTGAAGGTGCCGTCGCCGTTGGCGTTCTCCGGCACCGCGATGTTGTCCGGGCCCAGCACACCGGCGCTGGTCCCGCCGCCGCCGGCGTAGTTCTCGGTCTTGGTGGATTCGGTGAGGGCGGGCTTGCCGTCCGGGTTGGTGAAGGATTCCTCCTTGCGCTGCGCCGATTCCATGCTCATGTCCGCGGCGACGGCGACGGTGGCGTTGCCCCGGCCGACGACCCGGTCGAGCATGCCCTGCACTGCGTTGGTGGTGCGCTCTTCGTAATCTGAGGACTGGGCGTCCACTCCGCCGGTGGCGCCGACGCCGACGGCGGAGAGCAGCGTGCCGGCGGAGTCGACGACTGCCACGTTGTCGGGCTTGAGCCCGTCGACGGCGGCGGAGGCAAGATGCACCACGGATTGGACCTGGTCGCGCGTCAGCGTGGTCCCGGGGGTGGTCTCGACGAAGATCGAGGCGGTCGGGTCGACCTTGGAGTCCACGAAGACGGTCTCCTCCGGGATGGCCAGCTTCACCGAGGCCATCTTGACGCCGTCGAGCGCCTCGACGGTCTTGGCCAGCTCGCCCTCGAGGGCGCGCTTGTAGGTGACGGACTGCTGGAACTCACTGGAGGTGACCCCCATGTTGTCCAGCAGCGAGTAGCCGGCCTGGCCCGCACCGGCGGTGGGCATGCCGGCGGCGGCGGCCTTCAGCCGCGCGTCGTACACGTTCTCCTGCGGCACCATGATGGTCGAGCCACCGTTGCTGAGCTCGTAGGGCACCCCATCGGTCTTGAGCTGGTCGACGATCGCCGACGCGTCCGCACCGTCCAGCCCGCTGAACAGCGGCGAGTACTTCGGCTGCGTCATGAAGGTGCCCAAGGCGATGGCGCCCAGGACCAGCACGGCGATGCCGATGATCGCGACGGTGCGCTGGCCGACGCTGAAGCCGCGGAGGGTGGCGCCGAGCTTGGCCAGCGGCGCGGGAACGTTTGCCATCAGGCTTGCATCCTCATGACCTCGTTGAACGCCTCGACCCCGCGATTGCGGAAGGTGGCGGCCATTTCAAGGGCGATGGAAGACCGGCTGGAGGCCAGCGTGGCGGCGTGGATGTCGGTGAGGTCACCGGTGACTGCCTTGATGGCCAGGTCGTTGGAGGTGGACTGCAGCGACTGCACGTTCTCCAGGGCGCCGGTGAGCGTGGAGGCGAACTGGGAACCGTCGGTGGACGGCATCTCCGTCTTGGGCGCGTAGCCGGTGGCGGTGGTCGGTGAGACCCCCATGACGGGAGGGATGACGGCGGGCATCAGTTGCGTCCGATCTGGAGTGCGGCCTGGTAGGTTTCCTTGGCCCGGTCAACGACGGCGGCGTTGGCCTGGTAGCCGCGCTGGGCCATGATCAGCGCGCCCATCTGCTCGGAGTAGTCGATGTCCGGGTAGCGGACGTTGCCGTTCGCGTCGGCGAGCGGATTGCCCGGCTCGTGCACCACCCGGCCGGCGGCGTCGCCGAGTTCGGTGCCGGCAACGTACACCCCGTTGTCGTCTCCCCCGGCCTGGGCCAGCACGTAGCGGGCCCGGAAGGCGTCGCCGCTCGTCGCGGTGGCGGTGTTGATGTTGGAGAGGTTGTCCGCAACGGCGTCGAGCCACTTGCGGTGTACGGTCAGGGCGGTTCCGGCGATGCCGATGGCGTCCAGGGGCATGTCAGTTGCTCCTCAGTGCGGTGCGGATTCCGTTGAAGGTTCCGGAGGCGGCCTGCGTGGCGAACTGGTAGCGCAGCACGGTGTCGATGTTCGACAGCGTCTCGGTATCCATGTTCACGTTCGAGCCGTCGAGCCGGGTCGGCTCCAGCGAGGTGGCCTTCGTGGCCGTCGCGTGGCCGTCGCCGTTGGCCACGGAGCGGGCCAGCGTGTCCTCGAAGGAGACGCGTTCGGCGTGGTAGCCGGGCGTATTGACGTTGGCGATGTTGTTGGCGATGGCACGCTGGCGCATGGCCAGGCCATCGAGGGCGCTTTCCAGCGCGACCGACGTGACGGATTCGAACACGGCTTACCGCTCCAAGGTCGAGACACTGCCCGTCCGTGGGCCATAAAGGGGTGAGCAATCCGTGCTCACTGGCAACCATCGGCCGGTGATACCGGTCCGTTAGCGGTTGCTTCAAGATTCGATGAAAACTTTCTGTCAATCCGAGATACCGGGTCCAACCGCGAAGCGCAGATCAGCCCGAAACGTCTAGGTAGACGGACGAGCCGCCATCTTCGGCCAGCGGCACCGAGCGCACCGCGGCCAGCTGCCGGGCGATCTCGTCCCGCGCCGCGGCGGTTCGTGCGGCGGCCTCGTTCAACGCGGCGAGCAGGCCCTGCGCACGGGGTGCCAATTCCGCGGGCAGTGGACCAAGCCCGGACGGCGGCGTCCAGGGCGCGACGACGGTGCCGACTTCGGGGGCCCGGTTCGCTTCCAGCTGGTACTCAAGGTCTTCCAGCACGTGTGTCCAGGCAACATGGGCGGTCCTATCCAACACTCAGGGCCCCGGCGGCCAACGGCGCGGCAGCTACCTGCTGCTGCGCGGCCTCGTGCCAGCTTTGGCGCAGCGGTTCGAGCAGCTCGATGCATTCGCGCGTCCTGGCTGCGTCGCGGGTGGTGTTGGCGTTCATCATCGCAGTGGTGGCATAGGTGTAGAGCGCCATCAGGTCCGCGGCGCCGTCCCAGACGTCGAGCTTCAACGTGCTGGAGAGCTCGGCGACGATGGCCTGCGCGTGGATCAGGTTCTCCGAGGCCACGGTCCATTGCTCGTTCTGCTGGGCGGCCTCGGCGCGGCCGAGGTCCAGGAGCAGACGATCGTAGAGCATCGTCAGCAGGCGTGCCGGGCTGGCGGAGAGGACGGCCTCGCGGTTGAGCTGGGCGCGTTTCTGGGCTGCATTCATCATCATGGTTAGCTTCCGTTCGTGCTCGGGAGCGAGGACAGTTGGGCGGTGAGCCAGGAGGACTGGGAGTTCAGCGAACTGAGCTGGACCTCCATGGCGGCATAGGTCTT
This sequence comes from Arthrobacter sp. ASL1, assembly GCF_056680475.1. NCBI lineage: Bacteria > Bacillati > Actinomycetota > Actinomycetes > Micrococcales > Micrococcaceae > Arthrobacter > Arthrobacter sp. ASL1. The sequence continues at coordinate 1,377,770 of NZ_CM155284.1, forward strand.
CTCGAGCGTGGCGCGACGGGTGGCGAGGCGGCGGTCCCAGTCCATGACCTGGTCATCCAGGCGGTTGATGGTGGATTCCTGGCCTTTGATACGGGCGGTAATCTGGCCGTCGTACTTGTCGGACATCGCAACCGCTGTGGTGTTGATCCGCGACGCGATCTCCTGCAATGTCGCCTCCACGGCTGCGGGGTTCGCAGCCAGGGCGGCCTGGAACTTCTCGTCGTCGTAGTCGATGGTGCCGGACTTGTTGATGCTGATGCCGATCTCAGACGGCGACTTGCCGTTAACCGGTAGCGTGGCGGCTGAGAGGATCCGCTGGTTCACGTCTCGGGCCGTGCTATCGCCAGTGAAGATCATGGCCTTCGTCGCACCGTCGGCGGCGGAAGTGACCGAGGAGTTGGCGGAGATGAATTTGAAGAGCCCATTGAGGTTGTCGACCAGGCCCTTGGCGACTATGCCGGCTGCTTCCCGGTCGCGCTCCACGGTGACCGTCACGGATTCGGTCGAGGCCTTGGCGACGGTGATGTCCACGCCGGGCAGCAGGTCCTCAAAGGTGTTGGTCGACGAGGAGACAACCTGCTCGGCGGCGGTACCAGACCAGAGTGTGACGCTCGCATCTTGAGCGGTTTTGACCGGGATCAGCGCTCCCCCGGCTGCGCCGGAAATACTGAACTCCCCCGCGGCCCCGGTTTCGGCGGCCGAGAACTGGAGGCGATAGGTGCCGTTGCCCGCTGCGACCTTGACGGCCTTGACTCCGGCTTCGGAATTATTGATAGCGCGGACCACATCGTCAAGCGAGGTGGAATCGGCGGCGATATCGACGGCGGTGCCGTCGGACTTCGTGATGGAGAATGAGGATTCGGTCCACTCCGTGACGGGCGCGGATACGGCTACCTTGGCCTGGGCGACAGCACTGACGACGAAGTCGATGGAACCCGGTGAAGCGCCACTCCCCGCGCTGGCTTTGGCGGCGTCGGAGCTGCTGGATGTGGTGAACAACTGCAGGGAGTCTGGCTTGGCCGTCTTCTCCGTCAGGTCGGCCAGGTCGGCGACCTTGGTGTTCAGGGCCTGCAGCGCGGAGATCATGGTCTGCGTTGCGGAGACCTTGTTCTTGAGGATGTTCTGCGGGATGGCCTCGGCCTGCATGAGCGTGTTGATCAGGGCCGTGGTGTCCAGGCCGGACGATAGACCGTCGAGCGCGATGCCCATGCTGTCCCCTTTGGTGGTTTCTGGTAGTACTTGATGCGTTCCGCGAACGGCGCGTGGCGGCCGTTATCTGGCGGGGGGCCGGTCCGGCCGCCACACACCGTTCGTGGAACTTTCAGTTCAATGCGTCAGTGGCCTAACGCAGGAGCTGAAGAACTCCCTGGTTCGCCTGGTTCGCCTGGGCCAGCATGGAGGTGCCTGCCTGGGAGAGGATGTTCGAGCGGGTGAACTTCACCATCTCGGCAGCCATGTCGACGTCGCGGATCCGGGACTCGGCGGCCGTGAGGTTCTCACGGCCAACGTTCAACGAATTGATCGCGGATTCGAAACGGTTTTGCACGGCACCGAGTTCCGAACGATTCGTTGAAACTGCAGTGATTGCCGTATCAATGGCGGTGATCGCCAATGCGGCATTCGCGGCCGTGTCGAACATGAAGTTCGCGGCGTCAGGCGTATGCGTGCTCGCGGCCCCTGCCGCTCCGTAGGTAATCGCTGTGATCGACGCCAAGGAAGCCTTCATGTCGGTCATGTTGACCTGGATTTGCGACGACGTCGAACCGTCAGCGCCGACCTGGAACGACATGGCAGCACCCTTGAGCAGGTCAATTCCATTGAACTTCGTCGTATCCGCGATCCGCACGAGTTCATCCGTGAGACCCGTAACTTCTTCCTGGATCGCCGTGCGGGAGTTTGCGTTGTTGGAGTCGTTGCCGGCTTGGACGGCCAGATCACGCATACGCTGAAGGATGGAGTGGACCTCGGTCAGGGCGCCTTCAGCGGTCTGGATGACCGAGATGCCGTCCTGGGCGTTGCGGGCGGCAACGGTGTAGCCGTTGACCTGCGAACGCAGGCCCTCGGAGATCGCCAGGCCAGCCGCATCATCGGCGGCCCGGTTGATGCGCAGTCCGCTGGACAGCTTCTCCAGCGACTTGGAGAGGTCATTCTGCGTGTTGCCCAGGTTGCGCTGTGCGTTGATCGCAGAAAGGTTGGTGTTAACGGTCATACCCATGGTGATTTCCTCCGTGAAGTGGGTGATTGCGCGACGTTCGTCCATGAACGTCGCTTTCGTAGGTTCCCAGAGCAATTCTGAGAACACATCTGGACAGCCTTCTCCGACTTCGTATCAACGTGGACGCAGAAGACTGGCTATTCCGGTCGCAGTTCATCGATGAACGAATCAGCGGAGAAGCTGCAGGACACCCTGGTTCGACTGGTTCGCCTGGGCCAGCATGGAGGTGCCGGCCTGGGAGAGGATGTTTGAACGGGTGAACTTGACCATCTCGGCAGCCATGTCGACGTCGCGGATCCGCGATTCAGCGGCAGTCAGATTTTCACGCCCAACATTCAGACTGTTGATGGCCGACTCAAGGCGATTTTGTGAAGCGCCCAGTTCGGCGCGTGCGGTGGACACGCTGGTGATTTGCGTGTCGATGGCGGTGATGGATGTGGCGGCCGCCGTGGCGGTGGCAAAGCCTGCCGTCGCCAGCGTGGTGATTGCAGTTCCGATGGCTGCCACATCGGCCGGCTTCAGGTCGACGATGATCTGGTTGCTGGATGTCCCACCGGCACCAACCTGGAAGCTCAGCTGGCCCGTTCCATCACCGGACGTGGCACCCGTCAACAGCGAAATACCGTTGAAGTTCGTGGTCGCAGAGATGCGGGTGAGTTCCTCGCCCAGCTGTTCGACTTCGGTCTGGATCGCAGTGCGGGAATCTGCGTTGTTGGAGTCGTTGCCGGCTTGGACGGCCAGATCACGGACTCGCTGAAGGATGGAGTGGACCTCGGTCAGGGCGCCTTCAGTGGTCTGGATGACCGAGATGCCGTCCTGGGCGTTGCGGGCGGCAACGGTGTAGCCGTTGATCTGCGAACGCAGGCCCTCGGAGATCGCCAGGCCAGCCGCATCATCGGCGGCCCGGTTGATGCGCAGTCCGCTGGACAGCTTCTCCAGCGACTTGGAAAGGTCATTCTGCGTGTTGCTCAGGTTGCGCTGTGCGTTGATCGCAGAAAGGTTGGTGTTAACGGTCATACCCATGGTGATTTCCTCCGTGAAGTGGGTGTTCATGCGAGGTCCGTCCGTGGACCTCAACCACACCTATCGGCAGGACTCCCTATGGGCGTTAGTTGTATGGAAGAAAAGATTCCGTCAGAGCGCCGGCGCAGCCGGATTGAGCCGGTGTACGACGTCGGCAGTGCGGGCGATCCCGCCGGCAGCCTGCTCGCCAAAGGCCTTAAGGTATCCGCTACGACGTTGGGCCGCCACGCGAGAAACCGGTTCGGGAGCAGCTTTCTGCTCCGTGTCGGCATAGTGGGCCTGCATACCGTCGCGGAGCAGACGCATGGCCTCCGAGCGTTGCTGGGAGACTGCCGAGTGGGTGATTCCCAATTCGGCGGCAACTTCCTTGACCGTCGATCCCTCGAAGTAGATGCGCTGGACGATGTGGCGCATCTTCTCCGGGAGCACCTTGACGGCGGTGCGGACCATTGCAGTGCGCTCATCGGCGAGCAGTCGCTGCTCGGGAGTTTCGGTTTCGGCGACCAGGTAGTCGGCCATGACATCGTCGATGCCGACGACGGTACGGGCGGCATCCTGCATAGCAGCGTGGACTTCGTCTTCGGCGACGCCCAGTGCGTGGGCGAGCTCCGCCGTCGTCGGCGTGCGCCCTAGGCCAGCGGTCAGCGCTTCTTGGACGCTCTTGGTTTCCTTGATGCGCTTGCGGGCGCCACGTGTGGCCCAGTCGCTGGAACGCATATCGTCGGCGAAGGCGCCCACGATGCGCCGGCGGGCATAGGCGCCGAAGGGGACACCGAGCGTCGAATCGAAGGAGTCGGCTGCCGTGATGAGGGCGATCGTGCCCACTGAAACCAGGTCCTCGCGTGAGAGATGGGTGGCCTTGGCACACATCTCGGCGGCCAAATAACCGACCAACGGAAGATTGTCGACAACCATCTGGTTGCGCACAGAACTATCCACTTACTCGCCCCAATCAAGTAAATAGCGGCCAGCCATACCGACCGCTTGGGGCAGAGCGAAAATCCCCCCCACAGCAGATATTAGTTTAACTTTGTGGAATTTGGATACCCCTAATTTCGTTCTTCTTGTGTGGGGCTCCTAACGGTGTCGAAAAGCCAGCCGATAGACTCCTGTATGCCGGGGGGCAACATGGAAGATAGGCGTGAGGTCTACCCGACAAGCCGAGGGGATCGTGGCGCATGAGTGCCAATGAATTATCCGCACTGTTGTGGAAAGAACGTGAGCTGCTGGAGCTTCTCCAGTTCAAGCTCGAGGAAGAACAGCTCCTCTTGGTTTCCGGGAAGAGCCGCTGGATCGGCATGGCCACCCGCGAAGTCGAAAGCATCCTGGAGAAGGTGCACACTGCCGGGCTGACGCGTTCCGTCGAAGCGGCCTCGGTCGCAACCGCGTGGGGACTGCCCGCAGACGCACCGCTGGCCGACATTGCCGCCCAGGCGCCCAAGGGCCCTTGGACCGACATCCTGGCCGCACACTTGACCGCGCTGCGGGAGATCACCGACCAGATCGCCACCCTGCGCGAAGCCAACGAACAATACCTGCGTGCGGCCTACCGCTCCACCCAGGAGACCCTGGCCACGCTCGACGACGAACGACCCGGCTACGACAAGACCGGAACCGGGGCTGCCACCCGCGTCGGCGCACGCATCATCGACACGAGCCTCTAGGACGAGACCATGAGCACCTTTAGCGGATTGAACACGGCGATGACCGGGCTGAATGCCGCCCGCATGGGCCTGGAGACCACCGGTAACAACATCATCAACGTCAACACCCCCGGCTACACGCGTCAACGCGCCGAACTCACTGCCGTGGGTGCTCTGGCGTCCACGGGGCTGATCGCCTCCCGTCCCGGCCTCGGCCAAGGAGTTTCGGTTGCCGGCATCGCCCGGCTGGCCGACGCCCACCTGGACGCCCGGTTGAACTCAACGTCCGGTGCCGTCGGCCAGGCCGATACCCGGGCCGCGGCGCTCATGGACATCGAGGCGACCCTGCGCGAGCCCGGTGAGAACGGGCTGTCAGCCCTGCTGGGCAAGTTCTGGAACGCCTGGGAGGGCGTCGCCAACCAGCCAGGCGAAGCGGCGCCTGCGACCGTCTTGATCTCCAGCGCGAACGCTGTCGCCGACCGGCTGGAGCTCATGCACGGCGAGCTCTCCGACCAGTGGTCCGCGCAGCGCACCGCGCTCGACACGATGGCCTCGGAGTTGAACTCCACTGCGGCACGTGTGGCCGAACTCAACGGAAGCATCAAGTCCACGATCGCTGCTGGCGGCAACGCCAACGAAATGCTGGACCACCGCGCGATGCTGGTCAATCGGCTGGCCGAGCTCTCCGGGGCGACTTCAAGCGAAAATGCGGGCAGCTTTGAGGTGAAGATCGGCGAGAAGGTCCTGGTTTCCGGTACGGCTTCCACCCCGCTGACTGTCGCCGGAGGCGAAGCCCTCGGAAGTGCTGATGGCGGCCCCACCGTGGACTTCGATGTGCAGGGCGGACGCATTGCCGGCGCACTGTCGCTCCTCGGCCCGGCCAATGGCACGGGAACCGGTGGCGCCATCGCCCAAATGGCCGCTTCGCTGGATGGCGTAGCCAAGAACCTCGTCGAGTCCGTCAACCAGGCCCACCGGCAAGGTACTACGGCCGGCGGCGTCACGGACAGTAATTTCTTCGATCCAAACAAGACGACTGCCGCTGACCTCTCCGTTATTGTCGGCTCCGCAGCCGAACTTGCAACGCGTGGCGAAGACGGCGGGAAGCTGGACGGTTCCAATGCCTCTCTCATTGCCGATCTCGCGACGAGCAAGGACGGCCCAGACAAGCAATGGTCCACTGTCGTCGTCTCCGCAGGCCTGGCAGCCCAGGCCGAAGCGCAGCAGTCTGTCACCGCTGCTCTCGCCCACAACGCGGCGGCAGCCCAGCAGCAATCGGCGACCGGCGTTTCACTCGATGAGGAAAACGTCGCACTGCTCGCCTACCAACATGCCTACCAGGGCGCCGCGCGCGTCATGACCGCAGTCGATGAAATGCTCGATACGCTGATCAACCGCACCGGCATCGTCGGACGCTAGGGGAAGGAACCATGATCACCCGCATCACGAACGCCGGCATCAGCGCCGCCGCCACCCGCAATCTGCAGACCGCCATGCAGCGGCTGGCCACGGCGCAGACCAATGCCTCCTCGCTCGAAGCGATTTCCAAGCCCAGCGACAACCCCGCAGGCGTGGCCACCTCCATGGCGGTCCGTGCCGAGACGCGCGCCAACGCCCAGTACAGCCGCAACGTCGGCGACGCCCAAGGGTGGCTGGCCACCGCGGACACCGCGCTGGCGTCGGCGACCACCGTCCTCAATCGCGTTCGTGAGCTCACCGTTCGCGGAGCCAACGACGGCAGCATCAATGCCAACGGCAAAGAAGCCATCGCCATCGAGCTCGAGACGCTGCGCGACAGCCTGATGGATGCGGCGAATACCCATTACGCCGGGCGCACCATCTTCGCCGGAACCTCCGACGCCGGCGTTGCCGTCGTGAAGAACGACGACGGTTCCGTCACTATCCCGCCCTCCGGCGGCAGCGTCGACCGACGCACAGGAGCCAACACGACCATCCGCGTGGACACGGATGCCACGGCCGTCTTCGGCCCTGCCGAGGAAGGCGGAGACGACGTGTTCTCGCTGATCAGCAACATCATCAAGGACCTGCGCGCCGGGACGAACATCTCCTCCCGCATCGATCAGGTCGACGCCTCCATGCAGCAGGTACGGGACGCCCAGACCTCCGTCGGTGTCCGCCATGCCACGGTCCTGGCCGCGAAGTCGTCGCTGCTCGACGACGCCGTCGTCTTGGAGGGCCGGCGCTCGGCCGTCGAGGACATCGACCTGGGCACCGCGATCCTGGACCTGAAGACCCAGGAGGTCGCCTACCAGGCGGCCCTGGCCGCCTCGGCCAAGGTCCTGCAGCCGACGCTGATGGACTTCCTGCGATGAGCACGCGTCTGGCCTTCGCCGCCCCAATGCCCGGGCTCACCGACCTGACCGAGTTCACCCTCGAACCGGTCCAGGATGCCGTGGGCCTTTACTCACTCGATTCGGCCACTAGCCCGGACATCCGCTTTTTCGTGTTGGATGCGGCCACGCACCTGCCGGACTACACTCCGCGGTTCTCCGCCGAGCAGCTGGCCCTCGTCGGTTCCCCAGCGAAGCAGCAGCTGTCCGTGCTGACCCTGGTCAATACGTCGGATAGCGAGGCCACGGTGAACCTGCTGGCCCCGGTGCTCGTGAACCCCGAAACCGGGGCCTGTGCCCAGGTGATCCTCGAGGGCCAGGATTGGCCGCTGCGCTCCCCGCTGGGCGCCACTGCCTGAACAAGTGACATCAGGGCCGGTATATGCTCCGCGGCCGCGGGGCGTAGAGAGGTGAAAGGGGGGGGAGTCCTTGCCCGGCCCGTCGCTCCGTCGATGAGGCCCACACGGCTTCACTTTCACAATCGATGAATGTACCATCACCGAATATGAAGAGTCATAGCCCATCTCTCTCCCCGTTCATGCGTTCTGACGCACAGGGCGACATCCTCGCCGTGCTTCTGCTGAGCCCCGACCGTGAGTTCAGCCTCAGCGACTTGGCCCGGCAAACTGGAGCCCTCGGAGCCACGGTGCACAGGGAAGTCGAACGTTTGATTGAGTTCGGGCTCCTTCTCGATCGCCGTGTGGGCCGAACTCGCGTCATCAAGGCGAACACCTCCAACCGGATTTATGGCCCGATGTCGGAGATCATCATCGATACGTACGGACCGCGGCCCGTCCTCCAGGACGTCCTGTCAAGTGTCAATGACGTGGAGTCCGCATATATTTACGGTTCGTGGGCAGCGCGCCGGTCCGGCATCCCCGGACCGCCGCCCAACGACATCGATGTCCTGGTGCTCGGGTCGCCTAACCGCACGGAGCTGGCGCGCGCTGCGACGGAGGCAGGCCGCCGCTTGGGTCGTGAGGTCAACATCCATAGATCCACCCGCCAAGCCTGGGAAAACGGTGACGGGCCGTTCGAGCGGACCGTCAAGGACCAGCCGATCGTCGAACTTTCCTTACAGGCTGCGGCATGAGTATCAACCGCTGGGCGCAGGGTCGGGCAGTCGTCGATGATCTCCTGAAGCGGGGACAACTCGAACGGGTCGCCGCCAGCCGCGAGCTCGCAGACCTCATGATCGATCAGGCCGTAAAACACCTGGAGTCAGCACTGCTACTCGCACCAGTGGACACTGCAGGGGCTTTCCAGCTGGCCTACGACGCCGCGCGGAAGGCCTTGGCGGCCGTCTTGGCCAATCAAGGACTCCGCGCCAGAGGCGCGGGCGCCCACGCCACTTTGTATGAGGCCGTACGAGCACAGTTGCACCCGCCACTAGGCAGAGATCTTGAGCCTTTCGGTTGGATGCGACCACTACGCAATGACACCGAATACCCCAGTCTGGATCGGCCGGTCGCCACGGCCGATGATGTAGAAGAAGCCACCGCGGCCGCCGCCGTCATCATTCAGCGGGCCGCCAAGGTGCTGGGCAGCATGCCCATCTACTAACCCCGCTGGGCGCCACGGCCTGATCGGTCGCGGCGCTCCGGGTAATCTGGGCCCATGGCCATCCTCATCGATCCCCCACTGTGGCCCGCCCACGGCACGGAGTTCTCGCATCTGGTCTCCGACGTCTCGGTCGAGGAACTCCATGCCTTCGCCGCGGCCGCCGGACTCACCAACCGCGCCTTCGACCGCGACCACTACGACGTGCCGCGCAAGCGGTTCGACGATCTCGTCGCCCGCGGTGCGCTGCCGGTACCGGCCTCCGAGCTCGCCCGGCGCCTCATCCGTTCCGGCGTGCGCATCCCGGCCCGGCAGCGCCCCGAACGCCTCGACGGCGTCCTCACCGACGCGTGGGACCGCCTGCTGCCGGGCCATCCGGGTCTTTCCGCCCGGCTGATCAGCCGCTGGTCCGAGCCCCACCGGCAGTACCACGACCGCGCCCACCTGCTCGCGGTACTGCGGGCCCTGGACCTGCTGCGCTCACGCGGCGAGCCGGTCGGCCCCTACCCGCGGGCACCGTGGCTGGCCGCCTGGTTCCACGACGCCGTCTACCGGGGCGTCGCCGGGCAGGACGAGGAGCAGTCCGCCCAACTGTCGGAACGGCTGCTCCCGTCCGCAGGCGTCCCCGCGGACGAGGTGACCGAGGTCGCCCGCCTGGTGCGGTTGACCGCCAGCCACTGGCCAGAGGCGGACGACGCCGGCGGACGCCTGTTGTGCGACGCGGACCTGGAGGTCCTGGCCCGGCCCCGGCCCGCCTACGCCCGCTACGCGGCCGCCGTGCGCCGCGAGTACGCCCACGTCCCCGAGGCGGACTTCGCGGTCGGCCGTGCGGAGGTGCTGCGCACCCTGCTGGCGACGGTCCCGCTGTACGCCACGGCCACCGGCCAGCAGTTATGGGAAGTGGCCGCCCGGGAGAACCTCACCGCCGAGCTGGCCGACCTGGGTTACCCGGCGCCCTGACCCCGCTCCGAGGCAGCCGCCGGTTAAAGCCGCCGGCGCGGCCACCTCCGTGAGGTGGCCGCGCCGGCGTCGTACTAATGGGTAGGGCTGGAAGGCCCGGGTGGCTAGAAGCCTCCCATGCCGCCCATGCCGCCCATGTCATCGCCGCCGGGCATGCCGGCACCAGCCTTTTCCGGCTTGTCGGCGACAACGGCCTCGGTGGTGAGGAACAGGCCCGCGATGGACGCCGCGTTCTGCAGGGCAGAGCGGGTCACCTTCACCGGGTCGTTCACGCCGGCCTTGAGCAGGTCCTCGTAGACGCCGGTGGCGGCGTTGAAGCCGTGGCCCGAGGGCAGGCCCTTCACCTTGTCGGCGACGACGCCTGGCTCCTGGCCGGCGTTGAAGGCGATCTGCTTCAGCGGAGCCTCGATGGCGACCTTGACGATGTTGGCGCCAGTGGCCTCGTCGCCTTCCAGGGTCAGCTTCGCGAAGGCCTTCTCGCCGGCCTGGATGAGGGCTACGCCGCCGCCGGCGACGATGCCCTCTTCCACTGCTGCCTTGGCGTTGCGCACTGCGTCTTCGATGCGGTGCTTGCGCTCCTTGAGCTCGACCTCCGTGGCGGCACCGGCCTTGATGACTGCCACGCCGCCGGCCAGCTTGGCCAGGCGCTCCTGCAGCTTCTCGCGGTCGTAGTCCGAATCGGAGTTCTCGATCTCGGCGCGGATCTGGTTGACGCGGCCGGAGATCTCCTCGGCGTCGCCCGCACCCTCGACGATGGTGGTCTCGTCCTTGGTGACCACGATCTTGCGGGCGGTGCCCAGCTGGTCCAGGGTGGCGGTCTCGAGCGAGAGGCCGACCTCCTCGGAGATGACCTGGCCACCGGTGAGGATGGCGATGTCGGCCAGCATGGCCTTGCGGCGGTCGCCGAAGCCCGGTGCCTTGACGGCGACGGACTTGAAGGTGCCCTTGAGCTTGTTGACGACCAGGGTGGCCAGGGCCTCGCCCTCGATGTCCTCGGCGATGATCAGCAGCGGCTTGCCGGACTGCATGACCTTCTCGAGGATGGCGACCATGTCCTTGACGGACGAGATCTTGGAGTTGACGATCAGGATGTACGGATCCTCGAGGACCGTTTCCTGGCGCTCGGCGTCGGAGACGAAGTAGGCCGAGAGGTAGCCCTTGTCGAAGCGCATGCCCTCGGTCAGCTCGAGGTCCAGCCCGAAGGTGTTGGACTCCTCGACGGTGATGACGCCTTCCTTGCCGACCTTGTCCAGTGCCTCGGCGATGAGCTCGCCGATCTGGGTGTCGCCGGCGGAGATCGACGCGGTGGCGGCGATCTGCTCCTTGGTCTCGATCTCCACGGCGGAGGCGAAGAGCTCGGCGGTCACTGCCTCGACGGCCTTCTCGATGCCGCGCTTGAGCGACAGCGGGTCGGCGCCGGCGGCAACGTTGCGCAGGCCTTCCTTGACCAGGGCCTGGGCCAGCACGGTGGCGGTGGTGGTGCCGTCGCCCGCGATGTCGTCGGTCTTCTTGGCGACCTCCTTGACCAGCTCGGCGCCGATCTTCTCGTACGGGTCGTCCAACTCGATTTCCTTGGCGATGGAGACGCCGTCGTTCGTGATGGTGGGGGCGCCCCACTTCTTCTCGAGGACGACGTTGCGACCGCGCGGGCCGAGGGTCACCTTGACGGCGTCGGCCAGGGTGTTCAGACCCCGTTCGAGGCCGCGGCGTGCTTCCTCGTCAAATGCAATCATCTTGGCCATAGTGGCTAGTGGTCCTTTCGGGACAGTCATGCGAATTCATGGTCCAGCTGAAACGCCCGCGACGGACGGGTGGGGGTCCTGCGTTGTCTGAACGCCGTTCCCCTACCCTCGTTGCAACTGATCCGGGGGTCACGCGGTGTGTGTGGGGCCGCGCTGCACGACGACGGATTCGATCCGTGCCGCGCTTAGCAGTCCCAACACCCGAGTGCTAAGTCAATTATTGGCACTCCCCACCCGAGAGTGCAAGCCGTTGGCGCGGATTTCGTGAAAATACACCGAAGTTGACCGGCAAGCGTTCGCCAGGAGCACAGGTTCCGGGCGTGTCCGCCGGGTGTCCGCCGGCGGTGCGGCTCGTTCCTAGAAGTCGGAACCGAGGACGACGGCGATGGAACCGGGGATGTTCGAGGTCTGGTAGACCGTGCCGATCCCCAGGGCGCTGGCGGCCTTCTCGGCCGTGGCCTTGTCCGCATCGGACTTGTAGTAGACGATCGACGTGTTGACCTTCTTGGTCCAGTTTGCCGCGCCGACGTTGGTGAACCCGGCGCCGGAGAGCGTGCTCTGGCCGGAGGCCGCCAGTCCGGAACGGCGCGATCCGTTGAAGACGCCGATCTTCGTGGTCAGGTCGGGCCCGGCGTTGGCCGCGCTGGACGATGCGGCGGCCGCCGAACTGGAGGAGGCCGCGGCCTCGGATTCCTTTGCCGCGGAATCGGCGGCGGCAGACTCGGCTGCGGCCTTCGAGGCGGCAGCCGCGGCGGCCGCGGCGGATTCGGATGCACCGGCACCGTCGGTCGCGGCCCCGGAGGCGCCCTGCGTCGCGGACGATGCACCGGCGTCGCCCGAGGTGGACGCGGACGGAGCGCTGGATGAGCTGGAGGATGCTGCAGCGGTGGTGGCGACCGGCTCGCCGGTCAGCTGCGGCAGGACGAAGTAGCTGAAGAGCCCGACGACCAGGGCGAGGACGCCGAACGCCACGATCCACCCCAGCGGCGAGCGGCGCGCGGCCGTCCCGACGATGGCCTGGCGGTGGACACCCTTGCGGTTGGTGAATTCCGGGACCCTGTCGAACTCGTCGTTCGGGTACTTCGTCATCGCTGTCCTTGGTTCCTTTGGTGCGTCAGGCAGGTGGTGGCGCGGCCCTCCGCCCTACGCATCGCCTGCCAGCCGGCGGGCGCTACGTGCGCGGTGCCTCGTCGATCGAAGTCTACGCAATCTTTTGACCAACATCGGGTCATGGGCCAACGCGGCGTCCGTGTCGATCAGCGCGTTGAGCAGCTGGTAGTAGTTCGCCGCCGACAAGTCGAAGAGCTCGCGGATGGCCTGTTCCTTGGCGCCGGCGTACTTCCACCATTGGCGCTCGAGGGCCAGGATCCGCTGGTCACGTTCGTCCAGGGCACTGGTCTCGTCGACGTCGAACTCCAGCTCGCCGGCTTGAACCGCCATCATGTGCCTCCTCGGGCCGTCTCTGTTGCTGCATCCCGCGGCCCGGCCGTCGCCGGCGCGCGGGGTCTTCCCCACCCTCCATGATAGGGGCGAATCACATCGATGTCATTTGGCGTGCGGCGCGTCCCGCCGGGCAGAATGGGCCCATGGACACCGATGCGCCGCAGACCCCCTGGCCAATGGCCCCGGATTGGGCGCTGGCCCTGGATCCGGTGCTGCCACGGTTGCGCGAGGTCGAGGCCGAGCTGTCGCGGCGCCGCGATGCCGGGGAGCTCATCCTTCCCGCCCCCGGACACGTGCTGCGCGCCTTCCACCGCCCGATGGCCGAGGTCAAGGTCCTCGTCCTCGGCCAGGACCCGTATCCGACGCCAGGCCACTCGATTGGGCTGGCCTTCGCCGTGGACGCCGCCGTGCGCCCGCTGCCGCGCAGCCTGGCCAACATCTTCGCCGAATACACCGCCGACACCGGCAACCCGTTCCCCGCCACCGGCGACCTCACGCCGTGGGCCGACCAGGGCGTGCTGCTGCTGAACCCCATCCTCACGGTTGCCGCCGGGCAGACCAATTCACACCAGAAGCTGGGCTGGCAGGAGATCACGACCGCGGCGCTGACGGCACTGGCCGGCCGCGGCACCCCGCTGGTCTCGATCCTCTGGGGCCGGCACGCCCAGCGCTTCGAACCCCTGCTGGGCACGACGCCGGTGATCACCAGCGCACACCCCTCTCCCCTGTCTGCGCGGCGCGGCTTCTTCGGCTCGCACCCGTTCACCCGGGCCAACGAACTGCTGGCGGACCAGGGGGCGGAGCCGGTGGATTGGCGGCTCCCGGCCGCCGAACCGGCCCCCGAAAACACCCTGCCAGGGCTGTAGGAGAGCGCGGTCAGCGCCGGCGGATGCGCCGGCGCTCGTGGGTGTTCCAGCCCTTGGTCAGGGGACGGGCCACGGTGTCGCCGAGCACGACGCCGCCGGCGATCGCCAGGATGATCGTGAAGGCGTTGAACATCTGGATCAGGCCGATCGACATGTCGCCGGCATCGATCGTGATCCCGTACATCGCACGGAAGATCATCAGGCCGGGCAGCAGGAAGGCCACCGCGGGGACGGCGACCACCAGCTGCGGGGCGCCCATGCGCAACGCGACCCAGCGCCCGAGCCCGCCGACCACGACCGCGGCCACCGCCGGGGTCAGCCGCTCCCCCACGCCGAGCTGCTCGGCCAGCAGGTAGGCCAGGTAGCCGGTCATGGCGACGCCCGCGGTGGGCAGGACGAGGGAGTGCGCCGTCTGTTCGAACACGCCGACGCAGGCCACGGCCACAAAGACCAGGAACACCAGGAACGGCTTGGGGTAGTCGATCTGGGCCACGTTGGCGACGTCCAGACGTTTCATGCCCAACATGGCGCCGGTCACCAGGGCCGCGGTGATGCCGGCGATGATCGCCCCGTAGATCAACATCGAGGAGAAGAAACGCCCCGCGGCGGTGACCGGGAAGCCGTTGATGGCGTCCTGTACTGCCGAGACGAACCGGGACGAGGGCAGCAGCAGCATGATCCCACCGGCCACGACCACCGCCGGGGAGATCGGCGCATTGACCGCCCATAACAGCATCGCGATCGCCGTCGTCACGGCCGAGCCGAGCCCGATGGTGAAGAACTCGGGGACCCGCCAGCGGCCGACGGTGTCCATGATCTGGGTGATCAGGCAGAAGGAGACGAAGCCCAGCAGCGCCCCGAGCCAACTGCCACCGATGAAGACCACGAAGGCTGCGGTGAACCCGCCACCGCCGGCGGTGGCCATCCAGCCGGGGAAGGGCTTGGGCTGGCGCAGGATCTGGTGCAGCCGGTCAGCCGCCTGGGTGCGGGTCACCTCGCCGGCCACGATGTCCGAGACCAGTCCGTGCAAGTTCGCCAGGCCGCGGTAGTTGCTCGTCCAGGACCGCACGACGCGCAGCAGTGCGACCGGGTTCTGGTCCTTCGGAGCGTAGTTGAGGTGGATCGACTGGTTGGTGATTTCCACGTCGACGTTGCGCAACCCCAGCGAGGCCGTCACGGCGATGACGCTGGTTTCCGCCTGCAGGGCACCTGCCCCGAACCGGAACATGGCCTCGGCCATGTCCAAGGCGAACTCCAGGATCTGGCGGGCGTTCGCATCGAACTCCGGTGCCTGCTGGATCGTCGGGTTGGCATACGGGCTGCCGACCAGGCGGTCCACGATCGAGAACGCCTGCGTGGGCGGCGACTCGGTGTGCATGATCTTGGAGAACATGCGCCGGGCCACCGGATTGGCCCTGCTCGCGGCCCGCGCCACGGTGGGCAGCGGGTTCGCCGGACGCACCGGCGCCCACGGCGAACGGGTCGTACCCGGGACAACGACCTGCTGGGCAGCGGTCTGCAGTCCGGTTCGGGCCTCCGGCGGCACCACATTGCCGACACGGGCCACCGCGGGGTCGATGGGGACCGTAGTGGTCGGCGGGGGCACCGAGGGTGCGGGCTTGGGCCGCCGGGCCGCCGGGATCTTCCAGGCGGTGGGCTTGCGGGGGCCGCCGGGGGCCGCCGGTGCAGTGGTGCCGGTCCCGGGCGCGGTGGAGCGGTTCGATGGCCTGCCGGGGCGTCCGGGCCAGCCGGGACGGGTCTTGCGGCCCCTGCCGGAGGGCGCGTCGGACGTCGCGGGGGCCGACGCACCCGCTGGACCGGTGTGGGCGGTGGCCGGGGTGGGGGACGTTTCCGTGTCAGCCGGGGCAGCAGCCGCCGATGCGCCGGTGGCGGGGGCTGGGGTCTTGGGGGTTCCGCCGGGGGCAGACACGATGGGTGCCTCGGCGGTTCGCGGGGTCACGCCGTCCCAGTCGGGTTCGGTCTTTGAGCGGTCATCCGGTGAGCCGGGCAGGTCGACGCTGCCGCTGGGCAACACGTGGTCGGTGCGCGGGCGGGCCTGCTCGTCGGTTTCGAGGGCCTCAGGGATGTAGGCCAGGGCGCCAGTGGGCTCGGTCTTCACCCAGTCCTCGTGGAAGCCTGGGGACGCATCGGCATCGCCGGTGGCGCCGGGATCGCCGTCATCCTCGGTGGCACGGGAACCGGTCAGGCCCAGGCGGCTGAACAGACCGGCGGGTTGCTTGATCTCTGACGTCGGGATCCGCGGCATCGACCCGACGGGTGGGTTCGGGTCCTCCGGGCGCTCGGTGGTCTCGGAGGGCTCCGGCGTCTGGCGGTCGGGCACGAAGTCTCCTGTTCTGGCGGGGTGTTCCGCAGCCAACTCTACAACCGCGGCGGCCCCCGCAAGAGGGCCTTGCGGGCCAGTGTGTCCAACGTCAAACGGCGGCCGTCAAACCGGCCGGCCACTCGGCGGAACAGGACCCCGGCCGGGCGGGAATACCCGCCGCCACAAACGGGTTATTGTATGCGAATGCATGTAAACCACTTCTGGAGGATCCATGACACAGCTTGAGATCGGCGTCGAGACGTTCGGCGACGTCACCGAAGACGACGCCGGCGCCCTGCTCCCCCACGCCCAGGTCATCCGCAACGTCGTCGAGGAGGCCGTGACCGCCGAGCAGGCAGGCCTGGACTTCTTCGGCGTCGGCGAACACCACCGCGACGACTATGCCGTCACCGCCCCCGAGGTGGTGCTGGCCGCGATCGCGGCACGGACCGAACGCATCCGGCTCGGCTCGGCCGTCACGGTGCTCAGCTCCGATGACCCCATCCGTGTCTTCGAGCGGTTCGCCACCCTGGACGCCCTGTCCAACGGGCGGGCCGAGACGATCCTGGGCCGCGGATCCTTCGTCGAGTCGTTCCCGCTGTTCGGGTTCGACCTAGCCGACTACGAGGTGCTCTTCGATGAGAAGCTCGCCCTGTTCGCCAAGCTGCTCAAGGAGGAACCGGTGACCTGGAGCGGGCGCACCCGGGCACCGCTGAGCGGCACGCGCGTCTTCCCGCCGACCGCCAATGGCCTCACGGCCTGGGTAGGCGTGGGCGGCAGCCCCGAATCGGTGGTCCGCGCCGCCCGGCACGGCCTGCCGCTGTTCCTGGCGATCATCGGCGGGAATCCGCTCGCGTTCGAGCCGCTGACCCGGCTGTACCACCGCTCGCTGGAGGAGTTCGGCCAGCAGCCGCAGAAGATCGGCGCGCATCTGCACGGCCTGGTGGCGGACACCGACGAGGAGGCCGCCGAAATCCTCTGGCCGCACTACAAGCGCACCATGGACCGGCTCGGCGCCGAGCGCGGTTGGCCGCCGGCCAGCCGGATCCGTTTCAACGCCTCCGCCGGGGAGAACGGCAACCTGCTGCTCGGCTCCCCCGAGACGGTCGCGCGCAAGATGGCCACGATCGCCGGCACGCTCGGGCTCTCCCGCATCGACATCAAGTACAGCGCGGGAACGCTCCCCCACGGCCCCATGCAGCGCAGCATCGAGCTGCTCGGCGACAAGGTCAAGCCGCTGGTGTTGGACATGCTGGCGGGCTGAGCCGGCCCCTGGACGCGACGACCCCCGGCAGGTGCCGGGGGTTTTTCGTGTCTGGATGCCGCTCCCCCATCTCCAATCCGTAACGATCTCCGGCCGGCAGTGGCTCACCAAGATCCGCGCCGACAGCGTCGCCGGGCTCGCGGTGGGATTCCGGCTCATCGATTCCTGGTCCTCCTCTGCGCCCGGGGAACTCGTGGTCACCATGGATGCCTCGCTGCCGCACTCCACGGTGGCACAGATGCCCTATTGGACGATCGACCAGGAGCTACGAGGGACCGCCGTCACGATCCTCGACAACATCTACTTCGACGCCCCGGAGCTGGAACGGATCACCGTGAAGCTCAACGGTTCGGCCCATGCGGAAACGGTTACCCGGACCGACAAGTGGTTCCAACACGACTGATTCGGCGGTCCGCGCACGCAAAAACCCCCGGCGCCTGCCGGGGGTTTTTCGTGTGGTGGATCTTACTGGACTCGAACCAGCGACCTTTCGCGTGTGAGGCGAACGCTCTAACCAACTGAGCTAAAGATCCGGGGTCGTGCGCCGCGGAGGCGTACCTAGAAAGGGTACCGGAGGCTCCGCCCGGCACCAAATTCACCGGTGCCGAATTCGCCGACCCCGGACAGAGGACGACGGCGGTGCCTCCACCCCGGCCACCGCACCCCGGTGGGGGTGAAGACCGAGGCGGGGACACCGCCGTCGTGCTGCTTGCTACCGGTCCTGCGCTACTTCAGGTACTTCGCCGAGGCGTAGCCGGTCTTGCCCTTGTAGGTGACCTTGGACCAGCCCCTGGACGTCGAGGCCACGGTGACCCTGGCGTTCTTCGGGATGACGAGCACCCGCTTCTTGGAGGTGGAGGCTCCGGCGCGCAGGCTCAGGTTCGCCGTCGTCTTCTTGCTGGAGGTTTTGACGACCTTCTTGGCCGGCGCCTTCTTCACCGGTGCCTTCGCGGCGGCCTTGCGCACCACGGGCTTCGCCGCCACGTTCTGCAGGTAGCTCGCCGACACGTAGCCGATTTTGCCCTTGTAGGTGACCTTCGACCAGCCCCTGGACGTCGAGGCCACGGAGACCTTCGCGTTCCGCGGGACGACCAGCAGCGACCTGTGCTTCGTGCTGGCCCCCGAGCGCAGGTTCAGGTTGGCCTTGGTCTGCTTCGTGACCGTTTTGACGACCTTGGCGGGGGCCTTCTTGACCGGTGCCTTGACGACCGGCTTGGGCTTGACGACCGGCTTCTTCACCGCGGGCTTCGCCGCCGCCACGTTCTTCAGGTAGCTCGCCGACACGTAGCCGGTCTTGCCCTTGTACGTGACCTTCGACCAGCCCCTGGACGTCGAGGCCACGGAGACCTTCGCGCTCTTCGGGATGACGAGCAGGCGCGCCGTCGAGGTCGAGGCGCCCTTGCGCAGGCTGAGGTTCGCGCTCGTCTGCTTGGTGGTCGTCTTCGCCGGGGCCTTCTTCACCGGCGCCTTGGCAGGAGCCTTGACGACCGGCTTCTTCACCGGGGCCTTGACGACGGGCTTGGGCTTGGCAGGGGCCTTGGCCGGGGCGATCAGGTAGGCCGTGGACGTGTAGCCGGTCTTGCCCTTGTACGTGACCTTCGACCAGCCCGCCGAGGCGGAAAGCTGGGCGACCTGGGCGCCCTTCGGCAGGACCATCACCACTGCCTGCTTGGTGCTGGCGCCCTTTCGCAGGTAAACGTTCGACTTGACCTGCAGGGTAGTCGACTTGGCCGGCACCGACGGCTTGACGACGGGCTTGGGCGCCGGTTTGGCCGGGGCCTTGACCGGCGGAGCGGCCGGCCGGGTCCGGCTCAGGTAGGTGGCGGAGATGAATCCGGTCTTGGACCCGTACGTGACGCGCATCCAGCCGCTGGACGTGCCGGTGACCTTCACCTGGCCACCCTTGGGCACCGTGCCCAGCACCGAATACCCGGTCGAGGGGCCCTGCCGGTAGTTCACGTTGGCGGTGGCGTAGTAGTAGAGGCCCGCCGCTACCGGCTTGACGTCGATCTTCTGCGGGTTGGCGGCCACGCGGGACGGGGAAACGGCGCCGTGCAGGGCCCAGCCGTTGGTGCCCCCCGCGGTCACCCGCACGTAGCCGTTCGCGTAGGCGCCGGGCACGGAGGTCATCGGCGTTCCCTTGCGGACCAGCTTGACCAGCTTGGACGACGACGATGAGGTCGCCCGCAGGTTCAGGTCGCTCGCGGCCCAGTAGTTGCAGCTCTTGGGCAGCGTGAAGTTGTAGACGGTCGTGGCGTGGCGCTTCATGTCGACGCCGTACCGCTTCAGCCACGCCATCGGGTCGATGGTCGGGCCCTTCATCCAGCCGGCGGAGCCCCACACCTCGAAGTGCAGGTGAGGTGCCGTCGAGGCACCGGAGCTGCCGACGTCGGCGATCCGCTGGCCGGCCTTGACGCTCTGGCCGACCCGGACGTATTTCCCGGCGTTGTACATGTGGATGTAGGCGGTGTAATAGGTCTTGCCGCCGAGCAGGTGGCGCACGACGATGTAGCCGGCGGTGCCGCCGTACACCCCGTTGTGCGTTGCGGTCACGACGCCGTTGGCCACCGCGTAGATCGGGTTGCCGTTGCTGGCCGCGAGGTCCTGGCCCAGGTGCATCGTGGTGCCGTTGCGCACCGGGATGCAGCGCGGGCCCTGGGTGGAGGAGAAGCGGTAGGTATTGGGTTTCAGCGGGGAGACCACGGTCTCCTTGGCCGGTGCCGCGTACACGGGTCCGGCGCCGATGGTGCCGGCAATCAGTGCCACCGCGGACATGGTGGACCACAGCAGTTTCTTCGTCTTGTTCATTTTGGCGCCCTACATTCACAGGTCGGGATAACGGGGTACTGCCCTTGGTGTGGATGAAGTGGGCAGCGAAAAAGCCGCTTTCCCCCTGCTTGCGGGCAGAGTGCCCCAAGCGGCGCTGGACCACCCAGTTCCAGCGCACTTTGATCATAGGTTAGGTTTCATGGCCATGTGGTCCTGCTCGGTCCGGGACGGCCAGGCCCGGACCGGACCACTACCGGCCGGCCATGCCGGTCACCCAGGAGCTCTTGGTGGCGATTCCGGAGCGGAACTTCGATCCGCTGATCGTGCGCACCATGCCGGTCGAGGTGGTGGCGGTCGCCGATTTGATCGTCAGGTCGCTGTTTTTGGCCACCTTCACGCCGGTCACGTTGCTGGCGCCGAAGGCCCTGGCCACCTGCGACTGGGAAGCCGTGTTGGTCCAGGAGCGGTTCGGGTTGCCGCTGGAGGCCAGCAGCGACCAGTGGTCGTCGCGGGACTGCAGGTAAGCGTGGTTGCTGCCCCATACGGTGGCCGAGCTGCGGGTCCGTCCGCCGGTGGACGATGAGTAGACCGCGTCGATCAGCGAGCCGGAGTACAGCAGGACCGCAGCGGAGACCGGGGTGCCGGCCGAATTGCGACGGTTGGTCGCGTCGACGGCTGCCTTCCAGCGTTTGCCGTAGTAGGCGCCGGATCCCTCGTTCTCCTTGTTCCACGCGGTGAACTTCTGCGAGGCGACCTCGTCGTAGACGTTGCAGTCGCAGCTCTTCTTCAGCGACGACATGTTCCGCATGGCGTAGGTCCGCCCGGCCACGGCCTGGGCCTGCAGTGCCGCGGGCTGCCACGACGACGGCATCTCTGCGAGGCCGTAGAGGTATTCATCGTTCAGCCGCACGATGTTCACGAGGTTCAGCCGGCCCGCGAGCACCCCGACCTCGATCTTGCCGTGGCGGTAGTTCACCGTGCCGTAGCCGTCGTTGGCCTTGGGGACGGCAACGGTCGTGGCCTGCGAGCCCGAGCGCCAGAACCGGGTGTTCTGCCACTGAACGGTCAGCTTGCCCGCGGGGCGGTAGGTTTTGGAACCGATCTTGGCGCTCACCTTGCCCGATGACACCGACAGGGAGACCTTCCCGCTCGTCGTGGCCAGGACCTTGGAACCGTCCAGGAGCCGCAGCGAACCATTCGCGGGGTCCACGGAGGACGTCGATGCCGAGAGGACCTGCACGCGGATATCCGACGCCGCCCGGGACGTCGTGTAGGACATCGTCGCCGGTGCGTAGTAGTGGTTCAGGATCGCCGCTGAGCTGCGGCCGGCCTTGGCCTGGCCCTGGGCGCCGTACTGGCTCATGCCCACGCCGTGTCCCCAGCCGGCACCGGTGACGGCAAAACTGGTGGGGACCCTGGTGGCCGAGGGCTTGGCCGCCGTCCTGAGGAAGGCCTGGGAGACCCACCCGGTTGTCGTTCCGTACTTCACCTGGACCCAGGTGCCGCCCTGCGCCGCCGAGCCGGTCTTCGTGACCGTGTCTCCGGTCGGGATGGTCACCAGGACCGAACCGGACGGTGCCGACGTGCGCAGGTTGAGGTTGACCGTGGTGGCGAAGTTGACGGGCGTTGCCGGCTTGGCCGGCGTTGGTTTCAGCTTTGCGGGTGACGGCTTCGGTTTCGCGACGGGCTTGGGCTTCGGCTTGGAAACCGGCTTCGGAGGGTTCTTGAGGTACTTCGAGGACAGCCATCCGGTCTTACCGCCCGTCGCGACCCGGGACCAGGATCCCTGGGTCGAGGTGACGGAGACCCTGGCGCCCTTCTTCACCAGGGTGATGACCTTGTATTTCGTCGAGGCACCGGAGCGCAGGTTGACGTTCGTCGTCGCGACCTTGGCGACCGGCTTCCTCGCAGGTGCCTTGGCTACCGGCTTCTTCGCCACCGGCTTCGGCGCGTGCTTGAGGTACTTGGAAGACAGCCATCCGGTCTTGCCGCTGGCCGTGGCCCTGGACCAGGTGCCCCTGGTCGAGCTGACGGAGACCTTGGTCCCCTTCCTCACCAGGGTAATGACCCTGTACTTCGTCGAGGCACCGGAGCGCAGGTTGACGTTCGTCGTCGCAATCTTGGCGACCGGCTTCTTCACGGGGGCCTTGGCTGCTGCCTTCTTCGTGGGAGCAGGTTTCTTCTTGGCCGGGGCTGGCTTGACCAGGTACCTCGACGACACCCAGCCGGATTTCTTCCCCACGGAAACCCTGGACCAGCTGCCCCTCGTGGAGGAGACGCTGACCTTGGTCCCCTTCTTGAGCGTCGTCACCACACGGGACGAGGTGGACGCGCTGGTCCGCAGGTTCAGGTTGGCGGACGTCTGCTTCGCCGTGGCCGCAACCGCCAGGTCCGCGACGGGCCCTCCCATGGATCCGGCGACGAGCGCGACGGCCAGGGCGAAGGCCGCGAGCAGGCGCCGGGCCGGGTGGTCGAATTTCTTCAACGGTGTCTCCTATCGGGGGCCGTCGCCTGGTGGGGCCACGGTCGAAGTGCATCCGGCGTGTTGCCGCGGCACCGTGGACGTGTTCGAGTATTATTCGCGCGTCACAAGCGTCCGGCTGCTACTGTCGACCGCCGTCGAACATCGGTAAGGGGAAACGGCCTGCCATTCCCGGCCGCGGCCGTGCGGCCCGCACCGGCCGTTCCCCGCAGTGGTGCCATGCGGTAAAGTCCGCCCCATGGAGACCACCCCGGGGAGCGACCTGCCGCGGACAAGCGCCCCTGCAGAGCGCGCCTTGGCCGCCGCCGGCATCACCTCGCTCGCGGAGCTGTCCAAGCGCCCCTGGAACGAGGTCTCCCAAATGCACGGCGTGGGGCCCCAGGCACTGCGGATCTGGCAGGCAGCGCTGGACGAACATCGGCCCAAGGAGAGCCCATGATCCTGGGCGTCGGGACCACCTGGTGGCAGATGCTCATCTGCCTGGCAGTGGCGTTGGTCCTTTCCACGGCCATTGGGTTCGAACGCCAGCTCAAGGCCAAGTCCGCGGGCATGCGCACGCATACGCTCGTGGGCTTGGGCGCAGCGCTGTTCACGATTGTCAGCAAGTATGGTTTCGCGGACGTCATCGCGGCCGACGTGCAGAACCACGTCAACCTCGACCCGTCCCGTGTGGCGGCCCAGATCGTGTCCGGCATCGGCTTCATCGGAGCGGGCCTGGTCTTCGTGCGGCGCAACCGGGTCCGGGGGCTGACCACTGCGGCTTCCATCTGGCTCACTGCTGCCGTTGGGACCGCGTCAGGTGCCGGACTCGTCATCCCGGCCATATTTGTGGTCCTCGCCCATTATCTGGTGGCCTCCGCGTACCCGTGGATTGTCCGCCGCACATCATTGGGCAATCGAACCGACCACGCACTGCAGGCCAGATACGTGGACGGGACCGGTGCCCTGCGTTCGATCCTGCAGACCTGCACCAAACAGGGATACCAAATCCAGGGATTCACCACGCAGCGGGACAGCGGCAGCAGCGGAGCGATGAGTCGTCTCATGAAAGGCACCGAACGCCCGCTGCGGGCCGACGAGGTCAGCGTGGAACTGGAAATCGAAGGCACCGGGGACCTGAACGAGCTGGTCCACCACCTCTCCGAACTGGAAAACGTCACCGGGGTCAGCGTCGAGGACCAGGCCGAATGACGGGCCGCTAAAGCGTCGACAGAAGTGAAGCCAGACCCCTGCGAGCAAGATCGGCTGTCACCACGTTCTGGCCCGTCTCGCCGCCCCCGGTGCGGAAGCCGCAAGCCGCCCCGACTGGGGTAGCATGACCAAAACTTCACCGGACGGACCACCGTCCTGCTGGTCCGTCCGGTGTACACAGGGGGAAATCATGAAACGACCGCATCCGGTGACACACCTTTTTGCCGTGGCCCTCATCTTGTGGGTCTTGTCCGCGGGATTTGGGGTGGTCGCTGCCTTGAGCTTCGATCTGACTGCCGGCCGGCTGCCACTGCCAGCGGCTCTCGCGGGGGCTGCGGCGATCGGCTCGACCATCTTCCTCCTGTGGACCGTCTGGCGGGCATGCCGGGCCCTCGACTTCCTGGTAGCCACCCAACAATAACCAGTTCCTCGTTCCCGCCGCGCACGAATACCCCGGCAGATCCGCCGCGGAACGCCGAAGGCGTGTATCGGTACGCCGAAGAGGGGACTTCGCACCCCCTCCGTTTGCTGTCAAACAGGTGTATATTCCTATGACCGCCCGCCGTTCGGCGGGCGGAGGTTCCGTGAAGGGGCATCCCATGCCGCACGACGGGCTCGGCATCGACTCGTGGCCCCACGCGGTCTCGGCGCGCCTATTGGACCAGAGCGCCGACCTGGCTTGCGTCCTCGGTTTCGATGGGCGGTTCCGGGAAGCGACCGGCGGCTGGGCGGCACTGCTCGGCTGGACCACCGGACAACTACTCGGGCAACCACTCAGCAGTTTCGTCCATGAGGACTACGTCGAGTCCACGCGTGGGCACCTGGATACAACACGGGACGGCACCACCGTTGCCCGCTTTCAGAACTGCTATCTGGCAGCCGACGGGTCCGCCCGGTGGCTGCTGTGGACGGTCGTCGGGCAACCCGACGAACAGACCTTCCGCGCCGTCGTTCGTGACCTGACACCTCGGCACGAAGCCGAGGCCCAGATGCGCGAAAGCGAACGGCGTTACCTGGACCTCATCGAATCCGCGCACGACATCGTGCAGAGCATCCTCCCGGATGGACACTTCGGGTTCGTCAACCGCGCCTGGCACGATCTTCTCGGCTACACCCCCGAGGAGCTGCCCGGGCTAACACTGTTCGACATCGTTTCCGAGATCGACCACGACCACTGCACGCTGCTCATCGGCCAGATCATGAGCGGGAAGTCGTTCGACCATGTCGAGGTCACCTTCGTTGCCAAGGACGGACACAGCTTCCCGGTCGAGGGGAATGCGACGGGTCGATTTCGAGACGGTCGATTCGTTGCGACGCATACGTTCTTCCGGGACGTGAGCGACCGCAAGCAGGCCGAGGCGTTGCAGGCCGCCTATCAACGACAGCTGGAGGAGGAGGTGGCCGAACGCTCCGCGGCCCTCGTCCAGAACGAGAAGCTGGCGACGCTGGGTCGGCTCAGCGCAGGACTGGCCCACGAACTGAACAATCCCGCCGCCGCGGCGCGTCGCGGCGCGGCCCTGCTCGAAGACGCGTTCTCCAAGACCTGCGCGGCGCTACTCACCCTGGCCCGCGCAGCCCAGGGGCCCGCCGAGGCCGGCCGGCTGGCCGAACTCATCGAAGGTGCTGCGACCCAGTCGGCGGATGCCGACCGGCTGGACCCCTTGAGCCGCGGCGACCGTGAGGACGAAGTCGAGACGTGGCTGGCCGCGCACTGCCTCGGCGCATCCTGGGAGTCCGCGGGTCCGCTCGTGGACCTGGGCATGGACGCCGAGGGACTGGATGCCCTCGCTGGTTCCTTCGAACCGGGCCATCTGGGCAGCGCCATCACTGCATTGGCCGAGGCTCGCACCGCCTACGGGCTCATCGCGCAGATCGGGCACGGCTCGGCGCGGATCTCCGAAATCGTCGGCGCGCTGAAGGACTACAGCTACATGGACCGCGCGGCCGTGCAGGACGTCGACGTGCACGAGGGCCTGGACGGCACCCTCGTCATGCTCCAATCCAAGCTCAAACAGGGCATCGAGGTTGTTCGCGACTACGGTGCCGACGTGCCGCGTATCGAGACCCTGGGCAGTGAGCTGAACCAGGTGTGGACCAACATCATCGACAACGCCGCGGATGCGCTGGGCGGCTCCGGACACCTCGCCATCCGCACACGGGCCGTTGATGGCGGCGTCTCTGTCGAGATCGAAGACGACGGCCCCGGGATTGCGCCCGAGACGGTCGGCAAGGTGTTCGACCCGTTTTTCACGACGAAACCGCCGGGGCAAGGCACGGGGCTGGGCCTGAACATCGTGTTCAACATGATCCGCGGCACGGGAGGCAACATCGACGTGCAGTCCGCTCCCGGGCGAACCGTTTTCCGGGTCTGGCTGCCGCCTCGACGGCCCGTTGCCGATGACGCACACGGTAATCCGCCAGCACCCAGGATCCAGCCATGACCGATAGCCCGTCCGCCCCGCTCCGCCCGGTCATTCTCGTCGCGGACGATGATCCGGCCGTGCTCGGCGCCGTGCGCGGAGACCTCCGCAGCCGGTACGGACGCCACTACCGGGTGCTGACCGCCTCAGGCGGCCAGGAGGCGGTCGAAGCGCTTCACCGGTTGAAGGTGCGGGGCGATCCCGTCGCGGTCGTCGTCTCCGACCAGCGCATGCCCGACGTCACGGGCTCCGAGGTGCTCACCGCGGCTCTGGAACTGTTCCCGGAAGTACGGACCGTTTTGCTCACGGCCTACGCCGACACCGATGTCGCCATCGGCGCCATCAACGACCTGCATCTGGACTACTACATCCTCAAGCCGTGGGATCCCCCCGAAGAGCGGTTGTTCCCCGTCATCGACGATCTGCTCGGGGACTGGCACGCCCACTACCAGCCAACCCAGGCTGTGACCCGGGTCATCGGGAGCCGATGGTCAGCCCGGACCCACGAGATCCGCGACTACCTGCAGCGCAACCAGATCCCCATGAAGTGGTTCGACGTCGATGTCAGCGAGGAGGGCCGGCTGCTGTCCGAGGCGGCTGGGGTGGACAGCCTCCCGCTCGTGATCACTCCCAACGGAGACACCCTCCACTCCCCCGAGCTCGCCGCTCTGGCCTCCGCTCTGGGCCACAAGACGCATGCCGACGCGGAGTCGTTCGACCTGGCGATCGTCGGAGCGGGCCCGGCCGGCCTCGCGGCCGCCGTTTATGGAGCGAGCGAGGGGTTGCGGACCATCTGCATCGAGCAGCTCGTCCCCGGCGGGCAGGCTGGCCAGTCCTCGCGCATCGAGAACTATCTGGGTTTTCCCAACGGCATCTCCGGGACTGATCTGGCCCGCCGCGCCGTGACCCAGGCGAAGCGGTTCCACGTCGACGTGCTCGCTCCGACTACCACGGTGGGCCTGGACCTCGCCGGTCCCTATCCCCGTTTGGAGCTGGCGGATGGTTCGGCGATCAGCTGCGGTGCCATCATCCTCGCCTGCGGCGTCGCCTACCACAGCCTCAACGTGCCCGGAAGCGCCGAGCTGGAAGGCCGCGGCGTGTTCTATGGCGCGGCACTGAGCGAGCGCGATTCAGTACGGGGCGAGGACATCGTCGTCGTGGGTGGGGCGAATTCTGCAGGACAGGCGGCGGTTTTCTTCTCCGAGTACGCCCGCTCCGTGACGATCCTATGCCGGGCCCACGAGCTCGGCGCAAAAATGTCCGCCTACCTCGTCGACCAGATCGCCGCACACCCGAACATCTCAGTGCGCTGCGGCGCGTCCGTCAGCTCCGTGGGCGGGCCCGACCGGCTCAGGACCGTGACGATCCTGGATGCCGAGACCGGAGTCACGAACGAACTTGCCGCCTCCGCGCTGTTCGTGTTCATCGGGGCGTCGCCGCGCACCGACTGGTTGCCGCCACAAATCATCCGCGACGCGCGCGGATTCATCCTCACCGGCTCTGCGCTGGGCGATCGGCGCCACCGGACGGTGGATGGCGAACGTGACCCGTTCCTCTATGAGACGAGCTCCCCGGGAGTCTTCGCGGTCGGCGACGTGCGGGCGAGTTCGATCAAGCGGGTCGCGTCGGCCGTCGGCGAAGGGTCGGTCGCGGTGCAATTCGTCCACCAGGTACTGCGTAGCTGAAGGGGCAAGCATGACGAGCAACCATCGATCCGGCAGCTCGGGTCAGGACCGCTACGGGCTCGGCAGGGTGGAGGCGTTCTCCGATGGCGTCATCGCAGTGGCCATTACGTTGCTCGTGCTGGACCTGCGAGTGCCCGAGCCCGGCGAAGGAGGTAACCTCGCACACCGCCTCGGCGAGCTGTGGCCCAATTTCCTGGCCTATGGCATATCGTTCCTGGCCATCGGGGTCTACTGGCTCAACCATCATGCGGCCTTGCGGAGGTTGAAAGCGGTGGACCATGCGGTGCTCGTGGTGAACCTGTTGCTCCTGATGTGCATCGTCGCCCTACCCTTCAGCACCTCGCTGTTCGCGACGTACCTTGACGCAGGGGCCGGCGGCCATTTGGCGGCCGTAGTCTATGCCGGTTCGTTTCTGGTGACATCGTTCGTGTTTTGGGGACTGCAGTACCTCATCCTGGTGCGTCGGCGGCATCTGTTGCGCGTTCCGTTGACGCGGGCGCAGCAACGCGCGCTCCTGCTACGGGGCGCGGTGGCCATCCCGGCATATCTGATCGCGGCATTGCTGGGGCTCGTGACGCCGTACCTGACCTTGGCCGTCTGCATCATATTGGGGCTGTTCTACTTTGTCCCTGGCCGCCTTTCGGGGCGCACCGGCACCCCCTCAGCTCCCCCGTGAACCGATGGCACCGCTAGGTGAGCACGAACCCCGCAGGAACGTTCCACCCGTTGGCATCCGGCTCAAAAAAGTTGAACCGTCGATCTGTCGTGGGAGCGCAGGACCGCCAAACAAACCGCCGTGGAGGGGCGAGGTGAGCCGGCTCCTCCTCCATCACGGAAAGGTATGCCGGTACTTCGTGGAGCCCCCTGCCGGATTCGAACCGGCGACCCCCTGTTTATAAGGAACGTGACCAGAAGTCTTGAGCGTCCGGAGAATATCTGACAGTCCGGACTATGGGGATTCAGGCCTTCACCGTCCTCCTTGTCCTGCCCGTATCAAGCAGTCTGTGCCCACATCGGTGCACACCAGACCGTCCTGCGGCCAGGGCGGTCTCGGCGGAGACTCCGGCGGTGCCTGCGGCCACCTGCCACTTCGACGACCCGAGGGAGTCCATGGCCTTGCTGATCCCGCTTTCGAACGGGCCGGCGTCGAGGCCGATGATCGCGCTGACTTCTCCCAAGCTGAGCGCCATGGTCAGACCGCCGCCAGCTCGGCCCACGCGTCACGCGTCGCGGCGAACCCCTCGAGGTGCCACTTCGCGGCCGCAGAAGCTGCGCGGTTAATCGTGTCCCAGCCCAGTCCGGAATCACGCATCCGGGCCGCCGAGTCACCAAGGGCAACCTTCTGGAAGTTCACCCGGGCGAGTGCCATGCTCTGGAAGCCTCGAGTGTTCTGCCCCTTGGCGATTCGGGTGATGTTGTCGATGAGCTCGACGAGGTTGCGGCGTGCGGTATCCCATACGGGCGCGACCTCGTATTCAGTGCCGGCGATGGGGATGATGAGGCGGGTCGCGTTGTGGACCTGGCGGGTGGAAAGCTGGGGCATGTGATCGTCCCTTAAACGAAAAACGAAAGCAGGACCTGTTAGGGGTCTTGCTTCCGAGGTGTTGGTGTAACTTGTTGTCTCCATTCTACCGGTAAACCCCGACATTTAGGGGCAAAATCAATTTTCCCACAAGGTATTTTCGTGCGATGGTCGAGCGCTGGTCTCTTGTCAGCAGAACAACAGACTTCGCTCTGACTACGACGTATGCGCTCTGTGCGAGCAGGGTGTGTGCGTCCCGTCGAATCTCGCAGGCTCGGCTAGGTCGATTGCTTCCGAGCCCATACGATAGCTTGACACAACAACACTGGGGGAACCATGAAGAAGAAGATCGCCGCCGTCCTGCTGTCCGGATTGCTGCTGGCCGGATGCTCGACGCCCACCGAAGAGCCCGCCCCGTCCTCGCCAGAGGCGGCCGCGGCAACGAGCGTGGCCCCGGCGTTAGACCGCACCGCGGAAGTCCAGAAGGTGGCCGGAGACCACGTGCTGAAAGCCGAAGAGACCGACCCGGGCCGCATCGTCGTCGAAACGGATCTCGTCGACCCGCGGGGCGCGGACGGGTCGCCGGCAGCCCAGCAGGCTATCGCAGTTTGCGAGGCCGTCGTCCAACTCGGCGACGTCGAGCACGTGTCCTTGATGGAGAAGGACGGCACATCCTGGATCCTTTATGGTCACCCGATGGTGCCGAAGGGCGAATGCGGCGAGGTATAGCCATCTGACGGGCAGACTGTCCCCATGACAAGCGAACAGGTGAAACGTCGCATTGGCAAACTGGTAACGGAGGCGGCCGCGGAAATGGGCCTCTCCCGTACTGAGCTGGCGAAGCGTGCCGGCGTGGCAGTGGGGGCCCTCTACATGTTGGAGGCGGGAAAGTCGTGCCGCAGTCGGCAACGCGTCGAAAGATTACGGACGCCCTCGGGTGGCGGCCCGCGCCGTGCAGCAACTACTCGAGTCGGGCAGGGATCCAAGCGCGGCCACACTCGACGACTTACGAGAACCGACTCCTGCCGCACAGGCGATGCCATTGTCTCAAATCCCAGACGCCGAACTCCTGGCAGAGCTAACCGCTAGGTTGATGATCAAGAATGCGGAGTTGGCACAGTTGCGGATGCAGGTTTTCCCGTCGCGTACTGTGGCGATCGAGCCGGGGCAATTGGGGTAATGTCCGCGGGAAGGTCGGTAGCGGGGTGCGATCCCATAGGAGATCGCACCCTTTGAGGCTAGCTAGTCAATGTTGCCTGAATACGTGCCACTGATCAGAGCGTAGCTCTTGGCCAGATTCGCCGCTGCAGCCCCATGACCCTTCTCCAACGAGCTGCGCAGTTCCTCTAGAAGCGCGATCTGAGTTTTGGCTTGCTGAAACGCAGCCTTAGTTCGCATCTCGCTCATTGTGGTGCCGCCTTGTTCTTCTGCCATCATGGCCTCCTCGTTCGTTTCCGCCGGCCTTATGCGGCCAGTCACATCGAACGATAGCCCAACCGGATCAGCGTATGGCATGACTATTTTCAGCTAAGCGAATCGACCGGTCGAAGTTCATGCGGACATGCCAAAGGGACCGGGGCTTGCGCCGCATCGGACCAATGGAAGCGAATGGCGGGACTCGAACCCGCGACCAGAAGCTTATAAGGCAACTGCTCTATCCAACTGAGCTACATCCGAATGGCCCCAGCGAGGGGGTATCGCATGTAACTTATCATGGGCCGAGGCCTAAAACCCCTTTATGAGATCCCGGCCCACGGCGTCGAGGACATGTGGGAAGGAGTGCCGGTTCAGGTGTTACCTCAGGCAATACGTCGCTGGCTAAGTCTCGATGGACAGTCTTGCGATTCCGCGGAGAACGAGTAATGCCGCCGCGGTTATCTTGACTGTCGCGGACGCATTGTCGGAACTAAATGCGCATGTCCAAGATCGCTTAGGCGCCAACCAATAAATGCTCGTGCCGAACGGGCTCGACACCGTCAGTGCCGTTGATTCGGCCCATGAGGTCTCCTATTCGAGCATCCTCATCAAGTCCGAAATCAGTCAGGTTCTTACGATGGCTGTCCGTCGACGAAAGGGACAAGCCGACAAAGTCAATCGACCCCTCGCCATTTGGAGCCCCAACCGTAATCGGCTGATCTGCGGCTGCAGAGGCCATCACGTCGCGAACACGATCTTCCGCCAACGCGGCAACGAACACGAAATCACCAAGCGCATCCGACTCGGCGTAAGATCGAAGGTTTTCATCAAGCTCAATCGCCCCTGCGATATGAGCGGCAACTCTACTTCTTGCACCACTGTTGAAATCCTGTCGTGCCCGGACAAAATACTGCCGATCTAGAACTTCAAGAGCGTTTTCGACGTGAACATCAAAGGTCCCTATCGGATCCAGACCAGCTGCCACAGCCAGTTGATGCAAGACTGTTGCCGGCGGGAATTGATCGTAAGCCGCGACAATTCCGGGAAGTTGAGGACTTGCCACCGAACAGGCGAACCCGTCTCCCCAAGAGGTTAGAATCATTTGCGCGTTATTTACCACTTACGGCCTCCTTCGCCTCTTGGTAGCTGAGTCCAATCTGTCTCATCAGCAACTGCTTGACAAGACCTCCGGCTATTTCTTTGCCCGAATGGAAGCTCCACGTGATGTTTTTCCGGCCTGGACATTTCATAACGTCATGGGAGCCTTTTCCATTCCCAGATGACTCGTACCCAAGCCGCTTGATGATCTTGAGGAGCTTCTTGGCGTCCATCGAGGGGAAGTCGCTTGATCCCATATCTGCTACCCCACCATGCAACGGAACACACCTACGCTTCGTAATCTATCAGCGAGTCCGCCACGGCGCGTAATCCGATTCCCAAGCGGGGCGATGGTGCCCCTGCGCCGCCGGCTCGGAGGTTCCGACGGCACAGGGAGTCTGGTGGGGTCAGGCTGCGTCGTCGGGCGGGACGACGACGGGCGGGTTGCCGCTGCGGGGGCTGAACGCCTGCAAGCTGACCACCGGCGGGCCGTGCGGGTGCAGCCCTTCCCCCGCATTCACGGGCGGCTGATAGTCGCTCGCCTTCGGGTCCACCGCGGCGTCCCGTAACCGGGTGCCGTCGACGACGTCGAGGGCGGCGTCACGCTGCGGCTTGGCTCCCGCGTCACGCATTGTCGGACTCCGCGGCCTTGAGGTCGACACCGGCCACCTGTCCTGCGTAGTGGGCGGACAGGGCCCCAACCAGTCCCCCTCCGGCGTGGTGGCCGGATGCCGTGAGTTCTGCCGACGACAAGGCCGCGTCGAGTTGCGCCAGGTGCGGGGCTTCGGCCAGTGCGGACGCGAGCGCCTTGTCTCCGGTCAGGTCGGCCCACCGGGTCGTTACCGAGCGATCCAGGGCGGACACGTCCACCGGGCCGCGGCCGCCGGTCAGTCCCTCCCTCAGCGTCTCCGGGCCCCGCTGGGCGTCGTGGTAGGTGGGTGCCCATTCCTTGATGCCGTAGAGCATGGCCGGGTCGGCGTTCTTCACGACGCCGGCAAGGCCCCGGCCAGCGTCCAACAGCATCTTGGCGCGTTCCCATCCGTCACGGGTCGATCCCTCGGGCTTCGTGGTCCGGCGCGTGGCTGAATCCACGTCGACGCGGACGCCGCCCGCCAGTGCTCGGATGCTGGCGGCCGCGGCGGCGTACTTCGCCCGGTTCCGTTCGGTCAGCTTGGCCCGGTCGGTTTGCAGCTCTTTCACGGTCAGGTCGGGGTCGTGGTGGGTGGCCGTTTCGCGCTGGGCGATGGTGTAGTCCTTGTTCAGCTTCGACAGGCGGGCGGTGAGTTCCTGGGCGGTCATGGTGTTCCCTCTTTTAGTGGTTTGGCCGGTCGGCCCTTCGGTTTTGGGTGTTCTCACTTTGCGCTCACGGCCTTGTTTGCCCTTGTCAGGACTTCTGGACTTGCGGGGTGGTCATGTTCACCGGCCTGCGCCGCGGCGAAGTGACGGGCCTGCGATGGAACGACGTTGACCTTGCGGCCCGCGTGCTCATGGTCCGCAACACCCGCGTGCAGGTCGACGGCGCGGTGCTCGACCAGGAGGATGCGAAGAACAAGTCGTCCAAGGCGCTCGTGGAGCTCGACGACGCGGCAGTGGGCGCGCTCATGGCGTGGCGGTTCCGTCAGGATGCCGAGCGTGACGAGTGGGGGCGATCCGTGGACGGACACCGGGCACGTGTTTACGACGAATGACGGCCGGCCGCTGCAGCCCACCTATGTGACGCGCCAGTTCGAGAAGCTGCGACTCGAGGCGGACCTACCGAAGATGACTTTCCACGGATCCGGGCATGAGCACGCCTCGCTGTTGATCGCGTCCGGCGCGGACATCGCCCTGGCGTCGAAGCGGCTGCGGCACTTCAACATCGCTACGACGGCGAACACGTTCACGCATTTGATCGCGTCGGCGTCCCGTGATGCGGCGTCCCGCGCCTCGTCGATGGTGCCCCGCAAACCGGCCCCTGTTTACACATTGCACACACTGAAAGGTATATCGGACATGAAGAACGCCCTTGCCGGAACCTCGGAAGGCTCTGACAAGGGCGTTTGCGCGAGCCCCCTGCCGGATTCGAACCGGCGACCCCCTGTTTACAAGACAGGTGCTCTGGCCAACTGAGCTAAGGAGGCGGATCTGCCGGAAGACCGGCAGCATGATCAAGATTAGCCCAAGTGCACTGCCGAGCGGAAAACGGATGGCCCCGCTGAAGCGGGGCCATCCGTTGGGAGCCTGTGCAGCCGGATTACTTGCTGTCGGCCACGGCCTTGTCCAGGAGCTGCATCAGGTCCTGGGACTGCATGTCCCATTCCTTGCCGTTGACATAGACGGCAGGGGTCCCGCCGACCTCGTACTTGTTGAACGTGGTGTTCACGAACTGGGCCCAGGGACGGAACTTGGTTCCGTCGGCGCAGGAGGAGATATCGCCGGCACCTGACTGCTTGGCAATCTCGGCCAGCTTCGCGTTCGGCAAGCCCTCGCTGCCTTCCTCGGGCTGCTGCTTGAACAAGGCCGTCAGGTAGTCGTTGAATGCCTCCGGCTTGGAATCCGCGACGCAGGCCACCGCGTTGGCTGCACGCGAGGAGTAGTTCGTCGGTGACGTGCGGTCTAGGAACGTGGCGATCCGGTATTCCAGCTCGATGTCCCCGGCCTCGGACATCTTGGTCAGCTCGGCGCCATATTGCGCCTCGAACTGCTTGCAGACGGGGCAGCTCATGTCGGCGTAGACGACGACGTGAGCCGGTTCCCCCTTCTTGGCGGTCTGCAGGCCGGCGGGCAACTTTTTGCCGTCGGCGCCTGTTCCTGCCTCGGGGATCTGGTTCATGTCCACGGTGGTGGCAGAGGTGGCGGCCAATCCGTCGGTGGTCAGCGTGTAGCCACCGTACTGGTTGCCGTGTGCGGGCGCCGGACCGGACGCGGCGACGTCACCATTGTTGTTGTTGTTCTGCACGATGATCGTCGCGATGACGGCAATGATCACCACGACGGCCACGACGACGCCGAGCTTTAGGAACAGGGACTTGCGCTTGGACGCGGCCTGCTGCTGTTCGTAGACCTTGCGTGCCTGCTCGCGGGCGGTAGCAGTCCTCTCGGCCTTGTTGGGCCGCGGGGCGTTTGATGCCATGAAAGAACATTCCTTCTGTGGAGGAGTCGGTCGGGGAATCCCCACCTAGTTTAGGGCACCAATGCTGTGTGTCTCCCGTGAACGGGCTCTGGCCATCCCGGCACATAAGAATGCACTGCCGATCCATGCCGCATAAGCTCGGGGCCAGAGGTATCGTCCCGCAGGCCAAGGAGGCAAGCCGTGCCCGACACAGTAAGCAGCACCCAGGATCCCCGCAGTACTGCGGCGTCACGCGAACGCCGCGCGCCCGTGACCGCCCCCAAGAAGGCCGTGACCGGCGACTTCGATTTCGTCGTGGTGGCCAACCGGCTGCCGGTGGACCGCGTCACAACCGCCGCGGGGGACGCCGAATGGCGCCGCTCCCCCGGAGGCCTGGTCACCGCCCTGGCGCCGGTGATGGCCTCGGCCGGCGGCGCATGGGTCGGCTGGCATGGGGCGATAGACGAGAAGCTCGAGGAGTTCAACGAGGACGGCATGCACCTGGTCCCGGTGCCGCTGAGCCAGGAAGACGTCGAGCTGTACTACGAGGGGTTCTCCAACTCGACGTTGTGGCCCCTTTACCATGATGTGATCATGCCCCCGGAGTTCCACCGCACCTGGTGGGACCGCTACCGCGAGATCAACGTGCGCTTCGCCGAGGCCGCCGCGGCAGCCGCCTCGAAGAACGCCACCGTGTGGGTTCAGGACTACCAGCTCCAACTCGTCCCACGCTTGCTGCGGGCCATGCGGCCGGACCTGAAGATCGGCTTCTTCAACCACATCCCGTTCCCTCCCTTGGAGATCTTCGCCCAGCTGCCGTGGCGGCACCGTGTGCTGGAGGGGATCCTCGGCGCCGACCTGATCGGCTTCCAACGCCAGTCCGATGCCAACAACTTCCTGCGCTGTGTGCGCCGCTACCTCGGCTTCACGGTGAAATCCCAGCGCGTCCACGTCCAGGACGAGGACGGCACCCCGCGCCGGATCGCCCGCGCCGAGGCCCATCCCATCTCCATCGACTCGGCCCTGATTGCCCAGCTCGCCGAGGACCCGGACGTGCGGGAGCGTTCGCGCGAGATCCGCGCCGACCTGGGCAACCCCGAGGTGATCCTGCTCGGTGTCGACCGGCTGGACTACACCAAGGGCATCCGGCATCGGATCAAGGCCTTCGGCGAGCTGCTGGCCGACCAGGAGCTCAGCGTCGGACAGGCCACCCTGGTCCAGGTCGCGAGCCCCAGCCGCGAGCATGTGGACCACTACATCACCCTGCGCGAGGACGTTGAAGGCAGCGTGGGGCGCATCAATGGCGAGTACGACACCATGAGCCACATAGCCGTGCGCTACCTGCACCACAGCTACCCGGTCGAGGAGATGGTCGCCTTGTATCTGGCGGCCGACGTCATGCTGGTCACCGCGCTGCGCGACGGCATGAACCTGGTCGCCAAGGAGTACGTGGCTGCCCACGCCGACAACCGTGGAACGCTCGTGCTCAGCGAATTCGCCGGTGCAGCGGACCAGCTACGGCACGCCGTACTGGTGAACCCCCATGACATCGACGGGCTCAAGGATTCGATCATGGAAGCCGTCCGCATGCCCGAACAGGAGTCCGCCCGCAGGATGCGCATCATGCGCCGCCATGTCACCACCAACGATGTCGCGCGCTGGTCGCGGAACTTTCTGGATTCGCTGGCCTCGGCCGGCGAATCGGAGGACGACTAGCCATGGCGCTGGATGCCGGCCTGCGCCTGGCCCTCGACGGACTGCGCGACGTCCGACTGCTGCTGGTGGCGATGGACTTCGACGGGACCATGGCACCTTTTGTCGACCTCCCGGCTGACGCCCGTGCGCTCCCCGCCTCGGCGGAGGCCTTCGCCGAGCTGGGCGAGGCGGAGAACACCGTCACCGCGCTGCTCTCCGGCCGGGATCTGGCCGGTCTGCGGGCCGCAGCCCAGCCGGGGCCGGAGGTCCTGCTGGTCGGCAGCCACGGTGGCGAACGTTGGGCTCCCGAGGTCCTGGCCGGCACCGAAAGCAGTTCCATCCGCCTCGACGACGCCCAGGCCGACCTGCTCACCACCGCGGGTGCCGTACTGGAGGAGATCGTCGCCGCGCATGCGGGAACCACCCTGGAACACAAGCCGGCCGGCGTCGTGCTCCATGTACGGCAAGCCGAACCCACGGTGGGCACCGCCGCGCTCCGCGAGGCCCGCCGGCGGCTGGAGCCCCTGGGCGGCCTGACCCTGGGCGATGGCAAGAATGTGTTGGAGTGCTCGGTCATCCGCGCGGACAAGGGCTCCGGGCTGGAGTGGCTGCGTGACGTCGTCGACGCCGACGCGGTGCTCTTCGCCGGTGACGACGTGACCGATGAGGACGCCTTCGCGGTCCTGCGCCCCGGCGACATCGGCGTGAAGGTCGGCCCCGGCATGACGCGAGCCGGTTTCCGGGTCGATGGAATTGGCGATGTCCCGGACCTGTTGCAAATGGTCCTCGGCGTGCGATGATTGTGACACCATTCACAACGGATCGTCGGGCACGTACCTGCCCGTGAAGGGATTGATCAATCATGGCCACTGTCACCTTTGACAACGCAACCAGGCTGTACCCGGGAACCCAGAAGCCCGCAGTCGACAAGCTCAACCTCGACATCGCGGACGGTGAGTTCCTCGTCCTCGTCGGCCCCTCCGGTTGCGGGAAATCGACCTCGCTGCGCATGCTCGCCGGGCTGGAGGACGTCAACTCCGGCCGCATCCTCATCGGCGACCGAGACGTCACCGACGTCCCACCCAAGGACCGTGACATCGCCATGGTCTTCCAGAACTACGCGCTCTACCCGCACATGTCGGTCGCCGACAACATGGGCTTCGCGCTGAAAATCGCCGGCATCGACAAGGCCGAACGCGCCGAACGGGTCCGCGAGGCCGCCAAGCTGCTCGACCTCGAGGACTACCTGGACCGCAAGCCCAAGGCGCTCTCCGGCGGCCAACGCCAGCGTGTGGCCATGGGCCGCGCCATCGTCCGCTCCCCGCAGGTTTTCCTCATGGACGAGCCGCTGTCGAACCTCGACGCCAAGCTGCGGGTGCAGACCCGCACCCAAATCGCCTCGCTCACCCGCCGCCTCGGCGTCACCACCGTGTACGTGACCCACGACCAGGTCGAGGCCATGACGATGGGCGATCGCGTCGCGGTGCTGAAGGACGGGATCCTGCAGCAGGTCGACTCCCCGCGCAACCTCTACGACCGGCCCATGAACGTCTTCGTCGCCGGCTTCATCGGCTCCCCCGCCATGAACCTGCTGGAGCTGCCCGTCGTCGCCGAGGGCATCCAGTTCGGTGACTACACCTACCCGGTGGACGCCGACGTGCTCGCGTCGGCCAACGGCCAGACCATCACCTCGGGCGTCCGCCCGGAGGACCTGGAACAGGTCACCGCCGGCGGAGGCCTGGCCGTCGAGGTGGACCTCGTCGAGGAGCTCGGCGCCGACGCCTACGTGTACGGCCACGCCCTGCTCGACGGCCGGGAGATCCCGATGGTGCTGCGCGTGGACGGCCGCAAGCCCCCGTTCAAGGGCGAAACCATGCACGTGCGCCCGGCGGCCGGGCACGTGCACATGTTCGACACGCGGACGGGCCTGCGGCTGGGTGACCCGGCATCCGCCGGCGCCCCGCAGGCGTCGCTCTCCGACGTCGACGCACTGGCCGAATCCGAGTAGCAGAAACCGCAGCCGACGGCGGCCCCGCCTTCCCTCGTGAAGGCGGGGCCGCCGTCGTTCCCGTCCGGGCCAGCCCGGGACCAGCGCCGAACCGAGGATGCGATGACCCGCCACTACGCCAGCTGGCACAACGAACCCACCGACTACACCCAGCGGGGCAAGCTCCCCCGCGAAACCGTGCTCGACGAGTCGGCGCGGCCCCCGTTGGGCGGGTCGCTGAACATCACCTCCGCCACCATGGACTCCGCCCTGCTGGACCTGCCCTGGCACATCCGGCTGGAGGACTGGCCGGCCCGGAACCTGGCGGCGCTGCCCCGGGGCATCTCCCGCCACGTGGTCCGCTTCGCCCTGCTGCGCGAGACGGTGATCGCGGTCAAGGAGACCGGCGAGCACATCGCCCGGCACGAATACCACATGCTGCGCAAGCTCAACCGGCTGGGTGTGCCTTGCGTGGAGCCGGTCGCCGTCATCGCCGGACGGCTCGACGAGGACGGCGGGGAGCTGGACCCGGTCCTGGTCACCCGGCACCTGAAGTACTCCCTGCCCTATCGGGCCCTGTTCTCCCAGCGGTTGCGACGCAAGACCCTCCACCGGCTCATCGACGCGCAGGCGCTGCTGCTGGTCCGGCTACATCTGGTCGGTTTCTACTGGGGTGACGTGTCGCTGTCCAACACGCTCTTCCGCCGCGACGCCGAATCCTTCGCCGCCTACCTGGTCGATGCCGAGACCGGAGAGCTCTACCCCGAGCTCTCCGAGGGCCAGCGCGAATACGACCTGGAGATCGCCCGGGTGAACATCGCCGGGGAGCTGATGGACCTGATGGAGGCCGGGCTCATCGAGGAAACCGTGGATCCGCTGTCCACCAGCGAGCAGATCATGGACAGCTACCACGGGTTGTGGAAGGAACTCACCGGGCAGGACCGCTTCGACCTGCAGGAACGCTGGCGCGTCGACGAACGCATCCGGCGGCTGAACAAGCTCGGGTTCGACGTCGACGAGATCGCCCTGCGCACCACCCCCGACGGCGCTCAGCTGCAGATCCAGCCGAAGGTTGTCGACGCCGGCCACCACCAGCGTCGGCTGCTGCGCCTGACGGGCCTGGACGTCCAGGAGTTCCAGGCCCGCCGGCTGCTCAACGACATCGACGCCTACCGGGTCCGCAAGCACCCGGAGCTGGACGAGGAGATCAACGCGGCGATGTGGGTACGCGACGTCTTCCAGCGCATCACCGACGCGATCCCGCGCGAACTGCACGGCAAGCTCGAACCGGCACAGCTGGTCCACGAGGTCCTGGAGCACCGCTGGTTCATCTCCGAACGCCGCGGCAGCAACGTGCCCCTGTCCGAGACCATCGATTCCTACATCGACACGGTCCTGCGCCACCGCC
Source organism: Arthrobacter sp. ASL1 (assembly GCF_056680475.1). Classification (NCBI taxonomy): domain Bacteria; kingdom Bacillati; phylum Actinomycetota; class Actinomycetes; order Micrococcales; family Micrococcaceae; genus Arthrobacter; species Arthrobacter sp. ASL1. The sequence goes on from NZ_CM155284.1 coordinate 1,417,924, forward strand.
GCGACGAGGCGGCCATCATGCTCAACCCACCCTCCGAGGTGCTCGAGGTCATCGACCTCACCGAGCACGACGACGGCTGAACTGGCTTCGGCCCCCACGCAGACTGCGCGTGGGGGCCGAAGCCAGCCGGGAGTCGTGGCGGTGGCCCGTCGGGCGGCTAGCCGAGCCAGACCCAGCGGACGATCAGCAGTGCGGCGATGAGGTAGAGGATCCAGTGGGCCTCCTTGATCCTGCCGGAGCAGACCTTGATCAGCGCGTAGGCCACCAGGCCGATGGCGACACCCTCGGCAATCGAGAAGGTCAGCGGCATGACGATGATCGTCAGGAACGCCGGCAGCGACTCGGAGATATCGCCCCATTCGATATGGCGGGCCCCCTCCATCATCAGGGCCCCGACCAGTATCAGGGCCGGGGCAGTGGCCGACGACGGCACGGCGGCGATGACCGGGGAGAAGAACATGGCCAGGCCGAAGAACCCGGCAACTGTCACGGCGGTCAGCCCGGTGCGGCCACCCTCCTCGACACCCGCCGCCGACTCGACGTAGGCCGTCGTGGTCGAGGTGCCCAACACTGCACCGCTGATCGCCGCCAGCCCGTCCATGGAGAACAGGGTCTTCGCCCGGGGCATCTCGCCGTCCTTGCCGATCATGCCGGAACGCTGGCTGAGGCCGGTGAGCGTGCCGGTGGCATCGAAGAAGTCGACGAAGAAGAACGTGAACACCACGGACAGCAGGCCTGCCGACAAGGCCCCGCCGATGTCGAGGTGGAAGGCGAGGTCACTGGGCCAGATCGGCATCTGGACGATCGATCCCCCGAAGCCGCCGAACGCGGCGAATGTGCCTTCTTCGGCGCCGGGGTAGACCGGCAGGCGGCTGATGATGGCCACGAGCGTCGTGGCGATGATGCCCAGCAGGATCGCCGCCTTGATCTTCAGCTTCATGAGCACGGCAATGACGAGCAGGCCGAACAGGCCCAGCCACACGTGCGGCTGGGTGACGTCCCCGATGCCGACAAACGTCGCGTCGTTGGCGACGACGAATCCCATGTTCTTCATCCCCAGGAAGGCCAGGAAGGCGCCGATGCCCGCGGTGATCGCATATTTCATGCTCCCGGACAGGGCCCGGGCGATCGCCTGTCGGACACCGAGGACGCTCAGGATGATGAACAGGACACCGGAGATGAACACGGCCCCCAGCGCGGTCTCCCACCGATAGCCCATGCCCAGCACGACCGTGTAGGAGAAGAAGGCGTTCAACCCCATACCCGGGGCCTGCGCGAACGGGTAGCGGGCGATCAGGCCCATGTAGAGCGAGCCGAGGATCGCCGCCATGCAGGTGACCATGACCAGCTGGGTGAACAGGTTGGACACGTCGGGCATCTGCCCGGCCATGGCATCGTTGAGCACGCTCGGGTTGACGAAGATGACGTAGCTCATCGCCAGGAACGTCGTGATGCCGGCGCGGATCTCGGTGCCGTAGCTCGATCCGAGCCGGGTGATGCCGAAGTACCGGTCGACCACTCCCCTGCCGGGGGCGGCGGATTTCCGGGGTTTGCGGCTGGTGCGTTTGGGCGTATTGATACTCATTGCTCTCCTTTGAGGAGCAGTGGACCACGACGGTGTGGCCCACGGGGCGGGATGGAGGGGGAAGGCTGCTCCGGGGTGGGGTGTTCGGAGAGGTCACTGTCGGGGCGGACGGGGCTCGGCGTGCCGCCCATCCAGACGCGGTGGATGTCCGTGCTGGTGCCGTTGGCGAAGATGCCGGCCAGGACGCGGTCTGCGCTTCCGGCATGGCGAAGGATGGAGTGCAGCGTGGTCCCGGGGCGCGGGGCGACCTCGATCGCGTCGAAGACCGCACCGACGCCGAGGTAACCGACGTCGTCGTGGCCCAGTGCCAGGGCACCGGCGCGGGTCGCGAGATACAGCAGGTGCGCGGGTCCAAGCTCCATGCCGTCCGGCTGCAGCTGTTGGTGGAAGTAGGCCTGCAACCCCTCCTTGAACTGGCTGAACCCGGTGCCCGCCCCGACGTCTGATCCGAGGGAGACCCGTACCCCTGCTTCCACGTGACGGCGCAGCGGAAACAGGCCGCTGCCCAGGGAGGAGTTCGACGACGGACAGTGGGCCACCGCTGTCCCGGCACCTGCCAGACGGGCCAATTCCCCGTCGGTGGGATGGACGTTGTGCGCCAGCAGGCTGCGCGGCCCGAGCAGACCGTGCTGGTCGTAGACGTCGCTGTAGTTCGACGCGTTCGGGAACAAGCCGGCCACGACGGCGATCTCCGCCGGGTTTTCGTTCACGTGGGAGGTGAAGAACAGATCGGGCGTGCCCTGAAGCGTCTGGCGGCAGGAGTCCAGCAGGGCCTCGCTCGCCGAGAGGGCGAACCGCGGGGTGACGGCATACCGCAGCTTCCCCTTGCCGTGCCAGGCCGCGATGAGTCCTGCAGCCTCACGGGCCGCCCGTTCGGGAGTGGTGAGCAGGTCCTCGCGCAGCGCCTGGTCGGCGACGACCAGGCCGGCGGTCATCCGCAACCCCTTCCGGTAGGCGGCGGCGAAGAGGGCGTCCGTGGCGGCGGCAAAGTGGGCGCCGAACACCAACGCCGTGGTGGTTCCGGCCCCGATGAGCCCGTCCACGAACTCCGAGGCAACGTCCTGGGCATACTCCAGGTCGGCCATGCGCGCCTCTTCCGGCAGGGCGCACCGGTCCAGCCACTCCAGCAACGGCATGCCCAGTCCGCCGATGATCCGCGGCTGGGGGTAGTGCACGTGGGTGTCGACGAGCCCGGGGAGCAGCACACCGTCGACACGGGTGACCTCCGCGCCGGGATGGAGTCGTTGCGCCTCGGCCAGCGAGCCACGAAAGGTGATGACGCCGTCGTGCACGGCGAGCGCGCACTCCTCGGCGCGGAGTCCGCCGCCGTCGAAGGGGTCCTCGGGTGTATCGAGGATCCGGCCGTGGAAGATCGTGGCCGGCGGATGCAAGTCGTTGGTCATGGTGCCACTTTCTGGAAGACGCGCATGAGGTCGGCTGCGACACTGATGGCGATGGCTGCTGGGTGCTTGCCCGTGAGGTCCGGGGCACCGATCGGGCATTGGATACTGTCGATGGACGGTTCCGGGTGGCCTTCGGCCGCGAGTTTCTTGCGGAACCTGGCCCATTTCGCCGATGACCCGATGACCCCGACGCTGGCGAACCCGCCGCGTCGGAGGGCTGCGTCGCAGAGCATCAGGTCTTCGGCGTGGTCGTGGGTGAGGATCAGGACGTGCGCATCCTCCGGGAGGGTCGCGATGAGCGTCTCCGGTGCCGGCAGGGTGTGGAGGTGGACGGTGGCCGGCCCGTCCTGCAGGGTGGTGGCCAGGGCGTCGTCGACGATGCCGCGCCGGGAATCGGCCAGATGCAGGGTCACCTCGGTTCGGCTGAGGATGCGTGCCAGTTCCCGGCCGACATGTCCGGCGCCGAAGATGGCCACGGTGGGTCGCCGGCCGATCGGTTCCAGCAGCACCCGCACGGTCCCGCCACAGCACTGGGTGCCGTATTCGACCCGTGCGTGTTCGTTGAGTCCGAACTCGGTTTCCACCATCGCCGTCTCCCCGTCGGCCAGCATCGTGCGGGCACGGTGGATCACGGTGGCTTCCATGTTGCCGCCTCCAATGCTGCCGGACGTGGTGTCGGATGAGATGAACAACTTCGCTCCGACGTCGCGGGGCGAATGCCCGCGGACCTCGACGATCGTTGCGAGGACGCCGGGCGTGCCGGTGGTGCGGGCGTGCGTGAGACCGTTGAGCCAGTCCATGATCCGCTGCCCCGGTCAGTCGGCCGCGAAGGCCGGGGCGGCGGCCGGTTGGCGCACCTGGTCCAGGGCCCAGTACACGGCCTCGGGGGTGGCCGGGGAGGGCAGTTCCACCTGTCGTCCCGGTTCCCCGAACGCAGCGGCAGCGGCCCGGAGGGCCTCGCGCACGGCGATCGAGAGCATGAGCGGGGGTTCGCCCACGGCCTTGGACCCGTAGATGCTGCCGTCGTCGGTGGGGTGGATGTACAAGTCGACGTTGAACACCTGCGGCAGTTCCGAGAACGACGGGAGCTTGTAGGTGCTGGCCGCCTGCGTCAGCAGCTTGCCGCGGTTCGGGCCGTCGCTGGTGTCCCAGCGCAGGTCCTCCTGGGTGAGCCATCCGGCTCCCTGGACAAACGCCCCCTCGATCTGGCCGAGGTCGATCAACGGCGAGAGCGAGCTGCCGACGTCGTGCAGCAGGTCCACCCGGCGCGTCGTATACGCGCCGGTGTACCCGTCCACCTCCACCTCGGCCACGGCAACACCCCGGGAGTAGTACTTGAAGGCGTTGCCCTGATAGGTGCTCGGATCGAAGTGGAGGCCCTCGGTCCGGTAGTAGCCGGCCGCCGACAGGGACACCCGCTGCTGGTACGCCGTTTCGACGAGCTCGGCCCAGCCAAGGGTCCGCTCGGTGCCCAGTCCGCTGACGACGTCACCGGCGATGCGCACGTCGTTCGGGTGGACGCCGAGTTGGCTGGCCGCCACCGGTGCCAGCCGGTCGAGGATCATCTCGCAGGCGTTCTTGACCGCCCCGCCGTTCAGGTCCGAACCGGTCGACGCGGAGGTGGCCGAGCTGTTGGGTACCTTGTCGGTGCGGGTCGGGGCCAGGCGGACGCGCCGCAAGGGCACGCCCAGCGCGGAGGCGGCGACCTGCAGCATCTTCTGGTGCAGCCCCTGCCCCATTTCCGTGCCGCCGTGGTTGATGAGCACCGACCCGTCGCGGTAGACCAGCACGAGTGCGCCGGCCTGGTTCAGCACCGGCTTGTTGAAGGAGACGCCGAACTTCACGGGGGTGATGGCCATCCCGCGTTTGACGTGCTGGTGCCCGGCGTTGAAATCGGCGATGCCATCCAGTCGGGCCTGGTAGTCGCTCGTTTCCTGGATCTTGTCCCACATGTCGTTCATGCGCGTCGCCTGGCTGACCACCTGGCCGTAGGGGGTGGTCTGTCCCGGGGCGTAGAAGTTCCGGCGTCGGATCTCCTCGTGGCTGATCCCCAGCTTCGTGGCGGCCTGGCCCAGGAGGTCCTCGGTCACGATCATGCCGGAGGGGGCGCCGAAGCCACGGAACGCGGTATGGGAGGTCTTGTTCGTGCGGGCGATCCGGCCGGTGACGTGGACGTTGGGCAGGTAGTAGGCATTGTCGATGTGGCACAGTGCCCGGCTGACCACCGCAGGTGAGAGGTCGATGCTGAAACCTCCGTCGGCCGTCATCACGGCCTTCAGGGCCAGGATGCGCCCCTCGTCGTCCATCCCGGCTTCCCACGTGGCGTGGAAGCCGCCGCGCTTGCCGGTCATGGTCAGGTCCTGGGTGCGGTTCAGCCGCACGTTCACGGGCCGGCCGGTCAGCACGGCCCCCAGGGCGGCGACGGCGGCATACGGATTCGCGTTCGTTTCCTTCCCCCCGAAGCCACCTCCCATGCGCAGGCACTGCACGGTGACTTGGCTTGACGGGATGCCCAGCACACGGGCCGCGACTTCCTGGGTGTGGCTCGGCGCCTGGGTCGAACATTGGATGAAGACCTGACCGCTTTCGTCCACGGTGGCGAAAGATGCCTGGGTTTCCAGGTAGAAGTGCTCCTGGCCCTGGATGTCGATCCCCCCGGTGAGGCGATGCGGGGCCGTCGCGAGCGCCGCGTCGGCGTCGCCGCGTCGCAGGGTGGCCTGCGGCCCCTGGAACTGCCCGGCGGCGATGGCTTCCTGGGTCGTGATGATCGAGGGCAGCTCCGTGTGGGAGATCTCGATGGCCTCGCTGGCCAGGCGCGCCTGTTCGAGGGTGTCGGCGAGGACCCAGGCGACGGCTTGTCCATGGAACTGCACCTCGTCGGGGAACAGGGTTTCATCGCCGAGTTCCCCGTAATCGTTGATGCCGGGGACGTCTGCAGCAGTGAGCACGCGGGCGACGCCAGGCATGGTCCGGGCCGTTGTCACGTCGAGCGTGTCGATCCGCGCGTGGGCGGCGAAGACCTGCAGCGGCCAGGCGTGCAGGACGTGGGCCGAGCGGTGTGGCAGGTCGTCGGTGTACAGGGCGCGGCCGGTGACGTGTTCCCACGCTGCGTCGTGGGGCACGACGACGCCCGTGACGCCTTCGTGGGGAATACCGGCCAGGGGGCGGGACGAGAACGGATTCATGATGCTGCCTCCTCATGGAAGCGACGAATGGATTGGGCCAGGGTGGCGCTGCGGTACCGGGCGCTGGCCCGATGGTCGGACATGGGCGTCCCTTCGGCCCGCATGACCTCTGCTGCGGCGTTGAAGGTTTCGGCGGTCCAGGGCTTTCCGAGCAGCGCGGCTTCGGTGTCGCGGGCGCGCAGTGTCGTGGCGGCGGCACCGCCCACCCCGATGCGGATCTGGTCGACTTTGCCGTCGGCGACACGGGCGGCGATGGCGACGGCCACCGAGGAGATGTCGTCGAATTTGCGTTTGGCGACCTTGTAGAACCTGCCCAGCGGAAGAGCCGGCGTGGGGATGCGCACGGCGAGGATGACTTCGTCGGCGGTCCGCACGCTCTGCCGGTAGCCGGTGAAGTAGTCGGCCAGTGCGACCGTGCGCTCCCCCCGCGGTGAGGCGAGCACCAGGTCGGCGTCCAGGGCCAGGAGGGCGGGGGCCATGTCACCGATGGGCGAACCGGTCCCCAGGTTTCCCCCGATGGTGGCTGCATTGCGGATCAGTATCGATGCGAAGAGCGGGAAGACCTCGGCGAGGAGGGGCACCGCACCGTCGAGGAGGCGTTCGACGTCGGAGAGGGCGATTCCGGCGCCGATTTCAATATGGTCATCGGCGATATTGAAGCGCCGCAGTTCGGGGAGCTGGTCGATCGCGATCGTCAGCGGGGCGCGGCGGTGCTTGATCGTCAGTTCCACGCCCCAGTCCGTTGAGCCGGCCAGCAGCACGGCGTCGGGCGTTTCGGCCAGCAGCCCCAGTGCCTCGCCGAGGTCGGCCGGGCGGACGAAGGCGCTGTCGGGGTTTCCCAGGCGCAGTGGGCGGCTGGCGGGTGCGGGCCGGTCACGGCGTTGGGCGAGCGCGTCCTGCTGATCGACGTCCCCCAGCGCAAAGGCGGCGTCGCGGATGGGCCGGTAGCCGGTGCAGCGGCACAGGTTTCCCGAGAGGGCGTGCAGGTCGAAGCCATTGGGCCCGATCTCCGGTTCGTGCCCGGTCGTCGATGCATACCGGGTGACCGGCTCGGTGGTCGCCGCCGCATTCGCCAAGTTTCGGGGCGGCAGCACGGAGTCCAGACGCTGGGCATCGTCATCGACGACCAGGGACCACGGCAGCTGATTACCGGAAGGCACGGCGCGTGCAGTGGAGACGATATCGGACGTGGCGGGTGCGGCACCGCAGCCGCCCTCGCCACAGGCGCAGCCGGCCCGGTCCATGCGGTAGTACTCGGCAGCCATCGAGCACACAAACCCGGGGGTGCAGAAACCGCATTGGGACCCGCCACGCACCACCATCTCCTGCTGCACGGGATGCAACGCATCGGAGGTGGCCAGCCCTTCGGCCGTGTAGATCTCCTGGCCCGCGAGGGCAGCGGCGGGTACCAGACACGAGTTGATCGAGGTCCAGCGGGTTCCGCCGTCGCCGTCGGGGCGGGCGACCATCACCGCGCAGGCGCCGCATTCACCCTCGGCGCAGCCTTCCTTGGGTCCGGTGATCCCGCTGCCACGGAGCCACTGCAGCGTGGTCGTGTGCGGGGCAACGTCCCGAACGGACATCTCACTGCCATTGACGGCTACGGCCGTGGCAGCCGCGTCCGTAGTCGTTTCATGCATGGATCCGGTCATGGTTCACCCTCCTTCGGCCTGACCACCAACGATGCCGTCACGATGCGTTACAGCATCGTAGTGGGCATGGTTAAGGCCGACGAGGTCGGGAGAGCCACACCAGGTTATCCATGCGAACAGGCAATGACTCCTGTGACGCAGCTTACACATCGATGCGTGGTTCTGGAAGAGCTTTTCCGAAATGTCGTCAGGGAGGGTCTTCGATCAGCCCAGCCGGTACAGGTCGGTTGCGGTGTCCACGTCGCCGCCATCGGATCGGTCGGAGCAGTCCACCACGTCGAGCCGTTTCCGGTTGCCGGCCAGGTAATCCCGCGCCCCGGCATCACCGTGGGCGGCGGCCCGCACCGCCGGCAGGTCCGCGGCGCCGAAGACCACCGGATGGCCGCGTCGCAGGCCACAACTGCCGGGGGCGTCTCCGATGGACGGGGGCTCGGCGGGGCCGGCACCCGGGGGCCCGTGGAATCCGGCGGCCGTGATGCGCCCGGGGCGGTGTGCCGCGAGCAGGCGGTGGACCATGGCCACATCGAGCCCTGGCTCGTCGACCAGGGCGACCATCGCTCCGCATCCTCCGGGCACCAGTGCGAGGCCGCTGCGCAGCGAACTGCCCATCCCCTGCTCCCAGTCCGCGTTCTCCACCACGAGGTGCCGCGCCAGCCCTGGCAGCACCCGGGCGTTGGCTGCACCGGCTCCGAGCACGACGATGACCGGGCTGCAGCCACCCTGGGTCAGGACGCCGGCCAGATGCTCCACCAGCGTGGTCCCGTCGGCCCGCCGCAGCAGTGCCTTCGGACCGCGCCCGAGCCGCGCGCCCCGGCCCGCGGCCAGCAGGACCGCTGCCACCGGGGCCGGTGCCGGGCTCACGGGCGTTCCGTTGGCTGCCCACCCGGCGGGGCTTCCGCCGGCACGAGGGTCCCGGGCAGCGCGAACGCGGCGGCGGAGAGGGCCTGGCCGGAGACCACGACGCCGGCGCCGGCCTCGCGCACGGCGCTCGCGGTTCCGTGACCCCAGAGCCGCCGCGGCGCGAATCCGGCGGCCAGCCCGGGGGCGAGATCGCCCAGGTCGACGCCCTGGGCCGCATCGCGGAACAGGACCACCAGCACCGATGCGTCGGCCGTCTCGCGGACAAAGGCCAGCGTCCCCCCGGCGGCGTGGAGCCAGCGCAGGCCGCCGGAGGTCAGTGCCGGGTGCTCGCGACGCAACCTGGACAGCCCGGCATAGAGCCCGCGCAAATCCGAGGGGATCCGCTCGGGCGCGTCCCAGGGCATGGGGGTGCGGGAGTTTTCTCCGTTGAACCCCTCGAACCCGAATTCATCGCCCATGAACACCATCGGCATCCCCGGCAGGGTGAACTGCAGGGCAGCGGCGAGCGGCTGGGCCCCGGGGAGAATGGCACGGGCCGCCCGCGCCGTGTCATGGGTGTCGATGGCGTTCAGGTTCGCCAACCGCACCCGCCAGGGGAAGGCGGCGGCGAAGGCCAGGTGGGTGGCCAGGAAGTCCTCGGCCTCAAACCTCTCGGGGCCGCGCTGGGGCAGACCGAAGTAGTCGGGCCATGCCTGGTCCAGGACATTGCCGGCCGCGTCCTGCACCGCCCCGGGGGCATCGCCGTCGTCCGTGGTGTGCGGGCGGGCGAGCCATTGCCAGAGCGGGCGGGTGAAGTTCGTATAGGTCATCGCCCCGTGCCAGGTGTCGCCCTGGAAATCGGGGGCTGCGTCGGAGGTCGATTCGGCCACGAGGAGGGCCTCGGGGTTGATCGTGTGGATCCGGTCGCGGATGAGTCCGGCGATCTCGTGGTTGAAGTCGTCGGCGCCGGCACGTCCGGTCATGTTCCCGACGTCGATGCGCCAGCCGTCCAGGTTGTAGGGCGCTTGCAGCCAGCGGGCCACCATCGAGTCGTCGGCGAGGATGAAGCGGTCGCGCAGGCCGGAGGAGCTCCAGTTGAATTTCGGCAGCGATACGACGCCCAGCCAGGCCAGGTACCGGGTGTTGGAATCGGTGAAGTAGTAGAAATCCGATTCGGGGGCGTCCGGGTTCCGGTAGGCGGCGCGGAACCATTCGTGGGCGTCGCCGGAATGGTTCGTGGTCAGATCGCCGACGACGCGCAGCCCCCGTGCGTGTGCCGCCTCGACGAGCCGGATGAGGGCCTCGTCGCCGCCCAGCAGCGGGTCGATCGCGGTGAACGCGGCGGCGTCGTAGCGGTGGTTGGAGCGAGCCGGGAACATCGGGGTCAGGTAGAGCACCGTGGCGCCGATGGCCTCGAGATGGTCCAGGTGTTCGCGGATGCCGTCGAGGTCGCCGCCGAAGTACTGGTACGGGGTGTCGGGCCCGCGTCCGATGACCGCGCTGCCGTCCCAGTCGGCGGCGACGGCCCAGTCGGGCAGCGCCCGGTCGGCGGCGGCCGCGGAGCGGGCAAAGCGGTCGGGAAAGACCTGGTACATCACCGATCGCTGGATCCATGCCGGTGCCGCGGGGCCGGCGCAGATCCTGAAGTCCTGCACGTCGGGCTCGTCCAGTGCGCCCGCCCCCCGGGCATTGACCCAGAGGTTGCCGGGCGTGCCTCCTGTGCGCAGCAGCCAGCGGTATTTCTGGACCGGGTTCACGACGAGCAGCCGGGCCTGCCACCAGGCCCAGCCGTCGCCCTCACCCAGCAGGGTGGCAGCGTCGTAGTGCGGTTCGGCGTCGCGGATGCTGCGCAGCCACACCCCGCCGGGGGTGGGCTGGCCGGCCGGCACGCGCAGCCGGACGGTGACGGTGTCGCCCAGGGCGGGATCCTGGCGGTCTACGTACAGGGCTGAGCCGTCGTGGTGCGGCGTGGGAATCATGGGTGTCCTCCTGCAGGACAGTCTCTCATCGCCGGGCCCCCGGGAACGCCGGACAGGGCACTCAGCCCTTGACCCCGCCGGCGGTCAGCCCGGTGGTGATGTAGCGCTGCAGGAACAGGAACAGGGCCATCACGGGGATGGCGGCCAGCACGGCACCGGCGGCGAAGACGCCCCAGTTCTCGGAGCGCTGCTGGGCGACGTAGGAGTACAACCCGACGGCGAGCGTCTGCGATTCGGGGGCGGTGAGCACCACGGAGGCGATGACGAATTCGCTGGAGATCGCGATGAAGGCCAGCAGTCCGACGACGGCGAGGATCGGGGTGACCAATGGCAGGATGATCTTGAAGAACACCTGGATGTGGGAGGCACCATCGATGCGGGCGGCTTCGTCCAGGGACTGCGGGACGGTGTTGAAGAACCCGTACATCAGGTACGTGTTGACCCCCAGCGCACCGCCGAGGTAGACCATGATCAGGCCCAGCGAACTGCCCAGGCCGATGGCCGGGATGATGTCGCCGAGGAAGTTCAGCAGCAGGAAGATCGCCACGACGGTCAGCAGCTGGGGGAACATCTGCAGCAGCAACAAGGTCAGCAGCCCCACACGGCGTCCGGAGAAGCGCATGCGGGAGAACGCATAGGCAGCCATCGCCCCCAGGAACACGGTCAGCGCGCTGGTGACCAGCCCGATGAGCAGGGTGTTGGCGAACCAGCGGCCGAAGGGCCGTTCCTGGTTGGCGAACAGGGCCTCGAAGTTCCCCCAGCCGAAGTGGGTGAACAGCGTGGAGGCCCCCGCCATGGTGCCCTCGGGGTTCAACGCCGCGGAGAGGACGTAGAGCAGCGGGAAGACGGAGAAGACGGTGGCCAGGACGGCCACGATGTGCCGCCAGCCCTTGTCCGCGAACCAGCGCCCGAACGACTGGCGACGCCGCGGCGGAACCGGCGTGCCGCCGTCCTGCCCGGCCCCGGCCCCGGGGGCCGGGGGCGTGATGGTGGAGGTGCTCATCGGTTGATCTCCTCGAGGGACTTGGTCTGCCGGAAGCTGATCGCGGAGACGACGGCGACGATGATGAAGATGATGATGGCCAGGGCGCTGGCGAGCCCGTAGTCGCGTCCGGTGCCGGCGCCGAAGGCGATCTTGTAGACCATGGTGATCAGGATGTCGGTTCCCCCGATATCGAACGTGGTGCCGTCGAAGCGCGGCCCGCCGCCGGTGAGCATGTAGATGACGTTGAAGTTGTTGAAGTTGAACGCGAAGCTCGAGATGAGCAGCGGGGCCAGCGAGACCAGCAGCAGGGGTAGCTTGATGGCCCGGAAGATCCGCCAGGCCCCGGCCCCGTCCATGCGGGCGGCCTCCTCGACGTCCTCGGGCAGCGACTGCAGCGCACCGGTGCAGACCAGGAACATGTAGGGGTAGCCCAGCCACAGGTTCACCACCAGCACCGACACCTTGGCCAACACGGGGTCGGTGAGCCAGGGGATCTGGGCGCCGCCGAGCAGGGCGTTGTTGATGAAGCCGAATTCCGGGTTGAGCAGCCCGGACCAGACCAGGCCGGAGAGGAACGCGGGGAAGGCGTATGGCAGGATCATCAGCACCCGGTAGACCTTCTTGCCGCGCAGGTCCGACCGGTTGAACACGATCGCCAGGAACAGGCCCAACGCGAAGGTGCTGGCGACCGAAAGCAGGGCGAAGGCGAAGGTCCAGAGCACGACCTGCAGCAGCGGGCCCTGCAGGTTCGGGTCGGTGAAGGCCCGCGTGAAGTTGTCGAGCCCGACGTTGATCTTCCAGCCGGTGGCCAGCTCGCTGCCGCCCTCCGCCGCGAACGTCCCCTCCCCCGAGTCGCGGTAGACGGTGCCGGTGGTGGTGTCGGTGAACGTGTCGGCTGCGGCATCGTAGGAGAGCTTGGGCTTGTAGACGTAGGCGGTCGAGCCGTCGGCGGTGCGCAGGGAGCCGTCCTCGGCGTTGTCGCTGAGGGGCACCTTCAGGTCGGCGATCTGCTGCTGGCGTTGGAGCAGGGTGGCGAAGTCCAGCGTCGTGTAGCCGTCCACGCCGGTGGCCGCCCCGGTCGGGCCGGTGGTCGAGGCGGTGGTGTCCTGCAGCGGCTGGTCGTTGCCGCCGAGCTTCACGGCTCCATCCGGGGCAGTGACCAGCAGGTACAGGTCACCGCCCTTCTCAAGCACGGACGCGGCATACTGCGGGGAATCGGGGACGCGTTCCTGGGCGGAGAGCTGGATGGACTCGATGGCGTCGGCCTTGGACGAGTTGTGCCCGTCGCCGTAGTTGGTGAACGCGATGTAGGTGGAGAAGACCATGACGAAGACCTGGAAGAGCAGCAGGAAGAACACCCCGGGGGCCAGGTACTTGGCCGGCAGCCCGTCGCTGCGCAGGTAGATCCAGTTGACGACGGCGGTGACGATGACGGAGATGGCCAGGATGAGCCATTCGGCGCTGGCCACCAGCTGGAACATGACGAACACGGCGATCGCGTCGACGAAACCCAGGAGCACGATCTTCGCCACGATGCCCATCAGGGAATCGGACGTGCGCTTCGGGCGGCGGGGGTCCGGGTTCCGGGTCGGGCCGGGTGTCGCCGGGGGTGTGCTGGAGGTGGTGAGCGTGGTGCCTGCCATCAGAGTCTGTACCTTCGTTGTGCGCGGCCGCGGGGCAGTCCGGCGCAGGGGTGCTGGGCCGTCTGCGGGGAAACGCGACGGGCGGTGCGATGTGATGTGTGGTGCACGGGGCGGCGGCTGGTGGCCGCCCCGTGCACCGATGCTGCGATGGTGCAGCGGGTTGGCCGGGTGCTAGATCTTCTTGTTGATCGTGGCGGCCATCTTCTTCCAGGCGGCGCCCGGGTTCGCTTCCTTGCCCTTGATGAGGTCCAGTTCGGTGCCGCCCCAGTCGGCCCAGACAGCGTCCATGGCGGGCACTGCGGGCATGGGGACACCGTTGGCTCCGATGTCGCCGAAGGCCTTCACCACCGGGTCGGAGGCGGCCTTCTCGAACGAGGAAGTCAGTGCCGGGGGCCGTCCGCCGGTCTTGAACAGGGCGTCCTGGGCCGTTTCCTGGCTGAGGTAGTTCACGACGAACTCCGTAGCGGCCAGGGTGTTCTTGCTCTTGGAGGAGATGAAGAACCCGTTGACCCCGATGAACGGCTGCGCCGGCTGGTCGCCGGCAGTGGGCAACGGGTCGATGGCGAACTTGATGCCCTTCTTCTGGATGTCGGGGATGTTCCACGGTCCGGTGAGGAAGTAGGCGGACTGCCCGGCCAGGAACTTCTCCTTGGCGATGTCCCCGGTGATGTTCGAGTTGAAGACCTTGGTCCCCTTGTCGCCGTTCTTGGCCAGGAACTCGGCGAACTTCACGCCGCCGGCGTTGTCCATGACAACCTTCGACCCGTCGTAGGAACCGTCGGATTTCTGAGCGAAGACCGGGGCCCCGAAGGAGGTCTGCAGCGGGTAGGTGTGGTACGGGTCGGCCTGCTTGGGGTCCAGTCCGACCAGGAACGGGTATTTCGCCTTGCCGCCGGAAACGGCCTTCCGCCCGGCGGCCACGACCTCGTCGAAGGTCTTCAGCGGCTCGGGCGACAGCGCCGTGTTGCGGACCAGCCCGACGTTCTCGATGGAGTACGGCAGCCCGTAGACCTGCCCTCCGTACGTCATGGCCTGGATGGAAGATTCGGCGAACTGCGAGGCCTTGTCGCCGAGCTGCAGCGGGGCGACCACGCCGTTCTGCACGAGCTTGCCCAGCCAGTCGTGGGGGCCCACGAGGACGTCGGGGCCCTTTCCGGTCGGAGCCTGGGTGATGAAGTCGTCGCGCACGGCGGCGAAGTCCTTGACGACCAGCTTGACGGCGATGCCCTTCTCGTCCTTGAACTTCGCGGCGATCTGCTTCAGCGCCGGGGAGCGTTCGGCGTCGACCCACAGGGTCAGGGTCGCCGACGTGGACTTCGCCGCGCCGGCGGACGCGGCGTTCGACGACGGTGCGGTGCTGCTGCCGGTGCCGCCGCCGCACGCGGCAAGCATCAGTGCCGCCGAGGTGCCGAAGGCTCCCAGGGCGAAGGAACGACGGGAAACAAGTCCCCGGCCGTCGGTGGTGTTCTTCATGTGTGCCTCTCCGAAGCTCGGTACAGTGCCCCCGGCCCCCGAACCGGTCCGCGTCGCCGCCGCACCAGTCCCCCGCCAGTGGGACACATTGTGATGTATGGCATAACTGTAAGCGTTTTCATTGAGAACGTCCAGACTCATGAAAAAGCCCAGTCAGTCAATGCAAGCGCTTCCACCATCCGGGATCCGACGCTAAGCTGGAGCCCATGTTCCCACCCTCTGCCCCGCCCTCGGCGTCCGCCCTGCCCACTGCGGGAACCCCTGTTGATCCGCAGGTGTTGGCGCCCCGGCCTGCCTTCGCCCCCGGCCCCCTCGTCCACGTGCCATCCACCGACGACTCGTGGTGGCGCAGCGCGGTGATTTACCAGGTCTACCCGCGCTCGTTCCGTGACATGCGGGGTACGGGCACCGGGAACCTGGCGGGGATCACCGCAGAGCTCCACCAGATCGCCGACCTGGGTGTGGACGCCATCTGGCTCTCGCCCTTCTACCCCTCCCCCCAGCTTGATGCCGGATACGACGTCTCCGACTACACGGACGTCGACCCGCTGTTCGGCGACCTCGATGACTTCGACGCGCTCATCACCCGGGCGGGCGCCCTGGGGTTGCGGGTCATCGTCGACCTGGTCCCCAACCATTGTTCGGACCAGCACCCGGCCTTCCGAGCAGCCCTGGCTGCCGGCCCGGGTTCGGCAGAACGCGACCTCTTTGTCTTCCGCGACGGGCGCGGCTCCGGCGGCGACGAGCCGCCGAACAACTGGGAGTCGCACTTCGGCGGGCCGGCCTGGACCCGCGTCACTGACCCTCATGGAACGCCCGGCCAGTGGTACCTGCACCTCTTCGATTCCTCGCAACCGGACTTCAACTGGGATTGCCCGGCAGTGCACGCGGAGTTCGACCGCGTACTGCGTTTCTGGCTCGATCGCGGTGTCGCCGGGTTCCGGGTCGACGTCGCCCATGCGCTGGTCAAGGAACCAGGTCTGCCCGACTGGGGCGGAACCGCCGACGGTTCCCCCACCCCCGGCTTCCCGTTCGCCTCCGCCCCCATGTTCGGCCGCCCCGGCGTCCACGCCATCTACCGGCGCTGGCGGGCCATCCTCGCCGAATACGACGGCGAACGCATCCTCTGCGCCGAGGCCAACGTCCATCCGGTCGACGCCGTCGCAGACTGGGTCCGCCCCGACGAGATGCACCAGGCCTTCAACTTCCCCTACCTGAACACCGGGTGGGATGCCACGGCCTTGCGCGCCGTGGTGGACCGCTCGCTGGCCGCGTTCGACGCAGTCGGCGCCCCGAGCACCTGGGTGCTCTCCAACCACGATGTCTCCCGCCATGTGACCCGCTTCGGATCCAGCACCCCGGTCCGATTCGGTGACGGTCTAGGCCCGCGTGACCCGCAGCCGGACCACGAGCTCGGCCGCGACAGGGCGCGGGCCGCGACGTTGTTCATGCTAGGCCTGCCCGGTGGCGCGTACCTCTACCAGGGCGAGGAACTCGGCCTGCCCGACCACACCACGTTGGCAGACCGCTTCCGCCAGGATCCGAACTTCTTCCGCACCGGCGGCGAACGGGTCGGGCGCGACGGCTGCCGCGTGCCGTTGCCCTGGACAGTCGATGGCCCGACGCTGGGCTTCAGCCAGGCGGACTCCGCCTGGCTTCCGCAGCCCGACGGATGGGAGGACCTCGCCCGGTCCGTCCAGCAGGCCGATCCGGCATCGACCTTGTCGCTGTACCGCCAGGCGCTGGACGCACGGCGTAGGCTGGAGCTCGGTCCCGGCGGCCTGCGCTGGCTGGCCACCGACCACGCGCCCGGAGTGATCTCCTTCGAGAATTCTGGCATCGTCGTCGTGCTGAACACTTCGAAGGTCCCAGTGGGCCTGCCGTCCGGCAGCGTCCTGATCGCCAGCGGTCCCGAGGCGGTCCAGATCGACGCCGGGACCCCCCGGCTGGCCCCGGATGCCGCAGCCTGGCTCCGGCCCGGACCGAGGTAGTTACGGGAACCGCCGGCCAAGAACCAGGAGGGCCCATGGCCCGCAGTGGAAGGAAGCAGATGGCCAGCATCAAGGACGTTGCCGAACGGGCCGGCGTCTCCGTCGCCACGGTCTCGCGTGCCCTCAGTGGAAACGGCAAGGTCTCCGCGGCAAGCCGTGAACGCGTGCGCGAGGCCGCCGAGGCGCTCGACTACGTCGTGTCCTTCAACGCCTCGTCATTGGCTTCCGGGCGCAGCCGGAACATCGGACTCGTCGTCCCCACCGTGGGCCGGTGGTTCTACTCCACGGTGCTCCAAGGCGCCACGAGTGCGCTCATCGACGCCGGCTACGATCTCACCCTCTACAACACCGGAGGCGAACAACGACACCGTGACTCGGTGTTCTCCGAGCTGCTGCTGCGCAAGCGGCTGGACGGGGTCATCACGGTGACCCTGAAGTTGGAGCCGGCGGAGATCGGCCAGCTTGCCTCGGTGCGCAAGCCGGTCGTCGCCATCGGTGGGCTGATCCCCCAGATCGATACGATCCGAGTCGATGACTTCAACATCTCGTCCCTGGCCACGGAACACCTGATCAGCCTGGGCCACCGCGAGGTGTCCTTCCTGGGCGGATCCGAGGAATTCGAGGTCGACTTCAAGCTGGGATCCGCCCGCGAAGACGGCTTCGAGTACGCGATGGACCAGGCCGAGATCCCGGTGCGTCGGGAATGGCTGCTCACGGCCGATTTCACCACGTCTGGCGCGTACCAGAAGGTGCGCAACATCTTGTCCAATCCCCGACGGCGACCCACGGCATTCGTCTGCGCTTCGGATGAGATGGCTTTTGGCGCAATCCTGGCCGCACGCGATTTGGGGCTGCAGGTTCCCGGCGACGTATCGGTGGTGGGCATCGACGGGCATGAGCTCGGGGAGCTCTTTGGATTGACGACCATTGCACAGGACCCCGGAGGCCAAGGCGCGGACGCTGTGGGCAAGTTGCTGTCGCTACTCGGCGAGGGCGACGCGGAACAGGATCCGACGCGGGGCTTTTATCCGACGGAATTCATAGCCCGATCCTCCACAGCACCGCCTTCCCGATAGAACCACCTCCGGAGGGGCGTACAGGTACTCCGACGCAAAAGTGGGGCCGATTTCTCGGCCCCACTCGCGATTGATAACTTGCTCCGGACCGCGGACCGTGATCCGCTGCTCCGGCAACTGGTCGGGGTGACAGGATTTGAACCTGCGACCTCGTCGTCCCGAACGACGCGCGCTACCAAGCTGCGCCACACCCCGTGGGGTTATCAACCTCAAGAAGTTTACCGGCTCGACGCCGAATTCACTAATCGAAGGGGCCGATGCCCACGCCGCCCAAGGGTGCCGGGCACAAGGTCGGGACGGGTGCCAGCTGCTGGTGCAGCAGCCTTCTCAGGCGGACCACGCCGACACGAAGGGCGGCTGTTGGCCTATCCCCGCCATGCGGGCCCCGACGGCAGACGCATCACCCCGGGGCCGGTAGTGGACGCGGCCGGCGAACTACGCCGCACCACCCATGAAGCGTTGATAGTACCCCAGTATCTCGGGCCAGGACCCGGCAAGCTGACGTTGCCCTTGACCGACCTCGCCGGCGGACCAGCCGTCATGCGTGACGGTGACGTCAGTGGCCCCGGTCCCTGTTTCGCTGAATTCGACGGACACCCGAGTGGGCGCCTCCTGCTCATGGCCCAGGATGAAATCGAGTTCCAGCACCCCGTGCGCCAACGCCTGGGGCTCAACGGGCACGGGCGCTTCTGAGCGACGTATGGTGGCCCACCGCCGGCGCTGTCCGGTCTCTGATTCCTCCATCAGGTCCTGCCCCTCGAATCCCAGATGTGAGCCGGGACCGATCCCCGCAAGGGTGCCCAGGGGCCACCAGAGGTGGAGGTAGTCGACGAACCCCTCGTAGGCCTGGTCGCACTCCATCCGCACGGTCACAGCGGCGACGACCGGGTTGGTTGCTTCCGGTGATTCGCCGGTCGAACCGGTGCCGGGTACGGGGTCAGCGTGGGAAAAGATGCCATCCATCTTTCCACCCTACCCCCGCGGTGCAACAGGGAAGCGAGGTGATTCCGGTGGGCAAAACTTCCGTTAAATGACTCAGGGCCCTGGACTGTTGTCCAGGGCCCTGGGCCCAATGATGGTCCGGCGGCGTCCTACTCTCCCACACCCTCCCGAGTGCAGTACCATCGGCGCTGTGGGTCTTAGCTTCCGGGTTCGGTATGGGACCGGGCGTTTCCCCCACGCTATGACCGCCGTAACTCTTCGACCCGATCCAAGCACCCCGGGGGGTGTTTGGTGGGAAAACCAGTTACCGTGCGCTCCCCCAACCCCTGGAGGGGGTGTGGGGTGCGTTGGTGTATCTATTCTATTATGGCCAGGCGCTCCCCGACCAACCAGCACACCCCGCCAGGGGGGTGTTTCCCACCACAACCCGGACCCAAAAGGCCGAGGTGGTGGTGGTGTGGTTGGTTGGGGGTTGTTGTCCCGCAACCGCATAGTGGACGCAGCATGCTTGCCCACACACAAGGTGTGTGGTGTTTTGTGGTGTAAGTTATCGGCCTATTAGTACAGGTCAGCTCCACGGGTCTTTAGTCCCCGCTTCCACATCCTGCCTATCAACCCAGTGGTCTGGCTGGGGGCCTCCCACACGATAAACGTGTATGGAAATCTCATCTCGAAGTGGGCTTCCCGCTTAGATGCTTTCAGCGGTTATCCCTTCCGAACGTAGCAAATCAGCGGTGCACTTGGCAGTACAACTGACACACCAGAGGTTCGTCCGTCCCGGTCCTCTCGTACTAAGGACAGCTCTTCTCAAATTTCCTGCGCGCGCAGCGGATAGGGACCGAACTGTCTCACGACGTTCTAAACCCAGCTCGCGTACCGCTTTAATGGGCGAACAGCCCAACCCTTGGGACCTACTCCAGCCCCAGGATGCGACGAGCCGACATCGAGGTGCCAAACCATGCCGTCGATATGGACTCTTGGGCAAGATCAGCCTGTTATCCCCGAGGTACCTTTTATCCGTTGAGCGACGGCCGTTCCACAACGTGCCGCCGGATCACTAGTCCCGACTTTCGTCCCTGCTCGAGCTGTCACTCTCACAGTCAAGCTCCCTTGTGCACTTACACTCGCCACCTGATTGCCAACCAGGCTGAGGGAACCTTTGGGCGCCTCCGTTACTCTTTAGGAGGCAACCGCCCCAGTTAAACTACCCATCAGGCACTGTCCCTGACCCAGATCATGGGCCGAAGTTAGGAATCCGGTACGGCCAGAGTGGTATTTCAACGATGACTCCACGAACACTGGCGTGCCCGCTTCAACGTCTCCCACCTATCCTACACAAGCCGCACCGAACACCAATACCAAACTATAGTAAAGGTCTCGGGGTCTTTCCGTCCTGCTGCGCGTAACGAGCATCTTTACTCGTACTGCAATTTCGCCGAGTTCATGGTTGAGACAGCGGGGAAGTCGTTACTCCATTCGTGCAGGTCGGAACTTACCCGACAAGGAATTTCGCTACCTTAGGATGGTTATAGTTACCACCGCCGTTTACTGGGGCTTGAATTCCCAGCTTCGCCCACAAGGGGCTAACCGGTCCTCTTAACCTTCCAGCACCGGGCAGGAGTCAGTCCGTATACATCGTCTTGCGACTTCGCACGGACCTGTGTTTTTAGTAAACAGTCGCTTCCCCCTGGTCTCTGCGGCCCCGATCCCCTCCCACCAGCAAGTGGTGTTCAAGGTTGGGGCCCCCCTTCTCCCGAAGTTACGGGGGCATTTTGCCGAGTTCCTTAACCATGATTCTCTCGATCGCCTTGGTATTCTCTACCTGATCACCTGTGTCGGTTTGGGGTACGGGCGGCTTGGACCTCACGTCGATGCTTTTCTTGGCAGCATAGGATCACCGGATCACCCACCAAAGTGGGCGCCTATCGGGTCTCAACCTATGTGAACGGCGGATTTGCCTACCGTTCGGCCTACACCCTTGGACCAGGACGATTCCATTGCCTGGCCCGGCTACCTTCCTGCGTCACACCTGTTAATACGTTGACCTCGCTGGCTCGGGTCCCGCGCCTCGCACCCGATACCCTTCCCGAAGGAAGGATGGTGGGTGTCTGGGGCGGTTAGCATCGCCAGTCCGGTAGGGACGGTCCTTCACCGGTACGGGAATATCAACCCGTTGTCCATCGACTACGCCTGTCGGCCTCGCCTTAGGTCCCGACTCACCCAGGGCAGATTAGCTTGACCCTGGAACCCTTGATCATTCGGCGGACGGGTTTCTCACCCGTCTTTCGCTACTCATGCCTGCATTCTCACTCGTGCCGTCTCCACCACTGGTTCACACCGTGGCTTCACTGCCGGCACGACGCTCCCCTACCCACCCAGGCGGCTGGACCACGAAGGCCTACCTATGTACCTGGATGACGCAACTTCGGCGGTGTGCTTGAGCCCCGCTACATTGTCGGCGCGGAATCACTTGACCAGTGAGCTATTACGCACTCTTTCAAGGATGGCTGCTTCTAAGCCAACCTCCTGGTTGTCTTCGCAACTCCACATCCTTTTCCACTTAGCACACGCTTGGGGGCCTTAGTTGGCGTTCTGGGCTGTTTCCCTCTCGACTATGAAGCTTATCCCCCACAGTCTCACTGCCACGCTCTGACTTACCGGCATTCGGAGTTTGGCTGACGTCAGTAACCTTGTAGGGCCCATTAGCCATCCAGTCGCTCTACCTCCGGCAAGAAACACGCAACGCTGCACCTAAATGCATTTCGGGGAGAACCAGCTATCACGAAGTTTGATTGGCCTTTCACCCCTACCCACAGCTCATCCCCTCCATTTTCAACTGAAGTGGGTTCGGTCCTCCACGCGCTCTTACACACGCTTCAACCTGGCCATGGGTAGATCACTTCGCTTCGG
Organism: Arthrobacter sp. ASL1; assembly: GCF_056680475.1. Classification (NCBI taxonomy): domain Bacteria; kingdom Bacillati; phylum Actinomycetota; class Actinomycetes; order Micrococcales; family Micrococcaceae; genus Arthrobacter; species Arthrobacter sp. ASL1. Next base: position 1,439,588 of record NZ_CM155284.1, read on the forward strand.
GTCTAGACCGCGCCACTGAACGCCCTGTTCAGACTCGCTTTCGCTACGGCTTCCCCACACGGGTTAACCTCGCGACACGGCACTAACTCGCAGGCTCATTCTTCAAAAGGCACGCCGTCACCACAACAAGGTGGCTCCGACGGATTGTAGGCACATGGTTTCAGGTACTATTTCACTCCCCTCCCGGGGTACTTTTCACCTTTCCCTCACGGTACTTGTCCGCTATCGGTCATCAGGAAGTATTCAGGCTTACCAGGTGGTCCTGGCAGATTCACACGGGATTTCTCGGGCCCCGTGCTACTTGGGATACCAACACAAAGCGGCGGAGGACATTACGGCTACGGGACTAACACCCCCTATGGTCCGGCCTTCAAACCGGTTCGCCTATGCACCCGCACCTCACTTCCCCAGTCCGGCAGAACTGGAATGGCTGGTCCCACGACCCCGCCCATGCAACGCCCGCCGGCTATCACACATGGATCGGTTTAGCCCCATCCGCTTTCGCTCGCCACTACTCACGGAATCACTGTTGTTTTCTCTTCCTGCGGGTACTGAGATGTTTCACTTCCCCGCGTTCCCTCCACGCAGCCTATGTGTTCAGCTACGGGTCACACGACATGACGCCGTGCGGGGTTTCCCCATTCGGAAATCCTGGTATCAACGTCCGGTTATCGACTCCTCCAGGCTTATCGCAGATTCCCACGTCCTTCTTCGGCTCCTGATGCCAAGGCATCCACCATGCGCCCTTGAAAACTTGACCACAAAAAGGTCATTCCACAAGAGCATTTGATCGAGAGAACCACCAACACCCAAAAGATGCTGGGGATTCTCAAATAATTGCTTTCGCAAACACAACACACAAAAGACCACCCACCCCAAAAGGGTAGGCAGGCCAATCACGCGTTGTCCTTGCAAGATGCTCGCGTCCACTATGCAGTTCCCAAACAACAACCCCGTCACACCCACCACCAGCACCACCAACCCCCCAAAAGGGACCGGATCAAGGTACGTGGCATAGGCCATGCGCGGGAGCCAAAACAAACAAAACCCAACCACCACCACGACCGACACCAGAAGTGCCGGCACGAACCGGTAAAAGGGGCCTGTTGTTTCAGGGCCCAACAGTGTGCCAAAGACCCGAGGACCATTCGCATCCCCCGGCATCGTTCCAACAACCCCGTCAACGGGACTGCGTACTGGATAACCGGGATCCGCGGATCCCAGGCCATGATTCGTTGACATTCCACCCATGAGCACCCGCCTGCCAACACAAGTGGCAGAAACGGGCAAACACTGAACACCACAAGAAAACCCACCAAGTGGCAGGCCCCGCGATGCTAGCTGCTCCTTAGAAAGGAGGTGATCCAGCCGCACCTTCCGGTACGGCTACCTTGTTACGACTTAGTCCCAATCGCCGGTCCCACCTTCGACGGCTCCCTCCCACAAGGGGTTGGGCCACCGGCTTCGGGTGTTACCAACTTTCGTGACTTGACGGGCGGTGTGTACAAGGCCCGGGAACGTATTCACCGCAGCGTTGCTGATCTGCGATTACTAGCGACTCCGACTTCATGGGGTCGAGTTGCAGACCCCAATCCGAACTGAGACCGGCTTTTTGGGATTAGCTCCACCTCACAGTATCGCAACCCATTGTACCGGCCATTGTAGCATGCGTGAAGCCCAAGACATAAGGGGCATGATGATTTGACGTCGTCCCCACCTTCCTCCGAGTTGACCCCGGCAGTCTCCCATGAGTCCCCACCACTACGTGCTGGCAACATGGAACGAGGGTTGCGCTCGTTGCGGGACTTAACCCAACATCTCACGACACGAGCTGACGACAACCATGCACCACCTGTGAACCGGCCCCAAAGGGGAAACCACATTTCTGCGGCGATCCGGCCCATGTCAAGCCTTGGTAAGGTTCTTCGCGTTGCATCGAATTAATCCGCATGCTCCGCCGCTTGTGCGGGCCCCCGTCAATTCCTTTGAGTTTTAGCCTTGCGGCCGTACTCCCCAGGCGGGGCACTTAATGCGTTAGCTACGACGCGGAAAACGTGGAATGTCCCCCACATCTAGTGCCCAACGTTTACGGCATGGACTACCAGGGTATCTAATCCTGTTCGCTCCCCATGCTTTCGCTCCTCAGCGTCAGTTAATGCCCAGAGACCTGCCTTCGCCATCGGTGTTCCTCCTGATATCTGCGCATTTCACCGCTACACCAGGAATTCCAGTCTCCCCTACATCACTCTAGTCTGCCCGTACCCACCGCAGATCCGGGGTTGAGCCCCGGACTTTCACGGCAGACGCGACAAACCGCCTACGAGCTCTTTACGCCCAATAATTCCGGATAACGCTTGCGCCCTACGTATTACCGCGGCTGCTGGCACGTAGTTAGCCGGCGCTTCTTCTGCAGGTACCGTCACTTTCGCTTCTTCCCTACTGAAAGAGGTTTACAACCCGAAGGCCGTCATCCCTCACGCGGCGTCGCTGCATCAGGCTTTCGCCCATTGTGCAATATTCCCCACTGCTGCCTCCCGTAGGAGTCTGGGCCGTGTCTCAGTCCCAGTGTGGCCGGTCACCCTCTCAGGCCGGCTACCCGTCGTCGCCTTGGTGGGCCATTACCCCACCAACAAGCTGATAGGCCGCGAGTCCATCCCCCACCGATAAATCTTTCCACCACCCCCCATGCGGAAGGAAGTGAATATCCGGTATTAGACCCAGTTTCCCGGGCTTATCCCAGAGTCGGGGGCAGGTTACTCACGTGTTACTCACCCGTTCGCCACTAATCACCCGGTGCAAGCACCGGGATCATCGTTCGACTTGCATGTGTTAAGCACGCCGCCAGCGTTCATCCTGAGCCAGGATCAAACTCTCCGTAAAAAAATACAGACACAGCCAACAACCCAAGGGAAAACAAGGGAAGGACTGCACCAAGTTACTGAACCCGGCAAATATGTCCCTGCGAGCACACGGGGGTGCACCCACAAAAGACCATTCACCAATTCATAAAAAATCGGTGTCAACAAACATGGCACACTATTGAGTTCTCAAACAACAGACGCTTCCAACCTCCACGAACCCGCCATCCGGCCGGCCGCTACGCTCTGGAGCAACTTGTCTAACTTACCCGTTGGCTTGGTCCGGGTCAAATCGACCGTTTTCCTCGCTTTTCGGAAGTCTGCGCCGTCCCGTTGGCTTCCCCGTGGAGAAGTTTTATTGGCGACCGGCGCGGGAAATAACTATACCCACATCCGGGCGGCTTCGCCAAATCGCGATGTCCATCCGGTGAACCGCGGCCAAAATCGCCGTCATTCCGCGGCCCGGGGAACGCCCGAGCTTCCCTTTCGAGGGTGGCAACCCGGTTGACCCGGTTGTGTGCTGTGCCACTCGTGGACCCGCGGGGTTCGGAAGACCGGCTCACCGCCGGTGCAGTCGTCAGCTTCGCGACCCGGGGACCAGGTAGATCACGCCCAGCGGGGGCAGGTCGACGACCGCCGAGCTGGGCTGCCCGTCGTGGGGTGGTCCGTCGGCGGTGATGGTTCCCGGTGTGGTGACACCGGATCCGCCGAACTCGGTGTCGTCGGTGTTCAGCACCTCGGTCCAGGCGCCGGAGGCCGGTAGCCCCAGCCGGTACCCAGGATGGGCGTCCCCCGAGAAGTTGGCAACGCACACCAGCTCATTGCCGCTCTCGTCGTGGCGGATGAAGCTCAGCGTGTTGCCGGCTGACTCGTGGTCGTTGATCCAGCTGAAGCCCGCGGGGTCGTTGTCCAGTTCCCACAATGCCGGAAGCTCGCGGTAGATCCCGTTGAGCGCGCGGACGGCCAGTTGGACGCCGCGGTGCTGGTGGGTGTCGGCCACCCACCAGTCGAGGCCGTGCTGTTCGCTCCACTCCCCTTCTTGGGCGAATTCGGTTCCCATGAAGATGAGCTGCTTGCCGGGGTGGGCCCATTGGAACGCCAGGTAGGCCCTGACCTGTGCCAGTTGGCGCCAGCGGTCCCCGGGCATGCGGCGTAGCAGCGACCCCTTCCCGTGCACGACCTCGTCGTGGCTGATGGGCAGCAGGAAATTCTCCGTGTATGCGTAGACCATCGAGAAGGTGATCTTGTGGTGGTGGTAGGACCGGTTGATGGAGTCCTCGGACATGTACTCGAGGGAGTCGTGCATCCAGCCCATGTTCCACTTCAGCCCGAAGCCCAGTCCGCCACCACTGGTGGGGGCGGTGACCCCGGGGAAGGCCGTGGATTCCTCTGCGATCATGACGATGCCGGGGTTGACCCGGTAGGCCGTGGCGTTGAGTTCCTGCAGGAAGCCGATGGCCTCCAGGTTTTCCCGTCCGCCGTGGATGTTCGGTTCCCATCCACCGTCTTCACGCGAATAGTCGAGGTAGAGCATGGAAGCCACGGCATCGACCCGCAGGGCGTCGATGTGGAATTCGCCCATCCAATACAGGGCGTTGGCGACCAGGAAGTTGCGTACCTCGTGGCGGCCGAAGTCGAAGACGAGTGTGCCCCAGTCGGGGTGTTCGCCACGGCGGGGGTCCGGATGCTCGTAGAGCGCCTGGCCGTCGAGCTTCGCCAGTGCCCACTCGTCTTTCGGGAAGTGGGCGGGGACCCAGTCCATGATCACGCCTATCCCGGCCTGGTGGAGGCGGTCCACGAGGTAACGGAAGTCGTCCGGGTGCCCGAAACGCGAGGTCGGTGCGTAGTAGGAGGTGACCTGGTAGCCCCACGAGCCGCCGAACGGGTGTTCGGCCACGGGCATCATCTCCACGTGGGTGAATCCCTGCCACGAGACGTACTCGCTGAGCTGGTCCGCCATTTGCCGGTAGTCAAGGCCGGGCCGCCAGGATCCGAGGTGCACCTCGTAGACGCTCATCGGGCCCGAGTGCGGATCCCGTCCGGCCCGGGACTCCATCCACTCCCGATCCTGGAACCCGTAGGAGGATTCCACCACCACGGAGCCGGTCAGCGGCGGGACTTCCGTGTGGCGGGCCATCGGGTCGGCCTTCTGGTACCAGTGGCCGTCCTGTCCGAGGAACTCGAACTTGTAGACGGCGCCGGCTCGGACGCCGGGCATGAACAGTTCCCATACCCCGGAGCGCCCCAAGGACCGCATGGCGCTTCCGGTGCCGTCCCAGCCGTTGAAGTCACCGACTACCCGGCTGGCCTGGGCGTTGGGGGCCCACACGGCGAAACTGGTGCCCTCGCACGTGCCCATGGCGGTGTGGTACCTGCGGACGGTGGCCCCCATGACGTCCCACAAGTGTTCGTGCCGGCCCTCGCCGATGAGGTGGAGGTCGACCTCCCCGAGGGTGGGCAGATAGTGGTAGGGGTCATCGACCAGCGTCGGGGCCTCGTCGCCGTAGACGACCTCGAGCCGGTAGTCGGGGACGGTGCCTTCCCGCCCAGCGGGTGTGGGTACCCCGGCGACCCAGACGCCGTCGTGCTCGTGGACCATGTCGAAGCGGCCGGCTTCCGTGACGAGGGTGACACTTCGGGCCAGTTTGCGCAGGGTGCGCACCGTGACCGCCCCGTCGTCGCCGATGTGGGCCCCGAGGACACCGTGGGGCGCGTGGTACCTGCCCTGTGCCACGGCGTCGAGCACGTCTGCGGCCACGGGGCGGGGCGTGTCCGCCGTATCGGCCGAACGGGTGGAGGTTGCGGTCTCGGGACGATCGCCCCGGGATGCGTTGGATGGGTTCTGCATGGCTGAGAGGACCTCCTGGACCGCCGATGCCGGAACCTGTTCCCAGGACGGCCGGTTTTGCTGTTCGTACACGACTTCGTAGAGGGCTTTGTCCAGCCAGAGGGCCAGAAAGAGCGGCGACTGGATGTCGATTGCTTCGCCCGATTCCTCACGGTACCCCGACAGGAAGGCCTTCCGCGTCCTTGCCGACCATTGGCGGGCCGCCTCCTGGCGGGCCGCGGTCCCGGCCGCGCCGGTTTGCAGTGCGGATGCCGCGGCATCGGGGGTGCCGGAACGGGTGGCCAACCCCGCGGCGTAGTCGAACGAACGCAGCATGCCCACGACGTCACGCAGCGCCACGTCGTAGCCGCCGCGGTCCTCGGCCGTGCGCAGTGGTTCGCCCTCGAAGTCCAGGACCACCCAGCCCCTCTCCCCCACCTGGAGGATCTGGCCCAGGTGCAGGTCGCCATGGATGCGCTGGAGCAGGGGCAGCCGGCCCAGGGCACCGAGCGACTCCAGGACCTCGATGAAGGCATCGGCCAGTGCCCCGTCCTCGGGCGCCGCCCGTTCCCATCCCCAGACCAGCCGTCCCCGCAAGGACTCGACGAACAGGCGCGTCTGTTCGGCGGTGGCCTCTGCCGTGGGGGCGACGGACCGCAGGTTGTGGTGCAGTCGTGCCACGACCCGGCCCAGCTCGGTGGCTTCGGCGGTGAAGTCGCGGTTCTCGACGGCAGCCGTACTGGCGGTGCGCCACGCGTCGACCGATCCGGGGAGGAACTCGCGCACGACGGAGAGCGTGCCGGTGACCTGCCGGCCTCCGGTGCTCCAGTGCCCATCCAGGCTGCCCATCGATCGCGGGACCTCCTGGGAACCGGCATCGGAGAGCAGGGTTCCCAGTTCGACGTCGGGATTCGCGCCCGGAAGTGGCACGCGGAAGAACTTGATGATGGCCGGGCCTTCCGCCACGTCGAGGACCACGGAGGTGTTGGACTGCTCGCCCTGCAGGACCCGCATGGACCCGGGTGCGGCCGTCGGCAGGGCCATCATGGCCGCCCAGGCATCGACGAACTCGGGGTCCTGGGTTCCGTCGTAGGCCAGCCAGTCCCCCTCCCCCGTAGTTACGGGTGCCCCCGCGCCCGCCGAGAGGGATCCGACCGCCGCTGCGTCCACCGCGCCCAGCGGCAGCCCGGCGGACTCGGATGCCTTCCTGCGCAGGGACAGGGGCACCTGGACCACGCCGGTATTTTCCGTAGTAGATTCGTCGCCTGGTTGTCTTGTCGCCTTGTTTGGAGTGGCGGTGGGCTCGATGGCCAGCAGGAGGCTGAGCAGGACCACGTCCGGGTCGGGGTGCGCGAGGGGAAGGGTTCCGGCGATCGAGACGGTGAAGGTACCTGCCGGGGCGGGGCACCAGCGCTGGGCGCCCAGCCAATCGGCGAGTACACGGGTGATATCGGTGTCGTTGCTCATCGGCGCACATCCAAGGGGTCGACGACCGGAAGGGTCGTGGTGTTTGCTGCAGTGACGTCGGACCGCGGCGAACGCAGTCTCAACCAGTAGAACCCCTGGGATCCGAGGGTGACCGACAGGCGCCCGCTATCGGAAACCGGGGGGAAGATGCTGCCGCCGAAGATGTCCCGCAGACCCCGTCCGGCATACTCGGGCAAGTCGAGTTCGGTGGCCACGGGGTGCTGGGACAGGTTGTAGACGCACAACAGCGTCTCGCCTTCCGTGGCTTCCCTGTCGTACGGCATCGTCGGGGGACGCGTTGCGCGCCGCCCGCCGGCAGGGTCCCCGGCCGGTGCCGTCCCGCGCACGAAGGCCAGCACGCTTGGGGCGCTCGCGTGGACGTTGCGATAGGTGCCCAACCCGAAGACCGGGTGTTCGCGCCGCACCCCCAGGATCTGCCGGACCCAGTGCAGCATCGAGCCGCTGTGGTTGAGCTGCTGCTCGACGTTGATGCTCGTGTAGCCGTAGACCAGCGACTGCACGACCGGCAGGTAGAGCTGGCCGGGGTCGGCGGCGGAGAAACCGGCGTTGCGGTCCGGGTTCCATTGCATCGGGGTCCGCGAGGCATCGCGGTCATCGAGCCAGATGTTGTCCCCCATGCCGATCTCGTCGCCGTAGTACAGGAACGGGCTGCCCGGCAGGGCGAACAGGAGTGCGTGGATGAGCTCGAGTTCGGCCCGGGAGTTGTCCAGCAACGGGGTCAGGCGGCGCCGGATGCCGACGTTGGCGCGCATGCGCGAATCCGGCGCATACCAGCCGAGCATGGCCTCGCGTTCCTCGGGCGTGACCATTTCCAGGGTCAGTTCGTCGTGGTTGCGCAGGAACGTACCCCACTGGGTTCCGGCCGGGATGTCGGGTGTCTGCTCCATGGCCTCGATGACCGGGGCTGCCAGCTGGTCCCGCAGCGCGAAGAAGAGCCGGGGCATGATCGGGAAGTGGAAGCACATGTGGCATTCGGGCTCCTCCACCGTGCCGAAGTACTCGACAACCTCCTGCGGGGGCTGGTTGGCCTCCGCGATGATGACCCGGCCGGGGTAGTCCGCGTCGACCAGTGCGCGGAGCCGGCGCAGGAAGTCGTGGGTCGGCGGGAGGTTTTCGCAGTTGGTGCCCTCTTCCTCGAACAGGTAGGGGATGGCGTCGGCGCGGAATCCGTCGACGCCGAGGTCCAGCCAGTAGCGCACGACGTCGAACATGGCTTCGTGCACGTGCGGGTTCTCGAAGTTCAGGTCGGGTTGGTGGCCGAAGAAGCGGTGCCAGTAGAACTGCCGTCGGACGGGGTCGAAGGTCCAGTTCGATTCCTCGGTGTCCACGAAGATGATGCGTGCATCGGAGTATTTCTCGTCGCTGTCAGACCAGACGTAGAAGTCACCGTATTCGCCCTCGGGTTCGCGGCGGGAGGCCTGGAACCACGGGTGCTCGTCCGAGGTGTGGTTCATCGGCAGGTCGATGATGATGCGCAGCCCGCGCTCATGGGCCTCGGCCACCAGACGCCGGAAATCCCCGATCGTGCCGAATTCATCGAGCACATCGTAGTAGTCGGAGATGTCGTAGCCGCCGTCGCGCAGTGGCGACTTGTAGAACGGCGGGACCCAGAGGCAGTCGACGCCGAGCCACTGCAGGTAGTCCAGCTTGTCGATCAGTCCGGCGATGTCACCGCTGCCGTCGCCGTTCGCATCGGAGAAGGCCCGCACCAGCACTTCGTAGAACACCGATTTCCGGTGCCACTGCGGGTCATGCGTCAGACCCGGTACGTTGAGCTGGAACGGGTTGGCCATCAGGTTCCCCGGCGGATGTGCAGGACATGGGCGGGCTCCAGGTGCGGGTCGAGGCGGACGTAGTTTTGTGCGCCCCACCGCCAGCTCTGGCCGGTGATCAGGTCATCGACCGTGAAGCGGCCCTCGTCGTCGAGGTCCTGGGGCCGCAGGTCCAGCGCGTCCAGGTCCAGGCTGACCATGGCTTCCCGGGCCCCGTGCGGGTCGGTGTTCACGACGATGATCAGCGTGTCGATCGCCTGCCCGACGGGCCGCGGGTCGGCAGGCCCGGCCGACCCGGCGGCGGCGCCGTCCGGTGCCGGAATGCTCTCGGCGTCCGTGCGGCGGGACTTCGAGTAGGCGATGGTCGCATCGTCGCTGGTGGGGTGGAGGACCAGGTTCTGCAGTTCGCCCAGCGCCGGATGGTCGGCGCGGATCGCGTTGAGGCGGCGCAGGTACGGTGCCAGCGACCGCCCCTCGGCCTCGGCAGTGTCGAAGTCGCGGACCTTGTACTGGAACTTCTCGTTGTCGATGTACTCCTCCGCCCCGGGGCGGGCGACGTGCTCGTACAGCTCGAAACCGGCGTAGACCCCCCACATCGGCGACGCGGTGGCGGCCAGTGCGGCGCGGATCCGGAAGGCCGCTGGGCCGCCGAACTGCAGGTATTCGGTGAGGATGTCCGGGGTGTTCACGAAGAAGTTCGGCCGGAAGAACGCCGAGGTCTCGCGGGAGACCTCCGTGAAGTACTCCTCCAACTCCTCCTTGGTGTTCCGCCAGGTGAAGTACGTGTAGGACTGCTGGAACCCGGCCCGGCCCAGGGCATGCATCATGGCCGGACGGGTGAAGGCCTCGGCCAGGAACACGACGCCGGGGTGCTGCTCCTGGACCTGTCCGATGAGCCATTCCCAGAACCCCACGGGCTTGGTGTGGGGGTTGTCGACGCGGAAGATCCGCACACCGCGCTCGATCCACAGCGTGACGATGCGCAGGACCTCGGCGCTGAGCCCCTGCGGGTCGTTGTCGAAGTTCAGCGGATAGATGTCCTGGTACTTCTTCGGCGGGTTCTCGGCGTAGGCGATCGTCCCGTCGGCCCGGGTGGTGAACCACTCCGGATGCTCGGCGACCCAGGGGTGGTCCGGGGAGGCCTGCAGGGCCAGGTCCAGCGCCACCTCGAGGCCGAGGTTGTGGGCGCGGTCCACGAAGGCGGCAAAGTCGGCCTCGGTCCCCAGATCAGGGTGGATGGCGTCGTGGCCGCCGGCGGCCGAGCCGATGGCCCAGGGCGAACCGGGATCGTGTTCGCCGGCGACCAGGGTGTTGTTCGGGCCCTTGCGGAAAGTCCGCCCGATCGGGTGGATCGGCGGCAGGTAGATGACGTCGAAGCCCATGTCCGCCACCGATTCCAGGCGTTCGGACGCCGTGGCGAAGGTGCCCGACGTGTATACCCCGGCCTCCGGATCGAAGGTGGCCCCCTCGGAACGGGGGAAGAACTCGTACCAGGCGCCCCGTCCGGCGAGATCACGTTCGACCAGCAAGGGGAAGCGCCCGCCGCCGGTGACCATGCGGCGCAACGGCCTCCGGGACAGTTCGGCCACCACGGCGGCGGAGGACGCGGCGGCCATCCGCACATCGTCCGGCAGTGCGGTGTCGGCCAGGGCGGTGGCCGCGGCTTCGAGAGCCGCCGGTTCCGGCGAAGCGGCGGCGGCCTCGCGGAACAGCAGCGTCCCCTCGGTGAGCATCAGCTCGGTGTCGATACCCGCCGGGACCTTGATGCCGGCGTCGTGCCTCCACGTGCCGATCGGATCGTCCCAGGCCTCGACCTCAAAGGTCCAGTCGCCCTCGCTGGTGGGGCGGAGGGTGCCCAGCCATTCGTCGAGGCCGGGCCGGCCGGGGCGCATGGGCACGCGCTGGCGTTCGACGCCGTCGGGGTCGTAGAGCACCGCCTCGGCGGCGAGTGCGTCGTGGCCTTCGCGGAACGCGGTCGCCCTGACCAGGACGTCCTGTCCGGCCACGGCCTTGGCGGGGAAACGCCCTCCCTCGATGACAGGGAAGACGTCGGTGACGGGAATGCGGCCGAATCTGGCCTTGCGCCGGGTGTTCACCCCATAGACGCTAGCCAGTCGGGGGCCTTAATGCCAAGGATTTCGGCGACGGGACCGAACCGTGACCCTGCGTTCGCTTCATATCCGGGGCAGGACCCCCATCCGGCAAGTTTCTAGGCTAGCGTCGTCAGGGTGAAGGCCATTCGACGTTTTACCGTCCGCACCGTCCTCCCCGAGAGCATCGCCGGTTTGGGGCCCCTGGCCTCGAACCTGCGCTGGTCGTGGCATCGGCCCACCGCCGAGTTGTTCCGCGATCTGGATCCCGAGGGGTGGGATGCCGTGCGCGGGGACCCCGTCGCCCTGCTCGGGCGCTTCGACCGTTCCCGTCTGCTCGGACTGGCCGGCGACGCCGAGCTGGTCCGGCGCATCGGCACGCTCGCGGCCGACCTGGAGGATTACCTCTCGGCCCCGCGCTGGTACCAGTCCCTGGAGGGCAACCCACCGGCGGCCATCGCGTACTTCTCCCCCGAGTACGGGATCACCGCGGCCCTGCCGCAGTATTCGGGCGGCCTGGGCATCCTGGCCGGCGACCACCTCAAGGCGGCCAGCGACCTCGGGGTTCCGCTGGTGGCAGTGGGCCTGCTCTACCAGGCCGGCTACTTCAAGCAGTCGCTCTCACGCGACGCCTGGCAACAGGAAACCTACCCGGTCCTGGACCCGCATGGGCTGCCGCTGACCCTGCTGCGCGAACCGGACGGCTCCATCGCCACCGTGACCCTGCCGTTGCCCGGCGGCCGGGAACTGCATGCGCACATCTGGCGGGCCGACGTCGGACGCGTCCCGCTGCTGCTGCTGGATTCGAACATCCCGGCCAACGACGACGCCGCCCGCTCCATCACCGACCGCCTCTACGGCGGCGGCGGGGACCACCGGTTGCAGCAGGAGCTGCTGCTGGGCATGGGCGGGGTGAAGGCCCTGCGCATCCATGCCCGGCTCGCCGGCACCGCGGCGCCCGAGGTCTTCCACACCAACGAGGGCCACGCCGGGTTCCTGGGGATCGAACGCATCCGCGAGCTCATGGACGGTGGGCTGGATTTCGCCACCGCGCTGGCCGCCGTGCGCGCCGGAACGGTGTTCACCACCCACACCCCGGTTCCCGCCGGGATCGACCGGTTCGACGCCGCGCAGATCGCGCACTTCCTCGACGCCGGCCTCGCCCCCGGGGTGCCGACCGACGCGGTGTTGGCGTTGGGCGACGAGGTGCCGCTGGACGGCAACGAGGGAACGTTCAACATGGCGGCCATGGGTCTGCGGCTGGCCCAGCGCGCCAACGGCGTCTCGCGGTTGCACGGCGAGGTCTCGCGCGGCATGTTCGCCGGCCTCTACCCGGGCTTCGACGCGGCCGAGGTGCCGATCGGCTCGATCACCAACGGCGTGCACGAGGCCACCTGGGTCGACCCCCGGGTCACCGCCTTCAACGATGCCGGATCCGGGGACGATGCGGGGCTGTGGGCGTTGCGCCGCGAGCTGCGCGTCCAGCTCATCGACGATGTCAGGTCACGGTTGCGCTCCTCCTGGAAGCGCCGCGGCGCCGCCGAGGCCGAGCTGGGCTGGACCGACTCGGTACTGGATCCGGATGTGCTGACCATCGGCTTCGCCCGGCGGGTGCCCACCTACAAGCGGCTGACCCTGATGCTGCGCGACCCCGTGCGCCTCAAGGCGGCCCTGCTGCACCCCACCCGGCCCATCCAGCTGGTCATTGCCGGCAAATCGCACCCCGCCGACGAGGCCGGCAAGCGGATGATCCAGGACCTCGTCCACTTCACCGACGACCCCGAGGTCCGCCACCGGATCGTCTTTTTGCCCAACTACGACATGGCCATGGCCCGCACGCTCTTCCCGGGCTGCGACGTCTGGCTGAACAACCCGCTGCGCCCGCTGGAGGCCTGCGGGACCTCCGGCATGAAGGCCGCGCTGAATGGTGCGCTGAACCTCTCAGTCCTCGATGGCTGGTGGGATGAGATGTACGACGGCGGCAACGGCTGGGCGATCCCCACGGCACCCGAGGGGGCCTCCCCGGAGGAACGCGACTCCCTGGAGGCCGCGGCGCTCTACGCGCTCATCGAGAACACGGTCGCCCCGCGCTTCTACGGCCAGGAGGACGACCAGTCCTCGGGTGCCGCCGGGCCCTCGACCCGCGCCGACGACGGGATGCCGCGCCAATGGCTGTCGATGATCCGGCACACCCTGGCCGTCCTCGGGCCGCAGGTCTCCGCGGCGAGGATGGTGCGCGACTACGTCAACACCTTGTATGTGCCGGCGGCACAGGCCGGCCACGAGGCGTCGGCCGGCGGCTTCGCCGGGGCCCGCGAGGCGGCCGCGTTCCGCGAACGCGTGGTCTCCGCGTGGTCGGGCATCGCCGTCGAACATGTCGATTCACTCGACATCGAGGCCGAACCGAGCATCGGCGACACGTTCCGGGTCAGCACCTACATCCGGTTGGGCAGCCTCTCCCCCCATGAGGTCCGCGTCGAGGCGGTCCAGGGCACCGTCGGGGACACCGACGAGCTCGCGGACACCTCGGTCCATCCGCTCGACCTCGCCGAGGACCTCGGGAATGGGCGGTTCCTCTTCCACGGGGAACTCCAGCTCGAACGCCCGGGCGCCTTCGGCTACGGGGTGCGGGTTGTCCCCGCCCACCCGATGCTGGCCTCCGCTGCGGAACTGGGCCTGGTCACCGCCGCCGGTTGACATCGGCAGGCCCGCGCGGGGCTACTGCCGGAAGCCGAGCCCGGGGGCATCGCAGCGGTAGACCGTGATCGAGCTGCCCTCGGCGGTGTCCAGTTCGCCGGCGCCGACCTGGGCGCCTTGGCGCAGCTGGCTGCGCGTTCCGGTGCCGTAGCGCAGCTCGAAGCGGGTCGATGCGGCATCCTTCCGGCGGAAGTCCTGCAGGGACTCGGCGTCGGGCATCCGGATCCTGCGGTCCTCGAGGTGCCCGTTGAACACGACGAGGCCGTCGATGCTGCCCGAGGTGGACCCCAGCAGCAGCTGCACTAGCCGGGTCCGCCCGTCGGTCCATTCCCCCTGCCGCATGGGGGTGCCCTCGGCGTTGAACCACAGCAGGTAGGAGCTTTCGGCGATTGTCGGGTAGACGAAGGGCTGGTGCTGCAGGAATTCGCGTCGGATCCTGGCGAAGGACTGGGTGCGACGCAGCATGGCCTGCCCGAACGCGTCCGGCGTCCAGTCCAGCCAGGAGAGCTCGTTGTCCTGGCAGTAGGCGTTGTTGTTGCCACGCTGGGTCTTGCCGAACTCGTCGCCGGCGGTGAGCATCGGCACTCCGAGCGAGATGAGCAGGGTCCCCATCGCGTTGGAGGCGGTTTGCAGCCGGGCCGCGGTGATATCCGCGTCCCCGCTCATGCCCTCGACGCCGTGGTTGTAGCTGCGGTTGTCCTCGGCGCCGTCGCGGTTGGACTCGCCGTTGTCCTCGTTGTGCTTGCGGTGGTGGCTCACCAGGTCACGCAGGGTGAAGCCGTCGTGTGCGGTCACGAGGTTCACCGAGGACAACGGGCCGCGGCCCGAGGCGGCAAAGATCTCGCGCGATCCGCCCAGGACGCTGGCCAGGCGGGCCACGTTGGCGGCTTCGCCACCGCCCTCGAGGGCGCCGCGGCCGGCCACCCAGAAGTCGCGGACGGTGTCGCGGAAGCCATCGTTCCAGTCGGCGAAGCCCTGCGGGAACCTTCCGGTCTGCCACCCGTCGGGGCCCAGGTCCCAGGGTTCGGTGATCATCTTCACGTGGGTGAGGACGGGGTCCGCGGCGATCGCCTGCAGGAACGGGTGGCGCGGGGTGAAGCGGTTGTCCTCGTCCCGGGCCAGGGTGACGGCCAGGTCGAACCGGAATCCGTCGACGTGGTAGTCCACCACCCAGTGGCGCAGCGATTCAAGCGCCATCTCGATCACCGGCGCGGAGGAGAAGTCCAGCGAGTTGCCGCATCCGGTGGTGTCCAGGTAGTTCCCGGCGTCGTCGTGCCGGTAGTACGCGGTGTCGCCGAGTCCGCGCCAGGAGTACGTCTTCTGGTCCTGCCCGCCCTCGGCGGTGTGGTTGTAGACGACGTCGAGGATGACCTCGAGCCCGGCCTGGTGCAGGAGCCGGACCATGCCCTTGAGTTCGTCCCGGACGGCCTGCGGTCCGGCAGCGCGTGCCGCTGCGCTGGCGTAGTCGGTGTGCGGGGCGAAGAAGCCGAGCGTGTTGTAGCCCCAGTAGTTGGGCAGCCCGAGGTCCTGCAGGTGCGGTTCGTCGAGGTGGAAGTGGATGGGCAGCAACTGGACCGCGGTGATGCCGAGGCCGAGCAGGTGCTCGATCATGGCGGGGTGGGCCATGCCGGCGTAGCTGCCGCGCAGTTCCTCGGGCACGTCGGGGTGCAGCATGGACTGGCCGCGCACGTGGGCCTCGTAGATGACGGTGTCCCGCCACGGGATGGCCGGGGCGGCGTCCCCGCCCCAGTCGAAGTCCTCGGTGACGTGCACGCCCCAGTAGGCTCCGCCATCGTCCTGGATGATGGCGCGGGCGAAGGGGTCCAGCAGCAGCTGGCCGTCGTGGGGCAGGTCGGCGCCGCTCGCCCAGAACGCGTAGCTGGCTCCCGGGCGCAGTGCGGCGACGAGCCCCTGGTGGCTGCCGGCGGTGTCGGCGGACAGCGCCGCCACCGCCCGCTTCCCCGCCGGATCGGTGTAGTGCACGTCGACGGCGGCCAGGCCCGGGGCGAACACCGAAACGTTCACGGCGTCCTGCGCTCCGGCGCCCCCGGGACCGTCGGCGGGCGCCGAGATCCCGGAGGACACGACGGAGGACGGGCGGTCGGGTGCCGGGGGCACGAGGAGCGCGGCGTCAGCGGGCTTCTTCACTGGCGCACCCGTCCTATTCGGCCCGGAGGCGGGACACCTCGTAGAGGGTGATGCCCACGGCCATCGAGGCGTTGAGCGATTCCATGGCCGATTCGATGGGGATGGACACGATCTGGTCGCAGTTCTCGCGCACGAGGCGGGAGAGCCCCTTGCCCTCCGAGCCGACGACGATGCACAGCGGGTCGGTGGCCAGCGGCAGGCCGGTCAGGCCGACATCGCCGTCGCCGTCGAGCCCGATGACATACACGCCGGCCTGCTTCATGGCCTTCAGCGTGCTGGTCAGGTTCGTGGCCCGGGCCACCGGCACGCGGGCCGCGGCGCCGGCGCTGGTCTTCCAGGCCGAGGCCGTCATGCCCACCGAGCGGCGTTCGGGCACGATCACCGCGTGGGCGTTGAAGGCCGAGGCGGAGCGGATGATGGCCCCGAGGTTCCGCGGATCGGTGATGCCGTCGAGGGCGATGAACAGCGGGGTGTTGTTGATGTACCCCTTGGCGGCCTTCACCAGCGTCGCCTCCACCGTCTCCAGGGCGTCCGGGTAGTCATACGGCGGGACCTGCAGGACCAGGCCCTGGTGGATGGAATCGTCGGTCATCCGGTCCAGCTCCGGCTTGCCGGTCTCCATGACCGCCAGGCCGCGGTCGGCGGCGAGCTTGAGGACCTCGCGCACGCGGTCGTCGACGTCGATGCGGATGGCCATGTAGAGGGCCTTGGCGGGGATGTCGGCGCGCAGGGCCTCCAGGACCGAGTTGCGTCCGGACACCATTTCCTCGGCGTTCTTGCTGCGGCCGCTGCGGGCCGCGGGGCGCTGGCGGGCGGCACCGGGCTTCGCGGCGGCACGTTCGGCCAGCTGCTTGCCGCGGTAGGCCTTGTGGTAGGTCCTCTCCTCGGCCTTGGGCGTGGGGCCCTTGCCCTCGAGCGCCTTGCGGCCGTGGCCGCCGGTGCCGACGGTGGGGCCCTTCTTCTTCTTCGGTGCGCCGCCGTGACGCTTGGGTGCTGCCATGGGATGGAATCCTTGATGTTGGTGGGGTCGGGTCCGCGCAGTCGCGATGCCCGGCAACCCCCTATTTTACAGGTGGAACGGCTTTTTCCGGACCGTCGGCTATTTCAGCGACCAGCGGGCGCCGTCGGCCGAGTCCTCCACGACGATCCCGGCGGCGGCCAGCGTATCGCGGATCCGGTCGGCCCGCGCCCAGTCCTTGGCGGCCCGGGCCTCCACACGTTCTTCCAGCTGCGCCCGCACCAAGGTGTCCAACGCCTCCTGCTGGGCCGGGGACCCGGCCTGCCCGTCTGCGGCGGCCGCATCGTCGAGTCCGAGCGTCGAGGTCATGGCCAGCACCTGCGCCAGTGCCTGGTCCGCGGCCTCCCACTCGCCGGCGGCCAGCGCCTTGTTGCCGCGGCGCACGCTCTCGTGCAGGGCGGCCAGGGCCTGCGGGACGTTCAGGTCATCGTCCATCGCCGCGGCGAACTCCTCGGTGACCTCGAAATGGGCCAGGTCGAGCTCGAAGTCCCCGCCCGGGGCCACACCGTGGAGGCGTTGCAGGGCGTGGGTGATGAACGTGTCGATGCGCTCGACGGCGGCGGCGGCCTCCTGCAGCGAGCTCGGCTTGTAGTCCAGCTGGGACCGGTAGTGGGCCTGTCCCAGGAAGTAGCGCACCACCCGGGCCGGGGCGGCATCGAGCATGTCCGCCGGCGAGATCGTGTTCCCGATGGACTTGGACATCTTCTCGCCCTCGAAGGTGACCATGCCGTTGTGCATCCAGAAGTTCGCGAACCCGTCGCCGGCCGCCGTGGACTGGGCGAGTTCGTTCTCGTGGTGCGGGAAGCGCAGGTCCAGTCCCCCACCGTGGATGTCGAAAGCGGCGCCCAGGTATTTGCCGGCCATGGCCGAGCATTCGAGGTGCCAGCCGGGGCGGCCGCGGCCCCACGGGCTGGGCCAGGAGGCGGTGGCGGGGTCGGCGTCCTTGTGCCCCTTCCAGAGCGCGAAGTCCCGCGGATCGCGTTTGCCGCGCGGGTCGGCATCCGGGGCGGCCTGCATGTCCTCGACGCGCTGGCGCGTGAGGGCGCCATAGGCCGGGTAGGAGCGGACGTCGAAGTAGACGTCGCCGGATCCGTCGGTGGCCGGGTAGGCGTGGCCGGCGTCGATGAGCCGGGCGATGAGCTCGTGCATTTCGGTGATGTGGCCGGTGGCGCGCGGTTCGTACGTCGGCCGGCGCACCCCGAGGGTGTCGTAGGCGCCGGCGAAGGCCTGCTCGAAGCGGTAGGCCAGCGCGAACCAGTCCTCGTCGGGCTGGTACGCCCCGTCGGCTTCGAAGCCGGACGCGAAGGAGGCGGCGGACTTCTCCAGGATCTTGTCGTCGATGTCGGTCACGTTGCGCACCACGTCCACGCGCAGCCCGCGGTGTTCGAGCCAGCGCACCAGGATGTCGAAGGCGATGGCCGAACGGACGTGCCCGACGTGGGGCATGCCCTGGACGGTGGCCCCACAGTAGTAGAGGCCCACACGCCCCGGTGTCAGCGGAACGAAATCCCGGACCTGTGCCTGCTGGGTGTCATAGAAACGGATGCTCACCGCTCAAGGTTATCGGACACCGGGTAGACCAGTGCCGTGGCGTAGGCGGTGATACCGTCCCCGGCGCCCTCGTAGCCGAGCCCGTCCGAGGTCGTGGCCGTGACCGTGACCGCGGCGCCGGCCGCCGCGGACAGGGCGGCGTCGGCCTCCGTGCGGCGCGGCCCGAACTTGGGGCGCCGCCCGACGAACTGGATGGCGACGTTGCCGATCTCCCATCCGGCGGCACGCACCAGCCGGGCGGCCTCGGCCAGCAGGCTCGCTCCCGAGGCCCCGGCGAATTCGGGCCGGTCGGTCCCGAAGTGGGTGCCCAGGTCCCCGATCCCGGCGGCGGAGAAGAGCGCGTCGCAGGCGGCGTGCGCGACGGCGTCGCCGTCGGAGTGGCCGGAGAGGCCGCGTTCGCCGGGCCAGTGGAGTCCGGCCAGCCAGAGGTCGCGGCCGGGATCCGCGTCCACGGCGTGGACGTCGATGCCGATGCCAGTGCGCGGGATCAGGGGGCGGGGGTCCATCACGGCTCCTGGGTGGGGGTCGGGGGGTGGTCGCGGGCCAGCAGCGCCTCGGCGAGCAGCAGGTCCAGCGCGGTGGTGATCTTGAAGGCCGCCGGGTCGCCGGGGACGACCAGCACCTGGTGTCCGGCGCGTTCCATCAGTGCCGCGTCGTCGGTGATGGCGGCGGCTTCCCCCCGGCTCCATGCGCCGGCACCGGCATGGGCAGCGGAGAGGGCGGCGGCCTCGAACCCCTGGGGGGTCTGGATGGCCCGCAATCCGGAACGGTCGGGGGTGCCGGTGACCAGGGCCGCGTCGGGTATGCCCCGGGCGGCCTCCGCTTCAGGGTCCACCGTCTTGATGGTGTCGGCGACGGCAAGACCGGGTACGACGGCGGTGCCCCCGGCCGCGAGGGCGCCGGCGATGCGGGTGAACACCTCCGGCGGTGTCAGGCACCGTGCGGCGTCGTGGACCAGCACGTGGTCCACGGGGGCCAGCGCCGCCAACCCGGCCCGGACGGAGTCATTGCGCTCGGTGCCACCGCTGGCGGTGCCGATGGCCAGCCCGGTGTCCTGACCGACCGCGTGGCACACCTGCCGCAGACGGTCATCGCCGGGCGGGAGCACGACGACCAGCTCGGTGCAGATGCCGGCGGCGATGATGCCCCGCAGGGCATGTTCGAGCAGGGTCCGGCCGGCCAGCGGAACGAGCGCCTTGGGCATCCCGTGGCCGAGCCGGGTGCCGGCGCCGGCGGCAACCAGGACGAGGCCGATGCGCGGGGGAACGGGGGCGGAATCAGTCACGCCCCCACCCTACCGGCGGGCAAACGAAAGACCCGGCCACCCTGGGGTGGTCGGGTCTTGTGCCGGCGGGGCCGGCTGGTCGCCGTTCCGGATGGCCGGAGCGGCGTCGTTGCCTAGGAGGCGAGCACCTCGTCGAGGACGATTTCCGCCTTCTCCTCGTCCAGCTTCTTGGCCAGGGCCAATTCGCTGATGAGGATCTGGCGCGCCTTCGAGAGCATGCGCTTTTCGCCGGCCGAGAGCCCGCGGTCGTTGTCGCGGCGCCACAGGTCGCGGACGACCTCTGCCACCTTGACGACGTCGCCGGATGCCAGCTTCTCCAGGTTTGCCTTGTAACGGCGGGACCAGTTGGTCGGCTCCTCCGTCAGTTCGGCACGCAGGACGTCAAAAACATGTTCCAGGCCTTCCTGGCCGACGACGTCCCTGACGCCAACCAGATCCACATTCTCTGCCGGAACCTCGATTGTCAGATCGCCCTGCGCGACCTTGAGCTTGAGATACATCTTCTCTTCGCCCTTGATCGTCCGCATCTTGATCTCTTCGATCATCGCCGCACCGTGGTGAGGGTAAACAACCGTTTCGCCAACCTCAAAAACCATCTGGATAAACCCCTTTCCCGGAATCCAGTTTATCACGAATATGGTTCTATCATCGGCGCGTTGCCCGCCATCTAGCGGCAGGAGGACCATAATCCGCCCTTGCGTTTTCCGCCATTGATGCTAGGGCGCGTGGAGCCACCCCGCGGAGGGTGGTCCTCCCGGCTGCCCCTGTCGCCTGCCGTCACCGGCCCAGCCGAGTCATACTTTTGCGCCGAAACCGATTAGGCTGGGACCAACGCTTTTTATGCTCCGGCGCGGGACCCACTCGTCCGCACTGGTGCGACAACACCAGAGAAGAACCTTGTAGAGGAGTTTGTGCCGTGATCACCGCACAGAAGTTCCGCGGCCGCCGTACCGCGACTGTTGCCGCCTTCGCCCTGCTGGCCGCAGGGATGACCGGTTGCGGTGCGGTGAACCCGCAGGCGACGTCGTTGCACTACGCCGCATCCGACGGCATCGTCTTCGACGTAGCCGACATCGAGATGCGCAACCTGATGCTGGTCACGAACTCGGTCGACGAACCGGCCCGCTTCATCGGCAGCCTGATCAACGACACCGACCAGGCCGCCTCGGTGAAGCTGACCGTGGACGGCAATTCGGCCACCATCGAGGTCCCGAAGAAGTCCGCGGTCAAGCTCGAGGATGACGCCAACAAGACCCTCCTGCCCAGCGCCGGCGTCGAGCCGGGGTCGCACGCCGACCTGACGGTGAAGATTGGCGCCAGCAGCGTCACCGAGTCGATGCCGGTCGTCAACGGAGTCCTTCCCGAGTACCGTCCGTTCGTACCCGGCGGCTACAACTCGGACACCGTCGAGCACCTGCAGCCGACGGAGCCGATCCTGACGCCGGAAGGCCACTAGGCCCCACCCACGCGAAACGGCGGCTGGATCCTCCGGGATCCAGCCGCCGTTTGCGTTCGCGCAAGCCGGCGCGCGCCGCCGTCGCGCCTCAGGCCTCGAACTTGTAGCCGAGTCCGCGCACGGTCACGAGGTGGACCGGGACGGCGGAGTCGGGCTCGATCTTCGAGCGCAGGCGCTTGACGTGCACGTCAAGGGTCTTCGTGTCACCGACGTAGTCGGATCCCCAGACCCTGTCGATCAGCTGGCCGCGCGTGAGCACGCGTCCGGCGTTGCGCAAGAGCATCTCGAGCAGCTCGAACTCCTTGAGCGGGAAGGAGACTTGTTCGCCCTGCACGCTCACGGTGTGCCGTTCGACGTCCATGCGGACCGGGCCCGCCTGCACGGTGGCGGCGACCAGTTCCTCCGGCTCGCCCTGCCGGCGTAGCACCGCCCGCACCCGGGCGACGAGTTCGCGGGCTGAGTAGGGCTTGGTGACGTAGTCGTCGGCACCGAGTTCCAGTCCCACCACCTTGTCGATCTCCGAGTCCTTGGCAGTCAGCATGATCACGGGGACGCTGGACCGCTGGCGCAGCTGCCGGCAGACCTCGGTACCGGGTTGGCCCGGCAGCATGAGATCCAGCAGGACCAGATCGGCGCCGGCGCGGTCGAATTCGACGATGGCGTCGATCCCGTTGTCGACGACATGGACCTCGAAGCCCTCCTTCGTCAGCAGGTACTCCAGCGGGTCGCTCAGCGACTCCTCGTCCTCGACCACCAGAATGCGGGTCAAATTCGGCCTCCTTGTTGTGTGGTGCGGTGTGTGTCCACGGTGTCGGTCTCGATGGAGCGGGCCTCCCCGGTGCCGGTGGATGCCGTTGCGCGGGGGGACTCGTCGGCGTGTTCATGGCGGGGCATGCGCACCGTGAAGGTGGACCCCTGGCCGGGTTGGGACCATAGCGTGACTTCGCCGCCGTGGTTGGAAATGACGTGCTTGACGATGCTCAGGCCCAATCCGGTGCCCCCGGTCTGGCGTGTGCGGGCGGCGTCGACGCGGTAGAAGCGCTCGAAGATGCGCTCCTGCTCCTCCGGGGCGATGCCGGGGCCCTGGTCGGTGACCGAGACCTGGACGAGTCCGTCGCGCGAGCGCACCCCGACCCCGACGCTGGTGCCGTCGGGAGAATACCGGATGGCGTTGTCGATGAGGTTCCGGAAGGCGGTCATCAGCAGGTCGCGGTCCCCGAAGATCCGGTCATCGGTGTGCCCGCCGACGGTGATGGTGATGCCCTTGCCCTCGGCGGTGAGCTTGTTGCGGTCCACCGCCTCGGCGATCACCCGGTTGACGTCCACGGGCTGGCCGGCCAGCACGATGTCGGCACCCTGCAGGCGGGAGAGCTCGATGATGTCCTGCACGAGCGCGGCCAGCCGGCGGGCTTCCTTGTCCAGCCTCATGGAGAAGCGGCGGACCGCGACCTCGTCGTCGGCCGCCTCGTCGATGGCCTCGGAGAGCAGCTGGATGGCGCCGACCGGGGTCTTGAGCTCGTGCGATACGTTGGCGACGAAGTCGGTGCGGACCGCCTCGGTACGGGTGATCTCGGTGCGGTCGTCGGCCAGCAGCAGGATGTATTCGTCGCCCAGCGGTGCGACCCTGACATGCACGACGATGGTCCCCTGCCCGAGCGGGCCCAGCGGCAGCTCGAACTGGCGTTCCTCGATGACCCCGTCCGCACGGACGCGGCGGGCCAGCGACAGCAGCTCGGCGTGCACCATCGTATGGCCGCGGACCAGCCCGTAGGCGTAGGCGGCGGGGTTGGCCCGGACGACGCCGTCGATGTCGTCGACCACGACGAAGGCCCGACCGACCACGGAGAGGATCTCCGCTGCGCCCTCCGGCAGGGTCGGTTCGTCGACGTCGAAGACCGCCTCACGCTGCAACCGGCTGTAGCGGTACGCGAGGAGGCCGACGACGCCGAGCGCCAGGCCCACCAGGCCGGCGATCACGATCATCAACGCTTCATTCACGCCACTAGCGTAGCCCGGACCGAACGGGGTCCAACGCCCGTATGACGGACCGGGGCCCGCCATTCACCCAATGTTCACGCGGCGGCGGCCCGAGGTTAAGCTGGGGGTGGGAACGTTGAAGCCTACAGTGCCCATCCCCTGCCCAGCGGCCGGGGAACACAGCTATGAAAGGACGCCCAGTGCGCAAGGTTTTCCAGGCCGAACTCCAGACGATCGGCGAGGAACTGACGGAAATGGCCACCCTGGTGGGCACCGCCATGGAGCGGGCCTACGCATCGTATGCCGGGGCCGATACGGAGCTCGCCCAGGAGGTGATCGCCGCCGACGCGCGTGTTGACTTCATGCAGAACCAGTTGGATGAGCGGGCCATCGACGTACTGGCCCTGCAGGGCCCCGTGGCCTCGGATCTGCGCATGATCGTGGGCTCCCTGCGGATGAGCGCCTCGCTCGAGCGGATGGGCGATCTGGCCCGGCACATCGCCCAGCTGGCCCGCCTGCGCTACCCGGCCAACGTCGCACCGGACGCGGTCGCCCCGGTCTTTGCCGAAATGGCCGAGCTCGACGTGCAGATCGCCCGGAAGCTGGTCACCCTGTTGGAGACCCGCGACCTGGACATCGCCGCCGAGATCGTCACGCTCAACAAGCGGATCGACGATCTGCATGCCAGCGTCTTCAAGCTGGTGGCCGCCCCGGAGTGGACCGAGTCCGCACCGCGGACCGCGGACGTCACGCTGACCAGCAGGTACATGGAGCGCTATGGCGACCATGGCGTATCCGTCGCCCGCAAGGTCAACTACCTGGTGACCGGCGAGTGGGAGCCAGGCAGCTCCGAACGTTAGGGGCAAACGGTGAGGGGCTGGCCGGCGCATCCGCGCCAGCCAGCCCCTCGTCGTTTCAGCCGGTGTCTTGCCGGGTCTACTTGCGGCCCTGGTTGGCCACGGCCTTGATCGCGTCGGCAGCTGCGTCCGCGTCGAGGTAGCGCCCGCCGGCGGTGACCGGGGTGAAGTCCTCGTCCAGCTCGTACACGAGCGGGATGCCGGTGGGGATGTTCAGTGAGGCGATGTCCTCGTCGGAGATGCCGTCCAGGTGCTTGACCAGGGCGCGCAATGAGTTGCCGTGCGCGGTGACCAGCACGGTCTTGCCGGCCTGCAGGTCCGGGCGGATCGCCGACTCCCAGTACGGGAGCATGCGCTCGAGCACGTCCTTGAGGCATTCGGTGCGCGGGGCGTCATCGCCGAGGTCGGCGTAGCGCGGGTCCCCGATCTGGGAGAACTCGGAGTCGTCGTCCAGCGGCGGCGGCGGGGTGTCGTAGGAGCGGCGCCACTGCATGAACTGGTCCTCGCCGAATTCGGCGAGCGTCTGGGCCTTGTCCTTGCCCTGTAGCGCACCGTAGTGGCGTTCGTTCAGCCGCCAGTCGCGGTGGACCGGAATCCAGGACAGGTCCGCTGCCTCCAGGGCCAGGTTCGCGGTGATGATCGCGCGCTTGAGCAGCGAGGTGTGCAGCACGTCGGGGACCAGGCCCTCGGCGGTGAGCAGCTCGCCGCCGCGCACTGCCTCGGCGCGCCCCTGCTCGGTCAGCGGCACGTCGTACCAGCCGGTGAAGAGGTTCTTTTCGTTCCATTCGCTCTGCCCGTGGCGGAGCAGGATCAGGGTGTGCGTCATATTTTCATCCTATCCGGCGTGAAGTCCGTTACTTTCCCCCATGACTGGTCATGAAGGACCCCGGCGCCACCTTATATTTTCTGTTGTGGTGCAAAAAGCTCAGCGGCTCGGCGGCCGGCACCAGGCCGGGCGCCCCGTGGGCAACCCCACGCGCGGGACCACGAATCCGAACCGCATGCGCCGCGTGGACCGGTGGATGACCGGGACCCAGGAATTCCGGCTGCGCCCCGAGGTCACCGGCGCACCGCCCATCTGCGTCGACCTGGGCTACGGGGCCTCCCCGCGCACCGCCGTGGAGTATTTCCAGCGCCTGCGCGCGCTGAACCCGCGGGTGTCCGTCGTCGGACTGGAAATCGATCCCGGACGGGTGAGGGCGGCGAAGGTGATGGAGGTCGACGGGCTGTCCTTCGGCGTCGGCGGCTTCGAGATCCCCACCGAACGCAATCCCCTGCTCATCCGCGCGTTCAACGTGCTGCGCCAGTACAACGAGGACGACGTCGCCTCGATCTGGAAGGCGCTGGCCGCCCGGCTCGATCCGCGCGGGCTGCTCATCGAGGGCACGTGCGACGAGGTCGGGCGGGTCAGTACCTGGGTCGGGATCTCCCCCGAGGGGCCCCTGACCTTGAGCATCTCGATCCGCTTCGGCGCCGTCGACCGGCCCAGCGAGGTCGCCGAACGCCTGCCCAAGGCGCTGATCCACCGCAACCACCCCGGTGAACGGGTCCACGATTTCCTGGCTGCTGCCGATGCCGCGTGGCTGGCGACTGCCCCGCTGGCACCTTTCGGCCAACGCCAGCGGTGGATCGCCATGTGCCGGACGCTGCGTGCTGACGGGTGGCCGGTGCGCGACGGCGTTCCGCGGTGGCGGTTGGGCGAACTCACCGTCGACTGGGCCTGCGTGGCCCCGCGGACGGGTGCGCTGGCGCTCTAGCGCGCCAGCGCGGGCGGAAGCCTAGTAGTTGTAGTACCCCGGCGAGCCCTTGCCGCCGACGGCGGGCCGGACATCGGCGAGGTAGACGCAGGAGATGCACGCGGCGATCAGCTGCAGGAACCCCGCACCGCCGGACCCGAGCACGCTGAAACCACACACGACGGCTGCAACGCCGGTCATGCCCAGCCAGAAGCCCTTGGTGCGCTTGTTCTCACGCGTGTAGTTTTGCGCCGGATGGCGCACG
Organism: Arthrobacter sp. ASL1; assembly: GCF_056680475.1. NCBI lineage: Bacteria > Bacillati > Actinomycetota > Actinomycetes > Micrococcales > Micrococcaceae > Arthrobacter > Arthrobacter sp. ASL1. Next base: position 1,465,613 of record NZ_CM155284.1, read on the forward strand.
GCGTCGATGAAGGCCCAGAGGCCGAGCACCAGCGCCGCCAGGCTCAGGACCCGGAACAGGACGATCTCGAATAACAATGCGGTAGCCACATCCGCCAGTCTAGGCGACCGAACCCCGATCCGCGGCTAGCGCGCCGCCCCCAGCGCGGCGTCGAGGTCCTTCCACAGGTCCTCGACGTTTTCGATCCCGACGCTGAGCCGGATCAGGTGCGCCGGCACCGACGCCGGTTCGCCCGGGTGGCGCCGCCGTCGTTCGGCCAGGGACTCGACGCCGCCCAGGCTGGTGGCCGGCGTCCACAGCCGCAAAGCCGCCAGGGCAGCCTCCGCCGCGGCCTCTCCCCCGGCCACCGTGATGGCCACGATCGACCCGAACCCGTCCATCTGGGCCGCGGCGCGCGCATGCCCGGGATCCGATTCCAGCCCCGGGTAGCGCACCGACTCCACGGCGGCGTGCCCGGACAGGCGGCGGGCCAGCACCCCGGCACTGGCCTGGGCCCGCTCGACCCGCAGCGCCATGGTCCGCAGCCCGCGCAGGGTCAGCCACGCCTCGAACGGCCCGGCGATCGCCCCGTGCAGCGAACGGTGGGCGTGCAGCTTCGTGCGCAGCCCGGCATCGCTGGTGAGCACGGCACCGAGGACGACGTCGGAATGCCCGCCCATGTACTTGGTCGCCGAATGCACCACGACGTCGGCGCCGAGTTCCAGCGGGCGTTGCAGCAGCGGGGTGGAGAAGGTGTTGTCCACGACGGACAGCACCCCGGCGACGCGGGCCGCTGCGGCGAGGGCTCGCACATCGGCGACCTCGAGCATCGGGTTGGTGGGGCTTTCGAGCCAGAGCATGTCGGCGCCGTCGAGCAGGGCCACGGTGGCGTCGGTGTCCTCGACGTCGGCCAGCCGCACGGTGATCCCGGCCCGGGTCTCCAGGTCCGCCACCAGCGACAGCGAGCCGTTGTAGCTGTGCCGGGGCACCACGATCGTCCCACCCAACGGCACCAGCGACATCGCCGAGGCCACCGCTGCCATCCCCGAGGCGTAGACGAGCCCCGGCAGGACCGCCGATTCCAGCTGGGCCAGGGCGTCCTCGAGCGGATCCCAGGTCGGGTTGGAGAACCGCCCGTAGACCCGTTCGCCGGCTCCCGGGGTCCCGGCGCCGAAGAACGTCGAGGAGAGCACGATCGGCGGGTTCACCGGTGCGTCCACCTCGCGCGGCGGGCGGCCGGCGGCGACGACGACGGTATCGGGGGCAAGATCCTGGGGGTGCGATGGGGCCATGCCAAGATCGTAGACCTCGCAAAGGCCCACGCCCGAAGCCGCGACAGCGTGTTACCGGCCGCGGGCCGATAGGCTGGGCGGGTGAATGAAATGCAGCGCGCGCCCGGGGCCCTGTTCGTCGTCCTCGAAGGCGGCGACGGCGCTGGCAAGTCCACGCAGGCGGGCCTGCTGGCCGGCCATCTGCAGTCGGACGGCCGCGAGGTCGTGCGCACCCGCGAACCCGGCGGCACCCCCATCGGCGAGAAGCTGCGCTCCCTGGTCCTGGACCATGGCCACGGTGAGGTCGATGCCCGGACCGAGGCCCTCATGTTCGCCGCCGCGCGCGCCGCCCATGTCCAGCAGCTCATCCTGCCTGCGCTGGCCCGCGGCGCCACCATCATCTGCGACCGCTACATCGACTCCTCCGTCGCCTACCAGGGCGTCGGGCGCGGGCTGGGAACCGACGAGGTCCTGGCCCTGAACCGGTGGGCCACGGCCGGCCTGCGTCCCGACCTGACCATCCTGCTCGACGTCGACCCGCAGGCCGGACGCGACCGGCGCACCCAGGGCGCCGCGGCCGAGGACCGGCTCGAATCCGAGCCCGACGATTTCCACACCCGCATCCGCCGGGCCTTCCTGGACCGGGCCGGCAACGACGACGGCACCTACGTGGTCCTGGATGCCTCCCTTTCCGTGGAGGACCTGGCGGGACGCATCGCCGCCGCGGTGGCCGCGGTCGGGCAGCCGGCGGGATCGGCGTCATGACCGCGGAAACCGAGCTGCGGGGCGTCTGGACCGACCTGCCCGGACAGGACCAGGCTGTCGACGCACTGCGCCGGGCCGCGGCCCTCGGGGCCCCCTCGCACGCGTGGTTGTTCACGGGCCCTCCGGGGTCGGGGCGTTCGAATGCGGCCCGCTCCTTCGCCGCAGCCCTGCAGTGCGACGCCGCGGATCCCGAGGGACGCGGATGCGGGGAGTGCCGCGCATGCCGCACCGTCATGGCCGGGACCCATCCGGATGTCGCGCTCATCGCCACGGAGAAGGTCGCCTACCAGATCGAGGATGTCCGCCAGCTGATCGCCAAGGCACAGGACCGCCCGTCCTCGGGCAAATGGCGGATCATCATCGTCGAGGACGCGGACCGCATGACGGAGCGGACCACCAACGTGCTGCTCAAGTCCATCGAGGAGCCCCCACCCCACACCGTGTGGATCCTGTGTGCGCCGAGCCCCGCTGACGTGCTGGTGACGATCCGCTCGCGGTGCCGGCCGGTGACCCTGGGGGTCCCGTCCCGCGCGGCCGTGGCCGAACTCCTCGTGCGCCGCGACGGGCTGACCCCCGACCAGGCCGACTTCGCGGCCAGGGTCTCGCAGAGCCACATCGGCATCGCCCGGCGCCTGGCCCGCGACGAGGGAGCCCGGCAACGACGTGACCGCACGGTGCGCCTGCCGCTGCGTCTGGGTTCGGTCTCCGATGCGGTCATCGCCGCTGGGGACCTGGTGGAGCTCTCCACCACCGAGGCCAGTTCCTCCGCCGAGGAACGCGGCGCCGCCGATACCGCTTCCCTGCGCGAATCCCTGGGTCTGGCGGCGGATGCGCCGGTCCCGCCGCAATTGCGCAGCCAGTTCAAGGCCCTCGAGGAGCTGAACAAGCGCCGCGCCAAGCGCGGAGTCAACGACTCACTGGACCGGGCGCTGATCGACCTGACCACGTTCTACCGCGACGTGCTCACCCTGCAGTTGTCCACAGGGAGCGAACTGGTCAACGCCTACCTGGAACGCGAGCTCGCCGAGATCGCCCACCGTTCCACCCCCGAACAGACGCTGGCCCGGATCGACTACATCGCCGAGGCCCGGCGCCGCATCACCGCAAATGTCCAGCCGCTGCTGGCCATGGAGGCCATGATGGCAGGCCTGCTTCCCGCCAGGAACCAAGGAGAACCCCGCGTATGACCTTCCCCCGACGTCGGCTGCGCTGGGCGGCCGCCGCCAGTTGCCTGCTGCTGCTCACCGCGTGCAGCGCCACTCCCTCCTCCGGCCCCGCAGCGGACGGGGGTTCCGGTGCCTCGATGCCCGCCCCGCCAGCCGGCCTGGAGAAGTACTACAGCCAGACGCTGGACTGGACGAGCTGCTCGACATCGTTCGAGTGTGCCGACGTGGAAGTGCCCCTGGACTACGAGCATCCGGACAAGGACTCGATCAAGCTCTCTGTGGTGAAGCTGGACGCCGGCCGCAAGGCCGAGGGAACCCTGGTGGTCAATCCCGGCGGCCCGGGGGCCTCGGGGGTGGACCTGGTCATGAATGCCGGAACGCAGATCTTCTCCGCGGACCTGCGCCAGCGCTATGACCTGCTCGGCTTCGATCCCCGCGGGGTCAGCCGCTCGGCACCGGTCACCTGCCGGACGGATGCCGAACGCGACGAGGCCCGGACCCGGGATCCGGATCCCACGACCGATGCCGGGTTGGCGGAAATCGAGAAGCAGAGCAAGGAGTTCGCCGACGCCTGTGCTGCCAAGACGGGCAAGTCGCTCGGATTCATTGACACCGTCAGCTCCGCCAAGGACATGGACATCCTGCGTGCCGTCAACGGAGATACGCAGTTGGACTACCTGGGCTTCTCCTACGGGACCAAGCTCGGCGCCACCTATGCCCAGCTCTACCCGAAGAACGTCGGGCACATGGTGCTCGACGGTGCGATGGACCCCTCGTTGTCCAATGAGGAAGTGACCCTGGGCCAGGCCGCGGCCTTCGAAAAGGCCATCACCGCCTACCTGGAGGATTGCCTGCGCGGCCAGAACTGCCCGTTCGACGGCGATGCCGACCAGGCCCGCACCCAGCTCCACCAACTCTTCGACTCCGTCGAGCAGTACCCCCTGACCGCCCAGGACGGGCGCGAGGTCGGCATCACCGACTTTGTCAGCGGTTTCCTCGTGGCCTTCTACGATGATGCGTACTGGCCGACCCTCACCGATGCCCTGAACGCGGCGATCTCCGGTGATCCGACGAAAATGCTTGAGTTGGCGGATCTGAGCGCCGGGCGGGAGCCGGACGGCACCTACACAGGCAATGCCAATGAGGCGTTCATCGCCATCAACTGCCTGGACTACCCCGTCGATACCAGCATCGAAGGACAGCGCCAGGACGCCCGCGAACTGGCCAAGGCGTCACCGACGATCGGCAAGTACCTGGCTTACGGCGGGCTCTCCTGCAAGGACTGGAAGTACCCGTCAACCGGCAAACCGGCGCCGGTCTCGGCCCCCGGGGCGGCTCCCATCGTCATCATCGGCACGACCGGGGACCCCGCCACCCCTTATGCCTGGTCCAAGGCCCTGAATGAACAGTTGGAGTCCTCGGTACTGCTGACCTTCCACGGGGAGGGGCACACCGCCTACGGGCGAAGCAACGAGTGCATCGGCAACGCCGTCGACGAGTACTTCCTGGACTCGACGGTGCCGGAGGACGGCCTGCAGTGCTGACGCGTTCCCGGGTCCATGCGTTCGTTTTGACCGCTGGTGAAGCGCTCCTATAAACTAACTGCTTGTGGCCCACGTGGCTGCGGTGCCTCCTTAGCTCAGTTGGTAGAGCGTTTCACTCGTAATGAAAAGGTCGCCAGTTCGATTCTGGCAGGAGGCTCCAATATTGCGAAGGTCGGTTCCCTTACAACAAAGGGAACCGACCTTTTTGTTTCGTCTTGCTAGAGCGTCAGCTTAACACCGTCTTTGTCTATGCGTTACGCCGATTATCGGATCATTTCAGGACTCGTCGTCACTTTTTCGTCACTGCCAAGAGGCCACACTCCCCCGCTGCTAGTTGGACCAGCCCTCCCCATGCTCCCGCCGCCGGCCACCCCCTGCCCCGCTATGCTCAAACCATGGCAACGAATGCGCAGCGCGCTCGAATCAGTTCAGCCGGGGACTACTTGATCGGGGGCGGCACACTTCTTGCCGCACTATCGGCCCTCCTTGGAATAATCCTCCTGTTCACTGGAGGCAATGCGGGGACGATATTTCTCGGAATGCTTCCGGGATTACTGCTCATGGCTGTCGGTTATCTCAAGCGGATAGCGACAGTGCTGGCCCCGCCGCCAGGCGACGAGCCTGGCACACCCCAGACGCCGTAGCTGCTACTGCTCAATAGGCCGGGGCGCCAGCCCCGGCCTTGCCGCCTCCCTGGTCGCTTATAGGCCCAGGTAGCGGTACACCGTCGCCCGATTCACGGGCCGATCCTTGTTCTTCCCCTCAGTCGGTGCCAGCATCCGGCGCAGCTCGTCAATGCTCATGCCCCCGGCGCGCAGTTCCTTTGTTCGCTTCACAACGTCGGCGCTCGCCGCGACCTCGCGGCGCCCCGCCTTCGCCTTGCTGTCAGCTGTACCGGCCTTTGTCCGCTCGCTGAGTTGATCGCGCTCCAGCTGTGCAAACGCGGAGATGATTGCAACCATTGCCGTTGCCATTGCCGCGCCGATCTTGTCTTCCGGGTCGGTCGAGATACCGTCAGTCAGGGAGCGGAAGTTCACGCCCTGTTTCGTGAACCCGTCCAGCAGTTCGAGCAGGTGGCGCGTGTTGCGTCCTAGTCGGTCCAGCTTCCACACCACCCACCACCTGTGCCTAGATGAAAGGAGTTGGAGCATGGATGCTTCTGTGGTCTCTGCGTGGATCGCTGCATCGGTTGCCCTTCTCGCTCTCGTCGCGAGCGTGTGTGTCCAGCTTTGGAGCCTCAACAAGACGTCGCGCCACGAACGCGATATGCAACGGCAGCAACTCGAGTTCCAAGAGAAGGCTCTAAAGCAGAGCCAGGACGCGAATTACCTTGGGTGGCTCAGAGAAAAGCGACTGATTTCCATGGAAAGAATGCATAGGGCGTGGGAAGAAGTCTTGGCCGTGACCGACGCGTGGGGCTTTAGCGAAAGTCGAGAGACCAAGACTTGGAATGCTCGGGCGGAGGCCGCAAATGCGGAATGTCGCTCGGCAGCGATCAACCTTCGATTGGTCTTTGGTATCCACATTGACGTCATGGAGCGGGGTAACGAAGTCGCCAAGTACGCGGACCAATTGTGCCGGCTTGCGTTGCTCCCGTGGGAACAGGGGCAAAAGCTCAATACTTGGGACAAGATCTTGGAGGATCGGAAGAAGTGGAGAAGCCAGATTGTTCATAGCTACATGCTCTTATGGCCCGCCATGCAATCCCTAACCACGCCAATGCCGGAAGGAGAGAGGAAGCGCTTTGAAGCCGCGCTAGGGAAGTTAGGCAAGGAGGAGACGTAGTTGGCCCTCGAAGCGGGGGGTAACCCCGGCAGCGGAACGCGCTCGTACGATCCGGATGAAGCTCATGGGCGAGCTGACCGACGGTGTACCGAATTCGAAGGCGTGGCTGCGTCAGCGAGACGACATTGTCGACGACATTCTGGAGACAGGAGACGGCGCCAAGCGCCTGGAGCTGGCCGCCTTGCACCGGCAGCTGCAGGAGGGGCAGTGGCTACCTGTGGCGGAGCGTGAGCAGGCCATGCAGCGATCGGCGCTGCGCCTGGTGTCGTAGCAACAACCGCCCAGCACCGGTGCTGCCCGGTGTTCCGACGGTCGACCAGCCGCAGGTGCCAGCTTGAATGGCACCGGACGAAGGTCGTCCTTCTGCGTCTGTCGGGACGCGCGCCGCACGGAATTCTCAACCGGTGTAGGCATCTTCGACGAACGCCTGGGCCGCGGCGACGACGCTGGGCAGGCGGCTTTCGCGCCGACTAGAGCGGCGACGAGGCGCGGGGTGTGCGCGTCGTTTAGAGCGTGGCAGACCTGCCGGATCTCCATGGGCGACGTCCGCGTTTTGGCGGGGTGTGGCCGCGACTGACATACCCGACCTCCGTCTGTGTCCGGGCCCCTTTAGAACCGGAGATAATCCTGTCCGATTCGCGACTGCTTCGTCGCCGGAATGGCCGAAGTCCCTCTTTCGCCCAGACATCCTATTGCTTCATTTGTATCGGATTGAGATACAAACCAAGTATCTTCAATAATCTACGATACCTGTGTACTAGTTTTGTATCTAAATGAGATACAATGAGAGCATGAATAGAAATGTCGTCGCAGTCCTCAGCGACCTCGCAGCGGGGCAGTGGGGGATGTTCACCACGGCTCAGGCGGCGCGGATGGGGATCGAGCGAATGCAGCTATCCCGGCTCGTCGGGTCCGGCGTTCTGGAGCGTGTGGGCCAGGGTGTCTACGCCATGGCCGCAGTCTTTGACGAGCGCCGGGACCTGCATGAGGCGTGGCTCAGTACCGAACCCAAGGCAACGGCAGAAGAGCGCCTTCTCGCAGACGTCGACGTGGCAGTTGCCTCCCATGCTTCCGCGGCGTCGCTGCACGGCATGGGCGACCTGGATCCGTCGATCCCGGAGCTGACCATATCCGAACGCAGGCAGACCAGCCGCCGCATCAAACTGCACCGCCTGCCACTGGACCCCGACGAGATCACGCTCGTTGACGGGCTGCCGACCACGACGCCGGAACGGACGATCCTTGACCTCCTCCGGGGAGGCCATGACCAAAGCCATGTGGCCGCGGCCGTCCGCGACGGAATACGTGCCGGGATCCTCGACATGGGGAAGCTGGCCAAGTACCTTGACCGTGTCGCGTGCCGACTCGACGCTAGCGATGGGGACGCCCTCATGCTCCGGCTGCTTGACCTGGTGGATCTCAGCCCCGCCGCGATCCTGAAGCAGACCTCCAGCTCTTACCTGGGGGCGGAGATCGCCGCCCAGGCCCGCCGCTCCTTCGAGGACGACCTTCGGGCCCAGCTGGCCACGATTGCAGACGTAGGCGCAGGCGATCCGGCCCTAGACCATCGCGTACTCGGGGATGCCGGAAAACTCGACGAGAGCGCGATGGCGACCATCAGGGAAACCCTTATCAACCGGGAAGCGCTCTCCGCCCTGGGTGACCAGCTTGCGGATCGGTACATCTCGGGCTCCGAACCCATTCCTTTGAGATACCTTGCCGACGATCTTCAAAGGGGGCGAACCGGAACCACGTAGAGGCCGGCTCGTGAGCATCAAGGAACACTACGCAACATCCCAGGCGTTCTGGCGCGCTCTCGGAGACCGGGCGAAAGCGAGAGCCAAGGAGGAATCCACGACGAGCGGTGACGTCCTGCGCCAATTCATCCACGGACGGTTTCTCGCGCGAATCTTCTCGACGGACGACGACGCGTGGGTGCTAAAGGGCGGCAACGCCGTCCTTGCGCGCGTCGCCGACGCCAGGGCCACCCTTGACGTGGACCTGCTCACCAGGCTGGGGAATCTCGACGATGCCTACGAGCTCCTCGTGCGCGATGCAGCCAAGGACCTGGGGGACCACTTTCGCTTCATACCCGTTTCGCGGACTCTCGCGGGCAAGGCCCAGGCCCAGGAAGGCGTCGGCGGGGAGACGGTCAGGTTCGACGCCTACTGCGGAGCCAAGCGCATCGGATCGGTGAAGGTCGACCTCGTGGCAGGCTCGCTCATGACCACGGATCCGGAGTCGGAAGAAAACCCCGTCCTTCAGATCCCGGGCTTGGCCCCTACCACCCTTCGGCTATACCCGGTCGTCGACCATGTTGCGGACAAGGTGTGCGCTACGCAGGCGCCATATGGTGATGGCACGAGGCGCTCGTCCCGTGTTCGCGACCTAGTTGACCTGGTGGTGTTTGCCCTTACCCAGCAGATCGACGGGTCAGGTCTGGTCGGTGCACTGCATTCGGAATGGGCCTTCCGCAACCTTTCCGGGCAACCCGACTTCGATCCGCCAGCGGCGTGGTCGAGCCAATACGGCGCGATTGCACGATCTGTATCGGCTTGCGGCGATGTCACGAACTTCGATACTGCTGTCGAGCTCACCAGACGGCTCCTGCTGCCCGCCTGCGATCAATCTGCTGCTGGGTTGACGTGGGACCCAGCGACTTCCATCTGGGCGAATGCCCTAAGTGTTTGATGTGGAGGGCGGCCCCCGCCAGTGTGCCATTGGCGCATGTGGAGGCTCCACGGCTCACAGGAAAAGGCCCGTCACCTCGCAGTGACGGGCCTTCCTGCTTGCCGGGGCCGGGACTATTCGAAGTCGCTGACCGACGGATCGGCGCCGATCCGTCCCGCGTCGCCACGATCCAGACCGTTGATGGCCTCGATGTCCGCGTCGCCCAGGGTGACGCCAAGGGATTCCCAGTTCTCCACGATCCGCGACGGGGTCTCGGACTTGGGGATCACCACGTTGCCCAGGGCCAGGTGCCAGGCGATGACGACCTGGGCGACGGTGGCACCGTGCTTGGCTGCGATATCGGCCAGGACCGGGTTGGACAGCAGGTCCGAGCCCTGACCCAGCGGTGACCAGGACTGGTGCACGATGCCACGGGATGCCTCGTATGCACGCAGGTCGCCCTGGGGGAAGTACGGGTGGGTTTCGACCTGGTGGATGGCCGGCGCGACACCGGTGGCCTCCTCGATCTCACGCAGCGCCTCGATGGTGAAGTTGCAGACGCCGATGGAACGGATGCGGCCCGACTTCTGCAACTCGACCAGTGCCTTCCACGTCTCGACATGCTTGCCCTGCTTCGGCTGCAGCCAGTGGATGAGGAAGAGATCCAGGGTCTGAAGGCCCAGTCGCTCCATGGAAGCATCGAAGGCGTCCAGGGTCTGCTGGTAGCCCTGGTCGGAGTTCCAGACCTTGGTGGTGATGAACAGGTCCGCCGGGTCCAGCCCGGAAGAGGCGATGGCGCGGCCGACACCGGCCTCGTTGCCGTAGATCCGTGCGGTGTCGATGTGGCGGTAGCCGGCCTCGAACGCCAGCCTGACGACCTTTTCCGCGACGTCGTCTTTCACCTTCCACACCCCGTAGCCGAGCTGCGGGATGGTGTTGCCGTCGTTGAACGTGGTCAGTGGTGATTCATACGTGGTCATCGCTCCATCCTGCCACCGGAAGTGGCCACATCATGGCGAGATCGGACGCGCTCCGCGCTGGGCGAACGACGGCGTTCAGCCGATACGGGCGAGGGCTTCCTCCGCGGCCCGGACACCGTCGACGACCAGGTCTGCACGGAAGGCTACATTTTCCAGACCGGCCGAGTTGTAGCCCCACCGTTCCCCGTCCAGCCGGGCCATGGCGGCGGCTTGTGCCGCGGCGGCCAGGTCGTTGGCGGCCTTGGACAGTGCACGATGGACGTCGGCATGACTACCGGGGATGTCCGTGCCGGAGCTCGGCCGCTGTCCCTGGGCGGCGGCGCAGACGGCGCGGACCCGAGGCAGGAGTTCCGCGAGGTGGTCGGCGATCATCACCAGCGCATTGTAGAGCTCATCGGATTCGATGCCCTCCAGGATCTGGTGGAATCGGTCCAGTCCCCGGGTGAAGCGGTCATGGGCGCGGCGCCAGACACCGTCGCCGAGATCCTTGTCGTCGCGTCGGGCACCGCGGACTTGGGCGAGCCATCCCATGCTCAGAGGTACTGTCCCGGTCCGCCGTCGGCGTCGGCACTTGCCTGGGCGCCGCTCTCGGTCCCTCCCGGGACCACGCGTTCGGGTTCACCGTGTTCGTTGATGACGATCCCAGGGGCGATTTGGGTCCCGGGTGGCAGCTCGCGCAGCTGGATGCGCTGGGCGAGCTGCTGGCCGGCCATCTGTTGTGCGGCCAACGCGGTTTGGATCCCGTGGAAGACGCCCTCAAGCCAGCCGACCAGCTGCGCCTGGGCGATCCGCAGTTCCGCTTCCGACGGCGTACTGCCCTCGGTGAAGGGCAGCCGGATCCTCCGCAGCTCGCTGGCCAGTTCCGCGGAGAGCCCATCCTCGAGTTCGGCCACGGAGCGTTCGTGGATGTCGGCGAGGGTGGTCCGGGCTTCGGCGTCCAGCGGCGCGGCCTTGACCTCCTCGAGCAGTTGCTTGATCATCGAGCCGATGCGCATGACCTTGGCCGGTTCGTCGACGAGCCCCTGGATCCTGAAGGATTCCGCCGTCGCTGCGCTCGGGTGGCCCTCCACGGTCGGGACCGGCGGACGCGTCTGCTCGTGTTCGCTCATGGTCCCATCTTGCCATGATGCGACGAGGGCGGGACCGGCAGCCCGGCCCCGCCCTCGTCGTCGTGCATTAGCAGCAGCGCCCTTGGGGGTTGCGCTCCTCCCAGTCGTACTTGTCCCGCCAGAACTGGCGTTCGGACATCGGCTCGCAGCCGGGGTGCGTGGCGGCATGGTGGTCGACGTACCGCCGGTAGGCGTCGGCGCCCATCATGCCCTCGAGGTACCAGCGCACCTTGCCCAGGCTTCGTCGCACGGCGGGGAGCAACACGGCGGCCATGTCAGTGCCCGCCGCCGTGGGTTGCCCGTTCCCCGACCGGGACGTCCTTCCAGCGCGCCTCGAGCTCCTTCTCTGCCGGGCTCGAGATGATGCCCGACGGCGCATACATCCTCGACTCAACCCGGGGGTCCTCGGTGTCCACGGCGGAGCCCGGTGCCCGGTAGGCACGGATGGTGGCCAGCACCGCCGTCACGATGACGATGATGGACAGGACCACGAAGATGATCGACAGGGTGCCCTGGACGCCGGTGTTGCGGACCACGGCTTCCATGGCCTCGACGTTCTTGGCCGAGCCGAAGCTCTCCTTGCCCTGGGCCAGGGCTTCCTTGAAGGAATTATGCTGCGCCCAGTAGCCGACCTTGGCCACCGGGGAGAAGATCTTTTCCCACGAGGCCCAGATCGTGATGACCGCGGTGAACGCCAACGGGACGGCGACAATCCACAGGTAGCGGAAATTGCCGCGCTTGGCGACGATGGCCAAAACAACCGCCAGCGCTATGGCCGCCAGCAGCTGGTTGGCGATGCCGAAGAGCGGGAAGAACGTGTTGATCCCGCCCAGCGGGTCGGTCACCCCGAGGATGAGGATGTACCCCCAGCCGGCGACCATGATCGCGGTGCACAGCCAGGCGCCGGGGCGCCACGAGGTGTCCTTGAACTTAGGGATGAAGTTGCCGATGGTGTCCTGCAGCATGAAGCGGGCGACGCGGGTTCCGGCGTCGACGGCGGTGAGGATGAACAGCGCCTCGAACATGATGGCGAAGTGGTACCAGAAGCCCATCATGGCGGTGCCGCCGAACCACTGGTGCATGATGTGGGCGATGCCGACGGCCAGGGTGGGGGCTCCACCGGTCCGCGAGACGATGCTTTCCTCGCCGACGTTGGCCGCCAGGTCGGTGAGCATGTTGGGCGTGAGGTGCACGCCGGTCAGGCCCAGGCTGTTCACGAAGGCGACGGCTGACTCGACGGTGCCGCCGGTGGATGCTGCCGAGGAATTCATCGCGAAGTAGACACCGCGGTCGATCGAGATGGCCGCGACCAGCGCCATGATGGCCACGAAGGACTCCATGAGCATGCCGCCGTAGCCCAGGAACCGGGTCTGCTTCTCCTTTTCGACCATTTTCGGGGTCGTGCCCGAGGCGATCAGGGCGTGGAAGCCCGAGAGCGCACCACAGGCGATCGTGACGAAGAGGAACGGGAAGAGGGAACCGGACACCACCGGGCCGTCTGCGCGCCCGGCGTACTCGGAAAACGCGGGCACGGAGATGGTGGGACGGACGATGATGATGGCCACGGCCAGCAGGCCGATGACGCCGATCTTCATGAACGTCGACAGGTAGTCGCGCGGAGCCAGCAACAGCCAGACCGGCAGGATCGCCGCGATGAAACCGTAGACGATGATCGACCAGGCGATCACCGGGCGGTCCAGGTGGAACAGTGCCGAGCCGAGATCGGACTCGGCGACCCAGCGGCCGGAGATGATGGCGAACATCAGCAGGACGAAGCCGATGATCGAGATCTCCAGGACCTTGCCCGGGCGGATGAAGCGCAGGTAGCAGCCCATGAACAGGGCGATCGGGATGGTCAGCGCCACGGAGTAGACACCCCAGGCGGATTCGCCGAGGGCGTTGACCACGACGAGGGCCAGGATGGCCACGATGATGATCATGATCGCCAGGGTGGCGATGAGGGCTGCCGTGCCGCCGACCAGACCGAGCTCCTCACGGGCCATCTGGCCCAGCGAGCGTCCGCCGCGGCGCATGGAGAAGAACAGGACGAGGTAGTCCTGCACGGCACCGGCGAAGACGACGCCGACGATGATCCAGATGGTCCCGGGCAGGTAGCCCATCTGGGCGGCCAGGACCGGACCCACGAGAGGTCCTGCGCCGGCGATGGCGGCGAAGTGGTGGCCGAAGAGGACGCGGCGGTCCGTCGGCATGAAGTCGCGGCCGTTGGAGTTGTACTCGGCCGGGGTGGCCCGGGAGTCATCGGGGCGGGCAATCTTGCGCTCGATGTACTTCGCGTAGAAGCGGTAGAACACCAGGTAGGTGCAGACCGCTGCGAAGACGAACCAGATGGCATTGATGGTCTCGCCCCGGGAGATGGCCAGGACGGACCAGGCGACGGCGCCGAGGAGCGAGATCGCGGACCAGAGGACGATCTTGGCGGGCGTCCATTTGCGCTCCTCCGCCTCGGCGACGTCGGGGGCCACCGCGCTGGGCGGTAGTTCCAGGGGTGGGGTGGACGGTTGTTCACTCATGTGTGGATGCCTTTACTCTCAAAGTTGCGTTGCGGCACGCCGCCCCAACAGACCTGACGTGATCTGTGGCACGCGGGCAGCCGCGCCTACAGGTTATCCCCTTCGCCCGGCATCCGTGCCCAAGGACATCCCCCCGGCCTCCGCGCAGGAATGGTTGGACCTGGAGCCACGCGAAAACGTCGATGACTCATCACTCAGATGCGCGCGACGGCGCCGGGCACTTTCGAGCGCCCATGGCAATCGAGCGGAGTAGACCGCCTAACCTACGTGGGCCCCCCCGGGGTTTTCGGCACGGGGTCATCAGCTTCCAGACGTGGCGAGCTGACGTTCTATCGACCCCGCGGGTTTGACGAAAACTCCCCTTTCAGAACCGTTCGACTTCGGGAGAAATGCGGACACCGGCGCCTCTTTCCGGACATCCACCAGCGGATGGGCCAGGCGCGCAACGGTGAGGCCAGCAAGGGAATTCCAGGCCGTTCCCCTGCGGCTTCACGCGAATCCCCCTGGTTGAGGAGGGCCGGCCTTCACGGTTGCCCCTCTTCAAGGCGAAGCGCATACCTGAGAACGCTGGCGAAAGGCTCCTGGCATCGTGCGGTCAATGATGAACCCAGCAATTCCCATCATGGCACCTGCGATGGCGATCGGGACTGACATGATCACTATCAGTCCAGCTCCAGCTTCGTCCTTCCGTCTGCCGGCGCCTTGGCGTGCTGGCGCGGACCCCACATTCTGGAGATCTCCGCGACCTCATACAACGTCATGGACTTCCAGCTGGAGGTCCTGGCGCCTGCCACGTCGTGCAATTGCCCGGTTCCGGTGGGCTGGCAAATCTCCCGAAAATCCCCCTACGGCCACCTCTAGTAACAATTTGGTGCTCTCCGTACGCGGCTGCTGGTGCAAGTACGCTCCGATCGGCAGCCCACACGGCTCAGGTGGTGAGCAGGATCTTTCCGCGGTGTTCGCCCGAATCGAAGTACTCGTGGGCCTGCGCCGCCTGCTCCAGCGGGAACGTCCTCTCCACCACGGGACGTACGGCACCGGATTCGACCAGGGGCCAGACCCCGGACCGGACGCCGTCGACCACCCGGGCCTTGGCCTCGGTGCTGCGGGCGCGCAGCGTGGTGCCGATGACGCGCAGCCGCCGGGTCATCAGCTTCGCCAGGTTCAACTCCGCCTTGGCGCCGCCTTGGAGGGCGATGACGACGAGCCGGCCGTCCTTGGCCAGCACGTCCACGTTCTGCCCGAGGTATTTCGCGCCCATGATGTCCAGCACGACGTCGGCGCCGTGGCCGCCGGTGATCTGCCGCATCCGCTCGACGAAATCCTCCTCACGGTAGTTGATGCCCTCCAGGGCGCCGAACCCGCGGCAGTACTCGATCTTCTCGCTGCTCCCGGCGGTGACGGCCACCCGTACGCCGCGCGCTGTGGCCAGCTGGGTGGCCATGGTCCCGATGCCGCCGGCCCCGCCGTGGACCAGGAGCCACTCCCCCGCGGCCAGGTCGGCTTCCATGAACAGGTTGGACCAGACGGTGCAGGCCACCTCGGGCAGGCCGGCGGCCTCCACCAGGTCGACGCCGGCGGGGATGGGCAACAGCTGTGGCGCGGGTACGGCCACGTACTCGGCGTAGCCGCCTCCGGCAAGCAGCGCACAGACTTCAGTGCCGACGTCGTAGCCGGTGACTCCCGGACCGGTGGCCGCGATGGTTCCCGAGACCTCAAGGCCGGGGATGTCGGAGGCACCGGGGGGCGGTGGGTAGTTCCCGGCGCGCTGGCCGATGTCGGCGCGGTTGATGCCGGCGGCGGCGACGCGGACCAGCACCTCGCCGTCGGCCGGCGTGGGGACCGGGCGCTCGACGATGTTGATGACCTCGGGGCCTCCGGCACCGTAATATTCCACGGCGCGCATCGTCTCGGGCACGGCGGTCGGGGTGGATTGGCTCATGGGAGGGTCCCTTCGCGATGGTGGTCGGTGTCCTCCGCCGAGCCTACCCGGCGGTTTTCCGGCTCCGACGCCCCTCGCGTATAGTTCAGGTGTCTGGAAGGTTGTCCGAGCGGCCTATGGAGCTGGTCTTGAAAACCAGTGTGCGGCGACCCCGTACCAAGGGTTCAAATCCCTTACCTTCCGCGTAGTCACCGGGAAGCCGGCCCCCAGTGGGCCGGCTTCCCGCCTGCGTTAATCGCCGTCGTCGTGCCCTCCTGCGCCGAAGAGCCCGGGGCAAAGTTGGCGCAAGAGCGGCCCACGCAGCCCCGTGGTGTCCGTTTCCCAAAACGCTTCCGGGTAAACCAGTACCCCGCTGACCGCCCGGGGACCGACACCCGTGTCATGGACCATGAACGCCGCATCGGGGATCCGCACCGAGGGCTTGCCGAATCCGGCCGGTCCGGCCTCGACGAACCCCAGCCGCGGGTAGAACGAGGGGGCGCCCTCGAGGAAAACCAGCGGCCAGCCCGCCTCCCGGGCGTCGGCGAGCGCGGCACACGCCAGGGCCTGGCCCACACCGCGCCCCTGCCAGTCCGGGTCCACGGCCAGCGGCGAGAGGACCAGGACGTGATGCAGCTCGTCCAGCCCGTCCACGTAGGCACGCGTCATGCCGACGTGGCCGACCACCGCCCCGTCGGATGCGGCGATCAGCTCAAATCCCCGGCCGTCCGACCACCACCGGCGCAGCGTGGCCACCAGCGCGACGACCCGACGGCCTTCGGCTGCGTCGACCGCACCAAAAGCGGCACCGACAACGGCATCGATCCCGGGCCAATCCGCGGCGTCCGGCGGGCAGATCCGCCAACCGGGAGGTGGCGCCAATTCACCGCTTTCAGGTGGTCCTGCAGGTGCTGGGGTCATGGGCAGATCGTAGCTGCGGCAGCCACTTCCGTCACCTGGGGTCTATCCAACGTTCACCCCTTGCTGTTTCACTGGTGTCCATCACTCCATCGTTCATCACTGAACCCGCACCAGAGAAGGGCACCTTCGTGAGTACTTCACGCACCCGGGCCGGACTATGTCTGGCCGCCTGCACCACCCTGATCGCCGCCACGGCGGCGGCCGGCCCCGCGCTGGCAGCCCCCGACGCCGGAGGTGCCGGCGTCGTCATCAACGAGGCCTACCTGTCCGGCGGCAGCGCGAACGCGATCTATCAGGACAAATTCGTCGAGCTGTACAACGGCTCGGACACCCCGGTATCCCTGGATGGCTGGTCGCTGCAATACCGCTCCTCCACCGGCACCGGGGCGACGAACACCTCGGTAGCCCTGTCCGGCACCGTTCCCGCCCACGGCCATTTCCTGGTCGGCGGCGGGAGCAACGGCGCCACCGGTGCCGAACTCCCGACACCGGACCTCCAGTCGTCATTCAACCCGAGCGGCACGAAGGGCACGATCGTGCTCTCGAACCAGGCCGGGGCGTTGACCCTGCCGACCGGTTCGGTGACCGGGGACGCCCAGGTCGCGGACCTGCTCGGTTACGGCACCTCCAACACCTTCGAGACCGCGGCAGCCACCGCGCCGGAGGGCAACTCCGACCCGAAGTCGCTCGAACGCGCCAACCACGCCGACACGGACAACAACGCGGCCGACTTCTCCCTGAACGCCGCCCCGTCCCCGACCGCCTCCGGCGAAACGGGGCCCGGCCCGGATCCGGACCCCGTCGACCCGGTGGGTGCCACCATCGCGGAGATCCAGGGCACCGGCGACGCCACGCCCCTGGGTGGCCAGCTGGTCACCACCCGCGGCGTGGTTACGGCCGCCTACCCCACCGGCGGATACGACGGCTACTACATCCAGACGCCGGGAACCGGTGGCGATGCCGGATCGGCGGCCTCCGACGGCCTGTTCGTGTACTCGGCGGCCACCGTGGACGACGTCCGGGTCGGCGACCACGTGGAGGTCACCGGGACGGCCGGCGAGTTCTACGGTCTGACCCAGGTCAGCGTCCCGGCAGGGGGCGCCACGGTGCTCGCCGAAGCAGCCGAGGCCGTCAAGCCCCTGACCGTCGCCTGGCCGTCGTCCGACGGCGAGCGCGAGGCCTACGAGGGCATGCTCTGGGACCCGCAGGGCCAGTGGACGCTCGCGGACAACTACGCGCTCAACGGCTACGGCGAGCTGGGCTTGGCCTCCGGGACCTCGCAGCTGGTCCCCGGTGCCACCACCTTGCCGCAGCCCACCGACGTGGCCCCGGCCGGGTCCGCCCGGGCCGCCGCCGTCGAAACCGAGAACCTGGCACGCTCCATCACGTTGGATGACGGATCCACCGCCAACTACCTCGGCGCCGACACCAACAAGGATGTCCCGCTGCCCTACCTCTCCCGCGGCGCCCAGGTCCGGGTCGGGGCCCCGGTGGACTTCATCGGCAACGTCATCCTCGACTACCGGCACGACGCCTGGCGCTTCCAGCCGCTGACCCGGCTGACCGGAGACAACACCGCCGACCAGCCGGCGGCCTTCGGCAAGACCCGCACCGCCGCCCCCGAGCAGGTCGGCGGCGACGTCAGGATCGCCACCTTCAACGTGTTGAACTACTTCACCACCACCGGCGACCAGCTCACCGGCTGCAGCTTCTACACCGACCGTGACGGCAACCCCGTGACGGTCCGCAGCGGCTGCGACGCCCGCGGGGCGGCGAACGCCGAGAACCTTCAACGCCAGCAGGCGAAAATCGTCGCGGCCATCAACGGACTCGACGCCGACGTCGTGTCCCTGGAGGAGATCGAGAACTCCGCGGCCTTCGGCCAGGACCGGGACGCCGCCCTGGCCCAGCTGGTCGACGCCCTGAACAGCACGTCCCCGAAACCCGGAAACGGCAACGGGCAGGGCACGGGACCCCAGACGTGGGAGTACATCCCCACCCCCGCCGCCGTCCCCGCCGACGAGGACGTCATCCGCACCGCCTTCATCTACCGCAAGGCAGCAGTGAAGCCGGCCGGCCCCTCGGTCATCCTCGACGACGAGGCGTTCTCCAACGCCCGTCCGCCGCTGGCCCAGGCCTTCACCCGGGCGCGCGGGCCGAAACACGATTCCTTCGTGGCGATCGTGAACCACTTCAAGTCCAAGGGCTCCGACCCCTCCGACGGTTCCGGCGACGCCGACACCGGCGACGGACAAGGTGCCTGGAACGCTGCCCGCGTGCAGCAGGCCAGTGCCCTGGTCGAGTTCGCCGAGCAGATGAAGCGCACGGCGAAGACCTCGAAGGTCCTCCTTACGGGCGATTTCAACTCCTACACGCAGGAGGACCCGATGCAGGTGCTCTACGAGGCCGGCTACACCGACCTCGGGTCGAAGACCGGCAAGCAGTCCTACCTCTTCGCGGGACGGACCGGGTCCCTGGACCACGTGCTGGCCTCCGATGCCGCGGCAGCCGACGTGACGGGCCAGGACATCTGGGACATCAACGCCGACGAGCCGATCGCCCTGGAGTACAGCCGGTACAACTACAACGTGACCGCCTTCTACTCCCCCGATCCCTACCGGGCCTCGGACCATGACCCGCTGGTGGTCGGTCTGGAGCTGGACGGGCCGAAGGGCCACGACCGGAAGTAACGGGCACGGGACGGCCTACTCCCGAGCGGCCATCCTGACCAGCTCCGTCGCCACGGCGTCCGCATCCCCCAGGGTGCGGGCGCCGTCCTGGTACCCGGCACCTGCCTCCGCGGCAATCGCCGTGCCCCATTGCACGCTGGAGAGCTGCAGCCCCAGCACGAAGATCCCCCGGTGGGCGATGCCGGCACCGTCCACGAGCCGGTAGGGCTGGCCCACGACGTCGAATCCGGAGCCGTAGACTTCCTCGCCCTCGGAGGTGGGCATCAGCTTCGGGCGTGCCAATCCGTCGGCCTGCAGTTGTCCAAGCAGCGGGGAGGCGGACTGGGCGACCCGGTTCGCCGGCATCATGGCCTCGAACATGTAGCGGGCGGTGACCGGCTCGTCCTGCACCCACGGCGAAGAGGCGGCAAAGTGGCCGGCCTCCTCATCGAGGGAGAACACCGGATCCGGGCCGATGAACTGCACGACGCCGGCGCGCGCCAGCGCCGCGAGCTCCTCGATGCGCTGCAGGGGCGGGCCACTGGCCAGCCCCTCCACCAGCGGTTCGAACCAGCGGCCGAGCTCCTCCAACCGGCTGGCATCATCAAGCAGGCCCTCGGCGACGAACCGCTTGACGATACCCCGCCCGGCATTCAGCGCGCCGATCGCCATCTTCAGCGGGTCGTCCTCGCCGCGGGCCGACGAGGCGGCATCCCGCTCCAGGTAGTGAAGCACCGCGGACTGGTAGGCCCCGTGCCCCACGAAACCGCGGTCGGCGAACGGGTGGCCCAGCGCGGGGACGTCCAGCCAGTCGGCCCCGGGCGCGGCACGTTCAACGAGTTCACGGGCCACCGTGCGCCAGACCTCCTGCCCATGGACGTGGGGTGCGTCCAGCACGTCGTCCAGTTCGGCCAGGAAGGCCGCCGGATCCTCGAAGAGTCCGGGGCTGACCCGGACCAGCGTCGCGTAGTAGGTCCGCAGTACATCGCGGTGCAGCAGGGGCCAGATATGCGCGTTGAACCCGACCTTGCCCGCCGGCTCGCCCGGCGCCCCGGCCGCTGCCAGTTCATGGACGGCATCGAACCCCAGATGGCGCAGGGACACCGAGCGCGGCAGGTAGGTGTCAATGCACGGCTTCGCCCGGTAGGGCGCACCCCGGCGCGAGGCGGCATGCAGGCGTGGTTCCGCCCCGCTCGCCCGGTATTCCAGGGCGCGTCCCGGACCGGAGCCGGTGGCCGTGAATTCCCCTCCCCGGCCGACGGTCAGGGCGGTCAGCGCGTCGAAGAAGTTCAGCCCGAGCCCACGCACCAGGACCGGTTCGGCGGCCGGGTAGGCACCCCAGTCCACGTCGGCGGGCACGTTGGGTCCCTGGTAGTGCAGCCCGACGGCGGTGGCCCGCTGCCCGGCGACCCGTTGTTGCGGGTTCGGGTGCGCCGGGACATGGCCGACGGCCAGCACCACCGCCTCGGCCACCAGCTCGCGTGCCCCGCCGTCGTTCCCGGAACCACCCAGGGTGACCCGGTATCCGTTGGCCTCGCGGCGGATCGCGATCGCCTCACCGCGCACGACGGTGAAGGAGGCGACGGCCGGGTGCGCGCGGAGCCGGGCGGCGACCGTCGAGAAGACGTGGCGCAGGTACGTCCCGTAGAGGGCGCGGCCCGGGAAGCCGTCGGTGGCCAATGCCGCCAGTTCGGCCCGTTCGGTGTCGTAGAGGGCGGCGCCGTCCCCGCCGCTGGCCCGGAATTCCTCGAAGGTCAGGCCCGGGCCGCCACCGGTGCCGCGCGGTGGGGCCACGGTGGGGAAGAGCGCCGGGGTGTTCATCAGGTAGTAGCGCGGCTGCCCGGGGGCCCAGACGTGCCCGGGACCGGGTTCGCAGGGGTCCACGACCGTGATGTCCAGCGACCAGTTCCGTTCGCCGCCGCGCTGACCGGCGGCCGCGGTGGCCTCGTCGAGGCGGGCCAGCAGGCGTTCGACGGTCGAGGTGCCCCGGGGGCCGGCACCGACGATGACCACGTTGAACCTGCTTGCTGCCACGTGGTGCTCCTTCGTCGTCGACGGGCCGGGTCCCCGGCATCTGCCCGCCGGATCGCCGGTGGCAGGGGTTCCCAGCGTACCGCCCGGCCGCGGGCCGGATCATAGACTGGGGCGCATGGACAGCACCGTGGACACCACCGCACCGAACCAGGGCACCGACGCCGAACCGCAGGATCCCTGGGGGTGGCTGGAGGATATCCACTCCGCCCGGGCCCTGGACTGGGTCACCGCACGCAACGCCGCCACCGAGGACATGCTGCACGACGACGCCTACCGTGCCCTCGAGGCCTCGGTGCTCTCCGTGCTGGACGCGGACGACCGCATCCCAATGGCCACCAAGCACGGCGGCTTCTACTACAACTTCTGGCGCGACGCCGCGCATCCGAAGGGCCTCTGGCGCCGCACCGGCTGGGAGTCCTACCGCAGCGCGGAGCCCGACTGGCAGATCCTGCTCGACGTCGACGCGCTCGCCGCCGCCGAGGGAACCGACTGGGTCTTCGCCGGGACCCGGATGCTGCACCCGGCCGGCGACGGCGAATACGTCCGCGCGCTGGTCCGCCTCTCCCCCGATGGCGGGGACGCGGTCGAGGTCCGCGAGTTCGACCTGGCCGCGGCGGCCTTCGCGCCCGGCGGCTTCACCCTGCCGGCCGGAAAGACGCAGGTAGCGTGGGACGGCCCGGATGCCTGGTACGTGGCCACCGAATTCGGCCCGGGATCGCTGACCCGCTCCGGGTACGCCCGCACCGTGCGCCGCCTCGAACGCGGCATGGACCCCTCCGATGCGCCGGAGGCCTACTCGGTCGACCCCTCACATGTGATGGCCTCCGTCTCCGTGGACCAGACCCCGGGCTTCGGGCACGTCATCGCCACCGACGTCATCGACTTCTTCACCACGCGCACCTCGCTTCTGCGCGACGGGGCGTGGATGCCGGTGGAGGTCCCGACCCATGTGAGGGTCGGCGTCCACCGCGGCTGGCTGCTCTTCAGCCCCCAGCAGGACTGCGACATCGCCGGGACGCAGCTGCCGGCCGGCTCGCTCGCCGTCGCCGACCTCGACGCCTTCCTGGCTGGCGAGCACACGGTGACCACGGTGTTCACCCCGGATGCGGCCACCTCGCTGCAGTCCACCTCGTTCACCGCCGACTACCTGCTGCTCACCGTGCTGCACCACGTCTCCTCGCAGGTCCTCGTCGCGGATCCCGCCGCCGGATGGAGCCTGCGGTCCCTCGACGTCGGCGCCGGGGAACACCTGGACCTCTCGATCGGTGCAGTGGACGACGAGGATCCCGAGACGGGGAACGACTACTGGCTGGTCTCCTCGGGGTTCCTAACCCCGGCGACGCTTTCCCGGGGGACGGTCGGCGCCGGGGTACCGCAGCCGGTGAAATCCTCGCCAGCCCGCTTCGATGCCACGGGTCTGGACGTGCAGCAGCATTTCGCGACCAGTGACGACGGCACCCGGGTGCCCTATTTCCAGGTCGGCCCCGCCGATCTGGTCCACGACGGGGCAAACCCCGTACTCATGAATGGCTACGGTGGATTCGAAACCAGCCTGACGCCGTCGTACTCCGGGGTGGTGGGCCGGGCGTGGCTGCGCCGGGAGGGCAACACCGGCCGAGGCGGGGTCTACGTGCTGGCCAACATCCGCGGGGGCGGCGAGTACGGTCCGGGCTGGCATCGGGCCGCACTGCGCGAAAACCGGCACCGCGCCTACGAGGACTTCGCGGCGATCGCGCGGGACCTGGGGGCCCGCGGTGTCACCACCGCGCCACACCTGGCGGCCACCGGCCGCAGCAACGGCGGACTGCTGGTCGGGAACATGCTCACCCGCTACCCGGAACTGTTCGGGGCCATTTCGTGCGGCGTTCCGCTGCTGGACATGCGCCGCTACACGCGGCTGTCGGCGGGGCATTCGTGGATCGCCGAATACGGGGACCCCGACGTCCCCGCGGACTGGGAGTTCATCCGCGGGTTCTCCCCGTACCACCTGCTCGATGACGCGCTGGCCTCTGGCACCCGCTTCCCCTCGGCCCTGATCTGGAGCGCGACGAGCGATGACCGGGTCGGGCCGGTGCAGGCCCGGAAGATGGCGGCGAAGATGCTCGACGCCGGGGTTCCGGGGATCTGGTACCGCGAGTCGCTGGAGGGCGGGCATGCCGGGGCATCGGACAACCGGCAGAGCGCGCAGATGCTGGCGACCAGCTACGAGTTCCTGTGGCGGACGGTGGCCTGAGCGCTGCTTTTGAATTTCGGGGCCGGTTGTCGGTACTCTTGGGGGGTTGCCTTTGCAGCGCTGGAGACGTGCCAGAGCGGCCGAATGGACTTCACTGCTAATGAAGGGTCGGGGTTAAACTCGACCGGGGGTTCAAATCCCCCCGTCTCCGCTGAAAAACCCCTACTCAGGTAGGGGTTTTTTTGTGCCACGCCCTGGGAACCGGAGCGGGCGCCCTGCCGGCTGTTCAGGCCGGCGCCGACCGCCCATACTGGGTTCAGACACGGTCGGGCGAAGGGACGCTGCCATGGGAAACGGATTGCCGGCGGTCGCGGCCGTGGTCATGGACGTGAGCCTGCCGGCCGGGACCGCCGGCCCGGATCCGCTCGAATTCGACGTTCGCTGCTTCATCATCCCCCATGACGATGGAGTCGTCCTCGTCGATACCGGAATGCCCGGAAATGCGGGGCGGATCGGCCAGGCATTGGCGACGGTCGGAGCCGGTTGGCACGATGTCAGCGACGTCATCCTCACGCATTCCCATCCCGACCATGTGGGGAGCCTGGCGGATGTCGTGGCGAAGGCGGGTTCGCCGCAGGTCTGGGCCGGGGTCCAGGAACGCGACAGGATCCCCGTGGCGGGGGTCGTCCGATCGCTCTCCGAAGGCACCGAGGTCCGTGGGCTCCGCGCATTGGAGACGCCCGGCCACAGCCCCGGCCACAGGTGCCTGCTCGCCGCAGGTCTGTCGATGCTGTTCCTCGGCGACCTTGCAGGCAGCGACGGTTCCTCGATCCGCAGGGCCCCGGCCGGATTCACCGAGGACCAGGTCCAGGCCGACAGATCACTGGTCCGGGTGTCGTATCTGGAGGTGGACCGCATCCTCTTCTCCCACGGCGGTGAAATTCCGCGGCCTTTCGAGGCGCTCCGGTCCCTCCTGCCGGGACCAGCGTCCGACTGACCACGTGGCCGGGTCGGATCTACTTCTTGCCGAACGCGGTGAGAAGCTGTTCGACCATCTCCACGGGCAGGCCGGTGTGCTGGTGCACGATCGCCGCGGCGCGGCCCAGGTCACCGGCCCGCATGAAGCCCAGAAAGCGGCCCTTGTCCTCGCCCGGCAGGTCGCTGGCGCTGAACTTCACGTGTCCTTCGGGGCCGTCCCCCTCGAAGCTGAAGTCCGCGATGTTGTCGCCCATGGAGGCCGGGTTCCCGTCCACCGGTGCGGTGTCGAGCAGCTGCCGTATGGAGTCGCGGTCCAGTCCGGAGTACTTGGCCAGCAGGTCCGCCGCCCCGCCGAGGTCGTGGTCGCGCAGCAGGGACTGGAACTGGTCGAACTCCGCCGGCGGCAGTTCGTCGGTACCGAATTCGCGCACCACCCCGTCCTGTTCGGCGGAGATCCTGAACGTCGAGGTCTTGCGGCTGGCTCCGCTACCGAACTTTTCGGCCCAGTCATCGGGGATCGTGAAGTCCTCGGCCGCTGACGGTGCGTTGGCCGGCGTTTCGTCGACGGCATCGGCGTCAGCGGGTGCGTCGGCGGCCGCGGCTGATGCTGCCGTGGACTGCGGATCCTGGTGATCGGCAGTGGTGGGCCCGGCGGAATCCGTGGCCGCGGTGGGTCCGGCCGCTGGCGCAGGGCCGGCGTCGGAGAGGGTGCCCCGCTCCTGGTGGACCTGCGGGTGGGCCTCGAGGCTGCGCACGGCGATGATGCTGGCCTTGACGCCGGCACCGGTGGCGGCGCGGTATTCCTGGACCGCCCCCATGAAGTTGCCCTGGGCCAGATTCCGGTAGACGGCCCGGTGCGCCTCGGCCCCCAGCTGTCCCGCGGCCTGTTGCGCGGAGGCGGGCCCGACCGCCGATTTGACCTCGGCGGAGGTCTTTCGGCGCAGCCGGCTCAGCAGCCACCACCCGAGGGCGATCAGCACCAGGGGGACCAGGACCCACAACAACGTCTCCATGGTCCAAGTCTAGGGCCGCGGGACCACCCGGTCAGGCGGAGACGGCCAGGACGAAGGGCAGCACTGCAGGTGCCCCGGCCCCGCGCAGCAAGCGGGTGGCCTCGGTGATGGTCCACCGGCTGTCCACGTAGTCGTCGATGAGCAGCACCGGCCCACTCAAGGCCCCCAGTTGGCCGGCCAGTTCGCCACCGACGCCGAGCTGGCCCCAGACCGCGGCCAGCCGGAACGCGCTGTTCCCGCCCGATCCCCCGCGGGGGCCCCCGTGCGGGTATTCGAGGGTGCCCAGGTAGGGCAGCTGGCCGATCCGGGCGATGCCGGTGGCAAACGATTCGACCAGTTGCGGGCGGGTGCGCGAGGGCATGGCAACCACCGCGGCCGGCCGTTCGGCCCAATCCCACTCCGAGAGCACCTGGACGCAGGCGCGCAGCATGGCATCCTCGATGGGCGCGTCGACAACCTGTTCGGCGGACGTCGCCAGCAGGGTGCGCAGCCGGGCTCCCCACCCCAGGTCGGTCAGCCGGGCCAGGGCCCGGCCGGGGCGGGCCTGGCTCTCGGGTTTGATCTTCCCCTTGAGGTCCACGCCCAGCCGGTCCATGCCGCCGGGCCACATCGCCCGGGGATCAAGCTGCACGCCGACGCGCCCCAGTGCCGTCTGGGACCGGTCGCGCGCGTCGTCGCCGATGGTGTCCTGGTACCAGGGGCCGGCGCAGTTGTCGCAGCGGCCGCAAGGGGCGGCCTCCGGGTCATCGAGTACCCGGGAGAGGAATTCCATCCGGCAGCCGGTGGTGCGTTCGTACTCGAGCATGGAGTTCTGCTCGTCGACGCGGGCTGCGGCCACCCGGGAGTAGCGTCCGGCGTCGTAGGCCCACGGTTCGCGCGTGCGCACCCACCCGCCACCGACGCGTTCGACGGCCCCGTCGACCGCCAACACCTTCAGCAGCAGCTCCAGGGGCGAGCGGCGCAGATTGACCCGGGCCTCGAGCGCGGGGACCGAGACGGCGGTGCCGGCGGCCTCAAGCTCGGCCAGCACCGCGTGGGCGCGTTCCTCATCCGGCATGGACGCGGTGGCGAAGTACCGCCAGATCTCGCGGTCCTCGGGGCCGGGAAGCAGCAGCACGTCGGCGTTGTCGGTTCCACGCCCGGCACGGCCGACCTGCTGGTAGTAGGCCACCGGGGAGCTCGGGGCACCGACGTGGACGACGAACCCGAGGTCGGGCTTGTCGAAGCCCATGCCCAGGGCACTGGTGGCAATCAGCGCCTTGACCTGGTTTTCCTTCAGCGCCTGCTCGGAGACGGCGCGCTCCTCGGGGTCGGTGCGCCCGGTGTAGGAGCGAACGTCATGCCCGGCTTCGCGCAGCAGCCGGGCGATGTCCTCGGCGGCGGAGACGGTCAGCGTGTAGATGATCCCGCTGCCGGGCAGGTCCCCCAGGTGGGTGAGCAGCCAGGCCAGCTGCATCCGCGGGCTGGGCAGCCGCAACACACCCAGGCGCAACGATTTGCGGGCCAGCGGGCCGCGCAGCGTGAAGACCTCGGCCCCGCCGACCGCCAGCTGTTCCTGCACGTCGTGGACCACCCGCTCGTTGGCGGTGGCCGTGGTGGCCAGCACCGGGACATTGGACGGCAGCGCGCCGATCAAGTCGCGGATCCGGCGGTAGTCGGGGCGGAAGTCATGGCCCCAATCGGAGATGCAGTGGGCCTCGTCGATGACCAGCAGGCCCATCCGCGCGACCAGGTCCGGCAACTGCTGCTCGCGGAAGGCCGGGTTGTTCAGCCGTTCCGGCGAGACGAGCAGCACGTCCACCTCGTCGGCGTCGAGCTTGGCGGTGATCTCCCGCCACTGGACGGCGTTGGCGGAGTTGATCGCCTCGGCCCGCACCCCGGCCCGTGCCGCGGCGGCGACCTGGTCGCGCATGAGCGCCAGCAGCGGGGAGACGATCAGCGTCGGGCCGGCGCCGCGGGCACGCAACAGCAGGGAGGCCACGAAGTACACGGCGGATTTGCCCCAACCGGTGCGCTGGACCACCAGGGCGCGCCGGCCGCCGTCGACCAGCGCCTCGATCGCCTCGAACTGCCCCGCGTGGAACCGGGCGTCCCCGTGCCCCACGAGCCGGCGCAGCACCTCGGTGGCGTCGTCGTGCAATTGCCTGTTCCGCGTTTCAACCATGACCCCAGTATTCCAGCGTGCACCCACGGGTGGGCACCGGGGCCGGGGCTTGTGGATCATCGTCTGGATCCGCGGCCACCGGCTATGCTCGAACGCGTGAACGACGAAATTGATCTTTCCCAGTCCTTCAAGGCCTACGACGTGCGCGGCATCGTCGGCGAAACCATCAACGAGGAGATCGTCGAGGCCGTCGGCGCAGCCTTCGTGGACGTGCTGGGCCTGGCCGGGAAGCGCGTGCTGGTCGGCGGGGACATGCGCCCCTCCTCCCCCGCCTTCTCCGCGGCCTTCGCCCGCGGCGCCTCCTACCGCGGCGCCGACGTCTCCCTGCTCGGGCTGATCTCCACCGACGAGCTCTACTTCGCCTGCGGGCAGCACCAGGCGGCCGGCGTGGTGTTCACCGCCAGCCACAACCCCGCGGCCTACAACGGGATGAAGATGGCCCAGGCCGGAGCCGTCCCGGTCTCCTCCGACACCGGGCTCTACGAGATCCGCGACCTCGCCCAGACCTACCTCGCCGAGGGGCTGCCGGTCTCCGGCGATACCCCCGAGGGGGCCATCGACACCCTCGACGTGCTGGCCGACTATGCCGCCTACCTGCGCTCGCTGGTGGACCTCTCTAGCATCCGCCCGCTGAAGGTCGTCGTCGATGCCGCCAACGGCATGTCGGGCCTGACCACCCCCGCGGTCCTCGGCGATGCCCTGCTTCCGGGGCTGCCGTTGGAGATCGTGCCGCTGTACTTCGAGCTGGACGGCACCTTCCCCAACCACCCGGCCAACCCGCTGGAGCCGGAGAACCTCAGGGACCTGCAGGCCGCCGTCGTCGAACACGGGGCCGACATCGGCCTGGCCTTCGACGGGGATGCCGACCGCTGCTTCGTCATCGACGAGACCGGGGCACCGGTCTCCCCCTCGGCGATCACCGCCCTGGTCGCCCGCCGCGAGATCGCCCGCGCCCAGGCCGCCGGGGAGGACACCCCGGTCATCATCCACAACCTCATCACCTCCCGCGCCGTCCCCGAGCTGGTGGAGCACGACGGCGGCCGGCCGGTGGTCACGCGGGTGGGGCACTCGTTCATCAAGGCCGTCATGGCCGCCGAGGGTGCCGTCTTCGGCGGCGAGCACAGCGCCCACTACTACTTCCGGGACTTCTTCAACGCCGATACCGGTATGCTGGCCGCCATGCACGTGCTGGCCGCCCTGGGCTCCCAGGAGCGGCCGCTGGGCGAGCTGGCCGAGGAGTACGAGCCCTACTTCTCCTCCGGGGAGATCAACTCCGAGGTTTCCGACAAGGATGCCGCCGTCGCCCGCGTGCTGCGCGAATTTTCGACGCAGGACACCGTGGTCGGTACGCTGGATGGGACCACCGTGACCGCGACGGACGGGTCGTTCTGGTTCAACCTGCGTCCGTCCAACACCGAACCCTTCCTGCGCTACAACGGGGAAGCCGTCGACACCACGACCATGGAACGCGTCCGCGACGCCGTCCTCACCATCGTCAGGAGCACAGCATGAGCGAGAACACCACGGAGAACCGGCTGGCCGAACTCGGCGACGCCGCCCACCAGGACCTGAACAAGGTCCTCGGCACCGCCCTGGGTGTCGCCCGCGAGCAGCTGGAGACCAACGGCGTCTTCCTGCCGTTTGCCATCGGGCTGGAGCCCGACGCCGAGGAGGAGGGCGAACTGCGCCTGCTCGCCGTCCAGCCGCCCGAGGAGGAGCAGGACCCGGAAGCCGACATCGACGCCGAGGCGATGATGGAGGACCTGGTGACGCTGCTGACCGGGCAGCGCGACCAGTTCACCGCCGTCGCGCTGGTCTCCGACGTCACCTTGATGCAGGAGGACCGCGACGCCGTACACGCCATGGCCGAGCACAGCCTCGGCGGCGCCGTCGCCGTGATCCAGCCCTACACGCCGCCGGCCGAAGAGGGGGGCGAGTGGACGTTCGACGAGCCCACGCCGGAACCGGGCGAATTGCAGATCTGGGCCTGATGCCCACCCGCCGTCCCCGATGAGGATCAACGCCTTCTCGGACGTCTGCCTGCGCATCCTCATGATCCTGGCGGCCCGGCCCGGGCACCAGCTGACCACCCGGGAGATCGCGGTGTCGATCGACATCCCCTACAACCAGGTCAGCAAGGCGGTGCTGCGGCTCGGCCAGCTCGGACACGTCGATGTCCAACGTGGCCGGGCCGGCGGGGTACGGATCAGCACGACGGGGCTGGACGCGCGCCCGGGGTCCATCCTGCGCTCGCTGGATGAACAGCCCGACGTCGTCGACTGCACGCGGGCCGACGGATCGGCTTGTCCGCTCATCGCCGGCTGCCGGCTGCGCAGCGCCTTCGCCCGCGCCCGCGACGCCTTCTACGATGAGCTCGACCACACCACCGTGCGAGAGCTCTCGGCCTCCCCGGCGTTGACGCGGCTGCCCCTGCCGACTTTTCCGTAACCGATTTGCACCCGACTTCTACAGGGTGTAGAAATGTCTCATAATACTTGCCGTTCCGACGCAAGTAATCGACTTCAGGAGATCTAATGCTCTCAGAAACGTCACGCCCCGTCATCGAAGCCACCCTGCCCGTCATCGGGGAACGGATCGGCGAGATCACCAAGAAGTTCTACTCCGGCATGTTCGCCGCCCGTCCCGAACTCCTGGACGGGATGTTCAGCCGCGCCAACCAGCAGAACGGGGCCCAGCAAAAGGCCCTGGCCGGCAGCATCGCCGCCTTCGCCACCCACCTGGTCCAGCACCCCGAGACGCTGCCCGAGTCGATCCTGGCCCGCATCGCCCACAGGCACACCTCCCTGGGCATCCAGCCCGAGCAGTACCAGATCGTCTTCGAGCACCTCTTCGCGGCCATCGCCGAGGACCTGGGCGATGCCGCCACCGACGAGGTCGTCGCCGCCTGGACCGAGGTCTACTGGCTGATGGCCGACGCCCTGGTCAAGATCGAGACGGGACTCTACGCGGAGCAGGCCAACGACCGCGTCTATGCCCCCTGGCGCCTGGCCAGCCGCGAATCCGTGGGCACCGACTGCGTCACCTTCCGCTTCGTCCCGGGCGACGCCACCGCAGTCTCCGTGGCCAAGGCCGGCCAGTTCGTGAGCATCCGCCTGCCGCTGGCCGACGGGCTGCGCCAGGTCCGCCAGTATTCGCTCTCCGATGCCGTCTCCTCCACCACCGAACGCGTGCTGACCACCAAGCTCGACACCGGCGGGGAGGTCTCGCCGTTCATGCACGCCAACCTGCAGGTCGGCGACGTCGTGGAGTTGTCGAACCCCTACGGCGACATCACCCTGGACATGGAGGGCGCGCCGATCATCATCGCCACTGCGGGCATCGGCTGCACGCCCAGCGCCTCGGCCCTGCAGGCATTGGCCGAGCTCGAATCCGAGCGCCAGGTCCTGGTCCTGCACGCCGAACAACGGGAGGACAACTGGGCGCTGAAGGACCAGATGCGCTCCGCCGTGGACGCACTGCCCAACGCCGAGCTGAAGCTGTGGCTCGAGGACGCCAGCACCAAGTCGGAGGACACCCTGGCCGCCGAGGGCTTCATGGACCTCACCGGCGTCGAACTGCCCGCCGACGCCCGGATGTACCTGTGCGGTCCGCTGCCGTTCATGCGCGCCGTCCGCAGCCAGGCGATCGCCGCCGGCATCCCCGCAATGAACATCCACTACGAGGTCTTCGGACCCGACCTCTGGCTCGCCGCCTGAGCCCACAAACTGCGGAGTACGACGGCGGGGCCTCCTGGGGAGGGGCCGCGCCGGGGGGAACTCCGCAGCGACATGGCCCGCGACCTGGATTAGCCAGGTCGCGGGCCGTTCCGCTACGCTCGCAGGGTCCACACGGGTGCCCCAGGAGGGGCTGAGATCGAGCTGACCGCTCGGGACCGTCGAACCTGTCCGGGTCATGCCGGCGTAGGAAGTTGAGGGCTCGAATGAGCTATTCCCTGGAAACACCCACCACCTGTCCGTCCGACCCCGCGGGGACCAGCACACCAGGGGGCGGGGACGAAACACCCACGACTTGGGAGCAGCATCCGCAGCACCGGCTGCACTGGATCGAGGATCCCGACCACGGACTGCGCGTCCCGGTCACCGCGATCTCGCTGGCCGACTCCCCCGACGGCACCACCAACGACCCGCACCTGGCCTACCGGACCGCCGGGCCCGGATCAGAGCCGACCGCCGGACTGCCGCGGCCCCGCACCGCCTGGATCGCCGCCCGGTCCGACACCTTGGAGTATGACGGCCGGCGACGGAACCTGCACGACGACGGCCGTTCGGCGGTGCGCCGGGGCGCGGCCTCGGCCGAATGGAGTGGTGCCACGCCGGTCCCCCGCCGGTCCCTTGAGGGCCGCACGGTCACCCAGATGCATTACGCCCGCCACGGCACCATCACCCCCGAGATGCGCTACGTGGCACTGCGCGAGGGGTGCGACGCGGAGCTGGTGCGCAGCGAGCTGGCCGCCGGCCGGGCCATCATCCCGGTGAACATCAACCATCCGGAGTCCGAGCCGATGATCATCGGCAAGGCGTTCCTGGTGAAGATCAACGCCAACATCGGCAACTCGGCGGTGACCTCCTCCATCGCCGAGGAGGTCGAGAAGCTGACCTGGGCCACGAAATGGGGTGCCGACACGGTCATGGACCTCTCCACCGGCGACGACATCCACACCACCCGCGAATGGCTGATCCGCAACTCGCCCGTGCCGATCGGCACCGTGCCGATCTACCAGGCGCTCGAGAAGGTCGACGGCGACGCCGCGAAGCTGACGTGGGAGATCTTCCGCGACACCGTGATCGAGCAGTGCGAACAGGGGGTGGATTACATGACCATCCACGCCGGCGTCCTGTTGCGCCATGTGCCGCTGACGGCCGACCGGGTGACCGGCATCGTCTCGCGGGGAGGTTCGATCATGGCCGGCTGGTGCCTGGCCCACCACCAGGAGAACTTCCTCTACACGCACTACGACGAGCTGTGCGAGATCTTCGCCCGCTACGACGTGGCGTTCTCGCTCGGCGACGGCCTGCGGCCCGGCTCGCTCGCCGATGCCAACGACGCGGCGCAGTTCGCCGAGCTGGACACGCTGGCCGAGCTGACGAAGCGGGCCAGGGAATTCGACGTCCAGGTGATGGTGGAGGGTCCCGGCCACATCCCGCTGCACCTGGTCCGCGAGAACGTCGAACGCCAACAGGAGCTGTGCGACGGCGCCCCGTTCTATACGCTGGGCCCGCTGGTCACCGACACGGCCCCGGGCTACGACCACATCACCAGCGCGATTGGGGCCACCGAGATCGCCCGGTACGGCACGGCGATGCTCTGCTATGTCACCCCCAAGGAGCATTTGGGGCTGCCGGACAAGGACGACGTGAAGACCGGGGTGATCACCTACAAGATCGCCGCGCATGCAGCCGACGTCGCCAAGGGCCACCCCGGGGCGACGGCGCGGGACGACGCCCTGTCGAGGGCGCGGTTCGAGTTCCGCTGGAACGACCAGTTCGCCCTAGGGCTCGATCCGGCCACCGCCCAAGCGTTCCACGACGAGACGCTGCCGGCCGAACCGGCGAAAACGGCGCATTTCTGCTCGATGTGCGGGCCGAAGTTCTGCTCCATGCGCATCTCGCAGGACATCCGCGACGAGTTCGGCGGGGCGGCGCGGCAACGCGAACTGGCCGACGGCATCGCCGCGGGGATGGAGGCCAAGAGCCGTGAATTCGCTGCGGCCGGCTCCAGCGTCTACCTGCAGGCCACGATCCCCGTCGGTCCCACGGCCGGTTGATGAGCCGGGTTCCCGGGCACTTGCGGCGTGCCGCTAGAGCCCGGGGACCCGTTCCAGCCGGGGATGCGCCTCGCCGCGTTCGATCCAGGCGCGGACCATGGCGTTGAAGAACAGCGGGTCCTCGATGCTCCACTGGTGGTGCATGCCCGGAGCGATGCGGAATTCGGTGTCCGGGCGCACCGCGGCCACATCGGCGAATCCCTTGCGAACCACCGCTGGCTCCCGGGCTCCGGCCACCATCAGCAGGCGACCGGCGAAGTCCCCCAATCCCTCGGGCAGACCGCCGGCATAGACCTCCGCCATCATGGCCTTCATGTTCTCCGGGCGCAGGCTCAGGCCGTGGTCGGAGTAGATCCTGCGGGAGGTCGCGGGGATCCCGAACGCCCCGGCCTGGACCTTCCAGAACCACTCGGCGTCGCCGAAGCGCAGCTGGCTGGCCGCCGAGATCCGGGCGGCGGCGCCGACCGGGCGGATGCCCGCCCCGGAGAACAGCGCGCTGGCGAACAACTCGGGGTGCCGGGCCAGCGCCCGCAGCCCGATGACCGCGCCCAGCGAGAGGCCCACCAGGTGGACCCGGCTGTCCTCGACCTCCTCGGCGATGAACGCGGCAACGTCGTCGGCGGCGCTGTCCAGCCCGCTCCAGTCCTCCTCGGCCCGCGCGCCGAAGCCGGGCAGATGCGGGGTGAAGACCTGGTAGGCGGGGAACGCCTTGACCTGCGGATCCCACATCCAGTTGGCGACGTTGCCCCCGTGCAGGAAGACCAGCGTCTGGGCCGGCTTGCCGTCGGCGCGGGCGCGCAACGGACGGTGGATCTCCGGGTAGCCGGCCGGGTCCAGCCGTCCGGCGGGGCCGGCGGTGCCGGCCGCATCGGCGCGGGTGGCGGGGCGCTCGCTCATGGCAGGTTCCCTTCGACGGTGTCGAGCCAGGACAGTTCCGCGTCGACGTGCGCGATGCCGTGGTCCAGGGTGGCGGCCATCAGGTAGCCGCGGCGGTCGGTCAGCGCCGCGGCGTCGAGGTCGGCCCGCAGCGCCCGGTAGGAGTCGCGCAGCTCCCGGGTCTCCGCGCGGCGGGCGGCCAGCAGGCCCACCACCTCATCGCGGGCCAGCCCGCCGGAGAAGAAGATGCGCCCCAGGAACGGCTCGCGCGCCGGCTGGCGGTCCAGCCCGCCGACCAGCCACTCCTGCAGGACGGAGCGTCCGGCGGCCGTGATGTGGTGTTCCTGCCGGGCGGGGTAGTTCTCCTGCGGGACGGTCTGCACGGTCGCCAGCTCGTCGGAAACCAGCTGGGCCAGTGTGCGGTAGATCTGTGCCTTGTCGGCATTCCAGAAGTGGTTGATGCTCGAGTCGAAGTGCTTCTTCAGGTCGTAGCCGGTCATCGGCGAGAGGCTGAGCAGCCCGAGGATCAAGCGCGCGAGGATCATGCCACCATCATGCCAGTCTCCTAGGTGAAAAGTCGCCCATGGCCCCGGCGTGTGGACCGGCCGCCGCCGTCACCGGGCATGAGTTCCACCACGCACGACGGCGGGGAGCCCATCCGAATCCAAGGTTCCGGGCCGGCTCCCCGCCGTCGGGGTGGTCAGGCTGCTAGGCGCCGAGGCGCTGCTTCAGCCCGGCCAGTTCGTTCTGCAGCGACGTGGGCAGCGACTCGCCGAAGTTGGCGTACCACTCCTCGATGCCGGCCAGTTCCTGCTTCCACTCCTCCGGGTCGACCGTGACGGCGACCTCGACGTCCTCGGCGGTGAACCCGTCCAGGCCGGTCAGGTCCATCGACTCGCCGGTCGGCACGTAGCCGATCGGTGTCTCGCGGGCGTCTGCGGTCCCCTCGATGCGCTCGATGATCCACTTGAGCACGCGGGAGTTGTCGCCGAACCCGGGCCAGGCGAAGCCGCCCTCGGGCGTGCGGCGGAACCAGTTGACCAGGAAGATGCGCGGCAGGCGCTCCGGGTTGGCCTTGGCCTCGATGGAGTCCCAGTGATTGAGGTAGTCCCCGGCGTCGTACCCGATGAACGGCAGCATTGCCATCGGGTCGCGGCGCACCCGACCGACGGCACCGGCGGCAGCGGCGGTCGTCTCCGAGGAGAGCGTGGAACCCATGAAGATGCCGTTGGTCCACGAGCGGGCCTCGGTGACCAGCGGGATGGTGGTCTTGCGGCGGCCGCCGAAGAGGATCGCGTGGATCTCGACGCCGTCCGGGTTGTAGAACTCCTCGGAGAGCATGTCGATCTGGTTGATCGGCGTGCAGAAGCGGGAGTTCGGGTGGGCCGCGGGGGTGCCGGACTCCGGGGTCCAGTCGTTGCCGAGCCAGTCGGTCAGGTGGGCGGGGACCTCTTCGGTCATGCCCTCCCACCAGACACCGCCGTCATCGGTGAGGGCGACGTTGGTGAAGATCGAGTTGCCCTTGGTGATGGCGCGCATGGCGTTGGGGTTCGTTGCCCAGCCGGTGCCCGGGGCGACGCCGAACAAGCCGTACTCGGGGTTGACCCCGCGCAGCTCGCCCTCCTTGCCGATGCGCATCCAGTTGATGTCATCGCCCAGGGTCTCGGCCTTCCAGCCCTCGACCGTGGGGTCCAGCAGGGCCAGGTTGGTCTTGCCACAGGCCGACGGGAAGGCCGCGGCGACGTTGTAGCTCTTGCCCTGGGGGCTGGTGAGCTTGAGGATCAGCATGTGCTCGGCCAGCCAGCCCTCGTCACGTGCCATGACGGAGGCGATGCGCAGGGCGAAGCACTTCTTGCCCAGCAGCGCGTTGCCGCCGTAGCCGGAGCCGTAGGACCAGATCGAACGGTTCTCGGGGAAGTGCACGATCCACTTGTCCTCGTTGCAGGGCCACGGCACATCGGCCTGGCCCGCTTCGAGCGGGGCGCCCACGGAGTGCACGGCGGGGACGAAGAACGCGTTGGTGGCCTCCATCTTGCGCAGCACGTCGTTGCCGATGCGCGCCATGATCCGCATGGAGGCGACGACGTAGGCGGAGTCGGTGACCTCGACGCCGAACTGCGGCTGCTCCGCGTCCAGCGGGCCCATCACGAACGGGATGACGTACATGGTGCGCCCATGCATGGACCCCTTGAAGAGGTTCTGCAGGATCGGGGTCATCTCCTTCGGGTCCATCCAGTTGTTGGTGAACCCGGCGTCGCGCTTCTCGGACGAGCAGATGAACGTCCGCTCCTCCACCCGGGCGACGTCCTTCGGGTCGGAGAAGGCCGCGAAGGAGTTCGGGAACTTCTCATCGTCCAGGCGCACGAGCGTGCCTCCGTCGACCAGTTCGCCCGTGAGGCGGTTGACCTCCTCCTGGCTGCCATCGACCCAATGGACATTGGCCGGCTCCGTGAGCTCGATGATGTCGGAAACCCAAGCCAATAGCTCTGCGTGGGTCGTCGGTGCCGTCTGACGCTCCGCGTCGAGGACCGTCTGATCGGAGCGCTCGCTCATGTCCATTCCCTCCATTGGGCTGTTGCTGGTCTTATCGATGCTAGGTCGGCGGGACAGGGGCACGACGGCGGCCCCGGGTGCCGCACGGTCCCCACCACCGCCATCGGGCGTCTCTCCCCCGGATTCCCGGGCCTCCGATCATACCTCGTGTGATCAAGATCACGTAGACCGGTCTAGTTAAAATCGTCGTATTCGTGGGCGGCCACGGGGCCTCCCACCTCGATTTTGCACGCCCGTCAACTGTCTGTATAGTTATTCGAGGTCAGCGACGAGGTCGCGGACCGAGCGCCCATAGCTCAGCTGGATAGAGCGTCTGTCTACGGAACAGAAGGTCAGGGGTTCGAATCCCTTTGGGCGCACCAACAGAAAGGCCCCGCTTCGGCGGGGCCTTTTCTCGTTCCCCGGCGGATTAGTTGGCGGGTAAAACCGGAGTCCGCACACCCAGCCATTGCTCGGCGCCGAATTCCTGGAACCGATCGGCCATCTCGAAACCCAGCTTCTCCGCAAGGTTCATCGACCGCTGATTTGCAGCCTGGGTGCAAAGGAGAACCGGCTCGCCCGCAAAGGCTCCGTCACACCACGCGAGCGCGGCTGCACACGCTTCGGCTGCATAGCCCCGGCCCCACATACGAGGTAGGAGCATGTAGCTGATTTCGACTTCCTCCCCGCCCGCGCGCACATGACCAGGCCGCTCCACGTCGCGCCGATCGAACGCGACCATGCCGATCATCGATCCATCGAGATCAACCACGAAGTAGCCCGGCCGCCTCCCGGGAATTTCAGGAACCTCTTGCTCGAGTTCCCCTCGCGGGCGAGCGCCGCCGACGTAGGCTCCGACTTCGGCCGAGGCGAAGAGTTCAATGGTGGTTGCGCGGTCCTCCGCCGCCGACGCCCTCAGCACCAGCCTTTTGGTGCTCATCGACAAGGGTGGCCATGCCACCCGCCCCAGTTCTGCCATGTGCAGAGACTACGCGAACCCGCGATGCCGGTGCCCGCGATGGCAGAAGGACGGACACCACACCACCACTAATTGAACTGACCGGTCAGTTTGATTTAGTATTGAAGAGTGCTCATCGCAGACGAATTCTCCCTTACCGGCCGCCACGGCCCGCTGGTCGAACCCACCAGCCTGGCCGTCGCCGCCGGCGGACTGCTGCTGGTCCAGGCCGAGCCCCAGCCCACCCGGACCGCGCTGGCCCTGGGCCTGAGTGCCCGCATGCGCCCCGACACCGGAACCGTGGCGTGGGACGGCGATCCGTCCCTGTCCGGGGTGCGCCGGATCAGCATGATCGTGGACTCCCCGCAGATCAACGAACCCGAATCCCACATCAAGGTCAGGGACCTCGTCGCCGAGGACCTGGCCCTGCACCCCGGCCCGTTCTGGCGCCGCAGCGGCGTCAACGCCTGGCTCGAACGCCACCACTACACCGAACTGGCCGGGCAGTTCGTCGACGCCATCGACCCCCTGGACCGGCTGCGGATCCTCACCCACCTGGCCCTGGAGGAACACCAGACCACCCTGCTGGTGTTCGACACCCCCGACCGGCACGGCATCGCCGACGACGCGTGGGTGGCCCACTTGGCCAAGACGGCCGCCGGACGGCGGCATCCGGCGATCATCGCCGTCGTGCAATCCGTCCCCACCACCTGGACCGGAACGGTCGCCACCGCCGGCCAAAACAACCTCCCCCACCCCACGGAAGTCCCCGCATGACCACCCTTCGACTGGCCCTGTCCGAACTCAAGCGCATGACCAGCGGCGTGCTGCCCTGGATGGCCATCATCGCCATGACGCTCGTTCCGCTGCTCTACGGGGCGCTCTACCTCTACGCGAACTGGAATCCCTACTCCCACCTGGACAACGTCAAGGTGGCGCTCGTCAACGAGGACCAGGGCGCCCAACAGGACGGCAAGGACCTGCACGTCGGCGACGACGTCGTCGATTCGCTGCTGCAGGACGCGACCTTCGGCTGGAGCGTCGTGGGCTCGGAGGCCGACGCCGAGGAGGGCGTGCGCACGGGCGAATATGCGTTCGCCATGACCATCCCGAAGGACTTCTCGAAGAACCTGGCCTCCCCCGAGGACTTCGACGCCGCGCAGCAGGCCATCTTGCAGGTCACCACCAACGACGCGAACAACTACATGGTCGGCACGTTCGCCGACAAGCTCGCCGGAGAGGTCCACAACACCGTGGCCCGGGAGGTCGGGACGGAAACGGCGGACACCCTGCTGACCGGCTACGGGCGCATCCACTCGCAGATGGCGAAGGCGGCCGACGGCGCCAGCGAGCTGCATGACGGCACCGTCAGGCTCGACGACGGCATTGGCACCCTCGCGACCGGGGCGCAGGAGCTCGACTCCGGTGCCGGAAAACTGGACTCCGGTGCCCGACAGCTCCACGACGGCAGCTCCTCGCTCGTCGCGGGCGAGCGGAAGCTCGTGACCGGAACGGGGGCGTTGGCCTCGGGGGCCGGTGACCTGCAGGACGGCGCCGACCGCCTCTCCAACGGCCTGGGCGCGCTGGAATCGAAGACCGCCACGCTGCCGCAGACGACCCGGCAACTCGCCGACGGGGCCGCGTCGGCGAACGCCGCCGGGAAGCAACTGGCCGACGGCGCCGACCGGGTCGCCGACGGCAACGAGCAGCTCAGTGCCAAGGTGGGCCACGCCGCCGACACCATCAAGTCCCTGGAGAAGGACGCCGACCAGCGCGCCGAGGGCTCCGTGGACCAGCTGATCGACGACGGGGTCATCACCGCCGACCAGGCCGAGGCCGCCCGCGCCTCCGTCAAGAAGCTCGCCGCCGATTCCGGGGTCACCGCCCAGGCGGAGAAGACCCAGAAGGACCTGGCGACCGCGCAGTCGCAAATCGACCAGCTTGCCGCCGGCTCCCGACAGGTGGCCACCGGCGCCTCCCAGCTCAGCGGCGGCCTCGGCACGCTGGCGACCGGTGCCGACTCACTCGCCGATGCCACCCCGGCCCTCGTGTCGGGCATCTCCGACGCCGGTGACGGTGCCGGGCAGCTCTCCTCCGGGGCCGGGAAGCTTGCCGGAGGAGCCAACACCTTGCTCTCCGGCCAACAAGATGCCCTCTCCGGGGCGAAACAGCTCGACAGCGGAACCGCCTCGCTCGTCGACGGGACCGGTTCGCTCCAACAGGGCACCACGGACCTGCGCGGCGGCATCGACGAGCTGTCCTCCGGGGCCGACCAGCTCGTCGACGGCTCGGGGACGCTGGCCACCCGGCTCACCGACGGCACGAAGCAGGTCCCCAACCCCTCGGACCCCCAGAAGACCCAGGTCTCGAATGTCATCGGGGACCCCGTCTCGGTCGCGCAGACCGACCAGGCCAGCGCCGGGACCTACGGCGAGGGGCTGGCACCGTTCTTCATGACGTTGGCCGTCTGGATCGGTGCCTTCATCCTGGTGCAGATCATGCGTCCGGTCACCCACCGGGCCCTGGCGTCGAACGCCGCCTCCTGGAAGATCGCGATCGGCGGCTGGCTGCCGTTCCTGTTCCTTTCCATGC
Organism: Arthrobacter sp. ASL1; assembly: GCF_056680475.1. Lineage (NCBI taxonomy): Bacteria > Bacillati > Actinomycetota > Actinomycetes > Micrococcales > Micrococcaceae > Arthrobacter > Arthrobacter sp. ASL1. Next base: position 1,506,029 of record NZ_CM155284.1, read on the forward strand.
TGCAGGCCACGGTGCTCTACGGCGTCGTGCTCTTCGGCCTCGGACTGGAGACCGCGCACCCATGGCTGACGTGGGGGCTGTTCCTGATGGCCAGCGTGGCCTTCACGGCGCTGGTGCAGGGCATCTGCGCCCTGCTGGGCACCCCCGGAAAGCTCGTGGTCCTGGTGCTCCTGGTGCTCCAGCTGGTCTCCGCCGGCGGCACGTTCCCCTGGGAGACCACGCCCGATCCGCTGCATGTGGCCCACAACCTGCTCCCCATGGGGCACGTGATCACGGGGCTGCGGCATCTGATGTACGGGGCGACGCTCGATGGACTCGTCCCGCTGGTGCTGGCGTTGCTGGGCTATGCGGTGATCGGCCTGGTGATGAGCGTGCTGGCCGTGCACCGGGGCAAGACCTGGACGTTGAAGACCCTGCACCCGGAGCTGGCGGCGTGAGCGGGCGGGAACGGGTCCGGGCGACCGGCTCGAAGCACAAGTTGTTCGCCGCGTCCATGACGCTGATCGGCGAACGGGGCCACCACCAGGTCACGGTCGACGAGATCGCCGCCGCGGCCGGGGTCTCCAAGGGCACGGTGTACTACAATTTCGGCTCCAAGGCCCAGCTGATCGGCCAGCTGATCCGCTTCGGCGCCGACGTGCTCTTCGACCGGCTGGAGCAGGGGGCCGCGGACCCCGATCCGGTCGCCGGGTTCCGGGACATGGTCGCCGCTTCGCTGGAGTTCATGCACGAATACCCCGCCTTCGCGCAGCTGTGGATCAGCGAGCAGTGGCAATCCCCCAGCGAGTGGTCCCACACCCTGGAGGAGCTGCGCGGGGAGATCATCGACGTCATCGCCACCGCACTGGACCGCCTTCGCGCCACGGGTGCGCACCCGGGACTGGACCGTGCGGATCCGGCGGCCCTGGCCACCGCGGTCTTCGGCGCGGTGCTGATCATCGGGCGCGACCGGCACGTCTTCCACCCCGAGCGCAGCATCGCCACCTGCGTCGACGCGGTGGCCGTCTTCGCCGCCATCGGCTGACGCCGCGGCCGGGCGGCCCCGCAGCTCCGGCCCGGCCTCAGGGGCGTGGGACCACGAACCCGGTGACGCGTGCGTCCCGGCCGTCGAGCTCGGCCCACTGCTTCTGCGTTTCCAGCAGTGTCAGCCCCAGCGTCGGATAGCGGGTCGCCAGCTCCATCACCGGCTCCTCGTCGGACTCGATTGAGGCCAGCGACATCGCCACCTCCTGGACGGTCGGCAGGTGCCCGATGACCAGCAGCGTGGAGACGGTCTCGGGGGTCTCGTTGATGACGGAGACCAGCTGCGTCGCCGAGGCCCCGTACACGCGGGAGTCCAGGTACGGGGTCGGGCCCTTCTCCCCCAGCTCGCTGGACACCCACGCGCAGGTGGACCGGGCGCGCAGCGCATCGGAGCACACAATGTAGTCCGGAACCCAGCCATGGGCCACCATCCAGGCGCCGGCGGACGGCGCCTCGCGGTTGCCGCGGGTGGCCAGCGGCCGGTCGTGGTCCCCGACGCCGAAGGGGAACTCGGCCTTGGCATGGCGCAGGAGCATCAGGCGCTTCACATCGTGCTGGCTCATGGCTTCAGCTTAGGTGCCCGCACACCCCGCCACGCAGCACGACGGCGATGCCCCACCACGGGGGCATCGCCGTCGTGCGTGGTGCTGGATCAGATGCTGTACTCCGGGGCGGCCCAGACGATGACCTCGGGGTGCTCGTAGAAGCGGTAGCCCTGGCCGCGCACGGTGCGCACGGTGTTGGCCAGGCGGCCGAGCTTGGAGCGCAGGCGGCGGATGTGCACGTCGATGGTGCGCTCGTTCGGGACCTCCTCGGCGTTGCGCCACAGGTTGGTCAGCAGCTCGTCGCGGCCGACGGTGCGGGCGCCGTTCTCCACCAGGTAGTTCAGCAGCTCGAACTCCTTGAAGGTCAGGTTCAGCGTCTGCCCGTCCAGGTGGACCTCGCGGCGCGAGAGGTCGATCAGCACGCCGGAGGGGCGCGAGGTGGCCGGCTGCTGCCGGGCGGTCTCGGTGCGCGGGCGGCGGGCCACGGTGGGGTCCCCCAGCGCCTGGCGCACGACGTCGATGCTCTCACCCGGCGCGCTGGCCGGGGCCAGGGCGACGGCGGCGTGCGTCTGGGCCTCGGGCGAGAGGGTCTGCAGGTAGGCGCGCACCTGGGTGGCCAGTTTGCCCAGCGAGGTGCCCTGCTCCTGCGCGGTCGCCTCGTCGAGGCCAACGTAGAGCACGAAGCCGCGGGCCTCGGTGTCGCGTTCGACGGCCTGCGGGCCCGGCGTGCCGTTGCCGGCAATGACCGGGGTCGGCGCGGTGACCGCGTGGCGCTCCTGCGGGGAGGGCACGGCATGGAGCTGGCGGTAGCCCTGCGGTGCACCGTACTCGCCGTGACCGCCCCCCTGGCGCTGGGCGGCCGCGCGGTTCTGCGCGTTGCGGATGGAGATGTGGACGTATCCAGAAGTAACAGACATGGTGGAACCTCTAACTGTGCGAAAAGTCGGTGAACTGTCTTGGGGCAGCTGTCCGGCGTCGTGCAGGTGGCGGCGACCGGTCCAGCCGTGCTTCGGGTCTTCGGCGGGTGGGAAGAAGCTAGGCCGACATTCGACAACAGCTGCGCGCACGTCCGAGTCCATGGCCCCAACGGGGGCCTGAGGCCGCGAGTGCTGCTGGTTCGATGTTCACATGACCAGTCTTGCCGTAATAATTCGAACCCGCAAGTAATATTCATCGCATCTGTCCACATAGTGAGACGGAAAGACCACTTTGTGAGGTGATTCACATTGTGCAGTTTTCTGAAGTGAACCCTTTGGATGCAGCGGTCTGGTCAACAAAGACCGTCGACACTGTTCGTATTGACCACTCCGGCATCGTGATGCGATCCCTAAAACAAGCCGTGCATAGTTATGCGTGACGTGGACTTCCGGCGGTCATGGGCTTGACTATCCGGGCACCGCGGTGGGTGGTTCGGGCACGGCCCCGCCGGGGGGCGCCGGTACTGTAGGTGGCACGGGCTTCACAGCCCGGGCACAGCTTCATCCCAGCCCGGCCCTATAGGTGCAGAGGAGTATCGACTCATGACGAACTCGCAGTTCTCCCCGAACCAGCTCCCCCGTTTGGAACACCCGGATGGCACGCCCATCAGGGCCCTCGTGGTCGACGACGAGCCCTCGCTGGCCGAACTGGTCAGCATGGGCGCCCGCATGCTCGGGTGGCAGGTCAAGGTCGCCGGCGACGGACCCTCCGCCGTGCAGGAGGCCCGTTCCTTCACCCCCGACATCCTCGTGCTGGACTGGATGCTCCCGGGTTTCGACGGCACCGAGGTGCTGCGCAAGATCCGCACGTTCCAGCCGGAGGTCCCGGCCCTGTTCCTGACCGCCAAGGACGCGGTGGAGAACCGGATCGAGGGCCTCTCCCTCGGGGGCGACGACTACGTGACCAAGCCGTTCAGCCTCGAGGAGGTCCTGCTTCGCCTGCACCGCCTCGTCGAACGGTCCGGCGCGGCCAAGGCCGATGCTGCCGAGCTCGTCGTCGGGGACCTGGCCATGAACCTGGACATGCGCGAGGTCAGCCGTGGCGGGGACATCGTGAACCTCACCGCCACCGAGTTCGACCTGCTGCACTACCTGATGGAGAACGCCCGGCGCGTGATGTCCAAGAACCAGATCCTGGACAGCGTGTGGCAGTACGACTTCGGCGGCCAGGCCAACATCGTCGAGCTGTACATCTCCTACCTGCGCAAGAAGATCGATGCCGGGCGCGAGCCCATGATCCATACGGTCCGCGGCGCAGGGTATGTGCTGAAGCCCGCCCCGTGACCTCCAACGCACCCCCCAAACCCGCGGCCCCGCCCGCCGGTGCGGGTCGTTCGGCGGGCGCCCGGAACCCCACCAAGCACTGGTCGCTGCGCGCCCGCATGCTGGCAGCGCTCATCGCCCTGCTGGCCCTGATCTGCCTGGTGATCGGCGTCTTCACCCACACCGTGATGAGCAACAGCCTCTACGGCCAACTCGACGAGCAACTCGGGCAGGCCTCCAACCGCGCGGCGGCCTTCGACGGCAACGCCTCCGGCAAGGGCAGCAACGTGCCCGATCCGTTGAACGCACCCGGGCAGGGCTCCGGCACGCTCAACGCCCGCATCGAAGGCAACACCATCCTCATCGGCGGCGTCCTGGACCGCGAGACCGGGGAACGGCAGCAGCTGAACGAACAGGACGCCCGGATCCTGGCCGAGGTCTCGGCCGGTGCCGCGCCCACGACCGAGGACCTCTCGGTCGGCCGCTACCGGCTCATGGCCGTCACCTCCACCCAGGACGGCCACGCCGCGGCGGACGAATCCGGCACGTCGATCCTCATCACCGGCCTGCCCGTGGAGAACACCCGGCACACTCTCTTCTCGCTGGACATCACCATGCTGCTGGTGGCGTCCTCGGGGCTGGTGGCCACCGGGCTCATCGGCTCGGTGATCGTGCGCCGTTCGCTGGTGCAACTCGAACGCGTCTCCGCCGTCGCCGGATCCGTCGCGGAACTGCCCCTGGACGCCGGCGAGGTCCGTCTGGCCCAACGCGTCACCCCAGCCGATGCAGAGCCGGGCACCGAGGCCGGGAACATGGGCCACGCCCTGAACGCGTTGCTGGACAACGTTGAGTCGGCACTGGAGGTGCGCCAGAATTCCGAGGCGCGCATGCGGCGTTTCGTCGCCGACGCGTCCCACGAGCTGCGCACGCCGTTGGCCGCCGTGCGGGGCTACTCCGAACTGGTCGTCGCCACCGAACACCTCAGCCCCGATGGCCGGACGTCGCTGGACCGCGTCGTGGAGCAAAGCCACCGGATGGGTTCCCTGGTGGAGGACCTGCTGCTGCTGGCGCGCCTCGACGAAGGCCAGAGGCCGACCGCCGTCGACGTCGACCTGAGCCAGCTGGCCCTGGAGACCGCGCGGGACTTCCAGGTCGCCGCCCCGACCCACCAGTGGCGGCTCGCGCTGCCCGACGGGCCGGTCGTGGTCCGCGGCGACGGCACCCAGCTGGCCCGCGTGCTGAACAACCTGCTTTCCAACGCGCGCAAGCACACCGTGGAGGGGACGGCGGTGGACATCGGCGTCGCCCGCTCCGCCGACGGCCGGCATGCCATCCTCAGGGTCACCGACGACGGCGACGGCATCGACGAGGAATTCCTGCCGCAGGTCTTCGCCCGCTTCACCCGGGCCGACAACTCCCGTTCCGGCGCCGAGGGGACCGTGGGGTTGGGCCTGCCGATCGTGCGCGGCATCGTCGAATCCCACGGCGGCACGATCAACGTCAGCAGCCGTCCCGGGCACACCGAGTTCGAGGTCCGGCTGCCGCTGGCCTTCGATTTGCCCCCACGTCCTGACCAGCCGCCGCAGTCCGCCGTCTAGAAGGCCCTCGTGGATCCGCAACAGCACCATCCCGCCATCGACACAACAACGGTGGGGAAGCTGGGTGCATGTACCAACTACCGCCCCCACCCACGGTCCAGACCGCACCACGGACCCACGCTGCAGGACCCGTCCCACACATTTCGTCCCCACCTCTGCGTCGCCGATCCATCCCGTGGCGGGCACGCCCCGGTCAAGGTCATCGACGGGGTGACGATCTACGATCTGAGCGGAGCGGCGACGGCCCTCGGTGGCTGACCGACATCGCACGCGTGGCGAAGCCCCGCCCGGTATTCCGGGCGGGGAATCGTCGCTGGTGGGGCATGCGCGCCATCGTCGTGCCGCTCCCGAGGCCTCGCGCCCTGGGGATGTGGTCAGCCCAACATCTTCTCGATGATCGCTGCGGACTCTTCGGAGCCGATCTCTCCGGCGGCTACTCCGACCGCCAAATCGAAAAGCGCCGTTTCTGAGGTCTTCTCAACTCTTCCGTTCACCCGGAGGAATATGATCATCAACGTCATGCCTGTCCGTTTGTTACCGTCCAGCAGCGGATGGTTTCTGATGACGGACTCGAGGAGAACCGCAGCCTTCATCCCCAAGGATGGGTAGGCGTCTTTCCCCATGATACGAGTCGCCGATCGGGCCAAAGCCGAAGCCAGCATTCCGGCGTCACGCACGTGGAAACCAAATCGGTTGCCCACATGCAGGGCGTCATCGAGACTCAGATACCGCGTCACGCATCTTCCAGGCGGCGCAGGAGTTCCGCATGATCGGCGACAACGGAATCAAAGATCTCGTCTACTTCTCGGCGCCGGGAGTTCCTTTCGACAACCAGCTCGGCGCCTTGAAGCAGAAGCGCGCTCTTGGAGACGTGCTGGGCTTCAGCAAGCCGGTCGAGCTCCCGGTCAAGTTCTTCGGGAATACGTAGGTTCAGAGCCATACCATTATGGTACCGCGCCAAACGTCTCGCGGACCGGAAGATGGGCGTACTACGCCGCCGGCCGGGGGTACCGCCGTCGTGCAGTGTCTTCTAGTGCGCCAGCCCGTAGAGCCGGTCACCGGCGTCGCCGAGGCCGGGGACGATGTAGGCGTTCTCGTCGAGCTTCTCGTCCAGGGCGGCCAGCACCAGGTGCACGCGGGCGTCATCGCCGTAGGACTCCTCGAGCCGGTCCAGCCCCTCGGGGGCGGCGATGAGGCAGATGCAGGTGACGTCGGAGGCGCCGCGGTCGAAGAGAAACTTGATGGCCTCGATCAGGGTGCCGCCGGTGGCCAGCATCGGGTCCAGCACGAACACCTGGCGGCCGGTGAGGTCCTCGGGCAGCCGCTCGGCGTAGGTGACGATGTCCAGGGTCTTCTCGTTGCGGGCCATGCCCAGGAATCCGACCTCGGCGGTGGGGACCAGGCGGGTCATGCCCTCGAGCATGCCCAGGCCGGCGCGCAGGATCGGCACGACCAGCGGGGTCGGCTTCGCGAAGGAGGTGCCGATGGTGGTGGCGACCGGGGTCTCGACCTCCACCTGGACGGTGCGCACCTCGCGCGTGGCCTCGTAGGCCAGCAGGGTCACCAGTTCATCGGTGAGCTGCCGGAAGACCGGGGACGGGGTGCTTTTGTCGCGGAGAACCGAGACCTTGTGGGCCACCAGCGGGTGGTCGACTACCTGTACGCGCATATCCTCAAACTACCAGCCCCGCCCGGGCGCTCGGCTACTGTGGGAGCGTGATCCTCGATGACGCGCACCACGCACGGTGGATGGGGCTGGCCCTCGCCGAGGCCCGCGCGGCGCTGGCGACCGGCGACGTGCCCATCGGCGCCGTCGTCATCGGCCCCGACGGATCCGTGGTCGCGACCGGCCGCAACGAGCGCGAGGCCACCGGGGACCCCACCGCCCACGCGGAGGTCGTCGCCATCCGCGCCGCTGCGGCCGCGCTGCGCGGTTCCGGGCACGACGACGGCTGGCGGCTCTCCGAATGCACCCTCGTGGTGACCCTGGAACCCTGTGCGATGTGCGCCGGGGCGGCCGTGCTCTCCCGCATCCCGCGCGTCGTCTTCGGTGCCTGGGACGAGAAGGCCGGGGCCTCCGGATCGGTGTTCGACATCCTGCGTGAACCGCGCCTGAACCACTGGGTCGAGGTCTTCCCGCGGGTCCGGGAGGCCGAATGCGCGGCCCTGCTGACCGGTTTCTTCCGGGCGATGCGATAGTGCCACCCCGCCGCCATTGACCCCGGGGCCCGCACGGCGGAAAATGCGACGCAGGACCGGGCGACGGAGCCCGGCCACTGCCCGAGGTGGAGCCATGGCGCAACACGCGATTGACGTGTCCGACTACCGGCAGCTGGGGGAAACGATCGGCGGTGACATCGTCCTGCCCGATGATCCCGACTACGACGACGCCCGCTCGGTCTGGAACGCCATGATCGACAAGCGCCCGGCGGTCATCGTGCGCGCCGCGATCGTCGCCGACGTCGCCCCGACCCTCGCCTTCGCCCGCGCACACGGCCTGCTGATCGCCGTCCGCGGCGGCGGGCACAACGTCGCCGGACACGGGAGCGTCGACGGTGGACTGGTCCTGGACCTCTCGGCGTGCAACGACGTGCGGGTGGACTCCGAGACGCGGATCGTGACCGCCGGGCCCGGGGCGACACTGGCCGATCTCGACGCCGCCACCGCACCGCATCACCTGGCCGTCCCCGTCGGCGTCGTCTCGGCCACCGGGGTCGCCGGGCTGGCGCTGGGCGGAGGTTTCGGCTGGCTCACACGCACCCACGGGTTGACCGTGGACAACCTCGTGGAGGCCGAGATGGTCACGGTGGACGGCCGGATCGTGCGCGCCAGCGCGACCGAGAACCCGGAGCTGTTGTGGGCGTTGAAGGGCGGGGGCGGGAACTTCGGGGTCGTGACGTCGTTCGGGTTCCGGGCCCATCCGATGCCGGACACGGTCCTGTGTGGGAACCTCGTGTACTTCTCGGCGCAGTGGCCGAGGGCCCTGCGTGCCTACGCCCACTGGACGGAGGACCTGCCCGACGAGATGACCTCCATCGTCACGGCGCTGACGCCTCCGCCCGCCTGGGAACTGGGTAGCGAACCGGTGATCGTCGTCGGCTTCGCCTGGGCGGGAGCGGACCACCAGGCCGGGCAGGACTGCCTGGACCGGCTCACCGCCGCGGTCACACCGGACGTCGCCGACGTCGCTCCCCTGCCCTGGCCGCAATGGCAGTCAGCCATCGACGACGTCTTCCCCCACGGGGTCCGGGCCTACTGGAAGAACAGCGGGCTGAATCGGCTCGATGGGGACGCCATCGACGTCATCATCCGCTGTGCCGCCCGGCAGACGTGGCAGGGCACTGCCTTCGACATCCACCACATGGGTGGGGCCTTTGCCGGCGTCGACGAACACTCCTCGTCTTTCCCTTCGCGGGATGCCCGCTACTGGATCAACATCTACGGGTTCTGGAAGGATGCCGCCGACGATGCGCACCACATCGATTTCATCCGGTCGGTGGACACGGCAACGCGGCCCTTCTCCAGCGGGGCGCAGTACCTGAACTTCATGGGGGCCGAGGCCGACAACCCGTTGGTTCCCGGGGCCCCGGCAAACATGCCGTCCGTCTACGGGGAGACGCAGCTCGCGAGGCTGAGGGACGTCAAGCGCGCCTACGATCCCGGAAACCTGCTGCGGCTCAACCACAACATCCCGCCGACCTTAACGGGCGCGTAGGACCCCGGGCCGGTTGGCCGTTCTGCCTGCGGCGGGATGCTGCTGCCGTCGGCAGCGTGGCAGCGACAGGACGCCGGCCGCGCACCACGCTGGAGGCATGAGCGAACAACCAGAACCACGCAGCCTCTTCGACCGCCACATGCGCCAGCACCTGCTGATGCACCGCGTGCTGGTCCTCGACGGGCCCCTCGACGACGACAATGGCACGATGCTCGCCGGGCAGCTGATGGCGCTGGCCGACGACAACCAGTCGGATATCTCGCTGTGGATCAACTCCCCCGGCGGCTCCGTCCCGTCCATGCTGGCACTGCGGGACATCATGCGGATCATCCCGAATGACGTCTCCACCCTGGCCCTCGGGCTGGCGTGCTCCGCCGGGCAGTTCCTGCTCTCCTCCGGAACTCAGGGGAAGCGACGGGCCCTGCCACGGGCCCGGATCCTGATGCACCAGGGCTCGGCCGGAATCGGCGGGTCCTCCGCGGAGGTCGAGGTGCAGGCCAACGACCTGCGCCATACCCGCGACACGGTCCTGGGGCTGATCGCCGAGGACACCGGCCAGCCTGTGGAGCGGATCTTCGAGGATTCGCTGCACGACCGCTGGTACACCGCGGCCGAGGCACTCGAATACGGCTTCATCGACGAGGTGGCCGACAACTACGCGACGATCGCCCTGGCGCGGAACCGCCATGCGGGGTTGGGGGTGGAACGATGAGCGGCTACACGATCCCCAACGTCGTGGCCCGCAACGCCAACGGCGAGCGCATCATGGACGTCTACTCCCACCTGCTGACCGAGCGGATCGTCTACCTGGGCACCGCCATCGATCCCGGGGTGGCGAACGCGCTGATCGCCCAGCTGCTGCACCTGGACTCCGACTCCCCCGGGACGCCGATCGACCTGTACATCAACTCCGAGGGCGGGGACTTGCCATCGATGCTGGCCGTCTACGACACCATGCAGTACCTGAAGTCCGGGGTGTCCACCATCTGCGTCGGCCAGGCGATCGGCGCCAGCGCGGTGCTGCTCACCGGCGGTGCCGCCGGGCGGAGGATGATGCTCCCCCACGCCCGGGTGGTGCTACACCAGCCCGCCGGCCAGGGGCGCGGCACGATTCCGGATCTGATCCTGCAGGCCGACGAGCTCTTGCGGACCCGCGCCGCGGCCGAACAGGTGCTGGCCCGTCATACCGGCAAGGACGTCGCGGTGCTGCGCGCCGACACCGATCGGGAGCGGGTCTTCACCGCAGAGGATGCCCTTGCCTACGGTCTCGTGGACGAGGTGCTGGACCGGCAGCTATCGGATCCCCTACCGGTGGGAAGGTAAACGGTCCGGGCTGGTCAGGCTGCCAGTGCGAGGACCGGCTGGGAGCCGAGGTCCGCCGTCGTACCCGCGGAGGATCCAAAAGCGGGGGTAGTCACGCTGGAGTAGCCGCGTTGAGCGGTGGAGGTCAGGGTCTGGACCGGCGCTGACGCATGCAGTTCGGCGGCCACCTGCCAGGTGAGGTCCAGGAGGGTCGTGCCCAAGGCGCCGGCAACGGCAGCGATCATCTCGCTGGAGGGCTCCTTGATGCCGCGCTCGATCTCCGAAAGGTACTGCGGGGAGATGCCGGCGAGTCGGGCGACGTCCGCCAGGCGGTCTCCGCGGATGGTGCGCAGCAGCCGAAGGCGGCGGCCCAGGACCACGCGCCACAGCGGTTCAGGTCCCCACCGTTCATCGTCCGTGGGGCGTCTGGTCTGGAAGGTGGCATCGCGGTGCAGGTCCATGCTCCACCGTAGGCCCGACCTCCCCCGGCCTGTCACCCCATTCTGCTGCAGGCAGAGCGCTGCCGTTTTGGGATGACCCGACGTCGTCCGCTACAGTAGTCCAGTCTGGTGACGTGTCCGAGCGGCCGAAGGTGCAACACTCGAAATGTTGTTTGGTGCAAGCCAACGTGGGTTCAAATCCCACCGTCACCGCCAGTGAAAACCCCCGGTTCGCCGGGGGTTTTCTTCATTTCCCGGGGCGCTGTGGTGCATCCCGGGGTTATAGGCAGGAATGTGTGTATGGCCCGGGTGTGTCACGGTCTGCTTCTACCGCCCCAGCCGTGCTGGACGCCGTTGCCGTCTTCCCAACTGAATTCCTTGTCGTAGAGCGCCGGCCCGTCGGGTTCTTCCTTGATTTTTCGTTGCTTGCGTGGAGGGTCCCAGTGTTCCTGGCGCACGAGTGTCCATGGCTCCCTGGGGAATTCAGTCAGTGAATCCAATAGCCAGTTCACCGCGGTGCGGGCGTGCGCGTCAGGCATCCCGCGATGGGCGCGGAGCAATTCCTTGATGGCCTTGTTCGGACCGCCCTCCAAGGGCGAAGTAGTCCGGTGGATCTTCGCTCCACTGGCAGGCTGCAAATCGGTCTCCAGCCAGATGAACAGGTTCTCGTGTTTGATCAACGACCGGTAGAAGCCTCGAGCCCGGCGTAGCCGCTGATGGGTGTACCACCAGAGACGACTGGCAGGAACAGCGGAGGGCCGTTCAGCACCGGTACGGGCTTCGGTGCGGTGCTTGAGGAAAGCGTCCCATTTGGCCTCCCACTGCGAATAGGCGCTGATCCAGGCCGCAGCCTGCTCCTGGCTGGAGACCTTCATCAACGCCTTGGTCAGGGCCATGAGCTCCCGACCAGCGGGCAGCCTGGGGGCGAAAGTCAGGTGGCGGCGTACGGCCTGGAAGATGTGGAAATAGCACCGCTGCACGCGCGTATCCGGCCAGTAATGGCGCAATGCTGCATGCAGACCGGTCCCGCCATCGACAACGGCCACCGTCGGGGCCGGGACCCGTTCCATCAGGGCCTGCCATGAGGCTTTCTTCTCCTGGTCGCACCACTGCCAGTCCACGACATGGGAGCCGGTGAAGGCGATGAGCACGCACCAGCCGTTGAAGTACGTCCCGTCGAGCATGACCTGCTCGTGGACCTGACCCGTTGGCGCTGGCGGGGGAACCTCGACCCGCCAGCACCATCCAACCAACGCCCGGAAGGTCCTGCCGGTCCCACCACGGGAGGCCTGCGACGTGACACCGAGCAGCCAGTCCACGAAGCCAGCCAGCTGTGCTCGTCGGCTGACGTCCAGGCGCGACTGCGTGCTCGAAGCCCCGCACTGTTTGCATCGCCATCGGGTACGTCCGGCCGAGGTTTTCCCGTTCTTGACGAGCTTGGAATCGCATACACCACAACGCGGTTGGTTCGAGGCAAGAGGCACCCCACATGCTCCCAAAGCATGTGTATCCCGGCCTCACCCTACGCACGACAGGGAAGCAAGCCTCTCACGTACACACATTCCTGCCTATAACCCGCATCCCGGGGCGCTGTGGTGCATTTTTAGGTGCGGGTTCCGATCATTCCGCCCACGACCTCTGGTGCCATGCAGACCGCACCGGGATGGATCCATGGCGCACGGGAACCGTGCGGCAACTTGGATCCCGAGTGGATCAGCCATCATGCTTGTAGCACGGCGCTACAATGTGCCAATGAGCAGGACCAGCCAACCGACCCGTCTCCCCACGGACGTGTACGAGTCCGCAGTCGCGGCGGCGCTCGTCACTTCGCGCACCGTGCCGCAGCAGATCGCCCACTGGGCACGTATCGGCCGCGAACTGGAGATGTCACCGCGGGTGAACCATCGCGCAATTGCCCGGGTCCTCGCAGGCGCCGGAGCCTACGATTCACTCGGCGAGCAGGAGCAGGCGATCGTCCGCGAGGAATGGGCCGACCGGGTCACGGCACTGCGCGATGGGCTGGACTACGAAGCCGCATTCAACGCAGCAGGAGAGTCCTACTCGGAGGTAGACGAGGACGGCAACGTCGTGGTGCGCCAGGCCCGCGGCTGATGCCCCTGCTGCATCTGCTTGCCGGGCCCAACGGCGGCGGGAAGTCCAGCTACATCCGCGACACCCTGGCGCCCACCAAGAGCCTGCCGTTCATCAAGGCCGACGAAATCGCCGCCTCGCGGTGGCCCGATGCACAGGTAGGCCACGCGTACGAGGCCGCTCGGATCGCAGAGGCGCAACGCCGAGACCGGATCGCCGCGGGCGAATCCTTCATCTCGGAGACCGTGTTCTCGCACCCGGGCAAGGTACAGCTCGTATCGGACGCCGCGGATGCTGGCTATCTCGTGCATCTGCACGTGATCATGGTCCCCGTCGAACTCGCCGTCCAACGCGTACTCGAACGAGTTCGCCGCGGCGGCCATGCCGTGCCGGAGCAGAAGATTCGCGAACGCTACGAGCGGCTGTGGGAGCACATCGGCTCAGCGATCCGGATAGCCGACGTCGCCGAGGTGTTCGACAACAGCAGTGCGCGCTCTCCATTCCGGTTGTGCGCGACATACCAAAATGGTGCTCCGGTTGGCACCCCTAGCTGGCCGATTTGGGTGCCTGCCAAGCTGCGGTTGTCACCGCCTGGCCTCGCGCTGCCGCACCCTAAGGCACCACGCTCAACGGCCTGAGTGCAGCCATGTCTAGCCGTCCCACTGATCCTTCACTGGGGTAAGCTCGCACCGCCCTGGAACGGGCGCTCGTTCGAAGCCAGGAAGGTGGTTCTTACGTGGATTTACTCGGCGGTCTCAGCAGTGGCCAACTCCATCTGCTGCCCTGGGTTGCGGGCTTGGTTTTTGCGTTGGCGGCTGGAATATGGCGGCCGCGCAGAATCCATTGGATATTGCCCGGGGCGGTCCTGCTCTTTGCGGCTCTGAACGCCGTTGCGGCTGTCTACATCCTGAACCACTTCGCGGACCCGCGATGGTCCCCTGCTGCCGGACGGGCACTCAGCGCACCGCAACTGTCCGGCACCCCCATGGTGGGGCAGTTCCTCGGCCCCCTGGACACCGCCATGGACGGGGTGGTCGGCGGCGTCAACGATTTCCTGGCGTTCAAACGTGCACTGCCCGTCGCGTTGGATTTTTTGGCGACGTCCGGCTGGGCCCTCCTGCTGGCGTTCCCCTTGGCAATCGTCGCCGCGGGCATCAGTTTTTCGGCAGCCAGTCGCCGTACCGCGGAGGCCAAGAACTCCCGAGCCGCCGTGAACGAGCTCAGGACTGAACTCGACCAGGTCAATCGCCGGCTTGCCTCCCTGGAGCCCAGGGCGAGGCTGGCCCCGGCCGACAACTCCCGCCGCCAGCTTCCGCTCGACTCCAACTAATCCGGAATCAGAGCGCAATCTCCTGGCGGTCGTTGTTACCGGTCGAGTTTCGCGACCGTGAGCAACAGGACCGAGTCCTCGAGTGCCTGCACGGAATTCACGCCCGGCGGAACGACGATCAGGTCCTGATCCCGCCCCTCCCACTTCTGCTTTTCCGCGACCAGGCAGATGCGCCCCTTCAGCACCATGACCGTGGCTTCGCCGGGGTTCACGTGGTCGTCCAGCTCCTGGCCGGCGGCGAGCGCGATCACCGTTTGCCGCAGGACCTGTTCGTGGCCGCCGTAAACGGTGCTGGCGCTGCGCCCGCTGGCCACACGGTTCGCCGTCTCCAGATGCTCGCGCCCCAGCGCGGTGAGCGAAAGCTTCTTCATCGTCGACCTCCTGGCGCCATCCTACCTGCCCGACGAAGTCTGTTGTGATCCAGGGCACATTGGGAAGGGTCGTCGTTCAGAGGGAACCCGGATTCCGCTGGATCATCGCCTGCGCCCGGTGCCATCCCAGCTGGTCGTAGAAGGGGGCCACGTCGTCGTCGCACACCAGGTCGATCGAATACAGGCCTGCCAGCTCCTCCCGCATCCGCCGCACGAGCTCGCTGCCGATTCCCCGCCCCTGGGCCTCGGGAAGGACCTCGAGCCACGGGATGAACGCGGTGGCCACGCCGTCGGAAATCGCGGTGATGAAGCCGACCACCCGGCCCGCCTGGACCGCCACCAGCGCCCGGTAGCTGCTGCGCAGCACCTGCAGGTGCTTCTCCGGCGACGGCGGTGACGGCCACCCAACGAAGAACCCGTTGGCCAGATCCGTGGGGACCAGCTCGGACACGTCGGAGGTGTAGGTGGTCTCCGGTGGTGCCACGGGCGTCATGATCCGTCCTGTCTGTGGGTGCCGGCGTCGGGCGCGGAGGCTTCCAGGCGGTCCCGGCGGACGTGCCTGACCGTGTGGAAAACCCGGTGGGCCAGCACCACCAGGGCCGCCCACATCAAGCCGAGAACCCAGGCGACGGCCACGTCGGTGAGCCAATGGTGGCCGAGGTAGACACGGCTGAGCCCAATGAGCACGACGTAGGCGGCGCATCCGGCGATCATCCACGCCCGGGCCGCCCGTTTCTCCAGTTCCAGGAACCACAAGTAGGCGATGACCGCGACAATCGCGGTGGCGTTGAGCGTGTGGCCGCTGGGGAACGACGGTGACGTCTCGTAGGGCGGGATCGCATCGACCCGGTCGGGACGGGCGCGGCCGATGAGGTCCTTGCCCGCGACCGTCATGGCCAGGGACCCCAGCGCCGCCGAGACGATCAGCAGCGCCGGGCGCCAGGACCGGGAGGCGAACGTCAGGACGATGATCGCCGCCACCGCGATGATCGGCATGCCGATGGTGCCGCCGGTGTCCGTGAACCAGGTGATGACCGTGTTCAGTTCGGGGGTGCGCCAGGTCATGACCCAGGCCAGCAGGGGGTGGTCGAATCCTGCCAGGTCGTCGGCTTCGACCACCCCCTCGTAGATCTCCGCCGCCAAGGCGGTCATGACGACGACGAAGGCGGCACCGACGGCCAGCGTGATCCACATGGCGCCGTAGGGGCCGAGGCGAGACAGGAGGTGCTCCGCCGTCGTCCTCAGGGGACCTGCGGGGCGCCCATCCCGTGGGGACGCTGGATGTGGGGTCATGCTGAAAGACTAGTGGCATGTCACTGCGGATTCTGGCCATCGGGAAGAAACACGAGTCGTGGGTGGCGGACGGGATCGAGCGCTACGCGAAGCGGATGAAGAAGCCCTTCGACGTCTCCTGGCAGTTGCTCCCCCATTCGTCGCGCGAGGGCAATGCGGCGCGCACCGAGGAGTCGGCGCGCATCCTCGCCAAGGTCTCCGATCAGGACTACCTGGTGCTGCTGGACGAGCGGGGCACGAACATCGACTCGCCGTCGCTGGCGCGGACCCTGCAACGTCCGCTGGACACCTCGCGCACCGTGGTGCTGGTGATCGGTGGCGCGTACGGGGTGGACACCTCGGTGCACCAGCGCGCCGATTTCACCTGGAGCCTGTCGAAGCTGGTCTTCCCGCACCAGTTGGTCCGGCTCGTGCTGGCCGAACAGTTGTACCGCGCGCAGGAGATCGCCGGGGGGCGGCCGTACCACCACTCGTAGATGGTGGCCTCGGCACGATCGCCCTGCGGTCCAACGTGTGGGTGCTTCGGCGTAGGCTTTCAGCGATGGCAGATCAGCCCCAGGCAGCCCGCGTGCTCGAGAGGTTCACGCCCGCCACCCGCGAGTGGTTCACGGGCGCCTTTGCCGCGCCAACGACCGCGCAGCTTGGTGCGTGGGATGCCGTCTCCAGCGGCGGCAACGCGCTGGTGGTCGCGCCGACCGGTTCCGGAAAGACGCTGTCCGCCTTCCTGTGGGCGTTGGACGGGTTCATCCGCACCAGCACCGAACCGGCCGCGCTGCCGCTGGAACTGTCTCCCGCCGCGACGGGTGCGTCCAAGAAGCCCAAGGCCCCGAAGCGTCCAACGCGCGTGCTGTACATCTCACCGCTGAAGGCCCTGGGCGTGGACGTCGAACGCAACCTGCGCGCCCCGCTGATCGGCATCACGCAGATGGCCAAGCGGATCGGGCTGCCGGCCCCCGAGATCACCGTCGGCGTCCGATCCGGTGACACCCCGCAGAACGAACGCCGCAAGCTGCTCACCAACCCGCCGGACATCCTCATCACCACGCCGGAGTCGCTGTTTCTCATGCTCACCTCGCGGGCCCGGGAAACGCTGGCCGGCGTCGACACCGTGATCCTCGACGAGGTGCACGCCGTGGCCGGAACCAAACGTGGCGCACATTTGGCGGTCTCGTTGGAACGCCTCGACGCGCTGCTGGCCAAGCCGGCGCAGCGGATCGGACTCTCCGCCACGGTGGAGCCACGCAACGAGGTGGCCCGATTCCTGGGCGGGAACCGGCCGGTGGAGATCGTCGCCCCGCCGTCGGAGAAGACCTGGGACCTCACGGTCACCGTGCCGGTGGAGGACATGACCGACCTGCCCGCCGCGGCGGCGGCCCACGATCTGGGGCCAGCCACCGGGCTGCAGCCGCAGGCGAGCATCTGGCCCCATGTCGAGGAGAAGATCGTCGACCTCATCGAGGCGAACCACTCCACGATCGTCTTCGCGAATTCGCGGCGCCTGGCCGAACGCCTCACGGCGAACCTGAACGAGATCCACGAGAACCGACAGCAGCTGGAGGGCACCGGCCCGTGGGCGGTACCTGTCGAAGGCGACCCGAGCGGCTTCGGGGGCACCGCCGTCGTGCAGGGGGTCGTGCAGGGGAATGCCACCCCGGCGGCACAGCAGCCTGCACCCAAGCAGGCCCCGGCGCAGGTCATGGCGCAGGCCGGTGCCACCGCCGGTGCCGATCTGGTGCTGGCGCGGGCGCACCACGGGTCGGTTTCCAAGGACCAGCGGGCGATGATCGAGGACGACCTGAAGTCCGGGCGGCTGCGCTGCGTGGTCGCGACGTCGTCGCTGGAACTGGGCATCGACATGGGGCTGGTGGACCTGGTCATCCAGGTCGAGTCCCCGCAGTCCGTCGCGTCCGGGCTACAGCGCGTGGGCCGCGCCGGGCACCAGGTCGGGGAGGTCTCCACCGGGGTCTTCTTCCCCAAGCACCGCTCGGACCTGGTCAACACGGCGATCACGGTGGAGCGGATGCGCGCCGGGGAGATCGAGGCGCTGTCCATCCCGGCAAACCCGCTGGACATCCTGGCGCAGCAGACCGTCGCCGCGGCCGCGCTGGGCGAGGTGGACGTGGAGGAGTGGTTCGACGTGGTGCGCCGTTCCGCCCCGTTCGCGGCGCTGCCGCGCTCCGCATTCGACGCGACCCTGGACCTGCTGGCCGGCAAGTACCCCTCCGACGAGTTCGCCGAGCTGCGTCCGCGGATCATCTGGGACCGCGACGCCGGCACGCTGGCCGGCCGGCCCGGCGCCCAGCGCCTGGCGGTGACCTCCGGCGGGACCATCCCGGACCGCGGCCTGTTCGGCGTCTTCCTCATCGGCACCGAGGAGCAGGCGAACGGCGGGCGGCGCGTGGGCGAGCTCGACGAGGAGATGGTCTACGAATCGCGGGTCGGCGACGTCTTCGCGCTCGGGGCGACGAGCTGGAAGATCGAGGACATCACCCACGACCGGGTACTGGTCTCCCCCGCGTTCGGCCAGCCCGGCAAGCTGCCGTTCTGGAAGGGAGACTCGCTGGGCCGGCCCGTGGAACTCGGACGCGCGCTGGGACGGTTCCGCCGTGAGGTGGCCGGGGCCTCGGAGGAGGTGGCGACCGCCCGGCTGGGGGCGATTGGCCTGGACGCGTGGGCCGCGGCGAACCTGTCCGGCTACCTGCACGAACAGCAGGAGGCCACCGGGGTCATCCCCAGCGACACCACGCTGGTGGTCGAGCGTTTCCAGGACGAGCTCGGCGACTGGAGGGTGGTGCTGCACTCCCCGTTCGGGCTGCCCGTGCACGCCCCGTGGGCCCTGGCGGTCGGGGCCCGGCTGCACGAGCGGTACGGCATGGACGGTTCGGCGATGGCCGCCGACGACGGGATCGTGCTGCGCGTGCCCATGATGGACGACGAGCCGCCCGGCGCGGAGCTGTTCCTCTTCGACCCGGACGACCTGGACCGGATCGTCACCAACGAGGTCGGCGGCTCCGCCCTGTTCGCCTCGCGGTTCCGCGAATGCGCGGCCCGGGCGCTGCTGCTGCCGCGGCAGAACCCCGCCAAGCGCACGCCGCTGTGGCAGCAACGCCAGCGCTCTGCCCAGCTGCTGGACGTGGCCCGAAAGTACCCCTCGTTCCCGGTCATCCTGGAAACGGTCCGCGAATGCCTGCAGGACGTCTACGACCTGCCCGCCCTGCGCGGAATCGCCGCCGATCTGGAAGGGCGGGGCCTGCGGATCGTGGAGACGACCACGCGCCAGCCCTCGCCGTTCTCCCAGACGCTGCTCTTCGGCTACGTGGCCCAGTTCCTCTACGAGGGCGACTCCCCGCTGGCAGAGCGCCGGGCCGCGGCGCTGTCGATCGATCCCACGCTGCTCGGGGACCTGCTGGGGCGTACCGAACTGCGCGACCTGCTGGACCCGGACGTCATCGCGCAGACGGAAGCCGAGCTGCAGCGCCTGGCACCGTCGCGGCGGCTCAAGGGGCTCGAGGGGGCCGCGGACCTGTTGCGGCTGCTCGGTCCGCTGAGCGTGGAGGGGCTGGCCGCGCGGTTGCGGTCGGAGGATGGGCCGGGCAGTGCGTCCGGACCCGAGAGTGGTTCGGACGGCGCGGCGGAAAGCGGGCCGGAGGATGGGCCGGAAGGCGGATACGGCGAAGATGTCCCATCGAAGTCCGGGAAGTACAGGGGTGCGGACGCGGAAACCCGACACAACCCGGACGCAGTAGCCCTGCACTTCGCGGACACGTTGGTGCGCGCCAACCGCGCACTGCGGCTGAACCTCAACGGGCAGCCGGTGCTGGCGGCCATCGAGGACGCCGCCCGGCTGCGCGACGGGCTCGGGGTCCCGCTGCCGATGGGCGTCCCGCTGGCCTTCATCGAACCGGTCGCCGACCCGCTCGGGGACCTCATTGGGCGCTATGCGCGCACCCATGGGCCCTTCACCGTCGCCGAAGCAGCCACGCGGCTGGGACTGGGCCCCGCCGTCGTGCTCACCATCCTGAAGCGGCTGGCCACCGAATCGCGGGTTGTCGAGGGCGAGTTCCGTCCCGCGGACGGCGGGTCGGCGGCCGGGGTTCCGGCGGCGAGCGAGTGGTGCGATGCCGAGGTGCTGCGGCGGATCCGGCGGCGGTCGCTGGCGGCGCTACGGGCCGAGGTCGAGCCGGTGGACGATGCCACGTTCGGGCGGTTCCTGCCGGCGTGGCAGTTCGTCGGCGAGAACCTGCGCGGGATCGACGGGGTGGCCACGGTGATCGACCAGCTGGCCGGGGTTCCGGTGCCGGCGAGCGCGTGGGAGTCGTTCGTGCTGCCGGCACGGGTGCGGGACTACCAGCCGGCGATGCTCGATGAGCTCATGGCGACCGGTGAGGTGCTGTGGTCCGGGACCGGGTCGCTGGTTGGCAACGACGGCTGGATCAGCTTGCACCCGGCGGCCGATGCGGCGCTGACGCTCACCCCCGACGCGGATTTCGAACCGACCGGGCTTCAGGAGCGGATCCTCGAGGTGCTCGGCAGCGGCGGGGGCTACTTCTTCCGCCAGGTCACCGAGGGGCTCGGCGTGACCGGGCAGGACGAGGCCGTGCTGGCGGCGATGTGGGAGCTGGTGTGGGCCGGACGGATCGGCAACGACACCTTCGCTGCGGTGCGCGGGCTGCTCGGCGGCGGGAAGACCGCCCACAAGCCGCGCGGCACCACCCCGCGGGCCCGTTCGCCGCGGCTGGGCCGCATGCGGTCCCCGCGCGGACCCGGGATGCACGATGCCGGGTTGGGTGCCGGCGGACTGCGCCCGGTGGGGCCGGGGGCCCAGGCCGCCACGGGTCCGGCCCAGCCACGGGCCGCGGGACGCTGGTCGCTGCTGCCGGCCGCGGAATCCGATCCGACGCTGCGCGCCCATGCCAGCGCCGAGTTCCTGCTGGACCGCTACGGGGTGCTGACCCGCGGGTCGGTCATGGCGGAGAACGTCCCCGGTGGGTTCGGGATGCTCTACCGGGTGCTGGCCCGGCTGGAGGAGGCAGGACGGACGCGGCGCGGCTACTTCATCGAACACCTCGGGGCCGCCCAGTTCTCCGTCCCGGCCACGGTCGACCGGTTGCGCGGGCACACCCGGGACACCGACCTGGATGCCGCCGGTCTGGGTGCCGGCGGCGGGGTGAGGGTGCCGGCGGCCGTCGCGCTGGCCGCCACCGACCCCGCCAACCCCTACGGCGCGGCCCTGCCCTGGCCCGGGCTCACCCCGGAGGACGGCACCGAGGTCTCCCCCACCGGTCAGCGGCCCGGGCGCAAAGCCGGTGCCGTCGTCGTCCTGCTCGATGGCCGGCTCGGGATCTACCTGGAGCGCGGGGGCAAGACGGCGCTGGTGTTCACCGATGATCCGGCGGAGCTGGACGCCGCGGCCCGGGCCCTCGTGGCGGTGCTGCGGACCGCCCGCGTGGAGCGGATCGCGTTGGAGAAGGTGAACGGCCGGCCCGTTCCGGATACCCCGCTGGCCGCCGCGCTTCTGGCTGCGGGATTCCACTCCTCCCCCAATGGGCTGAGGTTCCGTCCGTGAGTCGTCCGGCGGCGACGGGTATAGTGTGAGCCACTCCACAAATCCGTGAGGCGACGAAGGATGTGACCGGGCGTGCCAGAGGGCGACAGTGTCTACCGTGCGGCGCGCCGCCTGGATGCGGCGTTGAGCAACCGGCCCCTGCAGACCAGTGATTTCCGCGTCCCGTCCTACGCGACCCTGAACCTGGCCTCGCACACCGTCACCTCGGTGGTCTCCCGCGGCAAGCACCTGCTCATCCGCGTCGCCGATGTCAGCATCCACTCCCACCTGTCCATGGACGGACACTGGGACGTCTACGCCCCCGGCGAGCGCTGGCGCGCCCCGGCGTTCAAGGCCCGCTGCGTGCTGAAGAACGCCGACTTCCAGGCCGTCGGCTTCGACCTCGGCTTCCTGCGCGTCATCCGCACCACCGACGAACCCGAGGCCGTCGGCCACCTGGGACCGGACCCGTTGGGCCCCTGCTGGGACCCCGAGGAGGTGCACCGTCGGCTCGGGACAATGCCGGACCGGCCGATCGCGCTGACCCTGCTGGACCAGCGGGTCATCGCCGGGCTGGGCAACATCTACCGCTCGGAGCTGATGTTCCTGCTCGGCCTGCATCCGCGCACCCCCACCGGGCAGGTCCCCGACGCGGACCACCTGATCGAACTGTCCTACCAGTTGCTGCACGCCAACAAGGACCGCTCCCGCCGGGTGACCACCACGCCGCCGATGCGCGATCAGTATTGGGTCTACGGGCGGGCCGGCCGCCCGTGCCTGCGCTGTGGGGGAACCGTCGAACACCGCAAGCTCGGCCAGCCCCGACCGACCGCCGGGCTGGGACGGGCGCCCGCGGTCCTGCCCGTCGGGCGGGCACCTGGCCTGGTGCACGACGGCGAACCGGGCAACCTCCAACTCAAGCCGCTCCCCCAGCAGACGGCCCCCGACCCCCGCGATCGCGGCATGGACCTCAACGAGCGCGACGTCTACTTCTGCCCCCGCTGCCAGCCGGACCCGCGGGCCTGACGCCCTCCGGACGCCGGCCCCGGCGCCGCCACCGGACTTCCCACGCCGGCAACCGTGGGAAAATGGTCGGATGGCCATGCAATCCCCGCTTCCCGTGCGCGACGGAGTCAACGCGACCCGCCTGCGCATCCCCCGGGAAGGCCCGTGGGCGACCGTCATGGACTACATGCTCGAACGCTTCGGCCACGTGGACCCCGAGGGCATCATCCGGCGCTTCCGGGCCGGGGAGGTCGTCGGCCTCGGCGCCGAACCCCTGACCCCCACCACGCCGCTGGGCGTGCACGACTTCCTCTGGTACTACCGCAACCTGCCCGACGAGCCGCACCTGCCGGTCAGCGAGACCATCCTGTTCCAGGACGAGAACCTGCTGGTGGTGGACAAGCCACATTTCCTGCCCACCACCCCGGGCGGGCGGTTCGTCCAGGAATCCGCCCTGGTGCGGCTGCGCAACCGGTTGGGCCTGCCGGACCTGATCCCCATGCACCGGCTCGACCGCGCCACCGCCGGGGTCATCCTCTTCTCCACCAACCCCGACACCCGCGGCGCCTACCAGACCCTGTTCGAACGCCGCCGGATCGAGAAGGAATACCGCTGCGTCTCGGCACTCCCCACCGGCTGGGATGCACCCGTGCACGACGGCGGTGCCCCCGCCGCGGGCGGGTCCCCGGCCGCGTCGGGCCCGGGCCGCCACGGGCAGAGCGTCCGCCAGTTCGGCGGGGAGCACCGTGCCACCGCCGCCGACTTCCCGCTGGAATACCGCAACCGGATGACCAAGGAGAAGGGGTACCTGCTGGCGTTGACCCAGCCCGGGGAGCCGAACGCCGAGACGCGGGTCGACCTGCTGGGCACCGGCGTGAGCGCCGGCGTCCACGCGGGCACCGCCGTCGGGCTCTTCCGGTTGCGCCCGCATTCGGGCAAGACCCACCAGCTGCGCGTGCACATGGCGGCCCTGGGCCTGGGCATGGTGAACGACCCGTTCTACCCGGACCTGCTGGACAAGGCGCCCGACGACTTCACCCGGCCATTGCAGCTGCTGGCGCACTCGATATCGTTCACCGACCCGCTCTCCGGGGCCCCGGTGACCTTCACGTCGGAGCGCACCCTGGACGAATCCCCGGGCCCCATCCGCTGAGTCCGCGATCGTGTCGCCGGTGTTACCTCCATTCGGCTGAGGTAAACGGCCATGTGGGGATCACAATCCGGCCACAGCCTCATGGAGCACGCGTCGACGTCCCTCGAGCCACGTACCTCATTGGGTACTCTTAACGTGGTGGTGTTGGGAGGAATCATTGCCAAGGCAATTAGCGGTTAAAGGGGATTCCACGTCATGACAGAAACACGCCAGGATACTTCGGCTGCCTCCGGGGCGCTGGAGCGACTGCGTGCCTCCCAGCCCAGTTCCCCGGCACCCACCGCCTCCGATGGTGCGCCGGCCGGCACTTCTTCCGTCCCCCGATCCCCACGCGCCGAGGAGGAGGCCGCCAAGCCGGCTGCCGGATCAGGTGCCGGTGCCGGTGCCGGTAGTGGCAGCGGTAGTGCGCCCCGGCCGGCCGGACTGCCGCCGAAGCCGCTGCGCTCCCCGGAGGGTGCCAGCGACGTCGACTCGGCCGCTTCCCGCCATCTCGCGGCACCGGGCACGCACGGCCGGGTGGACGACGAGAACGCGACCACCCGCCTGAACACCTGGCTCGATGGGCTGGAATCACCCGATTGGCGGGAACTGGGTTCCAAGGCGAAGGCGACGACCCGGGAAGCCATCGCCACGCAGCGTGCCAACGCACGCCGGCGGGCCAACGCCCGCGAGACGGCCCGGCAGGAGAAGGAAAAACTGCGTGCCGAGCGCCAAGCCGCCGAACGCGCCGAAGCGGATGCCGCGGCGGAACGCCAGCGCGCCGCCGAGGAGGCTGCCAGGAAGGCCGCCGAGGAGGAGGCCGCCCAGCAGGCTGCGGAAGAGGCCGCCGCCCGTGCCGCGTCATCCAGCGCAGACCTGGAGTCGCTGGTGGAGAGCGCGCGTGAAGCCATCGTCGACGCCGCGGCCCACCCGATTCCACGATCGGCCGAGGAACTGCGCAACACGAGCTCGTTCTGGGTCGACGACGAGGGCCCGATCTACGTTCCGCCCTACAACCTGCCCGCCCGCGACCCGGATCCGGAAGAGACCCGGGAGGACCTGGTGCGCCGGGTCGTCGTCTCGGTCGTCGCCGTCCTGTCGCTGGCGCTGGGTTTCCTCGGGCTGGGCTGGTTCGGCGGGCCCACCGCACATTCCGACGCGGATTCCCCGTTCCGCCCCCGGACCGCCCTGCTGGCCCCGGGCATCGACTCGTTCATGATCTGGGGCGTGCTGTTCATCTGGATCGTGCTCTACGCCATCTACCAATGGCATCCGAGCCAACGCTCGTCGTACCGGCAGCGCGAGATCGGCTATCTCACCGCCGGCGCCGGGTTGCTCGGCGCCTTGTGGTTGCTGTGCGCCCGTGCGTCACTGGTCTTCCTCTCGGTGGTGGTGGCGCTGGCGTTGACGACGGTGCTGGTCTATGCCGTCCGGCGCATGAACCAGCGCACGGCACGATCGACCATGGAGCGCGTCTTCGTCGACGGCCCGGGGGCGCTGTACATGGGGTGGGCCCTGGTCCTGCTGCCCGCCACCCTGAGCATCGCCCTGACCCGTTCCGGGTTCAGCCTGCTGCTGCCCGCCTCCTGGTGGGGCGTGCTGGTCATCGTGGGGGCCACGTGGGCCGCCGCGACGATGTCCATGTCAGAACGCGGCCGCATCGTGCTCGCCCTGGGCTTTGCCTGGGGGCTGTTCTGGATCATGCTCGACCGGTTGATCGGCCCGCTGTTCTCCACCCCGGTGGCCATCATCTGCGGCCTCTGCGCCTTCATCGTGCTCCTGGCGACGGAGAACCGCAGGTACCAGATCGGCCATGCCGAACGCCGTGCCGAGCGGGGCCAGCGCACCGAGTTCTAGACCGGGGACCAACGTCCGCGGACCCGGCGCAACACCACGAGGTGCTGCGTCCGCGCCACCCCTTCGACCTCGGCCCGCATCAAGGCCGCCGCCGAGCGCGCGGCCCGGGCATCGGCGTCGTATTCCTCCTCCTCGACGGTGAACCGCAAGGTGATGCGCGGGATACCGCCGACGATGTCGAGCTGGTTCGCCTCCACATGGTGACGGGTTGCCAGGGCGGCCTTGGCGGTGTCCATCACCGCTTCGGGCGGGTGGCCGCCGCGCAGGGCGAGGATGTTCAACTGGACGCGGAAGGAAGGCACTGACCCAGCTTAGGGCGGGTCGGTACCACCGGGGAAAGCCGGCGTCAGGCGATGGCGGAGATTCCCGTGACGGCCCGGCCGACGATGAGCTGGTTGACGTCCTGGGTGCCTTCGTAGGTGTAGACCGCCTCGGCGTCGGCGAAGATCCGCGCCATCCGGTGGTCGGCGACGATCCCGTTGCCGCCCAGCGCGGCCCGGCCCAGGGCGACGGATTCGCGCATGCGCTCGGTCGTGAAGGCCTTGGCGAGCGCCGCCTGGTCCATCCTCTCGGTGCCTTGGGTCTGGGCGTGGGCGATCTGGACCATCAACGCCATCGAAGCGGTGGCGTTTCCCAGCATGGTCGCCAGCTTCTGCTGGATCAGCTGGAAAGCGGCCAGCGGGCGGCCGAACTGCTCGCGTTCGAGCACGTAGGCGCGCGCGACGTCGAAGGCGGCCAGTTGTTGCCCGACGGCCAGCCAACCGACCATGATGCGGCTGGAGCGCAGCAGCTGGTTGGTGTCGGAGAACGACTCGATGCCCGGGAACCGGTCCGCCTCGGAGACCCGGACATCGCGCAGGACGACATCCGCGTTCTGGACGGTGCGCAGCGAGATCTTGTTCTCGATCCGCGAGGTGGATACCCCGGGCAGCGTGGTGTCCAGGACGAATCCACGCACGGCGCCGGTCTCCTCATCGAGGGCCCAGAGCAGCATGTGCTCGCAGAAGGTGCCGTTGCCGATCCAGCGTTTGGCCCCGTTGATGATCCAGGTGTCCCCCGCGCGGCGGGCGCGGGTGTCCATGCCCTTGGCGACGTCGGAGCCGTGGTCGGGCTCGGTGAGGGCGAAGGCGCCGGTGGTGCGCAGTGCCACGGCGTCGGCCAGGTAGCGTTCGCGCTGTCCCTCGGTGCCAAAGTCATACAGGGACTCGACGAAGAGGTCGTGGTGGATCATGAAGAACGTGGCCAGGGAAGCGTCCGCCCGGGCCAACTCGGCGATGAGCAGCCCGTGGAAGAGATGCGAATAGCCGTGCCGGGTCGGGGTGCTCACACCCAGCGCCCCGAGCTGCGGCAGTAGGTGGAACGGGAACTGCTCCGCCGTCCACCACGCCCCGGCGAAGGGGGTGACGTGCTCGGCCACGAAGGCGCGGACCTCGTCGAGCTTGGCGCGTTCGCGATGATCCAGTTGGGCTTCGATGTCCAGGAAGTCGGCGCCCGGTAGGCTTCGACCCCCCGGCGCGGACAGGGCGTCGGGTTGCTCGGGCATGCGGCCCCGGCCTACTTCGGTGCCATGCGGATGGCACCGTCGAGCCGGATGGTCTCGCCGTTGAGCATCTGGTTCGCCACAATGTGCTCCACCAGTGCCGCATACTCCGTGGGCTTGCCCAGGCGCGAGGGGTGCGGGACCTGGGCTCCGAGCGAGTCCTGGGCCTCCTGCGGCAGGCCGGCGAGCATCGGGGTCTCGAAGATGCCCGGCGCGATGGTCATGACGCGGATGTACTGGCGGGCGAATTCGCGGGCCAGTGGCAGCGTCATGGCGGCGACCCCGCCCTTGGAGGCGGCATAGGCAGGTTGGCCGATTTGCCCGTCGAAGGCGGCCACGGAGGCCGTGTTGACGATGACGCCACGCTCTTCGGTGCCGGTCTCCTCATCCAGGATCGGCTCCGTCGCGGCGATGGCCTCGGCGGCGAGCCGGACCACGTTGAAGGTGCCGATGAGGTTGATGGCCACGACCTTCTGGAAGGCTTCCAGCGGCAGGACACCATCGCGGCCGAGGACCTTGCCGGGGGTGCCGACGCCAGCGCAGTTGACCACGATGCGCAGCGGGGCCAGGTCGGAGGCAACCTCGACGGCCTGGCGCACCTGGTCCTCGTTGGTGACGTCGGCGGCCACGAAGCGTGCACGCTCGCCCAGACCGGCGGCGGTGTCTTCACCGGCCGAGGACGGCAGGTCCAACAGGACCACATGCGCTCCGGCGTCGTAGAGCTTCTTGGCGGTTGCGGCCCCCAGGCCGGACGCGCCACCGGTGATGAGGGCCGAGGCCCCGGCGATCTGCATTGATGCTCCCAACGTGCGGCACACACCGCTTAGTTAATGGTTGCTAACTCAAATCACACTCTAGTGCGTGAAGCCCGCGTACTCCACCCCTTCGCGTCGTAGGATGCGGTCATGAGCCCCGCAACCGGTAGCCGCCCCTTCCTGCTGATCTCCACCCGCGACGACCCCGTGGCCGCCGAGGACGAGGTCCGCGGTTTCCTTGCGGCCGCGGACCTCTCCCCCGATGACCTGGTGGTGCACGCCCTGGACGCCGCACCCCTCCCGGCGGATCTGGATCTGGACGACTACTCGGGCATCCTGCTCGGTGGTGGGCCGTTCAACTCCTCGGATGACCCCGCGCGCAAGTCCACGACCCAGGTGCGGGTCGAATCCGAGCTCTCCGCACTGCTGGACCGGCTCGTCGAGCGCGACTTCCCGTTCCTGGGTGCCTGCTACGGCGTCGGGACCCTGGGCGTCCACCAGGGAGGCACGGTGGACCGCACCCATGCCGAACCGGTCGGCACCGCCCATATCGAGCTGACCGACGCCGGGGCCAGGGACCCCCTCGCTGACGGGCTGCCGCGGGGCTTCGACGCGTTCGTCGGACATAAGGAGGCGATCTCGCAGTTGCCCGACCACGCCGTACTCCTGGCCACGTCGGCGACCTGTCCGGTGCAGATGTTCCGCGTCGGGGCGAACCTCTACGCCACCCAGTTCCACCCAGAACTCGACGGGGATGGGCTGGCGACCCGCATCGCCGTCTACCGCGACGCCGGGTACTTCCCCTCCGAGATGGCCGGCGAGCTCACCGAGTTGGCGCGCTCGGTGGACGTCTCCTGGCCCTCGCTGGTCCTGCAAAACTTCGTGCGGCGCTACCGGCGCTAGGACTCGGCCGCAAGCTTGCGCGAGCGCCGGGGTGCCTCCTCAAAACCCGGCTGGGCATGGGGTGCCTGCCCGGCCTCGAGCATCGCCACGTATTCTGCGGCCTTGCGGACCTTGGATTCGGCCCTCTTCAAGGTGTGGATCCGGTAGTAGAGGGCAAACCGGTTGGTGCTGTTGAGCCGGTCGTAGGCCTCCCGCGCGGCGGGGTGGCCCTCGAATGCCTCGATCAGTTCCGGCGGCAGCCGGGCACTCGCGGGTCCGGCGTAGGCGGCGTCCCAGCGCCCGTCGGCCCTCGCCGCCTCGACCTCGGCGGCCCCGGCGGCAGCCATCCTGCCTTCCCCGATCAGCCGGTCGACCAATCCGACGTTAGTGGCCGACCAGGCGCTGCCGGAGCGCCGTGGAGTGAAGCGCAGCAGGTAGCTCTCCTCGTCGCGGCTGCCGGCCCGGCCGTCGATCCACCCGAAGCACAGCGCCTCGTCCAGGGCCGCGGCCCGGGTCAAGGCGGTCGCCGACCCGCCCTTCTTGTGCACAACGAGGCGGACACCCGCACTGGAGGCGTGGTGCTCCTCGAGCCAGGAACGCCAGGTAGCGGCATCGGGAAGCAGGAGTTCGGGAAGCGGCGTGGCCATCCGACCATTCCAGCAGAACCCGGAGCCGGGGTCTAGACGCATCATTGCTAAATTGCTAGCATTCTAAACATGCTCATCGAATCGACTCCCGATCCGGACCGCAAGGTCCAGTTCAACGTCTACCTGCCCGCTGGCCTGGTCCGCGAGGTCAAGCACGCGGCCATCGATGCCGAGGCCTCGCTGTCCGCCTACGTCGCCGACGTGCTGGCCGCCCACCTGAAGGAGAAGCCCTGATGCTGCGCGTCACCCCCATCCAGTTCACCGAAAAGCCAGACGAGTGGGCGCTGCTGCTCGAGGCGCTCGGCCTCGTGCGGGCCGTCCACGCCAACGGATGGCAGGAGTTCGATTCCGCCTCCGGCCGGTTCCGCCTCCATGCCCCCGACGCCGCCCACGCTGCCGGCACCCTGCGGTTGGCCTTCGAGGTCGGGGACCTGGACGAGTTCAGCCGGCGCACCCGGGAAGCGGGCACCGCCGTCGTCCTCTCCGAGGAGGGCCACGGCCGCACGGCCACCATCACCGGGCCCGACGGCCTATCCTTCACCGCCACGGTCGAGGCGGCCCGCCCCGCATCGGAAGCCGCCGACCCGGCCCTGCGGGTCCTCGCCCTGTGGATGACCCCGGATCCCGAGGGCTCCGCCGCGACCCTGCGGGCCATCGGCGCACGTCCGGAGATCGCCAGTGACACCGGCGGCTGGCTCCAGTTCCGTGCCAAGAACGGCGGCCTCGTCGCCACGCATGCGGGCACCAGCGCGCACGCCGTGCCCAGCTTCCAGTACGACGGCGATGTCCGGCACCTGCAGGAGCGGCTGTTGGCCGCGGGACTGGCCGCGGAGCTGATCGACGAGTCGTACGGGCTCACCGTACGCCTGGCACATCCCGACGGAGGGGAGGACCTCTGGATCAACGAGGCCCAGCATGACCTCTACGGCTACCACCGCGTGGACTGACGCCATCCACCCGGAGCCCGCCCCGGGCCGACGGGAATAGGCACGGGTGGGGCGCCGTTGCCCATTCACGTGACTCGACTCTTCGAACCTGTGACCTTGTCCGCCCCCGCCGGTCCCGGCCTGGCCCTGCGCAACCGCGCCACGCTGGCACCGATGTGCCAGTACTCGGTGACCGCCAAGGACGGGGTGCCCCATGCCTGGCACATGACCCACTTGGGCTCCCGGGCGGTCGGCGGCTTCTCCCTGGTTTACACCGAGGCCACCTCCATCTCCCCCGAGGGCCGGATCTCCGACCAGGACACCGGTCTGTGGAACGATGCCCAGCGCGACGCTTGGGCCCCGATCGTTGACTTCATCCACTCCCAGGGTGCCGCCGCCGGCATCCAGCTGGCCCATGCCGGCGCGAAGGCCTCCACCTACCCGTGGCTGCCCGCGGCCGCCGCCTCCGGCGCCCGCGGCACCATGCCGCCGGAGGAGGGCGGCTGGCGGACGCTGGCACCTTCGGTCACCGACGTCCACGGCTTGGACGCCCCGGCCGAGATGACCATCGAACAGATCCAGGCCTCGATCCGCGACTGGGCCGAGGCAGCCCGGCGGGCGGATGAAGCCGGGTTCGACGTGATCCAGCTCCACGGAGCCCACGGCTACCTGATCCACCAGTTCCTCTCCCCGCTGGCCAACCACCGCACCGACGAATACGGCGGCAGCTTCGAGAACCGCACCCGGTACGCCCGTGAGGTCATCACCGCGGTGCGCGCCGCCTGGCCGGACCACAAGGTCCTCGGCATCCGCTTCTCCGGCGAGGACTGGGTCGAGGGCGGCTGGCGGATCGCCGATACCGCCCGCTTCGCCGCGGAGGCCCGCGAACTCGGGGTCAGCGCGTTCGACCTGTCCAGCGCGGGGATCGGCGCCTTCCACGGGCCCACCGGACCGGGCTACCAGGTGTCCCTGGCCACCGCGGTCAAGGAGGCCCTGGCCGGCACCGACGCCTTCGTCACCGCCGTCGGGATGATCACCGAGGCCACCCAGGCCGAGCACATCCTGGTCACCGGGCAGGCGGACGGGGTCAGCATCGGCCGGGCCGCCCTGGTCGAACCCTACTGGCCGGCCCTGGCCGCGCGGGAGCTGGGGATCGACCGGGATGAGAACCCCCGTGCCCCGCAGTACTGGCGGGCCGGCTGGTAGGAATCACCGCCGCCGCGGAAGCGGCTCCGAACGAAACGAAGTCCGGGTGGTGTCGGCTCGAAGCACCGCTTCGGCCTGCACAACCCGGACTTCGTTGCCTGCGGCCGGCCCCCGACGGGAGCCCCCGACAGGCGGCCCCGCGGTCAGGCGGCCCCGCGGTCAAGCGGCCGGTTCGCCAACCTTCTTCCGCCCCAGGAACAGGCTGAGCACGATCAGCGAGAGGCTCACGATCGCCGCGGTGAGGAACCCGTGCCGGAATCCCTGCACCTGGGCCTCGACGGCGGTGGACCCGGCCAGCGCGGCGGCCGCAGTGGAGGAGGCCATGATGCCCACCAGCAGGGCAGTGCCCGCCGCGCCGCCGAGCTGCTGCAGCGTGCTGAGCACCGCGGCGCCATGCGAATGCAACCGGTGTGGCAGGGGGTTCAGGCCCGTCGTGAACGCCGGGGTGAAGATGAACGCGAAGCTGACCGACATCGCCAGGTGCAGCACCAGCAGCCACCAGATCGGGGTGTCGGCGGCCAGCCGCGAATAGGAGAACATCACCGCGGCGAGCAGCACGGCGCCGGGGACCATCAGCGGGCGCGGTCCCACCTTGTCGTACATCCGCCCCACGAAGGGTGCCAGCAGGCCCATCAGCAAGCCGCCGGGCAGCAGCAGCAGGCCGGTGCCCAGGGTGTCGAGCCCGCGCACGTTCTGCAGATAGATCGGCAGCAGGATGATCACCCCGAACAGCGAGACCATCGCCAGGACCATCAGCACCAGCGAAATCGTGAAGTCGCGGTAGGTGAAGGGCCGCAGGTCCAGCAGCGCCTGGTCGTTCTTCTGCAGGCGCAGCTGCAGCAGCGTGAAGGCCGCGAGGGCGACGAAGGCCACCACCAGCGCCACCAGCGCACCGGCATCGGGCCCCTGCCCGCCGCCCTCGTGGCCGCCACCGATCTTGCTCAGCCCGTAGACCAGGCCGCCAAAGCCGGGAATCGCCAGCAGGATCGACGGGATCGAGAACGGCATGGTCCCGGCATCGGCGTCACGGGAGAGGCGGCGGGCGCCGGCAAAGAGCGCGATGAGGGCGATCGGCAGCACGATCAGGAACATGAACCGCCACGGCAGGAACTGCAGGATCAGCCCGGAAATTGTCGGGCCGACGGCCGGGGCCACGGAGATCACGATCGACACGTTGCCCATCACCGCACCGCGGCGGGACGGGGGCACCAGGTCCAGGATCGTCGTCATCAACAGCGGCAGCATGATCGCCGTACCGCTGGCCTGGATGACCCGGGCACCGAGCAGGACCTCGAAACCGGGTGCGGTCCCGGCCAGCAGCGTGCCCAACGAGAACAGGCCCATCGCGAGCATGAACACGGTGCGCATCGAAAAACGCTGCAACAGGTAGCCGGTGGCCGGGATGACCACGGCCATGGTCAACATGAACGCGGTGGCCAGCCACTGCACGGCGTCGGCGCTCACGTCGAAGGCGACCATCAGTCGGGGCAGCGCCACGTTCATGATCGTCTCGTTGAGGATCACGACGAAGGCGGAGACCAAGAGCACGCCGATGGTCATCTTGGCTTCCGGGGCGAGACGCCCATCGGGTACGACGGCGGTATCTGCCGTTGTGGGGTGCCCCGGGATCATGGGGCGGTCTTCGGATAGCACGAGGGGGTCCTCTGGTAAATCGGCCAACGGCGGGGCCGTGGGCGATGGTCATCGACGGGAGGAAGGAACCGAAAGAGTCATCGGGGCTTCCAAACCACTATAAACCGGCACCTGTCGCCGCGTATTCCCGACGTGGTGTATTCCACAGGTCATTTCGGTCAATCCGGCGTCCCTCGGGATGGGGCCGTGAAGTGTCGGTGCGGATGCGATAAACATGGGGGTATGAACGTGCGCACCCCGGACCCGAATCCCGGCTGGCTGTCCGACGAGGACCTCTACGAGGCCCGTCAACGCCTGCCCATCCTCTATGTGGAGGCCATCCCGGTCCGCCTGGACCCGCTGGGGTACGTCAACGAGGTCGGCCTGCTCTACACCGCGGATGCGGCGGGGCAGTTCACCCGGACGTTCGTCTCGGGCCGGGTGGTGTACCGCGAAACGATCCGGGCCGCCCTGGTCCGGCACATGGAGAAGGACCTGGGGCCGATGGCCATGCCGCAGCTGCCCCTGAGCCCGGTGCCGTTCACGGTTGCCGAGTACTTCCCCTCCCCGTCCGAGACCGGGCTGACCGATGAACGCCAGCATGCCGTCTCGCTGGCCTACGTCATCCCCGTGCGGGGCGAATGCAACCCCCGCCAGGACGCCCTCGAACTGACCTGGCTGACCCCGAGCGAGGCCCTGAGCCCGTCCATCCGTGACGAGTTCGCCGGCGGCCGCGCCAACATCCTTCGACAGGCGCTGGCCCACGCGGGCTGGTGCGAGTAGGAAGTGACATTGCAGCACGATTACATCCGTGCCGTTCGCGCCGAAAAGGTGGCACGCGGCGACCGGTTCATCACCCGAACGGGCACCCCCAGCCTTCCGGTGTCCGGCTTGAGGACTGTCCTGGACAGCTTTGGCACCCCGGCCTACATCGAGGCCACGCTGGATGACGGGCAGAAGGTCACGATCGCCCATGGTTCGACCATCCGTGTCCACACGAGCGCGCCCCCACCGGAGGCAACGCTGGATGAGTTGACCGTGATCCCCGTGGAGGACGGGTCGCCGGAGGCCGTGTTGATCGCGATCGCCCGGGAATACCCGTGGGACCAGCGGGTGCTCGGCCCCATCGCGAAGCTCAGCCGCGGTTTCAACCCCAAATCCGGAGCCCAGCTGGAAGATGTGCGCGACCTGGCCCACCTGCTCTTCGTCGAGCTCGACGACCAGCCCAATGTCTGGCGCGCCCTCGAAATCCTCACCGAGCTGCCGTTCGACGGCAACTTCGGCCGCTGGAAGTCCATCCAGTCGGCGTTGGCGATCGCCGCCTACCTCTCGGCCTCCAACGGCGACCTCGAGGCGGCCCGCCGGTTCTCCGAGTCGCTGCGGGTGACCGACCACATCGAGGAGGATCCGCTCAAGGCCAAGCTGACCGCCGAGCTGCGCCAGCGCCAGCTCGACGAGCCGAACCTGTTCGACCGGGAGATCCACCGCGCGACGGCCGCCGAGGATGCACCGGCGATCCGCTCCTGGCGGATCGAACGGCTCGATGCCCTGCTCTACCTGCTGGCCCACGGCGGATCACGCACCCTCGAGCGCGACGAACTGCAGCGGATGATCGACCACGAGCTCACCACGTTGCGCACCCTCGATGCACCGGACGCGCCGGACCGCGAGGCCGGCGGAGAGGCATCGGCTACGAACGCCTGAGTGTCCTCAGCCGGTGGCGGCGCCGGCCTGCATCCGGCGCCGCAACGCCGAACCGGCCAGCGCCACGGCGACGCCGATGACGGAGCCGATCACGGTCTCCAGCATCCGGTCGTAGAGCAGCTGGGTGCTCATCCCCGCCATCAGGGCGGTGCCGACCAGCGCCAGCGGGGTGACGCAGACCTGGGCCCAGAAGTAGTTGCGGGTGATCAGCATCTCGGCGCCGAACTGGGCGAACCCGAGGAAGAGGATGATCGCCCACGGGTTGGGATTCACGACGATGATCACCGCCATCACGCCCAATCCGGCGATCGTGCCCAGCACACGGTGCAGGCCACGGGCGATGCGGTGTCGGGTCGTGTGCCCCACGAGCGGAACGACGGCGGCGACCATCGCCCAGTAGGGATGCCCGGTGCTCAGCACCGGCGACATCAACAGGGCCACACTCCCGGCCAGACCGGCGGCGAGCAGGTAGCCGACCGATTCGATGCGGATGGCCGTGCGCACCCCGGGGGTCAACGGGCGTAGCCCCGCCCCGGTCCAGCCGGTGCGCCGCGAGGGGGCGATCTGCCCGAGCTGGCCGATGCAGATGCCCAGCACGATCGTGCTGATCGCCGCCGCCATCGAGATCCCGAAACCGGGCACCGTGGGAATCGAGGCGATGGCCGCGAAGCAGAAGATGTGGAACAGCGAACCGGCGGGGCGCAGCTGCAGGAACCCGGTTGCCAGCGAGCACATCCAGGCCACCAGCGTCGTCAGGACGACCACGGTCCACCCGCCGGCCACCGTGTCATGGTCGATGAGAAAGCGGTTGGAGGCCCAGGAGGCGGCCATGACCAGCAGGAAGAGGGCACCGGCCCGAGACTGGGCACGCAACCGGTCCCGATGGGCGGGTACCCGACCGAAGATGTTGGTAAAGGCACCGAAGATCGCGAAGATCGCCAGGTCCAGCCGGTTGGTGCCCAGCAGCACGACCAGCGGAAGGAACACTCCGAGCCCGCAGCGCACCCCGATCCACGGGTCCCTGTCGCCCGGGCCGAGCGTCAACAGGCGGCGCAAGGTCAACGGGTTGTCCACGGGAGCTCCTGGGTTGGCCTGGACGGCATCTGGCGGGAAAGCAGTACGACGACGACGCACCGACCTCCCCTTCCAGCCTATGACCCGCGGGGTACGCTGCGCGCGGTTTCGCGGGGCTCGTTCGTCACAGTCGTGCCTCCGCATGGGGCAAAATGGTGGGGTGTCTGCCTCCGATCCCACCGCCGCTGTGACCACCGACTCCCCCGTGCCATCCGGGCACCCGAGCCAAGAGGCGTTCTCCTTCGAGGTCGGGACGCGCATGGTGGAGCCCGATGGCTCCACCGGACTGGGGCGCACCGGCATCATCCACACCCCGCACGGTGACATCAGGACCCCGGCCTTCATCGCGGTGGGCACCAAGGCCACCGTCAAGGCGGTGCTCCCCGAATCGGTCGCCGGCCTCGGCGCGCAGGCGGTGCTGGCCAACGCCTACCACCTCTACCTGCAGCCCGGATCGGACATCCTCGACGCCGCCGGCGGACTGGGCGCGTTCATGAACTGGCCGGGCCCGACGTTCACCGACTCGGGCGGATTCCAGGTCATGTCGCTGGGCTCGGGGTTCAAGAAGGTCATCGACATGCAGGTCTCCACGGCCGACGGGGGCGACGACACCGTCGCCCCGGGCAAGGAACGCCTGGCCAACGTGGACGAGGACGGCGTCTGGTTCAAGTCCCACATCAACGGGGACCGGCACCGCTTTTCCCCGGAGATTTCCATGGGCGTCCAGCACCGCATCGGCGCGGACATCATGTTCGCCTTCGACGAGCTGACCACGTTGCATAATTCGCGCGGCTACCAGGTCGAGTCGCTCGAGCGCACCCGGCGGTGGGCCGAGCGCTGCATCGTCGAGCACTTCCGGCTCACCGATGAGCGCGCCGCCAAGCCCTACCAGGCACTATTCGGGGTCATCCAGGGCGCCCAGTACGAGGACCTGCGCCGCAAGGCGTGCACCGACCTGGGGGCCATGCCCTTCGACGGGTTCGGCATCGGCGGTGCCCTGGAGAAGAAGAACCTGGGCACGATCGTCGGCTGGTGCTCCGAGGAGCTGCCCGAGGACAAGCCCCGCCACCTGCTGGGCATCTCGGAACCGGACGACCTCTTCACCGCCATCGAGAACGGGGCCGACACCTTCGACTGCGTCTCCCCCACCCGGGTCGCCCGCAACTCGGCGTTCTACACCGCGCACGGCCGGTTCAACCTCTCCGGCACCCGCTACCGCTCGGACTTCACCCCGCTGCAGGACGGGTGCGACTGCTATACCTGCATGCACTACACCCGCGCCTACATCCACCACCTGTTCAAGGCCAAGGAGCTGCTCAGCCACACGCTGATCTCCATCCACAACGAGCGCTTCGTGGTCTCGTTGGTGGACCGGGCGCGCGAGGCCATCGAGGACGGCACCTTCGCCGAGCTGAAGGCATCCACGCTGGCGGCCTACTACGCCGGCCACCCGGACCCGCAGGGGCGCTAGATCGGCTGCGTCCGATAACCCCCGGCAAACCAGCCTGCCACCCCGACGCCGGCGGCGACCGCCACCAGCACCCCCGGCACGGGGGCCAGCAGCAGGGCGACCCCGAGAGGCGCCAGGGCAATGAGCATCAGCTCCATCCCGTGCACCGCGTGCCCAATCAGTGGCCGGGCGCCCTTGCCCAGGACCTGCCGCTGCAACACCGATTCCCAGTCCAGTTCGGGCCGGTAGGCCACCCGCAGCGATCCGCCGGCCAACCCGATCCCGCACAGGGCCCCCATGGCCACCAGCATCGCCCAGGCGCCGGGGGCACCCGGCCCGGCGAGCGCCCAACCCAGCAGGCCCCCGGCCAACGCGCCCCACGGCACGAGCACGGCCAACGGCAGCAGCCCATGCGCCCGCCGCGCGGCCCCGGCGTCGAGGGGTAACAGGGCGTCCAGCCCCGGAACGCGTGCCGCCTCTGCGGCGGCGGCTCCCGCCGCCTGGGCGGCCAGGATCCCCGCCAAGGCGGTCGACACACAGAGCACGACGGCGGAACCTCCCCCGTGGGCGGTGACCGTCCCGGCCAGCAGGGCCAGGCTGGCCAACATCCGGGCCCACACGGTGCCCGTGCGCAGTAGCACCAGGGCTTCGGCGCGCAGCAGCGCCGCCACCGGGGACCCACCGAAGCGGGCGGGCAGCAGCCGGGCCCAGACATCTCGGACGTGGGAGGTTCGCCGCGGCCCCCGCGCGAAGGAGCGGGCCAACGACCGGACGTCGAGCAGCGCGATCGAATTTCCCGCCTGTCCACTGATGCCGCCGGCGTCGAGCAGGTCCGAGGTGCGGATCCTCTCCAGCTGCTGGTGAACCAGCAGCCAGCCGGCCACCACGACGGGCACCAGGACCACCGGAGCCAGCCAGTTGCCGGCGGCGGGCCAGGCGGAGGGAAGCACCGGCCAGAGCCCGGCGAACGGCGAGCGTGCGGCGCCGGCCGCCCGGGAGACGGCGTCGATGGCATAGGCCAGCGCCAGCAGGACCCCGGTCGCCATGAGCGCCCGGGCGAAGCCGTGCCGGATCCGGGCGGTCTGGGCAGCGGCGGCCGCGAGGCCCAACACCACGAATTCCAGCCCCAACGTAGCGCACCCCGCGATGAGCCCGGCCATCGGTGGCCCCGTGTACCCGAACGGGCCGGCGGTGCCGGCGGAGAGCCCCAGCGGCAACCAGGCGACGACCCCACCGGCGAAGACCCACGTGAGGCGGATCCGCAGTTGCCGGGCCAACATCGGCCCCCGATCCACCGGCAGCGACAGCCACCAGAACCCCTGGGCGCGATCCACCGCGACGGGCCCCAGCCCGCTCAACA
Organism: Arthrobacter sp. ASL1; assembly: GCF_056680475.1. NCBI lineage: Bacteria > Bacillati > Actinomycetota > Actinomycetes > Micrococcales > Micrococcaceae > Arthrobacter > Arthrobacter sp. ASL1. The sequence continues at coordinate 1,544,692 of NZ_CM155284.1, forward strand.
GCCCGCCAACTCCCAGCAGGGCGATCGCCAGGAGCGCGGATCCGGCATCGGCGGCCGGTACGACTGCGATGCCCGGCCTCACGAGTCCGGCCGTGCCGGAATCCCGTAGGCCCTGAGCCAGGAACTGGACCAGGCCGAGGACGTAGGCCAGCAGGATCCCAGCTCCGAGGATCCCGATGTAGATGTCATTCCAGCGCTCGAACCGCTCGGCGCGCCGACGGTCTCGGCGCAGCCTGCGCGTGGTGGCGGAGGGGTCGAAGCCGGTCGGCGGCCCCGCTGGCACCCAGGCGGGGAACACGGGCCTCCCGCTTGGCCCCCCGGGCGAAGCGTTCATGCGCCGCCGATCGCTGCGGCACCCTCGTTGGCGGTGGCGAAGCGCAGCCCGTCCCCGACAATCAGGCACCGGTCGACCACCGTGGTGAGGAGGATGGCATCGTGCGTCACGAGCAGGACGGCACCACCGTTCTCGATCCGGGCACGCAGGCGCACCGCGAGCTGGGCCCGCATCGGCGGGTCCAGCCGTTGTTCCGGTTCGTCGAGGACCAGCAATTCGGCCGGACGGATCAACCCGGCCGCCAGCAGCAGGCGCCGGCGTTGTCCGGAGGAGAGCGCGCCGGGCAGGGCGTCCCGGGCGGCGCCGAGCTCGAAGAACTCCAGTTCCCGTTCGACGGCTTCCTGGCCGTCGGGCACGCCGTGCCCGGAGACGATGAGCTGCAGGTGCTCCTCGACAGTCAGCGAATCGAAGAACGCGTCCTCGTCGAAGACCGCGGAGACCAGCCGCCGGTGGACGTGGGAGGTGTCGTCCGTGAAGACGCCCAGGACGGCGGCCCGGCCGGAGACCGGTGGCTGGCGGCCGACCAGTGTGCGCAACAGGGTGGATTTGCCGGCCGCGTTAAGCCCGACGATGCCCAGCGCGTCGCCCCGGTCGAAGACCAGGTCCAGCGGACCGCAGACCTCGAAATCCCCGTATCCGGAGACCAGGTCGCGTGCGGTCAACAACGGTGCATCCTGCGGTTCCATGCCTCCAGACTAGTTGCCCCGGCAAGGGCCTCGACCGCCGATCCGGTGCACCGGCAGCCCGGGAAGCGCGGCCTGCTGGCCCATCCGTGGTGGACTAGAGTGCAAGACAGATATCGGTGACGGACTTTACGGGAGGCGTGGATGAACGACACGCCCGCAAAGCGTCCCCCCACGGCACAGGCTTTCGCTCTGGCCGAACTGCGCCGCATGATCATCGCCGGTGACGTCGAGGCCGGCCAACCGCTCCGCCAGGACGCCCTCGCAGCCCGCCTCGGCGTGAGCCGGGTTCCATTGCGTGAGGCCTTCAAGGTCCTCGAGGGTGAAGGGCAAATCGCCTACGAACCGCACCGCGGCTATCGGGTCGCCGAACTCTCCCTCGCGGATCTGCTCGAGGTCTACCGCATCCGCCAGCTACTGGAAACGGAAGCCGCACACGCTGCCACCAGCCGGGCCGGCGAAGCCACCATCAAAGCCATGAAAGACGCCGCACAGGAGGTGGAGCGCTCCAGTGCCGGTGCCGAGCTCCTGCCGATGACCGCGGCGAACCGACAGTTCCACTTCGCGCTGTTCTCGGCCGCCGGGATGCCGCGCCTTGAACGTCTCATCGCGATGCTCTGGGATGCTACGGACACATACCGGTTCATCTACTACGGAGTCCCCACCAACCGGCAGCGCGTGGAAGCCGAGCATCAGCTCATCATCGATGCCTTGGCGGCGCGGGACGCACCGCTCCTGATCCGGCAGCTCGACGAGCACCGAAATCACGCAGTCGACGCACTGCGGGTCTTCCTCAACGGGCAGTAACCACCCTCCCGGCGTCCCCTTCCCGACGCCTGCAGATTCGGCAATGAATCCCTTCGTGCGCGCGCCGGGGAACACCAACATGTGACGGGGGTTACAAATTGTCTTATTTTTGGATACAGTCTCCAATGATGTCGCGGTCCGCAGTTCACGAGTCTGCTCCGGTCGCAGCGACTACAGCGTTCGGCCCGGTTCCACCAGGCCGTCCGGGCACCGAACGAGGGGAACTTGCTGTGGAGAACTGGCTCGGCCTGGCGAACCGGCGCGTGCTCATTGCCGGTGCTGGCGGAATCGGCACTGCATGTGTGGCTGCCTTCACCGCGGCCGGCGCCAGAGTTGCCGTCGCCGACCTGGACGAAGCCCGTCTGGCCGGCCTTGGCCACCCCCTGTTGGCGGACTTCTCGACTACCGCCGGCTGCGAGGAGGCGATCACCCGGGCCGTCGACGCACTCGGGGGGTTGGACATCCTGGTCCACGCCGTCGGGATCAACCACCGCGTGCCCATCGTGGACACCACCGACGACGACTGGGACCGCATTATCGAGGTGAACCTCTCCAGCGCCTTCCGACTGGGCCGGGCTGCCGGCCGGCATATGGTCGACGCCGGTTGGGGCCGCCAGATCTATTGCTCCTCCGTCTCCGGTCTGCTCGCCCACCCCAGCCACGGCGCCTACGCCGCGACCAAGGGAGGCATCAACCAGCTGCTGCGGGTCATGGCGCGCGAGTGGGCGCCGCACGGCGTCACCGTCAACGCCATCGCCCCGGGATACACGGAAACCGATCTCACCCGGGCCCACCTGGACCAGCCCGGCGTGCGCGAGAACCACGAATCCCTGGTGCCCGCCGGACGACTGGGGTCCGTCGAGGACCTCACCGGGCCCGTCCTCTTCCTAGCCTCCGAACGGTCCGCCTTCGTTACCGGACACGTCATGTATGTCGACGGAGGCCGCACCCTTGTCTAGCCGCTTCCCCTTAGTGCAGCCGGATGCGATGACCCCGGAACAAGTCACCCTGTACGAGGAGATCACCGCACCGCCACGGGCCGACGGTCCCTTCCGGATCCTGAACGACGACGACAGCCTGGCCGGGCCATTCAACGCACTCCTGCAGTCGCCCGCCATTGGCCATGCCGTCCAGGCGCTTGGCACGGCCATCCGCTTCGGCGGCAAGCTCCCGGGCCGGACCCGCGAATTGGTGATCTGCTTCGTCGCCGTTGCGCTCGATGCCGGGTACGAATGGTACGCACACAGCCGGGTGGCGCTCACAGCAGGCATCACGCCGGAGGAACTCGAACAGATCCGCGCCGGGGCCGTCCCGGACGACGCCTCCGATGTCGATACGACGGCGCTCCTGCTCGCACGGGGGCTGATCACCGAAACCCGCATCACAGACCAGTTGCATGCCCGCGCCCTGGAACACCTGGGCCACGAGGGAATCACCGAACTGACCATCCTGGTGGGGTACTACAGAACCCTTGCCGGGCTGCTGGCCGTCGCCGACGTCCCGCTTCCGAGCGACGCCACACCGATGGAAGGAAGGGAGCACCACTAAAAGTCGGGAAAGACCGCATCGCGTCCCATCATCACCGCCACCTTCCTAGGGAGAAACCCATGTCACACACCCCGCACCGCATCCGTCGCTCGCGTTTGATTGCCCTTGCCGTCCTGGGGCCGGCACTGTTCCTCAGCGCCTGCGGCAGCCCCGCCAACAACTCCGCCGGAGGTGACGGTGCAGACTCAGGCGACGGCGGAACACTGTCCATCGCCACCGGCGGCACCGGCGGCGTCTACTACCCGCTGGGCGGCGGTTTTGCCACCGTCATCCGCGACAACGTGGACGGATACGACGCCACCGTTCAGGAAACCAATGCCTCAGTCGACAACATGCTGCTCATCCAGAACGGCGCCGCGCAGCTCGCGTTTTCCGTGGGCGACGTCGTCTCCGACGCCGTCGAAGGCGCCGGTGAATTCGAAGGCAACGCACTGAACGTCTGTTCGCTCGGGAACACCTACAACAACTTCCTGCAGCCGGTGAGCGTTGAGGGTACCGGCGTCAAAAGCGTCGAGGACATGAAGGGCAAGGTGGTCTCCGTCGGTGCACCAGGCTCTGCGACCGAAGTTGCCGCTGTCCGCACCATCGAAGCCGCCGGCCTCGATCCGAAGAAGGACATCGACCGCCGCCAGCTCGGCGTCGCCGAGACCGTCGCGGCGCTCCGCGACGGCACCATCGACGCCGGTTTCTGGTCAGGTGGCCTGCCGACGGGTGCACTGATCGACCTCGCATCCGACGGCGACATGGTGATCATTCCCATCGGCAAGTACGCCGACGCACTGTCCACGGAGTACGGCAAGTACTACGCCGAGAAGGAAATTCCCGCAGGCACCTACGAAGGACAGGCCAAGGCCATCTCCGTCGTGGCCTCGCCGAACATCCTGGTTGCTTCCAAGGACATGGACGAACAACTCCAGCAGGACATCACCACGGCGATCTTCGAACACAAGAAGGAACTGGTCCAGGTCCACCCGGCCGCATCGGAACTTGACCCAACCACCGCCGGGGAGATGCCATTCGTTGAGACCTGCCCCGGGGCGCAGGCCTACTTCGACCAGGCGGGAAGCTAGCCGTCCATGCGCCGTCAGCTCGCCGTCGTCGTCACCGTCCTCATGTGTCTGGGCTTGCTCGCTGTCGTGTGGGGCGGCACGTCCGAGCCTGCCTCGGGGCATGGCGGGGCCGCCGAACACACGCTCGTGATCAGCAACGACGACGGCGAACTGGCCGACGTGCCCGTGACCGGGGGCACCTTTGCGGTCAGCTACCGCAATTCGATCTACCAGACGCTGGCTGAGGAGCGCTACGTGGTCCAGCCCGACGGAACCTTCCGACTGGTGGAAATCGCCGCGGACCAGCTGGCCGTCCTCGAGGAGTACTACGGCGTTCCCGGTGCCCCGACGAAGGCCGCGCCAACGGACCGCCGCAACTACGTCGTGCCGCCGGACCCCGCGCATCCCGTGGTGTTCGAGACGCTCTCCATCGCTGGCACCGACCTGGGCCAGCGCACCCTCCATGTCCCGGACGAGCCGCCACTGGAACTGTGGCCGCTGGTCGAGGACGACCACCCGTTCGTTGTGCTAGATATCAAGGAGACCCCATGACCGAGCGATCTGACGTCGCTGGTGCGGCAACCGCCCGTTCATCGCGACCCGATGAAGCGGGGGACGGGCCGAAGTCCTCAGCCCCCCAGCGGTTGGACGGCAGTCCCGACCCAGTGACCACTTCGGGCGGCCCCCTTACTGTGGAGACGGATTCCATCGATGAGGATGCACTCATTGCCGAGTTCGAAGCGGAGAAACCGGCACGGCAACTGAGCGGAATACCCGCCCAGATCGTCAAGATCTTGGGCGTCGCCCTGTCGGCATTCGGCTTGTACTGGGTATTCAACCCCATGGCCACGCAGTTCTACCTGCCGGCATTCCTCATGCTCGGTCTTTCGCTGACGTTTCTGGTCTACCGCGGTGGGGGACGATCGGGTAAGGCGAAGCAGGCCGGCAAGGTAGACAATCCGAACATCCTTGACTGGGTACTCGCCGTCGTCGCCGTCGTGCCCTTCGTCTACATCATCTCCGACTGGGACGCTTTTTTCCGGCGCGCCATCATCCCCACCTACCTCGACCTGATCATGGGAACGATCGCCATCCTGATCGTGCTCGAGGCGTGCCGCCGAACGGTCGGCATCCTGGTACCACTGGTCGTGCTCTTCTTCTTTGCCTACGCTTATTTCGGCCCGTACTTCCCGGACCCGTTCCAGACGTCCGCATTTGGCTGGATCCGCCTCGTCGGCCACAACGTCATGGGCACCCAAGGCATTTTCGGTGTCCCGACGGACGTCGCGGCGACCTACATCATCCTGTTTACGATCTACGGCGCCGTGCTCGGAGCGTCCGGTGCCACGAAATTCTTCATCGACCTTTCCTTCTCGGCCTTCGGCCAGTCACGGTCCGGCCCGGGACGGACCGTGACGCTGGCCGGTTTTCTGCTTGGCACCGTATCGGGTTCGGGCGTCGCCACAACGGTCACCCTGGGCGGAATTTCCTGGCCACTATTGCGCCGCGCGGGGTACCCGAAGGAGCATGGCGGCGCGGTGTTGGCCGCCGCGGGCATTGGCGCCATCATGTCGCCACCCACTCTGGGTGCCGCAGCGTTCATCATCGCCGCGCTGCTGCATGTCTCCTACCTTCAGGTGTTGATCTGGGCGACCATCCCCACCCTTCTGTACTATCTCGGCATCATCCTGGCCATCGAGATGGATGCCCGGAAGTTCAAGACCAAAATCGTCGACTTCGAGGTCCGGCCCGTCGGGAAGCTCCTCCTGCGCTTCGGCTACCATTTCAGTTCCCTGATTGCGATCGTCGTTTTCATGGCCCTGGGCATGACCCCGTTCCGCGCCGTCGTTTTCGCTACGGGGCTGGCTTTCGTGCTCAGCTTCCTGGAGCGTGATTCATGGATGACCCCCAGACGCCTCTGGAACGCACTGGCAACCGGCGCGACGGGCGCGCTCTCCGTCATCCCGGTGATGGCCGCGGCGGGTTTGATCGTCGGCGTCATGACCCTGACGGGACTGGGACTGAAACTGGCCAACATCATCGTGGACTTCGCCGGCGGTAGCCTGCTGCTGACCGCGATCTTCTCGGCCATCTCGGTCATCCTGCTCGGCCTCGCGGTACCTGTCACGGCGAGCTTCATCATCTCCTGGGTCATCATCGGGCCCGCTCTGCAGGATGTCGGCGTTGCACCCTTCGCCGCAGCCATGTTCATCTTCTACTACTCGGTACTCAGCGAAGTGTCGCCTCCCACGGCGCTCTCGCCGTTCGCAGCATCGGCCATCACCGGCGGTAAACCCATCAAGACGATGTGGCTGACGTGGCGGTACACGCTCTCCGCCTTCCTCGTACCGTTCATCTTCGTGCTCACCGGGCCGGGCGTCGGCCTGCTCATGCAGGGCGGGATCGGCACGGTGCTGCTGGCTCTGCTCGTTTCGACGATTGCCGTCGCCGCGCTTGCGGTGACCACCGGCGGCTGGATCCTGGGCCCGGCGAACTGGCTGGAGCGTACTTTGATCGGCATCGGCTCCCTGCCCATGCTGGCCATGGAACCGATGTGGTTGGCCATTGGCACCGCCCTGATCGTTGCTGGCCTGGCGCTCCATGTGGTGCGCAGGAGGCGCCATGCCCATGACTCACCGGCGTCGGAAGTCGAACCCGCCCGGTGACTACTGTGCAGTCCAGACGGCCCATTGCGACCCTGTTTCAGGCCGTCTACGTCACCACCACGGGGGTGCTCCCGGCGTTCCTCCTCGGCGCCCTGGCAGTACAGATCCGGGAGGACCTCCAGCTCGGTCCAGCAAAGATGGGCATGGCGGCAGCAACGCTGTTCGCCGTATCCGGAATCCTCGCGCGGCCACTGGGCGGCGTCGTCCAGCGTCTGGGTGCCGGCCGGGGCATGGCCATCTCGGCCGCCCTGGCTGCACTCGGGTTGGCAGGGGCCGGCGCGGCCCCGTCGTTCTCGATCCTGGTTGCGGCGCTCTTCATCGGTGGAATGGCGAACGCCATGGCCCAACCCGCTGCGAACCTCGGAATCTCGAGGAGTATCGGTAACAACCGGCTCGGCTTGGCCTTCGGCATCAAGCAGTCGTCAATTCCCGCGGCGTCGATGTTGGCCGGGTTGGCGGTTCCCGGAATCGCGTTGGTCCTGGGCTGGCGGTACGCGTTCTTCAGTGGCGCGGTCCTCGCCACCATCCTCGCGTTGTGGACCCTGTTCCGTGGGCAGCATCCCACGGGACCGACGACGCCGGCGAGCCATACCGAGGACCGCGGGACACCGCGTGCTGGGTTGGTCGTCCTCACCATCGGCGCTGGACTGGCAGCGGCAGCATCCACCTCGCTTGGAATATTCCTCGTGGACTCCGCCGTCCTGATGGGTATCCCGCAAGGCACTGCCGGAACGCTCTTTGCCGTGTCCGCGATGTTGGGGCTCGGCGTGCGGATCCTTCTCGGCGCCCTGATGGACCGCATGCCGGGGCGCAGCCCGTACGTGCTGATCGCGAACCTGCTCGTGGCCGGCGTCCCGGGGTACCTGCTACTCAGCGTCGGGACCGAGACACTGGTGGTGCTCGGTGCCCTGCTGGCCTACAGCGCCGGCTGGACGTGGCCCGGACTGCTGCACTTCGCCATCGTCCGGGACAACAGGCTCGCGGCCGCCTCCGCAACCGGCGTCGTACAGACCGGGCTCTCACTCGGCGCCGCCGGCGGCCCGTTGGGGTTTGGTTTCCTGGCTGGCGGCACCTCCTACTCCATCGCCTGGGTGGCGACCGGAGCCGTTGCCCTGGCGGCAGCCATCACCTTCCGGATCGGACGCCGGATGGTCCGCAAGTCGCGCGGGCAGCCGGTGTTCATGCTTCGGCGTCGGCCCACCAGTCCACCATCAGCACTCGACTTATTGCCACCAAAGGAGAACCAATGACACCTCAGCGTTACGCAGTAGTGGGTGGCGGCATCTTGGGCGCAGCCGTGGCGCGCCGGCTACTGGCGGTCCACCCCGAAGCCCAGGTCACCATCTTGGAGAAGGAGCCGACGCTCGCGGCGCACCAGACCGGTCGGAACAGCGGGGTCGTGCACGCCGGGCTCTACTACACACCCGGCTCCCTGAAGGCGCGGTTGTGCCGCCGGGGAGTGGAGTTGCTGAACGAGTACTGCTCGGAACGCGCCCTGCCGTACAACGAATGCGGAAAGGTCCTGGTGGCGCGCAACGCGGTGGAGGAATCACGTCTCGCAGACATCATGAGCCGTGCCCAGTCCAACGGCGTGCCCGGCGTCCGCCTCCTCGATCGCGAGGAGCTCCGCTCCATCGAACCCCACGTGGAGGGCACCTCCGGACTCCACTCGCCCCGGACGGCCATCGTCGATTACGGCGCCGTCACCTGCGCATTGGCCGACGACGTCGTGGCGGCCGGCGGCACCGTACACACCTCTTTCGAAGTCACGGCGTTCACCCGCCGTGGCACCGAGATGGTCGTGACCGGTAAGCACCACGGTGCCGAAACCGCCGAGGTTTTCGACTCCGTCATCACCTGCGCCGGGTTGCACGCCGACCGGGTGGCACAACTTGCCGGAGGCGAGGACGGCCCGAAAATCGTGCCCTTCCGCGGCGAGTACTACCTCCTGCGCCCCGAGCGGCGTCACCTCGTCCGGGGCCTGGTCTATCCAGTGCCCGATCCCCGGTATCCCTTCCTCGGCGTCCACCTCACTCCTCGGGTGGACGGTGAAGTCATGGTGGGGCCCAACGCCGTGCTCGCCCTTGCCCGGGAAGCGTATGGCTGGAGCACGGTCTCCCCTTCCGACCTGGGAGACGCCATCGCCTACCCGGGATTCCGGGCCTTCGCGAAGAAGCATTGGCGCACCGGCGCACGTGAAATGCTCAGTTCGCTGAGCAAGCGCAGGTTCGTGGCCGAGGCGCGGAAGTACGTGCCGGAGCTGACCGCCGACGACGTCGTTCCCGGCCCACGGGGAAATCGTGCGCAGGCCCTGGACCGGGATGGCTCGCTGGTGGATGACTTCCGGATCACCCGGAATGGGCCCGTGCTCAGTGTCCGCAACGCTCCCTCTCCCGCTGCCACGTCCTCACTGGCCATCGCCGAGCACATTGTTTCGTTGGTCATCGATCAAGATCCCGACCGGAAGGACGGCACCGCATCATGAACGCCACCCCGTTAGCCCGAGGTCTTTGGGGCGTGCTCGCAACTCCGTTCGCCGGATCCGAGTTCGCCGTTGACACCGATTCATTGCGCCGGGAGGTCCAGCTCTACTTGGACATTCCGGCAGCCGGCATGGTGGTGCTCGGCGTGTTTGGCGAAGGCGCAGCCCTGGACACTTCCGAGCAGGAACTCGCGGTCCGCACTGTCGTCGATGAGGCCGGGGGAACGCCGATCGTCGTCGGATTGTCGGCGCGCACCACCAGCGTCGCCATAGAGCAGGCGCACACCGCCGTCGCTGCTGCAGGCGGAAGCCTGGCCGCGCTCATGGTGCAGGCCAACACCGACAACCCCAAGGCAGTCAGCGCCCACCTGCACGCCATCCACCAGGCCAGCGGTGCGGGGATCGTCCTGCAGGACTACCCGGCGGCCTCCGGCGTGAAAATCGGCACCACCCAGGTTTTGGCCGTCACGAAGGATTGCCCGTTCGTCGTCGCCGTGAAGTCCGAGGCACCGCCCACCGCCGCCGCCATCGCGCAACTCACCCGGGCCCTGGGCATTCCGGTCTTCGGTGGGCTCGGAGGCGTCGGGCTAATCGATGAGCTCGCCGCCGGAGCCGCCGGAGCCATGACGGGTTTCTCCCATCCGGAAGCCCTGCAACTGGCCATCACCGCACACCAGGATGGGGGTTTCCCCGCAGCCCGCGAGGCGTTTGCCCCCTGGCTTCCGCTGGCCAACTTCGAAGGCCAGCCCGGCATCGGGCTGGCCTTGCGCAAGGAAATCCTCAAGCGCCGCGGCATCATCGCCGAATCGCTCGTCCGGCCGCCTGCGGCCACACTGCCGCAGGAGCTTGCCGACATGATCGACGCACACCTCGAAGCAGTGAAGGAGCTGGTCTGATGGATACCGGACTGAAGGGAAAGAACGTGCTGGTGCCTGGCTCCAGTTCCGGCATCGGCCTGGCCATCGCGCAGGCTATGGCCGAAGAGGGAGCCAACGTGGTCCTGGCAGCACGCCGCGAAGAGGTGGTGCAAGCCGAGGCCGCCAAGCTGCCCTCCGCCGTCGGCATCGGCTTGGACCTCACCGACGCGGGAACACCGGACGCGTTGGTCAAGGCCACGGAGCAGGCCTTCGGGCCCATCGACGTGATGGTCCTCAACGGCGGCGGCCCTCCCCCGGGCAGCGCGTCGGATGTCACAGACGAGCAGGCACTGGCCGCCATCCATCAGCTACTGCTTCAGCATATTCGGCTCACCACCTTGGTCCTGCCGGGAATGCGTGAGCGCCGCTGGGGGCGGATCATCGCCGTCGGCTCCAGTGGGGTTCAGCAGCCCCTGCCCAACTTGGCCCTGTCCAACATCGGCCGCGCCGGCTTGTCCGGATACCTCAAGACCCTCGCCACCGAGGTCGCAACCGACGGGGTCACCGTCAACATGGTGCTCCCCGGCCGCATCGACACCAACCGGGTGGCGTCCCTCGACGCCGCCGTCGCCCAGCGAACCGGAATGACGCCCGAAGATGCCCGGAAGTCCTCCGAGGCCGGCATCCCGGCGGGTCGGTACGGCAAGCCGGAGGAGTTCGCCGCCGTCGTCGCGTTTCTGGCGAGCGGCCCGGCGGCATATGTCACCGGTGAGCAGATCCGCGTCGACGGCGGAATGGTCCGCAGCTACTAGTCCCGACAAGCCACGAAAGGGAACCAATGAAACATACCCTGCATCTCTGCTCGATCCGTGAGGGATCGGATGAACCGGCCGCCGTCGTCCACCCACAGCGCGGCCTGGTACGAGTCCGTGACCTGCTTCCGGATTTCCACGGCGATATGCGCTCGATCCTCGCCGAGGGGCTGCTGGAGCAGCTGCAAGAGCTGGCGGAAGCCGCCGCGGACGACGTCTTCAGGGACCCGGGCAGCGTCGTCTTCGGTGCGCCCTACCGGCATCCGCGGATGTTGTGGGGAATCGGGCTGAACTACGTGGAGCACGCCGCGGATCTGTCCGAAGGTGTGCCGGAGGAACCGGCATCGTTCATCAAGGGCGACCATACGGTGATCGGCCCGAGCGAGGACATCCCCTTGCCGGCACAGAGCGAGCGCACGACGACGGAGGCGGAAGTCGCCGTGGTCATCGGCCGCTACTGCCGAAATGTGGAAGTCGGGGAGGCCCTGGACTACGTCGCCGGCGTCGTTCCGGTACTGGACCAGACCGCGGAGGACATCCTGGAGCGCAACCCGCGTTTCCTCACCCGGGCCAAGAACTTCCCGGGGTTCTTCTCGTTCGGCCCGCGGATTGTGCCGCTGGCCGAGGCGATCGGCGACGGAACGCTGGCGGACATGGAGGTCGCCACGGTGGTCAACGGGGAAGTGCGTCGTACCAACATCGTCGCCAACATGCGCTACAGCCCCGAGTACCTGATCAGCTTCCACAGCAAGGTGATGCCGCTCTACCCGGGCGACATCATTTCCACCGGCACTCCCGGAGCCATCCACGTGGTGCCCGGGGACAGGGCCGAATGCCGGGTTTCCGGCGTCGGCACACTCAGCAATCCCGTGACCTCCGCCCCTTGAGGACACCCACCACCACATCAGGAGGATGACGCGCCATGAACACCGTCAATAGTGCATCGCAGGACGGCACCGAACATCGGTCGGGGCCGCTGGAAGGCATCCGGGTTGCCGACTTTTCCCGCGTCCTCGCGGGGCCCTACGCCACGATGATGCTCGCCGACTTCGGAGCCGACGTCATCAAGGTCGAGAGCCCGGCCGGGGACGACACCCGGTCTTGGATTCCCCCGGTGGACGAACACGGCGTGGGAACCTACTTTTCCAGCGTGAACCGGAACAAGCGCTCCGTGGTGTGCGACCTGCGCACCGACGACGGCCTTGCCAGTGCCCGCGCCATTGCACTGGATGCGGATGTGGTGATCGAGAACTTCCGCCCCGGCGTCATGGAGAAGTTCGGCCTGGATTTCGAGACCCTGCACGCCGAACGGCCGGAATTGGTGTACTGCTCCATCACCGGGTTCGGTAGCACCGGCGGCGCCCAGCTGCCCGGCTACGACCTGCTGGTGCAGGCTGTCGGCGGACTGATGAGTGTCACCGGGTCGTTGGACGCGGAGCCGAGCAAGGTGGGGGTGGCGCTGGTGGACGTGATCACGGGGCAGAATTCCGCCGTCGGCGTTCTCGCGGCACTGCGGCACCGGGACGCCACCGGGCGGGGGCAGCGGATCGAGGTGAACCTCCTGTCGTCCCTTCTCGCCGGCCTGGTGAACCAGGCGTCAAGTACGCTGGCGACCGGGGAGGCGCCGCAGCGGATGGGCAACGCCCACCCGAGCATCGCACCCTATGAGACGCTGCAGACACAAAACGGGCCGCTGGCAGTCGCCGTCGGCACGGATCGACAGTTTGCGGGGCTTGCTCGGGTACTTGGTGTACCGGAACTGGCCGAGGACCCGCGGTTCCGCACCAACACCGTCCGGGTCGAGCACCGCGTCGAGCTCAAGGCCCTCCTCGAAGGGGAGCTGCTCCGCAGGCCCGCGGCACAGTGGGCCACGATGCTCAGTACCGAGGGGGTGCCGGCAGGGAAGGTGAATTCCATTGCCGAGGCCCTCCAACTAGCCGAGGATCTGGGTCTGGCCCCGTCCGTCCAGATCGCCGACGCCGCCGGCTCGCGGACCAGCCGTCAAGTGGCCAACCCCATCCGACTCTCCGAGACCCCGGCCACCTACCGGCGCCTGCCGCCGCTGCTGGGCGAACACCACGATGCGGCCTTCGCGGCGCTCTCCACCACGTCAATTGGAAAGTAGAACCATGACTGCAGATCTGTTGTCCATCGATTCCCTCCTCTCCCCCGCGGAGCTCGCCCTCCGCGACAGGGTCCGCTCATTCGTAGATGCCGAGATCAAGCCAAACATCGCCGGATGGTACGAGAATGCGGAGTTCCCGCTGGCTATCGTGCCGAAGATGGCGGAACTCGGACTTCTCGGGATGCACATCAAGGGGTATGGATGCCCCGGCCGAACCTCCGTGGAATACGGACTCGCCGCGTTGGAACTGGAAGCCGGCGATTCGGGCCTGCGCACCTTCGTCAGCGTGCAGGGCTCGTTGGCCATGAGCGCCATTGCCAAGCACGGCTCCGAGGAACAAAAGAACGAGTGGCTCCCGCGCATGGCGGCAGGAAAGGCGATTGGCTGTTTCGGATTGACAGAGCCGACCGCCGGGTCGGACCCGGGTTCCATGGCCACCGTCGCCCGGCGCGACGGTGACGACTGGATCATCAACGGGGCCAAACGCTGGATCGGACTGGCGTCGGTGGCGCAAGTGGCCATCATCTGGGCGGTGACCGACGACGGGGTCCGCGGGTTCGTGGTGCCCACCGATACGCCCGGATTCGTCGCCACGCCGATCCCCCAGAAGCTCTCGATGCGCGCCTCCATCCAGTGCGACATCGCGCTGGACGAGGTGCGGTTGCCTGCCTCGGCCATGCTGCCGAAGGCGAAGGGACTGCGCGGACCGTTCGAGTGCCTGAACGAAGCCCGCTACGGGATCATCTGGGGCGCAATGGGCGCCGCCCGGGACAGCTACCTGTCGGCCCTGGACTACTCGAAGGAGCGCCTGCAGTTCGGCAAGCCCCTCGCTGGGTACCAGCTGACGCAGGAGAAGCTGGTCAACATGGCGCTGGAGATCAACAAGGGCATGCTGCTGGCGCTGCAGATCGGGCGTCTGAAGGATGCCGGGACGCTGGAGCCCTACCAGATCTCCGTTGGCAAGCTGAACAACTGCCGCGAGGCCATCAAGATATGCCGTGACGCCCGCGCGGTCCTCGGCGGCAACGGCATCACACTGGATTACCCGCCGCTGCGCCACGCCAACAACCTCGAGTCCGTGCGCACCTATGAGGGAACGGACGAAGTCCACACGTTGATACTCGGCAATAAGATCACCGGTATTCCGGCGTTCCGCTGATAGGGCCCGAGCGGGACAGCACGATCCATACCGTATGACCGGTGGCGGGTGTCCCGCCACCGGTGACGTGGACCTCAGGCGCCGGCGTGCCCGTAGGTCGGTTCGCGGCGCTTGAACCAGCGGATGACCAGGGTGGTGATCGGCACGAAAAGGAATTCCACTGCCGTCTTGTAGACGAATCCGACCAGGACATAGTTCAGGAAATCCGGAACCGTCGAGATGCCGATCACGGAGGCGGCGATCGAGCAGAAGATCAGGGTGTCGGCGAATTCACCCACGCCGGTCGAACCCATGAGCCGTCCCACGAGACGCTTTTCCCCGAACCGGTCCTTCATCCGCACCAGGACATAGGAGTTCAGCGTCTGTCCCACCAGGAACCCGCACAACGACGCGGCGACAATCTGCCACACCGGCCCCAACGTCTGTTCCAGGGCCGCCTGGCCGGTGTACCAGTCGGCGGCGGGCAACGCGATGACGACCCAGAAGCAGAAGGAGGCGAAGGCGGCCAGCAGGAACGTGATGATGATCGACCGGCGTGCGGCCTTGAACCCATAGACCTCGCTGACCACGTCACCGAGGATGTAGGCCAGCGGGAACAGGAAGAACCCGCCGTCGGTGATGATGGGGCCGAAGGTCACGCCCTTGGTGGCACCGATGTTGGAGAGGATGACCACCACGGCCATCAGGGCCAGCACGGCGGAGAAGTAGGGGCTGCCGGCCGAGGCGTAGACCGCCTGGCGGACGCGCTGGTCCGCGGGCTTCGCGGGCAGGGTGTTGACGGGGTTGCCGGAGGAGGCGTGCATGAAGTTGTTCCCATTCTGGAAGTGGTTCGCCAGGCGTGGATCCCGGGATCTCCCCGGTTCCACCGCCCGCTGTATTAGCACTTGACTCGTCCATTCTCCCATGGAGCACGACGGCGGTGCCTCCAGGTGGTCCACGCCGGCTGGCACTGTCCCGGGAAGCGCAAACACCTGGCTTTTCGAACATGTTCAAAAATGGTTAGACTGGCCCAGATCCCCGCCGTTGCAAGGAAGCCATGGAAACGAAGACGACAAAGTCCGCCCAAACGCGAGCACGCATCCAAAACGTCGCGGTGGAGCTGTTCGCCCGGAACGGCTACCGCGGGACCACGATGCGCGCCATCGCGGTCGAGTCCGGGCTATCGCTGGGTAACGCCTACTACTACTTTCCCTCCAAGGAGGCGCTGGTCCGCGAAATGGCCCGTGGACTCGTGGACAACCAGGTGCGTGCGGCCAGGCCGCGTTTGCGTTCGGGGAACAACCTGCGCGACAACATCCGGGTCGTGCTGGATGCGGCGCTGGACGCACTGGCCCCGTTCCACGATTGCGGCACCGTGCTGCTGCGTGCCGCCATCGGCGAAGACGAGGCATCCGATGTCTCACGGGCCAAGGAATTCGCCCTCTGGCGCCAGGCGGTCGCGGCTTCGCTGCCCCAGCCACCGGCCGCCATCCGCGACGATTTGCCCGAACTGCTCTGGCTCGTCCAGCGCGGCCTGATCATCTTCTGGGCCTACGACGGCTCACCCGGTGCCGAACGCAGTCGCCGCCTGGCGGCCAACGCCGCCTCGCTGATGGCCCGCCTGGCTGTCCTCTCCCGACTCCCGGTGGTGCGGCACATCGTCGACGACGTCATCGGGGTCGTGCGCAATGTGGGGCGTGACCGGCCTAAAATGGGGTCATGACTTCCACGCAACAGCGCACAGCCCCGGCCATCACGCTGACCATCGCCGGATCCGAGGCCACCGGAGGAGCCGGTGCGCAGGCGGATCTGAAAACGTTCCAACAGCTGGGCGTCTTCGGCATTACCGCATTGACCTGCATTGTCGCCTTCGACCCGAAACAGAACTGGGACCACCGGTTCACGCCGGTGGACACGCAGGTCATCGCCGACCAGCTCGAAGCCATCCAGTCTTGCTACGCCGGCCAACTGGACACGGTGAAGCTGGGCATGATGGGAAGCCCCGCGACGATCGACACCGTCGCCACGGCCTTGCGTTCCCAGAAATGGAAGAACGTCGTCCTGGACCCCGTGCTCATCTGCAAGGGGCAGGAGCCCGGCCACGCACTGGACACCGACCAGGCCCTGAAGTCCACGCTGCTGCCACTGGCCACGTTCGTCACCCCGAACCACTTCGAAGCCGAGTCGCTCTCCGGGATCACCATTTCCACCGTCGAGGACCTCGAGCGTGCCGCACGCATCATCCACGAAGCCAGCGGCGCGGCGGTGCTTGCCAAGGGCGGCGTGCGGTTGGCCGGATCCGATGCCGTCGATGTCTTCCACGACGGAACGACGACCGAAATCCTGTCAGCCCCCAAGATCGGCGAAGTTGCCGTCTCCGGAGCCGGATGCTCCCTGGCCGCCGCCATCACCGCCGAACTGGCCAAGGGCGCCACCGCCTTGGAGGCCGCCCGAACGGCCAAGTCCTTCGTCACTACCGGCATCCAACACCGGGTCTCATCGCACGCCCCCTTCGACGCTCTCTGGCAGGGTGGCGCCTGAGCCTGAAGCCTCGCGCAACCCACTGGCGGGATCGACAGCAGCAGGGTGCCCCGCGCATTTTTCTGCCCCAAAGTGTCCAGATTCATCACTTCCGGTGGATTTTCCTTAAGCATCCACGGAATCAGTTGCTTATTGACAGCCCGATCCCGCGAGTTTGCAAACGGCCGGCCTAACCCGCCCGAAACCGCCCCTACCGCGGCCTCGTCTTCACAGACGTCCGCCGACTAACGCCAGCCCGTATCTAGATCCCCCCAGTATTCCCCTGCGAGCGCCGGAATTGACCCGCAATCCTTGTCAACAAACACCACCGGGGTCCCCAAAAAACTGTAAAGCAACTACTTGACTTGTGACCGCAGTCACTTAGGCTATGGCTTGGGGCGCGCGGGGGTAATCGCCCCAACGGTGCCCCAAAACCGCCCAATCGGTTACAAGGAGCATCATGAATCACTCGCACCGGCCCCGGCTTGCCCGGGCCGTCGTGGCAGCGGCCTCGGGAATCGTCCTAGCCGCCACCATGTCGGTTCCGGCCAATGCCGCGCCGAAAGACATTAACAGCACCCCCGGAAGCCAAGCACAGGCCTTCGGGGGTTCTGCGTTGAAGAAGCAGGATCTCACAACCCTGCACGACCTGAAGGTCTCCGGACCCATGGTCAGCAAGAAGGGCGAGGTCACCGCCTACGTCCAATTCAGCGGTGAAGGCGCCTTTGCGGCCACCCAGCCATCCAGCGTGGCCCGCGGCATGGCCAAGCCGGTCAAGAACCCGGCCAAGGTCAAGCAGATCCGCAAGAACATCAAGGCACAGGGCGCGGCCGCGGCGAAGGCCTCCAAGTCCGAGGTCGTCTACACCACGACCAACTCGCTGCCGGGTGTCGCCCTGCGTGGCGACGCGGATGCGCTTCGCGCGCTCGCACAGCGTCCCGACGTCGTGAAGATCACGGCCGTCGTGCCGAAAACGCCGACGAACAAGGGCTCGGTGGTCGACACCAAGGCACTCGATGCCTGGACGGCCCTGGACGAAACCGGCAAGGACGTCACCATTGCCGTGCTCGACACCGGCGTCGACTACACCCACGCCGACTTCGGCGGCCCGGGCACCGTCGAGGCCTACAAGAAGGCGCAGGCCTCCGACACCCTGCCGGCCGCCAACACCGGCCTACGCGACCCCGCCAAGTTCATCGGCGGCTGGGACCTGGTGGGCGACGACTACAACGCCGACCCGGCAGCCGACACATACCAGCCCGTCCCGAAACCCGATGCCAACCCGCTGGACTGCGCGTCCGCCGGCCACGGCACGCATGTCTCCGGCACCGCCGCCGGCTACGGCGTGGATGCCGAGGGCAAGACCTTCACCGGGGACTACTCCAAGCTCAGCGCCGACGAGGTCGCGGGCATGAAGATCGGTCCCGGTTCCGCCCCCGAAGCACAGCTCGTGGGCATCCGCGTCTTCGGCTGCGAAGGCTCGTCCTCCGTCGTGGGCCAGGCTCTCGACTACGTGCTGGACCCGAACAACGACGGAGACTTCAGCGACCGCGCCCAGATCGTGAACATGTCGCTCGGCTCGGACAACTCCCCCGTGGAGGATCCCGAGAACGACATCGTGGACGCACTGGCCAAACAGGGCATCCTCTCCGTCGTCGCCTCCGGCAACGCCGGTGACGTGACCGACGTCGGCGGATCACCGGGCAACTCCCGGTCCTCGCTGACCGTCGCCAACACGGTGGGCTCGAAGATCACCCTCGACGGCGCCCGGATCCTGGCCCCGGCCGACGTGGCCGGCACCGCAGCCGGACAGTATTCGGTGAACTTCGACTACGCCGCCGCCACAGAGGAAGAACTCACCGGCGACGTCGTTGTTGCGGATGCCTCGAACAAGTTCGGTTGCGACGCCTTCCCGGCCGGCACCGACTTCGACGGCAAATGGGTCTGGATCCAGTGGGAAGAGAACGGTGCATTCCCCTGCGGCTCGGCCCAGCGCTTCAACAACATCGCTGCCGCTGGCGGCGCCGGCGTCGTCCTGGATTCCCCGCGCAGCGTGTTCGACGCCGGCATCGCCGGCAACGCCACGATCCCGGGCATCCAGTTCAACAAGGACTACTCCGAGAAGCTGCGTCCGGCCGCCGAGGCAGGCACCCTGAAGGTGCAGCTCGACCAGGACCTCATCGGTACCGCCTCCGGCGAATCCGGTGCCCTGGACACGCTGAACTCCAGCTCCTCGCGTGGCGTCCACGGCTCCAACGGCATCGTCAAGCCAGATGTCGCCGCACCCGGCACCCTCATCGGTTCCGCCGGAGTGGGCACGGGCAACGGACCGGCCGTCATGACCGGCACCTCGATGGCCACCCCGCTGACCGCGGGCATCGCCGCCCTGGTCGCCGGATCCGGTGACTACACCGCGTACCAGGTCAAGTCCATCGTGATGAACACGGCCACGGCCGACGTCACGGCAGCCAACGGCGAGGTTTACGGGCCGAACCGTGTGGGTTCCGGACGCGTCATCGCCGATGCCGCGATCAAGACCCCCGTCTATGCCTACGCCACCGATGCACCGGACCTGACCTCGCTCTCGTTCGGCGTCATTGAACTGGGGCAGAAGCAGGTCAAGAAGACCAGCTCGATCACGGTGCAGAACAAGTCGAAGTTCACCCAGAACTACAGCCTCGACTACGTTCCGGCCACCACGATCCCCGGCGCCAGCTACTCGCTGAGCACCGACAGGGTCAGCATCCAGCCGGGCACGTCCAAGCAGGTCGAGGTCACCTTGACCATCGACCCGAAGAAGTTCGCCAAGACCATGGACCCGACGATGGACAAGCAGCAGTTGGGCTTGAACCGCCAGTACCTGGCCGACGCGACAGGACGCATCGAACTGACCGCCAAGGGCCAGCCGGCCCTGCGTGTGCCGGTCCAGGCTGCCCCCAAGGCGTCCAGTGACATGGCAGTGAGCAAAAAGAACATCAAGACCAAGAAGGGTGCGGTCACCGCCGACGTCACGCTCAAGGGCAAGGGCCTGCTGCTGGGCAACGGCGACGAGCGCGTCCTGTCGTTGGTTTCCGCCTTCGAGCTCGGTGACACCAGCGCCAAGCTCCCGAAGTCGGCCGACGAGATCCCCGGCGCACGCGCCATGGACCTGCAGTACGTCGGTGCCGCCTCCGACGCCCCGTCCAACGGGATCGCCAACGGCTTGTTGAACATTGGCGTCAGCACCTTCGGCAACTGGGCCCATCTGGCCGGTGGCACGGAGATCGACGTCGAGATCGACACCAACGGCGACAACCAGGCCGACTTCGTCACGTTCAACACGAACGTCGACTCGCTCGACTTGGACCTTGCGGCGACCTACAACCTGAAATCCGGTGAACAGGTCGATCTCTGGCCGACCAACGGCCTGACCGGGGAGACGGACTCCAACACGTTCGACACGAGCACGGTCAGCCTGCCGGTCTCGCTGGCGTCGCTGGGCCTGACGGAGAAGTCCTCCGGCCAGATCCAGTACCGGGTCTCCACGTGGAGCCAGTACAACGCGGACGAGTCCGGCGCCCAGGTGCCGGTGGACTCCACCGACTGGATCGCCTACAACGCGGTTGATCCGGACCTGTGGTTCGAGGGTGCCGGCACCGGGACGGCCTTTGCCGACCTTCCGGGGCAGACCCTGACGGCCCACGTCCAGGATTACTCCAACGCCTTCCCGAAGAAGATGGCGATGGCCAAGAAGAAGGACAACCAGGAGCAGGGCCTCTTCCTGCACCTGCACAACCAGACGGGCGACAAGGCCCAGGTCGTGACCTTCACGAAGCGGTAACCGCACCAACAGGGAAGGTGCCGGCGGTTTCACACCGCCGGCACCTTCTTTTTGTGTCCAGGTTCCCTGGGCTCAGGGGCGCCCGGCCTCCGGCCGCCACGGGAAGTCCGGGTCCCGGCGTTGGAGGAAAGCGGCGACCCCTTCGTCGATGTCGGGCCCTGCAGCCATGCCGGTCCAGGCGCCGTCCCACGCACCAGCCAGCTCGGACGGGTCGGTCGCCGGGTCACCCGCGGCATCGATGAGCCGCTTGGTGGTGTGCATCGAATAGCGCGAGCGGGCCCGCAGTTCCGCGAGCAACTCCTGCACACCGGCGTCGAACCGGTCCGCCGGCAGCACCTCGGCCACCAGGCCCATGGCCTGGGCGCGGTGCGCCGAAAACGTCCGGGCAGACATCAGCACGTATTTCGCCGTCGCCGGACCCAGCAGGCGGACCAGCCGATCGACACCGGCCCGGGGGTAGATGATGCCCAGCTTGGCCGGGGTGATGCCGAACGAGGCGTCATCGGAGGCGACGATGAAGTCGCAGGCGGAGGCCAGTTGCCAGCCGCCTCCCATGCAGTGGCCCTGCACGACGGCGATGGTCGGCTTCGCGACGCGTCCCAGGGCACGGTCTGCCGCGGTGAGGTGGTCGGTGGCCCCGTCGTCGTCCAGGATGACGTCGCGCAGCTCCCCAATGGACACCCCGGCGCTGAAGGTCCCGCCGCTCCCCCTCACGGTGACGACGTCGACGTCCCCTCGCGCGTCCAGGTCGGCGGCCGCGTGCGCGATGGATCGGCACATCGTCCGGGTCAACGCGTTGCGCTGGGCGGTATGGCGCAGCAGGATCGTGCCGACCCCGGCATCGACCGTGACGGTGATGCCGGGTCCGGTATCCGGTGCCGACGCGTCGGGGTCGCTCATGAGCCGTCGCGGGACGGGCGAAGCTTGACGTTGATCTGCTTGGTCTGGGTGAAGCCCTCGAGCATTCCCTCCAGGGAGACCTCTCGGCCCATGCCGGACTGCTTGTACCCGCCGTAGGCCTGGCCGACGACCTGGCCACCTCCCTGGTTGACTTGGACCCAGCCTGCCTGCAGGGCATGCGCGGTGTTCAGCGCCCGGTCCAGGTCGTGGCTGAAGACGTACGCGGCGAGCCCGAAGTGGGTGTCATTGGCCATCCGGACGACCTCTTCGGTGCTCGAGAACGGAATCGCCATCAGCACCGGGCCGAAGATCTCCTCGCGGGCCAACCGGAAGTCGTTGCGACCACCGCCGAAGACCGTGGGGACATGGTAGTAGCCGCGGGTCAGTTCACCCTCGGTGGGGGCGCTGCCACCCAGCAGGGTCTCGAGTCCGCCGAGGGTGCGCCCCTCATCCAGGTACCCGGTGATGCCCTCGAACTGCTTGGCGTTGATGACCGCCCCCATGTCGCTGGACTCCTCCAGGGGATCCCCGACCTTCATGGACCCCAGGCGTGGCACGAGCTGTGAGAGCACGTCGTCGTAGACGTCCTGGTGGATGAACAGGCGGGAGCCCGCGGTGCAGCTCTGGCCCTGGCGCGCGAAGCGCGAGGCCAGCAGCAGCTGGTCGACGAGGTCGTCGTCGACAGCGTCCGGGTACACGATCGACGGGTTCTTGCCGCCGAGTTCGAGTGACATGTGGGCCAGTCGTTCACCGGCCTGCGCCGCGACGCCGCGGCCGACCTCGGTGGAGCCGGTGAAGGAGACCTTGTCCACCCCCGGGTGTTCGGTGAGGGCCTGGCCGATCACGGAGCCGCGGCCGGTCAGCGCGTTCAGGACGCCCGCGGGCAGGTGGCGGTTGCAGACCTCGGCCAGCTTCAGGATGGTCAGGGGGGCGTCGTCGGCCGCCTTGAGGATGATGGTGTTGCCGGCGGCGAGGGCCGCCGGGATCTTGAAGCCGGCGATCATCAGCGGGGAGTTCCACGGCAGGATGGCGGCCACCACCCCGAGGGGCTCGCGCCGGGTGTACTGCAGCTGGTCCTCCCCCGCCGGCAGGGTGGTTCCCTTGACCTCCCCGGCCACACCGGAGAAGTAGCGGAACAACGCGACCAGGGTGGCGACCTCGGGGCGTGCCTGGGTGCGGATGGCATTGCCGGTATCCAGGGCGGTCAGCCGGGCGAATTCCTCTGCCTCCGCCTCGATGTCGTCGGCGATGAGGGCCAGGGGGCGTGCCCGCCGGGTGAAGTGCAGCGCGGCCCAGGCCGGGAAGGCCCGCCGTGCGGCGTCGACGGCCCGGTCGACATCCTGCGTGTCCGATGCCGGTACCCGGGCGATGACCGAAGCGCGCAGGGCAGGGTTGGCGACTTCGCGCCACTGCCCCGAGACGGCATCGACGCGTTCGCCCCCGACCCACTGCGGCCAGTCCAGGATCTCGGACCCGGACGAGCGGCCGGTGTCCACCGACGTTCCGGCGGCCTCGTTCACCGCGGTCCGGGCAGCCGTCTGGCGCTCGCCGTTGGCGGGATCTTTCGAAATATCGGTGTTCTGGCTCATGCTGCTCCTCCGGTGGTCGAAACGGGCGTCGAGGTGCCCGGCTGGTGGGAGCCGTCGACGAGCTGGACGATGGCCGAGCAGTCCAGCCCCTTCTTCCCATCCTGCACCAGTGTCTCGAACATTGACGAGACCTGCTCGGCCAGCGCCAGCGGTGTGCCGGTCTGCCGGGCGGCCGCCAGGGCCAGGTTGATGTCCTTGTGCGCCAACTCGGTGGTGAAGGTCGGGGCGAAATCGTTGTTGGATGCCGCCGTGGGCACGACACCAGGCAACGGGTACCAGGTGCGCAGCGCCCAGCTGTCTCCGGACGAGACGCTGGCGATGTTCCAGAAGACCTTGCGGTCCAATCCAAGCCGATCCGCCAGGACGGCGCCCTCGGACGTGGAGGCCAGGTTGATGAAGAGCATGAGGTTGTTGCAGATCTTTGCGGCCTGGCCGGTGGTGGCCGCCCCGGTGGGGATGATGTTCGCGGCCATCGGTTCGATGTAGGCGCTGGCGTCCCGGACGGCGTCGTCCTGTCCGCCGACCATGAAGGTCAGGGTGCCGGCTTCGGCGCCGGAGATCCCGCCGGAGACGGGCGCGTCGACGAAACGGTTGCCATGCGCGGCAGCCGCATCATGGAGTGTCCGGGCGGACTCGATGTCGATGGTGGAGGAGTCCACCAGCAGCACATCGGTGCCGACGGTTTCGAGGATCCCGCCCTCGCCGAGGTAGACGGCCTTGGCGTGGTCGCCTTTGGGTAGCATCGTGAAGACGACGTCGGCGCCGTCGATGGCCTCGGCGATGCTCCCGGCCGGCGTGACGCCGTGCGTGGTGGCCTCGGCCAGGGCGTCAGCACTGAGGTCGAAGCCGCGCACGGCATGTCCTGCCGTGACGAGGTTCGCCGTCATGGGCCCGCCCATGTGTCCAAGTCCGATCCATCCAACAGTCGCCATTTCCTGCCTGCCCTTCAACGTGGTGTCCGACGGGGATTCGCCGCCGCCTATGACCACCATCACATGCTGATATGGTGCATTCAAGCACTAAAAAGGTATAAGTGCTGTGCACGAATGCACAGCCAGAACGGTTGGCGATGAGCACGAACAGATTCCCGAGCCCAGATGACCTGCTCATCCTGCTCACCGTTGCCCGGCTCGGGCGATTTACGGCGGTCGCGGAGGCCTTGGAGACGACGCACACCACCGTCTCCCGCAGAATGGCCGCACTGGATCGACAGCTGGGGGGCCGCACCTTGGCCAGGACCTCGAGCGGATGGGAACTGACGGACCTGGGACGGCACGCACTGCGTGCCGCGGAATCGATCGAATCGAGCCTGACTGCCCTGAAGGCCGAGGTGAGCCAACGCGGGGAGACAGTTGCCGGCGTCGTCCGCGTCCATGTCAGCGATGCCTTCGGCGCCTACATTGCAGGACCGGCGGTGGTGGGCCTGCAGCGTGACCATCCGCGGCTGAAAGTCGAGCTGCTCAGTGCAACACGTCGCGCCAGCCGGAACCGGTCCGGCGTCGACCTGGAAGTCGTCGCCGGCCGGGTGGAGGACTCGCGTGCCGAGGTCATGGTCCTGACCGAATACGTCCTGCGCTTGTTCGCCAGCCCCGACTACCTCCGCGATGCGGGAACCCCGACGTCCCTGGCCGATCTGGGCCGGCACCGGTTTATCTCCTACGTTGATTCCGAACTGCAGGTTTCAGAACTCGACTACCGCGCGACCGGCCTCCCGGTGCCCTCGGCCGCCTTCCAGGCCACCAGCATTTTCGCTCAGGTCCAAGCGGTTCGCGCGGGCGGTGGGATCGGCATGCTCCCGTCCTACGTGGTGCATGGAGACCAGGCGTTCGCCCCGGTCCTGGCAGGATCCTTCGAACGTCGCGTGACCTATTCGGCGCTGGCCCGCCCGGAGTCTCTGCGCTCGCCGGGGGTTCAGGCGGTGATCGGCGCCTTCCTGGCCGAAACCCGTGCACAACGGGCGGGGCTGGCTTCCTGATGGCGCATTTCTCATCTTCGTCTCATCTGGAGCGCCCACAATGGTGCCATGGGTAGCACAAGATCACGCCGGCTCACCAGCACCCTCGTGGTGTTGATGGTCCTCGGGCTCGCCATTGCCGGACTCACCCGTGTCCTGGCGACCCCGCCGGCGCGGAACCTGGGCCCCGGCATCGTCGTGAACCAGAGCGGGTCCGCCCCGCCCGTGGGAGCTCCCAGCGGAACCGCGACGGCTCCGGCCCCCTCGAGCACCCCTGCCGGGGGCACCCCTGCGGCTTCCTCGAGTTCCCCGGCCACACCGCCCCGGTCAACCCGCTCCTCCTCCCCCAGCTCGTCGACACACCAGTCCACCCACTCGCGCGCGCCGGTCACGCCGCTCCCGCCGTCGGACCCGG
The DNA here is from genome assembly GCF_056680475.1 of Arthrobacter sp. ASL1. Lineage (NCBI taxonomy): Bacteria > Bacillati > Actinomycetota > Actinomycetes > Micrococcales > Micrococcaceae > Arthrobacter > Arthrobacter sp. ASL1. The sequence goes on from NZ_CM155284.1 coordinate 1,570,391, forward strand.
ACGACGATGATGATGGCAACGACGATGACTATGACGACTGAGCCACTGGGCCGCCGGTGGTCCATCAGGGCTCGTGTGCTCGGCGGGATGCTGCTGCTGGTTGGCCTTGCCCTGGTCCTGGCCGGCACGACCATCTACGCGGTGGAGCGCAGCGAGCTGAACGACCGCCTGGATGATTCGCTGTCCCGCTCGGTGCAGGAATTCCGGGTCCTGGCCAGCACGGGCCTGGATCCGCGCACGCGCCAGCCCTACGCACACGCGGAGGACTTGCTCTACACGGCCATGCAACGAACCCTGCCCTCGACCAATCAGGGCCTGATCGGCCTCACCGCCCATCGGCTGCAGTGGACCGCGCCAGATGTCGTGCGGTTGCGCCTGGAGGACGACGCCGACTTCCTGGCCTGGGCCACACGTTCGACACGGGGTGACGACGCGAGCATCGAGACGGTGACCACACCGGTGACGACCTACCGCGCCGTCGTCGTGCCGGTCCAGCTGTCCTCGGATCCGCAACCCGGCCGCTTCGTGCTCGCCTATGACTACTCGGCGGAGCTGCGCCGCATCAACCAGAACTTCGCGGTCTTCGGCGCCGTGGGCGTCCTGGTCATGCTGCTGGCCGCAGCTGCTGCCTGGCTGTTCGTGGAGCGCATGCTGCGGCCCATCCGGCTGTTGCGGAGCACCGCCCAACAGATCTCTGAATCGGACCTCTCACGCCGGATCGAGGTGTCCGGAAACGACGAATTCGCCGAACTGACCATCACCATCAACGCCATGCTCGACCGCCTCGAGGGCGCCGTGGAATCACAGCGCAAGCTGTTGGACGACGTCGGACACGAGCTGCGCACGCCCGTCACCATCGTGCGCGGCCACCTCGAGGTCATGGACGAGCGGGATCCCGAGGACGTGGTGCAGTCGCGCGAGATCTCCCTCGACGAGCTGGGGCGCATGTCGCTGATGATCAACGACCTGGTCACGCTGGCGACGTCGAATCGGACGGACTTCGTAGTCCCGCGGCCCACCGACGTGGGCGTCCTGCTTGACGACATTCTGGACAAAGCCACCGCCCTGGGCGAGCGCAGATGGCGCATCGGCCACCGTATCGAGGCACGTGTCTGGCTCGACCCGGCCCGGGTGACACAGGCCATGCTGCAGTTGTGCGCCAATGCCGTGAAGTTCTCCCCGGCGGACTCGGCGATCGTCCTGGGCTCGCAGCTGCTCATCGGCTCCCCGGCAGGCGGTGCCGATCGACACATCCTGCGACTCTGGGTGAAGGATGACGGCGTCGGCGTCGACGAGGAGGACCAAGTGCGCATCTTCGACCGTTTCGGCCGTGGCCGGAACAGCAGCCGCGCGGAGGGCTCCGGCCTGGGACTCAGCATTGTCTCGGCCATTGCCGCGGCCCATGGTGGAATGGTCTCGATGGACTCCGCACCGGGCGCCGGGTCCACCTTCAGGATCGACATCCCGGTGACGGGCAGAAGCGAGCACGCATGAGCCGGATCCTGATCATCGAGGACGAACAACGCATCAGTTCCTTTGTCGCCAAGGGACTCAAGGCCGCCGGTCTGGCACCGGTCGTGGCCGACACCGGCCACGAGGGCGGGAACCTCGCCCTGACCGGATCCTTCGAACTCATCATCCTGGACCTGGGCCTGCCCGACGAGGACGGCTTCTCCGTCCTGAAGCGCCTGCGCGAAGAAGACGTCACGACGCCGGTGATCATCCTGACCGCCCGTGGCGGCGTTGACGACACGGTGGCCGGACTCCGGGGCGGCGCCGACGACTACATGGCCAAGCCCTTCCATTTCGACGAATTGCTGGCCCGTGTCCGGCTGCGGCTGCGGACCGGCGACAACGGCTCCGACACGGCGGTCCTCCGCCACGGGAGCCTGGAGATGGACTTCATGCACCGGAGGGCCCGCGTGCACGGCCGGGAAGTGGACCTCTCGGTCCGCGAGTTCTCGCTCGCCGAGGCCTTCATCCGCAATCCCGGCCAGGTGCTCAGCCGCGAACAGCTCCTCTCGCGGGTCTGGGGCTACGACTTCGACCCCGGGTCCAATGTCGTGGACGTGTACGTGCGCTACCTGCGCAACAAGCTCGGAAGTGACAGGATCGAGACCGTGCGCGGCGTAGGCTACCGTCTCGTGCCCGACGCGTAGGCCCGGTCACGCCGCCCGGACCGGCTCCCAGTCGAAGTTGCGGCGCAGCAGCCGGCTCCACCGGTTGGCAGCCAGCTCGGGGTGCAACAGCGCCATCCCAACGCAGTACTTGCTCATGCTGACCGGACGGATGCCCATCCGCGCCAGGGCCCGGTCCGCGGCGCCGCGACCGTAGACGGTCTTGGTCTCGACCACGAACAGGTCTGGCCCGTGGAGCAGTTTCCGGTGGTTGGCGTAGGTGAGGTCCGCATCGCAGGTAAGCCGTTCGCCGTCGTATGGGTTGACGAAGGTGGCCCGCACGTAGTTGCTGTCGAGCACCGGCTCCAGATCGGGAACGTCCAGGCCGTAGTCGGATACCAGCACGTCCGCCAGGAAGGACCGCGAATCATCCGTGAGGATACCCGCTTCACGTACGTCCTGCGGCAGGCGGTGCTTCACCGTCGCCCCACGTCGGCCCTTGGTCTTGACCTCGAACATCGACAGGCCACTGTCCACATAGGTCCGGGTGCGCACCTTGTACCGCCGCCGGCGGCCCTGCCGATGGGCCCGGAATTGCTCGAAATCCTGGGTATCGAAGTACACCGACGCGTAGCGGAAGGTGCGCAGGCCATCGATTTCGAGAATGCGAAACCTCCGGTCCAGGCCACCGACCAGGGTGGTGAACTGCTCCCGGGTCAGCAGGAACTTGCGGTCGACCCGCGTCTGCAGGGCTGCGTCGCGCATGACCTCGTCCAGGCCGATCGGCTGCCGGTTCCGCACGGCCGCTTCCAAGGTGGCACGCGCGGTCCCGTGGGGTGCGGCGGAGCGGCTGGTGCTGGCCGGGCCCTCGGCTTGCCTGGCCTCCGCCTCCCCGCAGCTCCCTGCCGGACCGCATCCCTCCTGGATGGTCATGACCACGTCTCCTGGGGGATGCGGGGCTGCCCGGCCAGCCGGTACGCTTCGGCATCCCGGAGAGCCCCCGCGGTGGGTGCGGCCGGTGACCGGGTGTCTCCGGGATGTGTCCTGAAGCGGACGTCGACGACGGTCAGGTCACGTACGAGGTCCAGTTCCAGGACGACCGTGCGCAGCACTCGGGCTTGCAGGAGCTGCTCCAATGCGGCGATCAGGTCTTCCTTGAGGGGGTATGCGGCATCGAGGGTGACCGTCTGCCGTGCAGTATGCGGGGCGAAGCGCGGATGATCGGCAAGGAACATCACCAGCACCAGGCCCGACGTCACAGCCGGCGCGAACCAGGCCGGATCCGGATGCAGCCCGTTCACCAGGCCGACGGCCAGGGAGACGAAGTAGTACGCGACCTCCTCCTGCGTCAGCGTGTCCGAACGCAGCCTGATGATCGACAGGATCCCGAAGAGGCCCAACCCCAGCCCCATGCCGGCGCCACTGCCCGCGAGCAGGAGCGTGACCGCGAAAATCCCCATGCTCAGTGCCACGTAGGCGAGCACCAGGTCCCGGCGGAAATGCCGACGGAAGTACACCACGTACACCAGCACTGTCATGCCGACAACGTTTGCGGCCAGGGCCGCCCAGAAGGACAACATCATGATCTCCTTTTCCTCAATCCTTTTCCTCTTGCCTCAAGGCTAGGGGCCCGAAATGAGGGAAAGGAAAGGGGAAGATGAGGGTCTTCTCATCTTCCCCTTGATGGCCGTGGGATGTCCGCCGGCCGGTGGTCACGCTAGAGCGTGCCGGCCTCCTTCTTGGCGGCATTGGCCCGCAGGGCAGCAGTCCCATCCGCGTCGGCCTGGTCGACGTCCTGCAGCGAGATGCCGCGCGTTTCCTTCAGGAGAAGCACCGAGACGGCGGTGATGGCGCAGGCGATGAGCAGGTAGATCGCCACCGGTACGGACGAGCTGTACTTCTCCACCAGCGAAGTGGCGATGATCGGCGCCAGCGACCCGGCGACGATCGAGGTGACCTGGTAGCCCAGGGAGACACCGGAGTACCTCATCCGCGTGGGGAACATCTCGGCCATGATCGCCGGCTGGCCGGCATACATCAGCGCGTGGAAGCACAGGCCAATGGTCACGGAGGCAAGGATGATCCAGTCATTGCCGGTGTCCATCATCGGGAAGGCAAAGAAGCCCCATGAGGCGCCGGTGATGGCACCAAGCAGATACGTCGGCTTGCGGCCGATCGCATCGGACAGGCGGCCCACCTGCGGGACCACGAAGAAGTGGATGACGTGTGCCAGCAGCAGCATGGACAGGATGTGCGATGTCTCGATCCCGACAATGATCTTCAGATACGTGATGGAGAACGTGACCACCAGGTAGTAGAGGATGTTCTCCGCGAAGCGCAGTCCCATGGCTGTGAAGACGCCGCGGGGGTAGCGCTTGAAGACCTCGACGATGCCGTAGCCGACATCCTTGTTCTGCTCGATCTTCTTCTGCTCCTCCAGGAAGATCGGGGCATCGGAGATCTTGGTGCGGATGTAGTAGCCGATGAGCACGATGACGGCGGACAGCCAGAAGCCCACGCGCCAGCCCCATCCGAGGAAGGCCTCCTCGCTCAGCGCGAAGGAAAGGAACAGCAGGACGCCGGTGGCCAACAGGTTGCCCATGGGGACCGCCGCCTGGGGCCAGCTGGCCCAGAAGCCGCGCCGGTCATTCGGGCTGTGCTCGGCGACGAGCAGCACGGCGCCGCCCCATTCCCCGCCCACGGCAAAGCCCTGGATAAAGCGCAGGACCACCAGCAGGACCGGGGCCCCGTAGCCGATGGCGTCGAACCCGGGCAGGCAGCCCATGAGGAAGGTGGAGACGCCAACCAGGATGATGGAGAACTGCAGCAGCTTCTTGCGGCCGAACTTGTCGCCGAAGTGCCCGAAGACGATGCCGCCGATTGGCCGGGCGATGAATCCGACGGCGTAGGTCAGGAAGGCCTTCATGATGCCGTCGAGGTCGCTATCCGAGTTGGGGAAGAACAAGTGGCCGAAGACCAGCGTGGACGCTGCCGCATACAGGAAGAATTCGTACCATTCGACGACGGTGCCCGCCATCGAGGCCACGACCACCTTCTTCAAGCCGGCGCCGAGTCCCGGTTGACTCGTCGGCGTTTGTGCCGCCATGTTGATGCTCCTCAAATTGACGCGATGTGTGAGTGGCAGCCGACTTGTAGTGCCATGTGATGCACGGCACAGTCGGATCGCCTCCCGCAGTATTACAGCGAAGTGGCGTCCGATCAACGCACATTACCGTTCAGCGCATCTGCATTCCTGCACCCCGGGGCGATCACCCACACCGAGACGGTGATCGTCGCGCCGGGACGGCCCCACCATCTCGAGGGAAGGCGGCCACCGCCGGTTTGGCTCTAGCCGGCTACGCCGGTGATGGCGATCCCAGCCAACGCGGTGCCTGCAACAACAAGTGTCCCGGCCCCGGCGGTGATGAAGGGCAACGGCCCCACGCGGAGCAGCGAGCGGAAGCGGACACCGCATCCAAGACCGAACATCGCCGCGCACAGCAGGAACTGCTGGATTCCATCCGCGGCGAGGAGCACCGGATCGGGGAGCAGGCCGGTCGTGCGCGCCAGGACCATGGCGATGAACCCCACCACGAAAACGGGGACGATGGGCGGCAACTTCTGCGCTCCAGGGCGAACAGTCTGGCCCGCTCCGCCGCTCGTGTCCGCGGTGCCCGGAACCCTCGCCAATTCGGGGTCACGGGAGATCTCGAGCCGGCGGGCACGACGGCGCTCGGCCATGCCGAAGCCAACCATTACCGGTGCGAGGCACAGCACCCGTGCGAGCTTCACCACCACGGCGACAGCCAGGACGCCGGGGCCCATGGTCCCTGCTGCGGCGACGACCTGGGCCACCTCGTGAGTCGATCCGCCGATGAAGATCCCGGCGGCTTCCTCGGGCAGGCCCAGCATCGTGGCAGCCAACGGGGCCAGCGGGATCATGAGGGTCCCGAAGAGCACGACGAGCGCAATAGCGGTGGCGACTTCCTCCTGTTTGGCGCGGATCACGCCGTCGGCCCCGGCTACGGCGGCTGCACCGCAAATCGAGAATCCACAAGCGATGAGCGCTGATTGGCTCCAGGACAACCCCAGCCGCACACCGATGAACAGCGTGCTGAGAACGCCGAGCGTGACAACGGCGAGGACGATCACGATGACCTGCCACCCGAGGTCCAGCACGCTGGAGAGCGAGAGTTGCAGGCCCAGCAGCACGATGCCCGCACGCAACAGGCGCTTCGAGCTGAACGTGATTCCCGCTGAAAAGGTGGCCGGTATCGTGCTGGCGTTGGCCCACACCGCGCCCAGGATGATCGCCAGCAGCAGGGCGCTGAGGGCCGGAACGAGGGCGTGGATTCCGAGGACGACGACGGCAGCGACGATGGTCGCCACCAACCCGGGGGCGATGGCGCGAAGGGCCGAGACCGGGGACGGGGTTGCTGTGGGGCTCATGTGTTCAACCATTCCGCAACGGTGGGGCAATCGGTAGTCCCCATTACCGGGATAGGTTATATGGTTTTCATATGACTTCGATCCACCCGTCCCGCAGACTGTCGCCACATGGCTGAGGAATGGCCCGATCTTCGGTCGCTGGAACTGCTGGTCGCGGTAGCGGATACGGGAAGCTTGAATGCGGCATCGGGGATCATCGGTATCGCCCAGCCCAACGCAAGCCGCATGGTCGGCACGCTGGAACGCCAACTCGGCACAAGGCTGTTGCGGCGCAGCCCCAGCGGTTCGGTCGCCACCGAAGACGGGGCGCTGGTGATCGCGCATGCCCGTGAACTCCTCTTGTCCGCCTCCAGCCTGCTCGAGGTGGTCGGAACCCGACAACGGAAACGAGCCAACTCGCTGACCGTCGGGTCCAGCCTGACCATCACCGAGTACCTCCTCCCCCGTTGGGTGGCGGAGCTTCGGCGGCGCTTGCCGCAGGTACGCCCGGAACTGCACGCCATGAATTCGACGCAGGTGTTCGCCGCACTTGACGCCGGCGACTGCACAGTCGGCCTCGTTGAAACCCCCTACATCCCCCGCCGTTTCGCACGCCAGCTGGTCCACGTCGACGAGCTATACGTAGTGGTCGCCGGGTCCCATCCATGGGCACTGCGCAACGCCCAGGTCTCCGTCGACGAGTTGGCGGCGACTGCACTGGTGACCCGCGAGGCCGGCTCCGGGACCCGCAAGACGCTCGAGCGGGCACTCCGGAACCATCCGGTGGCGCCGCCATTGCAGGAATTGGGCAGCAATGCGGCGGTCCTGGCCAGCGCCTGCGCGGGGTTGGGGCCCGCCGCGCTCAGCAAGCTGGTCGTGGACGCCGCCATTCGTGCCGGATCACTGGTACGGATCGATATCGAAGGAACATCACTCCGGCGCCGCTTTCATGCCGTGTGGCCCGCCACCCAGCACCTGGCCGATGCAGCCATGTCCCTCATCGACGTGGCCAGGCAAGACACCGGCAACATGTAGCCGACGACGACGTTCCGTCGCCCTGCCAAATATCGTCCATTACCTGCCCCGTCCCGGAGGATCCACCGCCAAGACTGCGGCTCTCTACAGGGGTAGCTCCCCTGCTCCCTTGAGGCTCTTCATGACGATCGTCGACGTCAGCTTCTCCACGCCGGCCAGGCCGATCAGGACCTCGTCATAGAACCTCTGGTAGCTGGGAAGGTCGGTGGACAGGACTTTCAGGAGGAAGTCCGGCTCGCCAAAGAGACGCGATGCCTCAGTGATCTCGGGGATCGCGGACACCTCTTCCTCGAACGCCCTCATGTTCTGTCGGTCCTTCAGCGTCACGAAGACCAGGGCCTGGAAGCCCAGGCCGATCAGCGGGGCATCCACCAGCGCCCGGTAGCCGGTGATGACGCCAGCTGCCTCCAGATCCTTCAGCCGACGGTGGCAGGGCGCAACGGTCAGTCCCACAGCGGAAGCCAGGGCGGTGACCGTCATGCGCCCGTCCTTTTGGAGCAGAAGCAAGATGTTTCTGTCAATTGCGTCAATCACGCAAGAATCTTATCGTGAACGACGGTTTTCATGCCTGAATCGGTAAGCACTTTTGGGTTCTTATTTCCTAAACTTTTCACGACAGCAACGACACAACCACGGAGGCAGCCATGGACCCCCAACTCGTTCTCGGTTTCGCGGCCGTCTCCGTCGCGCTGGCCCTGACACCCGGAGCCGACTGGGCCTTCGCGATTTCCTCCGGCCTGGGCGGGCGCAGGATCGCACCTGCTGTCGGAGGACTCTTGGGCGGCTACCTGGTCCACACCATTCTCATCGTGGCCGGGCTCGCCGCCCTGGTCATCGCCATGCCGCAGTTGTTGGCGGGGCTGACAATCGCCGGTGCGGCCTATCTCCTCTGGCTTGGCGTCTCGACCACCCGGTCGTGGCGGTCGGCGGGCTACACGGCGTCGGGTGTCGCTGACCAACCGCAACCAGGCAACACCGGAAGCTTCCTGCGGGGCTTGGGAACCAGTGGGACGAACCCCAAGGCACTGCTGCTGTATCTGGCCTTGATCCCCCAGTTCATCGATCTGGACGCCGGCCTCCCGGCCCCCGTGCAGACAGGCATCCTGGGGATCTCCCATCTGCTCGTCTCCGCGGTGGTATACACCGGCGTCGCCTTCGGCGCGCGGCGGCTGCTCGCCAGCAGGCCATCTGCCGCCCGCATCGTGACCCTGTGCAGCGGGATCATCATGCTGGGACTCGGGGCCTTGCTGCTGGGCGAGCAGATCGCCGCCTTCGCCGCCGGTTAGGATCTCCCTGCCGGCTCCGCCCCGTCCCGCCCGGTCTCGAGTTTCGAATCCCGACCGCTTGTCCGCCCGTCTCGCAACGAGTACTCGGCGAGATCCTTCACGGGAACGGAAACCAACCGCTTCATCGCGATGGACTCGCGCTCCGTACGCAGGGGGCCACCCGCGTACAGCGGGGCAGGGCCGTACCCTTGGGTACCGCGTGCCGTCTCGTCCTCGACGAATTCCTCTTCCTGCCCCAGCAGGATCGAGGAGGATTCGTTGGTGATCTCCCCGGCAAAGGCCCGCTTCATCGCGTCCCGATCGAATTGCTTCTCCCAGGTGGCGACGACGAAAGTCGCCACGCAGTTCCCCAGCAGATTCACGGCGACGCGCATGGAGTCCATGAGACGGTCGGCGCCGAGCATCAGGGCGACACCGGCGACGGGGAAGATCCCCAGGGCCGCGGCGGTGGCCGAGAGGGCCAGGAAGGAGGACCCGGGCACGCCGGCCATACCCTTGGACGTCAGCAGCAGAACCCCGAGGGCGGCCAGCTGCTGACCCAGCGAGAGATCATGCCCGAACGCCTGTGCGAGGAAGAGCAACGAAATCGACAGGTACATGGCCGCACCGTCGAGGTTGAAGGAGTATCCAGTGGGAACGACCAGCCCCGTCGTGGCGCGCGAGCATCCGGCATTGGTCAGTTTCGTCATGATGCGCGGCATCACTGCCTCCGTGGATGCCGTGCCCAGTGCCAGCAGGAACTCTTCGCGCGTATATTTCAGGAACTGCCACAGCGGGACCCGCGCGAAGACCCACGCGACGACGAAAAGCAAGCCGATGAACAGCAATGCCGCCCCGTAACAGGCGGCGATGAGCTTGGCGTAGGTGCCCAGGGTTCCGATGCCGTACTGGCCGATGATGAACGCCATGGCGCCAAACGCCCCAATGGGGGCCACGCGCATGATCCACGACATGATCTTGAAGACGACCTCAAGCAGTGTTTCGAAGAGGCTCATCATTGGTTTGCAGCGTTCCTGCCCGACCACGATGACGGCCGCGCCGAAGAATACCGAGAAGAACAGGACCTGAAGCAGGGTATTGCTGGCAAACGCCCCGATCACGGAGTCGGGAATGATGCTCAGCAGGAAGTTGCCGCCGTCATGTCCTCCACCCGTCACTGCCGCGACGTCATCGGCGGAAAGTGTATTCGGATCGATGTTCAGCCCTTGGCCCGGCTGCACCAGGTTGGCCACGAGTAGGCCGAAGACCAGCGCGAAGCAGGTTGCACATGTGAAGTAGAGGAGGGCCTTCACCCCGACTCGCCCCACGGACTTCACATCGCCGACCGCGGCGATGCCTGTCACGATGACCAGGAAGATCAGGGGCGCGATGATCATCTTGATGAGTCGGATGAATCCGTCACCCAACGGGCGGAGATCCTCGCCGAGGGAGGGCCAGAAGTGCCCGATGAGGACGCCGGCAACGATGGCGATCAGGATCTGGAAGAACAACGACTTGTACAGCCGCTTCTTCTTGGCAGGCGTCGAACTCGCCTTCAACGCTGCCTCAGGATTGATTTTCATGGATTTTCCGATGCTCGAGAAGTGTGTTCCACCTCACGCGGTTAGGGACAAAAACCAAGCTACAGATCGATCGTGAATTCCACAATAGGAACTTGTTTTTCCGTTCTATGAAATCTTTGGTCGAGCCGCTCGAGAAGTTCTACCGATCTGCCATGCTCTATTCATGTGCGACCCCGCCTCGGAGCCAAGTCCTCACCCCAAGGGGCCCAAAGGACTCGATGGCGAGTCCGCAGGCTCCCGGGGACCGCGTCGGTGGTGGCACGCGGCGTTGGTCATCATCGTTGGATATGCCGTCGCGGCCATCCCTGCCTTCGTGCTGCTGATGATCGCGGCATTTGGCTTTTCGGGGTGCTTCATCACGTGCAGCGAGCCGGACCTGGCACAAGGCTGGCTGGGAGTTGCGGGGTTGGTCCTGGTGTTGTCTGCGCCCGTCGTTGCCGCCGTCGTCTTCATGAACGCAACCGCATGATCTGCGTCACTGTCGCGGTCCTGCTGGCGGGGGGCAATGTTCGCCTTGCTCTAGGTCGACTTCAGGTCGCGTTCGTACAGTCTCGATTGGCGATTGAAGACACCACAGGAAATGTAGTAGAGGTTCACCCCGATATTCAGCACGACCAGGGTCACCACATAAAGCGCGGTCGCCAGGGCGGGCACCGCGTCCGGGGGAAACGTGAAGGCCATGAACACCCGGCCCGCGGCATCCGCCAAGAGCCCGCAGGACCACATCACCGTCGAGATACGCCACATCCGGCGGAAGCGACTTGATTCATCGAAGAGGCCGTCCCAGCCTGCGGGCCAATTCCACCGCCCTTCAAGCAGGGGCCGGGTCAGGACGAACACCACGGGCCGACGGGAGCGCAAGCTGACGAGAAAGACTCCTGCCGTTGCGGTAGTCAGCACCGCGCCCTTGGCCAGCAGGAAACGTTCGTCGCCGGGAACCAGGGAGATGAGCAGGGCACCAATGGACATGAAGGAGAAGTACAGGGCTACCCGCCCCACGGTCTTGCCGCGGACCAGCTGGTATATCGAGGGCACTGCGGAGAGCAGGCCGGTCACCAGCAACGCGGCATAGACCCCGACGCCTGCCCCCCGCAGCACGTAGTACAAGAGCACCGGCAGCGCGAGCGAAATGAGGAACCCGGCCGCCGCCCGGATCCTGCGTCGGTGCGCCGAGCCGGCCGTCATGGCTTGCTGGGTTTGCCCTTGTCGGATTCCTCGGCCTTCTTGGACTCCTCAGCCTTTTTGGATTCTTCGGCCCTCTTCGACGCCTCGGCCTTCTTGGATGCCTCAGCCTCCTTCGACGCCTGAGCCTCCCTGGATGCCTCGGCCTCCTTCGACGCCTCGGCTTTCCTGTCGGCGGCGTCCGCCTTCGCCTTGGCGGCCTTGGCCTCGGCCTCGGCTTCTGCACGGGCCTCGGCAGCCGCCCGCTGTGCCGCTTCGCGCTCGGCGGCGGCTTTGGCAAGTTCCGCCTTGCGCTTGTCTTCGGCCTTCTTCTCGGCGACCAGCTTCTTCTGTTCGCCCTCGACGACCTTCAAGCGTTTTTGCGCCTCGTCTATGGTCCGGCTGATTTGCTTCTCCCAGCCGGCTCGTTCGGAGGCATACACCACTGCCTGCACGGAGCCCTCCTTGACCTGCAAGCCAGTCAGCGTGTCCCTCGCCGCATTACCGTCGTTGACTATCGACGTCAGGTCATCGACCATGCTGGCCGCGGATTCAACGGTCGTCGGCGGGGCCTTGGACACGTCCTTCATGCGCTTGATTGCGGGCTCCACGGTTGCCGCGACCGTGCAGCCGCGGGAGCCGTCGAAGAGGCCCTTGCCGTCGGCCTTCGCCTTGTTCTGTGCGGTGAGGACCCGGTCAAAGTAGGGGTTGTTCGGGCTGTCCTTCTCGGCAACCGCGAATCCCTCCTTGGCGATCTCCTCGTTGGCGAACGTGCCAGCGGAAAAGACCGCGGCCTTGTTGTTCTTGCGTTTGGGGGGCATCTGGTCGTCGTACTCGAGGCGCACCTTGGAGCCCTCGGTCAGCACGGCCCCCAACGCCTTGGTAGCCTCCGGGGCGAGGCACTCCGGATCGTCCCCGTCGACGGGAGCCATCACGTTAAGCAGGTCGACTGTCTTCTCTTTGCCGTCGATGTCGGCGATAAAGGTGTCGCCGTCGACGACGCGCACCACGGTCCCGGCCAATTCGGGGACGTAGTTGTCCTTGAAGTTCATCCGGCAACCGGCCAGCGAGGTCGTGACAACGACGGCCCCCAGCATCATTGCCGCGGCCTTCTTCAACGTCCGGATGTTCAGGGTCGATGGTTCGACCATGCGCTAGCCTCCAGTGGATTGCGAGGGTGGGCCCGCGGAATATTTGGCTACCCAAGGTAGCCCCGTCCCAGGATTCCGACAAGCCACACAAAATATACGACGGCGGTCCGGCGGGTCCGGGCAACCGCGTCCGCTGCCACGCCGTCGGCGTGGCAAACCACGCGATACCGGGGGTGGATCCGCCTCCAGGGCTCTCGGACGTTGGAACGGAACGCCGCCTGGATGTCTGACTGCACCGATTTTACCGCGAAACATTGTGCGAACACACATTGGCGGCTCGGCGAACACGGTAATACGTTATACGGCGCACGGGTCGGTCAGGAGCAAAAGTCACACACGTCACGCCGGCTCCGCCAACGTCCGCTACGGGAAGGCCCTTCGTGGGAACACCACCGCAACTGCAGAAAACGCTGAAACCACGCCACTTGTCCATGATCGCCATCGCCGGGGTCATCGGCGCGGGGCTCTTCGTCGGCTCCGGTGCCGCAATCCAGCAGTCAGGGCCAGGCATCCTCGTGGCCTACGCTGCCGCCGGTATCGTCGTCATCCTGGTCATGCGCATGCTCGGCGAGATGGCGGCGGCCAACCCGGAGACCGGTTCCTTCTCCGCTTACGCCGACAAGGCGCTGGGGCGATGGGCCGGCTTCAGCATCGGCTGGCTCTACGCCTGGTTCTGGATCATCGTCCTGGGCATCGAGGCGACCGCCGGCGCGGCGATCATGCACCGCTGGGTCCCCGGCGTCGAGCAATGGGTCTGGGCGCTCGCGCTCATGGTCCTGTTGACGTTGACCAACGTGTGGAGCGTGAAGTCCTATGGGGAGTTCGAGTTCTGGTTCGCGGCGATCAAGATCACCGCGATCATCCTGTTCCTGATCGCCGGCATCGCCGCCATCTGCGGGCTGATCCCCGGCGTGGAAGCACCGGGCATGTCCAACCTCACCGGGCACGGCGGCTTCTTCCCCAACGGCGGCACGGCCGTCTTCGCCGGCATCCTCGTCGTCGTCTTCTCCTTTTTCGGGGCAGAGATCGCCACGATCGCCGCCGGCGAGTCCGAGCACCCCGTCGACGCGGTGAAGAAGGCCGTGAACTCGGTGGTCTGGCGCATCCTCATCTTCTACATCGGCTCCGTCGCCATTGTCGTGACGCTGCTTCCCTGGGACTCCGCTTCCGTGGCGAAGAGCCCCTACGTCGCGGTCATCGAGAGCTTCGGCGTTCCCGCGGCCGGGACGATCATGGACTTCGTCGTGTTGACTTCCGTGCTCTCCTGCCTGAATTCGGGGCTCTACACGGCCAGCCGGATGATCTTCTCGCTGGCGACCCGTGGCGACGCTCCCCGCGCCTGGCAGAAGACCTCGAAGCGCGGTGTTCCGCTAACGGCCGTCCTGGCCTCCACGACCGTCGGGTTCATCACCGTGGGACTGAACTACATCTGGCCGGACACGGTGTTCCTGTTCCTGGTGAACACCTCCGGGGCCATCGCCCTGTTCGTCTGGCTGGCCATCGCCACTTCGCAACTGATCCTGCGCCGCCGGATGGGGCCCGAGGCACGGGACCTGCAGCTGCGCATGTGGCTATTCCCCTACCTGACCTGGCTGTCCATCGGTGCGATCGTGGCCCTGCTCATCGGCATGGTGGTCCTCGAGGACACGCGTGAGTCGCTGATCCTCTCACTCGGCCTGGCCGCTGTCGTCGTGGGCATCGGGTTGTTCCGCTACCGCAGACGCAATCAACCCCTGTGGGATGGCACGGGGCACGACGACGGTGCTTCCGAGGACGCCGAGGAGTCGGGCGCCTCGGTGCTCAGCGCAGAATCAGCGGAGCGCTGAAGCCGGCTGCAGAACGCAGGGTGGCGACCGCCTCGCGGCGGTTGACCTTGGCCAGGGTCATGCCGGCCGCCAACAGGGCGAACAGCAACCTCGCTCGCCCGGCCACCGCGCCATCGCGCACTTCAACGGCGTCTGCGGGGAGGTCGCGGCGCAGAGCCGCGGCAAACGACCTGGTGACCTCCACCCGGTAGGCCTCCACGGCGGCGCGGACTTGTTCGTCTTGCCCGCCGCGCCCCGAGGAGGCCGTCAGCAGCAGGCAGCCACGCTGCAGCGACTCCGCTTCCGCGGCAACGGCATCGGCAACTGAGTCGAAGTAGCCGCGCAAGCCCGCGGCCCCGTCGGGTGCCGCGGCCAGTGCGGCCAGCCGGGGGCGGACGACCTCGTCCAGGTAGCTCTGCACGGCGGCGTCGAAGAGGCCCTGCTTGGAGCCGAAGGCGTTGTAGAGGCTCGAGCGCCCCAATCCGGTGGCGCGCTCCAGCTCCGGCATCGCTGCGCCGTCGAAGCCCAGGGTCCAGAAGACGTCCCGCGCCTCCCGGACGACCTCGTGGGTGTCGAACGCCCTGGTCCGTGCCATCTGACGTGCCGCCTGTTCCGTTCACCCCCACCGGTTGCGCCGCGGGTGAACTTCGCCTCAAAAGTTTATTGTGTACTGGTCGTTCTATTATTGTAGGGTCATCGCAGACCGCGACACCACCCCGGACGAGGGAGCAGAACCATGACCTCCAGCACGCACATCCAGCTCGCCAGCCGCCCCACCGGGTGGCCTGATCAGCAGAACTTCCGCACCGCCGTCGTCGATCTGCCGGCCCTGGCCGACGGCGAGGTCCGGGTGGCCAACGACTTCATGTCCGTCGACCCCTACATGCGTGGGCGCATGAACGACGTGAAGTCCTACGTGCCGCCGTTCCGGATCGACGAGGTCATGAACGGCGGGGCCGTGGGCCGCGTCGTCGAGAGCCGCGACGCCTCGCTGGCAGTGGGCACCGCCGTCCTGCACACCCAGGGCTGGCGTGACATCGCCCAGGGACCGGCCGCCGAGTTCCGTGCCGTCCCCGAACTGCCAGGCCTGCCGCTGTCGGTGTACCTGGGCACGCTGGGGATGACCGGGCTGACCGCCTGGGTCGGGTTGCTGGAAATCGCCTCCCTGAAGGCGGGCGACACCGTCTTCGTCTCCGGGGCCGCCGGCGCCGTGGGCTCCATGGTGGGGCAGATCGCGCGGCTCAAGGGCGCGGCCCGGGTCGTCGGCTCGGCCGGCAGCGCCGAGAAGATCGACCTGCTGACCTCCAGGTACGGCTTCGACGCCGCGTTCAACTACAAGGACGGCGACATCGCCGGCCAGCTGGCCACCGCCGCCCCAGACGGCATCGACGTCTACTTCGACAACGTCGGCGGGGAGCACCTCGAGGCGGCCATCGGGGCGATGAACGACGGCGGCCGCGTGGCACTGTGCGGGGCGATCTCGCAGTACAACGCCACCGAGCCGGCCCCCGGACCGCGGAACATGGCCAACCTGGTCACCCGCGGCCTGCGCCTGGAGGGGTTCACCGTCGGCCACTACCAGCAGCACTTCGGCGCGTTCGCCGAGCAGGTCGGCGCCTGGGTGGCCAACGGCGACGTCGTCTTCGACGAAACCGTCATCGGGGGGCTGGAGAACGCGGTGGACGCGTTCCTGGACCTGCTCCACGGCGCGAACACCGGCAAGATGGTCGTCAAGCTCTGACACCGCCGAACCGGTGGGTCAGCGGGTGCGGGCGAAGGTCTTCTGCACGCCGCTGCCCACCAGCACCGCGCAGCTGAACCAGATGGCCCCGGCCGGACCGAGCGGTGCGGCGATCACGCCCGCGGCCAGCGGCATGACGACCTGGCCCAGCCGGTTGCCCATCAGGCGCACGGCCAGGGCCGAACCGCGCCAGTGGTGCGGGACGGCTTCGGAAATCAACGACATCGTCAAGGGTTGGCCCAACCCCAGGAAGATCCCGCCGGCGAAAAGCAGCACCAGGGTGGCCCACGGGATGTCGATGACCACCGCCGGGACGGCCAGGCAGACCCCGGCCCCGTAGAGGCTGCCCATCAGCAGGCTCCGGCGTTGGATCCTGCGGCTCAGGTACGGCAGGAACCCACGGGAGATGATCGTCCCGGCACCACGGGCGGCCAGCAGGATCCCGATCCACGCCGGAGAGACCCCGTGGGCCTCGCCGACCAGTGGCAGGAACGCGGTGAGGATGTCCAGCATCGCCAGCAGCGCCAGCGAGGCGAGCATGTTGGACGGGATCCCGGGCCGGCGCAGGATGGCGGACATCGTCGGATTGCCGGCGGCCGCGTCGTTGCCGGTGGTAGACACGGCCGCGGCACGACGGCGGCGCTCACCCGGCGCGGAGGACCTCCCCCGGGTGCCGCCACGGCTGGCGATGATGCCCGGCAACAGGACGGGCAGGACCATCAACGCCAACGCCGCACCGAGCCACATCGAGAAGGTGATGCCGTCGGCGCGCGAGCCCGGGCCCACCCCCGCGGAACCGCCGAGCAGGAACCCGGCCACCAAGGGGCCGGCGATCTGCCCTCCGGCATAGGCCGCGGTGAACCAGCCGAACCCCTTGTCCAGCTGGTCGTTCGGGGAGAAGCGGGCGATGGCCGACTGGCCCGCGATCGTGAACACCAGATGCCCCATGCCCAGCACCGCGCTGGCCGCGGCCACCCAGATGACACTGCCGGCGAGCGCCAGGCCGGCGGCGCCGACGCCGAGGACCACCGCCCCGACCGCGACCATGGCGCGCAGGCCGGGGATCCGATCGGTCAGCCGGCCCAGCCACATGGCGGTGGCCACCGGTAGGATCGCGTAGGCGGCGGTCACCAGGCCGATCACCGTGGCGTCCGAGCCGAGGTCGATCAGCTTGTAGGTCGTCACCGGACGGACCAGGTTCAGCGCCGTCTGCGAGAAGAACGCCGCTGCCACCAGCGTCCACAACCAGGCCTGGGATCTTCCGCCGGCGGGCGCTGACGACATGGGACCTCCGGTTCGGGAACTGCTGGCAAAACGTCACCAGATTACCGCCGATTGCCGTACGGGGGCGCAGCCGTGACGCAGCAGGTACGCGACGCCGAGGAGCGGCGCGTCCGGGCCCTGGCCCGCCCCACCACGGCCCGCCGTCGCCGTCAGGCCGAAACGACGGGCAGGTCCGCCCATTCGGTGGTGTAGCGCGGGGAGGCGAACTCCCGCTTCATGGTCCACCCCGCCGGCTCGGCCAGCCCCGCATGGCCCAACCCGATGGCCGCCTCGCCGAACCGGGACCGCACGTCCCCGAGCAGCGAACCCATGTCTCGTTCCGCCCCCTCACCGGCAAACGCATCGAACGTGGACTGCCCGGTCGCCGGTTCCAGGCCGGAGAACATCACCCCGGCACGCACGTACCTGGTCCCTGGCACCATGCGCCCGCGCATTGCAGCCACCGCGGCGCGCGTGAGCACGATCGGATCCTGGGTCGGCGCCGGCAGCCGGACGGACACCACCGGGTTCGACGCGGCGGCCCCCTCCCCCGATCCGGTCTCCGGAGCCGCCGCAGCGAACCGGCTGACCCCGGCGCTGACCGTGAGCATCGAGGCCCGCAACCCCTCGGCTGCCATCCGGGCGGCACCACGCTGGGCATACAGCGCCATGACCTGGTCCATGTCCGTGCCCGTGCTCACCGGGGCGGAGAAGCTGCGCGAGAACATGATCTGCGCCTTGTCCGCGCGCTCCTCGACCTCGGGTATGCAGGGTGTGCCGTTGAGTTCGAGCACCGTGCGCTGGAGCACCACGGAGAACTTCTTGCGGATCATCAGCGGATCGGCGGCCCGCAGGTCGGCGATCGTGTCGATGCCCAGTGCGTTGAGCCGCGTCCCGGTCCGCCCGCCCACGCCCCACAGCCCGGTGACGGGGACCCGTGACTGGATGCGGTGGATCTCATCCTCCGGGACGCTGCCCAACGAGCAGACACCCTCCAGGCCCGGATTGCGCTTGGCCACGTGGTTGGCGAACTTCGCCAGCGTCTTGGTCGGCGCCACCCCCACGCAGACCGGGACCCCGACGTGGCGCCAGACCGCCTGCCGGATCCGTCCGGCGGTCTGGCGCAACATCTCCTCGTTAGCGGGCAACCCGATGAACGACTCGTCGATGGAGTAGACCTCCTGCCAGGCCCCGAACCGGCCGACCACCTCCATGACCCGCGCCGACATGTCCCCGTAGAGCTCGTAGTTGCTCGACCGGGCCACCAGGCCCAACGCGGCGGCACGCCCCTGCACCTGGAACCACGGTGTACCGGTTTTGATCCCCGCCCGCTTGGCCTCCTCCGAGCGCGCGACGACGCAGCCGTCGTTGTTCGAGAGCACGACGACGGGCCGACCTTCCAGCCGCGGGTCGAAGGCGCGTTCGCAGGAGACATAGAAGTTGTTCACGTCCACCAGCGCCAGGCGGAGCTGGGCCGAGACCGGTTCAGACATGGTGGAGGCAGCGCGTGACGACGCCCCAGATCGTCAGGTCCTCCAGCTGCGCGACGGCGACAGGCTTGGAGCGCGGTTCGTCGGTGCCCAGGCTGATCCCGGAGGCGTCCGCGGCGAGCCGACGGATGACCAGTTCACCCTCGAGCACGGCGATGACCACCTTCCCGTCCCGGGGCTCCAGCGAGCGGTCGACGATCACCTCGTCGCCGTCGCAGATGCCGGAGGCGGCCATCGAGTTGCCGGACACACGCATGATGAACGTCGAGGTGCGGTCACGGATGAGGTGGCGGTTCAGGTCGATCCCGCCGTGGAAGTAGTCGCGGGCCGGGGACGGGAAGCCGCTGGCTTGTCGTTCCACCGTGGCTCCTCCCCTGACGCCGCCGTCGGGGCCCGCCCCGGGCGGGGGCACGCGCACCGGATCCTGGCCGAACACGAGACCCCCTGGAGTAGAACATACTTTCGATGCCAACTCTAGCATCGTGGGGAACGCGCCGCGCCTACCCGGATTCGGCGTCGCGGAGGACCGCGATCTCGCCGCGGGCCCGGTCGTCGAGCCAGTGGATGTGATGGTGCAGCAACTGCGCGGCAGCCTCCTGCCGCCCCTCCCGAACCGCTTCGAAAATGGCATGATGCTGCTTCCTGAGCTGGTCGAGTGTCTCCGGGGCATCGTCCATCGCGGCCATGGCATCGCCGATGTAGCCGCTGATCGAGCCGCCGAGGGCCTCCATCAGTGTTTCGATCACGGCGTTGCCGCCCAGTCGGCTCAGCGCCACATGGAAGCGGGCATCGAGCTCGTGGAAGTCCCCCGGGGCCAGACCCGGCGCATCCATGGCCTGCAGCAGGTCGCGCGCTTCCAGCAGGTCCTCGGTGTTCGGGCGTTCCGGCGCGGCGCGGGCCGCCCAGGTCTCCAATAGGATCCGGGTTTCGACGATGTCGGCCATGGAGAGCTTCTTGGCGGCCACATGCAGCCGCAGTGCCGAACCCAACCCCTTGGACGGATTTGAGATGATGACGGGCCCGGAGCGCGGACCGGAATTGGTCGGGACGTCCAGGATGCCCATGACATCGAGGATGCGGACCGCTTCGCGGACCGATGCCCGGGAGATGCCGTATTTCCCGGCCAGGACGCGCTCGCCCGGCAGCTGGTCCCCCACCGAGAGCTCCCCAGACCCCAGACCGGTCTCGATGTCGGCCAGCAGCGCATCGTAGCTCCTGCGCAGCCCCACCATCAGATCGCCTTGCCCGGGTTGAGGATGCCGCGGGGGTTGAACACGTCGCGGATGGCGTGCTGGATCTCCAGCGAGGTCTCCCCCAGTTCCTCCGCGAGCCAGTCGCGCTTGAGCAGCCCGACCCCGTGTTCGCCGGTCAGCGTGCCGCCGAGCCGCTGGGCCAGGTGGAACATGTCCGCCAACGCGACCTTGGCCGGGCCCTCGGTGATCGATTCATCGGGGCCGACGGCGATGATGGGGTGCAGGTTCCCGTCGGCGGCATGCGCCACGGTGAAGATCCGCACCCCGGTCCTCCGGGCGATCTCCTCCAGCCCCGCGAAGGCCTCGGCCAGGCGGTTCCGGGGCACCCCGACGTCGCAGATCGAGACCCTACCCAGCCGTTCGACCGCAGGGATGGCTGCCCGGCGGGCCGCCATCAGCGCCTCGGCCTGCTCGGGATCGCCGGCCTGCTCGATCGACGAGGCGAACGGCCGGATGGCCTCGATGAGGACCTCCTGCTCCAGATGCGCACCGTAGCCGTCGGTTTGCGCGAGCAGGAACGCGGAGCCCTTGGTGGCATGGTCGGTCCCCTGCGCGGCGTCGACCGCCTCGAGCGTCTGGCCGTCCATGAGTTCGAGGACCGAGGGCTGCACCCGGGCGGCGATGATGGCCGACGCGGCCTGCGCCGCAGCCGAGACGTCCGGGAAGTAGGCGACCAGCGTGGCGGTGTGCACGGGTTTGGGACGCAGGCGCAAGGTGGCTTCCACGACGATCCCGAGGGTGCCCTCGGAGCCGATCATCAGCGCGTTGAGGTCGTATCCGGTGACGCCCTTGATGGTCCGCCGCCCGGTGTCGAGGATGCGTCCGTCCGGTAGCACCACCCGCAGCGCGAGGATGGATTCGCGGGTCACCCCGTACTTGGCGCACCACATCCCGCCGGCATTGGTGGCGACGTTCCCGCCGATCGAGCAGATCGCGGTGCTGGCCGGGTCGGGGGCGTAGAAGAGACCGTGGGCGGCGACGGCCTGGTTGACCGCGGCGTTGAGGACGCCGGGTTCGACGACGGCGATCTGTTCGACGGGGTCGATGTGCAGGATTTGGGACATCCGCGACACGTC
Source organism: Arthrobacter sp. ASL1 (assembly GCF_056680475.1). NCBI lineage: Bacteria > Bacillati > Actinomycetota > Actinomycetes > Micrococcales > Micrococcaceae > Arthrobacter > Arthrobacter sp. ASL1. Next base: position 1,591,759 of record NZ_CM155284.1, read on the forward strand.
CAGGACCACCTCGCCGGCGTGGGCCGCCGCTCCCCCGGCCAGGCCGCTGCCGGCACCGCGTGGCACGACGGGGACCCCGAGTTCCGTGGCCCGTTTCATCGTCTCGACGACGTCCTCAACGCTTTCGGCGAAGATGACTCCGTCGGGGACCGACGGCGAGACATAGCCGGACCGGTCCGTGCTGGCCCGGACCCGGTCCTCCGGATCCGTCGATGCGCAGGCCATGGAATCGAGCAGCGCGGTCGTTGCCGACGTCATGGCGGCGGAGGCGGTCGGCGAGGTGTTCACGGTGGTCCCCTTCATCCCGGGTCGGAACATCACGCCGGCGTCCCGCCGGCCGTCCGGTCCAGATCCCCGTTGATCCGTTTCGTTCGGTTGGGCCCACCCTACGAAGCGGTCTGACCGCTGTCAATGGTCCCCGCCGCCCCGATGTGCGCACCCGGGAGGCACCGCCGTCGTACGGCAAAAAACCGGCCCCGATCGCTGTGATCGGGGCCGGTTCGGTGCTGCGGGGTGGCTAGGCGTCGACGGTGATGACCGTGACGACCGGCTTGCGGCGCATGGCGCGGTCGGACCAGCGCACCAGGGCCTGGGAGATGGCCCGCTCGGCGTCGGGGCCGGTCTTGACGCCCTTGAGGCCGGTCAGGGTCTTCTCCACGATGCCCACGGCCTTGCCGAGGTCCTTGTCGGAGAAGGTGAAGCCGACCGGGAAGAACTCGGGGTCCTCCTCCAGGGCACCGGTCTGCGGGTCGACGATGGCCAGCACGGTCAGCGCGCCGTCCTCGGCCAGGCGGATGCGGTCCTGCAGGGACTCCTCCGTCGCCGCGCCGGCAACCATGTTCTCGACGTAGACGTAGTCGGCAGCGATGTTGCCCACGACGCGGGCGACCCCGTCCTTGAGGTCGACGACGCCGCCGTCCTGGGTGATGATGACCTTCTTGGGGTCCACGCCGGTGCGGATGGCCAGTTCGGAGTTGGCCTTCAGATGGCGGTATTCGCCGTGCACGGGCATGACGTTCTTGGGGCGGACCAGGTTGTAGCAGTACACCAGCTCGCCGGCGGAGGCGTGCCCGGAGACGTGGACCTTGGCGTTGCCCTTGTGCACGACGTTGGCGCCGAGGCGGGTCAGGTCGTTGATCAGGCGGTAGATCGAGGTCTCGTTGCCCGGAACCAGCGAGGAGGCCAGCAGGACCGTGTCACCCTCAACCAGGTCGATGACGTGGTCCTGGTTGGCCATGCGGGCCAGTGCGGCCATGGGCTCGCCCTGGGATCCGGTGCAGATGATGGCGACCTTCTCCGGCGCCATCTTCTCCACCTCCTTGAAGTCCACCAGGACGCCGCGCGGGATCTTCAGGTAGCCGAGTTCCTTGGCGGTGCCCATGTTGCGGACCATCGAGCGGCCGACGAAGGCGACCTTGCGTCCGTGTTGGTGGGCGGAATCGATGACCTGCTGGATGCGGTGCACGTGCGAGGCGAAGGAGGAGACGATCACCCGGCGCGGGGAGGTGCGCATGACGTTCTCGATCGCCGGTGCCAGGTCCGCCTCGGCGGCCATGAACCCCGGCACCTCGGCGTTGGTCGAATCGACCAGGAACAGGTCCACGCCTTCCTCGCCCAACCGCGCGAACCCGGCCAGGTCGGTGATGCGGTGGTCCAGCGGGAACTGGTCCATCTTGAAGTCACCAGTGTGCAGGACGCGCCCGGCAGGCGTGGAGATCGCGACGGCCAGGCCGTCGGGGATGGAGTGGTTCACGGCCAGGAACTCGAGGTCGAAGGGCCCGAACTTCTTCTTTTCGCCCTCCTTGACCTGGACGACCTTGGGCTTGATGCGGTGTTCCTGCAGCTTGGTCTTCACGAAGGCCAACGTCAGGCGTGCGGAAATCACCGGGATATCGGCACGCTCGCGCAGCAGGTACGGGATGCCTCCGATGTGGTCCTCGTGGCCGTGGGTGAGCACGATACCGACCACGTCATCCATGCGGTCGCGGATCGCCGAGAAGTCGGGGAGGATCACGTCGACGCCGGGGTGCTGTTCCTCCGGGAACAGGACGCCGCAGTCGACGATGAGCAGTTTGCCTGCGTACTCGAAGACGGTCATGTTGCGGCCGATCTCGCCCAGGCCGCCGAGCGGAACGATCCGCATGGCTCCCTTCGCGAGGGCGGGCGGGGTCTGGTGCTGCATTTTTCTCAAGAGGATCCGTTCTCTGTGCCGTGTTGTTTTTCCGTATCCGGCTGGCAGCGTCTGTTTTCGGTCGACGCCGGAGCAAACCGGGAAATCCATGGGCCTCCGCGACGCACGCGTGGCGGAAGCGTATCTACCATGACTTTACCACCGCTTCACAGCCGCTGCCCCGTCGAGGGCGCTAGCCTGATCCCATGCCCCTCGCGGTGATCGGAACCGTCCTGCTGTTGCTCGGTGCCCTCGCCGTGGGTTGCGGCGTCCTGCCCCTCGGCGACGTGGTGGTCCTCGCCGACCGCGTGGTTCCGGTGCTGGGCTTCGCCGCCGCCATTACCGTGGTCTCCGAGCTGCTCACCGCGGCGGGGCTGTTCGACTGGATTGCCGCACGCATCCAGCGCTGGGGTCGTGGGCGGGCGTGGCTGCTCTGGCTGCTGGTGTGCGCCCTGGCCGTGGCCGTCACCGCCTTCCTGTCGCTGGATACGACGGCGGTGCTGCTGACCCCGGTCGTCGTGGTGCTGGCCCGTTCCACCGGCTTGCCGCCCCTGCCCTTTGCCTTGTCGACCGTCTGGCTGGCGAACACCGCAAGCTTGTTCCTGCCGATCTCGAACCTGACCAACCTGTTGGCGGCGCACCGGCTGGACGTCTCCTCCCCGGCGGCCTTCGCCGCGCACATGGCGATCCCGGCGGCGATGGCGGTCCTGGTCCCCGTGCTCGTGCTCGCCGTCGTCTTCCGCCGGGACCTGGGACGGCGCACCACGGGTGAGGTCGGCCCCGGCGTCCCCGCGCCCGGGGCCGACCGGACGTTGTTGGCCGCCTCCGGGCTGGTCCTTGCCGTCATGCTGCCGGCGTTGGTCTCCGGGATCGCGGTATGGGTCCCGGCGACCGCGGCGGCAGTGCTGCTGGTGGCGCTGTTCGCCGTGCGACGGCCGCGGGAACTGACGCCGCGGCTGGTCCCCTGGCCGCTGTTGCTCTTTGCCTCCGGGCTGTTCCTGGCCATGGCCGCCGCCCAGCGGCTGGGGTTGCAGGTACTGGCCGATGCCCTGCTCGGCTCCGGCGACGGGTCCGCGGACCTGCTCCGCGTCGCCGGTGTCGGGGCGCTCGGGGCGAACGTGCTGAACAACCTGCCGGCCTACCTGCTGCTGGAACCGGCCGCCGGATCGGGGACGCGCCTGCTGGCGCTGCTCATCGGCGTGAACGCCGGCGCACTCATCACCCCGTGGGCATCGCTGGCGACCCTGCTCTGGCACGACCGGTTGGCGCGCATGGGCGTCCGGGTCGCGTGGGGAGGATATGTGCTGCTGGGTCTGCTCGTGGTCCCGCTGGCCGTGGGCGCCGCGGTGCTGGCCTTGACCCGGTAGCCGTTGCGGCCGCACCCAGTAAAGTTGTCCCTTGTGTCAGCCGTTCCCGCCCCCGCCACCCTGCGCAGCGTCCTGCGCTCCCCGCGCGCCCTGAGCACCGAGGTCCTCGCCGGGATCGTCACGACGCTCGCGCTCATCCCCGAGGTCATCTCCTTCTCCGTCATCGCCGGCGTCGACCCGCAGGTGTCCCTGCTGGCCTCGGTGGTGCTGGCGGTCTCCATGTCTTTCCTGGGCGGACGCCCCGCGATGATCACCGCCGCGGCCGGGTCGGTGGCCCTGGTGGTGGGCCCGCTGGTGAAGACGCACGGTGTCGAGTACCTGATGCCCACGATCGTCCTCGCCGGCCTGGTCCAGGTCGCGTTCGGGGTGTTCGGCCTGGCGCGGTTGATGCGTTTCGTCCCGCGTTCGGTCATGCTCGGCTTCGTCAATGGCCTGGGCATCCTGATCTTCATGGCGCAGGTCCCGCATGTACTGGACCTGCCGCCGCTCGGTTACGCGGTCTTCGCCGTCGTCCTGCTCATCGTGGTTCTGCTCCCCCGCTTCACGACGGTGGTCCCCGCCCCGTTGGTGGCGATCGCGCTGGCGACCGCCGCCGTCGTCGTCTTCAACTGGACCATTCCCGACGTCGCCGGCGAAGGCACCATCGGCGGTCCGCTGCCCGGGCTGACCGCCCTGGGCGTTCCGGTAAACATGGAAACGCTGCAGCTGATCTGGCCCACCGCGCTCTCGGTGGCGTTCGTCGGTCTGCTCGAGACCCTGCTGACGGCCAAGGTCACCGACGACCTGACCGAGACCCATTCGAACAAGGGCCGCGAGTCGTGGGGCCTGGGCGTGGCCAACATGCTCGCCGCCGGGTGGGGTGGCATCGGCGGCTGCGCGATGATCGGGCAGACCGTGGTCAACGTGAAGCTCGGCCGGGCCCGCACCCGCATCTCCACGCTGGTCGCCGGGTTGTTCCTGCTGCTGCTGATGACCTCACTGAGCGATGTGATGGCCCGCATCCCCATGGTCGCGCTGGCGGCGGTGATGATGGTCGTGGCCGTGCAAACCGTGAACTGGCACAGCGTCGCCCCGGGTACGCTGCGCCGCATGCCGGTCCCCGAGACCCTGGTCATGGCGGTCACCATCATCGCCGTCGTGGCCACCGGGAACCTCGCCGTGGGGGTCGGCATCGGTGTGCTGCTGGCGATGGTCCTGTTCGCCCGCCGGGTGGCCCGGGTGCTGGTCGTGAGCCGGAGCCTGCACGACGACGGCGCCTCCGTGGGCTACGCGGTGGCCGGTCCGCTGTTCTTCGGCAGCAGCAACGACCTGGTCGAGCAGTTCGACTACGCGGAGGACCCGCAGCACGTGGTCATCGACCTGTCAGCCGCCCAGTTGTGGGACGCCTCGACCATTGCCGCCCTGGATTCGGTCCGTGACAAGTACGCCAAACACGGCGCAGAGGTCACGGTGACCGGGCTGGATGAGCGCAGTTCGGCGCTGGACCGCCGGCTCTCGGGGTTCCTGAAGGACTGAGCGCCGCCCCCGGACGCGCTCGCGGTGCGGTGCGGTGGGGTGCGGTGCGGTGGGGTGCGGGCACGAGAACGCGTCGAAAGTCCGAGGCCGGGCCGAAAAGCCCGGCGTGTCCCGACTTTCGACCCGTTCTCGCCGAAGCCAACGGCGAAAGACGGACGACGTCCAGTCCCCGCGGGATGCCAGGCGCCCGTCTGCGACCGGGTCGTTCGAGGCTCGGCAGGTCAGTCAGATCGCCGGGATGTCGCCGCACCGTCCGGCTCCGCATTGGGGGACCGGGCCTGGAGCCGCAGAGTGGTCAGCAGCCCCAGCAGCAGGACTCCTGCGGCGATCCATGCCGCGAGAGAGACGCCACTGGTCAGTGCCGATCGGGCGGCATCGGCAATGGCTGCCGTTTGCGGGTGAGCGGCCAACGCGGCAATGGTCCCACCTGAACTGCTGGTCACCGCGTCGACTAGACCCTGCAGCCGTGGGTCCCCGGCCACGAGTGCCTCCACGTGGCTTTGCGTGCCACGGGTCAAGGTCGTGAATAGCGCGGTGCCCAGGATCGCGATGCCCAGTGCCGAACCGACTTGGCGGGCGGTGGATTGGGTGGAAGCCGCCTGTCCCGAGCGTTCGACCGGGACGTCGGCCAGCACCACCTGCGTCAACTGCGCCGTTGCGAAGCCGACCCCCATTCCGTAGACGAACAACAGAATCGAGGTGAGCCAAGTTGAGCTGTCCGGCCGGATGAGCAGCGCCAGCAGGCCCACGCCAAGGATCTCCAGGACCAACCCGAGTTGGACCAGTCGGACCGCCGACAGCCGACGGGAAAGTGCCTGGAGGCTTCCCGACGCGACGAACGATCCCGCAGCCAGCGGCACCAGGGCCAACCCGGCGTGCAGGGCATCGAGCCCCAACACGTTCTGGAACCAGATGGGCAGGGAGAGGATCAACCCGAATTCGCCCAGGCTCACGGTGAGCGCGGTGACGTTGCCCCGGGCAAATGAGGGGATGGTGAACAAGCTGATATCCAGCAGAACGCTCCGTCCTCTCCGGGTGCGCTCTCGTTGGGTCCAGATGAAGACGACCATGGCCACGACCGCGACCACGAAGGACGGCGGAACCGGTGAGAAGCCGAAAAGGGCCAAGGGGGCATCATCGGTCGCCATCCACCAGCCGTAGTGCCGCCCCTCGATCAGGGCAAAGACGAGCGCACCGAACGCCAGGACGGAGAGCACCGCGCCGAGATAGTCGTCGAGCCGGGAGGTGTCGGATTCACGGGACTCCGCGACGAATGCCACCGTCCCGGCGGCGGCCAGCAGCCCCAGCGGCACGTTGATCAGGAAGGCCCAGTGCCAGCTGAAGCTCGAGGTGAGCCACCCGCCGACGATGGGTCCGACCGCGGCCATGCCTCCAATCGTCGAACCCCAAACGGCGAACGCTATGGTGCGGTCCTTGCCACGGAAGTTCGCGTTGAGCAGGGACAACGTCGTCGGCAGCATCATCGACCCGCCGACGCCCTGGAGGGCGCGGGCTGCGATGAGCCATCCGCCCGCATCCGACAGGGCGCAGAGGACGGAACTGAGAAGGAAGACCAGTGTGCCGACGACGAGGATCCGGCGCCGCCCCACCCGGTCCGCAACCCGCCCCCACACCAGGAGCAGGGCGGCGAAGACCAGCGTGTAAATCTCCTGGATCCATTGGACCTGGGTGGTGCTCAACGTCAGGTCGTCGATGATGGAGGGAACGGCCACCGAGACGATGGTGCCATCCATGATGATCAGCGCCACGGAGAGGCTGATCGCGCCGAGACCGAACCAGCGCAAGCTCGTATATCTGCTGTTATTTACTTCCACGGTGGAAAGACTAATTTATCGTAGTATCTAAGTCCATGGTTTCGGAAGGCCCTCGAAGAGGGCGGCCTTTCCCGTGGCCCGCCCTAATTCCCGGCCTGCGTGTCGAGCACTTCCAGCGCCGCCGCGTTGATGATGGCCCGGAACGCCGGGCTGCGCTTCGCTTCGGCGAGCAGCGCCCAGTACATCGTGGGGAGGGCGGCCGGGTTGACGCACAACAGCATCGTTCCGCCGGCCTTGAAGAACGTTTTGGCCCGCGTGGCATAGCTCCAGGGGGAAAGCTGCTTGGCGTTGCACAGGTCATCGGAGATGACGATGCCCTTGAACGCCAGGTCGTGGCGCAGCATCGTCTTCATGATGACCGGGGAGAACGTGCCGATATGGTGCGGATCGATCCGGGTGTAGTAGGCGTTGGAGACCATGATCCAGCGGGTCCCGTTGTTCGCCGCGCGGGCGAACGGCCGCCGGTACGCGGTGTAGCGGGTGGTGATGGTGTCCGCGACGTTCACGGAGGTGTCGGTGTTCCTGGTGACCCGTCCCAGCCCGGGGAAGTGCTTGACCACCGGGGCCACGCCTCCGGCCTTCATCCCCCGGGTGAACGCATCCACGTCCGCGGCCACGTGCTCGGAGGTGTACCCGTATTCGCGGTGCCAATAACCGATCGGCGCGTTGTGCGGGGCGAACGCCGCGCTGGGCACGGTGTCCCCCACCGGGGCCAGGTTCACGTTCACCCCTGCGGAGCGCAGCTGGCGTGCCCATTTCGTCGCCTGGGACTGCAGATAGGCCGTCGACCAGGTGCCCTGGTGCAGGGCGGTGGGCATGTCGGTGAAACCGGGGCCGTTGAGTACCTGGACGTATCCGCCCTCCTGATCCGTGGCGACGAACCGGGGCAGCCCGCCGGTGGAAAGCGGGGAGACGGTGGCGTTGATCCTGGCGACCACCGCGTGGGCGGCCGCCGTTCCGCCGTAGCTGCGTCCGGAGAGGAAGACGTTGCCCACGTGGAAGCGCGTCAGGGTGTTCATCGTGGTGGCGTTGGCTCCGGTGGCCGGAACGCCCATCATCAGGACCTTGCCGATCCGCTGGTACAGGGTCAGCCCGGCCAGTTGTTGGGCGGGCGTCAGGTGTGACGCCGCGATGGCCGCCGGCAGGACAGGGCGCGCCGGGCCGGCCGGACCCGCCGGGGAGAATCCGGCCACCAGTGCAAGAGCCAAGACGCCGGATGCCGCCGCGCGGCCGATCCGCAGGGGAACGATATGGACCATGGCACGCCGCATCGCGGCCTCATTTCCGGGAGGAACTGCCGCAATTCTAGTCCCGTTCGGCCCGGATGCACCCGGTCGTGGGGTGGTGGATCTGCGGGGCTCAGGCCGAGTCGTCCTCGAGGAGGTTGTGCTGCAGGGCCCGACGTTCGTCGTCGTTCAGCGCCCGGGCCCCGGAGCGGTCCTCGCCCAGCGGGACGATCACCGTGGTGCCGACGAAGACCGTGGTGCCGCGTTGGATGCCGGTGTGGCGCAGGGTGAACGACTTGGTCCCGATGCGTTCCACGCCCAGGCTGATCGTCATCTCCGGGATGTATTCGGCCTGCGCCAGGTAGTCCACCTTCAGGGAGGCGACGACGACGCCGGACAACAGGGACCCGAACCCCGCCCCGGCCCGGGTCCACCGCACGCGGGCCTCCTCCATGAGCGTGACGATGCGGGCATGGTTCAGGTGGCCGTTGGCGTCCTGGTCGGACCAGCGCAGGGCAATGGTGAAGTCGAGGGAACTCATGATCGGATCCTATCGGCGTCGCCGGCCGACACACCGGCCCGATGCCGGGGCCGGGCCGTTGTTACGATGAACACGCCGCCACCCCGCGGGGCGGGTGGTGCCCGGGGCACAGTGTCCGGGACCGGTGTCGAAACCCTAGGAGTCGAACATGTCAGCTGCGGACCTTCTCACCGACAACCACCGCCAGTACCTCCACGGGATCTACCAGCAGTTCCACGAGCATCCGGAGCTCTCCATGCAGGAACACCGCACCGCCGAGGCCATCGAGGGGGAACTGCAGGCGTTCGGCATTGATCCCGTCCGCTGCGGCGGCACGGGAGTCGTCGGGGTGCTGCGCAACGGCGACGGCCCCACGGTTGCCTTCCGTGCCGACATCGACGCCCTGCCGATCCGCGAGGACACCGGCCTGCCCTACGCCAGCACCGCCAGCGGCACCCTCGCCGACGGCACCGACGTCCCGGTCATGCACGGGTGCGGGCACGATTCACACGCCGCGTCCTTGTTGACGGCGGCCCGCATCCTCGCCGCATCCACGGATTCATGGTCCGGCACCATCGTGTTCATCTTCCAGCCCGGCGAGGAAACCGCCGCCGGCGCGCAGGCGATGGTCGAGGACGGGCTGTGGGACAAGGCCCCGAAACCCGACGTCGTGTTCGGCCAGCACGTGATGCCCGGCCTGGCCGGAACCGTGTCCTATGTGCACGGGCACCCCATGACGCAGGCCGATTCGTGGAAGGTCACCCTGCATGGGCGCCAGTCCCACGGCTCGCAGCCGCAGGACTCGATCGACCCGATCGTGCTCGGTGCCGCGACGATCACCCGGATCCAGACCATCGTCTCCCGGGAGGTCGACCCGCGCCGCCCCGCCGTCGTCACCATCGGCACCTTCCGCGGCGGGCTGAAGGAGAACATCATCCCGGACACCGCCGAGTTCACGCTCAACGTGCGCACCTTCGACGAGGACGTCCGGGACCAGATCCTCTCCGCCCTGCGCCGGATCATTTCCGCCGAGGCGGCCGCCTCCAACGCCCCGGAGCCGGACATCGAGGTCCTGACCGTCTACCCGCCGAACCACAACGACCCCGCCGCGACGGACGCCCTGGCCGACGCGCTGCTCGCCGAGCTCGGCGACGACGCGGTCATCGAGGGTGAACCGGCCATGGCGTCCGAGGACTTCGGCGCCCTGTCGGCGGCGATCGACGTCCCGTCCGTCTTCTGGTTCTTCGGCGCCTACACCGCCGAGACCATGGCGGCCGGGAATTTCCCGGTCAACCACTCCCCCCGGTTCGCCCCCATCATGGAACCGACCCTGGAGACGGGAACCCGGGCCGCGTTGGCCGCGATCCTCTCCCGTGTCGGCACGGCGGCCTGAGCCAATGCACGCCGGAAAGGGGCACCGCCGCCCGTGAACTTCATGCTCCTGCTGGACCTGCTCGGGGTCTTCTTCTTCGCCGTTTCCGGTTCTCTGCTGGCGGCCCGCCGCGATTTCGACGTCGTCGGTTCGGCCATGCTGGCCTCGCTCGTCGGCCTCGGCGGAGGCGTCATCCGCGATCTGGTGATCGACCAGGGCGTGCCGAACGCCTTCCAGATGCCCATCTACCTGGTCCCGCCGGCATTGGCGGTCCTGGCGGTGTACTTCCACTTGTTCGGGATCCGGAGGCTGCGGCGCACGTTGATGATCTTCGACGCCGGCGGGCTGGCACTCTTCTGTGTCACCGGAACGCTGACGGCGCTGGAATCCGGAATGGGCGCGGTGACCGCGGCGCTGCTGGGCCTGACGACGGCGGTCGGCGGCGGGATCATGCGTGATGTGGTTTCCAACGAGATCCCGCAGGTCTTCAACCCGCGCGGCGTCTATGCGATACCGGCCATGGTCGGAGCGGCCCTGACTTCGGCGCTGTGGAGCATCGGCTGGCTGAACCCGGTCACCGGAACGGCGGTGGCCGGGCTGGTGCTCGGAGCCCGGCTGTTGTCGCTGCGCTTCGGTTGGCGGGTGCCGTTGGCCTCCGGGATCGGCAAGTCCCTCCCCTAGTTCCCCCTACTCGAGCGCCCGGTCGATCCTGCGGTGGTAACGCATCCCGGCCAGGCCGCCCAGGATGGCCCCCACCAACGGGATGAGCAGGGCGATCACCAGGGCGATGATCCCGCCCGTGGTGAGCACCCCTTCATTCAGGGGCACCCGGGGCAGGACGTTCAGGCTGCCCAGGACGTTGAACTGGCTTCCGGCGATGGCACCGATCACGGCCAGGATCAAGGCGATGACGATCGCCCACAACCAGACGGCCACACCCTGGCGGATCCCGTTGAATCGCGCCATGCGGCCGGCTACGTAGCCGCCACAGTAGTAGGCCACCAGCAGGATGATGCCCAGGACGATGGCGCTGACCACGCCGATGCCGGCCACGTCCTTCGAAGCCTGGTTCACCAGGTCCTCGGCCGAGGATCCGTTCGCGAGGCCGATGCCCGCCCCGGCAGCGGCCAGCAGAGCCGTGAGCAGCACGCTCATCCCCATGGCGGTCAGCCAGCCGAAGAAGGCCGAGCCGATCTTCACCCCACCGAAGCGGCGGCGTTCCTCGGCGTGGACTTCTGTCGCCGCACGGCCGCCGTCCGGTTCGACGCGGGCGCGGTGTTCCGGCCCGGTCCCCTCGACGTAGGTGCCGGGGTTCTGGTGCCCAGGCTCCCGGCGATCCGCGGCGGCCGGACGTTCAGTGGCGCTGATGCGTTCCGTGGGCTGGCCCTGCGTGGGCTGGCGTTCATGGGCTTGCGTACGCGGCGTCGGTTCGTCGGTGCTCATCGTTTCACTCCCCTTGTCTAGTTCTCCCATTGTCGGGCCACCAGCCCGCCGGGACAATGATTCGGGTCCGGCGACGGCTGCGAGCCGATAGGGTCGCGGTCGCTGCGGCCTGGTGGACGTCCCCGCAGCGTGCGCTCGGGCCCGCTTCACGTATGGCATGCCCGCGCTCGTCGTTCCGACCGTCGCCGCGTCGAAGGACGACAGTGGCAGCCCGCCAATGAAGCTGCGTTGCCTGTCTGCTCAAGCTGCTTTCAACCGGGGAATCGCTTCTCCAGCCGACAACGAATTGCGTCGGGAGGTCCTGGTCTCGCTAGGATCCTCGCCGCAGATGGGCGGTATGGGCTGCGCATGAACAGCAAGACTTGTACCGGCATCCGCGGCGCGCAAGACTGGTGGGTGGGGTGCCAGCGCACCCAATCTCTGAGAACCAATGCAGACCCAAGGAGTTGTTGCATGCTCTTCAAGCACAATCGTCGGGACAACAGCCCCGCCCACCAACACCTCTACGCGGCGTTCGAGATTGCCTATACTGTCGTTGACTTCACCGCCGCCGCGCTCTTCATCGTTGGCAGTATTTTCTTCTTCTCCGAGTCCCTGATGATCCCCGGGACATGGTGCTTTCTGGTGGGCTCCCTGTGCTTCGCGCTGAAGCCAACGCTGCGGTTGATCCGGGAAGTGCGGTTGGCTCGGCTCGACGACCTCCAGCAGCTGGCCGACCGGGCCCACGGCGGCTGACACGGGGTGTGCATGAGACACTCCCCGGTCCGCCGGATGGGGCGGATCGGGGCCGGGCTCGTCGATCGGACGGCTTCTGCCGGTCAGCTGGTGCCGGCGCCGACGGGGGTGGCGGCGTGGACTGATCCAGGCTGCGGCCCGAGGATGATGTCGGCGGCGCGCTCGCCGATCATCACCGACGGGGCGTTGGTGTTGCCGGTGGGAACCTGCGGCATGATCGACGCGTCGGCGATCCGCACGCCCTCGAGCCCGCGGACCTTGAGCGTCCGCGGATCCACGACGGCGCCGTCGTCCGAGCCCATCCGGCAGGTGCCGACTTGGTGGTGGTACGTCACCACCGAATCGCGCACGTACCGCTCCAGCTCGTCCCCGGTGACGCCCGCTCCCGGGTAGACCTCGGTGGCACCCCAGGCGGCCAGTGCCGGCGAGCGGCCGATGGCCCGGCAGTGCTCGACCGAGGCGACGAGGGCGTCGACGTCGGCCTGCTCGGAGAGGGCGCGCAGATCGATGCTGATCGGGTCCGTGGCGTCCGGGCCGGTCAGGCGGATCTCGCCGCGGCTTTGCGGCCGGACCAGTCCCCCGAGCATCGAGAACCCTCCGTCGGCGCCGGTCATGCCACCGCCCGCATAGTCCTGCGAGTACATCGGTACCGAGAAGAAGATCGGTTGGGTGTCCGGTACGGCCAGATCTGGTCGGGACTTGGCGAACAGGTGGACCTCCGCCGGTGCCACGGTCGGTGCCTCGAGCGGCTCGTCGGTGGAGAAGATGACCGGCGACAGCAGGTGGTCCTGCAGGTTCTTGCCCACCCCGGGCAGGTCATGGACCACGGCCACACCGACCTCGGCGAGCTCGGCGGCGGGGCCGATGCCCGATCGCAGCAGCAGTTCCGGCGAGTTGATGGCCCCGGCAGCCAGGATGGTCTCCGTGGCGCGGATGACCCGGGTGCCGCCGTCGTGCTCCATCTCCACCCCCGCCACCCGGCCGTCCTCGACGAGAAGCCTGCGTACGTGGGCGCCGATGAGCAGGGTGAGGTCCGGGTGGTCGGCAACCGGCTTGAGGTAGGCGTGCCAGGTGTTGAAGCGGCCGCCGTCGCGCACGTTCAGCTGCATCCGCGAGACGCCTTCGGGGTCCCCCGAGTTGTAGTCCTCGTTGAGTTCGAACCCGGTTTCGACGGCGCCGGCGAGCATGGCGTCCTGGATCGGGTGGTGCTCGTAGCCGGTGGTGACATCGAGCAGACCACCGGCGCCGCGCGTGTCCGAGGCACCGCCGTCGTAGTCCTCGATCCTCTTGAAGACCGGCAGCACGTCCTCCCAGGACCAGCCGGGGCAGCCGAGGTAGGCCCACGTGTCGTAGTCCTGGCGGGCGCCGCGGACCCAGATGGTGGCGTTCAGGGCGTGGGATCCGCCCATGACCTTGCCCCGTGGCAGGTGCAGGCTGCGCCCCGAGGCGCCTTCCTGCGGGACCGTGTAGTAGTCCCAGTCCTGCTCGCTGTGCCAGAGGGCGCCGAGCGTACAGACGTTGGCGATGTCGGGGTTGGTGTCCTGGCCGCCGGCCTCGAGCACGGCGACGCGGTGTCCGGCGTCGAGCAGGCGGCGGGCGATGACGTTGCCGGCCGATCCGGCACCGACCACGAGGTAGTCGAATTCGGTGTCCATGGTGCTCCTAACCCGCGATGACCTGTGGGGCGCCCAGCGCCTTGAGTCCGGCGATGCCGAACTCCAGGCCGTAGCCGGACTGCTTGGCCCCGCCGAACGGGATGCGCGGGTCCACGGCGCCGTGCTTGTTGATCCACACGGTGCCCGCCTCGATGCGGGCGGCGACCTCGCGGGCACGGGCCGGGTCGGAGGACCAGACGGAGGCGCCGAGGCCGACGTCGAGCCCGTTGGCCATGGCGATCGCGTCCGCCAGGTCGGTGTAGCGGATGATCGGCAAAGCCGGGCCGAACTGCTCCTGGGCGACCAGGGGGTTGTCGTTGTCGATGTCTGCGATGAGGGTCGTCGGGTAGAAGTATCCGGGGGCGTCGGCGTCCGGATTGCCACCGGTGAGCACGCGGGCACCGGAGGCCTTGGCCGCGTCGACGAGCCGCGCGACGATGTCGTACTGGGCCTGGTTCTGCAGTGGGCCGAGCACGTTGTTCTCGTCGAGCCCGTTGCCCATCGGCATCTTGGCGGCCAGGTCCACGAGGGCGTCGCAGACCTGGTCGTAGATCGCATCCGGGACGTAGAGACGCTTGAGCGCGGCGCAGGTCTGCCCGGTGTTGATGAAGGCACCCCAGAACAGGTCCTCCGCGATGGCCTGCGGGTCGACGTCGTCCAGGACGATGCCGGCGTCGTTGCCGCCGAGTTCCAGGGTCAGCCGCTTCACCGTGTCGGCGGATGAGCGGATGATCGCCTTGCCGGTGGCGGTGGACCCGGTGAACATGATCTTGTCGATTCCCGGGTGGGCGGACAGGGCCTCTCCGACGTCGCGGCCACCGGAGACGACGTGCAGCAGGTCGGCCGGCAGGACGTCGTTGAGCACCGCACCCAGGGCCAGGACGGACAGCGGGGTGTATTCGCTGGGCTTGAGGACGATGGTGTTGCCCATGCGCAGCGAGGGGGCGATCTGCCAGATGGAGATCATCATCGGCCAGTTCCACGGGCCGATGGCCCCGACCACGCCCAACGGGCGGTAGTGGATGGCGGCGTGGGATTCGCCGTCGTCGACCACGACGTCGGGTTCCAGCTCGAAGGCGGCGGTGGCGCGCAGCCAGGCCGAGCAGGCGCCGACCTCGAAGCGGGCGTTGGGTCCGTTCAGCGGCTTGCCCTGCTCGCGGGAGAGCAGTTCGGCCAGCGGTTCGGCGTTGGCCTCCACTGCGTCGGCCGCCCGGTTGAGGTGGTCGCTGCGTTCGGCGTGGGACAGGGCACCCCACCCCGGCTGGGCGGCGCGGGCGGCGGAGACGGCGGCGTCGAGGTCGGCGGTGGTGTGCACGGGGGCACGGCCGACCTCCTCCCCGGTGGCCGGGTCGTTGATCGGTCGTGATTCGCCCTGCGGGGCGATCCGGGCCAGGAGGTCCTGGTAGGTGGCTGCTGCGGTGGCCGGTTGCGTGGACATGCCTGCTCCTTGGGCTGGGGTGCCGCCGCGGTCGCGGCGCGTGGTGGCTTGGAACCCATTGTGCCGTGGGTCACCACGGCGTGGCTTGACGATCCCCGCACGTGACTTGTTCTGCAGTGCCGGGGTTCATGCACGTCTCATGCCGCGACCCGCCGCCATGCCGCCACGCCCGGCCGATCAGGCGCCTCGACGGCTACCGCCGCGTTTCGGCATCCTCGGACGTCGATTGTCGGCGCTCGGCGATGAGCTCCTTGTTGCGCAGCAATCGCAGGGCGGTGACCAGAAGGAGGCCTCCGAGCATGTTGAAGGCCAGCGTGTAGCCGAACCACCCGAGCCAGTCGAGGTAACTCACCGGCGCCCCGGCGTGGATGGCACCGAAGATGATCAGCGAATCCAGGATGGAGTGGAAGAGCTGCAGTCCGGCGAGCAGGAAGCCGCCGGCCATGGCCGCAATGATCTTGGCGACCGTCGACTCAGTGCCTTGCTGCATCCGCGTCATCAGGGTGATGGTGCTCCCGCCCAGGATCGCCAGGCAGACCGACTGCCAGGTGAATCCTGCGTCCACGAAATGCAGGGCGGCTGTCTCCAGGTCGGGCGCGAACTGGGGGAACGCCACGGCCACTAGCCACATGAACGCCCATCCGCCGACCAGGTTCATCACGAGCGTGCCGCCCCACAGCTTGGCCAGATGCGCGAAGTTGGCCTCCTTCGCGGCCACGGCGGTGATCGGCACCAGGAACCCCTCCGTGAACAACTCGCTCTTGGCCAGCAACAGGGCCACGAACCCGATGCCGAAGGCCAAGCCGGCCAGCAGGTGGCTGCCCGTCTCGTGCAGTACCGCCAAATAGGCCATGACCCCGGCGCCGACCTCAAGGCCGCCGAACGTTCCCGTGACCAGGACTGTCGTCCAGGACCGAGCCAGGCGTGCCGCCCCGTCGGCGACGATGCGGTCGAACGATTCGGCGATCTCGTCCTCCACCGGGGCGTCCTTGTCCCCCAACCGACGGCGCCGTTCATCACTCATTGATCTCTCCGAGGGTGGATGCGGCGGAGCACGGCTGCCGCCATGATCCGGTTCGGCCACGGTGAAGACCCTGGCCAAACCCATGATAGGGGCACCCAGACGGCCCGCGCGAGGCCGCCGCCGACCAAACTGTTCGCCGCTACCGGATTGCTCCTAGAATGGAAGCGTGCAGGACCAGAGGATTCCGGCAGGCCCCGCCTTAGGACGCCAAGGCCCCCGACACGACGCACTTCCAGGAGGACCAGCCATGGCACCAGAAGCCTCCCCTTCCCCCACCCTGCTGTTGGGCCCGCTGCTCCGACATGTGACGGAGACCAGCGCGTCCATCTGGGTCGAGACCAGCCACGCGGGAACCGTCGGCGTCGAGACGACGGCCGGCACCTGGACGGCCCGGACCTTCGGCGTCCATGGACACCACTACGCCCTGGTCACGCTCGATGGCCTCACCGCCGGTGCCGAGCTGCCGTACCGCGTCACCGTCGACGAGCACCCGCTGTGGCCCGAATCCACCGACTATCCGCCCTCGGTCATCCGCACTCCCGGCGCGGGCATTCCGCTGCGCCTGGCCTTCGGGTCGTGCCGGACGAGTGTCCCGCACGACGCCGCCGGCAACCGCAAGCACGGCGTGGACGCCCTACGCGCCTACGCGGTGCACATGTCCGAGACCCAGGCTCCGCAATGGCCTGGCCTGGCGGTGCTGCTCGGGGACCAGGTGTATGCCGACGTCACCAGCCAGGCCATGCAGGAGTTCATCCGCAGCCGCCGCGACATCGACGAACCGCCAGGGGCCGAGCTGCGGGACTTCGAGGAATACGCCCACCTCTATGCCCTGGCCTGGTCGGATCCGGCGATCCGGTGGCTGTTCTCCACGCTGCCGACGGCCATGATCTTCGATGACCATGACATCCGCGACGATTGGAACGCCTCCCTCGCCTGGCGCCGGGAGATGGAGGAAACCTCCTGGTGGCATGGTCGGATCGTCGCCGGGCTCGGCAGCTACTGGGTCTACCAGCACCTGGGCAACCTCTCGCCGTCGGAGCGGGCGCGCGATCCACTCTGGATGCGCATCGCGGAACACGCCGGACCCGGTGAAATCGACGTCAGCGACGACATCGACGACTTCGCCGCCCTCGCCGACCGGCGCCCGGACACCTACCGCTGGAGCTACTGCCGGGATTTCGACGACGTGCGCCTGCTGGTGGTGGATTCACGTGCGGCTCGCCAGCTCGAACCCGGAGCGCGGTCCCTGCTCGACGACGACGAAATGGACTGGCTCGAGCAGCGGCTCCACGGCGGATTCCGGCATCTGCTGATTGGCACGTCGCTGCCGTTCCTGCTTCCCAACGGGCTGCACCACGTGGAGTCGTGGGACGAGGCGATCTCCGATGGCGCGTGGGGGCGCACCTGGGCCCGGATCGGCGAAACGGTCCGCCAGGCAGTCGATCTGGAGCACTGGGCCGCGTTCCAGCGCAGCTTCCGGCACGTCGCCCGTTTGGTGGCGGAAACCGCCGACGGGAAACGTGGCGCCGCACCGGAGACCGTCACCTTCCTCTCCGGGGACGTGCACTTCTCCTACGTCTCCGAGGTCAAGCGCGACGCCGGCAGCCGGATCATCCAGGCCGTCTGCTCACCCATGCGCAATCCAATGCCACCTGTGCTGCGTGTCTTCGTCTCATCCATGGCCTACGGCCCCGCGCGGCTCTTTGGATCCCTGCTGGCGCGAGCCGCCGGTGTCCGGCCTCCACCCTTCGACTGGTCCGGGATCCGGGGCCCGTGGTTCGACAACAACCTCGCGAACCTCGAGGTTGCCGACCAGGGGCTGCGCATCAGCTGGTCCCGGGGCGTCGTGGAGCACGACGACGGCGGGAAACCGCGTCTGGAGATGGTTGCGGAGGTGACCGTGGGTCCCCGGAGCACGGACGGACCACGCGCTGGCCAAACCGCCATGAGCCGTCTCGGTCGCCGGTTTGACTCGCTGCGGCGGATCCTGCCGAGGCGGCGCTGAGGCTGGCCCGCTCCTAGCGGCGGCGCGCGTGGGTCGGGCGCAGGACCAGGTAGGCAACGGCCCCGCCGATGAAACCCCAGAACGGGGCGACGATCCCCCATGGCGCCACCCCGGATGCGGTGATGGCCAACGTGATCAGGGCGGCCTCGACGGCTGCGGGGTTCTCCCGCGCCCCGGCCATCGCGTCGGAGAAGGAGACCTGCAGGGCGCCGATCAGGGCCACACCGGCCATGGCGGTGATCAATTCATCCGGTACGGCGGCCAGCAGGGCGACCACCGTTCCGCTGATCATGCCGAACGCCAGGTAGAAGATGCCGCAGGAGATCCCGGCAACGTAGCGGCGGGTGGGGTCCTCGTGGGCCTCACGGCCGGTGCAGATGCCAGCGGTGATGGCGGCGAGGTTGATGGAGTGGGCGCCGAACGGTGCGAAGGCGATGGAGGCGGCGGCCGACCCACCCAGCAACAGCCGATCGTTGGCGGCGTACCCGTTGGCGTGCATCATCGCCAGACCCGGGCCGTTCTGCCCGGCCATGGTGACGATGAGCAGCGGAATGGAAATGCCCATGATGGCCGACAGGCTGAACGTCGGGGTCGTCCACAACGGCCCCGAGAGCTCCAGTCCCATCCGGGGGGCCGTGCCCTGCCCGGAGGCCAGGACCAGCAGCACCCCGGCACAGAGGGCCAGCAAGACAGCGTACTTGGGGATGAACCGGCGGCCCAGCAGGTAGGCGATGACCACGCCGCCGGCCACGAGCGGTGCAGCGACGACCGCACCGGCCACCTTGAGCACGAACGGCAGCAGGACCCCGGCCAGCACGGCCGCGAGGATCGGGGCGGGCACGCTGGCCAACAACTTGCCGAACCACCCGGTCACGCCCAGAACGAGGGCCAGCAGCCCGGCGACCATGAACGCGCCCACGGCGTCGGAATAGGTGTAGTTGCCCAACGCGGCCAGTAGCAGGGCGGCGCCCGGCACGGACCAGGCGACGACGACGGGCTGGCGGGTGAACAGGCTCAGTAGCACGCAGACCACCCCGCTTCCCACGGAGATCGCCCAAACCCAGGAGGATGTCTGCTCGGCGGTCAGTCCGGCATTCCGTGCGGCATTGAGGACGACCAGCAGGGGTCCCGCGTAGGAGACGGCCACGGCGATCAGGCCGGCCACGATGGCCGAGACGGATACATCGGCCCAGCGGGGCCGGTTCGGATATTTGCGGCGGGTGGCAGTACTGGACGACGTCATCAGCATCCGGCCTTCCAAATTAGTGGGGCGAGGGGTGCGGGAGATCCGCGATCGGTCGCTGCGAGGGTTAAAAGGGGCGGCCCGGGGGCATGCGCCACGGCAGCCTACGCTACGGTCCGCCGGGCGTCATGGACAAGTATCCATTTTGCGCTGATTCACACTTGTCGGCTCTCAATACCCCCCTAGGCCAACCCTAGGCAGACACCTAGTGTGACGGGCCACACACGCTGGCAGCATGTATGGATGACGTGAACCGACCGAATGGTCGGCCCGGGGCTGCCAAGCCCATCCGGAGCATAGGAGAACACGATGACAGAAACCCTCGAGCAGGTCAGCCGGCGCCTCCAGGACGCCGTTGTCGAAGTCCCGGAGGAGGGCATCCACCGGACCAAGCGCGAGATCTTCACCGACGAGGAGATCTTCGAACTCGAGATGAAGCACATCTTCGAGGGGAACTGGGTCTACCTGGCCCACGAATCGCAGATCCCCGAGGTCGGCGACTACTTCACGACCTACATCGGCCGCTCGCCCGTGGTCATCTCTCGCGGCAAGGACGGCGAGCTCAACTGCCTCATCAACGCGTGCAGCCACCGCGGTGCCATGCTGTGCCGCAAGAAGACGGACAACCGCAAGAACTTCACCTGCCCGTTCCACGGCTGGACCTTCCGCAATGACGGCAAGCTGCTCAAGGTCAAGGACTCGCGCACCGGCGGCTACCCGGAGCAGTTCAACAAGGAAGGCTCCCACGACCTGACCAAGGTCGCCCGTTTCGAGAGCTACCGCGGCTTCCTCTTCGGCTCGCTCAATGCCGACGTCAAGCCACTCGAGGAGCACCTCGGCGACGCCACCAAGATCATCGACATGACCGTCGACCAGTCCCCCGAGGGCCTCGAGGTGCTGCGTGGTTCGTCCACCTACACCTATGACGGCAACTGGAAGGTGCAGGCCGAAAACGGCGCCGATGGCTACCACGTCTCGGCCACCCACTGGAATTACGCGGCCACCACGGCCCGGCGTACCAGCGGCGAGTCCGCCAACGAGACCAAGGCCATGGACGCCGGAACTTGGGGCAAACAGGGCGGCGGCTACTACTCCTTCGACCACGGCCACCTGCTGCTGTGGATGTGGTGGGGCAACCCGCAGGACCGCCCGAACTACGGTCAGCTCGATCAGTGGAAGGAAGAGTTCGGCGAGAAGAAGGCCGAGTTCATGGTCGGCGCCTCGCGCAACCTGTGCCTGTACCCGAACGTGTATCTGATGGACCAGTTCTCCTCGCAGATCCGCCACTTCCGGCCGATCGCCGTGGACAAGACCGAGGTCACCATCTACTGCATCGCCCCCAAGGGCGAGTCCGATGCTTCCCGTGCCAACCGCATCCGCCAGTACGAGGACTTCTTCAACGCCTCGGGCATGGCCACCCCGGATGACCTGGAGGAATTCCGGTCCTGCCAGAAGACCTACATGGCCAAGAAGGCCCCCTGGAACGACATGAGCCGCGGCGTGGAACACCAGATTGCTGGCCCGGACGAGACGGCCCAGGGCATCGGCATCAACCCGATCTCCAGTGGCGCGATGACCGAAGACGAGGGGCTCTACCCCATCCAGCACAACTACTGGGCGCAGGAAATGCGCGCAGCGGTTGCCGCCGAGGAGCGCGAAGCAGCGCAGCGGCCCGCCGGCCAGGCCGCCGCGGAGCCCTCCACCGGCTGCGGACACTAGAGCGAGACGACGAAAGGACCACGAGCATGACCACCACAGATACATCCGCAGCTGCCCTCAGCGACGAGCAACACATCACCGAACTCCACCGCATCAGCCAGTTCCTCTACCGCGAGGCCCGCTTCCTGGACGACCGCGAATTCGAACAGTGGGTGGATTGCTACCACCCGGACGCCGAATTCTGGATGCCGGCCTGGGACGACAACGGGACGCTCACCGAGAACCCGCAGCGCGAGATCTCGCTGATCTACTACGCCAACCGTGGCGGCCTCGAGGACCGGGTGTTCCGCATCCGGACGGACCGTTCCTCGGCGACCAGCCTCCCCGAGCCGCGCACCGGCCACAACATCTCCAACGTGGAGATCGTTGAGCACCGTGGGGACCAGGTGGACGTCCGCTTCAACTGGTTCACCCTCTACTTCCGCTACGACAACGTGGACACCTACTTCGGCACATCGTTCTACACGATCGACCTGTCCGGCCCGCAGCCGCAGATCCTGAAGAAGAAGGTCGTCCTGAAAAACGACTACATCCACCACGTCGTGGACATCTACCACATCTGATCCACCTGAAAAGAGCGATTTCATGACTTACCAGGTTGCCCTGAGCTTCGAAGACGGGATCACCCGCTTCATCAAGTGCGGGCCGAACGAAACCGTCGCCGACGCCTCCTACAAGGCACGCATCAACATTCCGCTGGATTGCCGAGATGGCGCGTGTGGCACATGCAAGTCCTTCTGTGAATCCGGGAAGTACGACGGCGGTGACTACATCGAGGATGCCCTCACCGATGAGGAAGCAGAGGCCGGATACGCGCTGCCGTGCCAGATGGTCCCGCAGTCGGACCTCGTCCTGCAGATCCCCACGACCTCGGACGTCGCCAAGACCGCCGCCGGCGTCTTCGACGCGACGCTCCAGCGGATCCGCCGCCTCTCCGACACCACCTACGGGTTCGACGTCGCCATCGAGAACCGCGATGCCCTGGCCTTCCTGCCCGGACAGTACGTCAACGTCTCGGTCCCGGGAACCGACCAGGAACGTTCCTACTCCTTCAGTTCCGGCCCCACCGCCGACACGCTGTCGTTCCTGATCCGCATCACCGACAAGGGCGTCATGTCCTCCTACCTGCGCGACACCGCGAAGGAAGGCGACCAGCTCAAGCTGACCGGCCCGATGGGCAGCTTCTTCATGCGCGAGATCAAGCGTCCCGCACTGCTGTTGGCTGGCGGCACCGGGCTGGCCCCCCTGCTCTCGATGCTGGAGAAGATGTCCGCCGAGACGACGGCCCACCCCGTGCACCTCATCTACGGCGTCACCTCCGACCTGGACCTCGTCGAGGTCGATGTCCTGGAGGACTACGCCTCAAAGATCGACGGATTCACCTTCGATGTGGTCGTCGGCGATCCGGAGAGTGCGGCCGAGAAGAAGGGCTACGTCACCAACCACTTCCAGCCGGCACACCTGAACGACGGCGATGTGGACATCTACCTCTGCGGCCCACCTCCCATGGTGGAGGGTGTCCGCAAGCACCTCACGGCGGAGGGCATCAACCCGGTGAACTTCTATTACGAGAAGTTCGCGCTGGCGGTCCCCGCCGCTGCCGCCGCCGAGAAGGAAGCCGTGCCGGAGACTCCGGCTACTGAAACCGAGGCACCGGCTGCCGAGGCTGCTGCCGAGACGGCCGCACCGCAGGCCGCCGAATACGAGATCGGCGAGGAACACGCAACCGTCGAGGCCGAATTCGACGCCCGCATGGCGTTGGAGCTCGGCGCGATGGAATTGATGATGAACCGGCTCACCGACGGCCAGCTCGCCGAGTACCGGATCCTGGCCGAATTGGCCGGCACGTCGTTGGGCGACGAGCGCTTCGTCGACGCACAGGGATTCACCGCGTCGAATGCAGCCTTCCACGACTTCCTGTTCGCCAGTACCGGCAACCAGTTCCTGCGCGAGGCGTACTCCCGCTTGGGCGTCAAGGGAATGATGGACCAGGTGCTGAAAAACGGCAATTGGGTCGATGGTGCCGTTGCCGACGACCACCTGGAACTAGTGGACGCATTCGAGCGTGGCGACCAGGCGGCTGCCCGCAAGTGCATCATCGCGCACAACGAGCATGCCAAGGCCACCATGCGTGCTGCCATGGCAAACTCCTCCAGCCACGGCGTGAGCGCATGAGCTCGTTCCACCCGGGCCGCTTCGAGGGCAAAGTCGTCGTGGTCACCGGCGCCGCCCAGGGAATCGGCAGCGCCGTCGCCGGCAGGATCTCCGCCGAAGGTGGTTCGGTCGTCCTCGTCGACCGCGCCGAGCTGGTCCACGAAACCGCGGAAGAGCTGCGCTCCGCCGGGGGGCGGGCCACCAGCGTGACGGCGGATCTGGAGTCGTTCTCCGGGGCCGAGGCGGCCATTGCCGCTGCAGTGGAGGAGTTCGGGCGCGTCGACGTGCTGGTGAACAACGTCGGTGGTGCGATCAACTTCAAGCCATTCACCGAGTTCACGGACACCCAGATCCGCGCGGAGATCAATCGTTCGCTGATGACGACCCTGTATGCCTGCCGGGCCGTGCTGCCCCAGCTGGTCCAGCAGGGTTCGGGTGTCATCGTGAACGTCTCCAGCGCCGCCACCCGTGGCATCCACCGCATCCCCTATAGCGCGGCGAAGGGTGCAGTCAATGCACTCACCGCCTCGCTCGCGATGGAGTATGCCGGCCACGGGATCCGAGTGGTCGCCACCGCCCCCGGCGGCACCGAGGCGCCGCCCCGCAAGATCTCGCGCGGAACCCCGGTACCCCAGGACAAGGAAGAGCGGGCCTGGCACCAGGCCCACATCGACCAGACCATCGACTCGTCGCTGCTCAAGCGCTACGGCACCTTGGACGAGCAGGCCGCCCCGATTGCCTTCCTTGCCTCCGACGAGGCATCGAACATCACGGGCAGCGTCCTGCCCGTCGCCGGCGGTGACCTGGGCTAGAACGTTTCACCAGTAGTACCCTCGCGGCCTACCCCCGCGCGGCTTTTGCCACCCCCAGAAACACGTGTTTCCGGGGGTGGCTGGGCATCCAACGCCCCTTGATGACAATGGAGTCACCACATGAGCACCTCGGAATTAGCTGTTTCCTCGCGCCAGAAGAAGACCGTCCGATGGGTCGTCGCCATCGCGGCAACCGCCCTCATCTTCGACGGGTACGACCTCGTCGTCTACGGCACGGTCCTCTCCACCTTGTTGGAGGACCCCAGCCAGATCGGCGCACTGGACCCCGCACAGGCAGGAGCCTTGGGCAGCTACGCCCTCATGGGGGTGATGGCCGGGGCACTGGGCACCGGAGCGGTCGGTGACTATCTGGGCCGTCGTCGGATCATGATCTGCGGCATCATCTGGTTCTCCGTCGGCATGGCCCTGACGTCCATGGCGACCAGCGTTCTGGCCTTCGGCATCCTGCGCTTTCTCACCGGGATCGGCGTCGGCGCACTCGTTGCAACCGCCGGCGCGATCGTTGCCGAATTCGCCCCGGCAGGCAAGCGGAACTTCTACAACGCCATCGTCTACTCGGGAGTCCCCGCGGGCGGCGTGGCCGCATCCCTGTTGGCCATCGTGCTCGGTGACGCCATCGGCTGGCGCGGCTTGTTCCTCATCGGCGCGCTGCCGCTGCTCTTCCTGCTGCCCATGGCCCTTCTGCGCCTGCCCGAGTCGCCGCAATGGCTGCTCGCCCGCGGGCGACGTGCCGAGGCCCAGTCCCTGGCTGCAAAAATCGGGATCGTCCTTCCGATCCCCACCGAGACGGGCTCCGTGGAGCAGGTGCGCGAGAAGGTCGGCTTCGGCGCCTTGGCCACGCGCCGCTATGCACTCCCCACCGCCCTGCTCGGCCTGATGAGCTTCTCGGGCTTGTTGCTGACCTATGGCCTCAACACGTGGTTGCCGCAGATCATGCGCACCTTCGGATACGGGCCCGCCTATTCGCTCAGCTTCCTGCTGGTGCTCAACGCGGGTGCCATCGCCGGCGGCGTGATCGCCTCCATCTCAGCAGACCGGGTGGGCGCCAAGCGCGTGGTGTCCACGACGTTCTTCCTGGCCGCCGCCGCCATGATCCTGCTGACCCTGCACATGCCCTTGGGCATCCTGATGGCACTCATGGCACTCGCCGGGGTCGGCACCATCGGTACGCAGGTGCTCATCTATGGGATGGTCTCGAACTACTACGCCAGCAACGCGCGCGGAGCGGGAGTCGCATGGTGCGCCGGGTTCGGTCGACTCGGCGGCATCTTTGGCCCGCTGGTCGGCGGGTTCCTCATGGCTGCCGGCGTCCAGGACGGCATGGCGTTCTATGTCTTCGCTGGTGTCGCCGCGTGCGGGGCCCTCGTGACGTTCTTCGTCCCCCGACGCCCCTCCCAGCACGAACCGGTATCGGCACAGGCCACCACACCAGACGCCGCCGGAATGGGGCGGCCCACCACACGTACCAGATAGGCGCCAGCGACCCGTTGCGGGTCGCGCCCGTGGGGAGACGCGCAGCACACAGTATGCTGGCACGCTATGGACCACCACGATCTCGACGGGGCTGCCGCTCCGGGCCACGGGCTCATCGCCCTCGGCCCGGAGTTGGCGGCCCTGTCCGGCCTGCTGGCCGAGGCCGCAGACGGCTCGCCACAGCTGGCGGTCGTTTCCGGGCCCGAGGGGTGCGGCGCTACGGCCCTGGTCGAGACCTTCCTTGCCGGACAACCTCGACACCATTTCCTGAGCGCCCACGGCACCGCGTGGCAGGTGGAGGAGCCGGGCGGATTGCTGGCCCAGCTCGACGCCGAAGCCGGCCGACTGGCAGCGGAAGGCCACGCCCTCGAGGCAGTTCGGCGCATCCTGGGCAAGCTCCGTGAACGGGGAAACCGCACCGCCTCCGTTCTTTGGGTCGACTCCCTCCATTGGGCTGATCGGGCCAGCCTCGATGCCCTCACGAGCCTGGCCCACAACCTCCACGGCGAAAAACTGCTCATCATCCTCGCCTTGCATCCCGCAGAGCAGCATCGACTGCCCTCCGCCACACGAGACGTGCTCGAAAGCCTCGATTCCACCCGCTTGATGCTGGGGCCCCTGGATGGTTCGGCGGTGCGCGAGCTGGCCCTGCACCGGGCCGGCGTGCCGTTGACGGCCCCCATGGCCCACCAGCTCGCCGAACACACAGCCGGCAATGCGCGCCATATCCTGGATCTCCTGCGGGAGGTACCCGCCAGGGCGTGGAGCCAATGGCGGGGCCCGCTGCCCGCCCCACAGACGCTGGTGGACGCCACGGTGGCGCAGCTGGACTCCGTGGGGCATCCGGCACGGTCCCTGGTGGAGGCGGCAGCCGTTCTGGGGCACTCCAGCGCCCTGGTGCATGCCACCCGGCTGGCCGGCATCGATGACCCCCTGCCCGCCCTCGATGCGGCGCAGGTCCATGGACTGCTGGACGTGATCGGGAATGGCGGGGACGTGGCCGTCGCGTTCCCCAGCACCGTGGCCCAATCGGCCGTCTACTACTCCATGGCCTTGTCCCGCAGGATCGGGCTCCACCGTGCGGCCGCCGACCTCCTTCCGGACCCGGGCATGGCCCTGGCACACCGGGCAGCGGCGGCCCTGCTGCCTGAAGCCGGATTGGCCGGGGAACTCGAGGCGTACGCGACGAGCCAGGCGGAAACCGGCGCGTGGTCGAAGGCAGCCGACGCGCTGCTCTCGGCCGCCCATCTGCACCCCGTCGATTCCGCCAGCCACGCCCTGCAACTCGAGGCCATCGATGCCCTGGTGGCCGCCGGCGAACTGCCCCGCGCGCTCACCTATGCCGACGAGATCGGCAACGACGACACCGGCCCGACCCGGGACGCCGTCTCGGGATACGTGTCCATCCTGCAAGGCCGCCAGGCCGACGCCGGAACGCAGTTGGAGCGTGCCTGGCGGCGGGTCAACGCCCGCCACGAACCCGCCCTGGCCGGGACCATCGCCCTGCGCCGGGTGCTGGATGCGCTGGTACGGTTCGACGGGGTCGACCTGGTCAATTGGGCCGAACAAGCCACCTCGCTGGCCGAGGAGGGCAGCCCCGCTTACATCGAGGCCGAAGCCATCCGCGGGCTCGGGCTGGGAGCAACCGGCAGGATGTCCGAGGCCACCGAATGCTACGCATCGCTTCTCAAGCGCGAGGACCTGGGAGCCCAGCGTCAGCGAGTGTCCATGTCCATGGGGTGGCTGGATGCGGCCACGGACCGCCTCAGTGCCGCACGGGTCGAACTGGCCGCGGCCGTATGCACCGATTTCAGTTCCGGCTCCTACCGCATTTCCCTCTGGGCCCGCGCATGGTTGGCACAGACCCACTTCCATTCAGGCGACTGGGATGCCGCCCTGCGCACCGTGGACGAGGCCGTCGTACTGCAGGAGCGCACCGGAATGGAAACCATCCGCCCTCTGCTCCATGGGATTGCCACCCGCATCCACGCCTTGCGTGGCAACTGGGAGCTCGTCGCAGGCCATCTGAACGACGGCCGGGCGAACACGGAGAACTACCCGATCATGGTCCTGCCCTACCGCACGGCATTGGCCTACGCTGCGGAAGCCAAGACCGATTACGACGGTGTACTTCGTGCCTTGGAACCGCTGTTGGGCATGCCACATGGTCGCGGGATCGACGAGCCCGGGTTCTGGCCCTGGCAGGACGTCTACGCCAATGCACTCGTCATGAAGGACCGTGTGGAGGAGGCCGACGTGTTCCTGCGCCCGTTCGAGGCCGCGGCGGCCAACCGCGACAGGAAATCGGAGATCGCCCGGCTCTCCTACGTCCGCGGTCGGATCCTCGGCGCCCAGGGACGGATCGACGCCGCCACCGAGGCATTCGAGACGGGGCTGGACAGCCTGTCGTCGCTGAACATGCCCTACGAACGCGCCCGGGTGTATTTCGCCTACGGACAGACCCTGCGCCGGGCGGGCAAACGACGCGAAGCGGCCTCGATGCTCTCTGCGGCGCGGGAGGAATTCGATGCCCTGGGATCGGACACCTACGTGAAGCGTTGCGAACGTGAATTGCAGGCGTGCGGTTCGGCTATGTCCCGCACGGACCACGAGGGCCTCCCCTCGCTGACGGCCCAGGAACAGGCGGTCGCGCAGCTGGTGGCGGCCGGCAACACCAACAAGCAGGCCTCGGAGGAGCTCTTCGTCAGCATCAAGACCGTGCAGTACCACCTGACCCGGATCTACGCGAAGCTCGGTGTCGGTTCACGCACCGAACTTGCTGCCCGCTACCGCGAAGACGGCGACGAGGCCTCCACCGCCGTCAAGCCCCGGCCATAGCGCACAGCGACCCGCACCGTACCACCCCGGGCCACTGGCCAACGGGAGCCCGCGTCCGCCGTCGTGCATTCCGGCGAGCACCTGGTCCAACCCGTCGAATCCGTCGGCCAACACCCTTTCCATACCGCCGGAGGCCATGGCGTTGCGTGCGTCCTGGGTGCGGTAGGCGTTGTGTCCGGACAAGCGGCTGCGCCCCTGTCCCAGGTCGGTGAAGACCACCGATTCGAGGCCGACCATCTCCAGAACGCCGTCGAATTCCCTGGTCTTGATCATCAGTTCGTACTCGACGACCGCGTGGAAGATGCCGTTGGTGTCGTGCCCGCGGCCCTGTTCGTCCACCTGCTGGTCGGCGTATCCCCCACCGGGTTGGACATCGAAGCGCGTCATCCGGATGCCGGCCACCTCTGGTCCAGCCCACCCTGCCAGGAGCTCCGGGTCGGCATGGGGGCGGAAGAGGGAACCGACGGGCGCGGCGACGTCGCGTTGGTAGGCGATGGTCGGCTGCGCCTCGGGGACCGACGACTGGAAAGCGGTGTTCATGGCGACTCCAGGCGGCAGCGTGGCAATCCCGCGGCTTCGCAAGGCCGCGACCCGCCCCACGATTCCGCCGATGGCGCCCCTGTCGAGCGATGCGTGGAAATCGATTCAAAAAAATGCTTGACACTTCAATCATGTAGTGTCATAGTTATATGCATAAGCATACAAACCTCCCGGTTCAGCCGGAGAAAAGCAAAGGAGTCCAACATGTCAGTTACGCTCACCCCCGGCACCTGGAAGCTCGATCAGTCCCACACCGAGGTCGGATTCAGCGTCCGCCACGCAGGCATCAGCAAGGTCCGCGGCGCGTTCACCGAGTCGGATGCCACCCTGGTGGTCGGCGAATCCATCGAGGGCTCGAAGGTCGAGGCCGTCGTGAAGACCGCCTCCTTCGATTCCAATGACGAGAACCGCGACGGCCACGTCAAGGGCGAGGACTTCTTCAACGTGGAGCAGTTCCCCGAAATGACCTTCGTCTCCACCGGCGCCGCAGGCGACCAGGAAGACTTCGTCCTCAAGGGCAACTTGACCATCAAGGAGACCACCCTCCCGGTCGAGTTCAAGGTCGAGTTCGGCGGCGTCGCCGTCGACCCGTTCGGCGCCACCCGCGCCGGGTTCTCCGCCACCACCCAGATCTCGCGCAAGCAGTTCGGCATCACCTGGAACGCCGCGCTCGAGGCCGGCGGCGTGCTGGTCGGCGACAAGGTGACCATCAACGTCGACTCGGCGTTCGTCCTGCCCTCGGCCAACTAGGTCAAGCAGCAACACATCGACGCCGGTCGTCTCCCCTGTCCGGGGAGCCGGCCGGCGTCGTTTTCATGGGCGGGTCGCGTTCAGTTCAGCACCACCGCCTTGAGCGACTCCGGTTCGCGGCGGGCCAGCGTCAGGGCCGCCTCGGTCTCCTCCAACCGGAACCGGTGGGTGATGAGCGGCTCCGTTTCGACTGCACCCGCGGCGATCAGAGCCAGGGCCGTCGGATAGGTGTTGGCGTAGCGGAAAACGCCGGTGATCGACAGCTCCCGTCCCTGGATCAGGGGGACGCTGACCGAGACCTCATCGGCCCCTATGCCCACCAGCACGGCCCGCCCGGCGGGGCCCAGCGCCCGCAGTCCCGATCCAATCGCCGCCTGCGCACCGGAGCATTCCAGCAGCACCGTGAAGCCTGCGGGCAGCTCGCCATCGGCCCCGACCGCCCGGAATCCGAGGCCCCTGGCAACGGCCAGCCGGTACTCGCTGAGGTCCGTGACCGTGACGTCCACTGCTCCTTGGGCACGCGCGACCTGGGCCGCGAAGAGCCCGATCGGCCCGGCTCCGGTCACCAGCACACGGTCCCCCGCCGTGACCCCTGCCTTGTGGGCGGCCCACACGCCGACGGACACCGGTTCGGCCATGGCCGCTTGCTCGAACGTCAGTCCGTCCGGGGCCCGGTGGGCGAAGTCGGCGTCGATGGCGACGAATCCGGCGATCGATCCATCCACGGGCGGTGTGGCGAAGAAGACGACGTCGGGGCACAGGTTGTAGCGCCCGGACCGGCACTGTTCGCAGCGACGGCAGGGAACGCCGGGTTCCAGCGCGACCGTTTCGCCCATGCGGCCCGGATCGACGTCCGCACCCACCGCGGTGATGACCCCTGCCGATTCGTGGCCGATGACCATCGGGGCCTCGAGCATGAAGTCCCCGATCCTGCCGTGCTCGTAGTAGTGCACGTCCGAGCCGCAGATGCCCGTGGCCTTCACGGCGACGACCACTTCGTGGGGCGCGGGCGTCGGAACGGGACGGTCCTCGATGCCCACGTCGCGGATGCCGCGCAAGACGGCGCTCGGGTTCTTCATGCCTGCTCCTCCTCGTCCGGGCGGCGGATGTACGTCATGATCGCGTTGCCGCCGTCGAAGCGCGAGATGTCCTCGAGGTCGAAGACCGTGGGCGAAAACGCCCCGGAGAATGCCGACCTACCGGCACCGGCGACCACTGGGTATTGCTTGACGATGAGCCGATCGATCTCTGGCAGCAGAACGGAGGCGAGTTCGCCGCCACCGGCCAGGTAGATGTCCAGCGCAGAGTCCTCGGACTTCAGCGATCGGACCACATCCACGGGGTCCTCCGACATCATGGCCACCGCCGGGTTCCGCTGCGCCGGGCTACAGGAGAAGACGATCTGCTTCAGGTGTGAGTAAGGGCTGGTGATGCCTTCGGCGAGCGCGGGCTCATAGGTGCGCCGGCCCATCACGACCGTGTCGAAGGTCTTCAGCGGCGTATCCGCCAGCCCTACCTGGGAGCGGATGTGGGAGGGGATCGTATCCGGGTACTCGGCAAGCATGTGCGCCATGTACTCGTCGGAACTGGGGTAGAAGTCGATCTCGTCGCCGGGCCCCGCGATGTAGCCGTCGATGGAGACGGCGATGTAGTAGACCAGTTCGCGCATGGAAAGCCTTCCGCTCGGGTTTCCCCGAGACTACCGGTCGGGAGCCCCTGCCTGCGTGGGGCACCCGCGCGGCGGCCGGCGTTCACGTGGCCGCGGGTCAGCCCGGCTGGCCTGCCAAACCTGCCATCTCATCGGCGTCGGATTGGGGGACGCGCATCTCGAAGGTGTCCGTGACGACCGCGTAGTCGTAATAGCCCATGCGGGCAATGGGCTTGACCTTGGCGATGTCGATCCGGCCGTCGGCCGTCAGTGCGGACTCATCGAGATGGATCCGCTCGACGGTCGCGTAGACGACGTCGATGCTCCCGACCTTGGAGTTGCCGGACAACCGGTGGGTCGACAGGTACTTGCATTCGTAGTGGAAGGGGCTTTCGGCTACCATCGGCGCCGCCGACAACTCGGCGCTGCGGCGGGTGACGTGCAACCGGTCGAATTCGCTCTCCCCGCGCGGCAGGGCCATGGCACTGGTGTTGACTGCCTCCCGGAGGTCCCATGTGGCCATGTTCCAGACGAACCAGCCGGTTTCCTCCGCGTTGATGACGGTATCCTTGCGGCGTCCATCGGGATATTGATTGGCCGCGAACATCACCATGGGCGGGTCGAACGTCAGGTTCTGCCACTGGCTATAGGGGGCGATATTGTCCAGCCCCTCGGTGCTGGTGCTCGAGAGCCAGCCGATGGGACGGGGCACGGTGAGCGCCTTGAACGGAGCGAAGGGCAGCGGGCTTTTTTCGGTACGTGGATCGTATTTCATGGGTTTCCTTATCGTGTTCGTTCGAGGGGTTAGCGGGAGGGGTTCATGTCACCGGCGTCTTGTGCTACCGGGTGCTGTCGAAGCGTCCTACGGGCTGGGGAGAAGACGTAGTAGCCTGCCCCGGAAACGACCAACCCGATCAACCAGGCAATTTCGGCTCCACCCAACCAGTCGGCGATCGGTCCGACGTAGATCGGACTGTTCATGAAGGGGATCTGGACCAGGACACCGGCGGCATAGGCAGCGATGGCCACGAAATTGGTCCGTCCGTATTCGCCGTCCGGCTGGAAGAGGGCCTCCACGTTGTAGCGCTCCTTGCGGACCCAATAGAAGTCGACGAGGTTGATGGCCGACCAGGGGGTCATGAAGTAGAGGAGGAACAGCAGGAAGTTCGTGAAGGTGGCGACGAAGTTGTTGGTCGCCGCCAGGGCCAGGCCGAGGGCTGCGGCCGAAATGAGCAGGATGTAGATGGTCCGGCCCACCCGTCCGACCAGTTCTGTGCGGGTGATCGCCGTGACGATTGTCGCCAGCGACATGAACCCTCCATAGGTGCTCAGCGTATTGCCGGTGAGCTTGCCACAGATCACGGCCAGCAGCACTAGCCAGGCGAATTTTCCGCCCAGGTCCGCGAGATATCCGACTTGGTTGGCACTGAAACTGTCCCCGCCCAAGGTGGCTCCCAGAGCGCCCAGCGTCATGGCCAGGGAACCACCGATGACGCTTCCGGCGAAGGTCCAGCCCATGGTGGCCGCCTTGGAGGTGTTACGGGGCAGGTAGCGCGAATAGTCAGCAATGTAGGGACCGAACGTCAATTGCCACGATGCGGCGAGGGAGATCCCCAGCACGAAGGGAGCGACGGCGAAGCCGGCATCCTGCGTGAGCATCCCGGCCCCTGGCCCGGCCAGGATGCGGATGAACAGCACCACGAAGACCACTGCGCTCAACGCCGTGGCCACCTTGGAGAACTTGTGGATGTACCGGTAGCCGACGATGGCGAGCAGCGTGGAGAGCGCTGCGAAGATGATGGCGCCTGCCTGGGTGGGGATGTGGAGAAGATCCCCGATGGCCTGGCCTCCGAGCACCAGGCCGGTGGCGTAGAAGCCGAGGTAGATGATCAGGGACAGGACCAGCGGCAGGATCGCTCCGTAGTAGCCGAATTGCGCCCGGCTTTGGATCATCTGGGGAACGCCGAGGATCGGGCCCTGGGCGGAGTGCAGCGACGTGACGAACCCGCCGAGGATATTGCCGATCACCGCGGCGGGGATGGCCCACAGGGCGGAGTTCCCCAGGACGACGAACAGTGAACCGGTCACCACCGCCGTGATGGAGGTGTTGGCTGCGAACCAGACGAAAAACAGGCTCCGGGGCGAACCGTGCCGCTCGGCGTCCGGAATGAAATCAATGGTCCGTTTTTCTATCCGGGGTGGGGTATTCAAGGGAAGCCTCCGTATCAAGGGGTCAGGCTGCCCGTCTCCGAAACGATGTGCAACCGATATATCGGTAACATATGGGTAAGATCACAAGAAGTCAATGCTTTGTCGCATACGTTGGTTCGAGGGGTTACAGACCCCGCCACATTGCGGAACAGTCACGGGGAGGTCGGGAGATGCCAGCCATGGGAAAGGCCGAAAGCGCGTACGCGGAGCTGGAACGGATGATCGTCTTCCAGGAGATTGCCCCGGCGTCACTGGTCTCCGAATCCCGCCTGACCGAGATGACCGGTTATGGCCGCACCCCGATCCGCGAGGCCCTGCAACGCCTGGCTCGTGAACGGATGGTGCAGATCCATCCGAACAAGGGCGTGCTCATTCCCGCGACGTCCGTGGAGTCTCAGCTGCGGTTGCTGGAAATGCGCCGCGCCCTGGAGGTCCTCGCGGTCACGTTGGCCTGCCAGCGGGCCGGGACTGGCGATCAAGAGCAAATGACCGCCATGGTGCGGCGGCTAAAGGAGGAAACCTTCACACTGGTGACCTACCTCGAGACCGTGAGCACCACGCACCACCTGATCACCGCCGCGGCCGACAACGACTACGTCTCCGAGGCGCTGGCTCCGGCACAGGCGTTGTCCCGCAGATTCTGGATCGCGCACATGCGGGACCAGGAACACCACATCCACGTGGGGGCACGGCTCCACCAAAGGATCCTCAAGGCGATCCTCACTGCCGACGAGCCAGGAGCTGCCGCCGCCTCCACCGCCTTGAATGACTACCTCGTCGAATTTGCCTACGACAGCCTCGGACCCTCCCCACGTTCCGGAGGTGCGGCCACCCCGGCATCATGAGGGGAACAGTCCAGGGCTATCCGGACTCCAGCAGCCCCATGAACATGGTGCGATGCAGGACATCGACATGGCGCCGGGAAATCTCCACGGCCCGAACGACATCCCGGTCCCGGAGTGCGGCCACCAGCTCGACATGGTCGGCGTTCGCAGTGTGCAGCTCATTGATCGGGTACGGAATGAAGTAGGCGTAGAGCTCTGCCAAGGTGCGATGGTATTGCTCCGTCGCACCGTTCATCCCGGCCGCCGCTCCCACCAGGCGATGGAAGTGTTCGTCGGCCTGGTGGTATTCGGCCCACGTCGCGGATGCCGCCATCGTCGCGGTCAGTTCATCGAGCTCCGCCAACTCGCCCTCCGTGGCGGTCAAGGCGGCGAAGTGCGTGACCGAACATTCGAAGAGCAACCGCCGGTCCACGAGCCGGTGCACTGCGGCGAAATCGGTGGGGCCGACGGCGAGGGCCCGTAGCGCCTCCACGGGCGGATCCTCGGCCACGAAGGTTCCACCATGGCGGCCGCGACGGCGCACGACGATCCCCTCGCCGGCGAGGCTGGTCAGCGCCCGGCGGGCGGTGATCGTGCCGACCGAGAGGCCGGCGGCGACCTCATGCTGGTCCGGCAGCCGCTCCCCCGGACGCAGCAGACCCAGCGATATGGCCATCGCGATACGTGTGCGCACGGCGTCGATGGCGGTGATCCGCTCGATGCCGGCCAGCGCCACGCCGCCGATGGGCGACTCGTCGCCGGGTTCTTCGTCAGGCACGCTCATGCTCCTACTCTAGGTCCGTCGTCGTACTAGTTTTCTATTCGTTCATTGTGATCTATTATGTGCTGAGTCACAACAACGTCCGGAGCCCAACATGACCTCGACACTGCCGCTCGTCGCCGCCCAGGCTGCCCCACGCCTCATCGGCGAACCGCTCTCCGCCTTCGCCGCCGAGGTGTCCGATGCGCTGGCCGCCCGACCCGACGCCCGGTTGGTGGTGTTCCCCGAACTGCATCTGTTTGGGGACGGGTCGCCCGACCTCCAGCGCACCGAGGCCCTGCAGGGCGCCGCCGAGCCGCTCGATGGCCCGCGGGTGGACGGCCTGCGGGCCATCGCCCGCGACCTGGGCATCTGGCTGGTCCCGGGCAGCGTCTGCGAGCGCGGTCCCGACGGCGAACTCTTCAACACCGAGCTGGTCCTCTCCCCAGTCGGTGAGATCGCAGCGAGCTACCGCAAGATCTTCCCGTGGCGCCCGCACGAGCCCTACGACCCGGGCTCGACGTTTGCCACCGCGGACCTCGAGCAGACCCGGGTGGGGCTGAACATCTGCTACGACGCCTGGTACCCGGAAACCACCCGCCAGCTGGCCTGGATGGGCGCCGAGGTCATCCTCAACGTCGTCAAGACCACCACCGCCGATCGCGCCCAGGAGCTCGTCCTGGCCCGGGCGAACGCCATCGTGAACCAGGTGTTCATGGTCTCGGTGAACTGCGCCGGACCCGTGGGCAAAGGTCGCAGCATCATTGTCGGCCCCGAGGGCGAGGTCATCGCCGAGGCCGCCGACGCCGAACCCAAGCTGCTCACCGCCGAACTCGACCTCTCCGCCGTCGCACGGGTCCGTGAAAACGGCACCGCCGGGGTGAACCGCATGTGGTCGCAGTTCCGGCCCGGCGAGGCACCCATCCACCTCCCGGTCTACGACGGGCGCATCGATCCCGTCACCTGGACCCCACAGCACCGATCCCCCAGGAGCACCCCATGAGCACGCAACCCACCCTGACCCGGACCCTGAAGCTCCCCTCGCTGGTCCTGTTCGGCCTGGCCTACCTGACGCCGCTGATCGTGCTCGGGATCTTCGGCGTCATCGCCGAGGAGACCGGCGGGGCCTCGTCGTCCGCCTACCTGGTGGCGATGATCGCCATGCTGTTCACCGCGCACAGCTACGGCCGCATGGCCATCACCTACCCCGTGGCCGGTTCCGCCTACACCTATGTGCGCCGGTCCATCGACCCCCGGGCCGGCTTCCTCGTCGGGTGGGCGATCCTTCTGGACTACCTCTTCCTGCCCATGGTGATCTGGCTGATCGGCGGCTCCTACCTCAACGCGCAGTTCCCGGGCATCCCGATGGCCGTGTGGATCATCGGTTTCATCGCCATCACCACGGCGCTGAACATCCTGGGCATCCAGGTCGCCGACAAGGCCAACTACGTCCTCATGACCTTCCAGATACTGGTCATCGTCTTCTTCGTCGTGCTGTCGATCGGCCACGTCTTCTCCGCCGACGGCGCCGGCGGGCTCCTCAGCGCCGGCCCGTTCACCAACCCGACCTCCAGCTTCGGCACCATCACCGCCGGGGCGGCCATCGCCGCGTACTCGTTCCTGGGTTTCGACGCCGTCACCACGCTGACCGAGGAAACGATCGAACCGCGCAAGAACATGCCGCGCGCCATCATGCTCATCGCGTTGATCGGCGGCGGGATCTTCGTCCTGGTCTCCTACACCACCCAGCTGGTCCACCCGGGAGGGATGTTCGAGGACTCCGCCTCCGCGGCCAGCTCGATCGCCCTGCAGATCGGCGGGACCGTGTTCGGGGCGGTCTTCCTTGCCGGGCTGGTCGTCGCGCAGTTCTCCTCGGGGCTCGCCGCCCAGGCCAGTGCATCGCGCCTGCTCTACGCGATGGGCCGCGACTCGGTCCTGCCGAAGGCAGTGTTCGGCCGCCTCAATGAGCGCTTCCACACCCCCGTGCTGAACCTGCTCATCGCCGGTGCCGTCGGCCTGATCGCCATCTTCATGGACGTGGCCACCTCGACCTCGTTCATCAACTTCGGGGCCTTCACCGCGTTCACGCTGGTCAACGTGTCGGTGGTGTTCCACTACGTCCGCGAGGCCCGGGCCGGTCGGCACCTGAACGTCGTCAGCTGGGTCGTCATCCCCGGGATCGGGGCCATCATCTGCGGCTTCCTGCTCTCGCAGCTGGACGTGCATGCCCTGACGCTGGGCCTGATCTGGCTGGCCGTCGGCGTGGTGGTGCTGGCCATCATCACCCGGGGATTCCGCGTGGCCCCACCGGAGATGAAATCCACCGACGAAGTGGCAGTCTAGGAATCGGGCCACGGCCCGGGACAACCGGCCCTGCCGGGCGAAGACGGAGGAAACGCATGCGCATCGCCGTGGGACAGATGGCCTCGGGGCACGACGTCGATGCCAACCTGCGCGCAATCGAAGCTGCTGCCCGGCGAGCCTCGGGCAACGGTGCCCAGCTGCTGGTGCTGCCGGAGTACGCGACGTACGAGAAGAACGCTGTGGACGCCACGTTCCCGGAGGTCGCCGAACCCCTGGACGGGCCGATCTGCACCGAGCTATCGCGGATCGCCGCCCGGCACTCAGTGGCCCTGGTTGCCGGGGTGGTGGAGACCGGTACGCGGCCAGGCAAGGCGTTCAATACGCTGGTGGCCTTCGACGACTCCGGCCGGCGGCTGGCCGCCTACCGGAAGATCCACCTCTTCGACGCCCAGGGGTACGCCGAATCCGACTACATCGAGCCGGCACCGGACGCCGCCCCGGTGACGTTCGAACTCGACGGCGTGCGCTTCGGCCTGCAGGCCTGCTACGACCTGCGCTTCCCCGAGCAGTCCCGGTCCCTCGTCGACGCCGGAGCGGACGTGCTGCTGGTCTGCGCCTCCTGGGTACCCGGAGCGGGCAAGACCCGACAGTGGCAGGTCCTCACAGCAGCCCGCGCCATCGAGACCTGCAGTTTTGCCGTCGGGGCGTGCCAGGCTGCACCGGTTTCGGTCGGGCACAGCTCGGTCATCGACCCCTTCGGCACCGTGCTGGGCGGACTCGGCACCGGACCCGGGCTGCTCATCGTGGACATCGACCCGGACCAGGTGGAGCTTTCCCGCCGCCGTTTCCCCGTGGGCACCCAGCGGCGGCTCTGACCCGGTGCCGTCCCCGGTTAGTGGTCTACTGGGACCATTACCTGACGGAAGGCCGAACATGCCATTGCCCCACCCCTCGAACACCGGAGCCGCGCTGGTCACTGGCGCCTCATCCGGGATCGGCGCGGAACTGGCACGCCAACTCGCCGCCCGTGGCCACCACGTCATCCTGGTCGCCCGACGCGAGGCACCATTGCAGGCCGTCGCGGCGGACATCATCGCGCGCGGCGGTAGCGCCTCGGTCATCGCTGTCGATCTCGCCGATCCGGCCGGCCGCGCGGCGCTTCCCGAACGGGTCGCGGCCCAGGGCCGCCGGATCGAGATTCTGGTCAACGATGCGGGCGTCGCCACCACTGGTGCCATCAGCGCTTCGGACACCGCCGCCGAGTTGCGGGTCCTGGAGGTCGATGTGGCGGCGGTGCTCGACCTCACCACGCGTTTTCTGCCGGACATGGTCGCCCGTGGCAGCGGCGCCGTCCTCAATGTCGCCTCCACCGGCGCTTTCCAGCCCCTGCCCGGGCAGGCCAGCTACGGGGCGGCCAAGGCGTTCGTGCTCTCGTACACACGCAGCCTCGCTGCGGAACTTGCGGGCTCAGGGGTCGTGGCGACGGTCCTGTGCCCGGGGCCTGTCGCCACGGGGTTCGGCGAGCGCGCCGGGTTCCCGGCCGACGCGGCGGCGGCCACCCTGCCGAAGGCGATGTGGCTCTCCCCTTCCCGGGTGGCGGGGTTCGGGATCGAGGCCCTGGACCGCGGCCGGACCGTCGCCATCCCGGGCTGGCTGAATCGCACGCTGGCCGTCGTCAGCCACCTCGTACCCTCCGGGCCCTTGGCAGCGGCGGTCGCGAAGTCGCACCCGGGCCTGAAGCCGGCCGACACCGCAGGACCCAGGCACTGAACGCCCGGGTCCCGGAGGTGGCAACTGGGACGGTTAGTCCGTCTGGTACTCCGCCACCAGTTCGCGCTTGAGGATCTTCCCGCTGGGACCGACCGGGAATTCGCTGACGATCCGCACCACCCGGGGGTACTTGTAGGCGGCCAACCCGTCGGAGGCATAGTCGCGAATGGCGTCCGGCGTGAGCTGGCTGTCGGGGACGAGGGTCACCGCGGCGACGATCTCCTGGCCATGCATCACATCCTCGATGCCGAAGACGGCGACATTGGAGATCTCCGCATGCTTCATCAGGTACTCCTCGACCTCGCGGGGGTACACGTTGTATCCGTTGCGCAGGATCATGTCCTTTTTGCGGTCCATGATGCGCAGGTACCCGTCCTCGTCCTTGGTGCCGAGGTCGCCGGTGCGGAACCAGCCGTCGACCATCGCTTCGGCCGTTGCCTCGGGGCGGTTCAGATAACCGGCGAAGAGGTTGTGGCCGCGGACCACGAGTTCGCCGAGTTCCCCGCGCTGCAGCAGCTCTATGGCGTCGAGGATTTCGGGGCGCGCG
Organism: Arthrobacter sp. ASL1; assembly: GCF_056680475.1. Lineage (NCBI taxonomy): Bacteria > Bacillati > Actinomycetota > Actinomycetes > Micrococcales > Micrococcaceae > Arthrobacter > Arthrobacter sp. ASL1. The sequence goes on from NZ_CM155284.1 coordinate 1,631,678, forward strand.
ATCTCGACGTCGACACCCCAGATGGGCGTGCCGATCGTGCCGGGCACCGGCGGGCGGCCGACGTGGTTGAAGGTGGCGACAGGGGACGTCTCCGTGAGTCCATATCCCTCGTACACCTTCGACCCAAAGTTCTCCTCGAAGGCCTCCAGGGCAGCCATCGGCAGCGAGGCACCGCCGGAGACCGCGTAGCGCAGCGCGGTGGGCTTTTCCGGCCGGTCGCGGAAGGCCTGCAGCAGCGCGAGGTACATGGTCGGCACCCCGCAGAAGATCTCGATCTTCTCGTCGATCACCATGTCCAGGGCCGCGGCCGGCGTGAACTTGGGCAGCAGCATGATCTCCGCGCCGGCGCGCAGTCCGGCGTTGAGCACGACGGTCTGCCCGAACGTGTGGAACAGCGGCAGGCCGCCGAAGATGCGGTCGCCCTCGCGGAAGTCGAAGGTGCTGGTGAGCAGGACGTTGACCTGTTCGAGCAGCGCGAAGTGGCAGCCCAGCGCCCCCTTGGGTTTGCCGGTGGTCCCCGACGTGTAGAGGATCGTGGCGATGTCGTCCGGGCGCATGGGCAGGTACGTGCCGATCGGCTCCGCGGCGGCGGCGCGGTCCTCGAGACGATCGTGGTCCCCTGCCTCGGGAGCCAGCACTGTCAGGACATCGACGCCGGCAGCCTCGGCCGCCTGGGCCCCTTGCTCCAGCAGCGGTGCGGCACACACCAGCAGGCCCGCCTCCGCATCGCGCAGGATGTATTCGATCTCGTGGCGTTTGAGCAGCGCGTGGATGGGCACGACGGTCCCGCCCAGGGCCAGCACCGCGTAGTAGGTGCGCGCGAAGTCGGTCACGTTGGGGATGAGCACGGCGACCCGCGAACCCGGCTCCACGCCGGCGTCGCGGAGCGCCCCCGCATAGGCACGCGTCTGGCCCCAGAGATCGGCGTAGCTGACCGATTCGCCTCCCAGGGTCACTGCCGGACGATCGGCGAAGCGGTGGGCGGATTCTGCCAGGATGGCAGCGACGGACAAGGTGGCGTACATCGCCGCTCCTCTGATCAGGGTGGTCTGTGTCACATCAGTGTGTAATGAAACTGGGGTTCAAGTCAAGAGACTCAGTTTCACATGGGTGCGCGTCTCGGCTACCGGAGCTAGCCATACCCGGCATGCGGGCGCGACCGAAAGAACTTAGAAGCAACAGTTGCTAAATGTCCGGGGTCCATCTACATGTGTGGCCATCGCGGGAAACCGTCATTCGTCGGGTATCCGGACTGGAGCAGTTGGCGAACCTCGGCGTCGGTTTTCAGCAGCACGGTCGAATCCGCAGGCGATCATGCCGGGCCATTGATTGGCGTCTGCAGCCCCGCGGAACTGGAGGGCACCAAGTCGCTCGCCGAGGTCCGGCACCCGCAATGACCGCGGGCCACCTGCACGTGGTCAAACGCGAATACGCCACATGGTCCGTCTGGAGAACCCGCCACCTGGCCGCCCGAAAACGGAATGGCAATGGGAAGCGGCCGCGGTGATCCGGTCTCGGCGTGGAACCTAGCGCCGTGAACCCGAGCGTGGATGGCGGCCGGCCCGCTGTCGGCCAAGCCATGCGGTGCCAGCAACAATCATCGCGAAGGTGGAAGCAAGCCAGGCGAGTACCGCCACCCAGATGACGACCGCGCCGAGAACGACCATGAAGTGCAGACCTTCAACCCTGCCGAAAAGCATGCTGGCCGTGGCATACATCCCGAGGGGAAAGACTATGCTCCACAGGCTGATTTCGTAGCGGAGCGGCCGGTGTCGCAGGAAGTGCCTCCAGATCCCGAAGACCACCAACAATGGAATCCACCACAGGCCGAGAGCCCACAGGATGTAGCTGATGCCGGCGACGACGGGCGCCGTGGTTTCGAGAACGGGCGTCTCCGGGGGCAACCGAAGTATTTGCGACCCGGCAAGCACCGAGATGGCTGTTGCCCCCATGTAGATCCAATACGTCGGGCTCAGGGCGGCGGGATCCACGGCATGGGTGAGTAGCCTGATCGTGACCAGTGTCGCGACGATGAGATAGAGCATCACTCCGACGCCCCAGAGCCCGACAGCAACCGCGGCCACGAGTGCGGATCCGCCCACCCGAGCCATCATTGATGCGGCCACGGCCAGGGACTGGGTTCCCACGACCCAGAGGAACCAGCTGCCGTTGATTTCCGCCATAATCGGGCTTCTTCGCTCCGCGACGAGCAGTTCCGTCGGCAACATGTAGTTGAGCAGCGTCCAAATGACCGCGCTCAGCGCCGCGAGAGCTATGGCAGTACCGGTCCATCCGTACATTTCGAAGTGCGTGCCAACCACATTGGCAGCAGCCACGAGCGTGAAAAAGCCGAATGCCCGACCTGGACTGCGAATATCCTGCATCACAAGACCGAACTTCCCCGTCAACCGGAGCACGGTTGCCACGGAGAGCACCAGCCCACCGAGAATCGCAATGATGAACAAGATCAGGGCCGGCAACGGCGCACCGTAGACGTCGAGTCCGGTAGACACGATTCCCGTTGCCATCACAAAGGAGAAGGATGCGGGCGGCAGGTTGGCTATCAGCCCGCCGGATGTCTTGTCCACCCCTGGAATGGGCGCGTTGGCCGGATTGATTTGTCCATCAACGAATTCGTCGGGGAACCCCATGGTTAGCGTGCCGGCGAATGCAACGGCCGGTGTGGGACGACAGGCTTGGGACGGCTCAGCACCACCGCCGGTTGTGTGCGTGCTGAACTGGCGACGACGCCTGAACACCGGGGCCTTGCTGTCATGCCCTCACCATATGCATCGAAAGGTCTTGATGCCAATGGGAAGAAACAACTCGGCCGGGTTCCCGGGAGCGGCGCCCTGGGCGCCGACCGACGATGCCGGTAACGGGCCGATGCCCCGCCTGGTCATGTTGCCCCGTAGGCGAGGTGCGGAGAGGGCAGGCACTTGCCACTATGGTTCCCGGCACACCCGATGGGACCGGGCACGCAGGTACGAATCTTGAAAACCGGGGGGTTGTTCCCACATTGCGATGGTGGCGGGCCCCTTGAGCCACAGGTGGGGAGCCGGACACGAACCCGCGATGGCGCCGGCCTCCTGCAGGTTGAGCACGAGGCGGCCGTCGAAGTCGGTGGCCATGTTGATGAGCAATCTATGGTTCACTCCACGGATTCCGGGAGCCCCGGTGCCGGTTCGCTCAAGGCAAAGGGTCGCGGGTGGTCGCCGCGACGATCGATGGCAACAAGCTGCATCCATATGACGAGGCGGTCTCCCTGGCGAAGGAGACGCGTTCGGCCGCGGCCGACTTGGCCGTCGGGGCGACCTTCGGCCCCGGCGCCTGGGGCCTCACTCCAGGTTGGCAAATACGCCTCCGGCATTCGGAATGCCCTTGAAGCGTGACGCGGGGGGAGGCCGGCCGATTCCAATCCTCGGTCGATCACGAAGCAGATGAGCGGCGTCCAATGTGCCGAAGCCGCACCCGTACCGTTTCAAAAGCCGGTCTTTCTGGCTAGGGTCAATCCCAGGGCATAGGTTTCAGAGCACGGCCGTCCCGCTCTCATCCTGCCGATGGGACCGGCGAATCGAAGAAGGTGCGTTCAGTGGAAGCATCAGTCGCGACAACGGCCGCAGAGATCATGACTTCGCCGGTGGTAACGGCATCCCCCGGAATGCCGTTGGCGGAAATCGCCACGCTTCTGGGCGGCCACCACATCAGCGCGGCCCCCGTCGTGGATGGGAGCGGGCATGTGGTCGGCCTCGTCAGCGAATACGACCTGCTGGCCAAATCCGGGCCGACAGCCTCCGCCGTGATGACCACTTCCGTCATTTCGGCCACGACCGATACGCCCATTGCCGACATCCGCCAACTGCTGATTGAACAACGGATCCGACGACTGCCCATCCTTCAGGACGGACGCCTGGTGGGCATCGTCAGCCGCGGCGACGTCATGGCACTGCTGGCCACCGAGTGGGTGTGCGGCGTCTGCGGCGAATCGTTCCGGGGAGAGCATCCTCCCGGTAGCTGCCCGAAGTGTCACGCCGGCAGTGACCGGTTCCATTTTCAGGAACAGCTGCCCGGGCCCTGACCGCAACGGTGGACAGCGAAGCCGGCGGCAAGCAGAGAGAGGTTCGTTATGGCCGACATGACAGGCACGGTGGAGGAAAACGAGAGCGACCGCGGACCCCGGGCTCCCGAGTCCGTCGACGCCCTACTGGGCTACTACCGGCAGATGGTGCTCATCAGATCGTTTGAGTTGACCGCCTCAGAAATGTACAAGCGCGCCAAGATCGGCGGCTACTGCCACCTGAACCTCGGCGAGGAGGCGACCGTCGTCGGCCTGATGGCTGCGCTGCAAAGCCGCGACTACCTCTTCACCAACTACCGCGACCATGGCTACGCACTCTGCCGCGGCATGGATCCGGGTGCGGTGATGGCCGAATTGTTCGGCAAGGCCACCGGAGTGTCCAAGGGCCGCGGCGGCTCCATGCACATGTTTGACACCGCAACCCGGATGCTGGGCGGCTACGGCATCGTCGGCGGACAGATACCCCTGGCAACCGGGGCGGCGCTTGCCCTGACTTACCGCGCTGGGCCGGGGCCGGAGACGGAGGCCGTCATGTGCCACCTCGGCGACGGCACCACGAACATCGGCGCTTTCCACGAGTCGCTGAACATCGCAGCCATCTGGAACCTGCCCATCGTGTACGTGATCGTGAACAACCGGCTGGGCATGGGCACCACCGTCGAGACGGCTTCGGGCGAACCGGAGCTGTACAAGCGCGGCGCCTCCTACCGGATCCCGGGGGAACGCATCGACGGCAATGACGTGATCGCCGTCCGCGACGCCGCCGCAGGGGCGTTGGAAAGGGCACGCAGCGAGCGCCGGCCGGGGCTGCTGGAGGTGATGAGCTACCGCCTGAAGGGCCACTCGGTGGTCGATCCCGCGCGCTACCGTTCCGCCGAAGACACCCAGGAAGCCAGCCGGGCGGACCCGGTGCCGGCCCTGCGGGCACGGATGCTGAAGGCCGGGACACTCGACGAGGACGACGCGGCGGAGGTCGAGGCCGAAGTGGATAAGCAGGTGGCGGCCGCCGTCGCCTTCGCCGATTCCAGCCCGGACCCGGCGCCGGAGGAGCTCTTCGATTTCGCTTACGCCACGCCCGTGGCCAACGCCCCGCATGCCCTGCCCGGCGATCCTGTAGTCGACATGCCATGACCAGTACAGGAGAGACGATGCCCATCATCACCTACCGCCAGGCATTGAACGAGACCCTGCGCGCGGAGCTTGCCCGCGACGAGAGCGTGTTCCTCATCGGCGAGGAGATCGGCATTTTCGAAGGCTCCTACAAGATCACCGCCGGACTGCTCCAGGAGTTCGGTCCTGCCCGGGTGCGTGACACCCCGATCGCCGAGGAGGGCTTCGTCGGTGCGGCCATCGGTGCAGCGATGCTGGGAATGCGCCCCGTCGTCGAAATCATGACAATCAACTTCAGCCTGATCGCCGTCGACCAGATCGTGAACCATGCGGCCAAAATTTACGGCATGTTCGGCGGGCAGACGCCGGTGCCCATCGTGATCCGCACCCCCGGCGGCGGCGGACAGCAACTGGCGGCCACCCACTCACAGAACCTCGAGGTCTGGTATGCACATGTGCCGGGCCTGAAGGTGGTGGCTCCTTCCACCCCGGCGGATGCCAAGGCACTGCTGACCGCCGCGATCCGCGATGACGACCCGGTGATCTTCCTGGAAAACCTCTCGCTGTACAGCACCAAGGGCGAGGTGCCCGACGGCGAACAGGTCGCAGAGATCGGCAAGGCGGCAGTCGTCAAGGAAGGCTCGGACGTGACCGTGATCGCCTACTCCCGGGCGAGCACGATCGCGCTCGAGGCCGCACGCCAGCTGGAGGAGGAGGGCATTTCGGTGGAAGTGGTAGATCTGCGCAGCCTGCGTCCCCTGGACCGGGAGACGGTCTGTGCATCGGTGCGCAGGACCAGCCGTGCCGTGGTGTTCGAGGATGATTGGCTCAGCTATGGCATCGGGGCGGAAATTTCAGCGACCCTGATGGAGGGTGCCTTCGACTACCTCGACGCACCTGTCCGCCGGGTGGCGGCCGCCGAGGTGCCGCTCCCCTACGCCAAACCGCTGGAGTTGGCCGCGTTGCCCGATGCCAACGATCTGATCAGGGTCATTCGCGAGCTGCTTGAAGCCACGAGCTTCATCCGTTAGGAGACACCGTGCCTGAAGTAGTGATGCCCCGTCTGTCCGACACCATGACCGAGGGCGTGCTCAGCCGCTGGCTCATGAACGAAGGCGATGTAGTCAAGAAGGGCGATGTCCTGGCCGAGGTCGAAACGGACAAGACCACCATGGATTTGGAGGCGTTCGAGGCGGGGGTATTGGAGCGTCGGCTGGTTCCCGAGGGGGCTGTCGTTCCCATCGGGGAGCTGGTGGCCGTCATTGGCGATGGCAGCAGCGGGAACCCGGCAGCGGCTGGAGACGTGGCGACGGCGACCGGCGGTGTCGGGGCGCAGCCTGCGGAGATGGCCGGCGATCCGAACCAGCAGACGGCAGCGCCAAGCCCTCCCACGACTGGCCAGGAAAGCCAGGCGGCCCACGATGCCCCGGCAGTTCAGAGCGCTGGCCCAGCGGCCTCGGCCGGGGCGGGCGAGTCCGCCAGGGGAGGCGAGCCCAACCGGGCCGTTGGACGCGTGCTCAGCTCCCCGCTGGCCCGCCGCATCGCCGCCGAACACCACCTTGACCTGGCGCAGGTCGCCGGCACCGGTCCGGGAGGGCGCATCGTCCGAGCCGACATCGAGGCCGCAATCAAGGCACAGGGCGGGGCAGCGGCCGCAGGATCGGCAGTTGGTGCATCGACCGCGGCCGCCGGGGTGGTCGGCAAGAAGACGTCGGGCGGGGGCACGGAAGATACGGGCACCGAAGAGATCCCGCTGTCCAGCATGCGCAGGGTAACGGCACGGCGACTGTCAGAAAGCGCGGCGGCGCCGCACTTCTTCCTGACCAACATTGTGCGGGTCGACCGGCTGCTGGCCTTTCGCACCGAGGTCAACGAGAGCTTCGCCGAAGCCGGCACGAAGATCAGCGTTACGGACCTTCTGGCCCGGGCCTGCGCCGTCACGCTGCGGGCGCACCCGGAGGTGAATTCGTCGTGGGGCGGGGACAAGATCCTCCGCCACCGCCAAGTCAATATCGGCATCGCCGTTGCGGTGGACGATGGGCTGATGGTGCCCGTAGTGACCTCCGCGGATGACAAGGGGCTGGCCACTATAAACGCGGAGATTCGGGACCTGGCCGAGCGGGCCCGCGTCGGGCGCCTCAATCCGGCGGAATACAGCGGGGGAACGTTCACCATCAGCAACCTGGGCATGTACGGGATCGACAACTTCACCGCAGTGATCAATCCCCCCGAAGCCGCCATCCTGGCGGTAGGAGCGGCCACTGAGGAGGCGTTTGTCGAGGACGGCCAACTGCGTACCCGCCGCATCATGAAGATCACGCTCACCTCGGACCACCGTGTCCTCGATGGCGCGGTGGCCGCGGCGTTCCTCCGCGACCTCAAGCGGACACTGGAAGAACCCCTGCGCATGCTCCTGTAGCGGGTGCGGCGGAGAGCGGGAAGCACCCAGCGGAGTGGGCCAAGGGAAGCGACACGGCGGAGTTGACCGATGGAGGCGCCCTCGGAGTCGACCAAAACTAGCGGGGCCGCGGGCGCCAGATGGCGGCCAGCGCCGCGGGATCGGTGATGGGCAGAACCACTTTGCTCGCGCTCCAGCAGGTAGGACGCGAGCCGCTGCTCCACGTCGTTGCCCGTCAATGATTTCATCAGCCGTTCCGCCCGTTCCAGCCGGATGCTCATGGCTTCCGGCATCTTGAAGGCTCAGCGGGAGAGGCCAGCAGCAGTGCCCGGACATCATCGTGGTGCAGGCTGCAGATGTCTATTTCATCGAGCGTGGGCGGAGCCGTCCGCCGGTGCCGCGCTGATGACCGAGTTCTCGCCGCTGAGGTCCCCCGCCCCATGACGCTAACGGGCTGTTCCTGCGGTTTCCGCTACTCGACTAAGGTGGGCACCCCCGGATAGAGGAGCACCGTGCCATCGCGCACCTCGACCTTGTGGGTGCGGGCATTTTTGGTGGCCGGCAAACACAGCACTTTGCCGGTCTTGAGGCAGAAGCGGGAAGAGTGGAGCGGGCATTCGACCTCGCCTGCCTCGATCCACCCCTCAGCCAGTGAAGCCGCCCCGTGCGTACATTCGTCATCGAGCGCGTAAAACTGCCCATCATCGCTGTGGAATACAGAGATGTCCGTGCCGATGCCGGTTTCCTCGGCATCGACGACCTTTGCCTCACCGATTCCGATTCCCTCCACGGGGCAAACGCTGATGGACCTGCTCACGACTCTCCTCCTGACCGTTGTATCCGGCCACCCGCGGGTGGCCCGTTTCCAGTATTCACGGAGAAACTTCTTTACAGCCTAATCGGCCGAGGATTCACTCATTGGCGATTGGTGAATGGTGATGATGCCGTCGGCCGAGTTGCGCTGGGCAACCACCCCAGCGTAGGAATGGCCCATGGAACAATCCCCGTATTTCGTGACCCGCCAGCGCCTGGTCGAGGCCCCACCGTCGGCGGTGTTCGACCTGTTGGCCGATCCGGCACAGCACGTGCTCATCGACGGCTCCGGCACCGTGAAGTCCTCCCGTGATGAGGTTCCCCAGCGGCTGGCTCTCGGTTCCGAATTCGGGATGGACATGCGGCTGGGCGTTCCTTACCGGATCCAGAACACCGTGGTCGAGTTCGAGGAGGACCGGCAGATCGCCTGGCGTCACTTCAACGGCCACCGGTGGCGGTATGAATTGGAGGAGGCACCCGGTGGAACGCTGGTGAGTGAAACCTGGGATGCCTCCCGCATCAAACACCAATGGATCCTGCGGCTGATGGGCTTCACCCGGAGCACGCCGGGGAACATCGAACGCACGCTGGACCGGTTGGCCGCGCGCTTCCAGGGCACCCACTAGCCAGCACTCCCCTCGGGGCGCTACTTCGATGCGGCGGAGGCCCCGATCGCCCACACCCGGGGCAACGCCGTGCCGTTCACCGACAGGTCTCCGACCAGCCGGGCCTTGAAGACGTACGGGTTGTGGTTCCCGACGGTGCGCGCGTTGCGCCAGTGCCGGTCCAGGTTCTTCGCCGTGGACGTTGCCGAGGCGGCCAACGCGTCAAAGGCGTGGGAGATCGCGTTGACGGACAACGGGGTCAGTGCCACCTGGGCCTCTGCGGAGGCGAGTTCGGCGGCGTCGTTCACCTGCTCTTCCTGTTGGAGGGTGAGTTCTCCTGCCCGCAGCTGGAGCGCCGCGTCGTGGGCGTCCTGCAGGGCCGCGGCCACCTTGTCGACGATCGCCTCCCCCGCGAATCCCGCAGCGGCCAGTTCGCCGATGACCTGCAGGATCTGCGGATCCTCGCGCCACACCGGCGCCGCTGCGTGGCTGAACGTCCGGGTCCGGGCGCGGACCTCGTCGGAGAACTCACGCTGGGCCGCCCGGATGCTGCCGGCCTGCACCACCAGCAGCACCGCCTGGTAGAACGCCGTCTGGTATTTGAACCGGGTGTCGAAGTCGATGAGGTTTTCCTCCGTCACCACGGCGTCGGTGAACGTGGAGGATCCGGAGCCGGTGGTCTGCTGGCCGAAGCCATCCCAGTCGTCGCCGTGCAGCACCCCGGGCTGGTGGGCGTCGACCGCGGCGATGATGCGGGTGGAGGTGTCGGTGCGTTCGGCGTAGACGTCGATCCAGTCGGCGAAGATGCTGCCGGTCGAGTAGAACTTGGTCCCGTTCACCCGGAACTTCCCCGGCCCCAGATCCGGGGCGGGGACGACCTTGGTCTGCACCTGTCCGACCTCCACGGCGCCGATTTCGGTCCACGAGTTGCCGACGAGCTCCCCCCGCACGAACCGATCCAGCCAGACATCCCTCCCCGGACCGGGCTCGGCGAGGATGCGGTCCTCGACGAAGGCGAAGTGGGCGCGCAGGGCCTGGGCGATGTTCGAGTCGGCGGCGGCCAGCTCGGTCAGCAGTGCGAAGAGTTGTGGCAGGGAGGCGCCGAGGCCGCCGTGTTCGGCGGGAACACGCAACGCGCCGAATCCGGCGTCGGCCAGCTCGCGGATCTGGGCGGCGGGCAACTCGTGGTCCTTTTCCCGTTGGGAGGCACCCGCGGCGATGCGCCCGAAGATCCGGCGGAAGCGGGCGGCCAGCTCCGGGTAGGACGCGGTGGTGGGTTCGGCGGTCTGCTGGGTCATGGTTGCTCCTGGCGTTGGTTCGTGGCTCCTGCTGCCGAAACTAGCCTCCGTCAGGGCGCGTCGAGGCACCGTGACGGCGGATGACGGCCGGTGACCGGAGATGACGTGGGGACAGCCCGGAAACTGCTGGTGCCGCCGTCGTACTGTGACTTTTCGACGTCACCCAGGGACACAATCGGTCGCGGGACGTCCATCCCGGTCATCTGCTGTTGCGCAGCCGCCCCGGTTCCTAGCGTGGGGTGCACCGATGACGAACCGGGCGCACGACGCCCTCGACGAAGGGACCACCCATGACCACTACGCTTACCGAGGCTCTGGCCACCTCGCCCTGGACCGGTCAGCCGACCCCGGCCACGCCGGCCGCCTGGATCGCCCGCGCCGAGGAGGTCGCCGCGATCCTGGCCGTCGATGCGTTGGAGCGCGACCGTGCCGGGGCCAAGCCCGATGCCGAGGTCCAACTGCTCAAGGACTCCAGCCTCACCCTGCTGGTGGCGCCCGCCGGACACGGTGGCGGCGGGCAGGAATGGACGACGGCGCTGCGCACCATCCGCGCGGTCTCCGCCGGCGATGCCTCGATCGGGCAGCTGCTGGGCTACCACCTGCTCTGGGCCTGGGCCGTGCACCTGGTCGGCACCGACGCGCAGATTGCCGCCGTAGAGGAGCTCTACACGACAGCGAACCTGTTCTTTGGCGGGGCGGTGAACCCGCGCGACAACGATTTGGCGGTCCAGGACCACGGCGAAACCCTGGTGTTCACCGGCCACAAGTCCTTCAGCACCGGCGCCCGTGTGGCCGACCTGGTGGTCCTCGAAGGGGCCTTGCCGACGGGCGAGCACGTGTTCGCGATCGTCCCCACGGCGCAGGAGGGCATCGTGTTCGCCGGCGACTGGGACAACCTGGGCCAGCGGCTCTCCGAATCCGGGGGCGTGACGATCACCAACGTGGAGATCAGCTGGGCCGAAGCTGCCGGCTTTGTGAACAAGGAGTTCCAGCCGCTGGTCTACAACACCTTGAACGTGCCGCTGATCCAGCAGATCTTCACCGCCATCTACCTGGGCATCGCCGAGGGTGCGCTGGCCACCGCCGGGACCTACACGCGGGAGCGGACGCGCGCCTGGCCCTACACGTCGGACCCGAAGGAATCGGCCACACAGGACCCCTACATCCTGGCCGCGTACGGGGAACTGCGTTCGCGCCTGTGGGCCGGGCAGGCGCTGGCGGAGGCAGTGGATGCCGAGCTCTCGGCGCTGCTGCACGCCCCACGCGAGGACCTGACCGCCGAGGCGCGCGGACAGGTGGCGGTTCGGATTGCCGCGGCGAAGCAGGTCGCCAACGACGTGGCGCTGGAGACAACCAACCGGATCTTCGAGCTCACCGGGGCGCGCGCCACCTCGAACGCGGTCGGCCTGGACCTCTACTGGCGGAACATCCGCACGCACTCGCTGCACGATCCGGTGGCGCACAAGCGTCGTGAGGTCGGCGAATACGAGCTCATCGGCCGGGTGCCCGAACCTTCCTGGTACACCTGAGCCGACGGGCGCCCGGATTCATGAGGCGTCGCGGGGCATAAACATGATGACCGCGACGCCGACCAGGCAGATCATCGCCCCGATCACGTCCCAGCGGTCGGGGCGGAAACCATCGATGGCCATCCCCCAGGCCAGGGACCCGGCGACGAACACTCCCCCGTAGGCTGCCAGGATGCGCCCGAAGTTGGCCTCGGGCTGCAGGGTGGCGACGAACCCGTAGGCACCCAGTGCCATCACGCCCAGTCCGGCCAGCCACCAGGCCTTGTCTTCACGCACGGTCTGCCAGATCAGCCAGGCACCGCCGATCTCCGCGACCGCGGCGAGAACGAAGAGGACGACCGACTTGGTGATGTTCATGGTCCCAGTCTTCCCGATGCGGGCCGCCAGCAGTCCTCCTCCAGGTCTGCCACCGAGTCGGGGACGCTGGAACGGAAGAACCGGTGCAGGGCGCCGGTGACGCCGGGACGCTGGATCCCCCGCGGCTTCCGCTGGTCCCGGTAGCCGACCTGCTCGGCGCCGAACGCGCCGTCTCCGCGTGCCTGGAGGCGCGCCACGGTCTGACGGGTCCCGGAACCCCGCTCGGTGGTGTCTTGCCGACCTACCCCATCTACTCGACCGCCGACGGGTATGTGGCCCTGGGCGCCATCGAACCGGCCTTCCGCGACCGGCTGATGGAGCTCCTCGGCACTGCGGAGGACCGGACCGAGATCGCCGCCGCCGTGGCACGGGAACCCGGCAGCCATTGCGAGTCGCTGGCGGCCACGCATGACCTTCCGCTCACCGTGGTCCGGCCACCCCGGCAGGATCCATGACCGGGGCCTACCATGAACCGGGCTCCGGCGGCAGACTGGAGACAACGGCATCCACCCCCTGCTGCCTCGTCCGCGGAAACGCACGTTGAAAGGACCACCATGGCCATCCTCGTCACCGGCGCGACCGGGCAACTCGGTGCCCCGACGCTCGCCGCCCTCCGCGCTGCGGGCCGGGAGGCCGTCGGTTCCTCCAGCACCGGCCGCAACGGGCTGGTGCCTGCCGACCTGTTCACCGGCCAGGGGCTGGACGAGGCGTTGCGCGGAGTCGACACGATCGTGCACTGCGCCCAGACCGGAGGATCGAAGGACCTGCGCTTGGCCCGCAACCTCACCGCGGCGGCCCAACGCGCCGGCGTCGGCCACCTGGTGGTGATCTCGATCGTCGGCATCGAGGACATCCCCCTGCCGTACTACGACCAGCGCGTGGACATCGAGAAAATCGCCGGCGCGTCCGGTGTCCCGCTGACCATCCAACGGGCCACGCAGTTCCACACGCTGGTCGAGCAGCTCTTCACCGCCCAACGCCGCCTGCCCGTGGTCATCGCACCGGCCTCCCGCTTCCAGACCATCGCCGTCTCCGAGGTCGCCTTACGCCTGGCCGAACTCGCCGGCGGCGGACCGCAGGGCCGGGTGGAGGACATCGGCGGCCCGGAGCAGCTGGGCATCGGCGACATGTACCGGCAGTGGCGGGCGGCACGGGGCGGAAGGCGCCCCTCCGTCCAGATCCGCCTGCCGTTCCTGAAGGCTTTCAAGGGGCTCGACGCCGGTGCGAACCTGGTGCCCGGGGAGCCCTACGGGCGCCAGACCTTTGGAGAATACCTGAAGGAGCCGGCGCACCCGTGAGCGGCTACCGCCATCTGGCCACCCTGGGCAGTTCGTTTGCCGCCGGCCCAGGAATTCCGCCCGTCGTCGATACAGCGGCCCGCAGGTCCGGAAAGAACTACGCGCATCTGGCGGCGGCGACCCTTGGGGCCCAGATTACGGATCTCAGTGTCGCCGGGGCCACGACGGCGACGATGCTCGAGCGGCCACAGCGGGTGGGATGGCGGACGTTTCCTCCACAGATCTCCCGGGTGCCGCCGGATGCGGACCTGATCACCATCACCGGTGGCGGAAACGACCTGCACTACGTGGGCTCGTTGCTCAAGTGCGCGGCGGTTTGGTCGATGCGACGGAACCGGTGGATCGGCTCCGTGGTCCGACGTTTCCCCGCGCCCCACGCCGTCGAACCCAGCGACGCCGACGTACAGCGGACCGCGGACGGCCTCGCCCGGGTGGTCGACGCGGTCCGGACTCGAGTGCCGGCCGCGCGGGTCGTGCTCGTGGACTACCTCACCCTCCTGGGCCCGGACACCTCGCCGGGCCGTGACATCCCCCTGGATGACCCGACTGTGGAGCGGTTCGAGGCCATCGGCGCCGATTTGGCCCGGGCCTTCGAACGGGCCGCGGGCTCCAGCGGTGCCGAGCTGGTCCAGGCGTCGGCGATCAGCACCGCCCACGCCCTCGGTTCCGCAGAGCCGTGGGTCAACGGCTGGAATTCGCGGGCCAGGGGGCTGGTGTCGTCGTTCCACCCCAATGAAGCGGGCATGCAGGCCGTTGCCGACGCCCTGCTCGACGCCGTGGGCCGTTGACCCATCCAGCCACGAAGCCCCCTCCAGGCCCAAATCAGTCGCGCAGGATCAGCTGGTAGAGCACATGGACCTGCCACGTCCCGGCGATGCGCGGGTAGGGAGGAGCGTGGCCGATGCGCTCGAATCCCAGCCGGTCCAAAGTGTGCCGGGATACGACGTTGCCCGGAAGGGTCTGGGCTTCGAGTCGGTGCAGAGCCAAAACGCTGCGGGACACCTCGATGACAGTGGTCAATGCACCGGTCATGATGCGCCGACCCTGGTACCGTTCGTCACGGTCAGTCACGGCGACGACGGGGGATGGTGTCCACCTTGTCCCAGCCGCGCCGGCCTTCCCGCGATCCTTCGTGTGCATCGCGGCTCCGGTAGAGGACGTACGGGCGGAAAATGTACCCCACCGGCGCCGTGAAGACATGCACCAGTCGCGTGAACGGCCACAGCGCGAAAAGGGCAATGGCGGCAATCGCGTGGAACTGGAAGCTGAACGGGGCATCGACCATCAGTTCAGGCTGTGGGTTGAAGTAGAAGATGCTACGGAACCAGACGGACACCCCCTCGCGGTAGTTGTAAGCTCCAGCCACCCCTGAAGCTGTATTAACCAGGCCTCCCAGGATGACCACCCCGAGCATGAAGTACATCAACTTGTCCATCTTGGTGGTTGCCCCCAGCACGGCCTTCGTGAAGCGACGCCGGTAGAGAAGCCCGATGAGTCCGACGATGGTGAAGACACCTGCGATGGCGCCCACCGAGATCGCCATGAAGTGGTACATGCCCTCCGAGACCCCAATGGCCTCCGTCCAGCTTTCGGGGATGCCCAGACCCATGACATGTCCGAAAAAGACCGCCAGGATCCCGAAGTGGAACATCGGACTGGCCCAGCGGAGGATGCCGCTTTCGTACATCTGGCTCGACCGCGACGTCCATCCGAACTTGTCATAGCGGTATCGCCAGATGTGCCCGAGTACGAAGATGGTCAGGCAAATGTAGGGGAAGATCAGCCACAAAAAGACATCCAGCACGTTGTCCATCACACGCCTCCCGGCATCGGTGCCAAATCCGGCATTCCATAGGTGTTCAGGCCGACTTCCTCTTCTTCAGGACCTTCAGCGATCAGCCGTGCGACGGCCTCGTGGTCCTTGCCCTTAAGTGGCGGCAGGGTGGCGCAGACAGAATCGAGTGCACCGGACCACGGGGAAGCCACTTCCTGCAGGTGCAGCCGGAGCAGCTCAAGACCCGCCCGATTGTCCAGAATGATCTTCAGGCCTGCCCGCACATCGGTCATCGCGCCGAACTCCAACACCACGCAGAGGTGGTCGGGCAGCTGGTCTTCGGAGAGGGTCAGGCCGGCCTTCACATACACCTGCTTGATGCGCAGTAGCGCGAGGCCTCTTTTCCGGGTTTCGCCATTCGAGAAGTAGGTCAAGAACAGGCAGCCACGACGGCGGGTATCGAAGGTGTCGACGTAGTCACTTTGGATTTCGCGCAGGTTTCCCTGCTGCAGATGACGGATGGTCTCCTGCAGACCGGCAGCGACTTTGGCGGGCAGGCTTGCGGCGACTTCACTGAGCAGATCCAGCCGTGAGATGAGGTCATCGTCCGGATAGTCCAACAGGATGGACGCGGACTGCCAGACCCCCGTGAGCTGGTCGGGGGAATATTTGAGTGCTGGGGCCTTAGGTGTCATGACGGTGTCCCTCCCTGTGGGGACGATGTCGACCCCGCTGGTGTCTCGGGGAACAAACCGTTGGGGGTGCCCTGGCCGTCCCAATTCAACAAGTTGATCCGCACTCCTTCGGGCCGTCCGGGAACGTCGGGAGATCCAATACCGGGATCCTTGCCCCGGTCTGGATCATTTCCGAAGGAACCATCCATCCCGCCCATGCCGGGCCCGCCGTCGACGTTGAGCGAACATTCGGTGGCGATGTTTTCCAGTTTGTGGGCGTCTTCGTAGTGGGCCGACGGTATGACGTAGCGTTCTTCATATTTCGCGATGGCTAACAACCGGTACATGTCCTTGATTTCCTGCCCGGTCATGCCCACCGATTCCGCGATGGACTCGTTCGGTTCCCACCCCATGTTGATGTCGCGCATGTAGGAGCGCATGGCCGCAAGCTTGTGCAGCACGTTGTCCACGGGTTTGGTGTCCCCGGCCGTGAAGAGCCCTGCGAGATACTCAATGGGAATTCGCAGCTTGTCGATAGCGGCGAACAAGTTGTCCTTTTTCTCGGCATCTTCACCGGTTTCGCCGACCGCGTCCACCACTGGTGAGAGCGGGGGGATGTACCAGACCATTGGCATGGTGCGGTATTCCGGGTGCAGGGGAAGGGCCACCTTGTATTCATTGATGAGGGCCCAGATCGGCGAGCGCTGGGCGGCGTCCACCCAGTCCTTCGGAATACCCGCCAGAGCAGCTTCGCGCATGACTTCGGGATCCTTCGGATCCAGGAACACGTCGCGTTGGGCTTCATACAGCCCGTGCTCATCCTTGGTGGACGCGGCTTCGAGCACCCGGTCAGCGTCATAGAGCATCAGACCGAGATAGCGCAGGCGTCCCACACAGGTCTCCGAACAGATCGTGGGTTGGCCGATCTCGATGCGCGGATAACAGAACGTGCACTTCTCGACCTTGCCGGTCTTGTGGTTGAAATACATCTTCTTGTACGGGCAGCCACCCACGCACTGCCGCCAGCCACGGCAGCGGTCCTGGTCCACCAGGACGATCCCGTCCTCTTCACGCTTGTAGATGGCGCCGGTGGGGCAGGACGATACGCACGAGGGGTTCAGGCAGTGCTCGCAGATGCGGGGCAGGTAGAACATGAACGCCTGTTCATATTCGAATTTGATCTTGTCCCCGACCTGTTTGAGGATCGGGTCGTTGTGCGTGTTTTCAACGGAACCGGCGAGGTCATCGTCCCAGTTGGACGACCAGGTGATTTTGGTGTCCTCCCCGGTGAGCAGTGACTTGGGCCGCGCCACGGGCATATGCTTCTGGGCCGGTGCCGTGGTCAGGTTCTCGTAGTCGTAGGTCCACGGCTCGTAGTAGTCCTTGATACCCGGCAGGTTGGGGGCAGCGAAGATGGTAGCCAGGTTCTTCAGCCGTCCACCGGCCTTGAGCTTGAGCCGGCCGCGCTTGGTGAGGGTCCAGCCGCCTTTCCACTTCTCCTGGTCCTCATAGGTGCGCGGATATCCCTGGCCTGGCCGGGTCTCCACGTTGTTGAACCAAACGTGCTCGGCTCCCGAACGGTTCGTCCACACCTGCTTGCACGTGACCGAGCACGTATGGCACCCGATGCATTTGTCGAGGTTCATCACCATTGCCATTTGAGCCATGACGCGCATTAGTACGTCACCTCCTGGTTGCGGCGGCGAATGACCGTGACTTCGTCGCGTTGGTTACCGGTCGGCCCCATGTAGTTGAAGGCGTAGGTCTGCTGCGCGTAACCGCCGATCATGTGCGTGGGCTTGATCATCAATCGGGTCAGCGAGTTGTGGTTGCCCCCGCGCTGGCCGCTGGTCTCGGAGAGGGGCATGTCGATCAGCCGGTCCTGCGAGTGGTACATGTACACCGTCCCCTCCGGCATCCGGTGCGAGACGATGGCCCGGGCGGTAACCGTGCCATTGCGGTTGACGGCCTCGATCCATTCGTTGTCCCTCACCCCGATTTTATCGGCGTCCAGCGGACTCATCCAGATCCCGGGGCCACCCCTGAACAGCGAGAGCATGAACAGGTTGTCCTGGTATTCGGAGTGGATCGACCACTTGTTGTGCGGCGTCAGGTACCTGACGGTCACGCCCTTGGAGGACACGGAACCAAGGGCCGGCTCGTCGAACAACGCCGTCA
The DNA here is from genome assembly GCF_056680475.1 of Arthrobacter sp. ASL1. Lineage (NCBI taxonomy): Bacteria > Bacillati > Actinomycetota > Actinomycetes > Micrococcales > Micrococcaceae > Arthrobacter > Arthrobacter sp. ASL1. Next base: position 1,649,790 of record NZ_CM155284.1, read on the forward strand.
TGTCGAGCGGTGGCCGGAAAATGGGCAGCCCCTCGCCCAATTCGGTCATCCAGTCATGGTCCAGGTAGAAATGCATCCTGCCGGTCAAGGTATGCCATGGCTTGAGCCGTTCCACGTTGATGGTAAATGGCGAATACCGACGGCCACCCGTTTCGGATCCGGACCATTCCGGTGAGGTGATCACCGGTGCGGGTCCACGCTGGGTGTCGGCGAAGGTGATCCGTTTGCCTTCGTTCTCGGACGACAGGTCGTGTAGCAGCGTACCTGTGCGCTTCTCCAGGGTCTTGAAGCCCTGGGTCGCCAAGCGTCCGTTGGTGGTGCCGGACAGGGTCAGGATCATCTCGCATGCCTGGAAGTCGCGAAGGATATCTGGGCGCCCGTCCGCCGGGCCGCCCCGAACGGTCCCGTTCGTCTTCTTGAGGTCCTCGATCTCCTGGCTCACGTCATACGTGATGCCCTTGGTCGTCGCCCCAAGCGTTTCCATGAGCGGCCCGATCGAGCGCATCATGTCGCCTATCGCTGTGTAGTCGCGTTCTACTTCGATGATCTTGGGCATGGTGACGCCTGGAACCGGCTCACATTCCCCGAATTTCCAGTCCTTGACCTTCCCATGCGGGGCGGCCATCGCATCCGGGGTGTCGTGGGTCAACGGCGCTGCGACGACGTCGGTCTGCTTGCCCAGGTGGGGTATGGCTAGGCGGCTGAAGACCCGGGAAATCTCCTGCCAGGCGTCCCAATCCGTGCGGGACTGCCAAGGCGGCGAGATGGCGGGGTTGAAGGAGTTCACGAACGGGTGCATGTCCGTGGTGGAAAGATCATATTTCTCGTACCAGGTGGCCGCCGGAAGCACGATGTCCGAGTGCAGGGTCGAACTGGTCATCCGAAAGTCGAGAGTCGTCAGCAGGTCGATTTTGCCGGTCGGGGCCTTCTCACGCCATTTCACGTCCTTGGGCCGGAAGCGTTCTGCGGTTTCCTCGGCACTGATCGTGTGCGATGCCCCCAAAAGGTGGTTGAGGAAATATTCGTTGCCCTTGGCCGAGGAACCAATCAGGTTGGAGCGCCACAGCGAGAGAACGCGGGGGTAGTTCTCCGGGGCGTCGGGGTCCTCGGCGGCGAAATTCAGCCGCCCCGCCTTGAGCTCATCAACCACATAGTCCTTGGCCGACTGTCCCTTTTCGCGGGCCTGCGCTCCAATCACCAGCGGGTTGCGGTCAAAGGTGGGGTAGGACGGCATCCAGCCCAGCCGGGCCGATTGGGCAATGATATCCGCCGTCGTCTTGCCCGCCAGCTGGCCCTTTCCGGTCTGGGCCGTGAGTGCATCCGCGCCGAACTGGTCATAGCGGAACTGATCGGTGTGCAGGTACCAATACGCCGTCTGCACCATGTTGCGGGGAGGACGCAGCCAGTCCAGTCCATTCGCCAGCTGGTTGTATCCGGTCAGCGGGCGGACCTTCTCCTGTCCGACGTAGTGCGCCCACCCGCCACCGTTAACGCCCTGGCAACCGGTGACGGTCGTCATCGTCAGGAACGTGCGGTAGATGGTGTCCGAGTGGAACCAGTGGTTGGTACCGGCGCCCATCAGGATCATCGAACGGCCCTTGGAATCCTCGGCGTTCTGTGCGAATTCACGGCCAATCCGTTCAGCAGCCTCCGCCGATACCCCGGTGATGTTGGCCTGCCAGGCCGGCGTGTTCGGTGATTCGGCGTCGTCGTAGCCCGTGGGCCATTCTCCCGGAAGTCCGGGGCGCCCCACTCCATATTGGGCCAGCAACAGGTCGAAGACTGTGGTCACGAGTCGGCCGGCCACGCGGCGGGCGGGGACACCGCGGCGGATAACGCCGATGTTGCCCTGGCCCGCGTCAAAGCGCGGCATGTCGATCGGAACGTTTTCGTCGGCGCTTTCGAGCAACGTCAGCTTGGGGTCGATGCCCCCGAGGTCCAGGTTCCACTTGCCCTCGCCGGTTTCGCCGTAGCGATGTCCGAGGGTGCCCGGGGGCACCACCAGACGATCGGTGGCCGAATCCACCAACACCGTCTTGAAGGCGGCATTCTCCACTTCCGGTTCGATCTCCCCGTCAAGGTCCTCAGCGGTCAGGAATTTTCCGGCAGTGTATGTTCGCTCGCCAGCCGCGCCCTCTACTTCGTCGAGGGTGACCAGGAACGGCAGGTCGGTGTATTTTTTCACGTAGTCGGTGAAGTACGGGCTCTGTCGATCGACGTGGAATTCCTTGAGGATGACGTGCCCCATCGCCATCGCCAGGGCGCCGTCGGTGCCCGGTTCGGCAGGTAGCCATTCATCCGCGAACTTGGTGCTATCGGCGAAGTCCGGCGAAACAACCACCACTTTTTGCCCGCGGTAGCGTGCTTCGATCATCCAGTGCGCATCGGGGGTCCGGGTCACCGGGACGTTTGTGCCCCAGATCATCAGGTAGCCGGCATCCCACCAGTCCCCGGATTCGGGGACGTCGGTCTGGTCGCCAAAAACCTGCGGCGAAGCCACCGGCATATCGGCGTACCAGTCGTAGAAGCTGAGCATCGACCCGCCGATCAGGTTCACGAAGCGGGCCCCGGATGAGTGGGAGACCATCGACATCGCCGGGATGGGCGAGAACCCGGCCACCCGGTCCGGGCCATATTTGCGGATGGTATGCACGTGGGCCGCCGCGACGATCTCAACTGCTTCTTCCCACGTCGCGCGCACCAGTCCGCCCTTTCCGCGGGCGCTCTTGTACCGAACCGCGCGCTCCGGGTCCTCGGTAACATCCGCCCAAGCCAGCACCGGATCCTTCAGACGTGCCTTGGCCTCCCGGTACATCTCGAGCAGGACCCCGCGGATATACGGATAGCGGGTTCGGGTCGGCGAGTAGGTGTACCAGGAAAAAGAAGCGCCCCGTGGACAGCCCCGCGGCTCGTACTCCGGTTTGTCCGGACCGGTGGTGGGGTAATCGACGGCCTGCGTCTCCCACGTGATGATGCCGTCCTTGACGTACACATTCCAGGAGCATGAGCCGGTGCAGTTCACCCCGTGGGTGGACCGGACCACCTTGTCGTGGCTCCAGCGGTCCCGGTAAAACGAGTCACCGGACCGGCCGCCGACCTTGAGGAGCGTACGACCGTCAGGGGAAACGATCTCCTTCGGCTTGAAGAATCGACGAGTCTTGATCAGTGCATCTGTCAATCCACTATTCATGGTCGTGGTCATCGCGACCCTTCCCGCACTAGCCGGATACGGCCACGAACGGACCGTATGCATTCTCGAGCTTGAGCGCTGGAATCCTGTGGAATCAATTGCCCCCACTTCGATTGAGGCTCACACTAGCAGAGCAGAATTGAGACCGCCATCACATGCCACCAATACACAAAACTGCTTGTGAAATGAGGAGTACTCCTATTTTGCGGCCGACGAGCAGTTCATCGACGATGCCGCGCTTGGCCCGCACGAAGGTGCCGGCTTCCTCATCGCCGGGGGAATCGGCCCCACGAGTTTGGCGCAGGCGTCGTCCTCTCCGTCGTCGGACGCTGAAGCCTCTCAGCCCGGGCCGACGGTGTCAGTCGCGCAGGATGAGCTGGAACATCTCGTGGTCCCGCCAGGTGCCGGCGATGCGCAGGTAGCGCGGGGCGTAGCCGATCCGCTCGAATCCGAGCTTGCCCAGGACGCGCTGGGAGGCGATGTTGCCTGGCAGCGTCTGGGCCTCGAGCCGGTGCAGGCCCAGGACGCTGCGGGAAACCTCGATCACGGCTTTCAGCGCACCGGTCATGATCCCCCGCCCCTGGTACCGCTCGTCGACCCAATATCCCAGTGACGCACTCTCGAAGGCCCCATGGGTGATCCCGGAGAGCGTCACCTGGCCAATGGCCGTCTCCGCGTCCAGCAGCACCAGCGGCAGCGACCGCCCCGTCTCCCGATCCTGCACCTGCTGGCGCAGCGAGGCCCGTTGCCCAACCTCGGTGTAGAACGATTCCGGACGCACCGGCTCCCACGGTTGCAGGTAGGCACGGTTGCGACGGTGGGCGGCCGCCAGAAGGGCGGCGTCGTCCGCTTCGGAGGCGCGGAGGAGAAAACCGTCCGCTAGTTGTATGGCAGGGAACATTCGCCCGATATTACCGGCCATCTCCGCGCTGGGATCGAACTCTCAGTCGATGCCGTAGCCGAAGCGGAAACGCCCGTCGGGGTCCCACGCCTGTTTGACCGCCCGCAACCGCGCCAGGCCGTCGTCGGACCAGGCCCGGCGAACCGCTTCGGGGGTCGTATCCGAGCCGGCGAAGTTGATCTGCGTGTGGCCCGTGCTCCACGGTTCGAGAGCATCCAGAACGGTGCCGCCGGCGGCACTGACGGCCTCCCGCAGTGGCGGGGGATACGGCCCGACGACGTAGACGGAGAAGGCGGCGCCGCGGCCGCCAACGGCATTGTCGCCGAGGGCTGGGCGAGACAGGGCGCCGCCCAAGTGTCGGATTTCGGCGAGGATCAGGGGCACGTCGAGTTCCGGACCTGCGGTGGCCAGCAAAGCGTCGACGGCGGCCGCGGGAAGCTCGTTCAGCAGGACGGACCCGTCCCATACCGGCAACGGCTCCTCGGGATCCTGATGCACCGATCCGATGGCCCCGTACGGCATGCGCCCGACGAGGTTCACGATGGGATCACACACGCCGAGCATCGGGGCCAGCAGGTCCTTCCCTCCGGAGTCGGTGCCCACGTGGACGTAGCGGAGGTGGACCGACAGGCGACCGCGCAGAGGGGCGGGCACCTCGTCGATATCGGGCAGCCGGAGCAGCGCGATGGAGGTCGTGGTGGTCTCGGGCAAGGTGGAGACCCACTCGCGGTAGGCATGAAGAACCACTGCCGCGGCTTCCCCGGGAAAGTAGACGGCCCCACCGTAGACGTCGGCGACGGGCATCAGGTCGAATTCGAGCTCGGTGACGATGCCGACGGAGCATTTCCCGCCGCACAGGGCCCAAAGCAGTTCCGGGTCGCTCAACGCATCCACCTCCATGAGTCCACCCTGTGCCGTGACCAGCTGCGCGCGGCGGACGTGGTCGGCGGCGAAACCGAAGGTCCGTCCCATGGGCCCCATTCCGCCGCCCAGTGTGTAGCCGACAACACCAACCGTCAGCGAGGATCCGTTCAACGGTGCCAGCCCGTGCTCACTGGCGGCCGCGATGACCTGGTGCCACCGGACGCCCGCCGAGACCCGTGCCGTGCGACGCTCCGGGTCGACGGAGACTGTCCGTAGTTTCGACGTGTTGACCAACAAGCCGCCCTGGGCGGGGACACCGATGCCGTGGCCGCTCGCATGCACCTGCACCCGCATATCGAGCCGGGCTGCATGCCCCACCGCGGCCACCACGTCGTCGACCGACTCCGGGATCACGACCAGATCCGGCTGGTGTCGGCGGGCCTGGTTGAAACCCTCGCAGGCGGCGTCGAACCCCTCCTCGCCGGGGGCCCACACCGCGCCGCGGACGTTTGCGCGCAGATCGGCGATGCCGGAGGCGTCCATCCCCATCACCTTCTCCTCGCACCACGTGCTCCGACAGTGGTTCCCACATTAATGCCCCCTTGGCGCGGCAAGTCAAGGGGTCTTCCGCCCTGTCGGGACGGGGCGTCGGCTCTTACAGCTCGACCTTCTTGGACTGGCCGATGTCCGGTTGGTGGTCCGAACCGCGGGCCTTGAGTAGTTCCGTGGCCATCTTGACCGGCCCGCCCTTGGCCTCCCAGTACTGTGCCGATTCGGCCTCGACCTTCAGCAGGGCGACGCCGGGGGTGTCGATGCCGTCCGGGAACCAGGCGTCGACGGCGGTGCTCCAGTTTTCCTCCAGCTTGGCCCGGTCGTGGACGACGCGACCGCGCCCCGAGAGGGATACCCAGGTGTGCTTCGATTCGAAGGAGACGTTGACTTCCGCCTCGTCCTCGATCTGCTGGGCCTTCGGTGAGTCCTCGGAGAAGATGAACCAGAGGTCGCCGTCGAACTCGGTTTCCTGGATGGCCATGGGCCGACTGATGAGCTTGCCCTCGGGCGAGACGGTCGTCAGCATGGCGATGGAGGCGCCCTGGAGCAGTTCGGCCAGCCGTGCGGTCTGTTCGTTCTGGGTCATCGGTTCGACCTTCCTCGTAGATGATCTGTCGCATCCGGGGATGCCCACCCCACGCTACGGATGCGCGGTGGCGACGTCACGGGAATGTGCAGCATGCGGGAACCAGCTATCCGACGTCGAGGGTGACGACGGCGGGGCGATGCGCACATCCCGGCGCCTCACCGGCTTCGGGCCCGTCATCCGTAGCAGGCCGGGCGACCCGGGAAACGCACACGCACATCTGCGATCCCGCGTCCTGCTGGCGCTTGCTGTAGAAGACGTCGCGGTGGTCCACGGCGCCGTCGAGGTCGAGGATCTTGACCTGGCAGAGGCCGCACTCGCCCTTCCGGCAGTCGGACATCATCTCCACGCCGGCATCCTCCAGGGTCTCGAGCATCGAACGGCCCGCACCCACGGTCGCTTCGACGCCCAGCCGGGGAATCCGCACGGTGAACTCCTCCGGGTCGTACCAGCCCGAGTTGCCGAACGTCTCGTAGCGCAGGTTGGGGGCATCGAGGCCGGCGTCGGCCCAGCCCCGGCGGACGGCGTCCATGAGCCGGATCGGCCCGCACATGTACAACTCGGTCGACGCGTCCACCGAGGCGATGAGATCGGGCACCCGCAGGGCCGTCCCCTCGTCGTCGACATGGACGGCGAGGCGGTCGCCATGCTCGGCCTCGAGCTCGCTGAGGTAGGCCATCGCGTCCCGGCTGCGGCCGGCATAGACCAGGCGGTAGTCGGCGTGGATGGACTGGAGCACCCGGGCCATGTGCAGGATCGCGGTGATGCCGATGCCGCCGGCGAGCAGGACGTAGCGTGGCGCGCCGACGCGAAGGGGGAAGTTCTGCATCGGCTGGGTAATCCGCAGCCGGGCCCCGGCCTGCAGGGTGTGCAGGTGGATCGATCCGCCGCGCGAGGCCGGTGCCCGCAAGACGCTGATCGCCAGGCGGCGCCCGCCGTCGAGGGATTCGACGACGGAGTACGAGCGGGTGGCCGGCTCCCCATCGATGTGGACGGTGAGGTCGAGGTGTGACCCCGGCTCGGCGGAGACTGGGCGTTCGGGTTCCAGTTCGATGCGGCGGATGCCCGCCGCGACGACGCGTACCTCGGCGACGACCGCGCCCTGCCAGACCTCGGTGTTGTTCACTGCCATGGCTGTTCGTCCTCCCCTACTTCTGGGCGATCGCGGCCGGGCGGCCCTCGGCGTCGAGCATCTTCTCCAGGATCCGGCGCACCCACATGCCGCCGGCATCGATGTTCAGGCTGTAGAACTGGTGGTCCGGGTTGGCGTCGATGGCGTCCTGCTGGGCCTTGAGCATGACCTCGTCCTCGCCGAAGACCCCGTGGACGCCGTCGCGCAGCTGGGTGGTGATCAGCTGGCTATCCAGCCGGTAGTTGCGCATGAACGCCCAGAAGTAGTGCGACGTCCGGTCCGATTCCGGGGTGATGGTGTTCATGACGTACCCATTGACGCCCTGGCTGCGGTCACCGTCGTGCGCTCCGGTGCCGGCCTTGGCCACGCCGACGTCGATCCGGATGGTCCCCGGCGCCTCGAAGTGGATGATCTGCCAGCGGTCGACCTTGCCGGTGAAGCCGGGGAACTTGTCGCGCATGTTCTTCAGCCAGAAGGGAGGGGCGTCGATGTCGAACATCCAGCGCGAGACGGTGACCCGGTTGCCGTCGTGGGTGGTTTCGAATTCGGAATCGCTGAGCTCCTCCTGGCCGATCGAGGAGGCGTGGACGAACTCCTCGTGGGTGAGGTCCATCAGGTTGTCCAGGATCAGCTGGTAGTTGCACGCCGCGTGGATGGTCTCGCCGTCGCCGGCCCATTCCTCGGAATCCAGCTGGGACATGTCCGGCACCAGGTCCGGATCGGCCTGGGTCGGGTCCCCGAGCCACACCCACACATAGCGGTAGCGCTCGATCACCGGGTAGGAGGGGACGGTGGCGCTGGGGTTGATGGTCTCCTGGGCGGGCATGGAGATGCAGCGCCCCGCGGAGTTGTAGACGATGCCGTGGTACGGGCACTGGATGCCGTCCGCCCCGATCGTCTTGCCCATCGACAGCGGGGCCAGCCGGTGCCAGCAGGCGTCGGCGAGCGCGGTGGCCCGCCCGTCCTCGGTGCGGAAGAGGGCCAGCGGCTTGTCCGCAATGCGCCGGGCCATGGGCTTGCGCGTCACCTCGTGGTCCCAGGCCGCGACGTACCAGGCGTTGAGCGGGTAGTTGAAGACCTTGGCGGTGGTGGACCCTGCGGAGCCGGTGTCCGGGACGATGCGTGGTGTGGCGACGGCGGTCATCGGGTGTTCCCTTCGAGTCTCCGCGGCGGTTGTCGACTCGGAAGACTATCTACGTTGATAGTTAGTTGTGGTGTGGACCACAGGCTAACTATGTTCATAGGTAGTTGGCAAGACCCGGTTCGAAACACGCATGATCGTTACGGACACAGAGTGCGCCGGGACGCACTGACTCAGGCGGTGGCGACGAGGATCCGCCCGACCAGTCGCTGGATGGCAGCGGCCACGGCTTCCGGCCGCTCCAACGGCGGGGTATGACCGCAGCCCTCAAGCTCGGCAACCCGGGCCGTGGGGAAAACCCTCGACCAGGCCCGCGCATCGTCGACGGACCGCTTGCTGTCCAGCACCCCGTGGACCACTTCGACCGGCAGATCCGGCAAGGGCGACCAGTGCAACAAATTGGTGGCCGCCTGGTCGGCGAGGATGGCGGCAGCCTGCGGCCCACCGATGCGCCGGCCATAGTCGACCATGGCGCGGATCCATTCCTCCGGGCCGCCGGCCGGGACGTTCTTGCGCGCAAACTCCTCCCACATCGCATCATCCGTGGGGCCGGTCAGCCGCTCCAGCATTACCTCCACGGCCCCATGCCCGACCATGTTGGGCCCCGAGTTGATGAGCACGAGCCCCGCGACGAGGTCCGGGCGGTTCAGCGCCGCCAGCGCGGCAATGGCGCCGCCGGTCGAGTGGCCGACCAGGATCGTCGGAGCCCCGGCGTTGAGCTGCGCGATGACGTGGGCGACCGTGGCGTCCAGACCGCAGGGCCGGACAGAGTCCATCCAGTCCAGGAACGTCGCAGTAGCACCGTCCGGCATCGCCACCGCATCAAAGCACGACGGCGGCATGAGGGTTCCGGGAATGAGGACGACGTCATTCATGTGAATCCTCTACTTTCACGCTTCGGGAGCGTCCGGTCAATGGACTGATTTCGCACGTAAGACTTGATGATGGCCAATGCCCACGTAGCATGTCGTCATGGAGAAGCCCCCGTGGTCCAACAGTCAACTGCGGCTCCTCGGCTCCAGGATCCGCGAAGGAAGCTCCGGGTACGACAATAATCCGTCTTACGACGCTGTCATGTCCTACTTCAATGGGCTAGCCATATCCGCGCAAACCCGACTGGACTATTTGGACTGGGAACCGCTACTTGGCACGAGAACCCCCGAAGTCACCTCCCGTCCAAAGACCATCGACACTCTCCGCCAGAAACTTCAGCGTGACCCCGCAACGCCACTTCAGAGTGTTCAGGACATCGCCGGAGTGCGCTTCGAGGCCGAAATGTCCCTCGATGAGCAGGACAGCGTCGCAGAAGCTGTTGCCGGCATGTTCAATGAACGTAGAGAAGATGCAATACGGGACATGAGGGAGTCGCCTCACAGTGGGTATCGTGCAGTTCATGTCTGGCTGAGACTTCCTGCCCGGGTGGAGATCCAAATTCGCACCCACCTCCAAGGCATGTGGGCGAACATGTACGAATCAGCGGCTGACACGCTCGGACGGAAAATCAGATATGGCGAACTGCCGCAGGGCTCTACTTCCCGACAAACGGTCACCGCCCTCCACAAGCTCTCGGCCCAAATCGGTGAGATCGAAAACAAGCGGAATCTGTTGGACCGGAGGGAACGAGAACTAGCGGAAGTGTCCGACGCGCTGGTCGACGCCCGACATGCCCCGAATGACAGTATGCTGAAGATCGAAGATGAACGTCAGTACGTCATGCAACAGGAACAATCTGTATTAGACGTCTGCGGAACACTTCGCACCGCCTTTGAATCCATGCCGCGTCGTGAAGGGAACAACTGATGTCAGGTTTTCTCATCGAGTACAACCGGAATACTCGTGAACGACGAGTGACGGCGTTTGAAGGCCAGGACGGCCCACAACTGGCCTTGGCCGAGCGCCTGCGTCGTGAACGCGATCGCACCGACGGAAACTGGGAGATTGTTTCCCTCAACAGCAACTCAGTGGAAACGATCAAGAAGACCCACTCGAGGTACTTCACTGGGGAACGGCTTTCGGCCTCCGTCGCGTAGAACGGGCCGCGCGAACGAGTCATACCGTCACACGCCGCCGCCAAGATGCCACGCGCAGCGGTCGGCGATAGCATCGAACCCATGCCCGCGAGCCGAATGACCCCAGCTCAGGGCGAACCCACCCGTTTCCCGCCGCTGCTGCTGGTCGCCCTGGGCCTGCTCACGATGGCCGGTCCGGTCGCCACCGACCTCTACCTGCCGGCCTTCCCCGAGATGGCCCGCGAGTTCGACGTCGGCGCCTCGACGATCCAGCTGACCCTGACCGGGTTCCTGCTGGGCATGGGTGCCGGCCAGTTGTTCTTCGGCCCGCTTTCGGACCGGTTCGGGCGGATCCGCCCGCTGCTCATCGGCTCGACGGTCTTCGTGCTCTCCTCCGTGGCCGTCGCGCTGGCACCCACCATCGAACTGTTGATCGGTGCCAGGTTCCTGCAGGGCGTCAGTGCGGCAGCCGGCGTCGTGCTCTCGCGTGCCGTGGTCTCCGACCACGCCGTCGGCGGGCAGGCGGCCCGGCTGTTCAGCATCATGATGACCATTTCCGGCGTGGCCCCGGCCCTGGCCCCGAACGTCGGAAGCCTCATCTTCACCGCAGCCGGGTGGCGGGCGGTGCTGTGGGCGATCACCGTCATGGCGGTGCTGATGCTGCTCGGCGCGCTGTGGCAGGTCCGCGAGACGCTGCCGGTGGAGCGCCGACGGACCGGACACCTCTTCGGCGGCCTCGCCGAGGCGATCCGGCACCGCCGGTTCGTCGGCTACATCGTGCTGTTCGGGGCCTCGTTCGGGATACTCATGGGCTACATCTCGGCGTCACCGTTCATCTACCAGGGCATTCTCGGGCTCTCCCCCACCGTGTTCGCGCTGCTGTTCGGCGCCAACGCGCTGGGCATGCTGGCCTGCGGGCTCGTCTCCGCCCGGCTGGCCACCCGCATCCCCCTGCGGCGCACCGTCACCGCAGCGGTGACCACCCTGGTGTGTGCTGCCGTGGCGTTCACGCTCTGCGCGCTGCTCGGGGCGCCCGGCTGGACGCTGGCGGCACTGATCTTCCTCACGACCTGCTGCATCGGCTTCGTCATGGGCAACACCACCTCGCTGGCCCTGGCGGAGGTCCGCCACGTCTCCGGCAGCGGCTCCGCCTGGCTCGGCGGGGCCCAGTTCACGATGGGCGCCATCGTCTCCCCGCTCGGCGGCATCGGCGGCGGGACCAGCGCCGTGCCGCTCGGACTGGTCCTGATCGGGTGCTCGCTGTTGGCCGGCGGCGCCCTGTTCGCCACGCGTGAGCGCTTCCACCCGACCCACGCGGGGGCCGAAGCATGACGCGGGCGGGTGGGCGTTCCGCGCTGCCGTGGGTGATCGCCGGGATCGTCATGGTGGCGTTGAGCCTGCGCGCGCCGATCATCGCGCCGACCGCGGTGATCGCGCAGATCCGCGAGGGCACCGGCCTCTCGGCCGCTGGCGCCGGGCTGCTGACCGGTTTGCCGGTGCTCCTCTTCGCGATCGCCACCCCCTTGGCCACCCGCACGATCCGCCGGCATGGCCCCGAAACCACCGTCGCGCTCTGCCTGGCCGGCATCCTGGCCGGCACGCTGATCCGGTCGACCGGCCCCGCCGTGGTCGTGCTGGCCGGCACCGCGCTCATCGGTGCGGCCATGACCTTGGGCAACATCGCCGTGCCGGTGCTGATCCGCCGCGATGTGGCGTGGAACAAGGTCGGCGCGGTCACCGGCGCCTACTCGGCGACCATGAACGTCGGATCAATGGCCGTGCTGCTGGGCACCGCCCCGCTGGCCGGATTCGCCGGCTGGCGCTGGGCGATCGCCGCATGGTCCCTCATCACCGCGATCGGGCTGGTCTATTGGCTGGTACGACGCCGGAGCGCACCCGCCGTCGCCGCCGCGCCCGACGCCGTGGCCACCGCCGGCTCTGCCGGGACCCCTGCACCGCCGCCGGTCCCGGAGCGAACCGCGGCCCAGAAGGCGCACACCCGGCGGATCGTGGCACTGCTGGTCTTCGCGTTCTGCGGCCAGTCGGCCGCCTATTATGCGACCACGGCGTGGCTGCCGCTGCTGTTGACCGAGACGCGCGGGCTGGCTCCATCCTCCTCCGGCGCCTCGGCATCGTTGTTCCAGGTCGCGGCGATCGTCGGGGCCTTCGGGGTGCCACTGGTGGCGGCGCGGACCCGGCTCTGGGTCGCCGGGGCGGTCATCGCCGTGCTGTGGATCATCCTGCCGGTGGGCCTGCTGGCCGCACCGCAGGCCTTCATCATCTGGTCGATCATCGGCGGCATCGCCCAGGGCGGCGGGTTCACCGCGATCTTCTCGGTCATCCCGCGGATCTCGCACAGCGACGCGGAGGCCGCCTTCGCCTCGGCGCGCATCCAGGGCGGCGGCTATCTCGCGGCGACCGCCGCCCCGCCGCTGGCCGGTTGGCTGAACACGCTCACCGGCGGGTGGACGGCACCGCTGCTGCTGGTGTTGGCCTCGACGCTGGCGTTCACGGTCGGCACCCTGCTGGCGACCCGGCTCTCCGACCGGACCTGAACCGAGGGCGGGTTTCCCGTCGTCAGTCGATCGGATCTGCGCCGGTCAGGCGAAGTTCCTCCACGTCCAACCGGGTTTGGAGCTCCCGGGCCACCAGATCGTCAACCGCCCCGTCACGGCGCAGCCGCAGCAGCACGTCCCGCTTGCGCTCGATCAGGGCGAGTTGCAGGTTCGTGTGCTCCAAGTGCCGTGCCGTCGCGGCGGACCGGGAGGCGGCGTCCGCGGGGATCGGGTCCGGGCCCGCGATGAGGTGATCTGCCCCCGCGGTCGATTCGCCGTCCCGGAGTGCCGCCTCGGCTTTCTCCAGGGCATTGGTGAGTTCGAGATGCTCGTCGTTGTCTCGCCGGATCCGGTCCCGCACACCGGCGCTGACGTGGTGCTCGACCGCGAGCTCGTCGATGGCGGCGAGGGCGGCGCTGGTGATTTCCCGCTGGGCGAGCCGCAGTTCCTCCTCCCCCGCGGTGTCGGTTGGAAGCCGGGCCCACCGGACCACCACCGGCAGCAGGGGCCCCTGGACCAGGAGCGTGAGGACGACGACTCCCGCGGTGACGAACACGATCTCGGCACGGCCGGCCAGCGGTGCCCCGGCGTTGTCCACCAGCGGAACCGAAAGGGCGATGGCCAGGGAAATGGCCCCGCGGAAACTCGCGACGGTGCTGACGATCCTGGCCCGGTAACTCATGCGCCGCTGGTGGTGGGGTTCCCGGCGGTCGATGAGGCGCGTGAGCATGATGGCGAGGGTCTGGAAGATGAAGCGAACCAGCAGCAGCGTCAGCCAGACGGCAATGATGACCACGGCGAGCCACCCGATCTCTGCGGCCGCGATGTCGCGCGCGACCGCCTGGACCTGCAGTCCCACCAGGACGAACAGCGACCCGTTGAGCAGGTACGATCCCAGCGGCCAGACCGATTCCGTCTGACGGCGCGACGCCGCGGTGCTGATGTGGGGTGACGCGAAGGAGACGACGAGTCCGGCCGCCACGACGGCGAGCACGCCGGAAGCATGGATCGCTTCCGCGGCCAGGAAGGCGGCGAAGGGAACCAGCAGCAAGGCGATGTTGATCGTCAACGATTCACGCATCCGTCGCATGACCAGGTAGGCGAGTCCGGCGATGGCAGCGCCCGCCGCGATGCCGCCGACGTAGGACAGCAGGACCAGCCCCGTCACGTCCCAGGGCGAGTAGTGGCCTCCCACAGCCATGCCGACCGCCACCGAATACACGACCAGCGCCGTGCCGTCATTGGTCAGGCTTTCGGCCTTGAGCAGCATGAAGTTCCGCTGCGGCATCAGGCGGCCCAACGCCGCCACGGCGGTGGCGTCCGGCGGCGCGACGGCCGCCCCGAGGATCAGCGCCGCCTCCCATGGCAGCCCCATCAGGTGGGCGACGACGGCAACCGCCCAGGCCGTCACGACGACCAGCAGGGTGCTCAACAACACGATGCCCCGGATCTCGCGCCTGATGGAGCGCAGCGAGCTGGTCAGGCTCTCCCAGAACAGCATGACCGGCAGGAAGAGCAGCAGCACGGTCTCCGGCGGCAGCTCGATGTCCCGCAGATCCGGGACGAAGCCCAGCAGCAATCCGCAGGCGAGCAGCAGCAGGGGTGCCGCGACCCGCAGTCGGGGGGCAAGTGCGGCGCCCACCAGAACGGACAGGCCCAACAGGACGGTGATCTCCAGTCCTTCCACGACATTTCCCTTCGGGCCGGCTACGGCGCCGCATTCGGCGCCACACGAGTATTGCGGAAAGTAGCCCGTGCCGACAACGTCGCGCGTATGCCCCTACCCATTCAGCCACCCGGGGCGCAGGGCGTTCACCACCTGCCGGGCCGCCCGTCCGATGATCGCGTCGATGACCGGCAGTTCGGGTTCGCGCCAGCGGACGGAACGTTTTTTCCTGTTGAGATCCCTGAGACAGTTGCGCCGGGGTCCGGCTACGCCTTCTTGCCGGACAGCACCTTCTGCGCCGCGGTCCCACGGGTGCCCGAGCAGCGGGTCGTGTAGGAGCCTCCGTAGCGCTTGTCCGCGCCCATCCGGTAGGCCATGCAGTCGGCGACCATCTCGACGCCGTTGCCCCTGCCGTAGATCTTGTCCAACCGCTTCTCCCCGGCGTCGATGGAGTCGCCGTAGACCTTGAAGGTGCGGATGTGCGCGCATTCGTGCAGGGCGATGTACTGCATCGTCTTGCCGGGGGTGAGCGTGCGGGCGAGCTCGATCTGCATGTTGGGGTAGGTGGAGTAGCTGGTGTCCTGCCGCGGGTTGGAGGACAGGGTGATGACCTGGCGCGGGCAATAGCGCTTCATGTAGGTGTAGGCGGTGCGGACCGCACCGCGGTAGTCCCGCGGGTTCATGTGGCGCACCGTGGTGACGCGCGAGGTGATGCCGCGCTCCGCCGTCGTGCCCGAGACCTGGTAGCGGTACTTGCGGGTCACCGTGGCGGTGGTGGCGGGGGTCGAGAACCGGGCGGTGCCGTAGCCGGGTGCCGAGGTGGTGCGGCGGGCGATCGTGGTCCACTTGGTGCCGCGTAGCACCTGCAGCGAGATGGTGCGGCGGCTGAACTGGCCGAAGACGACGACGGTGTCCGTGGTGCGCTCCCCGGCGGCGATCCGGCCTCCGATGCGGGTGAACAGGCGGTTGTCCACGGCGTTGGTCCAGGCCTCGGTGGATACGCGCTGGTAGGTGGCCGCCCGGGTGGCCGTGGCGGCGACGGTCTTGCCCGCACGGACGACGGCGGCGCGGAAGCTGGCCGAGCCCTCGCGCTTGAACCGGTAGCCGGCCCGCGTGCTGGTGGCCGGGTGTGCGAGCGTGCGGGTGGAGACGGTGGCCCACGTCTTGCCGGACCTGCGTTGGAGCAGCACGCGGTCCCCGGTGCGGGTGGTGCCGCGGATCGTGAAGTACTTGGTGATCTGATGCTTCGGCGAGACCGAGGACAGCGACAGGGCGGGGGTTCGCGCGGCGGCCGGTTGGACGCTGCCGAACGGCAGTCCGGTGGGTGCGGTGGCGACCGCCGGGCCGGTGCCCAGCGCCACGACCAGGCTCGCCGACAGGACGGCCAGCAGGGCAACGACAACGGGTGACCTGCGCATGGCAGCCCCTTCTCCCACGGAGCCGGGGCTCCCCCAATATGCACGGTGCCGGGTGCGTTGCCGCCACCAGCTGGGAGAATCATATGGCACCGGCGTGCTGTTCGCGGCCATGTCGCGGGTAACGTTTCGGGGTCGGCGGCACCGGCCCCGGTCAGTGGCTCGTGACGGCCAGCGAGGTGCCGAACCCGATGAGGGCGGTGCCGGTCACGCGGTCGGTCCAGCGGATGAATCCCGGACGCTGGAACGTCCCGCGTACCAGGTGCGTGCCATTGATGATCAGCGAGAACCAGATGAGCCCGAGCAGGTTGTGCACGCCGGCGAGCGCGACGCCCATCAGCAGCGTGGAGGCCCCGTCGGGGATGAACTGCGGGATCATCGCGATGTAGAAGACCCCGACCTTGGGGTTGAGCAGGTTCGTCCCGGCTCCCTTGGCCCACGACACCAGCAGGCCTCCGCGTCCGGTGGAGGCGGGCTGAGCGGAAACGACCGTGGCGGGCTTGCGGCTGAAAGAACGCCAGAGCATCGTCGCTCCCAGCCACGCCATGTAGAGGGCGCCGGCGAGCTTGAGCGCGGTGAAGGCCGTTTCCGAGGCGGCCAGCAGGGCCGAGGCGCCGACGGCCGCGGCGATGCCCCAGGCCATGGCGCCGGCGTTGATGCCCAACGCGGTCGCGTATCCGTGCAGGCGGCCCTGGCTGATGGAGGAGCGCAGCACCAGCACGGTGTCGAGTCCCGGGATGATGGTCAGCAAGGCGGCGACGACGGCAAAGGAGAGCAGGGCCTGGTCGATGGTCACGGGAGCCAGCCTACGGCGTCAGGCGCTGCGCCCCGCCGTCGTTCCCTGGTTTTCGCGGCCCTCGGTCTCCGGGCCGGTGCCCGGCTTGGCGTCGTCGTGGCTCGCGCGGTCCTTCTTGACGACGGCGGACACCAAGGCGCCGACCGCACCCAAGGCGATGAGATTTGCGATGATCGTGAACAGCATGCTGCGAGTTCCTCCCCGGCGTGGTCGTGTCGTCGAAACCGGCAGGGTTCGTCCAACGAACCTGCCGTCTTCCCACGGTAGCCCCCCGCCCCGGGTACCCGCTGGTAAGTGGCCCATCGCGGCGCGTGCCGTTGCACACAAGCCCGGGCGGGCACCGGTGATTTCGGTGTCCGCCCGGGAGTCCCCGTGCCGGGTGATCAGCCGTGGTAGGAGAACCGCTGTAGTCGACGGGCCGTGCTGTCTGGATTGAGCAGCAGCACGCTGGCTGCGCCGACAACCAGCAGGTAGATGCCGACGATCCAGAACGAGCTGTTCATGCCATGGGTCAGCGCGTCGACCATGGCCGCCGGCACGGGCTGGCCCTTAGGCGTCGGCACGTACCCGGCCCCGTCCATGAGCAGCCCGACCATGAAGGGCGCAATGACACCGCCGATCGAAGCGAATCCGGTCAGCGTGGCCATGACTGCGGCCCGTTGGCGTGAGCAGACGCTGAAGGCCACGGCGGTCGGCGCCAGCGGGTAGATCATCGCCAGTCCCGCGCCAACGGTCAGGACGGCGACGGCCGTGGGGCCCTCGACGTGGGGAAGCACGATGAAGCAGACGCCCGAGACCAGCAGGGTGGTGCCGAAAAGGGCACCCAGCGCCCACCTCACGGTGACGCCGCGGCGCATGAGGAAGCGGGATGCGTAACCCAGGATGAGCAGCGCGAGGGCACCGATGACCCACGGGAATGTGGAGACCAGGCCGATGGCCTCCGGGGACAGTTCCACGACGGCGGAAAGGTACTTGGGTGACCAGGTGGTCAGGAACCCTTGGGCCCAGAAACAGCCGGCTCCGGCGAGGACGGCGACGATGAACATCCGGCTGCCGATGATGCGCTTGATGGGCACGATGCCGAGCTTGTCGGAGAAGTCCGCCACACTGCCCCGCGTGTTTTCCCCGTTCGGCGCCGGTACCACCGGGGTGTCCGTCGGTTCAGTGGCCGGTGACGCCGCCGCGGGCGTCGGCGTGGGAGCCGCCCCGGCATCGGGTTTGGCGCCCAGGTGGCTGTAGGGGCCGTCCCGGCCAAGCAGAAACCACGCCGCGGACCAGACCAGTCCGACGATGCCCAGGAAACCAAACGCCCAACGCCACCCCAGGTCCGGGTGCGAGATGACCCAGGCGAGAATGGGTGCGGCGATGATGGGGCCCATCGTCGAGCCGATGGCCACCATGCTGCTGGGCAGACCGCGTTCCTTGGCCGGGAACCAGCCATGGACGTGCTGGAGGGTGATCGGTGTTGCCGGGCCCTCGGCGGCACCCAGAAGAATGCGCGTGACCAGCAGTATGGCCGCGCCGCCGCCGAACAGCATCGGGAACTGCAGGACGGCCCAACCGATGCCGGCTACCAGCAGGATCCAGCGCGTCTGGACCTTTCCGGCCAGGAATCCGACGGCGACGGCCGAGATCGCGAACAGGAAGAAGAAGGCGCTGCCGATGAAACCGAACTGGCCGGCCGAAAGCTGCAGTTCCCGCATCGCCGGTTCGGCGACCAGGCCGAGGACGGCCTTGTCGGCGAAGTTGATGATCTGGAAGACCACCAGCATCCCCGTCACGACCCAGGCGCGCCGGTTCATGCGGCCATTCGCGACTGCCGCACGCAGGGTGTACGGGGGCAGCGGCTCGGGCGTTGTCTGATGTGTCGACGGGGCGGTCATGCTCCCATCACCTCGACCAAGCCGCGATCGGCGGCGGGAACGGACCCGCCGACCGTGAACTCGTTATTGTCCTCGGCCACCACGACGGGCCCGCCGAAGTCCGCCGCGGCGACGGCGGCCATCCTCCGGGTGTCGGCCGCGCCAGGGGTGTTGGGGACGATGTGGTGCAGGACCAGCCGCCCCACCCCGGCCTGCCGGGCGATGCTCCCCACCTGGTCGTAGGGGGTGTGGGACTCGCGCAGGTGAACTTCGATGCCGGCGCGCGCGGGGCCCTCCGGCAAGGTGGCCAGGATGGCGTCCAGGTCCATGACCTCATGCAGCAGCAGGTCGGCGCCGCGGGCCAACCGGACGAGGTTCGCGGACGGCGCGGTGTCGCCCGAGACGACGACGGAGCCGTACTCGCTGTCGATGCGGAAGGCGAAGGCCGGGAAGCAGAGGCGGTGGTCCACGAGGATGGCGCTGACGGTGACCAGCTCGTCCCGGTAGACCTCGAAGGGCTCCATCAAGGGATGGCGGGCGTGGACGGGGTCGGCCGCGGCGGTGGAGGGGATCTCGATGTCGTGCCCGCTGACCCACTCATGCGGGTCGTTGCGGCCCTCGTCGGCCATCCGGATGGCGATGTCGGAGGCAAACACCTGGTCCAGCAGGGCATCCACCATATCCTTCGTCCCGACCATGGAGCGCCCGGCCGTTCGGGCGTCGACCTGGCGGGCATGTGCTTCGTCCTCCGCCGGGATGCGCGGCGGTCGGCCCGGCCCGTGGACGGGAATCCGCCGGGAGAAGCTCTCCCCCGGTACCTGCCACCCGGTGACCAGGAACGAGCCCAGGTCGTAGACGTGGTCAGAGTGGTGGTGGGTCAGGAAGATCCCGCGCAATTCCCCCCAGGCACAGGAGGAACGGTAGTTGCGGATGCTTCCCATGCCGCAGTCGATCACGTAGGTGGCGCCGTCGACCCGGATGGCCGTGCTGGTCCCGGCGCGGGTGCCCGAGACGATGGGACCCCCTCCGGTTCCGAGGGCATGAACGCTCATGCCCTGGTGCTGGTTGTTGCTCATGGAATGGCCCTTCAGCTCAATGGATGGGATTCTCAGTCGGCGACCCGGTCTCGGCGGCCGATACGGCGGAACGAATGATGAGGCCGGATGTGACGCCCATCATATGGATCGAAATTGACGATCGCAAGACCTATTGCATGTTTGTTTTCTTCCTGCCATGCTGTGTGGCAACAGCGGTGTCGGATGGCCGCCCACGACGAAGGGAACACACCATGGATGTCCAACAGGAAGAAATCATCGTCGGCGACCTGCCCAAGGGCATCACGCTGGCCGGGGAGGCCTTCGGCAACAAGACCTGGAACGTGCTGGGCCACACCTATCTGGCCAAGGTCGAAAGCGCCTCGAGCTTCGCCTGGATGTCCCTTGATCCCAGTGGAACCGGCGTCCCCCCGCATATCCACCCCACGCAGCACGAACACATCCTGGTGCTCGAGGGCAGCTACACGCTCTACCTGGACGGCGAATGGACCACTGCGGGCCCCGGCGACACCGTTCGGATGCCCATGGGACTGCCGCATGCCTACTACAACAAGCAGGACGACGCCGCCAAGGCACTGTTTTGGGTCAGTCCCGCCGGCCAGCTCAGCGAGCTGTTCGACCAGCTGCACAACCTCACCGACCCGGACGAGGTGGTGCGCCGTTCGGCACTGCTGGGCGTGGACTTCCTCCCCGCCGGCAGCGTCCCCGGAGCGTAGGCTCGGCGTCATGCCGCAATCCGACGTCCTGCCCTACGGGCCGCACCCGGACCAGCACGTCGCCTTGGTCCGGGCCGATGCCCCCGCCAGGGGAACGTTCGTGCTGGTGCACGGCGGATACTGGCGCCCGGCACATACCCTGGCGCTCATGGACCCGCTGATCCGGCCCCTGCTCGACGCCGGATGGAACGTGGCCAACGTCGAATACCGGCGCGGGCCCGAGGGGCCCTGGCCGACTCCCCTGGCCGATGTCCGGGCCGCCTGCGCCCTGGTGGCCAGCCAGAATCTGGAGGGCCCACTGGTGGCCCTGGGACATTCCGTGGGCGGCGAGCTGGCCCTCCTGGCCGGGGATCCGGTGAACGCCGTCGTCGCCCTGGCACCGGTCACCGACGCCGCCCGCACACACGCCGAGCATCTGGGTGATGGGGCCGCAGAGGAGTACTTCGGCGCCACCCCGGCACAGGACCCCGTCCGCTATGCCGGCGCCTCCCCCATTGCCCGTCTCACCAACGCCCGACCCACGCTCGTCGTTCACGGCGCCGATGACGCCCGCGTCCCGGTCCGACACACCCTGGACTACCTCGTGGCCGCATGGGACGCGGGGGTCGGCGTGACGGCGCTGCTCCCCGATCGGCTCGGCCACCTCGAGGTGATCGACCCCGCGGGCGGGCATTGGGTGACAGTGCTGCGCTGGACGGACGGCATCGCTGCCGTCGGCCGTTACGACGACGGGTCGAGCACCAGGTCCGCGTGATCCTGTGCCGGCCTGGCGAGCAGTCCGTGCAATTGGAGGAATAGCATCTTCGCCCTCGGCGCCCGCCACCCTACGGGCAACAGCTCCAGCGGGATGTTCGGATCCCGATAGGGAAAGCGGCGCCACCGGGTCAACAACGGCACATAGAGCGCAAAAGCCTCCCGGCGTCCCGCCTCATCCAGGTGGGGCGCCGTTGCGCTGCGCGTCGACCACTCCTGGAGGCAGGACTCGTAGTCCGCGATGAATTCGGCGTATTGGGCGTCCAGATCGCCCAGATCCCACCATTGCCCGACGCGCTCACGCAGTGCGTCCGCATTTCCATATTGCCCGGTGAAATGCTCCAGGTAGCGGGTCAAGCCGCGGGCATCAAGCCGTTCGAGGGCCTGGTCGAGCACCGTTGCAGGGGCGATCGCCACACCGCTGGCCATGAAACCGAAGCCCAGGCTGGTCAGCTCGGTGCGGAGCTCGTAGCGCTTGCTGCGCTCGGTCTCGGGAACGGAGAACACGACAAGCGCCCACGGGTCCCCGGGTTCGGAGCGTTGCGGGGTGAAAATGCGTTCGTCGCCGGCGTGGAAGCCGTCCAGCACCGCCGGGGACACGCTGTAGCGCACCGGCCCTGTGCCATCCGTGCGCTCCAGCACGGCCTTGGACTTCAACCGGGAGACGGTGGAGCGTGCCGCGCCCCCGTCGACGCCCAGATCGGCCAGCAGGCCCACCAGACCGGATACCGGGAGCCGGCCAGCCGGCGCATACAGTCCGTACAGCGTGATGATGAGCTCCTGGAGGAGCGGCTTGGTCACCCCGTGGTCCCCCTTTGGCATCGGTTGGCTCAAACCCACTCATCGTAGCCTCGGGACAGCGGTGTGGCCCGCACCTCCCGGAGAAAGTGCGGGCCACGTGGCAGGGGCTGGGTGCCCCGCCGTCGTGCTGCTGTGGTCCCTACCGTGCCGCCGCGGCGATCTTCGGTTGCCAGCGCAGGTGCGGATCATCGGTCGGTTCGGGTTCGCGCAGCAGCGACAGCCGGGGGCGGACTGCGTCGGTACGGGCGCTCGGCGGCTTGCGCCGGCCGGCGCGGAACTGGTCGACCCACTCGGCGCCGTCGCCGCGGTAGTCCTGTTCGGCGGCGGCGTGCAGCGTCCACTGTGGGTCGTACAAGTGGGTCCGACCCAGGGCAATCAGGTCGGCACGGCCGGCCAGCAGGATGGAGTTGGCGTCGTCGTAGGAGGAGATGGCGCCGACGGCGATGACCGTGGCCCCGGCGGGGGCGGCAACCTCCTGGCGGATCCGGTCGGCGAACGGTGTCTGGTAGCTTCGCCCGAAGGCCGGCTTCTCCTCGGAGTCGATCTGGCCGGTGGAGACGTCGATGCCCGCGGCGCCGTGGGCGATGAAGGCCCGGGCGATCTCCACGGCGTCGTCGGCCGTGTTGCCGCCGTCGATCCAGTCGGTGGCGGAGATGCGCACGGTCATCGGCTTGTCGGCGGGCCAGGCCGCACGGACGGCGTCGAAGACCTCCAGCGGGAACCGCAACCGGTTCTCGCGGCTGCCGCCGTATTCGTCGGTGCGCTGGTTCGACACCGGCGAGAGGAAACCGGAGAGCAGGTAGCCGTGGGCGGCGTGGACCTCGAGCAGGTCGAAGCCGGCGTCCTTGGCGCGGCGGGTGGCCGCGACGAAGTCGGCGATGACCTGGTCCATGCCCGCGCGGTCGATTTCGCGGGGCGTCGTGTTCTCCGGGCTGTAGGGCAGGGCGCTGGGGGCGATCGTCTCCCAGTTGTCCTCGGCGAGCGGCTGGTCGATGCCCTCCCACATCAGCCGGGTCGAGCCCTTGCGGCCGGAGTGGCCCAGTTGCACGCCGAGCTTGGCGCCGGAGCGTCCGTGCACGAAGTCGGCCACCCGGGACCAGGCCTGGGTCTGCTCGTCGGTGTAGAGGCCCGAGCAGCCGGGGGTGATCCGCCCCTCGGGCGAGACGCAGACCATCTCGGTCATGACCAGCCCGGCACCGCCGAGCGCCTTGGAGCCCAGGTGGACCAGGTGGAAGTCGGTGGGCACGCCCTCCTCGGCGGAGTACATGTCCATGGGAGAAACCACGATGCGGTTCTTCAGCTCCAGCCCGCCGATGGCGTGCGGCTGGAACATCGCCGGGGCGACCTGTTCCAGGCCCTGGCTGGAAGCGAAGTGCTCCTCGACGCGATGGGCGAATTCCGGGTCACGCATCCGCAGGTTCTCCTGCGTGATCCGACGCGAGCGGGTCAGCAGGTTGAAGGCGAACTGGACCGGATCCTGCCCGCGGTACTGCCCGATCGACTCGAACCATTCCATCGAGGCCTGGGCGGCACGCTGGGTTGATTCCACCACGGGACGCCGTTCGGCCTCGTAGGCCTCCAGCGCCGCGGGGATCCCGGCATGTTCGTGCAGGCAGGCGGCCAGGGCGAGGGCATCCTCCATGGCCAGCTTGGTGCCGGAGCCGATGGAGAAGTGGGCGGTGTGGGCCGAGTCGCCGAGCAGGACAACGTTGCCGCGGTGCCAGTTGCGGTTGCGCACGGTGGTGAAGTTCAGCCACTTGGAGTTGTTGGCCAACACCTCGTGGCCGGCGAGCTCGTCGGCGAAGATCGAGCGGACCTTCTCCACGGCGTACTCATCGGAGACGCCCGACCCCAAGGGCGTATCGGCGGTGGCGTCGAAGCCGGCGGCATGCCAGACGTCCTCGTGCATCTCGACGATGAAGGTGGATCCGGATTCGGAGAACGGGTAGCCGTGGATCTGCATGGTGCCGTGCTCGGTGTCCTTGATGAAGAACTTGAACGCCTCGAACACCTGGTCGGTACCCAGCCACATGTACTTGTTGCGGCGCACGTCCAGGGTCGGGCCGAAGTCCTCAGCGTAGCGGGCCCGGATCTGGGAGTTGATCCCGTCGGCGGCCAGGACCAGGTCGTGGGTGGCCTCGAGTTCGGCGACATCAGGCGCCTGGGTGGAGAAGCGGACGTCGACGCCGAGTTCGACGGCGCGGTGCTGGAGCAGCCGCAGCAGCTCCTTGCGGCTCATCGCCGCGAACCCCTGCCCGCCGACGGTGATCTGCTCGCCGCGGTAGTGGATGTCGATGTCGGCCCAGCGGGCAAAGCGACGGGACATGTAGTCGGCGACCACGGGGTCGGCGTTGCCGATGCCGCCGAGCGTTTCATCCGAGAACACGACGCCGAAGCCAAAGGTGTCCGACGCGGCGTTGCGTTCGAAGAGGGTGATGTCATGTGCGGGGTCCAGCTGCTTCATGAGTGCGGCGAAGTAGAGCCCGCCCGGGCCCCCACCGACGATGGCGATTTTCATGGTGCTGTCCTTTCTAGGCCTGGCTCGCGCCGGCAAGTGCTGTCTGGTCGGCCTGCAGCGTTTCGCGCAGCCGGAAATGCTGGAGTTTGCCGCTGGGGTTGCGGGGCAGTTCGTCGACGAACCGGATGTCGCGCGGGTACTTGTAGGGCGCAATGGTGGCCTTGACGAAGTCCTGGATCTCCTGGCGCTTGGCGGCGTCGCCGACGACGCCTTCGCGCAGGACGATGAACGCGCAGACCACGGATCCACGTTCTTCGTCGGCCCGGGCGACGACCGCGTTCTCCAGCACGTCCTCGTGCTGGTCGATGGCTGCCTCGACCTCGGGCGCACCGATGTTGTAGCCGGAGGAGACGATCATGTTGTCCGAGCGGGCCTGGTAGACGAAGTAGCCGTCGGCGTCGCGCAGGAAGGTGTCCCCGGTGACGTTCCAGCCGTTGCAGACGTAGTTGGCCTGGCGGGCGTCGTCGAGGTAGCGGCAGCCGGTGGGTCCGATGACGCCGAGCCGTCCGGCTTCCCCATCGGGCGCCTCGTTGCCGTCGGCGTCGAGGATCGTCGCGCGGAACCCGGGCACGGGCACCCCGACGGCGCCGGGGTGGATGTCGTCCCCGGCGGCGGAGATGAACACGTGGAGCATCTCGGTGGCACCGATGCCGTCGACCAGGCGCAGTCCGGAGGCCTCCTCGACGGCCTCCCAGGTCTGCTGGGAGAGGTGCTCCCCGGCCGAGACGCCCAGGCGTAGGCGGGAGAGCAGGTCGGCCCGGCCCGCCTTGATGATGGCCCGGTAGGCGGTGGGCGCGGTGAACAGCACGGTGGCCCCGGCCTCGGCGGCACGCTCGGCGAGTTCGACCGGTGCGGCACGCTCGGTGAGCAGTGCGGAGGCCCCGAAGTACAGCGGGAAGACGACCAGGCCGCCCAACCCGAAGGTGAAGGCCAGCGGCGGGGACCCGGCGAAGACATCGTCCGGGGTGGGTTTGAGCAGGTGGCGGGCAAAGGTGTCCGCGTTGGCCAGCACGTCGCGGTGGAAGTGCATGGTGACCTTCGGGGTGCCGGTGGTGCCGGACGTGGGTCCGAGCAGGGCGACGTCGTCGGCCGCGGTGTCGACATTCTCGAAGGTGCCGGGCTTGGCGGCGCAGGCGGCCACCAGGTCATCGTCGGCGTCGGAGCCGTAGTTCACGACCTGTAGTCCGGATTCGGCGGCGGCGGCGAGCATCTCGTCGGCGAACCGGTGGTCGGTGATGGCGACGGTGGGCCGGGTCAGCCGGATCAGCGAGGCGACTTCCGGGGAGCGCAGCAGCGGCATGGTGGTCACCGCGACGGCTCCGGCCTTCAGGACCCCGAGCCAGGCTGCGACGATCCACGGGTTGTTCGGCCCGCGCAGCAGCACGCGGTTGCCGGGGACGACCCCGTGGTCCTCGGTGAGCACGCGGGCGATCTGGTTCGAACGTTGCAGCAGCTGCCCGTACGTCCACACCTCCCCCTCGGGGGTGCGCAGCGCGGGCCGCTCGGCCCCGTAGCGCGCGGTCGGCTCGTCGATGAGCGCGGTGGCCGCGTTGAGCCGCTCGGGGTACTGCAGTTCCGGGAGCGTGAACTCCAGCGTCGGCCACTGGTCGGCGGGGGGAAGGTGGTCGCGCGTGTAGGTATCCACGTGGGCCGAAGAAGTGAGCGGCATGGCCGTTCCTTTCGCGTGATGGGAGGGGTGCGGTCTAGCCGCGGATCATGCCTTCTTGGGCGACGGTGGCCAGGAGCCGGCCGTCGCGGTCGAAGAACCGGCCCAGTGCCAGCCCGCGGTTGTCCTGCACTGACACGGCGTCCTGGGCGTAGAGGATCCAGTCGTCGGCCCGGCCGTCGCGGTGGAACCACATGGAGTGGTCCAGGCTAGCGGTCGCCAGGTTCGGGCTGGACCAGTTCAGTCCGCGGACCCGCAGCAGGGTCTCGAGGATGGTGTAGTCGCAGACGTAGGCCAGTGCGGTGCGGTGCCGGTCGGCGGTCGACTTCGCGTCGGCCGCGTCCGGCAGGGTGTCAAAGGCACGGACCCACACGGCCTGGCTGGCGACGGTGCCACCCTCCGTGGACAGGTACAGCGGTCCGGGGACGTGGCGCATGTCGAAGCTGCGGCCATGGGCCCAGTACTCGCTGGCCGGGCCTTCCGTACCTTCCAGGGCCTCGGCGGCGGTGCGCAGCGTCTCGGGGTCGACGGCGGCAGGCGCCTGCTGCTGGAACTCCGGACCCTCTTCGCGGACGTGGAAGGAACCCTGCGCGGTAAACGCCGTCTTGCCGTTCTGGATGCCACGGACGCTGCGGGTCGAGTAGCCGCGGCCGTCGCGCAGCATCTCGACGTCGTAACGCACCGGTGCACCGATGTCGACGGGGCGCATGAAGTAGCTGTGCATCGAGTGCAGCGTGCGGTCCGCACCCACGGTGGCCTGCATGGCGGCGGTGGCCTGGGCAGTCATGTCGCCCCCGTAGGCCTTGGGCCAGGGGACGTACTGCGTGGTCGCCTCGAAGGAGGCATCGGCCGGACCGTCCACGGCGGTGAGCTCGATGGAGCGCAGGAAGGTCTCCGCAGTATCGGGGGCGTGGATCCGGGTTTCGGTGGTGGCGTCCATGGTTCAGGCCCTCCGGTAATCGGCGAGGGTCTCGTCCGGGACGTCCTCGAGGTTCACGACCAGGTTCTCGGGGGTGCGTGCGGTGATCCAGACGAGTTCCTCGGTCACCGACATGTTGGCCTCCACATGGTGCATGAAGGGCGGGACGAACACCCAGTCACCGGCCTTCATGTCCAGGTATTCGGAGTAGTCCTCCCCGAAGTAGATGCGGCCGTGCCCGCGCAGCACGTAGCCGCCGGTCTCGGCTTCGGCGTGGTGGTGCGGCAGGGAGCGGTAGCCGGGAACGTTGGAGACCTGGCCGAACCAGAGCTTCGTGGCCGGGGTGTGCTGGATGGAGACGCCGGAAACGCGGACGCAGTCCCCGGACTGGGCGGTGTTGGTGTCCTCCTCGCCGCTGCGGGTGACGACCGGGACGACGTGTCCGCCGGCGTCGGCGTACTGGCTGTTGTCGCCTTCGAGGATGTAGTCGGTGCTGGTGCTCATCGTGGTTCTCCTTGCTGGTTCGGGTTCAGGCGTGGACCGCGGTGGTTTCGACCGCGGCGGGGATCAAGTTGACGGTGTTCTCCAGCCGTCCCAGGCCATCGATCTCGGTGGTCAGGATGTCGCCGTCGGACAGGAAGCGTGGCGGTTTCATGCCGGCGCCGACGCCGCCGGGGGTTCCGGTCAGGACGACGTCTCCGGGGCGCAGGGTGGTGAAGGCGGAGATGTAGGACAGCAGCCGGGCCGGGCCGTAGACCAGCGTGGAGGTGTCGCCGGTTTGTACCAGTTGGTCGTTGACGTAGCCGCGCACCGTGAAGGAGGGGTTGTCGCCGAATTCGTCGGCGGTGACCAGCACCGGGCCCAGCGGGGTGCTGGCGTCGAAGGCCTTGCCCTGCAACCACTGCAGCGTGCGGTGCTGCCAGTCGCGCATGGAGACGTCGTTGGCGACGCAGTACCCGGCGATCGCACCGGCGGCCTCGGCTTCGTCGGCGTGGGAGAGTTCGCGGCCGACGACGACTGCCAGTTCGGCCTCCCAGTCGACCTTCTCGCTGCCCCGCAGCGCCAGGGCGTCCCGCGGTCCGGTGAGCGAGTCGGCGAACTTGGCGAACAGGGTGGGGTACTCGGGCAGCTCGCGGCCCATTTCCAGGATGTGGTCCGCGTAGTTCAGGCCGCAGCAGATGACCTTCGCCGGTTGTGGGACGACGGCGGCCAGGTCGGTCTGGCCTGCGGGGATGGCATCGGTGAGGCCGTGGGCCAGGGCCGCAGCGACGGACTCCCGCCAGCCGTCGCGGGCCAGGAGCGCCCCGACATCGGGGGCGTCCAGGGGCAGGTATCCGCCGTCGACCACGACGGCTGCGGTGGTTCCCGCTGCGGTGCGCAGGGTGGCCAGCTTCATCCGGTGTTCCTTTGCTCGAAATCGATATGTCGACTTTTTTACGGTCGCAACATATGATCAACCTAACACGCACGACGGAATGTGCAATAGGCCACATCCGAAAGTTTTTCTTCCCAGGAGGGGACATGACCATCCAGACAGCAAATGCCCACCAGACCATCAACCCCGAGTCGCTGCCCAAGCCCTCCGGGTACGCCCATGGGATCCTGGCCGGAAACACCGTGTACCTCGGCGGGCAGACCGCGCTGGACCAGGACATGAACATCGTCCCGGGCGGCATCGTCGAGCAGTTCCGACAGGCATTCTCCAACGTGCTCACCACGCTCGAGGCAGCGGGCGGCCGCCCGGAGGAACTGGTCAGCGTCACCATCTACCTCACGGACGTGGACGACTACATGGCCCACGGCCGCGAGATCGGGCGCATCTGGCGGGACATGGCCGGCACCGGCTACCCGGCCATGGCGGGCATCGGCGTCTCACGGTTGTGGCAAAAAGAGGCCCTCATCGAGATCCAGGGCGTCGCGGTCATCTCCGCGCCCTGACGATGCGCCGGCGCTCGCCGGCAACAGAACGACGGCGGGGCGGAACCCGGGTGCATTGCATCCAGGTTCCGCCCCGCCGTGGTCTTCTCGCCGTCGCCACGGTCCATGCCGTGGGGCGACGTCTTATCTGGCGTCGTCGACGGCTTCCTCGAATTTTCCGATCAGCTCGTCGATGGCGCCCGCCTCGGAGGAGGAGTGCTCGTCGGCCATCCCCTGCTCGGAGGCCTCTTGCACCTTGGCGGCGTAGCTGTCCCGATACTCGCTCAAGGCGGTCACCAGGTACGTATATTCGTCGTCATCCAGGTCAACGGTAATGGTGGTAATCGGCATGGCGCCTTCCTTCGAGGTGGGTGCTGTCCGCAGAGGCGGTCGGGGAAAATACTAAATCACCACCGGCGCCACCTGCGCCCTGGAGG
This sequence comes from Arthrobacter sp. ASL1, assembly GCF_056680475.1. Lineage (NCBI taxonomy): Bacteria > Bacillati > Actinomycetota > Actinomycetes > Micrococcales > Micrococcaceae > Arthrobacter > Arthrobacter sp. ASL1. The sequence continues at coordinate 1,679,241 of NZ_CM155284.1, forward strand.
TTCAGCCGTCGATGATCTGCCGGGCGTGCTGCTCGGCCAGCGGGGCAATGAGCTGGTGGGTGCGGGTGAACGCCCGACGGGCGGCCGGCTCGCGCCATCCTTCCGGCAGGTGGTCCAGCGGCAGGTCGGGATCGCGGTAGGGCAGCTGGCGCCAGAGGGTCAGCAACGGGATGTAATAGCGGAACGCGTCACGACACGTCTCTGCGTCGGCCACGGCGCCCGTGGAGTTCCCGCCAAGTCGCCGTTCCCACGCCTGGTCGGCACCGGCGTAGACCTCGAGGAACTCACCGATCAGTTCGTCAATCGATTCCAGATCCCACCAGGTGGCGACCTTGGCACGGATGTCCCCTTCAAGGAGGTAGTCCCCGCGGAAGAACTCGACGAAATGGTCCAGCCCCTGGGCCGCCAGCCGCTCACGGGCACGATCCGCCACGCCTGCGGAGGCGATCCAGACCCCGGCGGCGACGGTGCCGAACCCCAGGCCGGAGAGCACGCTGCGCAGGCGGTGGCGCAGGTGCCGTTGGGCCTCGGGCACGGAGAAGAGCGCGAGCAGCCAGGACCGGTCGCCGTCGTCGCGGCGTTCGGCGAAGATCCGCTGGTCGCCCTCGGCGAAGACGGTCTGCAACGACTCGGAGAGTTCGTAGGCGGCCACTCCGTTGCTGCGGGTGCTGCGCAGCACGCCCTTGGCCTTCAGGCGCGAAACGGCAGATCGCACTCCGGGGGCGTCGTAGCCGAGGTCACCGAGCAGGGAGACCAGGCTGGCCACGGGCAGCGCGGTGCCGGGCGCCCGGCAGTACAGGCCGAAGAGCGTAACGATCAGCTGTTGGTGCCGCACCACGGGTGCGGGGATGCCTTCTCCGCTCGTCACATCCGGCACGGTCCCGGCGGTCATGGCCGCTCCCCCGCGAGTCGGGCGCGCATCGGTTCCGGCCACGGGGCGGAACGGTCTTCGCCCAGCGGGACGTGGACTGTGGTGACGGTCCCGTCGGCCGCCAGGCCGCCGACGGAGCGGTCGCAGGGGTGGCCGGTGATCTCGAAGCCGAGGACCAGGGAGGCGTTGCCGACGCGTTCGACCCACACGGTGGCGGTGATCCGCTGCCCGAACCAGAGCCGGTCGCGGAAGTTCACGACCTGCTGCACGCGGGGGCTGAGCGGGAAGTAGTCCACCAGTCCTAGCTCGCGCATCAGCTGCGCCTCGGCGGCTTCCATCCAACGCAGGATGGCGGAGTTGTGCTGGTGGCCGGCGGCGTCGGTATCGACCCACTCCACCGTCCGGTCCAGGGAGGTGGACGGTCCGCGCTCCTGCGCCATGGGTGCTCCTTCGGGTTCCGGGGGCCGACGACGGCCCTCGGCTCAATCTATCGGGATCCTGATCCCGGTAACAATTGGTCCATGGATCCCGCGGGGTTCGATCGCGACACGGGCCTCAGCGCAGCAGCCGCAGGGCGCCGGGGGCCACGTCAATCTGCAGGGCGTCGGCCCCGAGCATCCCCAGCGGCTCGCCGTCACCTCCGAGTGCCGCCGTGGGAGCCGCACTGATGCTGATCGACTTTCCGCGCACCACCTGGACCTGTTCCAGCCCAACATGGGATCCGTCGTAGACCTTGGGGAACGCCCGCAGCATGTCCGCCCTCCCGGCCGCCTCGATGATGACGACGTCGAGCTCCCCGTCGTCGATGGAGGCCGACGGGGCAATCTTCATCCCGGACCCGTAGTAGCCGGAGTTGGCCACCACCACGCAGGCAGCGGTCACCGTGCGTTCCGCTCCGTCGATCGCCAGGGCGAAGGTCGAGGGGACGAACCGCGCCAGGGAGGTCACCGCCGCAGCGGGATACTGCAGCTTGCGGGGCAGCCAGCGGATCTGGTTGACCAGGTCGGCTGTCTGCGCGTCGACCCCGGCATACACCGAACCGACGATTGTCCGACGGTCCCCGCCGGGGAGGATGGCACTGATCAGGTCGGTCGGAACCGGCTCGGCCTCCAGCAGGTTCCTGGCGATCGCGGCCGGATCGTGGTCCAGGCCGGCCATGCGGGCGAAGTCGTTGCCGCGGCCGGCGGGCAGGATCCCCAACGTGCCGCCGAGCCCGGAGACCTCGCCGGCGATGGAGGAGAGCATCCCGTCGCCGCCGACCGAGACGACCACGGCGCCGCGTTCGACGGCTGCCCCGATGGCCTCCAGTGTGGCCCGTGGCCCGGGCGAATAGGAGACCTCGACGTCCGCCCCGGCCTCGCGCAGCAGCCCGGCCACCGGGATCACGGCCCGCATCCCGGAGCCGCCTCCGGAGGAGCGGTTCACCAGGAACGCGAAGGAACGGCTCATGGGATCAGCACGCCCGGGTTCAGCACGCCCGTGGGGTCAAGTTCCCGCTTGACCGCACGCAGGATGGAAACGCCGACCGGACCGATCTCCTGCGCCAGCCACGGCTTGTGGTCGGTGCCGACCGCATGGTGGTGGGTGATGGTGCCGCCGGCGTCGATGATGGCCTGGCTGACCTTCGCCTTGGCGGAGGCCCACTGGGCTTGTGGGTCCTCGGCTTCGGAGACGGCGATGGTGAAGTAGAGCGCGCAGCCGGTCTCGTAGACATGGGAGATGTGGCACAGCGCGATCCGCCGGTCGCCCAGTTCTGCCTTGAGCGACTTCTTGACCGCCTGGTAGACGTTCTCCCGGTTAGACCAGAACGTGGCGGTTTCCAGCGTCTCGACCAAGACGCCGACGTCCAGCAGCGAGTCGCGGAGGTAGGGAGCGTGGAAGCGGCCCCTCGCCCACGCGGCGCCGCGCTCCTCCCCCAGTGACGTTCCGCCGAGTCCGGTCAGCGCCTCGGTGACCTGTTCGCGCCGGGTGGCGACCGATTGGCCCTCGTACCCGACGATCATCACGCAGCCGCCCTCGGCCTCGCCGCCGACGTCGGACTGCGAGGCGAGGTTGATCATCGTCTCGGTCTCGTCCGAGAGGCGCAGCACGGTGGGCAGCAGGTCGTTCTGGGACAGGTGGCGCATGGCCTCGGATCCGGCGGTGAAGGACTCGAACGTCCACGCCTCGTAGACCTTTTCGGCGGGCAGCTTCCGCACCCGCGCGCGCACAGCGGTGATGATGCCGAACGCGCCCTCGGAGCCGAGCACCAGCTGGCGCAGGTCGGGTCCGGCGGCGCTGGCCGGCGCGGTCCCCAGTTCCAGTGGGCCCTGCGGGGTGGCGACGGACAGGCCCACCACCATGGAATCGAAGCGGCCATACCCGGCCGAGGACTGGCCCGAGGAACGGGTGGCGGCGAACCCGCCGATGGACGCGTATTCGAACGACTGCGGATAGTGCCCCAGCGTCAGCCCGCGTTCGGCCAGCGTCGCCTCGGCCTCCGGTCCACGCAGGCCGGGCTCGAGCACGACGGTCATGGACTCGGTGTCGACATCGCGCACGTCCTTCATCCGGGCCAGGTCGACCGAGACGATGCCCGCGAAACCATCGCGGTCCACGGCCAGTCCACCAGTGACGGAGGTACCGCCGCCGAAGGGGACCAGGGCCAAGTGGTGCTGGACGGCGAAGGCGATGAGGGCCTCCACCTCCGCCGCGCTCCCGGGGCGGACCACGGCGTCGGGGGCGTCGGAGAGGTCCCCGGCGCGGGCCTTGAGCAGGTCCGGGGTCGACTTTCCGCGGGTGTGCAGGCGGCGGTCGGCATCGTCGGTCAGCACATTTTCCGCACCAAGCAGGCCGCGCAGGCCTTCGAGTAGTTCCGGCGCGAGAACGCCGGCGGGAACCGCGACCTCGGCGAGCGCCGGGGTGTCGCGGGTGGCGCCCACGGCGAAGTCGATGAGTCCGCGCATGTCGGCGGACAGCTCAGTGGCTGCTGACGGATTGCCCCAACGTGTGGGATGCATCTCATGGCTCTGTGTCATGTGTTACAGTGTGACACATGATGTCAGTTCGTCACAACAGCTATCTGGACGCGGCCCGGGAATCGATCCTCGACGTCGGTTGGAAGCGCACCACACTCACCAACGTCGCCAGCCGCGCCGGCGTCTCCCGGATGACGATCTACCGGACCTGGCCGGACATGGAGTCCCTGCTTGGGGACCTGATGACCCGCGAATGGCAGGGCATCATGGCCACCATCCCCACCGGGCACGACGACGGTGCGCCCACCGCCGCGGACGTCGCCAACGGTGCCGCCACCGCGGTCGCGGCCCTGCGGGCGAACGCACTGTTCCGGCGCGTGCTGGACGTGGACCCGGAACTGCTGCTCCCCTACCTGCTGGATCGCCGCGGACGCTCGCAGGACGCGGTCCTCGCCTTCCTCGCCGACCAGATCGCCGACGGCCAACGAGCCGGGCACATCCGCTCCGGGGACCCCGTCCTGCTGGCGCGTACCGTCGTCCTCGCCGCCCACGGGCTGGCGATCTCGGCACAGACCATGACCGACCCGGCCGGGATCGCCGAGGCGGAGCTCGCCTCGTCCTTCGCTGCGCTGCTGACCCAGGGGCTGACAGCATGAACACCTCGCCCACCTCCATCGGCCACGGCCTTCACGACCTCTCCGGGGAGATCGACGTCCTGGTCGTCGGCCTCGGCGTCACCGGCGCCGGCGTCGCCCTCGATGCCGCCTCCCGCGGGCTCAGCGTGCTCGCCGTCGACGCCCACGACGTCGCCTTCGGCACCTCACGGTGGTCCAGCAAGCTCGTCCACGGGGGCCTGCGCTACCTGGCCACCGGGCAGGTCGGCATCGCCCACGAAAGCGCCGTCGAACGCGGCATCCTCATGGAACGCACGGCGCCCCACCTGGTCCACGCGCTGCCGATGCTGCTGCCGCTGATGTCCAGCGTCACCCGGCGCCAGGCCGCACTGGCCGGCACCGGATTCATCGCCGGCGACCTGCTGCGGCTGGCCGCGCGCACCAGCGCCGACACGCTGCCCCGCCCCCGCCGCGTCACCCGCACCGAGGCCCTCGCCATGGCGCCGTCGCTGCGCGGGGCAGGGCTGCGGGGCGGACTGCTCTCCTGGGACGGACAGCTCGAGGACGACGCCCGCCTGGTGCTCGGCCTGGCCCGCACCGCGATCGCCCACGGCGCCGACGCGCGCACCCGCGTTCGCGCCCTCTCGGTGACCGGCACGGGCGCCGAGCTGCGCGACGAGACCACCGGCGCCACCCGCACGGTGACGGCACGTACGGTCATCAACGCCACCGGCGTCTGGGCCGGCGACCTGGTCGACGTCAAGCTCAAGCCCAGCCGCGGCACCCACCTCGTCCTGCGCGCCGGCACCCTGCCGCGCCTGCACGCCGCCATCACCGTCCCCATCCCGGGCAGCACCAGCCGCTTCATGTTCCTGCTCCCCCAGCCGGACGACACGATCTACGTCGGGCTCACCGACGTCGACGCCCCCGGCGACATCCCCGATATCCCCGAGCCCACCGAGTCGGAGATCGGCTTCCTGCTCGATGTCGTCTCGACCGCCTTCGACAAGCCCCTGCGTCGCGGCGATGTCGTCGGAGCCTACGCCGGGCTGCGTCCACTGCTGGACAGCGACGGCACGACGGCGGATCTCTCCCGCAAGCACGCGGTCCTCACCTCACCGAGCGGGGTCATCACCATCGTCGGCGGCAAGCTCACCACCTACCGGCGCATGGCCGAGGACGCCGTCGACGCCACCGGCCTCGCCGGCGGAAAATGCAGGACGCGGAACCTGCCGCTGCTCGGCGCGGCTTCCCGCGATGCGCTCGCCCGGTTCGAAGGCCACCCGCGGCTCGTCCGCCGGTTCGGCACGGAGGCGCAGCTGGTGCTCGAGAACGCCCGGACCGTCACCGGCCTGGACGACGCCGAATTGCTGGCCCCGATTTCGCCGCACCTGCCGGCCACGCTGGCCGAGCTCATCTTCGGCATCACCCATGAGGGTGCCGTCGACGTGGAGGACCTGCTGGAACGCAGGACCCGCATCGGCCTGATCCCCGAGGACGTCGAGCTGGCCCGCCCTGCCGCCGAGCGGGCGCTGGAGCTCGTCGCGGCGTACAACGCCACCAGGTGACCAGCCCAGTTAGCGCTGCAGTGGGAATCGCTGCAGATCGGAGCCGATGGTGACGCGTCCGTGATACCCGCGCCGCGCCCAGGAAGCCCACTTGCGGGCGTCGATCGGGCTTTCCGCCAAGTCTGCGATATGCGACATCACCAAATGCTTGGCACCTGCGGCGGCGGCAATGGGGCCGACGTCCTGGACCATGACGTGCGATTGGAGCATGTGGTCCAGGGTGGCCGCGGGCATATCGGCTCCCTCGACACTCACCGCCTCATGGACGAGTATGTCGGTGTCCTGCGCCAGCCGGATCAGGTTGTCAGACCGCGCGGTGTCCCCCGAGAAGGTGACCGACCCATGGTCCGTGTCGAAGCGGAAGGCAAAACTCGGGAACACCGGACCATGAGGGACCAGCACAGCGGTGACCTTGACCCGGTCGTCTTCCATCACCGTGAAGGGCTTCATCGGTGGTGCCGTTTTCTGGTAGGTGGCGCCGACGTCGGGCACGCCGATTTCGTGGACCCTCGCCAGTTCCCGTGGATCGCGGACATCCATGTCCCGCATGAAGATGTTGTGGCTGTAGGCGTAGCCCTCGTGCATGCGCTCGGTCAGTTCGGCAATGCCCGGGGTGGGGCTGTCGGGATTCACCACGGGGGCCTTTCCTCCGCCGAACTTGCCCGGCAGCCCGCCCGCTGATCCGGGCCCATAGATGTCCAGCGGACCCGAGAGGGTGTCGCCTTCGCCGTTGGGGATGTGGCCGCCGAGGAGGATGAAGTTGTAATAGTCCGCGAGATGGTCGGCATGCAGGTGCGTGATGAACACCGATTCCAACGAATCGAGGGTCAATCCGGCCCGCATGTACTGCGTGACGGCGGCACGGCCGCAGTCCACGAGATACGTCTTGCCCTCAACGACGAGGGCGGAGGCGATGCCGGTCCGGTCAGGCTCGGGTGGTGGGCCCGCCTGGGTTCCCAGGAGGACGAGTTCCGCTGGCGCGCGCCGGTGCCGACGGTTCGTTGGGGCGCTCTGCGCGGCCTGCGCGGGTGTGGCCATGGCCGATAGCCCCAAGGCTGCCGCACCGCCCAGCCCGGCCAAGGTGGCTCGTCGGGAAAGATTAGGTGTATTGCTGGCGCCCGGGGTGGGCTCGTGGTCTTGGCACATAGTGGTTACCTTTTCGAAGATCGTCAGTAGTCCCGGCGGACCGCGCTCAGCTCCCCGGACAGGCGGGGGCCGGTCTCTCCGATCGGAGGATGCGGTGCGGTGGGATTCTCGGAGCAGTCGGATCATCGACGCCCGCCATGAAGGACTTGGAGGTGATCCACATCATATAAGCGAGGTGCTGCTGCAGCATGAATCCAAACGAAAGATGTCGGGCAGACCGCTTCGTTCCGATACCTGAGAGCGCCCCGGTCAAGTCCGGGCGGAGACCGGCAAGAAGCTCATCTGGGACAGCACCGTCCGAACACTCCGGGCAGGCGTAGACGTCGTGATGGATTGGAACCAGTGGAGTCGGGCTCGGCGCGCCGAATGGGCCGCCGGGCCAGGACCGAAGGATTCGACGTCATCCTCCACCACGTCCGCGTTCCCGTGGAGACTGCGCTAGGACGAGCCGAACGCCACGCCGCGGAGGAAACCCCGGCCGCCCACCCCTCACCCCTGGGGCCATTCGGCACCTGGCGCGGATCTTCGAGGAATTCCATCCCGGGAGGGTGTGCGAGTGGTCGCCCACGACTCCTAGGCACAGCAGCCGCAACCTATGATGGGTCGATGAACACGGGCAGAGCCGCGGATCAAGCGCCGCAGACCGGATACCGGGAGCTGGCCGCAGCACTGGTCGACGTTTCCGAGCACATCAGGCGCTCCGCCCACGAGGCCACCGGATACCAGCCATTGCCCAACGGGATGCTGGACATCCTGCGGGTGATAGAGGTCAATCCCGGCATCACCGTGGCCGAGGTTGCCGCCCGGCTGGACCGCCAGCTCAGCAACGTCAGCACCCAGCTCAAGGACCTGGTCGGTCGGGGCCTGGTCACCCGGAACCGCGACTCGACGGACAAGCGGTATGTCACCCTGCACACCACGGCCGAGGCGGCGCACATCAAGGAAGTGATCGAGTCCTCCTGGGCCGACGCACTGGAGACCGCCGCCCGGCGGCTCCCGCCGGCACAGCAGGAAGAGTTGCTGCTCAGCGAGCCGCATCTGGCGCGCCTGGCAGCCCTCATCAACAAGGGGTGACCATCCGCCGTCGTCGTCATTTGCCTGACCTCGATTAAACACTTATGCTTTTATAAGTAATTGTGAGCAGAGTACGGCCACCGTTGCGCCTTGGCGCACCCCGGCCGTCGTTCCGAGGACGTGGAGTACCGCCCGTCCCGAGGCCGTGCTGCTTCCCGGCCCCCACACCAGACAAGGCATTGATGACCACCTCCCAGCATCGGGAACACCCCTCTTCCGAGCCCGAACGCGCCGTCGGCAAGGGCGTCACCGCGACGATCACGGCCCTCGTCCTCTCCGCCATGATCATGATCCTCAACGAGACGGTCCTGAGCGTCGCCCTGCCCAACCTCATGGTGGAATTCGACGTCACGGCAACGACCGCCCAGTGGCTGACGACCGGCTTCCTGTTGACCATGGCCGTCGTCATCCCGACCACTGGTTTCCTGCTCCAGCGCTTCACCACCCGCCGGTTGTTCATGTGGGCGTTGCTGCTCTTCATTGCCGGCACCGTCCTGGCCGCCGTCGCCCCGTCGTTCGCGGTCCTGCTGGCTGCTCGTGTCATCCAGGCCAGCGGCACGGCCATCATCCTGCCGGTCCTGATGACCACCACGCTGACCATGGTCCCGGTGGCCTACCGCGGCACCGTCATGGGCCTGAACGCCATCGTGATCTCGGTGGCTCCGGCCGTCGGACCGACACTGTCCGGCCTGATCCTGAACTCGCTGTCGTGGCGGTGGGTCTTCGGCCTGATGGTCCCGGTGGCCGTCATCGTCTTCCTCGTCGGTGCCTTCGCCATCAGGACCTCCGGCGAGACGCGCAAGGCACCCCTTGATGTTGTCTCCGTGGTCCTCTCCGCCGTTGCCTTCGGTGGCATCGTCTACGCGCTGTCCTCCATGGGTGAGCTGATCCACGGCTCCTGGGGCCCCCTCATCGCGCTGGTCGTCGGAGCCGCGACGCTGGCCGTGTTCATCCGCCGCCAGCGCACGCTGCAGAAGACCGGTTCGGTCCTGCTGGACCTGCGCCCGTTCGCGGTCCACAACTTCCGTATCTCGGTGGCCATGCTGATGCTGTTGATGGGGACCCTGCTGGGAACGGTCATGGTCATCCCGATCTTCCTGCAGAACGGCAGGGGCATCAGCGTCCTGACGATCGGCCTGTTGCTGCTGCCCGGCGGGTTGGTCCAGGGCATCATCTCCCCGGTGATCGGCCGGCTCTACGACAAGGTCGGGCCGCGCCCCCTGGTCATTCCCGGCGCCTTCATCCTGGCCGCCGGCCAGTGGTGGCTGAGCACCGTGACAACCGGGACCCCTTTGGGCCTGGTCGTCGCCATGCACGTGCTGTTCTGCATCGGCTTCGCCATGCTCATGACCCCGCTGATGACCACCGCGCTGGGCGCCCTGCCGCGGGAGCTCTACGGGCATGGAAGCGCCATCATGAACACCCTGCAGCAGCTCGGCGGCGCCGCCGGCACCGCCGTCCTGATTGCCGCCATGACGATCGGAACCGCCACGGCAGTGGCAAGCGGTGTGGCCGCCGAGGCCAGCGTGGTTGCCGGTACCGAAAAGGCGTTCTTCGTGGGGGGCATCCTCGGGCTGGCCACGATCGTGTGCTCGTTCTTCGTCAGGCGCCTGCCGGACGAAGCACCTGCCCAGCAGGAAGCCGGCGAGGCCACCGAGCGCGTCGACGCCTGACCTGCCGCGGGGCGCATAGGGCCCGGGAGCGCCACGCTCTCGGGCCTTTTTGCTGCCGCCACATGACGCGGCGTCGGGCAATTCGGCGCCCCGTGGTTCTGGAAAGATGGGCGCATGATCCTCGAAAATGCCCTTCTGCCCGTACACCCCGGCCGCGAGGCGGAATTCGAACAGGCGTTCACCGCAGCTAAGCCGATCATTGCCGCGTCGCCGGGGTTCAGGAACATCAGCCTGTCGCGCGGACTCGAGTCGCCCGGCACGTACCTGTTGCTGGTCGAATGGGAATCATTGGAGGACCACACCCACGGTTTCCGGAGGTCCGAGGCCTACGTCCAGTGGAAGTCCCTGCTGCACCACTTCTACGATCCGTTCCCAGCGGTGGAACACTTCGATCCGCTGGGCAACCCTTTGCGGGACAGCGCCAGTTGCCGTTGAGCCTCATGGGAAGATCCAGGCTACTGGTCACTAATAACCTTGGATAGGGAACCCTCTGGCGGGATATTGCCAAGGAGTGGGCTTAGCCGTTCAGCGCCGAGCTGACCCACTCAACGGCCCGTACGACCGCTGCGCGGGAAGCGTCGGTGTGATCGAGCATGTCGAACCCATGTTGGCCTTCGGGCACGTCGAGCACTTCCAGGTCCGCGTGCGATCGCTGCGCGCTAGCAACGAAGTTTTCCACAGTGGCGGCTACTTCTGGGCGCTCTCGGCCGACCCGCGTCAAGAGGATGGGCAAGTTGCCGCTCGTGGTCACGGCTTCGGCCGGGCTGAACCGACCGTTGACGTCGCGGCTCGGCATCGGCCCCAGTGGGGCTAACAATGGATACGTTGCCGCAATGCAGCGCAGCCACTTCGGTGGTTGCCGGAGCCAATCGGCGCTTAGCAGACCGCCGCCGGAAAAGAACCACAGTGCTATCCGATCGGAATCCACGCCCGGCAGGGCGCGGGCCTGATCAACGGCCTCCGCAATGTCGTCCGCTGCGGTGGGATAGTCAGCAATTTCGTGCAATCGATGATCTACGGTGATGCCAACTACGCCGGTGGCCGCGGCCAATGATCCATAGCCCACGTAGACCGGCCAGTCACGCGGAGAGGGCTGCAGGTCCGCCGGCACGGGACCACCGTGGATGAAGACGATCGCCGGCAGAGTTTCATCCCCGTCTTCAGCGGGCCAGTAGATGTCCAGCATGCCTTCACGGCGCCGCTGAGTTTCTAAGTCAGGTACGACGAACGGCTGCAAATATCCGGGATCGGCCATCCGCCCATTCAACCAGATGGACAGGGACTATTGGACTCGCCTCAGATGTCCTCACATTCCCCATCCCATATGAGGAATCCTATGCGGGGCAGGGCTCGTAAGCTCCCCCCTCCGCGCTCCGCGATGAAATCGCCTCTTGCATTAGCGTCTCATTTCGGACTGCGCGCCATGTCTTTGTCAACTACGTGCCCGAAGCAGCCGACCGAGATGCACCCAGACCTCGCGGCCCAGACACTGGTCAGCAGCGAGGCTCCCCCCACGCTGCATCCTTGCCCCGCTTGCAATCGGTTCCTCCCCAGGCAGGACCGTCCGGTGCCCTGCATGCTCTGAAGTGATCGACACGGTCGTCAAGCCGTGAGCAGCCCGGCGCTCGACTATGTCACGAGCGAAGCGAACAGCCGGCCAAACCTGGTCGTCGCCACCACTGATCAGCAAAACCTCCGGAATACGTTCTACCGGGATTGCCGCCCGAGCCAGCTCATACTCGGAAGCAACAGACATCGACCTTTCAAACCTCGAAACGTAGCTCGGCGGGTTCCCGTTGTCGTCATTCTCTGGGGGTGCTGGAGTGAGATAGTCCAGCGGAACGCCGGCATACGTCCAATGCGATGCATAGCGCTGCCCGCGCTCGTCATAGCCTGCCCACACGACAGAAGACGGCGCGAACGCTGCAACGGCCTCGATCCGGGAATCCAGAGTCGAAGCAACCAATGCTGCTTCGGCGCCGAATGAAGTTCCGACGGCCACCAGTCGGTCGACCTCGGGAGCCAGGTCATCCAAGGCACGTGAAAAGGTTTCGATGGGAACTTCCCACGGTCCCGGCTGCAAGCCGTCACCGCCAAACCATCGGAGCGGCAGCGCCACGACACCTGCTTGAGCCAGAACTTTTGCTCGTTGGGAATCGACCCGACCACTCGAACCGGCCAACACCAAAGCGCCTGTCCCACACGGCGATTCGGGACGGTAAATTCTCGGCTGGTGCGGAACGCCCACGGGCTGCCACCTTCGTTTCGAGCTTGCATCTCGCAAGTTCTCCTCGCTTAACGCGATCCTACGGGGCTTTCCCGCCTGCGACCGTTCGCTTCTCGAAAGCGTCTCCGCAGAATGCCCAATGTCGGCTACACCATCGCCCCGTGCCCGTGCCCGGAACGTGGATCGGGTCGGCCCCGCAGTCCACCTCCTCTGCGGACTCAACGGTGCTGGGAAGACGACACTGGCCCGGGAACTCGAGCGCTCCGCCCCGATGGTTCGGTTCACCCTCGATGCCTGGATGATCCGCCTGTACCCCGACACGGGGAGTGACTCCCCCGCCTACGCAGCGCGCCGAGGCCTGCAAACGACTCATCTGGGAGACCGCCGCCGGGGTACTGTCAGCGGGCACCGACGTGGTCCTGGATTGGAACCAGTGGAGCCGTGCGCGGCGTGCCGAATGGTCCTCACGAGCCCGCGACGAGGGCTTCGACGTCGTTCTCCACCACGTCCGCGTGCCCGTTGAAACGGCCATCGCCCGGGCCGAACGCCGCGCTGTTGCGGGCGTTGCCGACGCCCACGTCCTGACCGCAGGCGACATCCGCCATCTGGACGGGATCTTCGAGGAACCACAAGCCGCCGAGGGAATCCGGCTGCTCGTCCACGAATCGTAGGTCAGCGGGCGGTCGCCTCGTCCAACAGCTCCAGAACGTGGCGGTAGTCCTCGCCCGTGGCCCGGGTCATTCCCAGTTCACAGGTCCGGTTGCAGGAGGCATGCGCCGTGGAGTCGAAGGCCGCGATCTCGCGCGCCTGCCGCTCGGTGGCGGACGCGGTGAGTTCGGGGTGGAGCATCCCGCGGTCCCCGGCGAACGCGCAGCAACCCCAGTTGTCCGGTACGTCGACGCGTTCGGCGACGGCCTCGGCAACGGTGGTGAGTGCCGGGTTCAACCCGAGGCGGGTCGACGAGCACGTAGGGTGCAGGGCGAGGGACGGCAGCTTCGTGGCGTCCGGCAGGCCAGGCAGGATGTGCTTGGCGGTGAACTCGACGACGTCGATGATCCGCAGCGGCCGCTCCCCCGACCCCGGTTGGTCGGCCTCGATCGCGTGGATCAGGCCCTCGGTGCAGGACGAGGCATCGCAGACGATCGGCAGTTCGCCGTCGCGGGTGGCCTCCCGCAGCGCGGCGGCCGCCCGTTCACGCATGGTTTCCTTGCCTGCGGCCAGTCCCTTGGACGACCACGGGGTTCCGCAGCACAGCCCGTCGATGGCCGGTGGCACGAGCAGTTCGATGCCCGCCCGGGCGGCGAGCTGCTCGAAGCTGGCCTGCACGCCGGGCCCGTTGCCGGCCGGGCCGAACATGGTGCCCACGCACGCCGGGAAGTAGACCGCAGCCGGCGGGCCATCGGGTGCTGGACGACGCCGGGAGGATCCGCCGCCGGGCAGCTCGGCTGAATGCAGCGGCACATTGTCGGCGCCGAGGACGGTCCGGGCGGCCTGATTGACCGGGCGGATGGCCGGGTCGGGGATCTTTCGGGCGACGGTCAATGCCAGGGAGGCACCGCGGGTCACCGGACCCCAGTGCTTGGCAGCGAGGTTCCATCCGGCGCCTGCCAGCGCACCGGCGTCGTTCTGACGGAGCCTGCGGACGAGGTCGCCGGTGTTGATGTCGACCGGGCAGGCGGTCTGGCACATGCCGTCGACGGCGCAGGTCTGGACGGATTCGTAGTCGTAGTCGCGTTCGAGCTCGGCGACCAGTGCGGTGTCGCTGGCGCGGCGGGCGGTCTCAATGGCGCGCAGGGTCACGATGCGCTGGCGCGGGGTCAGGGTGATGTCCTTGCTGGGGCAAACCGGTTCGCAGTAGCCGCAGGAGACGCAGCGGTCGACCTCCTCGGCGACGGGCGGTGCGGTCTTGATGTGGCGCAGGTGGGCCCGCGGGTCGTCGTCGAGCAGGACCCCGGGGTTCAGGATGCCGGCGGGGTCGCAGAGCGTCTTGATGCGGCGCATGACGTCGTAGAGCTCGTCGCCGTATTGCCGGCGGACGTAGGGGGCCATCACCCGGCCGGTGCCGTGTTCGGCCTTCAGAGAGCCGTTTTCGCCCAGGACCAGGTCGACCATGTCCTCGGTGAAGGCGCTGTAGCGGTCGAGCTCGGCGTCGCTGGCGAAGCCGTCGGTGAGCATGAAGTGGACGTTGCCGTCCTTGGCGTGGCCGAAGATGACGCTGTCCTGGTAGCCGTACGTGCCGAACAGCTTGATCAGTTCGGTGCAGGTGCGCCCCAGGGCGGGGACGGGGACGACGACGTCCTCCAGCAGCGCCGTGGTCCCCTGCGGCCGGGCGCCGGCGACCGATGCGTAGAGGCCCTTGCGCAGGTGCCAGAGGGAGGCGCGGGCGGTGGCGTCCGTGGTGAATTCCGCCGGTGAGTCCAGGTCTAGGGTGCCCAGCAGGGAGGACCCGCGGTGCCGGAGTTCGGCGAGCTCGTCGGCCTGCCCGGCGGAGTATTCGACCAGCAGCGCCGCGTGGTCGCGCACGGTGAGGTCGGCGACGACTCCGGGGGTGTCCTTGAGCGACTGGCCGACGCGCAGCGAGGTGGCGTCCAGCAGTTCCACGGTGGCGGCACCGGAGTCCACGAGCCCGGGCAGCGACGCGTTCGCTGCAGCGAGGTCGGGGAAGACCAGCAGGGACGTGGCGGTGTGGGTGGGCTTGTCGACGGTGCGGAACACGGCCTCGGCGACGAAGCCGAGCGTGCCCTCGGAGCCGATGACCAGGTGGGCGAGCATCTCGACCGGCGTCTCGAAGTCCAGCAGGGAGTTCAGCCCGTAGCCCATGGTGTTCTTCATCGAGAACTGGTGGCGGATGGTGGCGACCGAGGCCGGGTTGCCGCGGACCCGGCGGGCGAGGCGATCCAGCCCGTCGTGCAGATCCGGTTCCAGCGCGCGGAGCCGGGCATCGGCGTCGTGCTCGGCGGTGTCGATGACGGTGCCCGAGGGCAGCACGAGCGTCATGGATTCGAGCGTGCGGTAGGTGTTCTCGGTGGTGCCGCAGTTCATGCCCGACGAGTTGTTGGCGACCACGCCGCCGATGGTGCAGGCGACCTCGGAGGCCGGGTCGGGGCCGAACCGGCGGCCGTGCCGGGCCAGCCGGTTGTTCAGGGATCGGACCGTGGCGCCGGGCTGGACCCGCACGCGGGCGCCGTCGTCGAGCACCTCGATGTCGCGGAAGTTGCGGCGGACGTCGACCAGGACGCCGTCGGAGACCGCCTGCCCGCTGAGGCTGGTGCCGCCGGAGCGGAAGGTCAGCGGGACGCCCTGGGCGGCGCTGGCGGCCATGAGCGCGCCGACCTCCCCGGCGTTGGCGGCGGTCACGACCGCCTGCGGGATGAGCAGGAAGTGCGAGGCATCGTGGGCGGTGGCGTGCAGGTCGATGGCGCGGTCGGAGACGCGGGCCGGGTCCGCGACCGCGGCCCTCAGGGAATTCAGCATCATGCGGTCGCCTTTCTGCACGTTCGGGTCGGGATTCCCTCCACCCTATGACGCGCTCGGGGCCACCGGCGGATGGCGTTCTCGCCCACCGATAATGCCCGTTGGCCGGACCCTGCGGCACGGGCGAGACTGATCTGACCAGAGTCGCCCCGCAGGACGCGGGGCACCGCCTCCCGGAAGGACCCAGCCGTGATCTTCATCGTCGTCAAATTCCCCGTCAAGCCCGACTGGGCCGACCGCTGGCCCGAGCTGACCCGCTCGTTCACCGAGGCCGCCCGGGCCGAGCCCGGCAATCTATGGTTCGACTGGTCCCGCAGCCTCGAGGATCCCAACGAATACGTCCTGGTCGAGGCCTTCGCCGACGACGGCGCCGAGGCGCACGTGAAGAGCGACCACTTCCAGCAGGCCATGAAGGACATGCTGCCCGCCCTGGCCGAGACCCCGCGGATCATCAGCCGCCAGCTCGAGGGCGACGCCTGGGACCGGATGGGCGAACTGCAGGTCGACTGACCGGGCCGCCGCGGCCGTCTTAAGTTGGAGCGGGGCGGCCGCTACGGAGAAGATGGTCGAATGGGACGCAACGATGCACTGAATGGCCTGGCCTCGGTCCAGAAGGCCTTCGCGCTGCTGGACGTGGTCGCCTCCCACAGCCGGGGCATGAGCGCCAAGGACATCGCGGCCGAGCTGGAGATGCCGCTGCCGACGGTCTACCGGCTACTGAAGACCCTGGTCGCCTCCGAGCACCTGGTGCATCTGAAGGACGAGAGCCGCTACGGGCTCGGCTACAAGCTGCACGCCCTGGACAATTCACTGCGCCGCCAGGTCGGCACCCCGCCGTCCGTGGCCCGGCTGGTCCGCGAGCTGCATGTGCGCGCCGACGCCGCCGCCTACTATGCGGTCCACCGCGGCGAGGACATCGTCGTCGCCCACGTCATCGACTCACCGGCCCGGCCCCGGATCACCCCCATGGGCTTCGGGTTCAACGACGCGGCGCACGCGACCGCCTTCGGCAAGGTGTTGCTGGCGGCGATGGACGCCGACCGGTGCAGCGCGTACCTCGCCCGGCACGGCATGCCGGAGATGACCGCTGCGACGATTACCGACCCTGTGGCCTTCGCCGCCGAACTGGACGGGGTCCGGACCTCGGGCATCGCCATCGAACGCGAGGAGTTCATCCGCGGCGCCTCCTGCCTGGCCGCGCCGGTGACCACGCCGGCCGGGCAGACGGTGGGATCGGTGGCGGTGTCGATGGACCCGGCCGACTTCGCCGCGCGCTCCCCGCAGGTCGCCGTCCTGCTGCGTGATGTCGCCTCGCGCGTCAGCAAGGCACTGCGCGGAACCACTCTGCTGGGAAAGTAGGACAGCGCACGACGGCGGAGCCCACTTTGGTCTCTAGCCCCAGACGGTTTTCGACATGAGTTGCGTCTGGTCGATGTGAACCAATCCATCGTCGCACTGACGAAGTTGGTTGTAGATCTTGCGCATCGCGACCTTGTCTGGAATTTCCCGGGAACCGGCTGCGACAGACAAGATATCCTCCGTACCACGCAGGGCCAGACGGCCGACTTCCCGGCCCATGGCGCGGACACGATCGAGCCTCGTTCGCTGGTCGTTCGCCAGGGCCCTCCCCTCCAGGTCGTCGATAATGACATCGACATCCTGGCCGGCATCTGCCAAGACCACTGCGTGGACTACGACCATGGTTTCCCCGAGGTCCTTGGCCGTTCGCATTCGTGGCGCTAACGCACTGCCCAGGACCATCTGTGCAGCGGCCTCGAGTTCCGGGGTCACTTCATCCGACAAGACGTCAATCCAGGAGCCTTCAAGCTTCTTCCAAACTCCGGAGGCAGCTCCGAAACGCGGATCCGCGTCGCTTTTAGCAAGTACTTCTTCCCTTACTGTCTCGGGCGCCATGATTCCCTTTGCCGACGACACTGAACAACGTGCGTTCGTTTTTTGTCGCCAAGAAGTTCAGGGACGGTCCCGCGTCTATGATGACCGGGCGACTCACTTCTCTTCCGAATCTGCGCTCGCTGACTCATTCACGCTGAGCAGGTCATCAAGCTCACTCAGATCAATGACATTTTCTCCAGACGGGGCCAATCCGTGTGAACCAGAGGTGGTGTAATCCGACTCTTGTGGAAAGAGCCCCAACTCTTCGAATTCGTCGCGCATGTCCTTGGCGGAAGCTCCCCGCAAGCGCGCAACAGCATTTAAACTTAGGGCATTTCGGAGGTAGGCATCGGTCGCCCGTGCCACGAGCCGCTGCGGACTTCTTGGGGTATCCGAATCCTTGGAAAGCGACCGGTATTGATCCATCCAGCCGTACCGGGCAGCCAATTTCGGAGAGCTCGTCGCCAGCCAGGCCTGCTTTTCCGCCAACGTCATATATCCGGCCTCGGCCAACTGAATGACCACCATCTGCGGGGAAACCAAGTACCGCTGAACGAGCGACGAAACGAGGTCTCCGTCAATAACTGGGTCGACCGGCGAGCCCAAGGCAGCCGCGAGTCCTCCGAGGGGTACGAGGAGATGACGGGCGAAGGAATTTGCCCGGGACTCTTCTGCACCAGGCTCCCCCCAACCTTCAGTATTCGGATCCAGATGGTCGGCGAACACGATGTGGGCCAACTCGTGTGCCAAGGTACTGCGTTGCCTCATCGGGTGCCGTGTACACGCGACGGCGATCTTTACCCGCCCCGTCTTGAGGTCGCGCATGCTTAGACCGTGGGCTTCCGGATCATCGACGCGCAGAATGGCAACATCTGCCTGCTCCAGCTGCTCGATCAGTGCGACCAAATCCCCCAGCGGCTGGACTCCCAGCCCGTGTTCGAGCCGATACTCCTCGGCCCGCGTCCTCCCCTCCGCTTCCGCGCTCATGCCGGCTCTGGAATTGCCTGGCGGTCGAGGTAGTCCTCGACTTCGAAGTAATAGGCCAATTCGTCACGCATCCCCCGCATCGACTGGACATCAGTAGTCCGCGCGGCACACACCAGGCGCTCGGCAATGGTGTTTCCGGTGAGTTGGCCCAGCGGAACGCCGAGTGCATCTGCTATCGCGATCAGCTCGTTCATTTTGGGTGCCCTTGTGCCCGCCTCAATGCGGTGAAGCGTGGACTGGCTAATCCCCGTCGCGGCCTCAAGGTCGCGTTGGGTCATGTTGGGCAAAGTCCGCCGCGCGGTAGAAATACGACGTGCAACATCCATGTGAATCAAAACTCCCTAGTCTGATTCAATCCTACTCGCGTAGACCGCAGCGGCCAAGAGGCTCCCACCACTATGTGGGCGCACGACGATGGGGCCCGCGCCAGGCGAGCCCCGTCGTCGTACTCGGTGGCGCTGTTCCTAGAGCGCCGAGGTGGCCAGCTGGTCGGCGATGTACTCGGCCTGGCGGATGGCCAGGGCGACGATCGTCAGCGTCGGATTCGCCGCGGCACCGGTGGTGAACTGCGAGCCGTCGGAGATGAACAGGTTGGGCACGTCGTGGGTTTGTCCGTAGGCGTTGACTACCCCGTCCTCCGGGCGTTCGCTCATGCGCGCCGTGCCCAGGTTGTGGGTGGACGGGTACGGCGGGGTGCGGTGGCTCGAGGTCGCGCCGACCGCCTCATAGAGCAGGGAAGCCTGCTGGTAGCCGTGGTCGCGCATCGCCACGTCGTTGGCGTGGTCGTCGAAGTGCACGTTGGGCACCGGCAGCCCGAGCCGGTCGGTCACCGTGGTGTTCAGCGTGATCCGGTTCGACTCCTGCGGCATGTCCTCGCCGATGACCCACAGACCCGCCGTGTTGACGTAGTCGTCCAGCAGGGCGGTGAAGTCCGGGCCCCAGGCGCCGGGGTCCACGAAGCTGGCCAGGAACGCCGGGCCCAGCGAGATGGTCTCCAGGTAGTAGCCGCCGGCGAATCCGCGGTCCACGTCGTGGCGGGATTCGTCGGCGATCAGCCCGGCCATGGTCTCGCCGCGGTACATGTTCACGGGCTGATCGAACTTGGCGTACACCGAGCCGGTGGTGTGGCGCATGTAGTTGCGGCCCAGCTGGCCGGAGGAGTTGGCCAGCCCGTCGGGGAAGAGCGGGGAGGCCGAAAGCATCAGCAGGCGCGGGGTCTCGATGGAGTTGCCCGCGACGGCGACGATGCGCGCTTTCTGGCGTTGGACATTGCCATCGGCGTCGATGTAGTTCACGCCGTCGGCCGTGCCCCCGGCGGTGTGGGTGACCTGGACGGCGTGGGAATCCGGTCGCAGGTCCAGCAGGCCGGTTTTCAGCGACTTGGGGATCTCCGAGACCATGGTGGACCACTTGGAGCCGTTCTTGTCGCCCTGGAAGTTGAACCCGTCCTGGATGGAGGCGGGTCGGCCGTCATAGGGTTCGGCGTTGGTGGCGTAGGGGCCGGTGGAGTAGTGCTTGTAGCCCAGCCGTTCGGCGCCGGCGGCCAGGACCTTGTAGTTGTTGTTCGCCGGCAGCGGCGGGCGCCCGTGCCGGTGGGTGCTGCCCATCTTCTGCTCGGCGCGGTCGTAGTAGGGCTCCAGGTCGGCCAGGGTGATGGGCCAGTCCAGCAGGTTGGCACCGTCGATGCGCCCGTAGGTGGTGCGGGCCTTGAACTCGTGGGCCTTGAACCGCGGGGTGGCCCCGGACCAGTGGGTGGTGGTGCCGCCGACGGCCTTGACGATCCAGGCCGGCAGGTTCGGGAAGTCCCGGGCGATGCGCCAGGATCCGGAGGTGGTGCGCGGGTCCAGCCAGGCCATCTGGTTGAACGCGGCCCATTCGTCCTGGTGGTAGTCCTCGTTCTTCAGGTACGGCCCGGCCTCGAGCAGAACGACCTTGATCCCCTTGCCGACCAGCTCGTGGGCCAGGGTGCCGCCGCCGGCACCGGAGCCGATGATCACCACCACGGAATCGTCGTCGTAGTCAAAGCGTGCCGACGTCTGTTCTGTGCTCATCGTGTCTGTCCTTCCTGGACGGTTCCGGTTCCCTGGAAGACGTCGCCGACGGGTTCGATCCCCTCGTCCGGTGCACGGCGGGCCACCTGGTACGGCAGCGGGCCGACCTCGGTCAGCGTCTCGGTGCTCTCCTCGATGCGCGGATCGGGCAGCCAGGCGAGGTCGTTGAAGCCGCGGTTGATGTACCCGCCCTTCGAAAACGACTCGCCCTCGTAGCCCAGCGCCTCGTAGACCTCGGGGTCGTCGTAGAGGTTCAGGACGACGGTGCGCCGGATGAAGCCAAAGAACTCCAGGTCGGCGATGCGCTTGAGCACGGCGAGGGCCCGGTCATCAGGCAGGTCCAGGAAGTGCTCCTCGGTCAGCGTATCCAGGGTCACCAGGCCCTGGGTCAGTGCCATGCGGAACCAGCGCGACTCCTCGGACGCCTCGATGATCTTGGCCGTCATGCGTTCGTAGGGGCCGTCGGGGAACTGCGGGTGCGGGAAAGCGACCCGGATGATCCGGGTCAGGATCCGGCGGGCCTCATCGGAGAGTTCCAGGGCGTTGAGTGCCGAATATTTGGCGGGAAACACCATTGTTGTCACCTCGGTTGGTAGCGGTCACGTGGTGGTCCCCCGCCGCGGCAGGGGGACGCCGCGGCCGGGAAGCCGTACCAGCAGTCTGTGCCCCGCATCACATTCACGCCAACTATGGTTATCGGCTGGTGAGAATGTCCGCGCACGCGCCGCGGGTGATCGCATAGCCTGAACCCATGATTGATCTCGACGAAATCACCATCCGCAGCCGTTCCGTCAGCGAGATGGCGAACAACGTGTATCTGCTGACCTCCAAGACCACCGGCGTCCAGGTGCTCATCGACGCGGCCGACGACGCCGACGCCATCCGGGCGATGCTCGACCAGGCCCGCGCGGACTCATCGGAACCGTCCCGGGTGGCCTGCATCGTGACCACGCACTCGCACTGGGACCACGTCCGGGCGCTCGACGAGCTGGTCCGGGAGACCGGCGCCCGGACCGCCGCCGGCACCGAGGACGTGCCGGACATTGAGGTGCCGACCGATCTGGCGCTCGACGCCGGCCCGCTGGACATCGGGGGCGCCCCGACGTTGGAGGTCATCAAGCTGCGCGGCCACACCCCCGGCTCGGTCGCCCTGCTCTACCGGGACCCGGCCGGCCCGGCCCACCTCTTCACCGGGGACTCGCTGTTCCCCGGCGGGGTCGGCAACACGTTCGGCGATCCCGGGCACTTCGCCTCGCTGATCGCCGATGTCACCGCGCGGGTCTTCGACGTCCTGCCCGACGACACCGTCGTCCACCCGGGCCATGGGGACGGCACGACGCTGGGCGCCGAACGGCCGCACCTGGCCGAATGGCGCGAGCGCGGCTGGTAGCGCGGGCGCAACGCCACTGCCCCGGGCAGGCAACACCGGGCACGACGGCGGTGCCTCCTTTCTCGCTCTGCGATACAGGGGCTGCCCGGGAACGTGAGGCAGGGCACAGGCTGGTCGCATCGGGCCCCACCACCCCCGAGCGCCGCCCCAGCCCGAGCGGCCGCCACCAGGAGGAAGCACCATGACAGCAACCACTTCACGCGTCGCACTCATCACCGGAGCCGGCCGGGGCATCGGCCGGGCCATCGCCGAGCGGCTGGCCGATGACGGCCAGGACATCATCATCGCCGACGTCCCCGGCGCCCAGGAGAACATCGATGCGGCGGTCGCCGCCGTCGAACAGCGCGGGCAACGGGCGGTGGGCGTCACCGGCGACGTCTCGAACCCCGCGGACGTGGAGCGCATGATCGAGGAGGGCACCGATGCCCTGGGCGATCTGGACGTGTTCATCGCCAACGCCGGCATCGCCCAGGTCGACGAGATCCTCGACGTCGAACCCGACGCCCTGGACCGCATCATCGACGTGAACATCAAGGGCGTCTACTACTCGTACCAGGCGGCGGCACGGAAGTTCATCGCGCAGGGGACCGGCGGGAAGATCATCGCCGCCGCGTCGATCGTCGCCTTCCGACCCTTCCCCGTACTGGCTTCCTACTCGGCCACGAAGTGGGCCGTGCGCGGCCTGACCCAGGCCGCGGCAATGGAGTTCGCCAAGCATAAGATCACCGTGAACGCCTATGCCCCCGGCGTCGTGGGCACCGCCATGTGGGATCTGATCGACGAGAAGCTCACCGAACGGGACGGCAAGCCGCGCGGCAGCGCCCTCCAGGAGCAGGTGGACAACATCCTGGCCGGGCGGGTCTCCGAACCGGAGGACGTCGCCAAACTGGTCTCCTTTCTGGCGGGCCCGGACTCGGACCACATGACCGGGCAAACCGTGTTGATCGACGGGGGCATCAACTTCTCCTGACTTTCCGATTCCGGGGCGGGACCGGGTCGACGACGCCGATCGGTTCACCAGGCGACGCCTGGGTCTGGGCGGTCGCCTCCCAACGACCGCCCAGACCCAGTCGAGCCGTCAGTGGCCGTCAGTGGCCTTCGGCGCCCAAGGCGACGTCAAAGCCGGCGCCGTTGCTGGCCAGCCCCACCAGGAGCAGGCCAGCCCATTCAAGGGCCGAGGCCATCCGCAGCCCTCCCACGTCGCGGGGCCGCATGTCCAGGCTCTCCAGGAATTCCCCGACGCGCGCCTTCGCCTCGGCGCTGTCGCCGGCGAAGAACCCGTCCAGGGGCCTGTCTTGGGCCAGGACGCCGCCGAAGATCGAGTTGAAGGCCTTCACGACGTGGGCGCCCTGGGGGACGACGGCGGCAATCTGCTCGGCCACCGAGTGGCCTTCGGTCGTCATGAGTCCGCTGGCGTCGGCGTTGAACGGGTTGGTGATGTCAACGACGATCTTGCCGTCCAGCGCATCGCCGTAGTGGGCGACCACGTCGACCGCTCCGGCGTACAGGACGGCGACGATGACGATGTCACCTGCCGGCCGGGCGCCGAACGTGCCGACGGTGGTTCCGTTGCCGATCTGGTCGGCCAGCGCCTGGGCCTGGGCGGCGTTGCGGCTCATGAGCTCGACGGCATGGCCGTGCTTTGCCGCCCGGGCCCCGATGGCGGTGGCCATGTTGCCCGAACCGATGATGGTGATGGTGGTGGTGGTCATGATGTGTCTCCTACTGTGAGATGGGGCTGGGTTGTGGACGTCTTGCCGACGCGACGGGCTCGTTGGTGTTAATCGTCGCCACTCCCGTGGCGGTCGAGCCGGAGCACCAAGGTGAGGCACCCCTCCGGTATTGATGTTCGTGTAACCGGAGGAGTGCCTCACTTTATTCCGGAGGGATCCCCGGGTTGGCGGGAGGTCCTAGGGGCCCACCGCGCTCCCCCAGACTCCCGGACCACGCAGGAACTGAGGCCACCCTCCGTATCGGCGGTAGAGTGATGCGTGTGAACCGCAGCGACGTAGAGCAGGCGAGGATGCCCCGGCGCCGCGATGCCCGGGAGCGCCGCGACAAGCTCATCGCCGCGGCACAGCGCGGGTTCGCCGCACACGGCGTGGATGCCTCCCTGGAGAAGATCGCACGCGAGGCCGGCGTCGCCATCGGCACGCTGTATCGCCACTTCCCGACACGCCTGGACCTGCTCATCGCCGCCTTCACTCCCCGGCTCAGGGAGTTCCTCGAAGGGGCCACCAAGGCCCAGGAGATGGAGGACCCATGGGAAGGATTCGTCTACTACCTGGAAAACCTCTTCACCGTGCAGGCCGGGGACCGGGGCTTCAATGACTTCCTCTCCCGCCGCTTCCCCGAGAACGCCGACACCGAGCACATCCACGACCAGATGTGCCGGCAAATCGAGGACGTTCTCGCCCGGGCCCAGGAAGCCGGCGCGGCCCGCCCCGACATCACCCAGGCCGACATCGTCAACCTCATCTGGTCCAACGGCCGGATGATCGACGCCACCAGCACCACGGCACCCAACGCGTGGCGCCGCCAGCTCCACCTCATGCTCGACGCCTACCGGGCCGAGCGTGCCCATGCGATCCCCGAGCCGCCGATGACCGACGCGCAGCTCTACGCTGCCATGGCCCAGCTCAGCGAGCCGAAGTAGGGGCGACCGGAGGCGCCCGTCCCGGGTTCCCGCTCCACGGATCTTGAACCAGATGCCCGCGTATCTACCGCCCGGCGACGTGGGCGGCGGCACCCGACTCCATGCGCAGGGCCCCGGCCAGCGGCAGCAGCGTCAACGCCGCCATCACCACGAACGCCACCTGGTACTTGACCAGCCCGCCGTCCGGCAGCCACCCGCCGCCGGCCGCAGCCTGCAGCAGCAGCGCGGCCACGGCCACCCCGAGCCCGGAGGCCAGCTGCGAGACCGTGGCGGACAGCGTATTGGCCGACGTCAACTGGGGTGCGTCCACGTCGGCGAACTGCAACGAGTTGAAGGCCGTGAAGCCGATCGACCGCAACGCGCCGCTGGCCACCAGCAGCACCACGATGACCGCCACGGGCGTCCCCGGGTCCAGCAGCGTGAAGGAGGCGATGACGATCCCGCCGGCCCCGACGGATCCCAACAGCACGGGCCGGAACCCGAAGCGGCGCATCAGCGGCGTCGTCGTGTGCTTGATCCCCACGTTGCCCACGAACACGCACATGACCAGCAGCCCGGCGGTGACCGGGGACCAGCCGAACCCGTCCTGGAACATCAGCGGCAGCAGAAAAGGAACCGAGTTCACCACGGCCCGGTAGACGAACCCGCCGGAGTTCGCCACGCGGAAGGTCGCCACCCGGAAAACCCGCAGATCCAGCAGCGGCATCGGCGCGCGAAGCAGCCACCGGACGGCGAGCGCCAACGCTGCCGCCGCAAGCGCCAGCACCACCACGGCCACCACGGGATGCCGTGCACCGGTGGCCAGCTCCATCGCTGCGAGCACCCCACCGACCCCGAGCACCACCAGGACCAGGCCCGGCCCATCGAGCCGGCGCGGCTCAGTCTCCCGGTCCTGCACCAGCCGCAGCGCGGCCACCAGCGCGAACGCGCCCAACGGGACGTTGATCAGGAAGATCCAGTGCCAGCTGGCATACTCGGTCAGCACGCCGCCGAGGACCGGCGCCAGCACGGGGGCGAGCAGGGCCGGCCACGTGATGTAGGCGATTGCACGCATGAGATCGACCTTGTCGGTGGCCCGCAGGACCACCAGCCGTCCGACCGGGACCATCATCGCGCCGCCGAGACCCTGCAGGATGCGCCCGGCCACCAGCACGCCAAACCCCGGGCTGGCGGCACACAGCACCGAGGCCAGCGTGAACAGCACGATCGCGGTGCAGAACACCCGCCGCGCCCCGAACCGCGAGACCAGCCACCCGCCCACGGGAATGAACGTCGCCACCGTGATCAGGTAGGCCGTGATCGCCAGGCCCATCTGTGCGCTGGTGACCCCGAAGTCGCGGCCCATCTGCGGGGCGGCGGTGACCAGGATGTTCCCGTCGAGGATCTCCATGAACATCGTGCACGCGACGAGCAGCGCCAGCTTGCGGTTCCATCCGGGCGGGTCGGGCTGCTGCACGTGACCTCCCTGTCAGATGATGCACGACGGCGGTGCTCCCCCGCCGCTCCTACGGTAGCGGCCAGTGCGCGTGCGCGAGATGCTCCCACGCGATCAGGGCCTAGCTACTGTCAAGATGAAGCGTTTCGCGATTCACATCTGTCCAAAAATCCTTAAGACGATTTGAGCGAGCGAACTTAACGTTGCTTAATTGTTGGAACGCGACCTGTAATAGACATCACAGTGACGAGATGCCTCGATCACCCCGGAAGCCCCAACGGAAGGAGAAGCCATGTCGAACGGCGTCGGTACGGTCCTCGCACCCGCAGAAGTGGCCCTTCGTCCGACTAGGGTCTCCGCGGCTTCTGTGGCCCGTGCCTGTGGCGTTTCCGCTGCGACCGTCAGCTACGTGATGAACGGCCAACCCGGTGTTTCAGCCGACACCAGAAGACACATTGTCAAAGTCGCCAACGAGTTGGGATACCGCCCATCGACGCACGGCCGGCTTCCCGACCCGCAACTCACCCGTGTCGTGGGGTTGATCCTGCCGAACATCGTGAACCAGATGTACACCGGGTGGGCCCAGCACATCATCACCGCCACCGCCGCCGAGGGCTTCGAGGTCTTTGTTGCCACCACCCAGGACGACGCGGAATCCCTGGCCCAGGTCGCCTCAACGCTAGCAGCGCGGAACGTCGACGGGGTCATCATCGCCGCGGCGCTGCGTGAGGACTCGCGCGCTCTGCGCACCTTGCGCCAGAAGCACATCCCCTACGTCTACCTTTCCCGTCGATCGGAACACATCCCCGGCGACTTCGTCGGCATCGACGACGATGCCGCAGCCTCCGCCCTGATGTCCCATATCTTGGCCCACGGCTACACCGAGATCGCGACGGTGATCGGCCCGCGCTTCTCCACCGCGTCGCTCGCCCGCGAGCAGGCATTCGTGCGCACAGCAGCCGCGGCCGGCGTCGTCATCTCCGGCGAGCGCAAGATCAGCACTCGGCTCAATTCCGACGGCGGCCTGGTCGCCGCCGAGAAGCTGCTCGGCTCCCCCGCTCCCCCGCGGGCGATCGTTTGCGGCTCTGACGAGATCGCCATCGGCGTCATGGAGCACGCCCTCGCGCTCGGCCTGCGCATTCCCGAGGACCTCGCCGTCGTCGGCAGCGACGGTCTGCCGCACAGCCGCTCCCGGCTGATCCGCATGACTACCATCGTCCAGCCGGTCAAGACCATGGCCGCGCGGGCCTTCGAGCTCCTCCTCAACCAAATCACCACCCCGCGCACCACCTACGCACACACTGTCTGCGAGCACCGCATCCACGTGGGTACCACCTGCGGCTGCCCCCCTGACCCGCCCGACTGACACGCAACCCACCACGGCGCAGGAACAACCCCAGCGCCGCTGGCAGCACACCGACGCGGCACCACAAAACACCCGCCGAGGGGCACGATCCCATAGGCCCTACCCCCGCACACCCATCAACCAGAAGGCAGTCATGTCCATACCCACGAAAGCGACGGCAATGAGGCCACCGCACATCGTCAACAAGCTCATCTTCCGGCGCATCATGCCGCTGCTGATCGCCGCGTACGTCATGGCGTTCCTGGACCGCACGAACATCGGCATGGCCAAGGACCGCATGGAGATCGACCTCGGCATTTCCGCCACCGCCTACGGCGTGGGCGCGGGCCTGTTCTTTCTGACGTACGCCCTTTCCGAGATCCCGTCGAACCTGATCATGCACA
Source organism: Arthrobacter sp. ASL1 (assembly GCF_056680475.1). Classification (NCBI taxonomy): domain Bacteria; kingdom Bacillati; phylum Actinomycetota; class Actinomycetes; order Micrococcales; family Micrococcaceae; genus Arthrobacter; species Arthrobacter sp. ASL1. The sequence continues at coordinate 1,707,006 of NZ_CM155284.1, forward strand.
AGGTAGGAGCCCGCTTCTGGATCATGCGCATCATGATCACCTGGGGAATCCTCTCGGCCTGCATGGCCCTGGTCCAGGGCGAGTGGTCGTTCTACATCCTGCGCATGCTTCTCGGCATTGCCGAGGCCGGGCTCTTCCCCGGCGTCATCTACTTCCTCACCCAGTGGTTCGTTGCAAACGACCGCGCCAAGGCCAACGGCTTGTTCCTGCTCGGGGTCTCACTGGCGAACATCATCGGTGCCCCGCTCGGCGGCGTGCTGCTAACCCTGGACGGCATGGGCGGCCTGCATGGCTGGCAGTGGATGTTCATCATCGAGGGCCTGCCCGCGTGCGCCCTGGCATTCATCGTATGGAAGTACCTTCCAAACAAGCCGACCGATGCCACGTTCCTCACGCGTGCCGAGGCGGAAGACCTGGAATGCCGTATCGCGGTCGAGGAGAAAGCCGGTGCCCAGGCGTCCGGGAACTCGAAACTGCGCCACGTCCTAAAGGACAAGCAGATCCTGCTGGTCGTCGGCATCTACTTCACCCACCAGATCGCCGTGTACGCGCTGAGCTTCTTCCTGCCCTCGATCATCGGGACCTACGGGGAACTGAGCACCATCCAAATCGGCCTGCTGACCGCAGTGCCGTGGATCTTCTCCGCTGCCGGTGCGCTCCTGCTTCCCCGCTTGGCCACCAACGCCAGCCGATCGCGCATGATTGCCACCTGCACGATGGTGGGCATCGTCGCCGGCTTCACGCTCGGAGCCATCGGCGGTCCGGTCCTCGGCCTGCTCGGCTTCTGCCTGGCCGCGTTCAACTTCTTCGCCCTGCAACCGATCCTCTTCACCTACCCCGCCACCCGACTCTCCGGCGCCGCGCTTGCCGGCGGTATCGCCTTCGTGAACACCGTCGGCCTCTTCGGCGGCTTTCTCGGCCCCTACGTCATGGGGCTCATGGAGGACGCCACCGGGTCCAAATTCGCGGGCCTGTGGTTCATCGTCGCCATGTGCCTCATCGGCGCGGTCCTCACGCGCTGGCTCAAGCGCGGTGCGGAGGACCCGGCCAAGGCCACGATTTCCGGCCACTAGCCATGCGTTTGCCGGATCCCCCGGCCACCCACACCACCCACCGATTCAAGGAGAAAACCAATGGCCTCCACCACTTTGAGCTACACGGGCCGCAGGGTCCTCGTCACGGCCGGCGCCGCCGGGATCGGGCTCGCCATTGCCAGCCGCTTCCAGGAGCTCGGGGCCACCGTATTCGTCACAGACATCAACCAAGAAGCCGTCACTGCCGCCCTCGATGCGGGGTTCGCCGCTGCAGTCAGCGACGTCTCCGACGAGGACGAGGTCCGCACGCTCATGGAGACCGTCGCCGCCGAGCTAGGCGGCCTGGACGTCCTGGTGAACAATGCAGGGATCGCCGGACCAACCGGCCCCATCGAGACATTGGACTCCGCCGCGTGGAAGTCGACGTTCGACGTGAACGTGCACGGGCAGTTCTACTGCATCAAACACGCGCTGCCACTGCTTCGCGCCGCCGAAGCGGGTTCGATTGTGAACCTGTCCTCGGCGGCCGGACGGTTGGGCATGGCGGGCCGGAGCCCCTACTCCGCCTCTAAATGGGCCGTCGTCGGACTCACCAAGACCCTTGCCATCGAACTGGGCGACGACGGCATCCGCGTCAATGCGATCTGCCCCGGTGCCGTCAACGGCCCACGCATCGACGCCGTCATCGAGGCCAAGGCCGCCATGCTGGGGCAGCCCGTGGAGGAGGTCTCCGATCTCTACCACCGCCAGTCGTCGTTGAACCGGCTGGTCGAGGCGTCCGATATCGCCAACATGGCCGTGTTCCTAGCCAGCGATCTTGCCCGCAGTGTCAACGGCCAGGCGATGGCCGTGGACGGCAACACCGAAAAGCTCTACTAGCCCCGGCGAAAATCTCCGTACGCATCAAAATCTTCAGCTCCACCACCAAAGGATCCACCATGGCCTCCAACCGCAAAGTCATCATCACCTCCGCCGTCACCGGCGCCATCCATACCCCCACCATGTCCCCCCACCTGCCCGTCACCCCCGACGAGATCGCAGATGCGGCGATCGGGGCCGCCCAGGCAGGTGCGGCGATCGTGCACATGCACGCCCGTGACCCCAAGGACGGCCGCCCCTCACAGGACCCGAAGCACTTCGAACCGATCCTCGAAAAGCTCAAGGCCAACACCGACGCGATCATCAACATCACGACGGGCGGCTCCCCCCACATGAGCGTCGAGGAACGCATGCTGCCGGTCGCCACGTTCAAACCCGAGCTGGCCTCCTTGAACATGGGCTCGATGAACTTCGGGCTCTACCCGATGTTGGACCGCTACCCCGAGTTCCAGCACGCATGGGAGCGCGAGGGCCTGGAGAAGTCCCGCGACCTCGTCTTCAAGAACACCTTTACCGACATCGAGACCATCCTGGGGATCGGCAACGCCAACGACACCCGATTCGAGTTCGAGTGCTACGACATCTCGCACCTGAACAACCTGGCCCACTTCCACGGACGCGGGTTGGCGCGCGGGCCTCTTTTCGTCCAATCCGTCTTCGGTCTGCTCGGCGGGATCGGCGCCCACCCGGAGGACCTGATGCACATGCGCCGCACCGCCGACCGCCTGCTCGGCGAGGAGTACCTCTGGTCGATCCTCGGGGCCGGCAAGAACCAGATGCCGCTGGCCACCATTGGGGCGGCCATGGGCTCACACGTCCGCGTGGGCCTGGAGGACTCCCTGTGGATCGGCCCCGGACAACTGGCGGCTTCCAATGCCGAACAGGTCACGCGCATCCGAACGATCCTCGAGGCCCTGAACTTCGACGTCGCCACCCCAGACGAAGCACGTGAGATGCTCCACCTCAAGGGTGCGGACAAGGTGGGGTTCTAGCCATGGCGTTGGACAAGAGCGTCGGGTCGGCTGCTGAGGCCGTGGCTGATGTCGGGGATGGTTCCTCGATTGCCGTGGGTGGTTTCGGGCTCTCGGGTAATCCGATGGCATTGATCCAGGCCGTGTTGGAGCAGGGGGCAACGGATCTTTCGGTTGTTTCGAACAACTGTGGTGTCGACGGTTGGGGATTGGGTGTTTTGCTGGCCGCTGGGCGGATCCGGAAGATGACGTCTTCCTATGTGGGGGAGAACAAGGAATTCGCCCGCCGTTACCTCCACGGTGAGCTGGAGCTGGAATTGACTCCGCAGGGGACCCTGGCCGAGAAGCTGCGGGCCGGTGGTGCCGGGATCGCGGCGTTCTACACCCGGACCGGGGTCGGCACGCAGGTCGCAGAGGGCGGGTTGCCGCAGAAGTATGATGCCGAGGGCAACATCGTGCAGGGTTCGCAGCCCAAGGAGGTGCGCACTTTCGCCCCGGGTGGTGAGCCCGATGAGTTCGTGTTGGAGGAATCGATCGTCACCGATTTCGCGCTGGTCCACGCTGCAAAGGGCGACAAGCACGGGAACCTGGTGTTCAACAAGGCGACCCGCCAGTTCGCCCCTCCGGCGGCGATGGCCGGGAAGGTCTGCATCGCCCAAGTCGAGGAGCTGGTGGAGCCCGGGCAGATCGATCCGGACGAGGTCCATCTGCCCGGCATCTACGTTCACCGGGTCCTGGAGGTCGGCAAGGACATCGAGAAGCCGATCGAGAAGCGCACGGTGCGTACGGCTGCTGCCGGTTCGACGACGAAGGAGGCCTGAAGACGATGGCGATGACACGTGAACAGATGGCGGCCCGTGCCGCGCAGGAGCTGGTCGACGGGGCGTACGTGAACCTGGGGATCGGGATGCCGACGCTGGTACCGAACTACATTCCGCAGGGCCGGACGCTGGTGTTGCAGTCCGAGAACGGGATCCTCGGCGTTGGCCCCTATCCGGTGGAGGAGGATCTGGATCCGGATCTTATCAATGCCGGGAAGGAGACCGTGACGGTCAATCCCGGGGCGAGCTTCTTTGACTCGGCAACGAGTTTCGGGATGATCCGTGGAGGGAAGATCGACGCGGCGATCCTGGGCGCGATGCAGGTCTCCGCTACAGGGGACCTGGCGAACTGGATGATCCCGGGCAAGATGGTCAAGGGGCCCGGGGGCGCGATGGACCTGGTCCATGGTGCCCGCGAGGTCATCATCTTGATGGAACACACGGCCAAGGACGGGAGCGCAAAGATCGTCAACGAGTGTTCGCTTCCGTTGACGGGCAAGGCCGTGGTGAACCGGATCATCACCGATCTGGCCGTCATCGACGTCACCGATCACGGGCTGGTGCTCGTGGAGACCCCTCCGGGAGTGAGCATCGAGGAGGTCCGTGCGGCCACCGAACCCGAACTCACCCTCGGCGGGGACCTCTCGAAGCAATAGGCCCCCCGGGGACGACCCGGCAAGCAAGTGGCCACGATCGGACTGCTGGTCTGGTCCGCGCTGATGTGGCACAGGAGCCGGAGGCAGCATCTCAGCCGAGTACGTATAAGGCGGTCGAAGCGTCCAGATCGCCTGAGGTTGTGTTGGGCGAAGATTTACTTCGGGCTCGGAACGTGTTAATCGTTGGGCATGAGCCGGCCATCGCTTCGATCCTCCTGTCCCGGTAGCGCCCCCGGAAGGCCAGATAGCAGGCGATGCCAGGGTGGGCGCAGGACATCGACATCGTCGCCCTCGTGGGCCTTCTGCTGCACGCCGCCTTCGCCGCAGTGGCTGCCGTCCTCGTTTGGGCGAACCGCAAAACCTCGGCCGCGATCGCGCACTCATCAACAAGGCCGAACATTGTGGGAGCATCACGAGCCCTTATTTCGTTCCCGACGAATCGATCTTGCTGGCCATCATCACGGCGGCATCCCGGGGACTGGATGTGGAGCTCTTTGTCTCCGAAATCGACGACCAGGCCATGGTCTACCACGCACAACGCTCGTACTACGAAGCCCTGCTCAGGTCCGGTGTCCGGATCTACCTGTACCGGGCACCCAGCGTGATCCATTCGAAGCATTTCACCATCGATGACGATGTGGCGGTCATCGGTTCAAGCAACATGGATGTCCGCTCCTTCAGCCTCAACATGGAGGTTTCCGTCCTGGTCCACGGGCGATCCACGGTAGGCCAGATGCGCGCCGTCGAGGATTTGTACCGCGCCAACAGCCGGGAGCTGCTTCTGGACGACTGGATAGGCCGGCCGATTCGCGACAAGGTCCTGGACAATCTGGCCCGGCTCACCTCATCGCTTCAGTAGGGGTACGGTCCAGCGAGTTCCGGCCAAACTTTCTGACCCTACTGATGCCCGCCGACCAGCCCCGACTCCCCTGCGCGGCTCGCGGGAACGCCGGCCCAGACCTGCAGTGCCGCCCACGCAGCCGCCGTCAGCGGGACCGCGAGGATCGCACCGAGCACCCCGGCGATGACCCCGCCGACGGCCAGCGCCAGCAGCACCACCAATGGGTGGATCTGCAGGGTCCGGCCCATGACGACCGGCTGGAGCAGGTTGCCCTCGAGCTGGTTGACCACGACCACCACCACGATGACAATGACCGCAGCCACCGGGCCGACGCCGAGCAGGGCGACGAGGGCGGCCAGCAGGCCGGTGACGGTGGCACCGATGATCGGGATGAACGCGCCGATGAAGATCAGCACGGTCAGGGGGACGGCCAACGGGACCTGGAGGATCAGCAGGCTGGCGCCGATGAGCACCGCGTCGACGGTGGCGACGATCGCCGTGCCGCGGACGTAGCCGCCCAGGACCGCCATGGCCCGGATGCCGGCCACCCGCGCCTTGGCACGCTGCCGACCGCGCAGCTTCTGGATGGCGAAGACCCACATGGCCCGGCCGTCCTTGAGGAAGAAGAACAGGATGACGGCCATGAGGACGAACCCGGTGGCGATCGCGGTCGCCTGGGCGGCAGCGGCCAGCGCCTCCGCCTCGGTCTGCTGGCTGCCCAGGATTCCGCTCACTGACTGTTTGGCCTTCTGCAGCATGGACTCGTCGATCGGCAGCGGGCTGCTCTTCAGCGTGGCCCACAGGTCCTCGACCCGCTCCCCCGCCTGCGAGGCCAGCGAGGCCCATTCGGATCGGATCGCGATGACGACGGCGGTCAGCACCCCACCGATGACGATCAGCAGGCCAAGGAAGGTCGTCGCCGTGGCCAACCCGGCGGACCAGCCGTGATGGCGCAGCCAGGTGACCACCGGCGAGATCGCGGCGGTCAGGATGAAGGCCATCACCAGGGGAACGGCCACGACGGTAACGTGCAGCAGGCCGAAGATGATGACGACGGCGAGCGCCAAGATGTACAGGACGCTGCGCGCCCGGTCGCCGGTCCGGCTCAGGCTGTGGGTCCAACGGACGTTGTAGGTCCCGTCCACGTCGTGTTCTCGATCAGCCATGGTGGCCTCCTCTGGTGGTCGCGCGTGCAAAGCTGCTCGTGGCGTGGATTGACCGCCCACCGGCAAGCGTTCCACCTTACCAACCGGCATCGACGACGTGCGGGAACACCCGCTTGGAGGGCCGGCGTCCGGGGGCGGTCGCCTTCGTCGTCCAGGCGGCCGGGCTCACAGTCCTGGCAGCACCTGTTCCCGGACCTGCTTGCGCAGGATCTTCCCAAGCATCGAGCGCGGCAGGTCCTCGATGGCCACGATCCGCTTCGGCACCTTGTAGCCGGCCAGGTGGTCGCGGCAGTGCTGGCGCAGCGCGGCCTCGTCCAGGTCCACGCCGGGCTCGAGTTCGACGGCGGCGACCACCATTTCCCCGCCCCGCTCCAGTGGCTTGCCGAAGGCGGCAGCGTCCTTGACGTCGGCGTGCAGGCGCAACACGGTCTCGACCTCGGTGGGCGAGACGTTGAACCCGCCGGTGATGATCAGCTCCTTGGCGCGGTCCACCACCGAGGCAAATCCGTCGTCGTCCACGGTGACGATGTCGCCGGTGCGCAGCCAGCCGCCGGGCAGCAGGGTCTTGGCCGTCTCATCCGGGTTGTTCCAGTAGCCGGAGAACACCTGGGGGCCGTGGATGAGCAGTTCGCCGGGGTCACCGGTGGGGACCTCGACGGTGGGGTCGTCCGGGTCCACGACCTTCATCAGCGTGGAGGGGAACGGCACACCGATGGTCCCGGTGCGGCGCGTGGGGTGGAACGGGTTGCCCAGTGCGACCGGCGAGGATTCGGTCATGCCGTAGCCCTCCACCAGCAGCCCGCCGGAGACCGACTCCCAGAGTTCGACGACGTGGCCCGGCAGGTTCATGGCCCCGGAAATGCAGTATTTCGCGGACTTCAGCGAGATCCCGCGTTGCTGCGCGGCCAGTGCGGTGCGCTCGTAGATCGGCGGGACCGCGCAGTACACGGTCGCCGGGGACTTCTTCATCGCGTCCAGCACCATGTCCGGGTCGAACTTCGGGAACAGCACCAGCATCCCCTGTTTGAGCATGCCGAACGTCAGGTACAGCGTCATGCCGAAGGCGTGGAACATCGGCAGGATGGCGTACAGGATCTCCTTGCCAGTCTGTGCGCCGGCCATCCACGCCTCGCCCTGCAGCGCGTTCGCGTACAGGTTGTAGTGCGTGAGCATCGCCCCCTTGGGGCGGCCGGTCGTGCCCGAGGTGTACTGGATCGCGGCGAGGTCCCCGACGGACGGACGCGGATGCGACGCATCCAGGCGGCCGTGTCCGAGCAGCTTCTTCCACGGCGTCGTGCCCGGCGCCTTGGCGGTCAGCGACGCCCGGGTGGCGCGCAGCTTGCCCACCGGCAGCGCCAGCGCGGCGCGTTTGACAGTGGGGAAGGCCTCCAGCAGGTTCACCGAGATGACGTGGTCGATCTCGATGTCGGCGGGGAACCCGGTGATCGCGGCGGCGGCCTTGTCCCAGACGATGGCGATGCGGGCCTGGTGGTCCTCGAACTGGTGGCGCAGCTCGCGGGAGGTGTAGAGCGGATTGTGCTCGACGCCGATGGCCCCCAGGCGCAGCACGGCGTAGAACGCGATGACGTGCTGCGGGCAGTTGGGCAGGATGAGGGCGACCCGGTCCCCCGCGCGTACCCCGAGGCGGCGCAGCCCCTCGGCGGCCCGCTCGACCTGTTCGCCGAGGTCGCGGTAGCTGGTGCGGCGGCCGAAGAACTCCAGCGCCGGGGTCCTGCCGGCCTCGGCCACGGAACGCTCGAACATGTCGATCAGCGATTCGGTGGGCAGCTCGATCTCGGCCGGGACGCCCGGCTGGTAGTTCCTGACCCAGGGCTGCGCGGTGGGCTGGCCATGGGGCTCGTCGGCGGCTGGCTGTCCGGTGGGGCCGGTGGCATTGTCCATGGTTCCCATCTTCCCGCGAATGCACGACGACGGCGAATCCCACCAGTTTCTCCTGCAGGTGCCGGTGCCGCCTGCAGCGCCGACTGCTAAGATTCGAAATATAAAGAGTATAAAAACTATAAACGAGTCTAAAGGACTTCCGATGCCCAACCCGTTCAAGCCGACCGCCGGAGCCCGGCCACCACTGCTCATCGGCCGCGACGACATGCGCGAGGACTTCTCCGACAGCATCGAGGATGGGCCGGGCGCACCTGGACTCCTCACTATCTTCACCGGGCCGCGGGGAGTAGGCAAGACCGTCATGCTCGGGGAGATGGAGGATGAAGCCGTCGAACACGGCTGGGTCGTGATCTCCGAAACCGCGACGCCCGGACTAGTGGGCCGGATTGCCGAGTCCGTTCGCCTCGCCGACGAGGAACTGGGGGACGGACCACCAACCCGGAAGCTTACTTCCCTGACGCTCGGCCCGGTCCGTTTCGACACCCAGCTTCCACCGGAGCGGCAAGTCCATTGGCGCCGCCTCGCAGCCCGGCTACTCGGTCGGCTGAAAGGACATCAGTCCGGGCTGATGGTCACCGTGGACGAAGTACACGCTGTCGACCGTACCGAACTATCCGAACTTGCCGCCGTGGTCCAGCACCTAATCCGCGAAGACCTGCCGATCGCCCTGGCTATGGCAGGACTACCCAAGGCCGTCTCCGACCTACTCAATGACGGGGTATCCACGTTCCTGCGCCGCGCCGAGCGTTACGACCTGCACAGTGCGGAAATCCCTGCGGTGCGGGATGCATTCAAGGAGACTTTCAAGAACAGCGGCGTGAGCATCGACCGCGAGCAGCTGGCCAACATCTCGGAGGCGACCGGCGGATACCCGTTCCTCATTCAACTAGTCGGCTACCACGTGTGGAAGAAGGCAGCCAAAGCCGGCAACGCCGTCACCGACGGCGCCTTGCAGGCCGGGGTAGAAGCCGCCCGCCGGCGCATGGGTGCCACTGTCCTACAATCGGCCTACACCTCGCTGTCATCCGTCGACCAGACCTACATGCTGTGCATGGCCGAAGACGAAGGTCCCTCCAGCACCAGCGAGATCGCCGCCCGCATGGCCGTTAGCAACCAATATGCCGGCATGTATCGGCGCCGTCTCATCGACGCCGGCGTGATCGTTGTCGACGGGCATGGGTTGGTCAATTTCGCCGTCCCCAGGCTCCGTGAATACCTACGCGAACAGCCGGGGTTCGGCGTTCGCCCGAAGCCCCCTCGAAGATCCTGATCCACGGGAACCGTGCTCCATCCCTGCCCCAGTCGCGCGCGGAACGCTTCCTCGAAGTCTGCTCCCCGTTGCCGAGTGGAAACGCTCCGTCGTGGCCCGCGTGTCTCGTTCCCCCATGCGGAGCTTGACGCCCATGCCGCCCTTGACGGCGACCGCGTCTGGCAGCATCTGGGTCACGATAAGCGTGCAGAGCATCCGCCGCACACGGGCAGCGGGCACCCCGAGGTCGCGGGACGATTCCTCCATCCGGGCGTTCAGCTGCGCGGTTTTCAGCGGTGGGACCACGGGGCTCATGCGACGTGTTGCTTTCGGCTACCCAGTCCATCGACGTCTCGTTCGTCGATCAGTTCGCGCTTGAACGCCTGGTAGACCAGCGCCTTCCAGTGCTCCGCCGGTATCCTGTCGCGGACATCCTCCAGGGCACGCCGGACGGTGGTCGCCGGGATGCCCTCGTACTGCGTCAGGTCTTCGTCGGGGACATCCGTGCGGTCCTCAAGGTCGACCCACTCGGGAAGAGCCCTACGCACTCGGCGGTGGGTCGCCACCCGGATACGGCGCGGGTTGAACTGCCCCAGGCCGAGCAGGTCGAGCACGGCCTCGCGCTGCAGAAAGGCCCCCTCGCCGGCTAGCGCTGCTGCTGCTGCCGGTTGGGTCAACTCGGTCGCGGGGACATCGCAGTGCACGTACACACCTTGGCCGTAGGCCCTCAGTGCGCCGCGGTGCGCGAGCTTACGCACCTCCACGGCGGGAACCCCCGCTTCCTCGGCCTCGGAAACAGTGACAACGCCGTGCTGCCCTGCGGCGATCTCCCACAGGTCGTGTCGGTAGCCCATCGCCTGCCCTTTCTTGAATGTCAAAAGCGAACCATTTTCGGTACGCTTTTGGCATCCCAAAGTTGCGACCCGTCGCAGACGCCGGTGTGATCGTTGACGGGGTTCGGCGTTCACCCGACGACTCCTCGAAAAGCCTGATTCATGCCGTGACCTCCCAGCCCGGTGCGTTCGAGGTCGAAAGTTCCTGATCCGCTTCTCATGAGATCGGTCCATTCCCACCCGAACGGCGAATCCCAGGCGCTGAGAGGGGGACCGACGATCCCCGGATAGGTGCTGCCTTGTCCAGGTTTTCCGGCCGGCGGAAGCTGGATCCATGACCACACAACAGCTCGAAACCACCACCCCCAAGACCGCTCTCGTGACCGGCGGCAACCGCGGACTCGGCCGCTCGTCGGTCCTGCACCTCGCCGCCAGCGGCGTCGACGTGATCCTGACCTACCGCTCGCACCCGGAAGAGGCCGAGGCCGTCGTCGAGCAGATCAGGGACACCGGCCGCCAGGCGGTTGCCCTGCAGCTCGACACCAGCCGGCCCGAGACCTTCGGGACCTTCGTCGATGCCGTACGCGGCACGCTGTCGGATTCGCTTGACCGCGAGACGTTCGACATCCTCGTCAACAACGCCGGCCACTCCGCACAGACCAAGATCGGCGACACCCGGCTCGAGGACGTCCGCACGCTGCTCGACGTCCACGTCGTCGGCACCGTCATGCTCACCGAGGCACTACTGCCGCTGCTCGCGGACGGCGGACGCATCGTGAACACCAGTTCCGGCCTGGCCCGCTTCACCGGCGACGACGGCTCCTCCGTCTACGCCGCCGCCAAGGGCGCCGTCGAGGTCTACACCCGCTACCTGGCCAAGGCCCTGGGCCCGCGACGGATCACGGCCAATACGATCGCCCCGGGCGTCGTCGCCACCGACTTCGGCGGAGGCAGGGTCCGCGACAACGCACCCGCCCGCGACCAGCTCTCCACGCTCATCGCCATGGGACGGGTCGGGCAGCCGGATGACATAGGGCCCGCCGTCGCCTCCATCGCCTCGGATGCCATGGGCTGGGTCACCGGCCAGCGGATCGAGGCCTCCGGCGGGATGATCCTGTGAACCGGGGGCCAATAAGGGCAGACTGGTGAGCATGGACCGACCGCAGCTTGCCGATTTCCTGCGTACGCGCCGCCACGCACTGCAACCGGAGGACGTCGGGCTGCCCCGCGGCCCGCGGCGGCGCACCGAGGGGTTGCGCCGCGAGGAGGTCGCGGCGCTCTGCGGGATGTCGAACGACTACTACTCCCGGCTGGAACAGGAGCGGGGGCCACAGCCTTCGGTGCCGATGTTGGCCGCGATGGCCCGCGGGTTGCGGCTCTCCCTCGATGAACGCGACCACCTGTTCCTGCTCGGCGGACACCCGGCCCCGCGGCATGCAGGAGGCCCGGACCACGTCGATGCCGGATTGATGCGGATCATGGACCGTCTCCAGGACACCCCGGCCATGGTCATCAACGCGGTCGGTGAAACCCTGTTCCAGAGCCCTCCGGCCATGGCGCTCTTCGGCGATGAAGCCCCGGGGGACGATGGCTTCTCGCGGTCGGTGGTATGGCGCTGGTTCACTGATCCGTCGTCCCGCGAGATCTACCCGGTCGCCGACCATGCCCAGCGCCAGGGCGAATTCGTGGCCACGTTGCGCGCCGCCTACGCCCGCGAGGGCCAGTGCTCACGGGCAGCCGAGCTGGTGGACCGGCTGCTCGCCCGCAGCGAGGACTTCGCCGCGGAGTGGGCCCACCACCAGGTGAGCCAGAAGCATACCCAGCTCAAGTGCTTCCAGCATCCTGAGGTGGGTGCCCTGGAACTGTATTGCCAGACCCTGTTCGACGTCGACCAGCACCAGGCGCTTCTCGTCTTCACCGCCGGGCCCGGGACCGCGAGCGCGGAGAAGCTGGAACTCCTCGCGGTGATTGGCTCCCAACAACTGCAGTCCTGACGCAGTTGCCACCCGCTGAACCGCACCGGGCTTGATTCACTATTTCGTGAATTCATGCTTTCGTGTATCGTTCGGGCATGACCACGACCTCCATGGCAACCGCCTCGCACACCGCAGCCTTGGCCCGCTTCGGGCACGCCGTCTCGGACCCCACACGCGTCGGCGTCCTGCTGGCACTGCGCGAGGCCCCGGCCTTCCCCTCGGACCTGGCAGACGCCCTGGGGGTCTCCCGCCAGGTCATGTCCAACCAGCTGGCCTGCCTGCGCGGCTGCGGACTCGTCGAAGCGGTCCCGGAAGGGCGGCGCTCCTGGTACCGGCTCAGCGACCCGCACCTCGGTGCCGCGATGGACGAGCTGCTGCGGGTCGTCCTCCACGTGGAGCCCGATTGCTGCGCCGGACCGGAATGCACATGCTGACCGCCGCGACGGCCCGGGAACAGCGCCGGTCGCTCCTGAAGCGCCGGATCCGGATCATCGTCGCACTCACCATCACCTACAACGTCATCGAAGCGGTCGTCGCCCTGTCCGCCGGCGCCGCGGCCTCCTCGGTCGCCCTGATCGGCTTCGGCCTGGATTCCATCGTCGAGGTGCTCTCGGCAGCAGCCGTCGCCTGGCAATTCTCGGCCCCCGATCCGGAACGCCGCGAGAAGAAGGCACTGCGCCTGATCGCCATCTCCTTTTTCGGACTGGCAGCATACGTCTGCCTCAGCGCAGTACTCACCTTGACCGGACTCAAGGAAGCCGAACACAGTACCGTGGGCATCGCCCTGGCCGCCATGAGCCTCGCCATCATGCCCATCCTCAGCCTGGTCGAACGCCGGACCGGCCAGGAACTCGGCTCGGCATCGGCAATCGCCGACTCCAAGCAAACGCTGATCTGCTCCTACCTGTCCGCAGCGGTGCTGGTGGGGCTGCTGCTCAACAGCCTCTTCGGTTGGGCCTGGGCGGATCCCGTCGCCGGTCTGGTCATTGCAGTGTTTGCACTCCGGGAAGGGATCGAAGCCTGGAAGGGGGATGCCTGCAAGCAACCGGTGGCGGCCCTGGCGGCGGACCAGGAGCCGGCCGGCACGCCGGGCTGCTGCTGACCGCCACAGCAAAAGTTCACTGACCGAACAATCGTTCAGAAATGTGACAGCATATTTCGTTGAACCTTTGGTGATCTGGATCACCTGGTGCATTCTTGCATGATGCGGGCCCCTTGGCTGGCGCCAATTGAATAGCTTCCGATCACACACGGCTGGAGAGTCCCGACCACACATTCGGGCACCGAAGGGGCAAGCACCCGCAATCTCTCAGGTACCAGGTACAGCCGGGTCAGGAAACTCTGGAGAGCAGCCGCCCGCCGGGCGGCTCACCGACGAGGCACGCCGACGCCCCAGGGTGCCGGTCCAACTTTCAGGTTCAGGACAGAGCGGGCACCGAGCACACGGGGACACCAAGTACCCCCACCGTGCCGCATTGCACCCTTCGATGAACGGCTGACCCATGAACCTGCCCACCGCACTGCCCGCTGCCGCGGACAACAACTCCACGGACATCCTCGCAATTGCCAATTCGCCGGTCCTCTGGGCCTGCGCGATCGGCGTCTTCCTGGTCATCGTCGTCCAGAGCGTCATCTACATGAAGGCCGCCAAGATCGCGGCCCCCGCAATCGGCATGTCCCAGGCCGAAATCAAGACCAGCTTCCGCGCCGGGGCCATTTCGGCGCTGGGCCCCTCCCTCGCCGTCGTGATGGTCGCCGTCGCCCTGCTCACGGTGTTCGGCACTCCCGCAGTGCTGGTGCGCATCGGCCTGATTGGTTCGGTCTCCTACGAAACCGCCGCGGCGGCCATCGCCGCCAACTCGGCCGGCGCCGAACTCGGCGGCCCGACCTACACCCAGGCCGTCTTCGGCCTCGCCCTGGCCGCCATGAGCCTGGGCGGCGCGATGTGGATGATCGCCACACTGATCATGACCCCCTTGCTCAAGAAGGGCGATTCGGCTCTGCGCAAGGTCAACCCTGCCATCATGCTCGTCGTCCCGGGAGCCGCCATGATCGGTGCCTTCGCCGTACTGGGCATCGGCGAACTGCCCAAATCATGGATCCACGTGGTGGCTTTCCTGTCCTCCGCGGTCATCATGACCCTGCTCATGGTCATCGCCAAACGCGTCGGGAAGCCATGGATCAAGGAATGGGCGCTGGGCATTGCGATCATCCTCGGCCTGGCCATCACCTACGCCGCCACCCGCCTCTAAGCGCCCAACAGACTTCCAGGAGCACACCATGCCCATTGCAACCGAAGCACACCAGGCGCTGACCGCGTTCGACAAGACCACCTCGCGGTGGGGCCGCATCACCATGATCGCCGGCCTCATCTTCTCCCTCTCCGCACCGGCCTACCTCGTCTTCTTCTCCGGCCTCGACATCCCGATCTCCGGCATCCTCACCGCCTTCGCGGCCCTGGCCGCGGTGTTCGGCGTGATCTGGATCGTGGAGCCGCTGACGTACTACCCGATCCTCGGCGCCTCCTCGATGTACCAGGCGTTCATGATCGGCAACATCTCCAACAAGCTGCTGCCCTCGGCGATGATCGCCCAGTCGACCATCGGCGCCAAGCCGGGCACCCGCAAGGGCGAACTCTCCGCGGTCGCCGCGATCTGCGGTGCCGCGACCGTCCACCTGGCCTCCCTGTTCGTCTTCGTCGGCCTGCTGGGGACCTGGCTGGTCAGCATCATCCCGGCCGACATCGTCCAGACCGTCCAGGTCTACATCCTGCCCACGGTCATGGGCGCCGTCCTCGTCCAGGCCATCGTCAGCCAGAAGGCCCCTCGCTCGACGGTGATCGCGATCGTCGTCGCCCTGGTCGTTGTCTACATCCTTGTCCCGCTGACCCCCGCCATGGCCCTCTTCTCCACGGCACTGGCAGTGATTGCGACGGCGGTGCTCGCCTGGTTCCTGCGCGATCGCAAGGCCCTGGGCACCCCCGACGACGACGATGCGGACAATGCCGTGAACCGGCGCGACGCGGACGACGACACCCCGGAATCCGTCTCGGGCCCGGTCTACTAGGCACTTCAACACCCCACCAGCCATACCCCTTCTGGAAGGACCACCCATGAGCACCGCCGTCCCGCAGTCGCTGCGGATGACCGAGGCCTCGGAAAACGAGCTCGTCGAAACCTACATGTACCTGCACGCCAACCCCGAGCTGTCCATGCAGGAGCACCGCACCGCCGACTACCTGGCGCAGCGGCTCGAGGCGCTGGGACTCGAGGTGTTCCGCTGCGGAGGCACCGGCGTCGTGGGCATCCTGCGCAACGGCGACGGCCCCGTCGTCGGGCTGCGGGCCGATACCGACGGGTTGCCCGTGCTGGAGGACACCGGGCTGGACTACGCCAGCACGGCGACCGGGGCGCTCGAGGACGGCACGGAGGTCCCGGTCATGCACGCCTGCGGGCATGACACGCACATGGCCACCGCGCTGAAGACCGCCGAGCTGTATGCGGCGGCGACGGATGCGTGGGCGGGCACGATCGTGTTCGTGCTCCAGCCCGGCGAGGAGACCGCGGCCGGCGCGAAGGCCATGGTCGCCGACGGGTTGTGGGACAAGGCACCGAAGCCGGAGATCATGTTCGGCCAGCACGTCATGGGCGGGCTGACCGGCACGGTGACGCTGATGCCCGGCGCCGCGATGACCACCGCTGACTCGTTCAAGGTCACGGTGATGGGCCAGGGTTCGCACGGGTCGATGCCCGAGCACTCCATCGACCCGATCGTCCTCGCCGCCTCCATGGTGGTGCGGTTGCAGACGATCGTCTCGCGCCAGGTGGCCCCGCAGTCCGCCGCCGTGGTGACCGTCGGGTCCTTCCACGCCGGCCTGAAGGAAAACGTCATCCCCGACCGGGCGGTCTTCACGCTCAATGTGCGCACCTTCGATCCCGCGGTCCGCGAGACGGTGCTGACGTCGATCCGGCGCATCATCGCCGGCGAGGCCTCGGCCTCGGGCGCCCCGGAGCCGCTCATCGAGGACATCTCGGCGTTCCCGGCGCTGTACAACGACCCGGCCGCCGCCGGCGAGCTGGCCGCCGAGTTCCGCGACGAGCTCGGCGCCGACCAGGTCATCGACGGCACCCCGGTCATGGGCAGCGAGGACTTCGGCGCCCTGGCCGCGGCCATCGACGTGCCCAGTGTCTTCTGGTTCTTCGGTGGCAACACCGAGGAGACCCTGGCCGCCGGTCCGCCGCCGGCGAACCACTCGCCGTTCTTCGCCCCGGTCCCCCAGCCGACGTTGACCACCGGCGTCACCGCGGCGACGCGGGCGCTGTTCTCCAAGGTCGGCAAGAAGTAGGGCCTTCGGCAACCACACAGGACCAAGGAGGACGACGGCGGTGCGCAGGCACCGCCGTCGTCCTCCCCATCGTGGTGTGAATTTGCGATATTTCCCAGAGAGCGCTGGAGGGGATCTTCCCCTGGGTTCATCCGCCTGATCTCGTGGAACAGGAAATGCAGGCTAAACGATCACAAACTTTCTTCTTGAAATCGCACGACATGGCTGAAGCACACCGAGCCCGTCGCTTGACGGAACGGGTGCTGGAAACGTCAGTAATTCCTCCAGAGCTGGCTATTCCTGGGTGGAAATGACAAGCTTCCGGCTCCCGAACGTTGCAATGATTTCGATACTGCCGCCGAGGGCTTCGACGTAGGACTTGAGGGTGGCCAGTCCGGAGCGGTCGAGGTCGCCAGATTCGAGTGCTGAGATAGTGGGCTGGGTGAGGTCCATACGCTCGGCGAGTTCCTTCTGGGTCACGCCCTGTTCTTCGCGGATCTCACGGAGCCGGTAGGCGCGCTCCTCAGCCTCCATCCGTGCGACATGCTCGGCGACAGCCTGCTCGTCTACGGGGCGCTTGGCGCGCACATCGCTCCACGGCGCGGTCTTAGTCTTGGTACTCATTTCAATCCTCCTCGAGTCTTAGCCACTCATCGAACCTGTCGTCGGCCATCGGTATGTGCACGTCGTACCACTGCTTCCACCTACCCGCCTTGTCACCGGCGATGAGTAGGATGGCCCGACGCTTTGGATCGAAAGCGAACAGGATCCTGATCTCGCTACGTCCCGCCGATCCGGGTCGCAACTCCTTCATGTTGTGGTGCCGAGAGCCCTTGATTCGATCGGCCGTTGGCCTCCCGAGTGTGGGTCCTTCGGACTCCAATCGGGTGATCGCGGCGCCGACCAGGTTGTAGGTCTCGTCATCCAGATCCAGAACCCACGACTCCACGTCTTCCCAGAGCCGCACGTCCCATGTCATGTCATCAGTATAGACCTGACTCGATATTGGCTCAAGTGAATGCCGGACCGATCGTGGACGCACCCGACGCCGTCCTGCACCACCATGTGCTGCAGTCCTCCAGGTTGGCCATCGGCTACACCCTGGCTGAGGCTGCGCACCGCGAACCACCCAAGTCGGCGGACGACCCCACGGCCAGGACCGTCAACGGCTCCCTGAACGATCCGAAGAACCCGCCCTGGGCGGCCGACGGGAATCCTATACGCCCCGGCGACTCCCCGCCTACCGTGGAACCACGAAGACCCGTCGTGCGCCGGATCGGCCGCGCGGTCCAAACCGCAGGACGCGCCGCTCCGAACCAGCACCCACCAGACAGCTACGAGGAAGGCCTGACCCCATGCCGCAGATCACCGGAGCCAACGACAACGCGCTGCACTACGAGGACACCGGGGGTACCGGGCGCCCGGTGGTCCTGATCCACGGGTGGCCGCTCAACGGCCAGGCGTGGAAGGACCAGGTCGGCCCGCTGACCTCCGCCGGCCACCGGGTGATCACCTACGATCGGCGCGGGTTCGGTGAGTCCGTACCGGCGGGTCCCTATGGCTACGACGCCCTGGCCGACGACCTGGCCGCGCTCATCGACGCGCTGGACCTGCGTGACGCGGTGCTGGTCGGCTTCTCCATGGGTGGCGGCGAAGTGGCCCGCTACGTCGCGCGCCACGGCCAGGACCGGCTGGGCGGGGTCGTCTTCGCCTCGGCTGTCCCGCCGTACCTGCTGCACACCTCAGACAATCCCGAGGGTCCGCTGACAGATGAGGCCGCCGCCGACATGGCTGCCGGGCTCACCGACGACCGGGACGCGTTCTTCGACGAGTTCACCACCCAGTTCTTCTCCGCCGGCGAGAAGCTGTGCGTCACCGAGGAACAGCGCCAGGAGGCCATTGCCCTCTGCCGGCAGGCGGACCAGATAGCAGCCCTTGAATGCATGACCTCGTTCGGGACCACCGATTTTCGCGAGGACCTCAAGCACGTCAGCGTCCCGGCCCTGATCCTCCACGGCGACACCGACGGCATCGTCCCGTTCGAGGGCTCCGGGAAGCGGACCCACGCGGCCATCGCCGGCAGCGAGCTCGTCGTCGTCCCGGGGGCTCCCCACGGGGTGAATGTCTCCCACGCCGAGCAGTTCAATACCGCCCTGCTGGACTTCCTCGGACGGTAGGGGCCGGGGAGCCTGGGAGGACGACGGCGGCGCGCAAGCTCCGCCGTCGTCCTCCTCTTTCCCGCATCGCACGGTCAGGGCAGGTGGACAGCCGCCGTTCCCAGGGGCGTAAGGCGGACCGCCATGAGTCCGTCGTAGCGGCTGAGGCGGCGCAACCCTCCGCCGTCCCACACCTGGTCAAAGTCGTCCCGGGCATCTTCGGGGGCGGTGAAGCGCACGTCGACCAGGCCCAGGGTCGCCGCGTACTCGAACAACAGGGCCATGGTGTAGCGGCCCTCCAGGATGCTGAAGGTGGCATGGCCCTCGTAGCCCAGCGAGCCGTACTCGGGGTCCTCGATGTACAGCTTCCACAGGGCCATGCCGTTGCGCTCGATCGTCGGGCTCCAGCCGTCGGCCTGCATGCGGTCGAAGACGTCGTCGATGTCGGTCCAGGCGCCCTCCTCCAGGACCGAGAGGCTCTGCGCGGCCTCGAGTCGCCGGGCCGCCAGCGCGGAGAGGACATTGGTGCGCCGCTGGCCCTTGATGCCCTCGATCCGGCTGAACTCGTCGATGATGCCGCGGCGCACCCACCGTGACCACAGCCCCAGCAGGACGTCGTACGGGTTTTTCTTCAGGGCCGCCGTTCCGGCGCGTGTCAGCTGCAGGCGCGGCCCGGCCGCCAGCCCACCGGCCTGCAGGAGCAGTGGCCAGGCAAAGGTGCTGATCGATTCCTCGGCGTAGAAGTCGCCGCCGGGGAGCTCGGCGCGCAGCAGTCGCATCGTCGTGGCCGACGGTTTCCGCGTCGCGGCGCTGCAGGTGAGACGCCCGGCCTGCACCAGCCCGAGGACGGCATTCAACTGGTCGGCTGCGCGCTCGATCACGAACGTTGTTTCAAGGGCCTGCACGCGAACCAGTGTTTCCCACAGAGGCCCCCGAATCAACCCGCCCGCAGAGAAATCAGGCATGATGGCTGCCATGGACTTTGAAGAACATCTGGGCCTTGCAGTGGAATTGGAAGGACAGCTCTGGGAGTATGCCACGTCGCCCGGCTTCGCGCGCCGGCTGGAGAGCGCCATGGGCGAACTCCACCAACTGGAACCCGACGACGCGTGGAGCGGCGCGGTGGAGGCCATCCTGTTCGACAACGACAGCTCGGGCCGGGAGCCCCTGCTGCAACGCTATCTGCGCACCAACAAGCAGCTGTCGGATCAAGCACGGCACGTCTACGGGCGGTGGATGTACGGGAATGTCCCGGGCCTGTTCCGGGTCAGGAAACGCGAGGGCAACCGCCTGGAGCTGTCCAATCTGCTGGACGACCTCGAGTACACCGCCTACAGCGATGCGGACCCGGCGGTGGTCGAGCACGTCGGCAAGGGCGACATCATGACCGCACGCCTCCTGCCCGTGGATGATTCCTGGTTGCTCGGCGGTCTCGTCGACATCCTGCCAGCCATGAGCCGCGACGAATTGCGGGCCGAGGTCCTCCTGGCCCTGATGGCCCGGCCCTGGCTGCCGTACCGCAATCCGGACCTGCTCGAAGTCGGGCATGAACAGAGCCGCAGGCACCACGACCAGTTCATCCAGCGCTTCGGCTCGTCCATGGTCCGCGGGACAGGGTCCGATGCACTGGAGGCCTACCGCCAGTTCACCGCCGACTGCCTCCAGGCGGAGAACCCGGCGGCCTACGGACCAGACAAGGCGCGGCAGCTGGCCGAAGAAGGCAATCCGGATGACTCGTTTCCCGGCGAGGTGTCCAGCGCGCAGGACGTGGCTCTGCACCATCATCCCCTGCAGTCGGTCACCTTCGCCGTTGACTACACGCTGGCGGAGCAGGCCCACCGCGAGCCCCCACGCTCAGCCGACGAGCCCGCCGCGCGGGTCATCGATGGCTACCTCCACGACCCGGCCATCCCGCCGTACCTGCTCGAGGAGTTGGCGGCCGCCCACCCCGACACGGTTGACGACCTGTACCGGGTGGTTCTCGACCGCCCTGGGTTCCGTTGGGAGGACGACGGCGAAGCGCTGCTCCACCGCCTGAAGGACCATCAATTCCCCCATCTGGATGTGCCGGCACTGTTCGTGAAGCCGCGCATCCTCGCACACAGCAGCTGACGCTCCTCCCGGTCTTTACCCTCGCGCCGATGCGGCCCATACTGGCCGCACAAGAGGGAGCGGGACACCATGAGCATCATCGAATCACCCACCGATTCGCCGGCCACCGAGGCGATCTACGAACGCACGCGCACGAGCCAGGGCTCCGTCCCTGACTACACGCGGGTGATGGCCGTGAACCCCGAGGCCCACGACGCCTGGGAGGCACTCGTCCGGGCGATCGCGAAGCCCCTCGGCGCCCGCCGCTGGGAACTGGTCACCCTCGCCGCAGCCGCCGGCATCCGCTCGAAACACTGCCGCCTCGCCCACGGCGCCAAGTCGCTGCCGGTCCTCGGGGAGGAGGAAACTCTCGCCGTCGCCCGGGACTACCACCATGCCGGTCTCACCGAAGGCGAGGTCGCCATGATGGACTTCGCCTACCGCATGAGCACCGAGTCGTCCGCGATGGACGACGGCGATGCACTGGCCCTGCGCGAGGCCGGCTTCAGCGATCGGGAGATCGTCGACATCGCCCTGGCTGCGGCGGCCAGGAACTACTTCAGCCGCGCCATCCAGGCGCTCGGCGTCGTCGTGGAGACACCCGCGGTGCTCGGCGACGAACTGCGGGATGCGCTGATGGAGGGGCTCTGAACGCGGCCGGGTCAGAGGGCTACGCCTGGTCGCCCCGCAACGCGGCCATCGCCTTCTCCACCCGCCGCAGTCGCGTCGCCTCGGCCGTGGCCGCGGCAATCGGCTCGGCGTGGGCGCGCTGCCTGCTATAGGACAACTTGGCCCAGGCGGCCGCGGCTGTTGGGTCGTCGGCGAGCGCCCGGGCGAGCTCCACGGGGACCTCGACGGTGCGCGGCTCGTCGTCGAGGTCGAGTTGCACGGTGACCTCATCGCCCGCTCCCCGGCCGGTTGCCTTCCGGGTCTCGGCGTTGAAGGAGATCAAGAACCGCCCGCCCATCGAGGCGATGGTGTTGCGGTAGCTGTAGCCCCCGTCGATCGTGACGCGGACGGGAACCCGCTTGCCCCGGCCGAACGACAGCACGACCTCCTCGGGGACGACGATCCCGACGTTGTTCCCTCCGCCGGGCGCAAGGATTGTCGTGAAGATCGGCATTGGGTCTCCTGGGGTGGGTGCGGGACGACGGGGCTTCCAACCTATCCGCGCTGCCAGCACGGCACCAGAGAAGCCGACGACCGTATCCGCCCCGGGCCGGCCACCCCGGGAAATGCTTCCGCCGCAGCGCCTCCCGACGTACCCAACGGCCGTAAAATGGTGTATCCCTCCAGCTGCCAGGTGATGGCCATGAAGCGCACGATCAACCACGAAAACCTTCGGGCGGGCGGCACATCCCCGCGCGAACACCCGTCCCTGCACGGAGCGGCAGGCAGTCCCGGCATGCCGAACCTGGCCGGCGCCCAGATGCCCGGCCCCGGCGTCGGGAGGGTCCTGCGCGGCTAGGACGGACGTCTGGTCGATGCCGCCGCCGACCCGTGGGAGTGGCGCGGCCATCTGGGACGTGCCGGCTGGTTGGGGCAGCTTTTCCGGTCGCCGAGACGCTGACCGCCAGACAGGACTCCGCCATCGGGCGGACCCCGTTCCCGGTTCCGGGAATACGCTGCGTAAATATGCGTTTGCATATATAACGGCGGATTTGCCGGGACACAGGGAAAGGGTTTCACCATGCAGAGGTTTGCAGGAAAGTCAGTCGTCATCACCGGGGCAGGTTCGGGGTTGGGCCGTTCGGCCGCGCTTCAGGTCGCCAGGGAAGCGGGCAAGCTGACGCTGGTGGACCTCAACGAGGCGGGACTGAAGGCGGCCGAACAGGAGATCCGCGAGGTCGCCCCCGATGCCGAAGTCCTGCTCGTCACGGCCAACGTCGCCAACGAACCGGAGGTGGAGAACTACGTCGCCGAGGCAGTCAAGCGCTTCGGCACAATCGACGGGTTCTTCAACAACGCCGGCATCGAAGGCAAGCAGAACCCCACCGAGGACTTCGGCTCCGACGAGTTCGCCAAGGTCGTCTCCATCAACCTGACCGGCGTGTTTTTCGGACTCAAGCACGTCCTGAAGGTCATGCGCGAACAGGGTTCGGGCGCGGTCGTGAATACCGCCTCCGTCGGCGGCATCCGCGGCGTCGGCAACCAGTCCGGCTACGCGGCGGCCAAGCACGGCGTCGTCGGCCTCACCCGCAACTCCGCGATCGAATACGGCCAGCACGGCATCCAGGTCAACGCCATCGCCCCGGGCGCCATCATGACGCCGATGGTCGAGGGATCCCTGAAGCAGATCGACCCGGAGAACTGGGAAGAGGTCGGCAAGGCCTTCGTCGAACCCAACCCGATGAAGCGCTTCGGCAAGCCCGAGGAGGTCGGCCAGCTCGTCGCCTTCCTGCTCTCCGGCGACGCCGGCTTCATCAACGCAGCGGTCATCCCGATCGACGGCGGACAGTCCTACAAGTACTGATCCCGCAGGATCCCAAGGCACGACGGCGGAACCCGGTTCCGCCGTCGTGCGGCGGTCAGGGGCCCGGGCGTAGAGTGCGGAACATGAATTCACCTGTTGACTGGCTCACACGCCTCGTCGCCTTCGACACGACCTCGCGCCGATCCAACCTCGAACTGATCGACTGCGTGGCTGGCGAACTGCGCCGCCTGGGCATCAAACCGGTGTTGTTCCCGCACGAGGAAGAGGACGGCACCCAGAAGGCCAACCTGTTTGCCACGTTCCCCGCGCATGACGGCCGGACCGAAGGAGGAGTCATCCTCTCCGGGCACACCGACGTCGTTCCCGTGGACGGGCAGGACTGGGATAGCGACCCCTTCACCGTCCAGGAACGCGACGGCCGGCTCTACGGCAGGGGCACGGCTGACATGAAGGGCTTCCTGGCGGTCATCATGTCCCGGCTGGACGCCATGGCCTCCGCCCGGTTGGCCGAACCGCTGCACCTGGCGTTCTCCTACGACGAGGAAGTGGGTCTGGTGGGGGCTGGCCGGATGATCAGCCAGTTCGCCGAGCACGGGATCAAACCGGAGTCCTGCATTGTCGGGGAACCGTCCGGCATGCGGGTGGTGCTCGGGCACAAGTCGATCAATCTCTTCACCGTGCGCTTTCGCGGCATGGCCGCCCACTCGTCGCTGACACCACAGGGCGTGAACGCGATCCACTACGCCGGCCGCTTCATCGAGTTCTACCGGAAGCTGACCGCGCAGTGGCGCCAGGACGGCCCGTTCGACAAGGCCTATTCCGTGCCCTTCACCACCGGTGGCGTCAACATCATCAGTGGGGGCATCGCCGGCAACACGGTCCCGGACTCGTGCGAGATCGAATTCGAGTTCCGCGCCCTGGGGACCGTGGACACGACCCCGCTCATCGAACAGATCCGCGCCTACCTCCTCGAGGTGCTGGAACCTGACATGCAGGCCGAACAGCCCACCGCGGGCATCGAGCTGACCATCAAGGCCCAGGGGCCCGGGCTGGAGACCGACGCCGATGCGCCCGTCGTCGCCCTCGCCCAGGAATGCGGAGGGCACCCCTCCGACGAAAAGGTCACCTACGGCACCGAGGCCGGGCAGTTCCACCGCGCCGGCATCGACAGCGTCGTCTGCGGGCCAGGGGAAATCGCTGTCGCCCACGCGGCGAACGAGTATGTAGAGATCGAGCAGCTCGAGGCCTGCGAGGCGTTCCTGGACGCCCTCATCGGCCGCCTTGGACAGGAACGCCCATGAGCGGGCCAGCGACCAGAACCGGGGCTCCGTCCCCGGGGGCACCATCACCGTGGAGGACCGCTCCCGCGCCCGCCGCGCCGTCGTCGCCTCCTCCATCGGCAACGCCCTGGAGTGGTTCGACATCATCGTCTACTCCTCATTCGCCGTCGTCATCTCCGCCCTGTTCTTCGAACCCGCAGGCCAGGCCGGCGGACAGGCCACCGGGATCCTGCTGACCTTCGGCACGTTCGCGGTCTCCTACCTGATCCGCCCCGTGGGCGCCATGGTGCTCGGCTCCTTCGCCGACCGCCACGGTCGCAAGGGCGCGCTGACCCTGACGATCATGCTGATGATGCTCGGCACCCTGATCATGGCCTGCGCGCCGACCACCGAGATGATCGGCCCGGCGGCGGCACTGGTCATCCTGTTGTCCCGGCTCATCCAGGGCTTCTCCGCCGGCGGCGAATTCGGCACGGCCACCGCATTCCTGATCGAGAACGCCCCGGACCGCAAGGCCTTCTACGGCAGCTGGCAGGTCGCCACGCAGGGTGTGGCGATGTTCCTGGCGTCGGCGTTCGGGTTCGCCCTGTTCACCTTCCTGGACCACGACGCCCTGTACAGCTGGGGCTGGCGCATACCGTTCTTCTTCGGCCTGCTCATCGGCCCGGTCGGCCTGTACATCCGGTTGAAGATGGAGGAAACGCCCGAATTCGCCGCAGAACGCGGCAACCTCGCCAAATCCCCGCTGGCCGAGACGCTGATCCATGCGGCGCCACGCTGGCTGACGTCCGCGGCGATCGTGGGGCTGGCCAGCGTCTCGGTCTACCTGATCCTGTTCATGCCCACCTACGCCGTGCGGAACCTCGAACTGCCGTCCTACGCGGGCTATCTGGGTGGCATCATCTCGGGGATCGTCACCCTCATCGGTGCCCCACTCGCCGGCAAATTGGCCGACCGGGTCGGCACCGTGCGCGTCATGCTGAGCGCAGCGATCGTCGCGGTCATCGTCGCGTTCCCGCTCTTCCTGATCCTGGTCGCCTCCCCCAGCGTCGCCATGCTGACCACAGTCCAGGTGGTGCTCGGAATCCTGATGGCCGCCTACTTCGGACCACTGCCGGCCCTGCTGGCCGACATGTTCCCCACGAACATCAGGACCACCGGCATGTGCATCTCCTACAACGTGGGCGTCACGTTGTTCGGCGGCTTCGCACCGCTGATCCTGGCCTGGCTGGTGAGCTCCACCGGCTCCCTGTTGGCACCGAGCTACTACTACATCGTGATCGGACTGATCTCGCTGGCCGGTCTGGTGGTTGCCCGCCGCAGCTTCGGCAAACGCTGAGCACGTACAACGAAAAGCAGTTCGACGGCGGAACCCCGGGTTCCGCCGTCGTGCGGCGATTCAAGGACGCCTTCTGCGGCCGGCCCGCAGGGCGAACTCATCCAAGGCCCTGATCACTGCGGGTGCCACCCATACCTTGCGCCCCTTGATGTGGCTGCTCGGTTTCAAAGCGCCAACCGCTTCCAGCGTGCTGATGCTGCGATATGCGGCACTGGAGGACTGGCCGGTGAGTTCCATCAGCATGTCGGCGGTGATGGCCGGCTCGCTGACAATCAAGTCGATAGTTGATCGCAGGCTCTCACTCGGGTGGCCGGGCAGTGAGGATTGGATCTCTGCGCGTGCTGTGCGGATGTCATCGGCGAGTCGGCGCCCGTTCTCCGTAGCCGAGAAAGAGGATTCGGCGAAGCGTTCCACGATGGGTTCCACGTCGCCTCGCTGGTAGGCACGCAGGGCATCGAAGTAGGTGTCCGTATTCGCCAGCAGCCCGGAGGATACGGGGATGGTGACCTTCTCGGTGACGCCCTTGCCGCGCAGCAGGGCGCTGACGATTGCACGTCCCGTGCGGCCATTGCCGTCAGGGAAGGGGTGGATGGTCTCGAATTGTGCGTGCGCGATGGCCACTTGCGCGAGCACCGGAACGTCGTCTCGGCGCATGAAGGCAACCAAGTCCTCCATGGCTTCAGGCACGCCTTCATGACGCGGTGGCACGAAGCGCGCCGTGTGCGGTGAATTGCCGCCAATCCAGACCGGCGCCTGCCGGAAGGCGCCAGCAATGTCCGGCTGTGAACCGGAGAGCAGGGCGTGGTGCATCAGCAGTACGTTATCCGTACTCACGTTTTCCGACAGGTCGATGGCCGCACGCATGGCGGCAACATTCGAGGCGATCAGGGAAGCGTTGTTGCTGGAATGGTCACCCAGCTGGGCCAGCGCGATCTTCTTCGCGCCGGCAGACAAATTTTCTATTTCCGAGCTTGCGGCCGACTCGCTGCGCAGCAGCAGGGCGGCAAACGGGGCGGCATCAGCTCCCAGGTCGCGGTCGAACCGGACCATGTCGATGATGGCCTCTTCGGCCAGGGCGGAAACGTGGCCGCGGACGGCTGGTTCGCTGGCAGAGATCCGCGGAACGACGGCCGCCTGATAGGGCCCACGGGCCAAAAGCCGCTGGCGGCGGGATTGGCTGGCATCCGGCGCAGCAGTCCAGATGACTTCCTCATGGCCGATGGCTGGCCATACGGCTACACCGGCGTCGCCGTTGGCAGTTCTCCGGGCCTGCCTCTTCCCCCGGTCGCCGGCGGTTTGACCTTGGCCATCGTCCGGGCTGTTCATCATGACCTCTCTGGGAATTTCGTTCGCTGGTTTCCCAGAATACGCATATTTTGGGAAAACGGATACGAAAAGTCCCAGGCTGTCGAAAACCGAGGGAGCAGCGCCATACTTTCCCGCCGCGGAACCCGCGGCCCGGACCCGCCACCACGAAAAAGCAGTTCGACGGCGGGCCCCAGCGTTCCGCCGTCGAACTGCTTTGGTCAGTGACCAGGTCGTTTTCGGCCCGGACGCTGCTTGGTTACTTCGTGGCCCAGAGGACCGCGTCGTCGTTGAAGGACATGGTCTCGCTGACGCGCAGCTTGGCGTCCTTGAGCGCGGCCTTCGGGACATCGAAGCACACCTGGTACGACGCACTGCCTCCCCGGGTCAGGCCGGGAGTCTCAGCGGCCGGATTCCCGGTCACGGCCATGCACGTCGAGGTGCTGTAGACGCGAGAGTCCGAGCCGACCAGCTCGGGATTCAGATCGATCCAAGCGGTCCCTTCCTTATCACCCTTGTAGGTCACCGACAGGTCGGCCAGAACATACTGCCCCTTGGCCTTGTCGTTGAATTCGTTGGCGGCTTCGACGGCCTTGGCGCCGTTCAGGTCAACGGACGTCACGGCCACCGTGTAGGAGCCGACGGTGGCCGCCTTGCCGAGGGCCAGGACCTTCGCCGTGTCGGCGGCCTGTTCGACGACCTTGGCCGGGGCGGCGACCTCGCCGTCCATCGAGTCCTCCACGGCAGTGCTAACGCTGTCGATGGCAGCCACATAGGCGGCCTGGGTCACGAAGACCATGACGATCGCCACCACGGAAATGACCGTCGCGGCAATGCCGAGGCCCTTGCTTCCGCGGCGCTTGGCGGCGATGACCAGCGAGATGATGCCCAGCACGAGCGAAACGAACCCGAGGAAGGCGGCGAAGTTGTTGATGATCGGAACCCAGCAGAGCAACAGGGCGACGATGGCCACGATCAACGCGGCGATGCCCAGGCCCTTTCCGGCGGTGGTCTTCGGAGCCGGTGCGGGCGCTCCGGGCGCAGGTGTAGTGGGATTTTGTACAGACATGATTCCCCCATGGAATTCAGCAGCGGACGCTGCGTGGTCGAGTGATCGACCGGAATGCCCCCAGGCAGACCGGCCGGCATCGATTGGTTGATGCATAAACTACCGTAGGCGCCACCCCCGACATTTTGGAAAACGGTCCACCCTCCCCCACGGAACTTGAATCTAATGCTTGACCATTAAATGATTAAGGCGTACAGTATTACTTGAAGGATCAACCAAATTTCACGAAGGAGTACACCATGGCGAATGTCAGCATCATCGGAACCGGGAACATGGGCCAGGCCATCTCGTCCATCGTCAGCGCGGGTGGAAACAACGTCGAGCTCCTGAACACCCAGGACACCGACAAGGCAGTCACCGGCGACATCGTCATCCTGGCCGTGCCCTACCCGGCACTGCAGGCCATCGTCGAGGCCCGCGGTGAACAGCTCGCCGGCAAGGTCGTCGTCGACATCACCAACCCGCTGGACTTCGCGACCTTCGACTCGCTGGTCGTCCCGGCCGATTCCTCCGCCGCCGCCGAGCTCGCCGCAGCCCTGCCACAGTCCAAGGTGCTGAAGGCGTTCAACACCACCTTCGCCGCCACCCTGTCCTCCCACTCGGTCGGTCCGAACACCACCACCGTGCTCATCGCCGGAGACGACGCCACCGCCAAGGCCGAGTTGGCCGGGATCGTCGCCGCCGGCGGCGTGAAGGCCCTCGACGCCGGTGCCCTGTCCCGGGCCCGCGAACTGGAGGCCATGGGCTTCCTGCAGCTGACCCTGGCAGCCGCCGAGAAGATCGAATGGACCGGCGGCTTCGCCATCGCCTAGGCAGTCCCCCGCTTCACCCACTCCGCAGAGGACGACGCCGGTGCACCAGCACCGTCGTCGTCCTCCGTCGTTTCACGAGGGCAACACGCCGGTGGACTTCGGCTGATGCGCTGCTCCCCCGTTGGGCGGCCGCTGCCACCGATACTGGACATTCCGCATCCCGCATCTGCACCCGAAGGAATTGCCATGGCTACGCCCGAGACCAACCTGCGTCTGAAGTCAGTACTCGACATCCTGGCCGAAGCACACCGGGACGGGTCCCGGCCCGACGCGAAGCAGGTCATCACCGAGGCACTGCTCCGAGTTCCGACGACGGCACACGAACGGGAACTGCTCAGCGGCGGCGTACCGCGGGGCTTCAAGAACCTCACCACCGCGACCGCCCGGCTCGTCAAGGCCGGCTGGATGACCAAGGGACGCGGCGGATGGACCATCACCGAGGACGGTCTGCACGCGGCCCAGGTGCTGGCGGATCCGCAAGCTGTGCTCGTTGCCCTCGACGGCGGAACGCCCCTCCCCGCGGCGCCCCCGGCGGCGGCGGCGGCGGAGGCTGCACCGCAGCTCTCCGTCGTTCCGGAACAGACCGTTCCGGCGCCCGCCCCCGGCCAGCCCTCGACCGTCGCGCTCGTCGGCGACTTCAACGTACTCCTCGGGGCAGACCGGGACTGGGATCCGGAAGCCGAGCAGGCCCAGATGGCCTATGACCCGGCCGACGGCGTCTGGAAGCTCGAGGCCGACCTGCCCGCCGGGTCCTATGCCTTCAAGTTCGCCCTGGAGCGCGCCTGGACGGAAAACCATGGTGCGTTCGGGCTCCGCGACGGAGCCAACCACGAGGTGTGGCACGACGGCGGGCCCGACGGATAAGGTCAATACATGCCTTCATTGATCCCGAAGCCCGTTGCCGCCGTGTTGAAAAAGACGACCGCCCGGTTGGCCTTGGCCTTCCTGGCCCTGCAGGCCACCGTCGTCGCCGGGCTGGTGGTCTTCGATGCATTCAAGCGCCATCAGCGGAGCAAACGCGTGGGTTTCCCGCGCCCGGGCACGTTCGATGGCCGGGTCGCGGACTCGGATACGAAGATCTACACGTATGGCCAAGACCTCTATGACGACATGCTCGCCGCCATCGAAGGCGCCGAGGAACAGATCCTTCTGGAGACCTTCATCTGGAAGGGCGACGCAACCGGGCGCCGTTTCCGGGACGCGCTGAACGCGGCCGCCCGCCGCGGCGTCGACGTCTTCGTCATCTACGACGGCTTCGCCAACCTTGTCGTCCCCGCGTCGTTCTACGACTTCGACAGCAAGATCCACGTGTACCGGTTCCCGGTCATTCGCCCGTCGCGGTTGTTCACACCGCTGCGCAGTACCGGCCTGGACCACCGCAAGATCCTGGTCGTCGATGGCCACACCGGGTTCGCCGGCGGCTACAACATCGGGGACCTCTACGCGACCGAGTGGCGCGACACCCACCTGCGCATCCAGGGCCCCGCGGCATGGGAACTCCGCCAGGCGTTCCTGGACGTCTGGAACACCGCCTACGGCCGACCGGAAATCGAGCACCAGCGCCCGGGCACCTGGGACCCGCACCTGAGCACGGCCAACAACATGCCCTCCCACCTGGTGTATCCGATCCGCGGCGTCTACCTCGACGCCATCAACCGGGCCAGCGACCACATCTACATCACCACCGCTTACTTCATCCCCGACCAGCAGATCCTCGACGCCCTCTTCGCGGCCAGCAGGCGCGGCGTCGATGTCCGGTTGATCGTCCCCGAGGATTCAAACCACGTCCTCGCCGACTGGCTGGCCCGCGGGTTCTTCACCAGTCTGCTCAAGGAGGGAGTCACCATACTCCTCTACCGCAACGCCATGATCCATGCCAAGACCGCGACCATCGACGGCCAGTGGTCCACCATCGGCACCGCCAACATCGACCGGTTGAGCCTGACGGGGAACTACGAAACGAACCTCGAGATCCACGATGCCGACATCGCAGCCAAGATGGAGCAGATCTTTGAGGTCGACAGCAGCAACAGCCGGAAGCTGACGCTCGCCGAGTGGAAGCGCCAGAACATCGCTGCCAAGTTCAGCGAATGGGTCCTGATCCCCCTCCGTCCCATTCTCTGAGTGGAAGTGGTTCCACGTGCAGATTCCGTGGACCTCATCCGCCGGAGCGTCTAGCGTGGGATTTTCCGGCCGGAACCATGCGTACCGGATTGGAAGGCAATATCGTCCGACGAAAGGCGAAGACCATGACCGAAACGAAAATCACCGCTTCGAGGACCATCGACGCTTCGGCTGACACCATCTTCCAGGTGCTCTCCAACCCCGAGCACCACGCACAAATCGATGGCTCCGGGATGGTGCAATCCGATCACAAGACGGACCGCATCACCGCGGTGGGACAGGTCTTCACGATGAACATGTCGTGGGACAAGATGGGTGGCGACTACAAGACGGACAACCAAGTTGTTGGTTTCGACGAAAAC
This sequence comes from Arthrobacter sp. ASL1, assembly GCF_056680475.1. Taxonomy (NCBI): domain Bacteria; kingdom Bacillati; phylum Actinomycetota; class Actinomycetes; order Micrococcales; family Micrococcaceae; genus Arthrobacter; species Arthrobacter sp. ASL1. The sequence continues at coordinate 1,738,630 of NZ_CM155284.1, forward strand.
AAGTTGCTGGCCTGGAAGACCGCTCCCCAGGGCGAGCAGCCTCCAGGCTGGGAATGGGTCTGGGAACTCGAACCCCAAGGACCGGACGCCACCACCGTGTCGGTCACCTATGACTGGAGCGCCGTCACGGATAAGGAGACCCTGAAGAAGGTCAGCTTCCCCGCGGTCGACCAGGAGGCGCTCGAGTCTTCCCTCGGCAACCTCGCCGCCGCCGTCTCACAGGCCTAACGCCAGCGGACGAGGCGGCTTCGCGCCGCGAGCAACGAGCCGATCCGGGAGGCCGGTGGCCCTGCACCTGCAGGCCCACCGGCTTCCCCTGCTTTCCAGCAAGACCGATCGCCGGCGCGCTACGTACTTCAGTTGATGATCTCGGCCCGGGAGTCCGAGCGAATCGCTGCCAGCCGCCCTCTCCACATCTGGAGCGCCTCGGGCGTCAGCCGCGTCCAGTCGGTGACCTCACCGACGACGCGCAGCGGAGCGCTACTGCGGTAGGACCGGGTGGGGTTTCCGGGAAACTTCTTCTCCGTCACGTTCGGGTCGTCCTCGAATGCGCCGGTCGGCTCCACCACGTACACGCGCGGCACGGCGCCGCGCCCCGCGAGATCCGCCACGATCTCGGCAGCGAGTCCGGCGCCGTCGACAACGGCGGTGAAATAGATATGGTTCATCACGACCTCGGGTCGGTAATTCGACCGGTGACCCGCCGCGAGGGAATCGCCAACCCTGAGATCCGCCATGGTGCCGTGGAAGAACGGCCCTTCCTCGACCACGTCGCTCCCGCCCTACCGGCGGACGCGGTAGCGCAGGAACATGGATCCGGAATGGAACAGGCGCGTCTCGACCAGCTCCAGATCCACCCGCTGCGCCTCATGCGCGAAGTAGGGATTCCCGCCGCCGACCAGCACCGGGCACACCATCACCTGGTACTCATCGATCAGCCCGGCGGCGGCCGCCTCGGCGGCGAAGGCCGCCCCTCCGATCGCGATGTCTCCCGATCCCGGCTCGTCCCTGAGCGAGGCGATCTCCTCCGCGACGCTCCCGGTGGCCAACCGAGCGTTGCCCTGGACCTCGGACAGTGTCCGGGTAAACACCACCTTTGGCAGCGGCTTCCACAACTCCGTCCACTCGCGCTCTGCATCGGCCAGCGACGGGTCCTCATCGGCGGTTTCCCAGTACAGCATCGTCTCGTAGAGCCGCCGCCCCATGAGGTGGGCGCCGACCGCTTTCAGCTCGTCGATGTAGAAGCGGAAGACCTGCTCATCCGGTTCCGACCAGTCGAATTTTCCGTCCGGCCCGACGATGTAGCCATCCAGTGAAACGCTCATCGAATAGGTCACGCTGCGCATGGGAACCCCTCCTGGTTACTGGGGTTGATCCTACGACTCTCCGGCGCGGAATGACACGGTGAAATGGGCCGGGAGCACGACGACGGGGCTCACCTTTCGTGTTCCGGCACATGCTGTTGCCGTCACAGGACTGCCCGGCCAACTGGGACAATGGACCCATGACCAAGTGGATCCTGCTGGCCTGCGCCATCCTCAGCGAGGTCACCGGCTCGATGTCGCTCAAGGCCGCACTCGGGCACCCGGGGTGGTACGCGGTGACGGCCGTCGGCTTCATGGTGGCGTTCATCTGCCTCGCCGCCGTGCTGCGCCGGGGCATGCCGCTGGGCGTCGCCTACGGGATCTGGGGTGCAACGGGCGTCGCGCTCACCGCCGCCGCCTCCGCCGTCGTCTTCGACGAACCACTCACGGGCACGATGCTGGCCGGGATCGCGCTGATCATCGCCGGCGTCCTCACCGTCGAGCTCGGCTCCCAGCGGGCAGCCACCCGGGCCCGGGAGGCCAGCTGATGGCATGGCTCCTGCTCCTCGCCGCCATCGTCAGCGAAGTCGGCGCCACCCTCTCGCTGCGCATGGCCACCCATGGCAGCAAGCGCTGGTACGTTCCCGTCGCCGCCGGATACCTGCTCGCGTTCACCTGCCTGGCGCTGACCCTCGAGGCGGGCATGGGCCTCGGTGTCGCCTACGGGATCTGGGCAGCCCTCGGCGTCGCGCTGACAGCCGTGGCCAGCCGGCTCCTCTTCAACGAACCGCTGAACTGGATCATGGCCATCGGCATCGCACTCATCATGGGTGGCGTGCTCCTGGTCGAGACCGGCGCGGCACAGTAGGCACCAAAAGCTCTGGACGACGCCGGCGCACGCTGCCGGTGTGAAGAACTTCGGAATCCTGTCCTTCGGCCATGGGACCGACCCCGATCAGAAGACCCGGAGGTTCACCGATCCCTAATGGCGATCCCGCACCAGACGCTGTTCGAGCGTTGCCACTCCGTCGCCGTGAAGACTTGCAAGGTATGCAGGTCGTCCCGCCATCGCCATGACGAGGTCGAGCTGCTTACCCTCGACGAGCGGCCCCTGCCCCGCTTTGAAGGAAGAATCATCGGCTTGCAGCGTGAGGCCTTTCACGAGGCTGTTACTGTTCACCGCGAAATCGCGAGTAGCGAAGAAGCGTGCCACCTCGTGCACCCCCGAAGGATCGGGCACGAGATCGACACCGACGGGTCGGGCTATGTCCTGCCCGTGGACGATCACCTCGCCCAGCATCGCTGCGTAGTCCTTGGTTGGCGACACCGTCTTCGTGGCGGATGACCTGAACATCGCGAGCGTTTCTGCCGGCGTGGCCCCGAGGTATCTTCTCAACCGGCGCTCATTGTGCAGGCCCGGGTTCAAGCCGGCCAAGACTATGCTGAGCAGCCAGGCGCCAGTACCCGTGTTGGCGGCCGCCGTCAGATGCGCGACGACGTGGGACACCGACCAGTCACCGCACAGCGTCGGTTCTCGCCAGCGCTCGGGGCTCAACGACGCCAGCGCATCGACCAGACGAAGCCGTTCGGCATGAATCGCCGACCAGAACTCGGCCTTCTCCATGATGACTTCTCCGCTTCGCTCGCTGGTCGCGCCGCACCGGCTGTCGCTCCCGCCCTGGCGCATCAAGAAAGCTCCTGAACTCATACCAAGACACACGATGCCGACCTTGCCCGTCGGTTTCGATCAGCCTAGTACGGACTGCCCCAGGGTATTAGACAAGAAGCACCCGAACCGGTTCGGCGTCGACCTCGACCCCCACGTCATCGAGGTGAACCTGGCCCACGTCGCCCCTGGGCTCGGCTGGCGGTGACAGGCGCCGTCGACCGCGAAAAGACATAGCAGGGCCCTGCAGGTTCGACGTCGGTGCACGCGGCTTCCAGCCGAGGGGTGCGCGGGCGAGCGGCCTTCGCTATGGCGTCCGAGCGCGGACGCTTGGCACGACATCGACCACTAGAGCCGAGGGCGCTTCCGCTCCCGTGTACACGGTCGTCTCGGCGACGACGCAGCGGCGCTCGTCGCTGATCCTGGTTCCGGTATTCGGGTTGATGTCGAACCTCGGAAAGTTGCTGGAGGCGATGTCCACACGGAGACGGTGACCTGCAGCAAAAAGGTTCGCCGTGTCCGGCGCGCTGACAACGACGCGGTACACCTGGTGTGGTTCCAGGGGGGCGGGATCTTCAAACGAGTCACGGAACCGTAGGCGCAGGATGCCCTCGGTGAGGTTCATGGCGAAGCCCTGCGGGTAGTCCTGGCTCGGCGGGTACTCATCGATGAGTTTGATGGTCAGATCGGTGTCCACGACGCTGGTCGAGACGAAGATCTCTGCCTTGACACCTCCGGCGATGGTGATATCGCCGTCGAGCGGCAGCGTGCGGAAGGTCAAGACATCCGGGCGGGCCGACAGGGGCAGGTACGGCTCGGTAGCGCCGAAGACACCGGCATGCGTCCGTTGATCGTAGGCGCCACCGCGCATCACCGGCTCGCCACTGGTCACCTGTCCGCCGATGGTCGGAACGGGGTGGCCAGGATCGTGGGCATAGGTGAGCGTGCCGCCTTCCACCGGTGTCCGCTCTGCCAGCGTGCCGTCGGCGGCTAGGTGGAACCTGGTTTCGGCACTGCGCCTCGGCGGCCAGGAATCATCGTGATGCCACTGCCCACCATGTTCCAAACGCCCTCCGTCATTTCGCGTGCCGGGACCGCCACCCATGACGAAGTAGGTGACGGCGGGCCGCTCCGGAGCCTTTTGGTGGCCGAGGACTTCGTCGAACCAGTCGGCGCGAAAGTCCAGATAGGACGGAGCGATGTTCCCGTCGAAGTAAGCAGCGGCGCCGAAGTCCACGTCACCGGCGAAGGGGACGCACCGTTTGCCGTGCGTCCATGGCCCCAACAGCAGGTACGCAGGCTTCGTTTTCCGCCGTCCTAGTTCCCTGAAGTTCTCGATCGCCGAAGGGATATACGGGTCGTACCAGGAGGAAATGTGGAAGCTCGGGATGTCAGGAAAGGAGTCGTAGTGGCCCCTGGCGTAGATCGCCGGATGGGCCCAGTAGGCGTCGAAGGCCTCCCGGCCCCATTGCTCCAGCAGGTAGTCCTCGTAGGCCGGCACCAGAGTGAGAGGCGAGTTGTCCTTCCGCCATGGCGTGGCATGGAACCAATCGGCGATGTTGATCTCGGCCAATCCAGCCGCCGCCGTCGGGTCATTCGCGGCTTCCCGGCTGCGGACCGCGTGTCGGAAGGCCCACGTTGCCTGCTTCAGTTCGAAGGCCCCTCCCATCCGCATGCCCACCTCGTAGGCCGAGGAAAACCCGCCGGAGTCCATGAACATCGCTTGGAGTGCCTCTGGCCCTTCCGCCGCAGCCGCCGTTTGGACGTGGGCGGAATACGACACTCCGTTCATCAGCACGCGGCCGTCGCACCACGGCTGTTCGGCGATCCAGGACAGAGTGTCGGCGCCGTCCCTTCCCTCGTTCACGTATTTGACGAAGTCGCCCTCCGAGGCGCCGCGGCCACGGCAGTCCTGCCGGACCACCACGTAGCCACGGTCTACGAGGAAGGCTGAAGAATCCGCGGGCTCGGGCGTCGGCCCCGTGCGAACCGACTGGTCCGAGCTGCGTGAAGCACGCTTGCCGTACGGGGTCCGTTCGAGGATCACCGGCTGGGGAGATACCGGCAGCGCACCATAGACGTCGGTGGCCAGCTGGCACCCGTCTCGCATGGAAACTAGGTGTTCGACGGGATCTGTTGCGGGGAGTGCTGAAGTCAAGGAATGTCCTTCGGGGGACGCGAGGTAGGGATCATCCGAGCCTACGAACAGCGGACCCTGCCATCACGATGTTTAACCCGTTTCGGCCAACCGTGGATGACACGGATTGGTTTCCACCTCGAGGCCGGTTGCCACCATGTTGCGGATACCATGGGTCCGGCGCAGCCGGCCACAGACGGCATATGCTCGCCACGTTCAGTGGATCGGAGAAAACGTTGGCCATCGTCTTGAAGTTGGCGGGATTTGACTCGGCAAATGCCCGCGCGTTCCCCTCGGCCCTGACAGAACTCATGTCGCTGCTTCATGCCGTGGCCGAACCCGACCATCATTTTGAAGCCGGGGACACCCTGGACCTGGTGGCCAACTCGATGGAACCTGACGATCTGGACGAGTTCCGGGCTCTTTCTCCGTTGTGGGCCAGGTACCGTTGCCGCCTCTTCTTCCCCTTGGCACCGCATCCATCCACCTTCGAGCAACAACTTCAACTGCTGCGCGATTTGCCGGTGCTGGAATTCGTCAGGCTGTGCGCCGAGGGGATCCACGGTTATGGCCGGCAACTGCCCGGCGCGGAGGCATTGCTGAATGACGACGGGGCACGCACGCAGTTCCTGAATTATTGCGGTGCCCGTTCGAGTTCGAGGTTGGAACTGGCGGAGGCGCTTCTTCGCGATCCCCCGGCCTTTCGCCATCGACTGACCACCTTCCTTGCACGCTGCGAGGACACCTTCTTCGCCCGGGATTGGTCGGCGGTTCAGGACGTCATCCACCGCAGCGCCACACAGACCACGGCCAAGTTGCGGGCCGACGGCGCGTGGAAGACGCTTTCCGGTCTCAGCGAGACGGCCCGTGGTCGCGAGGACCTGCACGACGTGCGGTTCGACAAGCTACAGCAGCGTTCCGTCTCATTGGACGGCCGCCAACTCGTGTTGGTCCCCTCGATTCGTATTGGCCCGCATCTGACGATCAAGGACACCCCTGGGTACCCCGTCGTCGTGCATTTCGGTGCCGCCGAGGCCTCGGACGAGGGGCTGGGCATCCGCCAAGTCCGCGACCGGCTGTCGGCCCTCGCTTCCGAGACGCGTATGGAGATCCTCCGCCACCTTTCGGCCGAACCGATCACCACGTCCGAACTCGCGCTCCGGTTGAAGCAGAACCCTGCCCAGATATCGAGGGCCATCGGCGTCCTACGCGACGCGGGGTTGGTCCAGTCAGAGCGCCGGGGCAAGCTGGTGTACCACCGGATTGATACCGCCAAGGTCATGCGGTTGGGCCCGGACATCATCTCGACGTTGGTCCGGTAAGGACCCCGTCCGGGGGCCGTATCCCGGACTTGGTTGTCCAAAATTGGTCAATCGTTGGATCGGGCACAGCGGCCTGTAATACAAATCACTAGTCGGTATTTCAGTTCTGCCACCCGCAGGAGAGACGCCCCCAGCACACACGACCTTGCCCAACGGAGGACCCATGACCATGCGAACCACGCCAAGAAGTCGCCCTTCAGCAGGCCTGCGCATGCTCGCCGGCATCGAAAAGGCAGGAAACGCCCTTCCCCATCCGTTCTGGCTCTTCTGGATCCTGTTCGCAATCCTCGCCCTGTCGAGTTGGCTGTTGTCCGCGACGGGTATCACCGTCGTGGATCCGGCAAGTGGCGACACCGTGGGGGTGAAGAACGCCCTCAGCCCGGACGCCATACGCGGTTTGATCACCGGCGCCGAGGAATCCTTCGTGACCTTCGGCCCGCTGGGCACCGTCCTGATCGTCATGCTCGGCGTTGCCGTGGCCGAACGCTCTGGGCTATTCGAGACGATCGCCCGCAGGTCCCTGAGCAGTGTCTCCCCGCAGTTCGTGGTGTTCGCCGTGGCGCTGGGCGGCGCCATGTCCAAGTTCTTGTCGGACTCGGCCTACGTGGTCCTCATTCCCTTGGGTGCCATTGCCTTTCGGACCGTGGGCCGCTCCCCCATGCTGGGGATGATCGTCGCCTTCGTCTCGATCAACGCCGCCGGAGACGCGAACCCCCTCATTGCCCCAGGGGATGTCGTCTTCGCCAAACTCGCCACCGAGGCGGCCCAGCTGGTGGACCCCTCGGTGACGGTCCGTGCAACGGACAACATGTACTTCACCACCGTCTCCGCGCTAGTCCTCGCCATCACGGTCACCCTGGTCACCGAGCTGATCCTCAAAAAACGCGAACACACCCTGGTGGTGGACAGCGACCTGGACGAGGCTTCCGCCGCGACCAGGATGAAGCCTGTCGCCGCCCTCCCCGACCACTTGGAACGCCGCGGATTGCGCCGCGCAGGCCGGACCGCACTGATCGTTGCGGCGCTGGTTGTCGCGGCTCTGCTGGTGCCGAATTCCCCGCTACGAGGCGAGGATGGGTCGTTCCTCGAGTCGCCGTTCCTCGACGGGATCGCGCTGTTCCTGTCCCTGTTCTTCCTCGCGATCGGCCTGGCGTACGCGACGGGATCGCGCCAACTGGAAAGCTCGGCCGATGTGCCCGGTTTCATGGCCGACGGGGTTCGCTCAATTGCCCCCCTGATCGTCCTGTTCTTTGCTGTCTCGCAGTTTCTGGCCCTCTTCAAGTTCACCAACATCAGCACACTCGTTGCCGTCAAGGGCGCCGACACGATTTCGAGCTTGGGCATCCACAATGTGGGGCTGTTCACCATACTCGTCGTGGCAGTGGCCATGCTGAATCTATTGATCACCTCCGGCCAGGCCCTCTGGTCGCTGGTAGCGCCCATGTTGGTGCCGATGATGATGCTGCTGAACACCAACCCCGCAACCACCATGGCCCTCTACCGCATCGCGGATTCGTGCACGAACTCGATCACGCCGATGAGCACGAGTTTCGTCCTGTGTGTTGGGTACCTGCAGACCCTGAACCGGAAGGCCGGCATCGGCACGCTGATTTCGTTCACCCTGCCTTGCGCCATCGTCATGTTTATTGTCTGGTTCGCACTCTTCCTCGCGTGGTGGGCCCTGGGCATCCCCCTCGGACCGGGAGCACCCGTCCGCTGACCTTGAGCGGACGGCCACCCGCCTGGTGGCTCAGCCCCGGAACCGATCGAACACCGTGTACATGAAATCGCTACCCTGCTTCAGCGCCTCCACATAGATCCGTTCGTTGTCCAACACGTACGGGTAGACGCCTTACCCGGGGATCCCGTTCTCCCGCCACGGCCGATACACTAACTAAAATCACATCGGCTCGATGCTCCGACTGCATGTTCGCGGGAGCAGAGTAGGAAATTGGGGATGCTGCGGCGAGCTGAAAATGTCACACTGACTCACCGTCCCGGCTTTTGGACGGGCAAGGGGCCAGCGATACTGACCATTGGGAAAAGCGTGTTTATCCTCCCCAAAATGTCAAAAGCCGACTTTGAAGACCGCTGGCAATACCAGCAGCAGTATCCCAGTTCCATGGGGCGTCATTTCGGACGACGATACTGGCATTTCCAAAACGAGTTCTATTGGGACGACGAGGGACTAAGCGCCGATCAAGTACATGCCCTTATCATCACGCGTAAGCAGCGCAGGACGCAGCAGATCGACCGCGCCCAGGCGATTGTCGCCATGGGCTCGACTCCGCGGAACTCGGCGGCGCGCCAGGCGATTCCGGACGATGTGAAGCAGTATGTGTGGACGCGTGATGGCGGGCAATGCCGAAGTTGCGGCTCGACAGTTGAACTCCAATACGACCACATCATTCCCATCTCGATGGGTGGTGGGAACCAGGACGACAACCTCCAGATCCTGTGTGGACCTTGCAACCGTTCGAAGTCAGCAGGGTTGACTACCCGCCACTGAGCCCACCCGGACAGACGCCGCTCGGTCCATGCCGCTATTGACGGGCGACATCGTCCATCTATGGGACTCCCGGGACGGTTCACCCCCTGAAGCGCTCGAACACCTTGTACATGAAGTCGCTGCCCTGCTTCAGCGCCTCCACGTAGATCCGCTCATTATTGCCGTGCATCGCGATGAGCTGCTCGTTGTCCAACACGTACGGATAGACGCCGTACCCGGGAATCCCCTTCTCCCGCCAGGGGGCCAGGCTGGTTCCTGCTTCGAACAGGGCGGGGGCGAATGCGGCGTCCGGGTACGCTTCCTCGGACGCCCCGGACAGCGCCTTGAACAGGTCGGTGTCCGCGTCCGCTGGTGGGGTCGCCCACGTTGTGTCCAACGCGTCGAGCGTCTCGGCTTCGCTCATCCCGTCGGAGACCGCCAGTTCGACAGTGATCCCACGCTTCTTCATCATTGTGCGCACCTGATCCAGGAAGTCGCGTGGCTTCTGCCCGCCCGGAATGGCCCGGCAGTGCACTCGCACATGGGCAGAAGAGGGGATGACATTCTCCTTGTAGCCGGCATCCTCGATGACGAACGCCTGGGTGGTCCGTAGCAGGGCGCTGTGCAGATACGGGTAGTTGGACCGCTGGACCATGACCGCCGCTGCCCGTTCGCGGGAGTTCTGGCTGTGGGCCTTGAGCATCAGCTTGATGGCCTGCTTGAACCGGCGGTCGCTGGACGCGTCGGCGAGCGCGGCGAAGTACTCGCGGGTCACCTTCGTCAGGTAAACCGGGGCCTGCCACTTCCCCAGCTCGGCGACGCCGCGTGAGAGCGCCACGACGGCGGAATCTGGCATGGGCTTCGAGGAGTGGGTCGCGGTTCCGTCGGCGGTGAGGTCGAGGTTGAAGTAGACCTTGTCCTGCCGGGTGGCGGTGATGAGCATCGGGGTGGTCTTGTCGTCCTGCGCCAGGAACCAGCCGCCCTCGGTCAGCACCGCACCGGCGTCGAGCTTGTCCCAGTGGTCGCACGATGCCTGTGGCAGTAAGCGAAGTCCAATCGACGCACGTCGGATCAGATGGTCTTGGCCCAGACGGAACGCGTCCCGGCGTCAAAGACAAATAGTGGTCCGAAAGGTCAGCGTAGGGCGCCGCGTTTCCACAACAGGCGCTACTTCCGCCTCGCTTGGTCCAGCATCCACTCGGCGCGGGCAATGACCGTGGCGTCCATTGCCGCGTCGTGGGCCTCCCGAGTACCTGGAACCTTCACGACGACGATCCATTGACGCCGGTCCCGGCACGGAACTGGTGTGGGGAGACCGCACTAGGGCCCGGAGTGCGCATAGCAATGCAAGATTCACCCATGGGATACCAAAACCGTCCAGAGAATGGTCGATCCCGGGCGAGAGGCCGACGGAGGAGCGTCCTCTTCTAAGGCGATTTTCGCCAGAAATTGAGTAAAAGACAATACTCTTCACCCATTGACAGTGATGTGACCCACAATCTAATCTCAATTTTGGGATCCCAAACTAAGTGCTTCACCGTCCGGGTGTCGCACGCCGTTCATCGAACCACTCGCCCCTGCAAAGGACGCCTTCATGACCGTCAATGAGCCCCCTGTCCAGACGGGAACCAGAACGCTGGACCCCGACGACTCACAGAACACGCAAAAGCCCACCAAGACCCGCTGGAAGCTCTTCCTGCTGCTGCTGGTTCTGGTCACCCTCAACTATGTGGACCGCGGCTCGATCTCCGTGGCCATGCCGTTGATCCAGAAGGAGTTCAACCTGTCGCCGGAACTCATCGGCGTCATCCTCTCCGCCTTCTTCTTCGCCTACGCACTGATGCAGGTCCCCGTCGGTTGGCTGATCGACCGTTTCGGACCGCGCCGGATTATCACCGCATCCTGCGTAGGCTGGGGCCTGGCGACAGCCGCCAGCGGCCTGGCCTGGAACTTTGCGAGCCTGTTCACGACCCGGGCCGCCATCGGCGTCACCGAAGCCGGCGTCATGCCCGCCGGCGGAAAACTCAACGCCACCTGGATGCCGCGCAAGGAACGCGGCCGGGGTGCCACGATCCTGGATGCCGGGGCACCGTTGGGCGCCGGCATCGGCGGCGTTGCCATCGCCGGCCTCATTGCCCTCACCGGCGGCTGGCGTGGCGCCTTCATCGCCGTGGGAATCCTCACCGCGCTCTTCGGCTTCCTGGCCTGGCGGTACATCCGCGACCATCCCCGCGAGCACTCGAACGTCAACGCGGGCGAACTGGCACATATCGAAGCCAGCCACGCGAAGGAGGACGCGGAGGCCGAGGCGGGCGGCGGTACCGGCCGGCGCGCATTGCTCCCCTACCTGAAGTTCCGCTCCTTCTGGGCCATGTGCTTCGGCTGGTTCGGCTTCAACGGCGTCTTCTACGGCCTGCTGACGTGGGGTCCGCTCTACCTCTCCCAGGACAAGGGCTTCGACCTGGCCGCCGTCGGCTGGGGAACCTTCGTGATCTTCGGCGCCGGCTTCGTCGGGGAACTTCTCGGCGGCTACATCGCCGACTGGTGGCAGTCCAAGGGGGCCTCCGCCAATCTGGTCATGCGCACCCTGCTGGGCCTCTCCGGTCTGATCGTCATCCTGGGCCTGGTGGGTGTCACCCTAGTCTCGGATCCCGTGTCCGCCGTCGTCCTGCTCTCCACCGTCCTGTTCTTCCTGCGCTGGGTGGGGCTGTTCTGGAGTATCCCTGCCCTGCTGGGTGGCCGGGCCAATGCCGGCGTCCTGGGCGGAGCCATGAACCTCGGCGGAAACGTCAACGGTTTCATCACCCCCATTGCCGTGGGCTTCATCGTCGGAGCCACCGGCGGATACACCTGGGCGCTGCTCTACTTTGTCGGTGCCGCCGTCGTCATGACCATTTCGGTCCTGGCCATGGACTACAGCCGCCGCCTGCCGGTCTGAGCAGTCCCCGCCCCCATCCCGTCCGTGGGGTCCACCGGCAGCCTTCCGCTGGTGGACCCCACAGCCTCCACCTCCCCGCATCAACCCCAGACAGGCTTGTTCCATGAAAATACTGGTCATCAACCCCAACATCAGCGAAAGCGTGTCAGCGCTGATTCGCACGGAGGCCGAGCGGGCTGCCGCCCCCGGCACCGAGATCATCATGCGGACGGCAGCATTCGGGGTCGAGTACATCGAGACCCGGGTGGAGGCGCTCCTGGCCGGTGCCGCGGTCGCCGAAATCATCGCACGGGAGAGCGAACACGTCGACGGTGTCGTCGTCGCCGCGTTCGGGGACCCCGGAATGCCAGCGCTGAAGGAACTGGTCGATATTCCGGTCATCGGCATCACGGAGGCGGCCCTGCACACCGCTGCCCTGCACGGCAGCAGGTTCTCCATTGTCGCCATCTCCCACCGCATCCAGGCCTGGTACCGGGAATGCGTCGAACGCAACCACCTGCTCGACTGCCTGGCCTCCATCCGTTCCCTGGAGGATCCATTGGAAAGCATAGGTTCGGTGCAGGACCAGCACCGGGACAAACTCCTTCAACTCGCCCAGGACGCGGTCGCCCAGGACGGGGCCGACGCCGTCATCCTGGCCGGCGCACCACTGGCCGGCCTCGCCCGGGACATCGGGGCGGGCATCCCCGTCCCTGTCGTTGACGGGATCTCCGCCGGCGTCAAACAATGCGAGCTCGTTGTCAGCCTCGACGGCGGCACCCACCGGGCGGGCAGCTACGCACACCCCCCGCACAAAGCCAACGCGGGACTCTCCGTGGACATGGCACGAGCCCTGAACCACACCGACCCATCCAGCCGAAAGGGGCGGTAGGCACATGATCGTTGACCTGCTCATCACCCACGCACACATCGTCAACGCCGACGGCGCCACCAGCGGGCATATTGCCGTCCATGACGGCCAGATAGAGGCCATCTATGAGGCGTCCACCCCGGAGCAGCAGCTCCCGGAGGCCACGCGCATCGTGGACGCGGCGGGCCGAACGGCCATGCCCGGCGGCGTGGACGCCCACGTCCATGTCGAACAGGTCACAGGGGCCTACAAGTCCCTGGATACCTACGAGACGGCCAGCATCGCCGCCCTTTGGGGCGGAACGACGACGATGATGGACTTCGGGATTCCCGCGAATCCACAGGAGACACCGCTGGAGGCACTCGAAAACAAGTTGCGTCTGGCCGAGGTCTCCCGCTGCGACGTGGCGCTGCACGGAGCCGTCATCGACTGGGATGCCTCGGTGCCGGCGCAGCTGGAGCGCATGTTCGAACTGGGCATCAGCTCGGTGAAGATGTACACCACCAACCGCGGGTCGACGATGGCCAACAACGACACGATCCTGAAGGTCATGCGGGAAATGGTCCGTCTCGGCGGCCTGGCCTACATCCACGCCGAGCACGACCCGATCATCGTGGACTGCATCGAGCAACACGGCTTCGAGGCGGGGAACCCCTCCGGGGCGGTCCCCATCGACCAACTGCACCACACCCGTCCGGAATTGGCCGAGGCCACCTCCGTCGCCGAAGTCATCGCGATGGCCGAATACACCGGCGCCCCGGTCTACTTCGTCCACCAAACGATCCCGGAGGCGGTGGAGATGGTGACCGCCGCCAGGAGCCGTGGCCTGGAAGTCTATTCGGAGACCTGCCCCCACTACCTGACACTGGACGACGGTGTCTACGGGGGGAACTTCCCGGAGAAGTTCGCCTGTTGCCCGCCCATGCGCAGCCGCGAAACGGTTGCCGCGCTGGTCGCGAAGACCACGACCGGAGAGGTCCACGCGATTTCCTCGGACCATTCCTGCTACGACTTGAACCAGAAGCGCTCCCATAGCGATGATGTGCGGCTGATGCCCCACGGACTGCCGGGCATCGAAACACGCCTGCCGGTGGCTTTCACAACGCTCGTGGCCGAACAGGGCTTGCCCCTGACCCGATTCGTAGAGCTGTTCTCCGCCGGCCCCGCACGGATCAACCGCCTGACCGGCAAGGGACGGATCGCCCCGGGTTACGATGCCGACATCGTCCTGATCGATCCCGGAGAAACCCGGGTGGTCATGAAGGACGGGCTGCATATGGGAACTGATTTCTCGCCCTTCGACGGCATGGAACTGACTGGCTGGCCCTCCACCGTGGTCTCGGCCGGAAAGGTCGTGGTGGATGGCGGCACGTTCACCGACCCGGGCCCCGTAGGGCGGATGCGCCGTCGCCACGCAAGGAACTCCACACCGGCACTGAGCGGAAAGGCCCTCTCATGACCCAGCGAAGCCACCGGATCGGCATGATCGTTCCGTCCTCCAACACCTGCCTCGAACCCCAGACCTACCGCCTTCTGGGTGACCGCACGGATGTGACGATCCATTTCACCCGCGTTCCGGTGACCCGGATCGCCCTGGACGCCGATTCGCACCAGCAATTCGACCTGCAGAACATGCTCGACGCCTCCGAACTGCTCAAGACCGCCGACGTCGACGCCATCGCCTGGAACGGGACGGCCGGCTCCTGGCTCGGCTCCGAACACGACCGGGACATGGCTACCCGCATCACCGCGGAGACCGGTATCCCGTTCACGACCAGCACCCTGGCCTATCTGGACGCCTTCGAGCGCTTCAACATCTCCCGCGTCGGCCTGCTCACCCCGTATACGCAGGATGTGAACGACTCCGTCATCGAAAGCTACCGTGCCGAGGGCATCGAGGTCAGCGGGGAACGGCATCTGGGGTTGGACGTCAACGAGTCCTTTGCCCGGGTTGATCCCCGCGATCTTCTGGCCCCGTCGCGTGAGGTACTCGCCACCGGCGCCGAGGCCCTGGTGTATCTGTGCACCAACCTTTACGGCGCTCCGGTCGTGGAAGAAGTCGAAAAGGCGTCCGGGGTACCCGTGCTTGATTCCGTGGCCGTGACCCTGTGGAAATGCCTCTCCATGATCGGTGCTCCCGGCCTGGAGACGCGCTGGGGCCGGCTGCTGGCCTGAGCGCGACCGCGGAAAACGGAACTACCATGGGGATGGCCAGCAGCAGCCCATCTCCCCGACCAACTCCAGAAGGCAGGTTTGCAGCCTTGAGTGAAGCCGTCCTTCGCGACCGTCCCCTGCGTGAAATCGTCAGGGACCAGATCCGGCAGAAAATCTACGATGGCCAGTACTCCCCTGGGGTCCGGTTGATTGAACGAGACCTTGCCGAGGAGTTCGACGTTTCGCGCCTGCCGGTCCGGGAAGCGCTGCGCATGCTCCGCGAGGAGCGGTTGATCGCGGATCGGCCCACCGGTGGCCTGGTCGTCAGTGAGCTGACCCGGGCGGACGTCGAAGAGCTCTTTGACGTCCGGGAGGCCCTGGAGCGCATGAGCTGCAGCCTGGCTGCACAGCACGCTACGCAGAAAGACCTGCTGTTCTTGAAGCGACTGCTGGTGGAGGCGAAGGACGCCACCCAGGGCCGAGATATTGCTGCTGCGCGGGAAGCCAACGGCCGGTTCCACGACGAGATTCCACGCCTGGCGGGCAACGAGCTGCTGCGCAGCATTCTGGATCCGCTGCATGGACGGCTGCAGTGGCTCTTCCGCCAAGCCGATGACCTTGAAGTGCTCTGCACCGAGCACGGGCAGCTCCTGGACGCCATCGCTTCCGGAGACGCCGAGACCGCCGCCAAGGCCGCCGAGCTGCACGTCCGATCCAGCCGGAGGCGCACCCTGACGGCGCTATTCCAGCGCAGCCAATAAGCGCCCGAATCACCACAGACCAGGCTCGCAGCTTTGCGGACACCCGACGAGGCCAACTCGGTTGGTGATTCCGTCGCACATTGCTGCCACCGACGGTTAATGGTCACGAGGAATTGCCCGCTCGTGGCCACGGTGTCCTGGCACCGTGCTGAGTGGCCGGGCAGTGCCGGTGCCGCCCGGGGAATCGGGCGAGGCAACGTCAGCGACCTCGTGGAGACAACTCGATGGACCGGCGTTCACGGGTCATGCAGCGTTGCCAGCTAGACGAGCGCCATCCCGTCAGCGACCACGCGGCCGGATTGGATCACCGTGCGGTCATCATGGCGGTCCATCACAGCAGCCGTCACGGAATCCCCGGAGACCAGCACCAAATCGGCGACATCCCCAACAGCCAGGCCGGGGCGATCCGAAACCGAGCGGAGGCGCGGCACGTCAGCGGACATGATCGAGGCCCCGCCAACGGTCGCAATCGCCACACAGTGCTCGATGAGCTCATCAGCACGGAACTGGTGGGTAAAGGCCAACTGCCAGGTCCTGTCCAACATGTCGGCATTGCCGTACGGGGACCAGTAGTCGCGCTGCCCATCCTCGCCCAGTCCGACGCGGACCCCCGCCCGTGCGAGTTCCTGGAGCGGCAGCCCCCGCTGCTGCGCCGGCGCGACAGTGGCCATGCTGATATCGAGCTCGGCGAACTCCTCAATGAGCCGACGGGTCGTCGTCTCGTTGACACCGCCCAAGTCGTAGGAATGCGACATCGTGAGCTGGCCCTGCATGCCCAAGGCGCGTACCCGCTCCAGGATGAGGTCAGTGGAGAAAACGCCAAGATGTCCTGGTTCGTGCAGGTGCACGTCAACCGGCACCTGGAACTCGTCGGCCAGGGAAAACAAGACGTCGAGGTGGCCCTTGGGATCGCGATCCAGCGTGCACGGGTCGATCCCGCCCACCCAGTGGGCGCCTTCGCGCAACGCCTGCCTCATCAGCGGCACGGTTCCCTCCTCGCGCAACAGGCCCGCCTGGGGAAAGGCAATGATCTGCACCTCGCATCGATCCTTGTGGGCCTCGGCGGCGGCCTGCACGGCGTGGAAGCGTTCAAGTCCGCAATCCACGTCGATCTGCGCGTAGCTGCGCACACGGGTCACACCCCGCTCGATCATCCTGCCGAGTGTCGTGATCGCCCGTTCTTCGGCCGATTTCTCGGCGTCCCGCCAGTTCTTGCGATCGTTCATCACCATCGGCCAGATGCCTGGCGATCCCGTGTGGGGCCGGAACGGCAGGCCGATCCGCGTGGAGTCGAGATGCACATGGACGTCGCTGAACGAGGGGAGCAGGAGACGTCCACGGCCGTCGATGACCTGGGCCCCGGAAGCTGGGGAAGCAGGGCCGGCGATCGTCCCGTCCTCAATCAGGACATCCGTGGCGGTGCCGCCCCATGGACGAACGTTTTTCAGCAGGAGGGCAGACATGGGGATCCTTTCTAAATGCGGGTTGCTATGGATTGCAGTGATGGTCGACGCCCGGCCTCGACGTGGGCAAGCATGGAGGCCTCGGCCAGTCGTACTTCCCCGGAGCTGATCGCGTCATAGAGCTGGTGGTGCTCGTGGCACTGGATATCGGCGCTGCGGTCAGCCGTTTGGGCAAACAACCAGCGTGTCCTGGCAAGTATGGGGGGCATCGTGTCGGCGAGCATGCGATGTCGCGCGGCATGGATGAGTTCGGTATGGAATTCGGCGTTAGCCACCAGAATGGCTTGTGCATCCTTCGAGGCCGTAGCCATGTCCGCATGCTTGATCGCTTGATCGAGTCCCTCGTGGGGCGACCCCGCGGCATAGTGCCGGGCTGCCGCGCCTGCGGCCAGTGGTTCCAAGGCGCAGCGCAGATCGAAGAGCTCGTCGACGTCCTGCACTGACATCTCGCGCACTATTGCACCGCGCCGCGGAAGGATCGCCACGAATCCCTGGAACTCGAGATTGCGCAGAGCTTCACGGATCGGAACCCGGGAAACACCGATCTCCTCGGAGAGCTCACGTTCGCGGAGTCGGTTTCCGGGCGCATGGGTACCGTCGATAATGCCTTCACGGATCGCCTTTTCGGCGATCTCCACCATGCTTGCGGCCTCGCCGGATGGTTCAGGCATCAAATGCCACTTCCTTTCCGATCCCGGCTGCGGCAGCTGCCTTGAGAATGACTTCAGCGATGGCGGTGTCCTGCAGGCCAGTGCCCACGGAGTTGTAGAGCGTGATGTCCTGGTCATCCAGGCGCCCGGGCACCTCGCCCCGGAGAACACTGCCGAGTTCTGCGATGATTTCGGGCAACGTGCCGTCGGCAGAAGCGGCCAACAAGTAGTCACCCGACTCGTGCGCTGCCGTCTCCTCGTGGTCGATGAAGACCCGGGAGCGGTGGAACGCATCGGCGTCGACTTCCCTGTCAGTGGGCCGTGGTCGTGCGCCGACCACGTTAAGATGCTGTCCCGGACTCAGCCAAGCACCCAAGACGATGGGTTCGACGCTGGGTGTCAGCGTGCAAATGATGTCGGATCCACGAACAGCCGCCTCGGGGGATGCAGCCACCGTGATGACGGGCATGGTGCCGTGCCACATGCTTTCCAAGCTTGACCGGAAGTTTTCGACGGAGGCCCTCGTCCGGCTCCAGACGGTGATGGCTTCCAGAGGGCGCACCCGGTGGATGGCCCGCGCGTGCTCCAATGCCAGCGCCCCGGCCCCGACGAGACCGAGCCGTGAGGCATCCTTTCTTGCTAACGCCTCTGTCGCGACCGCGGATACAGCCGCGGTGCGGGTACGCGTGGGGATCGCGCCGTGGAGTATGGCTCTGAGGAAGCCGGATTCGCGGTCGATGACGGTGATGGCAGATACCTGGGAAGGCTTGTTGTTGCGTGCGTTGCCGGGGCTGTCCATCAGGGTCTTGCTTGTCACCAGGTTGGACCGAAGGTCGACCCCAAGCATGGGGATGTAGGCCGCTTCCTCCCCCTCCCATCGCAGGGCATGCGGTGCGACGGTGTGCGCATCATGACCTTGCCGACCGAGGACGTCGCGGAGGGCGGCGTGGGTAGCTTCGATGTCGGCAAGGCGTTCGAGGTCGGTGCGCGAAAGAATCAGCATTGGCTCTCCAGGGGGAAGGTCGAGGGGAAGATCGTGTCAGCAGCCCGGCCCAAGGGGTCTCGAAGAGCGTACCCCTCACGCAGCTTGTCGAAAGCAGCCTGGGCATCGGATCGAAGCCTCGTGAGGTCGATGCCCGGTATCCGGCCGTCGCGCATGACGGTTCGACCCGACACCATGGTGAAGACGGCATTGCGCGCAGTGCCGTTGAGCACCAGGGTCCGCAGGGGATCATCGCTGACCCCGTCACGAAAATCGGCCAGCGAGAACGCTGTGAAATCCGCGGTTGCCCCTTCCTGGATGGTGCCGAGGTCGGGCCGGTGCAGCGCCGTGGCACCGCCGGTGGTAGCGGCATTGACGTACTGCGCGTAATCCGCCGAACCATGTCCGAACTGCGCTCGGGCAGCGTGCAGTCCAACGTCCATGCCGCGGACCAGGTCGGGTGGAAATGAATCGGTACCCAAAGCCATCGTGATGCCTGCAGCGTTGTAGTCCGACAACGTATTGAGCACGCCGCCATATCGGAAAGTAGTCAGGGGACAATGCACCACGCTGGCTCCCGCCTCCGCGATACGGCGCAAGTCGGGCGAGTCCTTCGCCTGCCTCTCCAGCCCACCCAATGCCGGGTTGCGGTCCGTCCACAATGCGTGCGGAATCAGCAGCCGGTCATTGAGCAGGTTATGCCGCTCCAACAAGTCAAGGGGGGTGATGCCAAGGCGATCTTGAATGAGGATGCGTTCCCACCCCTGCTGGAGGCTATGCAGCCGCACCAGAAGATCCCGTTCCGCTGCGGCCCCGGCTGTTGCTGACAGGAGGTCATCACTCATGGTCTCGATGCGGCAAGGGAGCAGAACGGGACTCAATAGTGGATCATTCGCGGCGATGAGCTCGTCGGCAAATTCCAGTGCCTCTTTAAGGCCCTGGCGTGCCAACTGGTCATCTGCCACGAGCGTCCGTGTCACTTGTCCGTCAGCATCCAGTTCTGCTGCCGAAACCGCTGAACGGTATGAGGGGCCGAGCCAGCCCCGTAGGCCGATTTCCTTGGATATCCGGGCCATCTCCCGCAGTTCGTCCGCCTGCTCGTTCCACTCGAGGTGGATCTCGGAGGCGATCGGCATATAACTCGTGATGCCATGCAAGGCCAGCTGCACCAGCCCGAAGGTCCGCAACGTCACGCGTTCCGAGGGAGTCAGAATCTCCGTCCGGTGGTCCCGCCAATGTTCAGCGGATCCTGCCAGCAACAGGGCATCCTGAGGGCTGTGCCAGGAGTCCAGCAGAAGATGGTCAATGTCCACGAGCGCGTCGAGGTCAATGAAGCCGGGAAACAGGACGGCCGCACCCAGGTCGATGACCTCCGCCGTATCGGGACCCGCATCAGCTTCAGACGCGCCGGAATCCCCGCCCGGCTGCCAGGAGGGGTTCCGGGTGGATACCTCGATGATCCGGCCATCACGAACACGCAGGACGGGATTGGTCAACCACCGTCGATCCTCCCCGGCGCCGACCAGTGCGTGCTTCGCTCGAATAATTGATTCCATGAGATTGATTGTATACCAAAACGAACGAATGCTTGTGAGCAACATTACATTGATGTACTGTTACCCGCATCACAACGCATGTAAGTTCGTTCAAACGCTTGTTCGACAGTGCCGAAATCTCCGATTGGTATACAAGATGACTCAGAAGTCTTCACGCTCCAAAACGGTAGTTGACCAATTCCCAGGCGATAAAGACACTTCGCCAGCGGGACCCTCCATTCAATTAAGGCACTGGATGATCTCGTTGGGGCTCAGTGTCTGCATCTCCCTCGTGGCGATCTTCATCGGCGACCACACGATCAAGCTGGGAATCTCCGCCATCGTTTTGTTCCCGATCATCTGGGCCGTCCTGCTCGGCTCAATCGTGGGTCTGCAGCGGTTCAAGCCAGTGTCCGGGCGGGTGCGGGCCGTCGGCGACCCGCAGATCCGTATCGGCATCGTCCTCTTCCTCGCGCTACTGGGCATGGGCATTGGTCCAAGCCTGGGGCGGATCACCAATCTCGGGCCAGCGATCATGCTGCAGGAAGTCGGGCACGTCTTCGGCACGGTCATCATCGCCTTGCCGATCGCCGTTGGCCTACGTATGGGCAGGGCTGCCATTGGTGCCAGCTGGTCCGTTGACCGCGAGTCATACCTCGCTTTCGCCATCGAGAAGTTCGGCACGCGGGCGCCCGAGTACCGTGGCGTGTTCGGCGTCTGGATCTTCGGGTCATTGTTCGGGGCCCTCTATATTTCCGTCATCGCCGGTCTGATGGGCAGCCTGGGAATCTTCAGCCCGCTGGCACTTGCCATGGGGCTGGGTCTCGGTTCATCCTCGATGATGCTCGGCGGGGTTGGCGCCCTGTCGGCGCTCTACCCGGAGCAGGCCCCCGACATCCTGGCCGTTGCCGGCCTGTCGAACCTGGTCACCAACATCGTCGGATTCTATGCGGGTGTTTTCCTGTCACTGCCGCTGGCGCGCAAGCTGTACCTGTTTTGGACCCGGGTATGGCGCCGTCCACAAGCCGAAATCGACGAGGCCAAGCTCGTCGCCCGTGGTGCCATTCCGCCGGGAGATGCCTCGAGAGATGATGCCGGCATGGCGGAGCACCACGCCGACGAACCCGCCGGCAACACCTCGAACACGGTCCAGACGACGGCAGAAGTTGCCATCCAGGAAGGCGCTGCCGACGATCCGTCGGAGCCGCGCGGCTGGAAGGTCAGCCTCTTCGTCTACGCCAGCGCGGGACTGCTGGGCTTGATGCTCAACGTGATCGGCACCGGGCAGTTCAAGCCGGTCCAGCTGCTGGGAACGTTGTTGTTGGTGGTCCTGACGGCGTTGGCCTTCCGCATGGCAAAGTGGCTTCCCTCCGTTCCGGCCAGTGTCTGGGTACTTGGCCTTGCCACGATTCTCAGCGCCCCGTTCATGCCCTTTGCCGACATCTTCGTTGGTCTCGTTGATGGCATGAACGTCATGCTCTTTGGTCTATTGCAGCTCGCTCTAATCGGTCTGAGTCTGGGACGTGACGTCGGGGCCATCAAGCAACTCAGCTGGAGGGTCGTCGTGGTAGCGCTCATTACGCTGACGAGTACCTTCATTGTTGCCGCAGCCTTGGCGCAATCAGTTCTGCACCTCTGATCCGATTGCTGGTGAGCACCGATATCCGGCTGTCCCGCAGGGCGCGTCGGAATGGTCCCCACGACCATGAACCCCCCCGGCGGAGGGTCGGTGCCCGGAACGAGAGTCGCCGCCGCCCAGGCACGCGAGCAGATCCGCCGCCGGTTCAGGCCAGGAACTGCCCGAACACCTCGTACATGAAGTCGCTGCCCTGCTTCAGCGCCTCCACGTAGATCCGCTCATTATTGCCGTGCATCGCGATGAGCTGCTCGTTGTCCAACACGTACGGATAGACGCCGTACCCGGGAATCCCCTTCTCCCGCCAGGGGGCCAGGCTGGTTCCTGCTTCGAACAGGGCGGGGGCGAATGCGGCGTCCGGGTACGCTTCCTCGGACGCCCCGGACAGCGCCTTGAACAGGTCGGTGTCCGCGTCCGCTGGTGGGGTCGCCCACGTTGTGTCCAACGCGTCGAGCGTCTCGGCTTCGCTCATCCCGTCGGAGACCGCCAGTTCGACAGTGATCCCACGCTTCTTCATCATTGTGCGCACCTGATCCAGGAAGTCGCGTGGCTTCTGCCCGCCCGGAATGGCCCGGCAGTGCACTCGCACATGGGCAGAAGAGGGGATGACATTCTCCTTGTAGCCGGCATCCTCGATGACGAACGCATGGGTGGTGCGCAGCAGGGCACTGTGCAAGTACGGGTAGTTGGACCGCTTGACCATGACCGCCGCTGCCCGTTCGCGGGCGTTCTGGCTGTGGGCCTTGAGCATCAGCTTGATGGCCTGTTTGAACCGGCCGTCGCTGGACGCGTCGGCGAGCGCGACGAAGTACTCGCGGGTCACCGTCGTCAGGTGCACCGGGGCCTGCCACTCCCCCAGCTCGGCGACGCCGCGGGAGAGCGCCACGACGGCGGAATCTGGCATGGGCTTCGACGAGTGGGTCGCGGTCCCGTCGGCGGTGAGGTCGAGGTTGAAGTAGACCTTGTCCTGCCGGGTGGCGGTGATGAGCATCGGGGTGGTCTTGTCGTCCTGCGCCAGGAACCAGCCGCCCTCGGTCAGCACCGCACCGGCGTCGAGCTTGTCCCAGTGGTTCTTCGCCAACCAGCGTGAGCCGAACGAGCCTGCCTCCTCGTCGCAGTCGGTGAGCACGATGATGTCGCGGTCGAACGTCGCTCCCTCGGCCAGGTGGCGCAGCAGCGCGCTGATGGTGGCTGAGTTGGCACCCTTCATATCCAGCGCCCCGCGCCCGTAGACCTCGCCGTCGACCACCTCACCGGAGAAAGGGTCCACGTCCCAGTTCTCCCGCTCCACCGGCACCACGTCCGAATGCCCCAGGATGAGCAGTGGCTTGGCCACCCCGGTGCCGGGGATGCGCGCCAACAGGTGCACGTTGTCCGGTTGTGGCGTATCGATGATCTCCACCGGGACGCCGGCCCGCTCCCACACCGCCTGGAGCATCTCCGCGTGCTGGCGGGTCTTGGCTCCTTGGCCGTAGTTCTGGGTGTCGAAGCGCAGCATCCGCTGCAGCAGGTCCAGCGCATCCTGGTCCGCTTCAGGAATCGCGGCGGCCGCCGAGGCGGGCCGCGCGGAGGTGGTCCCGGCGAACAGGCCCGCTCCCCCGAGGCCCGCGACGCCCAGCGCGGCTGCACCTCCCAGGAAGGCACGACGGCGGACGGGACTGGATGCCGCGGTGGACAGGATGCGGTGGTCGGACATGGGGACTCCTCGTATCGATTCTTGTCAATGACTCCACGAATGAGTTCACCCTTCACCTGTTGCTCGTCGCAATCAATAGGTGATGGGCATCACGATCGACAAACGGTGTGATGGGCGCGGTGAACGGGCTCCCAAACCGTGGGCAAGTCGTCACGAACTGGCCGCGGCGTCGCTCCCCCGCGTTCACCCACACCCGGAACAGTGAAGTGCGGACCGGCCGGTCGGCCGGTTCTTCCGCTCGCACCCCGGAGGATCCCTTGACCGAACAAAGCGCACCACCCCGCGGCACGCGCCGGCGGCTGAAGCTGTCCCTGGCGGCCTGCCTGGCCCTCGCAGCCACCGGCGCCCTGCTCTCCCCCGCGGCCGCACTGCCCGCACCGGCGGCAGCCCCCGCCGCCCAACCGGCGAAACCCGCAGGCGGCACGTGGGAGCAGAACGCCTACCGCGGACACGTCGACGTCGTCCGCGCGCCAGAAGGAAGCACGACCCCCGCACCCAAGACCCTGACCGGCGTCGTCTTCGATGACCGTGACCAGGACTCCCGCCAAGGCACCGGCGAACGCGGCATCCGCGGGGTGACCGTCTCCAATGGCCGGGACACCGTGAAGACGGACGCGAAGGGCCGCTACGAACTCCCGGTGTTCGAGAACATGACGGCGTTCGTCACCCAGCCACGTGGCTACCAGGTCCCCGTCGATGCTGACAACGTCGCGCAGTTCTTCTACAGCCACCTGCCCGCCGGCTCGCCAAAGCTCAAGTACGGCGGCATCGCCCCCACCGGGGCCGTCCCGCAGGCGGTGAACTTCCCCCTGGCGAAGTCGAAGGCCACCCAGTCGCCCACGCAGGCCTGCGTCATCGGTGCCGACGTGCAGACCTACAACTCCCGCGAGGTCGAGTACGCGCGCCACGGCGTCTTCGCCGACCTGGCGAAGCGCACCGACTACGCCGGCTGCGGCGCCCTGTTCATCGGCGACGTGGTGGGCGATGACCTCTCCGTCTTCAACCAGACCCGAGACCTGACCGCCATGCTCAACGGACCGGCCCGGTTCCTTCCCGGCAACCACGACATCGACTACGACGCCCAGAACCAGCAGAACGAATTCGACTCCTTCCGCGCCCAGTTCGGACCGGAGTACTACTCCTACGACGCCGGCAAGGCCCACATCGTCGCGCTGAGCAACATCGAATACCCCACGAAGGTCCCGGCGAAGCACAGCGACTACACGTACGCCCTCGGCGAGCAGCAGCTCGAATGGCTGCGCCAGGACATCGCCAACACGCCCAGGAACAAGCCGATCGTGCTCGCCGGCCACGCCCCGCTGCTGGAGTTCTACTACAGCGACTCGCACCAGGTGCGCGAGCTGCAGGAGATCTACAAGATCCTCGACGGACGCAACGTCACCTCCCTCGGCGGGCACACCCACATGAATGAGAACCTGCGTGCCGGGGACATGCTGGCCGGTTGGGAGGGCAAGGTCGGAGCCAAGGGCCTGCCGTTCACGCACCTGACCGTCTCCGCGGTCGCCGGCCACTGGTACAGCGGACGCGAGCTGCCCGGCGGCTACCGCACCTCCGTCCAGCGCGACGGCACCCCTCCGGGCGTGCTGACGCTGGACATCAAGAACTCAAAGGTCGTCGAACGCTTCACCCCGCAGGGCGGCGACGACTCCGACCAGATGGCCCTGGGCCTGAACACCCCGGCCTACCGCGATTGGTACCAGGTGAACGTCACCAAGCCCCGCGGTCAGGCGGACGAGCTGAAGGATCCCCTGATGGTCCCCCGGGCCGACCTCGGCACGACCTGGCTGACCAGCAACTTCTGGACCGGTTCCACCGGGTCGAAGGTCAGCGTCTCCATCGACGGCGCCGCGCCAATTCGGGCCACGCGCACCCAACAGCTGCAGGGCGAGGACGTCAAGAGCGGCGTCGAGTACTCCGACCCGGCAGCCATCCAGGAACAGTTCGTCGGGGGCGGCGGGCTGGCCGACCGCACCATGCACCTCTGGCGCCTGGACCTGCCGCAGGATCTGGCCGTCGGCAAGCACACCGCGAAGGTCACCGCCACCGACGTCCACGGCCGCGCCTTCACCGAGTCGCTGCCCTTCGAGGTCAACCAGTAGGGAACCGAACAGAGCACCACCAGGGCGGAGCACGACGGCGGGGCCTCACCCCGCGGTGGTGCTCCGCTCCCGCTGTACCCCGCCTTTGCGGGCGGCCACCATCCGCCGGCGCATCACGAAGTACAGCACGGCGATGACCACCGCGAAGGGGACGCCGAAGGCCAGCGTCAACGTGAACTCCTTGATGAACAGCGTCGTGACCAGCAGCGCGGCCATGAGCACGGCGCCCAGCCACGATCCCCACGGGTAGAACGGCAGCTTGTAGCGCAGTGCCTCGCCCCGGCGTGCATGCGCGCGGCGGAAGAACAGGTGGGTGACGAAGATCAGCAGCCAGGTGCTCATGGCCCCGAACATGGACAGGGCCATCATCGCCGTGAACCCGGCCTCCGGGTTCGCGGCATAGACCAGTGCCGCCACGGCGATGCCGCCGGCGGAGAGCAGCAGGGCGTTCACCGGTGCCCCGTTCTTCCGGATCCGCCCGAGGAACCGCGGGGCCTGTCCGGCCCGCGATAGCGAGAACATCATCCGCGTGGAGATGTAGAGCTGCGAGTTCATGGCCGAGAGTGCCGCGACGATCACGACGAAATTGAGGATGGAGTCGGCATACGGGATGCCGGCGACCTGCATGACGGTGACGAAGGGGCTGCCGCCGGCGAGGATCCGGTCGACCGGGGCGATGGCCAGGATCAGCGACAACGTCAGGAAGTAGAACAGCACCAGGCGCACCAGCGTCACCTTGAATGCCTTCTTGACCGCGACCTCGGGGTCCTTGGCCTCACCGGCGGCCACGGCAATCATCTCGATGCTGAGGTAGGAGAAGATGGCGATGACGACGGCGAACCACACGCCCTTCGCCCCGCCCATGAAGAACCCGTCCCCGGCCTGGTAGTTCGCGAACCCGAATTCCGGGCTGACTCCGCCGAAGACCAGGAAGGCGGCGATGATGATGAACGCGACAATCGCGAAGACCTTCGTGGCCGAGAACCAGTACTCCAACGTGCCGAACGCCTTGACATTGAACATGTTGACCGCGATCAGGACCGCCGAGAAGCCCAGGACCCAGAGCACCGGCGGCACGCCGGGGAACCACATCTGCATGTAGTTCCCCACGGCGGTGACCTCGGTGCCGACGGCCAGCACGATGCAGGACCAGTACAGGTACTTGACCATGAACCCCGTGAAGGGGTTGACGTAGTGCTCGGCGAAGGTCCCGAACGACCCCGTCGTCGCATGGGCCACCGTCATTTCCGACAGCGCCCCCATCAGCAGGACGGCGATCAGGCCGCCGATGGCGTAGCTGAGGATGACGCTCGGCCCGGCATAGGAAATGGCGAACTTGCTCCCGAGGAACAGGCCGGTGCCGATGGCCCCGCCCAGGGCGATCATGCCCAATTGCCGTGATGTCAGCTCACGGGACAGGCCCGCTTCCCGCTGGGTGATGCGTTCCAACGACGAACTCATGATGGGCCTCTCGCGCATTTGTGACGACGAATACCAATTGTCGATATTTCTTGCCCGAGCCTAGAATTAAACCCCATCAGGGTCCTAGTGTTTTGAAGAATCACCCAATGTTCGGAGAAATTCCCGTGCTGAATGCGGAAATGATCAAACACCCCCACCGGGAACGGAATGCTGTTCGGCTCGACGATGCCGACCTCGTCATCCTGCGGGAACTCAACAAGGATGCCCGCACCCCCAACAACATCCTGGCCTCCCGAGCCGGGCTGGCACCGTCCACCTGCCTCGGGCGCGTCCGCGCACTCCAGCGTGCGGGAGTCATCCGCGGGTTCCACGCGGACATCGACACGCGCCTGCTCGGCATGCAGGTCACCGCCATGGTCTCGGTCATGGTCCGGCCGGACGCGCGCGACGAACTGCTTGGTTCGGCGCGCGCCCTCCGGGCCCTGCCGGAAGTCCAGGACGTCTACGTGCTGGGCGGGACGCCGGACATCCTCATCCACGTGATCTGCCAATCGGTGGAGGCGCTGCGGGACTTCGTGGCGGTTCACCTCGGCACGAAGGCCGCCTTCGCCTCGACGCAGACCAACCTCGTCTTCGAGCATCTCTCGCCCACGTCCTGACGCGCCCTGCGCCGCCAGGAGACCCCGCGGTGCGGGCGAACGCGCGCATCCCGGTCAGGGAACCGTTGTAGACATTGTCGTCCACGGTCCTGGTCCGGCTGATGAACCCGGTCTGGGTCGAGTACTGCCAGACCCGGTAGTTGGTCCATCCCCGGGGCAGCTCGCCGGGCGTGTTCTGCGCCGGCAGGATTCGCCGACCCGCCAAGGCCCGGGCTCGACGGCGGTGCTCCAGTTCACCCGGGAGCCATCCGGGTGTTCCCGGTCATTCATCCTGGCCCCATAGTGTTACGACGGCCGCTTCCCGGCTCGAATCGAATACCAGGAGATCCACATGCGTCACCGCACCGCAACCGGCCTCGCGGCAATGGCCCTTGTCCTTCCCGCCGTTATCGCCGCGCTCCCGGCCGCCGCGGCCCCGTCGGCCGACCGGCACCAGGACACCGCCTTCACCTTCGGCGTCATCGGCGACACCCCCTATGGTGCCGAGCAGGTCGCTGCCTTCCCCGGGGTCATCGACCAGCTCAACCAGCAAAAAGATCTTCGCTTCATCGCCCACGTGGGAGACATCAAGTCCGGCTCGGAGCAATGCAGCGACGAACGGCTCGGCTTCGTCAAGGAACAGTTCGATCGCCTGAAAGCCCCGCTCGTCTACACCCCCGGCGACAACGAGTGGGTCGACTGCCACCGCGCCAACAACGGCGCCTACAACCCGCTCGAGCGGCTCGACACCGTGCGCGACATGTTCTTCCCGACCGCGGACCGGACCCTGGGCGGCGCCATGCACGTGGACTCGCAAGACGAGCTCGGCGTCCCGGAAAACGCCACGTTCACCAAGAACCGGGTGGCCTTCTCCATCATCGACGTCCAGGGATCCAACAACTCGCTGGCCCCCTGGACCAGTCTGGGGCTGGATGCCCCCACCCCCGGGCAGCTCGACGAGGTCCACCAGCGCACCGACGCCGACATCGCCCAACTGCACGAGACCTTCACCAAGGCCGAGCGCACCAACGCCCGGGCCGTCGTCGTCATGACACAGGCAGACATGTTCGACCCCAGCCAACTGGAAGCAGCACAGGCGGACCCGTCGAAGGTCTCCGGGCTCGCGCCGGTCGTACAGTCCCTCGCCAAGGAGTCGGCGGGCTTCGACGGTCCGGTGTATCTGGTCAACGGCGACAGCCACGAGTTCACCGAGGACTCCCCGCTGGCCGCCGGGTCGCCGTGGCTTGATGTCTACGGCATCGCCCCGGTCGGGAACCTCCAGCGCGTCACCGTCGAGGGCGCGGCGGCCACGCACGAGTGGCTGCGCGTCAGCGTCGCCCCGAACTCCTCCCGCACCGACGACGTCGTCACCTGGGAGCGCATCCCCTTCTCCGGGTAGCGCCGTCTCCACCGGGGCAGACCCGAGATGCACGGCGGCGGGGACACAGTGCCGCAGAACCTGGACCGCCCTCGGCGTCGCCTTGACCGCGATCGCCGACCACGTCCAGCTCAAGGACCCCGGAACTGGGTCATGGCCATCGACATCGTGCGCATGGGTGGAGTGCTGCTCGTGGAGACCGCCGCTGTGTCATAAGCCGGGACGGCGGCCACACTTGGGAAGAGGGAGTACGACGACGGGGCCTTCCTTCGTCGCTGTACTCCCCTTCTGCTGGTCCCGGGCAACACAAATGCGAGGAACGCTAACTCATCGACCGTCCGTAGGATCCGTGCATCCAGATCACGATGTCCATCACTCGCAGGAGGCTGAGTTGCGACGCTTCCGGGACCTTTTCGCGTAATGACTCCGTAAAGTCGACTACCACCAGCTTGTCATCAATCGCCAGATGCATAGCACCCCACCACATGTCCCAGTAGGTCGCGTCCTTTGCCCCCAGCTCTCGCATGACCACGCTGTCTTGAATCGGCACGAGAGACGGCCGTTTGCGCGCCATCACCTTGCTGACCGTTGTCTGCCCCATCTTCCAGAGGCGACCCGCCTCGTCGCGACGAAGCAGGTTCCATAATTCTTGAAGCGCGGACGTCGACGCGTACGTGCTTGGGGTGCATTCTAGATCTTCCATCGCCATGTCTACGGGAATTTCGGCCAGTACCTCGGCAAATGCAGCTGAGCGCGTCTCGATGATGTTCCACGCAGCAAGCGGCGGGACGTTCACCGACAGAAAGGAAACGGCCAGAAGGTCCGTCGCCGTGATGACGTTTGGATCTTCTTCGGCGCGGCCGAGCTCGTCAAAATGGCGACCGACAGCTGGCCAAACTCCGGGAAACGGATCGGCGTCTCCTTCCGAAAATCCGGCAAGGTAAGCCTTCAAATAGCTGGCCGCACGCTTGGATGGCGCAGTGCCCGCTCCGGAAGATCCGTCCCCCAATTCGGTACGCAAGTATTCCCAAAACTTATAGCCGAGGTCCAACGAGTCATCGTGTTTCAAGTTCCACTCCTTAGCGTTCGGGCCAGATCGACTAAATGCTTCGGTGCCCATAGTTGATGATGCACCCTTGGGATCCGGGCCCCAACTCGTCGGTAATTCTGCCTCCGACGGCCGAGCGGGTTTACTCCCGGAACTGCCCGAACACCTCGTACACTAAGTCGCTGCCCTGCCTGAGTGCCTCCACGTAGATCCGCTCGTTGTTGCCGTGCATCGCGATGAGCTACTCGTTGTCCAAAACGTCCGGGTCGACGCCATACCCGGAAATCCCCTTCGCACGCTACGGGGCCAGGCTTTTCCCAGCGTCGAACAGCGCCGGGGCGAACGCTGCGTCGGAGTTGGTCTCCGCAGCCAAGGTGGACAGCGCCTTGAACAAGTCGGTGTCCACGTCAGCCGATGGCGTCGCCCAGGTCATGTCCAACTGGTCGAGCGTTTCAGCTTCGCTCATCCCGTCGGACACCGCCAGTTCGACAGTGATGCCGCGCCGCTTCATCATCCGGCGAAAGTCGGCCAGGAAATCGCGTGGCTTCTGCCCGCCCCGGATGGCCCGGCAGTTCACCCTCACGTGGGCGGAGGACGGGATGACGGTCCCCTTGTAGCCGGCATCCTCGATGACGATCGCATGGGTGGTCCGCAGCAGCGCGCTGTGCAGGTAGGGGTAGCTGGAGCGCTCGACCATGACACGGGCCCCGCGTTCGCGGGCGTTCTGGCTTCGCGCCGAGACGTCAACTTGATGGCCTGCTTGAAACGGCCGTCGCTGGACGCGCCGGGGGCGTCTTATGTCGAGACGGATCAGTCCACTACCGTGGGTATACCGCCGGGGAACGGCCCTCGCTTCAGGACTGGGGGTCCCCATGTACGGACTGCAAGGCTGGCACATCGTCATCCTGTTGATGATCGTTGTTGTCGTCGCCGTCGTCGTTCTCGTCATTGCCTTGGCCAGCAGGTCCAAGAAGCCGATGGGCGTCGATCCCTATGGGCGGCCGGTGTCGTCGCCACCTCCCGCGCCGCAGACCCAGATCGGTTACGCGATGGATGGCCAACCGCTCTACCAGCAACAGGCACGGCCGGGGACAAACGTCCTCGCCGTCCTCGCCTTGGTGCTCAGTTTCTTCATCGGCATCCTCGGTATCGTCTTCGGCCACATTGCCCGCGCCCAGATTCGGCGCACCGGCGAGGGCGGCGCCGGATTGGCACTCGCCGGCCTGATCATTGGATACGTCTGGGTGGGGTTGTTCGTCCTGCGGATCGTGGCGTTCTGAGCGGCATCACAACGCGCCAGCTAATGCGTGGCCCGGGGGCTCATTTGTGCCTCCATTCACTGGTGCCAACAGTTGGGCCCATTGGTCTGTGAATCTAAATCGAAAGCAGAACACGACGGCGGTTGTTACCGCCGCCGTGCTCCCCATCTGATTCCGTGTTTCGTAGGTCAGTGCTGTGTCGAGCGGCAACTGTCGGTGGCGGCGGCCTACGACGTGCCCCTTCTACTTGGCAGCGCACTGCTTACACATCGGGTATTGATTGGTTCCAGATCGACGATTGGCTGCCGGAATCTGCTGACCGGTGGGGCAATCGTTGAAAATGTGGTGAACGTCGGGATCACTCGCGTTCGTGGAATAGTACGGGCTAACTCGCATGGTTTCTCCTCGATTCGCGCCGCATCGTTGCGGCTGTTTCGGACGATACTTTTCGGCCCCGACAGAATGGCGCGATGAAGTCGAAAACTCGGCGCCAAGGCGCTCCTCGCTCGTCTTGAAGATCTATCTCCTGCCACAAGGCGTTGCTGGGAGAATGGACCCATGACGAAGTGGATCCTCCTGGCCTGCGCCATCCTCAGCGAGGTGACCGGTTCAATGTCGCTCAAGGCGGCGCTCGACCATGCCGGCTGGTACGCGGTGACTGCGGTCGGATTCGTGGTGGCATTCATCTGCCTTTCCGGCGTCCTGCGCCGGGGCATGCCGCTGGGCATCGCCTACGGGATCTGGGGAGCCACCGGCGTCGCACTCACGGCCGTGGCTTCCGCCTTCATCTTCAACGAGGCGCTCACCGGCACGATGCTCGCCGGCATCGCCCTCATCCTCGCCGGCGTCCTCACCGTCGAGCTCGGCTCCCAGCGGGCAGCCACCCGGACCGGGGTCACCGGCTGATGGCGTGGCTCCTGCTCATCGCCGCCATCGTCAGCGAGGTCGGCGCGACCCTGTCGCTGTGCATGGCCACCCACGGCAGCAAGCGCTGGTACGTCCCCGTCGCAGTCGGCTACCTGGTCGCGTTCACCTGCCTGGCACTCACCCTGCAAGCCGGCACGGGGCTCGGCGTCGCCTACGGGATCTGGGCCGCCCTCGGCGTCGCACTGACAGCGGTTGCCAGCCGCATCCTGTTCAAGGAATCGCTAAACTGGGTCATGGCCATCGGCATCGTGCTCATCATGGGCGGAGTACTGCTCGTGGAGACCGGCGGAGTGCACTAACGAGAAATGGTCCCAGGGTAAGACGGCGATAGGGAGTCATTCCACGACAGCAGCGGCACTTCAAAACCGCCGCATACGACATCGTCAATGGTCATAACCGTACGCCGGCGAGATTCCACCAGAGCTTCGTCGGCGTGGAAAATCGCGCGGCATAGAACAACTTTCCAACTATGTTGACCTGCCGCGCAGTCGTTACTTCGACAACCGAAAAGACGCAGGTGACTCTAGAATGGAGCGCGCGGCTGGACGTCGGCCGCGAACTGGACGGTAGATCGCCGATGGCCCATGTGGCCGCTCTAGCCAACCGTCGGCCATCAGTCGAGCAATGGCCTGCGAGACCAGCGGCCTCAGATGCGGTGGCAGTCCTCGCGATAACGCTCCTTCTTTACGGCCGGATCCGCTTTGAGCGTAGACCTTCTTGAGGATGGTCAGTGCAACACGAATATCATCGGGCAAACTCAGCTGGACAATTCCGGCCGTCGTCTCAGTCTTCGGGCTAAACGATTCGACTTCGACGCTATGGAATCGGGCCTCAAGTGAAGCCGGGATTGAGCTCCATCCCTCGATGGTGCCAATTACGCATTCCGAAAAAAACGGAATCGAAGATCTCTCATCCACAGAAGTGGCGTCGAGCCGCTGGACCAGGCAATTCGAGAGCGTCGCACGGTCGAAAAGGGGTGTATCGCCCAATGAGATCGAGTCGAAAATAACTCCTTCTACTGAATACGCGGTCGTGAATTGTTGGTCCTCAGTCATCATCGATTCGGCCACACGAAGCGTGTCGGCGAGTACCGCATCAAACTGATTGCGATCCTGGCGCCTCTTTGCAACGGCCTCTACAGATTTTGAAGTCATACCCGATTTCGCAAGCAAATACGCCGACGCTTCTGTGCCAAGGGCCGCGCAAGCCACCGCCCACGAAGCTGTCCCCCCAAGTGGATGATCCCCAAATGGATCCGTTAAGTAATCAGCAAGGTCCACTCCATAGGCAGTAGTAGCCAAGTCTTGGTCGACGAATACGCGGTCCTCCGATCCCGCACTTTCCCCCTTCGAAAGCCCCGGCAAACGAAGGAGTACCTGCAGCCCCTCTTCATCGGGCTGAATCCCATTTACGTCGGTATATGCGCGACGCAACTCTTCCATTCCCACGGGACCTGTGACGTCACTCTTCGAACGCGCTAGCGTCGCAACGCGAGCAACAATCCTCTTTATAACTTCTGGACGGACTGCGGTGAACATCTGCGCTTCGCGGTTGCAGATTGCCTCGAACATGGAAAGCCAAATCGGCCCCTGCGGATCCTCCGAAACAGATAACTTTCCATCGCTATCGGCCTGCACCAGATACCCAATTAGCAAAGGACGGCTCGGCACCCAATCGGGCAGATTCCAAGCAACGCCCGCTTGGTCGAGGTATTGCCCAACCTGTTCTTCGCTGAAATTGGACATAGTCAGAACTTCAGACTGCGTTCTCATGCCCAAGGCTTCTAGCATCTCCCTGTCAGAAGAGAAGTATTGAGTTCGACCACAGACAACTACGCCGGCCGAGTGCGGCGTCTCGTGGATCAACTGACGGACGGCCGAGAGCGCCTCCCAACGAACAGTTCTAACGTCGGCAGCGTTGCCCAACCAGCGTGACGGAATAACTTCGTCGAATCCGTCGAGGAGCAAAGTGCACCTTCCGGCACGCCAAGCCGAGATCAGCGACATGTCGTGAGTGAAGCCAACTGACTCCGCATGGCGTCTCAATATTTCTGACGGAGTCTTCAGGCCCGCGCAATCCCGCAGGTTAATATGGAGAGGAAATGGCTGCAGCTTGCCGCTCTTAAAATGCTGCTTCCTCAAGTGTCGAAACATGCTTCGTAACACATGGCTCTTACCAATCCCGAAGTCGCCAGTGATGAGTATTGACCCGCCCTCAAGGAGTCGATTACTCACTTCCGAAACCGTCAGTGATTCGCCATTTGATACATTCAAACTGGCCGGTACATCACGCTCGCCACCAGTCTTTAGGTAAGCGACACTTCCGAACGGCGCGTTCACCCGGCACCCCAAATAGGACTCGGTGTCGCAAAGTCGCTGATAAAGCGTCGCAACGCTGATTGCATGAATTTTTGCGGGACCACGTGCGGCGTCCCGGACTGAATCGCGCTGTTCAGCGGTCGGTTCGTCGCGAGTTACAAACCATCCAGTAAACGATTTGAATCGGTGTTCAGACTTTAAAGAGAGAGCCTCAATAAACTCGGCGATTTTCAGTGCGTCCTTGGTGGCTTTGGCCTTTTTCCCATCCGTGGTGAACTCATACACATTTACAGCATCATGGGAGACGAAAACACCATCGCGCTCCTTGCCGGCATGCATGGTCGCGCCCTGAGTGCCAGAAGGATCGTGGATAGCGCGCGCAATCCCCAGCGCCCGCATTTCAAACTCATGCCCAGATTCTTCGACTTTCAACGACATGTTTCTCCCATAAGCTCATGCTGATGTGCAGCCCTTATTAGTTCGACTTTCCAGCGACCACAGCTTTTCAAATGTCCCCTCTTAGTCGCGATCGTAGCAGCAGGATATGCGTGCTCTAATGCCAGAGGTCTGCTCTTCCTACGGGTCGGCCGAGGACTTAGAAAGATTGAGATTGACGATGGAGATCTAAGCGCAAGGAGGCCGGGCAATGTTCGACCGCGGAAGCGTCTACGCAAGGCCCAATTTCCTTAATATTCGCCGACGACATCGGTGTGGAGCTTACGGCCGTAAATCTAGCGCCCTGACATCGTGATTCCGGATTGTCTCCAATAGGTCGTCTTGTCGGGCCTGGCCCAAGGCCAACCGGTAGGACGCCAACCCAGAGAGCATGCGCTGGGTCCGCGGGACGTCGCGGCTCAACGGGTGATCGAGCAACCGCCGCTCGATCTTGTACTCCCCCGGGTGGACCCAGTAGGGAGTGAACTCGCGGACGCCCATCGGCTGTAAGGCAGCGTGCTGCTCGGCACGTTTGAAAAGCTTCTCCCAGACATTGCCCGGCCCATCCTCCAGGACCTCGACACTATAGGTCGCCGCAACGTTCTTCCGGACGGCATGCCCCATGTACCGGTGCACCCGTCCCTCACGCTGTTCGAAATCGACGGGGTTCGTGGGGACGTTCCAGTGGATCACGGAATGGCTCCACCAATGGAAGTCGATACCCTCCTGGCCCACCGA
The DNA here is from genome assembly GCF_056680475.1 of Arthrobacter sp. ASL1. Classification (NCBI taxonomy): domain Bacteria; kingdom Bacillati; phylum Actinomycetota; class Actinomycetes; order Micrococcales; family Micrococcaceae; genus Arthrobacter; species Arthrobacter sp. ASL1. The sequence continues at coordinate 1,774,495 of NZ_CM155284.1, forward strand.
CGTCGAGGTGAGGACGAACGGCCAGAACGGGCTGTTGAACGCAGCCCGCACATCGGGCATGCGCTGGGCCGCTCCATCCTCGGACCGGCCTCCCCCGTAGCGGACGGCGAACCGCGTCCCCAATGCCATTCCGCGGCCTTCCTCGGACGGGTCCTTCGCCCAGAGGGTCGCGGACGTCAGCGAGAGCGCCCGTCTGATGCCGACGGCAATCTCGTCCAGCTGATTGACGGTGACGGCTCCGCGCGGTTGTTGGCTGCGGAGTTGGAAGACGTACTCGTCAAGCACCGACTGCAAGTTTCCAGCGGCGCAGTACCGCAGCACCGCCTGCCAGTAGTCGAGATCGGGATACAGGCTCGTCAGCAGGACAGTAGCGTCCTGCCGGTTGAACAACGTCCGCAGCCCTTCCGCGGCAAACAGCGCCGCGCGCCAGTGCGCCATCTTGTCCAACGATGCCGGGAGAATTCGCCCCAAAGCCCGATACACGCAATTCGCCGGAGAGTTCAGCGCCAGCTCGCCCACTCCCTCACGCCATCGACCGTGGCCGGTGGCCGACAGCTCCAGCATCCGTTCGAGGTGGATCATGAAGTTGGACTGTTCGGTATGAGTGTCTGCCGCTGGGGATGGTGACTCATCAGAACCTAGGGAGGCGATGGAGGCGATGGCATCGCTGGCGGCTCCCCGATCCCGGGTCAAAGCGGAGGGTAATGCCTTCCCGGCGCCGTAGTAGTGCCCCCACAGCGTCCGGCCGTCGTCCGCGTGGTCCGGCCCCAGCCGCTTTTGCAGGATGGCTTCGGCCTGCTCACGAAGCTCGTTCGTGTCGGCTGGGCGGCCTCTTCCAGATTTGAGTAGTCGCAGAGGGTCCACCAGGTTTGCGAGTTCTGCATGCGGGACGAACAACGCGAGGGCAGACATGGCCTGTGGGGCGCCGTCCCGGACACGCCACGTCAGGCGCTGGGCGAAGCGCGCCCTGGCCTCCGCCGAGTTTTCCGCAGTTTCTTCGGGCAAGGTCATGATCCGGCGCTCGGCTTCGTAGGAGAGCAAGGTGCTGACGGAGTTCGGTGTGGCATTCCACGCCGAGAAGAGCACCTGCTTCGTCGCCCCGGCGTCCACATCGGCGTATGCGCCGGCAGGTTGGCTGTACGGGCACGACGGCGGCATCCACAACAGCTTCCAAAGTCCGGAGTCGAGCATATGGCTTTCCACCGCGCGGTACTTGGCATTGTCCCCTTCCAGCCGTTGGAAGGATGTGAGCTTCTCGCGGTCGATCGTGGTTGTCGACGACGCAAGTGACCGTAGATCGGTGTCTCCATCCGCCGGTTCACGGTCGAGGGCCTTGCCCAGCTGGTACTCTCCCAGGAAGTTGGCGAAGTACGGCACGGACTTCCAGTACTCGAGGGGGTTGCCCGTGCCTGCGGCGTGGGACAACCGGGTCAACGAAGCCAGGCTCCGCAGGTCGGCGGGCCGGACGTCATCCGGTGCCATCTCGATGACGCGGAGCATGTCGTCGTCGCCGAGTTGTGGCCGCTCGGTGCGGCACATGTACTTCTTCAGGTGGCGCTCGATGGATGCCGCGTTGTCCCCCGGCTCGATGGCAGCCAGTTGCCGGCGTCGCCGGGCCAGGAGCTTGTCGAGGGTGGCCATCCAGGTCGGCTCCTCGTGGGCGAGGAAACCGAGCAGTTCGGTGAACTCCTTGGCGTGGTCCTCGCCGGCGTCGTCTTGGCCATGGGTGAGTGCCTTGTAGGGCGTGGCCGAGAGCAGCAGGAGCTTGGCGCCGTCGTATTCGAGGAATTGGCGGGCCAGCTCGGCGGCGTTGACCAACTCCGCGTCCGCCGAGGGAGGTCGGAGCAGGTCCTGGAAGCGCTGGAACTCGTCGAGGATGATGAGATCCGGTTCCAGGCATTCCAAGCCCACCTCGGCCATGACGGCGCGCAGGTCCCTGATGAGATCCGGCATGCCCTTGCGCAGCTCCGAGGTGGGCTCGGCGGACCTGAACGCCTTCTTGAAGCGGCGCATGAGGCCGCTGTCAGTGGCGCGTTGCCGGAAGTCCTCGCGGACGGATGGATCGAAACCGTGGGGATGCAGTCGCTTGAGCCGGTTGACGTGGTAGCGGAAGCCCCGAGTACCGGAAGTGCCACGCAGGAGCTCGACCACGTGCGGTTCGACGTCCTCCGGGAAGCGCTTGGGTTCGCTCCGGTTGTCCCGCTCGCCGAGCAATTCCTCGAGCATGAGGTAGAGGGCAGCGCGTTCCTCGGCGTTGCCCAGCCGCTGGCCTTCGCTAAATGACGTGCCGGGGGTCAGTGAGATGAAGTTGACGCGTTTGGCGGTGTTCTCTGCCGGGGCTGCGTTCAGGCGCCGCAGTTCGAGCGGCAGCAAGGTCAGTCGTCCGGATTCGACGATGTCGGTCTGTCGGGTGACGTTGACGCGGGCGATGTTCTGCTTGGCGAGGTCCACGTTGGAGCACATGTAGACGACGTCGATGCGTTCGACCTCGTCCACGGTTTCGAGGTGTTCGATCGCCCGGGCGACCACGCCGGCGGCGACGACGGACTTCCCGAGCCCGGTTTCGTCGGCGACCAGGAAGCGGTCCGTGGAGTCGCGGCCAGCGTAGAAGCGCTTGATCACGTGGTTCACGGTGCGTTTCTGGAATGGTTTCAGCCCGGCCAGGATGGGCCTGGTGTCGAAGGCGGTCATGCCTGCACCCCGATGGCTTCGACGGTCACGTTCCAGAGCCGGCGGACCTCGTCGATCTCCGGGTCCTCGCCCATGACCGTATCGAGCCGGTCCATGATGGGTTTGAGGTCGGTGAACATCTGGGCGGCGTCGGGGCTTGCCGCGGCTGCTGCCACGGCCTCGAATAGGCCGGCGAACGTGCCGGTGGAGGTGGCAGCGCCGAACAGGCCGTGGAACGCCCCGGCGTTTCCGAGCGGCGTCACGTCCTCGGGGGTGAGGAACAGCAGCAGGAAGGCCCGCAGCTTCTCCGGCGTATTGAGTTGGCTGGCCACGATGTGGTCGATCCTGCCCTCGACATCCGTCCGCAGGACCCCCTGCACGACGGCGGTGCGCACCAGTCCGCTGGCGAGATCCTTGAGCTCGACGAGGACGTAGGGGGTGACCAGTTCGAGCAGGACTCCCCGGAACAGGTGTTGCTGTCGGCTCCCGGCGGATCCCATGGTCGTGAGTTGCGACGGAAGGGTCAGGAGCCCGACGCGGGCGGTCATGGTCGACGGCGGGACGTAGTCGTGTTCGATCCTCACCTCATACGCCGGTGAAGAAGTTTCCGGCACGGCGTCGAGGACGAAGGCGTGGGCCGCCGCGTTGATGAGTTCGTTCTGCAGGCGCCATTCCGCCTTGTCGTCCTCGGTGCGCTGCGCTCCGCCGTCCCCGTTGAATTCGGCGAATGGCAGTCCCGCCAGCGATTCTCGGATCCTGTCCGTGCCGATGCGGCTTTTGGGGCCCGTCATTTCGACGGAGAACTCGACGTTGCCGTGGAAGGCAGCCCGGGTGGCGTTGGCGGAGCCCATGAGGACGTGCGTCGTGCGGTCGAAGTCGGTGAAGAGTGCCTTGGCGTGGAGGCCGCGAAGGTCCTCAGCAGCCGGTCCCGGCTCGGAGGTGTCGTCCTCGAGCGGACTGCCGAGGTCGTCCAACGCCTGGAAGGTGATCCGGTCGTTGGCCAGCGTGTTCGGGGACAGGCGGTCCAGCTCTGCACCACGGCCGTAGACCTCGAGTGCCCGTGCGCCGTGACCAGACAGGATGTCGACGGTGGCGTCGTCGATGAAGGGCGCGACCAGCAGGCGCTGTCCGCCGAACGATCGACCCGAACCCGATTGTCCGTTGTAGCCGGTGCTGGCGGTGGGGTCGGCGAGGAACGTGGCCAGGGAATCAGGGGGGAACGTCTCGCCGGCTCCCAGGGGACGGAAGGCCAGCGAGTGGATGTCTTGGGGCAGCTCCCACCGGACGGCAGCCACGCGATGCGCCAGATCGGCGATGCGCTGTGCCCGAGCTGCGGGCAACGTGGCCGTGGCGAGATCCGGAAGGCCGGCGACGAACCGCGCCAGAGGTGAGTTGTCAGTGGGAACCGGGGCCTCGTCGTCGTACTCAGTCTCGAGGCGGCCGTCGAGGCGGATGAGCAGATCCCAGGTGGTGTCGGGGGTGAGGTTGCGGCTGCCGCACAGGAAGCGGTAGCAGCGGTCGACCTCGGATTCGAAGTCAAGGAGCCAGATCTTGGGGTGGAACAGGGTGCCACGTCGCGGCGGGAGGACCTGGTGGATGATGGGTTCGAGGACGGCGAGTAGGTCGTTCGCCTGGCGTGGGGCGCGGATCATGCCGGCCTGGCAGAAGATGTCGATGCGATCGGACACCTTGCGGACCGCATTGAGCACGGCGACCGAGTTCGTGGGATCGTCGCCCGAACCCCGGACAAAGCTCAGCGGCACGGCCAGGGCACTGAGCATGTCGAGCGTGAAGGTGGTGCCGGCAGCATGGCTGAGGCGGTAGCCGGCCGGCGGCCGGAGCTGTTCGGTGAGTGCCTCGCGGGCGCCGGGGTCAAGCACGGGCAAGCCCTTCCCTCAGGTCGACGATCATGTTGCGGACCTGCTGCCAGCGGAAGGTCTGCGTGTTGACCCGTTCGGGCGGCGTCCATGCGCGCAATCGGCGTTCGTTCACGAAGCGCGAGTTGGCCCCCTTGGCGCGTTTCTCGCGGTCGCGGACCATGCGGTGGAGTTCTTCGTTGTCGGCGAGGCGCGTCCCGGAAGCCAGTTCTTCCACGCTACGGCGCAGGAAGTAGGTACTGCCCGGCTGAATGTGCGGGTTGGCTTTCTGAGCACGAGCCATGAAGTCGTCGAGATCCCATTTCCGGATCAGCTCTCTGTGGTGATCGTCGGCCTGCCATTCGTCCATCAGCAAGGGGTCCGATTCCTCGGCGTCGCTCCCATACCGGGTATGTGCCTGCAAGGTGACCAGATGGCAGTACGTCGTGTCGAGTCCGCGTTGCAATGCCGAATATGCTTCGGCATGCTTGAGCCAGATCGCCGCATCGCCCGTGGCGGCTTGGGCGCACGGATCGGCCCATGCGGTCGGGCTGGTCTTGAGGAGACGTTGCGGTTTGGCTGCCATCAGGGCCAACAATGAGTCGCCAACGGTGGCCAAGAGGCGGTCTCGGAGCCACTCGGCCTCGGCACGATTCAGCTCGATGCCCTGTTCTTCCATAGAGGGAAACCCGGCAGGTGCTACCGGGAGTCCGGCATGCCAGACCGGGGCCCCTGGCAGGCCTTGTCTGCGAAGCTCCGATTCTTCGATCATCGCGTCCCCGATACCGGTGCGCTCGACATCCATGCGCACGATCCCCCACGCGCGGAGCGCTGACCAATAGGCTGCCGACGGTAGCTGGGCGACACGGTCCCCGGCGCTACTTCCGATGAAACGGTTCACGCCCAATTCCTGGAACCGGCGGATCAATCGACGCTCGGTCTGTTCGCCGGTTGCTCGAAGGAGTTCCCCCGTCTTGGCATTGGACGATGTTTGATAGCACCACGGCACCAACAACAGGTATCGGGCCGCTACGTGCAGGACGGAGGTGCCGGGAAACAGGGAATTGCTGATGATGTCGCGAAACTGCCCAATGGCGAGGTCGTCAACACTCTCGGGCATCTCGAAGAGTTTCACGAGCTCGCGCATGCGATTGGACTCATCCAAATTGGCGTCAAGCCAGGAAATCACTGACGGCATGGCGATTCCATTTCCCATGCTCGGCACCGACCCCGAGTTATGTCGAGCCGCATGTCCCCCCCTGACTCCTGCGTGCAATATCGTTACTCGGTTCTACCACCACACATGGTTCTTTCAGAATCATCGCGCCGCCCCTCCCGGCTCAGCGGCAGAACAGGTGTCGTGATACCCAGATGTCGAACGGGTCGAAATCCGTCGAGACAACCTCAGACGGGCGAATGAGTTTCGTACGCGGCTTATGAGACGCGTTAAGGCTCAAATTTTGGTGTCAAAACCTGCCGTTCCAAAAACGGTCAACTTCGTTAGGCGCGTAAAGACAACGACGGCCAGGGCCGGGGAAGACGAAGGTATGCGGCCGTATGGTTTTCTGAGACAGCTTGATTGGAGCCCTCGTTTCAGATGACCGCCAGCAGCAAGAAGAATTACGATCCAGCGTTCCGTGAAGAATCCGTCCGCCTCGTCCTGGGCTCTGACCGCTCGGTGAACCAAGTCGCCGAGGAAATCGGGGTGAAACCAAGCACCTTGGGCAACTGGGTCCGCCGGTACCGTCTGGCGAACCCCGAGACGGCCGGCACTGCCCAAACCCGAGGCCCGGTGCCCTGGGACGAACACCAGAAGGCCTTGGCCGAGAACGCGAAGCTGAAGGCCGAGGTCGAGTTCCTGGGAAAAGTCAGCGCCTTCTTTGCCGCGAAGCAGAAGTAGAGGACTTCTACGAGTTCATCGAAGCAGAGAAGGCCAACCACTCCATCGCCTGGCTATGCCGGGCACTGAAGGTCTCCAGGGCATCGTTCTACCGTTGGCGCCGGCCCGCAGGCCCAACGCCGCGGGCCGTGCGCCACGAGCAGCTCACCGAGGCAGTGACCACGTTGTTCAGCAAGGAAAAGGACCGCGCCGGACGCGACCAGTTGACCCTGATGCTCAACACCGCCGGGACCAAGGTTTCCGCCCCGACCGTCGGGGCGATCATGCGGGCCAACGGCCTGCGGGCCGTGCGCACGAAAGCATGGAAGGCCACAACCGTGCAGGATCCGCAGGCCAAGACCGCCCACATCGAGAACCACATGCTCGATGACGACGGACGGAGGGATTTCACCGCCGAGGCGCCCGGCACCCGGTTGGTCGGGGACATCACCTATCTGCGAACCGGTGAGGGATGGCTCTTCCTGGCCACGGTGATCGACCTTTGCACGGGCATGGTCATCGGCTGGTCGATGGCCGATCACATGCGCGCCAGCCTCTGCACCTCGGCGCTGAGAATGGCGCGGGACCACGGCCATTTCGCTGATACGGGCACTATTTTTCACAGCGACAGAGGAGCTCAATACACCTCGGATGAGTTCCAGAAATGGTGCTCAGGGAACGGGGTTACCCAGTCGATGGGGGCCGTCGGGGTCTGCTGGGATAATTCCGTCGCCGAGAACTTCTTCTCGCATTTGAAGACCCAGTTCTACCACCACGAGCGCTTCGCCAGCCGCGTCGATGCCAGGAGTGCGGTCATGGACTACATCGAGTCCTGGTACAACCGCCGCAGGCCTAACCGTCGGGCCGGAGGCATTCCACCAGCAATCGCCTTGGCCAGCCATCAGACCCGTGTCCAGGAACCCCTGGCCGCGTAAAGAAAACCACTACGAAACTGTCTCAAGAACTTGACGACCGCAGTATGGATTCCGCCGGGCCGCACAGTTCCGAAAGTAGAGTGCGCAAACGGCACAAGCCGCGGTCAGGTATGGCCGCTAGGCATTGGTAGATCAGCCGCCGATCAACACTGCCGAAAATAGGGAAGCGGAAGCGACTCCAACGCAGATTATGCCAATCTGTATTGAACGGTATTTCTTGTGGACGACCGACGAGATAGCCGCAACTTGATCGAGTGCTGCAACTTCAGGGTCCTCGGCTGTATCTATGAGACCTTTTCTGAGTTGGCAATACGAAAGACCGACCACGTCCCCAAAATAAGCCACGATCCCTAAACGCCGCTTCGATCGGTATTTTGTTCGCGGAAATACGGCGACACCTAAAGCGGCGGCACCTACTAAACCAATCCCGGTCCCAACCCACCAAAGCCATTCAATATGATCGTCTAGGTTCGCCGGATGCCACGAGCCTCCTAAGATCGCCGCCATAATCGCTGCCATGACGACGCCAATGGCGGCGAGCAGGATTGAGGCCTTACCGTCGGCGCGAGCCAATTCCTCTCTGGCTTCCCGCAGGATGCCATTCGCTAATGCGACATAGGGAGCTAGATCATCGCGCCTGTTGCCACGCCGTTTCATCGGCTCGGGCGGTTGAAGGTAGTTCGTGGATCTCGCCGCTGAGCATCCACTTCTAATTCAAGAGCTTTGCGCTCGGCCAGCCTTTCCTTGCGCGCTTTTACCTTTAGGCCCTCGGAACCGGCAGCAAGCAACGTGAGATGGCTCCGCTCACTTTCAATAATCTCTGGTCGGTAAGTCTCCCCATTGAGAACGGCATTGCAAAACTCCTCGCCATGGTTGTCACACCAACCGCTTTTCAGAACCTGGCCGTACTTCTCTGCGTCGGGGATGTTGTCCAAGGTTCGTTCTTCCCAAAGCAATGAAGGGATGCCGCCTTCGACGCCTTCCTCGCAACCGCAAGAAAAGGCGATGTAGTCGTTGCTTGAAACTGCATCCCACACGCTGCCGGTTACTAGGGTCTTCCCTGGGTCAGTTTGTTGGGCAGCCTTGGCTGCGTAATTGACCGGCCGACCAGCCCAAACCGGCTCTTGCATATCCAAGTGGCGCGCCAAACCTACCCGCTTCGCGAGAATTGGCCCACTTGCGATGCCGACCTTAAACCCCGTGGACGGCGCCTCTGGCCACTTGGCCTCGAGCTGGCTTTCAAAGTTATCGCTGAACGTGTGGATAGAAATGGCGGCACATAGCGCGTGCTCGTAGCTGAGTTCCCCCCAAAACAAGCCAAACCCTCCATCGCCTTGTATATCGACGAAATCAGCGCCAAAGGAGTTCAAGATCTGCACGACGCCGCCGACTCCTGCGTCGTAGATGCTGGCCGTGCTGGCGGGCTTGCGCCCTTTCTCCAAATTGGTTGAGGACTTCAAGTCAAACATCACGGCTACCAGGTTCGTCAGTCGATGCCATTCCGGCTTGTCGACTGGGAGCTTGGTGACATCAAAATTCCCGTCTTTAACCACGACCGAAGGCATTTTTTCAAACTTCGTAGCAGTGCGTTCTTGAAGCTGATCAAGTAGTGCGTTGAGTTCGACCACCGTGGCCCCTTTCCTTGCACTCAACCCTAGAGGCCGAACCCGACACTTTGACATGGCGAGCTCGGATCATGGCTGTGAATCGCAAGTAGTGCCCCATAGAGTGGTGTACCGTCCGGTCGACCGCAGATAAGAAGCGCGGCCACCGGACGTATCCTTCGAGGAATCTCCTACAACCACTCAAGAGGACATCGCCACGATGACCGCTGCCCAAATTATCGACCCTCGGCGCATGCTTGTCGAAGCACGCTCCGACGCCTCCCCGGACCTGATGCGTTCGATGCTGCAGACCATGATCAACGCCCCGCTTTCCGCCGACGCGAACGGTGCGACATGAGACTGCATGTCGACTCTTCCATCCCTGCCGCTTAGCGGCGCGTGCGTTTTCAATCTGACGTGCCCTCCACTGCTCCAGAAGCGCGACTGGATACATGGCCTCATCGTCATCTATGAGTTTCGCATCACTTCGGCACAAGTGAATCCCGTTGCTCGCATCGACGCGCGCACCTTCAGTCATCGTCGAGTCGTATCGAGCGGTGCCCGGGCGGCACCCTCTGATATGAGCTGCCTCAGCGGTTGAGGAAAGACCATTCTTTCGCGCACCTGAGGCGGCGGTAGTCGCCTTTTCACACCAAGGGGCCGAGCAGACGTATCTCGCCTCCCCAGCGAGACGTCGTTTCGTTGCAAGACTGAACGCTCCAGACCTCATCCGCACAGCTCTGCACACGATAACCAAATAACGATGCAGGCCAACAATTTTAGCCGACGGGGCTACCTGTTTACGTGTTCAAGCGACGCCGAGACTTAAAGGGAGCGCGCTCGCGAAGAGTTCCGCTACTCGGCACGCAAGTTGCCTACCTGACGTCAACCGTCCCGCCAGCGGAGGTTCTGTCCTTCGGGTGCCGCATGTCTGCGGGCGCGGAGTCGTCGGCTATACCCGCAGCCGGAGAGGGCAGGTCCAGCTCTTCAATCTCCACTATATAGCGCTGCCACCCGGCCCTGGCTTGGTACCTCGCCAACCAAATCTCCGTGGTTCCCAACAGGTGCCCAGACTTGCGGCGAGCCCGGCCCCTGAACCAGATGTCGGAGAGGCCCTCCGGTAGGTCGAGATCCTCAACGGGCTCGAAGGACCCGTCCTCGTAAGAGTCGGACAGGCGATAGAAGTAGTCTGCCGCATCGTAACTTCGCCCAAATAGGAAGAGATGACGTTCATCAGCCTGCTGGACTTGCAACTTCTTGATGTTTTCGAGCGCCCAGTCCGACGCGAGCAACTCGGCGCACACGTCCGCGAGCTCGTTCAGACGCAATGGGATTGAGCCGCTTTCCCTCTGCGGTCGGCCTTCCTTCTTCGCCCGGGCCCATTCAGCCAACAGGTCCCTGGCCGGAGGCGAGGTGACCTCGACGATGTCCCGAGTTCGCCCGTCGCCACTGATCCAACAGCCATCGGGCATCTTGTTCCCGCTGGCGGCGTCTGCGAGTCTGATATCGACCCCAAGGACTTTTTCCATGATCAGGAGAGCGATCTCTTCTTCGCGGCGTGCTTTCGCACCAGGACCGTTGCTCATGCCTAGATTCCATCACACTCCGGAGTCCCCGAGGCATATGGGTTCATGCTGAATATGCCGATTCGATCTCTTGCCGTGGCTCTACTCACCACCCGTTTACGACGGTGATCACGCGCCCTTCCGGTAAGTCGTATTAAACACGGCCTCGGCAAGCCAGCGCTTGAAGCTGCTGTTGTCCTGGAACTCTTTGAAGAGTTGAGTGTCATCTGCAATGAGGCGCAACATCACCTGGCTGAGGGCACGGTCGCTTTCCACGCGGGCATTCACGGGGTCGTCGTTGGCCTGCGCGTTCTTGTAGGCCTCGTCTTCTGCGACGAGTTTTGGGATCTCTTCGGTGATGAATCGCTCGACACGGTCGGCGTCGTTCCAGTCGATATTGCCGAAATGATCGTTGAAGCTCCGCACGATTGCCGAGAGCCTCTCGAGTTCCGGATCCGTGCGGTGCCCTCCACCGGCGGCAGGGACCGGGTCAAGGGTGCCATCTTCGTCATCAAGAACGATCTTTATCGCGGTGTGCTTCTCAGCCCGGTACGACTCCAAATCGATGTTCGCCAGGATGCCCGCAGCGAGGTCTTCTTCTTTCGGAGCTGGCAGCTTCGGCACCAGGTGATCGAGGAAAATCAATCGCTTCTCCCACTCGCTACTCCCGTAGGGCAGGACACTGGAGAGGAAGTTGTAGGTCCGCAGGAACGCTTTCGCATTGCCTTTGAACATCACCTGGTCGTCTTCGTCGGGGAGCCCGATGTACTCCGCGACGCTAGTATCGAGCAGCGGGTCGAGCTGATCTCGGATTTCCCCCGCCAGGTAACGGGTGACGAACTCGTCGACTTGTTCGGGCGTGTAGATGCCGAATGTGTCGAGGTCGTTTATCAGATCATGCAGCTTGTTGGCGTCAGTCTCTTCTGCCAGCACTGTTGTGCGGTAGTAGGGCTCGAACGCGCGTTCAATTTCGTCGGCGTGGTTGGCAAAGTCGAGCACAAAAGTGTCGTGCTTGGCGGGATGTGCCCGGTTTAGCCGAGATAGCGTCTGCACGGCCAAAACCCCCGAAAGCGCCTTGTCGACATACATCGTGTGCAGGAGCGGCTCGTCGTAACCGGTCTGAAATTTATTCGCGACGACAAGAATCCTATATGGATCGGTCCTCACTTGCTCGGCGATCGCGTTGGACGGGAAGCCGTTCAAGCTCGCCTCGGTAACCTTCATGCCTTTGTACTCGTGCTCGCCGGAGAACGCGACGACCACCTTGTACGGGCTCTTGCGCGCACCGAGTGCATCGCGGATCGCATGGAAGTACTCGATGCACCGAGCAATCGACGCGGTCACGACCATCGCACGCGCCTGGCCGCCGATCTTGCGCTTCGCAACCACCTGAGAGAGGAAGTGCTCGACCATGATGCCAGTCTTCTGCGCGATAGCGTGTTCGTTGCCTTCGACGTAGGCCCGCAGCTTCTTCGAGGCGCGTTTCGCGTCGAATTCGGGATCGTCCTCGACGGTTTTCATCAGCTTGTAGTAGCTACCGACAGGCGTGTAGTTGGCGAGGACGTCCACGATGAAGCCCTCCTGAATGGCCTGCTTCATCGTGTACGAGTGGAACGGGCGGAAACCCGTTCCACCTTCAGCGTTGGGAACCGGCTCACCGAACATCTCGAGCGTCTTGTTCTTAGGCGTTGCGGTGAACGCGAAATAGCTCGCGTTCGACAACAGCTTCTTACCCTCGATGATCCGGTTGATCCGGTCCTCAACCGTGTCCTCCTCGCCCGCTTCGACCCCTGCCAGCGCACGCGAAACAGCCGCTGAAGTCTTCGACCCTTGGGATGAGTGCGCCTCGTCAATGACAATGGCGAATTTTCGGTCACGGTGGTCCGCTCCAATGTCATCCAAAATGTACGGGAACTTCTGCACCGTGGTGACGATGATCTTCTTGCCCGCCGAAATCGCCCGCCGCAAGTCTCCGGACTGGTCGGCATGGACCACGGTCGACCCCACTTGCAGGAACGCCTTTATCGTCTGCGTGAGCTGGCTATCAAGGATGATCCGGTCGGTGACGACGATGATCGAGTCGAACGCGACCCGCCCTTGGTGTGTGGCCTCCGTGAGTTGGTGAGTCAGCCAAGCGATAGAGTTCGACTTCCCGCTGCCGGCCGAGTGCTGGATGAGATACTTCCGACCAGCACCATTCGCCTCGACATCAGACAGAAGCTGGCGTACGACATCGAGCTGGTGGTGTCGAGGGAAGATCGCCTTCGAAACCTTCTTGCCTGTCTTCGGATTCTTCTCGACCACGACCTGCGCGTAGTTCTCGATGATTCCCGCGAGACTCTGCGGAGAGAGCACCCGCCGCCACAGATAGTCCGTCATCACCCCATCAGGATTCGGCGGGTTACCCGCGCCGTCGTTGAATCCCTGATCAAACGGGAGGAACCACGACGAAGTTCCCTTGAGCTCGGTGCAGAACCGTGCGCGCTGATCGTCAAGAGCGAAGTGCGCGATTGTCCGCCCAAACGCAAACAGCGGCTCGCGAGGGTCGCGGTCACGCTGGTACTGCTGCACCGCGTCTTCAACAGTCTGGTTTGTGATGTTGTTCTTCAGCTCGAACGTGAACACCGGGAGACCGTTGACCAACGCCACCAGGTCAACGGCATCGCCGGTGTTGCTCACACTATGGTGCACCTGACGCGTTATCACGAACCGGTTCGCGACGAAATGCTCAGCCGCCTTCGGGTTCCCGGCCGCAGGTTTCGGGTAGTACAAGTCAATATGCCGACCTTGATGATCGATCCCGTTACGCAACGCGTGGACCACCCCACGCCGCGTGATTTCTCCCTGTAACCGGGCGAGGAACTTATGACGCGTCGGGGTTTCCGTTGCGAGTCCTAAGGGCTCGACGAGATCGGGCTGGGTCGACTCGATGAACGCGGCAAAGTGCCCGAGATCGAGCGCGTAGGAGGGGACATAGTCACCAGGCACACCCTCAGTCCAGCCACCCTCGCTCATCTGAGCGACAATGAGCGATTCCAAGCTCTCCTCGTTGAGACGCTGCATGCTTACCCCTCACCCTCGCTCATTGCTTCCTCGAGATCATCATCGACCGCAGTTATCAGGTTGTCGAATGATTCGGGTGCCTCGGGCAACGTAGCTGCGATCGCACGAACGTCCACTTGCCCCGTCACGACGTCGGCGACCAAGCGCGTGCGGAATTCCTGAAGCAACTCAATCTCACGCTGAGTTTGTAGTGCCACACTCTTGATCTTCTGAGCGGCGATGCGGACTTGGCGAACGAAGGACGCTTGGGCCTCTGGCGGAGCCAGCGGGATACTGATTCTCTTCATCCGGCCAAGACCTAGGTCCTGGTTGGTCGCACCTCGAGTCTCGAGTTGTGACTGCTCATAACACGCAGGGGAATTCAACACAATCTCGAGAAATTCTGGGGAGACTAAGTCCTTGATGAGCTTTAGAACGGCAATGTGTACCCACACCTGAAACCGCTCATCGACATCTACAGCCTTCGCCACCCCGGTCGTCCCACCCTTGGTGTAGAGTACATCACCAATCTCGGGACGCACGCGTCTGTCGAACTCGGTCGCGAGACCCTCATCGACATACTTTAGGTCGTCGAACGACCACGCCCCGGGTCGAATGTTTCGGGCCGATAAGAATGGAACACCTGTGTCTGAATACGCGGGCGAGAAGTGAGGACCGTCGACTGCGCGGTGAAGCACCCGTCCAAGCGAGACTACGCTCCACCCATTTCTCACCACCGGAAACCATCGATCTCCCGTTATGGCGTCGCCGCTCGAAATCAGGGCACTCACCTCGACACGTTTCCGCTCCGCGAGGAGGGCGATGAGACTGCGCTTGGCGGCGATGGCCTTGTCGATGCGGGCATTCGCGTGGGAGAGGTACTTCACAATCGCAGCCTGCTCCTCCGCCGGCGGCACAAGGCAGGGCATCCGTTTGAGATCCGACCAGCCCAGTTGCTGGCGTAGTCCGCTGCCCATTCCGTAAATGCGCTTCGATGAGTCAACGACAGTCAGATACTGATATGCATACGAATCGCCCCAGCCTCCAAAAGGACGAAGACCAATGTACGCCGAGGTGATGATCCCACGGTTCTTGACATGTCCAATACGGATGCTCGTATGGTCGTTCTGCAAGTCCGTCGGGCGCACGACGATGTCGCCTGGGTCAAGGATCTGGTATCCCTCGTAGGACTCGGGAACCAGTCCACGCTGCTTCTCGACGGGCTTCACAATTACCCGACCGTAGCTCAGCGAGAGCACCTGAGACTCGGTCAGCCCGTCGTTCTAGCGCCGGTTTTCCTGTAGCACCGCGAGTCCCGGTTGCACTCGCCAGTGACTCGGCGTTGAAGACGACCAGAAGGAATTCGGCGCTGACTCCACGTACCGCGGGAGATCACGAAACATCAGTCCTCACCTGCGATTTCGGTGATCAAGTCGTCTGTTTCAGCTTCGAGCGCGCGAATATCGGCTTGGATCTCAGCCAGCGTGCGCATCGGCTCGGGCTTGTAGAAGTTGCGGGTGAAGGAGATTTCGTAGCCGACTTTTGTCTTCGACTCGTCAATCCACGCATCCGGAGCGTAAGGAGTGACTTCACGTCGGAAGAACGCCTCGAGCCCGTCGGCGTATTCATCTTCCGGCTCAGTCAGCGGCACCTGTTCAGTATCGCGGAGCGCGGTGTCGGGTTCGTACTCCACCACGCGAGATCGCCCGTCGATGTGCACCTCGTATCGGCCGTGCAGCGGGTCAGGCTTCGCAGCCTGCGGCAGCCTCTTCTTGATGACCGGTGGCGCAGTCTCATCGCGCACACCCTCTTCCTTGAGCTGCTTGATCTCCTTGGTCGTGTATACACGGTTGGGATCGACGCCGGCCATGCGGAGCGGCCGTTCGACGGTGATCTTCCGATAGCCGAAGTCGACTCCGTCGAACACCTTTGAGCGGTCGGTGTCCTCATACTGATCGAATGCGGTGAATGCTTCGAGAACCTTGTCGGCGTCAGTCGCGCTGACTTCGACGCCCTTCTCACCGAGGTTCCTGCGCAGCGGCGTCGACCATCCGGTGGCATCGATCAGTTGCACCTTACCCATACGCCGATCTTCCTTGCGGTTCGAAAGCACCCACACGTAGGTCGCGATGCCGGTGTTGTAAAACATCTTGAGCGGCAGCGCGACGATCGCTTCGAGCCAGTCGTTCTCGATGATCCAGCGACGAATATTGCTCTCGCCCTGCCCTGCGTCGCCAGTGAACAGAGAAGAACCGTTGTGAACTGATGCAATCCGCGAACCCAGATCAGTTCCCAGTTTCATCTTCGAGATCAGATTCGCCAGGAACATGAGCTGCCCGTCGCTGCTCCGGGTCACGAGTGAATATTCGCTGTCGTTGTCGTGAGTGACCACGAAGCGAGGGTCGATGATCTTTTTCGCGCCCCCAAGTCGATCCTGGTCGGACTTCCAGCTCTTGCCATACGGCGGGTTCGAGAGCATGAAGTCGAACTCCTGCCCGGCGAACGCGTCGTTCGAGAGCGTCGAGTATGCGGGGCCGCCGACAATGTTATCGGCTGCCTTGCCATCTCCCTTCAGGATCAGGTCGGCTTTTGCGATCGCATAGGTCTCTGCGTTGATCTCCTGCCCATACAAGTGGGTGGAGACCTTCTTACCCGATCGCTCCGTGAGGTGCTTCAGCGTCTCCTCGGCGACGGTGAGCATGCCACCGGTACCCATGGCACCGTCGTAGAGACGGTAGGTTCCTGAGGGGATCGCGTCGGCAATCGGTTCAAACATCAGCCTGGTCATCAGCCTCACAGCATCGCGCGGAGTCCAGTGCTCACCAGCTTCCTCGTTGTTCTCCTCGTTGAAACGACGTACGAGCTCCTCGAAGACAGTACCCATTCCATGGTTATCGAGACCCGTCGGCGAGAGGTCAAGATCAGGCGCGAGGAACTTCTCGATCAAGGCTCCGAGCGCATCTGCCTTCGTCAAACGCGGAAGCTGATTTCGGAACTCGAAGTTGTCGATGATCTCTTGCACGTTAAGTGAGAACCCGTCAAGGTACGCCTCGAAGTTTTGCCGTAGACGGGTCGAGTTCGACACATGACGCAAGTCTTGCAGCGAGTATCCGGACGTGTTGTAGAAGTCCTGCTTGGCCGCGTCCCGGAGCGGAGCATCCTGATCAGCGATCCCGGCATCATCAAGCATCTTCTTCATTGCCGTCACGTGGTCACGCGTTGGGCCAAGCACGCTGTCGAGTCGCCGCAGAACTATGAATGGGAGGATCACGTCCCGGTACTTGCCACGGACGTAGAGGTCACGCAGCACATCGTCAGCGATGTTCCAGATGAGAGCCACAATTCGACCGTGGTTGATGAAACTGTGCGACACTCAGATCCTTTGTTATTGAGCTGACGTCCTCCCGAGCGGTTGGGAGACGACTTTGTGACAGGCGAAGCCGCCCTACCAGCACAATGTTAGACGGCACCCCTGACTCTCGCTCAGCGCAGGCAGCTCTTGTACGCAAAGCGCCGGGTCTCGATCAGGTCATTCAAGACAACGGCCACAATAGCAATTGAGCTTCGACGGCGATCTGCTAAGCGGGGGTGCCAGGGCAGTGACCGGTGAGGACACATTCGCCTCACTCCGCAATATATCGACGCGTCACTCCGGGCTACTCGGCAGCCCGAGAGCACAGATATCAGCTACCTGATAAGCCATACCGCGTTCGAGCAGACTTGGAACTTGGCGGCCACTACCGTATTCGCCCTATGGAGATGTACGAACGCGAGGACTACAAACGGAAGGCAAGGAGACCTTCTACGACTTCGAGAATGGGGGTCTAACCTCGATCAGTCAGCGCCAATTTCTCCGTTGACTACCACAGGTGGGTCAGGCCTCATGCGTCACCTGCACCAGCGGCGTCACCGTCGCCACGGCTACGTCGACGCCGGCCAGGTAGAACGGCTCCAGCTGTTCCTCGGTCGCCGAATCATCGGTCACCAGCGTCCACCGTTCGGGCAGTTTCGCCCACGCATGGAACGGTGCGGCTCCCAGCTTGGAGGCATCGGCCAGCACGACGACTTCGTGGGCCTGCCGGCACATCATCTCGTTGAGCCGGGTCTGTTGCAGGTCGGCTTCGCAGATGGAATCCACGGCGACGCCGTCTGCCCCGAGGAACACCCGGTCTAACGTCATGCGCTCCAGCGCTGCTTCGGCCAGCGGGCCGACGAATCCCTGGCTGGGGTGGCGGAGCGTCCCGCCGAGGCATTCGACGTGGATGGCATCGACCTCGGCGAGTTCCTCGAGCACGGCCAGCGAGGTGGTGGCGACGGTGAGCGAGATGTCGTGTTGGAGCTCGGTGGCCAGCGCCGCGACCGAGGAGCCAGCGTCGAGGAGGATGGATTCGCCGTCGTGCACCAGGGTCCTAGCCAGGCGGGCCATGGCGCGCTTGGCGGAGGCTGCCTCCTGGTTGCGCTGGCGGAACGTGGACTCCCCGCCGCCTCCGGTCAGCGCCTTGGCACCACCGTAGGTGCGGGCGATCTTGCCCTCGCCGGTCAACCGGGCGAGGTCGCGGCGGATGGTGGAGGCGGTGACGTCGAACCGTGCCGAGAGTCCCTCGACGCTGGTCAGGGCGCCGGTGTGGGCCAGGAGCACGATGTCGTCCCTGCGCTGGCGTGCGCCGATGGACATGGGTGCTCCTGTTCCGCGCCGGCTGGCCTGCTCGCCCGCCTAGGCCCGGTCGACGCGGTGGTCCATGCCGCGGGATTCATGACGACGGCGCCGCTGGGCGGTTTGGGCCCTGCGGCGCTGCGCGGCATGTTCGCCGTGCATGTGGAGGCGGCCTCGGCCCTGGTGGACACGCTCACCGGGCGGATCTCCGACGGCGGCCGCGTGGTCCTCGTCGGCAGCCGGACCATGACCGGCGTCGCCGGCAAGAGCCACTACGCCGCCACGAAATCGGCCATGGCCGGGCTGAGCCGCAGCTGGGCCATCGAGCTGGCACCGCGGACGATCACCTGCAACATCGTGGCGCCCGGACCCACCGAGACTCTAATGCTCAGCGATCCCGGTCGGGCCGGTGTTCCGCCGAAGGTCCCGGCACTGGGCAAGCTGGTCAATCCCGTGGATGTCGCCGAGCTGGTCGCCTTCCTGCTAGGCCCCCACGGCTCGTCGATCAGCGGGCAGACGTTGACGATCTGCGGGGGCGCGTCGCTGTTATCCACATCCCCACCGTGCCGCATCCATTTGTCAGTGGTAGCCGATAGGTTCGAGCCAGTAGAGATGGGACGGCGGAGTCATGGCACCGAATCAATCGGAGAACTACCCAGGCGACGATGCGGTTGCCCGTTTCGTCAGCACCCAGCCGCTTGCCAGGTTGCCGGCGTGGTATCCGGATCTTTTGGCAACGGTCGCCGACCGCATCACGCTCGGCCGTGCCCATGCGATTTCCAGAGTCAACCAAGAGCTCGTCCAAACGTATTGGAAAATTGGCGGTGAGTTGCTGGCTCGCGAATCGCTCGAGGGCTGGGGCGCCAAGGTCGTCACTCGTTTGTCAGCTGATCTCCGTGAGCGTTTTCCCGACGCGCGTGGGTACTCCCCACGAAACCTGCGCTACATGAAGGCGTTCGCAGAAGTCTGGCCCGATCCGGCAATGTTGCAGACACCGTCTGCAACATTGCCGTGGAGCCACCATGTTTTGCTCCTGAGCAAGGTAGCGGAGAAGGAAACGCGATTCTGGTACGCCCAGACGGCCGCTGAAAACGGCTGGTCGTACCGATTCCTCGCCCACCAGATCGAGATCCGCCTGCATGAGCGTGCGGGGAAGGCGACCACGAATTTCCAGGCGACGCTTCCGCCGTCGTCCTCGGAAATCGCCCAAGAAGCGCTCAAGGACCCGTACATCTTCGATTTCCTCGGCACGACCGACAAGCGCGACGAACGAGAACTCGAATCTCGGCTCGTGGCCCACGTCCAGCGGTTCCTGCTTGAACTCGGTCGCGGTTTCGCCTTCGTGGGGCGGCAAATGCGGCTGGAAGTGGCCGGCGACGAGTTCATCCCCGATCTAGTCTTCTACAACTTCGTGCTGCGCCGTTTTGTCGTCGTCGAACTCAAGGCCACGTCGTTCGAGCCCGGCTTCCTCGGACAGCTCGGGATGTACATGAGCGCAGTGGACGATCTACTCGCCCAACCCGGCGATGAGCCGACCATCGGGCTCCTGCTGTGCAAGACCAAGAACTCGGTCATCGCCGAATATGCCTTGCGCGGCTTCAAATCGCCCATCGGGGTTGCCGAGTGGGCCACCGAGCTGAGCGAGTCGTTGCCCTCGGAGCTGGCCAACGGACTACCGACCGTCGGCGAGATCGAGGTGGAGCTGGCCGACGTTCCAGTCGATCCTCCGGAGGATTGACCCGCACACGTACGAACAAACGCAGGACTTCCGCATAGTGTTTTGACCAAGCGAAGTACACGGAGGGAGCACGGTTGAGGAACCTGCGCGGACGGTCGATGGCGAGCATCGCCGTCGTGCTTCTTCTCCTGCTGGGAACGTCCGCCTGCACGCCAGCCCCAGCCGCCGAGGACCCCGCAACAGTCAACGAGCCATCCTGGTTCGGCTACGACCGTCCCGCGGAATACTCGGTGACGACCAGCCGCATCACCGTGCCCGTCACGGACCAGGGTCCCCGCTCTCCCGGCACGCTGAGTTGCCTGCTGCACCGGCCCGCCACCGATGGAGCTCCGGCCCCCGGCAGGTTCCCCGGCATCTTCTACCAGTTCGCGCCCTACAACGCGGCCGATGCCCCGGCGAAACCGGATAGCGAGGAGAAGTACCTCGCGGAGCACGGCTACAACGTCCTGCGTTGCGACATCCCCGGCACGGGGGCCAGCGCCGGGCACGGGTACGACCTGAACTGGCCGGTGCAGGATGTTGCGGCGCGGGATGCGATCGATTGGCTGGGCAGCCAAAAATGGTCCACCGGCAAGGTGGGAGCCAGCGGCCGGAGCTACGGGGGCTGGACGGCGCTGCGTGCCGCCGCGCAACGCCCCGAACATCTGGCCGCCGTGCTGACAAACGTGGCACCGTCGAACATGTATGAGCAGTTCATCTACCCCGGCGGGAATCTGGCCGGTGCCGACCTTGCCTGGCCCGGAGCGGTGACGTCGTCCGACCCGGGCTACGCCGCCCGGCAGGTCAAGACCTGGCGCGCCCATCCGGAGCCGGACGACTACTGGGCGGACATGGACCTCACCGACCGCATGCAGCGCGTCGAGGTTCCCGTCATGAGCACGGGCGGTTGGTACGACGTTTTCCGGGCCGGCCCCGTTGAGAATTATGCCGATCTGGTCGGCGCCGACCGGGGCGACAGCTCGTACCTGGTGATGGGTCCGTGGACCCACGGGCAGTCCCACCTGCAGGCGGAACAGCCGCTGCCGCTCGGGGGCCAGCTCGCCTGGTGGGACCACTGGCTCTCCGACACCGAAGACGGCCAGCTGCCCGAACACCACGTCTCCAGCTTTGCCATGCCCACGACGGATTCACCCGGTTGGTCCTCCTACGATGTCTCGCCCAGTCCGACGGGGGAAACCTGGTTTCCCGCGCCGGCCGGCGGTCTGGGCGCCACGGCTCCGCAGGGGGCCTCCGTCCAGTTCCGGGCGGACTCCGACGCGGGTCCGGCAACCACCTGCCTGTTCAACTGCCCCACCCCCGAAACCGTCCCGTCCCAGGCATCGGGTGACTCGGACGGCACGGCGCTCTTCACCGGCGAACCCCTGGCCGATCCGCTGCACCTCGTCGGCAGCGTGACCGCGGACCTCTCCGTGACCAGCCACGCGAAAACACCGCACCCCTTGGCCGTGAAGGTGCTCGATGTCGGACCGGACGGCAAAGTCACCGAGGCCGCCGCCGGATGGACGCGGATCCCCGACGACGCCTTGGGGAAGCGCACGCAGCAGACCGTGCAGTTGCAGTCCACGGATTGGATCTTCCGCCCCGGCCACCGCGTCCGGATCGTCGTCGCCGGCGGCGACTCCCCCAAGACCGGTCCCTCCGCGGCTCCGGGTTCCGTCACGCTGCACACCGGCCAGAACGGTTCGCGGATCGAGTTGCCCGTTCTCCCCTGACCGAGCCCCGCCGTCGTCTTCGATATCTTCCGGTTCGTGGCCTCCGGGAGCCGCCGCCTGGCCCTTTGACGTCACGCTTTACCCACTGGGTGAGCCGGTCTGATTACATGCTGTCCAATGGAACATCAATATGCTTTGGCCGCCACGTGGCCGCCTCGACGGCGGGTCCAGCAGTAGTGTCCATGGAACGGTTATCACAGGTACCCGACGCCGCGCTGCGTTCCATCGGCTTCCTGTCCTTCTTCGACCGGTTCGCCACCCCTCCCATGTTGTTGGTGCTTGCCGCGCGGACTGACCTGACGCTGGGTCAGGCGGTGCAACTGGTGGCTGCCTACGCCCTGCTCTACGCGGTCGGCCAGCCCCTGTGGGGGCTGCTCAGTGATCGGTTTGGCCGGCTCGACATCCTGCGGACCGCACTCGCCGGCACCCTCCTGGGAGCGGTGGCCAGCACGCTCTTCGCCGAATATCTTCCTCTGTTGCTGGCCCGCAGCTGGACCGGTCTCATGTTCGGGGCTTTATATCCGACGCTGTTGACGTTGCTCGGCGACACCCGGGCCGGCCTGGAACGCGCACGCGGCCTGTCCGACCTACAGATCTATTCGTCTCTGGGCACCACGTTGGCCACCCTTGCCGCAGGGGCCCTGGCCACGTGGGTGGACTGGCGGCTCGTCTTCGCGCTCCCCGCAGTCGGTTGCCTGGCACTGCTCATCGCCCTGCGCGGGGTGGCGGCGCCGCCGGCCAGTAGCCATCGATTCCACCCGGCTCGCGCCATCACCAGGTCCACCCTTGTCGTCTACGCGCTCGCGTTCCTGGAGGGCGCCGTGCTCATGGGGGCGCTCACCTACGTGGTCCCGGCACTGCAGCACGCCGGGATCGGCATCGGGCTGGCTGGCGTGCTGGCCACCGGGTACGCGGTGGGGGTGATCGGCGGGGCTCGCCTGATGCGCCGGCTCGTTCACCATTTCTCCCGCACCCGGCTGATTGCGGGAGGCGGCGTCATCCTGG
Organism: Arthrobacter sp. ASL1; assembly: GCF_056680475.1. NCBI lineage: Bacteria > Bacillati > Actinomycetota > Actinomycetes > Micrococcales > Micrococcaceae > Arthrobacter > Arthrobacter sp. ASL1. Next base: position 1,797,155 of record NZ_CM155284.1, read on the forward strand.
TGGTCGGGATCGCCGCTTCGGCGATCTGGCCGATGCCGGCGGCCTTCACGGTGACGGCGACCCTTATCGGAGCGGCGAACGCCATCATGCACTCCTCGATGCAGGGCTGGGCTACAGATGTCGCCCCGCAGGCCCGCGCGACGACGGTGTCGTTGTTCGCCGGTTCGCTTTTCCTGGGTAGTTCGGCGGCCACTTTCGCCACCGCGCATCTGGCCGAACGCGGTTCCTACGGGTTGATCTTCGCGTGGGGCCTTGCGGCAAGTGTCATGCTGGCCCTGGCCGCGCCCCTGGGACACGCCGTGTGGTGGCGCCGCCACCTGGCCAACACCGAGACTGCCAACTAGCCCGGTCCACAGGGTGAAATAGCCGACAGCGTTCAACGAGACCCGGTCGGTGCGTGCGGTCACCTCATTCCACACGATGGCGATCCACGCCTGGCGCTCCTCGAACTAGGAACGAGGCTTGCTAGATGTGCAGAGCGGATTGTGTTCGACGACGACGGCACCCAGGTCCGCACAGAACGCGACGACATCCTGCGGGCAAATCGGAAGGGCCAGCTCTCACCACAGTCCGGAGTGGATGCCAGGCCGCTGCAGGACCTTGGCATCCTGATCGGCCCGCTCGCCGGGCTCGGAGTAGTCGGTGCAGTGACTGAAGAACTCCAGCACGGGGAGGTTTGCGCCACCGCAATGCAGTTCTCGAACGTTGAGCACAATTCGGCCGTCAAGTCGATTTCCGCCTGAACCCCTGGTTCGCAGCCCCCGCCCCAGAGCTTCTCTGCTGGCCAGTTGACGGGGGGATGCGCGGCGTCGCTAGCGGCTTTGTCGCCCCCTGTGCCCCATACTCTCGCGAAAAGAGGCCGCCGACGATTCCCGGCGTGCCGTGCAGCTTGGCGTTGGACGGTGGTACTCACCGTTGTAGGCAATCCGTACGCCCCCACCCTTTGCCGGCCGTTGAACCGCCGCAGCTATTAGGACGATCGCCCAGATCCGTTCGGGCTCCACGGCCTGGATTTCTAAGAAACAAACTATTAATAATATATTATATAGCATTTGCGGTTAGGATGACTGTTATGAAGAAGCAGCCCAACCGGATCTCGCGTTTCCTGCTCCCCCACGAAAACCCCATGACATTGGGGGGAACCAACGCATACGTCCTCGGAGCTCCTGACGCCGAATCCGTCACCATCGTTGATCCCGGAACGGACGACCGAGCGCTACTGGTTCAGCTAGCCGGAGGCAAGCGGATCGACCTCATCCTGCTGACCCACCACCACGAGGACCACAGTATGGGGGCCGGGTATCTTCACAACTCGTCCGGGGCACCGGTCAGGGCCTGGCGGCCGGAACTGTGTGTCGGCGCCGCGGCCTTGAAGGATGATGAGGTGGTCGACGCCTCCGGCGTGCAGTTGCGCGTCATCCACACACCAGGACATACATCCGATTCCGTTTGCTTCCATGCGCCGTCCGAAGCGCCGAACGGCACCGTCCTGACGGGAGACACGATCCTCGGCCAAGGCACCACCATCATCGAGCACCCGGATGGACTACTCTCCGACTACCTGAACTCGCTGAACAAGCTGGAGTCGTTTGGCCAAGCCCTTGTTCTGCCGGGTCATGGCCCCTGCCTCGGGGGAATTACCGACGCCGTTGCCGAATACCGTGTCCGTCGACTGCGCAGGCTCGCACAGCTGGAGACCACGCTGGTCGGGCGGGAGGACGCGCCCGTCGCGGCCCTTGCCGCGCATATCTATCCGACAAAGACCCATCCGAGGACTCGGCGGGCGGCGGAACGGACCATCCTGGCCCAATTGCGCTACCTCGGCGACCCGCGCGGCTTCGAGGGCGCCGACGCTGAGTAAAGCCACAGCAGACAGGCAGAATCACACCCATCACGGGAGAGAATCATGACAATCTTGGTCGCTTATGCGGCCCGCCCGAGGAACAGTCCGCGATCGACGCAGGCATCGACTTTGCGATGAAACTGGACGAGGAACGCGTCGTTGCCAACGCCGACCCGGGCGGCGAACACATGAGTGGCGCGTTCTCGGATGCGTCTTATCAGGAGGCGCTCACCGAGTTACTGGCTGCATCCGGCGTCAGGCACGACGTGCGGCAATACGTCCGGGGGCGCACCGCCGAGGAAGAACTGCCGGACCTTGCAGGGAGCCTACCTGCGATTCTTCGCATCATGGGCCTTTGCAAGCGCAGCCCCGCGCGCAAGCTGTTGCTGGGTAGCGTGGCGCAGGAAGTTCTGCTCGGCGCTGATTGGCCAGTACTCGCCGTCAAGGCGACTCCCGCCCAGGAGACGCCCCTCGGGACGTGAGGGTGTCCAGCACACAGCCAGGCCGCCTTCCCATTCAGGAGGCGGCCTTGCTGCGCGATCAGGCTTCCGAGCTGGCCTCGTCCTCGGCCCGGTACCAAATGCTCTTCGAAATCGGTTGGCGCTGTTCCTCCAGAAGGTGGCCCACGAGTCCGATGGCCCGTGCCATGACGCCAAGGCCGCGCGAAACCTCAGCCGGTACGCCCAAGGTCGATGCCAGCGCGCCGATGGCTCCGGTCGCGTTGACGGGCAGGACCTTGCCACTGCGCTCAGACGCCAACCGGGAGAGTGCCTCCATCAACCGCGTTGGGGAGTCGTCGAACCCCAATTCCCGGCCCAATTCGAAGAGACGCTGCGCCCGTGGATCCACCGGCTTATGCACGGGGTGCCCCAGGCCGGGGATGGGCTTCTTCTCGGCGGCGTGCTCGGCCACGATGCCACTCGCCAGGTCTTCGATCTCTGCGTCGGTCAAGCGAGTAGTGCCCTCAGCGTCATGCAGTCCAGCCGCCGGGAGATGCTGTTGGCAAATCCTGGCTGAACCCTCGATCGTTCCAACGAATGTATTGCCGAGGCCCAGTATTCCGGCCGCCACGGCACCCTGGATGGATTCGGGCGCACCGAGGTAGGTCATTCGGGCCGCTATGGCGCTCGGTGTCACTCCATGCTCAACGAGCGTGACCACCAGCGCATTGAAGAGCACTGATTCGCGCTGATCCGGCAATCGGCGGAAGATCTCGAGGTAGGCGAAATCCCCGAGGTTTACGGTTCCAAGCATGCCGATGAGGTCCTGGCCGAAGACGGTTACGGAGTCCGTGCCCGACCGGGCGATCTCCGAAACGATAGGTGAGGTAGCGCGTGCGTTCTGGGTTTCTGTCATTCCTGCCTCCTGTTTGGACTGCATACTTTTGACGCTTGGCTCCTAGTAGGAACGCGGCAGGCCTAAAACCTTGCTTGCGATAAATGTCTTGACGAGGTTGTTGTTTACGGGGGCAACTTGGAACATGCGAGTTTCGCGGAACTTGCGCTCGACGTCGTACTCATCGACGAATCCGAACCCACCGTAGGTGTTCATGCATGCGTTGGCGGACTCCCATGAAGCATCGGCCGCGAGGTGCTTGGCCATGTTTGCCTCCGCCCCGCACGGCTTGCCTTCATCGAAAAGCCGAACCGCGACGTCGCGCATCAGCTCGGCGGCCCGGACGTGCATGTACCCATCGACGATGGGGAACTGAACACCTTGGTTGACGCCGATTGGACGGCCGAACACTACGCGCTCATTGGCATAGGAGGTGGCCTTCTCGGCGAACCAGTAGCCATCGCCAATGGCCTCCGAAGCCAGCAGGATGCGCTCGGCATTCCAGCCATCGATAACATAGCGAAAGCCTTGGCCGACCTCGCCAATGACAGATTCCTTCGGAACCCGCAGGCCGCGATACCAGATTTGGTTCGTCGCGTAGTTGAACATGGTGCGAACCTTCTCCACGTGCACGGTTTCGGGCTGGTGCCCACGCACTTCACGGAGATCAACGAGGAAAAGTGTCATGCCGGTGGTCTTGTCCGCGCCTTTGTCCTCGGTCCTCGCCAGCACCAGGAGAAGGTCGGACTCGTCAATCCGGCTCGTCCATGTCTTATGACCCGTAATGACATAGTCGTCACCGTCGGCCTCAGCCCTCGTCACGATGCTCGTGGTATCCGACCCCGCATCCTCCGTGATGGAGAAGGCCTGGAGTCGAAGCTCTCCCGTGGCGATGGCCGGCAGGTACCGCTGCTTCTGGTCCTCGCTACCGTGTCGCAGCAGCGCACCCATGGTGTACATCTGTGCATGGCACGCTGCAGAGTGGCCGCCGGAGCGATTGATCTCCTCCATGATGGCAGCTCCAACTGCTAGCCCCTCTCCACCTCCGCCATACTGGGTTGGGATGAGAGTCGCCAGCAAGCCGGAGTCCGTCAAGGCCTCGACGAATGCGGTTGGATACGCCCGCGCCTGGTCCAGTTCCCGCCAGTACTCGCCCGGATACCCTGCGCAAATCGCGCGCGTCCGCTCCCGGTAGTAGTCAACTTTCGACGTCACGTCCGGTTCCTTAAGTTCAGTCATCGTTTCCCCTATGGACTCTCTGTAGTCAATGCCACAGGCACCCGCTGAACGATACTGCGGGACCCTTCAATTAGTCTTTCCCCAAAGGTACATAATATATTTTATGCTAACAAGAGCCTGAGTTGATTATTTTGAAGAAATGATCGTTGACTTAGCCGACAATTGCTGGAAAATTGGAGTCACTGCAAAATATATTAGGGTTTGAGGCAGATTCGACTCCTCGGATGTCGGCCAGCTCCCACCCCGCGATCACAGGAGAGTTCATTGCAGACGAATTTGCCCCCGGGCGGCGAGCGCCCGTTGGAACGTGGCGAGGTCGCGGGCTGGAACGGCCGCTTCTACGAGGACTTCGAGGTGGGTGATATCTACTACCACCCGGCCGGCAAGACGGTAACCACCACGGATAACCAGTGGTTCACCCTGCTGACGCAGAACACATCCAAAACGCACGTCGATTCCAACTACGCGTTGCAAACCGAGCACGGGGTGCCTCTGGTCGTCTCCACATACACGCTCGCACTGGTCACGGGGCAATCCACCACCGACCTGTCAATGAATGTCTTCGCGAACTTGGGGTGGGACAAGGTCCGCATGCCCAAGCCCGTATTCGAGGGTGACACGATCTACTCCCGCTCCAAGATCCTCGCCAAAAGGGACTCAAAATCACGGCCTAGTGTCGGTATAGTCACTGCCGCCACGGAGGGATACAACCAGGACGGTGTGGTGGTCCTTTCCTATGAGCGCACGTTCATGGTTTACCGCCAAGGGCACGGTCCCCAGTTGGGCTCTGCGCGTCCGGATGAATCATCCCTGCCGCCGGTCAAAGACATCCGATGACTGCCGTGGGGATCGTCGCGTCGGCACGTAGCGCCCTCTTCGTCCCCGGTGACCGGCCGGGACGGATTGCAAAAGCAGCTGCGTCGGGGGCCGACATCGTCATCATCGACTTGGAGGACGCCGTAGCGGCCGGTGCCAAAACCACGGCTCGAGACGCCGCGGTTGAGGCGCTCGCCGCTGGAACGTCGGCACTGGTCCGTGTCAACGCCCCCGGGACACCGGAGTTTGACGACGACCTTGCCGCTCTCACCGCCACGGGCGCTCCCAGTGCTCTTCTGGGTCTCGTGGTCCCCAAGGTCGAAGATGCCGCCCTGCTGCGGGACGTCGCATCCGCCTTGGGGCCCGGGCGCGCGCTGGTGGCCCTCATCGAGTCAGCCGGCGGAGTGCGTGACATCGACTCCATCATCGCGGAGCCCCTGTGCACGCGGCTAGCTTTCGGTGCCATCGATTTCTCCCTGGACTGCCGCAGCGCGCTCGATCCGGCAGTACTCGCCCCAGTCCGTTCACGCCTTGTCGTCGCATCACGCGCGGCCGGGCTTTCCGCGCCGCTGGATACGCCCTCTACCGACTTCCGCGATGCCGCTGCCATTGAAGCCGATGCCCGGCTCGGCCGTTCGTTCGGCTTCGGAGGCAAACTGTGCATCCACCCATTCCAGATCGGGCCGGTCCATAGGGCTTTCACACCCACGGCGGAGGAAATCGCCTGGGCACGGCGCATCGTGAGCGTCAACGATGCCTCACATGGCGCTGCAGCACAATTGGACGGACAAATGGTGGACGCTCCAGTAGTCGCGCAGGCCGAGGCCATTCTCTTGAATTCCGATGAAAGGCATACAGCATGAAGAACCTCCCGCTCGCAGGTCTTACCATCGTCTCCCTCGAGCAGGCGGTGGCGGCACCTTTCGCCTCGCGCCAGCTGGCGGACCTCGGTGCCCGGGTGATTAAAATCGAACGCGACACCGGGGATTTCGCTCGAGGTTATGACGAGAAGGTCAACGGTCTAGCCAGCTACTTCGTGTGGCTGAACCGAGGCAAGGAGTCCGTTGTCTTGGACCTGAAATCGGACGACGGCATCAACGCGCTGAAGGCATTGATTGCCGATGCGGACGTTCTCATCCAGAATCTGGCTCCCGGAGCAGCTGAGCGCATGGGAGTTGGCGCGGACGACGCATTGGACCTTAATCCGCGTCTGATCCACGTTTCCATCTCCGGCTACGGAACTGGCGGCGACTATGAAAAAAAGAAGGCCTACGATCTGTTGGTCCAGTGCGAAGCAGGGCTGCTCTCGGTCACGGGAACCGAGGAGGCCCCCGCCAAGGTCGGCGTCTCCGTCGCCGACATCGCCGCAGGCATGTATGCCTATACGGGGGTACTCACGGCGCTGATCAATCGCGGCATTACCGGCAAGGGCGACGTCATCGAAGTTTCCATGCTGGAAGCCCTCGGCGAATGGATGATGCAGCCATACCTGTACGCGCAATACGGCGGAACGCAGCAGCCCCGCAGTGGTGCCCAACACGCGACGATCGCGCCCTATGGTCCGTTCCGCGCCAGCGACGGAACCGTATTTCTCGCCATCCAGAACGAACGCGAGTGGCTAAAGTTCTGCTCCGAAGTCCTGCAGGACGAGCGTGTTGGCGCCGATCCACGGTTCGCCACCAACGCGCTCCGCGTTCAACACCGCGAACAGCTGCATACGGATATCAACCGGGTTCTCGCGGCGCTCTCCGCGGAGGAAATCCTGGTCCGACTCGACGGAGCCGGCATTGCCAACGCCCGCTTGCGGAACATGGAGGAGTTCTCTGCACACCCGCAGCTGGAACAGCGCGGCCGCTGGATGGATGTGGACACGGTGTCAGGTGCCGTGCGCTCCCTCGTTCCGCCGGTAACTAGCCGCAACATCGGGTTCCGCATGGACCCCGTGCCCGCTATCGGCCAACACACAGCAGAAGTACTGGCCCAACTACAGGAGACCCGATGAAAGACATCAGCTTCGCCCGCCAACTAGCCCGCCACGCAAGCACTCAGCAGCACGCGCCGACCCCTGAGGTCTCCGAATGGATGCGCCTGCTCCTGCTGGACTACCTCGCCATCACCACCGGCGGCGTGGACCGGGACTCTGCCGTGGCAGTACGCGCATCTGTCCGCCTCTCCCCCACCCCCACTGACGACCGGCCCGCTTTGGTTCATGGCACCGGTACCTACGCTTCCGTTCAGGATGCGGCTCTGCTCAACGGCGTCACGGCCCACGGCCTGGAGCTTGACGACACGTTCGAGGAAGCCTCCCTGCACCCCGCCGTCGTCGTTTTCCCGGCACTACTCGCCGTGGCCGATGAGGAAGGCAGTTCAGCGGAAGCCGTCTTGCACGCAGCGACCGTCGGCTACGACGTCATGTGCGGCGTTGGAGTGTTGCTCGGCGCGGCCGAGAGCTACGGACGAGGGTTCCACCCGACCGGTGTCGCAGGAGCGATCGGTGCCGCCGCAGCTGTCGCCACCCTCCTGCAGCTGACCGAAGACCAATCCACACACGCAGTCGCGCTCTCCGCGAACCTCGCAACCGGCAGCTTGGAATTCCTGTCTGACGGTTCGTGGACAAAACGTCTGAACGCCGGCCACGCCGCGGCCAGCGGCATCCGCGCCGCCCGGTTGGCGGAGGCCGGTTTCACCGCCCCGGAGAGAGCGATTGAAGGCCGCGATGGTTTCCTCAACCAGTACGGCCAAGGCCTGGCCACGGGACGCGCGCTGAAATTGGAATACGGCAAGGCGGCCCTGGACACGAGCATCAAGTTCTACCCTTGCTGCCGCTACATGCACGGCAACATCGATCTGCTGCGCGATATTCATCGGGAGCACCCGGACCTGTGCCTCGAGGAGATCGAAACCATCGAGACCGCTGTGCTCAAGGCCGGGGCAACGCTGGTTTCGGAACCACCGGAGCGCAAGCTGATCGTCAACACCCCGGTGGACGCCCAGTTCAACATGCCGTTCGGTGCCGCCGTTGCCCTGGCAACCGGCGAGGCCACTGTGGCCCAGTTCGAAGATGCCCCTCGCGTCGCGAAGGAACTGGACGGTTGGCTGCGCAAGGTCGTCTGCTACACAAGCGATCGCCTCGAGGCCGCGTTCCCGGCCAGCTGGCGGGCGGAGGTACGCGTCAACCTCACGGACGGCACCATCATCGAACGCAGCGAGGACGCTTTTCGTGGTTCGCCGACGGACCGCGCCACACGGGATCAGCTCGTGGACAAGGCAAGTGGCCTCGTCGGGGCCGAAGCCGCGCGCGCCCTGGACTACTCCATTGCCGCGCTCGATGGATCCAAGCCACTGATGGGCCAGTTGGCCTACCCGTCCCTGGCTACTTCAGCGGCCAACTAGCACGGCGGCAACGAGAAGGCTCCTTGGCGGGGGCCTTCTCGTTGCAGGGGAAAGGCGGATGGACCGGACATTGCGTCCGGTCCATCCGCCTTTCGCCCCACGGTCAGATGTGGCGTCCTCCCGCGATTTCCAACACGGTACCGCTCATGTAGCTGGACATGTCGCTGGCTAGGAAAAGCACGACGGAGGCGACTTCCCCCGGCTCCCCGACACGACCCATGGGCACTTCCGCCAGTTTTTTGGCCATGACGTCTTCGCGCAGGGAGTCCGTCATCGGGGTGCGTATGATGCCGGGCTGGATGGCGTTGACCCGCACGTTGGCGAAACCCACTTCCTTGGCCGCCGCCTTGGTCAGGCCCACGATGCCGGCTTTGGCGGCGCTGTAGTTGGTTTGCCCAAGCATGCCGACCTTGCCGGAGATGGATGAGACGTTAATGATGGAGCCACCGCTGTCCTGTTCGCGCATGCGCAACGAGGCGGCGCGCGTGCCGAGCCAGCAACCCTTCAGATGCACGTCGATGACCTGGTCGAATTCGGACTCCGTCATCTTCCGCATGGTCGCGTCGCGGGTGATGCCCGCGTTGTTGACCATGATGTCCAGCGAGCCGAACCGGTCCTTGGCAGCGGAACACAATGCATCCACGTCATCGGCGGACGTCACGTTGCACGGCACGCCGACCGCCCGGTCACCCACATCCAGTCGCTTCGCGGCCTCGGCCACTCCATCGGCGTTCAAATCGCCAAGGGCCACGTTCGCGCCCTCGCGAACAAAGGCTTCGGCGATGGCGTATCCCAGTCCCTGTGCACCGCCGGTGATGACGGCGGTGCGCCCTTCCAAAAGTCCCATTTTCTCCTCTTCCCTTGTCCGTTGGCGCGTGCTGGACGGGCGTCCGTCACGCAGTGTTTGACCGGTTTCCCGGAATTCTAAGTGGCAGCCTGCCCGGCCTCTGGGCGGGCGGTGAAGATCGGTTCACGTCGCTCGAAGAAGGCTGCTTTCCCCTCGGCGAACTCCTCAGAGTAATAGCGCTCCACCTGGGCGGTTGCTTCCGTGTCGAGTGCGCGCGCGAGCTCGGTGAAACCGCGCGCGTAGTAGGCCTTGATGCCGGCGACCGATCCGGGTGCGCGCCGGGCCAAGTCGGCGGCAACTGCCAGCGCGGCTTCCAGTGCCCTGCCCCTCGGCGCCGTCCGATCGGCCAGGCCGAAGGTCAGCGCCGTCTCCGCAGGCACCGGTTCGGCCAGGAGGAAAATCCGCCGTGCAATGGCCTCGCCGGTTCGCCGGGCGACGGTGGCGAGCGCTCCCCCGTCGGGCATCAGGCCCAGCCGGGCGAAGGGAAACAGGAACTTTGATCCCTCGGCGGCCACGACGACGTCGCACGCGGCAACCAGCCCGGCCGACACACCAGCAACGGGCCCCTCTACCGCGGCTATTACCGGGAGGGGAAGGCCTGCTATGAGTTCAACGAGCAGGCGTACTCGTTGCAGACGCTCCACGGCGTCCTCAGGGGACGCCGGCGGCATGCTCCCCAAGTCACCGCCGGAGCTGAATGCTCCGTCGGCGCCGGCCAGGATCAGCGCCCCGACTGATGCGTCGGTGGACGCGGACTGGACCGCCGCAATGAGTTCCTCGCGCATTTCCGCCGAGAGGGGGTTGCGGCGTTCGGGGTCATTCAGCGTCAACACCAGCACGTCGCCGTGCCGGGCAGATAAAACCAGCGCCATCCTAAAGCACCATCAAGCGAAGTTGTTCGGCCACGACCGCGGGACGTTCGGACCCCTTCACTTCCAGTGTGTGGCTGACCGTGGCTTGGATTCCAGAAGTGACGTCGGCCAGACCCAGGAGGTGAACGCGGTTGCGAACTAGCGACCCAACAGGGACGGGCGCCGGGAAGCGTACCCTGTTCAGCCCGTAGTTGACGGTGGCACTGATTCCCTCGACCGTGTAGACGCTGGCGGCTAGATCGGACAGCAGTGACAGAGACAGATAGCCGTGGGCAATCGTCGTTTTGTAAGGCCCCGAAGCGGCTCGAGCCGGGTCCGTATGGATCCATTGGTGGTCGCCGGTGGCCTCGGCGAAGAGGTCTATCCGGTGCTGGTCGACCTCCAGCCAATCGCTGGCCCCCATGTCACGGCCTACCCATTCTCGGAGTCCCGCGGTTCCGGTGATCGTCAGCATCTCATTTGTTCCCTTCAGTGGTGCTGCGCACGCGGACAAGCATGCCGATGTCGCCGTATTGCACGGCCTTACCATGTTGGTTTTCCAGCGTGAAGCGTCGACCCACGACGCCCGCGTCGCCCTTCGATGTCCGCCGCACCGAGGTGATGTCCATGCGGCACACCAACGTGTCCCCAATCGCAATGGGAAGCGCGAATTTCCAGTCCTCAATGTTCAGCATGGCAATGGCTGAGGTTCGAAACCAGCCGGCTTGGTCCATCAATCCGGTGACGACCGCGAGGCCAAATACCCCGTGCACCAGCCGCTCCCCGTATGCCGTGGTCTTGGCGAACTCGGCATCCGAGTGAATGGGGTTCCAGTCCCCCGAGAGCATAGAAAACATGGTGAGGTCGGCTTCAGTAATGGTCCGCCCCTGGGAACGAAACGACTGGCCCTCGGCGAGGTCCTCCAGATACAGCCCATCCGCGGGCGGTACGGACGTCATGTTCTCAGGCACCGGCCACCTCCAAGACGACGCGGCCAGATGTGCCATCGGTTTCCATCGTGCGGTGGAGTTCGGCCGCCTGGGACAGCGGGATGAGCTCGGATACCACCGGGACCACTTTCCCGCTGGCGATGAGGTCCAGAACCTGCCCCATTTCGTCGGTGGTACAGGACTTGGTACCGATCAGACTGATCTCCTTGAGAATCAGATAGGCCGGCGGGATGCTGGCCTTCTTGCCCTGCACGTTTCCAAGCACGACGACGGTACCGCCCGGGCGAACGGCGTGCAGGGACTCGTTGAGTGTCGGTTCGCCGACGACTTCGAGGACCACGTGTGCCTGATGCCCCAGCGTCTTCTTCAGCTCCTTGGCGAATTTTCGTTCCGGGTTGACGATGACCTGATCAGCGCCTGCCGCACGTGCGCTTTCAGCCCCGCGTTCATTGGAGACAACACCGACGGCGACTGCGCCAATGGCCTTGGCGATCTGGATCGCGTGGCTGCCCACGCCGCCGCCTGCGCCGGTGACGACGACGGTCTGCCCGGCGACGAGCTTCCCACGGCCAATCAGGGCATGGTAGGCCGTACCCAAGGTGCAGGTAAGGATGGCGGCTTCCGGGAGGCCCACGGAGTCCGGGACGGCAACGGCCGTGCGCTGGCGCACAGCCACGTAATCTGCGTAGCCACCGTCGTAGTCCTCGCCGAGGAACTTTGGGGTCTGCTCGAGGCAGAGGGCGTCGCGGCCGCTGGCGCAATTTTCGCACTCGCCACAGCCGACGAAAATCATGGTCATGACGCGGTCCCCTACGCCGAATCCGGTAGCGCCTTCGCCTACCGCTGCGACGGTCCCGCTGACCTGATGGCCGAGGACCACCGGCAGCTGTGCCCGGGGGAATGCGCCGGAGCGCGTGAGGAGATCATGCCTGCAAACGCCGCAGTATGCCACTTTGATCAGCAACTCGCCGGGCCCGGGAACCGGGATGGGGATTCTGGTTTGCTTCAGCACGTCGGGGCGGCCGAACTCCTCAATGCGCATCACGTTCATCATCTCGGTACTCACGCCTGGTGTCCCTTCGTCTGTGGTGGTGCTGCCCATGGCGGGTACTGTCCCGTATGGGCCATGCCGTTGTTCCCGCTTCACCGGCTGGTGGTCTGCGCTTCCGTGCGCTGGGCTTCGAGTGCCTCGGCTGCCAATGCGCGAAGGGCCTTTTTGTCCACTTTGTCGCCATTTGCCCCGGCTATCACCGGGAAACTGTCAGTGAACAGCACGCGTTTGGGCGTCTTGAATGCAGCTAACCGGCTCGAGCAGGCTTTCAAGACGGCACCTTCGTCAGCCTCCCAGGTCTTCTCCCTCTTTGGACTCGGCGCGGTGACGAAAGCCACGGGGACGAGTCCGCGGGCGGTTTCCACCGCCACATACTGGGCCTGGTCGACCTGCGGCAGTTTCTCCAGGAACTCTTCGACTTCGCGGGGGTTCACAAGGAAGCCGGCGATGCGAAGCGCGTCACCGAGCCGAGACTGGTAGACGACGTCCCTCTCGGAGAGCAGGTAGCCCAAGTCCCCCGTGGCGAAAAAGCCGTCGCTGTCTGTCTCCACCGGTTCCACCGTGCCATCTCGCAGTAGGCCGATCGAAACGTTGGCGCCCTTGACGTGAATTTCACCTTGCTCACCAATCCCTGCGACACGGCCTTCGGCGGTGTGGATTCTCACCTCGATATCATCCGAGATGGGCTCGCCGCCGCCGAGGATCCAGCGATCGGCTCCGCTGCCAGCGGCGGGGTATGTCATGAGCGCGAGGATTTCGCTTGATCCGTACGTCTGGAAGAACTTCTTTCCCAAACGTTTGCCAGCCTCGATGATGTCCTGCGGGTTCCCGGCAGTGAAGTTTCCAAATGCGGCCTCGCGCCAGCACGCGTAGCGTTCCTCCTCGCCTGCCGGGATGGCGTCGAGCATCATCCTCAGCATGGTATCGGAGACTGCCATATGGGTGACGCCGTGGCGCCGGATGAGCTCGATGGCGTCTGACGCTGTGAATACTGGCTGGAGAACCACTGGCCGACCCGCAGCCAGTCCAGCGAGAAGGGTGTTGTAGCCGAATACACCACATAGCGGCAGTGCACCAAGAACCACGGCGTCATCCGCGTCGAAGCCGAAGCTCCGCGCACAGGAGTATGCGTGGAAAAGCAAACCTCCCTGGCTATGCAAAATCAACTTCGGGCGGCCTGTGCTGCCCGAGGATGTAAATGCCTGCACCGGGAGGGCGGGGTCGGTCGAACACGCTCCACGGACGGCGGACCCGGCAGTGGCACTTTCTCTCCCACCGGCCGCAGCTCCGGAAATAACCTCCGCGTAGGAGATTTGGCGCACGTTGACGGAGAGGGCTGTGGCCCGTTCGGGCGTCCGTGCCTCGTCGGTACCGGGAGATTCGTTGACGCAGACCACGGCGGAGAGACCGGCGAGCACGTCGGGGTCGACATCGCCCAGCATGCCAAGAAAGTCGATCCCTTTGAAGCCCGGTCGGGTAACAAGCACCTTCGCAGCCGATTCCCGCAGTAGGCCATCGACGTCGTATCCGCGCAATTTGGTGTTGACACCAAGAGCAACGGCGCCAAGCGCTGCGGCGGCGAATGCCGTCTCCACCCATTCGCGCATATTGGGCAACCACACCGCGATGACGTCGCCGCGCCCTACACCAAGCTCCGCAAATCCGCGGGTCAGCGCGTCCACGCGTCCGGCAAGCTCCGCGTAGTTCTGGGCGCCGTGCTCGTCTACCAGAGCCGTGGCTTGTGGCGTCCCTGACGCCCACTGTTCCAGCAGGCCAGCGTAGGTGAGAGTGTCTGCGGCCGCTCTCATCCCGTTCCAGTTCATTAGAGCAGCTCCCAGATTTCCTTGGCCTCCACCGTTGCGGTCGGCCGGTCCAGAGCAATGCGCCCACGGTTCACCACGGCCACACGGCCGGCAACACCGAGCGCCTTTTCAATGTTTTGCTCCACGAGAATAATGGTGATCCCATATTTCTCATTGATATCCTTGGCAACCTCCATGACGCGTTCCACGAGGTTGGGCTGGAGGCCCACTGACGGTTCGTCCAGCATCAAGAGCTTGGGATTCGACAGCAAGGCAATCGAGATTGCCACCATCTGCCGCTGGCCACCGGACATGGTCCCGACGAGCTGCGTCCGGCGGTCCACGAGGATCGGGAACATTTCAAAGATGGTCTCCAGGGTGAACCTTCCGTCCTCGGCACCCTCAACAAGCGAGAGGTTGTCCAGCACCGAAAGGTTTTCGAAGTATCCACGCTGCTGCGGCACCAGTCCGAGACCCCGCTTTTTGATTTGTGGCGTCGCCATTCCCGTTATGGACTTCCCGTCAAAGGAAATGCTTCCCTGACGGGGCTTGATCAAGCCCATGATCGTACGCGTGAGAGTGGATTTGCCTGCGCCATTATGCCCAAGCAATGCCAGGAAATCACCCTGGACGAGGCTCAGGTCGAGCCCCTGCAAGACGCTCTGGCCGCCCACCCGCGCATGTACGTCACGGATTTCCAGGAAACTATCCTCAGGTGTTTCGGCAGTGTCAATATGGACGTCTTCTTTAGGCTCCGAAGTAGACCTCACGGAGTTCCTCCTTTTCCATCAGCTCTGCGGGAGTGTCGACTGCGAGCACCTCGCCCGTGGCCAGGAACACTGCCTGGTCACAAAGTTCACGGACCAAGAGCATGTTGTGTTCAACCATGAGCACGGTCCGGCCGTCGTCCAGAAGACGACTCAGGACAGCGCGGAACTGGTCCAATGAGGATTCGTCGAGACCGGACGTCGGCTCGTCCAGAAGCAGTAGGTTTGCCTCCGTGGCAAGCAATCGGGCAATCGAGACAAGTTTCTGTTCCCCGTACGAAAGACTTGCTGCCGGTTCACGCCACAACTTCTCGTTGATACCGACAAATGCGAGAGCCTCCCGGGTGGTGGCCAGCGTTTCTCGTTCCCTCTTTCTGACGCCAAAAGGGGCGAAGAATACCTTAGCGAGGCTCTCGCCCGACTGTTTTTGAACACCGACCGCGACATTGTCCTCCACTGTGAGCCGCGGCAAAAGCCTGACATCCTGGAATGTCCGGGCAATGCCAGCCCGGACACGCTCTTGGGCGGAAATCTTGGTGATGTCCCGGCCGTTGAAGACAACGGTCCCAGAATCAGCCGGGAAGGTTCCCGTCACCATGTTGAAGACAGTGGTTTTACCGGCGCCGTTGGGGCCCACCAGCCCTGTGACCTTGTTTTCACCAACACTGAAGGTGGCGTCGCGGACGGCGTGCAGTCCGCCGAAGTGCTTATTGAGCCCAGCGATTTCAAGCAACATGGGTCAGATCCCCGCCTTGGTCCACGACGACTTCGTCGGTTGTTGGATTCTTGGTTTTTGCTCTCTTCCCCGTCATTGACGAGGTTCGTTCGCCAAACAGCCCCTGGGGTCTGAAGAACATCAGCACCACCAACAGCACACCGAAGAACACCTGTTGCATGGGTCCAGCGACGTCGGCCGGCATCTGCATCGTCCGCAGGGCCTCCGGAATGAGCAGAATGATTGCCGCCCCCACCAGCGTTCCCCAGACATTGTTCATCCCGCCGATGACAATCATGGTCACCAGGGTTACCGAAACATGCACCTCGAATGAGGCGGGACTGATGTACATCAGGAACTGCCCATAAAGCACGCCTGCGAACCCGGCGAAAGCAGCACTGATCATCACGACGGTGACCTTGGTGCTGGCAATCGGCTTGCCCATGGTCGCCGCAACGGTTTCATCGTCGCGGATCACGTGCATCATGCGTCCGTAGGGCGACCGGACTGCGATCCAGGTCAGCAGGGTGACCGCCAGAACGCCGACCAGGCAGATGATCATGAAGTCGATGTCCGTAACGAAGGACAACGGCCCAAATTCAGGCCTTAGAATGCCGGGGATACCGGCGGTTCCACCGGTAATTCCCGTCCAGTTCTCAAACAGGCTGGTGGCAATGATCTGTAGTGCGAAAGAAGCCACGAGGAAGTAGTCCCCGGAGACACGCAGCGACGGGATGGCCATGATGGCCCCGCCCAGTGCTGCAATCGCCATCGCGGCGATAACGGCGACCAGGACACTGACATCGGCTTTCACCGTGAGGAACGCGTAGGTATAGGCGCCAAGCCCGAAAAGCGCAGCGTGTGCCATGGAGAAGATCCCCAAATGCCCGGTCATGAGCCCCAACGACACCGAGAGGATACCAAAAATGGCGATCATGGTGATGAGTGAAACGATGAAACTCATGCGAGTTTGCTCCTTCCAGGAACCTTCAGTTTGAGAGCCTGCAAGCCTTCAGGACTAAGGGTCATGACGACGAGGAACGCCGCGAACACCGTGGCCAGCGTCCACTGTGAGCCCATGACCAGCAACAGAAGGTTCTGGAGGATACCGAGCCCCATGGCCGCGACGAATGCGCCGCGCATACTGCCGATGCCGCCAATGAAAACGGCCATGATGGAGATGATGAAGTACTGCTCCCCGAGTCCTGGCTGCATGCCCGTGTCCGCTGCAAGATGAATTCCTGCGATGCCGGCAAAGAGCGACCCAATGGCATATACCAAGACGAGAACGAGCATGGGACGCTGGCCGAAGACCTGGAAGAACTCCGGGTTTCCCGAATATGCCTTGATCAGTTTCCCGGCGCGAGTCTTCTCGAGAGCCGTCACGAGGCCGACGAACAACGCGACGTTGAGCACGATGATGGTGATCTGTCCCGCGGTCAGCGAAAACGGGCCAAAAGGCACCACTGTATGGAACCAGGCACCCAGAACCGGTTTCGCGGGGCGGGCCCCCAATCCAATGGTGAAGATGTTGTCAAAAACCGTCAGTACACCCAACGACACCAGGAAGAGGATGAAACCTTGGCCTCCGCGCTTATTCAGCGGAACGTAGATGAATCTGACGAGCAGGACGCCCAGCAGGACGGCGACGAGCAGGGCCAGCACAATGGCCAAGGCGGGGGGAAATCCCAACCCGTTGGTTAGCAGATATGTCACGTAGCCGGCCGTGGAAAGGACTGCGGCGTGCGCGATATGGAAGTGCCTGGTCGCACTGAAAATCAATGCGAATCCGACAGCGACCAGCGCATACAGCGACCCCGCGACTAAACCGTTGAGTAGCAGTTGGATAGTTAGGTTCATGGTTCCTCAGTTCAGGGAAAGGTCACTGTATGCGCGGCCGACGCGCTACTTTCCGGCGTCCTTGGAGATCACTTTCGAGGCGCCGTCAGTGATCATCGAAACCGAAATCGGACGTTCGGCAACCAGCTGGTCATCGAAGGCCAGCTTGGAACCATACGAAGAGTCAAAGGTCTTGATCTCCTTGATCGCGGCCATGACTGCTTCGCCGTCCGGATCAATCGTTCCGTTCTTGCTGGCCTTTTCATAAGCCTTGGCGAAGACATTGATGCCGTCGTAGTAGTTGCCGATGTAGCCGCTCGTCGGCTTCTTGCCGTAGGCCTTTTCATAAGCCGCCGTGAATTCTGCCGTCGGGTTGAACGGGATGCTGGTATGGATCAGACCTTCGGCGGCGGGGTTTTTCAGAACCTCAGGGATGGCTACCCACGAAGTGTTCGCCATCTGCACATCCCATCCCACTTCCCGCGTCTGGGAGATGATGTTGTTGGAATCAAGCCCAAAAGCGCCGATGACCAGGACGTCCGCCCCCGACCCCTTCAGCTTCGTGAGCTGGGACCGGAAATCAGTCGCTTGGTACTTGCCGGTCTCCACGGCAACGACTTTGCCGCCGTCCGCTTCAAATGCCTTCTTGAAAGCGTCGTAGGCGGCAACACCGCCGTCGTCGCTGGTGTGCAGTACGGCAGCCTTGGTCTTGCCCTTTTTGTCGTGCAGGTACTGGGCAAGAACATCCGATTCCTTGTAGATGAGCGGAATGGTGTTGAAGAGGTAGCCGCCGGTATCAGCCAGCAATGGGCTCTGCGCCCCGCCGTTCATCACGGGGATCTTCGACTGCGTAGCGATCGGCATGAGCGCCAGCGTCTGGCTTGAGAAGGCAGACTCGACGAAACGAACATCCTCGCCGAGCAGTCGCTGCATGGCCGTGACGGCCGGCTCGGGCTGAGCCTGCGTGTCCTCGATCTTGAGATTGATCTTTGTCTTGCCATTGAGGCCACCAGCATCATTGATCTGCTTTACCGCCAGTTTTGCGGCGTTCCCATACCAGTCGCCATATGCGGCACTGGGACCACTCGTGGCCCACAGGCCCGCGATGGTGATCTCTTTGGGTGCACTCTGAGCCGCTCCCTCGGTCGAGGCCCCGCAGGCGCTTAGCCCAGCAACGAGCGCCGCTGCGGAAACTGCCATAAATGTTCGGCGTGCAAACATTGTTATCCCTCCATTGGAATTTCAGGCCTACCCAGCGCGGCCTCATACGGTGATCTGCGTCGCGATGTCACGTGATGCTCACCACTACGAATTCGACAATATATTATATGGTCAGCTTCAACAAGACTTGAGTCAAACGAAGGTCAATAAAATTTCATGCCCGGGTTAACCAGCATTTTTCCTCACCTCCGCAGCTAGGAACGCGGCAGTCTTGAATATAAAAGGAAGGACTGCCCCGACACGTGGTCCGGACAGTCCTTTCAGATATTCCTTAGGAAGCGAGTGCCGCGCTTGCCCAGTCGCGGAGCACGGCAGCCTTGATTTTGCTGCCATTCGTTCCTGCCGTCGTGGGCATCGCCTCGATAACTACAACCCGGTGCGGAACTTTAAAGCGTGCGAGTGTCGCTTTGCACCAGTCGATCAGCTCGGATTCCTCAACATGCTCGCCCTCCGTCACAGTCACGAAACCTACCGCCACTGGCTCACCGGTCGCGTCTTTGCCGCCTACCACCTTGGCAACGTCGACGGCCGGGTGCGTTACGAGCCGTGCTTCTACTTCAGCGGGCTCCACGAGGAACCCCTTGAGCCGCAGCACATCCCCGGACCGGCAGACGTACTCAAATCCGTTGTCCTCGGTCATCCGCCCCAAGTCACCGCTCCGAAACCAACCGTCCTCCGTGAACGCCTGGGCGCCTTCGCCCTCATCGCCGAGGTAGGCATTGACGACATTTGGTCCGCGAAATTGGAGTTCGCCTTCTCCCTCGTCGACAACCGCCCCATTGAAGGGGTCGGCCAGTCGAACCTGAATCGCGTCGCTGACGGGAACGCCACCGCCAGTCCACCGGCGCGGGAGCCTGGTATCCGGTCGCCAGTGGGCAACCAGGGCAAACAGCTCGGACGAGCCATACACCCCCATTGAGGTCGTGCCAAAGTTCTCGGAGGCCCACTCTGCGACCTCCGGGCTCCGCCCCAAGAAGTCGGCCATGTACAACAGGCGCCATGCGCCGAGGTCTGCCGGCTCCGTGAGCCAGGCATTCTTGAGCCTCACCAACATGTCGTCCGCACCTACGAAGTGAGTGACGCGGTAGCGGGCCATATCCCTAAGCAATCTCTGTTCGTTGAAGACCGGATGCATCAGTACCGAGGAGCCGGCCACCATCGCCCCCAAAGTCGCATTGAAGCCGAAGACACCGGAGAACGGCAACGGGGCCACGAACACGTCACCGCTGCGGAAGTCACAACTGACAGCATTTGCCTTTGCCTGCTGCACGACGCCGGACTCTGAATGGGCTGCCAGTTTTGGCAATCCGGTGGAGCCGGAGGTTGTGAACGCCACGGCCAGCCGCTCCTGGTCCGGGAGCACGGGAGCGAGGACCACAGCGTCCCCGTCGGACAGCTTCCATATGCCGCCGCCAATATCGTAATGGGCCGTGGACACAGGCAATTCCGATCCCGGCGCGGCCACGGGTAGGACAGCCGGGGACGCATGCCCCCTGCTGGCGCCATCGGCCAGCGCATCGCGCGCCCTGCCGATCAGGTCCAAACGCTGAAATTCATAAGCCACACCGATCACCACGGGGTGGGCCTTGTGCAGGACATGCGCCACTTCGGCCTTGTTATAACGCGTGTTGATGCCAATCACATGCGCACCGACGGCCGAAACGGCGAACTGCCAAACCACGGCGGATGACCAGTTGGGCAGCCAGGACGCGACACAGTCCCCCTCCCCCACCCCGTGCGCGGTAAAGGTGGCGGCGAGAGCGCGGACCTGGTCCAAGAACTGGCCGCGAGTTGTCTCGACAATGTCGTCTCCGACAGGATCCCGGAAGAGGATCTCCTCCGGCGCTTGGGCGGTCAACCGCTCGAGCGTGCTAAACAGCGTTTCCAAGGCGTTCCTTTCGCTCGTCGTGGGACAGTCCCTTCAGGACCAGCCACTGGTGTATGAAGTCTGCAAATTCCGTCATCTCCTCCATGGGGTAATGGCCAATCCCGCTGATGTAGGAGAAATCCGCGCCATCGATGCCGGCAACCGTTGCCTCAGCCAGGTCACGAGGCACCCACAAATCATCCGAACCAAGCACCAGGTGCATCGGGGCCGCAATATTCCCCAACACCGGGAGTAGGTCATGGGTACCCCAGCCGATGAGATCCGAGTTGGAGATCGTGGGATCCTCACGGCAATGCATGAGGGCGATCAAGTCCCTCCGCTCGTCTGTCACCGAAGTGCCGACGACCGCCCTGGTTCCGTAGTAGGTACGGTCACCACGACTGGGCGCCGAAACATCCTCGAGCTCTCGACGCAGGCCATTGACATTGACGCCACCGGGTCGCGCACTGGCCGCCATGGCAATGCCTGCACGAAGGCGACTTCCGAGACGGGTCGCGATGTCCAGTGTGATTTTTCCGCCGATCGAACATCCAACGACGATGGGCTGGCTGATATCCAGCTCCTCCAGCAAGTCGATGCACCACTGGGCGTAGGTTCCGAGGTCGGCTACGGCGCCGTCCGGGTGCGGTTCAGTGCGGCCGTGACCTGGCAGATCCGGGACGATGACCCGATAGCCGAGGGCGGCCAGCGCCGGAGCTGCATGCCGGTACTGCACGCCACTTTGTCCCGCCGTGTGGATACAGAGCACGGGTTGCCCGGATCCCCAGTCTTCAGCGAATGAGCGGATGCCCTGTACATCGACGTACCGCCCGGTGAACTCGGTCATTTTGCGCTCTCCTCGGCGTTGAGTACTGCAGTTCGCGCGGCGTCGATGATCAGGATCAGGACCTTCGTCATCCGGAGGTATTCATATCCGCTTCCGGTCGATTTGAATTCCCCCTTCATGGCACGGTCCATGAAGTCGTTGCGTTCACCCAATATCAAGTTGCACCAGGTGGCCCCGCTGGCGGAAACCGTGAAGTCGGAGCCTTTCAAGGCCCGCCGACCAACCTCGATTACTTTTCCCTTGTAGATGCGGAAATGGACCTCGGCACCGTTTCCCGAGATGCCGATGGTGCCGTCATACGCCTGAATCGCGGAACGGAAGGCCTCAGACGCTTCGAGGTACGGGAGAATTGCCGTCCCCCACTCGGGGGTGGCGAAGCGCAGGGCCGGTGCCGCGTCCTCCGCGTGCTCTGCCCGGTCAAAAAATACGGCGGTTCCGTGTTCAACAACCGCGTCATCGTCGGCTACGAGCCGATAGTCTCCGTGGATTTTGCATCCGTCGTCGGCGGGAACCACCTGCGTGACGAGCAGTGAATGTCGAAGCGGTTGCCCCGTGTTCGATACCCCGGCGTTCATGGTCCCCGACAGGAGTTTCCACTCGCGGCCATGTTCCGCGGCAAGAGCAGGGAGCCCCAAAAGCCCGGAACCGGCGAGGACATTTTCCTCCGGGACCTGAAGCTGGTTGCCGGCGCTGATGCCCCAGGTGCCCTCCAAGGTCGTGCCTAGCAATTGTGGTCCCACGGGATCTCCTTACGATGTGCATACGGCGTCCGGGCTATGCGTGACCCAGAACACCATCGTAGAAGAAAATATTATATTTTAGAAGTTCTGCGTCTTGTTTACTTTGGGATGGAGAAATCGACTACTACAAGACGACGTGATTGGACAACCGACTGCCACCTGCCGTCACCGCCAGCCAGCGCGCGGCGCTACTCAGAAGGCTTGCCCTCTTCGTCTTGTGCGACCTGGCGGTCAAAGTGCTCAGCCAGAAGTTCCCCGGAATGGACGATATGGGTGTCCATCAGTGACCGGGCTCTTTCCGAGTCGTGGCTCCTGATGGCGTCCAGCAGGTCTGCATGGTCGTCGACCGTGGCCTGGGGCCAACCGGAGATCCTTGCGTAGAACTCCCGGGGGACGTACCTCGTCATCAGGCTCAGGGCCCACAGCACCTTCCGCGAGCCGCCAACCTGATTGACATGCCGATGGAACGCGTGGTTCTTTTCCTCAAGAACTTCGGAGTCCTGGCGGCTAAAGGCGGCAATCAGCTCATGGTGCAAGGCGTCTAGTTCCGCGACTTGCCGATCCGTGGCTCGCTCCGCCGCACGAGCAGCCAGCTCGCCGGCTATCAGACCTTGAATGCGGAACAGGTCCCGAATGTCGTCGCCGTTGAGCGGGGCGACAACGAATCCCCTCCGAGGAATGAGTTCCAGGAACCCCTCTACCCGCAGCAACTGCAGACCTTCGCGGGCTGGTGTCGTGGATATGCCCAGCTCTTCAGAAATCGCGTCCGCCAGCACCGGCGAACCGGGCTTAAGCTCGCCCGAAATGACCCGCGCCCGGATGAACGCAGCCGCTTCTTGGCTCAGCTGCGGGCGGGCTGCAGTTGTAACAGTGCGCGGCGTCATGCCAGACCTTCCAATTGAATATATTATCCAGCTTACGTCACGTTGGCCGGTTTGCTAACGAATTCTGGCGAAAGACACCCATCTTAGACCAGCATTTTGGTACGGTCACGCGCATCCATCCGCCGAAATGTCGCGGCCGCCCCGGGAGTCGCCGTCGTGCGTCCCCCAGAAGCAGGGCGTACCCCCGGACCGCGCGGACCGAAGCCCACCCAGGCTTTACCACCGCTTCGCCGGAATTGACCTGCGTCAAGGCGCCCTCCTCCCCTTCGCGATGGAATGGAATCACCCCACCGGGGGAACCACCATCCAGGAGGAAGCAACCATGCAAACCGCAACATTCCGCACCGAACCGTTCACCTGCCCGTCATGCATCAAGAAGATCGAGAACACCCTGCCGAAGAAGGCCGGAGTCGCCTCCGCCGAGGTGAAGTTCAACGCCAGCAAGGTCAACGTCGAGTTCGACGAAACCCAGACCACGGCCGCAGAGATCGCCGAGCTGATCGCGGACCTCGGTTACCCGGTGCTCTCCACCAAAACCGCCTAACGCCACACCCCAGGAAGGGACCATCATGTTCGGCATATCCAACGCGAAGACAGCAGCCCTGGCCGCCGGGCTGCTGCTGGCCGCCATCGGCACGCACCTCGCCGGCCTGGAGGTGGTCCGCGACGTGGCACTGGTCATCGCCAGCGTCGTCGCCGGCGTCCCCACCGCCGTCAAGGCGTTCAAGGCGCTGCGCCACCGGGCGTTCAGCATCGACCTGCTGGTCACCATCGCGGTGGCCGGCGCGCTGGTCATCGGCGAGTACGTCGAGGCAGCAGTGGTCTCCTTCCTGTTCGTGTTCGGCGCCTACCTCGAGGCCCGCACCCTGGCCAAGACCCGCCAGTCGGTCCGCGAACTGGTGGACCTCGCCCCACAGGAGGCCATGGTCCGGCGCGGCGGCGGCACCGTCACCGCCCCGGTAGACGACATCATTGTCGGCGACACGGTGGTGGTCACCGCCGGCGGGCAGATCGCCGTCGACGGCCGGATCTCCGCCGGCAGCGCCCTGGTCAACGAGGCCACGATCACCGGCGAACCCGTCCCGGCCCGCAAAACCGTCGGCGACACCGTCTACAGCGGCACCCTGGTGGAGAACGGCTTCATCGACGTCTCCGCGGAGAAGACGGGCGATGACACCACGTTCGCGCAGATCATCGAACTCGTCGAGGACGCCCAGGATTCCAAGACCCGCGCGCAGCGCTTCCTGGACCGCTTCGCCGGCATCTACACCCCGGCGATCATCGTGCTCTCGATCCTGGTCCTCGTCTTCACGCGCAACATCGAGTTCGCCCTGACGTTCCTGGTCATCGCCTGCCCCGGCGCCCTGGTCATCTCCACGCCCGTGTCCATGGTCGCCGGCCTGGGCAACGGCGCGCGGCACGGCGTGCTGGTCAAGGGCGGCGACGCCCTGGAGCGGCTCTCCCACGCGGACGTCCTGGTCTTCGACAAGACCGGCACGCTGACCGTGGGCCGTCCCGAGGTCACCGCCGTCCATGCCCTGATGCACGACGACGATGCCCTCCTGGCACTCGCGGCCCGCCTCGAGCAGGCCTCCGAGCACCCGTTGGGGCGCACGGTGGTCGAGGAGGCCGTGCGCCGGGGTCTGGCGGTCGGCGCCGTCCCGGAGCACGTGGACGTGGTCGCCGGCGGTGGCATCACCGGCACCATCGACGGCCAATCCATCGCCATCGGTTCCCCGAAGATGGCCGCCCGGATGGCGGATTCCGGGGCCGGGCTGCCGGCGGGACTCGAGGAGCACATCGCCTCCCGACAGCGCGGGGGCAACACCGCCGTCGTCGTCCTCGTCGACGGGGTGCCCGGCGGGGTCATCTCCATCGCGGACCGGATCCGTCCGGAGGCGCGCGAGGCGATCGCCGCCCTGCGCAAGGCCGGCGTGCACGAGTTCCACATGTTCACCGGCGACAACCGGCACACCGCAGAACTCGTCGCCGCGCAGCTGGGCATCGACCACGTGGAAGCCGAACTGCTCCCGCAGGACAAGGTCAACGCGGTGGCGGCTCTGAAGGCCCGCGGGCTCCGGGTGGGGATGGTCGGCGACGGCATCAACGACGCCCCGGCGATCGCCACCGCGGACATCGGCGTGGCCATGGGAGCGGGCACCGACGTGTCCATCCAGACCGCCGACGTGATCCTCATGTCCAACCGGTTGGACCGCCTGGTCCACGCCCGCCGGCTGGCCACCGCGACCATGCGCAACATGAAGCAGAACACCGTGATCGCCATCGGCACCGTGGTGCTGCTGCTGGCCGGGGTGCTGGCACGCCAGGTCTTCATGTCCACCGGCATGCTGGTGCACGAGGTCAGCGTCCTGGTGGTCATCCTCAACGCCGTCCGCCTCATCCGGTTCCGCTCGCCTACACTGGCCTCAGCGGAGCCGGCACCCGGCACCGCGGCCCACCGGCCCGGCGCCGAGAGGGACGACGAAGAGGTTGCCGCACGATGAACAGGTACCCACGATGACCCTCGGGCACGAGGACGACGACGCCGACGCCGACGCCGACGCGAACACCGCCGTCAATGGCCACGACCATCGGGACCAGTGCGTGGCGCTGGTCCCGATCTTCGCGCACCTGGACCCGGCCGAGCGCCACGAGGTCGCCCAGCGGGTGCGCCAGCGCGGCTACCGTCGCAACGAGCTGCTGTATTCGGCCGGCGATCCCAGTCCGTACCTGATGATCGTGCACCGCGGGACGGTGAAGACGTACCGCGCGAACGAGGACGGGCACGAACAGCTGCTGCGGGTGCTCGAACCCGGTGAATTCATCGGGGAGACCGCGTTCCTGCACGCCGGCCGGGCGGACCACTACGCGCTGGCGCTGGAGGACTCGGAGATCTGCAGCCTGCACCACGAGGACATCCGGGGGTTCCTCGCCCGCTACCCGGCGGTGACGCTGAAGATGCTGGAGACCGTCACCGCACGGCTCGAACAGACCGAGCGGCTGCTCAGCTCCTACACCGGCGAGGACGCCGGAGCCCGGATCGCCGGCTACCTGCTGGAGACCGCGGACCCGGCCATCGGCACGCTGACGCTGCCGATGTCCAAGCGGGATCTGGCCTCCCTGTTGGGCACCACGCCCGAGACGCTCAGCCGCCGGCTGGCCGCCTTCGAGGAGTCCGGGTGGATCGAGCAGTCCCCCGGCCGGCGGATCCGCGTCCTGGACCGGGTGGCGTTGGGCGGGGTCTGAGGTTGGCCGGGACCTTTCAGCCCACCCGTCGTTCCACGGCGAAACGTACTTCCCAAAAGGCAAAGGCGACGCATCCGACAACGAGGCCGAGACCCCATCCCAGCAAGTTGTCATCCGCGCCGCCGATCGCGCACATGAAGGGGTTGGGAGGAGCAGGGACGTTGCCGAACATGTCGGGCAGCCCGAGATACGGCGGACACTGGCTTCGTCCGATCCATTGCATTCCCAACCCGGTCCCAACGAACCCACCGACCGTTTTCCCCAACGCCCGGTCCGGCCCGGGAGGGCCTCCGTGACGAAAGCAGGCGCCGTATTTGACCCGCGTAGTCTGCGTCGTCCGCTCGAAGCCCCGGGACGGCCTGTTTTCAGCGCCCTTCGGCAGGGCGGAACGGCGGAGGCCCAAGAATTTCGATACCACCGTTCTTCCGTGCGGACTCATCCACCTTGCCGAAATCCACGGGCCCGTCCCCGGCGGCCGCGCTGACTGCGTCACCGCGTAGGCCCTCTCCCGGTTCACTGCCCAGGGGGAAGCTCGCTTCCCAGTAAAAGGCCTGGCAGCATCCTGGGGTATGCAGGCAGAGCATCCGCACAAAGGGGGAAACCACCATGAAGGCGTGGGGCACGCCGCGGGGCGCAACCGCGAGTCCACCTTGCCCGATCCGGTGGTCCTGCCCGTCCATGTGCATCAGGATCTCACCCTCCAGGATGTACATGCTTTCATCCGAATCGGGATGCGTATGCAGCGGGGTCATCTTGCCACCGGCCATCTGGTCTTCGAACAGGATGAACGCCCCGCCTGTCTCCTCGGCCTTCGCCTTCCAGACATGAATCCCGCCGCCGTAAAACCAGCGCCGCTCGCCCTGGTCCTCTCCGCGGATGATGGCTGTGGGGCTGCTGACTGTGTCCATGGGGTCGCCTCTTGGGATGAAGAGCGTCATGGGACTAACGTCCCATGACAAGACTGGAGTACCATGAGGCATATGTCAACCCCTTATCAGGATGCGGGCCGCACGGGACAGAAGCAGCGGACCTTCCAGGCCCTCGTGACAGCCGCCCGGGAGGCGGTCTCCGCCGGACAGACCCCCACCGTGGACGACGCCGCGGCCGCGGCCGGCGTGGCCAGGAGCACCGCCTACCGCTACTTTCCCGGCCAACGCGAACTATTGGCCGCAGCCCATCCGGAAACCGGGAGGAAGTCCCTCCTGCCACCCGAAGCTCCGGAAGATCCCGCCGCCCGGCTGGATGCCGTCGTCCTGGAGTTCACGCAGCTCATAGTGCGTACGGAAGTACAGCAACGAACCATGCTCCGGCTATCCCTGGAAGCGGCCAAGGCGGACACCCCACTTCCACTGCGGCAGGGCCGGGCGATCGCCTGGATCGAGGAGTCCCTACTTCCGCTTCGGAGCAGCCTGTCCCAGGCGGAGGTGCGGGCACTGGCGCTGGCGATCCGCAGCGCAATCGGAATCGAGGCCCTCGTCTGGCTCACCGACATCGGCGGACTCTCCAGGGAACAGGCCGTGGCATCGATGCGGTGGTCCGCGCAAGCCCTGCTCCACCGGGCCCTGGCGTCGGGACCACCGCCCCACCCCTCCTGATCATCGTGCTCAAAAGCGCATCAAACCATGCCCCCCTGCCTTCCCCCTGCGGTCCAGAGGCCGCACACGCAGCGCCAGGCAACACACTGCCGCACAGGCGTGGAATGAGACGCCCTTCTGCCTGACACGTGCCCGGTTCGGGACCGACGAACGCAGCATCCGCACGGGTCAGCGTGAAGAACCGGAACAACTCAGGGAGCAGGCCCCAGAGGAAGTTGTCGATGCGCTTCCCCCGGTAGTCCCCGGCGGTTAGCGGCAGGGATGTGGACAATGGGGTGGCAGTAGGCTCGGCCAGCCATGAACCCGCGTAGGTAAATGTGTTTTGACCTCCATTGCCCTGCCGGGGATGCCCCATGACCTGGCCGTCGAAACAGACGGTCAGGTCCTTCACCTCCGGGGCCCGAAGGGAGACTCCGCGCCGGCCGAGTACCGGGCGACATGCTCATGGAGGTCGACTTTTACCGGCTTGTTGGGGCGCTTCGTTTCAAGGAAACGTACCTTCACGCCCACGGCCGACAGTACGGCCATGGCCTTGCCCCATTCTGCGCGGGGGTGGCCGGTCTCGAAGTCGCTGACGAATTTACGGGAGACCCCTGCGTGCTGGGCGAGGACGGTCTGGTTCCAGACGCGCGCCTTGCGTGCCCTGCGCACGAGCTCTGCAGCCTGGGCTGCGTTCCCCTCGAATTGCTCCATGACGTCCTCCTCCAACTAAGTTCGCCACCGCTCGGTGACAGCGTCCAGTCGCCTAGATGGGATCTTTGAGCGGCACCTCACGGTCGTGTCCGGCGGCGATCCCGGCGGCGGCCTGCAGAATGGCCCGCACGGTCGAGGCAAGCGTCTAGGCGTCCACCCCGGTCTGGGCGGACGTGCGACCGGCGATTTTCCATCTCTCATTGGAGAGGCGCTGGATCCGCTTGGCATCATCCTGAAGGGAGGAGGCGACCAGGAAGTTGGCCATGTTGGTTGCCGGCAGCCCGCCCTGCCGAGCACCGCAGGATACTGGAACGACCGCTACCGGCCCAGATCAGCGCGTTGACCATCTGGGCGACGTCCGCGTCTATTACGAAAACGTAGTAGCGCGACGGATATTACGTGCACGTAATTCCCGTCACCGATCTATATCGTCATCTGAAAAAAGAGCGCCAAAAAAAGAACGACGCCGGTGCCTCCGCCCGCGGGAGGTGGCACCGGCGTCGAACCAGGTCCTTGGCGCCAGGCGGCGCTGTGAGCTAGCGGCCGACCGGCTCGCGGACGTCGGGATCCCCGGCGTTGCTGCCGGCGCGCCACGCCGCAGCGGCCTGGCGTTCCTCGACGACCTTGGCCTCATGGGCGGCGCGCAACCTGGTGTGCTGCGGGTTGCGGCGCAGCACCGCGTAGCCGATGCCCACGGCGATAAACCAGATGGGGGTGAACAGCAGCGCGGAGAGCGTGTCCGGCTGGGTGGTCAGGGCCCAGAGGATGAAGGCGAAGAACGCGAGCACCACGTAGGGCATGAACGTCCCGCCGGGCATCTTGAACTTGCTGGCCGCGTGCAGGTGCGGACGACGGGCCCGGTAGACCAGGTAGCTGACCAGGATGATCGACCAGACGAACATGAAGCACAGTGCCGAGATGGTCGTCACCAGGGTGAAGGCCACGGCGACCGAGCCCTCCGCGTACAGCAGGACGACGCCGGCGAGCAGGAACATGCACGAGAACAACAAGGCGTTCTTCGGGACCTTGCGGCTGGAGAGTCGGCCGAAGGCCTTCGGGGCATCCCCTTCCAGGGCCAGGCCGTGGATCATGCGCGAGGTCGAGTAGATGCCCGAGTTGGCGCTGGAGGTCGCGGAGGTCAGGACCACGAAGTTCACGACGCCGGCCGCGCCGACCAGCCCTGCGAGGGCGAACATGCCCACGAACGGGGATTCATCCGGGGTGAACAGCTTCCAGGGCTGGACCGCCATGAGGATGACCAGGGCGCCGACGTAGAAGAACAGGATGCGGATCGGGATGGAGTTGATGGCGCGCGGCAGCGTCTTCTCCGGGTCCTTCGTCTCGGCGGCGGTGGTACCGACGAGTTCGATGCCCACGAACGCGAACGTCGCGATCTGGAAGCCGGCGACGAAGCCCATGAAGCCGGTCGGGAACATTCCGCCGTCGTTCCAGAGGTTGGTGAAGGACGCGGTGGCGCCGTTGTGCTCGAAGCCCATGATGATCATGACCAGGCCGACGATGATCAGCGCGCCGATGGCGACGATCTTGATCAGGGCGAACCAGAACTCGGTCTCGCCAAACGCCTTGACCGTCGGGAGGTTCAGGCCCAGCAGCAGCAGGATGCACGCGATTGCGGGGATCCACAGGGGCAGGTTCGGCCACCAGAACGCGACGTAGTGGGCGATCGCCACGACGTCGGCGATGCCGGTGACGACCCAGCAGAACCAGTAGGTCCAGCCGGTGAAGAACGCGGCCCAGGGGCCGAGGATGTCGCCGGCGAAGTCGGAGAAGTTCTTGTAGTCGGTGTTGCTCAGCAGCAGCTCGCCCATCGCCCGCATGACGAAGAAGAGCATGAAGCCGATGATCATGTAGACGAAGATGACCGACGGGCCGGCCACGGAGATCGTCTTGCCGGAACCCATGAACAGGCCGGTGCCGATGGCCCCGCCGATCGCGATGAGTTGGATATGACGGTTGGAAAGCCCCCGCTGGAGGTGGGGCTCGGAACTGGTGGTGCTCATGGTGCTGCCTTCCAAGTGGGTGGGGGTGCTGCGGTGGCGTGCCAGGGGAATGCCCTAGCTGCCGGTGCCGAAGCAGGCGTCGAAGCGCGGATTTGTGCTCGGCCCGGCAGGGGTGCTGGTGGACGCGGCGCGGGAGGGCCCGGTACTGGCGGGGATGATGACGGTCATGAAGGAACTCCCGAATCGTGCCCGGCAGGTGCCGCGCGGTCCTGGTTCCTCCCCCATCTGTTGAATGACCTGAGAGTTTCCGTCGCGGCCCCTGCGGGCCGGACTTGCTCCTTCGGTGAGCACGGTTGCGACCGTGCTGCTTTCCAGATTCGCCTCTTCGTGGCGGTACGGGGGCCTGAGAGTTTCCTGGGGAGGAATTGCTCCTACGGCGCCCGCCCATGGTGTGGGCGGGACTCTCCCGCCACGTGTCGACGGCGATCAGTTTGTGATTACAGTCACAAGATACGACGAAAGTGGATCGTGGCGCAAACCACATGACGGCCGCGCTGTACTGGGGCCCCGCACTAGGGTCGCTGCCAGGGGACGGATGGCATGACGTGAACGAGTCATCTCCGGTGGGTGTCGCGCCCCGGCTTTGACCCAGGTCACACTGCACTGCTGAAATGAAGCCAACCGTGCGGGCCTGTGCGGTGATCCGCGGCAGACAACGAGGACCCATGACCACCACGCACGGCACCACCATCGTCGACGTCCTGCAGGCGGCGCTGCCCGGCCGCGTGGAGACGGATCCGCTCCTGCTCGACGCCATGACCGGCGACCGCTCGGGGCACCGCTCCCCCGGCGCACCGGTGGCCATCGTCAACGCCTGCACGATCGAGGACGTCCAGGCGGTGTGCCGGATCGCCTCCGAGTCCCGGATCCCGGTGGTCACCCGCGGCGCCGGAACCGGCCTGGCCGGTGGCGCCATTGCGGGGCCCGGGGAGATCGTCCTGTCCCTGACCGGGATGGACCGGATCCTCGAGATCTCCCCCGAGAACCGTCTTGCAGTCGTCCAGCCCGGCATCCTCAACGGCGACCTCAACCGGGCCCTGGCCGACCAGGGACTGTGGTGGGCGCCGGACCCGGCGAGCAAGGACATCTCCACGGTGGGCGGCAACATCGCGATGAACGCCGGCGGGCTGCTGTGCGCCAAATACGGGGTGACCCGGGAGGCGGTGCTCGCGCTGAAGGTGGTGCTCGCCGACGGCCGGCTCATCACCGTGGGGCACCGCACCGTCAAGGGCGTCACCGGGTACGACGTCTGCGCGCTGATGATCGGCTCCGAGGGCACCCTGGGCATCATCGTCGAGGCCACCCTGAAGCTGCTGCCCCTCGTCGAGGGCGACGTCGCCACCGTCGGGGCGTTCTTCGCCTCCGTCGAGGACGCCGCCGCTGCCGCCTCGTCAGTGACCGCGCAGGGGCTCGTCCCCTCCATCATGGAGCTTATGGATGGCCACACGATCACGGCCATGGAACGGCACGCCGGTTCCGCGGTGTTCGGCGGCGCCGGGGCGTTCCTGCTGGTGCAATGCGACGGGCCCGCCGCCCGGGACACCGCCGACCGGGTCGCCGCGCTCGCCACGGCCGCCGGCGGACGGGTCGAGGTCACCACCGACCCGATCGAGTCCGACCGGCTCGTGGGGCTGCGCCGCAATGCGTTCCCGGCGCTGGAGGCCATGGGCACGATGCTCGTGGAGGACATGGCCGTTCCCCGGGACCGGATGGCCGAGGCCTTCGCCGCGATCCGCCGCATCGAGGAGAAGTACGACGTCGTCATCCCCACCACCTGCCACGCCGGCGACGGGAACCTGCACCCGAGCTTCGTCTACACCGGCGACGAGGTCCCCGACCAGGTCTGGGCCGCGGCTTCCGAGATGTTCCACACCGCGCTCGACCTCGGCGGAACGCTCTCCGGGGAGCACGGCATCGGACTGCTCAAGCGCAAATGGCTGCGCGATGAACTGGGAGATGACCAGTACGAGCTGCAGCGCGGGATCAAGCAGATGTTTGACCCGTTGGGCATCCTGAACCCCGGGAAGGTGTTCGTCCCGGAGGACTGAGCAGCGGCCAGGAGGCCTTCGGGCCCGTGCCTCATGCCATCGAAGCAAGGCCGGACACGTACGGTGTCCGGCCTTGCTAACGTCTCGACGTGCTACGCCTCCAGCACGCTCTTGGGCAGGCGATGTGTGGTGACTGCGCCGATGGGGGACATCGGATGCAACGGATCGGGATTCGAAGACCCGGTGGGTCCCCCCAGGCGCGAATGAGCGACGGCACTCATCACCGCGTACGCGTCTCCTGCGTCCCACCCGTGCTCGACCGTCAGGAAGTGGAACATGTCCTCGTAGCCGCGTTTGACGCTTTCTTGCACCGGTTCCCCCAGACCGACGAAGATCCATTCGTCATCCAGTTCCACGCGCGGCGCGCGCAACGGCATGGCCTTGATGAGATCCACCGAGACAACAGCGGTTCCCTCGGCCTCGATGGCCACGAACGAAGATTCCCCTTCGGCCATGAGGGCGTGAATGTCGCCGATGGACAGATAGGCGCCCTCGACCATGACCGGCAAGTAGACGGTCGCTCCCGGACGGCATTCGGTCAGGTCCATGTTCCCCCCTTGGCCGTAGGTGGGCATGATCGTGGAGTTCGCGCCCTCCGCCGGCGCCGTCCCAATGCAGCCAATCATCGGCCGTGCGGCAAAGGTGTGCCGGTCGGTGACGTGCACGCCTGCCTCATCGATAGGAACGCGACGAGCAAACACCTCATCCCCCATGAGGTCCTGGAGCGCCCCCGAACCTGGGAGACTGACCGACCAGCCACAATCGATCAAGTGGATGTCGTGGATTGTCACGACTAGTGCATCGCCCGGTTCCGCTCCCTCGACATAGACGGGACCGGTGACGGGGTTGATGCCCACGGTCAGCTGGTCCATGTCCCCGTGCTCGTCGAGCTGGCGATACACCTCGTCACTGGTTTCGAATCCGATGCGCTCTCCCGTCCCCGGGGTGATCCGCAGGGCCGGGGCCTCGGCCGCCGAGAATCCGAACTTCCCATGGCTCTTGTCCAGGAAATGTTCCATGGTCTACAGCGCTCCTCTCTCGCCCGCGACGGGTACATCATGACCTTCCAGCTCCCCTTCACCGGCCAGGTCCGTTTTCCGACCCGTCATCCGGTAGTAGGTGAAGACCAACGCGCCGACGGCGAGCCAGACAATGCCTCCGACCTTTGCCTCGATGTTGGCGTTCCACAGCACGTAGCCGATGATCAGGAAGCCGACGACCGGTACCACGAGGTGCAGCAGGTAGTTCTTGGATTTCTTCTTGACCAGAAAATGCACGACGACGGCGATGTGCAACATCATGAATCCAAACAGGGCGCCGAAATTGACCAGGGACGAGATGAGGTCGATCTGCCCGACGAAGAAGAGCACCAGGATGGCCGAGAGCACCGACACCAGGATGATGGCGTTGCGCGGGACACGACGGTGGTTGAGCTTGTGCAGGAACGCGGGCAGCTGTCCGTCACGGCTCATGGAGTAGAGCAGGCGGGAGGTGGCGGCTTGGGCGGCCATGGCGTTGGCGATACCTACTGCCAGGACGTTGACCACGAAGAAGGCATTCATCCATCCGGTGCTGGAGGCTGCCTGCACAATGGTGAAGAACGCGTTTCCTTCCGCCTCCGGATCGAACACATCACGTCCGCCGGCCAGGGAGCTGGCGAGCCAGGTCTGCACGATGAACAGGATGGCCACGATGAACAGGGCCATCACCATGGCCCTGCCGGTGGCCTTGCGGCCGCCGGTAGCCTCCTCGGACAGCGTCGCGATGCCGTCGAAGCCCAGGAAGCTCAGGACGGCGATGGACAGCGCCGCCGCGATGAGGGGCCCGGTGACCTTGCTGGCATCCCAGATCGGGTCCGTGGTGAACACGGCCCCGGGAATCGTTTCGTTGTTCAAGGCCCTGACGGCAATGACGATGAAGGCGACGACGAAGACGAGTTCCATGGCCAGGAAGAGCCGGTTGATCAACTTCATGGAGCTGACGCCCATCATGTTGATGACCATGTTGACGGCCACGAAGATCAGCGCCCAGAGCCACCGGGGAGAACCGGGGAAGAGCCCGACCATGGACTCCGCGGCGAAGACGTACAGCAGCGTCGGTACCAGGAGGTAGTCAAGGAGTATTGCCCAGCCGGCGAAGAAGCCCGCGTTGGGATGGATTCCCCGACCGACGTAGGAGAAGACGGAGCCGGCCAGGGGGATGGTCTTCGCCATCTGCTGATAGGCCAAGGCCGTGAATACCATGGCAATGAGGCCGATGAGGTAGACCAGCGGCACCATGCCGCCGGCGGCGTTGTAGACGACGCCAAAGATCGCCCACGGGGCAATCGGGACCATGAAGATCAGTCCATAGATCAGCAGGTCGGGGGTGGACAGGGATCGTTTGAGTTCCTGCTTGTAGCCAAAGGCCTCCAGCTGTTGCTGGGGACTCAACTCAGATGAGTCTCGTGGCGTGGACATCGTCCGGTACTCGCTTTCAGTGGGAGTGAATGGTGCAGGCGGGATGTGCTGCAGCTGGGGATGATCAGTTCTCGTGTTCGGCCAGGAAGTCACCGATCACGGCCCGAAACCCCTCCGGGTGCTCGAGGTGAACGCAATGGCTTGCATCCGGGTAGACGTGGGCTCGGGCGCCCGTGATGCCATCTACAAACGGCTGCCACGTCGTCGGCGTCGCCTCGTCGTGCTCACCGGCTAGCACCAAGGTCGGGACTTCGACGGCATCGAGCTGGTCAATGATGCTCCAGCTGCGCAAGGTGCCGATCACGTAGAACTCGTTGGGTCCGTTCATCGTGTGGTAGACGGTCGGCTCGGCCTCCATCTGCTCCTCACTTTCACGGAAGTCCTGCGGTGTGGGCTCGATGCGGCAGACATGGCGGCGGTAGAACTCGTCCGCGGCGGCGAGATATTCAGGATCCTGGGTCGTTCCGGCCGCTTCATGCACGGCCAATGCACGCTGGGTCTGTTCGGGCAGTTGTGAACGCAACTCTGCTGCGGCCTCCGTCCACAACCCCATGGACGCCGGCGAATTGCAGATCGCCAAGCTCCTGAGTCCCGCGGGTTGCCGGGTGGCGATTTCAGCACCAAGCATCCCGCCCCAGGACTGGCCCAGCAGATGGTAGTCAGACAAGCCCAATTCCTGGACGAGGTTCATGAACTCGTCGACGAAGAGTTGTGGTGTCCAGAACTCCGTGGACGCATCCGGCAAGTGCGTGCTCCGGCCACAGCCGAGCTGGTCGTACAACACGACGGTGCGTCCAGTCTCAACGAGTTCGGCCATGTTGCGGACGTAGTTGTGGGCCATGCCCGGGCCGCCGTGAAGGACGATCAACGGACGGGCCCCGTCTCGCGGGACGTCGGGTTCCGTGATTCGGACCCACGTTCCGTATTCTCTGAAGGGAACAGTCAGTTCGGTGACTTTTGGCATGCGATTCCTTTGCGCGGTATGTGATGGAAACCACGTATGGTCGCCAAGCAATAGACTGAACCATAAAAGGTTCTATTACAAGACCTTTACGGAAATGAAGGGTGATCGGACTCCCATGCCTGCGAATCTGCCTGCAGCACCTCAGGAAAGCAGTGCCGGATTGGGCTTGGATGGCGCCCTTGAAGGGCCGCCGAGCGTCGTCGATTTGGTGGTGGACCGCCTAGTCACGGCCATTGCCATAGGCGAGTACCTTCCAGGCAGCAAGCTGCCGACGGAGCGCGATCTGGCCTCCTCCTTGGCGGTGGGCCGAGCGACGGTACGTTCCGCCCTGTCCCGCCTATCTCAGCAGGGACTGCTGGAGACCGTCCGAGGACGTGGAGGCGGTTCCTTCGTCCGGGAGCAATGGGGGGCAACCTCTGGGGAATCGGTCCAACGCGCCCTGTCCACACGGTGGGAAGACATGCAGGACACTTTGGAGGCCGTGCGCCTGTTGCATGGAACGATTGCCCGCGCTGCCGCCGAGAACCGCACTGAAACCGACATCCGCGCTCTTCGCGCGCGGCTGGAAGACTACCGCATGGCAGAGACGGGGCAGGCATCCCAGAAGGCCGACGAACGACTCCACCTGGCCATCGGCGAAGCAGCGCACAACGCAACGTTGCGGGACGTGCTGCTCCAGCTGGAATCCAAGATCAGCCTGACGGCCCCGGCCCACCTCTGGGGCTCGTTCGAAGGGATGAGGGAGATGGAGCTCCGCGCGCTGGCCGACCATCAACAGCTTGTACAGGCGATCAGCGAGCGGGCCCCGGAAAGAGCCGGGACTATCGGTGCCGAACACGTCCGCATCGACTTGGAATTGTTTGAAAAGGCGCTACAAAGAGCTGGCCAACAACCGATGCTGAACGGCGTGCCGGACCCCGGCAATGACCCGGGCTGGCGATAGCGCCGTCCGCCCTGGTCCACGGATTCCCCTGGCCCAGTGACCACTTGACGTGCATCTTCTACGGGCAGATGGTGAGGGAATGGAAACCGTGTCCCGTCCGCACGTGGTCAGCTACCCGCAGGCCCGCGTCGGATTGAAGTCCATCCTCGATTCGTCGGCGCGTGGCGGTATCACGAAGATTTCGAGCGGCAACCGCCGCGTCGCCGTCGTCGATTCCGCAGATTTGCGGCACTACCTGCGGGAAACCGTTTCCTTTCCCGTCACCGTCCACCGCGAAAACAACGCCTACGTTCTGCTCGTGAACGGGCAACCCTTCGCGGCCGAGGCCACGACCATCGATGAGAGCATCGAACTTCTCATCGACGACCTCATCGACTATGCGCAGGAGTGGCCCATCCACTATGCGACGGCGGAAAACCACGCCCACAACTGGGGCCTCGTCCAGCTGGCGGCACTTTCCAGCCGCAACGAGTTGCGCGAATTTCTGCTTAACCCATCATCGTGATCATGACCCCCCACTTCAGGGCAGGGATGCGTAGCCGACCGGGGCACCACGCAGCCGGGCAGGGAAGCCCTGGCGAAGCCTCATCCCCGCCGTCGTACTCTGTCCATGCCCGCCAGCCGGAATAGGAACCACCGGAACCGGGTTGGACATGATTGTGAAGAACATCGGATTACTGTCCTTCGGCCACTGGACCGACCACCCCCAGTCCGGCACACGCAACGCCTCGGACGCGCTGCTGCAGGCGATCGACCTCTCGGTCGCCGCAGAGGAGCTCGGTGCGGACGGGGCGTACTTCCGTGTCCACCATTTCGCCCAGCAATACGCCTCCCCGTTCCCGCTGCTCGCGGCGATCGGCGCACGGACCAGCAGGATCGAGATCGGCACCGGCGTGATCGACATGCGCTACGAGAATCCGCTCTACATGGCGGAGGATGCCGGCGCAGCCGACGTCATCTCAGGCGGTCGACTGCAGCTGGGCATCAGCCGTGGCTCACCCGAGCAGGTCATCGACGGGTGGCGCCTCTTCGGCTTCTCGCCCGCCGAGGGCGAATCCGATGCCGACATGGGACGGCGGCACACCGAGCGCCTGCTCGAGGTGCTCACGGGCGAGGGTTTCGCGGAGCCGAGCCCGAATCCGATGTTCTCGAACCCCCCGGGGCTGCTGCGCGTGGAGCCGCATTCGGCGGGCCTGCGCGAACGCATCTGGTGGGGTTCCGGGTCGAACGCGACGGCAGTGTGGGCGGCACAGCTCGGCATGAACCTGCAGAGCTCCACGCTCAAGGACGACGAATCCGGAAAGCCGTTCCACGTCCAGCAGGCCGAGCAGATCGAGCGCTACCGGCAGGCGTGGAAGGAGGCCGGACACGAGCGTGAGCCACGGGTCTCGGTCAGCCGCAGCATCTTCGCCCTGACGGACGAGCGAGACTGGCAGTACTTCGGCCGCGACCGCTACAGCTCCGACCAGGTGGGCAACATCGACGCGAAGACACGCGCCGTCTTCGGGCGCTCCTATGCCGGCGCCCCCGACGAGCTCATCGCGAAGCTGGCCGAGGACGAGGCGATCGCCGCGGCGGACACCCTGCTGCTCACGGTCCCCAACCAGCTCGGCGTCGACTACAACGCCCACGTCATCGAGGCGATCCTGGAGCACGTGGCACCGGAGCTCGGCTGGCGCTGAGTTCCGCCGCCACGGCGCGCTGGCAGAACGTACTTAGGTCACTCCGCGACGCCGGCAGCTCGGGCTAGGACGTGCCCGGCGCATCCTTGTCGAGCGACTCCAAATAGGCGGCGTTTTCCCGCAAGGCCGCCTCATACCGGAGCACCTCTTCAGTCTGGAACCGGTCGGCGATCAGCTGGAGCACAGATCCGAGGGCTGCGCTGGGCTTCCCCGCCGCATGCAGCGTCAGGGACTTGAAGAGCACCAGTGATTCCGATTCGGGAAATTGTCGAATCCCGTCGTCGAACAGGGCAAGACTCTCATCCAGGCGTCCCAAGTTGCGTAGGGTGCTGCCGTATTGCAGGTAGCACTGGCGAAGCCATTTGCCCGCAAGCCCCGCATCCATCGCCTTGCGGTAGTACCCGGCCGCGACGGCTTCCTGGCCGTCGGTGTCGTATGCCCCGCCGACCTCGTACAGCACCTCCGGATCGTTCGGGTGCTGCCTCAAGATGTGGGTGAACGCCTCGATGGTTGGCGCCATATCCGCCCGATCCCGGGCGGCGAAAATCTTATCCAGCTCCACGCGGAGGTCGTGATCGGCCATCGTCATTCCTGCCCCTCAGATGCACGGCTGCATCAGTTCCGAGACTAGTGGATGCCCGGCCATCCTCACCGAGCCTACGAGGGTGGCCTGCCATGCCTTCGGTTACTCCGCTACGCCGGCGAACTTGCGCAGCCCCGCCAGGCTGCCGTTGAAGACGTTGCCGTCCACGCCCTTGCT
Source organism: Arthrobacter sp. ASL1 (assembly GCF_056680475.1). NCBI lineage: Bacteria > Bacillati > Actinomycetota > Actinomycetes > Micrococcales > Micrococcaceae > Arthrobacter > Arthrobacter sp. ASL1. The sequence goes on from NZ_CM155284.1 coordinate 1,836,573, forward strand.
CGGGCTGATGAAGCCGGTCGTCGTCGAGTACTGCCAGACACTGTAGATCGGCCATCCGCCCGGCAATGCACCAGGAGTGTCCTGCGCGGCGGACGGGTAGCGCGCGATGTGCAGGGGCCATCCCTTGAACCGCGTGGACTTGTTGGTGCAGGTGTCCCACCATGACTTGGCCGTGTAGATCATCGGCACCCGGCCGGTCAGCCGCTTGACCTCTGCCCCGAAACTGTAGATCCAGTTCGAGAGCTGGGTCGGCGACATGCCGAAGCAGGCGTTGCCCTTGCCCTGCGGGTAGTCCGCTGCGCTGTAGGGGTTCCACTCGATATCCAGCAGGGGCGGCATGGTCTTGCCGTCCGCTGACCATCCGCCACCGTTGGCTACGAATTGTCGCGCCTGGGTGGTCCCGCTGGAGGTCGCGGGCATGGCGAAGTGGTAGGCGCCACGGTTCAGGCCGGCCTTATAGGAGCCGTTGTACTGCTGGCTGAAGTAGGGGTTCTTGTACAACGTGCTTGGCCACGATTGCGTCGCCTTCACGTAGGCGAAGCGTGCGCCTTTGTCATAGGCGTAGGCCCAGTCGACGTTGCCCTGGTGGCTGGAGACATCCACACCCGGTACGCCCGGTGGCCGCCACCATCCGTTACCCGAGGTGTAGGCGGGTGCCACGGTGGCGGCTGGCGCATGGGCCGTGGCCCGGTCTTGTTCGGGGATGGCAACGGCCCCTCCGCTGGCCTTTCGGGCCAGCTCCGCCAGCTCGTCGCGCGTGGGAACCTGGGCGCTTCCCGTTTCCGCGATCCGCCGGGCGCCCTGTCCCATCTGCGCCGGAAGCTCCGTCATCTGGAGTGCGTCAAGGGCTTCGGTGGCCAGCTTCTGCCGATCGGCCGCTGGGAGATCTTCTTTGGACAAAGCACTCACGATTTCCTGGGCTACTTGAGCCGGCTGGTCGGGCGACGAGGGCCGGTGGTCCGGCTGGCTTGCGGATGCCGGAACCTGCATCGACGTCAGGGCGAAGGCAAGTGCCAAGGGGATCACCGCCAAGCGGCGGCGGGCGGGCGATGGCTTCATGGTCGGTCCTCGGGTCGGTGCTGCCGAGCTGGTCGGCTCGTCCACGGGGAGTCTGGCATACCGCGGGCGGGCCCTACAAGAGTAGAAACCACTGTTCAAGAAATGTTTCCTTCAACCTCGTCACCGACTTTCCCGAAAAGTCATGCAATGCCCAGCGCATGCCACGATGTCTACTGGCAGGCAGCCATCACCTTCCTGCTGGTCTGCGCGGCGCAGTGTGCTTCGTCGCGAGCCGCGGACGACGCAAGGGATGGCTGCTGCTGCTCCACGGTCAGCGCACATGTCATCGCGCAGACGGCCCGCTCAAACCGCGGATGGAAGGCTGGGCCGAGCCGCCCCGGCGCGCCACGCCGACCACTGGAGGACGGACGGCCCTACTGGGCTGGGTTCGCGCCGGCCCAGGCCTTGGCGTAGAACCGCGCCGAACGCGAGTTCAGGAGGTCTTTATAGGCCTCTGGTTCCATGGCCTGCGCGGAGTCGTCCGGAACCGTCGGGCTGAAGGCGGAGACGCCCAGCCCGGCCTCGTGGTTCTTCACCTTCAGGCCGGCGGCTTCCAGGAGCGTGGGGTACATGTTCAGCTGGTCCGCCCTCGGGCGCAGGTCGCTCTTCTGCCCTCCGCCAGGGATCCAGATCCGGTTGAAGATCGTGCGGTTATCGTTGTTGTCCAGCTGCTTGTGGAAGGCGTCTCCGCCTCCCATGTGCTTGAGGTGGTCACCCATGATCACCACGGCGGTGTCATCGAGGTAGCCCTCCTCCTTCATGTAGTCCACGAAACCGGCAACCTGGGTCATGGAGCAGAAGAACATCGACGTGACCACTTCCTTTGTATCCACGTCGCAGTAGTCGTAGATGTGCGCCGGCTCGTGGGTATCCAGGGTCAGCATGGAGAGGTTGAACGGCTGACCGGTCTTTTTCGATTCAGCATGCAGCTGGTCGATCTCGTCCCTGGCATGCTCCATGAGGCGCTTATCGCTCAGGCCCCAGTCGGGCCGGAAGCTCTTCGCCGGGTCACCGGCGGCCCGCCAGTCGGAGAGGCCCTTCACCGTGGAGTAGCCGTGGCCTTCCAAGAAGGTGTCCTTCGCGGCGAATTGGCCATTGGCACCCCCCAAGAAGGTGCTGTTGTAGCCGTGATCGTCCAGAACGTCGCCCAGGCAGGTGACCCCTCCCAAATAGGAGCCGACATCGCTACCGAGCTCATTGAGGCTGCCGCTGCCCAAGACGGAACCCGTGCCCTTCAAGGGGATGCCGCATTGTGTGGAGCTGAGTCCGGCCATGGTCCAGCCGCCACCCTCGTATTGCTGGAAGTCAGCCACACTCTGCCAACCGTCCGCAGCCTGTGTGGCCTTCTCCAGGGGCGCAAACGCGTCCTTCTCGAAGAGCTGGTCGTCCGCGAGAGTGGCCTCACCGGACTCGAGGTAGATCAGCACCAGGTTGCGCTTGTTCTTGTCGCTGGTGACTGTCGGTTCCACGTAGTGGTCGCCGATATTGAATTTCGAATTCCCCGCCTTGATGTAGTCCGCCAAGCTCACCGTGGAGGAGAAGGCCGTGGTGCCGCCGACGACCACCGCTGCCACCAGTACAGTCGAAATGGAGCGCCTGATCCATGGCGAACGCCGAGTCAGACCGCCGCTGGCCCGGCGCTTGCGGAGCCGTGAGCGGTGCCAGAGGGCGATGCCTACGGTGACCAGCAGGGGCAGGACGCCGATCACGAGGACGCCGATCCAGACGAAGGATCCGCCACCGCCGTCGGTTTCGACGGAGACGAGATTCAGGAGCATCTGCCCCACGGAGATCTTGCCGAATAGCACGCGGATGCCGATGCCTGCGAAGAGCAGCACGAGCCCCGCCCAGATCAGGACGTAGACCAAGATGCGTCCCATGACGGCACCAACCCGACGGGCGACGTTTAGAATCTGGTTGGACATGGCAACACCTCGCGTTCCAGAAGCCCGCGTGTTTGCCGACCACCTTTGACTGCTGGCCCATTTGCGGACCCATAGAAGATTAGTACCCCTACGATACCCGTTCAACCGCAGTTCACCTGTTGGCCACGGCTCGTACACCGTAGTTCCGGGCGCCGCGCGGAGCTCTTCCGTGGTGGAGGGATGCTGACGGCCGCGCGGATTCCCACCGTCTGCGCCCGGCCCGGTGGGGGTCGACAAGTCGAGCCAGCCGGAATCCGAACGCGATGGTCCCTCGGGCTACGTTCAGTTCATCGGCGATGGCTGGGCCAGGAACCATTTCGGTGGCCACGGGCCCTGCGCCCCGGCTTTTTCCGCCTCACCCTCGTCCAGATTCTGCCCGGTACGTAGATAGATGTCCCGCGGGACGCCGCGTTCACCCGCAGCCCTCGCCGCCGCCGTCCGGGTCACTCCCGGTCGGCGGGGGCCGCCTTTCTCTCGACGATCAATCCAACGAGAGAGATGGCCGCGCCCACGATGGCGATCGGCACCGACACGAGAAGAAGCAATGCGGCTCCGATGTTCGGGCCGGTCCCGTCGGGCACGTCCATCCCGGCGAAGACGAAGCCGGCGGTGCCCGCCACGACGCCCACCGCCAGGATCACCAGCCCGGTCTTCGTCACGATTCCCATGGACCTACCCTTGCATGCCGCCCAGGCAACTCGGGGCAACACTTGTTAGCCACGTCATAGTCCCCGTATAGTGTGTTCCAGATCGCGTGTTCGATAATCGAATGTTGAGTTCAATTATAGAACACCCATGAACGACCAGTACACCTAGAAGTGAGGACCCACCGTGCAGTTCCACCACCACGGATACGTTTCAGGCGACCCGCGCGTCCAGCCCGCCGCAGGAGTCGGCATCGGCCGCCCCGAGGAGCTGCCCGACGAGGTCGACGTGCTCATCGTCGGCTCCGGCCCGGCAGGCATGCTCACCGCAGCCCAGCTCGCCCAGTTCCCGGACATCACCACCCGCCTGGTCGAACGCCGCGGCGGCCGCCTGGAGATCGGGCAGGCCGACGGCATCCAGGCCCGCAGCGTCGAGACGTTCCAGGCCTTCGGCTTCGCGGAGGCGATCACCTCGGAGGCGTACTGGATCACCGAGATGGCGTTCTGGCGCCCGGACGCCGAGAACCCCACCCACATCGTGCGCGGCGGCCGCGCCAAGGACGACGAGACCGGCATCAGCGAGTTCAAGCACCTGATCGTCAACCAGGCCCGCGTGCTCGACTACTTCGCCGAGGTCGCCAAGAACTCCCCCACCCGCCTCACCCCAGACTTCGGCTGGGACTTCCAGGGCCTCGAGGTCACCGACGAGGGTGACTACCCCGTGAAGGTCACGCTCGTCCGCAGCGCCGGCCCGGACGAGGGCACCACCAAGATCGTCCACGCCAAGTACGTCGTCGGCTGCGACGGCGCCCGCTCCAAGGTCCGCTCCTCCATCGGCTGCACCATGGCCGGCGACCAGGCCAACCACGCCTGGGGCGTCATGGACGTGCTCGCCAAGACCGACTTCCCGGACATCCGCACCAAGTGCGCCATCCAGTCGCACGACGGCGGCTCCATCCTGCTCATCCCCCGCGAGGGAGGGCACCTCTTCCGCATGTACGTCGACCTCGGCGTCGTGCCGGGGAACGACAAGGGCCAGGTCCGCAAGACCTCCATCGAGGAGATCATCGCCAAGGCCAACGCCATCATGAACCCCTACACGGTGGAGGTGCGCAACGTCGCCTGGCACAGCGTCTACGAGGTCGGCCACCGCCTCACCGACCGCTTCGACGACGTTCCCACCGAGGAGATCGGCACCCGCACCCCGCGCGTGTTCATCACCGGCGATGCCTGCCACACCCACTCGGCCAAGGCCGGCCAGGGCATGAACGTCTCCATGCAGGACGGCTTCAACATCGGCTGGAAGCTCGCCCACGTCCTCGAGGGCCGCAGCCCCGAGGAACTGCTCTCCACCTACTCCGCCGAACGCCAGGTCGTCGCCAAGAACCTCATCGACTTCGACAAGGAATGGTCCACCATGATGGCCAAAAAGCCCGAGGAGTTCGATAGCCCCTCGGACCTCGAGGACTTCTACGTCGCCACCGCCGAGTTCCCGGCAGGCTTCATGACCGAGTACACCCCCTCGCTGATCACCGCCGAGGCGAAGCACCAGGACCTGGCGACCGGCTTCACCGTCGGCAAGCGCTTCAAGTCGGCCATGGCCGCCCGCGTCTGCGACACCAACCCGATGCAGCTCGGCCACCAGGCGGCCGCCGACGGTCGCTGGCGCATCTACGTCTTCGCCGACCCGGCCACCGCCGGCTCCGCCTCCCCCACCGCGGATCTCGCCGAATGGCTGGCCACCGCGCCGGACTCCCCGATCGCCGCCACCCCGGAGGGGCACGACGACGATGCCTGGTTTGATCTGAAGGTCATCTACCAGCAGCCCCACGAGGAGATCGACATCAACGCGGTCCCCACCGTCTTCCGCCCAGAGGTCGGCCCGTTCAAGCTGACCAACCTCGAGAAGATCTTCGGCACCGTCCCCGGAGCCGACATCTTCGACGAGCGCGGCCTCTCCCGTGACGGCGTCATGGTCGTCGTCCGCCCCGACCAGTACGTGGCAAACGTCCTGCCGCTGACGGCCACCGACGAGCTGGCGGCCTTCTTCGCCCCGCTGCTGCACGCCGACGCGTCGCAGAAGGCGTAACCTCCGGAAGGCATCGCGTCCAGGGGACGGCGCCGGCCTACGCCTGCAATCGCATTTCGCTGGGTCGGACGTCACTCCCACCTGGCTCCGGCATCATCTCCACAGGAGGAGGTCTTGCAGCGCGATCTGGGCGTCCTGCCAGTCGTCGGCAGCCACACCGAGCTGCTCAGGCCGATACCGCGCAAGGGTCCTGGTCAATTGGCGGATGCGTTTTGTACCACTGCCAAACATCCTCGGACCACGGTTCGAGTCGGACAACAGGACCGCCAGCGTCACCGAGTCTTGAAGGTGGCGGATGCGGTCGCGCGAGTCGACCCGGTACGCATCCGATTTGAGCATCAGGGCGCCAACAACGTCCGGGCACGAGATGGTGGATGTACCGTGCTCGTGCAAAATATCGAACTCCACGGTCCTCCGCAGCGCATTCGTGCCGCCGGGTGCCCGAACAACACCTCGTGCAGGGAGCTTCCTCATGAGTGACGGGGGTGCATGATCAGCGATCAGGAAGTCGATGACGTCATGACCACGGACGTAGCGGTGCAGTGGCTGCTTGCGTCCCAGGGATGACTGAGGAACATAGCGGATTCTAGTCAGGCCCTCGTGCAGAACCGAGAGGCTGTTCCCCGGAAGCTCGACATGGATCAGCGTGTCCACATCGCCAGTGGGCCTCGGCGGTTCAACCCCAGCCGCTATGCAGTGGAGCTGGACCATCAGTCCACCTACCAGCGACCAGTGCCTGGACGGCACGGCATCTGCGAGCTCAAACGCGTTCGGCCACGGATGAACCCATACGTCGGCGGGCGCATCAAGAGTTATCCGGGGACGCTGCGCCTTAGTCATGATGTAGGAGCCGGTTCAAAGTGTCCCGGCCGGCTCCACGCTCCCGTACGTCATCCGAATCCATCAGGTCCAATGCGATGAGGGCATCTGTCCCGCCGGCTCTCCCCATCGCGGCTTTTGCGACAAGTCGGAGCACGACATTGCCGTTTCCATCCAGGTGCATTGGCACCTGGGATAGCAGATCCGCAAGCCTCCCGTCCCAGTATCCTTCAACGCGGCCTTCCACCCGCACGCCTGCGAGACCGAATCTCTTTGATCTGCTTTCCTCCGCTATCGCGCTCACGCCGCCCGGCTCGATCAGTTGGGTAAGCCGTCCAGATGCGCGCGGACTTGCGTGAAATCTCTTGACTTCACACCGCTTGCGCGCCAAACGATGCAACTCGTCGGCATCCAGCGTCCGCATCCTGTACGCCAACTTGGATCGCCGCGGCTGGTCGATAAGCTCCGTCTTGAACCCAGACAACATTTCGATAGCCGCCCACGCAGTGGTGGCCGACCAGACCCGGCCGGCCTTCCGGATGTCCCGCTGGAGTCGGTATACGGCGGACGGTTCAAAGGCCAAGGAAGCCCCCACTTTCGTGGCGGGCAGGCGGCCGGACGACACCATACGGCGGACGGCCACCGGCGAAACGCCCAATTCACTTGCCACGGCATTTGTCGTCAGCAGTTCCATGTCTCAATTGTATCTCAGGAGAAACAATTGAGACATAAATACCGACGAGCTCGTCAGCATTCGGCCAGCGCACCCGCTGAACTGTCAGGGAATGATTCTTTCCGCACGGTAACGGTCGAACAGCCGGAGGAAGGAGTCCTCGGTGCGCCGGTAACCGGTGAAACCGGCCAGTCGGCTCTTGCCCATGTCCGCCATGACCTCCACGTCGCGGCCGAGGTCGGCATCGGTGTGCCACCAGGACGCAACCTTGGACAGGTCGTCAGTCACCAGTCCGTGGGTGGCGGCGAGCTTCGACCACGTTTGCCCCATGCCCTGCATCTGCTCTTCCAACGGCCGAGGAGAGCCCTCGAAGCCTTCGGGCTGGACACCGAAATAGGCAGCCAGCTTCGGCCACATCCAGCGCCAGCGGAAGACGTCGCCGTTGACGATGTTGTAGGCCTCGTTGCCCGCCGACTCGGTGGTCGCGGCCCAGACCATGTGTTCGGCCAGGAGGTCCCCGTCGGTCACGTCGACGAGGCCGTTCCACTGCGTCTCGGAGCCCGGGAAGACGAATGGCATGCCCAACTCCTGACACAGCGACGCCTGTGCGGCCAACGTGAGGCCCATGTTCATGGCGTTTCCCACGGCGTGGCCGATGACCGTATGCGAGCGGTGGACCGACCAGCGGAATCCGCGCCGCTCAGCAGCAGCCCACAGCTCGTCCTCCTGGGCGTAGTAGAAGTTCTCCACCGGAAGCCGGGGTGCCTCCTCGCGGAACGGGGTGTCGGGAACCGGCCCCGCCCCGTATGACTCGAAAGGGCCCAGGTACTGCTTCAGCCCGGTCATCAGCGCCACATGCTCCACCGGGGCATGGCCCAGGGCCACGAGCAGATCGCGCAGCATGGCCGAATTGACCCTGATGTTCTCCTCTTCGGTGTCCTGCCGCGCCCAGGCGGTGAAGAACACGTGGGTCGGCTGCTCGCTGCCGAGGGCCTCCTTGAGGCTGTCGGCGGACTGCAGATCGGCGGCGATGTGCCGCACGGTCGACTTGGCGCTGGGGCGACGGGATAGGGCCAGGATGGTCCAGCCGCCAGCCCGTTCCAGCTCCTCGATGATCGCGGATCCGGCAATACCAGTGGCGCCGACGACGAGCGCCGTCTGGGTGGACGTAACAGGGTCTGCGATGGGCGATGTGTTCATGACTGCCTGCGCTTTCGTTGTGGCGGATGGTGAAGGGCCCCGCCGTGAATCGTCTGCCCTGTCGGTTCCAGGCCTCCCGGCGTGGGTGGGGCCGCTGGCGTGGGTGCCGCGTTGACACGCTTCCCCATGCTAACTGCCCCCCTCAGGCCTTCCGGTTAATGCGATTCCGAGGCACCGGACCGCTCCGCCAGCAGATCGTCGCAGGTGGCCAGCCGGACCATCGGGGCCAGCAGCCCCATCATGGCCACGGCACCCTCGTGCGCCGCATCGTCCTGCCCGGCGCAGGCGTCGGTGACGACGGTGACGAACCGGCCCGCGTCGGCGGCGGCCAACGCGGTGGACAGGACGCAGCAGTCGGTGGCCACGCCCGTGAGGACGAGCTCCCCACCGACCGGCACCTGCTGAGCCATCGCCGGCCCCACTTGCCGAAAGTGGGCAGATCAAGGGTGGCACCGCCGTCGTACCCGGGAAAGTCCACGTCCCATACCGGATCCTCCGGCGGTAGCCGCATCTCGTCCCAGCGGTCGTAGTAGGCCCTCCACGATCCCTGCTCGGACGGGTCGGGGACGAAGCGTGTGAACAGCGGGTCGCCGATGGCCTCGATGAGCCGGCCGATCCGGGCGGCCGCCTCGTCGTAGCGCGGCACGTGCCATTGGCCCGGCCGGCGGAACGCGGCCTGCATGTCGATGACCACCAGGTGGACGGCACCGCTCCCCCGGACTGCTGCCATGGCCTATCCCTGGTCGGTGACGGCCAGTGGCTCACGACGGGACAGCCGCGGCAGCCGGTAAGTCGCCAGGTAGACAACCAGGGCGATGGCCGCCCCAACGTAGAACGTCAGGTCGCCCAGCTGCGGGTTCGCTGCGGCGATGGGGCCGGTATAGACGGCGGAGATCCAGAACGGGGTGGACCCGAGCACGCCTGCGGCCCACGCGACGAAGCCCCATTCGAACTTCCGTGACTTGTCGAACAGCTCGCGCAGCCCGCGGTCGCTGCGGCGCCTGCCGAGCACATAATCGCAGATCAACACCATGACGTAGGGGGCCACGAAGTAGGCGGTGAGGTTCAGGAACACGGTGAAGCCGTCGTTGAAGCCGGTCTGGCCCCAGAGCGCCACCAGGTAGGAGGCGGCGCAAATGAAGACGACGGCGGTGTGCCGCTTCACCGGCACCCCCATGGTCTGGATGGAGATGGCGCCGCCGTAGACGTTGAGGAAGTTCTGCGTGAACGAGGAGAGCGCGACGATCCCCATGCCGACGATCGCCCACGGGCCCATCAGGTCCTTGAGCGCGCCGATGGCGTCGTCCGTGGTGGCGGTGGCCCCGAGCAGGACGCCGAGGATGCCCATCCACGAAAGCGTGACGAAGTTGCCCAGCATGGTGAACACGCCGGCACCGCGCCGGTTGGCCGAGGTGTTGGGCAGGTAGCGGGAGTAGTCGGAGGCGAAGGGCATCCACGCGATGATGAAGGACATGAAGTAGCCGAAGAAGATGATCCAGCCGCCGACGCCGGCAAATCCCGCGGCGGATTCGTTGACGGTGTTCACAACCTCCCCCTTGGCCAGGGCGACGACGGTGATGAACACAAAGCCGGCGAACAGGATGATCGAGAGCACGCGCTGCAGGAAGTGGATGAGGTTGTATCCCATCACGGCAACGACGAGCTGCAGCAGCATGAGGATCAGCGCCGAGGCCCAGAACGGCATGCCGGAGAGCAGGGCGATGGCCTGCCCGCCGAGGATGACCGTGACGGCGGCCCAGCCGACGCCGGCGAAGACGTTGACGTAGGCGACAGGCAACAGGTTGCCGATGAAGCCCAGCGGTCCGCGCGCCTGCATCTGCTGCGGGACGCCGAGCCGGACTCCCATGCCGGAGAGGTAGCCCATGACGGTGGCGGCGATCACGCCGGCCACCAGGATTGCCAGTGCTGCGGACCAGAACGGCAGCCCGAAGTACGTGGCGCTGAACCCCAGGACGACGATCGGGAAGTTCATCCCGGCGGCGAACCACAGGAAGAACTGCGACGACGGCTTGCCGTGGCGCTCGACGTCGGGGATGTGCTCGATGCCGTAGGGCTCGATCTTGGTCAGGCTGTTGCGGTAGCCGCGGTCCTGGGCGATGGCGTCCTCGGCTGGAGGCACGCGCGTCGTGGTGCTGGTCATGGTGGTTCCTCGGATTCAGGGGGGCTGCGCTGCTTCCCCAGTCGGCTCCGTGGGACGAAGCCGAAGCGTCCGTTGAAAAGGACGCGCAAGGAGGGACATGAACGGCATGGATGCCAGAGATGAAGAACAGCGGCATCAACCCTAGCGCGGTGATGCCAAAGCCCATCCCCCAGGGCTCATTGTGTGATCGATCTGTCAGTGGGGGCGCCCTGTGCACCACCACGGAGGCCCGGGTTCCGTCGTCGTACTCTGGCCTAGGGTTTGGCGCGGAAGGTGATGACGTGCGCCGCGACGGACCATCCGATGTCGGTGTAGCCGCTGACCTGGCGTTCGGAAACGACGGTGTACAGGACATCCGCGCCGTGGACGTAGGCCTCCTCGACCAGGGCTGCCAGTACCGCTTGGCCGAACGCCGGGCTGGTGTCCGGGTGATGGGTTTTGAGGGAACCGATAACGGCCACCCCGTTCTCGACACGGACGCGGCCACTGGCGACCGGACGGCCGAATTCGGTGGCCTCCACCATGTCGTACAGCTCCAACGGGGCCTCTTCCAGCCCTCCGTTCTCGGGCAGTGCAGATGTGGTTTCGAGCTCCGAGGTGGCCGCCGTGAGCAGCACCGCACGCTTCACGGGCACCAGCCCACGGGGCGCGGCGTGGTCGAGGATTCCCTCCGACGGGTCGGCGACCAGCGTCACCAGCGACCCGGGCTGGGAACGGGCGTCCTGCACCACGCGATCCGCGTCGTCACCGGGCCAGCCCAGGATGTACTCGGTCGGATCGTGTTCATCGACGGTCCGGACACCAGCACCGTCCACCGTGGCCCCACGATCCCGCACTGCTGCCCACGCCGCGGCCCAGTCCTGAAGGGTTTCCCGCCATCCGCTCACCGTTTGTCCTCCTGCTCGGTCGTCTGCTTTGAGCATACGACTCGTTGCCCGGGGGCCAAACGTAGCCTGGCATGGCCAGACCCCCCAGCTCCTACCGCGGGTCCTTGCCTTCAGGTCGGAACGGCGCCCGGTCAACGAGCGACGCAATGGCACGTCGAACGGAAATCAGCGGATGTGCGGCACGTTTGCCCTCCCCGGATTCGCCAGCGCGGGTTGTTTCGCCACTGACCTGACGTACGGCCCCGTCATCAGCTACGGTGAAGACCACGATCCGGAGCTGATCCATGACCCACTCCGGTACGCGCTGGACTTTGGCCAGTGCTTCCGCGGGGACAACGACGGCAGGAATGAAGGATGCCTCCTCGCTTTCGGGAAAACGGCGCAGCAGCTGTCCGAACAGCGTGTCGATGTCGAGACCCATGCTCGATCCCGTACGGCCCTTGACCTCGGCTTTCAGGGTGACTCCGTCTCTCGTGGCCACCACGTCGCAATAGTTCACCTGGCGCCTGACGTCCCACCCGCCCGCGGTGAGGTATTCGGCGAAGGCCTTCTCCACGATGGCCTCGCTTCCGCGACCCGTTGCAGCTGCCGGAGCCGGCTGTGGGATTTCCTCCCCGCGGAGTAGGGCGCCGACGCGATGATATGCATCGAGGCGCCGTTGGACCCGCCGATCGCGTTCGGCTGGATCCTTGTGCCACAGCGCCTGCTGGCTGGGGTGCAGGGAATTGACGACGACCAGGCTTCGTTCCGCTGCGTAGCCTGGATGGAGAGCCTCGAACTTTCGCCACATGCCAGCGGCGTCTGCGCCCTGGAGGAACACGATCTGGATGCGCGGCAACAGGTCCAGTAGTTCGCGCAACACCCTTGCTCCTTCCTCCCGTTCCGCCGGGTTGGGTGCCCGGTTGATGTACCAGGGGTATGCGTTCCAGGGGAGAACATCGCGCGGTTCGATGCCCTCTTTGCCAAAGAGCCCCAACTGCTTCGCCGCGGTCTGATCAGGGTTGAACACGGACAGGAGTCCGGTGCCCTTGGTCCGGTCCGTCATGGGGCCGGGATCCCGCAAAATGCTGAGCACCCGCGCATCCACGCCGCCATGCATGGGTGCGACGTGGGGTATCTGCTGCCCTTTGCGCTTGGCCAGTACGTCGATGAAGCGGTTGACCGGTTCAACGTGCGGCTCCGCCAGCCCCTGGCGCTGAGCGTCCCAAAACTCCGTGTCGTCCAGCGGGTGTGTGTATCTTTCGATTGCCATCGTGCCCCTCCAACATGTTGTTGCCGATGGTTCTGCCCGGTCGGCCTATGCAGGTCGCGAGCAGGCCGAAGTCGACATGCACCGAGGCTACGCGCCCAACTGTCGGTGGCGGCACCTATCGTCGCCGGGAGCGGATCAAAGGGGGGGAAGAAGGACCATGTTCGACAAACGACACTGGCGTGACATCGCGGCGCAGCTGCTGGAACAGACCCGTGCGCAGCGGATCACCTGGGTGGAGGATGAGGTCGGCCCGGAACGGACTACCGGGTTCACGTGCACGTTCGAGGCCGGCGGCACCTCCCTGTCCCTGTGGGGCTACCCGACCGGATACTCCTACGAGCTCTCGGTCCGGCGGAAGAACCTGGACGACAGTGAATACACCGACAACCTCCGCGTGACCAACAAGGCTGCTGCGGACGGTGCTCCGGTCGCAGAGCTGTTCCGTTGCGTGCGCGACGCCGTCGCCGCCGAGCGCGAACGGGAGGCACGTGAGAATTCCGAAATCACTTTCCGGCAGTTGCTGGACTCCACCCTGGGTGTCCCGGCCGGCGATGACTACCTGTCGGTGCGGGACTTCTCGAGTGATGACTACAACGGGCACTTCGAGTTCGACACGACCCAGTGGAACACGGTCATCGATGCCATGCTGGACCGGACCGTTGCCGGCACCCTGCAATGGCAGCCGATAGGGCTGGTGTCCCCGCTCCAGGGGCAGTATTCCGCCACCCTGCCGGGTGAGATCACGCTCGGGTTCGTCATCGACGAGGACGATTCGGAAGGGCTCGACGGGCGGGGCTTCAGCCTTTACCTGCTGGACGGTCTCGACGTCGGGGGCTGCCGAAGCCTCCACGATGTCCAGGCCATCGAGGCACTGGACAGCAGGGATCTCGACGCGGGGAACGCCGAACCCCGATCCCACGCGGCGTTGGAGGCCCTGCACAATGTGCTCCGCCGGGAGCTCGTCGCCGAGCACACCGCATTCCAGGAGATCGCCAAAGAAGAAACGTTCCGCAGCGTCCTGGCCGCCATCACCGCCGGTGCCAGTTAACCGTCGCTCACGTGGCCGGGCGGCGTGCCAGTTCGTGGCGTAGTTGGTAGTTTTCGGCCTCGAGGTCGAGCACCAGCCGGATACCCGCCAGGTTCACGCCGTTGTCGAGCAAGGCGATGATGCGGTGGAGCACGACGATATCGTCCTCGCTGTAGCGGCGGGTGCCGCCTGCGGTGCGTTCGGGTTCCAGCAGGCCCCTGCGCTCGTATAGCCGGAGGTTTTGCTGCCCCGCCCCGGTCAGTTCGGCGACGACGGCGATGCCGTAGACACCCTTGCTCGAGGATTGTTGTCCCATGCGCCACTTCCTCCAATTTTTTCCGGACGGACCCTTTACGGCTCCATGCGTTCATGCTATAAAAAATCTGTACCGGATGACACAGATTATCATTCGGTACGGCAATACCAACCTCGATCTGTGAAGGAGTGAGAAGACCATGCTGATGCGCACCGATCCCTTCCGTGAACTCGACCGGCTCACGCAGCAGGTTCTGGGAACGACGGCGCGTCCGGCGGCGATGCCGATGGACGCGTGGCAGCAGGAACATGAGTTCGTCGTCGAATTCGATCTGCCCGGCGTCTCGCCGGATTCGGTGGACCTCGACGTCGAGGGCAACACCCTGACGGTCCGCGCGGAACGGCCGGACCGGACGGCGGAAAACACCGAGCTGGTGGTCTCGGAGCGTCCACGAGGCGTCTTCAGCCGCCAGCTGATCCTCGGCGAGGCCCTGGATACCGATGGCATTCAGGCGAGCTATGACTCGGGCGTGCTGACCGTGCGGATCCCGGTCGCCGAGAAGGCGAAACCCCGGCGGATCCAGATCGAAACGGGCGAGTCCCAGCAGCAGGAAATCAACGCCTAGTCCGATCACATGCCGCCGAGGTGGCGCCCGCGGGGCCGGGCGCCACCTCGGCCTCCGGGCATCACCACCCGACCCCGATGAACCTTGGAGGTTGTCCCCGATGAGCGGCTGGCGTAGCTACAACAAACCGTTGCTGCCGGTGTTCCACGAGCGCTTCGAGGAGCGGTGGGGCAAGGGCCACGCGCCGTTTCTTGACCCGGAAGTCCTCGAACAACCAGTCCCCCGTGCCCAATGGATCAACATCGACACCGGAGCGGCCATCGCCGTCGTGCCCATCTGGACCAAGGACGACGACACCCGCCGGTCCTTCGGGGTCTTCTACCTGCCACCCGCCGGGGACATCTGGGTGCTCTACCCGGGACAGGGGGCGTATACGGAGCCGGGTCGCGGCGGTGTAGAGGACCGGGACCAGGTGCACTTGCGCAACGATGCCTTCAACAAGGCAGTCCGGATGGCCCGGACCCTCATCGACGGAGGCGGTGACTGAGCATCCATCGACGCTGCTGAACCCCCACGCCGACGCCTGAGGGCTACGAGGTGCCTTCTCGGGGCTCGCCGGCCGGGGCCGAACCGGGGGCGGTGCGTTCAATGGTGCCGTCGAGGGCTTTCCCGATGTTGTCCATTGTCTCGCTGTAGGCCTGGCCCAGGTTGATGCCCAGACGGTCGGCGATCACGAAGTTCCACCACACCGATTCCGCGAGCTTGTGCCTGAGTTCGGCATCGGCGTCGCCGTCGATGTCCCAGATGCCGTCGTTGGCCAGGATCAGGCGGCCGATGTAGCCGACATCGTTGGAGAAGCCCATCATCATTTCGTGCAGCGACCAGGTCTTGCCGTTGAACCATTGTTCGAGGATCTCGTATTTCGCGCGGACGTCGAGCGCCCGGTCACGTGCTTCATCCAGGGGTGATGCAGGAGTCATGGTGAGCCTTCCCGGAACCAGGGTTCCGACGTCGTGCTGGGAGCTGGGTGACGGTCAGCCCGCGGTGCGCCGGCCGACGATTTCGTTGATCCAGATCGGGGCGAACGGGGACGTGCAGTTCGGCGGTGTGGGGTAGTCCTTCAGGACCTCGAGCCGTTCGCCGATGGCCAGGGCCCGGGCCCGGTGCTCCTCGTGCTCGATCCCAATGGTGGCCAGGCAGGTGTTCATAGCCCACTGGAGCCGGTCCGGGGCGTCCTTCATTTCGGCCTCGATGGTGTCCAACAAACCCGGCAGATCCAGGCCTTCTGGCTTTTTCACTACGCGCTCGGAAGTGAGTGCCCACCCGGCGCTGGCGACCACCGGATCGGCGTCCGCCATCCACGCCACGCGCAGCTCCTCGACATGGGTGTTCTTCTTGACCACGTAATTGACGAGCCAGTCGTGCACCTTCGGCGCGCGCGACTCGCGCAGCATGGAGTCGAGTTCACCGCCGTCGTACTCCTTGGGCTTGCAGATCAGCAGCCCCAGCAGACGTGCGGCGGTGTCGCCGGTGTCCCAGAGTTCCCTGGCCAAGGGTTGCTGGGTCTTCAGCCGTTTGGCGATGGCGCGCAACTTCGAGAGGTTCACCCCGTGGTCGTCACCGTGCCTCTCGTTGACCGCCCGCACCTTCGGGTTCTCGAGTTCGGCCAATTCGGCCATCAATTCGGAGACCGTTGTCCCTGACATGACACCCTCCCGTTCTCCGGTGTGTAGGACCCCAGTTTAGGTCGTGAACGGCGGCCGTCGGGCGGGGTGCTGCGGTTTTGCGCCGTCGCGCTCGAGGTTCCGTCTCCACAGGGGAGAACTCCCCATGGACTTTCGACTCACGGATCTGCGAAGGTCAAAGGGAACGGGCGGACCGCATTGGACCGCACAGCTACGACTTTTTGGTGGGGAAAGCCATGGCCTACAAGATCACCCCCGGAGCCCTGCACACCATCTTCATCGATGTTGCAGCCGATGGGGAATCGCTGCGCTCCGCTGCCAAAGACACCAAAACCGCCGGAGACACCGTCCAGGACAATTTCGGGACGGCAACTACAGTCAAGGCGGCCTTCGACCGTTTTTGGGGCCCCCGGGACGACGTCGGCCAGCGTGCCAGCAGCCTGGTTTTCCGCAAGGCGGCGTCGGTCGCCGACACGGCCGTCGCATTGGTCGACGCCGACGGTGTCATGTCCGACGAGGCCACCACGGCCGTAGGCCGCATCCCCACGAGCTACACGGCCCCGCCCGTCTGGGCGACGGACGCCGGAGACTCGCCTTTCAATTTTTCAGCCCGGACGCGATGACGAGCATCGAGAAGTTTCCCGACATCGACGTTCCCTGGGATGCCCTGGACGACGCGGCCACCGATATGCAGTCGCGGGCCAAGAGCACCAAAAGCTACGTCACGGACGCCCAAACCGCGTGGGACAGGCTTCCCGGCGCGTACCAGCACGACGAAACGCAATCAACCGTTTATGCCGCGTTGAACGACCTGACTGCACCCACCGAGGAGTGGAAAGAAGCCCTCTCCGCCGCGAAATCCACCATTTCTGATTTCGTCTCCACGGGGAAGAAGCTTCAAAAGGAGTCCGATTCCCTGTCCACGCTGTTGCCCCTTCTCGACACCAAGGTGGCGCTGGGACAGGGCGGGGACAACCCGGATCTCGATCAGGAAGTCAACGAGTTCAACGACCGTGCGAAGAAGTTGCGTGACGATTGGAGTACGGCTCAAAGCACGGCCGCCGATGCCTTGGATGCCATCAAGACGGGCACCGGTGGATCACTTCCCCTGTCCGCTGCGTTGGGTGGCCCCACGTTGCCCGACGTCTCCTGGAGCACCTTCACCAAGCGACTCGACGAAAACTTCGGTGATGTCGATCCGAAGGACCTGCTGCCGTCCCTGCGCGGTCTCTCCGCCGACGAACTTCGTGCCTGGGCCGATGCCAACCCGGAGGCAGCCGAGGTCCTGGCGTTCAACAAGCCCGACGGCGGCTTTCCTCCCGGTTCGCCCGAAGCCACCATGGCGGCGGTCATGGCGGACGATGCACCCTTAACCGAATCCGGCATCGATGAAATCCGTTCCACCTGGTTGGGGCTGAGCGCCAAGGACCAAGAGAAGCTGCTCCTCCTCTATCCGGGTCTCTTCGGCAGCCTCAACGGCATCCCGATGGCCAAACGTACGATGTCCAACGTCATCACCGTGGCGGGTTACCGCGAGAAGATCCGCGGCCAACAAGTCGATCCGGGGCCGAAACCGAACGTCAACGACTTCACCGCCGAGGCATTCTCGGAGCCCGGCCACGACCGGGTGCGCGCCTACGCCGCCTATGGCGCCTATCAGGAAGCGCTTCGAAAATGGGAGGATGCCGTCGCCGCGCAGGACGCACTGGACGCGCAGGCCAAGGGGCTCGACTACGCCATGGACAACGACACCCAGGTCGTCATGGTCTCCCTCGAGGACGGTGGCCAGATCGTCACGATGAAGGGCCAGCCGTCGTCGTCCACCACACATGCCGCGACGCTCGTTCCGGGCACGACCACCGACCTCGGAACCCTGGAGTCCTCCATGGACCGGTTGGATGCCATTGACGGCGACGAGGGACCCGGGAAGGTTTCCTTCTACTGGCAGGGAACCGACCTGCCGGATGAGATTCTGGACAACGTGTCGAGCGACTACAACGAAAAAGGTGCACCGCGGCTGGCTGCCTTCGACTACGCGGTCGACGCGGAGATTTCCGACAAGGCCCGGACCACCTATGTTTCCCACAGCGCCGGAGGTTCGCTGTTGGGTACGGCCGAACGCGAGGGGCTCGACTCGACGAACATCGTCTATGTGGCGCCCGCCGGCACTGGGCACGACGTCGGAAGTCCCCAGGACACCCAGAATCCCGACGCAAACCGCTATTGGATCCAGACACGGGACGATCCCATTATTTGGTCCCAGCGGCTCGGCGGCGGCTACCACGGTGACGGTGTCGGGACCGTCAGTGACCCCACCGAACAAATGGGCGCCCACCGGCTCGAATCCGGTTTCCTTGATCCAAAGGACCCGGATTCGATCGTCAAGGGCCACTCGGAGTACTTCACCCCCGGCTCTACCTCGGCGAACAACATCCAGGCAATCATCGAGGGAGGCGACGTCAGCCCGTACATAGAAGACAAGATGCGTTACTCGACTCCTCATAGTTACGCGAGCTACTCCCCCTTGGAGGACCGACCGGAGGATTATGCGTATGGGAAGTTGAAGACCGTGCCCACCGAGAGCCTGGAGAAATGATCATTTCCCGTCGACTAACCGCTGGTGTACTTGCCGCTGGCGTCCTCATGCCTATTTTGGGAGGTTGCTCCATGTCCAACACGCCCGACCCCGCGCAGGCGTCACAGGCTTCTGCCGCGCTCAATGAAAAATTCACCACGCTGATGCCGCAATTGGTCGATCCTCTGTCCGGCGCGGCGGAGATGAACTACAAGCGGGTCCGTGAAGAGAGCTGCCTGCGGGCCGAGGCAGACGATCCGCAGACGCGCACGTCGTGGATCGGATGGGCCGTCGGGCCTGTTGCGGACAAGGCAGCGGCAAATCGGGCATTGGACTCACTGGACTCGCAGCTGGCCAACGATGGGTGGGACAAGAAAAATGAAGTCACCTCCAGCGACGATCGCCCCGGAAGCGTCAGGACGTTGTTCTACCGCAAAGGAGAGCTCGGTCTCAGTGCAGATCTTCAACGCTCACCGCACAGGCTGATCTTGGACATCAATCTGTCGTCCAGTTGCGCAGATCAACCGGTCGAGCATCGCATGCAACGCTCCGAGCTCGACCCCGGCTACGGAAAGAACAGCCAGTTCTACGACGACTGGAAGTAACCTGGGGCCAACGGAAGGAAGTCCCCATGCCCCGCACGCTGGGTACCGGCCAACGCTGCGAAGTGTGGGTCGCCTCCGCCCGAACCGGCGAGCGCCAGCTGGCCCTCACCACCGATGACCTGCTGCTCGAAGCCCCCAACTGGACCCGGGACGGCCGCGCACTCGTGCTCAACGGCGACGGTCGACTCTGGACGCTCGACCTCGCCGATTCCCAGCTGGAGAGCGTACCGCTCGCGGGGCTTCCGGCGCTGAACAACGACCACGTCCTGGCCCCCGACGGCGAGCACATCTACGTCTCGGCGGACGACGGGCACATCTACCGGGCTCCTCTTAACGGCGGCACCGCCACCCGGATCACCGACGAGGACGGCTGGTTCCATTTCCTGCACGGCGTCAGCCCGGACGGCGCCACTCTGGCCTACGTCGGGATCGAGGCCGGCGACTTCTCCCGACCCGGGCGGCTGATGACCATGCCCGCGGCCGGCGGGCCACGAACATTCGTCGACACCGGTGCCGGCCATGTCGACGGGCCGGAGTTCTCCCCCGACGGCCACTGGCTGTACCTGAACACCGAGGTCTTCACCACCGCGCCCGGTCACGCCCAGCTCGCCCGGATCCGCACCAATGGAACGGGGCTCGAGCAGCTCATCGCCAGCGACACCGTGGACTGGTTCCCGCATCTCTCCCCCGACGGCCACCTGGCCACCTACGTCCGCTTTCCGGCCGGGACGCTCGGGCATCCGGCAGATCGGGATGTCGAGGTGGTGGTGGTCTCCACCGGGGACTGGACGACGCCGGTGCACACCGTCGCGCTCTTCGGTGGCCAGGGCACGCTGAACGTGAACAGCTGGGCCCCGGATTCGGACCGCTTCGCCTACGTTGCCTACCCGTTCAGCCCTCGGTGATCCCGTCGGTGCGGAGCTGTCGGTGGATCAGCTGCCTGAACACGTCTTCTGCGGGTTCCCGTCGCACGGCGTTTCCCTCGAGGGCCCGGGCCAGGTGCGGATAGCTCCCAGACGCCACCGCTGCGGACAGCCGGCCGGCACCTGCGGTATCGGCGCCTGGGGCACCTGCCGATAATTCGTTCTGCACAAAGGCCGAGGTGATCGCCGTCAGGGAAGCGATGGCCTGCAGCTTGCGCGGCCCGGGAAGATCGATGTCCGCCAATGCCTCCAGGGCCCGTTCCAGGTAGTCCAGGCTGTTCGGGCCCAACGAGGGACGGGTCAGCAACAAGGGCGCCACCCAGGGGTGGCCGTGCATGATGTGTCGGCCCTGAAGGGCCAGGTTCAGCATCTTCTCGGCGGCAGATGCGGTCGAGGAAGACAGGTCGTATTCGCCGGCCACGCGATCGATCATGACTTCCAGCAATTCATCGTGTGACGCGACGTAGCGGTACAACGACGCCGCCCCGGTTCCGAGGGCCGCTGCCACCTTGCGCATCGAGACCTCCGACAGCCCACCTGCGTCGGCCAGCCCGACGGCAGCCGTCCCGATCGAACCCAATGAATGCGCCGGGGCCGGCCCGCTCCCCTTGACCGGAGACCGCGCCCACACCTGCGTCCGGTCTGAGGAGGCCATGCGCTGTCGCGTCCAATCGTCGGAGGGGGTTTCCCCTATACTAGTTACTGCGAACGGTGTTCGCAATCACGAAAGGACCCAACATGCGCATCCTCATGGTGGCCCCGGGAACCCGTGGCGACGTCGCACCCCTGGCGGGTTTGGGGTCCGTCCTCACCCGCGACCACGGATTCGAGGTTTCCATTGCCGCCAATCCGAACTACCGGAACCTTGTCAGCAGCGCCGGTGCGCAATTCCACGCGCTCGACGGCGACATGACGTCCCTGGTCTCGCCGGCCCCGCCCGGCACGAAGCCGCGCCCGTCCGATCTCCGCCGCTACATGGCAGGGCTCACCGCCTACATGGACGCTGCCGCCACCGGAACCCTCACGGCGGCACAATCCGGTGCCGACGTCCTCCTGGCCAACGGCATCGCGCCCTACGCCCATGACATCGGCGAAGCGCTGGGAATCCCCGTCATCGGCGCCCACCTCCAACCCCTCGAACCCAGCAGCGCCTATCCCCCGATGGCATTGGGCCTGTCCCGCTCCATGACCGGCCCCGGCAACAAGATGCTCGGCAGGCTGATGGCATCGGCGCGTGCCCCCTACGACGCCCCCACGGCGCGGATCCGCAACGAACTGGGCCTGCCCGCCCGGAGCCGGCGCTCATCCGAAGCGCTTCGCCGGCGCCGTGGCGCGACGGTCCTCCACGGCTTCAGCCCATCGGTGGTCCGGCGCCCCCGTGACTGGCATCGGGGGCTGGACATCACCGGATACTGGTGGCCCCACGTCGATCCCGCCTGGGCCCCGGACGCGCGTCTGCTGGACTTCCTCGCAGACGGCCCGCCACCGGTGTTCATCGGCTTCGGCAGCACTGGCGCCCACGACACGCAGTTCATGCTCGACGTCGTGGCCCGGGCCGGCGTCCGGGCGGTCGTCCAGGGGCCGGACGACGTGCACCTTCCGCACGCGATCGCCGTGGGCGACGTGCCGCACGAATGGCTGCTCCCCCGGATGTCAGCCGCCGTGCACCATGCCGGGGCGGGCACCACGGCGGCGGTCCTGCGCGCGGGGATCCCCTCGGTCGGCGTCCCGGTCTTCACCGACCAGCCCTTCTGGGCCGCACGGGTCCACGCCCTCGGGGCCGGCCCGGAGCCCATCCCGCATGGAAAGGCCACCGTCGAATCCGTGGCCGACGCAGTGAGGACCACCGTCGAAACCCCCGGCCATGCCGAGGCGGCCCGCCGACTGGCCGGGCTCATCGCCCGGGAGGACGGGGTTGCCCCGGCGGAACGGGCCATCCGGCGAGCCATCGGATGACATCTCAGTCCAGCGACGGCGGCTCCCACTGCTGGAGCGAACGGACCTGGCGGGCGAGCGCGGACGCGGGGGTGAGCCGCATGGCGGTGTCACGCAGGACGACGGCGGGGCCGAACCCCAGTTGCGCCACCCGCCCGACGGCGCGGGCCATGCGGGCCATCGGCTGCGTGCGCTTCCGGCGCAGCACGTCATAGCGGTCCAACGCCGCATCGAGGGCGGGAGCCTGCCGCCGCGCCACCGGTGCCAGCAGTGCGGCGAGGGTGGCGGCGTCCTCCATGGCCTGCCCGCCGCCTTGTCCCAGGTCGGGCGTCATGGCGTGGGCCGCGTCCCCGAGCAGGATCGTGCGGCTGCGCCGAAACGATGGGAGGCGTGCAGCGAGGTCGTGGATGGGGTGGCGGACGACGGCTGCCGGGTCGGTGGCATCGAGCAGCCACCGGATCGGATCGTGCCAGCCGCCGAACAGCCCGCGGACCGCGGCGAACTCGTCGGCGATCACGGTATCGGCCGGCATGGTCGCCACGGCGAACCAGTAGACCCGTCCGTCGACCAGCGGGACGATCCCGAAGCGCAGCCCCCTCCCCCAGGTTTCCCCGGCCTCCCCACCGAGGTCCACGGGATGCCGGGTCACCCCGCGCCAGGCCGAGTAGCCGGAGTACCGCAGGCCCGGGTCGCCGGGCCAACCGGCGCGCGTCGTGCTGCGGATCCCGTCGGCGGCGAGGACCACGTCGTACTCCTGCCTGCGCGTGCCGGTGGCGTCGGTGATGTCGAGGTCCCGGCCGTCTCCGGGCACGGCGGCGCACCTCGAACCGGGGTGCAGCGTTCCCGGTTCCAGGGCGGAAACCAGCAGTTCGTGCAGATCCGCGCGGTGGATGACGCGCAGTTCGGGCAGCTCACCGGGCCCGAGCCGGGCCAGCCACGTCCCGTCGGGCCGGCGCTGGCCACCGGAGGCGACGGCCCCGTGCGCATCTGTCAGTTCACGGAACCGCGCCCCGACACCGATCGAGTCCAGGGCGGCCATCCCGTTGCCGAAAAGCGACAGACCGGCCCCCACCGGTTCGAGCACCTGGGCGCGTTCGAAGACATCCACGTCGGCACCGTGGCGTTGCAGCCCGATGGCGGCACACAGCCCGCCGATCCCCCCGCCGATGATCCCCCCGCGCATGGTCCCCACCTCCGTCTCTTCGGGTCGCTACCAGCACCCTACGCGCGCCGGCATCGCGCCGGGGCTGGAATATCCGGGGCTTTGCCGCGTTATGCCCAGTGGAAGCCCCCGGCCGGATCCACACCCGCGGCCGGGGAAGCCGCGGCACCGGAAGCGGTGCAGAAGGAGCATCACATGTCAGAAGAACGCGTTGTCATCCTCGGCGGGCACGGGAAGATCGCCCTGCTCGCCACCCCGAAACTGAAGGCTGCCGGTTATGCCGTCGATTCCGTCATCCGCAACCCGGACCAGGCAGGTGAGGTCGAAGCGGAAGGCGGCACCGCCGTCGTGCTCGACATTGAAACCGCGGGCGTGGACGAGCTCGCGCAGGCGTTCTCCGACGCGGCGGCCGTCGTGTTCGCGGCCGGTGCCGGCGGCGGCAACCCCGAACGCACCCGCACCGTCGACCACGAGGCGGCTATCCGGGCGATGACGGCCTCCGAACAGGCCGGGGTGGCCCGCTTCGTCATTGTCTCCTACTCGCGGGCCTCCGTGGACGTCGAGCAGATCGATCCGCACAACTCGTTCTACGCGTATGCGAAGGCCAAGCACGACGCCGATGAGCACCTGCGCGGCACCGGGCTCGACTACACCATCCTCGGGCCGGGCATGCTGACCCTGGAACCGGCCACCGGAAAGATCCAGCTGGCCGATGCCGAAGGCCTGATCGATGGCCGTGCCCCCGAAGGCGACGAAGGCTCCACGTCCCGGGAGAACGTCGCGGCGGTCATCGCCCACGCCATCGCGGCCAACGCGGCCATCCGCCAGACTGTCAACTTCTACGACGGGGCAACCCCGATCGCCGACGCGTTGGCCTGACGGGCTCCTACTTCCGGGCGGTCACCCAGATCGGTATGGTGCCGCGGACAACCGTGGTGCCGTCGCGCAGCTGTGCGCCGACCCGGACAGCGACCGGGAACGGCGGTTCACGGTCCCAATCGGCGGGTGAGGTCTCGGCGACGCAGCGCACGTCTCCGGGGACCTTCGCGAGGTAGTCCAGCTCGATGCCCTTCGGGATCCACCGCATCCCCGGTGCCACGGTCGCCTCGGCGAGCAGGCCCATCGCCGCCTCGAGGCCGTTCGCGATGGCGATGGCGTGCAGGGTCCCGATGTGGTTGTGGACCGCCCGCCGCTTGCTGATCTGGACCACCGCCCGGTGCGGCGCCATCTCGATGATGCCCGGGCGCACCGAACGGAAGTACGGCACCTTGAACATGTAGAGGGCCGAAAAGAGCTGCCGTCCCATCGGGCGGGCGGCGAGATTCCGATAGAGGTCATAGGTCGACGGCATACCGGCGATGCTACCGCCCTATTTCAGGAACTTCGACGTCCGCCGGTCGGCCAGCAGCTTGCCGCCGGTCTGGCACGGCGGGCAATACTGCAGCGACGAATCGGCAAACGAGACCTCCCGGATGGTGTCCCCGCACACCGGGCAGGCCTCGCCGGTACGGGCATGCACGCGCATCGATCGACGCTTGGAATCCTTCAGCGCGCTGGCCGGCCGGCCGGAGGCGCTGGCCACCGCCGCTTCCAGAACGCCGCGCATCGCGTCGTACAACCGGTCGACCTCGGCGGCGTCGAGCTTCTTGGCGAGCGCGAACGGGGACAGCCGGGCTGCGTGCAGGACCTCGTCGCTGTAGGCGTTGCCGATCCCGGCCAGCGCCGACTGGTCCCGCAGCAACCCCTTGATCTGGCCGCCGTGCCCGGCGATCATCGCCCCGAAGCCGGCGCGGTCGATGTCCAGGGCCTCCGGGCCCAACCGGGCGATCCCCGGCACCTCGTGGAGCCCGCGCACCACGTACACGGCCAGCGACTTCTTGGTTCCAGCCTCGGTGAGGTCGAAGCCCTGCTGGGCACCGCCCTCGTCCCGGGCAGCGAACCGCACACGCAGCGCGATCGGCCCGGACCCCGGCCGCAACCGGCCCGGTTTCAGCGCATCGGACCAGCGCAGCCATCCGGCCTTGGCCAGGTGTATGACCAGGTGCGCCTCGCCGGCGGTGATGGCCAGGAACTTGCCACGACGCTCGACGGCGGACACCGGGGCGGTGCCCAGCTCGGCGAACGGCACGGCGGCGGTCTTCAACACCGAGAAGGAAAGCACCTCCACGTCCGCGATCATCGCCGGGGCAGCATCGGCGGGCATCAGCTGGTGGCGCAGGAAGTCGACGAGTCCCTGCACCTCGGGCATCTCCGGCATGATCCCACGGTAACGCGGCGGACGGCGGTTGGCTCCGGTCAGCGCATGGCTCCCGGTGATTGACACCCGCCGCAGCCGGCGGGATGGTGAAAGGGACGGCGGATCTCCCGCCGCCATGGCCCCATCCGAAGGAAGCCCCGCCATGCCCGCTGCACAGCGTCTGTCCATCCAAGCCGTCGATCCGAAGGCCTACCAGCCCATGCTCGCGCTGGAGAAGTACATCCACGCGGGAAACCTCGGCGAGGACCTGCTGGCCTTGGTCAAGATCCGGGCCTCGCAGATCAACGGGTGCGCGTTCTGCCTGGACATGCACGGCCGCGAGGCCCGCGCGGCAGGCGTGGACGACCGCCGGATCGACGTCCTGGCCGGCTGGCACGAGGCCCCCGACCTGTACTCGGCACGCGAACAGGCAGCGCTGGCGCTGACCGAGGAGATCACGCTCATCGGCGAGGGCGGCGTCTCCGACGAAACCTGGGCCCACGCCGCCGCGGAGTTCGGCGAGCAGGACCTCGTCGTGCTCATCATGGCGATCTGCGCCATCAACGCGTGGAACCGGATGGCCGTCGCCACACGCCAGGCCCTGCCGGAGCTTCCGGCCGGTGGCACCGCCGCGGCATCATGAGCGCCGGGGTCCTCAGCACCGCGCTCGAGCACGAACACCGCGAGATCGACGGCGGCATCGAGGCCTTCACCGCCGGCACCACCACCGGGCAGTACGACGACGCTGCGCTGCTGCGCGCGTTGTCCGCCCTGCGCCGGCACATCTACCTCGAGGAGGCCTTCCTCTTCCCGCCCCTGCGTGGTGCCGGCCTGATTATGCCGGTCATGGTCATGGAACGCGAACACGGCGAACTCTGGGACCTGATGGACACCATCACCGAGCAGCACGACGGCGGCGCGGAACCCGCCGATCTCGTCTCGACGTGCACGGAGTTGCTTTTGCTGCTGGACCGGCACAACTCCAAGGAGGAACCGATCATCTACCCGCAGGCCGACGCCGCCCTGGACGCATCCACCACCGCCAACCTGCAGGAATTCATCGCCTCCGGCACCATGCCCGACGGGTGGGTCTGTGCCCGCGCGGGAGCCTGACGGCCCCTGCCGTCACCCCAGGCTCCGGATGGAACGTCCTACCGCAGCGCCTTTTGACCCGGGCATTGCGCCGTCACAATGCGTTTGATCGCATCGTGCTCGGCCCGGGTGACCCAGAGGCCGTACTTCGCCTTCACTGCCGTCTGCCGCGCCACATAGGCACAACGAAACGATTTGCGTGGCGGCAGCCAGGTCGCGGCGTCGCCGTCCCCTTTGGAGGCGTTGGTCGGTCCATCGACGGCGAGGAGGTTCAACGGGTCGTTGGCCAGCGCGACGCGTCGGTCGGCCGCCAGCTGCTGGGCACCCTTCTGCCAGGCGTCCGACAAGGCCACGACATGGTCGATCTGAACCGCGTTGCTCGTGCCCTGCCCGCGGACGAAGTCGATGAAGGTCCCCGTGTAGGGGTCGTTGAGGATGCCCGAGGTAATGACGCATCCTTGGGTTCCCGGCCGGGCCACCACGGCATTGAGGTCACGGCGCAAGATGTCGTTGCGCCCGTCGCAGCCATTCCGATCCGGATCCTTCCAGCCGGAGCCGAAGTTCGATCGCTCGTACCCCGTCTTCGGTGCCCGTCCCTTAACCGGCAGGGTAGCCAGTTGGGCGAGGACGGTCCCCGCTGCCGCCCGGTCCGGCCGTTCCTTCGTTGCGGGTGCGGACGGCTTGCGTACCGGAGCCTTCGGAGCGGCCGACCTCGCCGGGGCGGAAGAACTCGTCGTGACCCGCTGAGCCGGGTCGCCTTCGGAGGAGACAACTGCTGCGGACGACACCGGAGCGGTCGGGGTCTCGGACCAGACGACGAGCGGACCCGGCCTCGGCGATTCCGTCGTGATGACCACCGGTCCCGCTTGCTGGGAGGTATCCGCTTCGCCGCAAGCGGCAAGTCCCAGCAGGACAGTGCCGGCCAACACCACTGAGAACCATCGCCTGCCGCTGGTAACCGCGCCGGCTTCGGTGGCGGAGTCTACTCGCAACCGACACCGTCTCCGTCACGGTCGAGCTTGCGACTGTATCCCGGGTCGCCGACGTGGATCGGATCGGCCCCGGCGTCCCGCACTGCCGTGCAGTTCTTGTAGTAGGCCGACGTCGGCGCGGGTTTCTCCGGCACCACCGGCTGGGCGACAAAGCTCTTCTTCCGGGCAACGGCAGCCTTCTCGGCAGCCCTCTTCTCGGCGTTCCGGGCGGCTTGGGCGGCGGTGGCCTTCCGCGCGCTCTCCTGCTGCGCGGCCTTCTTGGCTTTGGCCTTCGCAGCGGCCTTCTCTTCAGCTGCGGCCTGCTTCGCCGCCGTCTTCCGGCGGGCCTTGGCCTCGGCAGCGGCCTTCGACGCAGCGGCCTTCGACGCGGCGGCCTTCTCGGTCTTGGCCTGGTCCGCGGCTTGTTGGGACGCAAGGGCTACGGCCGCTGCCTCCGCTTTCTCATGGTCAGCCGCTGCGACCCAGACGAAGGCCCCGCCGTCGTTCTCGTCGCAGTAGTTGTTCTCACCGTCTTGCGTCATGACGAGCTGGTCGCCTTCACATGCCTGGCCCACGAAACTGGCCAATTCCGGCCCTGCGCTCGGAACCGCGCCCTCGGAGGCCCCGGACTCCGTCTGTGCTGTCACGTCGGGAGTGGAGGTCGTCGAGGCCGCTCCGACGCCGGTGGCCACGATAACCAGCACCAACGCCGCTCCGGCTACCCCGGCGGCTGCCTTGCGGTGTGGGACCCTGGCCCATCGGGCGTGGCCGATCACCAGGACCACCAAGGCGAAGAGGAGTGCGAGGACCCCCAAAATCACCAGCGCGAAAGGAGCTGTGATCAGCAGGAGGATGATGACGATGGCGGCCACTGCGAGCACCAGCCAGAATCGGGGTCCTCGTGTCTTTTTTGGGGCAGGCGGTAGCCCCCACGATGCGGTCAAGTTGGTCCCCCCAGGGCGATAAATCGATCAGATGCGTGAAGCATATCCCGGGTACTTGAAGCTTGAACATCATTCTGGGTAACGATTCGGGGGCACAGATCGGTGACGACGACGGAGCCCAGACTTCGTCGTCATCCCCGCGCTCCTGAGGGGCAGGCCCCGGCTACTCCCCGAGGTCGACGACCTCGAACTCCAGCAGCCCCATGCCGGTGGCGACCGGCGCGCCCTTCGAGTGGTCGTGCGGGGCGCGCTGGTCACGCCAGTTCTCGAAGTCCTCGCGTGTGGCCCACTGCGTATAGACGAAGTAGCGGTCCTCGCCGGCGACGGGGCGCAGCAGCTGGAACCCCTCGAAACCCGGTTGGCCGTCCACCGAGTGCTTGCGGGCGGCGAAGCGCTTCTCGAGTTCGGATCCGGCCTCGACGGGGACCTGCAGGGCATTGATGACGACGACGGACACGGTGCTCCTTCCGGGCCCGGAACCTCCGGGCCACTCATTCTTCCAAGCTATCGCAGCCCGGTCCCTGTTCGCCGTCGTCCCCGTCACGGCCCTCGGCGACGGGACCCCTACCGGGCAGGGCACTTCATGGGTCATGGCACGGCGGAGCGCCCATGGGCCAGGCCGGTGG
The DNA here is from genome assembly GCF_056680475.1 of Arthrobacter sp. ASL1. Taxonomy (NCBI): domain Bacteria; kingdom Bacillati; phylum Actinomycetota; class Actinomycetes; order Micrococcales; family Micrococcaceae; genus Arthrobacter; species Arthrobacter sp. ASL1. The sequence goes on from NZ_CM155284.1 coordinate 1,865,884, forward strand.
GGATGCCGATGAGGACCGGTTCGGGCACGGAGCAGCAGGAATCCACCGTCGTGTCCTGTCCGGATTCTGCCGGGGCGTCGCAGCTGCCTCCGAGGTCCGTGGAGCAGACCCCGGTTTCGGGCAGATCCAGATGGACCTGTGCGGCGGCGGCCTGTTCTCCGGCGACCGCGGCGACGATGGAGCGGACCTGCTCGTAGCCGGTGGCGAGCAGGAAGGTGGGCGCGCGTCCGTAGGACTTCATGCCGGCGATGTAGAAGTCGCGCTCCGGGTGGGCCAGCTCCTTGGCCCCGTGTGCCGGGACGGTCCCGCAGGAATGGAATTCGGGGTCGATCAGCGGCCCCAGGGCGCGTGGCGCCTCCACGGCGGGATCGAGCTCGAGGCGGATCTCGCGCAGCGTACCCAGATCGGGACGGAACCCAGTGGCGGGGATCAGCACGTCCACGTCCAGCATTGCTTCCCCGTCCGGCGTGGCCCCCGTGACGGCCAGACGGTCACCGGTCGCGAAGGAGATCGTGGTGAAGGACGTGCGCAGTTCGATGTGCCCGTCCTCGACGAGCTCGCGCAGGCGGGTCCCGAGCTGGCCGCGGGCGGGCAGCCCGTCGAGGTCTCCGCCGCCATAGAGACGGGTGGCATCGGGGGCGCGCACGGCCCAGCTGATCCTGGTGCCGGGTTCGTTCTTGGCCAGCTGGCCCAGGGCGATCAGGGTGTTGGCGGCCGAGTGCCCGGCACCGATCACCAGGACATGCTTGCCGGCGAACCGGGGGCGGTCGGCACCGGTGACGTCGGGCAGCGGCTTCGTGATCAGGCCACGGGCGATGGCCGCAGTTTCGCCGGGCGCGGCCAGCCCAGACTGTCCCAGCGGGTTGGGCTGGGCCCAGGTGCCGGAGGCGTCGACTACCGCGCGGGCCTGGTGGTCAACCGTGGTTCCTGCTGCGGTCGAGACGCGGACCAGGAAGGGTCGTCCGTCCCGTCCGCGGGAGTGGGTCTTGTCCATGCCGACGCGACTGACTGCCGTGACGGTCGTTGAAAGGTGCAGGGCCTCGGCGATGGCAGGCAGTGCGGCGAGCGGTTCGAGGTACTGCTCGACGAGCTCGGCGCCGTACGGCAGGGCCGACAGCCGCGGCTCGGTCCAGCCGGTCGGCTCGAGCAGGCGACGGGAGCTGGGATCGATGTTGTGCCGCCACGGGGAGAACAGGCGGATGTGCCCCCAGGCCCGGATGGCTGCGCCAACCCGCTCACCGGATTCGAAGATGAGGGGAGTCAGTCCACGTTCGATGAGGTTGGCCGCCACCGCCAGGCCCACGGGCCCGGCCCCGATGATCGCAACCGGCAAATCGTTGGGCTGATTCGTCATGTTCGTCATGCTCCTTGATGCGTGAATTCTCGGTGCGCTCCGCGACACGAAGGACCAGCGGTCCCCCGGCCGAGCGGCTATTCGCGGGCCGGCAGCAGTTCCGCGACGAGGGCCTGGATGCGGGCCTTGATGTCGTCACGTATGGGGCGGACCGCCTCGATTCCCTGGCCGGCGGGGTCATCGAGTTCCCAGTCCTCGTAGCGTTTCCCGGGGAAGACCGGGCAGGTGTCGCCGCAGCCCATGGTGATCACGACGTCGGATTCGCGCACCGCATCGACGGTGAGGACCTTGGGCGTTTCGGCGGACAGGTCGATGCCCTCCTCCGCCATGGCCGCCACTGCCGCCGGATTGACCGAATCGGCGGGCTCGGATCCGGCGGAGCGGACCTCGATGGCCCCACCGGACAGCGAGGCGAGGTATGCGGCGGCCATCTGGGAGCGGCCGGCATTGTGGACGCAGACGAACAGGACGGACGGCTTCGTGATGGCCTCGGTTGTGCTCATGGGTTCATGCTCCTCGTCGAAGTTGGCAGGTCGGCGCTGTCAGGGGCGAAGAATCGCTTGCGGGCCCACAGCGCCACGTAGACCAGCGCCACCAGCGCCGGGACCTCGATCAGTGGGCCGACCACGCCGGCCAGCGCCTGGCCCGAGGTCACGCCGAACGTTCCGATGGCCACGGCGATGGCCAGCTCGAAGTTGTTTCCCGCCGCCGTGAACGCCAGCGTCGTCGTCTTCGCGTATCCCAGGTGCAGGAGCCTGCCGATGAGCATGCCGGCACCGAAGACGACGACGAAGTAGACCAGCAGCGGCAGCGCGATGCGGACGACATCCATCGGCCGGGACGTGATGGTCCCACCCTGCAAGGCGAAGAGCAGGACGATGGTGAAGAGCAGTCCATACAACGCCCAGGGTCCGATCCGCGGCAGGAACCGCCCCTCGTACCACTCACGGCCCTTGGCCCTCTCCCCCAGGGTTCGGGTCAGGAATCCGGCCAGCAGTGGGATCCCGAGGAAGATCAGCACCGAGGCGGTGATCGCCCAGAAGGAAAAGTCCGCACTGGTCGTGGGCAGGCCGAGCCAACCGGGCAGGACCTGCAGGTAGAACCAGCCGAGCCCACCGAAGGCGATGACCTGGAAGACGGAGTTGATGAACACCAGCACGGCCGCGGCCTCCCGGTCACCGCAGGCCAGATCGTTCCAGATCATCACCATGGCGATGCACCGGGCCAAACCGACGATGATCAGCCCGGTGCGGTATTCGGGCAGGTCGGGCAGGAAGATCCAGGCCAGCGCGAACATGAAGGCCGGGGCGGCGATCCAGTTGATGAGCAGCGAGGTGACCAGCAGCTTGCGGTCGGCGACGACACGGTGGGCCTGGTCGTAGCGGACCTTGGCCAGCACCGGATACATCATCACGAGCAGCCCCACGGCGATCGGCAGGGAGACGTCGCCGATCCGCACCGCGTCCAGCGCGGTGTCCAGGCCCGGCACGAACCGGCCAAGCAGCAAGCCCAGGGCCATGGCGGCAATGATCCACACCGGGAGGAAGCGGTCCAGCGTGGACAGCCGGCCGGCGACGGCGGCCTCCGGGGACCGCACGGTGGACAGGGCGCTGTGGTGGCTCACGGGACGGTGGCACCTCTCGGAAGATCGATGATGGTCGATCCACAGTATCCACGCCTATATTGATGAATGTCAATATAGGTGCATAATGGTGCCCATGACCTCCCTCGACAGCTTGGCGCCGGCCACCGACGCCGCATGCTGCATCCCCACGGCAGTCCCGGGTCTCAGCGCCGACGAGGCCGCACACAAGGCGCTCGTCTTCAAGGCCCTGTCCGATCCGAACCGGCTGCGGCTGCTCTCCATCGTGAAGGCGGGTGACGACGGCGAAGCCTGCGTCTGCGACTTGACCGCACCCCTGGACCTGGGTCAGCCCACCGTCTCCCACCACCTCAGGATCCTGGTCGAGGCCGGCCTGCTGCATCGCGAGAAGCGCGGGACCTGGGCCTACTATTCGCTGGTTCCCGGGGCGTTGGCGCGGACTGCCGCAACATTGTCAGGGATCTGACGCCCCACCCCTACGCGTAACACGCACCGGATGATCCTCGGCCGCCGAGAAGATTACCGGTGGTGAGGCGGCATCGTCTTGCCCCCGGAGAAGCGGAGCCGGTGGTTGGCTACTCCTCGTCCGATGCGCTCGGCGGGTCGGACGCTGCCCTGCGGCCCGTCGTCCCCTTCGGGGCGTTCGCCTGGTTCGGTTCGTTCGAATCGAGCGGTGCGGCTTCCTCGGTCCCTGGCCCGGCCTCCCCCTCCAGTTGCTGCAGCCGGAAACGGGCGTGCAGGATGTCACCGATGAACAGGTCGTACACCAGGATGCCGATGAGGCCACCCACCAGTGGGCCGACGATGGGAACCCAGAAGTACCAACTGAACGATCCGTCGATCGTGCCCGGTAGCGCCGTGTCCCCCCAGCCCGCCATCCACGCGAAGAGCCGGGGGCCGAAGTCGCGGGCGGGGTTGATCGCGTATCCGGCGTTGGCGCCGAATGATATGCCGATCGCTGCGACGCTGAACCCGATGATGAGGGGGCCGAGGTTTGCTTTCACCCCGCCATTGCGCATGTCGATGACGGCGGCGATCAGCATCAGCAGAAGCGCGGTGCCGACGATCTGATCCACCAGCGGCCCGAAGTTGTCGCCGTTGTAATATGGCGCCGGGAAGGTCGCGAAGATCGAATACGTGGCCAGGCCTCCGGCCGCATCCCTGGCGGTTTTCGCTGCTTGGTTGAACGCATCGATGGCTTGCCAGTAGACGGCGTAGACCACGGCGGCGGCAGCAAAGGCTCCGACCACCTGGGCGATGATGTACGGGATCACCTTCTTCCACGCGAATTTGCGCCGGACCGCGAATGCCAGTGTCACGGCCGGGTTGAGATGCGCCCCGCTGACACCGCCGGCGATGTACACCCCGAACGCCACGGCAAACGCCCAGCCCCAGGCGATCAGCATCCAGTCCCCGGATCCCTGGAAGAAGATATTGGCTCCTTCGGTGCGGCCCGACCCCGGCAATGCTGCCACCGCCATGGCGACGGAACCGTCCCCCAGAAGGATGAGGACAAACGTCCCCAGGAACTCTGCGAGCACCTCCCCCCATGTCCCGCCCAGTCGCTTGAGACCACTGCCGTTGCGAACGGCGCCTCGAAGCGCGCCTCGAATTGGGGTGATGTCGCTCACGCCGAACCTCCATTGGCCGTTCGTTTCCGTTCACCCTTAGTGCGTTGGCAAACAGGCTTGAGCGAAGACTAACTCTCACGGGCACGCTTTAGCTAGGGTACGAATTAACTCCTAGGGATCCTCCGCCTGTAGCGACACGTTGCCTCACTGGAAGACCTCCGGATGCTTCGGGTGTGCCCACGGGCCGATGCCCAAGTCACTGGAGGTGATGTAACGGTGTTTCCCTCGCTGTGGGCATTTAGGCGCTGGGCACCAGCAACGGATCGGCCGGGATGTCCTTCGCATCGAGACAGCTGTCGGAATTGGTGACGGGGCTATGACGGAATCTGGCCAGCGTCGGCATGCGTCCGCAACAGCCCTTGTCAGAGGGTTCAGCGAAGTCAACCATTGTGCCAAATCAAGATTGGTGTGACGCTACAGACACAACCATTGTTTGGAGGTCCCCTTGATGTCATCCAGTTCCCGATTGACGCCTCAATCACGGACCAGTGCCCTGGATGCCATGCGGGACTCCTCCGCCGCGGAACCACTTGACGTCCTGGTCATCGGCGGTGGTGTCACCGGCGCCGGCACGGCCCTTGATGCCGTGACCAGGGGGCTGACCACCGCCGTCGTCGAAGCCCAGGACTGGGCGTCGGGAACCTCCAGCCGTTCCAGCAAGCTGGTCCATGGTGGCCTGCGCTACCTGCAAATGCTCGATTTCCACCTGGTCCATGAGGCGCTCACCGAGCGCGACCAACTGATCGCCAAGCTCGCACCGCACCTGGTGCGTCCGGTCTCCTTCCTCTACCCGCTCGAACACCACGTCTGGGAGCGCGCCTATGTCGGGGCCGGCATCGCCCTCTACGACATCCTGGCCAGCATCACCCCCGGAAAGCGTCCGCTGCCGCTGCACCAGCACCTGAGCCGCAAGGGCATGAACAAGTTGTTTCCGGATCTGCGTCACGACGCGGCGGTGGGCGCACTCCGCTATTGGGATGCTTCGGTGGACGACGCCCGCCTGGTATCCACCCTCGTTCGTACGGCGGCCTCCCACGGCGCCCAGGCGGCGAATCGGACCCAAGTCATCGACCTCACCCGCAATAGCCGCGGACGCGTTGACGGTGCGCTGCTGCGCGATCTGGAAACCGGGGACGAGTTGCGCGTCCACGCCAGAAACGTCATCAATGCCACCGGCGTATGGACGGAGGAAACCGAGTCACTGGCCGGTGGCACGGGCGGGCTGCGCGTGCAGGCGTCGAAGGGGGTTCACATCGTGGTCCCCCGCGAACGCATCAAGGGCGAGGCCGGGCTGATCCTCCAAACAGAGAAGAGCGTCCTCTTCGTCATCCCCTGGTCGCGTTACTGGGTCATCGGCACCACGGACACCCCGTGGAAGCAGGAGCTCCAGCACCCCGTCGCCACGTCTGCCGACATCGACTACATCCTGGAACACGCCAACGCGGTACTGGCCAGGCCGCTGACCCGTGAGGACATCATCGGCACCTGGGCCGGCTTGCGCCCGCTGCTGCAGCCGGGAACCAAGGAGGGGACGAATTCGGCAAAGGTCTCCCGCGAACACACCACCGCCTCTCCGGTGCCGGGACTGACCGTCATCGCCGGCGGCAAGCTGACCACATATCGGATCATGGCCGAGGACGCCGTGGACTTCGCGCTCGGCCCCGAAGCCCAGGAGAACCCGTCCGTGACCAGCAACGTCCCGCTGGTTGGAGCGGTTAACCTCGAGGTCCAGCGCAACTGGAGCCGGACCTATGCGAAGACCTACGGCTGGTCGGACTTCATGGTGGACCACCTGCTGCACCGGTATGGCTCCCTGATCACCGACATCGTTGGGCTTTGCGCCAAGGACGAGTCGCTGGCCCGCCCACTCGAACACGCTCCCGCCTATCTCCGGGCAGAAATCGTTTACGCGGGCAGCCACGAGGGGGCGCTACATGTGGAGGATGTCCTGCTCCACCGCACCCGGTTGAACTACGAGATCGCCGATCGGGGGCTGGCCGCCCTGGAGGAAATCTCCACACTCATGGCCGGCGTGCTGGCGTGGGATGAGGCCACCCGCGAGCGCGAGATGGAGTCATACAGGTCCCGTGCCCACGCCGAGGAAGCCGCCGAGAACGAGCCCAACGACGAGGCCGCCGAGTCAACGCGATTGAGCGCCAACGACGTCGCGCCGATGGCCAAGCTGAGGCCGCCTCCCGACGCGGGGCTCAAGCCGGGATCACCGTCGGATTCGGCTGGCGCCGCGGGCCCTGCCGGTACCTAGAGACGGCACTGGCAATCACAGCAGGAAACACGCACCGCGAAATCCACGGAGGAAAGGACAAGGATGGACGCCACGCTCACCAAGGTCCTTGTCTCGGAGGTGCTTGGTACGGGAATCCTGGTCCGGCTCGGCCCGCTCGCTGCCGGGGTCGGTTAGAGCACCGGCACCGGGCCCACATAGCGCCAGCACGGATCACCGCCAGCCACCACCGATAGGAAAAGACATGAACACCAAGTACGTCCTCGCGATCGACCAGGGAACCACCAGCTCCCGGGCGATCGTGTTCACCCACGAAGGAACCATCCACTCCGTTGGCCAGCTCGAACACGACCAGATCTTCCCGCGGGCCGGCTGGGTCGAACACAACCCCGAACAAATCTGGAACAACGTCCGCGAGGCGGTCGGCCAGGCCCTGACGCGCGGGAACATCGCCCATCAGGACCTGGCGGCCGTCGGTATCACCAACCAACGCGAGACCACGGTGGTCTGGGACAAGAACACCGGAAAACCCGTCTACAACGCGATCGTCTGGCAGGATACCCGCACGCAGAAAATCGTCGAGGAGCTCGGCGGCACGGAAGGTGCCGAGAAATACAAGGCCCGCGTGGGGCTTCCGCTGGCCACCTATTTCTCCGGCCCGAAGATCAAGTGGATCCTCGACAACGTCGAGGGCGCCCGCGAAGCGGCCGAACGCGGCGACCTGCTGTTCGGCAACACCGACACCTGGGTGCTGTGGAACATGACCGGCGGCACCGATGGCGGCGTACACGTCACCGATGTCACCAACGCCTCACGGACCATGCTCATGAACATCGATTCACTGACCTGGAACGAGGACATCGCCGCCGAGATGGGGGTGCCGCTCTCGATGCTGCCCGAGATCCGCTCCTCCTCCGAGGTCTACGGCCACGGGCGCCAGCGCGGCATGGTCCCCGACGTGCCGATCGCCGGGATTCTGGGTGACCAGCAGGCAGCCACATTCGGACAGGCCTGCTTCAAGAAGGGTGCCGCTAAGAACACCTACGGCACCGGCAATTTCATGCTGCTCAACACCGGCACCGAACCGGTGGCGAGCAAGAACGGGCTGCTGACCACCGTTTGCTACAAGATCGGTAAGGCCCCGCAGGTCTATGCCCTCGAGGGCTCGATCGCGGTCACCGGCTCCTTGGTGCAGTGGCTGCGGGACAACCTGGGCCTGTTCGAGGAGGCCGCAGACATCGAGTACTACGCCAACAAGGTCGACAACAACGGCGGTGCCTACTTCGTACCGGCCTTCTCGGGCCTGTTCGCCCCGCACTGGCGCGCCGACGCGCGCGGCGCGCTCGTCGGGCTGACCCGCTTCGTGAACAAGAACCACATCGCCCGCGCGGTGCTGGAAGCCACCGCGTTCCAGTCCCGCGAAGTGCTCGATGCGATGAACGCCGATTCCGGCGTGGACCTGACCGAGCTACGGGTCGACGGCGGCATGGTCGCCAACGAACTGCTCATGCAGTTCCAGGCCGATATCCTCGACGTCGACGTCGTGCGTCCCGAGGTCGCTGAAACCACGGCGCTGGGTGCTGCCTACGCGGCGGGGATCGCCGTCGGCTTCTGGAACGGCGAGGAGGACGTGGAGGCCAATTGGCGCGAGGGCAAGCGCTGGAGTCCGGCCATGGACTCCGCGGAACGGGACCGGCAATACCGGCTGTGGAAGAAGGCCGTGACCAAGACGTTGGACTGGGTCGACGACGATGTCGTCTAGGTCCTCCCGGCGGGACCGTCGGACGCCATCCCCACGTGGAAGGAAGTGATCGTTCGCTTGTAGCTGCCAGACGACGCTGGGGAACCATTTGAACACCATTTCGGAAGGACTGAAATCACATGTCTGAAAACAGGGCAGTCGCGTACAAGGGAGCCGGGAAGGTCGAGGTCATCGACATCGACTACCCCACGTTCGAGCTGAAGGACGGGCCGGGCGTGCACCCGGACAACGTGGGCCGCAAGGTCCCGCACGGTGTCATCCTGCGCACCGTCGCGACGAACATCTGCGGTTCCGACCAGCACATGGTGCGCGGACGGACCACCGCACCCCTCGATCTGGTGCTGGGGCACGAGATCACCGGAGAAGTCGTTGAAGTCGGCCCCGGCGTGGAGTTCATCAAGGTCGGAGACATCTGCTCGGTCCCGTTCAACATCTCCTGCGGCCGCTGCCGCAACTGCAAGGAGCGCAAGACTGGCGTCTGTCTGAACGTGAACCCGGCCGGTTACGGCAGCGCCTACGGGTACGTGGACATGGGCGGCTGGGTGGGTGGCCAGGCCGAGTATGTGCTGGTGCCCTACGCGGACTGGAACCTGCTGAAGTTCCCGGACCGGGACCAGGCGCTGGAAAAGATGATGGACCTGACCATGCTCTCCGACATCTTCCCGACGGGCTTCCACGGTGCCGTGTCGGCCGGGGTGAGCGTCGGGTCCACGGTGTATATCGCGGGGGCCGGGCCTGTAGGCCTCGCCGCGGCGACGTCGGCGCAACTACTGGGTGCCTCCGTCGTCATTGTCGGGGACATGAACGCGGACCGCCTCGCGCAGGCCCGCAGCTTTGGGTGTGAAACCATCGACCTGACGCAGGGCGGCCCGGGGGAGCAGATCGAGCAGATCCTGGGGACCCCCTCGGTGGACTGTGCGGTGGACGCGGTCGGCTTCGAGGCCAAGGGTCACGGTGCGGGCGCCAAGGAGGCACCGGCCACCGTGCTGAACTCCTTGATGGACGTCACGAGCACGGGCGGTGCGCTGGGAATCATCGGGCTTTACGTCACCGGGGACCCCGGTGCCGCCGACGAGGCCGCGAAGAAGGGCTCGCTGTCCTTGAGCCTGGGCACCGGCTGGGCGAAGTCGCTTTCATTCACCACGGGGCAGTGCCCGGTCATGAAGTACCACCGGGGCCTGATGATGTCGATCCTGCACGACAAGGTGAACATCGCCAAGAACGTCAATGCCAAGGCCATTTCCCTTGACGATGCGCCGCGCGGCTATGCCGAGTTCGACGCCGGAGCGGCCACCAAGTACGTCCTGAACCCCAACGGCTACATCAAGAACTGATGTAGCCCGTCCGCGGGTTTGCCGCCCATCCCCCCATGCTTCCGGGGCACGTGGGCGGCCGATAGGTTGGAGAGAGGCTCCGGAACCTCTGCGCCGGCGCCTCCACGGGGCCCGTCCTGCTTCCCTGAAGCGGGCGGGCCCCTTCACCTGTACCTGTCCCCGCCGGGAAGGGTTGCGTGTGGAAACCGCCGTCGTCATCATCGACAGGCAGCGCGGATACTTCGAGGACGACGGCCGGGGGGTCATGTTCGAGGGCTCGGACGAGCTGCATGGCTGGATCCGCTGATCCCCCACCGTTCAGGACCCCGGATCCGCGCCCCGGTGGCGCCGCACAGAAATGCCCCCCGTCCGCCGTCGTGCCCTGTCGCCCGGTCGTGATCGCAGCGGGTCGCCTCTGCGGGTCTGTCCCGGCAATGGGCGGGCCGCGGTCACCGGGATCCGGGCCGAGGAGCCCAGCAGCCACGGCACCAGGGTCACGCTCACGCCGTGGACGAGCATCAGGTGCTGGCGGATGTGCCGCCCGCGGCGGTTCTGCAGCAGCTTCTCCCACCAACGCCCGACGACGTATTGGGGCAGGTAGGCGGTGACGACGGTGGGGCCGTGCCGCTCCCGGTAATGGCGGATGAAATCGGCGACCGGGCTGACGGTTTCCCGGTAGGGGGACTCCAGGATCAGCAGGCGGACCCCGCGCCCCTCCGCCGCCCAGTCGCGTTGGAGGGCCGCCGCGGAATCTTCATCGATGGCGACATGGATGGCCAACAGGTTCGCATGCCCGGCTGCCAGGGCGTAGTCCAGCGCCTTCTCGACGGGCTTGGTGATGCGTCCGACCAGAACGATGCCCAGGTCCCCCGCATTGCCGAATTCCACGGCGGGGTCTGCACCGACTTCGGCCTCCACGCGCGCGTAGTACCGGTTGATGCCCAGCAACAGGGTGAACAGCAGCGGGATGAGGACGAAGACGATCCACGCCCCATGGGTGAACTTCGTCACCGCCACCACGAGGAGGACCGCAGAGGTGCACACCGCCCCGGCCGCATTCAGGGCCAGCCGGCTGTGCAGCCAACGCGGCTTGTCGCCGGTGCCCCGCAGCAGCGCCAACCAGTGCCGGACCATTCCGGCCTGGCCCAGTGTGAAGGAGACAAAGACCCCGATGATGTAGAGCTGGATCAACCCGGTGACGCTGGCCTGGTAGACGACCAGCAGGACGACGGCCCCCAAGGGCCAGGACCAGGCAGCCGTTGGAGAAGACCAGCCGGTCCCCGCGGTTCAACAGGGCCTTCGGCGCGTAGCCGTCCCGGGCCAGCGTGGCGCCCAGCAGCGGGAACCCGTTGAAGGCGGTGTTCGCGGCCAGCAGCAGGACCGCGGCGGTGGCCGCCTGGACCACGTAGAACAGCACGGACGAGCCGCCGAACACCGCCGCGGCCACCTGGGCGATCAGGCTCGGCTGGGGCTCGCCGGCGCATCCGGTGAACCCCTGCAGGTCACACGGGTGCTCGGCGTAGTGGACCCCGGACACCAGCGCCAGCAGGGTCAGCCCGGCGAAGAAGGAGATCGCCACGACCCCGAGCAGCACCAGTGTTCCCTGGGCGTTGGCGACCTTGGGCTTGCGGAAGGCCGGGACGCCGTTGGCGATGGCCTCCACCCCGGTCAGCGCACTGCAGCCGCTGGCGAACGAACGCAGCACGAGCAACAGCAGGGCCGCCTGGACCGGTTCCGGGTGCGAGACGCCATAGGCCGAGCTGACGGCCACCGGCGGGTGGCCCAATGCCGTCCGCACCAGCCCGACGCCGATCATCAGGGCCACGCTGGCGATGAACAGGTAGACGGGGACGGCGAAGGCCCGCGAGGATTCGCGCAAGCCGCGCAGGTTCATCGCGGTGATGACGACGACGAAGGCCACCGCGAGCTCGACCCTCACCGGGTGCAGGGCCGGCAGCGCGGAGATGATGTTGTCCACCCCGGAGGCGACGGATACGGCGACGGTGAGGATGTAGTCGACCGTCAGGGCCGCGGCCACCACGAGGGCCGGGCGTTCACCGAGATTGGCACGCGCCACCGCGTAATCCCCACCGCCGGAGGGGTAGGCGCGCACGACCTGCCGGTAGCTGAGCACCACCAGCGCCAACAGCGCCATCACGCACAGGGCCACCCAAGGCGCCAACGCCAGAAAAGCGAGCCCGCCGCCGAGCAGGATCATGGTCATTTCCTGCGGCGCATAGGCGACGCTGGACAGCGCGTCGGAGGCGAAGACGGGCAGGGCCAGCCGCTTGGGCAGCAGATGGCCCTCCAGCTGTTCCGTCGGCAACGGCTCGCCGATCAGCAGCCGCTTGATCTTCCCGGCTTCGGTGTCCGGATCCGGCGGTTCCTTGCCCACACGCAGAACGCTACGCCGAAGCGGTCCGGGCGCAAGGGTCTGGGGGCCCGGTTCTGGGGCCCCGGAGCCGCTGGCTTCTACTTCTTGGTGATCAGCCCTTCGGAGACCATCCAGTCGAACGCCACGTCGGCCGGTTCCTCACCCTTCACGTCCACCCGCAAATTCAGATCGCGCATCACGTCGTCGGTCAGCAGCGGGGAGATCTGGCTGAAGACGTCCCGCAGATGCGGGTACTCCTCCAGCGTTTCGGTGTCGTAGACCGGCGCGGCGTTGTAGGCGGGGAAGAACTTGCGGTCGTCCTCCAGCACCACCAGATCCAGCGACTTGATGCGGCCATCGGTCGTGAAGACCTCGCCGAAATTGCAGTCCCCGTTGTCGGTGGCCGAGTAGACCGCGCCGGTGTCGTAGATGCCCACGTTGCCGTCCGGCACACCCTGGGCCGACCCGCGCTTGAGCCCATAGGCCTTGAGCATCGGGTTGAATCCGTCGGGCCGGGAGTTGAACTCCGCCTCCACGCAGAACGTGCGCTCCTTGACCGGAAGGTCCGCGATCTGCGAGAGCTTGCTGATCCCACCGAGGTCCTTGACGGCCTCGCGGCGCACCGCGAACGCGTACGTGTTGTTCAGCGGCGCCGGCTTGCCCCACGTGAGGCCGTTCGCCAGGTCCTCGTCGTGGACGGCCTGCCACTGCTTCTGCTTGTCCGGGATGCCCTTGGAGTGGCCCATGTAGGTGATCCAGGCGGTGCCGGTGTACTCCCAGGTGAAGTCCGCCTGGTGGGAGAGCATCAGCTCGCGGACCGGCTGGCTGCCCGGCACATTCGTCAGGTCCGTGACCTTGAACCCGGCGGCCTTCGCGGCCAGCACGGCGATCTTGCCGAGCACCAGCTGCTCGGTGAAGTTCTTCGACGTGACCGTCAGCTTCGCGTTCTTGGGCAGGTCCGGGGCCGGCTTGATGGTGCCCGGCCCCGCATCGGGGACGTAGGAGGCAGCGGGCTGCAGCCCGCAGCCGGCCAGCATCCCGACGGCGGCGAGGGCCGCGGCGGAGGCGAGCAGCCGGCGTCGTACGCCCTGCAGAGGTGCAGCCATGTCTAGAGTCCCTTCGGGCGGGCGATGTGCTCGACGAGTCGGCCCAGCCAGTCGATGATCAGTGCCAGCAGCGCCACCAGCAGGGAGCCGGCCACCAGTACGGTGCCGAGGTTCAGGTTCACGCCGGTGGTGATGAGGATGCCCAGGCCGCCGCCGTTGATGAACGTGGCCAGCGTGGCGGTACCCACCAGCAGGACCAGGGCGGTGCGGATGCCGGCCAGCATCACCGGTACGGCGAGTGGCAGTTCGACCTTCCACAGGACGGCTCCGGCGCTCATGCCCATGCCGCGGCCGGCCTCGATGAGGCGCTCGTCGACCTGGCGCAACCCGACCATGGTGTTGCGCAGCACCGGGAGGATCCCGTAGGCGACCAGGGCGATGATGGCCGCCCAGAAGCCGAAGCCGACCCAGAACGCCAGCAGCACGACCAGGCCGATGGCCGGGGCCGCCTGGCCGAAGTTGGCCACCGCGACGATCGGGCCGCTGGCCTTGCGCAGCGGTCCGCGCGTCAGCAGGATGCCCAGCGGAATCGCGATGACCAGCACGATCACCGTGGCGACGATCGTCAGCTGCAGGTGTTCGACGGTGTATCCCCACAACGCGTCGGGGGCGAGGGTTGCCCGTTCGGTGGCGCTCAGGTCGCTGGTAGCGAGCCAGATCAGCACGGCCCCGAGGGCGATGAGGATGCCGACGAGCTGCCAGATCAGCGGCTTGATGGAAGGGCCGGTGGCCCGACGGGACGGGGCTTCGGCGTCACCGGCGTCCACGGGCCCGGTTCCCGTGCGCTGGGTGTCAGGCGTGCTCATGGCCGGCCGTCCCCGTCGGCGGTGTCGGCCGGGGCGTCTGCTGGGACATCGGCGGCCAGGGCGGTGGCGGCGGCGGTCGTCGGGATGGCCCCGCTGTTCAGGCCCACCGGCGAATTGGCGTCGCCCTTGGCCGCTTCCTGCGCGGCCCGGATCGACTCCATGACGGTGTCGACGGTGACCAGCCCCAGGAAGGCGTCGCGGCGGCCGGTGACGAGCGCGGCGCTGACGCTGCCGACCAGCATGACGTCGAGCGCGTCGTTGAGGGTGGATCGGTCCGAGACCACCGCGAGGTTCGCATCGACCTGGTCGGTGATGACCTGCATGCGGCTCAGCTGGCGGCGGGAGAGCCACTGGGTGGGTCGTCCGCGCCGGTCCACGATGACGGCGTTCTGGTGGCCGGCGCCCTGCAACCGGGAGAGCACGTCGGAGGCGATGTCCCCCGGGGCCGCGGTGACGGCCTCTTCGAGCCGGACGTCATGCACGCGGTTGAGGGTCAGCTGCTTGAGCCCGGCGCCGGAGCCGATGAAGTTCTCGACGAACTCGTTGGCCGGGCTCGCCAGGATGCGCTCCGGGGAATCGTACTGGACCAGCTGGGCGCCCTCGTTGAAGATGGCGATCCAGTCGCCGAGCTTCACGGCCTCGTCGAAGTCGTGGGTCACGCAGACGATGGTCTTCTGCAGTTCGTGCTGGATGTTGATCAGTTCGTCCTGCAGGCGCTGGCGCGTGATCGGGTCCACGGCGCCGAAGGGCTCGTCCATCAGCAGGATGGGCGGATCCGCGGCCAGCGCGCGGGCCACGCCGACGCGCTGCTGCTGGCCGCCGGAGAGTTCCTTCGGGTACCGGTCGCGGTACGTGTCCGGATCCAGCGAGACCAGTTCGAGCAGCTCGTCCACGCGGGCTGCGATGCGCTTCTTGTCCCAGCCGAGCATCTTCGGGACCAGCCCGATGTTCGCCGTCACGGTCATGTGCGGGAACAGGCCGCCGGCCTGGATGACGTAGCCGATCTGGCGGCGCAGCTTGTCGCCGTCCATGCCGGTGACGTCCTCGCCATTGATGACGATGCTGCCCCCGCTGGGTTCGATGAGCCGGTTGATCATCTTCAGGGTCGTCGTCTTGCCGCAGCCCGACGGGCCGACCAGCATGACGATGGAGCCGGCGGGGATCTCCAGGGTCAGCCCGCCAACGGCGGCCTGGGCCTGGCCCGGGTAGCGCTTGGTCACCTCCTGCAGCAGGATCGAGGCGCCGGTGACACCCTCGGGGGTGTCTTGGGTGGAAGTTTGCAGATCAGACACGGATACCTCGCGGGGTGGTCAGACGACCCAGGCCGACGAGCAGCAGGTCGAGGATGAGGGCCAACAGGATCACGCCGACGACGCCGACGACCACCGACTCGAAGGCGTTGGCGCCGCCGAGCCGGGACAGACCGGAAAAGATGAATCCGCCCAGGCCGGGGCCGAGCGAATAGGCGGCGATGGCCGCGACGCCCATGACCATCTGGGCGGAGACGCGGACGCCGGTGAGGATGACGGGCCAGGCCATGGGCAGTTCCACGGTGGCCAGGGTGCGGAACCGGCTCATCCCGATCCCGCGCGCCGATTCAACGACGGTGGAGGGGATCCCGGCGAGGCCGACGACCGCGTTGCGCAGGATCGGCAGGGTCGCGAAGAACGCCACCACCGCGACCGCGGGCGGGACGCCGAACCCCATCGGGGCGATCAGCAGGCCGATCATCGCAAACGACGGGATGGTCAACCCGATCGCCGAGATGCTGTTAGCCGTCGAGCTGGCCACGCTGCTGCGGTACACCAGTGCCGCGATGACGACGGCGATGATGGTGGCCAGGATCAGGCACTGGACGACGAGGCTGAAGTGCTGCCAGGCCGCGAAGAGGATCTGGCGGTATCTCTCGCCCACGAATTCCCACACGTTCAGACCTTCTTCACCTTGGTTGCGAGTCACTCCCTGTGGCGGGCCGTAACCCGCGTCATGGGTACCCACGGTAACCACAGGGAGTCCGTTCGTACCGGTCATATCCAAAAACGTGTCATACCGTTACCGTTCCGTGACCTTCTGGACGACGTGACAGTTGCCGTATCCCGTTCGGCGCGACGGGGTTAAGGTCACCCCATGCGCACCGTGTTCATCTCCACGCTGGCCGTCCTGGTGATCGGGCTGGCCTACATGCTGGCCATCGGGTTCTCGGGTCGGTAGCGGCCATGAAATCGAAGGTTCGCGACCAAAGCCTGAGCATCGTCTTCGGCGCCCTGTTCCTGCTGACACTGCTCGCGCAGTCCTTCGCCGGGCTCGCCGCCTACAACGACGACCAGATCGCCCACGGCCAGCTCGGGGTCGGCTGGGGCGCGTTCGTCACCTCATCCGACTTCGTCGTGGACGTTGCCGAGAACTGGCAATCCGAGTACCTGCAGTTCTTCCTGTTCATCCTGGCCACCATCTGGCTGGTCCAGAAGGGGTCGCCGGAATCCAAGAAGGTCGGTGACGCGGGCGTGGGCACCGACAAGCAGCAGCTGGTCGGCAAACATGCCAAGGACAACTCGCCTGCCTGGGCCAAGGCCAACGGGTGGCGCCGGGTCCTGTTCTCGAACTCGCTGCTGCTCGTCATGGGAACCGTCTTCCTGGTCTCCTGGTGGGCCCAATCCGTTGCCGGGGTCGTGGTCTACAACAGCGACCAGATGGAGCACGGACAGGAAACCGTCACCTGGCTCGGGTATGTCGCCTCCGCGGACTTCTGGAACCGGACGTTGCAGAACTGGCAGTCCGAGCTGCTGGCTGTCGGCTCCATGGTCACCCTGTCGATCTACCTGCGCCAGCGTGGCTCCTCCGAATCCAAACCGGTCGGCACCCCGCACCATGAGACCTCGACAGAAGGCGAATAGACCCGTTCCCCGCGCCGCCGGGCCGGTACGCCGGTAGCCAAACCCCACGCACTTGCTTGCCACTGACTGGGCCCGGTGGAAGGGTTGATGACGTTGACTTCCTTTCACGTTAGGAGCACGAAACCATGGCAGATCTAGCCGGTAAGAAGATCCTCACGCTGGTCACGAACCGCGGCGTCGAGCAGGATGAACTGAAGGTCCCCGTCGACCGGCTGCGCGGAGCGGGCGCCCACGTCACGGTCGCGGCCCCCAAGCCAGAAGACGTCCAGACGCTGGTCGGCGACTGGGACCTCGGGGAGAAGATCCCCGTGGATACAGCGCTCGCGGATGTCGCAGAAGCCGACTTCGACCTGTTGCTGGTCCCCGGCGGGACCCTGAATGCGGACAACCTGCGTCTGGATGCCGACGCACAGCGCATCGCCAACGCCTTCGCCACCTCGGGGCGGCCCATCGCCTCCATCTGCCACGGCCCGTGGCTGCTGGTGGAAACCGGTCTGGTCAAGGGCAAGACGCTGACCTCCTACATCTCGATCAAGACCGACGTCGAGAACGCCGGCGGCACATGGAAGGACGTGGAGGTCTTCCGCTGCACGGCCGAGGGGTTCCCGCTGATCACCTCCCGCAACCCCGGCGATCTGGACCCCTTCGTCGGCGCCATCGAGGACCAACTCTCCGCCTAGGCCCCGACCACCACACACCATCCACAGAAGGAGCAATTACCTTGGCAACCAAGAACACCGCACACGCCGGATACACCGTCCCCGGGCTGAGCCTCGAAGACGGTCATAAGGTCGGCGACACGCTGCAGATGCGCCTCCACGCCCTCAACGACCTGCAGCTGACGCTCAAGCACGCACATTGGAACGTGGTCGGCCGCGACTTCATCGGCGTCCACGAGATGCTGGATCCGCAGATCGACCAGGTCCGCGCCATGATCGACGCGATCGCCGAACGCATGGCAACCCTCGGTGTCTCCCCCAACGGCCTGGCCGGCGCCATGGTGCAGGCCCGCCCGTGGGATGACTACGACATCCAGCGTGCTGGGACTGCCGAGCACCTCGCCGCCCTGGACCAGGTCTACATCGGCGTCATCGAAAGCCACCGCGAGGCCCGGGCGGTCGCCGAAGAGCTCGATCCCATCACCGAGGACATGCTCATCGGCCAGATCGCCGAGCTCGAGCTCTTCCAGTGGTTCATGCGCTCGCACCTGGAGAACAGCTCGGGCAGCCTGGATGACGCCTCGGCGCAGACGGAGAAGTCGGCCGCCGCCTCGACGAAGTCCTCTTCTGCGAAGAAGGGAACATCCAAGAAGAAGTAGCGGTACCCCTTGGCGTACCCGCATCACGGTGTGGGAGTACGACGACGGTCCATGGGCTTGGTTGCCCATGGACCGTTTCCGTTTCCTCAACCCCAGGCATATCACTAGCATACCGTTTGCGATAGGCTAGTGATATGGAAATTTCCGTGGTCGAATATGCCGAACGCAGCGGGATCTCGGAGGGTCGCGTGCGGCAACTCGCCCGTGCCGGAAGCATCGCCGGCCGCAAAATCGGTGGCTCGTGGCTGCTTGATCCGTCAAGCCTGGAGCGCCACGCGGAGCCGGTACGGCCGATGACGCGGGCCAATGCCTGGCGTCTGTCTTCGTATCTGGTCGATCCTTCGGGCACCGAGACCACTCCCCTGCAGCGACAACGACTACGGGCGGCCAAATCCAAGCTGGCCGCAGCAGAGGCGCCCGAGCGGCTCCTTGCGGCGTGGATGGCTCGACGCGCCCGCCATGAGGCCTACAGCCTTGATGACCACGATCTCGCCAAGTTCCGGAAGGACCCGCGTCTCGAAATCTCGGGCGTCTCCCATCCATCAAGTCGGCTGTTGGCCAACAACGAGATCGAGGCCTACGTTGCCGAAGGCGACGAGGAGAGCCTCGCCTGGGAATGGCTGCTCGTTCCCCGGACCTCTCCCACCATGGCCAATGTCGTACTGCACATCGTTGATGAACCACCCCAGGGCATCGCGCTGCCCATCGTTGCCGCAGATCTGGCCGACCGGGCCGGATGGCGAGAACAGCAGGAGGCACGCCGGATCCTGCAGGAAGTGGTCCCTCACGATTGAGCTCCCCGAAGCACCCCCGCGTCAAAGGGCCTCATGGCAGGCGGTCTTCGAAGTACACCAGCGACTGCCTTTTGGCTGGGTATTAGTTGGGGGCCAGGCCGTATACCTCCACACGATTTCGCGTGACGCCACGCAGGTGCGCCCAACTGACGACGCCGATGTGATCATGGACATTCGAAGCCACGGAAATATGCTCCAACGTTTTACCGAAGTTCTCGAAGGGCTGGATTTCCGCCCCGCCGGGGAATCCTTTGAAGGACATCAGCACCGATGGATACGTGGAGATGCCTCGGTCGACGTCCTCATACCCCGGTGGACAGGAACGCGCGCTGAATCCCGCACGGGGAGTGCTGGCGGGACAACATTGGCCGCCCCCGGCGGTCAGCAGGCCATCAACCGTATGCAGACCCTGGATGCATCGATGGACGGAATCGTCGGGCGAGTGAATGTAGCCAACTACCTGGGGTGCCTCATCGGTAAGGCCGCCGCCTTGCGCATCATGGTGGATCCCGGGCGCGAACGCCACCTGACCGATGCCTTGATCCTCCTGTCCCGGCCACGGGCAGCGGATACTCGCGGAATCGACTACAGCCCAGCCGAACGCGCGCACCTCGCCAACCTCCGTCTACGGTAGTTCCGAGTTGAATCATTTCCTGTCGTTCAAAGCGACGGAGCCCCAACTGGCAGCGGCGCCCGGTAGCGTGAGACCGTGAGCGTTCTGCGCGCCGCCCGTGCGGCCTCCCGGTTACAGGCATCAGACCCTGCCTGGGCGATGCTCCGTGCCCGCAACGCCGACGTCGCGGTCGCCATCCTGGGCCAGCATCTGGCCGGGGAGCAGCGGCGCCTGGCCGCCCCGGTATTGTTCGAGAAAGTCGACGCGGACCTCGAGGAACTCCGGGGCGAGGGGTTCGACCTCCCCCAGACCGCGCAGGCCTACTGCACTGAATGGCGGAACCAGCAGATCCTCGTCCGCCGCTCGGCCGACCAGTCCCGCGAGGAGACCTTCGAGCTCTCACCGGGCGCGCTCACCGCCATCCGCTTCGTCATCGACCTGGCCGAGCCCCGGCACAGTGTCACCGAGTCCCGTCTGGCCACCATCCAAGACCGCCTGCGCGAGCTCGCCCGCGACACCGATCCGGACGCCGCGACCCGGCTGGGCGCACTCCACGCCGAGCGGGACCGCATCCAGGCGCAGATCGACCGGGTGGAAGCGGGCGAGATCGACGTGCTCGACGCGGATCGGGCGCTCGAGCGGATCCGGGACATCCTGGGTCTGGTCGAAGAGGTCCCCGCCGATTTCGCCCGCGTCCGCAGCCAGCTCGAACAGCTCAACCGGACCCTGCGCGAACGGCTGGTCGAGCAGGAGGGCCCGCGTGCGTCCGTCCTCGAGGACATTTTCCGCGGGGTGGACCTGCTGGCCGAATCCGATGCGGGGCGCAGCTTCGCCGGGTTCTACGCCCTGTTGCTGGATCCGGAACGCGGACTCGAATTCGAGGAGAGCCTGGCCCGGGTCATGGACCGGAACTTCATCGGCCGCCTTTCCCCCACCCAGGTCCGCACGCTGCGTCGGCTGATGCCGTCCCTGCAGGACCGCGGCTCGGAGATCCACACGGTCCTGACCACGTTCAGCCGCAGCCTGCGCCGTTTCGTCCAGAGCCAGGAACTGCAACGGGAGCGGCAGATGAGCCGCCAGCTGCGTGCCGGCCTGCGCGAGGCGCTCCAGGCATCGGAGTCCGTCAAGCCCTGGGCCCGCACCGGGCTGCACCTGGACCTGACCAGCATGCGACTCTCCTCCGTCGATGCCCTGAAACTGCACAACCCCGGCGACTTCGAAGCCGGGGATGCCCCCGTAGCCCAGGACATCGACGTCGTGGACATCGACGAGTTGATGGCGCTGGCCCGCGCGTCGGACATCGACATGGCGGAGCTGGAAGCCAACGTCAACGACGTGGTCGATCGGCAGGGTGCGGCCACCATCGCCGAGGTGCTGGCGGCGTACCCGGCATCCCAGGGCGTCGCGAGCGTCGTCGGACTGCTGGTCTTGGCCCAGGAACACGCAGAACCGGTCGGCGGCCGGGAAGACGTCCACTGGGATGACCGCCACGGTACCCTCGATCGACACCTGTTCACCGGAAGGATCACCCCATGAACGGCTCCGAGCCCATCGCCGGCCCGGCCCCCGAGCTTGACGGCCCGGGCGGGGACGCCACGCGGGCGCCCGGCCTTTGGGAAGGCGACGGCGGAAGCCTGCGCGAGCCCTCGCGCCGCGCCCTGGTCCAGCTGCTGCGCGGCCCCTACCTCTCGGCGGCCCGCCACGCCAACCTCTGGTCCGCACTGCTGGCGGACGAGGAGCAGATCCGTTCCCGGCTGGCCGACTTGTTTCTGGACTTGGTGGCCGATCGCGAATCACAGGTCGCCTTCGTCCGCAACGTCCAGGCCACCTCGGATGCACCCAAGGTCATGCGGACCGCCCCGCTGACGTTCCTGGACACGGCCATGCTGCTCCATCTGCGCCAGCAGCTCCTGCACGATGCCCACGGCACGCGCACCATCGTCGGCGCCGACGAGGTCGCCGACCAGTTGCAGGTCTACCGCGGCCAGGACAATGCGGATCCTGCTGGATTCTCCAAACGCATCGAGACCTCCTGGAACAAGATGGTCAAGTTCGGCCTGCTGGCAAAGACGACCACGGAGGGCCGGTTCGAGGTCTCCCCCGTGTTGCGGCTGGTCTTCGGGGCCGAGGAGATTGCCGCGGTCCGCAGCGAATACCGCCGCCTGGCGACGCCGGTTGGTTCGGCCACCGAGGTCCCCCGTGCTGACGACGGCGAGCCGGACACCGCCGTCGTCCCCGATGACGAGGAGGACGCATGAGTTCCATCCATGTCGGCCAATGGCGGCTGGAGGGCATCGAACTGCTGAACTGGGGCACCTTCCAGGGTCATTGGTCCGTCCCCGTGGCCCGACAGGGTTTCCTGGTCACCGGCCCCTCGGGCTCGGGGAAGTCCTCGCTGCTCGACGCGGTATCAGCGGTGCTCACCCCGCGCGGGAAGCTGCGCTTCAATGCCGCCGCGAACGACGGCGGCGCCCGCGGCGAGGACCGCAGCCTGGTCAGCTATATCCGCGGCGCCTGGCGGCGCAGTGCGGATGAGGAGACGGGCGAGGTGGCCAGCGAGTACCTGCGCCCCGCGGCCACCTACAGCGGAATCCTGCTGCGCTACACCGACGGGACCGGCGGCAAGCCGGTGGCCCTGGTCAAGCTGTACCATCTGCGCCGGGGGACGAACACGCCCGCCGACGTCCAGGAATTGTCGCTGATCCTGCAGGACGACACGTCGCTGGCCGACTTCGTCCCGCACCTGCGCAACGGGGTCGACGTCCGCCGGATCAAGGCGGGGTGGCCGGAGGCCGTGGAGGCCACGGACAAGCACTCCCGCTTCGCCGCCCGGTTCAGCCGCATGCTGGGGATCTCCGGCGAGAACGCCGTGCTGCTGCTTCACAAGACCCAGGCGGCCAAGTCGCTCGGGAACCTCGACGAGCTCTTCCGCACCTTCATGCTGGATGAGCCCAAGACCTTTGCCCAGGCGGAGAACGCAGTCGCCCAATTCGCCGAGCTCTCCCAGGCCCATGCCGCCGTCGTCGAGGCCCGGCGCCAGCGCGACCACCTCCAGGACATGGCGGGACCGGCCCGCGACTACGAGGCCGGTGCCGCGGCGGCCGCCGAGGCGGGGGCGCTGGCCGCTGCCGTGCCACCGTTCAAGGACGCCTGGAAACTCCGCCTGGCCGAGGATGCCCGGGAGGCCGCCGGCGAGCGGCTGCTTGCGGCCGAACACGCCTCCGGGCAGGCGACCGACCGGGTGCGCGATCTCTACGATGCCCTGGCCGTGACCCGCCAGCGGGTCGCCGAGAGCGGCGGCGCGGCCGTCCAGACGCAGCGCGAATGGATCCGCCTGGCCGAGGGCAAGCTCGCCGACATCACCTCCCGCAGCGGGCGGCTCGCCGGACGGCTGGAGGAGGCGGGGCTGCCCGTACCGGTCACGTTCACCGATTTCGAGGAGCTGCGCACGGCCGCCGGCCGGGAACGGGACGCGTGGGCCACTGGCGAGGAGGAGGCCAGGAGCCGGTTGCTGGAGTTGCACGACCGGCGGGCGGCGTCCCGACACGACCGGGACTCCCTCGAAAAGGACGTCACCGCATTGCGCCGCCAGCGTTCGAACCTGGACCGCCGCCTGCTGGAGGCGCGCACCCGGGTCGCGGCCGCCGCCGGGCTACCGGAACAGGCACTGCCGTTCGCCGGCGAGCTGCTGGAGGTGGACGCCGGATACGCCGAGTGGACCGGGGCGATCGAGCGCGTGCTGCGGCCCCTGGCCACGTTGATGCTGGTTCCCCAAACACACCTTCCCGCCGTGCGCACCGCCGTCGACGAGCAGCACCTGGGCACGCGGCTGGTGTTCGTGGAGATCCCGCCCCGCCCGGAGGCCCCACGATCGGCCGCCTCCGACGTGTCCCTGGTCCACCGGGTCAACGTCTCCGACGGCCCGATGGCCGCGTGGCTGCACCTGGAGCTCTCCCGGCGCTACGACTTCGCGTGCGTCGAGTCCCCGGCCGAGCTTTCCGGGCATGATCGTGCGGTGACCCGATCCGGGCAGGTCAAGCGCTCGCGGACGGTGTACGAGAAGGACGACCGGTCCCGCATCGACGACCGCGGCAACTGGTACCTGGGCTTCAGCACCGAGGCCAAGCTGGACCACCTGCTGGACCGGCTCCGCGGCGCCGCCGCGGCGCTCGAGGAGGCCGAGCGGCAGGTCGATTCCTTCGCGGCCGAACGCGACCGGTCCCGCCGTCGCCTCGACGCTCTCGAGGAACTGCACTCACTGCAGTGGAGCGAGCTGGACGTGGCCGCCGGATCGGCCGCCGTCGCCGAACAGCGCCAACGGCTCGAGTCCCTGCTGGGGGCCAACGACGATTTGCGTGCGGCACAGGAGGAGGCCCGCGAGGCCGAGGAACGGCACACGGCGGCACGCACCCGGGAGAACGAGCACCGGCGCGAGGCGGCCGAGGCCGCCGCCCAGGTCAACACCTTGGACCGGACCATCGAGACACTGCGCGGGGCCGGTCCGGCCGACGACGTCCCCGCCGACACCGCTGCCCGGCTCGAGGAGCTGTTCACCACGCATGCCCAACGACGGCGGATCTCGCACGAGATCATCGACGACGTCGCCCTCGCCGTGAACTCGGCCCTGGCGGGCGATGAGCGCCGGCATACCGAGGATGCCCAACGGGCGGCCCGCGACTTCGCGGCCGCGGCCCACGCCTTCCGCACCGCTTGGCCGGCACCGGCAGCCGACCTGGGCCCGGACATCGAGGACCGCGAGGGGTATCTGCGCCTGCTCGAGCGGTTGGTCGCCGACGGCTTGCCGCAGTTCGAGACGCGCTTCTTCGACCTGCTGGAGAGCCAATCCCAGCAGAACGTCGCCCAGCTGGCCGCCGAGATCCGCCGCGCCCCCGGGGAGGTGCGTGACCGCATCGACCCGGTCAACCGGTCGCTGTCCCGATCCGCCTTTGACGAAGGCCGCTTCCTGAGGATCCAGGTCAAGGAGAACCGCGGGGAGCTCGGCCGGCAGTTCCTGGCCGACCTGCAGACGATCGCCGCCGGTTCCTGGGCCACGGAGGACCGGCAGGACGCCGAGCAGCGTTTCGAGACGATGCGCCGGCTGATGCAGCGCCTGGCCTCCAGCGAGGCAGCCGACGCGTCCTGGCGCCGGCAGTGCCTGGACACCCGCCTGCACGTGAGGTTCACCGCGCTCGAGGTGGATCCGCAGGGCCGCACGGTGAACATCCACGACACCAGCGCTGGACTCTCGGGCGGCCAGCAGCAAAAGCTCGTGACGTTCTGCCTGGCAGCGGCGCTGCGCTACCAGCTCACCCGCGACGACGAGCTGGTGCCGCGCTACGGGACGGTGATGATGGACGAGGCGTTCGACAAGGCGGACGCGAGGTTCACCCGCATGGCGATGGACGTCTTCCACGAGTTTGGCTTCCACATGGTGCTGGCGACCCCGCTGAAGCTGCTCCAGACACTTTCCGGGTACATCGGCGGGACGGCCGTGATCCGGTGCGTGGACTTCAAGGACTCCCGCATCGCCACGTTGGACTACGAGGACGATGACGCCGGGGACCCGACCGGCGACGAGCCGGAGGTCCCAGTGGGGGCGAAGGGACGCCAGGGTCCCGATGGCGATGGGGCGGGAACACTCTGGTGAACCCGGCCCCTGTCAGTCCCGAGGCCGCCCGGGCCCAGGTCCGCAAGCGCTATGACCGGTCTGCCGGAACCTGGGCAGCGGCCGCCACGGCGGAGCCGATCGAGGCGTCCGCAGGTCCCGTGGCCGTGGTGGCCCTGCACCCGCCCACCGAGCGGGCCGCCCTGGCCGACCAGGCGGCCGCCGTCGCCTGGGCCAGGTCTTGGCAGGGGTTCGAAGACGGGGCCGGGACCGTGATCTGGGGCGAGCGCCGGTGGGCGAACCTGGGGACCCAGCGCGTGCCGGAACGGCTGGTCCTCACCACCCCCGTCGACGCCGCCCGCGTGGCGGGCCGGGGTGCCCACTGGGCCCGGCTCCGCGGCCGTTTCGCCCAACTGGCCACGACGGTACCTGGCGACCGTGCCGCGCTCACGGCGGCGCTCCCCGGGGCCGCGACGGAGGTTGCCGCCGTGGACGACGGCGATTTCGAGCGGCTGGCCGCGGTCCTGGCATGGCTCGCCGAACACCCGGCATCCGGGCTGTACATCCGCCAATTGCCGATCCGCGGCGTGGATTCCAAATGGGTCGGCACGCACCGCCGGCTGGTGCAGCGGCTGCACCGGGCGGCCAGTGGACGTGCCGACCTGGGTCTGGCCGCCCGCCCCGACCTGGTCAGGGTCCGCTTCCTCGACCCCCATCTGGCTCCCGGAGGCCTGGGGGACGTCTCGGCGCCGGTGGCCGATCTTGCCGCCCTGGACATGGCCCCGCGGACGGTCTTCGTCGTGGAGAACCTGGAGACCATCCTCGCCATTCCCGCACTGGAGGGCGCCGTCGTCGTGCATGGGTCCGGCTACGCGGTGGAGCGCCTCGACCGGATCCCCTGGGTGCGTGGCGCCGACGTCGTGTATTGGGGCGACCTGGACAGCCATGGCTTCGCGATCCTCAACCGGTTGCGCGCCCACGGTGTCACGGCGCGATCGGTGCTCATGGACGAGGCGACCCTGGAGGCCTATGCGGACCTCTGCGTGCCCGAACCGAAGCCGTCGACCGCGACGCTGGAGTACCTGACCAGGGACGAGCGCGAGACGCTTGGTCTCCTCGCCGAGCGCGGAAACGCCCGGCTGGAGCAGGAACGCATCGACTGGGGCCATGCGGTGGCGGTCTTGTCCCGGGCCGCCGGCAGCACCCCTAACGACCGAGTTCCAGGTCCACGGTGATCTCGTCGTCGAGCTCGATCCCCTCGGCCCGACGCACCGCGGCCTTCAGCGGCACCAGGTAGCCCCCGTCCTTCGGGAACAGCGAGGTGGTGAAGCTGGTGCCGCCCACGGTGGCGGTCACCGGGATCACGCCCCAGCCATAGGTGACCTGGGCGGAGACGTCGTGGATGTACGCGGCGACGTCATCGGGCACGCGCAGATAGTAGAAGGGGGCCGGCCCGCGCCAAAAGAAGACCACCCCCGTGGCCAGCAGTGGGCCGTCGTCGTCCATGCCCTGCCCCTCCCGCCAACCATCGATCCGGTCGGGATCGGCTGCTGAATGTGCTGCTGAACAGCTTGCACCCGATGACGGAGGTTGGCTAGCCCGCGGGCACCGGTCCTGTGTTTCCTGCGTTTCCCGCGATATAATAGATCACAAGAATCGCAGGAAGAAGGCCGCCGTGAGCATCGTCCCCCGGGAAGAAGAACTGCTGCAGGAGATCCGGGCCCTGGACCACGACGGTCTTGGCTTGGAGGCCCTCGTGCTCGTCCGCGACCAGCTGCGGGCAGCCCACGCCCTCAAATCAAGCCTCACGACCCTGTCGGCGGAGAGCACTCCCGAGCAAGCCCTCCGGGCACAGGCCACGGAGAACGCCTGGCGAGCGGTGGACCGGGAATTCGGCCTGCTCCCTGCGGCCAACGTCGCCCGCCACTGTGGCTCCACCTCCACCGGACGCAGCAGCTATGCCTCCGATGCCCGCCGCAGCGGGAGGCTCATGGCCGTCAAGCGCCTCAACCGGTATCTCTACCCGGCGTTCCAACTCGGCGCGAACGGGCCCCTGGAACTCATGAAGGACCTGAAAAGCGAAGCAGACACACTGGACGTCGGGGAAGAGGCGACACTCCTCTGGCTCACCGCGCCCACGACGTGGTGGGATGACGACGCCCGCCCGGTCGACCACCTCGACGATCCTCAGGGCGTCCTCGCCGCCTTTGCGGCGCACTATGGCGCGACATGGTGATGCAGGCCCCTGAAGGCCAGCACGTGGCTCCTCGGGCGGAGATCCTCGCCACTGGAACAACCCTCTACCGTGTCCACTGGAGCAGGTACGACCCCGGGGAATTCAATCCCGGACCGACGCCTGCCGCGGTCAGGACGCGCTTCGCCTTCTTCGGGAGCCCAACCGTTTCCACACTCTACGCAGCCGAAACGGAAGACGCCGCCGTGGCAGAAGTGCTGCTGCACGATGTCCCGGTCGCGGGCGGCCGGCTCGACCGGCGGCTGGTGCGCAGCAGGGTGCTCTCGGGCATCACCTCGTCCAGGGAGCTGCGGCTGGTTGCCCTCCATGGCGACGGATTCCGGAGGATCGGGCAGGACGCGGCCGACATCACCCGGACCTCGCCCCGCCGATATCCGGAAACGGTCCGGTGGGCGCAGTCCGTGCATACTGCGGGGTTCGACGGCATCGTCTGGATGAGCCGGCTACATGACTCGGCGAAATCGTATGTGTTCTTCGGGCGCCCCGGGAAACCAGCGGACTTCGCTGCGGCGCCCGGAACGGGCCGCGCCTTCGCCTTCGAGCGGGACATGGACTGGCTGACTCGGAAGCTGTTACCCCTCAACGTCCACATCACGACCGCGACGTAGCCGGCCGGATTCCCTGCGTCCGGTCTCCAGACTTAGGACGCTGGCGCCGCGGCCTGCGCAGCAGTCGAGTCGTCAGTGGCGAAGGCGCGGCGGTAGGCGGCGGCCGGGTGGCGCTCGTTGAGCCGGTCGGCGCCGAAGAGCTTGGCCCGCAGCGTACCCGGGGCGTACTCGCTCTGGGCCAGGCCGCGCTCGCGCAGCACCGGCAGGACCTCGTCGGCGAATTCGGCGAAGGAACCGGGGATCACCCAGTTGATGACGTTGATCCCGTCGACCCCGGCGTCCTGCCATTCCTGCAGCCGGTCGGCGATCTGCTCGGGGGTGCCGACGATCCGGGAGTTACGGGCCTGCAGCCAGGCCAGGTCCTCCACGAGCGGCTCGCGGTCGGTGATGTGTTTGGACACCCATTCGGTGAAGCCCTTGGCCGTATTGGTGTCCACTTCTGACAGCGGGGTTTCCGGCGGGTAGACCCGGCCGGTCTTGTCGACGATGGCCATGTGGGCGAGGTAGCCGTCGATGGAGACGTACTCGTCGTACTCGGCAGACTTGGCCAGCGCCTCCTCCTCGGTGGCCCCAATGACGAAGGAGAGGCCGGCGAAGAACTTGATGTCCTCGGGCCGGCGGCCGAATTCGACGGCCTGGCGGCGGGTGTCCTCGACAATCAGCCGGGCGACCTCGGGGCTCGGGGCGATGATGAAGACCGCCTCGGCGTTGCGGGCGGCGAAGGCCCGGCCCGAGGCCGAGCTGCCGGCCTGGAACAGCACCGGGGTGCGTTGCGGCGACGGCGAAGGCAGATGCGGCCCCTCGACCCGGTAGCGCGGACCCTCGTGGTGGATCTTGTGGACCCGGGTCGGGTCGGCGTGCCGGCTGCCCTCCTGGTCGGCCAGCACCGCGCCCTCGTCCCACGATCCCTCCCACAGCTTGTAGGCGACGTCGACGTATTCGTCGGCCCAGGCGTAGCGCTCGGCATGGTCGGTCAGCTGCGGTAGCCCGAAGTTCCGGGCACCGTTGTCCTGCATCCCGGTCACGATGTTCCACGCGATGCGGCCCTTGGAGATGTGGTCCAGGGTGGAGATCTGCCGGGCAAAGTTGAACGGGTGGTTCTGCACCACGTTGGAGGTGGTCGCCAGGCCGATGTGCTTCGTGCTCACGGCGAGCGCCCCGAGCAGGACGGTTGGATCGTTCGAGGGGATCTGCAACCCCTCCTCCACGTAGATGTCGTAGTCGGCGTCCGAATCCCCGTACAGGCCCGACACGTCGGCGAAGAACATGGCGTCGAACTTCGCGGCCTCGAGCAGTTGGGCCAGCGCGATCCAGGTGTCCACGTCGTTGAACCGGGTCTGCCCAGCGTCGGGGCGGCGCCACTGGCCGTGGTGGATATGACTGGTGGTGTTCATGACGAACGCGTTGAAGTGCAGCGGCTTGCCCATGGTGTGCTCCCTGGCTGGTCGTAGGTGTGCCGACCATGCTGGCACTCGGGTTCACCCGCGTCGACGGACCCGACGTCCGGCGTCGTGCAGTGTCTTGCGACGACACGAAACCGCGTCACATGACCCCCTATGACGCCGCGCCAGCGGTGCGAAGCGACGCCCGGAGCCCGGATGAGACGCCCCGTGTCGTGCCGCGACAGCCGGTGAAGCGGGCGTGGTGCGGGCGTGTGCTGCCCGCGTAGAACTGACGGCAATCCACCTCCCATCCCGCCGATCCGCAGGAGAAACCGTGTCCCACCCTTCCCCGGGCCCCACCCCGACACCCCGCAGGCCAGTTCCGCGACGGCGTCCCACGCACGTGATGGGTGCCGCACTCGCCGCGACGTCGATGCTCTTGCTCTCCGCCTGCGGCGGAACCGCGACGGCCGCTCCGAATGGCGGCCAGCGCGTGGAGGGCGGAACGATCCGCTACGCCCACCTGCAGGAGGTGCCGTGCGTCTACGGTGGGTGGGTTCAGCAGGCCTACCTGTCGCGCTCGGTGCTGGATTCGCTGGTCTCCCAGACCGACAGCGGGAAGATCGTCCCGTGGCTGGCCCGGTCGTGGGGCGTCTCCGCCGACCGCAAGACGTGGACCTTCCAGCTCAAGCCGGGCGTGGAGTTCACCGATGGGACCGCGCTGGATGCCCAGGCCGTGGCCGAGAACTTCGACTACTGGATGGCCGGGGGCAACGGCACCGTCCAGGCCCACATCGGCGACTACTACTCCTCGGCGGAGGCCGTCGATGCGACCACGCTGCGGGTCCACCTGAAGGCGCCCTACGGGCCGCTGCTCTCGGCGTTAAGCCAGGCGTATTTCGGCATCCAGTCCCCCACCGCGTTGCGGACGCGCACCGAACAGCAGAACTGCGAGGCCCCGATCGGTTCCGGGCCGTTCACGGTCGGCGAGTGGAAGCGGGGCGAATCGATCACGCTGCACCGCAACGCCTCCTACGACTCCGCCCCGGCCAATGCGCGGCACCAGGGACCGGCCTACGTCGATTCGGTCATCTGGTCGTTCGTGCAGGACAACACCTCCCGGTACGGTTCCCTGGTCAGCGACGAATCCGACGCCATCGGCGAGGTCCCGACGGTGGACTTCGCCGATGCCAGCTCCAGGTTCCAGGTCCAGCAGTACGTGACGCCCGGTCGGCCCGTGACGCTGTCGCTGAACACCGTGCAGGGTCCGTTCGCCGACCGCCGGGTCCGCCAGGCCTTCGCCTACGCGTCCGACCGGAAGGCCAACGTGGACTCGGCCTTCCTCGGCGTCGTCCCGTTCGAGGGCAATGGGTACGTCAGCCGAACCACCCCCGGCTACAACGCCTCCGTCGCCGGGGACTACCCCTACGATCCGGCGAAGGCCGCCGCCCTGCTCGACGCCGCCGGCTGGACCGGCCGGTCGGCGGACGGGACCCGGACCAAGGACGGCAAGGAGCTGGCGGTCGACATCGTCTTCGGGCTGAACTCGATCGTGACCCAGGAGGGCGCCACCGCCCTGCAGAACCTCCAGGCGCAGGTCAAGGAGTCGGGCATCAAGGTGGACCTGCACCCGGTGACCCAGTCGGAGTTATTCTCCGGGACGTATTCGACCCCGGACAGCTACGACGCGCAGCTGGGCTACTGGACCAGTCCGCACGCCGGCATCCTCTACATCAACTTCCGCGAAACCACCGCGGCGGAGCCGAACAACGCCAACACCACCTTCTACAACAACCCGGAGATCGTCTCGACCATCCGCCACGCGCTCTCGGCCGGCACGACGGAGCAGGCCAACCGCTACTACAAGCGGGCGCAGCAGCAGCTCAGCGACGAGGCGGTGGCCGTCGGCCTCTACGCCCAGACCTCCACGATCGCCAGCCGGCCCGACCTCAAGGGCCTCTGGCTCGAGGCCTCGCAGGGCGAGCCCGTGTTCCACGACGCCTACTTCACGGAGTGACCATGACCACGACGACCCACGACCACCCCGCCACCAGCCCCAACCCGGCGTCCGGTGCACCGAGACCGGACGAAATGCCGGAATCGCCGCGTCATACGGCCCATTCTCGATCATCTGACCCGTCGTCGCGGTCCACGGGATCCGACGCCGTTCCCCGGCCAGCGGCCGGCATCCGGCGTACGGCGGTGTTCCTGCGCCGCACCGGGGTCCGCGTCCTGTCGGCCCTGGGGGTCATCTGGGCCGCGGCGACCTTCACCTTCCTGATCCAGGCGCTGCTGCCCGGGGACCGTGCCACGCTGCTACTGAACCAGCTCACCGGTCAGATCCAGGAACGCACTGCCGGCGAGCTCGCCCCCATCAACGCCAAGTTCGGGTTCGACGACCCGTTGCTGGTGCAGTACGCCGATTTCCTGAGGGGCCTGCTGCGTGGGGACCTGGGCTTGTCCTACCAGCTGTACAAGCCGGTCGCCGAGGTCATCGGCGACCAGGTCTTGCCGACCATCATGCTCACGTTCGCTTCGCTGGCCGTCGCCTGGGTGATCGCGATCATCTTCACCATCGCCACGGTGAAGCGGGTCCCGTGGTTGTCCTCGCTCGCCGCATCGATCGAGGCGCTGGCCGCCGGGTTGCCGCAGTACTGGCTGGGCGTGATCCTGCTCGTGGTCTTCGCCCTCGGGCTGGGGGCCTTCCCGGTCGTCGGCGGCACCGGGATCGCCAGCCTGGTACTTCCGGCCCTGACGCTGGGCATCCCGCTGGCCGGCTTCCTCGGCCAGACCATCCGCAGCGAATTCGACGCCGCACTGGACCAGCCGTTCACCCTGACCGCACGGATGCGCGGCATGGGCGACACGCAGGTGAGGCTGCGCCACGTGTTGCGCCACTCCGTCCTGCCGGGCATCACGCTCAGCGGCTGGGCCATGGGCGCCCTGTTTTCCGGGGCCGTCATCGCGGAGAACATCTTCTCCCGGCCCGGCCTGGGGAAGGTCCTCGTCACCGCGGTGAACAGCCGCGACCTGCCCGTTGTTTGCGGGATCGTGATCCTGGTGGCCGTCATCTACGTGGTGGCCAACCTGCTGGTCGACCTCGCCTACACCCTGATCGATCCGAGGATGAAGACCGCATGAGCACCCTCCAGACCCCGCTCCCCTCCCGGGCGTCCACCGCACCTTCCCGGCTGGACGCACTACGCCAGGTGCCGCTCGGCACCCTGGTGAGCGCCGCCGTCGTCCTCTTCTTCGTGGTCGCCGCCCTTGCGCCGCGGCTGCTCACCGGGGGCGACCCGTTCGCGATCGACCTCGGCGCCGCCCTGCAGGGCCCCAGCGCGCAGCACTGGTTCGGCACCGACCAGTCCGGCCGCGACCTGTACACCCGCGTGGTGTACGGGACGCGCGAATCGCTGCTGATCGGCCTCGGCGCCACCGCCCTGGCCGTCGGGATCGCCGTCGTCCTGGGGCTGGCCTCCGGGCTGGGCGCCCGCTGGGTCGACGGACTGGTCAACCGCGGACTCGAGGTGCTTTTCGCCTTTCCCGTGCTGCTGCTGGCCATGCTGTTCGTGACCATCTACGGGCCCAGCGTCACCACTCAGGTCATCGCCGTCGGGCTGGGGACCGCCCCGGGGTATGCCCGCATGATCCGCGGGCAGGTCCTGTCCGTGCGCACCTCGGGCTATGTGGAGGCCGCGCACGCACTCGGCCACGGCCGGGCCCGGATCCTGCGCCGGCACCTGCTGCCCAACGCCACCCGACCGCTGGTCGCCGTGGTCGCCCTCGGGGTGGGGCAGTCAATTGTGTGGGCCTCCGGACTCGCGTTCCTGGGGCTTGGCGTCGCCCCACCGTCGCCCGAATGGGGCGCCCTGCTCGACGCCGGCCGCCTGTTCATCACCCACGCCTGGTGGCTGGAGGTCATGCCGGGCCTGGCCATCGTGGCCCTGGCGCTGGCCTCCACCACGCTGGGCCGGTTCATCCAAGCCAACTTCGAAGGGGCACGACCATGACCACCACCGCCATCCTGTCCGGCACGTCCACTGCCACGATGCCCACCGCCGCGGCCGCACGCCGGCTGCTCCGCGTGGAACACCTCGATGTCTCCTTCGCCTCCGGACACGGGCGCACGGCCCGGTCCACCCACGTGGTGAAGGACGTCTCCCTGACGCTGGATGCCGGGCAGTGCCTGGCGATCGTCGGGGAATCGGGCTCCGGCAAGTCCGTCACCGCCCGGACGTTCGTCGGGCTACCCGGGGCCGGGGCCCATGTCTCCGCGGGGCGCCTCGAGGTGGCCGGACGCACCGCGCTGGGCCGCTCCGAACGCTCCTGGCGAAGAATCCGCGGCAAGGACATCGGCTTCATCCTGCAGGACGCCCTGGTCTCGCTGGATCCGCTGCGCCCCGTCGGCCGCGAAATCGAGGAATCGCTCCGCCTGCATGGCTCCATGAGTGCCGCCAGCCGCCGCGAAAAGGTCCTCGAACTGCTGGCCAGCGTCGGCGTCCCGGAACCCGGACTACGCTCCCGGCAACGGCCCGACCAGCTCTCCGGCGGGCTGCGGCAGCGCGCCCTGATCGCCTCGGCCATCGCCCTGGACCCCGCGCTGGTCATCGCCGACGAACCGACCACCGCCCTCGATGTCACCGTCCAGGCCCAAGTGCTGGACCTTTTAGCCGGCATGAAGGAGCGCGGGACGGGGATCGTGCTGATCAGCCACGACCTGTCCGTGGTCGCCCGGATGGCCGACCACGTCGCCGTGATGCAGGGCGGGGCGATCGTCGAGCAGGGGCCCGTGGACCAGGTCCTGGGCGCCCCCCGGCACGACTACACCCGCGCCCTGCTGGACGCGGTGCCCTCCGCCCACACCCGCGGCGTCCCGCTGACCAGCGCGGGCCGCGACTCCCTGGGCGACGCCCCCGACCGGATCTGGATCGAACGCCCGGCCGACGCCCCCGCCGTCCTGCGCGCCGAACATCTCAGCAAGGCCTACCAGGGGCCAGATGGCCGCCTGGCCACGGTCGTCGACGATGTCTCCTTCGAACTCCGTGCCGGCGAGACGCTGGGCATCGTCGGCGAATCGGGATCCGGAAAGAGCACAACGGCGAAGATCGTCCTGGCCCTGCTGGACCCGGATGCCGGGCGGGTGCTGCTCGATGGGCAGCCGTGGACCGAGCTAACCACGAGCCAGCGCCGCCCGCGTCGGCGCACCGTGACCTCGGTGTACCAGGACCCGCTGGGCTCCTTCGACCCCCGCTGGAACGCCGAGAGGATCCTGTTGGACGCCCTCGATGCCGGCACGTTCGCCCAGCCCGGCGCCCGCCGGGCGCGGATGGTGGAACTGGCGGCCGCGGTCGGCCTCGCCGAGGAACACCTGGCCAAGCATCCGCTCCAGCTCTCCGGTGGGCAACGCCAACGCCTGTCGATCGCCCGCGCGCTGGCACCGGAACCGGAGGTCATCGTGCTCGACGAGGCGGTCTCCGCGTTGGACGTCTCGGTGCAGGCGCAGGTGCTGGACCTGCTGACCGACCTGCAGCAACGCCTGGGGTTGAGCTACCTCTTCATCTCCCATGATCTGGGCGTCATCCACCACATGAGCGACCGCGTCCTGGTGATGAAGGACGGCCGCGCCGTGGAGCAGGGGGACGCCGACCAGGTGTTCACCGATCCACAGCACCCCTACACCCGCGAGCTGCTCGCCTCGGTGCCGCGGTTGGAGCCGGCCGGGTCCTTCGACTGAGGTCCCTGGGGACCGGGCCGGCGAAGACGAATACCTCAGGCAGTACGGCGCTCCTGCCGGGCAAAACGTTCGGGGCGGAACGTTTCAAGCATTGGATGTCGAACGCCGGTGCTGATTTCCGCGGTCAGGAGTTCGCCGGCAACCAGCGCCAAGGTCGCGCCGGAGTGGGTGAAGGCCACGAAGCAGCCCGGAACCTGCTCGAGTTCACCGAAGACGGGCTCCCCATCACCCGGGATCGGCTTCCGGCCGATCTTCCACGACGCTGCCGCCAGCTTGGGTGTCCCGCTCAATACGTCCGAAGCCTCTCTAACGAGCTCGTCCACTACCGCGCGAGGAACGTCAAAGGATCCGTCCGAGTGTTCTGTGATGTGCTCCTCGTACCAGTCGTGATCTAGAGCCAGGGTCCTGCCGGGATTGGGGCGCAGGGCCACCCGCGGAGTATTCATGACCGGAGGGATTTCGTGGTCCCCGGGCTCGGTGATGACCAACATGGAAACCGGCGACCCATCGGCGATGTGAACGCCGAGAGGTGCGACAACTTCAGGGGTCTGGGGCCCGCAGGCCACCAGTACCGCGTCACCCCTGAACTCTCCGGCGGATTCGGTGATGACGCCGACGGCACGCCCTGCCTCAGTGAGGACTTCGGCCCGCCCCGCCCCGAGCACCAATCGCCCACCCCTGCGGGAGAATTCCTCCATGAGGTGATCGATGAGGTGGGGCAGACTGACCCACCCTTCGGCTGCGTTGAAAATGGCAGCCTGGGGAATGGCACCAGGGTTCACGCCCTGTGCCGTCTCAGCTGCGGAAGCAGCATCCAGCAGCAATGAGGAGTAGCCGTGGGCTGTTTCGGCTTCGTGACGTTGGCCTGTAGTTGCAGAGCTGCCGTCCCAGAACAGCCCACCGCCAAATTCCAGCCAATCGACATCCGGGTACTGCGTCGACAGAATGCGGTAGCGCTCGATACCGGCCATCCTCAGCGCGTGGTACTCATCTGTGCGGGTTCCTGCGGAGTTGAGCCACGACAGGGAGCGCCCCGATGCTCCGGAAGCCAGACCGGCCTCGGTAACCAACGTGACCTCTACTGATTGCCGTAGCAGATGCACTGCGGTGGACATGCCGATAGCCCCGCCGCCGATGACGACGACGTGGTTGACGGTAGAAGTTTCATTCATGGTGTTTCCTTCGGAATCAGATAATTGGGTCATCGTTGTGCCCCCGAAAAGCTGGACTGCCGGACGTAATGACGCGAGTGGATATCCTCCAAGATCTCCAGCACGCGGGTGGATTCGGCGGGGTCCACGGGGAGTGGTCCGACTCCCCGCAACGCGGCGGCAAGTCGGTCGTAAAACTCCGGGTAGTCGCCGGCCACGAGATCGATCGGACGTGTTCCTTCTGGGGTGGTGAGTCTGGCCTGCGCGCGCGCGTGGCTGCCATAACCTTGCGCTGTCGGCACCACCCCATCCGCAAGTTGTGCCTCCTGCGGATCCTTGTCCTGGCTGGTGAAGGTGGCACCGCTGCCCACGACGTGGAACCTCGGACCCACTGCCGGAGTCTTCGAATTCATCCAGAGGCGGGACCGGACCCCGGTGGCATGGAGCATCGATACGAAACCATCTTCGTCTGGCCCTGCCCCGGGGGTGTGCCGGGCAAGTTCGGCCGAATACTCTTTCGGGAAGCCAAAGAGTTCTATGGCCTGATCGACGAGATGACTGCCGACATCCAACAGGATTCCCCCGCCGCGAGCCGTTGGAGTTGTGTCCTTCCACCCTCCAGAACTCGGTGAGTACCACTCGAATCGGGATTCGAAACTCTGTACCGTCCCCAGCTGGCCCCGCGTGACCAGCTGCTTCACGGTGAGGAAGTCGCCATCCCATCGCCGGTTCTGGAAGACGGTCAGGAGACTGCCGGTCGCCCGAGCCGTATCCATCAGGTGCCGGGCTTCGGCAGCGCTCGGGGTGAACGGTTTGTCCACAACGACGCCAATGCCCCGGCGCATCAGCAGGTCCGCCTGATATACATGGCCCTCCGGGGGTGTGCCCAGAACGGCGACGTCCAAGTCGAGACCGTTGTCCACCGCCGCCATCAGTGTGGGGAGGTCCGCAAAGACCCGAGTTTCAGGATGTCGCTGGTGGGCGCTCGCTGCGCGTTGCGGATTCGCGGTGACGATGCCTGCCAGCATGAACTCAGGATGGGCTGCGATCAATGGGGTGTGAAAGATGCTCCCTGAGACGCCGTATCCAACGACGGCAGCCTTGAGCGCCCTGCTGCCGGAGCCCATCAGAGCACCTCTGACAGGAAGCGTTGCAAACGTGGCGACTGCGGGTCGTTGAAAAGTCGCTCCGGCACGCCGACTTCGACGA
This sequence comes from Arthrobacter sp. ASL1, assembly GCF_056680475.1. Taxonomy (NCBI): domain Bacteria; kingdom Bacillati; phylum Actinomycetota; class Actinomycetes; order Micrococcales; family Micrococcaceae; genus Arthrobacter; species Arthrobacter sp. ASL1. Next base: position 1,903,637 of record NZ_CM155284.1, read on the forward strand.
CTTCCCCTTCGTCCATGAAGACAACCTGGTCGGCGACTTTCTTGGCGAACCCCATCTCATGGGTCACGACGAGCATGGTCATACCGCTGGCACCGAGGCCCGCCATCAGATCGAGTACGCCTTTGACCAACTCCGGGTCGAGAGCGGAAGTTGCCTCGTCAAAGAGCATGATTTCCGGTTCCATCGCCAGCGCCCGTGCGATGGCCACACGCTGTTGCTGGCCGCCCGAAAGGTCCCGTGGCCGGTGGTCGCTTCGCTCCTCCAGGCCGACGTCCCGAAGCCGCTCCATTGCCAGTTGGCGCGCAGCCTTCCTTCCCTTTCCCTTTACATGCCAAGGTGCCAGGGCGACGTTGTCCAACGCTGTGTGGTCAGGAAAGAGATTGAAGTGCTGGAAGACCATTCCCACGCGTCGTCGCAAGGCGTCCGGTGGATCATCAAGGACAGAGCGTCCTCCAATGAGAATGTCGCCGGACGCGGGTTCATGCAGTCTGTTCACCCCCCTGAGGAGCGTGGACTTACCCGATCCAGAAGGCCCGATGATGCATGTCGTGGTTCCGGGGCGGACGGTGAGGCTCATATCCCGGACCACCTGGATTTGCCCATATGCGAGACTGAGATTCCTCAGTTCCAAGGAAGCTCCTTGGAAGGGCGCCCCCATCTCCGGGGCCCGGCGTTCCGATTCGAAACTGGTTTTCGCGCTCATTAGTGACCAACTCCAGCCGGTGTGTTGACCGCTACGCCGTTGTCCATTTCCTCGATTTCCTTCAAGCCGCTTGTGGGAGGCGTCGCCTTTCGGCGTCCGCTCCGGAAGCGCTCATCGATGAAATTGACCAGATGCGTCAGCGGCACGGTGATGATGAGATAAAAGACTCCCGCTGCAACGAGCGGCGATAGGTTTCCCGAGAGGACGGCGGCATCCTGGCCCACTCGGAACAATTCCCTCTCGCCGACGAGCAATCCAAGGAAATAGACCAACGACGAGTCCTTGATGATGGCGATGAACTGGTTGACCAGCGCGGGGAGGACTCTGCGGATCCCTTGCGGGACCACGACAAGTGCCATGGCCCTGGCGTAGCCCATGCCGAGTGCGCGGCATGCTTCAAGCTGGCCCTTCTCCACACTTTGAATCCCTGCCCGGAAGATCTCACCGATGTAGGCGCTGGAGATCAGGCTGAGGGCGAAGATACCCAGCGGATACGGGCTCGGGCCGAAAATTTCCTGGCTAACGCGCGCCAGGCCCTGCCCGATGAGCAATATCGTCAAGATGGCCGGCAGCCCCCGGAATAGATCCGTGAAGGCCCGGGCCGGAAGTCTCAACCATCGGGTGGGAGAAATGCTGCAGATGGCTAGCAGCATGCCGAGCACGATTCCGATGATGGTAGCCGACACTGAGATGATCAGGGTGTTGAGCAGGCCGACACGGAGCAGTTGCGGCAGGACCTGAACCATGGCACCGAAGTCCAGGAAGGTCCGGGAAAGGGTTTCGAGGGCATCCATTAGCTAGCTCTTTCCGCCACCGGGCAGATATTGCTTGGGCATCGGCGAGCCGGGGAACCACTTCTCGTAGAGCTGCTTCCAGGTCCCGTCTTCCATGGATTCGTGCAAGGCCTTGTCCAGGGCCTTCTTCAGTTCAGGATTGTCCTTGGAGACGGCAAATCCGGCCGGAGCGTCGAAAGAGGGGATGTCCGCGGCACTGACAAGATCGAACTTCCTGGCGTAGTCTTTAGCGGCCTCATAATCGAGGAAATGGGCGTCCACTGCACCGCTATTCAATCCGGAGATCGCAGTGTTGTTGTCGGGGAAACGCACAAGGTCGGCCTTGGGGAAGTGCTTGACCGCGTAGGCCTCCTGGAGGCTCCCCTGTACGACAGCAAGACGATGGCCCGCCAAGTCCTTGGCGGATTTGATCCCTGTGTCCTTGCGGGTGAGAACTGTGAGATAGCCGGCCAGGTATCCGTCCGAGAAATCGACCGTCTTCTGCCGCTCCGGTGTGATGCCGATAGCTGCGACACCCGCGTCGAACTGCCCGTTCGCCACTGCCGGGAGAATCGCCGAGAAATCCTGCCCAGTGAATACCACGTCGTCGATGCCGACTCTATGCGCCACGTTCGTGAAGAATTCGACGTCGAAACCGGTGAATTTTCCTGATGCGTCTGTGAATGTATACGGCTTCGCATCGCCCAGGCTAGCCACACGAATCTGACCCGGAGTGATGAGGTCGTAGGGATTTTCCTGGGCCTGGGACCCTGCCGAAGCGCCGCCACATGCAGTCAGCAGTAGCAGTGAGCCGGTGGCAGCAGCGGCCAATGCCGTCGTCTTGAGTCGGGAGATGATTCTCATGCTGACTTCCGTTCTAATGATGGACTGAGACCGGTCTCTTTTTTGAGAATATGAGACCGGTCTCAGTCTCGGGATATGATGATGAGGTTAGTGATGCACAACACCACCCGTCAACCCCTGGAGCGAAAATTCGATGACCAAGTCCAGTTCTGCCAGGGATGCAACCGTTGCCGACGTCGCCCGCCGGGCTGGCGTCTCCAAGGCACAGGCGGCACGCGCCCTAGGGGCATACGGTTCTGTCAGCGAGGCAGTACTGACCAGCGTCCAGGCAGCGGCCAAGGAGCTGGGCTACCATCCCAACCACGTCGCCAAAAGCATGAATACTGGTCGCTCGCATACGGTGGGCGTCGTCGTCGGTGACATCGAAAACCCCTATTTCGGAAGGGTCGTCCGCGGCATCAGCGATGCGGTGCGCGAGAGGGGCTACAATGTCATGCTCGTCAATTCCGACGAGCAGCTCACCGCAGAGCAGGAAGCCGTCCGCGTATTGCTCGACATGCGTGTGGACGGGTTGATCATTGCCCCCGCTTCGGCGGAGTCGTCCGATCATCTCCGAGATGTACAGGACCGGGGCCGTGCGCTCGTACTCTTCGACCGGGGTGCGCCCGGAATCGAGGCGGATCTAATTTCAGTGGACTTCCAAGCGGCTTCGGAGGCCTCTACCCAACAACTGATAGATGCAGGCCACGAACGCATTGCCTACGTCTCCAGCCTGAGAAGCCCCACTCCTTACAGCCCCGGAAAAGACCTCGGACAGTCACCGGTCACCCAACGCATTGGCGGGATCGAGGCAGCGCTCGCCAGGTCTGGCATGGAGCTCGACCCTTCCCTAGTGCGCCTCAACGCAGTTGATCCGGCCGCCGTGGAGGCTGCCGTCGACTCCCTGCTAGCCATGGCAGAACCACCGACTGCTTTTGTCGCCTCGGACAACATGATCGCGCAAAGCCTCTTTGGCACCTTGATAAAGCGGGGCCTGAGCGTCCCGGCCGACTGCTCATTCGTCATGTACGACGACTTCCCCTGGACGCTGCTGACGGCGCCGCCCTTGACCGTCATCCGCCAGCCGGTCTACCAGATGGGCGTTGAAGCAGGACGTCGAATCATTGACCGCATCGAAGGCAGTACCCCGGGGCCGATGCCGGATCTCGCAGCAGCCGTGATATCCAGAGGCTCCATCTCGCCGCCTCGAAAAATGCCGAGAACGTGACCGCAACGCCAAACTAAACGAGCAGCCGCTGGCAGCCCTCCACCAGCCGTTCCACCAGGTCTGCCGGGGAATCCTCGGACCACAGCGCCATGAGCTTGCGGGACAACTGCAGCTCGGGGACCTGGACCGCGACGATGCCCGGCGGCCGGGCGGTCATGGCCAGTTCGGGCACCATGGCCGCCCCATGCCCCGCCGCGACCAGACGCAGGGTGGCGTTGAAGTCATCGCTGGAGGCCACGATGCGTGGATGCATTCCCGCGTTGGCCAGGACGGCATCCACGACGTTCGCGTCGCTGGATCCACGCTGGTGGATGATCCAGGGCATCGCGCCCAATTCTTCGAGCTCCATGCGATCGTTCTCCACATGGCCGGCCGAGGCGGGGACCACCACCCGGAACGCGTCGTCGGCGAGCCAATGCCGGGTAACCCCCTGCGGCAGGACCAGCCCCGACTCACCTACCTGGTAGACCAGCGCGACGTCGAGTTCACCTCCTGCACGGAGGCCGGGGACGACGGCGCTGGGTTCGCCGATCGAGATCATCAACTGCGCACCGGACTCCACCCATGCTGGGGACTCCAGGAACTCCGACAGCACGAAGGTCGCCGCCGAGGGAAAGACTCCGATGCGTAGTTCGCGGGAGGACGTCTCGCGGGCAGCCGCGCCAGCGGCCAGCAGCCCCTCGACATCACGCAACAGCTTCAGGGCGTGTTGGCCCATCGCGTGCGCCGTTTGCGTGGGCTGGATGCTGCGGGCGCTGCGGATGAACAGCCGCATTCCGGTGTCGCGCTCCAGCGCCGACATCTGCTGGGATACGGCCGAAGCCGTGTAGCCCAGCCGGTTTCCCGCAGCGGTGAAGGACCCCAGCCGGAGCACTTCGGCCAATGTCCGCAGGTGCGTCAGATTGAGCATTAGCATTCCTTCAACTCAGTGCGTCAAAAGGTTATGTGACACACATCATATGTCAGGCATCCTTCCCTTAGAGTTAGCGGCACGACCGACAAATGGTGCTGAAAGCGGCTGGGGGAACTTAGCGGAATGACGCACGGATCTGCGCAGAGGATTAGGAATGCTTCAGCAACACCTGTACGTCAACGCCACCTTCCACACGCAGTGGGCGGGACGCCCCCGGGCGACGGCATTGTTGGCGCGCGGCGAACGGATCCTCGCCGTCGGCACTCCCGAAGAGCTCCGGGCCCACGCGACCGGCCCCCTGGAAACCGTCGACCTGGGCGGGGCAACTGTCATCCCCGGCCTCACCGATGCCCATATCCACACGGCAAATTACGCCCGCGAGATCTCGGCGTTGGATCTACGTCGGGTCACCGGGCTGTCAGATGCGCTGGCCAGGATCCGCGCGTACGCCCATACCCTGCCCGAGGGCGCCTGGATCTTCGGCGGCCGCTGGGATTTCAACACCTGGGACGTCCCCGTCCAACCGGACCGGGCGGCCCTGGATGCGGCCACCGGTTCGCATCCGGCGGCGCTGCCCAGTGTCGACGGGCATACCGTCTGGGCGAACTCGGCAGCACTCGCCGCCGTCGGCATCGATGCCAGTACCCCGGATCCTGTCGGCGGGGAGATCGTGCGCGGACCGGATGGCGTGCCGACGGGCATCCTGCGCGAGTCCGCCCACGCACCACTCGACGAGATCATGCACAGCGCCGCCGCCGGAGATCTGCAGTCCCAGCTCGTTCTCGCCCAGCGGCGGCTGTTGGCCGTGGGTCTCACGGGCATTCATGATTTCGACGGCGATGAATGCCGCACCGCCTATGCATCCCTGCACGCTAGTGGGCAGTTGCAGCTGCGGGTGCACAAGTCCATCCCGGCCACGTCCCTGGAGCGGGCCATCGACGACGGCTGGGCGACCGGCGACGGCGACGCCTGGCTACGCACCGGGCCGGTCAAGCTCTTCTCCGACGGCGCCCTCGGCTCCCACAGCAGCCATATGGGCCACCCCTTCCCCGGAGAGGGGGACAACACCGGGATCGAGGTCACTCCCTACCTCGACCTGCTCGCATTGGTACGCCGTGCCGCAGGGGCAGGGATCGCGGTGGCCACCCATGCCATCGGCGACCGGGCCAACCAACTGGTCCTGGATGCCTACCAGGACCTCGTCCGTCACCCACTGGACGCCGCACCTGGGCTGCCGGACAGCTCACGACCCACCCGCCAGCGCATGCGTCACCGCATCGAGCACACCCAGCATCTGCGGCCGGAGGATGTCCAGCGGGTGGCGCGCCTGGGCGTCGTCCCCTCCATGCAGCCCACCCACTGCACCACCGACATCCCCCTGGCGTCGACGCTTCTGGCCGGCCGCGACCTGGCCTCCTACGCCTGGCGGTCGCTCATCGACGCCGGCGCGCACCCGGCCTTCGGATCCGACGCGCCGGTCGAGCTCCCCGACCCGCTGCACGGGATCCACGCAGCCGTCACCCGCCAACGCCGCGACGGCGAACCCGCCGGTGGGTGGCAGCCCGGTGAGCGGGTCACCGTCGCCGAAGCCATCGCCGGCTTCACCACGGGGGCCGCGCGCGCCTCCGGGGAGGAAGCCCTCAAGGGCCGCCTGCGGCCCGGAATGCTCGCCGACTTCACCGCCCTGGCCGCCGATCCCTACGCTATCGACCCCCGCGATCTTCACGATCTGCCGGTGACGGCCACCGCCGTTGGCGGCACCCTGCGCTACCGCAAGGACTCGTGACCAGCGTCCATCCTGCTCCCACCCACCCATCACCGCACGAACCGCCACCGAGGAGAACACCATGAACACCACACTCATCCGCAAGATCCGCACTGGGGCCCTGACATCAGCCGCCCTGCTGGCGGTCCTGTCCACCACCGCCTGCGGCGGCCAGTCCCTCTCCGGCAACGATGACGCCGCGGCCGCCGACCCGTCGGCGTTCTCGGCCGCCCCGGCCCCGACCGAGGACCTCGCCGCCTCAACGATCGATGCCATCAAACCCGACGCCGAACTGACCAAGCTCCTGCCCGATGCCGTGCGCAGCGAGGGCCTGCGGATGACGACCTCCGAGGGCTACCCGCCCATGGAACTCTTCGCCAAGGACGGCAAGACCCTCATCGGCGTTGACCCCTCACTGGGCCGGGCCATCGCGAACAAACTCGGCGTCAAGATCAGCATCAAGAACGAGGACTTCAACGCACAGATCCCCGGCATCACCACCGGCCGGTACGACATCATCATGTCCTCGATGACGGACAACGCCGAACGCCGCCAGACCGTCACGTTCGTCGACTACGTGCAGGCCGGCAACGGCTGGGTGGTCAAGAAGGGCAACCCGGAGGGCCTGGGCGACCCCGACACCGCCTGCGGGAAGACCGTTGCCGTCGTCGACAATGGTTCCTCGCTGGCCCTGGCCGAGCAGTTCAACAAGGACTGCAAGGCTGCCGGCAAGGAATCCGTGGAGATCCTGAAGTTCACCGGCGACCAGGATGCCATCCTGCAGGTCCGCAACGGCCGCGCCGATGCCGGCATCAACGACTACCCGGTCGCCGCGTACCGCGCCCAGACCTCGAAGGACGTGCTGGAGGCCGTGGCGATCCCCGGCGACGAGAGCGTCTGGGGCATCGCCATGAAGCAGGACTCCACGGAACTCTCGGCGGCCGTGCAGAAGGCGCTGCAGTCCCTGATCGACGACGGCAGCTACGCGAAGATCCTCGACGCCTGGAACGTACAGAAAATGGCGATCGAGACCGCGACCATCAACGACGGGAAGTAGGGGGACCGCATGAGTCCGGCACTACGCCGCAATCCCCGGCCGACGCAGCTCAGCGGCCCGGACGGCACAGCCGTCCCGGTCATCGCGCTCAAACACCGCGAACGATGGGTCCTCGGCGCGCTGGCGCTGGCCGTGTTCCTCTGGCTCGCCTTCACGATGGCCACCAACCCCAATATCCGTTGGGGAAAGGTCGCCGAGTACCTGTTCTTCCCCAAGATCATCGACGGCATCTGGATCACCCTGATGATTTCCGTCCTGGCGACCGTGCTGGGCCTCGTGCTCGGCGTGGTCCTGGCCGTCATGAAGCTTTCGGCCAACCCGGTGCTGAACTGGCTGTCGACGCTCTACATCTGGTTCTTCCGCGGCACCCCCGTGCTGGTGCAGTTGATCTTCTGGTACAACTTGGCGTTCCTGTTCCCCACGTTGGTCATCAGGATCCCCTTCACCAACATCGGGTACCTGTGGAACACTAATGACGTGATGACCGGCTTCACCGCTGCCCTGCTCGGCCTGGGCCTGAACCTGGCCGCATACTTCGCCGAAACGGTACGGGCCGGCATCCAGGCGGTCGACGCGGGGCAGACCGAGGCTGCCTACGCCCTGGGCATGACCCCGGGAAAGCGGATGCGCAAGATCGTCCTGCCGCAGGCGCTGCGCATCATCATCCCGCCGACCGGCAACGAGTTCATCTCCATGCTCAAGACCACCTCTCTGGTCTATGTCGTCGCCGGCAACGACCTGATGACCAATGCCAGCCAGATCTACAAGCAGAACAACCTGATCATGGAACTGCTGATCGTGGCCTCGCTCTGGTACATGGTCATGACCGCCATCGCCACGTTCTTCCAATCCAAGCTCGAGGCACACTACGGTGCCGACGCGGTTCGCCTGGTACGCAAGCCGGGCGTGCTGCTCAAGACCGTCAGCGGTGCGAAGAGCACCACGCCACGGGCCGCCGACGACGTCGCCGCGGCAGGAAAGGACCTGTCATGAATGACCAGCCCACCGGAGCAATCCGCGACGCGTCCAGCCCGGCAAACCCGGGAAAGCTGCATGTCCAGGCGAGCGGGGTGACCAAGTCCTTCGGCAGCCACCAGGTGCTCACCGGCGTCGACTTCACCGTCGCCTCCGGGGAGGTCAGCTGCATCGTCGGGCCCTCCGGATCCGGAAAGTCGACCTTCCTACGCTGCCTGAACGCGCTGGAGACGTACGACGACGGCACCCTCCTGGTCGAGGACCGGCATGTCGGGTACGAATTCCGCGAGGGACGCTACTACGAATGGAACACGAAGCAGTTCGCGGCCTTCCGCTCGCGCATCGGGATGGTGTTCCAGCGGTTCAACCTCTTCGGGCACTTCTCCGCCGAGGAGAACGTCGCCTGCGCCCTGATGGAAGTGCGCGGCTTCCCCAAGGCGAAGGCGCGGGCCCGGGCGCTGGAGGAACTCGGCCGTGTCGGCCTCGCCGAGCATTCGCACAAGCGCCCCCACCAGCTCTCCGGCGGCCAGCAGCAGCGCGTGGCGATTGCCCGCGCGCTCGCCATGGACCCGGAGATCATGCTCTTCGACGAACCGACGTCGGCTCTTGACCCCGAACTGGTGGACGAGGTGCTCGAGGCCATGAAGGCGCTGGCCCGGGCCGGCATGACGATGGTGGTGGTCACCCACGAGATGGGCTTCGCCCGGGAGGTCGCCGACACGGTGCATTTCTTCGATGAAGGTGCCATCGTCGAGTCTGGACCCCCCGCAGACGTCCTGGCCAACCCGCAAAAGGACAGGACGCGGGCCTTCCTGGCGAAGGTCCTCTGACGACCTCGGTGCCCAGGGGTCCGGGGCCGGATCCTCGGCTGACGGTTGGCTGCCGACCGGGGTCAGCCGAGGAGGGTCCCGAAGGAGGCGACCATCCCCCCGAGCAGGAACGCGCTGATGCCCCAGACGAGGGGCCGGTTGTCCATGGTCGCGTTCTCGCCCAGTGCATGGTGTGTGACCGCATGCCCCTTGCCGCGGCGCAGCAGGGCGCGGTTCACCGGCCAGGCGACGAAGAACGCGATCGTCAGAGCGATCGCCATGGATACCCAGAAAACCGGGTTGAGCAGACCGGCGTTCATGGCTCCGGGGATGAGGAGCATGACCAGGTTGTCGACGATCTCCATGGTCAGGATCGAGAGGGTGTCGGCGGCGAGGACCAGTCCCAACGCCGTGGAGACTGCAATGCCGGCGCGGACAAGGGGCAGCGCCGACAGGGAGTAACCGAAGACGAAGGCCAATCCAATTGACAGGATTGTCGTGGGCAGGTTGGACCAACCGGCCGCGGTGCCCACCAGTAATCCGATGATCTCGCCGATGGAGCATCCCGTCAGGCAGTGCAGCGTCGCACCGACGGCCATCCCCGACATGTCGTGCAGGTGTCCTGCCTCGCTGTCGCCGTGGGGTCCCTCATCCATCCCACCCATCTGATGTCCGTGGTCTTCGCCCATATCGTGCTCCATCGCATTCCTCCTCGGCTTTCCGGCTACTTGGCGGGCTGCAGCTCGTCCTCGGCGACCCACTTGTGGTTCTTCATCATCATGCCGTCGACCTCGTCGTCGACCATATAGACGTTGCCGGTCCAGACAGATGCGTTCTTCGCCGTGGCACCAATCATGCCGGGAATATGGTCGGCCGTCAGCGTGACGTCGGTGCCCACCGGGGACCGACGGTCGGAGCCTTCCGGATTCCATCCGGAGGGGGGCCGCCATCGGCAGCGGACGACGAGGGCGATGCCATGTGGGTGGCGTGCGACCGGTTCGAAGGGTCGGGGTTTCCACCGCTTCCCGCCGCGCACCCGGGCAGGGCGAGGGCCGCGGCGACCACGACACCTGCGGTCCGCCATCTGGTCATGTATGCCATCGTTCCTCCTTGGTTTCGACACAATCCGACCATACCCCTAGGGGGTATCATGGGATCATAGGATGCGCCAAACGGAGATCGGGATCACCTTGAAACTAGTTGTCCTAAGGCAACCACTTCCTATATAGTTGTCTTAGAACAACCATCCCCCTCTTCCCCATGGAGCCTCCTTGTCTTCAGTTTCCACCCCGGAGCGCACGGCCTCGCTGTCCGACTCCGGCATGACCCACCGGCAGGTCATCCAGTCGCTGACCGGCCTGCTCATGGGCATGTTCGTCTCGATCCTCGCCGGCACCGTCGTCTCGACGTCGCTGCCCGTCATCCTCTCCGACCTCCACGGCAGCCAGACCGCCTACACCTGGGTCATCACGGCCACCCTGCTGGCCACCACGATCTCCACGCCCATCTGGGGCAAGCTCGCGGACCTCACCAACCGCAAGCTGCTGCTGCAGCTCTCGCTGCTGATCTTCGTGATCTCCTCGGCCATCGCCGGTTTCTCGCAGGACACCACGATGCTCATCACCATGCGCGTCTTCCAGGGCCTCGGCGCCGGCGGCCTGACCGCCCTGTCCCAGATCGTCATGGCGGACATCATCTCCCCGCGTGAACGCGGCAAGTACATGGGCCTGTTCGGCGCCGTCATGGCGCTGGGCACCGTGGGCGGCCCGCTGATCGGCGGCTTCATCACGGACTCGATCAACTGGCGCTGGAACTTCTTCATCGCCCTGCCCTTCGCTGCCATCGCCATTGTTCTCATCCAGAAGACCCTGCATCTGCCGGCCCAGGCCAAGCGCAAGGTGAGCATCGACTACGCGGGCATCATCCTGCTCTCCACCGGCATCGCCCTGCTGCTGATCTGGGTCTCCCTGGCCGGCAAGGACTTCGAGTGGGCCAGCGCCACCACCGCGTGGATGGTCGGCGGCGCCGTTGTCGCCCTGGCCGCGTTCGTCATCGCAGAATTCAAGGCCGCCGAGCCGATCATCCCGCTGACCATGTTCAAGAACCGCAGCTTCACACTCAGCGTCGTCGGCTCGATCTCCGTCGGTGTCTCCATGTTCGGCACCTCGGTCTTCCTCGCGCAGTACATGCAGCTGGCCCGCGGCGCCAACGCCACCCAGTCCGGCCTGATGACCATCCCGATGATGGCCGGGCTGCTGATCGTCTCCACCGTCGTCGGCGCCATGATCTCCCGCCGCGGCAAGTGGAAGGCCTACATGGTCGTCGGCTCCGTGCTGCAGCTGGCGGGCCTCTACCTGTTGGGGACCATCCACTTCGACACCGACTTCGTGCTGGTCTCGGCCTACATGTTCATCCTGGGCGCGGGCCTGGGCATGGTGATGCAGAACCTCGTGCTCGTGGTCCAGAATGCCGTCGTCCCCGCCGAGATCGGCGTGGCCTCCTCCGGCATCGCGTTCTTCCGCTCCCTGGGCGGCACGATCGGTGTTTCCGTCCTCGGTGCCATCATGGCCACCAAGGTCACCGATCTGATGGGCGAACGCTCTGCCGACCTCAAGGCAGCCATCGCCTCCCTCGGCGCCGGCGGCAAGGACATCGCCGCGACGCTGGCCAGCGGCAACATCCCGGCCGTCCACGCACTGCCGGAGCCGGTACGCCTGGTGATCGAGTCCGCCTACGGCGACGCCGTCGCACATGTCTTCGCGGTCGCCGCACCGCTGAGCATCCTGACGATCCTCGCCATCGTGTTCCTGCCCAACCTGGAGCTCAGCACGCAGACCCGCCACCAGCGCGCCGAGGCCGAAGCCGCAGGAGCCGACGGATCCGCGGCACCTGCCCACCCGGAACTCGAGGCCGCCGAACTGCGCCTGGCCGAGGTCAGCGAGGCAACCATCGCGGTCACCCCGACGCTGGACACCGACGCCATTCCCCTGGTCGCACCCCGCACCCCCGGGAACGACGGCGATGCCCGGCTGGGCTCCGGGGGCGGCACTCCCGGGTACCGTGGCTGAGATGACGAACCTATCCGACCCGTTCGCCGCACCGACGGGCGCCCCGGAAGCCACCCGGGCAGCTCCCGTGGATGCCAGCGCCATGGCCGAGGCGATCGGCGAGGTCGAGAGGCAATTCGGCACGTTGATCGTCTCGGCACGGGCCAGCATCCGCAACCGCGCCGCGGCGATCCACCCCGAGCTGCAGCCCACCGGCTACAAGGTCCTGACCCTGCTCGCCCACCACGGTGCACGGCAGCAGGTCGAACTGGCCGTGGAACTGCAGACGGACAAGGCCATGATGAGCCGCACCATCAAGCAGCTCGGCGCGTTCGGGCTGGTGAAATGCACGGCCGATCCCCATGATGGCAGGGCGAAATTGATCTCGATCACCGAGGATGCCCGGGCGAGGTACGAGACGACCATCGCCGAGTCCCGCCGATTGCTCTATGACCGGCTGGGCAGCTGGGACCAGGCCGAGGTCGAGCGGTTCGCCGAGCTGTTGGCCCGGTTGAACGAGACGAGCAGCGCGGGGACCACTCCCGCCTGACGCACGCCACCTTTTCGGCAGACGGGCCGTGGAACAGGTCAGCCCCGGTCCACGGCCCGTTGGCTTGCGGCGTCATCCGCTGCCGGCAACAAAGTCCGCGAGTTCGGCCTCGACGCGGTCCCGGGCCCGCAAGACCTCCCCGGCCAGCCCGGCATCGAAGACCTGGCGGAAACGCTTTTCGGGTATGGCAACCGTCATTCCGGCCACCAGCGCACCGGAACCGTCATGGACGGCCACGCCCAACGCACTCACACCGTCCTCGGTCCCCTCGAAGTTGGCGGCGAAACCCGTCGAGCGGATGATGGCAAGCTCCTTGGCCAGGGTCCCGAACCACGCCTCGTCGAAGTCCACTCCCCCCATCCCGGCCTCGGCGCGGTAGAGCTGCTCGACCTTCGACGGATCCATCCCGGCCAGTATGGCCTTGCCGCCCGATGCACGTTCGGCGGGCATGACAGCACCTTGCCGATCCCCCACGCGCAGTGGCCGCGTTCCCTCGACCGTCGCGAGGAACCGCACCTCTGTCCCGGCGCGGACCATCAGGTTCACCGCCTCGTCCAGCCGTCCGGCCAGAACGTCGAGGTGCGGCTGGACGCGGCGGCGCAACTCCGCCGTCCAGGAAACCCCCGCGGGGGCGACGCCCAGCGACGGGCCGGGGACGTAGCCTCGGGCGGCGTCCTGCTCGGCGAATCCGCGGTAGACCAGCATGGCCAGCAGCCGATGGGCCGTCGAGGGCGACACCCCGAGTTCCGTAGCTGCCTCGCTGAGCCGGATACGACCGAAATCCCGCAGCATCTCCAGCAGCGCCAGGGCATGGTCCACGGAGTCCACCGGATAAGCGGGCTTCTTGCGGTGGATCCGACGTTTCTGCACAACAGGATCCTACGGGTAGGACCGGCCGCCGTCGGCCGGCCCCACCGTTGCCAAACCTCGTCGGCCTCAGCATGGACGGGTTCCTGAGAGCGGTGCAGGCCGAAACCAGCTCAACAGCGCAGCGGGCAGTGCGGCGATCGTCACGACGAGGTAGGCATGGCTGAATCCCGCCCCGAGGGCTTCCAGGACCAGCGCGCCGGCGCCCGCGCCGGGGGCGCCCTGCTGCAGGTTGTTCACCGCGATCGCCCCGCCACCCTGGGCGATGCCCATGGCCGGGCCGAATTCCGCGGGCGGGAGTCCCGCACTGGACAGGGCGTCAATCAGTTGCCGTCCTGCCGTGCTGAGCGCAATGGCACCGACCAGCACCGGCCTCGTAAATTCTGCTGTGCAGAAACTTATAGGGTCCGCCCCACCCTTCCCCTACGGTCACCGTGAGGCACGCAACACCACCAACCAGCACCGGGAGCACCACCAGCATGCAGTTCTACGAAAACGGCTACCGCACCGGCGACCCCGAACTGCGTCCCACGGCGACGGGCCGCCCTGACCCGCGCGATGCCGGACTCGCCCGCGAGGTCGACGTCCTGGTCGTCGGCACCGGACCGGCCGGGCTGGTCCTGGCAGCCCAACTCGCCGAATTCCCGGACATCAGCACGCTGGTGGTCGAACGCGGCGACGGGCCCCTGCAGCTGGGCCACGCGGACGGCGTGGCCTGCCGGACCATCGAGACGTTCAACGCGTTCGGCCTTGCCGAGCGGCTGGTCCGAGAGGGCTACTGGGTCAACGAGGCGGTCTTCTGGCGCCCCGACGAGACGGACCGCACGCGGATCACGCGCAGCGGCCGGGTCCAGGACGTCGCCGACGGGCTCTCCGAATACCCGCACGTCATCATCAACCAGGCCCGGCTGCAGGACTTCCTGCTCGACTACATGCGCAAATCCCCCAGCCGCCTGGAACCCGACTACGCGCTCGAGGTCACCCACGTCGAGATCGATGACGACGGCGACCATCCGGTCCGCGCCACCCTGCGCCGCACCACTGACGACGGCGGGACGGAGGAGATCGCAGTGCGCGCCAAGTACGTGGTCGGCTGCGACGGCGCCCGCAGTGCAGTGCGCCGCTCGATCGGCGCCCAGATGCAGGGCGATGCCCGCAACCATGCCTGGGGCGTGCTCGACATCCTGGCCACCACCGACTTCCCGGACATCCGCTTCAAGGCGGCGATCCAGTCGGCCGACGGCGGCAACATCCTCCTCATCCCGCGGGAGGGCGGCTACATGATCCGGCTGTATGTGGACCTGGGCCAGCTGGACCCAACCGACCGCGATGCCCGCGGGCGCTTTACCGCGGACCAGCTGATCGATACCGCCCGGCGGATCCTGCACCCCTACACGCTCGACGTGCAGGAAATCGCCTGGTGGTCCGTCTACGAGGTCGGCCAGCGCATCGCCGACCGCTTCGACGACGTCCTGCCGCGCGACCGCGGCACCCGCAGCCCACGGGCCTTCATCGCCGGTGATGCCTGCCACACGCATTCGGCCAAGGCCGGACAGGGCATGAACGTCTCGATGCAGGATGGCTTCAACCTGGGCTGGAAGCTCGCCGCCGTCCTGCAGGACCGCAGCCCCGCGTCCCTGCTGGACACCTACTCCGCCGAGCGCCGGGTCATCGCCCAGGAGCTCATCGACTTCGACATCGAATGGTCCCGCACCATGGGGGCCAAACCCGCAGACCCCGATAATCCCGGGGCCGGGGGCGTGGATCCGGCAGAAGTCCAGCGCCAGTTCGTGCAGGCCGGGCGGTTCACTGCCGGCTTCGGCACCCGGTACACGCCCTCGATGCTCACCGGCCCGGACCACCACCAGCAGCTGGCCTCGGGTTTCCCCGTCGGCGAGCGCTTCCACTCGGCACCCGTGCGGCGCATCGCCGACGGCAGGCCGCTGGGTCTGGGGCACGTGGCACGGGCCGACGGCCGCTGGCGCCTCTACATCCTGGCCGATGCGGCCCGCCCGGACGACGGTGGATCGGCGGCTTCTGGCTTGCTGGATTTCCTGGCCACCTCCGGGGATTCACCCCTACAGCGGTTCACGCCCGCGGGCGCGGAGCCGGATGCGGTGTTCGATGTGCGGGCCGTCTACCAGCAGGGCAACCGGGACGTCTCCGTGGACCAACTGCACCCGCTGCTGCTACCGGCCACGGGTGCGCTCGGTCTGACCGACTACGAGAAGGCGTTCACCGCCGATCCCGTCTCCGGCGAGGACATCTTCGACGTCCGGGGGATCGACCGCACCCGCGGCGCCCTCGTGGTGGTGCGCCCCGACCAGTACGTCGCACACGTCCTCCCCCTGGACGCCCACGACGAACTGGCCGGCTTCTTTGAGCAGATCCTGCACGTGGCGGTCCCCTCCACCGTCTGAACGGGCGCCCTGGGTCCGCGGCTTTCCCCGGGCACCTACCGTCACCGCCGACACGGGTGTAAAATCCGTGTCAACCGGTGCCCTGGTTCCGGAAGGATCCGCTCCAGGAGCCGTCGTCGGAGGCCCTGCCATGGATCAGCTACCCGTCGTTCGAGAACGTCCCACCCGGAGAACGGTCCTGTCCGCGGCGGTCGTTGCCGGGGCCGCGCTGGCCACCGGACTGCCCATATCCCCTGCCAACGCGGCGGTCACCCGCAACAAGGTCTACACCGTCTCCGGCCGCAACTCCGGTGCCAGCGCGGTCTACCCGCGGAGCGAATTCCGCGGCCTCTGGGTCGCCAGCGTGGTCAACATCGACTGGCCGTCGAAGGCCGGGCTCAGCGTGTCCACGCAACAGTCCGAACTGCGCTCGATCCTGGACCTCGCCGTCGCACGCAACCTGAACGCAGTGCTGTTGCAGGTCCGTCCTGCGGCCGACCGGATGTGGCGGGCCACCCTGGGCGAACCGTGGTCGCGCTACCTCACCGGCACGCAGGGAAAGGACCCCGGCTACGACCCCCTGGCCTACGCCATCAGCGAGGCGCACCGCCGCGGCCTCGCCCTGCACGCCTGGATCAACCCCTTCCGGGTGGCGATGGACACGAGCCTGTCATCCCTGGTGGCCGACCACCCGGCCCGCAAGCACCCCAGCTGGTCCTTTGCCTACGGTGGCCGCCGATACTACAACCCGGGAATTCCCGCGGTGCGCGCCTATATCAGCTCCGTCGTCGTCGATCTCGTCAAACGCTACGATGTGGACGGCATCCACTTCGACGACTACTTCTACCCCTATCCGGTCGCCGGTGCCGGCATTCCGGACGGTGCCGCCTATGCCGCCTACCGCGGCTCCTGGACAACGGTCGCCCGGTGGCGGATCGACAACATCAACCTGTTCGTGCGCGACACCTACGCCGCCATCAAGGCGGCCAAGCGCCGGGTGGTCTTCGGCATCGGACCGTTCGGGATCTGGCGCAACAACACCAGCACCTCCCTCGGCTCGGCCACGAGCGGGTTGGAGAGCTACTCGGCGCTCTACAGCGACACCCGCCGCTGGGTCCGCGACGGCTGGGTGGACTACATCCTCCCCCAGCTCTACTGGTACCAGGGGTACAAGCCGGCGGACTACAACGTGCTGGTCAGCTGGTGGGCCAAGCAGGTCACCGGGACCACTGTGAAGCTCTTCACGGGCGAGGCCGCCTACAAGGTCGGTGACCCCGCGACGGCAGCCTGGCGGGACCCGAATGAGCTACGCGACCACCTCACTCGGGGACGCTCCCTGCCCGCGGTGCGTGGCCAGGCGTACTACAACACCACGGCGTTCCGGGCGAACAAGATCAACGCCATCGGCATCCTCAAGGCCCGCCACTATGCCCGACCGGCGCTGCCGGTGCAGTTTGCCCAGCTGAATGCGTCCCGCCCCTACACGCCCGTCATCACCCGGGCGGTCCGGGAGGGCACCGGCGTCCGACTGACGTGGCTCTCCAGCTCCAACGGCGAACCGATCAAGCACATCGCCATCTGGCGGTGGGAGTCGACCGGCTCCGTGGTGCCCTACATCCAGTCCACCGCCACGAATCTCCGCGCCGTCCGACGCCGTACGGCGGCGACCCAGTCGTGGCTCGACGCCGGCGCGGTCCCCGGGCACACGTACTGGTACATGATCCAGTCCGTGACCCAAACGGGGACCGACTCCGCGCGCGCCAGCGCCATCTTCATCCGCGCTTGAGGTCGGCTCAGTAGACCCGCGCGGAGGCGAACTGCAGCGGTTCCAGCTCGCTGCGGAGGCGGACGAGATCGACCGCGTGAGCGTCCAGGGCACGGTCCTCATCGCTGACGGGGACCAGCTGCGGGACCGCGGAGGCGCGGCCCTGGTCGTCCCGGGTCACGAATACGCTCATGCACTGCGTGGTTTCGCGCCAGTCAACGGAGCGCGGATCGCGGGCCCTGACGTGCACGGCGATGTGCATGCTGTGCGGGCCGGTGTGGATCAGCCGCGCCTCAAGTTCGACGACGTCGCCAATGTGGATGGGATTCAGGAAGTGGATGCCACCGGAGTAGACGGCCACCGCGTCGTCACCACACCACCCCATCGCACAGGCGCGGGCCACCTCGTCGATCCAGCGCATGACGATTCCGCCATGGGCATTGCCGCCCCAGTTCACGTCGGTGGGCGAGGCCAGGAACCTGAACCGTTGCCTCGGCGTCGTCCCCGCGTCCGTGTACTCCTGGGCGCGCATGAGGTCGCGGATGCCCGACCGGGCCACGATGCGTTCGGCCGCACCCCGGGAGAGCTGCTCCGACTCGGGGTCGGAGGGCCGCCACGGGGGCACCGGCGTGGGACGGCGTTGCTCGTCCATTGCGACGAAGGCCAGGATGCAGTCCATCGCCGGGCGGAAGACCCGCTCCCGGATGTCGGCCGCATCGACGGTGACCACGACCTGCATGCTGCTGCGTCCGGTGTGGACGATGCGTGCGGTGACCTCTATCAGGTCGCCGTTGCGGATCGGCCGGGTGAAGTGCACGTTCCCGACGTAGGCGGTGACGCAATAGCCGCCGCTGTAGCCCACGGCGCAGGCGTACCCGGCCTTGTCGATCCACTCGAGCACCCGCCCGGCCTGGACGGTGACACCGTCTTCGGACACATCGGTCGGTGCGGCGAGGAAGCGCAGCGTCATCACGTCGTTCATGAGGACATGCTATCGATGCGTTCCCCCGCCAGGCTTACCCGGGCCCGGGGCTAACGCTCCAGGAAGATCCCGTTTCCCGGCCCCAACGGCAGGTCCAGGAAGAAGAACACGCTCAGGACGCCGACCCACGCGACCCAGAAGGGGATGACGAACGGCAGCATGCGCGCCATCAAGGTGCCCAGCCCCGCCTGGGGTTCATATTTGCGCAGCATCGTCAGCAGCACGATCATGTACGGGTTCAACGGCGTGATCACCTGGGTCGCCGAGTCCCCGACCCGGAAGGCCGCCTGGATGAAGGCCGGCTCGTATCCCAGCAGCACGAAGAGCGGGACGAAGACCGAGGCCATCAGCGTCCACATGGCCGACCCCGAAATGATGAAGAGGTTCAGCACCGAGGCCAGCATGATGAAGGCGATGATCGCCGGATACCCGGTGAGTCCGATCGATTCCAGCCCACCAGCCCCGGCGACCGCGATCCACTGGCCGATGCCCGACCAGTTGAATAGGGCGATGAACTGCCCCAGGATGAACGCCAGCACCAGGAATCCGGTCATGTCGCGGACCGCCTCGCCCATCACCCTCGGCACGTCCTTGCCGTGGCGGATGGTGCCGACCAACCGCCCGTAGACGAGGCCCGGGACCGTGAACATGCAGAACACGATGAAGACAATGGATTGCAGCAGTGGCGACTTGGGCAGGAAGCCACCGTCCTCGTTGCGCCACGGAGACCCCGGAACCAGGGCGGCGACCACCATCAGCACCGCCAGCACGACGCCGGAAAGCATGGCCATTTTCAGGGCCCGCGATTCGCTGCTGGTCAGATCGGGGTCCAGGGTCCCGAACTCCTCGACCTCGCCGGTTTCGGCGTCCCGCTGTTCCGTGGGCACCCCCTGGCGGGTCAGCCGCGGTTCCAGGATCCGGTCGATGATGAATCCGGCCAGGAGCATGAGGATGAAGGAGGAGACGATGTTGAAGAAGAGGTTCGAGACCGGTGTGACCACGGCGCCGGCGTTGGGCATCGACGCGGTGACCGCCGTCGTGATCCCCGAGAACAGTGCGTCCAGGCTGGTGACCAGGAAGTTGGTTGAGTAGCCCGCGCCGGCGGCGGCGAACCCACCCATCAGCCCGGCCACGGGATGGCGTCCGGCGGCCTTGAACACGAGGGCTGCCAGCGGTGGGATGACGACGAAGGCGGCATCGGCCATGATGGACCCGGTCACCCCGACGACCCCGACGGCGTAGGGCAGGGCCCATCGGGGTGCAGAGCCGAAGCCCTTGCGGATCAGGGCGGCCAGGAGACCCGACTTTTCCGCGACCCCCACGGCCAGCAGGATCGGCAATACGGTGGCCAGGGGCGGGAACCCCAGGTAGTTGGTGCCGATGTTGGTGGTCAGCCAGGTCAGGCCCTCGGCGGTGAACAGGCCCTTGATGGCGGTGACCTCGTCACTGCCGGGAAGCTGGACGCTGACGTGGGCCCACGACATGGCGGTCGAGGCCACCGCCGTGAGGGCGAAGAGGATCAGGAAGAGCATGAAGGGGTCCGGCAGCTTGTTGCCGATCCGTTCGATGCCGGAGAGGAACCGGTCCATTCCCCCGGGGCGCTTGGTGGTCAGCGTGCTCACTTCGTGCCCGCCCCTTCGACGATCTGCCCGCGGGATTCCGTGGCGAGCTGCTGCAAGCGGGACTCGGCCAGCTGCGCATAGAGTGCAGCACCGTCGGCCAGCACCCCGTCGTCGTACATCGCATAGGGGGAATGGTTGAACTCGACGGCGTCCAGATCGGCCCCGGGGGCCGCCGCTCCGAGGCCGACGAAGGCCCCCGGGACATGCTGGAGCACCCGGGAGAAGTCCTCGGAGGCGGCCAGCGGTTGTTTCATGCTGATCATCCGCCCCCGCCCAAACAGTTCACTGGCTGTCGCGTCCACGAAACGGGCCTCGGCGTCGTTGTTGATGGTCGCCGGATAGCGTGGACGGAATTCGACGTCGGCATCCAAGCCATGGGCGCGGGCGATTCCCCCCAGCAGTTGGGGCGCGAGTTCCTGGAGGCGCTCTCGGGACGCCGCGGAGAAAGTGCGGACGCTGGCCTCGAAGTAGGCCGAGTCGGGGATGACGTTTGACGCCGTCCCGGCGCGGAGCAGTCCGACCGTGATGACGACGGGGTCGAAGATGTCGAACTGCCGGGTCACCGCAACCTGGAGGGCCGAGATCATCTCGGTGACCACGGCGATGGGGTCCTTGGCCTTGTAGGGGGCCGACCCGTGGCCGCCGGTGCCCCGGACGGTGACGATGAGCGTGTCGGAGGCCGACATCATGATGCCGGGGCGCGTCACGAAGGTCCCGTGGTCGACGAGCCCGGAGAACACGTGCATGCCGAAGGCTGCGTCGGCCCGCCGGCCGGCCAGGTCGAGGATGCCCTCATCGATCATGTGCCCTGCACCGTTGAGGCCTTCCTCACCGGGCTGGAACATGAAGACGACGTCACCGGGGAGCCGGTCCCGGCGCGCGGCCAACAAATGGGCGGCGCCGGTGAGCATGGCGGTGTGCAGGTCATGCCCGCAGGCGTGCATGGCCCCCTCGACCCTGGAGGCATAGGGCACGTCGGCGCGTTCCTGCACGGGCAGGCCGTCCATGTCCCCGCGCAGCAGCACGACCGGGCGGTCGCGATCCTTCGGCTCCTGCTGGTTTCCGGTCCCCCGGAGCACGGCGCCGATCGACGTCAGTCCGCGACCCAGCGTGGTCTCGAGGGGGAGGTCGTCCAGTGCGGTCAGAACCCTGTCCTGGGTACGGGGCAGGTCGAGTCCGATTTCAGGTTCCTGGTGCAGCGCATGGCGCAGCCGGACCAGCTCCGGCTTCATCTGGGTGGCGGTCTCGAGGTACGTCATGCAGCAGTCCTTACGTGAGGTGGATCTCAGTCCGGACGAGCGTATGTGTTGGCTGTAGATTGGATCCGAAATCACTGGAAAACTGCACGCAGGCAGCGTTCTGGAAACGAATACTGCACGGGAGGCCATATCGTGGACGTCACCGAAGACGACCTGGAACTCATCCACGCCCTGCAGATCGCCCCGCGCGTGAGCTGGAGCGATGCAGCGAGGATCCTCGATTCCCACCCCACGACGCTGGCCTCGCGGTGGCAACGGCTGCGGTCCGCGGGCCTGTCCTGGGTGACCGCCAATACGATCAGCACCTCCATGGAATCGACGCTGTCGTTCTTCGATCTCGAGTGCACCCTGGCCGGGCGCGATGAGGTCATCCGCTCCCTCTGCGCGATGCGCGAAGTCGTCTCGGTGCTCGAATCGGCCCGCAATCGGGACCTGATGCTCATCGTCCAGACCGAGTCGCTCGCGGCGCTCGGCAGCCGGGTGGTGCCGCAGATCGCCGGCATTCCGGGGGTCACCAAGTACGAGGCTTCCATCTGCTCCCGCGTCCATTCCGAGGGCCACGTCTGGCGTCTGGACGCCTTGAACCGGAAGCAACGGGCGGCGTTCCAGGCACTCGTCCCATCCACATCCACCCAAACCCGCCCGTTGACACCCGCCGACGAACAGCTGGTGCAGTGCCTGATCCGGGACGGGCGGGCCAGCGCCACCGATATTGCCCGGGACCTGGGGGTCCACCCCACCACGGTCAGCCGGCGCCTGAACCGCTTGCTGGCCAGCAATGTGCTGTCCTTCAGGTGCGAACTGGCCCAACAGGATTCGGCCTTCCCGGTCAGCTGCCAGTGGTTCGCCCGCGTCCCACCCGGCCAGCACGAGCGGGCTGCTGAGGTGCTCCGATCGTTCCCGAACCTCCGGTTGTGCGCCTCCACCACCGGCACCACCAACTTCACCTTCGTCCTCTGGCTGCGGTCCGTGGCGGAGGTGATGGAGGTCGAGCTGGCCCTCACGCAGAAGATCCCCGACATCCGGTTCGCCGAAAGCACCGTGGCCCTGGCCTACCCCAAGCGGGTGGGCTGGCTGCTGGATGAGGCCGGCCGGGCGACCCGCGGCGTGGTGGCCTGAACCCGGCAGGCGACGGCGTCCCCCGTCAGTGTTTGGCGACGTTCCCGGCCCGGCCCACGAAGTGGTCCATGGTGTTGTTCACGCCGAGGAAGTTGGCCAGCTTGTCGAAGACCGGTACCGGCAGCACGCGGGCCGGCGACAGGGCGTGGACCGCCCGCGGCATGATCAGCTGCTTCTTCCCGGCCTCGATGGAGTCCAGCACCCGATTCGCCACGTAGTCCTGCTTGAGGATCGGCAGCAGCAGTGGGAACTTCGTGGCCACGCCCTCGAACATGCCGGTGTCGATGTAGTACGGGCAGACCGCCAGCGAGTTCACCCCCGTGGAGTCCTTGGCCATTTCAACGCGCAGTGATTCGGCGAACCCCAACGCCGCGAACTTGCTCGCCGAATAGTCGGTCTGCTTCGCCACCCCCACCAGGCCGGCGGCGCTGGACACGGTGACGACGGTGCCGTGGCGACGTTCGATCATGCCGCCCAGGAACGCCTTGGTCACCCAGTACAGGGCCAGCACGTTGATCCGGAAGGTCCGCTCGATGGCCTCGTCGGGGGCGTCCATGAGCCGCTTGCCGGTGACGACGCCGGCGTTGTTGACCACGACGTCGACGGGGCCGGTTTCCGCGGCGGCGGTCTGGACGGCTGCACGGTCGGAGACGTCGACGGCGTACGATTCGGCGCTCGCGCCGGTGGCCCGGATCTCGTCCCGGACGGAGTCGCCGGCCGCTGCGTTGAGGTCCCAGATGACGATCCGGGCCCCGCGCCGTGCGGCACCGAGCGCCATGAGGCGCCCGATGCCGCTGCCGGCGCCGGTGATCAGGACGGTTTCATTCTTCAGGGGGTGGCGCATGGTTTCTCCTGGTTCAGCTGAAGCGGTTGAGGATGCGGACGCCAGCGGACAGGACCTGCGACCACCGTTCGTGTCCCAGCCCGGGAGGGCCGCCCACCGGGACGAGTCGTTGGGCCGCGGTGGTCTGCGGCTCGGTGTATTTCCGGAAGCCCTCGGCCCCGTGGCGGCGCCCCATCCCCGAGGCCTTCATCCCGCCCATGGACGATGCGTGGGAGGCCCACGCCGCGGCGTAGCCCTCGTTGATGTTCACGGTCCCGGCCTGCAGGCGGCGGGCCACGGCCGGCCCCCGGCGCCGGGACCAGACGCTGGCATTGAGCCCGTATTCGGTGTCGTTGGCTGCGGTGATGGCCTCCTCGTCCGAGTCGACGCAATACACGCTGACCACCGGTCCGAACGTCTCCTCCCGTGCGACCGCCATCCCGGGCCGGACGTCTGTCAGGACGGTCGGCTCGTGGAAGTAGGGGCCGAGGTCGGGACGCGCCTTGCCGCCGGTGAGCACCGTGGCCCCTAGTTCGACGGCGTCGAGGACGTGGGCCGATACCTTCTGGAGCTGGTCGGGGCCGGCCAACGACCCCATGTCCGGGTCCCATCCGAGTCCGGGTGCCAGGCGCATGGCCCGTACGTGTTCCAGGAAGGCCGGGACGAACGCGTCCCAGGCGTCGCGGTGGACGTAGATCCGCTCGATGCTGATGCAGAGCTGGCCGGAGTTGGAGAAGCAGGCGTTGACGGCGCCGGCCGCAGCCCGTTGGGTGTCGGCATCCGCGAGGACCAGCATCGGGTTCTTGCCACCGAGTTCGGCGGAGAACCCGATCAGCTGCGCCGCGCACGCCTCGGCAACGGCCCGGCCCGTTTCGGTGGACCCGGTGAACATCATGAAGTCGGACCGCTCGATCATGGCCGGGCCGATCCTGGATCCGGCGCCCAGCACGATCTGCATCAGGTCGTCGGGGAGCCCCGCCCGGCGTAGCAGTTCCAACGCGTACAGGGCCGTGTGCGGCGTCTGGGAATCCGGCTTGAGGACGACGGCGTTGCCCGCCAACAAGGCGGGAATCGCATCCCCCGCCGGGAGGGTGAACGGGTAGTTCCACGGGGTGATGATGCCAACGACCCCGCGGGGAACGAAGCGCTCGTGGGTGCGGGTCAGGACCGGGAAGGCTCCGGGCCGACGTCGTTCGCGCAGATGCCCCGGCCCGCTATGGGCAGCATAGCTGGCCCACCGCGAGACGTCGGCGACCTCCTCGAAGGCGCTCAACCTGGCCTTTCCGGTTTCATGCTGGATGACGTCGAGCAAGGCCGAGCGCTCGTCGAGGACGAGTTCGGCGAACCGCCGGAAGACCCCCACCCGGTCGGACATCGGCCGTGCGGCCCAGTCCCGTTGCGCCGCACGGGCCGCACGGAACGCCGCGTCGACGTCCTCGTCGCTGGACAGCGGCAGGCTACCGACGACCGTGTCGTCGAAGGGGCTGCGAATGGTCGTCAAACCGAGCCCGCCGGACGAGGCGACCAGCGCGGCCAGCCGGCCCCCAAGGTGACCGGCTCCGTCTTGGTCCCGGAGATCCGCGGAATCAACTGCGGGATTCGTCCCGTTGGTCATGGGTGTGATGGAGGCCATAATCCTATATTGAACTAAGGTTCGATATGACGCAACCACCATGCACCATCCCAGCCGATACTGTGGGTCCATGGTGGGAATCAAGAAGCCAGAGGGCGAGCGTCGCAGCGACATCGTCAGGGCCGCCAAATCGGTGGCGCTGCACGGCGGCGTCGAGTCGGTGACGGTGAGGACAGTGGCGGCCGAGGCCGGCCTGTCGATCGGCCTGGTCTACTTCTACTACGACTCCAAGGAAGGTCTCCTCCATGCACTGCTGACACGTTTGCTGGAGACCACCTTGGACGGGCCTCCCCCGGGATTCGGCGACAACTTGCGACCATCCGACGCCCTCAACGCGATGATGGCGGAAGAACTTGAGGGACTGCAGACCCAGCGTGGCGAAGTCGACCTCATCTTCCAGTTCTATTTTGCGCGTCACGCCGACGAGTTCCGGGGCCCCATCAACACGGCACTCGATGCATACGCGGCCCGCATGGAACCGATTGCCGCGCGGGTCTCCGACGCCGCAGGTGTGGAGCCGGAAGCCCTGCGCTCGGTGCTTGCATCACTGATCTACGGCGCGGCCATGGACGTCGTTCGTCGACCAGAGGAGTTCAGCGCGGCCCGGCTACTCGGCGTGGTCGCCGGGCTCGCGGCGAGCGTTTCCCGCCACTGAGCCGGCCCTGACCAGCGGGGTTGTCAACGGCCCCAGGACCAATCCTTGCCCGTTTCGACGAGCAGCCGCTGGAATGCGACCTCGGCGGGCGCGCGGACCCGATCGTGACGCTGTGCCAACACGACCCGCCGTGCAGGCACGCTGTGCCCCAGGCGCAGGATGCGCACTCCGGGATGCTGGTTGACCACGGCACTTTGCGGTGCCAAGGCGATCCCCAGCCCCACACTGACCATCGCCTGGGCCTCTTGGTAGTCATTGGCCTGGAAGGAGATCCCGGGGGAGAAACCGGCGGCACGACAGGACCGCTCCAACACCTCGGCCACCGGATGCTCATTGGCCCGCACGATCCATTGCTCGTCGGCCAGCTCCCCCATCCTGACATCCTCGCGCCCAGCTAGGGCATGCTCGGTTCCCACAACCAGCACGGTGGGCTCCTCGAAGACCGGAGTCAGTTCGAACACCGAAGCATCCAACGGGTGCCAGTCGTACTCCCAGAGCAGGCAGAGACCCACCTCTCCCCTGGACAACAGGCCGATCAACCCATCAATGCGGCTACTGCGGACATCAAGTTCGATCGCAGGATATTCACGCCGGAAGCTGCTGATCACCAGCGGCAGAAACGACCCTCCCAGCGTTGGGAACGTGCCGATGCTCAAGCTGCCGCGCTTCAGGCCGGCAATCTGGTCCAGATCGGCGATGGCGGCGTCCATCCTGCTCAGAATGGATCTGGCATGTTCTGCCAGAACGTGGCCGGCATCGGTCGGAACCATGCCACGCGAGCGTCGCTGCAGTAGTGGTTGCCCCACTTCCTCCTCCAGCTTTCGCAATTGCTGGGACACCGCCGACGGCGTGTAGAACAACTCATCGGCGGCAGCGGTCACGGACCCCGCCTCCACGACTTTCAGCAGAACCTGAAGTCTTTTGATATCCAGCACGTCGCCTCCCTTTAGCAATGCTTCAACCTATTGAAGTTCGAAGTTTTTGGCTACATGGCCACAAAGACCCACGGCCGGGCAACCCTGACAGTGTCCGAGAATTCCGCACCGGTCCGCGAGTACATCACCGTCGATTCGGTGGTTGAAGCAAGGCTACAGCGTAGGCCAGTTTTTGTAACTGGTATTACATTCACTAGACGCCCATGATCGAAGTCGACCCGGAACGTGCGCTGCGTCATACCTAGCCATCGTTCCCACAACTTTGTAGATTTGGGTGAGTACGATTCCAACCATCAGAGCCGCGTGGATGCGTGGCGGCACCAGCAAATGCTGGGTATTCGAGCGCGAGGCGCTGTCCGTACCCGGCTACACCGTCGACGACGCGCTGCTGCGCCTCTTCGGCAGCCCCGACCCGCGGCAGGTCGACGGTGTTGGAGGCGCTACCTCCACTACGAGCAAGGCAGTTATTGTGTCCCCTTCCAGTCGACCCGGAATCGATGTCGACTACACCTTCGCGCAGGTCGGCATCGATGACGCAACGGTGGATTGGGGCAGCAATTGCGGCAATTGTTCGGCCGTCGTCGCCCCCTATGCAGTGGATGCCGGCTGGGTCTCGCCAACTGGAGACGAGACCCTGGTCAGGATCCATAACACGAACTCGGATCAGGTCATCGTCGAACGCATCGCCACACCGAATGGACGGTGGGTAGCGACCGAGGACACGATGATCCCCGGAGTCCCCTTCCCGGGAACCGCCGTAGGACTCGGTTTTGTGAATCCGGCGGGCCGCAGCACCGGGTCATTGTTCCCGACCGGGCGAACCACGGATCGGCTCGCCGTCGACGGCGAAGTCGTGACGGCAACGCTCATCGACGCGGGCGCACCGCTGGTAGTCATCACGTCCCACACCGCTCGACTCGGCGGCATGGGCTTCGCCGACTGGCCCGTCGAGGCGCTCCCCGAGCTGGAGCGCCTGGAAGGCATACGCCGGTCCGCTGCCGTGGCCATGGGGCTCGCGTCCACCACATCGGAAGCCGCCCGCGCCATCCCGAAGATGGCCATCGTCTCCCCGCTGCCGGCTTCGGACGACGCCGATCTCAACGTCATGATGCTGTCGATGGGCCGTCCCCACCCGGCGTTGGCCATCACGGGGAGCATCGGCTTGACCCTGGCAGCAGCCAACGCAGGAACCGTTGTCGCCGATGCCCTCGTCACTCCGATCGATTCCGGAGTCCGCTTCAACACGCCCGCCGGCGTCATCGAAACGTGGCGTCGGTCCCTCGACGGCGACGACGTGGTGGGTGCCACCCGTACCGCCCGCCTCCTCGCCACCGCCGAACTTCCCCTACCCCCACTCAGCGGCACCGTAGCCGCACCGTTTGACTCCAGGGAGGGCACCATGCCAGCCGATTCCACCATCGAACCGCAGAACGACAATCCAAGAGATGGCGGCCTGGCACCGCTGGACGAATGGGCCGAACCGCCGCAGCACTCCCGCCGAACAGTGCTCACGGCCGTCGGACTTTTCGCCATCCTGGGGCTCGGCACATCGGTGGCTGGCGGAAGCCTGCTCAATCCTCCGGCAACGACCGAAGACGGGGACTTCGCCGGCGAGACCCTCAAGGTCGTCATCCCCCTGGCCGAAGGCGGCGGAACCGACACATGGGCCCGTTTCATCGGCACCGAGCTGGTCCACTTCATCCCGGGCGTTCCGGGATTCGCGCCCACCAACGAATCGGGCGGCGAAGGCATCACCGGGAGCAACCACTTCAAGAGTTCGGCGGAGAAGGACGGTACCGAACTCCTGGTATCGACGGCCACGACCGTCGTCCCCTGGGTTCTCGGCCGCGAGGCCGTACGCTATTCGTTCGATTCCCTGACACCCATCCTGGTGAACGGGACCGGAGGTGTGATCTACGCCCGCAAGAGTGCCGGCGTGAACTCACTCAAGGATCTCATTGGCCGCAAGAAGCCACTGGTGTTCGGCGGGATCACCGCCACGGGACTCGATTTGACCACGCTGGTTGCCTTCGACCTGCTCGAAGCCGAAACCAGTGCAACCTTCGGGTTCGAGGGCCGGGGCCCGGTCAATCTAGCCCTCCAGCGGGGAGAAGTCGACATCGACTACACGACGACGTCGGCGTACGCATCTGCCGTCGAGGGCATCGCGGAAGAGGGAAAAGCTGTGGTCCTGATGTCCTTCGGCCAGCTGGATGCCTCCGGCGAGGTTGTCAGGGACCCGAACTTTCCCGACGTGCCGACGGTGGCGGAAGCCTACGAAAAACTCCACGGCAAGGCACCGGAAGGCCCCAAGTTCGAGGCCTACAAGACCCTGCTCGGGTTGACATACACCTACCAGAAGGGGCTGTGGGCTCCGGCCGACGCACCCGAGAAGGCCGTTGAGCTGCTCCGCTCATCGGCACACCGCCTCGCCGGTGACAAGGCCTTCAATAAGAAGGCCGACAAGATCCTCGGCGGCTACCCCATCACCGCCGACGCATCCATCGGCGAACGTGTCACCAAGGCGTACACCGTCACCGAAGCCACCAAGGCCTATGTTCTCGACCTGCTCAAGAACACCTACGACATCGAAGTCCACTAAGGAACCGCCATGCTTGATTCAGCAATGGCCGCACTGGCCTCACTCTCAGACCCATCCCTGTTGCTCATGCTCCTCGTCGGCGTCGTTGCCGGCCTGGTCATGGGCCTGATCCCCGGGCTCGGCGGCACCGGAGCCGTCGCCATCCTCCTGCCCATCACCTTCGGCATGGACCCCGCCCCTGCGCTGGCCCTGCTGATCGGCGCCCTCGCCGTCGTCCACACGTCGGATACGGTTTCCGCAGTCCTGCTCGGTGCCCCGGGCTCGGCTTCGGCGTCGGTCACCATGCTCGACGGATACTCCATGGCTCGCAAGGGACAGGCCAAACGGGCGTTGAGTCTCGCGTTCCTGTCCTCCATGGCTGGAGGAATCATCGGCGCCGTTGGCCTGACGTTGGCCATCCCGCTGGCCCGCCCGCTGGTGCTCTCCTTCGCCAGCCCGGAGTTGTTCATGCTGACGGTCCTCGGCGTTTCCCTGGCAGCGGTGTTGTCCCGCGGAAACGTCGTCAAGGGCCTCATCGCCGGACTGCTCGGACTCATGCTTGGCATGGTCGGCACCTCCCCCACCACGGCCGAAGAGCGCTTCACCTTCGGCAGTTTGTTCCTCGGCGACGGCTTGTCTCTCGTCGCCGTGGCCTTGGGAATCTTCGGCCTGGCCGAAATCGCCTCCCGCGCCAGCCAACGCCGAGGCGATAACCAGCAGGTCAAGGTCACGGGCGGCTGGGGCGCGGGCATCCGCGAATGGCTCACCCACTGGAGCCAGGTCCTGCGCGGTTCGCTGATCGGCATCTGGGCCGGCGTCCTGCCGGGCGTTGGGGCCACGGCTGGCACCTGGCTGGCCTACGGCCAGGCCGTCGCGACCGCCAAGGACAAGCGCGAGTTCGGCAAGGGCGACCCGCGGGGAATCGTCGGCCCGGAGAGCGCAAACAACTCCGTCGAGGCCGGAGACCTGATCCCCACCTTGCTCTTCGGCATTCCCGGAGGCGTCCCCTCTGCCATGCTGCTCGGCATGCTGCTGACGTACGGCATCCAGCCCGGTCCCAGCATCATCACCGATCACCTGGACCTGATGTATCTCATCGTATGGTCGTTCGCCATCGCCTCGGTCCTGGGCGCGCTGTTATGCTTCCTGACTGTCCGTCCGTTGTCGTCCTTGACGAAGGTGCCCTTCGCCGTCCTCGCGGCCGGCCTGGTTGCCATCATGCTGCTCGGTTCCTACCAGGACGGCGGACAGCTGGGCGACTTGTGGGTCATGGTCCTGCTGGGCGTCGTCGGCTGGGTCCTGAAGTCGACCGGCTTCCCCCGGGCACCGTTTCTCATCGGTTTCGTGCTGGCCATCCCGCTCGAGCGCTACTACTTCCTGACGGATAGCCTCTACGACGGTTTTGAGTGGATGCTCCGTCCGGGAACCATGGTCTTCCTCGCGATTCTGGTGGTGCCGATCCTCTGGAACATCTTCAAATGGGTCCGGGCCCGTCGCCGCCTCGACCGGGACGACGATCCAAAGGACGAAAACCCGATCGATGCCGAGTCGCCGCTCAAGAACTCGCGGTGGTCCTTGGGAACGGCCGTCGTGATCACCACGATCTTCGCCCTGTCTCTGCTGGCCTCGGCGACTTTCTCCCCGGAGGCACGGCTGGTTCCACAACTGGTCGGCTGGGCGGGCCTCCTGATCGGATTCGCCCTGACCACCCAGGAGCTCCTGAATCGTCGTCGCTCGCTTCACGCGCCCGCGATCGCCACTGCCTCCGTGGAGGTGGCCAGTCCGGCCCTGGTGACGACCAGTTCGTCCCACAGCCACGGCGCCGGCGCGATCGCGCCGTCGCATGCGGCGAGCGCAGGCCCGGCTTTCGGCAGTTCCGGTCATCATGCTCCGGGGGCCGGAGGTCACAGCGCGGGAACCGATGCCGATCGGACCGCCGGCTTCGGGGCCGCAGACGCGAAACCGCGCACACGGAGGCGCTACGGCCCGGGGTGGACCGAAGAGGCGGGCTTCGCCTTCAGGACCTTCCTGTGGATGTGCGGGTTCCTGGTCCTGACGGCCCTCGTGGGATACATGGCAGCGGTCATGATCTTCGTGCCCTCCTTCCTCCTGATCGTTGCCCGGGCCAAGACGAAGACGGTCATCATCTACACGGCTGTCCTGTGGATCGTCCTGCTGGCGCTTCCCTCGCTGTTGCCCATCGATCTTCCGCCTGGCCTGCTCGGCCGGTGGATCTGACCGCCATTCCAGTCCTGAAAGGACAACACATGACCATTCTGGCCTGCTATACAGATACCGACCACGGCCGAGCCGCAGTACTCCGCGGAGCGGCGGAAGCCGATCGTCTCGACTCCGACCTGCTCATCGCCAACATCGACACCGACAGGTCCCCCATGGACCTTGCCCTCTTGGGCATTGATGAGAACAGCTTTTCCGCCCGGGGACGATCCGTCGGACACCTTCCACCATCGGAAGCGGTGCACGACGCCGCCGATCTGGTTCTCCAGGCGGAACAGGACCGTGACATCGAGTTGATCGTCCTGGGGCTGCGGCGCCGTTCCCGCGTGGGAAAGCTCCTCTTGGGAAGCCATGCTCAGCGGATCCTCATCGACGCCGCAGGACCGGTCCTCACAGTCAAGGCGCGTTAGACAGGCGGCAGCGGCAGGCGGCAGAGCAACCCCGCCGCTGCCGCCGAGGTGGAAGTGCCCGTCCGGAACATCCGGACGGGCACTTCCGTTGTTCGCCAACGGTTCGGAAAATCGTCGCGTGGCCGACGAGGTCCCATGGGCGTCTATGCGATCAGTTCCTCGCTGGTCGATCTGTGGATCCTCTTGGCGATCGGACTTCTGGGTTTCCTGATGCGCCGCTATAAGCTCCCCCTGGCACCGGTGTTGATCGCGGTGATCCCCGGCCCGTTGGCGGAAACCGAGCTGCGACGCGCACTCACGGTTTCCGAAGGCGACCTGGGGATCCTGGTCGACAGCCCGGTCACGCTCACCCTCTATGGACTGCTGGCCATCGCGTTGGTCATCACGATGATCCAGCACTTGCGGCATCGGGCCAACGCCAAGAAGAACGCGCCAACCCTCGACAACGACATGGTCGGGGCCTAATAGGAGCCGCAACAGCAAAGACGGGTCGGTCCTCGCCAAATGCGAGGGCCGACCCGTCTTTCATGGTCTCGGCGGAACGCCCAGGTGGTGTTCGAGCACGTGTTCGGCGATCGCCATCGCCGAGGTGGCCGCCGGGGACGGCGCGTTGCGCAGCAGCGTGACGGCGCCGACCTGGTCGACCGCGAAGTCGTCGACCAGCGATCCGTCCTTGTCCCAGGCCTGGGCCCGCACGCCGGCGGCTGTCTTGGCGGCCAGGTCGGAGGGGCGCAGCTCGGGGACGAAGCGCCGCGCCTGCTGGAAGTAGAGCGGCTTGATGAGCGATGCGGAGATCTCGCGGACGCCCATCAGCCAGTGCTGGCGGGCCAGCGCCGGGGCCCCGGGCCAGCGCAGGGACTCGAGGGTGTCCCGCACCGAGATCCTCCCCCACCCGTAGCCCTCCCGGGCCAGGGCGGGCACCGCGTTGGGGCCGACATGGACGTCGTCGTAGACACCCCGGGTGAAGTGGACGCCGAGGAAGGGGAAGCGTGGATCGGGCACCGGGTAGATCATGCCCTTGACCAGGTCCTGCCGGCCGGGCGCCATCGACCAGTACTCGCCGCGGAAGGGCAGGATCTTCGGTGACGGCGACGCCCCGACCATGCGGGCGATGACGTCGGATTGGAGCCCGGCGCAGACGATGAGCCGGTCGAAGACGTGGGTTGCCGCGGTCGTCGAGACCGTCACCGACCCGGTCGCCGGCGCGACGGCGGTGACCTCCTGGCCGAGCAGGATCGTGCCTCCCGCCCGGCGGACCTCGTCGGCCATGGCCTCGGTGATGGCGGCGTAGTCCACGACGGCGGTGTGGGGCGAGTGGACGGCGGCGACGCCGGCGACATGGGGTTCGATCTCGCGCATCTGCGACGCCGTCAGCCGACGGAGCCCGGGGACGCGGTTTTCGCGGGAGCGCTTCTCAATGTCGTCGAGGCGCGGGAGTTCGTCCTCGGTGACGGCCACGACGAGCTTGCCGAGTTCGCGATAGGGCAGGTTCCGGTCCTGGCAGAAGTCCCGGGTCAGGTTCCGGCCGCGGGCACACAGCGTGGCCTTCAGGGAGCCGGGCTGGTAGTACAGGCCGGCGTGCACGACGCCGGAATTGTGGCCCGTCTGGTGGGCGGCGACCCGGTGTTCCTTCTCGATGACGGTCACGTCCGCGTCCCCGGTGGCCGCCAGGGCGCGGGCGATGGCGATGCCCACGATGCCGCCGCCGATGATGCCGATCCGTTCAACCATGCCGCTCCCCTTCGTCGCCCGCCGTGGGCCCTGCCCGATTCTTGCACGGCACACGCCATTCACACCCCGGTAACGCCGTCGATCTTCTCGCGCAGGATGTCCGCATGTCCGCAGTGCCGGGCGTACTCGGCGATCATGTGCTGGTAGATCCAGCGCAGGCTCACCTCCGCGCCCATGAACGGCGCGGTGTCCGCGAGCCGGCGGGTCGCGCAGTTCGTGCGCGCCGCGGAGACTTCGCGTTCCCACGCCTCGACGACCACCGCAAAGGAGGTACCGGGATCGACATCGAATCCGCCGTCGTGCCCCTCGGGTGTCCTGCCGCCCGGGTGGATGGACGGAAGATCCTCCCCGGCGAGGACGCGGCGGAACCAGTTCCGTTCGACTTCCGCCAGGTGCTGCACCAATCCCTGCAGGCTCAAGGCCGAGGGTCCTGCCGGGGTGCTGCGCAGCGACTCGTCGTCGACCCCCTGGCAGATGAGCAGCAGGGTCGAGCGGTAGTAGTCGAGCCACCCGTCGGCGGTGTCGCGTTCGGAGGCGTTCAGGGGCGGCATGGAGCGGTGGGGCATCGTCATGGACCCATGCTGCCATCCGCATCCGACTCTCTGGCCGCCGGGTTCGGTTCGACCCACGGCACGGCGCCGGCATCAGCCGCGACGGTTCCCCAGGAATGCGCGCAGCCCGCGTTCGCCGCGCCGCATCACCGCGGCGTGCGCGGCGGCGAACACGGGGCGGGCCACCGGGGACAGGAGGAGCATCCACCGGCGCGTGGGGCGGACCCGCCAGTGGATGTGCACCGCCGTCCGGCCGGCGTCCACCGCCACCAGGACGACCCGCCCGATCCCCGACAGGTCTCCCCCGGCGTCGAACTCGATGAAGTGCGGCGCCTGGACGCGGGTGGGCTGGATCGACAGGTGCAGGGTGTAGCCGGGCCCGGCGCGGAACGCGACGCGGGCGGTGCTGCCGACCAGCCCATCGCCGACCGCAGGCTCGGTGACCGCTGCATCGGCGGTGCACTGCGGCCACCAGTCGGGCCAGCTCATCCGCGGATCGGCCATGACCTCCCAGACCTGCTGGACGGGGGCGCACAGACTCCACCGGGTGTGCAGGTCGTACCGGGAAGAAGCCATGCCCCAGTGTTTCGGATGGGACCGGTCCGGGCAACCAGGGCCTCCCGGTGGAGGTGAGACCCGTCACCCTGGACCGTGGAATCCAATCCGCGGTCTTCCCCCGCTGCGAACCCCCGGCGTTGTGGTCCGGGGAGAAACCCCGGACAACCCACCCACGCAGGAGGAACCACCGTGAAGAAGCACACCGGGAACATCGCCCAGCGCATCGCCGGCCTCGGCACCATCGGGGCACTCGCCGTCGGCGTGGCCGTGGCCGCCGCACCCGCCGCCCAGGCCGCGGAGCCCGCACCGACCTCATCGGCCCTGATCCAGGGCCCCCTCATCGACGGACCGCTGATCGAGGGCGGCCTCCTGGGCGGCGACGTCGCCTCCGGGGACCTGCTCAACGGGTCGCTGAACCAGAACCTGCGCGACACCCTGCAGTTCGGCCAGTTCCAGTAACCACCGGACCGAGTCCAGCAGCCCACATCCCCGCGGCGCCACCCGCCGCGGGGTGGGTGGGCGCCCCGTGACGCCCGCGGCCGCGACCGGCCGGCGCGGCCAGCTCCCGACGCAAGGATCGTTTCCCCATGCCTGAATCCACCACGCCCGCCTCGCTGCCGCTGACTCCCGCCCAACGCGGCATCTGGTACGCCCAGGTCCTGGACCCGGAAAACCCGCGTTTCCAGATCGCCCAGTACGCACAGATCGACGGCGAACTGGATCCGGGGTTGTTGGGCACCGCCGTGGAACGGGTCGTGGCCGGCACCGACGCGCTGAACATGCGCTTCACCGAGGTCGCCGACGGACCCGTGCAGGTCCCCGCCGACCAGCAGGCCCGGCTGCGGGTGACCGATCTGCGCGATTCCGGGAACGACGCCGAGGCGCACGCCCACACGCTCATGGACGAGGACCTGGCCCGGCCCCGTGCCGTGGACGGCGACGCGCTGCTGCACCTCGAGCTGTTCCGGGTGGCCGATGACCGCCACCTGTTCTACCAGCGCGTGCACCACCTGATGCTCGACGGATACTCGGCGGTGCTGGTCCTGCAGCGGATCGCCGCCGGCTACTCCGCGCTCCTCGACGGGCCCATCCCGGCCGGCGGGCCGGACACCGCGGACGACACCGGGAACACCGCGTCGCTGGCGGACCTCATACAGCACGAGGCGGACTATGAGGGTTCGGACGCCCAGGCCGCGGACCGCGGCTACTGGCAGGACTTTTTGGCGCGCACCGACGGCGGCCACCCGCTGGCCGGCTACCCCGACGGCACGGCGGCATCGATCGTCCGCCACGCCGAGACCCTGCCCGGCAACCTCGCAACCCAACTCGGCCGCACGGGGACCGCACCGGCGATGCTGGTCGCCTCGCTGGCGCTGTACCTGCACAAGATGACCGGGGAACGCACGGTGTCGATCGGCCTGCCGGTCACCGCCCGCCGCGGCAGGATCGCCACCTCGGTGCCCTCCATGACCTCCAACGTGGTCCCCGTCGCCGTCGAGGTCCACCCGGGGGCGACGGTGCGTGAGGTCGTCGCCGACGCCGGACGGGCGCTGCGCTCGGCGCTGATCCACCAGCGCTACCGCCTCGGCGCGCACGACTCCGGCCCGCGCTACCTCGGCCCGTCCCTGAACATCCTCCCCGTCGTCGACGGTCTGGCCTTCGGTGCATCCGAGGCGTCGATGGGCATCCTCTCCACGGGCCCGATCGACGACCTCTCGATCGTCGTCCACGGCCTCCCCCGGGACGCCACCGCGTCCGGAAACGGCGACGCCGCCACCGCCACCTTGTCCCTGCAGGGCAACGCCGATTTGTACGACGGCGATGCCCTGCGCGCGCACGCGGCGCGGCTGCTGCGCGTGGTCACCGCCATGGCCACGGATCCGGACGCCCAGGTCTCGAGGATCGATGCCCTCGGCGACGCCGAACACCGCATCCTGCTCGATACCGGTACCGCCGAGAGCCGCACCCTGCCCCAGGGAACCGTCGTCGAGCAGTTCGCGGCCAGCGTGGCCGACCGCGGCGACGCCGTCGCGGTCGTGGCCCAGGACGGGGAGCTGACCTTCACCGAACTGGACCGCGCCTCCAACCGGCTGGCACACTACCTGCGGCGCTTCGGCGCCGGACCGGGCGCCCTGGTGGCCGTGCACCTGGAGCGCTCCACCGACCTGGCCGTGTCCCTGCTGGCCGTGCTGAAATCGGGGGCGGCCTACGTCCCCGTGGACCCCGACTACCCGGCGGCCCGTGTCGATGCCATGCTGCACGCCGCCGAACCGGCGGTCACGCTGACGTCAGCCGGACTCGCCGCCCGCCCGGGCGATCCCCTGCCCGGCCACACCATCGCCGTGGATTCACCCCTGGTCGCGTCGGTGCTGGCCACGAAACCGGAGACCGCGCCGGCGCCGTCGCCGGGCCCGGACGACCTGGCGTACGTGATCTTCACGTCCGGCTCGACGGGCACCCCCAAGGGGGTCGCGGTCGAGCACCGGTCGCTGACCAACCTGTTCCTGGCCCACCGCGAGTCGCTCTTCGAGCCCGCATCCCGCAGGCTGGGCCGGGCCCTGCGCGTGGCACACACCGCCGGCATCTCCTTCGACGCGTCCTGGGATCCGATGTTGTGGCTGCTCGCCGGACACGAGTTGCACATCGTGGACAACCTGACCCGCAGGGATCCGCAGGCGCTGTCCGCCTTCATCGACTCGACCGGCATCGACGCCATCGAGACGACCCCCTCGTTCGTCCACGCGTTGATCGAGCACGGCCTCCTCGAGGCCCCGGCACCGGACGTCATCGCCCTGGGCGGTGAGGCGGTCGACGCCGAGCTGTGGTCCACGCTGGCCGCGCACCCCGACGTGCACGCCTTCAACTTCTATGGCCCCACCGAAACCACGGTCGACAGCCTGACGGCCCCGATCCATTCCACCGACGATCCGCACCTGGGCGCCCCCGTCGCCAACACCCGACGGTACGTCCTGGACTCGGGCCTCACCCCGGTGCCGCCGGGCGCCGTCGGCGAGCTCTACCTCGCCGGCACCAACGTCGCCCGCGGCTACCTCGGCCGCCCCGAACTCAGCTCCGAGCGCTTCGTCGCCGACCCCTACGGCCTGCCCGGCGAGCGCATGTACCGCACCGGCGACGTTGTGCGCCGCTCGGCGGACCGCGGGATCGAATTCCTGGGCCGCTCCGACGACCAGATCAAGATCCGCGGCTTCCGCGTCGAGCTGCCCGAAATCGAGGCCTCCCTGCGCGCCCAGCCCGGCGTCAGCGGCGCCGCCGTCATCGCCACCAGGAACAAGGCGGGATTCGACCGGCTGTCCGCCTACGCCACGGGCCACGGCATCGCCGGCCCCGAACTGCGAGACGCCCTGCGCACCAGCCTGCCCGACTACATGGTGCCCGCGTCCATCGACGTGCTCGATTCGATCCCGTTGACCGTGAACGGCAAGCTCGACAAGCGCGCCCTGCCCGCGCCCACCGACCACCGCGTGGCCACCCGGCCGCGCACCGACGCCGAATGCGCCGTCGCGACAGCCTTCGCCGAGGTCCTGGACCTCGAGGAGGTCGGGGCGGAGGACGACTTCTTCGAACTCGGCGGGCACTCGCTGCTGGCCACCCGCCTGCTCGCCGAGCTCACCGACCGGCTCGGCACCGCGCCGTCGTTGCGCGAGGTCTTCCAGCATCCGACGGTCGCCGGCCTGGCCGCACGCTGTGAGACCACCACGACCGGTGCCCCGGCCCTGGCCCCGCACCCGCGGCCGGACCGGCTGCCCCTCTCCGCCGGACAGGCCCGGCTCTGGTTCATCAACCAGCTGGACCCCGCCGACGGCAGCTACAACATCCCCGTGGTGCTGCGCCTGCGCGGGCCGCTCGACGCCACGGCCCTGGGCCGGGCGGTCAACGACGTGGTGGCCCGCCACGAGGTCCTGCGCACCATCTACCCACACCACGAGTACGACGCCGATGCCCCCTTCGCCGGCACCACCACCGGCCCGGCCCAGCGGGTGCTTCCCATCGACCACGCCCGGGTGGACGTGCCCCGGGTCCTGGCGACGGAGGCCACCGCAACGGCGGCCATCGCCGCCGCAGCGGCCCGCGGCTTCGACCTCACCACCGACCTCCCGCTGCGTGCCGCGCTTTTCGGCCTCGACGCCGACTCCCACATCCTGCTGCTGAGCATCCACCACATCGCCGCCGACGGCTGGTCCATGGCCCCGCTCGCCGCGGACCTCTCACGGGCCTACAACGCCCGGCTGGCCGGAAACGAACCCGACGACGCCCCGCTGGACATCCAGTACGCCGACTACACGCTGTGGCAGCAGGAGCTGCTGGGCGAGGCCGCGGATCCCGCGAGCGCGCTGGCCGAGCAGCTCGCCTTCTGGACCAGTGAACTCGACGACGCGCCGGCGCAACTGCGCCTGCCCGGTGCGGTGGCCACCGACGTGGCCACCACGGCGGCAACCGCCACCGTCGGGCAGGAACCCGTGCACATCGATGCCGCGACGGCCGCGCTCCTCCGGGGGCTGGGCCGGGACCACCGCGCCAGCCTGTTCATGGTGCTGCAGGCCGGCTTCGCCGCGCTGCTGTCCCGGATGGGAGCCGGCGACGACCTGCCGATCGGCACGCCGGTCGCCGGGCGGACCGGCCCGGCCCTGGAACGGCTCGTGGGCTTCTTCGTCAACACCGTGGTCCTGCGCACCCGGACCGGCGGCAACCCGACGGCGGCAGACCTCATCGAACGCGTCCGGGACACCAACCTGCGCGCCTACGCACACCAGGACGCGCCCTTCGACGCCGTCGTCGAGGCCATCCGGCCGGACCGCATCGAGGGCGTCAACCCGCTCTTCCAGGTCATGCTGACCCTCCAGACCGGGTCCGGTCCCGCGATCACGATGGACGGGTTGAACGTGGCCGCCGAGCCGAACCCCGAATCCGGCGGCTCGAAATTCGACCTGCTGCTGGATCTGGCCGAGGGCTCCGGGGCCGACGAGGCCACCGGCGGGGCACTGGCCGGCGGGCTCTCCTTCGACCCGCGGCGGATCGACGCATCCATCGCCCGGGCGCTGGCGCGGCGCTTCGAGCAACTCATCGCCGCCATGGCCCAGGCGCCGGATACCGCGCTGCACGATCTGCCCCTCTTCCTCCCCGGCGAGCTGGAGGACCTCGAGTTGCAGTCATCCGGTGCCGCCATCACCAACGGGCCCCCCACCCTCCCCGGGGCCTTCGCCGCGACGGCCACCGCCCATCCCACGGCGACGGCCGCCAGCGACCCGGAGCGCACCCTGGACTTCGCGGGACTCACCGCACACGTGGACGCCCTGGCACGCGGACTCGCCGCCGCCGGCGTGCGCCCCGGCGACCGGGTCGCCTCCATCCTCCCGCGCACCGTCGACGTCCCCGCCCTGGCCCTGGCCGTGCTGGGCACCGGGGCCGTCCTGGTCCCCCTCGACGCGACCTACCCGGCGGGGCGCATCGCCAGCATCCTGAAGGACAGCGCCCCGGCAGTCATCGTGGGCACCACCGATGCCACCCGAGAAGACGGCGCCACCGGTGCACCGTCGTCGTGCAGGTGCCTGACGATCCGGGAGCTGCTGGACGCCGGCCGGGGCACCGACTTCCCGATCCACGCCGTGGGGCCGGAGGACCCGGCCTACATCGTCTACACCTCGGGATCGACCGGGACGCCGAAGGGCGTGATGGTCCAGCATGGGCCCCTCGCCAACCTCTTCGCCCACCATTCGGCGACCCTCTTCGCGGATACCGCACCGCTGGGCGCGACGGTCGGGCACATCGCCGGGCTGGGCTTCGACGCCGCCTGGGACCCGATGCTGTGGATGGCCGCCGGCGCCCACCTGGTCATGGTGCCCGACGACGTGCGCGCCAATGCCGAGGAACTCGTGCAACTGGTCGCCGACCGGGGCATCACCGTCCTGGAAACCACCCCGTCCTACGCCCGCCAGCTGCTCTCGATGGGGCTGGCCGCCCACACCGGCGGCCCCCCGCTGGGCCTGGCACTCGGTGGCGAACAGGTCCCGCAGGAGCTGTGGGACGACCTCGCCGAACGCCCCGGCCTGGTGGCGCACAACCTGTATGGGCCCACCGAGTTCGCCGTGGATTCGATCACCACCCGGATCCGGGGCGGGGCCGTGTCCATCGGCCGCCCCGCGGCCAACATCCGCGCCCGCGTCCTGGACCCGATGCTGCGCCCGGTCCCGGCCGGCGTCGTCGGCGAGCTCTACCTGTCCGGGGCCGGATCGGCCGCAGGATACGTGAACCGCCCCCGCGAGACCTCGGCCTCCTTCGTGGCCGACCCCTGGCTCGACGGTGCCCGCATGTACCGCACCGGCGACCTGGTGCGCGGCAACGCCGACGGCACCCTGGCCTTCGTCGAACGCGCCGACAGCCAGGTCAAGATCCGGGGTTTCCGGATCGAACCCGGGGAGATCGAACGGGTCCTCGCGAGCTGCCCGGGCGTCACCCAGGCCGCCGTCGTGGCCGACGCCGACCGGGGCCGGATCACCGCATACGTGGTGGGTTCCGGCGACCGGGACACGTGGCGCCACCATGCCGCCCGCCACCTTCCCTCCTACATGGTCCCGGGCTTCTGGGTCGGGCTGGAGGACATCCCGCTGACCTCCCACGGCAAGCTGGACCGGGCGGCCCTGCCCGAACCGGCGGCCGCACCACACGCCGGGCGTGCCCCGGCGACGGAGACCGAACGGCAGGTCTGCGCCGCCTTCGCCGAGGTCCTCGGTGTCGACGAGGTGCCCCTGGACGGCAACTTCTTCGAACTCGGCGGACACTCCCTGCTGGCGGTGTCCCTCGCCGCGGCGCTACGCACCGCCTGCGGCATCGAGATGCCCCTGCGCACGCTCTTCGAGGCCCCCACCCCCGCGGGCATCCTCGAACGGATGGCGCCCGTCGGCGCGGCCTCCAACGCGAGGGCAGATGCGCGTCCCGAGGGCCACCAGCCCGTCCAGCGTCCCCTCGAATGGCTGGCCACCGCCGGGGAACGCCCCGAGCGGCTGCCGCTCTCCTGGGCGCAACGGCGCATGTTCTTCCTGAACCAGCTCGATCCCGGCAACGCCGAATACAACATCTCCCTGGCCGTCCGGCTGACCGGTGCCCTGGACCTCGACGCGCTCGAGGCGGCCTTGGCCGATGTGGTGCAGCGCCACGAGATCCTGCGCACCGTCTACTCCGATGACGGAGCCGACCCCAGCCAGCGGGTGCTCGCTGCCGTCGCAACCTGCGACATCCTGCGCCGTGAACGCGCGGAATCCGCCGGCAAGCTGCGCGGTGCCCTGGCCCGTGGGGCGCGCACCGGATTCGACCTGCGCACCGACCTGCCGCTGCGCGCGAACCTGATCGAGACCGGGAGCGCGGAGCACGTGCTGCATCTGGTCATCCACCACATCGCCTCCGACGGGGCGTCGCTGCAGCCGCTGGCCCGCGACATCTCCACCGCCTATGCCGCGCGGCTCGGTGGCTCCGGCCCCGAGTGGGCCGACCTCGACCTGCAGTACGCCGACTATGCCCTCTGGCAGCGCGATGCCGGCCAGGACGGCGAGGACCTCGCAGAACGGCTCCAGGGCTGGGCCGATGACCTCGCGGGAGCCCCCGACGAGCTCGAACTGCCCACCGACGGGCACCGGGCCGCCGAAGCCCGCCAGCCCGCGGCACAGGCACGCTTCACCCTCGATGCCGCGACCACCACCGAGCTGTCCCGGCTGGCCGCCCGGCACAACGCCAGCCTGTTCATGGCGCTGCACGCGGTCCTGGGCGGCTACC
This sequence comes from Arthrobacter sp. ASL1, assembly GCF_056680475.1. NCBI lineage: Bacteria > Bacillati > Actinomycetota > Actinomycetes > Micrococcales > Micrococcaceae > Arthrobacter > Arthrobacter sp. ASL1. The sequence goes on from NZ_CM155284.1 coordinate 1,946,213, forward strand.
TGACGCGGCTCGGAGCCGGCGAACGGATCGTCATCGGCTCACCCACCGCCGGCCGGCCGGATCCCGAACTCGAGCAGATCGTCGGATTCTTCGTGAACACCCTGCCGATTGCCGTCGACCACTCCTCGCGCCCCGGCCTCGATACGGCGATCTCCCTGGCCCGCGCCGCCGTACTCGACGCGTTCGACCGGGACACCGTGCCCTTCGAACGGCTGGTGGAGGCCGTGAACCCGCCGCGCGAACTCGGGCGCCACCCGTTGTTCCAGACGATGCTCACCTACGAGGCGGAACCGCCGGCGTCGCTCGTGCTGCCCGGGCTCGACGTGTCCATCGAGGACGAGGACGGATCCGGATCGGCCAAGTTCGACCTCTCCTTCACCTTCAGCCGGCGTGACGACGGTTCCCTGGCCGGGACGCTCGAATACAACTCCTCGTTGTTCAGCCGCCACGCCATCGACCGGCTGACGGGCCAACTACGCCGCTTCGCGGACGCGGCCGCCCGCCGGCCGGGAACAGCGCTGGACGAGCTGGCACTACTCGACGCCGCGGAGGAGTCTGCACTGCAGGCCGCCACCGCGACGCCTGCGCCGCCGGAAGCCGGCGCCACCTGGCGCGGCATCCTCGACGATCTCGACGAGACGATCGCCCGGCACGGCGGACACACCGCCGTCGTCTCCTCCGGGAGCCGCCTGTCGTTCGCGGACCTCGACGCCGCTGCCGGCCGGATCGCCGCCGCGCTCGCCGCCGCGGGTGCCGGGGCCGGCGACGTGGTCTCGCTGCTGCTGCCCCGTGATGAACGGCAGCCGCTCGCCGTCGTGGGCACGCTGCGCACCGGGGCCGCCGCCAACCCCATCGACGCCGACTACCCCGACGGACGGATCGCCGACATCCTCGCCGATGCCGTCCCCGCCGTCGTGCTCACGTCCAGGACCCTGGGGGAACGGGCCCGGGCGGCACTGGCCGACGCCGGATCCGCCGCCGCCCTGCTGTTCGTCGAGGACCTGGCGGCCCAGACCTCCGGCCGGGAGGAAACCGTGGCGCCCGGGACCCGCGGCGCCGGGGCCTTCCCGCAACCCACCCCGGAGGACCTTGCCTACGTGCTCTTCACCTCGGGCTCGACCGGGCGTCCCAAGGGCGTCGAGGTCAGCCATGGCGCCTTGGCGAACCTGCTGCGCAGCCACCGCACGACGCTCTTCCCCACCTCCGCGCCGACCGAGGCGGAGCCGCGCCTCCGGGTCGCCCATACCACCGGGCTCGGCTTCGACGCAGCCTGGGATCCGTTCCTGTGGCTGGTCGCCGGACACGAACTCCACCTCATCGGAGCCGACACCCGGCGCGATCCGCAGGCGCTGGCCGACTACCTCGACCGGGAAGGCATCGGCGCCTGGGAGACCACCCCCTCCCATGTGCGCCTGCTGCTGACCCAGCCGGGGTTCCAACGCCTGCTCGAACGCTCGGGGACCGACGCCAGCCCGCGCCTGCACCTGGCGCTGGGCGGGGAGGCGTTCGACGCCGACCTCTGGGAGCGTCTCGCCGCCCACGACGGCGTGGTCGCCCACAACCTCTACGGCCCCACCGAGGCCACCGTGGACGCCCTGGTGGCCCGCGTGCACCCCGACGCCGCACCCCACCTCGGCCGGCCCGTCGCGGGGACCGGGGCCCAGGTCCTGGATGCACGGTTGCGCCACGTCCCGCCGGGTGCCACCGGCGAGCTGTACCTCACCGGCGCCGGTCTGGCCCGTGGCTACCGCGGTCGCACGGCGCTGACCGCCGAACGCTTCGTCGCCGATCCCCACGGGGACGCGGGCACGCGGATGTACCGCACGGGCGACCTGGTCACCCGCCAGGCCGACGGCACGATCGTCTTCCGCGGCCGCAACGACGACCAGGTCAAGATCCGCGGCCAACGTGTCGAACCCGGCGAGATCGCCAGGACCCTGCGTGCCGTCGATGGTGTCGCCCAGGCGCTTGTGGTCGCCGACGGTGCCCCGCCCACCCAGCGCCTCGTGGCCTACGTCGTCGCCGATGACGAGCGGCCGGAGGATGCCGGGTTCGTCGACGCCCTGCGCCGCGGGGCCGCCTCGACGCTGCCCGCCTACATGGTCCCCGCGGTGTTCGTGCAGGTCCCGGGGATCCCGTTGACCCCCCACGGGAAACCTGACCTGCGCCGGCTGCCCGAGGCCCCGGCCTCCGCCTCCGCCGGCGGACGTCCCCCGCGCACGCCGCTCGAGGCCGCCGTTGCCTCGATCTTCGCCGACGTCCTGGGCACCGAACGGGTCGGGGTCGACGAATCGTTCTTCGACCTCGGCGGGCACTCGTTCGTGGCGCAGGAGCTCATCACCCGGGTCAACGACGCGCTCGGCTCCGATCTCGCCGTCCAGACCCTCTTCCGTGCCCCCACCGTCGAGGCCCTGGTCCACGAGGCCGGCCGCGGCGCCGGGGAATCGGTGGCCGATAGCCTGCGTCCGCTGCTGCCCCTGCGCACCAGCGGCAACCTCGACCCCCTGTTCGCGGTCCATCCCGCCAGCGGCGTCGCCTGGGGCTATTCGGCCATGCTGCGGCACCTGGATCCCGAGCGCCCGCTCTACGGACTGCAGCTGCCCGGCATGGCCCCCGATGCCGACGGCCCCCTGGCCGCCGAAACGCTGACCGGGCTGGTGGACGACTACATCGCCGAGATCCGCACCGTCCAGGCGCACGGGCCCTACCACCTGCTGGGCTGGTCCTTCGGTGGCAACGTGGTCCAGCGGCTGGCGGCCCGCCTGCAGGAACTGGGCGAGGAGGTCTCCCTGTTGGCGATCCTGGACGCCTACCCCAGCCGCCAGGGCGGGAATGCCGGCGTTGCCAAAGGCGGCCCGGGGGCGCTGCTGGCCAACTTCCTGGACGCGGTGGGCCACCCGGTGCCCGACGACGGCACCGAACTCACCGGCGAGCGCGCACTGGAGGTGCTGCGGGAGAACGGCAATCCGCTCGGGGCGGTGCCGATGGCATCCCTTCAGGCCATGATGGCCAACTTCGAGCGGCTCGCGCAGTTGATCCGCGAGGCCCCCGTCCTGCCCTTCGACGGGGACCTGAACTTCTTCACCGCCACGCATGACGTCCCGGAGGACCGGCCGCACGCCGACGACTGGGAACCGTATGTCACCGGGAACATCGTTGATACGGAAGTTCCCGAACGGCACTCCCAGCTGCTGAGTGATCGTGCCCTTAGTCACATCATGCCGGTTTTGACAAACCTTCTGGCCACCCGTCCCGAAGACCACCGGTAAGGAAGAAACGCCCTGCAGTTCCAAGGAGAGTGACATGGTCAACCCATTCGACGACGAGTCAGCACAGTTCCGCGTCCTGGTGAACGAACGCCAGCAACATTCGCTGTGGCCCTCGTTTGCCGACGTGCCCGAGGGCTGGGTGGTCATGCACGGACCGGACGCCCGCGAGACCTGCCTGGACTACGTCGAGCGCAACTGGGCCGATATCACCCCGCGTCATGCCGGTGACCTGGCCGCCTCGCAGTGATACGCCTCGAGGCAGTCAGCCAGACCTACGGCTCCTTCCGCGCCCTCGACGATCTCAGCCTCTCGGCGGGGCCGGGCGAGGTGCTGGGGCTGCTGGGGCCCAACGGCTCGGGCAAGACGACCGCCGTCAAGGTCATCTCCACACTGCTCAGCCCGGACTCCGGTGTGGTGACGGTCAACGGCCACAATGCCGCCACCGCCCCCGATGCCGTCCGCCGCTCCATCGGCCTGTCCGGCCAGTACGCCGCCGTTGACGAAAAGCTCACCGGCTACGAGAACCTCCACATGGTGGGCCGGCTCTACGGGCTGTCCCGCCGCGACGCCGCCACCCGGGCCCGCGAACTGCTGGAACACTTCCGGCTGGAGGCGGTCGCCGGCAAACGGGCAGGGCAATACTCCGGCGGGATGCGCCGGCGCCTGGATCTGGCCGGCGCCCTCGTGGCCCGGCCACCCGTCGTCGTGCTCGACGAGCCCACCACTGGTCTGGACCCGCGCGGCCGCATGGACACCTGGAGCGCCGTCCGCTCGCTGTCCGCCGACGGCACGTGCGTCCTGTTGACCACCCAATACCTGGAGGAGGCCGACCAGTTGGCCGACAACATCGCCGTCCTGGACGCCGGACGCGTCATCGCCGAGGGCACCGCCCAGGAACTGAAGGACCGCGCCGGCTCGGCGCGCATCGACCTCGTTCCCGCCGACAGCACCGATGGCGAGCGCGCCGCGCGGGTGCTCGAACACGCCAGCGGGAACACCGAGGCCGCCGTGCTCGAGGCCGGCGGCAACCGCTGGGGAGTCCCCGCACCACGCGGCGAGGCGACCCTGGCTGCGGCCCTGGATGAGCTCGCCGCGGCGGGAATCGCCGTCGCCGAGATCTCGCTGCGCCGCCCCACCCTCGACGACGTCTTCCTCCGCCTCACCGGCACGAACACCTCCAGCGAGGCGCCCACGGACACCGTGGACGGGAACGACGACGAGGCCGGCGCGGGCGACGCGGTTTCGGAGCCCGTGGAAGCCGCGGTCGGCGGCCCGGGCCGACAGGCGGTGGGCAACTGATGTCGGTCCTCGTCTCCGCAGGCGTCGACAGCGCGGTCATCGCCCGTCGCAACCTGCTCAATTCCTGGCGTACGCCCGGCGCCCTCATCACCGGGATCGTCCAACCGATCATCTTCGTGCTGCTGCTGGCCTTCGTGTTCGGCGGACGGCTCGGCGGCGACGCCTACCGCGAGTTCCTCATCGGCGGAATTCTCGCGCAGACGCTGACCTTCAACTCCTCCTTCACCGCCGTCTACCTGGCCAAGGACCTGCAGCTGGGGCTGATCGACAGGTTCCGTTCGCTGCCCATGTCGCGGGTGGCGGTGATCCTGGGACGCACGACGGCGGACCTGGCCACCAGCGTCATGTCGATGGCCGTCATCCTGGTCTGCGGGCTGGCCATCGGGTGGCGCGTGGAGTCCGGGCCCTGGCCGGCGCTCGGCGCTGCCGCCCTGCTGCTGGCCTTCACGTTCGCCGTGTCGTGGATCGGGGCCGTGATCGCCCTGACCGCCCGCAGCGTCGAGGTCGCCCAGAGCCTGGGGCTGATCTGGCTGTTCCCGGTCACGTTCATCTCCGGGGCCTTCGTGCCGTTGTCTTCCCTGCCTGGAGTGCTGCGTACCATCGCCGAATGGAACCCGGTCACCGCGGTCGCCACCGCAGTGCGCGAGCTCTTCGGCAACGGCCTGCCCCCGGGATTCGACATGGGCGACAGCTGGCCGTTGCTGCACCCGGTCGCCTACGCGCTGTTCAGCTGCGTCGCCATCATCCTCGTCTTCGCGCCCCTGGCGGTGTGGCAGTACCGCCGGATCGGGCGCTGATACCGATGCCCTCCGGCTCCGCACCACCGGCGATCCTCCACACGGTCGCCGACGTCGGGGCGTTCACTGCGGCTGCCGCCGAACGCGGGGGCCTGCACCGGTTCGTCTCCGACACCGATCTGGCCTCCGCGCGACGACATGCCGCCCCCGAGGACGGTGCGCGGGCGCTGGCCGCCCGCGCCCTGGCGCGCCTGCTCAGCGCGCGGGTACTCGGCCTGCCGCCGATCAAGGCCGCCGGTCTCGGCTCGCACGCTGCGGCGTGCCGCTCCTGCGGTGGAACACATGGGAAACCCGGTTTGGAGGGGGTGGGCGTCAACTGGTCACGCTCGGGGGCTGCGGTCATGGCCGCCGCCGCGGTGCCCGCTGCCGGGCAGCTCGGCGTGGACATCGAGCGCGTTCCCGGGCTTCTCTTCGACGGCTTCGATGCGCACTGCCTGTCGCCGGTTGAACGCTCGTCGCTTCCCCCGCGCGACATCGAAGGCCGCATGCGGCTGTGGGTCGCGAAGGAGGCATTGCTCAAGGCCTGCGGATACGGACTGTCCATTCCCCCGGCAGCCGTCCGCACCTCCGGGGTACCGAGCATCGACCCGGAAACGGCGAACGGGGCCGGCACCGGTGCGCTGGACGGTTTGTCCGTGCACGAGGTGCCGGCCCCGGGGGGCTACGTTGCGGCCGTTTCCTGCCGCAGCGGTTTTCAGGTGCGGGCAGTGGAACCGCACCTCCTGTTTTCCCTTTAGGCGACCGCCGGCGGAAGCATCAGCCCGGCACCGGGGATCGCGTCCAGCAGCGAACGCGTGTACTCGGTCTGCGGGGCATCGAACACGTCGTCGGTGGTGCCGGTCTCCACCAGCTTCCCCTTCTCCATGACGCACACGTGGTCCGCGATCTGGCGCACTACTGCCAGATCGTGCGTGATGAACAGGTAGCTGAGCCCCAGCTCCGACTGGAGATCCGCGAGCAGGTTGAGCACCTGGGCCTGCACGAGCACGTCCAGTGCCGACACCGCCTCGTCGCAGATCACCACCTCGGGATCCAACGCGAGCGCCCGGGCGATGGCCACGCGCTGGCGCTGGCCGCCGGAGAGCTCGTTCGGGAACCGCTGCATCATCGATGCCGGCAAGGCGACCTGGTCCAGCAGGGCCCTGACCTTCTTCTCGCGCTCCTTCGCATTGCCGATGCGGTGGACGCGCAGCGGCTCCTCGATCGTGCGGAAGATGTTGTACATCGGGTCCAGCGAGCCAAAGGGGTCCTGGAAGATCGGCTGCACCCGGCGACGGAACGCGAACATCTCCTTGCGGGACAGCGAAGTGAGGTCGACGCCGTCGAACAGGATGCTTCCCTCGGAAGCGTCCTCCAGTCCCAAAACGATCTTCGCCACGGTGGACTTGCCCGAACCGGATTCGCCCACCACCGCCGTCGTGGTGCCGCGCTTGATGCTGAAGGACACATCGTCCACGGCCCGGAACTCGGTCGACTTGCCCAGTGCGCCGCGGATCTTGTAGTTCTTCACCAGGTTGCGGACCTCGATGACATCGTCGCGCGCCGCCGGTTGCTCGGTGGCCAGCACCTCCTCCGACTCCAGCCCGCGGTCCTTGGCCGACTCGATCCGGCGCGAAGCCAGCGAGGGGGCCGAAGACACCAGCCGCTGCGTGTACGGATGGCGCGGGTTGGTCAGCAGTTCCACGGCGGGGCCCGCCTCGACGACCTGGCCCTTGTACATCACCACCACCTTGTGCGCGCGTTCCGCTGCCAGACCGAGGTCGTGCGTGATCAGCAGCACCGCGGTGCCCAGATCAGTGGTCATGGTGTCCAGGTGGTCCAGGATCTGGCGTTGGACGGTGACGTCCAGGGCCGACGTCGGCTCATCGGCGATGAGCAGCCGCGGACGGCAGGACAGCCCGATCGCGATCAGGGCACGTTGGCGCATGCCACCGGAGAACTCGTGCGGATACTGGTTGGCCCGTTCCTCCGCCCGTGGCAGTCCGGCCTCGGTCAGGACCTTGGCCACATCCTTTTTCTGGTACGGCAAGCCGTTGGCGCGCAGCGTCTCCTTCACCTGGAAGCCGATGTTCCATACCGGGTTCAGGTTGGACATCGGGTCCTGCGGCACCATGCCGATGGACGAACCCCGCAGTTCGATCATCCGCTTCTCCGAGGCGTGGGTGATGTCCTCGCCGTCGAAGAGCATGGTTCCGCCGGCGACCCGGCCGTTGCGCGGCAAGAGGCCGATGGCCGCCAGTGCGGTCGTGGACTTGCCCGACCCGGACTCGCCGACGATCGCCACGGTTTCCCCGGGCAGGATGGTCAGGTTGGCCTTGCGGACCGCCTCGACCTCGCCGTTGCCGGTCTTGAAGCTGATCGCGAGGTCGCGCAGCTCCAGCAGCGGGCGGGGCATGGAGGCTTCGTCAGTGGTTTCCTTGATCATGGTTTCACCGTTCATCGTTTGCGCGCCTTCGGGTCCAGGGCGTCCTGCAACGCGTCACCGAGCATGATGAAGCTCAGCACCGTCAGCGACAGCGCCAGTGCCGGCCAGAACAGGGCCATCGGGTTCGAACGCAGCGAGCTCTTGGCCGAGAAGATGTCGTTACCCCAGGACATGACGTCCGGTGGCAGCCCGATGCCCAGGTAGGACAGCGTTGACTCGGCCACAATGAAGACGCCCAGCGAGATCGTCGCGATCACGATGACCGGTGCCAACGAGTTCGGGATGACGTGGCGGATCAGCGCACCGGCCCGGCTGACGCCCAGCGAACGCGCCGCGATGACGAAGTCGGCTTCGCGCACCTCGATGACCGCCGCGCGGGTGATGCGTGCGATCTGCGGCCAGCCGAAGGCAGCCAGGATCAGCACGATGGTCCACACGTTGCGGTTCTCGCGGAAGAACGGGATCTGCACGACGACGATCGCGCCGAGGATGAGCGGCAGCGCGAAGAAGATGTCGCCCAGGCGTGCCAGCACTGCGTCGACCCAGCCGCCGAAGAATCCGGAAACCGCGCCGATGGTGCCGCCGAACACCACGATGGACAGCGTGGCAAACAGGCCGATGGTGAGCGAGGACTGGGTCCCGTACATCACCCGTGCCAGGATGTCGCAGCCCTGCTGGGTGAAGCCCAACGGGTGGCCCGGGGCCGGCCCGCCATCGGAGTTGGCCAACATGCATTGCGCGTTGGGTTCCTCGTTGGTGAACAAACCCGGGAACAGCGCCACGAAGATCACCGCGATGATCAGGAACGCGCTGATGAGGAACAGCGGCTGCGTGCGCAGGTTGCGCCACGCTTCCAGCCACAGCGAAACCGGAGCCGCCGTGGAGACGGCACTGTCCGTGGCCTGGACCGGGGTGTCCGCGGGGTCGGCCACAAAATGCTCGATGGGGTACTTGGAGATCTTGGCGCCACGAATGGTGGGCGAGTTTTTGGTGTTCTCAGGCATATCGGATCCTCGGGTCGAGCCACGCGTACAACAGGTCAACCAGCAGGTTCGCCAGGACGAAGACCACGATCAGTACGGTGACGATCGAAACGACAACGGGGGCCTCCCCGTTCAGGACGGCGCGGTAGAGCGTGTTGCCGACGCCGTTGACGTTGAAGATTCCCTCGGTGACGATGGCTCCACCCATCAGGGCGCCGAGGTCGGCACCCAGGAACGTCACCACGGGAATCATGGAGTTGCGCAGCACGTGCACCACGACGACGCGGCGGCTGCTCAGTCCCTTGGCGGTGGCCGTGCGGACATAGTCGGCGCCGGAGTTCTCGATGACGGCCGTGCGGGTCAGCCGCAGCACATAGGCGAAGGAGACCAACCCGAGCACGAGGGCCGGGAGGATCAATTCGGTGAACGTGGCGTCGCCGCTGACGGTTGGGTTGGCCCACTCGAGCTTGACGCCCACCACGAACTGCATGAGGAAACCAAGCACGAAGATCGGCACGGCGATGACGACGAGGGAGAAGACCAAAACGGTCGAGTCGAAGATCTTGCCCTTCTTGAGTCCGGCAATGAGGCCGATGACGATGCCGAAGACGGCCTCGAAGACGAGAGCCATGATGGCCAACCGGGCCGTTGTGGGGAAGACCCGGGCCAGGATTTCGGTGATCGGCTGGCCGGCGAAGTTGGTTCCCAAGTCAAGGGTGAAAATGCCCTTGAGGTAGAGGAAATACTGGACCCAGAAGGGCTGGTCCAGGTTGTACTGTTCGCGCAGGGCGGCCTCGACGGCGGGGGTGCAGCCCTTTTCGCCGCAGATGGCTGCCGTGGCGTCTCCGGGAAGGGAGAACACCAGGAAGTAGATCAGCAGTGTGGCACCCAGGAAAACCGGGATCAACTGCAGGAAACGACGGAGCAGGAACCTGGCCATCAGGCCCCACCCACTCGGGGGGATCGCGCCCGTTCGGGGCACACGGAAAATAGCATCAACTTAACCTTTGGGATGTGGCAGGACCGCGGGGCCCGCTCCCGGGATGGGGAGCGGGCCCCGCAGAGGGCTTGGAATGACCAGGGGCCCTTACTTGCCGGTGATCGCGTAGTACAGCGGCACGCCGTTCCAACCGAATTCCACGTTGGTGACGTTGGTGCTCCAGCCGCCCTGGGCGACCTGGTACCACAGCGGGATGGCCGGAAGGTCGGCCAGGAGCATCTCCTGGGCCTTGTTCATGGCCTTGTTGCCTTCTTCCACCGTCGCGGCGGAGAGGCCCTTGTTCACGGCTGCATCGAACTTCTTGTTCGCGTAGACCGCGTCATTGGAACCTGCCCCGGTCGTGTAGATCGGGCCCAGGAAGTTGGCCAGCGACGGGTAGTCGGCCTGCCAGCCGGCACGCACGGCCCCGGTCAGCTTGTGATCGGTGGCGTCCGTGCGGACCTCCTTGAAGGTGGCGTACGGCTTGCCCGAGACCTCGATGCCGAGGTTGTTCTTGATGTTGTTGACCACGGCCTGGACCCACGTCTTGTGGTCGCCCTTGTCGGCGTTGTAGGCGATGGTCAGCTTTTCACTCTTGTCGTAGGCCTCGATCTCATCGGCCTTCTTCCAGAGTTCCTTCGCCTTCTCCGGGTTGTAGGCGAGGTTCTCGCTGCCCGGAATGGAGTCCGAGTAGCCGTCCAGGACCGGGGCGGTGAATTCCTTGGCCGGGGTGCGGCCGCCGTTGAAGATGACCTGGGTGATCTCTTCGCGGTTGATGGCCATGGAAAGTGCCTGGCGGCGCAGCTTGCCGGCTTCGCCCTGGAAGTTGTCCAGGTAGTACGGGATCGCGATCGTCTGGTTGCCGGCATACGGGGACTCGATCGACCGGTCGCCCAGGTCGTTCTTGAAGTTCTTGATGTCGGACGTCGGGATGGTCTTGAGGACATCCAGGTTGTCGGAGATCAGGTCCTGGTAGGCGGTGGTGTCGTTCTGGTAGATCTTGAACGTCACACCGGCATTCTGGGCCTTGCGCGGACCCTCGTAGCCCTCGTTCGGGACCAGCTTGATCTGCTGCTGGTGCTGCCAGGCGTCTTCGCCATCGAACTTGTAGGGCCCGTTGCCGACCGGGTGCTCGCCATACTTCTTGGGATCCTTCAGGGCCTCTGCCGGCATCGGGTAGAAGGCGCTGTAGCCCAGACGCAGCTTGAAGTCGGACTCGGGCTGCTTGAGCTTCACGGTGAAGGTCTTGTCGTCCACGACCTTCAGGCCGGACATCTTCTCCACCGTGGAACCCTCGGCGGCGGCCTCATCGTAGCCTTCGATGCTCTCGAAGAAGTAGCTGCTCAACTGTGCATTCTTCGCGGCGGCACCGTAGTTCCAGGCATCGACGAAGGAGCTGGCCGTGACCGGGTCACCGTTGGTGAACTTCTGGCCGTCCTTGAGCGTGATGGTGTAGTTCTGCGAGTCCTTGGTCTCGATCGACTCGGCCACCTCGTTCTGGGGCTTGCCCTCGGCGTCATAGCTGATCAGCCCGGTGAAGATGAGGTCCAGGATGGCGCCGCCGCCGACCTCGTTGGTGTTGGTGGGAATCAGCGGGTTCTGGGGCTCGGAACCATCGACGACGATGACCCGGCTGGTGTCTCCGGCACCGTCGGCGGCCTTGTCGCCACCGCCGCCGCAGGCGCTCAGGCTCAACGCAACAACGGCTGCGATGCCCAGGATCTTGGAAGCGCGCGAATAACGCATACTTTCTCCTTGTGATGCCGGCGGCGGGAGGTCTTCCGGACACCGCAACGGCTGTTTGTTGTTAGATTCAAGTGTTGTGAAGCACTTGCTAGCCAATATCGTAGGGCATCCAGCGCACCCGATGTGACGCGGGACATCATGCAGGGTGGCCCAATGCACATGCCGAAACCGGTTGGATCCGCGTCATGACGCCGATCCGGCGTTGACAAGAAATACACAGAACTTTTTGCCTCCAAGTGCGCGTGCAGGTCGATCTGCTAAGTTTCGGCCATGACCGGCAAACGGCGCCACCAACCACAGACCCCCCTCCCGCCGGCCCGCCGGATCGCCAGCAGGCTACTGGGGGCATTCCTGGTCTTCGCCGGGGCCAGTCATCTCAGCTTCGCGCGGACGGAATTCGCCCAGCTCGTTCCCGATTGGGTCCCCTGGGACAAGGACGACGTCGTCGTGCAGTCCGGCATCGTCGAAGCGGCCCTGGGCACCGGCCTGCTCACCCTTCCGGCTTGTCGGGCCCGGCTGGGAATGGCCATCGCCGCACTATTCATTGCGGTCTTCCCCGGGAACCTCGACCAGTTCATGCACCGTAAGGCCTCTTTTGGCCTCGATAGCGACTCCGGCCGCCTGGTCCGCCTGGCCCTCCAGCCACTGCTTGTCCTGTGGGCCCTTTGGTCCACGGGCGCCTGGCGCGAACTACGGTCATCACGTTCGCGACACCGGAACGCCCGCTGAAGCCCACCCCGACGCGACGTGCTGACAGTCCGACGCGCGCGCCGTAGGCTCGGCCATAAACGCATCAGCGACACACCACGGAGGGAAACCCGCCATGTCCGGATCAGATGACCACGACGGCCCAGACGCGGCACACCAGATCCCCGCGGGCGTCACGCCGGCAACCGTGGAGGCACTTGGCAAGCTCTCGGAGGCGCTGGAGCTGACCGAGGACGCCCGGGGCAGCCTCTACAACTTCCACCGCAAAACCGGAGCCGCAGACCTGGCCCTCGGCGAGGCCGTGGAGATGCTCCGTGCCGCCGGGCACGCGGGCATCGCCAACCGACTCGAATCCGATCTCGTGGGACGCAACGTGATCGAGCATCGGTGGACGTTCCAGATCGTTGAGGATTACGACGACGGCTACTACTCCGAATTCCGGTCACTGGAAAACAAGGCCCGGCAGGAACTTGCCGAGGGCAAACGGCACCTGTTCGAGGCGCAGATGAAGGAAGATCGCCGCACCCACGGTCGACGCCACCACGAGCCGAGACCCTAGCCTGAAGTTACGTTTGTCAGAACGCCAGGATCCCCGGATTGTCGGGGATCCTGGCGTTTTTGGTTCTGGGTGTCTGGCTACTTTCTGTGGTGTTGGGCGTGGTGGTCGATGAGGTCCATGGCCTTTTGCTGGCGGGGTGTGGGTAGGGAGAGTAGTTCGAAGGTCGTCTTGGTGCCGGGCACGTTGGTGGTGTTCCGGGTCCGTGTTGCCATGTGGGCCAGGAGGTCCTGGTAGCTGGTGGCGGTGGTTCCGTCGTCGAGTTTGCCGGTGCTGGCCTTGCGTGCCGCGGCTGCGGAGCGCTGGACCTTCGCGACGGGTTCCTCGGGTACGGGCCGGTTCTCGTCGGTGAATGTCAGTGGTGCCCAGGCGGTGCGCAGGTGCCAGGTGAGGTGGGCTGCGAGCATGCAGAGGAAGACGTGGGCGCGGGTGCGGTTCTCGGTGTGGTGGCGGATGGGGCGGATGCCCAGGTCCCGGGTTTTGAGGGTCTTGAAGACCTTTTCCACGTTGGCCAGGGACTTGTAGGTCCGCACCGTTTCGGGGGCGTCCATGTCCGTGGCGGGGACGTTGGTTCGGATGACGTAGATCCCGTCCAGGTCCGCTTCGCGCTTGATGGATTCGGTGTTGCGTACGTAGGTGAACTTCTCGTCGGTGATGCCCAGGTCGAAGTGCTTGGCCATGTTGTATTTGCCGACGGTCTTGCCGACCTTGACGCCGATCTTCCCTGCCGTGGTGAGCCGGCCTGCCGCCACGGCTTTCTTGATGGTTTCGAGTTGTTCCTCGGTGGCTTCGAGCAGGCTGGTGCGTTTGTGGGCGCGTTTTGCTGCCAGGGCGGGGTTGCGGCAGGCGATGAGGCGTTCGCCGGGGTACTTCGGGTGGCTGATCTCGGCGAGGTTCTGTTCATCGAACAGGCTCATCTGCAGGGGCCCGTCGTCCTCGGCGAGCTTCTGGATGTCGGTGTTGCGCAGGGCGGTGACCCAGCTGAACCGGGTGTCCTTTTTCAGGTCCTGGACCCGGGCGTTGGTGATCATTCCGCGGTCCCCGACCATGACCAGGTCCTGGACTCCGGAGAGGTCGTGGATCTCCTCGGCGATCTGGATGAACGCGGCCGGGTCCGCGGTGTTGCCGAGGAAGACCCGCACCGCGATGGGCAGTCCTGCCCGGGTGGCGAGCATGCCGTATTCGATTTGTTCGCAGCCGCGTTTCCTGTCCCTGGAGTAGCCGAATTTGGCCAGGGGGTTGTGGGTTCCGGTGACCCAGGAGGAGGAGAGGTCGAACAGCGCCAGGCCCCGGGGTTGTCTTCGGGTCCGAGGTGGGTGCGGGCGAGTTGTTTTTCGATGCGTGGTTGCTGTTCGAGCAGCCAGTCCATCGCGGAGTAGAGATCATCGGCGCTGACCGGTCCGAGGTCGGTGCCCAGGGTCGTGTCGGCGAACCAGTTCAGGGTGGCGAGCTTGGAGGTCGGGTTGCAGATCCGTGCCGCGAGCAGGCCCATGACGAGGTCCCGGTGCCGGCAGGCGGGGCCGAGCAGGGCTTCGAAGCGCAGCGACCGGGCCATGGTGTAGACGGCGTCGAGGTGGCCGTGGGGCAGGGTGCGCAGGATCTGCATCCGGGCGGTCGCCTCCACCATGGTCTTGCCCTTCAGGGAGGCCTGCAGGTCCTTGATGGCGTGCTGGGGAAGGTAGGAGACGTTGCCCAGGGTCTCGTGCTTGACCTTCCCGCCGTCACGGTAGGAGCGGCGTATCAGTGCCGATTGGTACTCGACCTCGACGCCGGCCTTGTTGATCCGGTGAGAGGTGTTGATGGCTACGTGCATGGCCGGAGCGCCTTGTTTCATGACAACAAACTACTCCACCGAAATGGAAATTGGAAGAAGAATTCTCAACATTTTAGTGGCTACACATTTTGGTCTTAAAGGAAGAATTGCCCCGGAACCATGCGGTTCCGGAGCAATTCACTAACGTAACTTCAGCCTAGCGCCAACGCCACACCGACCCAGCTGCCGCAGGAGCCCCGCCGACCTAGCCTGCAGGTCGGGAGGCACCACCGGGTAGGGCCCTGGCATGTCCGTCCCGATGAGACGCCGAACACTCGTTTCTCGATGCAGGTCATCGCCGCCGCCGAGCGGCCACCCAGCCTCAAAGACCTCGCGCCGCGAACTCGACGAACGCAGCACCGAGGGCAACCCCTACCACCCGCACGCCCGGTCGGTGCCGGTGGAACCGGGTTCGACCGAGGAATACGTGGTGCGCCTCTACCCGTTCGCGAACACCTTCACGCCGGGCCACCGGATGGTGGTGGAACTATCCAACGGCGAACCGCTGGCCGATGAGCACAACGCACTGCTGCCCCCGGACGCCTTCCACCTGCCGGTGGGCCGGCCCGGCTCAACGCGCCGTCGTCGTGCTCTTCTCCCGCGGTGGGGCCGGCTGGCGCAGGTCGATGCCCTTGGTCTCGCGCAGGGTGAAGACGGTCGCGATCCCGATGCACAGCAGCACGATCGTGTAGACACCGAAGATGGTGGGCCCGGCGTCGCCGAACCAGGCGTTCATCCCGGCCTGCAGGTAGGCAGCCGTGCCCCCGAACGCGGCCACGCAGATGGCGTACGGGATGGCCACGCCCATCGTGCGGATGGTCGTGGGGAACAGTTCCGCGTAGGTGGTGGGGACGATCGCCGCCGAGGCGGAGATGAAGACCAGCATGAGGGCCATGCCCAACGCCAACTGCACCGCGGAGTCACGCACGATGAGCGTCGCCGGGAAGAAGAGCACCGCGCTGCCGACGCCGCTGATGATCAGGACCGGCTTGCGGCCGATGCGGTCCGAGAGCCGGCCCCACAAGGGCAGCGCGATCAGGAACACCACGTTGGCCGCCACGCCGGCCCACAGTGCGCCCGTGGGGTCGATGCCCAGCTCGTGGATGGCGTAGGCGGGCGTCGAGACGCCCCAGACGTAGTAGACGACGGTCAGGCCCACGGTCAGGCCGATGACCTTGGCGGCCTGGCGCCAGTTGGTGGCCAGCTGGCGGAAGACATTCTCGCTGGCCGGGCGGACGGCGTGGCCGGGGTGCTGGTGGCCGGGGTCCGCGGCTTCCTCGAAGGCCTCGGTCTCCTCGAGCTTGGTACGCATGTACAGCGCGAACAGCCCGATGACGGCGCCGATGAGGAACGGGATCCGCCAGCCGATGCTCGACATCTGCTCCTCGGACATGACCGTGGAAAGGATCGCCCCGATGAAGGTTCCCGCCATGATGCCCAGGGTTCCGGAGAAGTAGATGAGCGAGGACCACAGGCCCCGGCGTTCGCGCGGTGCCATCTCGGAGAGGTACGTCTGGGCGCTGGGCAGCTCGCCCCCGTGGGCCAGGCCCTGGATGATGCGCGCCACAAGCAGGATGACGGAGGACCAGGTGCCCACGGCATCGTAGGTAGGGCAGAACGCGATGATCAGCGAACCGAATGAGGCCAGCAACACGCACAGGACCAGGGAGGTCTTGCGTCCGAGCTTGTCTCCGATCCAGCCGAAGAAGAACCCGCCCAGGGGCCGGGCGGCGAAGCCGACGGCGAAGACGGCCAGCGTGGCCAGGAAGGCGGAGGCGGGGTCGGCGTGGCTGAACAACTGGGAGGCGATGAATGAGGCGAACGTCGCGTAGATGGCCCAGTCGAACCATTCGGCGGCGTTGCCGGCGCCGGTGGCGACCAGGGTGCGCATCACGGTGGACCGGTCGGAGGCCGGGGCGGTGGGGGTGGTCATGGTCTTTCTCCTGCCAGCTGGTTGACCGCCAGTGCCGCGTAGAGCGCGGCCCCGTCGGCGAGGACATGGTCGCCGAAGACGGCCCGGGCGGAATGGTTGAAGGGTGCGGTCGCGGGGTCGACGCCCTCGGGGACCGCGGAGAGGAAGGCGAAGGCACCCGGGACCTCCTCCAGGACCCGGGAGAAGTCCTCGGAACCGCCCAGCGGGTTGGGCATCTCCAGGTAGCGTTCGGCCCCCAGCAGCTCGCCGGCGACGGAGCGCAGGGACCGCGTCTGCTCGGCGTGGTTGGTGGTGACCGGGTACTCGGCCGCATAGTCGACGTCGGCCTCGAGTCCGTGGGCGGCGGCGATGCCGTGCAGCAGCCGCGGGATGGCCTCGCGCAGCCGGGCGTTGGAGGCGGGTGAATACGATCTGATCGTCGCCTCGAAACGGGCCGTGTCGGCGATGACGTTGCGGGCGGTCCCGGCGTGCAGGACCCCGACGGTGATGACCACCGGGTCGAAGATGTCGAACTGCCGGGTGACCATGGCCTGCAGTGCGGTGACCATCTCCGCCGCCGCGGTGACCGGGTCCTTGGCCAGATGCGGGGCAGAACCGTGGCCGCCGGCCCCGCGCACGGTGACGAACAGTCCGTCGGAGGCACTCATGATCGGCCCCTCGCGGGACATCAGCATCCCGCTCGGGGCCAGGGCGGAGGCCACATGCAGGCCATAGGCCGCTTCGACGCGGCGCCCGGAGGCGTCCAGGACGCCCTCGTCGATCATGATCGACGCGCCGTCGCACCCCTCCTCCCCCGGCTGGAACATCAGCACGACGTCGCCGGCCAGGGACTCCCGGCGGTCGGCCAGCAACGTGGCGGCACCGGCGAGCATGGAGGTATGCAGGTCGTGCCCGCACGCGTGCATGGCACCGTCGACCTCGGAGGCGTAGTCCAAGCCGGTCTCCTCCTGCACGGGCAGGGCGTCCATGTCCGCGCGCAGCAGCACCGAGCGGCGTTCGGATCCGGCCGCGCCACCGCGCAGCACCGCGGTCACCGAGGTGCAGTCCGTGCCGGTGCCGACTTCGTAGCCCAGCGGTTCGAGCCAGTCCAGGACCTTCTCCTGGGTGCGCGGCAAATCCAGCCCGATCTCCGGGTGGCGGTGCAGCCGGTGGCGCAGGTTGGCGATGTCGCCGTGCAGGGACCGGGCGTCCGCCAGCAGAGCGGCGGAAGTTGAGGTGGGATCGGGCATGCGAGACCTTTCGCCGTCGTTCTCAGCACCACTTGTATGGAGTGATGCCGCTCACGTTACGCCCCTTGCGGGCTGCGCGGCAGGTCCCGGCTTTTCAGCTTCCGGTGGACCAACCGTGGAACCATTCGATGTGCTCGCGCAGCAGGTCAGCGGCCTGTTCGCCGTGGCCTGCCGCAACGGCGTCGAGGATCCCGTGGTGCTGCGCGCGCAGGACCGTGGCGACCGGTTCCCAGGCCTCGTCGCTGCGCACGGCGTCGCGCACGTAGTCGCTGATGGCCAGGCGCAAGGACTCCATCATGGCCTCGATGACCGCGTTGCCGGCCAGGCCGGAGAGCAGCACATGGAAGCGGGCGTCGAGTTCATGGAAGGCCCCGCGCTCCAACCCCGGATCGTCCATGGCAGCCAGCAATCCGTAGGCATCGGCCAGCACGGCGGCGCTCCGCCCCGGATCCGCGTCCAGGTCCGCGCTGCGGGCGGCCCACGTCTCCAGCAGGACGCGCGTCTGCACGATCTCCTGCACGCTCAACCGGGCCGAGGCCACGTGCATGCGCAGCGCCGTGGCGATGCCGGCGGCCGGCTCGGAGATCACCACGGCCCCGGCGCCCGGCCCGGAACCGGTGGCGGTGCGCACCACTCCCATGACATCGAGGATGCGGATGGCATCGCGCACCGAGGCGCGTGAGATGCCGTGCGCCTCGGCCAGGGCCCGCTCCCCGGGCAGCTGGTCGCCGACCTTCAGCTGCCCGGTCCGCAGCGCGTCCTCGATGTCGTCCAGGACGAGCTGGTAGGCCTTGGGCCGTTGGACGGGCTGGGTGTTGGATGGTTGTGCCACCCCGGTATTCTCCCATGGGGTCGTCATGGCCGGGGTCCTTGCGTCAGGGGGTCGGGAGCATCCAGCTCAGGATCGGCGTGGACTGCAGGTAGACCAGGCAGCACAGGATCAGCAGCATGGCGACGGACCAGCCGGCGACCTTGCGCAGGATGACCGATTCCTGGCCCTGCATGCCCACCGCCGTGGCGGCGATGGCCAGGTTCTGCGGGCTGATGAGCTTGCCGACGACGCCGCCTGCGGTGTTGCCGGCGACGAGCAGGTACGGGTCGATCCCGGCGTTGATGCCGGCGGTCTGCTGCAGCTTGGCGAACAGGGCGTTCGCGGAGGTGTCGGACCCGGTGACCGCGGTGCCGATCCAGCCCAGCACCGGCGAGAGGAACGCGAATGCCGCGCCGGTGCCGGCCAGCCAGGTGCCGATGCTGATGGTCTGGCCCGACAGGTTCATCACGTAGGCCAGTGCCAGCACGCAGATGATGGTCACCGCGGCCCAGCGCATGTTGTGGATGGTGCGCCCGATTTCGGCGATGCCCTGGCCGACGGTGATCTTGTACCGGCCGCCGTCGTCCCAGATCGAGTAGACCACGGCGACGATCAGCCCGGTGATCAGCAGCAGCGTGCCGGGGCTGGAGAGCCACTGGAAGTTGTAGGTGGTCGAGGAGAGTGCCTCGCCGCTGGAGTTGACGATGCGTTCGTGCAGCAGCGGCCATCCGAATTTGACGTCGGTGGCCTCGAGCAGCTTCGGAATGCTGATGCCTGCGGTCCACAGCTTGGCGACGCCGAAGATCACGATGACCAGCAGGTAGGGGAACAAGGCCATGAAGACGCGGGATCCACCCAGCCGCGACGCGGCGTCGTCCGTGCCGTTCGTGGCGCCGGACCCGCCGACGAGGACGCGTTCGCGGGCGGCCTCGGCGCCCACCGGGGACCAGAAGCGCAGGAAGACGACGGCGACGGCCAGGCCGGCCAACGAGGCAACGATGTCGGTGAGTTCGTAGGCGAAGTAGGTGGCGGTGAGGAACTGGGCGATGGCGAAGGTGAAGCCGACGACGACGGTCGCGGGCCAGCATTCCCTGACACCGCGCCATCCGTCGAGGATGAACAGCAGCAGGGTAGGCACGAACAGGGCCAGCAGCGGGGCCTGGTGTCCCACGATCGCGCCGATGTGGGCGGGGTCCAGTCCGGTCAGCGCGCCGGCGGTGGTGATCGGGATCGCCACGGCGCCGAAGGCCACCGGCGCGGTGTTGGCGACCAGCACGGCGGCCGCTGCACGCAGCGGAGCCATGCCCAGCGCGATGAGCATGGTGGCGGTGATGGCGACGGGGGCGCCGAATCCGGCCAGTGCCTCGAGCAGCCCGCCGAAGCAGAAGGCGATGAGCACCGACTGGATGCGCACATCGCCGCCGCCGATCACGTCGAAGACCCGGCGCAGGTCGTCGAAGCGCCCGCTGACCACGGTGACCTGGTACAGCCAGATGGCCATGATCACGATCCAGACGACCGGGAAGGCGCCGAACACCCCGCCCATCACGCCGGACATCAGGGCCAGGCCCACCGGCATCTTGAACGCAAAGATCGCCACGAGCAAGGCCACCAGCAGCGACCAGGCCCCGGCGACGTGCGCCTTGGTCTTGACGAGCGCGAGGAGCGCGAAGAACGTCACCAAGGGCAGCAGGGCAATGAGCGCCGAGATGGCGACGCTTCCTGCGACCGGATCGGTCGGTGGTGTGAATGTGTCCATGGTTCGGTCCTTACAGGCGGCTGACGTGCTTCCGTGGTCTGACCACTATGGTCTGACCACGGAAGCATAACCTGTAGAGTGGACTCTTGTGAAGCCCGTCACAGAAATCTGCTTCGCTGAAACCCCTCCGGGCGCCACCCCAGCGCAGGGATCCCATCACCACTAGACGCGCCACCCCCACCGCCCTATAGTGGTCAGACCACACCGGCTACGGTGTCGTCCCGACGACGCTATGGAAGGCATCACATGAAAATCGCCCTCTTCGCCACCTGCATCGTCGATGGCATGTACCCCAGCACGGCACGCGCCACGGTCGCGATCCTGGAGCGGCTCGGCCACGAGGTCGTCTTCCCTCCCGGCCAGGCCTGCTGCGGCCAGATGCACATCAACTCCGGCTACTTCAAGGAGGCCCTGCCGGTCGTCGCGAACCACGTCAAGGCCTTCGACACCGGCGACTACGACGTCGCCGTTGCCCCCTCGGCCTCCTGCGTCGCCTCGGTGAAGCACCAGCAGCCGATGATCGCCGAACGCGCCGGGGACGCTTCCCTGCAGCGCCGTGCCGAAGAGGTCGGCGGCCGGACCTACGAGCTCTCCCAACTGCTCGTCGACGTCCTGGGCATCACCGACGCCGCCGCGCAGCTGGGCAGCTGGTTCCCCACCTCGGTCACCTACCACCCCTCCTGCCACGGCATGCGGCTGCTCCACCTCGGTGACCGCCAGCTGGATCTGCTGCGCACCGTGGAGGGCATCCAACTTGCCGACCTGCCCGCCGCCGACCAGTGCTGCGGCTTCGGCGGGACGTTCTCGATGAAGAACGCCGAGGTCTCCTCGGCCATGCTCGAGGACAAGGCGGCCAACGTCGTCTCCACCGGTGCCTCGATGTGCACCGGCGGCGACGCCTCCTGCCTGCTGCACATCGGCGGCGGCCTCTCCCGCACCGGGGCCCCTGCCGGCACCCTGCACCTGGCCGAGATCCTCGCCAGCACCCGGGAGCACCCGTACGACGCCGGCACCACCTTCGGCGCGAACGTGGAGGTGGCGCGATGAGCCAGGTCTTCGTCGGCATGCCCGCACTACCCGCCTACGGCCAGGGAAACCTCTTCGCCACCGAGTCCTTCCCGGAGGCGGCGCACCACGAACTGCGCGACGACCAGCTGCGCACTAACCTGCGCCACGCCACCACCACGATCCGCGAAAAACGCGCCCACGTGGTGGGCGAACTCCCCGACTGGGAGGAGCTGCGCAGCGCCGGCTCGGCGATCAAGGAGGCCGTCATGGCCGACCTGCCGGCCATGCTCGAGCAGTTCGAGGCAAACTTCACCGCGCGCGGCGGGACCATCCACTGGGCGCGTGACGCCGAGGAGGCCAACCGGATCGTCGAGGGCCTCATCCGCGAGCAGGACACCGACGAGGTCGTCAAGGTCAAGTCCATGGCCACCCAGGAGATCGGGCTCAACGAGTATCTGGAGGAGCGCGGCATCAAGGCGTTCGAGACGGATCTGGCGGAACTGATCGTCCAGCTCGGCCACGACAAGCCCAGCCACATCCTGGTCCCGGCCATCCACAAGAACCGCTCCCAGATCCGCGACATCTTCCTGCAGGAAATGCAGGACGTCGACCCGAATCTGTCGAACGACCCCCGCGAACTGGCCATGGCCGCCCGGGCCCACCTGCGGCGCAAGTTCCTCTCCGCCAAGGTCGCCATCTCCGGGGCCAACTTCGCCCTGGCCGACACCGGCACGCTGGGCGTCGTGGAATCGGAGGGCAACGGGCGGATGTGCCTGACGCTGCCCGAAACGCTGATCACCGTCATGGGGATCGAGAAGCTGCTGCCCCATGCCGAGGACCTCGAGGTCTTCATGCAGCTGCTGCCGCGTTCCTCCACCGGCGAGCGGATGAACCCGTACACGTCGTTCTGGACCGGCGAATCCCACGACGACGGTCCGCAGAACGTCCATCTGGTCATGCTGGACAACGGCCGCACCGCGGCCCTGGCGGACACCTATGGGCGCTCGGCGCTGCACTGCATCCGCTGCTCGGCCTGCATGAATGTCTGCCCGGTCTACGAGCGCACCGGCGGCCACGCCTACGGCTCGACCTACCCGGGGCCGATCGGGGCGATCCTCTCGCCGCTGATGACCGGCATCCAGGCCGAGGAGAACAACTCGCTGCCCTACGCCTCGAGTCTGTGTGGGGCCTGCTACGACGCCTGCCCGGTGAAGATCAACATCCCCGAGATCCTGGTCCACCTGCGCGGCGAGGACGTCGACTCCCGGCGCGGCCAGCGCCGGATCCCTTCGGAGATGGACCTGATGATGAAGGGCGTCCAGTGGGCGTTCTCCTCCGGCCAGCGCCTCGGGCTGCTCGAGAAGGCCCTTCCCCTGGGCAAGCTCGCCGCCGGGCGCGACAAGAAGATCAAGCGCCTGCCCGGCCACCTCGCCGGCGGCTGGACCAGCTCGCGCGACATCCCTGCCCCGCCGTCGCAGTCCTTCCGCGACTGGTGGGTCAAGGAGCACCAGGCACCGGCCCCCGGAACACCGGGACCGTCCACCACCACCGGCCAGGAGAAGTGATGGAAGCGCGCGAAGAGATCATGGACCGCATCCGTGCGGCGCTCAAGGATGCCCCGGCGGTGCCCGACGTGCCGCGGAATTACCGCAGGGCCGCCGATCTGGGTCCCGAGCAGGTGCTGGAGATGCTGGTGGACCGGCTCGAGGACTACAAGGCGAAGGTGAGCCGGGTGGAGGCCGCCGATCTGCCGCGGACCATCACCGGGCTGCTCGCCGGGGCCACCAGTTACGTGGTCCCGCATGGGCTGCCGGCCGCATGGCTCGACAACGACACCTTGCGCGAAGACGACCGCCGGCTCACCGACGCACCGGGCCACCGGCTCACCGTGGAGGACCTCGACGGGATCGCGGTGGTGACCTCCTCGGCGGTCTCCATTGCCGAATCCGGGACCATCATCCTGGACGGCTCCCCCACCCAGGGCCGGCGCGCGATCAGCCTGGTCCCGGACCACCACGTGTGCGTCGTGCCCGCGTCGACCGTCGTGCAGCTGCTGCCCGAGGCGTTGCCGCGCGTGGATCCAACCCACCCGCTGACCTGGATCTCCGGGCCCAGTGCGACCAGCGACATCGAGCTCGAACGCGTCGAGGGGGTCCACGGGCCGCGGGACCTGGACGTCGTCATCGTCACCGACCTCTGACACGATGGGAGCATGAGCACCGACTCCCCCGAACCCACAGCCGTCCTCGAACTGGCAGCCAGCCACGGTCTGTCGCTGGCGGCCGACGGCATTACCTTCAACGAGGCCGGGCTGGACTACCGCGTTGCCTTCGCCCACGAGGAAGCCGACGTCGGGAAGCAGTGGGTCCTGCGCATGCCCCGCCGCGATGACGTCTCCGCCAAGCTCGGCGAGGAACGGGCCATCCTGGACTTCGTGCGGCCGCAGTTGCCCGTGGCCGTCCCCGAGTGGCGGATCCAGGCGCCGGAACTCATCGCATACCCGCTCCTGCCCGGGTTTCCCGGGCTCACGTTGGACGACGGCGGCGAGCCGGTGTGGCATTTCGACACCGCCTCCGAGGCCTACGCCGACTCGCTGGCCCGGCTGATCGCCGCCCTGCACACCCTCGACCCGGCGCGGGCGGAGGCGGCGGGCATCCCCCGCGAACATCCCCAGGACGTGCGCGGCCGTTGGCGCACCGATCTGGAACGGGTCTGCGCCGAGTTCGAGGTCTCCGAGAACCTGCTCGGAGGCTGGCGCGCCTGGCTGGCCGATGACGGGCTCTGGCCCACCGAAACCGTTTTCACGCACGGGGAGCTCTACCCCGCCCACCTGCTGCTGGACGAACGCGAGGAGATCGTCTCGGTCCTGGACTGGACCACGGCCAAGGTCAGCGACCCGGCAATCGACTTCGCGTTCCACTGCATGATCTCCTCGGCCGACACGTTCGAGCGCACCGTAGCGCTCTACACCCAACTCACCGGCCGCACCGAGCCCCGGCTGGCCGAACGCTGCGCCGCCCTGCTCTCCGCCGGCCCGCTGAACTACGGCAGCTACGCGCTGGTCACCGGAAATCCGGAGCACCGGGCGGCCGCGGCGGAAATGCTCAACCCCACCGACGCGGCGGAATAGCCGCGGAACGCCCACCCATGGACCAGAACCTGCACTTCCTCACCATCGCCACCGCCGACCTGGATGCGGCGCGCGCCTTCTACACGACGGCGATGGGGTGGACTCCCCAGCTGGACGTCCCCGGGGAGATCATCTTCTACCCGGTCGCCCCCGGGTTGCTGCTGGGGTTGTTCGACGCCGCCAAGTTCGCTGAGGACCTCGGGCTCGGCGAGGACCGTTCGCGCGTCTCCGGACTCACCCTCGCCCATAATGTGGCTTCCCCGGACGAGGTCCGTGAGCTCGCGGTGGCCATGGAGGCGGCCGGCGCCACGGTGCTGAAGTCACCGCGGCCCGGTGCCTTCGGCGGGGTCTTCCACGCACTGGTCGAGGACCCCAACCACGTCATCTGGGAAATCGCACACAATCCCGGCTGGCATGTGGACGAGGACGGGACCATCCACCTTTCCTGATCCCGGCCTG
The DNA here is from genome assembly GCF_056680475.1 of Arthrobacter sp. ASL1. Lineage (NCBI taxonomy): Bacteria > Bacillati > Actinomycetota > Actinomycetes > Micrococcales > Micrococcaceae > Arthrobacter > Arthrobacter sp. ASL1. The sequence continues at coordinate 1,971,117 of NZ_CM155284.1, forward strand.
CCGGTCATCCCCCGGTCGACGCCGCGGGAACGTCCGTGATCTCCACCCGCCCGGTCCCGGTATCCACCCGGGCCCGCTGCGCCCACAGGGTCCCTCCGGCGGCGACAGACCAGTGCACGACGGCGGTGCCTACGTCGAGGTCTTCCCGGGTCACCGTGTACACCGGGGTGAAGTAGAGGGCCTGTTCCCCCGGCTCCAGGATGGCCGGCGGGAAGAGTGCGGCCAAGGAGCCGCCGTCGTTGCCGTCGAAGGTGCCGGACAGCGCCGCGGTCACACGGTGGGGACCGGTGTTGGTGAACCTGCCAGTGAAGGCCAGGATGTCGCCGGCCGTCAGCCCGGGGGCGGGTTCACCGTAGTTGGCGACCTGGGCCTCGCGGGTGCCCAGCACCTGGGCGTCGCCGGTATAACCCTGGCCAATCTCCTTCCAGGTGTGCACGCCCCACTCCCCCGCGTCGGCGCCGATGGTGTGGGATTCCCCGATGCTGGTCCAGTGTTCGGGCCGGCCCGGGGTGATCGAGCGCAGCACCATGGCCAGCGCCCCTCCGTCGTCCTCGGTGAAGGCTTCCGCCGCAGTGGCGAGAGCCTCGTTGGCCAGGGCCGCGGCATCGATCCGGGTGAAGACGAGTTCGGAGTAGCCGCCGCGTTCGAAGAAGACGCCGAGCGATCCGTCGGCGAGCACGGCGGCGGTGGAGTAGGCGGAGCTGCCGCTGCAGAGGGTGAGGACCGGCGCCCACGTGGCGCCGTCGTCGTACGAGGTGCTCAGGACGGTGTTGCGGCGCAGCACGGTGTCGCGGTTGTTGGTGGCGAGCAGGACTGCTCCGCCGCCGGGCGTGGTGCGCAGGCGCAGGATGGAGCCGTTGTCGCCCGGATCGGGCAGGGTGGGGATCGGTTGCAGGGCGGTGTACCTGTGGCCACCGTCGGTGGAGCGCGCCGACAGGCGGGAGCCGGGGGCGCGGGAGTTCAGCAGGACGGTGCCGTCGGGCAGGCAGACGGTCTTGTTCTCGTTGCCCTCCCCCGGAGCGGGATCGCCGAGCGTCCAGGTTTCGCCGTGGTCGTCGGAGTAGGCGCTGGCGGCGCGGATGGTGCCGTGCAGCAGGGTGACCATCTGCTGGAGAAGGCGCCCGGCGTGCGGGCCGACGTCGAGCTGGATGCCGGTGCCGGCGGCGGCGAAGATCCCGGTGATGCCCTCGCGTTTGAGCATGCCGGTGATGCGGCGGTGGGTCCAGGTGGCCCCGTCGTCGTCGGAGATGGAGAGGTCCACGTGTTGGATCTCGTCTTCGGGTTCGGTGCCTTCGACGGCTTCGAAGAACCCGGCGTGGGTGCCGGCCGCGTGGAAGCAGAAGATACGGCCGGTGTCCCGGTCCACCAGCAGGCTGGGGTCGCCATATCCGGACAGGCCAGTGCCCGTGCGGATGACCTGTTGCGGTTCCCAGGTGCGGCCGTGATCGAAGCTGCGACGCAGCAGCAGGTCAATGGTGTTGGGCAGGTCATCGAGGTTGGGGCGGCCGTCGTAGGCGGCCAGGACCGTGCCGGCGGTGGAGTCCGCGAGGGCGGGGATCCTGTATTGGCGGTATCCGCCGTGGCCGCGGGCGGCAAGGACCAGTTCGGTCGGGGCGTCGAGCCCGGTGGGGATCGGGGAGGTTTCGATGGATTCGGTGGGGCGCACCCTCCAGATCTACACGCACTGCGCGGCGAGGACCAATAATGACGACGCCCGACCTCCGGCGTGGGTTTGGGGCCCGGGTGCGGGTCGGTACGGAAGCCCGAGCGGACCTTAACATCCGGGTTATGGCCCCTTACGGGCGCCCCAACCGGGCATAACCCGGACATCGCCGTGCCATAGGCCGGACGAGTCACGGCCGGGGCCCGCCCCGCCTCGGGCGCAGCTCAGCCGACGGCGTCGCCTCCGGGAAGCGGCCCGGTTCGGGGGCCCAGCCGCACGCAGCAACCGCAGGGTTGGCCCGGGGATACCCGTACGGCCCGCCGGCCCGGCTGAAGGGCGTCGAGCGCCCCGCCGATGAACTCCTGGTTCATGTCGCAGACGGTTGTCGTGTGGCGCGAAGACAGGGCGTGGAAGGGGCAGTTCGTCAGGTCCGCCGACCCGTCCGGCCGTGTTTCGGGGCGATAGCCATAGGTGCCCAGAAACTGGTCCAGGTCCGTCTGGTCGGTGGCCAGTCGCCTGCCAGCTGACCGGGCCGCCTCGGCCAAGTGGCCGTCCACCGACCCGCCGTCGGCTCGCGAGGCGTCGATGGCCTCGGCCATGATGTCGGCGGCCAGCGGATACTCACGCTGGGGGACGCTGGCGGTCAGTTCGGCGTGGACGGCGCCGTAGACCTTCGAAGGCCGTCCCGCCCCGGGCCCGGTGGCCCCGTTCAGGCGCCGGAACGAGACCTCGAGGAGACCCTGGTCGGCCAGCTTGTCCAGTTGGAAGGCGGCGGCGTGGCGGGAGATCCCCACGGCCTCGGCCACCCGTTCACGGCCCACTGGTTCGCTGCTGCGGGCGACTTCCTCGAAGATGGCGGCGCGCAGCGGGTCGGCCACTGCGGCGACGGCCTCGACCCGTTCCTGGTGGTGCATCGGTTCCATGAATCCAGCATAACTCTAAAACGAATAAGTGTTGACTTAGAAAATCTTCGGGTTCTAAAATGAGACATCATCACCTTAGAAAGGAACCCGTCATGGCCGCCCCCACTCTCCCCGCCGCCGCCCGGCGTCAGGGAACCAGCACGCATCAGGCCTTCCTCCTCCTGCGCACCATCTTCACCGTCGCGCCGATCCTCTTCGGGATCGACAAGTTCACCAATGTCCTCACCGACTGGACGCATTACCTTGCACCCCTCGCCACCGACATCATCCCGGTCAGCCCCCAGGTCTTCATGTACGGCGTCGGAGTCGTCGAGATCATCGCCGGCATCGTGGTCGCCCTGCGCCCGCGTCTGGGGTCGCTGATCGTCTGCGTTTGGCTCCTGGGCATCATCGTCAACCTGCTCCTGCTGCCCGGCTTCTTCGACGTGGGACTCCGCGACTTCGGACTGCTCATTGCCGCACTCGCCCTGAACCGCCTCGCCGCGACGGAAGCCCCGGCCTGGCTGGCACGAACGCACGGCAACGCCGCCGCGCACTGAACACCGCACCGCACGACCGCGCCCCGGTGGACGTTCACGTCCTGTCACCGGGGCACGGCCACGTCCGGATCGCTGCCCACCATTCCACCGGGGCACAAGCTGCGGTACCTTGGGCGCAACACCCAGGGGGATCGTCATGGAACACACCGCCGGCATCGTGCCCTGCCTCCTCGCCGCCGGCTTGTTGCTGGCGGGATGCGGACAGGCATCCCCACCGGAGGCGGTGCCGGTAGCCGAGGAGGTTGATGCAGCCACCGGTTCGCCATCCGCACCCGTGTCAGGCGCCCCCGGTCAGCGCCCGGCGGCGTAGCCCTGGGCCCCGCGCGGGTTGGCTGCGGCGGCGAGCTGACCGGTCGCCGGATCCCGCACGACGGCGGACAGCCTCCCCAGTGCCCAGTCGCCCGCACGGGTGACGACATGTCCGCGGGCCTCGAGGCCCGCAATGACGTCCTCACCGAGCCGGTCCTCCACCACGGCCCCGCCCGGAGTCCAGGTGCGCGGCCAGAAGGAGCCGGGAATCGACGTCGTATGCAGGGCCGGGGCATCAACGGCCTGTTGGGGCGTGTAGCCACCGACGATCGTGCGCAGCAGGTAGAGCAACTGCCATTGGTCCTGCTGGTCGCCGCCCGGCGAGCCGATGGCCGAGATGGCCTTCCCGTCCTTCAATACCAGGGTCGGCGTCAGCGTGGTGCGTGGTCGCTTCCCGGGGGTCAGCGTGGACGGGCCCCCCTCTTCGAGCCAAGTCATCTGCAGGCGGGTCCCCAGGCAGAATCCCAGTGACGGGATCGTCGGTGAGGACTGCAGCCATCCGCCGGAGGGGGTGGCGGAGACCATGTTGCCCCAGCGGTCCACGACATCCAGGTGGCAGGTGTCGCCGCGGGTTTCCCCGGTCGGCTGGACCGTCGGCTCCCCCACGCCGGCGAACCCCGTCTTGGCCCCATCGGCGGTGGCCGGCGGGGTGTACTCGATGCGCAGTGGCGGGACAAAGGGGGTATGCCCGGTAACAGTTCCAGGCCGGAAATCGTGGCTGGCGTTTTCGGTGATCAGCGCGCGGCGTTCGGCTGCATAGCCCGAGTCGAGTAGATGCCCCAACGGGACATCGATGTCCCCGAAGTATGCCTCGCGGTCGGCAATCGCCAGCTTCTGGGCCTCCAGGATGGTGTGGGCACCGAGTTCGGTGGAGGGGTCCAGATGCTCGTCGTCGAACCCCTCGAGGATCGCCAGCGTCAGCAGCAGGGCGGGGCCCTGGCCCCACGGCCCGGTCTTGGCGATGGCGTACCCACGGAAGGTGGTGGTGGCGGCCGGCTCGTAGCTGGCCCGGAACCCCTCGAGGTCCGCGGGGGCCAGGACGCCGGCATGGTCGGTTCCAGAGGAGTGGCGGTGTGGAGTCGCCAGGAACGCCGCGGCTTCCCTACCGACGGTGCGGGCCCAGAGGTTGCGGGCGGAGTCGATCCCCGCGGTGCGACCTCCTGCCGTGGCCTCAGACGCCCGGACCAGCCGGTCCAACAGCGCCGCGTACGGTTCATTGCGCAGCAGCGTCCCTGCGCCCGGAAGTTGCCCCCCGGGCATCCAGTGCGCTGCGGAACTGGGCCAGTGGTCGGTGAAAAGTTCCGCGACGGTGGCGATGGTGTCGCGGACCCGGGGGAGGATTTCGTGGCCGTCACGGGCGTAGCCGATGGCGTAGGCGAGCACGTCGCCCAGCGTCCACGTCCCGTGGTCGCGCAGCAACAACAGCCAGGCATCGACGGCGCCGGGCACGGCTGCTGCCAGTGCCCCGGCCCCCGGCACAAGGTCGAGCCCCTCGGACCGGTAGTGCGCCACGGTGGCGGCGGCCGGCGCCGGCCCCTGGCCCATGAGGACCACGGGTTCGCCCGGGTGTTCGGCGGTGGCGAAGACGCCGGTCATGTCGCCGCCGGGGCCATTCAGGTGGGGTTCGACGATGTGCAGTACGAAGGCGCCCGCGACGGCGGCGTCGAAGGCGTTGCCTCCACGTTCAAGAACCGATTGGCTGGATGCGGTCGCCAGCCAGTGCGTCGAGGCGCTCATGCCGAAGTTGCCGCGCAATGTTGGACGGGTGGTAAAGGATTCGGGTGCGGTGTAGGTCACACTCTTACCCTAAGCCGCGATCATGGACACTCGTGTTTCCGACGTGCCGCGGCAGGGTTTTGAGCAGTCCACAACGGAGTTGGCGGGCGAATCCGAAGTGACACCGGTGCGGTATGCCGACGGGGTACGTGACGAAAATGCCCGGAACTGGCCGGCATCGATGCGCTCCCCAGCCAGAGCCCGTCCGCCTGCCCAGCAAGAAGCGATCGGCAAGAGAAGGACACTGATGGCGAGGCCAGTTAACTGGTTTGCCCTAGCCGCGGGAGCACGGTAGTTGTGCGAAGAGCAACCGGAACGTCGATCAATCAACGCGCCCCTCGCCGGCCTGCACCAGGCCCGACTCGTACGCGAGCACCGCAAGCTGCACCCGGTCGCGCAGTTCTAGCTTTGCCAGTAGCCGGGAGACATATGTTTTCACCGTCGCTTCGCTCAGGAACAGTTCCCGCCCGATGTCCAAGTTACCCAGGCCCCGCGCCACCAGTGACATCACTTCGAGCTCGCGCTTCCCCAGCGCCGCGACCTCAGCCGGCAATTCACCTTCGAGTGGTCGACGGGCAAACTGTTCGAGCAGGCGCCGCGTGACCGCCGATGCCAAGAGGGTCTCGCCGCGGAAGATCGCCTTCACTGCGTGCACCAGGTCGTCAGGTGACACGTCCTTCAGCAGAAACCCACTGGCTCCTGCCTTGACCGCCCGGTACACATAGTCGTCCAGGTCAAACGTCGTCAGCGCCAGCACCTTTGGACGTGGCACCCGACCCGACATGACCCTCGCAGTAGCCTCGACGCCGTCCATCAACGGCATCCGGATGTCCATCAGCACGACGTCGGGGCGGAGCTCCCGAACCAACCGGACGGCTTCGAGCCCGTCACCGGCCTCCCCGACGACGTCCATCCCAGCCCGCTCGAGGATCAACCTGAAGCCTCCGCGCACCAGTTCCTGGTCGTCGACCACCAGCACCTTGATGACTGGATCGCCGGTCGCGGTGCCGCCGCTCATGGCGCCAACACCGGCAGGACCGCGCGGATCGTAAACCCGTGTCCGTCGGTGGCAATCGTTTCCAGGCTGCCGCCGTAGAGTGCGGCGCGCTCGCGCATACCGATCAGCCCGTGTCCATGCGTGACGTCACCGTGCCCTCCAGTCCCGTCGTCGCGGACCTCGAGTGCCACCGAATCCGTGGCATATCGCACGAGCACGTCAACGCGTGAAGCCAATGCGTGCCGGCGCACGTTTGACAGCGCTTCCTGGACGATCCGGTAGGCGGCAAGATCGAGACCGGCAGGCAGGTCCCGCGCAGCACCCTCCAAGCTGAACCGCACTTCCAGACCGCCCTTCCTGGCATCGTCGACCAGCGCTTTCAACCCTCCCATGCCAGGCTGGGGCCGCAGATCGGGGGCTGCGTCGGAGTCCTCGGCATCGCGCACCATGGCGACTAGCCGCCGCATCTCGGTCAGGGCATCCGCCCCGGTGGTGCGGATGGTGGCGAGCGCCCGGCGCGCGTAGCGGGGATCGTCGTCGACGACCTGCTCCGCGGCGCCCGCCTGGACCACCATCATGCTGACCGCGTGGGCGACAACGTCGTGCAGCTCTCGAGCGATGCGAGCACGTTCGTCGGCAATCGCCGACAACACGCGGGTGCGACTTTCGGCCTCGGTCTCGATCGCCAGGCGCCGCGACTCGGCAGCCCGTCGTTCGGAGGCCTGCACGACCCTGCCGATCACCCAGGCGAGCACCACCACGAGCCAATGGAAGAAGATCTCGCCGGGCTCCTGCAGCTCCTGGACCCTGAAGTCGAAGAACAACAAGCAGGCGGCCGCGGCGAGCCCACCAAGATATGAACGCGCGGGACGGGCGTACCGTGCCAACGAATAGGATGCCACCACGATGGGAACCAGCTGACCCCAGAACAGGATCAGGATCGGCTGGATGGCGAAGGCGAAGGGCCAGGTCAAGAAGACGACCAGCGCAACGGCCAACGGCCAAACACGGCGGAAGGCCAAACCCAGGCAAAGGATCACCGCGACGACCGTGCTCGTGACCGGGGACCCGTCCCCTTCAACGGATTCGAGCGGTAGCCAGATCTCGACGACGGCGATCGCCGCAAGCAGGATGGCAAAGACCCCATCGAGCAGGTGGCGGAGCCGCAGTCGGTTCATGGCCTCAGCCTATCCAGCTGCGCGGGAATGCGGACTCCCCCGAAGTTGATGGTTCTGTCAACTCTCGGCCGATGACCGACGATGACCGTCGACCCTAGAGTCGCAAACAGGCCACCGCGGCCGGTACTGCATGTGGGAGGACAACCATGGTTCACATCGCGAAGTTCCATCGCACGGGGGTGGCATGCTGCCTTGCCCTGGCGGCAGCCCTCAGCGTTCTGTGGGTCGTGCTCGAGCCGGCAATGGCCGATTCGCCGGCCGTCCAGTTGGCCGTGATAGCGGATGCCGGCGCCCGCGCCACGATCTCGGCATCCGCCTTCGTGGTGTCGCAATTGGCGTTCATGATCGCCGTTCTCGGCATAGCCAACCTGATCGGCGGCCGATCGCCGATGCTTGCCACGCTGGGCGGCTCGATCGCCGTGATCGGTGGATTTGGGCACGCGGTCTTCGGCGGGGCGCAGCTCGTCCAACTGGCCATGGCCGCTGATGTGCCCAACCACGACGTGTATGCCAGGCTGCTTGGCGACGGTTTGCCCGGGCCGCTGATGATCATGATGATGGCCCGCACGCTCGGCACCGTGCTCGGACTGCTGCTACTGGGCATCGGGCTGCTGCGCGCGAACGCCGGACCGAGCTGGGTGCCCTACACCCTGTGGGCCTTCCTGCTCGTCGAATTCGTCGGGACGAACTTCACCGCGTGGGCCACCCTGGTCTCGGGGCTGCTGTATTTCGCGTCGTTCGCGGGACTGGCTGCCGCGGTGTGGCGCAGCCCGCTGGGGCTCTGGACGAGCGAAGTGGCCGCCGCAGAGGGGAACAGGGCTCCAACGCATCTCTCCGTTCAGACACCCGTGGAGGAATACGTCCCCGTTGCCCTGAACGCTCAACAGATCCCCGGCAAATTTGCCAGGGATCTGTTGGCATGTGGCTGGCCCGGTCAGCCTTGGATCGTGGTGGTGGGCGTCGCGGAACCGACCGGCACGAAGGCCGCGTTGCGGCGCGCATCGAAGATCGTCGCCCCGACTTCCTGCTCCGCCTGGTTGTCCATCGACAGGTCGATGCCCTTACGGTCGCGCAACAGGGAGACGGCAACCAGTGAGATGGCCGTCATGCCCAGCAGGTAGGCCGAGACCGCGACGCTGCTGCCGGTGGCGTTGACGAGTGCCTGGGCGATGGTGGGTGCGAAGGCCCCGCCGACGATCGCCCCAAGGGCGTAGGAGATGGAGACTCCGGAGAAGCGGACGCTGGCCGGGAAGATCTCGCTGTACCAGGAGGCCTGCGGGCCGTAGCTGAGCCCCAAGCCGATAGTGAACAGGCCCAGCGCCAGGTAGAGCAGGGGCAGCGAACCGGTGTTGATCATCCAGAACAGCGGGAAGACCATGAGCGCCTGGCAGGTGAAGCCGATCAGATAGGTGCGCTTGCGGCCGATCGCATCGGAGAGGTATCCCGCCAGGAACGTGAAGATGAACCAGGTGGCGGCGGCGAACGTGATCGCCAGCAGCACGTCGGTGCGCTCCAGGCCCACGGCCGGGCCCGAGGCGTAGCTGGGGATGAAACCGCCGGTGGCCATGTAGCCGGCAGCGTTGTTGCCGGCGAAGACCAGTGCGGCGAGGATCACCAGCAGCCAGTGCTTGCGGAAGAGCTCGACGACGGGGACCTTGGTCTGCTGCTTGCGCGCGGCGATCTCCAGGAAGATCGGGGACTCGTCCACGGCGCGGCGCACGACGTAGCCCACCCCGACCAGGACGACGCTGAGCAGGAACGGGATGCGCCAGCCCCAAGCCAGGAAGGCCTCCCCCGGGGAAATCCAACCGGTCATGATCGCGGTGATGCCCGACGCCAGCAGCATGCCCAGCGGGACACCGAGCTGCGGGACCGCGCCAGCACGGCCGCGGCGTTCACGTGGGGCGTGCTCGACGGCCATCAGCACGGCACCGCCCCACTCGCCGCCGGCGGAGATGCCCTGCAGGATGCGCAGCAGCAGCAACAGGATGGGGGCCAACAGGCCTGCGGTCTCGAAGGACGGCAGCACGCCGATCAGGGTGGTGGAGGCACCCATGAGGATGAGCGTGATCACCAGCATCGGGCGGCGGCCGATCTTGTCGCCGAAGTGCCCGGCCAGGAACGCGCCGAGCGGGCGGAATAGGAAGCTGATGCCCACGGAGGCGAAGGCCAGCAGCAGGCCGATCGATTCACCGGCCGGCTCGAAGAACAGGTGGGCGAAGACCAGGCCGGCGGCCGTGGCGTAGATGAAGAAGTCGTACCACTCAATGGTGGTCCCGACCAGCGTGGCCATGGCGACGCGTCGTTGGTTCACCTTGGGCGGCTGGATGGGTGCGGGGACTGGCATGGGTTTCTCCTGGTGGATCCTGAAATGCAGTGAAGCTGCCTACGTGGCCGGGGTCATGGGCCCGTGGTTTGTGTGACGGCGTGACGACGCCGTCAGACGGCGGCCGGCACCAGCGCGGCCCGGGCATGGGCCTTGAGGCTGAATCCCGGGGCGGTCGCCGTTTGCGGATCGGGGCCGATCCCGGCGGCGATGAGCTTGCGGGCGGCGATGTGGTCCGCCGGGGAGTTCACGGATTCGACGGCGACCATCCGGCCTTCCCGGTGGCAGAGCACCGAGAATTTGCCGGAGTCCGGATCGCCGACGACAGTCGCCTCGTCCCCCGGCGCGGACAGCCCGGCAATCTGCAGCCGCACGGCGCCCTGGGTCGACCAGAACCACGCCACGTCGGAGTACTCCGAGACCGCACCGAGGATGGTGGCGGCGGCGTGGCGGGCCTGGTCGGTGGCGTTCTGCACCGATTCCAGCCGGGTGCGCGCCCCGGCGTGCGCGTTGGGGAAGTTCGCGCAGTCCCCGACCGCGAGGATCGACGGATCCGCGGTGCGCAGGGCACCATCGACGACGATCCCGTTGCCGGTCTCCAGCCCGGCGTCGGTTGCCAGCGAGTCATTGGGCACGACGCCGATGCCCACCACCACGAGGTCGGCCGGGTAGCTGGAGCCTGTGGTGGAGACGGCGGCGGCGACGTGTCCGTCGTCGCCTGCGGTGAAGGAGGCGATGCCCTCGCCCAGGCGCAGGTCCACGCCCTGGGCCGCATGGGAGGCGGCGAACCAGTCGCCCATCAGCGGGGTCAGTGCCCGGCCCATCGGCCGGGGCGCGAACTCCAGGACGGTGACGCGGGCGCCGTGGGCGCGGGCGGCCGCGGCGAACTCCAGGCCGATGAACCCGGCCCCGATGACCACGACGTCACGGGCACAGGGCAGCGCGAGGTGCAGCGCCTCGGCGTCGTGCAGGGTCTTCAGCCCGTGGATGCCGGGCAGCTCGGCGCCGGGGCAGGCCAGGGAACGGTTGCGGGCACCGGTGGCGAGCACCAGGTGCTCGTAGGGCACGGCGGTTCCGTCGGCCAGGGCGACGCTGCGCCCGGTGCGGTCGATGGCGGTGGCGGGTGTGCCGGCGCGCAGGGTGATGTCGTGGTCGGCGAGGAAGGCGGGGCCGCGCAGGGGCAGCGGTGCCGCGTCCTTGCCGGGCAGCAGGAAGTCCTTGGACAGCGGTGGACGCTGGTAGGGCGCACCGGTTTCGTCGGCGATGATCGTCACCGGTGCGGTGTAGCCGCCGGCGCGCAGCGAGTCGGCGACCTGCAGGCCGGCCTGGCCGCCGCCGATGATGACCGTTCCGGCCGACGGCGCGCTTTCGCGGGTGGCGTCCATGGCTACACCTGGTCCGAGGGGACGTCGACGGTGATGCCGTCCTGGGCGGTGCCGACGGCGATCTGGCAGCCCAGGCGGGAGCGGTCGGTGCGCTCGGCGGTGGTGCAGTCGAGCATCTCCTCCTCGTCGTCCGAGATCCCGGGCAGGGCGTCGGCGAATTCTGGGCGGACGTAGACGTGGCAGGTGGCGCACATGGCCTGGCCTCCGCATTCGCCGACGATCCCCTCGACGCCGTTGGTCACCGCGGCGCGCATGAGGGTGGTGTCCTGCTCGACGTCGAGCGTGGTTTCCTCGCCCGTGGGTTGGACATAGGTGATGGTGGGCATGCTGGTTCTCCTGGGTGGTGCCGGTGCTGGGGGTTCGGGGACGTCGCGGGGGTCAGTCCCAGAGGACGGGCATCTTGACCAGGCCGCGGAAGACCCAGCCGGCGTTGACCGACGGGCTGTTTGGATCCAGACGCAGGCCGGGCAGTTCGGCGAACACGCGGGGCATGGCGACCTGGGCGACCTGGGCGCGGGCAATCCAGGTGCCGGCGCAGAAGTGCACGCCGCCACCGAAGCCCAGGTGCGGCTTCTTCGGGCGGAAGATGTTGAATTCCTCGGGGTCCTCGAAGACCTCCGGGTCGCGGTTGGCGGCGCCGAGGACGACGCCGAGGCGGTCCCCGCGGTGCAGCTGGATGCCGCCGAGCACGGTGTCGGTGGTCGCCTCGCGCGGGTACATGCCGATGGGGGCGACCCAGCGGACGGATTCCTCGAACGCCTTGGCGTGCAGGGACGGGTCCGCCAGCACGGCGGCCAGCTGGTCGGGATGGTTCAGCAGTGCCCAGACCGTGGTGCCCAGGACGTCGCGGGGTTCGTTCAGGCCGCCGCCGATGGTCATCTTCAGGTTGGCGCGGATGGCCTCGAGCGGGATGGGCATCGAGGCCAGGCCGGAGAGCAGGGACTGGTCGGGGTTCTCGCGCAGGTAGGGCAGCATCTCGTCGATGGCGGTGTCGACCTCGGCGGAGGAGGCCTCGCTCTCGGCCCAGACGGCGTCGTCGTCGGCGTAGTTTCCGGTGCCGTTGATCATGGTCTGGCTCCACCGCTGCATGTCCTGCTGGGAGGCGTTGTGGAAGCCCATGACCAGGCGCAGGTTTTCCGCGGCGTACGGGGCGGCGTAGTCCCAGATGAAGTCGGCGCCCGGGCCCTTGGCCTTCAGCTCGCCCATGAACCGATCGTGGTTGGCCTCGAAGATCCCGGTCCAGTGCTTCTTGATCGTCCCGGGGCGCAGGGTGGAGCCGTAGGAGTCGCGGTCGACCTGGTGCTCGGGGTTGTCCTTGCGCAGCATCGAGTGGCCCATCGCCCGCTTCATCAGCGATTCGCGCTCGTCGGCCGAGAAGGTGGCCTCGTCCTGCTCGATGGCGTGGCAGGCGTCGTAGGTGGTGACCATGAAGCGGTTCACCGCCGGCACCCAGTGGACGGACGCCTCCTCGCGCAGGCGCCGGTAGATGGGGAACGGGTCGCGGGCCAGGTCCTCGATGGTGACCCAGTCGGCGACCGGTGCCTCGCGGGTCTGTTCCGGCGTTCCGGTGGAGTGGCTGGCGGGTACCTGGGACATGAGCTCCTGCAGTTGGGCCGGGTCGGTGGGCAGTTCCCCGGTGAAGGGGCAGCCGGCGGTGGCCGTGGCGTCGTTGCTGGTGGCGGTCATGCTGGCTCCTGGTGGTTCGGGTGGCTGGCTTGTCTTCCAGTGTGAGCGACAGCATATGCACGGTAAAGTGCAATAAAGAGCCCTATATCCACACTTTGACCGAGGTATCAGATGCCCCGCTATACGCTGCGCCAGCTGGAATGTTTCGTCGCCGTGGCCGAGCACGGCAGCATTTCGGGGGCCGCCCAGTCACTGCACCTGTCCGCTTCCGCGGTGGCCGGGGCCGTCAACGAACTCGAGCGCGTCTTCGGTGCCCAGCTCACGGTCCGCCGCAAGGCACACGGGGTCGCGATGACCCCCTCGGGCAGCTACGTCCTGGACCGGGCCCGCGGGCTGCTGCATGCCGCCGAGGACCTGTCCCTGCACGCGGCCGATGCCGGGGGCGAACTGCGTGGCACGCTCATGCTCGGCTGCTACATGACGTTGGCCCCGACCGTGCTGGCGCGCCTCATCGACGAGTACTCGCGGCGCTATCCGCTGGTCGATCTGGACTTCTTCGACGGCTCCCAGCAGGAGGTCCAGGAACGGCTGGTTTCCGGTCGGATCGACCTGGCCATCGCCTACGACCTGTCACTGCCGGCGGGGTTGGAACGGCTCCGGCTCTATGACGCGACACCAAGCCTGGTCCTGGCGGCGGACCACCCACTGGCTGGCCGCGACGCGATCTCGCTGGCCGAACTGGCCGACGAACCGATGATCCTGCTGGATGTGAACCCCAGCCGGGAAAACACGATGATGATGTATTCGACCGCAGGGATCCAGCCCCGCATCCGCTTCCGCACCACCGACTACGAGGTCACCCGCTCACTGGTCGCCCGCGGCATGGGCTACGCGGTCCTGGTCCAGCAACCGGAGAGCGCCCAAAGCTATGAGGGCCGGGAACTGGTGGTCCGGCCGATCCGCCAGGACGTCCGCAGCGTCAACGTCTCTCTGGTGTGGCCGGAGGCGGTGCAGCCATCCCAGTGCACCCGCGCCATGGTCGACTTGGCCGCCGAGCTCTACGCGGACGGGGTGCGCGCCTCCTGAGGCTCGGTAGTTTTCTGGAACGCCAATCCCAGGAAACCGAAGCCGAGGGGCCCCGGACGTCACCCGCCACCGCCCAACAATTCCCGGCGAGCCACGGAGGACCGCTCATTGAGTCCGCAGCAGGTCGCCCCGGAGGCCACCAGGATCCACAGGACCATCAACTAGTTCCTGGCAGCGCTGTCCGGCGTCCCGGCCATGATCCATACGACCCCGCACCCTACGGCCATGGTGAACGCCCCATAGTCGGCCCGAAAGCGGGCGGTGGTTTCCTGTCGGGTCATGATGCGGCGTCCTGTGCCTCAGGTGAGTTGGTCGAGCCGGTCCCAGAATGAAGCCCGCAGGGCCCGCCGGACGACCTGGATGTCGGTCTTCCATTCGCCGATCTGCTGGGCGCAGTCCTTGAGTAGCACCCGGTCGATTTCCGGTGGCAACAGTGGACGGTCCGCCTGCAGCTCCGTCAACTCGCGTTGGGTGGTGTTGGCGTACCAGTTGTCCGCCACGCTGGCCCCGACCACTCCGACGGCGCGCAGCAGCGCGCTGTCCCCCGCCTCGGGGTGGCCCGAGGTGGCGGCGGCGGCGTCATGTCCTGCGGAGTAGACCAGATGCCGGTCCGCGGGCTGGACCTGCGGCAGCTGCCCGGTCATCGACGCCACATGAGCCGGGGACGGTCTGGGGATCGGCCGGGGCTGATGCAGTGGCGAGGGCGTGCCTGCACCCACCAGGGCACCCGGGCCTGACGCCGCCGTGCCCTGCAGGGTGTGCACTCCCGGACCGGGCAGCGGGCCGGTGGTCACCGATCGGGTGAAGGTTGATTCGAGCAGTCCGGCCGGCAGGTCGGTGATGCCGTCCACGCAGAGGGCCAGGTGTTCGGCCACCGACGCCAGCCCGATCCGGGTCTCGGGTTTGCGCAGCCCGATGAGCTTGACCTGCACGCCGAGGTCCTGGGCCTCCTCGACGGCCTCGGCCAGATCGTCGTCGCCGGAGACCAGGTAGACCACGGAGACGGAGCCGCTGCGGGCCAGGCCGACCAGGTCCAGCGCCAGGCGCAGGTCCACGCCCTTCTGCTCACCGCTGTAGGAGATGCGGCCCAGCCTGACCTTCACGCCGTCGACCATGCCGATGCGCTTGTGCTGGTCGGTGAACAGCCCGTCACGGGAGGCGTCGTACCAGTAGGTGCGCAGCAGCGGTAGCCCGCAGTCCTCGCGGGCGACCGCCGCAATGCCCTCGGCCAGCTGCTCGTACGCCACCCGGAAGGCCGAGCGCAGCGATGTGCCGGCGGTGTGCTGCCCGCCGATGGCCAGCAGGAATCCGGCATCCACGAAAATCGCGCTCTGAGTGGTCATGTCCCGAATCCTACGTGGCCCGCCGCCCCGCCGAGGCGCACCCGGCCACCTCAGACGATGCCGGCCAGCAGCACCGACTCCCCGAGCCCGTCCCACCGTCCGGTCAGCTGGCCCTCGTCGCCGTGTGCCGGGCGCGGGGTGAGGTAGACGGCCAGCGTCGGTCCGTCCGTGCCGATGATCACGACGGCGCCGCCATCCGGGGTGTCCTCCGTGGTCGGTTGGGCCGTGGTGACCACCGGTTCGGCGGTGTCCGGATCGCCGAATCCGTGCACGACGACGGTGCTCGGCAACGGTGCCAGGGTCCCGTCCACATCGAGGAACTGGTCGGCACCGGCCTGGCCGCGCAGGATGGTCGAGGCCAGGGCGGCCGCGTAGACGGGGTCGCCGGTTGCATCGTAGACCCAGCGGTGGCCGAGCACCGAGTGCTCCATTTCCGCGGCCAGATGCCGCTCGGCCCCCTCCAGCGGGGCACCCCGATAGGTCAACGGGACCTGCAGGATCCTGCCGTCGGCGCGGCGGACGATGTGCGTTTCGATGCCGACCTGCTCGGCCGGGTCATCGAAGCGGAACGCACCGACCAGCTCGATGTCGTCGTCGGCGGACACCTGCGACCAGGACTGGCTGGCGAGCCAGGTGGTGATGACGTCTCGTATTCCGGGGGTGAGCTCTGCGCGGTAGATGATGGCCATGCGTTCAGCCTATGGCAGCGATGCCATCGGCGGGAGGGGTTGCGGGGGCTGGCGCATGCCTCGAGGCGGCGCCGCTGCATCCGGCGCGTGGACCGCGTGACTGGACCCCTGCATCGCTTGGCTCCCTGCGCCAATCAGTGGAGCCTGCCGTTCGGACCCGGAGGTTCGTCGATACTCCGGCCAGGCAGATCCGCGGATGACTTCGACGAAGTCCCCTCGCTTGAATCCCGGAACGAAATGCTCCAGCACATCGGCCTTGACGTTACCGAACGTCGTCTCCGGACGGTCCTTGAGCCCCTCCGTGAACGCGGCAAGGATCTGATTCTTGAAATCCGGCCGGGGGTGCGCCTCCACGACAAACGCGCGCTGGTCATCGGTGATCGCGTCATAGCCGATGCCCAGCACGTCCAACTCGACGCCGCGCGTGACCAGCGCGATCTCCGGGTCCATATGCAGCGGAATTTCCGGGGTCGTGTGCAAGGCGATCGCCGCCCACACCTTGTTCGCGGCTTCCTCGCCAATGCCGTACTCGCCGAGGAACCGACGCGCCTCATCGGCAGCATCGATCTCGAATCGCTGATCAGTCCGCCGATACTTATCCGTCAGACCGAGATCATGGAACATCGCCCCGACGTACAGCAGTTCGGGATCGTACTCCAGGGCCTGTTCCTGCCCTCGCAACGAACCGAACAGGAACACCCGTCGCGAATGATGGAACACCAGCTCCGGGGCAACATCGCGGACAAGCTCCGTGGCAGCCTTGGCCATCGTGCTGTCCGGAATCGTGATTCCAGCGATCGTCTCAGTCATTGTGCACCCTTCTCGATTCTCGTCATGCCTGTTCCCTTCCCATTCTGGCAAGGTGTCGTAGGGTTGATCCATGTCTATCCTGTCTACTTCCCAACAAATTAGGACATGACCCAGCGAGTAGGCCTCGTGGTTTTCGAGGGGATGACGCTCCTTGACGCCAGTGGCCCCGCCGAGGTGTTCCGTCTGGCCGATCCCTCACACCTCTACTACGAACTCTTCTTCATCTCGCCTTACGGCGGGTCGGTTCGGACCTCATCCGGGATCGAGATCGCTGGGACAACCAAGGCCGCTGACAGCGACCCGGTCGACACACTACTCGTGGCTGGAGGCGAGAAACTCACGGGCCAAAGAATCGACCTCGACCTCCTGTCAGCCGTCTCTGCTCTCGCAGTCCATCCCCGCAGGATCGCATCGGTGTGCACGGGAGCCTTCGTGTTGGCGGAGCTGGGCTACCTTGACAATCGCCGCGCAACGACACACTGGCGACACTGCGACGAGCTCGCCAGCAGGTACCCACGTATTACCGTGGAACCAGACGTCATCCACGTCCGGGACGGCCGCTACATGACATCGGCCGGCATCACCGCCGGCATGGACCTGGCCCTGGCCATCGTCGAGGACGACCTGGGATCAGAGACTGCCCGGAACGTCGCTCGCGAACTCGTGATGTTCATGCAGCGCCCGGGAGGACAAACCCAGTTCTCGACAGCTCTGCACCGACCGCCACCGCAAATCGGACTTCTCCGGAAACTGATGGAATCCGTGATCACCGATCCTGCAGAATCGCACACGGTGACCTCGATGGCATCGGCAATCGGGGTAAGTCCCCGGCACCTGAACCGGGTGTTCCGCTCCGAAACCGGAACCACCCCCGCACGGTGGCTCGAAGAAATCCGTGTCGATGCCGCCCGCACACTCATCTTCGACGGGCACTCCATCACCCGCGTGGCCCAGCTCAGCGGCTTCGGCAGCGACGAAACCCTCAGAAGAGCCTTCGCCAGGCACCTGGGCACCACGCCCACGGCATTTCGGGACCGTTTCTCCACCACCCGAAATGATGCACACCCACAGTCCGATACGGTCTCCCGATCGTCAAGCTGAGCATTCGGCAATGGAAACGACAAAAGCTGGAATCAGCCTCCCTGAGGAGTGGACACCGCCCTCCCAGCGAACTACAGCCTTGAGCCACAGGACGGTAGGGCCCGGGGTCGCCGCGTAGAGGGGGTCGTCGGAGGGACCGTGGACCAGCCCGTGGCCCGGGACCGGGTGCTGCGTCTCCCCACCAAGAGCACGATGCGCAAGCGATGTGCGTCTCGATGCCGGCCTTCGCAGCCAGCTGTCTGCAGGCGGCTGTCTGCAGGCGGCTTCGGTAGTCTCGATCAATGACGAGCATCGACCTTCTGGCCGGCCCCCGCGGCCGCCGGTTCTGCCTGGATGCGGTGACCGCGCTGTCCGAGGAGCTGTGGTCCCAGCACCTCCTGGCCGCGCGGGAGCCCGGCAACATCGGTCTGCGCCGGGAATTCAGTGCCACCATCACCTCCGACGAGACCCTGTCCGCCATCTCCCGCCTCACTGCCGACGATCTGCTAATGGCCCTGGCGAATGCGGTGGACCACGCCGCCTACTGGCAACCGCCCGACGGCCAGGATGAACTCGCCCAGTCGCCGGAGGTCCGGCAGGCCCTGGAGCCCCTTGCCCAGGCTCTGGCCGATCGGATCGGCCGCTCCTGGTGGGACTCCCCCATCGACCCCGGCACCCAACGTTCCGTGCAGTGGATCGATGAGCACAATATGCCGGCACCGCTGCTCACCGGCGCGGCGGGCCGGGTGGACAGGTGGCGCGAACGGACCGTGGAATCGGAGCGTGCCGCCTCCCGTTGGCCGCGCTCGTTGAAGAGGCGCCCCACCAGCTCCTGGTGGTCGACTCCCGCACTGTCGCAACTGGTCCAGACCAGCCGCGCGCTTCCCGGCCTCGGCGCGGCGGGTCTGTTGCTGGTCGAGGACGGTTTGGGGTGGGAACGCGCCCGGGTCTGGCCGTTGGCGCCCGCCGCCGGGGCGCGCGTCCTGGAGATCCAGGGGCCGGACGACTGGGTGGATCTCGTGGAGCGGCATCCCTTGGAGGTCACGCAGACGTGGCGGAAGTCGGCCTACGAGACCACCGGATTCGATGCCACGTGGCTCATCCCCGACTTCGCCGCAGTGGCTCAGGAGTACGACGGCGTCCACCTCACGTCGACCGGCTACCTCGCCAGCGCGGGACGACCGTTGGCCGCCTCCGTCGGCAAGACCCTGCTGGCCGGGTGGGACCCCGACACCACGTATTGGCTCACCGACGTGTTGGGGCACGCCGGCGACCCGGCGGAATGGGAGAACCCTGTGGTGGGCACCACGGCCCAGTGGACCCCTACAGCGAGATGACCGCCTGCACTGGGGCATGGTCGGAGGGATAGCGCCCCTCCCAGGTCCAGACGTTGATGCCGACCTGGTGGACCGCCGCCCCCGGGGTCGTGAGGATCCAGTCGATCCGCCCGCCCGCGTCCACCGGGTCCTCATAGCCGGGGAACGTCCCCCACTCCCGGGAGGCCAACCGCCGCGTCGTTTCCCAGCTGTCGGCGAAGGCGCCCGGCCCCGTCAGTGCCGCATACGCTCCGGAGTCACCGGCGACGGCGTTGAAGTCGCCGGTGACGATGACCGGCAACCCGGCAAACCGCTCGGCCAACGCCACGATGACCGCGGCGCTCTTGACCCGCGCCGGTTCCGATTCATGGTCGAAGTGGGTGTTGATGTGGATGAACACCTTCCCGGTCGTGGTGTCGAGGAACCGCGCCCACACCAGGATCCGGGGGACGTCGTTCCCCCACGTCGCCGACCCGATCTCCCCGGGGGCGTCCGAGAGCCACGTCTGGTCCCACTCGATGAGCGTGAGCCGGCTGGAGTCGTAGAAAATGGACGAGTATTCGCCGAGGTTGCCCCCGTCGCGGCCGTATCCGATCATTTCGTACGACGGGCCGAGCCCCGCGGCGACCGCATCCAGCTGGGTATGCAGCGCCTCCTGGACGCCGAGGACCGTGGGCTGTTCGAGTGCGAGGAGTTCTCGGAGCAGCGGGCGACGGGCCGGCCAGTGGTCCGGATCCCCGGGCCGCGTCCCGTCACGGTCGAACCGGATGTTGTACGACATGACGTGCAGCAGCCGTCCGGCGACGGGCCCGATCATGGCGCCGGGTCCCGTCGTCGGCGGGGCTGCTCCGGCGGACGCAGCGCCGGGCCGTGTCGAGGCCGTCCGGAAGGACAGCGGGCGATCGATCGTGATGCTCATGCGGGCGACTCCTGGGGCATGATGGCGCGGTCACCATCAAGTCTGGCGCGCCGTCGTGAACTCCACATGGCCACCAGATGGCCGGCCAACGCCCAACACGCCAACGGCTGGATGGCCTGCGCGCCCGGCATCATGTCGACGGGGCGGCCGCCAAATCCCGGGCGTAGAAGCCGACCACCTTCCCATACAGCGGCAGCGTGTCCTGCAGCGCGAGCAGGGCAACCGTCAGCGCCTCGGTGGCCCGGCCGGCGTCGTGCAGGGCCAGGGCCAGGAACGCCTCGCGCGCACTGCCCACGGAGGCGTCCGGCTCCATGGCCTCCAGCAGTTCCACGGCCTCAGCCGCCTGCCCGATGTTGCGCAGTGAACTGGCCAGCTGGATCACCGCCTGGGGCCGGCGTATGCCGTCGAGCCCGCCCTCCAGCGCCCTGCGGTACAACGGCACGGCCTGGGCTTCCAGCCCCAGGTAGTCGTGGACCCCGGCCCATTCGAACAGGGCCGCCGGATCGCCGTCGGGCCGCTCGGCCACCAGCGCCGCCATGTCCCGCAACGCCCGATCCGGATCGGCGTCGTCGGCCGCCTCCCAGAACGCCTCGACCCGTTCATCCCACAGCTCATCCATGGGCCCAGCATTGCATGGGGGCATAGAATCACCACACCGAGTCCCGCCATGCCACCCAGGAGGACACCATGCCCGTACCCGACCTCCACCCCGGCGCCCCGTGCTGGATCGACCTGATGACGTCGAACCCCGAGCGCGCCCAGTCCTTCTACGCGACGCTCTTCGGCTGGACCTACGAGGCCGGCGACCAGGAGACCTACGGCGGCTACATCACCGCTTCGAAGGACGGCCGGCCGGTCGCCGGCATCATGAGGAACGACGGCGATGCCGGCTACCCGGACGGATGGTCCACCTACCTGCGGGTCGAGGACATCGACTCGACAGTGGCCGCCGCCCCCGGACATGGCGGCAGGGTGCTCATGGGGCCGATGGACGTCCCGGCGCAGGGGCGCATGGCCGTGCTGCTGGACCCCGCCGGCGCCTCCGTCGGGCTCTGGGAGTTCGGCGGCCACACCGGTTTCCGCCTGCACGGGGAAACGGGGGCTCCCGCCTGGCATGAGCTCCACGCACGCCACTTCGCTGAAACCGTGGCGTTCTACCGGGAGGTCCTCGGCTGGGACGCCTCGATGATGTCCGATACCGATGAGTTCCGCTATGCGACGCTCGGGTCCGGACGGGAGGCCACCGCCGGCATCCTGGACGCCACCGCGTTCCTGCACTCCGGCTACCCCGCTGCCTGGCAGGTCTATTTCCAGGTCGCCGATACCGATCTGGCCGTCACGCAGGCCCCGGGACTCGGCGCCAGCGTCGTCGATGCCGCGCAGGACTCGCCGTTCGGCCGCGTTGCCTCGCTGTCCGATCCGACGGGCGCCTCGTTCAAGGTCATCGAACCACCACGCCGCGGCTAGCTGCCCCGGGGCGGCTCAGTCGCTGTGGCGGCCGTAGCTGAGCAGCATGTTGCCCTTGGACGTCTGCTGGGAATCCTGCAGGACCAGCCGCGTGGTCGGGTCGCCGGTTTCGAACAGGTGCTTTCCCGCCCCCGCGATGACGGGGTGGACCATCAGCAGCAGCGAGTCCAGCAACCCGGCGAACAGCAGCTGCCTCACCACCGAGATGCTCCCGCAGACCGAGATGTCCCCGCCGTCGGACTGGCGCAGATCACGCACGAAGTCCTCCAGCGGGGCCTGGATGAGCGTGGCGTTCTGCCATTCCAGGTCGCCGGTGAGGGTGCGGGAGGCAACGAACTTCTCCACGGGGTTGATGAAGGACGCGAACGGGTCGTCCTTCCCGGCATTCGGCCAGTACCCCGCCCACTCCTCGTAGCTGCGCCGACCCAGCAGAACCGTGTCGGTCTGCGTCATCATGGTGCCCATCCCGGCACCGAGTTCGTCGTCGAAGCTGTCGAACTGCCACAGGTTCGGTGATTCGACGACCCCGTCGACCGATTGGAAAAGTCCCGTCTTGACCTCGCGCATGCTGCCTCCGTTAACAAATCTGGGGTGTGGCCGTTCCTGCTCGATCATCTGCTGCGGAGCCGTGGTCGTCAAGGAGCACGATCTTCGCCATCGCCCCTAGGGTGGTGCACTGGATCACATCACCTACCGGGGAGCACCTTGATGAAACGCGCACCACTGGCGGCGGTAGCCGTCCTTTTGACCGTGGCCACCACCGCCTGCACCGGAGGAGGGACACCAGCTGCGGCACCGGCGTCGTCCCCTGGGCCGGCTGCAAGCCAAGCAGGGGACGACGGCGGCGTTCCCGGCTCCCGCTTGGATTCCATCCACGATGCCGGGGTACTGAAGGTCTGCACCACCGGGGACTACCGTCCGTTCACCTACAAGGACCCGAAGACCGGGAAGTACTCGGGCCTGGACGTGGACATGGCCCGCGATCTGGCGAAGCGCCTGGAGGTGAAGGCGGAGTTCGTGGACACGACGTGGAAGGACCTGATGCCCGACTTCCTGTCCTCCTGCGACATCGCCGTCGGCGGGGTGTCCATCTCGTTGGAGCGGGCGCAGCAGGCGGCCTTCTCCACGGCCACCCTGGATGAGGGCAAGACGCCGATCACCCGCTGTGAGGACGTCGAGAAGTACGACACGATCGCCGAGATCAACCAGCCCGGGGTCCGCTCCATCACGCCCATCGGCGGCACCAACCAGAAGTTCGCAGCGGAGCACTACCCGCGCGGAGAGATCATCGGGTTCCAGGACAACAACACGATCTTCGACCAGATCATCGACGGCAAGGCCGACGTGATGACCACGGACGCCTCGGAGACCCGCTGGGTGGCCAACGAACACCCCGAGCTCTGCGCGGTGCACCCCGACAAGCCATTCAACTACTCGCAGAAGGCCTACCTGCTCCCGCGTGGGGATACCGCGTTCAAGGAGTACGTCGACGCGTGGTTGAACATCGCCGGGCACGATGGGACCACGGCGAAGGCGGAGAAGCCCTGGTTCGGATAGGGCCTCCCCGCCGGCGCAGCTAGTTGGCGAAGACGTCCTGCAGCTTGCCGCGGACGTCCCACAGGGCCACCGAGTCACCGCCGTTGTTCAGGATGGAGGCCGTGCGGCCGTTGTAGTACTTCGTGGCCGTGTTGGTGCCGGGCCCGGTGTAGACGCGCAGTTCGCCGCCCGGCTTGATCGTGTAGCCGCGTCCGGTGGTGAGCGTGTTGTTGGCCGCGTCGCGCAGGACGATCCCCGAGGCGTCGATGGTGCGGCTCGTCGTGTTGCGCAGCAGCACGTGCTCGCCGCTCCCCGGCTGCACGTCATCGCCCGCGGGGTTGTTCACCGAGTCCGCGATCTGGAGTCCCTTGGCCTGCGGGAACGCCGCCTTCCCGGCCTGCAAGCGCACCGCCTGCTGCGGGAAGTCCCCGGTGACCATGTCGACCCCGAGGTCCACCGCAGCGGCGACCGATTCCGGGGAGCTGACCGTGTAGACACCGACATCCAGTCCGGCGGCCCGGACGCTGCCGACCTGGGCGGCGGTCAGTGTGCGGTAGTTGGTGCCCACGGAGTCCACGAACGTGGACCAGTCCTTCAGCGTCGCGGCCTCCGGGATGGCACCGCTGAGCTGCTGGAGTGGGACGTCCGGCGCCAGGGCGGCGAACTCTCGGTTGGACGACGGGTCGAATCCGAGGACGCTGACCTTCCCGGCGGCGACGAGCTTCTTCCAGGCGGGATCCTGGGCCAGCTTGCGGGCCACCAGCTGCTCGACGCCGGGCGAGTTCTTCGGCGACTTGATCTCCAGGTACACCCCGGTCCTGCTGTTGGCGACCTTCGCGATGTCGTCCAGATGCGGGATGCGCTCGCCGGCAAACTTCTTGCCGAAGTAGGAGCCGGCATCGAGGGCACGCAGTTCCTTCCAGGTGAAGGAGGTGATCGGGTCGTCCTCCCGCCCCGGGAAGACCTCCGCCACGTTCGTGGTGCGGGCGGGTGTGTCGTCGTGGAAGAGGAACGGGACCCCGTCCTTGCTCAGCTGCACGTCCGTCTCAATGAAGTCGGCTCCCGAGGCGCGTCCTGCCTTGAACGCGGCAATGGTGTTCTCCGGCGCGGCACCGGCGGCACCGCGGTGTCCGATGAGGACCGGGCCACCCGCCGGCACCTTGGCTGCCGCCGGTTCGACACCCGTGGGTCGGGTCGTCTCCGGAGCCGGCGGGGATGCTGCCGCGGGGCCTGCGGCGACCGAGACGGCCAGGGTGGCGGCGATCAGCGCCGGTGCTGCCAGCATGCGTAGCGGGGTGGTGGTCAAGGCCATGAGGGTGTTCCCTTCGGTGCATGGGTGGTGGTCACCACCCATGCTGTCCAGTCCCGACAACGGTGGAATCAACGACGAGTGAACACGATATGAAGGTCTGCACGCCGTGTTCCCGGGAGGGACGAAGCGCCTCTGGATTCCGGGGATTTTCGGCGTACCCTGAAGGTACAAGAACATCTTGTGGCAGTGACGAGGAGGTCATCATGAGCCTGTTCAGGCGGCACCGTGTGCACGAGAAGATCATTGCGCCGGCGGCCCATGCAGCCAGTTCTGCAGCCGGCAAGAAAACCATGGGTCCGGTGTACAAATACCGAATCAATGAGGAACTGGCCAATAAGATCGCCACCAAGGCCTACGGCCTGGGGCCCGACGGCCGGCCGAATATCCCGCGGATGCCCCTGAGCGGTTAGGCCGGGGCCTCGGCGGCCGCACTCTCATCCACCGACGTTGCCGATGGTGAACGCGGTCAGGAATCCCAGGGACGCGATGAGACCCGTGAGCAGATGGTGTTCTTCGAACGCCTCCGGGATCATCGTGTCCGCGAGCATGGCCAAAATGGCACCTGCGGCCACCGCGGTGATGAAGGCGACGACTTCCGCCGGGGCGTTCTGCAGCGCGGCGTACCCCACCAGGGCGGAGATCCCCGAGATCACCGCGATCCCGCCCCAGACGCCGAACACGTAGCCCGCACTGCGTCCTGCCTTCTTCATGCCGGCCGTGCTGGAGAGCCCCTCGGGGACGTTGGAGATGAACACCGCCGCCAGCATGGCCGGGCTGACGGCGCCGCCACTGACCAGCCCCAGTCCCAGCACCACCGATTCGGGGATCCCGTCGAGTAGTGCGCCGATGGCGATGGCGGTGCCGCTCCCAGGATGCTGTTCCTCGGAGGGCTGTTTGCCGCCGGACCGCTTGCGGTGTTTCGCCCCGCGGCGCTCCAGCAATGCATTGGCCGCGACGTAGACGACGGCACCGGCGAGGAATCCGGCCACCGTCGGCCACAACCCGCCACCATCTGCAGCCTCCGCCACGAGGTCGAAGGAGAGGGCGGAGATCAGGACGCCGGCACCAAAGGACATGATGGAGGAAACGACCTTTGGCGGGATGCTCCAGAGCCAGGACAGGCCGGAGCCCAGGACGAGCGCGCCGCCGGCAATCGTGCCCCACATCAGGGCCTGCAACCACAGGGGCATGTCCACACGCACCTTTCCCATCGAGTACTTCCTTCACGGTAGTACCCCTGGGGTTGGGGGCCCAGAAGCTGCGTCGGTGTCGCGGGTGCCACGCACGCCGCTGACATGTCCTTCGGGGAGCGCAATACTGGAGGGAAGCCACCATCCCACGAAGGAGCATCCATGAAAGCCCTGACCGTCACGCCCGGAACCAAGGATTCGCTGGCGTTGAATGACGTGGACTCGCCCGAACAGGACGAAGGCAGCATCCTGGTCGATGCCCTGTCCATCGGCCTGTGCGGGACCGACCGGGAAATCATCAACGCCGACTACGGGACGGCGCCGGAGGGCAAGGACCTGCTGGTGCTTGGTCACGAGAACCTGGGCAGGGTCAGCGAGGCCCCCGACGATTCCGGGTTCTCCCCCGGCGACCTGGTCGTGGGCATCGTGCGCCGGCCGGACCCCGTCCCCTGCGCCGCCTGCGCAGCCGGGGAGTGGGACATGTGCCTGAACGGGAAGTACAAGGAGCACGGCATCGCCTTGCTCGACGGGTTCGGCCGCGAACAGTGGCGAGGCAACCCCGAGGACATGGTCAAACTCGACGCCGCCCTGGCGGACGTCGGTGTCCTGCTCGAGCCGACGACCATCGTCGCCAAGGCGTGGGAGCAGATCGAGCGCATCGGGGCCCGCGCCTTCTTCGACCCGAAGGTCGTCGCCGTCACCGGCGCCGGACCGGTCGGCCTGCTGGCGGCGCTGCTCGGTGTGCAGCGCGGCTACGAGGTCCACGTGTTCGACCTCGTCAAGGACGGGCCGAAGCCGGGACTGGTGAAGGACCTGGGGGCGACCTTCCATACCGATTCGCTGCCGGATTCCGACCTCGAACCCGACATCATCATCGAGTGCACCGGCGTGCCCTCGGTGATCGTGGACGCGATCGCCAACAACGGCAAGAACGCCATCACCTGTCTGACCGGTGTCTCCAGCAGCGGCAAGCAGACGCCACTGGACGTCGGTGCCATGAACCGGACGGCGGTACTGGAAAACGACGTCGTGTTCGGCACCGTCAACGCCAACCGGCGACACTATGAGCAAGCTGCCGACGCCTTGGCAAAGGCCGACGCCAGCTGGCTGGGGCGCCTGATCAGCCGCCGCGTCCCACTGGACGACTACGCCGCGGCCTTCGAGCACCGCGACGGCGACGTGAAGGTCGTCGTCGACATCGCGAAGTCCTAGGCACTCCCGGACGGGTGGGGCCACGTGCCGATAGCGTGGGAGGCAGACCAGCCGGCCACCGGCCGGACCCGCCATCCCAGGAGCCCCGCATGCAACGCAACCTCCCCCAGTTCGCCGAACTGCGCCCGCTGTTGAAGTTCGAGCGGCCCAGCCTGGACTTCAGGTCCACCCGGCTGGCCCGGGCCGCCGACCTGTGGGACCTGCGGCGGATCGCCCGGCGGCGGACCCCGAAGCCTGCCTTCGACTACGTGGATGGCGGTGCCGGCCGCGAGGTGACGTTGGAGCGCAACCGGCGGGCCTTCGCCGACGTCGAACTGCTGCCCTCCATCCTCGGCGGCCATGCCTCGGTCGACCTGTCCACGACGATCGCCGGAGCCCGGTCGGCGTTGCCGGTGGGCATCGCGCCGACCGGGTTCACCCGGTTCATGCATGCCGAGGGCGAGGAGGCCGGCGTCGGCGCCGCGGCGGCCACCGGCATCCCCTACACGCTCTCGACCATGGGCACCCGGTCCATCGAGGAGGTCGCCGCCTTCCAGCCGAACGCCCGGCGCTGGTTCCAGCTCTACCTCTGGAACGACCACGACGCCTCGCTGGAACTGGTGAACCGTGCGGCGGCCGCCGGCTACGACGCCCTGATGGTCACCGTGGACACCGCCATCGCCGGGCAGCGGCTGCGCGACGTGCGCAATGGGATGACCATCCCGCCGAGGCTGAACCTCAAGACGGTGCTCGACGCCTCCTACCGCCCGGAGTGGTGGTTCAACTTCCTGACGACCGACTCGCTGAAGTTCGCCTCGCTGAGCGGCACCTCGCACGCCCTGCCGGACCTGATCAACTCCATGTTCGACCCCACGCTCTCGCTCGATGACCTGCGGTGGCTGCGCGCGGTCTGGCCGGGCAAGCTCTTCGTCAAGGGCGTGCTCACGGTCGAGGATGCGCGCAAGTCACTCGACGCCGGTGCCGATGGCCTGGTGGTCTCCAACCATGGGGGTCGGCAGCTGGACCAGGTCCCGGCCAGCCTGCATGCGCTGGCGGCCATCCGCGACCAGGTGGGCCCCGACGTCGAACTCATCCTCGATTCGGGCATCATGTCCGGCGGGGACATCGTCGCGGCGCTCTGCGCGGGCGCCGACTTCACCCTGATCGGGCGGGCCTACATGTATGGCCTGATGGCCGGCGGGCAGCAGGGGGTACAGCGTGCGCTGGACATCCTGACCGAGCAGATGCGCGTGGCCACCACGCTGCTGGGGGTCTCCAGCGTCGCCGAGCTCGGCCCGCAACACCTGCGGCTGGACGGCAGGGGCTCGGCGGCCCCGGTGATGGGGCCGGTTACAGCCCGTCCTTGACGGTGAGCACCTTCAGCGCGGCGGCGTCGATCTTCTTCCGGAATGCCGGGTCCGCTGTGGCCTCTGCGACGAGCCCGCTGGCGATGGCCGGGATGGCATCCTGGTTGACGCAGAGCATCATGGTGCCCCCGGCATTGAAGAACTTCTTCGCGCGGGTGGCGTACTTCCAGTCGCGGAACTGGGTGGCGTCGCACATGTCGTCGGAGATGACGATGCCTTCGAAGCCCTGGTCCCCGCGCAGCATGCCGTTGATGATGGTGTCGGAGAAGGCCGCCGGGTTCTTCGCGTCGATCTTCGCGTAGTAGGCGCTGGAAAGCATCACGAAATCGAGGCCGTCGTCGATGCCCTGCTGGAATGGAACCAGCGAGGGGTCGTCGCGGGTCGTGCTCGTGTCGGTGACCCCATGCGAGACGTCGGTGTTGCGGCTGACCTTGCCAAGCCCGGGGTAGTGCTTCATCACCGGGGCGACGCCGGCGGCCTCCATGCCGGCGGCGAAGGCCGAGGAGCCGGCAGCTGCACTTTCCGGGGTGTGGCCGTATTCGCGGCCGAAAGCGCCGATGGGTGCGTTCCCCGTGCCGATCGACGCCGGGACGGTGTCGGCCACCGGTGCCAGGTTGACGTTGATCCCGGTCGCAGCGAGTTCCCTGCCCCAGCCGGTGGCCCGCTGCCGGAGGGTCTGCGGGTCCCACGAGCCCTGGGTGATGCCGGCGGGGATGGTGGAGAATCCCGGGCCCTTGAGGACCTGGACCTGGCCGCCTTCCTGGTCGGTGGAGATGAACTGCCCGATGCCGCCGGTGCTCTGCTTCGAGACCGTCGACTCGATCTCCTGCACCGCTGCGGCCGTCGCGTCCACCCCGGCGGTGCTGCGGCCCTTGAGGAACGTGTTGCCGACGTGTTGCTGTTTCATGATCGCCAGTGCGGGTGCACCGGCGCCGGTGGCGGGCACGCCCATCATGAGGACCTGCCCCACCCGTTGCTCCAGGGTCAGCTTCTCCAGGCGCTGCTGCGCTGCGGATGGCGCCCGGGTGGTCGACGGTTCCCGGCTGCCCTCGGAGGACGACGGCGATGCCGGATTCGCGGTGCCGCTGGCACTGGCGGAGGCGGTACTGCTCGAGGTGCCGCCGGAGGAGCCGGCTCCACTGGTTCCCGCACCCGGGGCGCCCGAGGGCGAGGAGCCCGGCCCCGGCGTCGTGCAGGCGGCCAGCGGCAGGGCCGCGCAGATCAGGACGGCGGTGGCCGCGGTCCTCAAGCGTGTTCTCATCGTGCCCCTTCGGGGTCGGTGGCGGGCGGGCGTGGCGGTTCCCAGTCTAGATTGCGGGCGGCTCACTCCCGGCCCATGCGGGCCAGCCGGGCCCCGAGGTTGCGCAGGACCGGCCGCAACTCCGGAGGTTCGAGCACGGTGGCCTCGTACCCGAGCAGGGCGACGTGGAGCGCCACGAACTCCAGCGAATTGCCGCCCGCGGTGAGGATGCAGGCCTGGTCCCCATCGGCGTCGACGCTGGCCACGGTGGCGGGGATCTGTGCGCGCACGGCGCCGGCAGTGGCCTCGATGCGCACCCGGGCGACGTGCGCATACGGGTTCTGCGAGATCGCTGCCTGGACGAACCCGGCGGGGTCGGGGGCGTCCCGGCGCGTGAACCGGAAGCCCGTGGCGTGCACCGCCCCGATCCGGTCCAGCCGGAACGTGCGCCACGCGTCTCGCTCCAGGTCGAAGGCCATCAGGTACCAGCGCCGTCCTGCCGAGACCAGCCGGTATGGCTCGGCCCGGCGTTCGGCGGGGACGGCGTCGGGACCTGCAGCGGTGTAGCCGAAGGTGACCACCTCGGGGGTCCGGATGGCGTGCGCCAGCTCCAGCAGCCGGGACGACGGCACGATGTCGACGCCTCCGCGCGCGCCGTCGAGGGACAGCGTCGACGTGGCGACGGCCTCCACCGACGCGCGCAACCGGGCGGGCAGCATCTGGTCCAGCTTGGACAGCGCACGCAACGCCGCTTCGCCGACCCCGGCCACGGACCCGCCGGCGGCCAGGCGCAGGCTGACGGCGACGGCGACCGCTTCCCCGTCGTCGAGCAGCAGGGGCGGCAACGCCTTCCCGGCACCGAGCTGGTAGCCGCCGCCGACACCCTGGGTGGCGCGGATCGGATAGCCCAGGCGGCGCAGGCGCTCGACGTCGCGGCGGATGGAGCGCGTCGTGACCCCGAGCTCGGCGGCCAGTTCGCTGCCGGTCCACACCGGTCGGGACTGCAGCAGGTTGAGCAGGCCCAGGACCCGTTCGATCGTTTCGTCCATGGAACCAGCGTCCCACAGGTAGCGGACAGTACCTGTCCTATATCGATTGGAGACTGGTCCCATGAACACACCAGAAAACCAGCCCACGACCGCGCACCGCGTCGATTGGACCCACGAACTCACCGAACAGCTCGCCTGGCATTGGGAGCATCAGCTACGCCCCCGGATGGACGGCCTGACCGACGACGAATACCTGTGGGAGCCGGTCCCCGGGTGCTGGAACGTCCGGCCCCGCGGCCAGGCCGGGCCGGACCTGCCCGGCGCCGTGACCGGGGGCAGCGGCGACCACGTCATCGACTTCGCGTTCCCCGAACCCACGCCTCCCCCGGTCACCACCATCGCCTGGCGCCTGGGGCACCTGGTCGTGGCCGTGTTCGGGATGCGCAACGCCAGCCACTTCGGCGGGCCGGCGGATTCCTACCAGACCCACGACTACCCGGGCACCGCGGCCGGTGCCCTGGCCCAGCTCGACGAGGCCCACTCCCGCTGGATGGCCGGGATCACCGCCCTCGACGACGAGGCCCTGGCCACACCCTGCGGCCCGGCGGAGGGGCCGTTCGGCGACCTGCCGATGGCGACCCTGGTGCTGCACATCCACCGCGAGGTGATCCACCACGGCGCCGAGATCTCCCTGCTGCGCGACCTGTACCTGCACCGCACCCGCTGACCGCACCCCACCCACCCGTTCGAAAGGACCCACCATGCCCGCCATGCCCGGCCCCGTTGCCGACGAGAAGACCGCGCTGCTCGCCTTCCTGGCCCAGCAACGCCAGAACCTGCGCACCACCGCCTTCGGCCTGACCGACGAGCAGGCCCGCAGCGCCCCGACGGTCTCCGCCCTGTCCGTCGGGGCGCTGCTCAAGCACGTCACCGCCTGCGAGGCCAGCTGGGTCGACCGCATCGCCGCCGCCCCGGAACACCCCGCCTCCGACCAGATCCCGTTCGAGGAGGCGGTGGCGACCTACGCCGACCAGTACATGATGACCGCAGGCGACACCCTGGGCGGGCTGGTCGCAGCCCTGGACGCCCAGGAGGCCGCCACGAAGCGGATCGTCGCGGCGGCGACGCTGGACACCCCGGTCCCCGTCCCGCGCAGCGCCCCCTGGTTCCCGCGGGACATCGACGCCTGGTCGGTCCGCTGGGTGCTCGGCCATCTCATCGAGGAGGTCGCCCGGCACGCCGGGCATGCGGACATCATCCGCGAATCCATCGACGGGGCCACCTGGTTCGAGCTGATGGCCGCGGCCGACGGGATGGAGGAGACCCCGTGGCTGAAGCCGTGGGCGCCGGCCGACGCTACGAGTTCGCCAGTGCAGCCAGCACCAGCAGCACGGTGACACCCATGAAGGGCAGGCACAGCAGCACGTTGAGGACCCGGTGCTCGCTGAGGATCGCGACGAACTCGCGCAGGAACGCACTCGGCACGAAGTAACGGGCGGTCGGAGACCCGACCACTTGGGCATCGACGTCGTACTTGCGGGCCAGCAGGGCAGCACGCAGCACGTGGTAGTTGTTCGTGACCACCAGCTGGGATCCGGCACGGCCCGCCTCCTCCTGGACCTGCCGGGAGAAGCGCAGGTTCTCCCGGGTGGTGCGGGCCCGGTTCTCCGGGGCCACATCGGCGGCGGGGACCCCGGCGTGGAGGAGGTAGGCGGCCATGCCCTCGCCTTCGGCCCGGGACTCGTCGACGCCCTGCCCTCCGGAAGGGATCAGCAGCGGCTTCGGTTCGGGGGCGGCCCGGTAGAGGTCCACGGCCTTGTCGAGGCGGCTGGCCAGCAGCGGCGGTACCATCCCGCCGATGAGGCGGGAGCCCAGGATGGTGATGGCCGCCGGGGAGATGTCGTGCTCCATCCGTCCGTAGGCGATCGCATAGGCCAGGAAGACCACGAACACGACCCCGAGGTAGCTGCACAGGAAGAACAGCAGGAACGCGAACCCGATGGCCAGCGGGTTTCCCGAGAACACCAACAGCAGGGCGAACACCGGCAAACCCAGCATCGCGGCCCCCAACAGCAGGGTCAGCAGGTTGCCCAACCGGCGCCCCTCGCTGCGCAGCATGGTGATCCCGTTGGCAATGAGGAACCCGGCCAGCACCAGCACCGCCAGCGGCGCCAACGCCAGGACCGCCAACCAGACGTAGTCGAACGGCGGGAAGACGCGGGCGATCAGCTCCGTCGCCCCGCCGACCGCGAACCAGATGGCGGCGACCAGCACCACCCTGTTGCGCAGCATCCTGCGGTCCTTGCGCCGCAACCAGGCATAAAGTCCGGCGAGCAGGGCGGCCAGGATCATTGATGTCACGAATCAAGCCTACGCAACCGGCACATCTAGACTGGGCGGGTGCAGCAGACCCCCGGCCACGGCCCCACCATCGACTCCCTGTACTACTACCCGATCAAGGGGCTGAGCCCGCAGCGGCTGGACACGGCGCAGCTCACCGCCGGCCACGGTGTCGCGCACGACCGCCGGTACGCGCTCGCCCGCGCCGATGGCCGCTACGTCCCCGGCGCCAGGCAGGACCTGGGCAAACGCGAATTCCACGTCCTGATGCGCGAACCGGCGTTGGCCGGGGTGCCCAGCGAGTACTTCCCGGACACCGACACCGTGGAACTGCGCCCCACCCCCGGCATCGCCACCGCCTTTCCGGCCACGGGGCACGACGGCGGTGCCGAGCACGACGGCGGCCCCCTCCTGCGCGCGGACCTGTCCACCGCTGCGGGCCGGGCAGAGCTGACCGCGTGCATCGCCACGCTGCTGGAACTGCCGGCGGACCGGCAGCCGGTCTTCGCCGAGGAACCCGGACGCCGCTTCCCGGACCTGCTGCGCAGCGACGATCCCGCGGACATGCAGGCCGTCTCGATCATCAACCTGGCCTCGGTGCGCGAGCTGGCCCGTGCCGCCGGGACCGACATCGATCCGCTGCGGTTCCGCGCCAACATCTACCTCGAGGGGCTCGACCCCTTTGTCGAACGCGACTGGCTCGGCAGCGAGTTGGCAGCCGGGGGCGTCCGGCTGGACGTGTTCAAGGAGATCGCCCGGTGCACCGCGACCGAGGTCGGCCTCGATTCGGCGCGGCGGGACCTGCCGGTCCTGACGACGCTCCACGAGGCCTTCGGGCACACCAACATGGGCGTCTACGCGCACGTGCGCACCGCCGGTACCCTGGTGCCCGGCACCGTCGTCGTCCTTCTCGGCTGAGGACGCTATTGGATGCAGACTTGGCGTTCAGCGTTTCCAGAGTTCTTCGTCGAGCCACCCTGCGGCGAGACCCATCGACCCCACGTCGAGGACAACGTTTGCTGGAAAACGACGAAGATGTCCGGCAACGCGCAGGGGCCAGTCACCACCCCGGTTGATGATCTGGAGCAGATATGCCATCACGGCGAGCGCACTGTACGAGCCAAACTGTTTCGGAGCATCCGACTGGCTTAGATGCGCCAGAAGAGGGACTTGTCCAGGTTTTGGTCGTTTTGGTGCAGTGACCAACTTTCGGTTGAAGAACCTGGCGTGGTGGGCAGCGATGTTTCGGACGTAGTTGATCGTGGCAATCCAACTCTCCATCAGGCGTTTCGTCGGAACGCCGAATTCTGTGGCGATCTCCGTCGCAAGGTCATTGCGTAGCCCCGCATAGAGACGGGAAAGCTGGCCGAGTTCAAGCAGTTCCGTCAGCGCCCAGATCGGCATCTGACCGTTGTACTTCAGGCGGAAGTGAGCAACGAATGCCTCATCCGAACTATCGCGCCGCTCTTGGACCCTTGTCAGCCATTCATCCAAGCGACTGGGCACGCGCAGACTGCTGACCGGGTCGCTGCGTGGAGCAGTGAACGACGAGACGAAGGTGGCCGAGTCCTCGTGAGCGAACGCCCCGATTCGTCCGATGGCGTGGCCAATCTGGGTGCGCAATGCGATCTCAATGCGTTCGACGCCATCAAGTACGAGCAGCCGTAAGTCTCGATCAAATTCAAGGAGACGTGCGGCATCCTCGACCGAGCTACCCTGGCGATACGACCCCAGCACACGAGTGCGCTCTCGACCTCCGCCATCGATGTAGGTTTCGGAGGCGCGGAACGGGTAGAGGTAGCCCGTCAGCCGGTAGTAGCCCACGGTCCGGAGCAGGCTCCCGGCCGCAGCACGGTCTGGAATCAAGACTCCGCGGCCGGCAAGTTGGTCGATCTGGTCGTCGATCGGCAGCCACGGCTTTGCGTAGTCCACGACCGGCTCCTCCGAAGAAAGAAAATCGGCCCGAGCCGTGAGGCGAGCGGGCCGATCATGATGAACCCATCCTATCAGGGGCTTTGGCCTTTCATTATGGCTCGGTCCTTAATCGAAGCATTCCCGAACCGGCGCCCAATCGGTCAGTGCCAGCGTCAAAATTGATGGAACACGGGCACCATGGCTTCGGCGCGCCATCGCCACTAGCATCGGGGACAACGCAGCAACCCAGCCCGGACGGAGTCGCACCATGGCCGAGATCCCCACAGCATCCCTACGCACCGGCGCCTACATCGACGGAAGGTTCCTCCCCGCTGCCGACGGGGCGACCTTCGAGTCCCTCGCCCCCGCCACCGGGCGGAAGATCACCGACATCGCCGCCTGCGGTGCCGAGGACGTCGACGCCGCAGTTGTCAGTGCCCGCACCGTCTTCGAGGCCGGGACGTGGAGCCAGGCGGACCCCGCCGAGCGCAAGGCCGTGCTCTTGCGTTTGGCCGACCTCATCGAGGCCGCCACCGACGAGCTCGCGCTGCTCGAATCCGTCGACGCCGGCCGGCCGATCGCCAACTGCCACGAATTCGACCTGCCGGACACCATCGGCACCATCCGCTGGTATGCCGAGGCCGTGGACAAGGTCTTCGGCAAGGTCTCCCCCACCGGCTCCGGGGAGCTGGGGCTGATCGTGCGCGAACCGATCGGCGTGGTCGGCGCCGTGCTGCCGTGGAACTTCCCGGCGGCGATGCTCGCGTGGAAGATGGCGCCCGCCCTGGCCGCGGGGAACTCCCTGGTGGTCAAGCCGCCGGAACTCGCGTCCCTGTCCACGTTGCGGATTGCCGAACTGGCCACCGAGGCCGGGGTGCCCGACGGCGTCTTCAACGTCATCCCCGGGCTGGGGCACATCGCCGGACGGGCGCTGGGGCTGCACCCCGACGTCGACATGATCACGTTCACCGGGTCCACCGAGATCGGCCGCGAATTCCTGCGCTACTCGGCGGACAGCAACCTAAAGAACATCGCCCTGGAGTGCGGCGGCAAGTCCCCGCAGATCGTGCTGGCGGATAACGCAGACCGGCTGCCCGACGTCGCCGACGACCTGGCGGAGGCGGCCTTCTGGGCCTCCGGGCAGAACTGCTCCGCCGGCTCACGGATCCTGGTCCACGAATCGATCCGCTCCGAATTCGTGGACGAGCTTGCCCGCCGGGCGCAGATCCGCACGGTCGGGGACCCCTCATCGCCGGAAACCGTCACCGGCCCGCTCATCGAGGCTTCGGCGCTGGAGCGGGTGCTCGGCTACGTCGACGGCGCCCGGTCCGCCGGCGCCCGGATCGTCACCGGCGGCGAGGCGCTCTTCACCGAAACCGGTGGTTGGTACATCGCCCCCACCGTCATCGACGGCGTCGACCCCGGCATGGACATCGCCCGCGAGGAGGTCTTCGGCCCGGTGGTCGCCGTGATCGGTTTCGACGACGAAGCAGCGGCGCTGCGGATGGCCAACGACACCGAGTACGGGTTGGCCGCGACGATCTGGTCGCGCGACATCGACACGGCGGTTCGGTTGGCGCGCGGCGTCCGCGCGGGCACCGTGGCCATCAACGGCTACAGCGAGGGCAACATCACCACGCCGTTCGGCGGGTACCGGACCTCGGGTTTCGGCGGCAGGGACAACGGGCTGGAGGCCTTCGAGCAGTACACGCAGCTGAAGACCATCTGGCTGACGATCAGGTAGCGGCCACGACGGCCAGCGCCAGCCCGCCCAACACGATCACCGCGCCGGCCGTGGAGAAGACGGCGACGGCGTCGGCGGCGATCCGGCCGCTGGCGATCCCATGGGCCCGCACATGGTATCGGCGGCGCTGCGTGGCGTAGATGGCCAGCGCCCCACCGGCGGCGACGGCCACCAGCAGCAGGATCGGCCACCCGTAGTGCGGCATCCAGCGCAGGAAGACGGCGCTGACCACGAAGAGCGAGAGCGTGGTCCGCCCCCAGGACATGACCGTGCGCTCGGGCTGCAGGCCGGGATCGTCGTGGGCGCGGGTGATGGGCGTGGACATCGGTGGCCTAGCCCGAAACGGCCAGGACAATGACGATGACCGCGGCGGCCAGCGCACCGCCCAGACCCAGGACCGGAATGATCGCCGGGAACGGCAGCGGCCGGTGGTGGCGCATGCTCGTCTCGACCCGCAACCAGCGGAACACGGCCCCGGCGCTGATGAGCAGGCCGATGCAGATCACCATGATCGAGATGGCCTTCCGCAGGTCGGGCGGGAACGCGTCGAAGGCGAAGGCCTCCAGCGCGATGCCCCCGGCCAGGAACGCCAGCGACGTGCGGATCCAGGCCAGGAAGGTGCGCTCGTTGGCGAGGGTGAACCGCGCATCCGGTTCGTCCCCGCCGGGCAGGACCCTTCCCGCCAGCCACCCGCGCTGCGCCGGTTCCTTCTCGTTGCCCGTTTCGGCCACCGTGGTCCTTCCGTCGTCGTTACAACAGCCTATCGAGAGCGCGCTGGCCATCTCACCGCCACTGCGGGATCAGTCCAAATTCCGGCGCGTTCCCTCGCTCGTCAACAAGACGGCAACCATGCCGGCCACCAACACGAGGATCCAGAACACTCCGATCAAACCGAATCCGCCCCCACCAAGAACTACCAAACCTGCGGCGATCATCGGAGTGAAACCAGCTCCGAGCATGGAAGCACCTTGGTAGGCCAGCGAGGCGCCTGTGTACCGGACCCGGGTCGGGAATTGCTCCGCGATGTACGCCCCGATCGGCCCGTAGAGCATGCCTTGAATCACGCCATTTCCCACGACATCGGCGATGGCGAAACCCCACAGCGTGCCGTTGGTCAGGAGGAACAGCAAGGGGTAGGCAAAGACGATTCCGAGGGAGCCGCCGATGAGGAGCATACGATTGCGCCCGATTTTGTCGGACATCCGCGCCGCCCAAAAGGTGACTACCAAGGTAACCACAGCCCCGGCTGCCTTCCAGTTCAGCACGCCGGAACGATCGACGCCGTTTTCCACGGCAACCGCGACACCCCAGACAGTGATGATGCCCTGGCAGCAAAAGAAGCTCATGGTCGCGATCAGCGCGATGAGCACGGCGCGTGGATGGCCGCGCAAAACCTCGATGAGAGGCAGCTTCCGCTTTTCGCCTTCCTGCGCCAGCTTGGCGAACATCGGCGTTTCCTGGACCTTGAGTCGAATCACCAAGCCGACCACGATCAGCACAGCACTGAGCAGGAAGGGAATCCTCCATCCCCACTGCAAAAACTGCGCACCGGTTGCTGCCTACGCCGCTGAGACGACCAGAGTAGCCAGGATGGCGCCCGCTGGCCCGCCCGCATTGGCGAACGAAGTGGCGAAACCCCGCTTGCGCGCCGGGGCGTGCTCCAGTGCCATGAGGGCCGCTCCACCCCATTCCCCGCCGACTGCGATGCCCTGGATGACCCGCAGCAGCATCAACACTATGGGCGCGGCCGCGCCGATCTGCGCTGTGGTGGGCAGCAGCCCGATGAGGACCGTCGATGCGCCCATCATCATCATGGAGAACACCAGCATCTTCTTGCGGCCGATCCGGTCACCGTAGTGTCCGAAGACAATTCCCCCCAGAGGACGGGCAGCGTACCCCACTGCGAGCGTCACGAAGGAGGCTAGAACTGCGATCTCGGGCTCGAGGTTGGCGAAGAAGACCTTGTTGAAAACAACTGCAGCCGCCGTCGCATAGAGAATGAAGTCGTAATACTCGATCGCACTTCCGATAAAGCTTGAGGACAGGATCCGGCGCATGTCCTTGGTGTTCAGCGTTTCTCGACCCGGCTCCGCACCCTTCGTCGGGTCGGTGGCCACTAGCGGTTCTCGGTTCATCATTTGTCCTGGTCTCGGAGAAGGGATGGGGGCGGATACGGCAATGGTGTCGGTGGCCGTCCGTGGTGACAGCTTGCCTACACGGTCGACCGGTCAAGAGTCCGCTGAAACGAGATGACGTCAAGGTCGTCGGGGACGATGAATTCCCCAGAAAAATGCGGTTCAGCCTGCTGCCAGACGTGGTCAGGTGCCGTCCCAGGCACCAAGTGGTGTAGTGCGAGGGCTCGAGCACCTGCTTCCTCCGCGGTTCTGGCCGCGTCCGCCACACTGGTGTGCGACTTGTAGTGGTGGTCTCGGGCAGCCCGCGCTCCGTCATCGGTGGCGTCACCGTAGGTCCGTTCGACGTATCCGAAGTCAATGGCCTCGTGCAGCAGCAAGTCAGTATCGCGGGCAAGGCGGGCCATGTTTGGGGTGAACGCGGTGTCGCCGGAGAAGGTGACCGACCCCTGCGCGGTGTCGAAGCGCAGCCCGAACGCCGGTGCTACCGGAGGGTGCTCCACCAGGATGGCGGACACGGTCACCAGGTCGTCCCGGTAAATCTCGAAAGGCTCCATCTCCGGGGTCGGGTTTTCGTTGGGGTGGTAGCCGATCTCGGCGGGAACGGCGATATCGCTGGCGTCGAACAGCTCGAACGGCGAGGGGCGCAGGCTGTCAAAGATGCGGTCATTCAGATCCGTGGCGTGCGCATTCACCAACATCTCGAACATTTCCCGGGTGCCCGGGGTCGGGTTCGCAGGATTCACGGCCTGTGGCTCTGAAGTGGCCCGCGGCGAGGTTGCCGGGAGCATCCCGCGGTTCCCGGGGCCGATGATCCTTACGGGATCGCCGCGACGGTCCAGCAGCTCATACAGCCCGAAGACTGCCAGGCTGGCCAGATCCACGGTGTGGTCAGAATGCAAGTGCGTCAGGAAGATGCCGCGCAGATTCCTCAACTCGAGGCCCGCTTCGCTTAGACGCCTGCCAACCCCGTGGCCGCAATCAACCAGGTAGATGTTGTCGCCCACGATGACTGCTGTGGCGATCCCGGTGCGGCGGCTGGCTGCCTCCTCGCGCCACCATTTTGGTCCGCCGGCAGTGCCGAGCGTGACAATACGGGGCCTGAGGTCCGATTGGGGGGCGAGCGGTATGGGCGGATACATGGGTCCTCCTGCATGAATTGGCTGGTCCCAGTGTGTCGCGCAACACATAATATGAATAGTCGATTGATTCGATGTCGATCATCAGGAGAACTTATGCCAGAAATGACGCTGCGACAGCTCCAGTACTTCGTGGCCGTTGTCGACACCGGCTCAGTCACCGCAGCCGCCCGTCAGTGCCATGTATCTCAGTCGGCGGCATCCATGGCATTGTCGGAGCTGGAGCGGGGCCTGGCTGCCGACCTGCACTTTCGAACCCGGTCAAAACGTGTCGTACCCACATCTGCGGGCGTCGAGTTCGCCGCCCGTGCCCGCGATATCCTCGCCAGGGTTGCACTCGCGGAAGAAGCCGTGTCGGAGAGCTTCGTCCAGATGAAAGGTCAACTGCGCATTGGCTGCAGCCACACTCTCTCCCCGCGACTCATACCGCCACTGGTGGAACACTTCGCCATCCACCATCCGGGAGTCGACGTGACGTTCCGCGAAGGCGCACCATGGCGGATGCAGCAGGAGGTGACCCACGGTCGCCTGGATATGGCGCTTGTCTATGCTTTGCAGTCCGACCCCGCGATGACTTCGATACCGGTGACGGACGTCCGGTTGCACGTCATGTTGCCTGCAGACCACCCGCTCGCCGGCCGCGACGGCATCTCGTTGCACCAAGTCGTCGACGAGAACGCAATCCTCCTGGCCATCCCCCCAACCGTGGACAGACTTACCGAGATTTTCGACTCCCTCGGCCTGACCCCGAAACTCCGTTGGAGCAGCACCAACGCCGACACCATTCAGTCGATGGTCGCCCGCGGACTGGGCTACTCGCTGTTCAACTCCGTTCCTGCTCGCTGGAGCAGCGTCGATGGTTTAGGGGTTTCCTACGTACCGGTCATTGACGACATCGAGCCGAACGCTATCCATGCCATGCTCGCACCCGCACACCGCGCCCCCCGCCGCGTACTAGCCGCCGTGGATTTCTTGCGCGAATTGGAAGCCATAAATCAGACGTAGGACTCGACGCCCTGCACCTGCCGCGCGTGATGCTCGACCAGGAGGGGCCCGCCACCCAGCTCAAGGCGGCCCGCATCGAGGTCGCGACGATCATCCGCGCTGCCGAGCAGCGTCTACCGCAGTCGTCCAGCCATTACGACGGCGGAGCCCCCTCGCTGTCGGCCTCCGCGGGCCCGGGCCCTTCCCTGCCCGTTCCGCGCCGCTAGGATTCGCCGAAGCCGCCCTCGACGGCGCGCCGGACCACGTCGAGCGCCTGCTGCGCCTCTGGGCCGGAGGCGCTGACGTGAAGTTCGGTGCCTTGACCGGCCCCGAGGGTCATCAGCATCATGACCGACTGCGCGTCGACCCCGTTGATGTCGACCTCGACGTCCAGGGCAGCCAGCTCCGATGCCAGGGCCGCCGCTGGACGGGCGTGCAGACCCAGCGGGTTGACGAGGGTGAACGTCGAGGTCAGCTCAGCCGGAGCCGCGCCGTCCGCTTCCAGGCCGGCAGCCCCCGCGGTGGACGCTCCTGCATCGGACGCCTCCGCGCCCGACGGTCCCGACCGGGCCGACTCGGCGGGGGACCACGCCGTTTGCGCGGCGTGGAGCACGGCCGCCTGGTCTGCCCCGCCTTGGGCCGCAACGGCTGCGGCCACCGCACCCTCGACCAGGGGCGCATCCGCCAACCGGGCCCGGGCGGGACGGTCCTGGAACTCGATGGCGGCCTCGGCCGTCATGACCGCCGATCCGAGGTCGGCCAGGACCACGACCCCGTCGCCGCTGTCCGCCTCGTCCAGTGCCGTCATGATCTTGTCCAGGGAGGTGCCCACGTTCCCGTCGTCCATGCCCCCGGCGGCGACCAGGACCACATCGTGCGCCATCTGGGATGCCAACTCCACCACGCCCGCGGCCAGCTGGGCACTATGGGAGACCACGACCAGGCCGACGGTCATGCGGCATTCCTTGCCGCCGCGTCCGCCGCGGCCCGCAGGATCAGCGCCGAGGACGCGGCCCCTGGGTCGCGATGCCCCACGGCGCGTTCGCCCAGGTAGCTGGCGCGGCCCTTGTGCGCGATCAACGGATCGGTGTCCACGGCCCCGCCCTCGGCAGCGGTGGCCGCGGCCTCCAGGACGGCCAGCACCCCCTGCTCCTGGGCGGCGGCGGCGGCATCCACCGCAGGGGTCCAGGCATCGATCATCGTCTTGTCCCCCGGTGCGGCCTTGCCGCGGGCGACGACACCGTCGCGCGCGCTGGTCAGGGCCGCCACGAGTGCACCGGCGTCGAGGGTCTCGTCCTCGCCCACGGCGCTGGCCGCACGCAGGTAGGCCGTGCCGTACAGCGGGCCCGCCGCCCCGCCGACGGTGGACATCAGGGTCATGGCCGCCACCTTGAAGGCGCTCCCCGGGGTGGGCGGCGCCTCCGCGTCCAGCTTCGCCACCAGGGCCGTGAAGCCACGGTGCAGGTTCTCACCGTGGTCCCCGTCTCCGATGGCCCGGTCCAGTTCGCCGAGCTCGACGCGGTGATCTGCTATCGCGGCAGCGCTGCGTCGCAGCCAGTCGATGGCCCAGTCGGTTCCCAGGGTGTCCGCCATCTACTTGCCCCACCGCAGTGCCGGAGTGAGGACGGGCGCATCCCAGAGCTCGGTCAGCTCGTCGTCGAGCCGCAGGACCGAGATGGAGCAGCCCTGCATGTCCAGGGCGGTGATGTAGTTGCCGACCAGGGACCGGGACACCGCCAGCCCGGCATCCTGCAGGACCTGCACCGCCCGCCGGAAAACGATGTACAACTCACTGGACGGGGTCCCGCCCATGCCGTTGACGAACAGCAGGACCTCCTCCCCCGCCACGGGGTGGAGGTCGGCCAGGATGGGTTCCAGCAGCCGGTCCGTGATGCCGTCCGCCGGTTCCAGGGGAATCCGGTGCCGGCCGGGCTCGCCGTGGATGCCGATGCCGATCTCGATTTCGTCATCGGCCAGCTCGAAGCTCGGGACCCCCGCGTGCGGGACGGTGCAGGCGCTGAGCGCCACCCCCATGCTGCGCACGTTGTCGTTGACGCGGTTGCCGATGGCGGCAACGTCGTCGAGCCCATCCCCCCGCTCGGCCGCGGCCCCGGCGATCTTCTCGACCAGGACCGTGCCACCGACGCCACGCCGCCCTGCCGTGTACAGCGAGTCCTCCACGGCGACGTCGTCGTTGACCAGCACCGTGCGCACCTCGATCCCCTCCGCCTGGCACATCTCGGCGGCGGTCTCGAAATTCAGGACGTCGCCGGTGTAGTTCTTCACGATGTGCACGACGCCGGCACCGGTGTCCGCGGCGCGGGTCGCCGGGATGATGGCGTCGGGGGTGGGCGAGGTGAACACCGGCCCGGGGACCGCGGCGTCCAGCATCCCGTGCCCTACGTACCCGGCATGCAGCGGTTCATGGCCACTGCCACCACCGGAGAGCAGCCCCACCTTGCCCTCCCGCCCCTTCCTGCGGGTGACGAAGAGCGGATCCCGGTGGATGGACACCAGATCGGCGTGTGCCAGCCCGAATCCGTCCACCGACTCCTGGACGACGGCTTGCGGGTCGTTGATGAGCTTTTTCATGTCAGCACACTCCGGGTTCTCGACATTGTGGCGTGGGGGCCGGCGACCTGGCGCCGGGCGCCGGATCCGTCCCTTGCCAGCAGACTACTCGGGCCCCCCGCGCCGGGATAGGGTCGGCCGGAACCGGAGTCCGGCGACGGCATGCCGCAGGAATAATCCCGAGGCCTCAGCGTTAACTTGAGTGAAACCCGCTCAACTCTCTATACTTGAGCGTAAGAAGCTCAAGTTTATTTTGGAGGATCACGTGCCAACGTTCTTCGGTTCCACCGGGTCGGGCAACGGCTCATTTGACGACTTCCTGGCCCGCTATCTGCAGGGCCAGCGGGCCGCGCAAGCCGGCCGCCCCATTGACATCACGCGGCTGCTCAGCCGCCGTACACACGAACTGCTCGCCCAGACGGCCAGCTTCGCGACCGAGCACGGCCATACCGAACTCGATGCCCTGCACCTGCTGCGCGTCATGCTCGAGCAGGAGGGGCCGGCCGCCCAGCTGAAGGCCGCCGGCATCGACGTCGCGGAGATCATCCGCGACGCGGAGCAGCGCCTGCCGCAATCGTCCACCCGGCACGACGGCGGAGCCCCCTCGCTGACGAACTCGGCCCAGCGCGCCCTGCTGGATGCCCGCCAGGTCGCCCGGGCCTTCGGCTCGACCTACATCGATCCCGAGCACCTCTTCGTCGCCTTCGTGCTCAACCAGGACTCCCCCGCCGGGCAGGTGCTGGCCGCCTCGGGCGTCACCCCGGAATCGCTGCAAGACATCGGCGCGGCCGCCGCACAGCAGGCCGCAGCGGACGCGCAACCCCACATGGCCCCGGGGGCCTCCGGCCCCACCTCGGAATCCGAGACCCCCATGCTCGAGACCTACGGCACCGACCTGACCGCGCTCGCGGCCGAGGGCAAGCTGGACCCGGTGATCGGCCGCGAACTCGAGATCGAGCAGACCATCGAGATCCTGGCCCGG
Source organism: Arthrobacter sp. ASL1 (assembly GCF_056680475.1). Classification (NCBI taxonomy): domain Bacteria; kingdom Bacillati; phylum Actinomycetota; class Actinomycetes; order Micrococcales; family Micrococcaceae; genus Arthrobacter; species Arthrobacter sp. ASL1. The sequence continues at coordinate 2,015,180 of NZ_CM155284.1, forward strand.
CGCACCAAGAACAACCCGGTGCTCATCGGTGAGGCAGGCGTCGGCAAGACCGCCGTCGTCGAGGGACTGGCCCGGGCCCTGGCCGCAGACGAGGTCCCGGCCCAGCTGCATGGCAAGCGGGTCATCTCCCTGGACCTGCCCGGCATGCTCGCCGGCACCCGGTACCGGGGCGACTTCGAGGAACGCCTGACCAAGACCATGGACGAGATCGCCACGCACGCCGGCGAGTACATCGTCTTCATCGACGAGCTGCACACCGTCGTCGGGGCCGGTGGATCCGGCGAGGGTGGCGGCATGGACGCCGGCAACATCCTCAAGCCCCGGCTGGCCCGCGGTGAGCTGCGCCTGATCGGTGCCACCACGTTGGGCGAGTACCGCAAGGTGGAAAAGGATCCGGCCCTGGAGCGCCGTTTCCAGCCCGTCACCGTCGGCGAACCCTCGCAGGAGGACGCCGTCGAGATCCTCGCCGGGCTGCAGGACCGCTACGCCGAACACCACCACGTGACCTACACCGAGGGTGCCCTGCGGGCCGCGGTCGAGCTCTCGGCCCGGTACCTCACCGACCGGTTCCTGCCGGACAAGGCGATCGACCTGATCGACCAGGCGGGCGCCCGGCTGAGCCTGCGCCGCGGGCCGGCTGTCGACGTCGAGGCCCTGCGCGCCGAACTGGCAGGACTGGAGACCCGCAAGAACGAGGCAGTGGCCGCCGAGCGCTTCGAGGAGGCCGGACAGCTGCGCGACGAGATTGCCGGGCTGGTCGAACACCTCGATCAGGTGGCCGCCACGGGCACCGCACCTCGGGCCGCTGCCACCGACGTGGTCGACGAGGAGCAGATCGCCCAGATCATCTCCCGGGCCACGGGCATCCCGGCCTCCCGCCTCACCGAGGGCGACCGTGCCCGGCTCGCCCAACTGGAGGATGACCTGCATTCCCGGGTCATCGGCCAGGACGACGCGGTCTCCGTCATCGCCAAGTCGGTGCGGCGCAACCGCACGGGCATGGGCGACGCCGGCCGGCCGGTGGGCAGCTTCCTCTTCCTGGGCCCCACGGGCGTGGGCAAGACGGAACTGGCCAAATCGCTGGCCGAGTCGCTCTTCGGCAAGGAAGACGCCCTGCTGCGCTTCGACATGAGCGAGTTCGGCGAGCGCCACACGGTCTCGCGGCTGGTCGGTGCCCCTCCAGGCTACGTCGGCTACGGCGAGGCAGGCCAGCTGACGGAGAAGGTGCGGCGCAACCCGTACTCGCTCGTGCTGCTCGACGAGGTGGAGAAGGCACACCCAGACGTGTTCAATCTGCTCCTGCAGGTCCTGGACGACGGCCGGCTCACCGACGGGCAGGGGCGCACGGTCGACTTCCGCAACACGGTCATCATCATGACCAGCAACCTCGGATCGGAGTTCCTGGCCAGCAAGTCCGGTGCCATGGGCTTTACCCCGCAGCAGGCCGGGGACGCCAACGGCTTCGGCTCCGAGAAGGCCCTGCGCGACCGGGTCATGGGCCGGCTGCGCGAGACAATGCGGCCGGAGTTCCTGAACCGCATCGACGAGATCGTGCTCTTCCGAAAGCTGGAGAAGGACGAGCTGCGCCGGATCGTGTCACTGCAGCTGCGCGCCACCGAGGCCCGGTTGGCTGCCCAGGGCATCTCGTTCACCGCCGAGGACAGTGCGGTGGGCTGGATCGCCGAGCGCGGCTACGAGCCCGAGTACGGCGCCCGTCCGCTGCGCCGGGTGATCCAGCGCGAGGTCGACGACGCCATCGCCGACCTGCTGGTCACCGGCGCAGTGCACGACGGCGGCTCGGTCACCGTGGCCGCGGACGGCGACCGGTTGCTGGTTTCCGGCACTGCCGCCAGCGCTCCGCTGGCCGCGTAGCCGGCAGCCCCGCACCGAGGACGCCCCCGCCACCTGCACTGCAGGCGGCGGGGGCGTCTTCACGTTCCTGCCGTTTCGGCTCAGCCGGGGAACGGGGCGTTGGGGATGTCGGGGTTCCCGTCGTCGTCCTTGTCGCCGTAGGCTTCTTCCGCCAATTCGTCTGCCAGTTCGTCGTTTCCCTGCACGGGGATCGAATCGGCGTCCACTTCCGTATCGCCGCCGTCGTCCGCGGCAATGTGTTCGGAGAGCGGCGCACCGGTCTCCGGCTGGCCCTTCTCATCGTCCCGGTGGTCTCCTGCGTTGGTCATCGCACGCTCCTTCGGTTGACTCGTGGTGTGCGGCGCCGCGCGCCGCGAGGGCCCCGGAGGCCCTGTCGCCAGCCTATGCCGCGGCCCGGCCGCCCCCAAGGGATAACGTGCCCGGGACCGGGCGGGAGCTGATGCGGATCCACCGAAGCGTCAGCTGGAAGCGGGGGCTGCAGTCGCTTCCCAGATCGGGATGATCGCCACCGAGCCGACGTTGGGAAGTGTCGAGCGCAGCGCTTCCTCCACGGCGCGGTTTTGTCGGGTCAGTTCCCGAATACTGGAAGTGTCCCCGGCCCCGATGGAGACCTCCACGTGCAGTTGGTGTCCCATCCATCGCATCCTGATCGACGAGCTCGACACCAGGCTCTCGATGGCAGTTTCCGCGCGCTCCATCAATTCGGGGTCGACGCCGTCCATCAGCCGCCTGCCGATGTCCCGGGCGGTGCCCCACAAAAGCACGGCAATGGCGACCGAGATCAGCAACCCGATGATGGGATCGGCCAGCGGGAAGCCAAGCCAGACGCCGGCGACGCCCAGGACGACGGCCAAGGACGTGAATCCATCGGTGCGGGCATGGACGCCGTCAGCGACCAGCGCCGCCGAGCCGATCTGCCGCCCAATGCGGATCCGGTAGATCGCCACGAGCTCGTTGCCGGCGAAACCGATCAGCCCCGCGGCCAACACCCAGCCCAGGTTCTCCAGGGGCTGCGGGGCGAAGAACCTGCGGATCGATTCCACGGCGGCCACTACCGCCGAGAGCGCGATCATCGCGACGATGAACAGCCCCGCCATGTCCTCGGCCCGCCCAAAGCCGAACGTGAACCGTTTCGTGGCGGCCCGACGACCGAGCAGGAACGCGATCCACAACGGAATGGCCGTCAAGGCGTCGGAGAAGTTGTGCACCGTGTCGGCCAGCAATGCCACCGAACCGCTAATCAGGACGATGACGAGCTGGAACACCGCGGTAAGCCCGAGTCCCAGCAGGGAGAGCTTCACCGCACGGATTCCCTTGGCGCTGCTCTGCATCGCATCGTCTATCGAATCCGAAACATCGTGGCTATGCGGCACGAAAAGCCCGTAGAAGAAGCCCTTCAGCCCGGTCGGATGCGAATGCGCGTGGCCGTGCTCATGCCCGTCGTGTTCATGCCCATGGGTGTCGTGGTCCACAGCGTGACCCGTGTGGACTTGGTGGTGTCCTGCGCGTGGTTTCACTGGTCCTGCTGCGCTTCCTCGTGGTGGTGCAGCGGGATACCACCGAGGGCATGCTCCGCCTGGAAGATCGCGTCGGCGACCAGCTGTCGGGAATGCTCGTTGGCCAGCCGATAGAACACCCTCGTCCCGTCCTGCCTGCTGGAGACCATGCGAGTGAGGCGCATTTTCGCGAGGTGCTGCGACACCGCCGCCGGGGACTTGTCCACGATGTCCGCGAGATGGTTCACCGACATTTCCCCCTCCTGCAAGGCGAGGATGATCCGCACACGCGTGGCATCGGCGAGCATCGCGAAGACCTCGACGGCAAGCTCTACGTATTGGCTTTCGGGTTCCCGACCGGAAATCCCAATATCTGCATTCATACGAAGATTATTGCACGATCACCTGGACACGGCGCGACCTCCCCGTCCGGCATCGGGATGCAGACCCGCGCCAGGACGCCGTGATCAGATCGCCCGGAATGCGCATCCAGCACGCAAGGACCCGGCATTCGCCCTCATCGCGAGGCCGCTTCCAGTGATCCGTTGATCTGGCAAACACGCGCGATCAGGCCGTCTGCGGATGTGCCCTGACGCGTGCACATGGCTATCGACGGCCGAGACCGGCAAGCCTGACGATGATTTCCAATCCCTGCGGGCTACCCGGCCAGTGTCGCTCCACGGCCGTGATACCCGCGCGCCGGATGACCGAGCGCAAAACCAGGGCAACGATGAGGACGTCATCCGCGTAGCCGATGACCGGCAGAAAGTCCGGAACCAGATCGACGGGGAACAGCAGATAGACCAGCAAGAGGACAAGTTCGACCCGCACGCGGGCGGGAACGGTCTTGTCGGCCATGAGGTTTCTGACCAGTCGCAGAAGGTCCGGCAACAACCTGAGCGCATCCTTCATCGTCACGGTTTCCGGGTGTTTCCTCGCATATAGCCAAAGGAAAAACAGCAATACCGCATATACCAAGAAGAGCCCCCCGACGATGCCCACCAGCCCCTGCCACCACATACGACTCCTTCGACGGCCCGAACGGACCTGGTTGACTTCCCGGTAGCGCTCCCATCACCCTCGCCGGTTCGGCGGCAGGCCGGCGGGCGGATGACCCCCGGCCCGCACCCTGTGCACCCGGTATTCATGCCAGGTAAGCACGACGATGAATATGTCGAAGACGGTCAACAGGACCATCCCCCAGGAGAAGGCGGTGGAAATCTGGTAGCCCTGATACACGATGAACACCAGCAGGAAGGCGATCATCCATGGATAGGCCCACAACTTGTCCCGGAGCACGGCCCATACGAGGACGACCTTCACCAGCCCGTGCAGCAGCAGGTAGATCGCAGCAAAAATGCTCGCCGATATGGTCAGGGCCCCTGCCGCGTCCCGTAGTGCGTTGGCCACGAGGTCCTGTGGGTCCTCGATGAGTTCGTGCTGGGTAAGCAGCGCGACCAGGGAGCCGATCCGATCCGGCGGGACCAGGAGGAACAAGATCCCGCCCACGAGCTCCAGCAGCCCATCAAGCCCCTTCAGGACCAGGCTGATCCTGAACGTCTTGTCCACCCAGGTACCAGCCAGCAGGTTGACTTTCATGGTCCCTCCCTAAGTAACTGGCGTTACACTGGAAATTGTGACACATAGAGTGAGCTGGGTCCTTATCCTGTTTCAGGTCCCGTCGGAACCCTCCCGTTACCGGGTCGCGGTGTGGCGCCAGCTGCGCCGCACGGGTGCCGTTCCGATATCCCCCGGCGTCTGGGCGTTGCCGGCCGGGCCCGCCTTCGAACCCGGCATGGAGCAGGCTGCGGAGATGTGCCGTGAGGCCGGCGGAACGTTCGCACTCATCGACGCTTCACCCCGCGACAAGGCCTCCGAGAACCTCATCAGCCATGCCTACAGATCCGTGCGCCTCGACGAATGGGCCGAGTTCGTGGCCGACTGCGGAAAATTCGAACAGGAGATCGCCCACGAGATCAAGAAGCAGAAATTCACCTTCGCCGAACTCGAGGAGGAGGAACAAGGCCTGAACCGGTTGCGCCGCTGGTACCGAGACCTGAAGAAGCGCGATGTGCTGGGACTGGCCGAGGCAAAGACTGCAAATGATCGGCTGGGCGACTGCACGAGGGTCCTGGATGACTACGCCGAACGGGTGTATGCCATGGCCCAGGGCCCAATTCCGCCCGGGCCGGGGACCGGGGAGGTCCGCGCCTGACATGGATGGCGCGGTTCCATTCACCCCGGTGACCCGCTTGAACGCCTCGCCGGGATAGCCGGAAAATTGAACGCAACGGTGGACGCGACCAGACTCCGGTGCTGCACTGGGAACATGACCACACACCAGATCGGCTACTTCGTCGGGTCGCTTTCCGCGAACTCGATCAACCGCACCCTGTCACAGGCGCTGATCAAGCTCGCCCCGGACACGCTGGCGTTCCGCGAGATCCCGATCAAGGACCTTCCGCTGTACAACTACGACTTCGACGCGGACTACCCGGCGGAGGGCCGGGCGCTGAAGGACGCCATCGAGTCGGTCGACGGCGTGCTGTTCGTCTCCCCCGAATACAACCGGTCGATTCCGGGCGCACTGAAAAACGCGATCGACTGGGGCTCGCGTCCCTGGGGCACCAACTCCTTCGCCCGCAAGCCGACCGGGATTATCGGCGCCTCCCCCGGGGCCATCGGCACCGCGGTCATGCAATCCAGCATGCGCAGCGTGCTGAGCTTCCTGGACGCGCCTCAACTGAACTCCCCCGAGGCGTACATCAGCTTCAAGCCGGACGTCTTCGGCAAGGACGGCACGGTCAACGACGTCTCCACCGCGGATTTCCTGCGGCACTACATGGACGAGTATGCCGCGTTCGTCCAGCGCGTCCTCGACGTCTCGGCGGAAGGCCACATCGGCGACGCCGGATTCACCTCCGCGTAGCCGACGGCGGCCTCGCGACCCCGTGTGTCGCCCGCGCGGCCACCCGCTTGACGGTAGGTTGCCCCGCGGTGTTGCCTAACAGAGGGGTAAACTGCTGTTCATCCCCCTCATTTCACCTCGGAAGGCCCCCGCCCGTGCCGCTTCGCTCCGTCCCCGCGTGGGCCACGACCGCCGTCCTGGCACTCTGCGGCATGGTGGTCTCCCTCCAACAGACCCTGGTCATCCCGCTGCTGCCCGAGTTTCCCCACATCCTGGGCGTCTCCGCCGACGATTCCTCCTGGCTGGTCACCGCCACCCTGCTCAGCGCGGCGATCTTCACCCCGATCATCTCCCGCATGGCGGACATGTACGGCAAGCGGAAGATGCTGCTGCTGGCGCTGGTCGTCATGACGCTCGGCTCGCTCGTGGCCGCCATCGGCGGCACGTTCCCGGCGTTGATCGCCGGACGGGCGATGCAGGGTTTCGCCTCCTCGCTGATCCCGGTGGGCATCTCCGTGCTGCGAGACGAGCTGCCCAAGGAAAAGGTGGCCTCCGCCGTCGCACTCATGAGCGCCACCCTCGGGATCGGCGGCGCCCTGGGCATGCCGCTCTCCGGGTTGCTCTTCAACGCCTTCGGTTGGGAATCGCTCTTCTGGGTCTCCGCGGCCCTCGGTGCCGTGTTCGTCGTGGGCGTCGTCCTGCTGGTGGAGGAATCCAAGATCACCACACCTGGACGATTCGACATCCTGGGGGCGTTGGTGCTCTCCCTCATCCTCACCGCGGCGCTGCTGGCGGTGTCCAAGGGCGCGAGCTGGGGGTGGTCCAGCCCGCTGGTCCTGGGCCTGTTCGCCCTCGCACTGGCCCTGCTGGCCGGCTGGATCCCCCTGCAGTTGCGCGTCAACCAGCCCATGGTCGACCTGCGCACCTCCGCGAAGCGCCCGGTGCTGCTGACGAACATCTCCTCGTTCTTCGTGTGCGTGGCGATGTTCGTCAACATGCTCGTGACCACCCAGCAGCTGCAGGTCCCCAGCGGCACCGGGTACGCCTTCGGCCTCTCGGTCCTGGTGGCCGGCCTGGCGATGGTGCCGTCCGGGCTGGCCATGGTGGTGCTCGCCCCCGTCGCGGGAGCAATGATCAACCGGTGGGGCGGGAAGGCGGCCCTGGTGTTCGGCACCGCGATCATGGGCGTCACCTATGTGGGGCGGGTCTTCTTCGACAACGCGGTCTGGGAGATCATCGTCGGGGCCACCTTGGTCAACGTCGGCGTCGCCTTCGCCTACGCCGCGATGCCGACGCTGATCATGAGCGCCGTGCCGATCACCGAAACGGCCTCGGCCAACGGCGTGAACGCCCTGGTCCGCTCCATGGGCACCTCGGTGGCCAGCGCCCTCACCGGCCTGATCCTCTCCGCACTGGTCATCCAATACGACGGCGTCCCGGTCCCCTCGCTCAATGCGCTCCACCTCACCTTCTGGCTGGCCGCCGTGGCGGCGGCGATCGGTATCGGCATCGCCTTGTTCATCCCCGGCAGGACCCACACCATCAAGGCGGCCGATGGCGTACAGGAGACGCTCGTGCACGGGCGCCTGACCATGCACGGCAGGACCGGCCTGGCCGCCCCCGCCGTCGTGACGTTCGTCCGGGAGGACGGGGTCCCCGGGGACTGGGCGCGCACCGACCACGACGGGCACTTCACCGCGGCGCTTCCCGGTCCGGGGCGGTACGTGGTGGTGGCCAATGCCGGCGGCTGGGCCCCGCGGTCCCAGTACGTCGAGTTCTCCGGCGGCGAGACCCAACACGACCTGGAGCTACTCGAGCAACTCTCCCTCGAGGGGCTCATCGACCGGGCCGGTTTCCCGGTCGGCGACGCCCTGGTGACCCTGTCGGCCGGGGCCGGCGATTTCGTGGCCGCAACCCGCACCGATGACGCCGGCCGCTATACCCTGGCCCTGCCCCCCTCGGGCACCTACGTCGTCACGGCAGTGGCCCCGGGCGGGGTGGCCACCGCCTCGGTCAAGGCCATCCTGCGGGCCCGCTCCGAGCGGGTCGACATCGGCTTTTCCGAATGACCGGCCCGGACGGCCGCAGCAGGATCCGCGACGCAGCCAATGAACTGTTCGACCTGCGCGGCTACCACGACGTGACGGTGCGCCAGATCGCCGAAGCCGCTGCCGTTTCACCGGGCCTGGTGATCAAGCTCTTTGGCTCCAAGGCCGAGCTCTACAGCACCATCGGGCCCCTCAAGGTCCCTTTCGCGGAGCTGGACCTGCCCCGCGAGCGCCTCGGCCGGGCCCTGGTGCAGCAGATCCTGCACCGCCGCGACGCAGACCTGGCCGAACCGTGGGCGACCCTCATCCCCAAGATCCGGCAGTCCCCCACCCCCGGGGAGACCCGGGAGGTCGAACGGGCCAATTTCCTGGGCGGCGTCGCCGATCTCATCGGTGACACCACCACCGACCTGCGCCACGCCGCCGCTGTGACGTGCCAGCTGGTCGGATTGGCCGAGGGGATCCGTGTGGCGGGGTTCTTCGACCTGGGCCAGATCGGCGCGGACGAGGTCGTGGACCTGTATGCCGGCCCGGTCCAGCGGCAGATCGACCGGGCCGGCCCCGCCGGTTAGTCGAGCTCGTCCGGGTCCACCCCGCCGCGCCCGATGCCCGCATAGACGCCGGGGCGTGCCGAGCGCAGCCAGTAGGCGCCGAGGACGCCCGCGATTCCCGGGACCACGACGATGGCCGGCAGCAGCCAGCTGAGCACCCCGGTTTGCTCGAGCCCGATGAGCACGTCGAAGTTGGCCACGATCAAACCGAACAGCACCGCGAGTGCCACGCCGGCGGCCACGGGTGCCACCGTCGTCGTCCAGGGTCCGTTGCCCGAGGGGGTGCGGCGGAAGAAGCCGACGACGGCGAAGGAGGTCAGCGCCATGAGCAGCACCAGCCCGAAGGCGCCCATGTTGGTCAGCCAGGTGAAAAGCGTCAGGACCGGGAAGAGCGCACCGTATTCGTGCCCGGTCCCGGCGATCGCGAAGACGATGATGACGGCCAGCGCCAGCACCGACTGCACCACTGATCCGGCCACCGGCGCGCCGGAGCGGCGGGAGACCCGCGCCAGGGCGGACGGCAGGACGGACTCGCGGCCCAGGGCGAAGACGTAGCGGGCCACGACGTTGTGGAAGGCCACGAGCGCGGCGAGCAGGCTGGTGATGAACAGCAGGTTGGCCAGGTCCACGAACCAGGTCGCCGCGTGGTCGGCCAGGAAGACGAACATCAGATCGGGGCCGAACTCCTGCGACCGGGCGACGACCTGGCTGTCGCCCTCGGCCACGGCCATGGCCCACGCGGAGAACGCGTAGAAGACGGCGATGATGACGACGGCAATGTAGGTCGCGCGCCGGGCGGTGGTCCGGGGGTCCTTGGTCTCCTCGTTGTAGATGGCCCCGGATTCGAACCCCATGAACGCGGCGATGCTGAACGCCAGGGCGGCGCCAACGCCGGTGGTGAACAGCGAGGCCGGCTCCAGCGAGGCGCCGCTGATGCCCTCGGGGGCGGCGCCGACGGCGAGAACGTCGTAGACGATGACGACGAGGAACTCCAGGGCCACGAGGATGCCCAGTACCTTGGCGGAGAGGTCGACCTTGTTCACCCCGAGGATCGCCACCACCAGCCAGCCGGCCAGCGAGCAGACCCACCAGGGGATCTCGACGCCGGTCAGGTGGGCCAGGAACGAGGAGAGCGCGAAACCAAAGAGCCCGTTGATGCCGATCTGCATGGCGTTGTAGGCCACCAGAGCGACCCAGGCTGAACCGACTCCGGCCGGCTTGCCCAGTCCCCGGGAGATGTAGGCGTAGAAGGCGCCGGCATTGTGGACATGGCGGCTCATGGCCAGGTAGCCGACGGCGAAGAGGATGAGCACGATCCCCAGCACCACGAAGGACAGCGGGATGCCGAGCAGGCTGGTCACCGCATAGTTGCTGGTCACGCCGCCGGCGACCACGGTCAGCGGGGCCGAGGCGGCGATGATCATGAAGACCAGTGCCGGGATCCCGAGCCGGCGCTGGCCCAGCCCGATGGTGGCCGCCGGGGCCGGGCGGACCTGCTCTGACGCGTTGCTGGTGGACACGGTTCCTCCTGGTGGCTGCTCGCCGGATCATGACGTAACCGGCCTTGAGTCAACTGTGCCCCGCGTCACCCCCAGTGCATTTGGCTTTGCGTGTGCGCCTCTTGTCCCCCGGCGCACCCGCGCCTGCCGGTAGCTTTGAGGCTACCGACGGAGTTGCGCACCTCGTACGCCAGAGCACCAGCTTGGCGGCTTCGCGGAAGAGTTCGCCCCACGCTCCACCACGTATGGAGCAGGTCTGGCGGGCGCACAGGTTCAACAACGGGGACCATTTGAGACCACTCCGCCCCGCCCATGTTGGAAGATGAGCCATGAGCATTTGGATGTTCCTAGCGGACAGAGACGTACTCGAACTATTTCTAAAATGGTCAGGTGTAGCTCTTGCCCTAATGGGTACCATCATTACGTCACCGTCTGGCTTCAAAATGCTGTGGAGCGGGATCTTCAACAAATCGGCCGCGATCTGGAAGCTTGTTCGCACGCATTGGCCGTTCGACCGTGAAACGCCACCAATGAAAGAAGTCCACATCACGGCCAATTTCACAGGTGACGTAAATTTGTCTGGCTACATGTATGGCTATTCATCTGAGGGAAGTGTTGAGGAACGGCTTCGGCAGCTAAAAGATCACCTAGACGGCCTCGAAGTGAGGACGCGAGATTCACTGAATGAAGTTCGACGGCAAATTAGTAGTCATGGTGAAGAAATCCGGCGCACCAGGGAATTGGTTTCGGCCTTGGAAGCTACCGTCATTTCGAGATTTGAAGACCGCGAAAGAACAGCCGCCAAGCTCCAGGCAGAGGGGTTCCCCGTCATTGCCGTAGGCATAGTTCTCAGCGGCGTTCCGAGGGAACTCGCCGCCGTTCCGCTGCTCGGATGGGCCGGATTGGCGATAGGTCTAGCAATCGTATCCGTCGTATTATTCGGGCTCGCTCGACGGAAATTCAGCAGCAATGGAGTGGAGAACTTGTAGCCGTATTTGCCAGTACTGTCGCAGCGTTATTGACCGGTAACGTTGCAGAGGTGAAGAGCGAACCCGAGCAGATCATCCATGTCAGCGCCGTCGTTCTGCGCAACGCCGCCGGCGAGGTGCTCACCGTGCGCAAAAGGGGGACGGAACGATTCATGTTCCCCGGCGGCAAGCCCGAGGCCGGGGAGACCCCGGCGGAGACCGCGTTGCGCGAGTGCGCCGAGGAGATCGGCATCGAGCTGGCGCCGGAGGGGTTGCGGGAGATCGGCACCTTCCGGTGCGCTGCCGCCAACGAGCCGGGCTTCGAGCTGGAGGCGGCGGTCTTCGAGCACCCCGCGCAGGTCACGCCGGAGCCGGCCGCGGAGATCGCCGAGCTGCGCTGGCTAGACCCCACGGTGGCGCTGCCCGTCGATCTGGCCCCGCTGCTGGCCGAGCACGTCCTGCCCGCCATCGCCGGACGGAAACGGCCCCTGCCGGGCAACGTCGTCGTCTTCACCGGCTCCAGGACCGGCGACGGGAAGGCCTACCGGCAGGCGGCCGACCGGCTCGGCGCGGGCCTGGCCCGCCGCGGCGTCGGGATCGTCTACGGCGGCGGCCGCGTCGGGCTCATGGGCCGGGTCGCCGATGCCGCGCTCGGTGCCGGCGGCCGGGTCTGCGGGGTCATCACCCAGGCGCTCGTCGATGGGGAGACCGCGCATACCGGGCTGACCGGCCTGGAGATCGTGACGACCATGCACGAACGCAAGGAGCGGATGGCGGCGCTCGGGGACGCATTCGTTGCCCTCCCCGGAGGCGCGGGAACCCTCGAGGAGTTCTTCGAGGCCTGGACGTGGCAGCATCTGGGCATCCATGCCAAGTCGGTCGCGCTCTTCAACGTCGACGGGTTCTGGGATCCGCTCCTGGCGATGATCGACCAGATGGTCGAGCGCGGGTTCCTCGCCTCCACGTACCGGGACGCGCTGATCGTCAGCGTTGATGCGGACGAGTTGCTCGAGCGCATGTCCACCTGGACGCCCCCGGAGCGGAAGTGGAGGAAGTAGCGCCGTGGCCGCCCGATCCGCTCAGGCGGCGGCGCGCAGGGAGCTGGGGGCGTAGCCGTAGGCGGCCCGGAAGACCCGGCTGAAGTGCGCTGCATCCGGAAGCCCGCTGCGGGCACCGATGGTCCCGACGGGCAGCCCGGACAGCAGCGGGTCCAGCAGTTCGCGGTGGGCGTTCTCCAGGCGCCGGCCGCGGATCCAGGCGGCGACGGTCGTCCCGGTGGGTTCGAAGAGCTTGTGCAGGGTCCGCGCCGAGATGAAGTGCGCCGCGGCGATGCCGCCCGGCCCCAGGGCGGGGTCGGCAAGGTGCTGTTCGATATGGCCCTTGATCCGCTGGAGCTGCAACGCCTGCTCGAAGCCCTGGAGCCGCGATCCGCTGTGCACTTCGGCCGCGAGGATGGTCCCAAGCAGGTCGACGGCGTTGCGGGCGAGCCGGTAGCCGATGGCCTCGTCGACCGTGGGCAGGACGTCGCCGATCCGGGCGATGCAAGACACCAGGGCACCGGCGACCGGATCGTCCGCGCCCAGGCGCTGCGCGGTCAACATCGACAGGTCCACGTCCTCCAGTCCGATGAGTCGTTTGGGGAACATCAGCACCAGCGTGGAGAACTCCTCGTGGAAGCTCAGCGTGTAGGGGCGCTGGGTGTCGTAGATGGCCAGGTCACCCGGAGCCAGGACCGCTTCCCTGCCGTCCTGGACCAGGAACCCCTGTCCGCTCAGTTGCAGGCTGACCTTGTAGTAGCCGGTGCCGCCATCGTTGATGAGCGCGGGGGTGCGCCGGACGCGGTGGGCCATGGCGTCGACCTCGACGACCGCGAGGTCGTGCAGTTCGCGGCCGGAGACCTGACCGGCAAACGGGCCGGGCCCTACGGGGTCCGCCTCCAGGGGGACGAACGACGCGGACACGATCTCACGCCAGCGGTCGAAGTCTTCCGCACGCTGGGCCGTGGGGTGAAGCGGCGCGACCGTCATGATGCTCCTGTCGCTCGGTGATGGGTGTCACATTGATGTCAAGGTACGCTCTTGCCGACCAAAAGTCACTATTATTCTCCGATCGTCGAAAAATCATTCAGGCGGATAGCAGGGCCAATTGGGCATCGAGCTGGCGGCGCAGCTGGGCGGGCGCGGCGTGCGCGGGGTCCAGCGTCGCGGTCACCTGCGCGCCGAGCAGGAAGGTCAGCAGCACCTCCACTAACGCTGCGACGGCAACCTCGGGGGGCACCTCCCCTGCCCGCTGTGCCTGCTGGAGCCAGCCGGTCATCCACTCGCGCCACACGGCCATCGAGCCGTCATTCAAATCCGCCTTCACCCGGTCGTGGATGGCCACATGCCAGAAGGGCAGCACAATGCGCGCCTCGTCGATCCGGGTGGCGTCCAGCGGCAGCACCTCGCAGCAGAACGCCCGCAATGCGGCCAACCCACCCAGCCCGTCGGCGGCAGTGCGGACCCGCTCGTTGGTCCGCGCGAACACGTACTCGAACGTGGCCTGGACCAATTCGTTCTTCGTCGGAAAGTAGGGCTTCAGGGCGCCGTTGGCGAACCCCGCCTCCTCGGCGATCTCGCGCATGGTCGCCCGTTCCAGCCCGAGCCGCGCGATGATCCGCCACGTCGCCTCGACCAGTTCGATCCGCCGTCGGTCATGATCGACGATCTTGGGCACCCGGGTCCACCTTCCGCTCGCCCCCGGCGGCCCGGGGGTCTTGCCACCAGCCTATGCGACACGTATTCTCTACAGTCATAGAAAAAAGAAGTGATCCGCCCCACGTTCGGTCGCGGCGCTTCCCAGCGAAAGGCACCCCATGAGCCCGTCCTGCCACGACACCGCGACCACCACCACGACGACCACCCCGGCAGGTGCCCACACCCTGCCGACGCCCGCGGAGATCACTGCGGTGGTGTCGATCCTCCGCGAGGCCGGATACTTCCCCGACTCGTCCCGCCTTGCCTACCTCGGCCTCGTGGACCCGCCCCGCGACCGGGCGGATGACGCCGACGTCGAGAGGATCTTCCGCGTCTTCACCCTCGATACCGCAGGCGGTCCGGCCCGCGACGTGGCGGTCAGCGCCACCGCCAACACCGTCCTGACGGCAACGGAGCTGGACACCGCCGAAACGGGCGAGCTGCCGGTGCTGGAGGAGGAGTTCGAGGTCGTGGAGCAGATCCTGGCCACCCATCCCGAATGGCTCGCAGCGCTGGACAAGCGCGGGCTCGACGTGGAGAAGGTCCGCGTCGCCCCGCTCTCGGCCGGCGTCTTCGAATATCCCGAAGAGGCGGGCCGGCGCATCCTGCGGGGCCTGGCTTTCGTCCAGGACCACCCGGAGGACTCCGCCTGGGCCCACCCGGTCGACGGTCTTCTCGCCTACGTGGATGTCACCAACAAGACGGTGGACCAGGTACTGGACCTCGGCGTCGTCCCCGTCCCGGCCGAGCACGGCAACTACACCGACCCGGAACTGACCGGCCCGGTGCGGACCACGCAGAAGCCCATCGAGATCACGCAGCCCGAGGGGCCGAGCTTCACCGTCACCGGCGGCAACCACGTCGAGTGGGAGAAGTGGAGCCTGGACATCGGCTTCGATGTGCGCGAGGGCCTGGTCCTGCACAACATCGGCTTCGCGGACGGCGGACGGACCCGGCGCATCCTCAACCGCGCCTCCATCGCCGAAATGGTCGTGCCCTACGGCGACCCGTCCCCGGTGCGCAGTTGGCAGAACTACTTTGACACCGGCGAATACCTGGTCGGCCAATTCGCGAACTCGCTGGAGCTGGGCTGCGACTGCCTGGGCGAGATCCACTACATCTCCCCCACCGTCTCCGACGCACTGGGCAACCCGCGCACCATCGCCAACGGGATCTGCATGCACGAGGAGGACGCCTCCATCCTGGCCAAGCACTCGGATTTGTGGAGCGGGATCAACTACACCCGGCGCAACCGCCGCCTGGTCATCTCGTTCTTCACCACCGTGGGCAACTACGACTACGGCTTCTACTGGTACCTCTACCTGGACGGGACGATCGAGTTCGAGGCCAAGGCCACCGGTGTCGTGTTCACCAGCGCGCACCCCGGTGGCGACTACCCGTACGCCTCCGAGATGGCTCCCGGTCTCGGCGCCCCGTTCCACCAGCACCTCTTCGGTGCACGCCTGGACTTCGCCCTCGACGGCGGCCCCAGCCGGGTGGCCGAGGAGGACGCGGTCCGCGTGCCCATGGGTCCGGAAAACCCGCGTGGCAATGCGTTCACCCGCCGCCGCACCGTCCTGGCCACCGAATCCCGGGCGGCCCGCGACGCCAAGCCTGAGGTCGCCCGCACCTGGATCGTGCAGAACCCGCAGGCCACCAACCGCCTGGGCGAACCGGTCGGCTACAAGCTCCACCCCCAGGGACAGCCGACCCTTTTGGCGGACGAGGGCTCCTCGATCCACCGTCGGGCGACCTTTGCCTCCAAGGCCCTCTGGGTCACCCGGCACGACGAGTCCCAGCGCTACCCGACGGGCGACTTCGTCAACCAGCACCCCGGCGGCGCCGGAATCCCCGCGTGGATCGAGGCGGACCGGGACATCGACGGCCAGGACGTCGTCGTGTGGCACACCTTCGGGCTCACGCACTTCCCGCGCACCGAGGACTGGCCGATCATGCCGGTGGACTCGGTGGGCTTCAAGCTGCGGCCCGAGGGCTTCTTCGACCGCTCCCCCGTCCTCGACGTCCCGGCCCCCGCACCGGGCAGCTCCTGCCACCGGTAAGCCGATGACCGCCTCGGCGTTGCCGGTGCGCGTCCCGTCGCCGGCGCGCCCGGCGGGTCGTTCCGGACACCGGCCGACCCGCACACCGGGGCGCAGCGCCGGCCTGGCAGCCGCGGTCCTGACCGCCGGCTCGCTGGTGGTCCACCTACTGATGATCGCGGGCGGCGGCCACGGCGTGGCCCTGGGCATCCTGCTGGCGGTCATGGCCCTGTCCTGCGCGGGGTGTGCCATCCACGCCGTGCTCCGCCCGGGCTGCCGGGGCTCCCTCGCCCTGGTGGGCATGTCGATCGGGATGGCCCTGCTCCACGCCGTCATGGCGCTGGGCCTGCCCGGCGGGTCGGGGATGCACGCCATGCACGACGGCGGCAGCCACCTCGCAGGATCCGGATCGGGTCCCGCGGGGGCCGGGCCTGCGGGGTTGATGCTCCTGGTCATCGTGCTGGAGCTGGCCGTGGCCTGGCTCGCGGCCTACGGGGTGCACCGTGCCCGCAGCGGTGCCGCGCGTGGGAGGATGCGGGCATGAGCACCCGCCTGGTCCTGATCGCCGATACCCATCTGCCCAAGCGCGCCCGCGGGCTCCATCCGGACCTGTGGCGCGAACTCGAGACGGCCGACGTCGTCTTCCATGCCGGCGACTGGGTCGAACCAGCCCTGCTGGACGAACTGGAAACCCGTTGCCGACGGCTCGTCGGGGTGTGGGGCAACAACGACGGCGACGAGCTGCGCTCCCGGCTGCCGGAGATCGCCCGGGTCGAGATCGAGGGCATCCGCTTCGCGATGACCCACGAGACCGGTGCGGCGGCGGGGCGGGAAGCGCGCAGCGCCGCCCGGTTCCGCGATGCGGATGTGCTGGTCTTCGGGCACAGCCACATCCCCTGGGACACGACGGCCGATAGCGGACTGCGCCTGCTGAACCCCGGTTCGCCGACGGACCGGCGGCGCCAGCCCGTATGCACCTACATGACGGCCGTGGCCGAGGACGGTGTGCTGCGAGACGTCGAGGTGGTTCCCGTCGACCGGCTCACCGCTTGAGGATCGCCTACTTCTTGCGCCCGATGAGGAAGTAGACGATGGGCCCGCCGTAGTTCAGGAAGCTGACGGCGAACCAGAGGGGCTTTGGCCCCTTCACCTGGGCCGCAGGCCGCTGCTTCAGGTCCTTCAGCGCCGCGCCCTGCAGGGCCACCTGGGCGGCGCCCAGGATCATGACGATGATCTTGCCCCTGGTGCCGAGATCCTTGAAGCTCTTTTTCGCTGCCATGTCGTCCCCTATTCGCTGGTTGGTGCCCATAGCCTAGACCGGCGACCACATCCCGGTCAGCACGTGGGTCACCCAGTCCGGCGTAGCCTGTCCCCATGTACGTAGAAATCACCAGCACCCACCAAGCCACCGTCCATGAGCTGGACAACCTGCGCGAGCTGGAGGTGCGGACCCACGACGCCACCCGCGAGGACACCGATGCGACGCTGGTGGCCGCCGGCCTCGGCTCCGTGGCCGCCGACCACGCCTGGTTGGCGGTGACGGCGCTGCGGGAAGCCGGGGCCGGCCGCGGCGACACCTGGGAAAAGGGGTTTGCCGACATGGTCGAATATGCCGGATCCCACGGATGGCTCTCCGAGGACGGCCTGTTGGTCAGGGCGCACCTCAACGAGGACTGACGCCGACCGGACGATAGCCGGCGACCGGTCTCAGCGCAGCGGGTTGAAGTGGCGCATCAGCGGCGATGCCGGCTGCCCGGTCATTTCGGCGGCGAGCATCTTTCCCGTGAGCGGCCCCAGGGCGACGCCCCACATGCCGTGGCCACCGGCAACGTGGACACGCGATGACTTCGTGGCCCCGATCAGCGGCAGCCCGTCGGCAGTGCAGGGCCGGGCCCCGACCCATTCCTCCTGCCGGTCCTCCCAGTCGATGCCGGTGAACATCGGCGAGGCGGCCTTGATGATCGCCTGGATGCGGCGGGGGTCCAGCGGCGCGTCGGCATTGCGGAATTCCATCATGCCGGCGACGCGGAAGCGGTCCCCGAGCGGGGTGCAGGCCACGCGCTGGGCCGGGAAGTAGATCGGGTGCGTCGGCATGGCCTCGGGTTTGACGGTGAAACTGTAGCCGCGGCCGGCCTGGACGACCTGGCGGACGCCGAAGCGGCGGGCCAGGCTGCCCAGCCAGGCACCGGTGGCCAGGACGACGGCGTCGGCCGCGAGGCTGCGCCCGCTGGAACCGGTGACGGTGACCCCCTGGTCACCTTCCTCCACGTTGGTCACGCTGAAGCCGCTGATGATCTCCCCGCCGCGTGCCCGGACGGAGTCGGCCAGTGATTCCACGAAGTTCGGCGGGTTGATGAAACGCTGGCCGTGGATCTTCACCCCCGCGACGACGTCGGGGCCCAGGGTCGGCTCGAGGCCGCGGATCTCCGCGCCGGACATGAGGTCGAAGTCGACGGTCCCGCCGGCCTGCCGGATGCCCTCGAATTCGTGGACGAGTCCTTCGCGGTCCTTGTCGCTGGCGAAGCCGGCCAGGAAGGGCTCGGCAGGTTTCGTCGGTTCGGAGACGGAGTTCGTCCCCTCGGTGATCTCGGCAAAGGCATCCAGGCCGGTGGAGCCGATCTCGCTGAACACCTTCATGGCCTCGCGCCACTTCCCGGGGGTGCAATGCCGGGCGAA
This sequence comes from Arthrobacter sp. ASL1, assembly GCF_056680475.1. NCBI lineage: Bacteria > Bacillati > Actinomycetota > Actinomycetes > Micrococcales > Micrococcaceae > Arthrobacter > Arthrobacter sp. ASL1. The sequence goes on from NZ_CM155284.1 coordinate 2,033,972, forward strand.
CCCGGCCAGGAAACGCAGCAACGACGGGTCGGTGGTCGGCGGGATGTAGAGCGGGGAGCCGGGGTTGAACATGGCCTTGAGCCCATAGGTCAGCACCGACGGCTCGCTCAGCGGCAGCGTCAGGGCCGGGGTGAGCCAACCGGCGTTGCCCCAGGAGGATCCGGCGGAGACGCCGGTCCGGTCGACGACGCTCACGCGCGTGCCCTGCTCCTGGAGGTACCAGGCGGTCGACAGGCCGACGATGCCCGCCCCGACGATGACGACGTGTTCCGGCTTCTGCATGCCCATGGTGTCCTCCCTGAGATTGTTCCAAGCTCTCCCGCCACCCTGCCCGAGCCCGCAGGGAACCTCAACCCATCGGCGGTTTTCGGCGGGATTCGGGGGTGACGCCCGACACCCGCCGCAGAAAGATCGGAATTCCCCCGAAACACCGCCGGAAGTTCGGCTCTTGACGCACCCCGCGCGGTTCCCTAGGCTCGGTGTCCATCTGCAGCGTGCAGAACCTGGATCAGCAGACAGGCACCACTGAGCTGGCTTCATCAAGCCGGCCAGCCCCTGGTCCGGCCCGAAGTCCACCTTCGAGCAAAGGTCATGCCATGCACGCCACCGCCAACCGGCTCTGGGTCAAGAACCCGCTGTCAGCCTTCACCGCCAACGAACTCGATGCCTCCGGCGGCCTCGTCATCCAGGACGGCGTCATCGCCGAGGTCTTGGCGGCCGGCCAGCAGCCGGCGAGACCGTGCGACGAGGTCTTCGACGCCTCCCGGCACGTCCTGCTCCCGGGACTGGTCAACGCGCACCACCACTTCTACCAAACCCTCACCCGCGCCTGGGGTCCCGTGGCCAGTGCCGAGCTCTTCCCCTGGCTGGTCAACCTCTATCCCGTCTGGGCCCGGCTCACCCCCCGCGACCTGGAGCTGGCCACGACCGTGGCCCTCGCCGAGCTGCTGCTCAGCGGCTGCACGACAGCGGCCGACCACCACTACCTCTTCCCCGCCGGGCTCGAGGAAGCCGTCGACGTCGAGGTCTCGGTCATCCGTTCGCTGGGCATGCGCGGCATGCTCACGCGCGGGTCGATGACCTTGGGAGAGGACGACGGCGGGTTGCCCCCGCGGCAGACCGTGCAGGACCCCGCGGCCATCCTGGAGGACAGCAACCGGCTCATCGACCGGTACCACGAACGCGGGGACGGGGCGATGATCAACATCGGGCTGGCCCCCTGTTCGCCGTTCTCCGTCACCCGCTCGCTGATGGCCGAGACGGCCGCGCTGGCCGCCTCCCGCGACGTCCGCCTGCACACCCACCTCGCCGAGACCCTGGACGAGGAGGAGTTCTGCCGAAAGATGTTCGGCCTGCGCCCGGTCGACTACCTCGAGGACGTCGGCTGGCTGACCGACCGGACCTGGCTGGCCCATGGCATCCACTTCAGCGACGAGGAGATCACCCGCCTCGGTGCCGCGGGAACCGCCGTCGCGCACTGCCCGACGTCGAACATGCGCCTGGGCTCCGGCATGGCCCGGGCCCTGGAACTCGAGGCGGCCGGGGCTCCGGTCGGGCTCGGCGTCGACGGTTCGGCCTCGAACGACGCCTCGAACATGATCCTGGAGGCACGCCAGGCGCTGTACCTGCAAAGGCTGCGCTACGGGGCGGCGGCCGTGACGCCCGAGATGGCCCTGGGCTGGGCGACCCGGGGTTCGGCGCGTGCCCTGGGCCGCAGCGACATCGGCGAGCTCCGGCCCGGCAAGCAGGCGGATCTGGCCCTGTTCACCGTCGATGCACTGCGCTTTTCGGGCAGCCACGATCCGGTGGCCGCCCTGCTCCTGTGCGGGGCCGACCGTGCGGACCGCGTGATGGTCGGCGGCCGGTGGCGGGTGGTCGACGGGAACATCCCCGGCCTGGACCTCGAAGCCCTGGTCGCCGAGCACAGCGCAGCCGCCCGCCGTCTCGTCCTTTCCTCTTGACGCCCTCTTGACAGAGTCGATGTGATCCAGTTCACTTTCATGAATAACGAGATCTTGTTTCCGACATACGAAATTATCGATGTCGGCGGACAGGGGGGCTCCGCACGCCGGGGTCTGGGGTCCTCGCCACTCCCCCCGCCAGATATCGGCTCAAGAGGTGACCATCATGAACAAGAAAGCAACCCGCGCGAGGAAGATCGCCCGGCCCGAAGACGAACGCCTGCCGCTGGGCAGCACCTTCGCCTACGGATTCCAGCATGTGTTGACGATGTACGGGGGCATCATCGCCCCACCGCTCATCGTGGGATCCGCGGCGGGCATGAGCTCCTCGGACATCGGCGTGCTCATCGCCGCCTGCCTGTTCGTCGGGGGCCTGGCCACACTGCTCCAGACCATCGGCATCCCGTTCTTCGGCTCGCAGCTGCCGCTGGTCCAGGGCGTCTCCTTCGCCGGCGTCGCCACCATGACGGCGATCATCGGCGGCGGCGGGGGCATCCAGTCGGTCTTCGGCGCCGTGATCGTCGCCTCGCTGATCGGCCTGCTCATCACCCCGGTCTTCTCCAAGGTCATCCGGTTCTTCCCACCGGTGGTCAACGGTGTGGTCATCACCACCATCGGCCTGACGCTGATGCCCGTGGCCGCGAACTGGGCGATGGGCGGCAACGCCAAGGCCGAGGACTACGGGTCGGTGGCCAACATCGGGCTGGCCGGCATCACGCTGCTCGTCGTCCTGCTGCTGAGCAAACTGGGCAACGCCACCATCTCCCGGCTGTCGATCCTCCTGGCCATCGTGATCGGCACGCTCGTCGCCGCGGCACTGGGGATGGCCGACTTCTCCAAGGTCGGCCAGGGCGCGGTCTTCGCCTTCCCGACGCCCTTCGCGTTCGGGCCGCCGACGTTCGAACTGGCCGCCATCATCTCCATGGTGATCGTCATCCTGGTGACGTTGACCGAGACGACGGCGGACATCCTCGCCGTCGGCGAAATCGTGGACACCAAGGTCGATGCCAAGCGCATCGGCAACGGCCTGCGCGCCGACATGCTCTCCAGCGCCATCTCGCCGCTGTTCAATTCCTTCACGCAAAGCGCCTTCGCACAGAACGTCGGCCTGGTGGCCATCACCGGGATCAAAAGCCGCTTCGTGGTAAGCGCCGGCGGCCTCATCCTCGTCATCCTGGGCCTGTTGCCCATCCTCGGACGCGTGGTCGCCGCCGTGCCGACCTCGGTTCTCGGCGGTGCCGGGATCGTGCTCTTCGGCACTGTCGCCGCCAGCGGCATCCGCACCCTGGCGCAGGTGGAGTACAAGAACAACATGAACCTGGTCATCGTCGCGACGTCACTGGGCTTCGGCATGATCCCGATTGCCGCACCGACCTTCTACAACCAGTTCCCGTCCTGGTTCCAGACGATCTTCCACTCCGGCATCAGCTCGGCGGCGGTCATGGCCATCCTGATGAACATCCTGTTCAACCACATCAAGGCCGGCACCCCCGACGAGCCGTCGGTCTTCGCCAAGGCACCTGCCCGGGCGGCCAGCGAGGACGACTTCGACGGGCGGGCCGCCGGCGTCGACTGACGGACGGCCCGCTGGCACCACGGTGCCCACGGCCCCGGTCTTGACCCGGGCCCGTGGGCACCGCATCGTGGGACCATGGCCACCGAATCAGACGTCCGCGCCCTGTGCCTGGCCCTTCCCGGGGTGATCGAACGGCCCAGCTGGAGCCGCCCCGCGTGGTTCGCCCGCACCCTGATGGCCCGCATGTGGGACGACACGGTGCTGACCGTGAAGACCACCGAGCGCGAGGCGCTGGCGGCCACGGACTCCGGCACCTACTACTGGACGCCACACCACCAGGGATCCCCACAGCTGGTCCTGGTCCGGCTCGAGCGCGTCGAGGACACGGAGCTGCGCGAGCTGCTGGCCGAATCGCACCGGCTGGCCGGCGGGTAGCGACTCAGCTACTTTGGGCCTGCAGGAACTCGTAGACCTCGGTCTCGTCCACGCCCGGGAACGCCCCCGAGGGCATGGCGGCGAGCAGGTGCGAGTTGGCCCGCGCCGCCGGCCAGGCCTGGCCGGCCCACATCCGGGACAGGTTGTCCGGCGGACGCTTGCAGCAGGTCTCGTCCGGGCAGCGCGATTTCGAGCGTTCGGTGGTGTCCCGGCCGCGGAACCACTTCACGTGCTCGTAGGGGACGCCGATGCTCAGCGAGTACGTACCCGAGGAGTGGCGTTCGGTCCGGGCCGTGCACCAGTAGGTGCCGACCACCGTGTCGGTGTACTGCTCGTAGGCCCGGAACTTGTCGGGGACCTCGAAGACCTCGCGGCTGGTCCAGTACCTGCAGATGGTCTGCCCCTCGATGGCCCCGGTGTGGTCGGCGGGAAAGTTCACGCCGTCGTTCTCATAGGCCTTGTGCAGGATGCCTGACTCGTGCACCTTCTGGAAGTGGCAGGTGATGCCCAGGTGCTCGGTCGCCAGGTTGGTGAAACGGTGGGCCGCGGATTCGTAGGAGACGGCGTAGGCGTCGCGCAGGTCCTCGATTGCCAGCGACTTGTTCTTCTTCGCCTCTTCGAGGAACTGCACCGTCGTCTTCTGCGGCATGAGCAGCGCCGCGGCGAAGTAGTTGGTGTAGACGCGTTGGCGCAGGAATTCGCTGTAGTCACGCGGCGCCTCGTGCCCCAACACGTAGTGGCCGAGCGCCTGCAGGAGGACCGAGCGGGCGTCGTGCTCGCTGCGTGAGCCCTGCACCAGATAAATTTGGCGGTTCTTCAAATCCGTCACCGACCGGGTCGAATGCGGCAGGTTGCCGACGAAGCGCAGCCCGAATCCGAGGTGTTCGGCCAGGTCCGCGGCCACATGGTGGGACAGCGGGCCGGAGGTGTGACCGACGGCGTCGAGCAGGTCCTGTGCCTGCTTCTCCAGCTCCGGGTAGTGGTTGTTGAGCTCGCGCATCTCGGTGCGGATCTCCGTGTTCGCCCGGCGGGCCTCCTCCGGGGTGGCCGACTGCTGTTCGAGGCGCCGCTCCAGCTCGTGTTGGAGGCCGACCAGCGATTCGAGGACATCCATTGGCAACCGCGAGGAGACGCGGACTTTCGGCAACCCGAGCGACCCGTATAGGGGCCCGCGCTGCGCCTTCTCCAGCTCGATCTCCAGGGCGGCCCGGCGGCTGGGCGGCTCGGCCCCGAGCAGGTCGTCGACCCCGGTGTCCAGGGCGCCGGCGAGCTGCTTGAGCAGGGATACCTTGGGCTCGCGCTTGCCGTTCTCGATGAGGCTCAATTGCGACGGCGCAACCCCGACGAGTTCGCCCAAGGCGCCCAGGGTGAGGGACTTCGCCTTGCGCAGGTGGCGCACCCTCCGCCCGAGGGCGATCGAGTCGAGTTCGGCGTCGAGTTCCGCCGCGTTGCCGTCCGGGGATGTTCCGCCGACCGGCCGGTTCCATGTGGGAGTCGTCACTTCTTGAGGATAACGGAAGAAGTGCAAATCTTTCCAGCAAACCCCCCTAGATAACCCCTTGCGAATCGCGAAAAGTAATGACTACGCAGAAAAACACCGAAACACCATCGGCGAACCAGAGGAGAACGACATGACGCAGAACCAGCAGACCGCCGCGGAACGCGAGCAGGCACTGGAACTCGAGTGGAGCGCCAACCCCCGCTGGGAAGGCATCACCCGCGAGTACACGGCCGCCGAGGTCGTCCGCCTGCAGGGCCGCGTCGTCGAGGAGAACACGCTGGCCCGCCGCGGTTCCGAGAAGCTCTGGAACCAGCTGACCGCCGAAGCCAAGACCGGCGCCTACACGAACTCGCTCGGAGCGCTGACCGGCAACCAGGCCGTGCAGCAGGTCAAGGCCGGGCTGCGCGCCATCTACCTTTCCGGCTGGCAGGTCGCCGCCGACGCCAACCTTTCCGGGCAGACCTACCCGGACCAGTCGCTCTACCCGGCCAACTCGGTGCCGCAGGTGGTGCGCCGCATCAACAACGCGTTGCAGCGTGCCGACCAGATCGAGTTCTCCGAGGGCATCCAGTCGGTCGAGGACTGGCTGGTGCCGATCGTCGCCGACGCCGAGGCCGGCTTCGGTGGCCCGCTGAACGCCTTCGAGCTGATGAAGTCCATGGTCACCGCCGGCGCCTCGGGCGTGCACTGGGAAGACCAGCTCGCCTCGGAGAAGAAGTGCGGCCACCTCGGCGGCAAGGTCCTCATCCCGACCGGCCAGCACATCCGCACGCTGAACGCTGCCCGCCTCGCGGCCGACGTCATGAACACCCCGTCCGTGATCATCGCCCGCACCGATGCGGAGGCGGCTACCCTGATCACCTCCGACGTCGACGAGCGCGATTCCGAGTTCATCACGGGCGAGCGCACCGCCGAGGGTTTCTACAAGGTCCGCAACGGGATCGAACCGTGCATCGCCCGGGCCAAGGCCTACGCCCCCTACTCCGACCTCATCTGGATGGAGACCGGGACCCCGGACCTGGAGCTGGCCCGCAAGTTCGCCGAGGCGGTCAAGGCCGAGCACCCGGACCAGATGCTCGCCTACAACTGCTCGCCGTCGTTCAACTGGAAGAAGCACCTCGACGATGCCACGATCGCCAAGTTCCAGCGCGAACTCGGCGCCATGGGCTTCACCTTCCAGTTCATCACCCTCGCCGGATTCCACGCCCTGAACCACTCGATGTTCGACCTGGCCTCCGGCTACGCCGAGAAGGGCATGAGCGCCTACGTCGAGCTGCAGGAGCGCGAGTTCGCCTCCGAGGCCGCCGGCTACACCGCCACCAAGCACCAGCGTGAGGTCGGTACCGGCTACTTCGACCAGATCGCCACGACGCTGAACCCCAACGCGTCCACCCTGGCCCTGGCAGGCTCCACCGAGGCCGGCCAGTTCCACTAAACAGACCACGACGGCGGTGCCTCCTGCCCCCTTGGAGGCACCGCCGTCGTACCTCACATTTTTGAAGGAGATCCGCCATGAACGACCCCATCACCCTGAACGGCATCACGCTGAACGCTTCGCCGGTCCGCCGGCAGGAGCAGATCCTCACCCCCCAGGCCATGGACTTCCTGGCGAAGCTCCACGCCGAGTTCGAGCCGCGCCGCCACCAGCTGCTGGCCGCCCGCGACGTCCGCCGACGCGACATCGCCGCCGGTGAGGACCCCCGCTTCCTGGAGGAGACCCGCCACATCCGCGAGGACGACTCCTGGCGCGTCGCCCCGGTGGCCCCTGGGCTGGAGGACCGCCGCGTGGAGATCACCGGGCCAACCGACCGCAAGATGGCCATCAACGCGCTGAATTCGGGCGCGAAGGTGTGGCTGGCGGACCTCGAGGACGCCTCGACCCCGACCTGGCAGAACGTCATCGGCGGGCAGCTGAACCTGCGCGCCGTGCTGGACGGCGAGATCGACTTCACCTCACCGGAGGGCAAGGAGTACCGCGTCACCGGGAAGACGCTCACCGAGCTGCCGACCATCGTGGTCCGCCCCCGCGGTCTGCACCTGCCGGAGAAGCACCTGACGATCAACGGCAAGTCGACCTCCGGCTCGCTGGTCGATTTCGGGCTCTACTTCTTCCACAACGCGCAGCGCCTGATCGCCGCCGGCCGCGGCCCGTACTTCTACCTGCCGAAGATCGAGAACCACCAGGAGGCACGCTTCTGGAACGACGTGTTCGTCTTCGCGCAGGATGCGGTGGGCATCGAGCGCGGCACCATCCGGGCGACGGTGCTCATCGAGACCATCACCGCGGCGTTCGAGCTGGAGGAGATCCTCTACGAACTGCGCGAGCACTCGGCCGGGCTGAACGCCGGACGCTGGGACTACATCTTCTCGGTCATCAAGAACTTCAGGACCCGCGGGCCGCGGTTCGTGCTGCCGGACCGGGCGATGGTGACCATGACGGCGCCGTTCATGCGCTCCTACACCGAGCAGCTGGTGCGGGCCTGCCACCGCCGCGGCGCGATGGCGATCGGCGGCATGAGCGCCTTCATCCCCAACCGCCGCGACGAGGCGGTCAACGCAGTGGCGTTCGAGAAGGTCCGCGCCGACAAAACCCGCGAGGCCTCCGACGGCTTCGACGGTTCCTGGGTAGCGCACCCGGACCTGGTTCCGGTGGCCCGGGAGGTCTTCGACGAGACCCTCGGGGGCAAGCCCAACCAGCTGGACCGCCAGCGCGAGGACGTCGTCCCCGATGACCGCGGGTTGCTGGACATCGCGGGCACCCAGGGCCTGATCACCGAGAACGGTGTGCGCATGAACGTCGAGATCGGGATCCGCTACATCGAGTCCTGGCTGCGCGGCAACGGCGCGGTGGCCCTGCAGAACCTGATGGAGGACGCGGCGACCGCCGAAATCTCCCGCTCACAGATCTGGCAGTGGATCCACCAGGGTGCGGTCACCGACGAGGGCGAGCTCATCACCACCGAGTTCGTGGAGGAGATCGTGGACGACGAGTTCGCCAGGATGGAGCGCTTCGAGGGCGACCGGTTCGCCGACGCCCGCGAGATCTTCGACGAATGCGCCCTGCGCGAGGCCTACCCCGCGTTCCTCACGGTTCCGGCCTACACCCGGTTCCTGTGCCAGTCGAAGGCCAAGGCCACCATCGACGCCTAACCGACCACCGCCCGCCCCGCGACGTTTCCCCTCCATTGGACCCGGCTCCGGCCGGCGCGGGGCGGGCGGTCCCCACACGACGACGGACCCCATTTGGCAGAGCTGCCGGGGTCCGTCGTTCATTTAATGACCGGGGTCTTTCCCGATGTCGTGTTCGATGGGGACATTTTGACCGGCTCCCCGCCTGGGGCACGGCGAACGCTGCGCCATCGGCCACGAAGACGCTCCGGTTAGCTGTCTGGGGTCCAGTTTCTGCGCAGGATATCCGCGGCTTCCCCAGCATCGGTCAAGGCTTCTCCCAAGAACCCCGAAAGTCCGTTCCTGAGGGGAAAAAGGGTTGTTATGTTTCTTGAAGCGCGGTGAATACGCCCACGAGGTACACCCGCAAAACCACCACACAACTTCCCTCAGGAGCACCCCATGCTGTCCATCTACGCCACCCTCCAGACCCTCGGCTTCAAGATCAAGAACCGTCTCCAGAAGGACGAAACCGGAGCCACCGCCGTTGAGTACGGCATCATGGTCGGCCTCATCGCCGTCGCCATCATCGCCACCGTCGCCCTCCTGGGCCCGAAGCTGAACGAGATGTTCAACAACGTCCTCACCGAGCTCAACGGCTCCACGACGACCACGCCGTAGTCCTGCCCATATCTGGACGGTGGCGGCAAGGAAGCAAGCGGCCGCCGCCGTCCAGACGCGTTTCACCCCCCGGGGCAACCCATCCCCAGTCGACGCAGGAAGGACGAAGCATGGATCGGAAGAACGAACGCGGCGCCGCTGCTGTTGAGTTCGCCATCGTCCTGCCCGTTCTGCTCTTGATTCTGATGGGCATCATCGAATTTGGCCACGCATACAACGCCCAGCTGACCCTGACCCAGGCTGCCCGCGAAGGCGTGCGGGTCATGGCCATCTCCAACAACCCGTCGGCAGCCCGCACAGCGACCAAGAACGCTGCCCGGACCCTGTACCCCACGCTCACGGATTCAAATGTCGCGATCTCACCATCAGCATGCGTGCCGGGTACCACGGCCACCATCACCATCACGTACCCCGCGGCCACGATCACCGGCATCGTCGGACCCATCACCCTGACCGGCAAGGGCACCATGCGATGCGGCGGCTGATTCACTCGGGCGACGACGAACGCGGAGCCGTGAGCGTAATAGCCGCTCTCCTGCTGGTGGCCCTGCTCGGATTCACGGCAATCGTCGTAGATGCCGGAATGCTCTACGCCGAAAAGGCTCAATTGCAGAACGGTGCCGACGCCGCCGCGTTGGCCGTGGCTCAGGAATGCGCCCGTAACCTCGCCTCCTCAGCTTGCTCCACCACTTCCCCACTGGCCGGTAGCTTCGCCAACGCCAACGCCAACGATGGTCTCAGCAACGTCCAGTCCATCGCCTTGGAAAAGGCCGCGGGCAACGTCACGGTGACCACCGGCGCCCAGGAAGCGGGAGGCGAATCGAACCGCATCTCATTGTCCTTCGCACGCATTCTGGGCATCGATTCCGCCGAGGTCGGGACCAGCGCGAGCGCCCAATGGGGAAGCCCCATTGCCGGCCGCACTGTCTTTCCTGCCGCGTTCTCGATTTGCCAGGTTGAGGGCCAGGTCGACGGCGGCCTGCAGCGTCTTGGTCTGCATGGCGGATCGTATGCCAATCCCAGTTGCAATTACGGACCCTCTGGCACAACAGTGGCGGGTGGCTTCGGCTGGCTTGCCCAAGACGCGGGGCAATGTGGCGGATACATCGACCTGGCCACCCAAGAGGGCGGCAGCGCCCCGGGCAACAGCGAACCACCCAACTGCACCGCCGTGTTCAACCAGTGGATTTCCGAACTCACCGCAGGTCGGCACCCCACCGTGCTGCTGCCGGTTTTCGACCGCGTTACCGGGACCGGATCCGGCGCAGTCTATGGGCTCAAGGCATTCGCTGCGTTCGAGGTCGCCGGCTGGAAGTTCACCGGCGGCTCCAGCGCCCCCGCAGTGTTCCACAACACCTCAACCGACGTCGGCACCCAGGCGTGCACCGGCGACTGCCGCGGCATTATCGGCCGCTTCGTTCGCTACGTTTCCCTCGATGAGGGCTACACCTTGGGCCCGGTCGACGCCTATGGTGCCACCGTCGTCCGCATGACCCACTAGGAGAATCCTTGAAATCCCGACTCTTGGGCGGTGTTGCCGCCATCGTCCTCGCCCTGATAGGCGCCATCCTCGTCTTCTCCTACGCAGCGAATGCCGATGCACGCGCCATGGCCGGCCAGCAACCCACCGACGTCCTGGTGGTTCGCAAGGCGGTCCCCGCCGGAACGGACGTGAATCAATTGTCCGAATCCGTTGTTCTCGAAAAGCGTCCGTCTGGCTCTGTCCCGACTGGGGCCCTCTCAACCCTCGACACCTCCACGGGCAAGGTCACCGCGACGGGCTTGGTTCCAGGCGAAGCGCTGGTTGCGCAGCGTCTGGTGGACCCTGAGACCCTGCAGATCCCCGGTTCGATTCCCATCCCCAAGGGAATGCAGGAAGTGACGATCGCCCTAGAGCCCCAACGCGTGGTCGGCGGCCGAATCGCCGCCGGGAGCACGGTCGGCGTCTTCGTCACGTTCGGCGCCGAAAAGCTTAAGTATATAAAAACGCCCACCACCACGACCGGACGGGTTTTCCATAAGATGCTCGTGACGTCTCTCCAGCGGGCGGACGCGACCGTCGACCCGGCCGAGGGAAACAAGGCCCTGCCAGCCGGTTCCATGCTGGTCACCCTTGCCGTGGACGATTCTTCCGCCGCCAAGATCATCTTTTCAGCCGAAAACGGCAACATCTGGCTCACCAACGAGCCGAAGGACGCCACGGAAGACAACCCGCCGAAGCCCATCCGCATCACCGAGGTGTACCCGTGAGCCGCTTCGTTCTGATTACCCCCGATGCGCGATTCGATCACCTGCTCCGGACGGCCGTCGCCGCAAGCATGCACGGCGAGGTCCGCTCGTTCCTCACCTCCGCCTTGCCAGAGGATCCCCAGCAACTTCTGGCAGGACTCGCCGTCCCACCGGAAGTCTTGGTCCTCGGTCCCGAGGTTCCCGTGGACGAGGCCCTGCGGCTCGCCACGGTCTTCGACGTGCAGTTCCCCGAGATCAGCATCATCCTTGCCGGCGAATACGAGCCGGAACTCGTTGTGCAAGCCATGCGCGCCGGCATCCGCGACGTGCTCAGCCCCACCGCGGAACTCGCGCAGGTCACCGCCGTCCTTGAGCGCGCTTGCCAGGCCCACTCGGCTCGTCGTCGTACGCGGCAGCCGATGGACGAGCAGCCCGCGAACAAGGGCCTGGTCATCGGGGTCTTCTCCCCCAAAGGCGGTGTCGGAAAGACGACCGTAGCGACGAACATCGCAGTCGGCTTGGGAAAGATCGCGCCCATGGGCGTGGTCATCGTTGATCTGGACCTGCAGTTCGGGGATGTGGCCTCGGCTTTGTCCCTGGATCCCGAGCACACGGTCATGGACGCGGTTTCGCCCACGGCCAGTCGCGACACCCTGGTCCTGAAGGCCTTCTTGAGCGTGCATCCAGCAGGCTTCTACGCGCTGTGCGCGCCGACGAGCCCCTCCGAAGCGGACCACATCACGGTCGAGCAAGTCGGGCGGCTACTCGATCAACTGGCCGGCGAATTCCAGTACGTCATTGTGGACAGCGCGCCCGGTCTGCCTGAGGTGGGGCTGACCGCCATGGAACGCTGCACCGACGCGGTATGGGTGACCGGCATGGACGTGCCCAGCGTGCGCGGTCTGCGATCCGGTTTGGATGTGCTCAAGAAGTTGGACATCCTGCCCGAAACCCGTCATGTCGTGGTAAATATGGCAGATCCCAAGGCAGGGCTGTCCATCCAGGACATCGAAGCCTCCATCGGAGCCCCGGTCGATGTCAGCATCCCGCGCTCGCGTTCCGTTGCATTCTCGACCAACCGGGGGATCCCCGTGCTGCAACAAGCGAAGAACGACCGCGCCGTGAAGGGCTACCGACAACTTCTACAGCGCTTCGACCCTAAATGGCGCGCTCAACCTGCCCGCAAACTCCACAGAAGGGTGGTGCTCCGATGAAACTCTCCGAACGGCTTGCTGCCGCCGAAAACGGCAAGCACCAACTGACGCCGGCGCCGCCGGTGGCATCCCCGACCGTCTACCCCACTCCTTCCCCCGAATCCGGGAGCCAGGGCTCCAGCGCTTTATCCTCGACGCGTTTGCTCGCCGAAGTAGATGTACCGGCTGGAACCGAGACCGAAGCCGTCACCCCGGGTTTCCCGGAAAGTCCACGAACACCCGTACCGGCCCCCCCGCCAGCAGCCAGCATCTACTCCCCCACGCCCGCTGCACGCACCACGACGGTAATGAGCCCGGTTCAGCAGCCTGTGGACGCGTTGGGCGCCCTCAAGGAACGTGCCGCCACCGCGCTCTTCGACCGTCTTGGCGCCCGGTTCAACGACTCCACTCTCACCGATGCGGACCTCCGGACCAGTGCCCGAGAGGAGTTGGCACAGGTCATCGATGAGGAACGGGTTCCTCTTTCACCAGCCGAACGCTCCCGTCTCATTAGCGATGTGGCCAACGACGTGCTCGGCTACGGGCCGCTGCAGCAATACCTCGACGACGACGACGTCACCGAGATCATGGTCAACCGCATGGACCGCATCTACGTCGAGCGAAAGGGCAAGCTGGTCCTCACCGACTCACGGTTCAGTTCCGAGGAGCACCTGCGCAAGGTGATCGAGCGCATCGTCTCCAAGGTAGGCCGTCGCATCGACGAGTCCTCCCCCTTGGTCGATGCTCGTCTCGAAGACGGGTCCCGTGTCAATGCCGTCATTCCGCCACTGGCCGTAGGCGGTTCCTCGCTGACGATCCGCAAGTTCAGCAAGGTCCCCCTCACCGTTCGTGACCTGATCGGGTTCGGAACACTGACTCCCGAAATGGCTGAACTACTCCAGGCCTGCGTCAAGGCGAAGCTGAACATCATTGTTTCCGGTGGTACCGGCACCGGCAAGACAACGCTCCTCAATGTGCTTTCTTCCTACCTGCCCCAGACCGACAGGATCGTCACCATCGAGGACGCGGTCGAACTCCAAATCCAACAGGATCACGTCGTCCGGCTTGAAAGCCGGCCGCCCAACACGGAAGGAAAGGGCGAAGTCACCATCCGCGAACTGCTGCGCAACTCACTGCGCATGCGCCCGGACCGGATTGTGGTCGGAGAGGTCCGCGGCGGGGAATCGCTGGACATGCTCCAGGCCATGAACACCGGCCACGACGGTTCGCTCTCGACCGTGCACTCGAACTCCCCCCGCGACGCCATCGCCCGCCTGGAGACCTTGGTCCTGATGGCCGGCATGGACTTGCCATTGCGTGCCATCCGCGAGCAAATTGCCTCCGCCGTACACCTGATCATCCAGATCTCCCGGTTGCGCGACGGTACCCGGCGGATCACCCACGTCACCGAGGTCCAGGGCATGGAGGGCGACATCGTCACCCTCCAGGACGCCTTCGTCTTTGATTTCGCCGCCGGCGTGGACGATTCCGGACGCTTTTTGGGCAAGCCAATCCCCACCGGCATCCGGCCCGGCTTCATCGACCGGTTTGAGGACATGGGCATCCACATCTCCCCCGCTGTCTTCGCCGCCCGCACCTTCAACGGCGCGAGAGCCTAGGACGGAACATGGAACTTTTGATCGGCCTGCTCTGCGTCCTCCTCGCCCTGGGTCTGCTGCTGGGCGTTTCCCTGCGTCCGAACCACCGGCTTCCACTTGAGCGCCGCCGGCCCATCAACAGCGCTGCTCCCACGCAACTGTCCAAGCTGGCAGGCGGAGCCACCGGCGGCCTCGACCGCTTCCTCGGCCGCCACCCAATCCGCTTGTTCAATGACGAGGCCCTCGAAAGTGCCGGACTCAAGTTTCGCCAAAGCGACTTCCTGATCCTGATGACGGCCTTCGGTCTCGTCGGCATGGTTCTCGGCCTGGTGGTGTCGGGCCTTGGGTTGGGCGTTCTCATGTTCATCCTCGTCCCCGTCTGCGGCTACTTGTTCCTCCAGCGTCGAGCCGCGAAACGTCGACGGGAATTCGAAGAACAGCTCGTGGACACCCTGCAGCTCCTCTCCGGCAGCCTGCGCGCCGGACACAGCATCCTGCGCGCCCTGGATGCGGCGGCATCCGAGTCCCAGGCACCCACCTCCGAGGAGATGCGGCGCGTCGTCTCGGAGACAAGCCTGGGACGGGATCTGCTCTCCTCGCTCAATGACACCGCGTCACGCATGCACAGCGAGGATTTCACCTGGATCTCCCAGGCCATACAGATCAACCGCGAAGTCGGCGGCAACCTGGCCGAAGTCCTCGACCAGGTCAACGGGACCATCCGCGAACGCAGCGAGATCAAGGGCCACATCGCCTCCCTCGCCGCCGAAGGCAAGTTCTCCGCCTACATCCTCATGGCCATGCCGGTGGGCATCATCGCCATGCTCATGCTCATCAGCCCGGGTTACATGACGCCGTTGTTCACGCAGCCGCTTGGCTTGCTGATGATCGGAGTCTCCGTGGTGCTCATGGCCATTGGCGGGCTATGGATGCGCAAAATCATCGACCTGAAGTTCTGAGGACCCGACCATGCCCCTGATAGTCACAGCCGGCACACTGCTGGTCGGCCTTGCACTGCTTTACATCGGACTCGCCTTGTTCTCCGCCGACCGCCACGGCCAGGCCGCCATCCGGGCCAACCTGCGCCGCGGCCAGGACCAGGAAGAATCCACCGCCCGACCCGGCACCGGATTACTGGTCCAGATCGGCCGACGCCTGACCCCCGAGGCGTATATCCGCAGGCTCGACCGGTTGCTCTCCCTATCCGGGCGTCCGGCCTCGATGCCCTTGGACCGCCTGCTGGCCATGAAACCGGCCCTGGCCCTGGTCGGCGCGTTCATCGGGATCCTGTTCGCCCTGAACCCGCACCCGATCATGAAACTTCTGGCTATCGTGCTCTTTACAGCCGCATACTTCATCCCGGACCTGTTGCTGATCAGCAATGGCCAAAAACGGCAACAGGAGCTCCAACTCGAACTTCCCAACACCCTGGACCAGATGCTGATCAGCGTCGAAGCGGGGCTCGGATTCGAGGGAGCCGTTGCCCGTGCCGGCGAAAACGGCAAGGGCCCCATGGCGCAGGAGCTGATCCGCACGCTTCAGGACATGCAAGTCGGCAGGTCCCGCCGCGAGGCCTATACAGCGCTCACCCACCGGACCAACATCCCCGAGCTGCGCAGCTTCGTGCAGGCAGTGGTCCAGGCGGACACCTACGGTATCGCCATCAGCCAGGTCCTCCGCGTACAGGCGAAGGTGATGCGCGTGAAGCGCCGCCAGCGTGCGGAGGAGAAGGCCATGAAGCTGCCGGTCATGATCCTGTTTCCCCTGCTCTTCTTCATCTTCCCGGTCCTTTTCATCGCGATCCTCGGCCCGGCCGTCATCAATGCCATTGCGACGTTCAGCGGATCGTGATGCCAACTGAAACCGGCAACCTACCGGGTTCGCTCTTTCCGAAGTGCGGCCAACACCTCGCTTTACCTACCGTTGACATGCCTCTTCGGTGCGGGCAGCGCAGGGTTTGCACAAGTTGCCATACAAACCTCCAATTTTCACGAACTGAGAAGTAACCTAAACACATGAACCCGCCGCCCACCGCTCCACTCGAGGATCCGCCGGTCCCCGAGACAGCAATCGCCAGAGAAGATCCGCACATGTATTCCATGCCTTCCCCGGAAGAGCCGCCTCTGGTGGACTTGGCGATACTCCACGATCTCGAGCAGCAGCTCGACGGCCGATCCGCCGTCTTGGACTTCGTCGGGGACTTCGCGAGTCTCTGGGCCGCCCGGTACACCCGCGTGGCCGAAGCCTTGAGCACCGGGGACGACGAAGCGGCGCTGGACGCACTGCTCAGCCTGAAGGCCTCGGCATCAATGGTCGGCGCAATCCGGCTGGCGGGTCGAGCCGAGGAAATCGAAAGCGCCATGAAGCGAGGCGACGTCGGCGACGGAAAGACCTTCCTGCCCGCGTTGTCGACGTGCGGACAGCTCACCCTGCACGCTCTCGAGAAGCTCTACGTCAGGCCTTCCGAAGCCGATTGACGCGACCGATATTCACTCGCCCTCAGCCACCGGAGTCAGCCGGTAGCCGACACCGCGCACGGTCATGATCCACCGCGGGTTCTTGGAGTCCTCCTCCAATTTGCGGCGTAGATTGCCGATATGGACCTCGATGGCCCGCTGGTCGAAGTCACTGACATAGCTGTCGGTCTGCTGACCTCCGCCCCGGACAACACGCACGAGTTCTGCCTTCGTGCGGACCGCGCCAGCGCTGCGCATGAGCTCGTGCAGCAGCTCGAATTCACTCCTAGTGAGCGTCAGCATGTCGCCCTCGAGTGTCACCACACGCGAATCGGCATCAAGCACCAAACCGTCATGGTGCAGGATCGCGCGTTTACTCCTCGGCACCGTACTCTCTGACTGCGCCACGTCCGGACGTGGCGCAGTCCGTTGGGCGCGAGGGCGCCGAAGCAGTGCCGCGACGCGTGCTCTCAGCTCGCGGGGGCGAAACGGTTTCGTCAAATAGTCGTCCGCGCCGATCTGCAAAGCCATGAGCGTATCCGTTTCCTCGGCACGAGCAGTCAGCATGATCACGTAGCAGTCGGTGGCGGCACGAATCTGTCGCAGAACCTCATGGCCGTCGATATCCGGCAGGCCCACATCCAACGTCACCACATCCGGGCCCACTTCACGCACCAGGTCCACGCCCTCGTGGCCGGTGGCCGCGGTGCTCACATCGAATCCGGATTGCTGCAGGACGGCGATCAGCAGGTTCCGCACATCGGCGTCGTCTTCGATGACGACAACTGCCCCCTGGCTGGCCATCTTCTCCCTAGCTCACTCTGGTGCCGGCTATGAAACCCGACCATTTCGTGCACCGCGCTACATAACGGGCACCTTTTTAGACTATAAGGCGGACGCGTGTTACCCAATAGAGTACGTCGTTGACGCGATTCCGGATATTGCGGCCAAATCGATGCCGGTTCGTGCAGTATGGGAACATGCCATTTTCGCGGGGGGGCGTGCACACCGAGCCTGGGCCCCAGGCGCCAACAGTTGAAACACTGCAGCCGACCAGGTTGCTGTTCCACCTGGGTAACCTCGGGCCGAGGGCCCGTATCGGCCTATGCCATCTCCCGCTCACGGTGGTCCTCGCGGTCCTGGCGTTATCCGTTCACTCACAGTGGTCCACGCTCGGTGGCAACGGCATGATTCGCCTCGGCATCATCACCTACGTGCTGTTGGCGGCCAGCTGTTGGGTGGTGCCATGGGAGCGTCTGCCGGACACGGCTTCACTCATCATTCCGATCGGCGACCTGGTCACCCTGGGGCTGCTGAACAGCGGCACCTCGGAACACGTCGACGGACTCGCCGTTCTGGCGGTCTTCCCCGTCATCTGGCTCTCCGTATCCGGCATGCCCTGGTGGTTGTCAGCACTGGTCAGTTTTATGGGTCCCTTGCTGGTCGTCAGGGCGGGCGCCCCCTTCTCGCGCCAGGAACCGGACATGCAGCTGACTGGGACCTTCCTGCTGCCCGCGATGTTTCTGGCGGTGTCGCTTGCCATCCGCTCGATCACCGGAAACGTCGCCGTGCAGCAGCGAAAACTCGCCAAAAAAGACAGAGAACTCCGGGCGCTTCTCCTCTCCAGTAACCAACGAGAACGGCTGCTCGAAGCCATATTGGACGCGGTCGACGTCGGCATTGTCGCCGTCGACGCCCAGGGCACGTCGATCCTCGCCAACGAGCGGATGAAGCAGTTGATCCACGCGCCCCCGCACGAACCCTTTTCCGGCCAGGACGTGGTGCTGTGCGGGCAAGATCGCAGGACAGCCCTCGAACCCGACAAGCACCCGATCCAGCGGGCAGTGGATGGCGAGGAATTCGGCGACTACGTGGTGTGGGCCGGCGAAGTCGACGGGCAGCGGGCGTACTCCACCGCCGCCCGGAGCATGCGCGACGGGTCCGGCGCATTCGGTGGTGCGGTCATCGCCTTCAGCGAGGTGACCGCCCTGTATGAGGCCGTCATGGCGAAGGACGACCTCGTCGCCAACGTCTCCCACGATCTGCGCTCCCCGTTGACGTCCATCTTGGGCAACCTCGATCTGGTTCTCGAGGAACTGGACTCCGACCCCGGCGCGCCCCTGGAAAGCGTGGCCCACTACCTGCGCTACTCCCACGGGAGTGCCGAACGGCTCCTGGAACTGGTTTCGGATCTCCTGCTCTCGGCGTCGGTTGCCACCAACATCCACCCCCGCCAGACCGACGTGTCAGGACTCATCGAATCGTGCCTGGGACCCCTCGGTTCCCAGGCGCGGGCACGGCAACTGTCCCTTGTCACCGATGTTCCCTCGCCCTTATGGGCCCACGTGGATCCGCTGCGGATCGCCCAGGTGCTGGAGAACCTCGTTTCGAATGCCATCAAGTATTCGACGGATGGCGGCGAAGTTGTCGTTACGGCAACTTCGAATGGACAGGAAGCGACGATCACGGTCCGCGACTCGGGCGTGGGGATGTCCCCGCAGGACGCTTCCCGGGCCTTCGACAAGTTCTTCCGGAGCGACGCAGTGCGCGACACTGCCATCCCCGGGACAGGGTTGGGCCTTTCCATCGCGAAGGCGATCGTGGACCGGCACAGGGGACGCCTCCTCTGCAGAACGGTGTTGGGCAAGGGAACCAGCATGGAATTGGTACTGCCCGTCGACCCCACGGCCTGACGCGAACGGCCATGTGCGAACGCGTCTAGATGTCGTCCTCGTAGGCCGGGCCGCCCTCGCCCTCCCAGGTCTCCAGCCGGCGGACCTTGGCGGCGTTGAACTTGCGGCGGACCCCGTATCCTCCGTGTTCGTCGTCGGTGATGAAGGCGACGCCGAAGTGCTCGAGGGCCGCCAGCAGGCGATCAGCCTGTTCGGCGGTCAGTGGCTGGTTGCCCTTTTCGAAGGACCTGACCTGATGCTTCTCCAAGGCGGCCTCCCGGGCAATGACCTTGGACGAGACCTGGGTCAGCGCGCGGGCTGCACGCGCCAGGTCGGGGGCGAGGACCATCTGCGATTTCGTCATGTCCCGATCGTCCCAGAGTTCCGCCGGGAGTCCAGCCGACAATCCGCTGGACTAGCATGGCTGGAGCGTCCGGAATGTCCGGGGCACGGAATCCCCGGGGGTGGCAGGTGGAGCTCGACGCCGGCACCCGCGTCGCCGGTTCCCGGCTCGCCTGGGCCGTGACCCATGGGCTCTCCCCCGCACTGCTGGTCAGCGTCTACCTGCTGCTGCTGCCGTGGCGCGCCCCGGCGACCAGCTGGCTGCAGGGCCTCGTCGCCACCGTGTTCGTCACCGGGCTACCGTGGCTCTTCCTGGTGTGGATGAAACGGCGCGGACACGTCACCGACCTCCACGTCCGGGAACGGGGCCAACGCTGGCCGGTCTTTGCCTTCGCCGCGGCATCGCTGCTCGTCGGCTTCGGTGCCGAGCTGCTGCTCCAGGCACCAACTGCGGTGTTCAGGGCCATGGCACTGATCCTGGCCGGGCTACTGATCTGCGCGGTCGTCAATCTGCACTGGAAGCTCTCCGTCCACACCGCTGTGGCTGCCTTCATCTGGCTCAGCGTCTTCGCTCCCCTCCCCGGGGGATCGGCCGCCGCACTCATCCTGACCCTGCTCGTGGGCTGGTCCCGCATCGAGGTCCGCCACCATACGCCGACCCAGGTGCTGTCCGGCGCCCTGGTCGGCTGCCTCCTTTATGGGGGCGGCCTGTTGCTGTCCTGAGCTGTTGCCTCGATAGGCTGGCGGAGCACGACGACGTCGCGGGCATCGCGGCGCGCGCAACAATGTGGGAAGGAACCACCATGGCACTGCGCGTCCTGGTCCCTTCGGCCGAGTTGGCCGAGGCCATCGCCGGCCCCGGGGTCGAAGCCATCGTCTGGCATATCGATGAGGGTCGGCTGCCGGTTCCCGACGCCGACGTCCTCATCACCGAACGGCCCCGCCAACATGAACACCGGCCGCGGATCGGGCAGGTCAACGGTCTGCGCCACGTTCACCTGCTCTCCCTCGGATACGAGTGGGTGCTGGACCACCTGCCGCCCGGTGTTGCTGTGAGCAATTCGCGCGGGGCCGTCGAGGACGCGACGGCAGAGCACGGTCTCGCCCTGATCCTGGCGTCCCTCCGTGCCCTGCCGACCGCCGCGGAACTGCAGCGCCGGCGCCACTGGGCACCGTTGTGGACGACCTCGCTTCACGGATCGACCGTCGTGGTCCTGGGCCATGGCGGAGTCGGCCGGGAGGTGGTTTCCCGATTGGAGCCCTTCCGCCCGGCAGCGATCCTCCCGGTGGCCTCCCGAGCGCGGACCACTGATGCCGGGGTACACGTCCACGCGCTGGACGAGCTGCCCGCATTGCTGCCCCGTGCCGACGTCGTGGTTGTGACACTCCCGCATACGCCGGCCACCGAGCATCTCGTGGATGCGGCATTCCTGGCCCGCATGGGGGACGGCGCCCTGCTGGTCAATATCGGGCGCGGTGCCGTTGTCGACTCCGATGCACTCGTCGCCGAGCTGGGTGCCGGTCGACTGCGCGCGGCCCTCGACGTCACCGATCCCGAGCCGCTTCCCTCCGACCATCCGTTGTGGGCGGCACCCGGGTGCCTGATCACGCCTCACATCGCCGGCAACACGGACGAATTCGTCCGTCTGGCTACTTGGATCGCCGCGGAACAGGTCCGTCGCCTGGCTACCGGTCGGGAGGCCCTGCACCGCGTGGTGTGAGCCGGGCCGGTCCCCTTGCGGCGAGCAGCAGCACCACGGCGATCAATGTACCGATCGTCGCGGCGTCACCGTGGATATCGCCTCCCACCAACAGGACCACGATCGCCAGCAGGCCAATCGCTCCGGACACCCGCGGCGCGATGGCCCTTCTGGCCACGGTCACCAAGGTGGCCCAAGGGCGGAACGGGGGCCGAGGGACCCGCGCCTGCCCGAACTGCCACGCGACAGAGGCGGCGCACAACACCACGAGGTACAAAACAATGGACCGTACCGGGGACAGGGGACCAGTCTCGCACCCGGACCCGTCGTGGGACAGACCTGTCCAACGGCGCGGCAGCGACCTACCCTGAAGCCCATGGACATGAAACTCGAACTCGTCCCCGTTCCGGTCAGCGACGTCGACCGGGCCAAGGACTTCTACGTCACCCAGGTCGGCTTCATCGCCGACCATGACCACCAGGTCACCCCCCACCTGCGCTTCGTCCAGCTCACCCCGCCCGGGTCGGCCTGCTCGGTGGCCATCGGAACCGGCACCAATGAGATGGAACCCGGTTCGCAGAAGGGGCTGCAAATGGTCATCGCCAACGCCGACGCCGCCCGGGATGAGCTGCGTTCACGTGGTGTGGAGGCCAGCGACGTGGACGAGCAGCCGTGGGGCCGCTTCGTCTACTTCGCCGACCCCGATGGCAATACCTGGGCGTTGCAGCAGGTGCCACCCCGGAGCTGACGCCTGCACCAGCGGCCGGACTCACAGTACGCTGGGAGCCATGGAGAACATCACGCTCGAACCTGGCGACCAGGTCGTCTTCACCTCGCTCGAAACGATCGACAAGGAAGACCTGGCCCAGGCGGTCACCGCCGCCGGCTACGTCGTCGGCCCCGGGGTGTCCAAGAAGACCAGCCTGCTGGTGGCCGGGGACCCCAGCGTGGAGTCGACGAAGGCCCGCAAGGCGCGCGACTACGGCATTCCCGTCATCGGCGAGCGCGACTTCGTCGACAAGTTCCTCGACGGTGCCATGCCCGTCCCCACCGCGGCCGGGGCCCACGAACTCTCCGCACCTACATCCCTGGACGACCTGCCCGGCGATGCGAAGCGCGACCTGCCTGCCGTGAAGCTCGCCTGCGGGGCGCTGCGCGAGGACCTGGCCGTCCAGGCCCTGGTCAAGACACCCGAGGCCGGAACGTTCGTCGTCCGCGGGCCGGCCCACTATTCGGCGCTGGGTGAAGCGTGGATGGTCGGGGGCATCGCCGTCGCCGGCTCCGCCAAGGTGCCCGACAAGGTGGTCCGCGCCCTGGGGCTGGCCGGTGGCGAGGAGTCCGCGCCACAGGAGGGCCTCGTGCGGCTGGATGTCAACCACCCCGTCTATGGGGAATTCAGTGTCTATGGACCGGTCCGCCACCAGGTCGGCCTGGACCTGGTGGGCCCGTGGATCCGTGGGGGCGTCCACAGCAGGGATTGACCGGGCCACGGTCCGTGATGCCGCCCACTGGCGGCATCGCCCGGGAATACGCGGGACGACGACGGTTGTTGCATCAGGCAACCCACAACGTCAGGAGCCCCCACCCATGGACATGTTCCACCCCCTCACCCTCGGTGACCTCGAGCTGGCCAACCGGCTGGTCATGGCCCCGCTAACCCGCTCCCGTTCCGCCCTGGACGGTGTCCCGACGGACGACGTCGTCGAGTACTACCGCCAACGCGCCTCGATGGGCCTGATCGTCAGCGAAGGCGTCTACCCCAGCACCACCGGCCAGGGCTTCGTCCGTCAGCCGGGACTGGCCACGGCGGATCAGATTGCCGGATGGAAGCGCGTCACCGACGCCGTCCACGCCGAGGGCGGGCTGATCGTCGCCCAGGTCATGCACGCCGGCCGGGTCACCCACCCCGAGACCACCGGCCAGTCCCACGTCGTCGCCCCGAGCGCCATCGCAGTGGACGGAGTCTCCCGCACCTACACGGGCAAGCACCCCTACCCGGTCCCCCACGCCCTGGAGGCCGACGAGCTTCCCGGCATCGTCGAGGAGTTCGTCCAGGGCTCCCGCAACGCCATCGAGGCGGGATTCGACGGTGTCGAACTGCACGGCGCCAACGGCTACCTGCTGCACGAGTTCCTCGCCCCCAGCTCGAACGTGCGCACCGACGTCTACGGCGGGTCCCCCGAGAACCGCGCCCGCTTCGTCATCGAGGTCGCCACCGCGGTCGCCGACGCGATCGGCGCCGGACGCACCGGGCTGCGCATCTCCCCCGAGCACAACGTCCAGAGCACGGTGGAAACCGATCCCGCCGACGTCGCCGCCACCTACGGTGCCCTCGTGGACGGAATCGCCCCGTTGGGCCTGGCCGCCCTGAGCATCCTGCACGCCGACCCGTCCGGGACCCTGGTGCAGGACCTGCGCACGCGCTTCGGCGGCCCGGTCCTGCTCAACACCGGCTTCCAGACGGTCACCACCTACGACGACGCCGCGGCAGTGGCCGCCAACGGCTGGGGCGACGCGGTGGTCGTGGGCCGCCCGGTCATCGCCAACCCGGACCTGGTGCGCCGCTGGCAGGAGGGCCTTCCGCTGAACGACCCGGACTCCTCCACCTTCTACACCGAGGGCCCGGCCGGCTATATCGACTACCCGTTCTGGCAGAACTGACCCGGGAATACCGACCGGCGGGGAGAGGTTGAACATTGCATGACTTCTCCCCGCCTTTCCGTTGACATCTGGTCCGACATCGCGTGCCCCTGGTGCTTCATCGGCAAACGCCGCTTCGAATCCGCCCTGGGCACCCTGGAGTTCCGCGACCAGGTCGACATCACCTGGCACAGCTACCAGCTGGACCCTGCGCTGCCCGGGCACTACGACGGCACCGAGGCCGAGTACCTGGCCCAGATGAAGGGGATGGACCCGGCCCAGGTCACCCAGATGCTCTCCCATGTCACCACGCAGGCCGCCGGCGAGGGCCTGGACTACGACTTCGACGCGCTGCGCCCGGCGAATTCGCTGACCGCGCACCGCCTCCTGCACCTGGCCGCCGAACACGGTGTGGCCGGCGAACTGAAGGAACTGCTGCTCTCCGCGCACTTCGAGCAGGGCCTGGACATCGGCGCGGCCGACGTCTTGCGCTCCCTCGGTGCCCGGGCCGGCTTGCCCGGCGACGCCGTCGTGCAGGTCCTGGAGTCCGAGCAGTACCGCGACGAGGTCGAGGCCGATTTCTCCCAGGCCCGCGCCCTGGGCATCACCGGGGTCCCGTTCTTCGTGCTGGACATGAAATACGGCATTTCCGGCGCCCAGCCCGCCGAACACTTCGCCGAGGCGCTGACCACCGCCTGGCAGGAGAAAGCCCCCTTGACCATGGTCAATGCGGGAAATGACGGCGGTGCCACCGCTGGCGCCAATGGCCCGGTGTGTGGCCCGGAGGGCTGCAACTAGGCGGCTGCCGGGTAGCTGCACTAACGGCCCTGCCGCCGGGGACCCTGACGTAGCTCCGGGGCCCGACGGCTCCTACGTGGTGACCGCCCCCGTCGCCGGGCGGTCACTGCAGTTGGCCTTCGCCGCCGCGGGTATCGATGCCGGGTCGACGAGTTGGTTCTCGATGCCGATCGCGGCGACGAGGGACCCCACGGCAAAGCACGCTGCGGTGACGACAACGGCCACATGGAAACCCGGCGTGGCAATGCTCGCGCCGGTGATCGTTCCGAGGAAGGCAATCGCGATAAGGCCGGAGATCCGCGCGACGGCGTTGTTGATCGCGGAGCCGATGCCCGCCTCGGCGAGGGGCACCGACCCGAGGACTGCCGTGGTCAACGGGGTCACCGTGATCGACAGGCCGATGCCGTAGACCAGAAGGCCCGGCAACACCTGCCACGCGAACGTGAATTCCGAGGACGTGGCCAGCATCAACAGGAATCCGACGGCGGCAACTGCCGGGCCGAACGCCATGAAGAACCTGGGACCGTGTTTGCCGGCCAGCCCGCCGAAAACCCGTGAGAGCAACAGCGAGGTGACGGCTACCGGAAGTGTCGCCAATCCTGCCAGCGTTGCGCCGAATCCGGCCACTTCCTGCAAGTACAGGACCACGACGAGGGGGCCCAGCGACACGCCCGCGTAGATGGCGGCCGTGGCCAGGTTGCCGTTGCGGAAGTTTCGGATGCGGAACAGCAACATGGGCAGCATGGGGGTCGGTGCCCGTCTCTCCCACCAGATGAAGGCGACAAGGCAGCCAAGGCCCACGGCCAGCGTCGTGAACACGGCCGGATGCCCCCAGCCCAGGTTCTGCTGCTCGATCAGCGCATAGACGGCACCCGCAAGCCCGCATGCCGTGAGTGCCGCCCCGATGACGTCAATCGGGGCTCCGGTGGCCAGCCCCCGTCCCCGGGCGTGACGCGTCAGCACCAGGGCAAGCAGGATGGGCAGCACGTTGATGCCGAAGATGAACCGCCAGCCCAGCGAATCAACCAGGATCCCGCCAAGCAGCGGGGCGACGATGAAGGCCGTGCTGGTCCACGCCGTCCACGTGCCGATGGCCGCCCCTCGGCGTTCGCCGGGGAACGCGGCGCTGATCAAGGCCAGCGATCCCGGCACCAGCAGGGCGGCCCCCAAGCCCTGCACGACCCTAGATCCGATCAGCACACCGGTTATTGGCGCCAGGGCACAGGCGACGGAGCCGATCCCGAAGAGCACGAGGCCAACGCGCAGGACGCGGACGTGGCCGAATGAGTCCGCGAGCGAACCGGCGAGGAGAATGAACGATCCGAGCGTGAGGAGGTACGCATCGAGAATCCACTGCTGCGTACCGACGCCTCCGCCCAGTTCTGCGGAAATGGAAGGAAGGGCAATCGTGACGATCGAGCCATCCAGAAAGGCGATGAAGGAGGCCAGGATCGCGACAACCAGGGTGGTCCCCGGGGAGATGTTCTCCCCGCCCCCTCTGGTGGAACTGGGACCCACGGCGGGCTCGCCTCCCTTCGGCAACCACTTGATCCGGCGCGGGGGGAACCGTGTCGGGAACCCGCAAGGAAACCCCCCGGACCAGCTGGCGTCTGGAGCGGACCCGTTGCGGGGCGACGCATCGATGGTGGACAGAGCATAGGACCGCCGCCGCGACGACGCAAGGGCGAAATGTGGATGCCGCCCGCCATCGAGTCAAAGGCATCCGTCTTCGCCGTGAAGACCCGCGGGTGTCGTCTCGGCTACGCGCTGCATCGACTACTTCCCGTCGTCGCCCCTGACCGACGACGACGACGCCGCGGCCTTCGAGGAGGCAGCCGCCTTCTTGGCGTCGGCGCGGGCTGCCTTCACGGCGATCGGGCAGCTGAGCTTGCCGCTCTGCGTCTTGGCCTTTCCCTTCGGCAAGACCTTCTTGATCTGGTACTTCTCCCCGATGATCAAATCGACGGTGTCGGCGTTGCGCTTGGCATCCTTCACGTACTCGGTGCCGGGGATCTGGCGCTGCACCGTCAGGGCCTTCGAACGCCCCGACGTACCGGAGACCACGGCGGCGACGATCTTTGAGTTGTTCAACTTCGCGTTGCCGACCTCCCCGATCCGGAAGCCGCGCTGCTTGAGGACCTGGGCGGTGGCACCGGCAAGCCCTGGGGTCTTCGTCCCGTTGAGCACGTTCACCGTGACGTCCTTCGGCTGGGCGTACTTCAACACCTCCTGCGGGCAGACCGCGGCGACCGGGTCATGGGACGGAGCAGCCGCCACCGGAGTGGGCTGGGGTTCCAGCGCCGGGATGACCACCTGCCGCGTCTTGACCAGATAAGCGAAGACCAACGCGGTGATGAGCAGCGCGGCCAACAGTCCCAGCACGATGCCGTGCAGCAGCCGGCGCCGGTAGTAGCGCGGGTTGTCCACGTGCTCGGGATCGTCGTCGGTGAACCCCTCGGCGAGGTCGTCCTCGGTGACGATGCGGTGCCCGTGCCAGTCCTCGGGGTCGCGGTCCTGCGGCACTGGTTCAGTCCTCCAATACTAGGACGCGGGCGTGCATCACCGAACGCTGGTGCAGCGCGGTCCGCACCGCGCGGTGCAGGCCATCCTCGAGATACAGGGTGCCCCGCCACTGCACCACATGGGGGAAGAGGTCCCCGAAGAAGGTGGAGTCCTCGGCCAACAGGGCCGCGAGATCCAAGGTGGTCTTGGTCGTCACCAGTTCATCGAGGCGTACCTGGCGCGGGGCGACATCGGCCCAGTCCCGGGGCGTCACGAGGCTGTGGTCGGGGTACGGGCGGGATTCGCCGACTGCTTTGAAGATCACCGCTCCAGCTTAGGGAACGCCGGGGCAAGTTGTAACGGCGACCTGCCGGGGCAACCCGTCAACCCAGAAGTCAAGGGTTCCGAAATACGGGGAAATGTGACGGAACCGGGCGTAACGATTGCTGTTCAAGCACGGCAAAACGGGCCTAACGTTACGTACATGACTATTGTGCGAACCTCCGTTCCGGTCCTGGACTTCTCTACGGCACGCAGTGCAGACGGCAGCTTCAATCCGGACTTCATCGACGTCGTGCGCGACGCGGCGCACAACGTCGGCTTCTTCCAGCTCACCGATTTCGGTGCCGCCGCCGGGCAGGCCCAGGAACTACTGGACACGATGGACGCCTTCTTCAAGCTGCCGCTCGAGGAGCGGCTGAAGCTGGACAATCGCACCTCCGCGCAGTTCCGCGGCTACACCCGGCTGGGCAAGGAGATGACCCAGGGCCGCGCCGATTCGCGCGAACAGATCGACTACGGCCCCGAGCGCCAGGCACTGGACTCCTACCCTGCCGACCGCCCCTATCTGAACCTGCAGGGTCCGAACCAGTGGCCGGAATCCTTCCCCGAGCTCGAACGTGTGGCCATGGCCTGGGCCGGGTTGATGTCCCGCGTGGGCACCGAGCTGCTGGCGGCCATTTCCGTGTCGCTCGGCCTGCCCGAGGACTACTTCGACGAGCCCTTCGAGGCCGCCCCGGCATGGATGGGGAAGCTGGTGCACTACGTCGGCGGCCAGGTCCCCGAGGCCGGCACCCAGGGCGTGGGCCTGCACGCCGACTACGGCTTCGTGACCCTGCTGCTGCAGGACCTCGTCGGCGGGCTCGAGGTCAAGCCCTACGGCCAGGATGACTGGATCACCGTCGAGCCGATCTCCGGTGCCCTGGTGGTCAACCTGGGCGAGATGCTCGAGGTCGCCACCAACGGCTACCTGATGGCCACCATCCACCGCGTCACGGCCCCGCCGGCCGGCGTCGACC
Organism: Arthrobacter sp. ASL1; assembly: GCF_056680475.1. NCBI lineage: Bacteria > Bacillati > Actinomycetota > Actinomycetes > Micrococcales > Micrococcaceae > Arthrobacter > Arthrobacter sp. ASL1. The sequence continues at coordinate 2,062,602 of NZ_CM155284.1, forward strand.
GCTACTCGGTACCGTTCTTCTGGTCCCCCCGACTGGACTCGGTCATCAACACGGTCCCGCTGCCGGCCGAGCTGGCGGCCGCCGCCCGCGGCGTCTCCGACGATCCGTCCAACCCGATGCTCTCCTCCTACGGCGCCAACGTCCTCAAGGGCTGGCTGCGCGCCCACCCCGAGACCGCGCGGATCCATTACCCGGAGCTGGCCAAGTAGAGCTGGCCAAGCAGCACCAGCACGACGCCGGCACCGCCCCGGTCGCGACGCCCACCGGGCGCCGTGGCCGGGGCGGTCCCATCCCACCTTGCCCCGCATTAGAACATGTGTTCTAATCAATCGCATGAGGTGGAGCTCGCAGAACGTGGACACGGCGGCCCCCTCCGACGCGCCGACGCCGGAGCTGTTCGGCGTGCGCGGGCTGGTCCGGACCGTGCGCACCCCCGAATTCGCGGGCATGGCCTTCCATGAGGTGCTGGCCAAGTCCGCGCTGAACAAGGTCCCCGCCTCCAGCAACATGCCGTTCAGCTGGACCGTCAACCCCTTCCGCGGCTGTTCGCACGCCTGCGTCTACTGCTTCGCCCGCAACACGCACCGCTACCTGGACCTGGATGCCGGCGCAGATTTCGATTCGCAGGTCATCGTCAAGGTCAACATCGCCGACGTGCTGCGCGCCGAGGTCGCCAAACCGCGGTGGGGACACGAGCTGGTCGCCCTGGGCACCAACACCGACCCGTACCAACGCGCCGAGGGCCGCTACTCGCTGATGCCCGGCATCATCTCCGCGCTGGCCGAGCACGGCACCCCGATGTCCATCCTGACCAAGGGCACGCTGCTGCGCCGCGACCTTCCGCTCCTTCAGCAGGCAGCCACGCAGGTGCCGGTCGACATCTCCATGTCGATCGCCATCTTCGACGATGACTTGCAACAACGCGTCGAACCCGGCACCCCCACCACCGCGGCCCGCCTGGCCACCGTCCGCGCGGCGGCCGACCGCGGCTTCAACGTCACCGCCTTCCTCATGCCGATCCTGCCGTATCTCACGGACTCGACCGAACACCTGGATGCGGCGTTGGCGGGGCTCCAGGAAGCGGGCGCCTCCAGCGTCATCTACGGCGCACTGCACCTGCGTCCCGGTGCCCGCGAATGGTTCCTGGCCTGGATCGACCGTGAATACCCGCATCTGGGCAGCGCCTACCGGTCGATGTACGCCCGCTCCTCCTACGCGCCCGTCGATTACCGGGCCTGGCTGGCCCGGCGGATCAAGCCGTTGCTGCGCCGCCACGGCCTCGATGCCCGGCCGGACGGGGATATACCGGCGTCCCGGCGCCTCACCGGCGGCAGCACCCAGCAGCGTTCGGGCATCCACGGGCGGGAGACTTTCGCACCGGCCGCCGCGCAGGGGCTGGAGCCGCAGCCGACGCTGTTCTGACGCACGTCATAAGGTGGTGACATGACGGGTATCACGGCCAAGGGCGCGACCACCATCCGCGGAGCAGTTCTCGAGACGATCGGCGCGGGGCAACCATTCGCCGACTCCACTCCACTGCGTGTCCAGGAACTCGCCCTGGACGCCCCCGGGCCGGGCGAGATCCGCATCAGGATCGAGGCGGCCGGCGTCTGCCACTCGGACCTGTCGGTCGTGGACGGGAACCGGGTCCGCCCGGTGCCGATGCTCCTGGGCCACGAGGCGGCCGGGATCATCGAGGAACTCGGCGAGGGGGTGGACGACCTCGACATCGGCCAAAGGGTGGTCATGGTCTTCCTTCCCCGCTGCGGTCAATGCCCGGAATGCTCCACAGATGGCCGGTTGCCCTGCTCGGCCGGGAGCGCGTCCAACAACGCCGGAGAACTGCTCGGTGGCGGCCGCCGACTCAGTCGCGGGCCGGCCGCGGATGGCGAGCCGGTCCACCATCATCTGGGGGTTTCCGGATTCGCGACGGGTGCCGTCGTGGACCGCCGCTCGGTGGTTCCGGTCGATACCGACGTCCCACCCGACATCGCCGCGGTCCTGGGTTGCGCGGTGCTCACCGGCGGCGGTGCAGTGCTCAATGCGGCCCGCCCGGGGCCCGCGGACGACATCATCGTCGTCGGCCTCGGCGGCGTCGGCATGGCCGCGCTCATGGTGGCCCGGGCCGTCACGTCCGGGCGGGTGACCGGCATCGACCAGCAGCCGGACAAGCTCAAGTTGGCACTGGAGCTCGGGGCCGATGAGGCACTGACCCCGGACCAGGCCACCAAGAACGGCCTGTCTGCCACCTACGTCATCGAGGCTGCCGGGCACCCGGTCGCCTTCGAAACCGCAGTAGGGCTCACCGGCCCCGGTGGCACGACGGTCACGGTCGGCCTCCCGGCACCCGACGCCGTCTCCCGGATCAGCCCGCTGGGGCTGACGGCCCAGGCCCGGTCGATCATCGGGTCCTATCTCGGCTCAGCGGTCCCGGCTCGCGACATCCCGCGCTTCGTCGAACTCTGGCGCGCCGGGAAGCTGCCGCTGGAACGACTCATCACCCGGCATATCCAGCTGGAGGACATCAACGAGGCGATGGACGAGCTCGCCGCCGGGCGGGCAGTCCGGCAGGTCATCGACTTCCGGAACTAGCGGCCGCAGCAATCCGGTCGACGGCCTCGATGACCATCCCGGGCGCACACGCCAGGTTCATGCGGGCGAATCCGGCGCCCTGGGAGCCGAAGTCCAGGCCGCTGACCAGGGCGACACGGGCCTGCTCGAGAGCGCGGACGGCTGGATCATCGCCCCAGCCCAGGGCACGCAGGTCCAGCCAGGCCAGGTAGGACGCCGCGGGGCGGCGCCAACGCACGGCCGGGAGCTTTTCGGCCAGCTGGGCATCCAGCAAGTCGACGTTTGATTCGATGGCGGCGATGGTCGAGGACAGCCACTCCCGGCTGGCACCGAAACCCTCCCGGGTGGCGATGAGGCCGAACAGGCCCGTCCGGCCCTTGACCTCCTCGGGCAGCGAGCGGATCAGCGCAGCCATCGGTTCGGACGCCGTGGCGAACATGGCCGTCTTCAGTCCGGCCAGGTTGAACGCCTTGCTACCGGATTCGGCGGCGATGCCATGTTCACGGGCCTTGTCGGAGACGCTCAGGTAGGGGGTGAAGCGCGTCCCGGCATGTGTCAGCGGTGCGTGGATCTCGTCGCTGACGACGAATGCCCCGTGGCGGGCCACCACGTGGGAGAGGCGGGTCAACGTGGCACGGTCGTGGACGAGCCCGACGGGGTTGTGTGGATTGCACAGCAGCACGGCCCTCGCCCCGGCGGCCAGCGCCCGGTCGATCCCGTCCAGGTCGAGGTGGTAGGCATGAGCCCCATCGAGCAGGGGGACCTCGACGACGCTGCCCCCGGCCTCGGGGATCAGGTCGAAGAACGGCGGGTAGACCGGAGGGGTGATGACCACTCCGTCGCCCGGCGAGATCAACCGGCGCAGCGACTCGACGATGACGACGCTGACATCCGTGGTGTAGGCCATCCGCTCCGGCGACGGGGACCAGCCCCAGGTGTCGGCCGCGAAGCCGGCGAAGGCCGTCGCGGCCCGGGTGTCCTGCGGGTTGACGTAGCCGGTATCCCCCGTGTCGATTGCCTCGCGGAGGGCCGCCGTGATGGCCGGGGCCAGCCCGTAGTCCATCTCCGCCACGAACAACGGCAGCACGTCCGCGGGGTATTCCGTCCATTTCTCACTGGTGCGGCGGCGCAGCACCTCGATCGGGTCGGCGGGGGTGTTCATCATGGCCGGGACTCCTCCCTGGTCGGGGGTGGCCTACAGGGCCGCGCGCACCGCGTCGACGAGTTCGTCGGAGAGCGGTTCCACGGCGGAGCGGAACCGCCCCAGGATCTGGCCGTCGCGGCCGACGAGGAACTTCTCGAAGTTCCAGGCAACGTCCTGGACGGATCCCGTCGGGTACGCGGTGAGTTCGCGGTAGAGCGGGTGCGCTGCGGCACCGTTGACATCGGCCTTGCGGGCCAGCGGGAACGTCACCCCGTAGTTGGCCTGGCAGAACTGCCCGATCTCCGCATCGGTCCCGGGCTCCTGCCCCTTGAACTGGTTGCAGGGGACCCCGAGCACCGTCAGGCCCTGCCCCTGGTAGGACGTATGCAGTTCCTCCAGTCCGGCATATTGGGGCGTGAACCCGCACTGGGAGGCAACGTTGACGACCAGGACGACCTGGCCGCCGAAGGCCTCACCGAACGTGGTCGCGGTTCCGTCATTGAGGGTGAGCGGTATGTCCTGCAGGGTGGAAAGGGCGTTGCCCATGGTGGCCTTCCTTCGCTGGATGTCGGTCACGGCCAGTCTAGCCACGTCGCCCCACGGCCCCGACGGGATCAGCGGGCGGCGAACCGGTTGACGCGGCGCACCGTATCCGGGTGCGCCGACAGTGCCGCGATGGACGCCGATTCATCCCGAAGATGCGCCGCATACCCCTCGACCATGCCCGCCCGGAGCAGCCGTTTGGTGGGAGCCAGGACCTGCGCGGCCCCCTGGAGGAACGCGTCTTCGGCCACGGCGAGCTCCCCGTCGAAAACGGCAGTCGGGGCGGATGCGTTCGCCAGGCCCCAGGCCACTGCCTCATTGCCCGAGAGCCGGCGTCCACCCAGCGTCATTTCCACCGCCCGCGGGTGGCCGAGCAACCGGGGCAGCAGGTAGGACACCCCGGTGTCGGGTGTCAATCCGATGCCGCCATATGCGGCCAGCAGGGTGGCTTCCTCCGCGACCAGCACCCAGTCGGAATTGAGCACCAGGCCCAGCCCGGCCCCGGCGGCGGCGCCGTTGACCCCGGCCACCACCAGCAACCGGGACGTGACCAGTGCCAGCGCCAGCCCGTGGGCCGCGTCGGCGAGCGCGGCGAGGTAGGCCGGCCGTTGTTCCGGTGGATGTTCGGCAATGCTCCGCACGTCCCCGCCACCGCAGAAGAACCGCCCGGTCCCGGTCAGCGTCAACACGTGCACTTCGGGGTCGGCCTCCGCGGCACGGAGGGCCGCCAACGCATCGCACGCCATCTGCAGGTTCAGGGCGTTGCCCTCCTCCGCCCGGTCCAGGACCAGCCGGACGACACCGGGGCGTCGTTCGGTGCGGATCACCGTCGAGACCGCGTCTGGCTCCACGCTCACTCCTGACCGCCGGTTCGTTCTGCCCGCAGCTCCCGTTTGAGGAGCTTGCCCGACTGGTTGCGTGGCAACTCGGCGACGAAGTCCACGCGTTTGGGGACCTTGTAGTCGGCGATCCGGGACTTGACGTGAGCGCGCACGCCTTCCGCAGTCAGGGAGGCGCCTTCCTTGAGGACGACGACGGCGGTGATCGCCTCGATCCACCGCTCGTCGGAGACACCCACGACCGCGACTTCGGCGACCTCGGCGAGCTCGTAGATGCAGTCCTCCACCTCGCGGGGTGCGACCAGTATCCCCCCGGTATTGATGACGTCCTTGATCCGGTCGACGACCTGGATGTAGCCCTGCGCATCGCGGGTGACCTGGTCCCCGGAGCGGAACCATCCGTCGGCGAAGGCATCGGCCGTCGCGTCCGGCTTGTCCCAGTAGCCGGACATCAACTGGGGCGACCGGTACTGGATCTCCCCCGGTTCGCCGGGGCCCGCGAGGGCCCCCTCGGCGGTGATGACACGTGCCTCGACGTTGTAGACCGGCAACCCGCATGAGGCGGGACGGGCCTCGTGGTCTTCCGGGCGCAGGACGGTGCAGAGCGGACCGAGTTCGGATTGCCCGAAGCAGTTGTAGAAGCCGATCGCCGGATAGCGGGAGCGCAGCCGCTGCAGCACCGTCACCGGCATGATGGAGGCCCCGTACTGGGCCTTGGACAGTGACGAGAGGTCGCGGCTCTCCATCGCGGGGTGGTTGCTCAGCGGAACCCAGACGGTGGGTGCCAGGAACAGCGACCCGATGTGATCCTCCTCCACCAGGCGCAGGATTTCCGCGATATCCGGTCGGGCGATCAGTCGCACGGTGGCCCCGAGCGACAGGTAGGGAAGCAGGAAGACGTGCATCGCCGCCGAGTGGTAGAGCGGCATCGCCACGAGGGGACGGTCCTCTGCCGTGAAGTCCAGTGCAATGACGGATGAGACGTATTCGGCGACCAGCGCCTCGTGGGTCATCATCGCGCCCTTGGGGGCGGAGGTGGTGCCGGAGGTGTACAGCAGCTGGAGGAGGTCACCACCGGTGACCACGACGTCGGTCGGGGCGGAATCGGCAGCGGTGTCCAGCGCGGTCTCCAGCACCGATGGCGGCCCCGCGTCCGGTTCGGGAAGCATCGGCCAGACATCGTGGACCTCCGGTGCCCTGCCGGCGCTCCGGATCTGGTCGACCAGCGGCCGCAGCGCGGGATCGACCACGATCAGGCCGGCCCCGGAGTCCTCCAGCACGTAGCCCAGCTCGTCGCCCTTGAGTGCGAAGTTCACCGGGACATGGACGAGGCCGGCTTCGGCGCAGGCCAGATACAGGATGGCGTAGGCATCCGAGTTGGCACCGTAGGCGGCGATACGGGATCCCTCGGGCAGGCCGTGCGACAGCAGCCGGCGGGCCACCCGGTGGACGGCTGCCTCCAGCTCGGTGTAGGTCCATTGCCGGTCCTCGAAGCGGATGGCGGTCGCCTGGCCGTTGCGCGAAACGGAACGGCGCAGGACGGAGCCGATGGTGTTCTCCCGGCCGGCCGCCATGGGACCACTGACAGGGGTGCCATCGGCAGGCGTGGATGGTGCAGTCATGGTGGTGTTCCTCCTGCGCAACGTGCCCTCCAGCGCCGTTCGACGCGGCATATGGCTTCAGCCACACTCTAGGAGAGCCCCGCGCCCGTTCGCTACCCCTCCCCGCCTGCCGGCGGGCAGAGCCGAAGTGGCGCCATCGTTGCCTTTGACTGGTCCTGAATTTCCCGACGGTGGTGTCGGCACAGCCGGTCCCGCAGAGATGGAGGCGGGCAGGATTTTCCGCAGTCCCGACTCTGGCGCGCTTGGTCGCCCCGGCACCGCGGGTTGGAGGACATCAACGACACAACGGGCGGGCAGGCCACCGGTCAGCGACGGCTGGACGATCCGGCACCAGAAGCCCCCAGATCCGGGCAACATGGGTCCGTGCGGCCCCATCGGGCGACAATCTGATCACGGTTTCGGCCCCGGGGGCGAAGTAGGCGAGGTTTTCTGATACGAATCTTAAGTACGAATGAGTGTTACATCACAATATTCATGCGTCGTGCGGCGGAACCTGCGCAACGAGGCAACAACAAGGGAGTTCACACCATGACCAAATCGAAGCGTGTTCTACGCGCGGCCTTGGCCACCGCAGGAATCGGTGCACTATCGCTCACCGCGTGCACCGGGCCCGTCGAGAGTTCCTCCGACGGCGGCAGCGGTGACAGCGGCCCGACAGTGACCGTTGGAACGACCGACAAGATCGTTTCACTGGACCCGGCCGGTGCCTACGACAACGGTTCGCTCACGGTCATGACCCAGATCTACCCCTTCCTGCTCAACTCCAAGCCCGGCAGCGCCGAGCCGGTGCCGGGCATTGCGACCTCGGCTGAATTCACCTCGCCGAAGGAATTCACGGTCAAGCTCAAGGACGGCCTGACGTTCGCCAACGGCCACGACCTCACCTCGTCCGACGTGAAGTTCAGTTTCGACCGCGTCGTGTCCATCGCCGATCCGCAGGGCCCCGCGGCGCTGCTGGGCAACCTGGACAAGGTCGAGACGCCGGACGATTCCACCGTGGTGTTCCACCTGAAGGCCGGCAACGACCAGACCTTCCTCGGCGTGCTCACCAGTGCGGCAGCACCCATAGTGGACGAGGAGGTCTTCTCTCCCGACAAGGTCACCGCAGACAGCAAGATCGTGGCGGGCAAGGCATTCGCCGGCCAGTACGAGATCACCAACTACACGAAGAACGAACTGGTGACCTATCAGGCGTTCGACGGCTACAAGGGCCTGCTGGGCAAGCCCGCGTCCGAGACCGTGAACTACAAGTACTACACCAGCGCCAATAACCTGAAGCTCGACGTCCAGCAGGGCAACATCGACGTTGCCTTTCGCAGCCTCTCCGCGACCGACATCGCGGACCTGGAAAAGGACGACAACGTCAAGGTCCTCAAGGGCCCCGGCGGCGAACTGCGCTACATCGTCTTCAACTTCAACACCATGCCGTACGGCACCAAGACCTCGCAGGACGATTCTGACAAGGCGCTGGCCGTCCGCCAGGCCATGGCGGATTCCATCGACCGCCAGGCCATCGCCACGCAGGTCTACAAGGACACCTACACCCCGGTGTATTCCTTCGTCCCCTCCGGCCTGCCAGGTGCGACCGAGCCGTTGAAGGAGATGTACGGCGACGGCCAGGGCGGACCGGATGCCGATCGGGCCAAGAAGCGCCTTGAAGAGGCCGGCGTCGATACGCCCGTGTCGCTGAACATCCAGTACAACGCCGACCACTACGGGCCGTCCTCCGGCGAGGAGTACGCCATGGTGAAGTCGCAGCTCGAGGACACCGGGCTGTTCAAGGTCAATCTGCAGTCCACCGAATGGGTCCAGTACAACAAGGACCGGACCCAGGACGTCTACCCGATCTACCAGCTCGGCTGGTTCCCGGACTACTCGGACGCAGACAACTACCTGACGCCGTTCTTCGCACCGGGCAACTTCCTGGCCAACCACTACGAGGACAAGAAGGTCTCCTCGCTGATCGCGGAACAGCAGGTGACGACCGACAAGCAAAAGCGCCAGGACCTGATCGGCGAGATCCAGTCCGAGGTCGCCCAGGACCTGTCGACCCTGCCGATCCTGCAGGGGTCGACGGTGGCGATCGCCGGCAAGGATATCGAGGGCGTCAAAAGCACCCTGGATCCGTCCTACAAGTTCCGGATCGGTGTGATCTCCAAGAAGTAGCACACGGGTCCAGGGGGTGGGGCGGTCATCACAATACGTGTCCGTCCCACCCCGCTTGCCGTCCAGAGCCGGGATCCGCTGGATCCGGGACACACGAGTTTAGGTAGACATGACAGTTGTAAGCGACACGGAACCGGGCGGGGCCGCCCCGGTACTGGAAAAGAAACCCAAGAGCCAAGGGCTCGGCCTGGCCCGCTATCTGGTCATCCGATTCCTGTTGATCATCCCCACGATCTTCATCCTGATCAGCCTGGTCTTCTTCCTGATGCGGATCACCGGCGACCCGATCAGCGCCGCGCTGGGCGGCCGCCTGCCGCCGGAACAGCTGGCCGAGCGCATCCACGCGGCCGGATATGACCGGCCCGTCATCGTCCAGTACTTCGACTACCTCGGCAACATCCTGCACGGGAACTTCGGAACCACGCTGTCCGACAACCGGCCCGTGACCGAGATCCTGGCCCAATATGGCACCGCCACTTTGGAACTGGTCATCTACGCGCTGATCGTGGCCTTCATCGTGGGTGTCCCCTTCGGCATGATTGCCGCCTACAAGCGGGACCGGCTTCCGGACGCCTTCATGCGCTTCTTCGCCATCCTCTGCTATGCCACGCCCGTCTTCTTCGCCGGCCTGCTGCTGAAGTTGATCTTCTCCGTTTGGCTCGGCTGGCTCCCGGTCGCGGGACGGACCAACTACGTGCCTGAGCTCTCGAACCTGCGCGCCCCCTCCGGCATCTACCTGCTCGACGCGCTGCGGGCCGGGAATCTGACAATCGCCCTGGATGTCCTGCAGCACGCCGTGCTGCCGGCGATCGCCCTCGGACTGCTGATCGGCGGGGTGTTCCTCCGCCTGGTCCGCACCAACCTCATCGGCACGCTGGGATCCGACTTCGTCGAGGCCGGCCGTTCCCGCGGTGTCAGTGAGTACCGTCTGGTCACCAAGCACGCCTACAAGCCCGCCTTGATCCCGATCGTCACCGTCATGGGATTGCAGATCGCCATGACCCTCGGCGGTGCCATCCTGACCGAGACCACGTTCGGCTGGAAGGGACTGGGCTTCATGCTCGCCGAATACCTCACGGCCCGCGACTTCGTCGCGGTCCAGGGCATCGTGATGCTCATGGCCGTGATCGTGGCCTTGACCAACTTCCTGGTGGATGTCATCGCCGCCCTCATCGACCCGAGAGTGAGGTACTGACCATGACCTCCACCACCATGGCGCCCACCCCGCAGTCCGTCCGGCAACCCCGGTGGCAGCGACTGCCCATCATCTCGCACCTGCGCAAGAGCGTCGGGCTGCAGCGCACGATGCTGGTCATCGGCCTCGTCCTGTCGGGGCTCTTCTTCCTGACCGCGATTTTCGCGCCCCTGATCGCCCCCTACGGCTACGCGCAGGCCGCCGATGAGGCCGGCCGCTTCGGATCCCAGATGGCTCCGTCCGCAGCCCACATCTGGGGAACGACCGTGGGCGGATACGACGTCTTCTCCCGCGTGGTGTGGGGAGCCCAGACGGCGGCACTGGTCATCATCCTGGGTGTCCTCCTGTCGATCTTCGCCGGGGTGATCCTGGGGCTGGTTTCCGGCTACCTCGGCGGTTGGGTCGACCGCGTGCTCGTGGTGGTCGCCGATGCGATCTATGCCTTCCCAGCACTGCTGCTGGCCATCGTGATGTCGATCGTGATCAGCGGCGGGCAATCCAGCCTGTTCGGCGGGATCATGGCGGCAGCCATCTCGATCACCGTGGTCTTCATCCCCCAGTACTTCCGGGTGGCCCGCGCCGAAACGATCCGCCTCAAGGCCGAACCATTCGTGGAATCGGCCAAGGTGATCGGTACCTCGAACGTCCGCATCATCGCGCGGCACGTCTTTCCCAATGCGACCCGCACGATGCCGTTGATCTTCACCCTCAACGCCGCCGAATCCATCCTGACCCTCGCCGGTCTGGGCTTCCTCGGCTTCGGCATCGAACCCACCTCGGCCTCCGAATGGGGATACGACTTGAACAAGGCCCTCTCCGATGCCACCAGCGGCATCTGGTGGACCGGGCTCTTCCCCGGCCTCGCCATCGTGTTGACGGTGCTCGGCCTGACCCTCGTGGGTGAGTCCATGAACGACCTGAACGACCCGCGGCTGCGCGGCCGGCGCCGTGCCGGACGGAACAAGCCCCGCGGCGGCAACGTGCCGACCGCGGCCGATGTTGATGGAACCGGAATGGAGGCGGCCAAATGAGCCACGCAACTGAGCCCGGAACCCCCCGGGGAACGGCAACCGGAACCGGCTCCGGGCCCGTCCTGTCCATCTCCGGATTGGAGGTGACCTTCGCGACCGACGGTGGCGACGTCCACGCCGTCAACGACGTGAGCCTGGATGTCGCCCCCGGCGAGGTCGTCGCGATCGTCGGCGAATCCGGTTCGGGCAAGACGGTCACCGCCAAGACGATCCTGGGGCTATTGCCCGAAACAGCGACCAGCTCGGGCGTCGTGCTGGTCAACGGCGCCGATGTCATCTCGGTCAGCCCCGGCCAGCTGCGGGCACTGCGCGGCCGCGACGTCGCCATGGTGTTCCAGGAACCCTCCACCGCGTTGAACCCGGTCCACACGGTCGGATGGCAGATCGCCGAGGGGATCCGCGCCCACGCCGGCTCCGGTACCCGGGTCTCGCGGAAGGAAGCCAAGGCCCGCGCCATCGAGGCGTTGTCCAAGGTCGGCATCCCGGATCCGGAACGGCGCGTGGACTACTACCCCCACCAGTTCTCCGGCGGGCAGAAGCAGCGCGTGGTTATTGCAGCGGCCCTGGCCTTGAATCCCGGGCTGATCGTGGCCGATGAACCGACCACGGCCCTCGATGTCACCGTCCAGGCCGAGATCCTGGATCTGCTCCGCGAACTGCAGACCCGCGACGGGACCTCGATCGTGCTCATCACCCACAACATGGGCGTCGTCGCCGATCTGGCGGACCGGGTGGTGGTGATGTACCGCGGAGACGTGGTGGAAGAGGCACCGGTGGCGGAGCTGTTCGCCAACCCCCGGCAGGAGTACACCCGCGAACTGCTCGGTGCGGTGCCGCATCTGGGCCGCAACTCGGCCTCCGCCGGTCTGCTGGAACGCGCCCACGCCGACGCCGAGGTCCTGGTCCGTGCGACGGACCTCGACGTCGAATTCCCCGGCGGCATCGGCAAGTCCAGCTTCCACGCGGTCGACAAGGTCTCGTTCCAGATTTCCGCCGGCGAGGTCTACGGGCTGGTCGGCGAATCCGGATCTGGTAAGACGACGATCGGACGCTCCATTGCGGGTCTGAACAAGATCACCGGCGGCAGCCTGGAGGTCCTGGGCTACGAGATGCGCGATTTCCGCGAGCGCACCTTTAAGCCGCTGCGTAAGGACATCGGCTTCGTCTTCCAGGATCCTGCCGCCTCGTTCAACCCGCACCTGACCATCGGCGAGTGCGTGGCCGAGCCGTTATGGGTCCACGAGGCGACCACTTCCGCCAAGGCCCGCGCGCGGGTGCGGGAGTTGATGGATGCGGTCCAGCTTCCGGGCCGGTTCGTCGACCGCTATCCACATGAGCTCTCGGGCGGACAGCGGCAACGGGCCAGCCTGGCCCGGGCCCTGGCGCTGAACCCGAAGTTGCTGGTCGCCGACGAGCCGACCAGCGCGCTGGACGTGTCCGTGCAGGCCACCGTGTTGGAACTGTTCAAGGAGATCCAGCGGGAATATGGCTTCGCGGCCCTGTTCATCAGCCATGACCTGGCGGTCGTCGACATGCTCGCGGACTGGGTCGGCGTCCTCTACCGGGGCAAGCTGGTCGAGGAGGGCATCGGCAACCAGATCATGGGCAACCCCCAACATGATTACACCCGGCGCCTGATCGCCTCGCTGCCGGTCCCGGATCCGGCCGAGCAGGCACGACGCCGGGCCGCCAACCGCGACCTGCTACGGGGCTGACCCGCAGTTCGCAATTTTCGCCCGACAGCAGGCCCCCGGAGCACTCCGGGGGCCTGCTGTATGTCGGGCTATCCCTTGGCGGCCGCGGGGATCCGGCCACCGGCCAGCACCATCGCGACCTGCCGCTCGGAGAGTTTGTGCCGCAGCGTGACGTCCTTTCCTCCCAGGGTGGCGGAGATGTCGTTACCTGAGGTGAGCTGTCCATGCACCCCGCTGATGACCAGCCGCGCTCCCGGGGCACCGTCGTCGTAATCGGCGGGATCGCTGAATTCCAGGGCGAGGATGCCGAAGTTGGCCAGGTTCTGCCAGTGGATGCGGGCGAAGGACTTCGCGACCACGACCCGCAGGCCGAGGTAGCGCGGGGCAATGACCGCGTGTTCGCGCGAGGATCCCTGGCCGTAGTTCTCCCCGGCGACGACGGCGTGGCCCCCCTCCGCGTCCTTCGCATGGGCCGGGTACTCGGCGTCGATGCGGGTGAAGCTGAACTCGGCGATCTTGGGGATGTTGCTGCGGAACGGCAGCACGCGCGAGCCGGCCGGCATGATCTCGTCGGTGGAGACGTTGTCGTCCATCTGGAGCAGGATGGGCAGGTCCAGGTCGTCGGCGATCGCGTCGAAATCGGGCAGGGATGAGATGTTGGATCCCTTGACCAGTTCGACGGCGGAGGCCTCCTCCGGCGCCAGCGGTGGTTGGAGCATGTCGGTGTGCTGGCTGAACGTCTTCGGCAGGTCGGGGCGTGGATAGGCAAGGCCGAGGTCGCGGCCCAGATCGCGCGGGTCGGTGATCTTGCCGGTCAGGGCGGCCGCCGCAGCGGTTTCCGGGGAGCACAGCCAGACGGCATCCTCCTCCGTCCCGGAGCGGCCGGGGAAGTTCCGGGGCATGGTGCGCAGGCTGTTCCGGCCCGTTGCGGGAGCCTGCCCCATGCCGATGCAGCCCATGCAGCCCGATTGGTGGATGCGGGCGCCGGCGCCGACCAGGCTGCTCAGCCAGCCGCCGGCGATGAGGTCGGCCAGGACTTCGCGGGACGTGGGGTTCACGTCGACGGAGACCTGCGGGTGGGCCTGGCGTCCGGACAGGATGTCGGCGAAGACGGCGAAGTCGCGCAGGCCGGGGTTCGCGGAGGAACCGACGACCACCTGGAAGACCTCCTCGCCGGCGGCTTCGGCCACGGTGACCACGTTGCCGGGCGAGGACGGCTTGGCGATGAGCGGTTCGAGCGTGGAGAGGTCGATGGAGTCGGTGACGTCGTAGGTGGCCCCGGCATCGGCGGTCAGCTCCGTGAAGTCATCGGCGCGTCCGACGGCCGCGAGGTAGTCGCGCACCGCGTCGTCTGCGGGAAACACGGTGGTGGTGGCACCGAGTTCGGCACCCATGTTCGCGATGACGTGCCGGTCCATCGCCGTCAGGCCCTCCAGCCCGGGGCCGTGGTATTCGATGATCCGGCCGACACCGCCCTTCACGCCGTGCCGGCGCAGCATCTCCAGGATCACGTCCTTCGCCGACACCCAATCGGGCAACGTGCCGGTCAGCTCGATGCCCCAGATCTCCGGCATGGTGACATACAGCGGTTCGCCGGCCATCGCCATGGCCACCTCGAGCCCTCCGACGCCGACGGCCAGCATGCCGATCGCCCCGGCAGCACAGGTGTGTGAGTCGGAGCCCACCATGGTCGCCCCGGGCTTGCCGAACCGCGACTGGTGGACCGGGTGGGACACCCCGTTGCCCGCCTTGGAGTACCAGAGGCCGAACCGCTGGGCCGCCGATTGCAGGAACAGGTGGTCTTCGGGGTTCTTCTCATCGGTCTGCAGCAGGTTGTGGTCGACGTACTGGGCCGAAACCTCGGTCTTCACCCGGTCCAGGCCCATCGCCTCGAGCTCCAGCATGACCATGGTGCCCGTGGCGTCCTGCGTCAACGTCTGGTCGATGGCGATGCCGACTTCGGTGCCGGGCGTCATCTCCCCCTCCACGAGGTGCGAGGCGATCAACTGCTCGGCGACGTTGCGTGCTGGCGTTTGGGTGGGCTGCGTGGTCATGGTGGTTCCCCTCCGGCTGGCGGTCCGCCACCGGGCCGGCTGCGGACCCAAGACCATGCTAGGCACAAAGTGCGGAAGCAAACAGGGGTGGTGCCGGGCAGACAAAAGCGGCTCCGACGTCGTTCCCTGTCGGAGCCGCTTTTGTATCCGCGGAGGATGGGGGATTTGAACCCCCGAGGGCGTGAACCCAACACGCGTTCCAGGCGTGCGCCATAGGCCGCTAGGCGAATCCTCCAGATTGCCCAAAAGAGCAGGTTCCAGCGTACCGGACAATTCCCCATAGGCCGAATCGGGCCGCTCCCGGCCCCATCCCCCGGCGGCACGGGGCCGTCAGGCCAGGGGGGTGACAGGTGCCGGAGCGGCCGTCCTCCTCACCACCACCGCCTGCAGCGTCATCGCCCTGCCCACCGCGGGACGCTCCACGCCCACACTCCCGAACCCCAAAAGTGGCTGAAGGAGTGAGAAGCGACCGCACCGGGGAGGGCAAGCGGCGGACAGGACACACCCTGATGTCAGGTAGACTATTCGTCGGCCCCTCATGTGGTGTCATCCCGCCGAACTCCCCCAGGACCGGAAGGTAGCAAGGGTAGGCGGGCTCTGGCAGGTGCATGAGGGGTCTTTACTTTTCCCGCACGCCCACCCGCATCGCCCCCGGCTACCCGGCCGCGGGCCCGCCCGGCTCCCATAACTGGACGACGTTCCCCTCCGGATCCGCCAGGCTGGCGAAACGGCCCATCGCATACGCCTCCGGGTCGACCTCGACCGCGATGCCGGCATCCCGCAACTGTTCGACCATGGCCGTCAGGTCGCGGACCCTGAAATTGATCGACCAGGACCGGGACGCATCGCCCAACAGGGTCGTTTCCCGGCCCATCGGGGCAAACGCCGTGGTTCCGGCCTCCTGCGTCCACGGCTCGTCGTCCATCGTCTGCGGCACGCGGTCGACGCCGAGCATGGTCGCATACCACCCGGCCAGTCCCTCGGGATCCTCGGCGCGGAAGAAGAACCCGCCGATCCCTGTCACCCGTTCCATGAGCATCCACCTTTCCTCGCGCAGATCCTGCCACGCCCACCCCTCCCCCACAAGGCCTGGGCGCCCGCCGGCCAATGGCCGCTGTGCCGTAATCTGGGACGGGTCCCGGGCACGGAGGGGCCACCACGAACCACCATCTGCCAGGAGGCCACCATGGGCGCCGGACGCTATGCCCCCAGCCCGTCCGGCGAGCTGCATCTGGGCAACCTGCGCACCGCCCTGCTGGCCTGGCTCTTCGCCCGTTCCACGGGCCGCGGCTTCCTGGTGCGCGTCGAGGACCTGGACCGTGCCCGCGCCGGTGCCGAAGCGGTCCAGCTGGCCGATCTGCGCGCCATCGGCCTGGACTGGGACGGCCCGGTGGTCCGCCAGACCGGGCGCACCGCCGGCTACCGCGCGGCCATCGCCATGCTGGACGGGGCCGGATTGCTCTACGAGTGCTTCTGCACGCGCCGCGACATCGCCGAGGCACCCTCGGCACCGCATGCCGCCCCCGGAGCCTATCCGGGCACCTGCCGGGACCTCAGTGAGGTCGAACGCTCCCGGCGACGGGCCGGACGCCCGGCGGCGCTGCGCCTGCGGACCGACATCGCCGAGTTCACCATCACGGACGTGCTGCACGGGCGCTACACCGGAGTTGTCGACGACTTCGTGGTGGTGCGCAACGACGGCGTGCCGGCCTACAACCTCGCCGTCGTCGTCGACGACGCCCTGCAGGGAATCGACCAGGTCGTCCGCGGCGATGACCTGCTGCCCTCCACCCCGCGGCAGGCCCATCTGGCCACCGTGCTGGCCGGTCTGGCGGCGGTCCCGGGCGCCGGCTCCGACGTCGCGCTCCCGCAGTACGCCCATGTCCCCCTGGTGCTCAACGAGGAGGGGAAACGGCTGGCCAAACGCGACGGATCCGTCACACTCGCCCGGCTGCGCCACGACGGCGTCACCGCCGGACACGTGCGCTCCGTGCTGCTGGAGTCGGTGGGCCTTCCCGGTGGGGGGTTGGCCCAGGCGCTGGAGGCGTTCGACCCCGCACTGCTGCCCCGCGAACCGTGGGTCTTCGCCGGGTTCCCCGCGACCGCCGGAGGGATGCAATGAGCCCCGCCGACCGGATAGGCTTCAGGGCGTGAGTACAGCCCTTTACCGTCGCTATCGTCCGGACACCTTCGCGGACGTGATCGGGCAGGAGCATGTCACCACTCCCCTGATGGCGGCCCTGTCCAAGAACCGGGTCAACCACGCCTATCTTTTTTCCGGCCCGCGCGGCTGCGGCAAGACCACGTCGGCCCGCATCCTGGCGCGCTGCCTGAACTGCGCCCAGGGCCCGACGGCGATCCCCTGCGGGCAATGCGACAGCTGCCTCGAACTGGCCACCGGCGGCTCGGGGTCGCTGGACGTCATCGAGATCGACGCGGCCTCCCACGGCGGTGTCGACGACGCCCGCGACCTGCGCGAACGCGCCACCTTCGCCCCGGTCCGCGACCGCTACAAGATCTTCATCATCGACGAGGCCCACATGGTCACCTCCGCCGGGTTCAACGCCCTGTTGAAGATCGTCGAGGAGCCGCCGGAACACATCAAGTTCATCTTCGCGACCACGGAGCCGGACAAGGTCATCGGCACCATCCGCTCGCGCACCCACCATTACCCGTTCCGGCTCGTCCCGCCCGAACCCCTGATGGCCTACCTCGAACGCCTCTGCGCTCAGGAAAACGTCCACGTCGCCCCGGGCGTGCTCTCGCTGGTCATCCGCGCGGGGGAAGGCTCGGTCCGCGATTCGCTCTCGGTGCTGGATCAGCTCATCGCCGGTGCCGGCCCCGACGGGCTGGACTACGAGCTCGCCGTCTCCCTGCTCGGCTACACGCACGCCTCCCTGCTGGACGACGTCGTCGATGCGATGGCCGCCCAGGACGCCGCCACCGTCTTCTCTGCGGTCGACCGGGTCATCCAGACCGGACACGATCCGCGCCGTTTCGTCGAGGACCTGCTCGAGCGCTTCCGCGACCTGATCATCGTCAAGGCCATGCCCGAAAGCGCCGCCCAGGTCATCCGCGGCCTGCCCGAGGACCAGCTGCACCGCATGAACCAGCAGGCCTCGCTGCTCGGCCACGCCGAACTCAGCCGCAGCGCCGACGTCACCAACCAGGCGCTCACCGAGATGACCGGTGCCACCAGCCCCCGCCTGCACCTGGAACTGCTCTGCGCCCGGCTGCTGCTCCCGACCTCCGACACCACCGAACGCGGCGTCAACGCCCGGGTGGACCGCATCGAACGCCGGCTCAGCTACGCCGGCGACGTCCCCGAGGTCCCCGCCGGATCACCCGCGGCGGAAGCCGGCAGCACGGCCATTCCAGTGCACGACGGCGGTGCCTCCCCGGTTGCCACTGGCTTTGAATCCGCGGCCGGTCCCCAGGGCGCCGCCGCGGTGCGTGAGGCCCTCCGGACCGCCCGCGGCAAGGACCAGCCGGCCGAGGCCGCACCGGCCGCCGCACGTACGGCCCCGGTCGCCCCCGTGGCATCCACGGCCGAGGCCACCCCGGAGCCTGCACCGGCACCGAACTTGCCGGCCGCATCTGACGCACCGGATACCTCCGATACCTCCGACGAGCCCACCACTCCGGGCACCGGCGATGAACGCTGGACCTCCGACGGTCCGGGCCCCACGGCACCGGACACCCCGGCGACGGCTCCCCCGGAAGCGGCACCCGCTGCGGCGGAACCCCGCCCTGCTGCATCCGAAACCTCACCCGAGTGGGGTGGGACGTGGGGGCCGGTCGACGACGCCCCGACACCGTCGTCAGCTGGCCCGGCTCCGGTGACCGCCGAGACCGCCTCCGGTCAACCGCAAACACCCGATGCCTCTGCTGCTCCGTCGTCCCCGGCCGCTTCACCTCAGACGCAGGCACCTGCCGCCGCCGGCCCTGCGGGCGAAACGCCACACGACGCCGCGCCCGCCGCAGTGCACTCGGGTGCCGCCGGCACGGTCGAGATGTTCCGGCGGGCCTGGCCGGAAATCATGGATGCCCTCCGTGAGGAAAAGAAGTTCGTCTGGCTGACGATCCAGCCCCATGCCTCCCTGGCCGGGTACGACGGCCGAACGCTGACGGTGGCATTTGCCAACCCGGGCCCCATGAAGGCCTTCTCCGCCAAGCAAGACAACATCGAGCTGCTCCAACGCAGCATCAACAAGATCCTGGGGCTCACCCCGGAGATCGTCATCACTGCCGGGGGTTCCGCTCCGGCGGGTGGTTCTGGCCCAAAAGTTGAGCGCCGGCCAGCGCCGGCGTCCCGCGGTCCGGTAGCGCAGCCCCGCGCCCAGGGCGAGCCCCAGCGCCCGGCCTCCGGCCCCGCCTCGGGTGCCCGGACCGAACACGATGAACCGGACAATGCTGCCGCGCCGCGCCCCGCCGGCAGTGCCGACGCCGCCGCGCAACCGGACGCCGCGCAACCGGCTGCCGTACAACCGGACCACGCATCTGCTGCAGCGCCGGCCCCGGCCACCACCCCAGCGAAGCGCGGCCTGGAATCCCCGGACTCGGAGCCGGCAACCCCGGGACCACCCAAATCGTCTCCACCGCCAGTTGCAGCGGCGCAGCCCACCGCCCCCCGTCCCGAGCCCGGTGGCCCGGCAGCCACGGGCCCGGCGGCCGCCCTGCGGCAACGGCGAGCCACGACGCCGCCTACCCAGACGAACCGTGGTTCTGCTGGCCCCGACCAACCCGAGGAACCCACCGACTTCGGCCCCGAGCCCGAAGACGACGGCGGCTACGACTGGGGCAGCGACACGGTGCCGGTTGCACCGTGGGATGCGCCGTCGGCCCCGCAGCCAACCCCGCCCCCGGCACGGGAGCCGCCCACCCGCGGTGGCACCGACCCGGAGGGTGAGACGTGGCAACGGCCCGCCGGGCCAGCCCCCGTGGAACCTGCCGATCCCGCGCGTCGTGTTGCCGCCGCAGCCGAGCGCCCGGCCGCCCCGGCAGCTCCTGCTCCCTCCGCTCCCGCTGCGCCCGCTGCGCCCGCGCCGGGCAATGCCGCCGCACCAGCCCCGGGAGATGTTGCAGCGCCGTCGTCCGCCCCCTCCCCGACGCCCCCACCGGTGGAGGCGCCAGCCGCGACCCCGGGCAAGCCGATGAGCCGGTACCAGCAGTTGTTGAACCAGGCACAAGCCAAGGAGGCTCACGGCACCGGATCCACCACCGGCACCCGGCCGGGCGGCGGGGCAGCGCCACGCGGCGGCCCGGTGGACGTAGAATCGAAGTACGTTGAGGACATTCCCAGCGATGATGACGTCTCCATCGAGGAATCCGGGGTGGTCGGCCGATCGGCAATCGAGCGGCTGCTCAACGGCCGCCTGATCGAGGAGCGCAACCACGACGGGACCCCGGTCATCTAGGTTCCCCGCGGGACCGTCATCCGACTTTTGCAGTGTGAGGTTTCGTGTACGAAGGTGCAGTCCAAGAGCTGATCGACGAGTTCGGTCGGCTGCCCGGCATCGGCCCCAAATCCGCCCAGCGGATCGCCTTCCACATCCTGGAGGCCGACCGCGAGGACATGAACCGGCTGGCCGATGCCATCCGCGCGGTCAAGGACAAGGTGAAGTTCTGCTCGGTGTGCTTCAACGTCACCGAGGACGAGACCTGCAGCATCTGCCGGGATCCCCGCCGGGACGAGACGATCCTGTGCGTGGTCGAGGAGTCCAAGGACGTCATGGCCGTCGAACGCACCCGGTCCTTCCGCGGCAAATACCACGTGCTTGGCGGCTCCATCAATCCGATTGCCGGCGTCGGACCCGACCAGTTGCACATCCGCGAATTGTTGGGCCGCCTGCACGACGACAAGATCTCCGAGGTCATCATCGCCACCGACCCGAACCTGGAGGGCGAGGCGACGGCGACCTACCTGGCCCGCATGCTCTCCACCATCGGCATCAAGATCTCCCGACTGGCTTCCGGTTTGCCGGTCGGCGGGGACCTGGAGTATGCCGACGAGGTCACCCTGGGGCGGGCCTTCGAGGGCCGCCGCGTCATGTCCTGACGGACGGCTGTTCTGGCGGTCAGCCCCGGAACTGCTCGGCGATCCCCTGCAGGCTGGCGCGGTAACCATCCCAGTAGCCCGCATCACCCGGCGGAAGGTTGTCATTGCCGTTGGAGAGCCCCGCCGCCCCGTCGATGGCCTCGCGGACGATGTCCGCATGGCCGGCATGACGGGCGGTCTCGGCGATCATGTGGACCAGCAGCCGTTGCAGGTTCGTGTGTCCGCGTTCCGGGCCCCACCAGGGAACGAACCCCTCCGCGTCCAAATCGAGGGCCCCGATCGTCTCGTCGGCATGCTGGCAAGCCCGCCGGTAGAAGCCGAGGACCCATTCGGCGCTCTGGTCAACCGTGGCGAACATGTCGGCGTTGTCCTCCGAACCCTCCTCCGTCCACGGCATCGGTTCCGGTGCGGGCCGGCCGAAGACGTCACCGAAGTAGCCGTACTCCACACTGGCCAGATGCTTGACCAACCCCAGGAGGTTGGTCCCGGTTCCGGTCAGGGGACGGCGAAGATCGTACTCGTCCAGCCCTTCCAGTTTCCAGAGCAGCGCATCACGTTGGTTCTGCAGGTAGCGGGTGAGGACTTCCTTCGGTGTCAGCATGGGATTCAGCGTAGGACGCGGACCCGCGTCCGTCACCCCTCCGGCTGCCGACCACGAGGTCAGGAGCCGATCGACCCCCACTGCCGGTCGCCCTCGCTGATGTCGAC
This sequence comes from Arthrobacter sp. ASL1, assembly GCF_056680475.1. Classification (NCBI taxonomy): domain Bacteria; kingdom Bacillati; phylum Actinomycetota; class Actinomycetes; order Micrococcales; family Micrococcaceae; genus Arthrobacter; species Arthrobacter sp. ASL1. The sequence goes on from NZ_CM155284.1 coordinate 2,084,227, forward strand.
GACGGCGGTGGCAACTGGTCCGGGCGGTCGGCCGGTCAGCCGGCCGACGGTGTCGGCAAAATGTGCTTCGAGTTGGGCCACTGCCGCCTCCCCGTCACCGGCGATGACGAGGTCCAGGCGCTCGCGGTGCACGGCATGGACGTCGGTACGTACGATGTAGCCTTTCGGATGTCCAAGGCTGGCCAACCGGGTTTCCATGACCAGCGAGGACATGTAGCGGCACAGGCGCAGGTTTCCCGCGGCCCGCACGATTTCGAAGTGCAGCTCCAGATCCGTGTTGCCGATCGTCCGAGGGGTTTCCGCGGCGACGGTCTGTCCCCCCAACCCCTCCAGACGATCCAACAGCTTACTGGCGGGGACCAACCGGCGCCGACGTTCCCCGGCGATCCGCAATCCCGCCAGGATGCGGAGGGCAGCAGCTTCGACGACGAGCCGGGTGGCATACAAGTTCTCGAGGTCCTCGATGCGTACCGTGGCCACGCGCAGTCCCTGGCCCTGACGCGCCACCAGGAGACCGTCCTGGACCAACCGCTGGGCAGATTCCCGGAGCGAGCCGCGGCTGACGCCGAGTTGTTCCGCAATGAGCGCCTCATGGAGTTGGGCACCAGGGAGGATGAGTCCCTCGTAGATCGCCTTGCGCAATTGGTCGGTGATCAGATCGACCGTCGAGGAGCGCTGGACACGGGCCATGCTCGGTGCCTTCGATGGCTGGGCCGTGGGCATGGGGACTCCGTTCTGGGGACATGTGACACACGGATCCTCCGACAGGAATTGCGCTCGAAGGCCGTTGCTGATCGATCGTAACTTAATCGTGACGATGCCTTGCAGGGCACATCGCACCCTGCAAGCGTCGGTCAAAGCGTCAATAAACCCCGCCAAATCAGGGATCGGACGGATTAATATTGATAATTGTCGACAATCCGATATCCGGAACGTTGGATTGTCAATTGACCCTTTCATGACTAGCGTGATTTACACCACTCTGCACCATCCGGTCGGGTTTACCCGACGCTGGCGGCGCCGCCCTGGGGGGAGGCTCGGCCAGTCCGGAACCCGTCACCTGAAAAGGGGTACACCATGACACGCACTTTCCGTCGACGTTCACTGCTGGCATCCGGCGCCATCCTCGCCTCGCTCTCACTCGCCCTCAGCGGTTGCGGAGGCTCCACGACGACAGAGGGCGACGGCGGTGGCGGCTCCGGTACGGCACAGGCCGGCGAGGGGCACCTGCAGTCCCTGAAGGACAAGGGCTCGATCACCGTCGCCATCGCGGGCGAGGCCCCCTACTCGTACGAGAAGGACGGCAAGGCCACCGGCGCGACCATCGCCCTGGCCAAGAAGATCTACGGTGACATGGGCATCAAGGACGTCAAGACCGTCCTGGTCGACTGGAACAGCCTGATCCCGGGTCTGACCGCCGGCCGCTTCGATGCCGTCAGCGCGGGCATGTCCATCCTGCCGGATCGTTGCGCGAACGCCGACTTCGCCGATCCAGCGATCATGTACACCACCGCGCTGATGGTCCAGAAGGGCAACCCCAAGGGGCTGACCGACCTCGACTCCGTGAAGAAGAAGGAAGACGGCGGCGAGGACATCAAGCTTGCCGTCCTGGCTGGCGGCATCGAGGCCGGCTACGCCAAGTCACTGGGCCTCAAGGTCCAGTCCGTCCCCGACGCGCAGACCGGGATGGACACCGTGAACAACGGCCGTGCCGACGCCTTCGCCATGACGGCGATCTCGCTGAACTTCATGGCCGACCAGAACCCCGATGCCAAGGTCGACGTCACCGACGCCTTCGTGCAAAGCATCGACGGCGTGCCGCAGGTCGGTGCCGGCACCGCTGTCTTCGCCCAGGGCGACGAGGAACTGCGCAAGGCCTACAACGAGGGGCTGGACAAGATCACCTCATCGGAGAAGTCCTACCTCGACGTGGTCGGCGAATACGGCTTCACCGCAGAGAACCTGCCGCCCCAGGACCTGACCACCGAGGAACTCTGCAAGGGCGCTCCGGCCAAGTAGCAGGAGGGTAGCCGGGGATCGCCTTCCGGCTGCTGCACGAGGGTGGCCCCGACCTCATCCGGGCCGGGGCCACCGCATCAACCGGCTACTGCCGATCCACCTGAACAGCTGAAGGAGTCCATCCTCCGTGGACCAGAAACTAGCGGCGCTTGGTGAAGCCCTCCCCCGTCTCCTCGACGGCCTGTGGGTGACCGTCGAGCTCACCGTCCTCGGCGGCCTCGCCGCCTTCATCCTCGCCGTCATCCTTGGCCTCGCCGCGGCCCACCCAAGTCGCCTGGCGCGGTTCCCGGCACGCATCGTCGTCGAGTTCTTCCGCGGCACCTCGCTCGTGGTCCAGCTGTTCTGGCTGTTCTTCGTCCTGCCGCTGCTCGGCGTCAACATGCATCCCCTGGTCGTGGGCGTCCTCGCGCTGGGCCTGAACTACGGGGCCTACGGGGCGGAAGTGGTCCGCGGATCCATCAACTCCGTGCCCACCGGGCAGTGGGAAGCCACCACGGCGCTGAGCCTAGGCCCGGTCCAGCGGATGTACCGGATCATCTTCCCGCAGGCCTGGGCGCTGATGATCCCCTCGCTGTCCAACCTGCTCATCCACCTGATGAAGGGCACGGCCATCGTCAGCTTCATCACCATCGCCGACTTCACCTACCACCTGGACCAGCTCAAGCGCGTCACGGACACCATCTTCGCCTATGGAGTGGTCGGCCTCCTGAGCTACTTCATCATCGCCCTGATCCTCACGTTCCTGATGAACGCACTGGAGAACCGGGCCAAGCGCAAGCTCGGCCAGGGCCTCACGCTGCGAAAGGTCCTCTCGCCCGCGCCCACGCCAACCACCAGGACCGGAGGGGCAGTATGATCCCCGCCGCCTTCGAATGGCACTCGGAAACCGTCTGGGAAGTCCTGCCCACCCTGTTGGAGCAGTTCCTGAAGGTCACCCTCGTGGTCACCGTGCTCTCGACGCTGATCGCCGCGGTCCTGGGCCTGGTCATCGCCATGGTGATGCGCATCAGCCCGCGCCCGGTCGCCGAAACCGTGAAATGGATCGCCAACTTCATCCGCATGACCCCGATCGTGGTCCAGCTGCTGTTCGCCTACTACACGTTCCTGTCACTGGACGCCCTGACCATCGGCGTGATCATCTTCGGCATCCACTACTCCACCTACATGTCCGAGGTCTACCGGGCAGGCATCGACGCCGTGCCGAAGGGGCAATGGGAGGCAACGACGGCCTTGTCGATGTCCACCCGCCGCACCTGGACCGCCGTCATCATCCCGCAGGCCCTACGCGCCACCATCCCCGCCCTGGGCAACTATGCGGTCTCCATGTTCAAGGACACCCCCTTCCTGTTGGTCATCGGTGTCGTCGAAATGGTCAACGCTGGTCTGATCTACGGCGGAAACACCTATCGGTACATCGAACCGCTGACCCTGGTGGGCGTCATCTTCCTGCTGGCCAGCTACCCCACTTCACTCCTCATCGGCAGATTGGAAAAGCGCCTTGCCTTCAACACCTGATACCGCAGTTGACGCCGGCACGCGGGGCAACCGCGCCGCCGCCCCGGTGATCGAGTTCCGCGACGTCGACAAGGCGTTCGGCGACAACGTGGTGCTCCACGACCTGAACTTCAGTGTTGCCAAGGGCGACCGGGTCACCCTCATCGGCCCCTCCGGGTCCGGCAAGACCACGATCCTGCGCCTGGTCATGACGCTGGAGGAGGCCACCGGCGGATACATCTTCGTCAACGGGGAGCCACTCACCCACGAGGAACGCAACGGCAAGCGGGTCGAACGCAGCAAGAAGGAGCAGAAGCGGATCCGCCAGCGGATCGGCATGGTCTTCCAGCAGTTCAACCTCTTCCCGAACATGACGGTGCTGGAGAACATCATCGAGGCGCCGGTGCACGTACTTGGCCAGTCGAAGTCCGAAGCCAGCGCCAAGGCCAAGGAGCTGTTGGAAAAGGTCGGGCTCTCCGACAAGGCCGACGCGCATCCGACTTCCCTCTCCGGTGGCCAGCAGCAGCGTGTGGCGATCGCCCGTGCGCTGGCCATGGACCCCGAGATCCTTCTGCTTGACGAGGTCACCAGTGCACTCGACCCGGAGATCGTCGGCGAAGTCCTGGGGATCCTGCGCAACATCGCAGATACCACCGACATCACGATGCTGATCGTCACCCACGAGATGCAGTTCGCCCGTGACGTCTCCAACCGGGTGCTGATGTTCGACGGCGGGAAGATCGTCGAGGAGGCCGCACCGGACGTCATGTTCAGCAGCCCCAAACACCAGCGCACCAAGGACTTCCTGCACGCAGTGCTCGGCGACGCCGACGGAACGATCGGCACCCATTAGACGCGCGTGGGCCGCTCCCCGGGGGGAGGTGGCGGCCCACGCGTCTTCACCGCGCGAACACCCCGGCGTTCAGGCGATCCGGGTCCCCCGCGGAAGGCTCCGGACGGGGGTCCGCAGCCGCCGCCGGCCCAACAGCAGCAGCAGCGCCGCCAGGCAGAGCTGCACCAGCAAACCCAACGGCCACAGCGGGGTCCCCGCCGGGCCGGTCTCTGCCGACACCGCCACGTCTTGTTTCCTGCCGTCCAGGCAGGGGGCCTCCCCGGGCAGGCCGGCCTGAGACCCACGGACCCCCTCGCTCAGGGAGTGCATGACGCCCGAGTCCGCCTGCGGCCGGGTGGATGCGCGGGTCGGCACCCCGTCGGCGATGACCACGAAGGGGTTGGCCGCCAGCAGCCACGTGATCCGTTCGGTGTGGAAGATGCTGGTCTGGTAGGTATCCGGTCCGCAGACGTAGGCGTTGGGGTCCCGAACGTAGGAGTCCGCTTCCTGCTGGATCTTCGCGAAGTACGCCTCCTGGTCCTCGATGACCTGCCCCTGCGCGTCGACCGCCTCGCCGGCGCCGTTGTACTGGACCTTCGACCATGGATCATCAGGCCAGACCTGGGCGGAGACCGTGACCTGCTCCTCGACCAGCTGGAAGGACAATCCGTAGGCGATGGCCGTTCCCAGGGCCAGCAGGGCGACCAGCAGATAGGTGGACACCACGGCGAAGAGCGGCCGCCCGGCCCGGGCGGAGACCCCGACGCCGATGGCGCAGACAACACCCAATTCGACGGCGGTCATCAGCAGGAAGACGGGTACCGCCGGAAGGTAGACGTCTCCATAGGTCACGGCCCAGACGATCATCGGCAGGGATACCACCAGGAACGCCAATGAGGAGACCCACGCGGCCAGCCATTTGCCCGCCAGGATCTGGCCGGGTGTCAGCAACGTGTTCTGCAGGACGGCCAATGTCCCGGCAGACCGGTCGCCACTGACCGTATTGGCCGACAGCGCCGGGCCGACCAGGAGCCCGAAGAACAGTACGAACGCGATGACCAACTCGAACATGACCTGTCCGACGCCGCTGCCGGCAACGAATCCGACATCGCCGGAGTCCGGCGCCCAGGCCCCGGCGGTCAACGCGGCCAACGCCGCCACCACGCCGATGACCACGAACCAGACAGCCAGCAGGATGTACCAGCCGCGTGTCCGCAGGCGCTGTCGCGTCTCCATCCGGAAGACCGTGCCGATACCGGAGAAGTAGCCCAGTGTTGGCCGGGTCGGGGCCGTCGTCGTGCTCATCGCGTGCCACCTGGCTCGTCCGTATCGACTGGTTCGAGACTGCTCACATACGATTCCTCCAACGCACCGGCGCTGGGTCCGAAGGCGGTGACCGGCACGCCAGCCAGCACCAGGCGGCGCAGCAGCCCAGCCGCGGCGGGCTCCGAGTCCAGGCGCACCACCGTGGGCTTGCGGCGGTGCCCGTCGGCCACGACCGCATCCACACCGGCGGCGGAGAGCTCGGCGGCCAGGGCTGCCGGGTCGGATGACTGGATGGAATAGCGGCGCTGCCGGGCGCCGGCGTCGTCGACGGTCAACGCGCGGACACTGCGGCCACCGGCGATGAACACCGCGCGGTCGGCCATCTCGTCGAGTTCGGCCAGCACATGGGAGCTGACCACGACGGCCTTACCCCGGCCAGCCAGGTCGCGGAGCAGGTTGCGCAGGTCGATCCGCGCCCCGGGGTCCAGGCCGGAGGCGGGCTCATCGAGCAGCAGGACCTGCGGGTCGTTGACGAGCGCCCGGGCCAGCGAGAGGCGTTGCTGTTGTCCGCGGGAGAGCACCCGGGCCGGGCGGGTGGCGAAGGGTACGAGCATCACGAGCTCCAGCAGCTCGTCGGCGCGGGCCACGGCCGCCGCCTTGGACGCCCCGTACAGCCGGCCCATCATCGTCAGGATCTCGTGGGCGGTCAGCTCCTCCCACACGCCGAGGGTGTCCGGCATCCAGCCCAGCTGCGCCCTGGCCCCGCGGGGATCGGCGGCCGGGTCGATGCCGCAGATCCTGATGCTTCCGGCGTCGGGGGCCAGCAGCGAGGCGAGCATGAGCAGCAGCGTCGTCTTGCCCGATCCGTTGGGTCCAATCAGCGCGGTGACTTCCCCGGGCCGGGCGGTGAAGTCGATGGCCTCCACCGCGTGGACCGTCCCGAAGGACCGGGCCAACCCGGTGGCGAGGACCCCGAGGCGTTCCGTGTCCGCCGTCGCCGGCCCCCCGCCGTCGTGCCGTGTTGCCTGGGTGCCCATGTTCTCCCCCGCCTCCGCGTCCCGGCGGCTCGTGCGCAGGGTTCGTTGCGCCCATCCTATGCAGCGCGGCGACCGCGCGAATCATCCCCGGGGAGGATGCCGGGGGCGCATTATGACCGCTCGCGGTCACGCGACCGGCGCACCGCGCCGCGGCGTCGTTACACTGGTTATGCATGTGCCCAGCCGGGTTGGCGGTGGGCCGTCCTGTCCTCAACCCAGTGGAGTGTGCAAAACGCATGAGCCTGATTGTCCAGAAGTTCGGCGGTTCGTCGGTTTCCGATGCCGAAGGCATCAAACGCGTCGCGGCCCGGATCCTCGCCACCAAGGCGGCCGGGAACGACGTCGTCGCCGTGGTTTCGGCCATGGGCGACACCACCGATGAGCTGCTCGATCTCGCGGGGCAGCTCACCGACGCGCCCCCAGCCCGTGAAATGGACATGTTGTTGTCCGCGGGCGAACGCATTTCCATGGCCCTGCTGGCCATGTCCATCGATTCCAGCGGCGGCCAAGCCGTCTCGTTCACCGGCTCCCAGGCCGGCATGATCACCGACGCGGTGCACGGCAAGGCCCGCATCATCGACGTTTCCCCCCACCGGGTGCGCCAGGCGATCGACCGCGGCTACATCTCGATCGTCGCCGGTTTCCAGGGCATGAGCCGCGAATCGAACAACATCACCACGATGGGCCGCGGCGGATCCGACACCACCGCGGTGGCCCTCGCCGCCGCCCTCAACGCCGACGTGTGCGAGATCTACACGGACGTCGACGGCATCTACACCGCCGACCCGCGGATCGTGCACACGGCCCAGAAGATCGACACCATCTCCAGTGAGGAGATGCTGGAAATGGCCGCCTCGGGCGCCAAGATCCTGCACCTGCGCTGCGTCGAGTACGCCCGCCGCTTCGGTGTGCCGCTGCATGTGCGCTCGTCCTTCACCGACCATGAGGGGACCTGGGTGTTGCCCAGCCCCGACGACAACATCAAGATCCAAGAGGGAGAACCCATGGAACAGCCCATCATCTCCGGCGTTGCCCACGACCGTTCCGAAGCAAAGGTCACCGTGGTCGGTGTCCCCGACGTCCCGGGCTCGGCCGCTCAGATCTTCGGCGTCATCGCCGGCGCCAACGTGAACATCGACATGATCGTGCAGAACATCTCGAAGGCCGAGACCGGCAAAACCGATATCTCCTTCACCCTGCCGATCCTCGAGGGCAAGGACGCGATGACCGCCCTGGAGGCAGCGCAGGCGGAGATCGGCTTCGAGAGCATCTCCTATAACGACAAGATCGGCAAGCTCTCGCTCATCGGTGCCGGGATGCGCTCGAACCCGGGCGTCTCCTTCCGGTTCTTCGAGGCGCTGCAGCAGGCAGGGGTGAACGTCAACATGATCTCCACCTCGGAGATCCGCATCTCGATCGTCACCGACGCCGACCTGCTGGACACCGCGGTGCGCGCGGTCCACGGTGCATTCGAGCTCGACGGCGACACCGAGGCCGAGGTCCACGGCGGCACCGGCCGCTAGGCTCCGCTTCCCTGTGGAGGCCCCGTCCGGTTCCGACCGGGCGGGGCCTTCGCCGTGCGTGGGGAGAGCAGGCGGGAGGGATCCTGTGCCCCGGCATCTGGACAGCGTCGGGTTCGTGGAACACAGTGGGGAGGGTTACCGATCGCCGGCACGAGCGTTGGACAAGGAGCCCCGGATGCGCGCCAACGACCGTTCCGAAAGGGCCTGGGCCAAGGCCGCCCAACTCGCGGAAGGCGTCGAGGACCACGGCGTGGGGGCAGCCGTGCGCCGCTACTTCACCATGTGGTTGCCTGCCCTAGCGCTCGCCTCATTCGGTGTGGGCTTCATCGGCATCCGCCTGCTGAATGACGGGTCTTCCGGTCCCCTACAGGGCCTTCAGGCAGGATTCCTGTTGGTGGCGGTGGTCAGCATGATCGGCGGCTATGCCTATTGGTGGCGGCAGATCCGCCCACTCGTCCAACCGCAACGGCTACCGGTCACCCTGTGGCTGGACAAGCCGGACGCGAAGTGGGTCGTCGACCAGATTCTCGGCCGGATACCCGTGACGCCGGAACACTTGCCGGTTCTCCGGGGTGCCGCGGCTCAATTCAGGGCCAGCGGTTCGCTGACGTTGTCCACCACCGTCGGCTCCCTGTTCATGGCCGCCGCTTTCGCGATCAGCTTCCCCGGCCCGGTGATGTGGATCATGTGGTCCCTCGTCTTCCTGGTAAGTGTGGGTGTATTCGCCTATACCATCCGGACATTCCGCAGTGCCGGCCGTTTTCTCGACGCCAATGCCCTGAAGCGAAACCGCGGGGATGCTACCGCGCCGGATGCCTGATGGATCCCGACGGTATCCGGCTGTCTTCGCGCTCTCATCAGCACGCGCAAACACGGATGGACTGACCGCATTCGAGGAAGACAGCGACGTTTTCCTAGTTCCCATTCGTCCACGTCAACCGCCAGCGGGCGGGACCCGCTGCGAAGGGAGGCCCGAACATGAGGCGGTACCTGATCTCGTTCAACGACGTGGACATGAGATTCCCGACAGAGGAACTACCCGCCGTCGACGGCGCCGCGCATGCCGTGGTCGGGCCGGCCCAGGCCGCCGGTGTGTGGATCATTGGTGGCGGGATCGATAGCCACGAGGTCGGCATCGTGGGCACCGATGGGTCGGTGGACAACACACAACGCACCGGGCACACCGGCGGATTCTCGGTCATCGAGGTCGAATCCCATGCAGAAGCACTGGAGTGGGCTGCCAGGATTGCCGTTGCCTGCCGCTGCGCTCAGGAGGTCCGAGAGACCATGGACGACCCCGACGCCTAAGTGAATGCCCTGCGCGGATTGCGGGACCTGGGTTCCTCCAAGGTGCAGCACATATTTGCCACACGCATGGGCGATCGAAAGCCTGCGATGCAGTCCGTAGAGAGTGTGGAAAGCCCCTATGAGGGCATGGTTTTGCGTCTGCTTGGCACCTGCCGTGGGCCCTCCCTTTTGGTCTCCAAAGTAGAATGGTCGCTGTGATGCTTACAGGAAGGACCGGTCCGCGCCCGCAGGCTTTCCTCCTCATGCTGTGCCTGGGAGCCGTCCTGACGGGCATCATTGGCATGCATCTGTGGATGGGCGGGCATGGGGAGCACTCGGAGACCCACGGAGCCCAGACCGCGTCGGCCTCGAAGTCGCCGGCAGGGTCGGACATGGCCGGCGTTCCGAAATTCCCCGGCCTCTCGGCGGAACACCACCCCCCGGGTGATGGTTTCCCGATGCTGGGCTGCGTCGGGACCTGCGACGCCGGTGACATGGCGGTCGGCATCTGCGTGTTGTCGTTGATCGTCTTGGCGACGTTCGGCTTCCTGCTCCCCCCACGGCAGGTGCTGCGGCATTCATTGCGGCGTCGCGGCCCACCACTTCACTGGCGGGGAATCAGGTTCGTGCCCACGCCTTCGTTAACCCAACTCTGCATCAGCCGTACCTAGAACCGGTATGCGGATCAGTCGCGCCTTTCTGGCCACTGGTCGGACTTCCCCGGCTACCCGTGGGTGGCCGAGTGACCTGCAGACATCTTGGACAACGAAGGACGAAACACCATGACACGCAAGCTTTTCCTGCCCGCCATCGGCGTGGCCGCAGCAATCTCCCTGGTCGGTTGTGCCGGCAACCAGGAACCCGGGGACTCGGCTTCCAGCTCGGCATCATCGCGACAGTCCACATCGCCGACCTCGGTCAGTGAGGTGGCGGCCGAGCACAATGACGCGGACACGATGTTCGCGCAGATGATGATCCCCCACCACCAGCAGGCCGTCCAGATGAGCGGGATCATGCTGGCCAAGGACGGGATCGAACCCGAGATCACCGATCTGGCCACCGAGATCAAAGACGCCCAGGGGCCGGAGATCCAAACTATGACCGGCTGGCTCACGGCGTGGGGCGAATCCACGGAAATGGGCATGGCCGGACACGGCATGGAGGGAATGATGACCGATGAGCAACTCAATGAGCTCCGGTCGGCGCAGGGCGCCGACGCAGCGCGGATGTTCCTGCAAGCGATGATCGAGCACCACCAGGGTGCCGTCGGCATGGCCGAGGACGAGATCGCCGATGGCCAGAACCCCCAGGCCATCGCCTTGGCCCAGCAGATCATCAAGACGCAGCAGGCCGAGATCAAGGAAATGCAGGACCTGCTCTCCGGCCTTTAGGCCACCACAGCCCTGCGTCCCAGTCGGTGTGGGGCCGGTACCGTCCGGTCCCACATCGGCCCATTCCCGCGCACCCGAGAACTCCCGAAGGAACCGGCATGTCCCCTCATTTTCCCCAGCCCCTCCTGCCCCGCCGCCGAACCTCAGCCGCTGCCGTCCTGGCAGCGGGCGCATTGCTTCTCTCTGCCTGTTCTCCCGCGTCCACCCTGGACGATCCTGTGCCTGCGGCAGCCGCCGCCGACTACCCCTCCAGCCACATCCACGGCATGGACGTCAACGCTGAAACGGGCAGGATCCTACTTGCCACCCACGACGGCCTGTATGACGTCTCCAAGAAGCCCGCCACCAAGATCGGTCCGAACATCGACCTCATGGGCTTCACCGCCGGCGCCAACGGGACCCTCTACGCCTCGGGCCACCCCGGCCCCGGGGTGGACCTACCCAACCCCGTGGGCCTAATCGAACCCACCAATGAGGGCAAGACGTGGACGCCGCTATCGCGCACCGGCCAGTCGGACTTCCATGCCCTGGCAGCCACCCACGAGGCCATCATCGGGTTCGATGGACAACTGCTCGTCAACGAAGGTGGCAGCTCATGGACCCCGGCCGAGGACCAGATACCGGCCTACCACCTCTCGGCCACCACGGACGGCCACGTTGCCCTGGCCACGACCGAGGACGGTTTGAGGCGCTCGGTCGACCACGGCAAGTCCTGGAACCCCGTGCCCGGAGCACCACTGTTGATGCTGACCGCCGTATCCGGCTCCAATGCGGCGGGAATCGCCCCCGACGGAACCGTGTATTCCAGCATGGACGCCGGCTTCACCTGGCGGAAGCAGGGCCACACCACCGGAGAGGCGGCCGCCATCGACGTGACCACCAGCGAAAGCGAGCCCCAGGTCTGGATCGCCTCTCCCACCGGTGTCCAGGTTTCCCGCGACATGGGCCGGTCGTTCACCGCCATCAAGGCCCAGACGGGCAAGGAGTGACAAATCGACCGGTCAAGTCCGCGCCACCACACGGGCGTGCACGGCTCGGGACGGACGCAGCCAAATGGCCTTGTTTTGTCCGAGGATCAGCCGGGCGAGCCTCGGAGGGGTCTTCACCGAGACGGTGAAATCCGCGGCCCTGCCCGGCGCTCAAGCGGCCGAGGGATCTACCAAGGGGCTCGAACCGGGCATCACGCTGGCTACGCATCGACCTCCACCGTGACCCAAGGGAAACCGTTTCGTAACCAATTCGTGACTTTTACACTTATTTCTTGTAAATTCGTATGCGTGCCGGGCTTCCGATGGGCCCGGTACACCCGCGTGGATTGCCGAGCACTGCCACCACTGCGGGTTCCGTTCACGCAAAGTCTGGCAGTGGCGGGGGAACCAATATCGGGTCCGCAAGGATCCTTGGGGTTAAGCGCGTCGCACTGAATCATCAGCGCGGACGCCGGGTGGCTCCCACCCGAACCCGACAGCTCACCCCGCAGGCATTGGGAGAGGTATTCACTACATGACCAAGAGCCAAGCCCTGGGCCGCCACCGCGCCACGCCCGTCCGCACGAACCCGTTGGGGTCGATCTCCAAGGCCGTGTCCTCAAACTCCGGCTCCGTCGGCCGCCAGGCGGCAGTCATCGCCGCCGCGTCCGGCCTCGTGCTGACCCTCGGCCTTCCGGCCGAGGCCGCGCCTGCCGCCCGCGCCGCAGATAAGGCCCCCGTCACCGACGTGCAGCGTGCATCGGTGACCACCCCGGCAGCCGTGACCGTGCCCGCCGCGAAGCCGGAGTCGAAGGGCTCGCAGATCAAGGTCTCCGTCGCCGACATCTCCTCGACGTCCGGTGCCGCCTACCGCGAGGCACAGCGCCAGGCCGCCGCCGAGCGCGAAGCCGCCCAGCAGGCGGCCGCCGCCGAGCGCGAAGCCGCCCAGCAGGCAGCCGCCGCCGAGCGTGAAGCCGCCCAGGAGGCCTCCGCCGACCGCCAAGTCGCCGCGTCCTCGCAGAGCAGCAGCTCGCGGGATACCGCCAGCGCCAGCTCCTCCTCTTCCGACTCGAGCGTGACGACCGCTTCCGCCGGCACCGTGACCAAGAAGGCCGAACCGGCTTCCGCTCCCAGCGCAGGGCTGTCCGGCATCGCCGCAACGGCCATGCAGTACAAGGGATCGCCCTACGTTTTCGGTGGGAGCTCCCCTAGCGGCTGGGATTGCTCGGGCTTCGTGCAGTACGTCTACGGTCAGCACGGCATCAGCCTGCCCCACAACACGTCGGCCATTCGCGGCAGCGGCAAGTTCGTCAGCACCTCGAACCCCAAGCCGGGCGACCTTGTCTACCAGAATGGTGGAAGCCATGTCGGCATCTACATCGGTGGCGGCAAGATCATCGGTGCCCAAAATCCCTCGGTCGGGACCGTGATACGGCCTGCGGACAGCCCCTACGGCCCCCTCATGGGCTACTACACCTACGTAGGCTAGCCGCGACGATATGTGGGCTCCATCCGTGCCGGATGGGGCCCGCACGTCCTTAAGGATGTGGATCTGTGACGACCAAAAGATGAATTATCCTGGCCGGCTCGGAGCACCATGGCGAAATCGCGTGGCGAGTCGTTGGAGTGGGCTGCCGGGATTGCCGCCGCCTGCCTTTGCTCAGGAGTTCCGGGCACCCATGGACGACCCGGACGCCTGATCGTGCGGCTTCCCCGATGGCAGTCCACCAGCGCTACGACGACGGAGCGGTACTGACGTAACCGCGGTCCTTGTCCACCACGTTGTTCAGTGGCTCGCCGGCGATGTAGGCGTCGAGGTTGGCCAGGAACTGGTCGGCCAGCTCGTCCCGCCAGCCATGGACATCGCCGCTCATGTGGGCGGAGATGTGCACGTTCTCCATCTCCCAGAACGGGTGGTCGACGGGCATCGGCTCGACGGCAACGACGTCGAGCGAGGCGGCGGCGATCTGGCCATCCCGGAGCGCCTCGATGAGCGCCGGTTCATCGACCAGGGAACCGCGGCCGATGTTGACCAGGTGGGCGCTCGGCTTCATGGCCGCCAGCACCTGCGCGTTCAAGATCCCGCGGGTGGCCTCGGTCAGCGGCGCGGCCAGCACCACATGGTCTGCGTCTCCCACCCGGGCGGCGAGCTCGTCGCTGGGAAAGACGGTGCCGAAGTCGGGATCCGCTTCCCGCGGTGTGCGCCCGGCACCCTGGACCTGCATGCCGACGGCCCGCAGCAACCGGGCGGTGGCCCGGCCGATCCCGCCGGTCCCGACCACGATCGCGCGTGAACCGGCCGTGCGCGTCAGCTCGCGGTGCTGCCAGGTGCCCCGGCGCTGCAACGCCTCGCTGCGGTGCAGCTGCTTGTCGTGCGCGAGCACCGAGGCCAGCACGAACTCGGCGATGGGCTGGGAAAACGTCCCATGCGCGTTGGTGAGCACCACCGGGGCCTCGCGCAATCCGTCGAAGAGCATCGCATCCACACCGGCCGCGGCCACGTGCACCCACTCCAGCGCATCGGCGGCATGCCAGGCATCGCGAAGTGCCGAGGAGAAGAAGTCCCACAACAGGAGGGTGCCGGCGCCCTGCAACGCCTCGGCCAGGGTGTCGGCATGGGCGACGACGACGTCGGCGCGCTCGCGGATGGCGTCCAGGTTGTAGGGTTCGGGCACGCCGGGTGCGGTGAGCAGGGCCAGTCGCGGGCGGTTCATTTCGGTGTGTTTCACGTCATCAACGCTACAGTTCAAAAAGATTGTTGACAATCTACCGATCGGGCCACCACGATGAACACATGACGACTTTGAGCCCCCTGTTGAAGCAAGCGACCCCCGTGGTCGTCGACCACGCCCTCGGATCCTGGATCTACGGAACCGACGGAGCCGAATACCTGGATTTCACCACCGGCATCGGGGTGACCAGCACCGGCCACTGCCACCCGCGCGTCGTCGCCGCCGCGCAGGAACAGTGCGGCAAGATCATCCACGCCCAGAACACGACCGTGATGCACCAGCCGCTGCTGGAACTGACCGACAAGCTCGGTGAGAAGCTGCCGTCCGGGCTGGACTCCGTCTTCTACGCCAACTCCGGCTCCGAGGCCGTCGAGGCCTCCATCCGCCTGGCCCGCATGGCCACCGGACGACCGAACATCGTGGTCTTCCAGGGCGGCTTCCACGGCCGCACCGTCGCCGCGGCGTCCTTGACCACCGCCGGCACCCGTTTCTCCGCCGGTTTCTCCCCGCTGATGGCCGGCGTCCACATGTCCGCCTTCCCGTACGCCTACCGCTACGGCTGGGATGAGGACACCGCCATCGACTTCGCCCTGCAGGAACTGGACTACCTGCTGACCACGCGCACCGCCCCGAACGACACCGCCGCCTTCCTCATCGAACCGGCCCTGGGCGACGGCGGCTACCTGCCCACCCCGCCGCGCTTCCTCGAGGGGCTGCGCGAACGCGCCACACGGCACGACATCCTGCTGATCATCGACGAGGTCCAGGCCGGCGTCGGACGCACCGGCAAGTTCTGGGGCCACCAGCACTCCACCGCCACCCCCGACATCCTCATCACCGCCAAGGGCATCGCCTCCGGCTTCCCGATCTCCGCCATCGCCGCCTCCACCGAGCTGATGTCCAAGGGCTGGCCCGGCTCCCAGGGCGGGACCTACGGCGGCAATGCCGTCTCCGCCGCCGCCGGCGTGGCCACCCTGGCCGTCGTCGACGACGAGGGACTCGTGGAGAACTCCCGGGTGCGCGGCGACCAGCTGCAGGCCGGGCTGAAGCAGATCCAGTCCCGCTTCCCGTTCATCGGCGACGTCCGCGGCTGGGGCCTGATGCAGGGCATCGAGTTCACCACCGGCGACGGCCAGCCCGACGCCACCACCGCGGCCGCCATCCAACAGGAGACCACCGGCCACGGTCTGCTGACGCTCACCTGCGGCCCGCAGGGCAACGTCGTGCGACTGATCCCCGCGCTCGTGGTCACGGCCGACGAGATCGACCTCGGGCTCCAGCGCTTCGAGGCCGCCGTCTCCGCAGTGTCCGAACGCACCTTCGCCAAGGCCTAGAAAGCAGCACATGACCCAGACAGCGGCACCGGCCACCACCGACACCGTGGCCGGGCTCCTCGACGCGGCGGGCATTGACTTCGATGTCTCCGAGCACCGCCGGGCGGAATACTCCTACGATGCCTCCAACTACCGGGTGCGGCCGCTCGGCGTGGTGTTCCCGAACAACGCGGCGGACGTGGAAGCCACCCTGCGTGCCTGCCACGCCACCGGCACCCCGGTGACCGGACGCGGCGGCGGCACCTCCATGGGCGGCAACGCCGTCGGCCCCGGCGTGGTCCTGGACTTTTCCCGGCACATGAACGCCATCCTCACCCTCGACGAGGACGAACTCTGGGTCGACGTCGAGCCCGGCATGGTGCTGGCCACGCTCTCCCGCGAGATCGAGGCCCGCACCGCCGGTCGGCTCACGTTCGCCCCCGACCCGTCCTCGAAGACCCGCGCCACCGTCGGCGGGGCCATCGGCAACGACGCCTGCGGGAACCACTCGGTGCGCTACGGCCGCACCAGCGACCACGTCATCGAGTTCGACCTCGTCACCTCCGACGGGACCGCCCTGACGGCCACCGCCACCGGGATCCGTGCCACCGACGGGAACGACGACGGCGCGGTGCGCCGGGCCGCGGAGCTGACCACGGCGATGGAGAGGCTGGCGCAGGACAACCTGGCCGGTTTCCGCACCGACCTGGGCCGGATCCAGCGCCAGGTCTCCGGCTACCACCTGGAGCACCTGCTGCCAGAGAAGGGCTTCAACATCGCCCGGGCCCTGGTGGGGTCCGAGGGGACCTGCGCCGTCGTCGTGCGTGCCCGCATGGCACTGGTGCACAAGCCGGCGAGCGCGCTGCTGCTGTGCATCGGCTACCCGGACGTCGTGGAGGCGGCCCGGGACATCGAGACCATCCTCGGGTTCTCCCCCGCGGCCGTGGAGGGGATCGACGACGCCATCGTCGCGACCATGAGGGCCCGCCGCGGCGAGGACTCCGTCATCGGGCTGCCCGACGGCCAGGCCTGGCTGTACATCGACCTCGACGGCGACAACCCGGACGACGTCCAGGCCCAGGCCGACGAGTTGCTGGGCCGGCTGCGCTCCATCGGGCGCATGGTCGACGGGCGGGTCGTCCCCGACGCCACCGAACGCGCGTCGCTGTGGCGGGTGCGCGAGGACGGGGCGGGCCTGTCCTCCCGGCTGCACACCGGCGGGGAGTCCTGGCCCGGGTGGGAGGATTCCGCCGTCGCCCCCGAACGCCTGGCCGACTACCTCGCGGACTTCCGCGACCTGCTGGCCGAACACGGCCTGCAGGGCGTGATGTACGGACACTTCGGGGCCGGCTGCATGCACGTGCGCATCACCTACGACCTGCGCAGCGCCGCCGGACGGGCCGTATTCCGCGAGTTCACCGCCGACGCCGCCCGGCTGGTCGTCGCCCACGGCGGCTCGCTGTCCGGCGAACACGGCGACGGACGGGCCCGCTCGGAGTTCCTGCCGCTGATGTACTCGCGCGACATGCTCGCCGCCTTCGAGGCCTTCCGGGCGAACTGGGATCCGACGGGGCTGCTGAACCCCGGGGTGATAACCAGCCCGGACGCATTCGACGAGCACCTGCTGCTGAACGGGGTGCCCGAGCGCGAATGGCGCACCAGCTTCGACCTCTCCCCCGCCTCCGGTCCAGATGCCGTCCACGGCGTGGACCCGTTCGTCCACGCGGTGCAGGGCTGCATCGGGGTCGGCAAATGCCGCACCGACACCGGCGGGGTGATGTGCCCCAGCTACCGGGCCACCGGCGACGAGAAGGACTCCACCCGCGGCCGCGCCCGCGTGCTGCAGGAGATGGTCCGCACCGCGGCCACCGTCGAGGAGGGCTGGAAGTCCGAGGCCGTCCGCGAGGTGCTGGACCTCTGCCTGTCCTGCAAGGCGTGCGCCACCGACTGCCCGACCGGCGTGGACATGGCCACCTACAAGTCCGAATTCTTCTCCCACTACTACGAGGGGCGGATGCGCCCGCTCTCGCACTTCTCGCTGGGTTGGCTGCCCCGCTGGCTCAAGGTCACCGGGCGGATCACCCCGCTGGTCAACGCGGTCATGGGTTCCCCGCTGGGCAAGCTCGTCTCCGCAGTCGGCGGGCTGACGACGCGCCGCGCGCTGCCCCGGTTCGCGTCAGCCACCGCCTGGCGCCGCGAGGTCGACGCCGCCCTGGCCAACGCGCCGCGCACGCGCATCGGCCCGCCCCGGACCCTGTCCGCCGGTGCAGCGGTGCCGCGCGTCGTCGCCACCGGGCACGACGGCGGTGCCTCCGAGGGCACGCAGGCCACCACCGGTGCGGTGCTGTTCGTGGACACGTTCACGAAGGGCTTCCGCCCGGAGGTCGCCGGGGCCGCGGCCCGCGTGCTGGCCGACGCCGGGGAACCGGTGACGTGTTCGGCCGATGCCTGCTGCGGATTGACCTACATCTCCACCGGCCAGCTGGGTACGGCCCGCAAGCTGCTCGCCCACGCCGCCGAGGCGCTCGATGACGGCACGGACCGTCCGATCGTCGTGGTCGAGCCCAGCTGCGCGGCGGCCCTGGCCAAGGACCTGCCCGAACTCGTGCACACCGAGGCGGCCCGCCGAGTGGCGTCCCGGGTGCGCAGCTTCGCCGGGCACATCTCCGCCCTGGCGGCCGGCGGCTGGACCCCCAACCCGGCAGCTCCGGTGCCCGACTCCGTCGTCGTGCAGTCGCATTGCCACGAGTACTCCGTGTTCGGGGCCGCCACCCAGCGCAAGGCCCTGGCCGCGCTGGGGATCCCCGAGGTCATCGAGGCCACCGGCTGCTGCGGCGTCGCCGGGAACTTCGGCTTCGAGGCCAACCACTACGAGACCAGCATGAAGGTCGCCGAACAGGCGCTCGCCCCGGCGATGCGCGCCGGCAACGGCACCACCCCGGTGCTCGCCGACGGGTTTTCCTGCACCATGCAGGTCCAACAGCTCGACGGCGGCCGACGCGGCCTGCACCTGGCCGAACTGCTCGACCCCGGCCGCCCGGCCGCCACGAACCACCAGCTTTCCACCAGCAACCCGAAGGAGCACCCATGACCACGCAGACCTCCACCCCCCGGACCTCCGACGCGGCGCGCACCGCCGTCGAGGCGATCAGCACCGGCCTGTACATCGACGGCGCCTGGGTCGAATCCAGTTCAGGCGAGCGCTTCGACGTCGTGAACCCCGCCACCGAGGAGGTCATCGCCACGGTCGCCAACGGCAACGCCGAGGACGCCCGGCGCGCCATCGAGGCCGCCGGCGCCGCCCAGAAGGACTGGGCCCGCACCGCCCCGCGGGAACGCAGCGAGATCCTGCGCCGGGCCTACGACCTGATCATGGCCCGCCAGGAGGACCTCGCCCTGGTCATGACGTCCGAGATGGGCAAGCCGCTGGCCGAGGCCCGCGGCGAAGTCGCCTACGCCGCCGAGTTCTTCCGCTGGTTCTCCGAGGAGGCCGTGCGCATCGGCGGGGACCAGACGATCACCGGTGACGGCAAGAACCGGATCATGGTCACCAAGGAGCCGGTCGGCCCCTGCGTGCTGATCACCCCGTGGAACTTCCCGCTGGCCATGGGCACCCGGAAGATCGGACCCGCCATCGCCGCCGGCTGCACGATGGTCTTCAAGCCGGCCAACCTGACCCCGCTGTCCTCGCTGGCCCTGGTGGACATCCTCATCGAGGCCGGGCTGCCGGCCGGCGTGCTCAACGTGGTGTGCACCAAGAGCGCCTCCTCCGTGGTGACCCCGTGGATGGAATCCGGGATCGCCCGCAAGGTCAGCTTCACCGGGTCCACCGGCGTGGGCGTCCGGCTGCTCGAGCAGGCGGCACAGCACGTCATGCGCTCCTCCATGGAGCTCGGCGGCAACGCCCCGCTGATCGTGTTCGAGGACGCCGACCTGGACCGTGCTGTCGAGGGTGCCTTCGCCGCGAAGATGCGCAACATGGGCGAGGCCTGCACGGCGGCGAACCGGATCTTCGTCCAGTCGTCCGTGGCCGATGCCTTCGCGGAGAAGCTCGCCGCCCGGCTGGGTGCATTGACCGTGGGCGACGGTGCCGTCGACGGCACCGACGTCGGCCCGCTGGTCGAGGAGAAGGCGCTGGTCAAGGTTGGCGAGCTCGTTGACGATGCCGTGGCCAAGGGTGCCCGCGTGGTCATCGGCGGCTCCCGCCCGGAGGGCAAGGGCTACTTCTACTCCCCCACCGTGCTCACCGATGTGGACCCCTCGGCACACCTGATGACCGAGGAGATCTTCGGCCCCGTGGCGCCACTGATCCCGTTCGAGACCGAGGAGCAGGTCGTCGCGATGGCCAACGACACCCCGTGGGGACTGGCCGGCTACCTGTTCACCCGTGACCTGGACCGCGCCTTCCGCGTGGGCGATGCCCTGGAGGTCGGCATGGTCGGGTTGAACACCGGCATCGTCTCCAACCCGGCGGCACCGTTCGGCGGCATCAAGGCCTCGGGACTGGGCCGCGAGGGCGGCCGCGTGGGCATCGAGGAGTACCTCGAGACCAAGTACATGGCCATGCCACGCGCCTGACCTGTCGGCTCTTGTCAGTGACCTGAGGCACACCCTATGATTGTCAACAATCTACCAATCGCAATTGAAGGAGTCTGAATGGAACAAGAGGGCGTCGCACCACTGCTCTTCACCACCGAGGAGTACGCCGCACGATTGGCCGCGGCACGGGTGCGCATGCAGGAGCAGGGCCTCAGTGCGCTGATCGTCACCGATCCGGCGAACATCTACTACCTGACCGGGTACAACGCCTGGTCGTTCTACACGCCGCAGATGGTCTTCGTCCCGCTCGAGGGGGACATGATCCTGTTCACCCGCGAAATGGACGCCAACGGCGCCTTCCGCACGACCTGGTTGCCGCAGGAGAACATCGTCGGCTACCCGGAACGCTACGTGCACCGTCCGCATCTGCACCCCTTCGACTGGGTTGCCTATGCCCTGCGTGCCCGGTACCTCATCGCCCCGGCGACCAAGGGGTGCGTGGGCCTGGAGATGGACGCGCACTTCTTCTCCCCGAAGGGCTACCGGGCCCTGGTCAATGCCCTGCCGGAGTGGACGCTGGTCGACTGCTTCGAACTGGTCAACTGGGTCCGGGCCATCAAGTCCCCGGCCGAGATCCAGCTGATGCGCCGGGCCGCGGTGGTCACCAACCTGGCCATGCACGCCGCGGAGGATGCGATCAAGGTCGGTGCCCGCCAATGCGACGTCGCCGCGGCCATCAGCAACGCCCAGATCACGGGAACCCAGGAGTACGGCGGGGATTACACGGCCATCGTGCCGATGCTGCCCACCGGCCAATCTGCGGACACCCCGCACCTGACCTGGAACGACGAACCGCTGAAGGCGGACCAGGCCATGATCGTCGAGCTTGCCGGCGCCCACCACCGGTACCACGTGCCCATGGCCCGGACCTTCATGCCCGGGACCCCGACACCACAGCTGGCCCATCTGGCCCAGGCCACCGACCATGCCCTGGCCGCCGTGCTGGAAACCGTGCGGCCCGGCGCCCCGGTGCAGGAGCTCTCCCAGGTCTTCAACCGGACCCTGTTCGAGTACGGCTACGAGAAGGCATCGCGCATCGGCTACTCGATCGGCGTCGGCTACCCCCCGGACTGGGGCGAGCGCACCATCTCGCTCCGCAGCGAGGACCAGACGATCCTGACCGAGAACATGACCTTCCACCTGATGTGCGGCATGTGGATGGAAGGCTACGGCTACGAGGTCTCGGAGGCGATCCGCGTCACCGACACCGGGGTCGAGTGCTTCACCTCGTTCCCCCGGGGGCTTGTCCCCGTGGGTGCCGCGGGCAGGGCGGCCGCGGAGTCGACCACGCTGCTGGGCAATCCCGGCGAGCGCGCCATCCACGTCGCCCCCGGTGCCCCCGCCACGGCCCAACCGGTGGAAGAGCCACGCAGGGCCACGCCCCGCTTCGGGTTCACCACCCCGGATGAATCCACCATGACCGGGTCCATCACGATCGTGCCCCGCAACGCCGAAACCGCGGACAGCGACCCGGCCCGGCCGACGGTCCCGCCGGTGGAAACGGCCACCCCGAACACGAACCCCGAACCACCGAAGGAGACACCATGACCACCCTGAACCTGCCGCTCGCCGGCCGTGCCGCCAACCTCGTGGGCTCCGTCATCGACTCCAGCACCTCGCTGCTCGCCGCCCAGAAACACGACATCGTCCGCTTCGCGATGGGGGCGCCGGCCGACGAATTCGTCCCCGTGCAGGCCTTCACCGAGATCGCCTCCAGCGTGCACGATTCGTCCTCGTTCACCTATGGCGCCACCGAAGGCGAACCGGTGCTGCTGTCCGCCCTGGTCGACTACCTGGACACCACCGCGGAGCCGACCTCCGTGGAGCGGGTCAGCATCACCTCCGGTGGCATGCAGGGTCTGGACATCGCCTGCAAGCTGTTCGTCGATCCGGGGGATCTGGTCATCGTCGAATCCCCGACCTACACCAACGGCTCGGCCACCGCATTGAGCTACGGTGCTGACCTGCTCGAGGTGCCGATGGACGAGGACGGCATGGACGTCGACGAGCTCGAACGCCTCGTCGCCGAGGCCGGCCGCACACCCAAGGCGATCTACACGATCCCGAACTTCCAGAACCCCTCCGGCACCACCCTCTCGGCCGAACGCCGCGAACGGATCATCGCCCTGGCCCGCCGTTGGGGTGCGGTCATCATCGACGACGACCCGTACGGCCTGCTGCGCTTCGCCGGCGAGGATCTGCCCGGTTTCCGCCAGCTCAGCGGCAACGACCCGCTGGTGTTCTCGGTGCGGACCTTCTCCAAGATCCTGGCCCCGGGGCTGCGGGTGGGCTGGATCGACGCCGACCCGTCGCTGCGCCAGCTGATCATCAACGCCAAGCAGGCCATGGACACGTGCACCAACGTCCCGGCCCAGCACGTGGTCGCGGAGTTCCTGCGCCGCGGCATCCTGGACGAGCACCTCGCCGGGCTGCGCACCGAATACCGCAACCGCCGCGATGCGATGCTCGCCAGCCTGGACAGGCACCTGCCGGGCCGCGTGCGGACCACCCACCCCGACGGCGGGTTCTTCCTCTGGGTGACCCTGGTCGGCGAGGACGCCGCCGTGGACACCCGCCGGCTGTTCGAGATCGCCCTGGCCGAGGGCGTCGCCTTCATCCCCGGCCCCGCACTGTCCGCGGGCGGCCGGTTCGCCTCGGCCTTCCGGCTGTGCTTTGCCTCCACCGGCCCGGAACGCACCGATACCGGGGTGCAGCGCCTGGCCACGGCGCTGGATGCGGCCCTGGCCGAAACGCGGCAGAATGCCTCCACCGCAGCGGGCACCGGCCCGGCCTCGGGACGTGGCTGAATGGCGGCCACGGCCGCCGGGGCCACCATCGCCCCGATCGACCGCGACGAGCTGACGGCGCTGGCCATCGCCCTGGTCAACGCCGGCGGGGAAAACCCCGGGGGCACCGAGCAGGCAACGGCCGACGTGCTGGTCGCCGAGGCACGCCGCCGTGGCCTCGAGGCCTCCACCCGGGAGGTTGAACCCGGGCGGCCCAACGTCTTCATCACCCTGCCCGGTGGCGACGGCGAGGGCGTGCTCTTCCTGGGCCATTCCGACGTCGTGCCCGTCGGTGAGGGCTGGGACCGCGAACCGTTCGATGCGCACGTGGCCGACGGCCGGCTCTTCGGGCGCGGTGCCACCGACATGAAGGGCGGCCTGGCAGCGGTGCTCACCGCCATGGCCTCCCTGCACGACGCCGGTGCCAGGCTCTCCGGTCCCGTCACCCTGGCCTGCACGGTCGACGAGGAGGAGACCGGAGCCGGCATCCGGGCCGTGGTCGCCGACGGGCTGGAACACCGCTATTCCGCCTGCGTCGTCGCCGAACCGACGGACCTGGAGACCGTCATCGCCTGCCGGGGGGATTCCTACCTGGAGATCGAGGTGACGGGTCGGGCCGCCCATTCCGGGCGTCCCAGCGACGGCCGCAACGCGATCGACGCCGCCGTGCGCATCTGCAACCTGGTGACCGACGACCAGGAACGGCTCTCCGCCGATCCCGACCCGCTGCTGGGCCACGCCACCTGGAACACCGGGATGATCTCCGGCGGGCGGGGCACCTCAATGGTCGCCCCCGACGCGCACCTGTGGCTGGACCGGCGACTCATGCCCGGTGAGGACACGAAGCTGATCCGCGAGGACCTGATGGAACGGATCGGGGCGGCTGGCATCGTCGGCGACGGCATCACCGTCGCTGCGCGGACGACCATGGAAATGCCCGGATTCCGCACCCCGCCGGACCACCCCCTGGTCACCGCGGCCACGGCATCACTGGCCGCCGCCGGCGTCGAAACCCGGGTCACCGGATGGACGGCCTCCTGCGACGGGGGCTTCATCTCCCGCGACTTCGGCATCCCGACCATCGTGCTCGGCCCGGGGGAACTCAACGAGCAGGCACACCAGCCGAACGAATCGGTGCGCCTGTCGGAAATAGAGGCCGCAACGCGCGCCTATGCAATGCTGGTCACCACGCTATTGGGCCCCGACGGCGGCGCATCCCGCTCCGCACGCCACGATCCCCTTCCGGAAGGCGAACGCTCATGACCGAACAACCCGCCGCACCAGGCAGTACGAAAACCGTGGAGGACCCCAACGCCCCCGGTGCAGAACCACAGACCGCAGAGGCCAAGGGGAACCTGCGCAAGTCGATCCTCGGCTCCGCCCTGGGCAACGCCGTCGAGTGGTTCGACTACGGCGTCTACGGCTACCTGACCATCTACATGGCCACCAACTTCTTCGGGTCGGAAGAGGGCGACGGCGGGCTCGGTGTCACCCTGACCCTGGCCACGTTGGCGATCTCCTTCCTGGTCCGCCCCCTGGGCGGGCTCGTCCTGGGCCCGATGGGCGATAAGTTCGGACGGCAGAAGGTCATGGTGCTGACCGTGACCATGATGACCGCCGCGACCGGCGTCATCGGGTTGCTCCCCACCATCGACACCATCGGCTTCTTCGCCCCGGCGCTGCTGCTGCTCTGCCGCATGGTCCAGGGATTCTCCGCCGGCGGTGAGTACGGTGGAGCCGCCGTCTACATGGCCGAGAGCGCACCGGACCAACGGCGCGGCTTCCTGGGCTCATTCCTCGAGTTCGGAACCACCGTCGGGTTCATCCTGGCCGCCATCGTCTGCACGACGCTGATCACCATCGTTGGCGACGACGGCATGGCCGCCGGCTGGTGGCGCCTGCCGTTCCTGCTGACCATCCCGCTGGGCATGACGGCCCTGTATATCCGGACCCGTCTCGGCGAGCCGAAGGTCTTCTCCGAGGCGGCCAAGGACAATGAGACCACCAAGACGCCGATCCGCGACACCATCCGCGGCAACTGGCGCCAGATCCTGGTCGTCATGGGCTTCGTGGTCCTGCTCAACGTCGCGTTCTACCTGATCCTCGGCTACATGCCCACCTACCTCAGCGGGCAGCTCGGACACAGCACCGCCCAGGGCAACTGGATGCTGGTCGTGATCATGGCCCTCATGCTGCTGGTGATCCCGTTCATGGGGTCGCTCTCGGACCGTATCGGCCGCAAGACGCTGCTGCTCACGGCCGCCGGTGGCTACACGCTGCTGTCGGTTCCGGCGATGATTCTCCTGGGAATCGACAACCTGGTGGTGCAGTTCCTCGGCCTCGCAGTGCTCGGAATGCTGCTGGTCATCCTGGTTTCCTCGGTGTCCTCCACGCTCCCGGCCCTGTTCCCCACGGCCGTGCGCTACACCGGTTTCGCGATCGCCTACAACTTCTCGACCGCGTTTTTCGCCGGGCCGTCGCAGACCCTGACCAACAGCCTGATCGAGACCACCGGAAACGTGCTCGTTCCGGGCTGGTACATGGCCATCGCCGGGGCCATCGGGTTCGTCTCGATCCTGTGCATGCGTGAGACCTCGCAGGCGTCCTTGCGCGGCGAGATACTGCCCGGCGAACCGGCCTCCACCGGTTGGCCCGCCCCGAAGTGGGTCGCCGTCAACCGTGCCAAGGCGGAGGCCGGCAAGGCCATGTCGGCCTAGTCCGAGGACCAACTTCACGAGGGGAGCACGCTGCGCGTGCTCCCCTCTTCGCCGCCCACCCCCAGATCCACATCCTTGTAGATGTCCGGGGTTCCGCCGGAACGCCCGGGAAATGACGGCGGAAACCCGGTCGTCAATCGGCTGGGCATCCGGGAGCCGACCGCCGCCGTGGATAACCACGTCGGGAAGCCTGCTCAACGGCCACACTGGGACCATGCGCAGCGCGTCGCACTTCCCACCCCAGTCGCCGGACGACCTTTCACGTACAGCAGGCACGCTCCACCGGCTATCGGGGAAGCGTCTGCGCGCGGCGGACGTCGAACGGATGGCCCGTGGCCTGTGGGCGCAGGTTATCGATGGTCCACCAAGCGAGGCTGCAGTCGTCTCCGGCTTGAACCTGGGTTCATCCGCGCCGTCATTCGCCTGCGCCGGGTACTGGCGACCCACGAACCATGAGGTGAGATCCGGGCCCACCCGCATCATGGCCGCAAGCGCCACCGCCGGCTCTTTTGCCGGACCGAATCAGGAGGCCTCGTGTGCCGAGACGGCGGCGTCTCGAATGGGTTCGAGCAGCTGGGCGATGGCGCTGTCCATGTGGTCGGCGAGCGCCCCGTGCAGCTCGGGGACGTCCGCGTCGATGATGGCCTGGGCGATACGGCGGTGCTCCGCTACCCGGTCCTCCAGTGAGTATTCCGCCTGCTCCAGGGCGGCCAGGCACATCCGCGTTTCGGTGACCAGGGTGCGGTGCACGCGGGTGAGGCGTTGGCTATGGGCCAGCCGGACCATCGCTTCGTGGAAGGAGATGTCGACCTGGCTCAGTTCGGCCGGGTCGAATCCCGGCCCCAGGGCGGCCATTTTCTCGACGATCGCCATCAGCTCGGTGCCGGCTTCCCGATGCGTGTGGTCGACCTCGATGATCTTCAGTGCCGCGCCGCGCTCGACTGCGGTACGGGTGAGATAGATGTCGGCGATGTCAGCCGGCGTCGGGTCCGCCACGAACAGCCCGCGGTTGCGGATGCTGGTGAGCAGCCCCTCCTGGGTCAGCCGCTGCATCGCCTCCCGCAGCGGGCCCCGGCTAACGCCCAGACGACCGGCGAGATCCGCCTCCCCCAGCTGTGTGCCCGGAGGGAATTCACCGTTGCCGATCGCGGTGCGGATCTTGCGCGCGATGATCGAGGGGGTGGACTCCTGTTGAAGCGGCTCGAGACTCGAGGCGGCCATGGGATGATCCTCACTGGGTTCGACATTGTCCGGATGCAGACAATCCTACAACCTTGATGGCACCAGCGGCCGGGGAGGGCGTAACGATATTAGACTGGATGGACCGCCCGCCCGTCCGGGAAGCCGAGCGGTCCGGACGAGTTGAAGGGCGGTACCGGCCGATGGAGGCCCAGGATCCACTGGCATTGGAGGGGCAGGTCTGCTTTGCCCTGGCCGTCGCCTCCCGCTCGGTGATCGCCGCCTACCGGCCCGTCCTGGAACCCCTGCATCTGACGCATCCGCAGTACCTCGTGATGCTGGCCCTCTGGGAGCAGTCACCACTGTCGCTGAAGGAGGTCGGCCGACTACTGCGGCTGGACCCCGGCACATTATCGCCCCTGGCAAAACGCCTCGAGTCGTTGGGCTACATCGAGCGCCAACGCGATGCCCGCGACGGGCGCACCTTGTGCATCACGTTGACAGCGCGCGGACGCTCCCTCCGTGCCGAGGCCGAGAAGGTCCCCGGGAAGATGGCGGAGCGCTTGGGCCTGTCCCGCGAGGAACTGGTCGGATTGCACGCGACCATGACGAAGTTGATTGTCGCCACCGACCGGCTGCATTAGCATCTGCGGCGGAAGCTCCGACTCAGAAGTCGGCGGCGGCCAACCGAACCTGCTCCGGCGCTTCGGTCCCCCGCGTTTGATGGGCCCGCAGTACACGCAGGGCCCGTTCCCGCTTGAGCCGCTCCTTGGGATCCATGTGCGGCAGCTGATCGGCCGGTCCCATGACGAAGTAGCCCAGGAACTGCAGCCACCACGTCAACCGGTAGCCGAGGCTCAGGCCGGTCTTGTCCTTCACGATGGGCAGTGGCTTGTGGCTCATGGCCATCCGTCCTGTTTGGTTGGGGGCCCGCAGTGCAGACCCGGCTCGGGGATAGCCGGAAGCCCGGTTTTCCTCACCTCCATTCTACCTAGATATTTTGTGCCCCAACTAAAATTCGCCGCGAACTCCGTCACACCGGACAATGGAAGGATGCCTGCCGATCCGCTGCCCCTCGCCGAGGACGACTGGCTACCCCGCGCCGCGGCACACCGCGCCCGGGTGGAGCGATTCGCCGCCCCGTTCCTCGCGCGCCGCTCGACCGGCCGCAAGCACCCGGTCGAGGACTTCCTGTTCACCTACTACACCGAGAAACCGGGCCGGCTCCAACGCTGGAACCCGGGCACCGGCGTCGTACTCCTCGGGGAAGCGGCCACCGAACGGCTCGACTGGAAGCACCACCGCCGTGAAGGAGGCGGGGTTGCCTTCGACGCCACGGCGTTCATGGCCGAACGCCGGCGGACGGTGGAGTTCGCACACTCGATCCTGGCCGGGGCGTCGGCGAACCCCGCCCGGTTCTCGTGCTTCGGGCTACACGAGTGGGCGATGGCCTACAAGTCCGCGGAGAACGGGGTCCGCCACGACTACCTGCCGCTGCGCCTCGGGGCCGCCGGAACCGATGCCGTCGTCGAAGGCCACCGGATCCGCTGCACGCACATCGACGCCTTCCGCTTCTACACCCCACAGGCCGTGCCCCTGAATGAACTGCAGCCGACCCGCGATTCCCAGGCGGAGATGGACCAGCCCGGTTGCCTGCACGCGAACATGGACCTCTACAAGTGGGCCTACAAGCTTTCCGCCGCGGTGCCCGGCGAACTGCTGCTGGCGACGTTCGAGCTTGCCTGGGAGATCAGGACGATGGACATGCGGGCTTCACCGTACGATCTGGGGGACTGGGGCTATGCCCCGATCCGGATCGAAAGCGCGGAGGGAAAGGCCGAATACGTCGGCCTGCAAAAGGATTTCTCCGAGCGTGCCAACGTGCTGCGTGCCCGCTTGCTCGTGGTTGCCGAGGACCTGCTGGGAGCCGGCGCCAACCCCTGAGGCCGGGTCGAGTCCGCAGGCAACCACCCTCCGACCATGGACTCCTGCGGCCAAAAGTGGAAGATTCGCCCTAAGGGGGCTTGTCCCCACCGACTTCGACCGGGGGTGCACCCACCTGATGGAACCCATGACTCACCGCACGGCAAGGACCCTGCCCTTCATGGCCACGGTCGCCTTGGCCCTGCTCGCCCTGACCGGCTGCGCCGGCGGGGATCCCGGGCCAGGTCCAGGGTCCCCGACATCGTCGGGACCCGCGAGCTCCACGGACGGTACGCCGGCAGCCACCGATCCTGCGGCCGGCCCGGCCACCGGCGCCGATGCCGACCTGGCGATCACCATCACGTCAAACGGCACCGATGCCACCGACCATTACCGGCTCGTTTGCGTGAACGGGTCACCCGGGCAGGGATCCGACCACCCCCAGGGGGATGAGGCCTGCACCTTCCTCAGCGGCGCCGGAAAGTCGCTGCTGACCACCGCCCCGAAGAAGAACGTCCAGTGCACCCAGCAGTCCGCGGGTCCGCAGACGGCGATCGTCGAGGGGAAGCTGAACGGCACGTCGGTGCAGCGTGCGTTCTCCCTCACCGACGGCTGCAAGATCTCCGCGTGGAAGTCGGCCGAGGCGTTGCTGGGCCGGGGCACGGCCTCCGGCGCCCAATAGCCGGCCCGCGTTCCTACCCGTTCGCCGAGTAGCGGTGCTCCGGGCGGCCACGGCTGCCGTACCGCAAGTCCAGGCGCAACGACCCGGCTTGGGCCAGCTGGGCCAGATACCGCTGGGCGGTCGCCCGGGAGATCCCCACGGCCTGTGCCACCTGCATGACAGTTGTCTCCCCGGCGTCGGCGACGGCTGCCAGCACGGCGGCCTCGGTTGCCGCACCGGACGTGGCGGCGGCCGGCTCGTCGGCCACGAGCAGGGCGCGCTGGCTGCGGTCGATGCCCGCCTGGTCCAGGTACTCCCCCGCGTCGAGCTGGCGCCGGTACCGGGCATAGCCGCGCAATTTAGCGGTGAGGACCTTGGGGTCAAAGGGTTTGAGCAGGTAGGCCAGGGCACCGCGGCGGAACGCGGTCGCCACCGTCGGGGCCTCGGCGGCGGCACTGAGCACGAACGCATCGACGTCCAGGCCCTGGAGCAGGTCAAGCCCCGAGCCCTGCGGCAGGTAGATGTCGAGCAGCAGCAGATCCGGCCGGTGCTCGGCCACGGCCTTGGGCACCATCCGGGCATCATGCACTGGCGGCAGCGCGATGAAGCCGGGAACTGCGTCCACATAGCCGGCGTGCAAGGTGGCGACGTGGAAATCATCGTCCACGATGAGCACTTTCAGGTCCTTCTGTCCGTCGCTCATGGGGTTCCCTTCCCTGGTGGGGGTCCCGCCGGCAGGTGCGGGGCGTTGTCGTCCAGCACCCCGGGCAGCCGCGCGGCGAAGACCGCCCCGGCCCCGGGTTCTCCGCCGCCGGGATCGGCGATCCACAGGTCACCGCCGATGAGCCGGGCCAGCCGCCGGGCCAGGGCCAGCCCGACCCCGTGACCGTGGGCCTCGGCGTCGTCCTTGGCCCGCGTCGTGGTGCCCTCGGCGAAGACGTCGAGGCCGGGGACCACACCGGCACCGGAATCGGCGACCGCCAGGTGCAGGGCCGCGCCCTCGCTGAGGAGGTCGACCTCCACCCAGCGGGGCGCCTGCGGCGCGGTGACCGCCGCCTCGAGGGCGTTGTCCACGAGATTGCCCAGGATCGCGGTGACGTCCTGGGCCTCGGCGAGCGTTCCGAACAGGGCGGTGGCCTCCCCGACGCGCAGGGCGACACCCCGTTCGTGGGCCTGTACCCCCTTGGCTCCGATGAAGGCCCGCAGGTAGGGGTCGGTGACCGCCGCGATGTTGGCGACCGGTTCGCGGACCGGCCCGGAATCGATGATCTCCCCGACGTAGCTGCCGGCGCGTTCGACCTCCCCGTGCGCCAGCAGGCCGGAGATGGTGTGCAGGCGGTTGGCGAACTCGTGGCGTTGGGCGCGCAGCGCGCCGGCCATGGTCTCGACGGCGTTGAGCCGGCTGCCCAGCTCCTCCAAGGTCGTCAGGTCACGCAACATCACCACCTGGCCCACGCTCGACCCGTCGCGCACGACCTCGTGGACGCGGGCACGCACGACCCGCTCGGGCAGTTCGAGCCGGACCGGGGCCCCGGCACCCTCGGCGCCCCCGCGCACCGCGTCAACGGCCTCGATGAGCCGTGCGGGCAAGCCGGCGTCGGCATAGGGCAGGCCCACAATGTCGCCGGCATCGGAGCGCCGCGGCAGTTCGAGCATTTGCCGGGCCGATTTGTTGCGCACGCTGATCCGCCCATCGGAGCCGATGCCGATCACCCCGTCGTCGACGCCGTAGAGCACGGCATCCTGGTCGCGCACCAGCTGGGCCATCTCCTCCGGTTCCAGCCCCAGGGTGACCCGGCGGAGCCAGCGGACCAGGGTCGCCGCGGCGAACCCACCCAGGACCAGGGCGGCCACCCCGACCAGCAGGACCGAGACGACCGCCTGCCGCACCTGCCCGGCCACGGTGGACACGGCGACGCCGACGCTCACCTCGCCGACCACCGTCCCGGAGTCGTCGAAGACCGGGACCTTCGCCCGGACGGATTCGCCGAGGGTCCCGTGCTCGCGGGCGACGAATTCCTGCCCGCCCAACGCCTTCGGTTCGGTGCTCACCCGGCGTCCCAGCTCGGCGGGGTTGGGATGCGAGAGCCGGATCCCGCGGTCGTTGGTGACCACCACGAACAGGGCACCGCTGCGCTTCCGGGCGGCCTCGGCGTCGTGCTGGATCGGTCCGTCGGCCAGCAGCTGGGGGTCCGGGGACTGCTGACCGTCATACCCGGCCACCGCGTGACGCAGGGAGGTATCGGCGGCCAGTGTCCGCCCGATGCCCAGGGCCTGCTGTTGGGCCTGGTCGTTGACGCGTTCAACGGTCAGGAACGCGATGGCGCCCACGCTGAGCAGCACGGTCCCCGCGACGACGGCGAAGACCAGCGCCATCATCCGCGCGGTGAAGGTGCCGGCAACGGCGCGTTCTGGGCTCACCCCACCAGTGTAGGAGCGTTCTGAGCACAATGCGCGTTATTAGCCCAATGGGCAGATCCCCGGGCAATAAGCACAAACGGACGTTCCGCCCGTCACATCCGTAGCGTGGTCTGGCACACACCGTGGTGCGCCGCACCACATCCCGCAGATTTCGGAAGACCCGGAACCTCGCCGCTGAGGAGAATCCATGCTTGTCATACTCGGGTTCCTGATGGTCGCCACCTTCATGGCGCTCATCATGACCAAACGCCTGACGCCGCTGTTGGCGCTGATCATCGTCCCCACCGTCTTCGGCCTCTTCGCCGGTGCCGGCCTGGGGATCGGCGACATGGTGATGGACGCCGTGAAGGACATGTCCTCCACCGCCGCCCTGCTGATGTTCGCCATCATCTACTTCGGCCTGATGATCGACGTCGGCCTGTTCGACAAACTGGTCACCCTCATTGTGAGGGTCGCCGGGCACGATCCCGCCAAGGTCGTCGTGGGCACCATGATCCTCACCGCCCTCATCTCGCTGGACGGCGACGGTTCCACCACGTTCATCGTGGTCACCGCGGCACTGCTGCCGGTCTACCAGCGCCTGGGCCTGAGCCCGGTGGTGCTGACCTGCGTGGCCGGCCTGACCAACGGCACGCTGAACATCGTCCCGTGGGGCGGGCCGACCGCCCGCGCCGCCGCGGCCCTGCATGTGGACGCCTCGGACATCTTCCTGCCCATGCTGCCCTCGCTGGGCATCGGCCTGCTCGTCGTGTTCATCTTCGCCGTCATGCTCGGCCGCTCCGAGCGCCGTCGCCTGGCCATCGCCGACCCCGAGCGCTGGGGCCGTGGCGCCTCCGGCTCCACCCGCCGCGGCGGTTCACCGGCTGGCAGCGGCACTGCCACGAAGAACGACGGCGGAAAGCTCGCCCTGCTCGAACGCGCCGAGGCCGCTTCCTCCTCCGAAACCGTGGCCGGAGGCCTGGCCGACACCGCACTGGACCCGAACCGCCCGACCCTGCGCCCCAAGCTGTTCTGGTTCAACCTGGCCCTGACGGTGGCCATCATGGTCCTGCTCGTCGTGGACGTCGTCCCGCTGCCGTACCTGTTCATGGTCGGCGGAGCCATCGCCCTGGTCGTGAACTTCCCCAAGATCTCCGACCAGGCCAAGATGGTCGCCTCTCACTCCTCGTCGGTCATCGCCGTCGTCTCGATGGTCCTGGCCGCCGCCGTGTTGACCGGTGTCCTTTCCGGCACCGGCATGGTCGATGCCATGTCCGCCTGGCTGGTTGACGTGATCCCCGCGAGCATGGGCCCCTACATGGCCGTGATCACTGGGCTGATCAGCATCCCGGCCACGTTCTTCATGAGCAACGACGCCTTCTACTTCGGCATCCTGCCCGTGCTCACCGAGGCCGGCGCCCACTTCGGGATCCCCGCGGTGGACATGGCCCGGGCCTCCATCACCGGCCAGCCGGTGCACATGCAGTCCCCATTGGTCCCGGCCATCCTGCTGCTGGTCTCACTGGCCGGCGTGGATCTGGGTGACCACCACAAGAAGGTCCTGTGGCGGGCCCTCGTCGTCGCCCTGGTCATGCTCGCCGTCGGCGTCATCGTCGGCGCCATCACCATCGGCTAGGCACCCGGGACAACCGAGAGGAACACCATGACCGATTTCTACAGCACCACCACCCCCATCGCGCCGCGCGAGTTCGTGGTCGCCGAGTCGGCGGACGTCGACGCCGCCGGAGCCGCGATCGTCGTGGCCTGCCTACCGGGTAATTCCGGCCAGGCGGTGCTCGAGGAGGCAGTGCGCGAATCCGTCTACCGCGGTTCACGATCCACCCCGGCAGCCTTGCACGTGGTCAGCTACCACTCGGATGCCGCGGCCACCCCGGGCCAGGCCGAACGGGCCGAGGCCGACGCCATCGGCACCCAGCTGGCCGAGGCGGGCATCGAATACCGGGTCTACCGGGCCGGGACCGAACCGGTGGACCAGCTCCTGGGACTCATCGAGTCCACGGGGGCCGAGCTGGTGGCCATCTCGGTGCGCCGGCGCTCCCCGATGATGAAGTTGTTCCTGGGCTCGGTGGCCCAGCAGCTCATCCTCGACGCACCCTGCCCGGTGCTCACCGTGAAATAGCGCGCGGCGCCCAACTCCCCAGGGCACGACGACGGGGCACACCCGGTCCCGCATCCTCCTCGGCGATGGCCGGCGGCATGGCACCAGCCATGTCGCCGGCCATCGCCTTTTTGCCTACAAGGGAAAGGCCTCAAGTATGCCTATCGGCGAGAACCACGTCGTTGCACTGCGCGGACTTCCATTTCCGGTACGGCTCGGACCATGAACCGGTCAAAGTGGGGAACCGTGAATTTGGCGTACCCATGCTCCGGTGTGTACAAGAGACCCAAATTGATGAGCTCGGCACGAGTTGGGGCGACTTGCGTGGACTCCCGGCCCATGACGGCCGCGACGTCCGATGCCTTCTGCGCTGCCGGGCCCAACAGCGCCATCGCCCGCAACCGGCGGACGTCGATGCCGCCGGCGCCGAGATCCTCAAGGCCTGACTTCAGCCGTTCGGAGCTATGGCCGTCCGCCAGCAGAGCGGAATCTCGCCGGAACTACCCGGCTCAGAGCTCCAGGCACGGCCAGCGGGTGGGCCTGGTTGTCGATCCGTCTCGCCCCGCAACCCCCGCAGCGGACGTAGAGCAGTAGTCCGGCGGACGTCGGATGGCTCGACTCCACCACCCACCCGTGTTCATGCCGGTCGTTCGGCGCCACTGCTTCCTGCGATTCAACTACTGCGCGTGCTCTCATGGAACCACCATGATGTAATGCCCTTATGCATCTCAACCCTTACGGAGAGTACGCGGTTCTACTGGCGGCCTCGCTAGCCAACGACTGGCCGGCAGACCGCCAGGGCATCGACGATCGGATGCGCGCATTCGGCATGACCATGGCCTTCCCCAAGGCCCCTGCGGATCATCGGCGCACCCGACAGGTGATCGATGACTGGCTGCTGGTCGTCGACGCACCCAACGGTCAGGAGCGGGCAGTGCTACTGAACACGCAGATGGAGAGGACCTCGGCCTACCCCCGCCTGACGGATCACGACGACGAAGGATGGCACCTGCACTACCGCGATACCGGCCAGTCCCTGCCCGATGCGCTCCGTGCCGTCGTCAGTGTCGGCACCGCGTTGCATCTCACGACGCGCGGCATGCACCGCCTGGCACGCTGCGAGGCGGCCCCCTGCCTCGCCGTCGTGGTCGACACCACGCGCAACGGACGGCAACGGTACTGCTCGGTGCGTTGCGCCAATCGGGCGGCCGTCCGCCGACATCGCGCCCACCGAGCTTCCCCCTGAGCGCCAGCACGCCCCGTTCTTCGACGACGTCGCCGAGTACATCGCGTTTGGGCGGGCATCACCGCAGGTCATGAAAGAATGGGGCAGGAGGAACCCCACCCATGGAATTCATGATCCTGGTCGTCGGCCTGCTATTCGGCACCGTCATCGTTGCAGGCATCGGCGAGCGGATCCGGCTGCCCTATCCAGTTCTCATGCTGATCTTCTCCGCAGGCGTTGCCTACCTGCCCTTCATCCCGGAAATCCACATCAACCCGGAGATGATCCTTCCGCTCTTCCTGCCTCCGCTGCTCTACGCGGTGGCCCAGCGTTCCTCTTGGGCGGTGTTTCGCAACCGCTGGCGCTCGCTGGTCCTGCTGGCAGTTCTCCTGGTCGCCGTCACCGTCGGCGTCGTCGCCGGAGTCACCTGGCTCATCTTCCCCGGCATCGGGGTCCCCGCGGTGATCGCCCTCGGGGCAGTGGTCGCCCCACCGGACCCCGTGGCCGTTGAATCGGTCGCCGGAAGGGTCAAGATGCCCCGCCGGCTGACCACCGTCCTACAGACCGAGGGCCTGTTCAATGACGCGATCGCCATCGTCATCTTCCAAGCCGCCGTCGCAGCGGCCACCAGCGGCGGTGCCGTCGGCTGGGACCTCGTCCCCCGCTTCCTCCTCGGCGCCGCGGGCGCCGTCCTCCTCGGGCTGGCGATGGCCTGGGTGGTCGGCACGCTGAACCGCTTCGTCCCCAACATGGTGGCCCGCTCCGCCGCGACCCTGGTTGCGCCCTTCGCCGTCTACCTGCTGGCCGAGGAAATCCACTGTTCCGGTGTCGTCGCCGTCGTGGTCACCGCACTGGAACTCGGACGCCGCGCCCGCCCGCAGGACTCCGAGGAGCGCATCACCCGCCAGGCCTTCTGGGACGTCGTCGAACTGCTGACCACCGGCGTCGCGTTCGGGCTCGTGGGCATCGAGATGCGCTACGTCTTCGAGGACGAGGGTGCCGGCATCTTGGACTTCGTGCCGGGAATCATCGCCGTCTGCGCCGCCGTGCTCCTCGTGCGCTTCCTGTGGATGATGGGCATATACAAGATCGGCGGCACGGAACACAACAGCGTCCCGGGTTCGTTGAAGGAAGTCCTCGTGCTGACGTGGTGCGGGATGCGCGGCTTAGCGACCCTGGCCCTGGCGCTCGCACTGCCCTCGACGATGGACTCCGGCGAACCGCTGCCGGGCCGCAACTTCATCATCTCCTGCGCTTGCGCCGTCCTGCTGGTGACCTTGGTCGGCCCCGGACTGACACTGCCAGCGCTGATGCGCCACCTCAAGTTGCCGAACAACCACACTGCGGAAGAGCGCAAGGAACGCGAACTGGCACGCCGCGCCCAACGGGTGGCCCTGGAGACGATGCGCCGCTCCGCGGCCACCAAGTCATTGCCACCCGAGCGCCAGAAGGCACTGGCACGCCGCATGTCCAGCCTGCACGAGCTGTTGGAACGGGACTTCCAGGACGATCCCGAAAAGATGCTCAAGGTCAAGAAAACCCTGGCCATCATGGACGGGGTGCAGCGCGAAGCACTCGACGCCGCGCGACGCGAGGTTCTGGCCATGCGCCGCGAACCGGGCATGGACCCTGAGGCCGTGGACCGGGTGCTGCGGCGCCTGGACCTGCGCACCGTCACCCTCGACGGCTAAGGCCTACAGCGCGCCGACTTCTGGTGGGGTTCGACGCGTTCCTTCCTCTGTGAGACGAAGGGTGTTGTTGCCTCCGGCCTGTCGAGCCGGTTTTTTCAGGCACCGTGTATTCTCTCGAGCATGTGGGCACCGGCCGAATTGACACCTTCCATCTGGGACTGGATTGGACGCTTCATCCCCGGGGTTCAATCGAGTATCAAGTCCGTCGGAGGCGGCTACGGAATCGGGATCCGCGGCCGCATTGACGGCCATGACGAGAGCGCGTTTCTCAAAGCGACGCCGGTGACCGCCGGGGCCGTGGAAGACGACCGCATCGAAGCGATGGTCCTGCGGACGTTGATTCCTCAAATTGGTGCACCGACTCTCGTGGGGACTACGGAACGGGATGGTTGGCATGTGACATTGACGGAGTTCATCGACGGCAGTTCTCCTGATGAACCGTGGACCTCAGGGCCCCTAGCGATTGCTTTGAACCATGTCGCGAAGATGCACGGGCTCCTTGACCTCGCGCCCGTGCCGGAAGTACCGACCGTCGTCGATCGGATGCACGGCCGTGCGACTATTTGGTCGCGGCTTCATGCCGGTGGAAGCGCACCCTTGATGAGCCAAGAGTTGACTTACTGGGAACGGGGCCACCTTGCGCGACTAGCAGCGGCAGAACATGCCTTTCCTGAACTGGTCAAGGAGGCCCACTTGGTCCACTTTGACCTTCGGCACGACAACCTCCTCCTGTCCACGCCTGACGAAGTACGAGTTGTCGATTGGGGCAGGGCAAGCGCCGGGCCCGACTGGGTCGACGTTGTCTGCATGCTCCTCGAATCCAAGGTGGACGCCCCAGCCCTACAACCGTTGTTCGAAGCTGCCACGCGAAACTTCACACCGGACCCCAATGCCGTCGATGCGTTCCTTGCCACTCTCGCAAGCTACTGGCACCAAACCACGACCAAGCGCGTCATGGCTTCCGCCGACTTAACGCGGAGACAGCGTAGGTCCCTGTTAGCTACCGAAGGATGGCTCGCCGAGCGCCGGGGCTAACCGCCATCACCTCAGAATCTGTCGCTGGCCGCCACGCGAGATATTGCGCACCGCGTCCCCCGCCTACGAATGCCGCGTGGACATAGCAGAGTCGACCACATCCTACTTTTCCGGTTTTGTGCACTAGTATGAGAACTATGAGTGAGGCTAGTGTTCCGGAATTCTTCGAGAATCGATCCTACTTTTCTACATTTGACAGCGCCCCTGCTTTGTCATTTCTGGGCGTTGATGCGGAGACTTTGATGGACTCGGTACGCTCTGGGGTCTCGGGCGCACAGAACATAACAAATTTCCATCCCGTGACTGCACGAGGTTGGACTCAATGGTCCGAATCCGTCGCCCGGTTGCGCAATGAGCTGGATGACCGCGGTTGGACTGGCTCCAACCCGCAGAATTCTCCCCGCATCACCTCCCCGGACGGGAGAACTTCGATCATGGTTGCTGGCGGCGACGACGCCACCGGCAGATCACATGAACTGATACCTAGAACGGCCCGACGACGCGGTCCGGCAACACACGCGGCAGTTCGTAGCAACGACCAATTGGCCTTTGACATCGAGCTCAAGCTGCCGATGGATTGGCACCAACAGGAGCCGTTCGTCTGGATACTTCTCTATCACTGGTCAGAGAATGAGCCGATCCTGAGGTCAGAACTCTCCCTTCCCACCAGGCCCAATCCAGCTGGCATCATTACCGAATGGCGGACCCGCATCCTCCTTCCCGAGCAAAAGTTGGATGACTTCGAATTTCCACTACGTCCAGGTGGCCCCTCGGGCGAAGTCGACTTCCGGATTGAAGAAATCTCTTGACGTTAGAACCGAGTCGGATCACCTTGGCAAGATTGCGCGCCGGTTTGAGCAAGACAGAACTGGCTTCGCGTCTGGCTGCGACTCCGCGCACCGTCGCAAACTACGAAGCTCATGGCGCCCCGGATCGGGCGGATCAGAGTCTCGCTCGCGCCATGGGCTGCACACCCGCATACTTGCACCTGCCTGCCACCGCATTATTGGAAGAGGAGCGGGTCTTCTTCCGTGCGCGACGTCGTACAAGCGCAGCACAGAAACATGCCGCAACATCCGCGGGGCACACGGGCGTCGAGCTCTATGACGTCATCACAGAACACTTCAGGTTGCCTCCCCTGACCGTGCCGGAATTCCGGGCCATGTCACCAGCGGAGGCTGCCCAACAGTTACGGGCGGAATGGAGTCTGGGGGTCGATCAGCTCCCGAATCTCATTCACCTCGCAGAGTCTCACGGGATCAGGGTTCTGAGTCTGCCGCGCGGCACGGTTGAAGTTGACGCCTTTAGCCTGTGGGAAGGCGGTCATCCATACGTGTTTCTCTCGACCATGAAAACCGCCGAACGCTCGCGGTTCGACCTCGCACACGAGATCGGGCATCTCGTGCTTCACGGAGGCCTCAACGCATCCGCAGCAGGAGAACGGGATGCCGAAAAGGAGGCCGACACCTTCGCTTCGGCGTTGCTGCTTCCGCGGATCATGCTCCGATCGAAAGTGGGCCGTGAACCATCCGTCGACGCTCTTCTCACGATGAAGGAACGGCTGGGGGTCTCCGCCATGGCACTGGCCTATGCGCTTCATGACGCGAGCCTCATGTCGGAGTGGGCCTACCGCCAAACGTGTGTGGAACTGACCAAACGCGACTACCGCCATGACGAGCCCGGAGGCATGCAACGGGAGTTCTCGCGCGTCTTCGGAGTCGTGCTCCCGGCATTTCGCGAGAAGCATGGCTGGGAAACCGAAGACATCGCCAAGCTGCTCGGCATAACTGCCGAAGAACTGCACGGGCTGACATTTGGACAAGCCATAGCGCCAGTAGGTTCGGATTCCGGTCCTCAAAGAGCGCGTCGTCGCGGTACGGCGCACCTATCAGTTGTGAGCTGAAACCGACCCGCTGGCCGGTCACCCGTTCAGCGTCGGGCCGCCTAGCGCACGGCTAACGCCTACAGCGCGTCGACGTAGTACCAGCGCCCGCCCTCCCGAACGAAGCTGCTGCGCTCGCGCTGGACGCCGCGTTCGCGACCCTGGCGGTAGTGGGCGGCGAACTCGACGATCCCGGTGTCGTCGAACGGGCCGCCATCGACGGTGTCCACGATGTCCAGCCGCCGCCAGACCATGTCGGGGTCGAGCTCGAGCGATTCCGGTCGGGTCGAGGGGTGCCAGCTGTCCAGCAGGTAGTCGACGTCCCCGACGACGAAGGCGCTGTAGCGCGAGCGCATGTGGGCCTGTGCCGTCACAGCACCGGGACCTCCTGCGGCGCGGTCGGCGTGGACCTTCCCACAGCAGTCCCCGAAGACCTCACCGGAGAGACAGGGGCAGCTTGCACCGCCGTCGTACTCCGGAATGGATCCGGCGCTCATTCGCCGCCGGTCCGGTGGTGCCGGTGGTGGACGGCGGGCTCGGCTGCGGGCTCGGCCACGAGGGTTGCGGCGCGGTCGTCCGCGCGCTTGCGCAGCACCATCCTGACCATCCCGAACGCCATGCCGAGGCCGAGGACGAAGGGCAGGACCGACTTCGAGGCGGCCCCTGTTCCGGGGGTTTGCTTCTGCTGTGCCATGGACCCAGCGTAGGCGTGCGCAGCTGCCCGGGACAGGGCCCGGTGGGGTGCGTCACGCCGGGGCGGCACGGCGGGCAAACCCGGTAGACTGGCAGGGCAAGCTCGCGGAGCGCCTCCATCCCGGCGTGAGACGGCACCTCCGCAGGCGTTCCCATCCCCCTCGC
The DNA here is from genome assembly GCF_056680475.1 of Arthrobacter sp. ASL1. NCBI lineage: Bacteria > Bacillati > Actinomycetota > Actinomycetes > Micrococcales > Micrococcaceae > Arthrobacter > Arthrobacter sp. ASL1. The sequence goes on from NZ_CM155284.1 coordinate 2,125,164, forward strand.
GCACAGGAGACCCCCGGATGCCCCGCATCGTTGTTGATGTCATGCCCAAGCCAGAAATCCTCGACCCCCAGGGCAAGGCCATCGTCGGCGCATTGCCCCGCTTGGGCTTCGACGCCTTCTCCGGCGTCCGCCAGGGCAAGCGCTTCGAACTGACCGTCGACGGCGAGGTGACCGAGGAGATCCTGGCCCAGGCCCGCACCGCCGCCGAGACCCTGCTGTCCAACCCGGTGATCGAGGACGTCGTCAACGTCGAGGTCGTCGCCGAGGCATGAGCAGTAACGAGATTCCCCTGATCGGCGACTACAGCACGCCGGACACCGCACTCAGTGGCGCCCGCATCGGCGTCGTCTCCTTCCCCGGCACCCTGGACGACCGCGACGCAGCCCGCGCGGTCCGCCTGGCCGGCGCCGAGCCGGTGGCCCTGTGGCACGCCGACGACTCGCTGGGCGACGTCGACGCCGTGGTCATCCCCGGCGGGTTCTCCTACGGCGACTACCTGCGCGCCGGCGCCATAGCCCGGTTCGCCCCGATGATGTCCCGCATCGTCGACGCCGCGAACTCCGACGCCAGGCTCCCCGTGCTGGGCATCTGCAACGGCTTCCAGATCCTCACCGAGGCCCACCTGCTGCCCGGCTCGATGATCAAGAACGACCACCTGAAGTTCATCTGCCGCGACCAGGTGCTGCGCGTGGAGAACAACGAGACCGCCTGGACCAACCAGTACGGGATCGGCCAGGAAATCACCGTCGTGCTGAAGAACCAGGACGGCCAGTACGTCGCCGACGAGAAGACCCTCGACGCCCTCGAGGCCGAGGGCCAGGTGGCCCTGCGCTACGTCGGCTGGAACCCCAACGGCTCGCGCCGCGACATCGCCGGCATCACCAACGCGGCGGGCAACGTCGTCGGGCTCATGCCCCACCCCGAACACGCGGTCGAGGCCGGCTACGGCCCGACCACCGACGCCGGCACCCACACCGGAACCGACGGCCTGGGCTTCTTCGCCTCCGTCCTGAGCACCCTCGTGGGAGGCACCAAATGAGCCAGCAGTTCAACATCGACACCGTCGACAACGCCGCAGCCACCCCGGACACCGAGCTGCCCTGGGCCGAGCTGGGCCTGAAGCAGAACGAGTACGACGACGTCGTGAAGGTCCTCGGGCGCCGCCCGACCGCCGCCGAAATCGCCATGTACTCGGTCATGTGGTCCGAGCACTGCTCCTACAAGTCCTCCAAGAACCACCTGCGCCAGTTCGGCGAGAAGGTCACCGAGGAGATGAAGAAGGACATGCTGGTGGGCATCGGCGAGAACGCCGGCGTCACCAACCTCGGCGACGGCTGGGCCGTGACCTTCAAGATCGAATCGCACAACTCGCCGTCGTTCGTCGAGCCCTTCCAGGGTGCGGCCACCGGAATCGGCGGGATCGTACGGGACATCATCTCCATGGGCGCCCGCCCGGTCGCGGTGATGGACCCGCTGCGCTTCGGTGCCATCGACCACCCGGACACCGCACGCGTCATGCACGGCGCGGTCGCCGGCATCGGCGCCTACGGCAACTCGCTGGGCCTGCCGAACATCGGCGGCGAAATGGTTTTCGACTCCGTCTACCAGGGCAACCCGCTGGTCAACGCACTGGCCGTGGGCGTCATGCGCCACGAGGACATCCGCCTGGCCAGCGCCTCCGGGAAGGGCAACAAGGTGGTCCTCTTCGGTGCCCGCACCGGCGGCGACGGCATCGGCGGGGCCTCCGTGCTGGCCTCCGAGTCGTTCGACGCCACCAAGCCCTCCAAGCGCCCCGCAGTCCAGGTCGGCGACCCGTTCGCCGAGAAGGTGCTCATCGAGTGCTGCCTGGAGCTGTTCAAGGGTTCGCTGGTCGAGGGTATCCAGGACCTCGGCGCCGCCGGCATCTCCTGCGCGACGAGCGAGCTGGCGTCCAACGGCGACGGCGGCATGCAGGTGGAGCTGACGAGCGTGCTGCTGCGCGATCCGACCCTGACCCCGGGCGAGATCCTGATGTCCGAGTCGCAGGAACGCATGATGGCCGTCGTCTCCCCCGAGAACGCCGAGGCGTTCGAGGCCGTCATGGACAAGTGGGCGGTGGAGTACTCCTGGCTCGGCGAGGTCACCGACTCGGGCCGCCTGGTCATCACCTGGGACGGCGAGGTCATCGTCGACGTGGACCCGCGCACCGTCGCCCACGACGGGCCGGTCTACGACCGCCCGTACGCCCGCCCGGACTGGCAGGACGCCCTGCAGGCCGACACCTTCAAGGCCTCCCCGGCCGGCGTCAACCTGCCCTCGCTCGGCGAGGAGCTCAAGGCCGCCGTACTGGAACTGGTCGCCTCCCCGAACATGTGCGACAAGTCCTGGATCACCAACCAGTACGACCGCTACGTCGGCGGCAACACCGCCCTGGCGACCCCCGACGACGCCGGTGTCATCCGCGTCGACGAGGAGACCGGCCTCGGCGTCGCCCTGGCCACCGACGCCAACGGCCGCTACACCTATCTGGACCCGTACCACGGTGCCCAGCTGGCCCTGACCGAGGCATTCCGCAACGTCTCCACCACCGGCGCCATCCCGATGGCCGTCTCCGACTGCCTGAATTTCGGCTCCCCCGAGGATCCGGACGTGATGTGGCAGCTCGCCGAGTCCATCCGCGGGCTCTCCGACGCCTGCATGGAGCTCGGCATCCCCGTCACCGGTGGCAACGTCTCTCTCTACAATCAGACCGGCACCACCCCGATCCACCCCTCCCCGGTGGTCGCGGTGCTCGGCAAGTTCGACGACGTCGCCCGCCGCACGCCCTCGGGCTGGCACTCCAGCGCCGACGGGCAGGCCCTGTACCTGCTGGGTACGACGGCGGATGAGCTCGATGGCTCCGAGTTCGCCAACCTGCGGGGCCACCTGGGCGGGCTGCCGCCGAAGGTCGACCTGGCCGCGGAGAAGCTGCTCGGCGAACTGCTGGTCAACGCCTCGCGCGACGGCATGATCGACTCGGCCCACGACCTCTCCGAGGGTGGCCTCGCGGCCGGGCTGGTGGAGATGTCGCTGCGCTACGGCGTCGGCGCCCGGGTCGCGCTGGAGGACCTGTGCGAACGTGACGGCGTCGACGTGTTCACCGCCCTGTTCTCCGAGTCGCAGGCCCGCGCCGTCGTCGCCGTGCCACGCTCCGAGGAGGTCCGCTTCAACGACATGACCAGCGCCCGCGGCTTCCCCGTGGTCCGCCTGGGCATCGTCGACGCGGCCTCGGATTCGCTCGAGGTACAAGGCCAGTTCACCGCGAGCATCGCCGAACTGCGCGAGGCCCACGAGGGCACCCTGCCGAAGTACTTCTAACACCCACCGGCCCCACGGCCGCTGGCAGGTCGGACGGCGTCGGAACCCCCGGGTTCCGACGCCGTCGTCGTCGCTAGGATTCCCCGAAGAAGCCGCCCAGCTCCGCGGTCAACGCCTCCGGGGCGTCCTCGGCCATGTGGTGCCCGGAGTCGACGCCCTGGCCGCGGGCGCCCACAGCCCATCCCCGCCAGATCTCCAGCGGGTCCCCGTGCAGCTGCTCCAGGTCGTCGCGCAGCGACCACAACAACAGCAGCGGGACCTCGATTTTCCGTCCGGCGGCCCGGTCGGCCTCCTCGTGCCGGCGGTCGATCGTCAGCCCGGCCCGGTAGTCCTCCAGCATGGCCCGCACAACCTCCGGATTGCGGGTCGCGGCCCGCCACTCCTCGAAGTTCTCCCGTCCCATCCGATCCGGGTCGCCGTGGCACCAGGCGTCTGGGTCGGCGTTGATGATCCGCTCGGGAATGTCGGGTTGGGCGTAGAAGAACCAATGCCACCAGGCAGTGGCGAAGGCCGCGTCGGTCCGTTCGAGGTGCTCCACGATGGGCAGGCAATCCAACAGGGCCAGCCGGTTCAGCCGGCGCGGGTGGTCCATGGCCATGCGGTACGCAACATAGCTGCCCCGGTCGTGCCCGGCGACGGAGAATCGGCCGATGCCCAACGCGTCCATCACGGCCACCAGGTCGCGGCCCATGGCGCGTTTCGACGCCGGTGCATGATCCGGGGCCGGGGCTGGCCCGCGTGAGGCACCATACCCGCGCAGGTCGGGCACCACGACGCGGAACCCCAGCTCCACCAGGGCCGGGGCGACCCGGTGCCAGGTTGCCCCGGTCCGCGGGTGCCCATGCAGCAACAAGATCGCCCGGCCGCGTCCGGCATGGCGCACATGGATGACTGCCTCGCCCACGGCGAGGTCCTCGACCGCGAACCCCTCTAACATCCCCCCGTCCCCCTTCCCTGCGGTGCTGCGGTGGTGCGCCGCTGGCGGCTAGGACTCTTGCGGCTGTTTCTTGGGCTTATCGAACGCGATCAGCTTGTGCGTCCCATCGCAGAAGGGCTTGATCGCCGAACGCCCGCACCGGCACAGCGCGACGGTTCCCCGGTCGTTGTCGATTTCCGCGCCGGTGCCGTCCGTGAGGCTGAAGTCCCCCCGCACCAGCAGCGGGCCCTGCGGGCAGACTGTAATCGAGGCGCCGTCAGACTCCATGTTGGGTTCCTTCCGTGTCCAGGGGGATGCGCAGCGAGCTGCGCCCCTGTTCCCAGGCCCCGAGCTGCCACGCACCCAACAGGCCATCCACCAGGCACACGGCTGCGGCACCGAAGAAGACCTGCCCCCGTGTTGCGGGGTCTGCTTCGATGAGCCCGCCGGCCATGTCGCGTCCGGCGATCTGCTCGTGCACGGCGTCGGCTTCGACGTGTTCGTCGAAATAGCCGGCGACATCGTCGCCGAATCCAAGCCGGCGCAGGCCACGGGAGTACTTGGAACTGGGCAGCGACGAGGTCATCTCATAAATGGCCAGATGTCCCAGCACCGCACCGCGCAGCCGACGATGCAACCCGAACAGGGACATCAGGTTCACCGACGCCAGGCTGATGGCCGGTACGTGCTCGATGTGGGCACCGAAGCGGTGGTCCAGCCCCAGCCCGGCCAGCGTCCGGGCAAAAAGCTCGGAGTGCATCCGACCCGGTCGACCGTTGCCGTACTCATCCATTTGGATTTCCACCAGCGCGGACTTGGCCCGTCCTTCCAGCCGCGGGATGGCCCACGTATGCGGGTCCGCTTCCTTGAGCTGGTAGACGGATTTGTGGGCCATCACTTCGCGCACCTGGTCCGTGGTGGCGTGGCGGAGGACGAAATCGGCGACTGACGGGCCATCGCCGCCCTCGGCCATGGCGAACAGTGCGTCGGAGACCTCCTGGGCGGTCATCGCCGTCGCGTCCACCCGATCGACGGCCGCGCGCAGGCGATCCTCGAACACCCGCTCGAGTTCGGCCCGGGCACGCAGCAGCTCCGGGTCCCATTCCCAGGCGTCGTCCACCCCGTCGAAGCCGCGGTAATGCAGCTCGTAGAAGACGAAGAGCGCGAGCTGGAGGTCCTCGTCGAATAGCACGTCGGGCGTCTGCACGGCCGCCAGTGACGCAGCCTCCACCAGCCGTTGCCGGGAGGCAGCCGGGTCCGTTCCGGCGAGTAGCCCACACAGCAGGCCACTGACGGGGCCGCGCTGTTGCGGAACGGGCATCTGCCGGGCGCCCGGAGCACGGGCAGCGGTCAGGGGATCGACGTCGGCGGCGTCTTCCGCCGTGGTTACTGTCGGGGCGGACATCTGGGACCTCCATCGTTCGGCCGGGACCCGGCCCCATCGGGAGCCGTGACAATAAGCCTACGGTTGAGCGCGAAGCCGAACTAGCGTTGGTGTACCCGGCACCGCGAGGAGGTTTCAGATGCGCTTTGGTATCGAAGAGGAGTTCTTCGTCGTCGACCCCGCCACAGGTCATCCAGCGGAGTTGGCCACCGCCGACCGGGAGGACCTGCTGCGGGTCACCGGCGGTGGGAGCGTGACGTCCCCCGAATGGCTGCAGAGCCAGTTCGAAAGCGCCACCCCCATCTGCGAGACCGGCACCGAGGCGCTGGCCTCCCTGGCCGGTTACCGGTCCGCCCTGGGGGCCGCCGCCGCATCGCTCGGGCTATCCGCTGCGGCCCTGGCCACCCCTGCGGATATCCGTCCCGGGCCGGCGTCGATGAGTCCGGGGGCGCGGTACCGGGTCTTCAGCGACCTCCTCCCCGCCCTCGCCGCCGACCAGTACCTGTGCGGCCTGCACGTCCATGTGGAAATCCCCTCTCGGGAGGCAGGGGTCCAGGTCCTGAACTACCTGCGCCGCTGGCTGCCGGTGCTGACCGCGCTGGGCACCAACTCGCCGCTCTGGCGCGGCCGGGACACCGGGTTCGCCGGCTGGCGGACCATCCACTACCGCAAGTGGATCTTCCAGGGGGTGCCGCCGCATTTCGCCAACGCGGCGGACTACGAGGCCCGGCTCCAGCGCCTGCTGGCCCTGCCGGCCGTGCCCGACGCCGGCATCATCGGATGGGCCGCACGCCTGTCCGAGCACTACCCCACCGTGGAGGTCCGGGCGCTCGACTCCCAATTGCGGGCCGACGAATCGGTGCTCTTCGCGCTCCTGGTCCGCGCCCTGGCCGAGGAAGCGTTGAAGATGCCCGCCGCCCCGGACGACATCGCGCCCGAACTCGCCGACGCCGCCATCTGGCACGCCGCCAAATACGGTTCCACCGGCGACCTCGTCACCCTGCCCGGCGGGGCCACCGAACCGATCGAATCGGTGGTGCGGGACCTCCTGGATGTCACCCTGCCGCATCTGCACGTCTCCGGTGATGCCGGTTTTGTGGTCGACGGCCTGGAGATCCTGCTCGCCGAAGGCAATGGTGCCGTCCGCCAGCGTCGCGTCTTCGAGCAGGCGGGTCCGGCCGCCGTGGCCGGCCTCGCTGCCGCGGAGCTCACTGCCGGACGTCCAGCCCGTCCGGCTGCGGATGGCGCGGTCCCACCCGGCTAGGGGATCCGACCACCGCGCTGCCGCGCCGGTGGCACAAAGGGTTGTCGGGCCCCGGCCCTCTCCGATAGGTTTCGAGCGAACCCACATCGGAGGTATCGGTATGGACGCCGAGATCACTTTGCACGTCGATGGACACGAGCGGACACTCACCGTGGACACCCGGACCACCCTGCTGGACGCCCTGCGCGACCGGCTGGGGAACACCTCGCCGAAGAAGGGATGCGACCACGGCCAATGCGGTGCCTGTACCGTCCTGGTCGAAGGCCGGCGGATCAATGCCTGCCTCGCCCTGGCCGTCGCGCACGACGGCGCCACCCTGACCACCGCGGCCGGCCTCGCCGACGAAGCGGACCTGCATCCCCTGCAGCGCGCGTTCCTGGACCAGGACGGATTCCAATGCGGCTACTGCACGCCCGGGCAGATCTGCTCGGCCGTGGGCATGCTGCAGGAGGCCAACGCGGGACACCCCAGCGCCGTCAGCACCGGCGACGGCCCGACGGGCGCGCCGCTGGACGACGAGGAGATCCGCGAGCGGATGAGCGGCAACCTGTGCCGTTGCGGGGCCTACGTGAACATCGTCGCCGCGATCAACCAGGCCCAGGAAGCCGAACCCCAGATCGGGCAGGAATCATGAAGCCCTTCGAGTTCGAACGCGCCACGGACCAGGACGCAGCGGTCGCCGCGGCCACCGCCCAACCCGGTACCCGCTACCTGGCCGGCGGCACCAACCTGGTGGACCACCTGAAACTGGGCATCGAAGCCGCCGACCGGCTCATCGACATCACCCACCTGCCCCTGGACGGGATCCAGGACCTGCCCGATGGCGGTCTCCGGATCGGTGCGATGGTGCGCAACAGCGACCTCGCCGCCCACCCCGGGGTCCGCAGCCGCTACCCGGTCCTATCCCAGGCGCTGCTCTCCGGCGCCTCCGGCCAGCTGCGCAATGCGGCGACCACCGGCGGGAACCTGCTCCAGCGCACCCGCTGCGTCTACTTCCAGGACGCCACCACGCCCTGCAACAAGCGCGAACCCGGCAGCGGCTGCTCCGCCCTAGGCGGCTACACGCGCTACCACGCGATCCTCGGCGCATCGGAGAACTGCCTGGCGGTGAACCCCTCGGACATGTCGGTCGCCCTCGCGGCCCTGGACGCCCGCGTCACCGTGCTCGGGACCGACGGCGAGCGCAGCATCCCGGTCACCGGCTTCCACCGGCTCCCCGGCGACCAGCCCGACCGCGACACCGTCCTGGAACACGGCGAGCTGATCACCGCCGTCGAGCTCCCCGCCCTGCCGGCCGGCACCCGCTCGGCCTACGGCAAGGTGCGCGACCGCGCCTCCTACGCCTTCGCCCTGGTCTCCGTCGCCGCCGTCGTCGATTTCGAGGACGATGGCGGAGCGGGCACCTCCGCGGGACCGCCCACCTTCGGCACGGTGCGCCTCGCCCTCGGCGGGGTGGCGCACAAACCCTGGCGGGCCACCATCGCGGAGGACGCCCTGCACGGCGCACCGGCGACCGAGGAGAACATCCGCCAGGCGCTCGAAGCCGAGCTCGCACAGGCCGTGCCGCTGCATGACAATGCCTTCAAGATCCCCATGGCCCGCAACACGGCCACCGCGGTGTTGCTTGGACTCGCCACCGGCGGCGGCACCGAGACCCCCACACCCCAGAACGGGGAGCAGCCATGACCGCCCAGCACACCGGAACCGCCGGCCAAGACCTCGAACGCATCGCTGGCGTGGCGAAGGTCCGCGGGCTGGCGCCCTACGCGTACGAGCACGTGGTGGAGAACCCGCTCTACCTGCACCCCGTGCAGGCAACCATCTCGCGGGGACGGATCGAGACCATGGACACCACCGCGGCGCAGGCGTCCCCCGGGGTCGTCGCCGTGCTGACCCATCTGGATGCCCCTCGCCTGGCGAGCACCGACGACGCCGAACTGGCGGTCCTGCAGTCCCCGGCCGTCGGTTTCCGGGGCCAGTTCATCGGCGCGGTGCTGGCCGAGACCCCGGAGGCCGCCCGCGAGGCGGCGGCCCTGGTGGAGGTCGGGTATACGGAGGAGCCGCACGAGGCGGAACTACGTGCGGACCGGGATGACCTCTATGCCCCCGAACAGGTCAACGCCGGCTTCCCCACCGACACCCGCGAGGGCGACCCGGAGGCGGCCATCGCCGGGGCGGACGTCGTCGTGGACCAGACCTACACGACCCCCTTCGAGCACAACAACCCGATGGAGCCGCACACCACCGTGGCCCAATGGGTGGGCGACAAGCTGGTGCTGCACGACTCCACCCAGGGCGTCCACCCGGTCCGACGGACCCTGGCTCCCGTTTTCGGGATCGCCCCGGAGAAGATCAGGGTCATCGCGCCGAACGTCGGCGGTGGGTTCGGGTCCAAGGGTGTCCCGCACGCCCACGTGGTCCTGACGGCCATGGCCGCCCAGCGCAGCGACGGCCGCCCGGTCAAGTACGCCCTGACCCGCCAGCAGATGTTCTTCCTCGCCGGCTACCGCACCCCCACCATCCAGCATGTACGCCTCGGTGCCGACGCCTCCGGCCGGTTGTCCGGCATCATCCACGACGTCATCGAGCAGACCTCGCGGATCAAGGAATTCGCCGAGCAGACCGCGGTCCCCGCTCGCATGATGTATGCCGCCGAGCACCGCGCCACCAGCCACCGGGTCGCCAAGCTCGATGTCCCGGTCCCGTCCTGGATGCGCGCGCCGGGCGAGTGCCCCGGAATGTTCGGCCCCGAGGTCGCGATGGACGAACTCGCGGAAGCCTGCGGGCTCGATCCGATCGAGCTGCGCGTGCTCAATGAACCGGACATCGACCCCGAATCGGGCAAGCCCTTCGCCAGCCGGCACCTCGTCGAGTGCCTGCGCGAGGGGGCCCGCCGGTTCGGGTGGGCGGACCGGGACCCGCGGCCCGGGTCGCGGCTGCTCGATGGCTGGTACACCGGAACGGGCGTCGCCAGCGCCACCTACCCGGCACGCCGCCAGACCGGGAACACCGCCCGCATCCGCCACGTCGACGCAGGCCGGTACACCGTCCAGATCGGTGCCGTGGACATCGGCACCGGGGCCTGGACGGCCCTGACCCAGATCGCTGCGGAGGCGCTGGAGTGCAACGCGGCCGACATCGACCTGCAGATCGGCGACACGGAGTTCCCCGTCGCGACGGTCGCCGGCGGCTCCACCGGCACCACCAGCTGGGGAGCGGCGATCATCGCCGCCGCGCAGGCGTTCCGCGACCAACACGGCGACCAGCCCGCCGTCGGAGCGCAGGCCGAGGGCGAGGCCGGGGAGAACCCGGCGGCCCAGGAGTACGCACTGCATTCCTTCGGTGCCCAGTTCGCCGAAGTGCAGGTCCACGCCGATACCGGCGAAATCCGCGCCTCCCGCATGCTCGGGGTCTTCTCCGCGGGCCGGATCATCAACCCGCGGACCGCACGCTCCCAGTTCCTCGGCGGCATGACCATGGGCCTGGGCATGGCGCTGCACGAGAACAGCGTCATGGACCCCCGCTTCGGGATGATCGTCAACCACGACTTCGCGGAGTACCACATCCCCACGAACGCCGACGTCCGCGACATGGAGGCCGTCTGGCTCGACGAGGTCGACGAGCACGCCGGAAAGCTCGGCGCCCGCGGCATCGGGGAGATCGGCATCGTGGGGGCCGCGGCGGCCATCGCCAATGCCGCCTACCACGCCACCGGGATCCGAGTCCGGGACCTCCCGCTGACGGCGGACAAGTTCCTGGCCTGAGGCCCGGCACGCCAGCGGCCTCAATGGATCGGGCTGGCCACCTGGCTGAGGGGTCCTGGTGCGTCCTTGCCGTGCCGTGCGGCGATGATCTCCGCGACGATGGACACCGCGACCTCCTGCGCGGTGGAGGCACCGACGTCGAGCCCGATCGGCGAGCGCAACCGCGCGAGCTGTTCGGCCGTGACCCCGGCGTCCCGGAGCGCCGCGCGGCGTTGGCGGTCGCTGAGGCGCGAGCCCATGGCACCCACGTAGGCGACCCCCAGCGACAGGGCCGCGCGCAGGACAGGGATGTCGAACTTCGGGTCGTGGGTCAGCACGCACACCACGGTGCGCGGATCGATCGTGCCGTCGGCCTGGGCATCCTCGAGGTAGGCGTGGGGCCACTGCACGACGACCTCGTCCGCCTGCGGGTAGGCGGCTGCGTCGGCGAAGGCCTCACGGGCGTCGCACAGCGTGGTCCGGTAGCCCAACGGTTTCGCCGCCTCGATCAGCGCGGCCGCGAAGTCGTTGGCGCCGAAGACCAGCAGCTGCGGAGCCGGCAACCGGCTCTCGACGAACAATTCGGCTGGCCGCCCCTGCATCACCTGGCCGGCGGGCGCCACCCGGATCACCCCGGTATGTCCCGCGCGGATCAGGGGCTCGAGTTGGGCCACCGCACTGCGCGCCATCCCCTCGTCTCCCAGCAGCGACACCAGTTCCGACCTCAGGGAGGCAGCGGCGAAGCCGACCGGGTCCGCGACCAGCAGGGGGTTGCCCCCGGCCCGGTCGATGCGCCGCACCAGCGCCCGGCCGTCCGCGGGGTGGGCAGCTGCCTCGGTGTGGGCAAAGGTGCCCCGCTGCCGTCCTTCGACCGGGGCGCCCGGAACCGAGGGGTAGAACGGCTCGATGAGCACGTCAAGGCTCCCACCACACATCAGACCCACCGCGAACGCGTCCTCGTCGCTGTATCCGAAGTGCTCCCGCCGCGGGACGCCGGCCTCGATGGCCTCCACACACGCCTCGAAAACGGCACCCTCGACACAGCCGCCGGAAAGGCTGCCGCGCACCTCCCCGCCCGCACTGACCAGCATGGAGGTGCCCACCGGGCGGGGCACCGATCCCGAGGCGCCGACGATCGTCGCCACGGCGCACGCCTGCGGCGCCCGGGAGCTGCCCAGGTAGGCCTCAAGATCGGGCAACAGGTCGAGCATCAGCCCTCCCGCCAGTGACTGTCCGGCAGATACGATCCGGCCTGCGGACCCATCTGCAGCATCCTGCCGTCCACGGCCTTGCGCCGGCCCTCGTATCCCCTGTCCAGGAACGGCTCATTGGCCCCGGCGCCGGAGTTGTTCACGAAGACGTCGACGCTGCCGAGTCGGCTGGCGAGCGCGTCGATCACGTCGCCGCACCCCGGGAGGTCCGTGATGTCCAACTGCACGACGGCGGCCCGTTGCCCCGGTGCCTTGACCTCCTCCGCGGTGGCCTCGACGGCGGTGGCCCGCCCGATGCCCGAATCGGAACCGGTGACGATGGCTGTGCGGGGAGTGAACTCGTTCATGGTCCCAGTCTGTCGCGATGCCGGCGAGCCGTCACGCCTTCGGGGGACGGGTCCGCGCCAAGGGGTATCAGCCGCGGCCGCCCGCGGCCAGCCGTGCCGCCGCGCGGAGGTAACCCCGGGTCACGTGCTCCTGGGTGCGTCGGGTCACGGGTGAGGCCGCACGCATCAGCACGTTCGCCGGCAGGGAGTACGCGAAGACCTCGAACCAGACGGAACCGTCGGCCTCCAGCACGGCGGTGAACGATTCCTCGCCCTTCACGGGATGGCCCCGCAGGGTTCCATAGCCGAAGCCGGCACGCCGTGGGGCCACGCCCTCCGGCTCCACCGACCACAGGACCCGGCACGGCGCGGGGACCCGGACTGGTCCGACGCCCATCCCGCTGACCACCCGGATGCCGGGTGCTGCCCGGGCGGTGTCACCCGGCACCGTCAGTCCGGCGCCTCGGTGCAGGTCCCAGTCCAGAATGCCGTCGGCGACCCGCCGGAAGGCGTGCTCGCCGGACCCGACGCGGACCCGTCGCCGCACGGTCCGGTAACCGGCCGGGGCATGCCCGGGCTTCGTGAGTCCGTGCTCGGCATAGGTCAGGTCGGCGGGTTGCCCAATCCGGGCCAGCCGACGCAGGGCGGCCATCTCGCTTGGCTCGTGCTTGCCCAGCGTTTTTCCGACGACGGCCAGCGTGGCCCGGGCGCCGGTCCGCGCGGGGAGGGGCAACCGCCGTCCTCCCGGCAAGTCGATCCCGGGCTTCGCGAGCCCCAATAATTCCCGGTAGCGAGCCGGGAGGGAATCGACGACCGACGCGAAGACCAGCCGATAGCCCGGCAGCAGCAACGGGTCCAGAGGCGGATTCTTCAGGAAGGACACCACTTCGACAGCCCGGGGCCCACCCGCGAGCTGACCCGCGTCGTCGTAGGCCTGCAGTTGTGACCGCAGTTCGGCCTCGGTGCGCGGCGGGTGGGGAACGCCCATGAGCTCGCCCGCTCGCGACCATTGGCCGACGTAGGCATCAGCTCCGCCGAGGCGAGCGGGCAGGGGACCGTTCAAGGCCTCGAAGGACCGCAGGAACGCGTCGGTGAAGGCGAGGTGAACCCACGCGGCGAGATCAGGATCATTGGCTGCGTAGCGCCGCTCCTCACCGCCTCCAGCGACATAACTGCCCGTCACGGGGACATGCAGGTGCCGGACATGATCGCAAGCAGCTCGCGCCGCGGCAGTATCACCATAGGTGACGGTGAAGATCCACCGGATCGTCCCCGCAAGCCGTCCGAGCGGGTCCTCGCGGTAGTTCGAATGCTCCATCACGCCGGCCAGCGCCCCGGGATGGAGAGCCTGGACCAGCAGTGCACGGATGCCAGCGGCGATCGGCGTCATGCCGCCATGGATCTTCCACACGGGCGAATCGGGCGCGAAATATCCGGCGTCCTCGCCTTCGTCCAAGGCGTCTTCCCAGGCGGGCACGCCTTCGGTCTGTCCGGCAAAGGTCAGTCGAAGCCGGTCCCTGAGGGGCGCGATGACATCCATGACGCCGAGCCTACGCCGAACAGATGTCTCCGCTCGCTCCGCCCTGGGCACTTCCCCGTTCCAGTGGATAAGGCCATGACGCACCAAGGGCCATCGCCAGCGCGCGGCCTGTCACCCTACGCGGCTAGGGCCTCAAGAGCACATACTTCAGTTCGTGCCCCAGTGCCTGCGAAATGTAGCCGTAGTCCTTGTCGCAGCTCACGATCGTCGCCGCATGGAGGAGTGCATAGGACGCGATCAAGATGTCCATGGAACCCGCAGCTCTCACGAGCCCGTTTCCCCACAGAGCGGACTGCAGCCGCAACACATCCTCGACACCAGGATCCCGTTCCGGCTGCTTGAGCTTGGTCATGCGGGCGCGGAAGACGTCGTGTTCGACTTTGTTCTGCGCCATGAAGCAGTACTCGAGCGACGCTGGAGGACACGTCATGATGATCCCGCTGCGGGATATCCGTTCGATGTAGTTGGTTACCTCGGTGCTCGAGCCCACGTGAGACCACGCGCTGGCATCGACAATGTACAGCGGAAGGGTTGAAAAGGGCGGCTCCATCTAGCGCTGGACAGGCTCGCCATAGTCGGTGACCTGCGCCGAACGTTGTTCCTCGGTGAGCGGGTTCGCCTTCATTTCCTCGAGCACCGTCTGTTGGTGGCGAAGCGCGATGACTATTTCCAGCGACTTGTCGATGGCTTCGCGCGCCGAACTAACCGACAGGATCTGCTTCGCTTCTTCGATCTTGGACTTGTCCACGTCAACCGATGTGATGGCCACGACCCACTCCCTTCCAGATCCGCGTCTTTATATAGACCAGTATATAACGGTTCGTTCCGCGCCCGCCAGACGTGGCGTGGGAATTGATCCTGACCGCCCCAGCAGGGAGACCCGACTCGGCACATGCTCAGGCCGTACCGGAGGTCCCCGGCCGGCGGTGCAGCAAGAGGGCGACGACGATCCCCATGACGAACCAGACCAGGCCCACGATCAGCGCCAGGTGGGTGGCCGACGCCAGTACGACCACCAGCAACACCGCACCCACGGCCGGAATCACGCCATGCGGGAACCACGTCCCGCGCACGGCGGCCCTCTGCCGCACGAGGTAGTAGCCGATCACCGAGATGTGCAGCAGGATGAATGCCGTTAGCGCCCCGACGTTGACGATCGAGCCGAGGATGTCGAGCCCGTCGGCCCGCGTCGCGGCCCACACCGCAACGACGATGTTGCCGCCAGCGGTGATCAGGATACTGCGCGTGGGTACCCCGGTCCGCTCCGACACCCGTGCCAACGCATGCGGCAGGCGGCGTTCGCGGGCCATGTCCATGATGATGCGGCTGCCGGCCCCTTGGCCGACCATGGCGGCGAACGCGGCGCCGGCTGCCTTGGACAGCGCGAGCAGCCAGTGCAGCCATTCGCCGATGCTCTCCTGGACTGCGGTGTAGTAGGCCGCGCCCTCCAGCGACGGGTCGGCGGCCAGCTCGGCGGGCGTCGTCGTCGACAACAGCGCCCCCACGTAGGTCTGCGCCACGAAGAGCACACCCGCAAAGAGCAGGCAGATCAACGTGGCCCGCCCGACCAGCCGCACGGCGCCCTTGGTCTCCTCCGCGAAAGTGGCCAGCGCATCAAACCCCAGGAAGGACAGGACCGCCACCGACACGGCGGCCAGCACCGCGGCGAGGGAGAACCCGCCAACACCGGTGAACGGGCTGAGCCACGGTCGCTCCGCACCTTGCGTGGCCAGCACGTAAACCCCGCACACCAGCACGATCAGCAGAACGGCGACTTCCAGGAGCACGACGGCGGTGATCACCTTGGAGGCCACCTTCACCCCGGCCAGGTTCAGGGCCGTGGTGGCCATGACGGCGACGGTGACGAACACCCAGATCGGGATGGCCGGGAACAGTGAGTTAAGGGCGATCCCGGTGAACATGTAGGCCACCGAGGGGATGAGCAGATAGTCCAGCAGGATCATCCAGCCCGACACATATCCGGCGCGGGGCCCGATGCCCTCGCTGGCGTAGGCGAACACCGATCCGGCGCGGGGGATCTCCCGCGACATTCGCATGTAGCTGGAGGCAGTAAACGCCATAACCAGCGTGGCGACGACGTAGACCGTGGCCACCGCTCCCCCGGACTTGGCGTCCAGGGTGCCGAAGATCCCAACCGCCGCGGCCGGACCTATGAAGACCAGGCCGAAGAAGACCAGTTGGCCCAGGGAGATGCTGCGCTTCAGCGAACCATCAGTCGGGGCAGGGGTCGACGCGTTGGAGGTCATGGGGCCATTGTGTCGCAGGTGATCACACGCTTCGACGGATCCGTTGCCCGACCCGCCAGCACTTGTCCTCCGCGAGGACCCACTAGCAGGTCGATCACCGTCGGATTCGCCACCAGAACACGTCGTAGAGCCTGTGATTCAGGATGTAATTTACCTTGTGAAATACATGGGGCACGGGGAGGATGGGACTATGACCACCGCCCCGTTCGTCCCTCATACCGGCATTACCGCGTATCGGAATTCACGAACGTGGCCGATTTCGCAGGTCGTCGGTGAATTGCGCGAGATTCTTGGTGCCCGGCTCGTGGCATACCTCGGGGGCGTCAAGGAAACCCGAGCAGTACGTGAATGGGCGGATGGCGTTCGCGAACCCCAATCCGAAGGAGTGCGGCTGCGTCTGCGGGACGCATACCAGATCGCGGCCTTGCTATCGGAAAGGGAGGCCCCCGCGGTAGTGCAGACGTGGTTCATGGGGATGAATCCACAGCTCTCAGATCGTTCACCAGCTCGGTTGCTTCGGGATGGCGCATCTGAACAGTCAGCCGCAGAGGTCCTCGCGGCAGCACGCAGCTTTATCGCCTAGGAATCCATCATGGCGCTCAAGATCGTTCGACCCCCACGTGCGACGGTCTGGAGAATCGGATACCAGCCCGACCCACTAGCATGGGCCGACTGGAGTTACGCCACATATGGGCGCTTCCAGGGCCGATGGGACGACCCCGACGGGCGGTTCAGGACACTCTATTTTGGGGATACTCTCCTCAATTGCCTTGTTGAGTTGCTCGCACATGCACGCAGGGATAAGTACCTAGCTGAAGAACTCGCTGGAATAGACGAGGATCCCGAAGACGCGAAACACTATCGCACGATTGAGCCTGGAAAAGTCGACCGGGCCTGGTTACTCCCGCGATGTGCGGCCGAGGCCACCCTGACCGGCCGGCATTGCGATGTTACGGACAAGGAGACGATCGCGGCCCTCCATCCGCACTTCATCCGCAAGACCCTGGAGGCTGGCCACTACGACTTCGATGCCGCACTGCTGAAGAACGGCGAGGCTAGATCGCTGACACAAGCGGTCGCCGCCTACCTTTTCCTGCAAGACGACGTGGATGGAGTTCGATTCACGTCGCGGCATGGTGAAGACATGGGGCTTTGGTCGGTCTTTGAACAAGCCGAAACGGATTCCCCCACCAGTCCCTACGTTTTGAGAGTCGGGGTGTCGGCTCTCACCGAGGACATGCCTGAGGTCGGGCAGGCATTCGAAGTACTCGGACTTCAGTGGAACGAATAGACGGTACGCGACCGGCAGTGGATCTCCAATCGCCATTCGGGGAGTCCAGATTCAATCCGGCAGTGGCATCATGAGCACATGAGCGAAAACGAGAACCCCAGCCTGCGTTCCATCGAACTGTCCCGGACATCGACTGGCCACTACACCGCCCGAAATGCCGCCGGCGCCGAGCTCGCCTTCGGGCAGGGCGAAGGACTACTCTCCCCCGTTGAACTGCTGTTGGCCGCCATTGCCGGGTGCTCAGCCATCGACGTGGACGTCGCAACCTCGCGCAGCGCCGAACCGACGAATTTTGCGGTCACCGCCTCGGGTGACAAGGTCGTCGAGGAAAGCGGCGCGAACCGCATGGAAAATCTGAATCTTGCGTTCAACCTTGCCTTCAACGACGATGCTGACGGCCGGAAGGCCGCCAGCATGGTGGAGCGCCTCGTCGCCCTGTCGCATGACAAGTACTGCACGGTCTCACGTACCGTCGAGCACGGGACGCCCGTCACCAGCAGCGTCGCTGTCACGACTGGAGGGAAAGGCTAGGCGTCGACCTGGAGTTCGCCCATCCGGTCCCAGCCTTCGCCTTCGATCTGGCGGCTGACGATCTGCGGGGTTTCGGCGAGGGTCGGGCGCATGGCCTCCAAGCCGGCGGCGAAGTGGTCGCTGCGCACATGCGCCTCGCCTGAGCCGTCCTTGAACGCCTCGACAAGCACGAACTCGTTATCGGCCTCGACGCTGCGCGACCACTCGAACCAGAGGTTCCCCTCTTCGGCACGGGTGGCCTCGGTGAAGGGTCGGTTGACCTCGATGAACGAGTCGACGAATTCGGGCTTGACCTTGTACTTCACGACGATGAAAATCATGGATCTACCCTATCCCCGGGCCAGCCCCTTCCAGCCAAGCCGTGCGCGGTCGGCCCTGGGCAGGGCTTCGACGACCAGGTCGTAGGAGTCCTCGATGAGGTCGCGCGCCATCGCGTCGTCGACCGACCCGGAGCAGAGCACGGTATTCCAGTGCCTTTTGCTCATGTGGTAGCCCGGGGTGATCTCCGAATGGACCGAGCGCAGCTGGTCGGCCAGGTCGGGTTCGCACTTCAGGTTCGCGCGCGCCGGATCGGACCCGCCCCAGAGCAGGGCGAACATCTTGGCCGGACTGCCCGGCCGCCCAGCGACCTTGAACACGGTCGCGTCGGGGCCGAAGGGATGGTCCTCGAAGGCGCCCGCCAACTCGAGGCAGGCGGCGCGGAACGATTCGTGATCCATACCCGGCATCCTACGCGTGGCGACGCCGGCACCCGAGGGGGCACCGGCGTCGACCAGGATCCTGTGGTGTGTGCTGGCGGTTTACTTGACGGCGCCCATGGACAGGCCGCGGACCAGCTGCTTCTGCGCCAGCCAGCCGGCGAGGACAACGGGCAGTGACGCCAGGACCGAGGCTGCGGAGAGCTGGGCGAGGAACAGGCCCTCACTGGTCATCTGCGACATGAGGAACACCGGCACCGTGGCGGCCTTCGCGGCGGTGAGGTTCAGGGCGAAGAAGAACTCGTTCCAGGAGAAGATCACGCAGATCAGCGCGGTGGCCGCGATGCCCGGGGTGACCATGGGAATCAGCACCGAACGCAGCGTCTTGATCAGCCCGGCACCGTCCATGGAGGCGGCCTCGAGCACTTCGCCGGGGACCTCCTGGAAGAACGAACGCATCATCCACACCGCGATCGGCAGGTTCATCGCCGTGTAGAGGATGATCAGTGTCCAGATGCTGTCCAGTGCGCGCAGCTGGCCGGAGATGACGTAGATAGGCATGATCACGGCGACGACGGGGAGCATCTTGGTGGAAATGAAGAAGAACAGCACGTCGTTGGTCTTCTTCACCGGCCGGATGCTCAGTGCGTACGACGCCGGGATGGCCAGGACGATGACCAGCAGGGTCGAGACGCCGGTCGCGATCAGCGAGTTCAGGAAGTACGGCCCGGCATCGGAGGAGATGACCGCCTTGTACTGGTCCAGGGTCGGCTCGAAGAAGAAGGCCGGCGGGTTGGAGGCCGCGACGTTCTCCTGCTTGAAGGACGTCATGACCATCCAGGCGATCGGCGCGAAGAAGACCAGTGCAAGGATCCAGGTGACGGTGGTCAAGACGCCGCCGCTGATGACTCCCTTGCGCCGGGGCTTCACGATGTCGCCGCGCCCCGTCGTCGTCCCTTCGCGTTGGGGGTCGAGGGTCGTGGTGCTCATGCCTGCTCCTTGTCGTCGAAGCTGCGGAAGATCACGCGCAGCGCGAAGGTGGCGATGATGATGGTCGCGATGACCACGATGACGCCCATGGCGGCGGCCTGGCCGATGTCGAAGCCCAGGAACGCCCGCTGGTAGATGTAGAAGGGGAGGTTCGCGCTGGCGGTTCCGGGCCCGCCGGCGGTCATCAGGTAGATCTGGTCGAAGGTGTTCACCACGTAGATGGAACCGAGCAGTACCGCCAGTTCTATGTAGCGGCGCAGCTGGGGCAGGGTGACCAGGGTGAAGGTCTTCCACCAGCCGGCCCCGTCGAGTGAGGCGGCCTCGAGCACGTCCTTGGGCTGGGCCTGCAGCCCGGCGAGGATCAGCAGCATCATGAACGGCGTCCACTGCCACACCAGGGCGATGATGACCGAGAGCAGCGGAGCCGATGAGGTGAAGTTGATCGGATCGATCCCGACGAGGCCGATCACCCAGTTGACCATGCCGTAGCTGGGGTTGAGCATCGAGACGCTCCAGAGCATCGAGGAGGCGACCGGCATGATGAGGAACGGGGTGATCAGCAGCGTGCGGACGATGCCGCGGCCCAGGAACTCCCGGTCCAGCAGGACCGCGAAGAGCGTCCCGAGGACCAGTGCGACGGCGACGCAGCACAACGTGATGAGGATCGAGTTGAGTGCCGCGACGCGGAAGGTCGAATCCGAGAAGATGTCGATGAAGTTCTGCAGGCCCACGAAGATGTTGCCGTCGGGACGCAGCAGGTTCCAGGACCTCAGCGAATACCAGATGGTCAGCAGGAACGGCAGCTGTGTCACCACGATGGTGAAGATCAGCGCGGGCAACAGGGGTAACCGGCGGCTCCATCCATCGCGTCGCCGGGCTCGGCGCAGTTCGGCCTCGTCCGGGCCGGAGCCGGAGCCGGTGGCCCCACGCCGTCGCGTTTCGGTCATCGTGCTCATGGCCTAGCCTTCCTTCTGGTAGGTCCGGGCCACGGTGGCCGCGAAATCCTGTGATTGCCGCAGCGCGTCCTCCACGCTTTGGCTGCCGGCGATGGCGGCGGAGATCTGCTGGGCCACCCGGGTGCCGAGGTCCTGGAACTCGGGGATGCCGACGAATTGAAGTCCCGTGTAGGGAACGGGGTTGACCATGGACTTTTCCTGGGTGGCGTTGCCCATGGCCTTCAGCGTCGGGTCGGCGTAGTCCTTGGCGACCTTCGCGTATTCGGGGATCTCGTAGGTGGATTTCCGGCTGCCCGGCGGCAGGCGTTCCCAACCGACGGAATTTCCCACCAGCTTCAGGTAGTCCTTGTTGGTCATCCAGGCGACGAAGTCCCAGGCCGCCTGCTTGTTCTTGCTGGTCTCCGGGATGGCCAGCGCCCACGTGTACAGCCAGCCGGCCGACTCGGTCTCCTTCACCGGGGCCAGGGCGTAGTTCGTCTTGCCGGTCACCAGCGACGATTTCGGGTCCTCGATGGAGGAGACCATGGCCGTGGCGTCATACCACATGGCCGCATTGCCCTGGGAAAAGCGGGTGATGCAGTCGCCGTAGCCGGAGGTCGCGGCACCCGGCTGGCCGTAGGTGCGGACCAGGTCGACGTACCCAGAGACGGCGTCATGGACCTCCGGGGTGTTGAGGGTGGCGTTCCAGCCCTCGTCGAACCAGCGCCCGCCGTAGGTGTTGATGACGGTGTCCAACGGTGCCATCACCTCGCCCCAGCCGGCCAGGCCGCGCAGGCAAATGCCGGCGAAATCCTTCTCCGGATTGTGCAGCTCCTTGGCGAACCCGCGGATCTGCTCCCAGGTGGGCTGCTCCGGCATGTGGAGTCCGGCCTTGTCGAACAGGTCCTCGCGGTAGACCACGAAGGAGGATTCACCGTAGAACGGCACCGAGTACTGTCCACCGTTGTGGGTCAGCGCCTCCCGGATCGTGGGGATGAAGTCCTGGGAGTCGTACCCCTCGGTCTGCTTCATGAACGGATCCAGATTCGTGATCCAACCGTTCTCGGCCCACATGGGCGTCTCGTAGTTGGAGATCATCACGACGTCGAATTCCCCACCCTGGGTGGCAACCGAGGCGGTGATCTTCGCGCGGGCCTCATTCTCCGGCAGGGAGACGAAGCGTACGTCGATGCCCGGATGCTTGGAGCGGAAGTCGTCCATCAACGAGATCGCATCGGTCATCTGCGGGTTGGAGACGATGGCGACGACGAGGCTGGTCTTTCCGCCCGCTGAGGCCTGCCCCGAACAGGCACTGAGACCGGCGGCGGCCATGGCGCCGACTCCGGCTCCGATGAATCCCCGGCGGCTGAGGGAGAGATCCCGAATCGCCATTGCTTGCTCCTCGCCCGAGCGACGAGTGATCGCTCATATGATGGTTGTCAAGTGCTCATTTGTTATGTGACTCTAGTCATATAAGATCATTTGAGCAAGACATGCAACTCACATGAGTTCGGCGCGTTGCTGCGTCGCCGGGAGACGAGGTAGGCCACATGCCTGAAGGGCACGAGGAGACGCTGGCGCAAATCGCCACGGAGTACTACCTCGAGAATGCATCAAAAGTCGAGATCGCCAAGACCCACGGGATCTCCCGTTTCCAGGTGGCCCGCTATCTCGACGAGGCCCGCCGGGAGGGGATCGTGACGATCACGATCCGTCGCCCGGCCACCCTTCCAGCCGATGGGACCGCGTTGGCGGTGGCATTGGGTATCACCTCGGTCACCATTGCCTCGATTCCCGACGGGGCAGTCGATGCCCGCGACCGGTTGGCCCGCGCGGCGGCCGGCATCGTGGCAGGGGTCGTCACCGAGGGCAGCCGCCTCGGGGTGTCCTGGTCGCGGACGCTGCAGGCCATGGCCGGCCATTTGCCGACGCTTCCTGGATGCGACGTCGTCCAACTGGCCGGCTCCATAGCCGTGACGGGGGGCGGCGGTTCCGGCTCGCTCATCCACCGGCTGGGACAGGTGGCCGGAGGCAGGACGTGGCCACTTCCCGCACCCCTGATCGTGGAGACCGCCGAAACCGCCGCGAGCCTGCGCCGGCAGCCGGAGATCTCCGATGCCCTGCGCGCCGCCGACGAGCTCGACGTCGCGGTCGTCGCCCTCGGCGACTGGGGGCCGGGCAAATCGACGGTGTTCGAGCGGGTCTCCCCCGCCCAGCGGAAGGCCGCCACCGCTGCCGGGGCCATCGCCGAGTGTTCCGGCCGCCTGCTGGCCGCCGATGGCTCGGCGGCAGATGGCGGCTTGGACGACTGCGTCATCGCGGTCAGCTTGGAGCAGCTCACGTCCACCCGGCAGGTGGTCCTCGTGGCCCCGAGCGAGGACGGTGTCACCGGCGTGCGCGCCGCGGTCGCTGCCGGGATCGCGAACCACTTGGTCATCGGGCCGGCCCTGGCGCTCCGGTTGGCCGAAGACCTCGGCCTGTCCTCCACCCATCCCACCGAGCACGAGGGAGACACTGCGTGAGCCACGTCGTCGTCGGCATCGACTCTTCAACGCAATCCTGCAAGGTCCTGGTCCTGGACGCGGCAACGGGTGGGGAGCTGCGTTCGGCCAAGGTGCCCCACCCCGACGGGACCAGCATTGACCCGCGCATCTGGGCTGACGCCCTGCAGCGGGCCTGGCGGCAGGCCGATCCCGGATCCGCGGGTACCGTCATCGGCGTCGGGCTCGCGGCCCAGCAGCATGGCATGGTGGCGTTGGATGCCCATGGCGAACCGGTCTTCGACGCCCTGTTGTGGAACGACACCCGCAGCGCCCCCGAAGCCGCCGCCATGGTCACCGACCACGGCGCCGCATTCTGGGCCTCGGAGGTCGGCTCCGTTCCGGTGGCGTCCTTCACCCTGACCAAGCTGGCCTGGCTGGCCCGGCACGAACCCGCCGCGGCGGCGCGGGTCCACCGGGTCGTGCTGCCGCACGACTACCTCAACCACGTGCTGACCGGGCGGTGGTTCACCGACCGGTCGGACGCCAGCGGGACCGCCTACTACCATCCGGAGACCGGGTACCGGGAAGCGCTGTTGCACGAATATTTTGGCAAGCTGCCAGAACTCCCCGAGGTCATCGCCCCCGGAGCCTCGGGCGGGCGGCTGCTGGTTTCCTTCGGGGCCGGCGAACCACCCGTCTCCGCCGGTGCGGGCGACAATGCCGCAGCAGCACTGGGGCTGGGCATGCAGGCCGGGGAGATCGCGGTGTCGATCGGCACCTCCGGGACGGTGTTTGCCTCCGTTCCGGATCGACCCACCGCGGACCCCACCGGATCGGTCGCCGGATTCGCCGATGCCACCGGCGGGTACCTCCCGCTGCTGGCCGTCATCAACTCGGCCCGGGTCATGGCTTCCACGGCCGAACTGCTCCGCGTCGAGCTGCCCGAGTTCGATGCGCTGGCCTCCTCCGGCGACCCGCTGGCGGGCGGGCTGAACCTGATGCCGTACTTCGACGGGGAACGGACGCCGAACCTGCCCGATGCGACCGGGAGTCTGACGGGGTTGAGCCGGGCGTCACTGACGCGGGAGAACCTGGCGCGGGCGTCCGTGCTTTCCGTGGTGAACTCCCTCGCCGACGCTGCGCAGGCCCTGTCGGAGGCATCCGTTCCCGCCCGGCGGGCACTGTTGATCGGGGGCGGCGCCCGGTCAAAATCGTTGTGCGCCATCGCGCCGGAACTGCTGGGCATGGAGGTCGACGTCCTGGAGGCCGGCGAATACGTGGCCCTCGGCGCGGCCAGGCAGGCCGCCTGGGCCGCTACGGGCGAGCTGCCCGCCTTCGAACGACGTATCGAGACCCGGCTCAGCCCCTCGGGCGAGGCATGGGGAGCACAGTCCCGCAAGCTCTACGCCACCGAACGCACCCGGTTGTACGGGGTATAGCCACGCACCCACGCGGTGCCTGACGAAAGGAAACAATCCCGATGGATGCTTCGAGTGTGACCTCCAGCGGCGGCTGGTGGCTGGCCCTGGCGATCGTGACCGCCGGCCTGGCCGAGACCAAGGGCAGGCGCCGGTGGATCTGGTTCGTCCTGGGGCTGCTCCTCGGGCCGATCGCGACGGCGCTGGTGGTCATCTGGGACCGCCCAGCGGTTTCGCAGGCGCCCCCGGTGCAGTAGACGAACGACCAGTCCCCGCCTACTTCCAGCCGTCCTCGCGCAGGGTGCGGAGCAGAGCCAGCGCCCCGCCGTCGTCCAGGATGGCCAGCGCCTCCAGATACGGCCCGGTGAAGTCCTCGCGCCCGGCGAGGTCGCCAAAGAGCTCGGGATCGCGCAGGAAGGCCAGCGGATCCTCGTCCTGCGCTGCTGCCGCGGCCATGACGCGGTCGCGGAGCCGGTCCACAACCTCGATGGGTTGGCCGGATTCGTCGATCCCGCGGGCATAGCGCGCCCAGGAGGCGACGATGGCGGCGCTCAGGCGCACCGCCCCGCCGTCGGACAGGTTGGCGCGGATGACCGGGACCAGCCACGTGGGGATCCTGTCGGAGGATTCGGCGGCCAGACGGGCGAGGGTGTCCTGGACCTGTTCGTTGGCGAAGCGCTCGATGAGCTGGTGCCGGTAGGCGTCGAGGTCGATGCCGGGGACGGGCTTGAGCGTGGGGGTGGCCTCGCGCTCCATGTAGGCGAGCAGGAAGTCGATGAAGAGCGGGTCGCCGCAGGCCTCGTGGGCGAAGCGGTAGCCGGCGAGGTATCCGAGGTAGGCAATGCCCTGGTGGCTGCAGTTGAGCAGGCGCAGCTTCATCAGCTCGTAGGGTTCGACGTCGTCGACGAGCTGGACCCCGACCGATCCCCAGTCGGGGCGGCCGGTGGGGAACTTGTCCTCCAGGACCCACTGGACAAAGTCCTCGCAGACAACCGGCCAGGCGTCCTCGACCCCGTATTCGATGGCGATGGCGTCCCGGTCGGCGTCGGTGGTGACGGGGGTGATCCTGTCGACCATGCAGTTGGGGAAGGGGACGTGCTCGATCATCCAGGCACCGAGTTCGGGATCCTTCAACGTGGCGAAGGCCGCGAAGACGCGCGCTGCGAGGTGGCCGTTGCCCTGGATGTTGTCGCAACTCATGATCGTGAACGGTGCAGTGCCGGCTGCGCGGCGGCGGCGCAGCGCCTCGGTGACGAAGCCGAACGTGGTGGTCGGCACGGCGCCGTCCGCCAGGTCCGCGGCGACCGCGGGGGTGCCGGCGTTGAACTCGCCGGTGGAGGGGTTGTAGTTGTAGCCACCCTCGGTAACGGTCAGCGACACGATGCGCACGTCCGGGTCCACGAGTTGGGCCAGCACGGCCTCCGGGTCGTCGGGGGCGTAGAGGTAGCGGGCGATCGAGCCGATGACACGGGCGTCGCGGCTTCCGTCGGGGGCCTTTTCCACGAGTGTGTAGAGCCCGTCCTGGTCGGCGAGCGCGTCGCGCATGCGTTGGTCGTGGGGCATCAGCCCGACGCCGCAGATCGCCCAGTCCAGGTCGTGGCACGCGTTCATCAGCCGGTCCAGGTACATGGCCTGGTGGGCGCGGTGGAATCCACCGACGCCGAAGTGCACGATGCCGATGCGTCGTTGGGCCAGATCGTAGCCGGGCACGGAGACCGTGTCGTTGAGGGAGGACAGGCTCCCGGCGTTCAAACGCGTCATGGCAGGCTCCAATCGTGATGTGGCTAACACGGCGAGCATAACATATGAGCAATTTGGTCTACTCATATGAGCGTCGGAGCGTATGGAGGGCCCCGCTGCCGGGCTTGCTAGGGTTGGGCAGCGTGAGCCGACCCATCCCGCCGAAACGCGACAGCGTCTGGAGCGCGCCCGGGATGCCGGCGCTGCTCCTGCTGACCGCCGCGGGTTTTTCCGGCTACGCGGCCCTGCTCTCCGTCGCTCCGCTCTGGGCGGTCCGCGGAGGCGCCGACGCCGCCGGTTCCGGGTTCGTCAATGGGGCGCTGCTGCTGGCGACCGTCCTGACCCAGGGGCTGGTCCCCCGCCTGCTGGACCGCTTTGGGACGACGCGCGTGCTCGGTGCCGGCCTGCTCCTGTTGGGTGGACCGAGCCTGTTGCTGTTGGTCTCGGACCAGCTGGGCTGGATCCTAGGGTGGTCCATCGTGCGCGGAGTCGGCTTCGGCATCCTCACCGTCACCGGGTCCGCCGCAGTGGCCCTGCTGGTCCCGCCAACCCGGCATGGGGCCGCCATCGGCGCCTACGGTGCTGCCATCGCCGTCCCGCAATTGCTGATCCTTCCCGCCAGCCCCTGGCTCGCCGACGCCGTGGGGTTCTGGACGGTCTTCGCCCTCGGCACCCTGCCGCTGCTGGGCATCATCGCCACCCCGCGCCTGGCACGGGTTCTGCACGAGGACCGGCCACATGCCCCTAGTGCCGACACCGCGGCCACCACCAGTGCCGCGGCCCCCGCCGCAGGCAGCCGCCGTGTCCCCGCCGGGTTGCTTCGCCCCATGCTCCTACTGCTCGGCGTCACCCTGGCCGGCGGCGCCCTGATCACGTTTGCCCCGCAGTTCAGTTCAGTGCCCGCGGCTACCGCGGGCGGGCTGGTGCTCCTGACCGCGACCGCGGCGCTCAGCCGCTGGAAGGTCGGCGCCCTGGCGGACCGGTATGGAGCACATCGCTTCCTCTGGCCGCTGGTGCTGTGCACCGTCGTCGGCCTGGGCCTGGCCGCAGCGGCGGTCCGTGATCCCGACTCCACCGGAGTCCCGCTGCTGCTGGCCGCGATGGCCCTGGTCGGCATCGCCTACGGCGGACTGCAGAACCTCACCCTCCTGCTCTCGCTCTCCGCGGTGAAACGCCACGAATACGGGACGGCCAGCGCCGTCTGGAACATCGGATTCGACGCCGGAACCGGGCTGGGCTCGGTGCTCGTGGGGATGCTCGCTGCGGGTTTCTCCTTCCCCACCGCCCTGCTCGTCGCGGCCGGGCTGTCACTGGCCACCCTGCCGCTGGCCCTGCGGCGCCGTTCGGGACCGTCCGTGCCCTGACGGCCGGTCCCGGGGCACGACGGCGGCCGATGCGGTATCGCGGGGCGCCACTCCTTATGCTGTGCTCATGGGAACGACCGAAGACGCCGTCGATGGCGCACGCGAGGCAGCGCATAGCCAGTGGTTCGAGCGCGCAGCGCGACTGGGCTACATCGCCAATGGGGTACTGCACCTGACGTTGGGATTGCTGGCGGTGAACGTGGCCCGTGCCGCCGGCGCGGAGGCCAACCAGTCGGGCGCCATCGCCGCGCTGGCGAAACAACCCGGTGGCGTCGTCCTGATCTGGATCTGCGCCCTGGGCGGCATGCTGCTGGGGGTGTGGTGCCTGGCCCAGGCGGTCTTCCCCGGCGGCGACGGGACCCGCTACCGGATCAAGCAGGCGGGCATCGCCGTCGTCTTCTTCGCCGTCGGCACCACCTTCATCCGCCATGTGGTGGGCAGCAACAAGGACTCGTCGCAACAAAGCAGCACGGCCTCCAGCGTGCTGATGTCCTCACCGGTCGGCAGCGTGGCCCTGGTCATCGCCGGTCTGGTCGTCATCGGGATCGGCGGCTACTTCGTCTACCGCGGGGTCTCCCGGAGTTTCCAGAAGATCCTCCGCCCGCAGGAGAACCGGGCCATGCGCTTGATCGTGAACGGATTCGGCACGGTGGGGTATATCGCCAAGGGGCTGGTCCTGGCGGCGGTCGGCCTGTTGTTCATCGTCGCCACGATCCAGCACGACCCGCAGGACGCCACCGGCCTCGACGGGGCGCTGAAGGCGGTCCGTGACCAGCCCGCCGGCCCGGCCGCACTCTTCGCCATCGCGGCGGGGATGATGGCCTATGGCATCTTCCTGTTCCTGCGCTCCCGCTACGACGAGATGGAATAGGCCCCGCTTCTACTCGAAGAGGATGTTGCGGCGTTCGATGGCCGGGCAGGCATCCATCACCACGTCGAGTCCCGCCGCCGTGGCCCGGGCCGCCGCGGCCTCGTCGACGACGCCGACCTGGAGCCAGACGGCCTTCGCACCGATTTCGATCGCCTGGTCGACGATGGCCCCGACCTTGCTGGAGTTCACGAAACAGTCCACGACGTCGATGCTCCCGGGGATCTGGTCCAGCCGGGTGTAACCGCGTTCGCCGTGCACGGTATCGCCCTTGAGCGACACCGGGACGATGTCCATGCCGAGCTCGTCGCGGACGATGCGGGCGACCCCGACGGCCGCCCGCATCGGGTTGTTGGACAGCCCGACGATGGCCCAGCGGGCCGGGGTGGTCAGCAGGCGGCGGATGGTGTCCGGGTCGTTGATATGGGGCGCGCGCAGTTCCGGCCCGCCGATTCCGGCCCCGCCCAGTACCGGTTCGCGCAGGACGGGTTCGGACAGCACCGGGTCACCCACATTCAGGACCGGTTCGGTAGTGCCCGTCGCGGGGTCACCGGTGCGCAGCTGCGGGTCGGTGTTGCCCAACGGCGGCCCCTCGACCTCGGGGACGACCGGTTCGGGGATCTGCCCCGGGCGGGTGGACTCGCCGAGGAGGCCGGCGGGCAGGCCACCGTCCGCGACGCCATGCCCCTCCTGGGGGACGGCCGGGATCTCGACGTCGGCGATGTCCGGTTCCGGGATGTCGACGTCGGGGATCTCCACATCGGGGACACCGGCCAATTCGGCCTCGGACGGGTCGTGCTGGGCTGCTGGTTCCGTCATGGTGCCCAGACTACAAGCCGCGGCCCGGCAGGTCTGCCCGGCGCGTCAAGGGCGTCCGGCCGGCACCGCCTGGGTGGCGGCGGCCGCGTGCTGCGAGAAGGCGCCCCGGTATCCGGCCGCCGGATGCGTGTCCTCAAGTGTGGCCCGGCGGCCAAAGACCTTCTCCCGCAGCGTGCCGGGAGTGTACTCCGTCTGGGCGAGGCCACGGGCCCGCAGTTCGGGCAGCACACCGTCGATGAAGTCCGTGTAGGAACCGGGGAGGACCTGGTTGATGATGTTCACCCCGTTGATGCCCGCGTCCTGCCAGCGTTCGAGTTCATCGGCGATCTGCTCGGGGGTGCCGGAGATCTGCTGGGCCTTGGCCCGGTAGCGGGCCAGTTCCCCGATGGTCGGCTTGCCGCCGGGCACGGAGGCGATCGCCGCCTCGAGGACCCCGCGGGCGCCCTCGGTCTCCACCTCGCCGAGCGGGGTGTCGTGATCCAGTCCCCCGAGATCGACGCCGATGCCGCCACCGATGTGCGCGATGATCGCATCCAGGTCCAGGTACTCGTCGTACTCCGCCTCCTTGCGGCGCACCTCCTCCTCGGTGCTGCCCACGACGAAGGAGAGCCCGGCGAAGATCTTCACGTCGCCCGGGGCCCGCCCGGCCGCCGCTTCAAGGCCCCGGATCGCCGCTGCCTGCTCGCGCACGTAGTCGGTATGCGGGGCGAACAGGAAGGTGGCCTCCGCGTGGGCGGCGGCGAACGCCTTGCCGCGCGGGGAGCTGCCGGCCTGGAAGAGGAACGGGGTGCGTTGCGGACTCGGGCTGGTCAGGTGCGGGCCCTCGATGGAGTACCGGGTGCCCTCATGGTGGATCTTGTTGATCAACGCGGGGTCGGCGAAGCGCCCGGCCTCCTTGTCGGCCAGCAGGGCACCGTCCTCCCAGGAGCCCTCCCACAGCTTGTAAACCGCGGAGACGTATTCGTCGGCCCAGTCGTAGCGGTCCTCATGGGCGGCCAACCCCTTCGCCCCGAAGTTGCGGTGCGCGTTCTCCAGCACGCTGGTGACGATGTTCCACGCCACCCGCCCACCGGAGAGGTGGTCGAGGGTGGAAAACTGGCGGGCCATCTGGAACGGCTCGGATTGCACGACGGAGCTGGTCAGGGCCAGCCCGATCTCCGAGGTGGTCGCGGCCAGTGCCGAGGCCAGCACCAGCGGGTCGTTGGAGGGGATCTGCAGGCCCTTGTCGACCAGTGATGCCCAGCCGCCCTCGTGGTTCCCGTACAGCCCCACGACGTCGGCAAAGAACATCGCGTCGAACTTGGCGTCCTCGAGCTGGCGGGCCAGGTCGACCCACATCTGCAGTTCGTTGAACCGGTGCTGCTGGGCCTCGGGGTGGCGCCACTGGCCGCCGAGGATGTGGCTGGGCGTGTTCATCAGGAAGGCGCTCAGCAGCAGGCGCGGGCGCTCGGGGGTGCTCATGCGGATTCGGTCCCCTTTGCGGTCGTGGCGGCCTCGCCGATGCTGTTCAGCCCGGTGGGGATGGTGCCGTTGATGTGGAAGTCGCCGACCGCCCGGGCCTTGAAGACCGCCGGGTTGTGGGTGGCGACGGTGCGGGCGTTGCGCCAATGCCGGTCCAGGGACTTCCCCCGGCTGGTGGCGGAGGCACCGGTGACGTCGAACAGTGCGGTGGTGGCCTCGAGGACGAGCGGCGGGACGGCCACATGGGCCTTCTCCACGCCGAGTTCGGCGCGCAGGAAGGCCCCTTCGGCGTCGAGCCCCAGCGCCGGGTCTACTGCGGCGTCCAGGTCGCGGGCCGCGGCGGCGACGATCGCCTCGGCCGAGTAGACCCGCGCGGCGAGGGTACCGACGTGTTCCTGGATCTGCACGTCGTCGCGGAAGAGCCCGCCGGAACCGGTGTTGAAGATCCGGGTGCGGGCGCCGACCAGGGCCGAGGCGTCGCGCAGGGCAGCCCGGCCGATTCCGGCCAGCACGGCGAGCAGCACGAGCTGGAAGAACGCCGGTTCCAGCGTGCTGGTGACCTTGCGGTGGATGATGTTGGCCTCCTCGACCGCCACGTCCTCGAAGACGGCGGTCCCGGTGCCGGTCAGCGGCTGCCCGAATCCGTCCCAGTCGTCGTGGATGGTCACGCCCGCGGCGTCGGCCCGCACGACGGCATACTGCCGGCCCTCGATGCCCTCGGTGCTGGCCATGACGACCACCCAGTCGGCGAAGATGCTCCCGGTGGTGTAGTACTTGGCCCCGTTGAGGCGCCACCCACCGTCGTGCCTGGAGAGCCGCGTCGCGGTGGTGCCCAGGGCGTTGCCGCCGCGTTCGGTGGCCGCGTTGCCGAAGATCTCCCCGGCGAGCACGCGGGGGAACCAGGTGTCGCGGAAGGCCTCCGGCTGCAGGGCGATGGTCTCGACGAAGGCGAAGTGCGAGCGCAGCAGGTGCGAGACGTTGGAATCGGCTTCTGCGAGTTCGATGAGCAGACGGAAGAGGTGCTCGTGCGTGACCGGGTCGCCGCCGTGTTGCGCGGGGACGCGCAGGGTGGTGAAGCCGGCCTCCTTCAGCCAGCCGATCTGCTCGAAAGGCAGGATGTGGTCCTGCTCGCGGGTGACGGTACCGGCGGCGATGCGCTCGAAGACGGGGCGGAAGCGGGCAGCCAGGGCCGCATAACGGGCTTCCGATCCGTCGGGGACGGTGACGGTGGGCGCCGTGGCCGCCGTGGTGGTTTCGCTCATGGTGTTTCCTAACGGACGGGGGTTGGTTCGGGCTGGGAGGGGGCATCGGCGTCGTGCCGTGCATCCAGATCACGCGCTCCGGTTTCCGGGGCGAGCAGCGTGGTGACCAGGGTGATGGCCCCGACGCCGACGAAGTAGGCGATGACCCAGATGGGGCTGCCGCCGCCAACCGCGAGCAGTGCAGTGGCGACCAGTGGGGCCAGTCCCCCGCCGAGGACGGAGCCGATCTGGTAGCCCAACGAGACGCCACTGAACCTGACCCGGGTGTCGAAGAGTTCGGCGAAGAAGGCCGCCTGGGGCCCGTACATGGCGTCGTGCCCGATGTTCATGCCCAGCACGACCGTGAGGACGATGAGCAGGAAGTTGCCGGTGTCCAGCAGCGGGAAGGCCACCAGGGCCACCAGGATGCTGAAGGTCCCGCCGAAGAGGTAGGTGCGGCGGCGGCCGATCCGGTCGGAGACCCAGCCCCAGAACGGGACGGTGACCAGGCCCAGCGCGGAAGCGATGAGGATCGCCTGCAGTCCGGTCTCGCGGCTCGTGCCGCCCTGGGCGAGGTAGGTGAGGATGAAGACGGTGTAGACGTAGTAGAACGCGTTCTGGGCCAGGCGCAGCCCGGTGGTCAGGGCGACCTGGCGCGGGTGGGTGCGCAGCGATTCGACGACGGGGCGGCGCGGGATAGCCCCGGTGCGCACGACCCGCTTGAAGGAGGCGCTGTCCTCGATCTTCAGGCGCACGACGAGCCCGACGGCGACCAGCAGGATGCTGGCCAGGAACGGCAGCCTCCACCCCCAGGCGAGGTAGGCGTCCTCGGGCATGGACGATTCGAGGGCCAGCAGCACGCCGGTGGCCAGCAGCATGCCGGCACTCGGGCCGATCTGGGTGGCGCTGCTGGTCAGCCCGCGTTTGCCCGGGGCCGCATGCTCGACCGTCATCAGGGCGGCTCCGGCCCATTCGGCGCCGTAGCCGATGCCCTGCAGCACGCGCAGCACCAGCAGCAGGGCGGGGGCGATCCAGCCGGCGGTGTCGTGGGTGGGCAGCGCTCCGATGGCCGTCGTGGCCAGGCCGGTGAGCAGCAGGGAGGCGACCAGGACGGTCTTGCGGCCGATCCGGTCGCCGAAGTGCCCGCCGAGCACCCCGCCGATGGGGCGGGCGATGAAGCCGACGGCGTAGGTGGCGAAGGCGGCCATGGTGCCGACGAGCGGGTCGGCCGGTGCGAAGAACAGGGGGCCGAAGACGGTGGCCGCGGCCAGGCCGTAGAGGACGAAGTCGTAGCCCTCGATGGTGGTGCCGACCAGGCTGGCGACGGCGACGCGGGTTCGCATCCGGGTCGGCGGTGGGGTGCTCGGGGTGGTGGATGTGCTCATGTGTTCCTCCTCGGGGTCATCCGGGGAAGAGCCCACCACCGTCCCGACCGCGCGCAGGCGGGCGGGACAGGGGGAAGGCCTCTCCATCGGTCCTGGCGGGAGCACCAGCCCCGAGGGGTGGTTGCTGCGGCGTCAACGAGCCAGGTCTCTCAGCCGCTCTGGATGGTAGGGGAAGGCCGTACGGCGATCCCGGGTCGAGCGGTGGTGTCCTCCCGGATGCGGGGGGACGGGGTGGGTGTTCCTAGCTGGTGGCCAGGTCCGCGGTCGCCAGCTTGTACTGGGCGGCGCGGTGGGTGTCCTTGACCCGGTCACCATCGCCGAAGAGCTTCTGGCGCAGCGTGCCGGGGGCGTATTCGGTGGGGTAGGCGCCGAGTTTCTGCAGTTCGGGGACCACGTATTCCACGACGTCCTCGAACGTGCCGGGGGTGATGGCGTAGGCCAGGTTGAACCCGTCGACGTCGGTGTCCTCGACCCATTCGACGAGCTTGGCCGCGACCTCCGCGCCGCTGCCCACGGTCACGGGGCCGAATCCGCCGACGCCGATCCATTCGGCGAGCTGGCGGATGGTCCACGGCTTGCCGTCGTCGCCGGAGGCCTTCTTGAACGTCTCGACCGACGACTGGATGGCGTTGGACTGCACGTCTTCGCCGATCACGTCGTCGAGGTCGTACTGCGACATGTCGATGCCGGTCCAACCGGAGAGCAGGGCCAGGGCCCCGTCCAGGTCGGTGTAGGAGGCGTAGTCCTCGTACTTGGCCTGCGCCTCCTCGGTGGTGGCACCGGTGATGATGGTCTGCATGGTGTAGATCTTCACGTCATGGCGGTCGCGGCCGGCTGCCTCGACGTTGTCGCGGATCTTCTGCACCGATTCGACCAGCAGTTCCTTGGTGGGGCAGTTGACGAAGACCGATTCGGCGTTCTCCCCGGCGAATGTGAGGCCGCGCTTGGAGGCACCGGCCTGGTAGATGACCGGGGTGCGCTGCACCGACGGTTCGGTGATCGCGATGCCCGGGACCTTGAAGTACTTGCCCTCGTGGCCGATCTCGTGGACCTTGGACGGGTCGGTGTAGACGCCGGATTCACGGTCGCGGACCACGGCGTCATCCTCCCAGGAGCCCTCGAGCAGCTTGTAGACGACCTCGAGGTATTCGTCGGCGTGGTTGTAGCGCTCGTCATGCTCGAGCTGGTCCTCCTGGCCCATGTTGCGGGCCGCCGAGGGCAGGTAGCCGGTGACGACGTTCCAGCCGATGCGGCCGTTCGTCAGGTGGTCCAGCGTGGCCAGGCGGCGGGCGAACGGGTACGGGTGCTCGTACGCGGTGCCTGCGGTGACGCCGAAACCGAGGTTCTCGGTGACCGAAGCCATCGCCGAGACCAGCAGGAAGGGGTCGTTGACCGGGACCTGGGCTCCGGCGGAGAGCGGCACGGAGTTGGTGGAGCCGTAGACGTCGTAGGTGCCCAGCACGTCGGCGATGAAGAGTCCGTCGAACAGCCCCTTCTCGAGCGTCTTGGCCAGTTCGGTCCAATAGCCGAGCTGCTTGTAGCGCCAGGCCTGGTCCTGCGGGTGGCGCCACAGGCCGGGCGACTGGTGGACCACGCAGTTCATGTCGAACGCGTTGAGACGGACGTAGCGGCGTTCCGGTGTGGTGCTCATTGTTCTCCTTCGGGGGTCTTGAGGTCACCGACGGCGCTGAGCTTGCGCGGCGCCGTGGCGTTGACCTCGTAGTCGCCGACGATGCGGGACTTGTACATGGCGGGGTTGTGCGTGGCAACCGTGCGCGCGTTGCGCCAGTGGCGGTCGAGGTTGCAGCGGGTGGAGGTCGAGGAGGCGCCGAGCCCGTCGAAGAGCGCGGTGGCGGCGCCCAGGACGAGCGGCTGGACGGCTGACTGTGCCCGGTTGGCCGCCAGCTCGCAGACCGCGTACTGCTCGGCGGCGCTGAGCCCGGGCTGGCCGATGGCCGTCTCGAGCTCTGCAGTGGCGGCCAGCACGATGGAGTCCACCGCGAAAGTGGTCGCGGAGATCTCCCCGATGACCTGCAGCACCTGCGGCTCGTGCCGGGAGGCCAGGCCGGTGCCGGTGCTGAACGCCCGGGTGCGCAGCTGGGTGTGGGTGCGGGCGTCGGCGAGCACGGCGCGGGCGATCCCGGCCTGGACGGCCAGCAGGACCAGCTGGAAGACTGCCGATTCGGGGTGGATTTCCAGCACTGCCGGATCGAGCAGGGTGTCGACGGGGACGCGGGTGAACCGGGTGGATCCGGTGCCGGTGAGCTGCTGGCCGAACCCGTCCCAATCATCGAAGATCTGCACTGCCGAATGCCTGGTGGAGACCACGGCGACGTGCCGGCCGGGCACCCCCGGTGCGGTGGCTGTGACCGCGACCCAATCGGCGAAGATCGTCCCGGTGCAGTAGTACTTCTCCCCCGTCAGCAGCCACCCGGTCCCGGTCGGCTCGACGACGGTGTTCAGTTGGCCGAGGTCGTTGCCGCCGCGCTCGGTGTAGGCGTTGCCGACGATCTGTCCGGCCACGAAACGGGCGAACCAGCGGGCCTTCACGGAGGCGTCCTCGAGCAGGAGCACGGATTCGACGAACCCGATATGCGAGCGCAGCAGCTGGGCGATCTGCGAATCGGCTTCCGCCAGCTCGATCAGCAGCCGGAAGGAGTCCAGCAACGAGGCTCCGAACCCGCCGGCCTCGCGCGGCACCCGCAGGGCACCGAAGCGTGCCTGGTTCAGCCAGCCCACTTGTTCGATCGGCAGGATCCTGCCGGCGTCGCGGTCTGCGGCACCCTCGGCGATGCGGGCGAACACGGGGCGGAAGATCGCGGCGAGTTCGTCGTAGCGGGCATCGGCGGGTACCCCGGGGGTCAGTTTGAGCAAATGGCGGGGGGCCACGTCCTCGATCGGCACGGCAGACATTGAAGATCACTCCATCGGTTCCGGCGTGAGCACCTTCCTCCCGGGTGAATCGGGAAGGGGTTGCTGCGGCGTCATCGAGCCAGATCTCTCGGCCGCTCTGGATGGTTACTGGTTCCATTGGGCCACACGAAGGCCCCCGATGCCAACCGCACCTCCCCCGTGGCGTCCCGGCGCATGCCCCCGGACGCAGCCGCCCAGCCACCCGCGCGCATCGAACGATGGCGGTGATTTCGGGGTTTTTCGCGATAAATGTTCAACGACAACACCCCCGGCGCGTGCCGGATGAAATATTTCGCAACGCGTCACGGAAGTTGCCCCTCCGGCGGCCGGTGGGCTTCAGTGGAGGGGAACCCATCCCGAGCGGCCGAGAGACGTGGCTCCGTGACGCCGCAGCAACCATGCGGGAAGGCGCAGCACCCCCGGGTGCGGCGGCTTCCGGCACAGGTGCTTCCGCCATGACCGATGGAGCTGATTTCATGCGCACTGCCCCCGCTCAGACAACCGCCACCCCCGACCTGGCCGACGTCGGACCCGACACGGTCTTCGCCACCGAGTCCGAGCGCCTCGACTTCTGGGCCGCCGCCGCCGCCCGGCTCGAGTGGGCCGAACCCTGGCACACCACCCACCGCGCCACCCCCGTAGACCCGCAGGCCCGCCGCGGCCCCGAACTGCGCTGGTTCGAGGGCGGGAAGCTGAACGCCGCCGTGAACTGCGCCGACCGGCACGTCGCCGCCGGCCGCGGCGACAAGGTCGCCCTGCATTTCGAGGGCGAGCCCGGGGACCGCCGCACGGTCACCTACACGGAGCTGACCGAACTCGTCTCCCAGGCCGCCAACGCCCTGACCGCCCTGGGCATCGAAGCAGGCGACCGCGTCGTCATCTACCTGCCGGTGCTCGTGGAGACCATCGTCATCACGCTGGCCTGCGCCCGTATCGGCGCCGTGCACTCGCTGGTCTTCGGCGGCTTCTCCGCCGAGGCGCTGCGGTTCCGGGTCGAGGACACCGGCGCCAAGCTGCTGGTCACCACCGACGGCCAGTTCCGCCGCGGCACCGCGGTCCCGGTGAAGGACAACGCCGACACCGCCGTGGCCGGTGACAACGCGATCGAGCACGTGCTCGTCATCCGCCGCACCGGCTCCGACATCGCCTGGACGCCGGGCCGGGACCTCTGGTGGCACGAGGTCGTCGAAACCCAGCCACGCACCCACGCCGCCGAGGCGTTCGACGCCGAGACGCCGCTGTTCATCATGTACACCTCGGGGACCACCGGAAAGCCCAAGGGCCTGGTGCACACGACCGGCGGCTACCTCACCCAGGCCTCCTGGAGCCACGAGTTCCTCTTCTCCAACCCGGACCCGGCCCGCCGCGACGCCGACGTCCACTGGTGCACCGCCGACCTGGCCTGGGTCACCGCCCACACCTACGAGATCTACGGCCCGCTGTCCAACGGCGTCACGCAGGTCATCTACGAGGGCGTGCCCAACGCCCCGCATCCGGGCCGGCATTTCGAGATCATCGAACGCTACTCCGTGACCAGCTACTACACCGCCCCCACCCTGGTGCGCTCGCTGATGGGCTGGTTCCCCGACGGCATCCCGACCGAGCATGACCTCTCGTCCATCCGCCTGGCCGGCACCGTCGGCGAGGCGGTGAACCCCGAGGCCTGGCGTTGGCTGCGCACCCAGGTCGGCCGCGATTCCCTGGTCCCCGGCGACCCGGACGCCGGCATCCCGATGGTCGACACGTGGTGGCAGTCCGAGACCGGGGCCACGATCCTCTCCCCCCGCCAGTCCGACACCGTCTTCAAGCCCGGCTGCGGCACCCGCGCGCTGCCCGGGGTCTCCACCGACATCGTGGACGACGCCGGTGCCCGGGTCCCGGCGCAGGTCCAGGGCAACATCGTACTCACCTCCACCGGTCCGGCAATGGCGCGCACCGTGTGGGGCAACCCGGAGCGCTACTTCACCAGCTACTGGGAGAAGTACGCGGCCCAGGGCTGGTTTCTGGCCGGTGATGGCGCCAAGTACGACGACGACGGCGACATCTGGATCCTGGGCCGCACCGACGACGCGCTGAACGTCTCGGGACACCTGCTCTCCACGATCGAGATCGAATCCGCCCTGGTCTCCCACCCAGCGGTCGTCGAGGCCGGGGTCTGCCCGACCACCGATGCGAAGACCGGGCAGGCGGCGACGGCGTTCGTCGTGCCCCATGACCGCTCGTTGATCGGGGCCGGGACCGGCGTCGGGTCGAGCCCGGAGCAGCTGGCCGCGGCGGCGGACCTGCGGGCCCATGTGGCATCGCAGATCGGCCCGATCGCCAAGCCGCGCGACATCGTGTTCGTCCCGGATGTGCCC
Source organism: Arthrobacter sp. ASL1 (assembly GCF_056680475.1). NCBI lineage: Bacteria > Bacillati > Actinomycetota > Actinomycetes > Micrococcales > Micrococcaceae > Arthrobacter > Arthrobacter sp. ASL1. Next base: position 2,163,645 of record NZ_CM155284.1, read on the forward strand.
AAGACGCGGTCGGGGAAGATCATGCGCCGGCTGCTGACCCAGCTGTTCGAGGGAACGGCGCTCGGCGACACGACCAGCCTGCAGAACGAACCCTGCATCCCGGAACTGCAGCGGATCTGCTCACCGTCCTCGGCGCAGTAGTAGTGGCCGCGCCACGACTCACCCCTCGGCCGCCAAGATCCGGGTGACCGGTTCGCCCACGAGCGCCGGACTGTTCGCCGGTGTGGACCAGACGCGGGTGCGCAGGATCCGCTCGAATTCGATGGCGGAATCGACGGAGTCGAAGTCGAGGTCGATGGAAACGAAGAACGGATCGTCAACGGGCCGGGAGATGCGTTGTGCACGTACCCCGGCCTGCTCCCGGAGACCGGCGAACCGGTCGAAGGCCTCCTTCCACGTGGCATAGTCGGTGATCGGGTGCTGGATTCTCAGGGTGTTCATGCGTCAAGCGTGTGCGCGATCATCGGTGCGCACCATCCCAACTATGTGGGTACTTCCACCTCACGGGCACCCGGGTATATCCTCGGCGCATGGTGACCAGGGGCTCGGCACCGCAGGTGCTGGCCGTCGTGGCGGACCTGGCGGAGCAGGCCACGGACTCGCGGGAGTTTCGTGCGGCCGTGGTCGACGTGCTGCGCCGGGCATTGGGCTTCGAATGGTACGTCTGGATACTCACCGACCCGGCGACCTCGGTCGGGGTCGACCCCCTCGCGCAGATCCACGACCTGTCCCTGGTCCCCCGGACAATCCGGCTCAAGTACGCCAGTACAGTCAACCGGTGGACCGGACTGGATACGGCAGCCGCCTTGGGCGATCGGGCCGGGGAGAGCGCCTTGTGGCGGGAGGTGCAGCGCGACGCCGGCGTGGCGGACGTCTTGTCCATCGTCTTCCGGGACGGGTACGGCTGCTGGGCGTTCCTGGACTTGTGGTCCCTCCGACGGGTTGAGGCCAGCGACCTGGCCCTCGTTCGGCCACTGGTTCCGATCCTGACCCGTGCACTCCGCCGCCTGCAGGCCTTGACCTTTCGCGACCTCCCCGACGCACGGCGTCCCGTCACCGGGCCGGTGATGTTGTTGCTGGAGCCGGACCTTCGGGTGGTCGGGCAGACCGTTGATTCGGAGGCCTGGCTCGGGATGCTGCTGCCTCGTCTGGACGGCTCCTCTGCGGTCCCCGCCAGCGCGTACAACGTGGGGGCCCAACTCCTCGCCCGGGAGCAGGGAGTCGACTCCAACGCCCCGACGGCCCGGGTCCACCTCTCCGGTGGATTCTGGGCGACCCTGCGCGTATCGCGGGTCCGCTCAGTCGTCGATACGCCGGAAGAACACGATGGCCAGATCGCGGTGATCGCGGAACCGTCGACGTCGACGGACCGACTCGACCTCTTCTCCCGTGCCAACGGCCTGAGCAGGCGCGAAACCGAACTACTCGGGCATGTGGCGCTGGGCGCCGACACACACGAACTCGCCCGGCTGCTGTTCCTGTCCACCTATACGGTCCAAGACCATCTCACGTCGATTTTCGCGAAGACCGGCATGCGTGGCCGGCGGACCCTGCTGGCCCATGCCCTGGGGGTGCAGGCCGGTCCCTAGAAACGTGTCGGGTCCACCGGCGCATGGACCGTCGCGGCGACGGAACGGGCCGACGGGGAGACCGCCGGTCACATGCGTCCGCCGGTTGCAGCCGAGTACTTGCGGATGGCCTCCTCGCGGAGCCGGGTGTACTCGTACTCCTGGGCGGCGGCCCGCTGCCAGTTGACGCGGTAGAACCTGCCGATGTCGCGGAGGATCCGCACGATAGGTTGCTGCCGCAGCAGTCGGCGGGTGACCCGGACGGTGGTGGAGGCTGCTGGTGTGAAAGCGTGGTTTGTCGTCATGGCACCAGCGTCGGCGTCTGACTGATACCGCGCCACGATTCGGCCCAGGCCGAATCGTCGCCACTTGGTCCACCCGGCCCTACGCTGATTCCATGCACATCACGCTCACCTCCGAGGACCTGACCCGGATCCGGTTCGAGTCCTCCCCACTGTGGGAAACGGTGGCCAGCATCCGGGCGCTGCAGCGCCAGCCGGCGATCCACCGGCCATGGATCGAGGCAACACGGAATGCGCTGGCCGCCTCGGAGGAACCGCACAAAACCCGGCACCTCGACATCCTCGCCACCGTGGTGCGCCCCCACGGGTACATGGCCGATGCCCTGACCCCCACGCCCAGCCGGCACGGCTCCTTCGAGGACTCGCTGGCCGACGTCGCCGCCGTGGATCCGGGGATGTGGCAAGACAACCTGGAGTACCTGCGGCGTTTCGACCCGGTGCGGCGCGTCGTGCAGACCGCGGACCTGCTCTTGGACGATCTCGAGGCGGGCATCCCGATGATCATCTCGGCCCTGTCCTGGTACTGGGACCTGGCCATCCGGCCCTGGTGGCCGCGACTGCGCTCCCTGCAGCTCGAGGATATCGACTGGCGGTTGGCCCAGATCTCCCAGCACGGCATCCACGAGGTCTTGAAGTCACTTCACCCCAGCGTGGTCCCGACGGCGACCGGCCTGGACATCATCCGGGATTGCGATGCGGACGAACCTCCTGAACCCGGTTCCGGGCTGATCCTGGTCCCGAATGCGTTCATCTGGCCGGAGACGCTGGTGCTGAACGTCGCCCCGTTCGTCCCCACGTTGACGTATGCCCCGCGCGGCGTCGGCCGGCTCTGGGAAACCGCCACGTCCTGCCCCGACGACCCGCTCGCCAAGCTGCTGGGGCGCACCCGGGCACAGATCCTGGCCCAGCTCGATGTCCCCATGACGACGACGCAGCTCGCCTGTGCGCTGGATCTCGCCCCGGCCACGGTCAGCACCCATCTGAAGGTGATGTCCGAGGGCGGACTGGCCGCCTCGCTGCGGACCGGGCGCGAGGTGTTCTACCGGCGTGCGGACATCGGCGAAAGCCTGCTGGCGGCCCGCTGACCCGACGGCGTCCCGGTCAGATCCTGGACGTCCGGGGCACCCGGGACGTCGCCCGGACCCGGAATCCCCAGCAGGTCGGCGTCGATCTCCACGACCTCCCCATTGAGCACGCGGGGATGGTGCACGCCGAGCAGAGAGCCGGCCACCAGGCGGATCAGGGTGCCGTGGGCGACGACCACGATGTTGGACGCCGAATGCACGGCGACGATCCCGCGCAGCGCCATCAGGGCCCGGGACACCACGCCGGCTTCCGGCTCGGCGGTGGACAGCAGCTCATCCAACTCCGCCCGGCCCATCCCCGCGACGACCCGGCCCTCGCCGTCACCGTAATGACGTTCCTGCAGGTCGGATACCGGGGTGATCGCGTCGAGCCCCAGCGCGCGGCCCACGATGGCCGCAGTTTCCACGGCCTGCCCCAACGGCGAGGAGACCAGCAGGTCCCAGGCGCCGCCGTCGTGCCCCAGGCGTTCCAGGTCCCGAGCCGCACCCTCGGCCTGGGCGCGGCCGGTGTTGTTCAAGGGGATGTCGGTCTGTCCCTGGAGCCGTTGCTCGGCGTTCCAGTCGGTTTCGCCGTGGCGGACCAGTGCAATGCGTGTTCCCATTCTTCCAGCCTACGGGGCGCGGCGACCGCCTTTTCTTCGATCCAGCCTCGGCAGACTGCCACGCTGCGCAACATTCTTTGATGACCGGCGCAGGTTTGCGACCATGGAGGGGACCATCCCGAGCGGCCGAGAGATCTGGCTTGTCGACGCCGCAGCAACCACCGGAAGCCACCGGAGCGGTGCTAACGCCAGAGGCGATGGAGCGCAGCCGCACATCGGTTGCAGGGTTCCCCGGCGGACCGCACCATGGCCGGGATCGGCACCAGCCGGAAACCAACCTCGAAGGAGCCAACGCCTAGATGTCGGATCACCAGTTCGGATTCCGTACGCGCGCACTGCACGCCGGGGGCACCCCCGATGCCGAGCACGGCGCCCGCGCCGTGCCGATCTACCAGTCCACCTCGTTTGTGTTCAAGGACACCGACGACGCCGCGAACCTGTTCGCCCTGCAGAAGTACGGCAACATCTACTCCCGGATCGGCAACCCCACCGTTGCCGCGTTCGAGGAGCGCATCGCCTCGCTGGAAGGCGGGATCGGCGCGGTGGCCACCGCCTCCGGCATGGCCGCCGAGTTCATCACGTTCGCGGCGTTGACGCAGGCCGGGGACCACATCGTGGCCTCGTCCAAGCTCTACGGCGGCACCATCACCCAGCTGGACGTGACGCTGCGCCGCTTCGGCGTGGACACCACGTTCGTGGACAGCAACGAGGCGGCCGACTTCGCCGCGGCGCTCCGCCCGGAGACGAAGGCGCTGTACACGGAGATCGTGGCCAACCCCTCCGGCGACATCGCCGACCTGAAGGGCCTGGCGGCCGTCGCGCACGAGGCTGGCATCCCGCTGATCGTGGACTCCACGCTCACCCCGCCCTACATCTTGCGCCCGATCGAGCACGGCGCCGACATCGTCATCCATTCGGCCACGAAGTTCCTCGGCGGACACGGCACCACGCTCGGCGGCGTTGTCGTCGAATCCGGGCGCTTCAACTGGGGCAACGGGAAGTTCCCGACCATGACCGAGCCCGTCCCCTCCTACGGCAACGTCTCCTGGTGGGGGAACTTCGGCGAGTATGGGTTCCTGACCAAGCTGCGCTCCGAGCAGCTGCGCGACATCGGCCCCTCGCTGCCCGCCCAGTCGGCCTTCCAGCTGCTGCAGGGCGTCGAGACGCTCCCGCAGCGCATGGACGCCCACCTGGCCAACGCGTACCGGGTGGCCGAGTGGCTCGAGGCCGACCCGCGGGTGACCTACGTGAACTTCGCCGGGCTGCCCTCCCACCCCCAGCACGAGCGTGCGAAGGACCTGTTGCCCGGCGGCGTCGGCTCGGTGTTCAGCTTCGGGGTCGCCGGAGGACGCAAGGCCGGCGGACGGTTCATCGAGGCACTGCAGCTGGCCAGCCACCTGGCCAACATCGGCGACGCCCGCACCCTCGTCCTGCACCCGGGATCGACGACCCACCAGCAGCTGTCCGCCGACCAGCTGGCCGCCGCCGGTGTGCCGGAGGACCTGATCCGGCTTTCGATTGGGCTCGAGGACGTCGAGGACATCATCTGGGACCTGGACCAGGCACTGACCGCCTCCCAGCAGGCGCCCGCCACCCCGGCCGAGGATGGAGCCGCCTGCGCGGTCCCGTCAGGTGCCGGCGAGCAGATCGGAGCCGGAAAATGAGCGCGGAAACCACGCAGCGCGGCTGGGTCGGCCCCTCGGCCCCCGAACGGCTGAACATCCTGCGGTCCACGAAGTCGATCGCGATCGTGGGGGCCTCGGACAAGACCGCCCGCGCGTCCTACTTTGTGGCGACCTACCTGAACAGCTCCACGGGCTACGACCTGTACTTCATCAACCCGATCCTCGCGGCGAAGCGTGTCGAGATCCTGGGCCACCCGGTGTACGCCTCATTGGCGGACCTGCCGGTGGCGCCGGATCTGGTCGAGGTCTTCCGCAAGGCCGAGGACACCCCCGGGATCGTCGAGGAGGCCCACCAGGCCGGAGCCCAGACCGTGTGGCTGCAGCTGGGCATCTGGAACGAGGAGGCCGCCGAGCTGGCCGAGTCGTACGGCATGCATGCCATCATGGACCGCTGCGTGAAGATCGAGCATGCGCGCTTCCACGGCGGCCTGCACCTGGCCGGTTTCAACACCGGCGTCGTCTCCTCCAAACGGCAGGTGCTCGCCTAGGTTTCCGGAATCACTGCACGACGGCGGCCCGTCCCCTTCCGGGGTGGCGGGCCGCCGGTCTGCTCGGGGTCACGGTGCTGGGCTACGACGGGCAGCTCGTCGAGATGGACGCGGTGGCGGCGGTCATCGACTGACCGCCCGGCGCCTCACAGGTCTTCGCGCGCCGCCATGAAGGTGTAGTCCCAGGCCCGGACGCCGTCGGCCTCGTCCGACTCCGCGGGGAGTCGGTGCAGCGAACGCGCCCGGTCCAGCACCTCACCGACCTCCGTGAAGACCCGATCCGCCTCGTCCCGGGTCAGCCGCAGCGTCCCCAAGCTGAGGTCCGCCTTCGGTTCGGGCTCACGTCCGGTCGCAAAGTTCGGCGCCCAAGCCGTCACCTTGGCGACCATCTCCTGCTGGTCCAGCGTCACCTGGTCCAAATAGGCGGCCAGCGGGGCCTCGTCCTCCGGACCGATCGGGACGTCGGGCGAACCGACCCGGTAGGACTGGACCGCTCCCTTCCAGACCCGGTCGCGTCGGTCACGGGCGAACTCGGGGGCCTCCTCGACGAAACCCGCATCGGCGAGCGTGCGCAGATGGAAGCTCAGCGTGTTGGCCGCCACACCGAGTTGCCGCGCCAGGTCGGTGGCGCGGGCATAGTCCTGCGCGCCGAGCACGGCGACGATCCGGCGGCGCAACGGATGCGCCATCGCCTTGAGCATCGGCGAGGTCATGACCTTCGGTTCGAGGTCCGGTGCGCGCGGTGGCTGGCGGTCGGTGTCCATGACACCAGTATACAAACCCGCCGCAAAAGTTGCGCAACTACTCTTGCGCAAATACTCGTGCGGATCTACGATCGTCGTATGGACCCCCTCCAACCCCACCCCGCCACCGCGTCCTCTCCTCCGGGCGCTCCCGCGGAGACCGGGCGGCCCCCGGCGCTGTGGCGCAACCGCGACTACCGCTGGTGGCTGAGCACCGACACCTCCACCGGCCTCGGCCGCGCGCTGCACAACTTCGCGGTCCCGCTGTTGGCGCTCTACATCACCGGCGACCCGGCCCAGGCCGGCATTATCGCGGCCATCGGCCAGGTCGGCCGCGTCGCCGCCACGCTTCCCGGCGGCGTCCTGGCCGACCGGCACGACCGCCGCCGGCTCATCCTGCTGGGTACCGCCACCGGGGTCCTGGTGGCCGCCGCGCTGGCCGTCTTCCAGGTCGCCGGGATGCTCGGCTTCTGGCTGCTGACCGTCCTGAACCTGCTGATGAACGTGCGCAGCGGGCTGTTCGACGGGGTACCGAACGCCGCGCTGAAGGCCGTCGTGGAACCGCGCTCGCTCGGTTCGGCCATGGCCGCCAACCAGGGCCGCGACGCCGTCGTCAGCCTGGCCGGCGGCCCGGTCGGCGGGGTCCTGCTCGTCATCGGCCACGCGGTGCCGTTCGCCGCGACCGCCGTACTCAACCTCTTCGGGCTCCTCTCGGTCTTGCGCATCCGCACCGACCTGCGTCCGCAGCGCGGCAACCCGGAGCACGACGGCGATGCCCCCTCCAGCCACACCGGCTACCTCCGCGAGGCATGGGAGGGCTTCTCCTGGCTGTTGCACCGCCCGGAACTGCGCGGTGTCATGGCCATCTCCACCATCGTGAACCTGGGCATGAATGCCTCGGTCACCGCCGTCGTCTTCGGCCTGCAGCAGCGCGGCGAGTCACCGGCGACCATCGGGGTCGCCACCGCTTCCGTCGGCGTCGGCATGCTGGCCGGCGCCCTGCTGGCACCGCCGCTGGTGCGGCGGGTGGCCACCGGCTGGCTGAGCACCGTGGGACTGGCCATGTGCGCCGGAGCGGTGGCGGTGCTGCCCTTCGTCCACTCGGTTCCGGCCATCTGCATCGTCCTGGGGGCCAGCATGTTCGCCGCGCCCGCGCTGAACGCCTCGCTGCTCGGCTACTTCACGGTCGCGGTGCCCACCCATCTGCTGGGCCGGGCCAACAGCGCCCTGGACCTTCTCGCCATGGGCGCGGTCCCCCTGGCCCCGCTGGTCGCGGGCTTTGGCTACGCTGCCTGGGGATGGACCGGAGTGCTGGCGCTATGTGCGGGGATCTGTGCCGTCGCCGTCGTGCTGGCGTTCTGCAACCGCCGGCTGATGGCCATCCCCGCGTCGGCCCAGTGGGAGGAGCATGCCGCGGCCAACGCCCGCGAGGCGGCGCTCAGGCGCTGACGTCGGTGCCGATCCGGCGGTTGGCCAGCACGGGAAGGAACTCGCGGACCTCGTCGATCCGGCGACGGGTGACATCGACAGTGACCAGCGCCTCGGTCTCGTCGTCGAGGAAGTCCACCGGAATGCCCATCGGGTCCAAGATGGCCGAGTGCCCCACCGTGTTCGTCGAGCTCGTGCCCGCGGCGGCCACCCACACCGTGTTCTCCACGGCCCGCGCCTTGAGCAGCGTCTCCCAGTGGTCGATCTTGAAGTCGCCCTTGAACCACGCGGCAGCCACCAGCACTACGTCGGCTCCGGCCACGGCGAGCCGGCGGGCCATCTCGGGGAACCGGATGTCGTAGCAGGTCATGACCCCGACGTTCAGGCCGCCGATCTCGAAGACGGGTACGGCAGAGACGTCGCCGGACTTGATGCGGGTGGACTCCTGGTAGGAGAAGGCGTCGTAGAGGTGGATCTTGCGGTAGGTGCCCAGGATCCTGCCGGTCGCGTCCACGACCACCAGCGTGTTGTAGGGCTGGGGTTCCCCGCTCGGCTCGTAGCCACCGGCGACGATGGCGATCTCGAATTCGGCGGCCAGTAGGGAGACCTGCTGTACGAACGTGCTCCAGTCCCGATCCACCACGGGGGCCAGCGGCCCGTCGATCTTGCGGACCGTGAACATGGTCTCCTCAGGAAAGAGCACCAGCTCGGCCCCGGAATCCTTGGCCCGGGCCACGATCCGGCGGACCACCTGCAGGTTCTCCTCCAGCGCCCCGCTGGGCGAGAGCTGTCCAACACTGATCTTCATGGTCTTTGCCTTCCTGCCGGTCCCACCAGCGTACCCATGATCGACCAAATGGTGGATGCCCTCCCCGACTACCGATCCGTAACGTTTTAACCGTGAAGAAGCCCTCCCCCAACAAGTGGGCCGCCCTGGCCGCGCTCCTGCTCACCGCAGGGTGCCTCGGGGACCGGCTGGGCCGGCGCAAGCTGTTCTCCATCGGCGTCGTCCTCTTCCTCGCCGGCAGCCTGTTCGCCGCAGCCGCCGACTCATCGGGCACGCTGATTGCCGGGCGCGCCCTGCAAGGCGTCGGCGGGGCCGCGGTGCTGCCCACGGCCCGGGCCATCCAGGCCGCCGGATCCGCCGCGGAAAAACAGGTACGGGACACCGGTGACGGGGCCGGAACCGGCGCGTAGCCTGACCCCATGGAGAGCAACCAGCGCGAGGTGGATGTCTGCGTCATCGGTGCCGGCCCGACGGGCCTGATGGCCGGGAATTGGCTCGAACGCCTCGGCGTGGATGCCGTCGTCGTCGACGGCAAGGAGGGCCCCACCCGGGAGTCCCGTGCGCTGGGCGTCCAGGCGCGGACCATGGAGATCTACGCCCAGCTCGGGGTCGTCGAGCAGGTGCTGGCCCAGGCGGTGCCGGCCAACGAGCTGCGTCCGGGAGTCGACCGCCAATCGTGGAGCGCGGTCCCGCTGGGCGCCATCGGCAAGGGGTTGACCCGCTACCCGGGGATCCACATCCTGGAACAGCACGCCAACGAAACGATCCTGGCCGACCGCCTCGCGGCGCGTGGCCGCCCGGTCCGGTGGAACACCCGGATGACCGCCCTGAGCCAGGACGAGGAGCGGGTACACGTCACCGTCACAACGCCGGAGGGCACTTCCGAGACCATCTCCGCCCGCTACGTCATCGCGGCCGATGGGGCCTCCTCCCCCACGCGCGGGGCGCTGGGTATCCGTTTTGGCGGCGCGACCAACGCCAAGGTCTTCTACGTCGTGGATGCCCAGGACGTCTCGGGGACCGGATCGGGCATCAATGTCCGGCTCGCCGGCGACGACTTCCTGCTCACCTTCCCCATGTCCGCCCCCGGCGAGCCGAAGCGGGTGCGCCTGCTGGGCATCCTGCGCGATGCCCCCGGCCACGCGACCGGCGAGCAGGATGCGGCGGATGACCCGGTAACTGTCGACGAGGCCCGGGCACGCTCCGCCCTGGAGCACGATTTCGGCGTCACCTACGGCCACTCAGGATGGTTCGCCACCTATCGCGTGCACCACCGCGTTGCCGATTCCTTCCAGTCCGGCCGGGTCTTCCTGGCCGGGGACGCCGGACATGTGCACTCGCCGGTCGGTGCCCAGGGGATGAACACCGGACTGCAGGACGCCCACAACATCGCCTGCAAGCTCGCCGACGTCCTGGCTGGACGCATGCCGCAGGACTACCTGCAGCGCTACGCCGCCGAACGCCACCCCGTGGCCGTGCATCTGGTCTCCACGACGGACCGGCTCTTCGCCGCGGTCACCTCGTCCACGCCCCGGGCCCGGTTCATCCGCGAACGGATCATGCCGCTGGCGTGGCCGGTGCTGGTGCGCGTCGTGCCGAGGGGACCACTGGGCGGGCGGATGTTCGGCTACCTGTCGCAGTTGCGCATCCACTACTGGATGACCGAAAGCGCACGACGCCATGCCGCCTCACTGCACGGGCTGGCCCGCCGTCGGAGACGCGACCCCGTGCTCGGCCGACGTCTGCCCTGGATCGGCGCCACCAACCCGGGCGAGGACAACCACATCCCGCTGGCCTCCGCCACCTGGCAGGTCCATGCCTACGGGCCCCGGGCCGCCGACGCCGGATTCCGGACCGCAACGCACCATGCCCTGCCGCTGCACAGCTTCGGGGCCTCGCCACGGCGGGGGTTGCCGGACGGGACGGTCGCCGTCGTCCGGCCCGACGGGTTCGTCGCGGTCCTCGAGCATGCGGGCCGTTCCGCCACCCGTTAAATAGCGGATGCCGCCTCGACCGGGGTCGGGACGGCATCCGGGGACGTCGGGGAACCGCCCTTAGGCGTTGCCCTCGATGAGGTCGTGGCGCACGATGGTCTGGTCGCGGTCCGGTCCGACGCCGATCGCGGAGATCCGGGTACCGGACATCTTCTCCAGCGACAGGATGTAGTTCCTGGCATTCTCCGGCAGGTCCTCCATGCTGCGGGCCGTGGAGATGTCCTCCGTCCACCCATCGAAGTACTCGAAGACCGGCTTGGCGTGGTGGAAATCCGTCTGCGTCATCGGCATCTCGTCGTGGCGGACGCCGTCGACGTCGTAGGCCACGCACACCGGGATCCGCTCGATGTTGGTGAGCACGTCGAGCTTGGTGACGAAGTAGTCGGTGAATCCGTTCACGCGGGAGGCGTGGCGGGCCAGCACCGCGTCATACCAGCCGCAACGACGCGGCCGGCCCGTGTTCACGCCGAATTCGCCGCCGGTCTTCTGCAGGTACTCGCCCATGTCGTCGAAGAGCTCGGTGGGGAACGGGCCAGCGCCGACGCGGGTGGTGTAGGCCTTGATAATGCCCACCGTGCGGGTGATCCGGGTCGGGCCGATGCCCGAGCCGACGGAGGCACCGCCGGCGGTCGGGTTGGAGGAGGTGACGAAGGGGTAGGTGCCGTGGTCGACGTCCAGGAACGTGGCCTGCCCGCCCTCCATGAGCACGACCTTGCCCTCATCCAGCGCCTGGTTCAGCAGGTAGACCGAGTCGACGACCAGCGGCCGCAACCGGTCCACGAAGCCCAAGAAGTACTCGACGATCTCATCGACCTCGACGGAGCGGCGGTTGTAGACCTTGACGAGCAGTTCGTTCTTCTGCCGCAGCGCCCCTTCGACCTTCTGGCGCAGGATGGATTCGTCGAAGACGTCCTGCACGCGGATGCCCAGGCGTCCGATCTTGTCCATGTAGGCCGGGCCGATGCCGCGGCCGGTCGTTCCGATCGCCCGCTTGCCCAGGAAGCGCTCGGTCACCTTGTCCATGGTCTGGTGGTAGGGCGCCACCAGGTGGGCGTTGGCGGAGATTCGCAGCTTGGAGGTGTCGGCGCCGCGGGCTTCCAGGCCATCGATCTCCTCGAACAGGGCCTCCAGGTTCACCACGCAGCCGTTGCCGATCACGGGCGTGGCATTCGGGGACAGGATGCCGGCGGGAAGGAGCTTGAGCTCGTACTTCTCGCCGCCGACGACGACGGTGTGCCCGGCGTTGTTGCCGCCGTTGGGCTTGACCACGTAGTCGACACGGCCTCCGAGCAGATCGGTGGCCTTGCCCTTTCCCTCGTCACCCCATTGGGCTCCGACGATCACGATTGCTGGCATGGGATCCTCCCCCTTGCTTGGGTCAGCGGCCGGCTTGCGCCGGGTTCCGGCGGTGCCGGACACAAGAACGCCCCTGACCTCCGTACCCCGCCCCGAAACCGGGCGGAAGCGTAAGAGTGAAAGGGGCTCTTACGCATCGAGTTTACCCAAGTGCCCGGCAACATGCGACTTTTTCCACTGACCTGACGATCCCGTGACGCTTTTCGACCGCCGGTCCCCAGGCACTGCGGGGCCCCGCCCGGGGACGGCGCGGACCTCCCCTTAGACTGGGGCGCATGGCGTTGACTCGGGATCAGGTGGTGGGCACGGCCGTGTCCGTGCTGCGCGACTTCGGGCTGGCCGACCTGTCGATGCGCCGGCTGGCGCGCGAACTGGACGTCCAGGTCGGCGCCCTCTACTGGCACGTGAAGAACAAGCAGGAACTCCTGGTCGACGTCGCCGCCCAGCTGCTGGGCGATATCCCCGCGGATGCGCCCACCGGCCAGACGGCGGACGTTGGACGTGCCGCGGTCGTGCGGCTGGCCACCGCCATCCGGTCGGCCCTGGTTCCGGTGCCCGACAGCGCCGAGGTCGTCCAACTGGCCCAGTCCATGCAGCCGGCGGCACTTGCCCCGCTGACCGCCCTGCGCGATCTGCTGGAGGCTGCAGGGGTCGGGGCGTCCCACTCGGCCTGGGCGCAGCATCTGGTGTTGAACCACATCCTCGGGTCGGTGGCCGCCGAGCAGGAGCGGGCTCGGCTCGCTGCGGTGGCCGCCGGCGATCCTGCCCTTCCCGGCGGCCCGCCACTCGGGGCCGACGCATTTGCCTGGGGCCTGGAGGTCATCCTGGACGGCGCGCTGCCCCGCTAGCAAGGGGTGCGGCACCGATCCGGGGGCAGCATCAATAGCTGAAGGTCACCGCCGCGTCGTCGCCGATCCATTCCCAGAGCTGCACCGTGCCCCCGACGGCAGAGTTGGGCATCAGTGTCCGGCGGTCCACGTGCCGCGATTCCAGGCACAGCGGGCACACTAGGTATCTTCCACCCGCCCCGCCGAATCGTTCGACCAGCGTGGGAAGCGGGGGGCAACCCTCACAGGCGACAACGTTGCCGAAACCATCCAGAGCCAACCGGACGGCTTCTTTGGTCAGGAACATGAGCGTGCTGCGCCCCTGTTCGGCGGCGCCGACTGCGGTCAGGAAGGCGATGGTGACGCGTTCTGGGTCCTCCAGCCCCGTGGCCAGGCTAATGACTGCCGGTTGCATGGCGATCTCCTTCGGTCCTGGTGGCGATGGCAGGCTGTTGTCGACCACCAGGGGCCGTGGAGGGAAAGCTGATCGCGACATCGGCGGCCAATATCCCCCGCTGGGGCATCCACATGTCTCCGATGCGGGCCTGTCTGGACATTGGTTGGGGCCGGCCGGGATCCTCGCCGAAGATGCTTGCCTTGCTCTCGGCGACCGCCCAGATCCGCCGCGGACGATTGCGGAAACTTTGCCCGTTGGGCACCTGCCCGGTGAGCTGGACACGGCCGATGCGCAGCATCGGCCCGACCATGCTTCCCATGCCGGAGAGGAAGCCGTCATGCTGCCACAGTGGAGCCGGGACACAACGTGAGACGAATCCCGCAATCGCCGTGGCGGGGGTCGCGGCCAGCCGGACCGTCCAGTCCAACACCCCGGGAACGGTGACGTGCATGCTGCGGTCGCCATCCCAGCGCACGCCGACGTCGGCGGTGACCGCCTCGCGCAAAGCCGCACCGAAATAGCGTGCGCATGACTGCTCGGGCGGCGCATCGGCGTAAATGGTCCATGCACCGTCGGGCATGCGCAACCACACGGCCCGATACCCGGGTCCGATGGAGCTGAGGGGCCAATGCCGCATGGCCAGATAGTGGCCCGAGGCGAAGGGCACCCCCATCAGCGTGTAGCCGGCGAAGTGTTCGGCTGGATCGTCCTGCCACGCGGCATCCGCTCGGGGGATTCTGTAGTCCCGTGGTGTACTGGCGGTCATGATCTGCTCCCGGGTCGGTGGGTTCGGTGGCTTCACCTGCTCCGGAGACTACTGATGGTCCGCCCGGCGGGCATGGGGCGTTTGCCCCATTTTCGGGCAGTTCAGTCCGGCGGCCAACCGAGCAGCCCGTGGTCCATGGCATACAGAGTCGCCCCGACCCGGTTGTTGGCCCCGATCTTGCGGTAAATGTGCTCCACGTGGTTGCGGACCGTCTTGGGCGAGAGCACCAGTTCGGTGGCCATCGCTCTGCCGTTCAACCCTCGACACACCAAACGCAGGACCTCGAGTTCCCGGGCGGTCAGAGCCCCACCCGTCTCGGGTCCCGTCGCGGCACCCTGCCCGACGGCGGACAACACCGAAGCCACCGCGTCCCCATCGAGGGTGCCCGCTCTGGCGGCGCGCTCCAGCCGCGTGGCGGCCGTGGTGGCGGTGGCCGCCGGCCGATGTGGACGCGGTTCACGCGACGTGCAATAGGAATCGGCGGCCGCCAGGATCCGCTGGTCCACATCGAGCCCCGCGGCACTGGTTCCGCGAGGATATCCACTGCCGTCCAGCCGTTCATGATGGGCAGCCGCCAGACCAGCCAGTCGGTGCCCGCCGGGGATCCGTTCGACGATGCGTCCGCTGAGGTAGGGATGCTGGTGCATGCGTTCGACCTCCACGGCAGTCAGCGCCGCTTCCTTGTCCCAGATGGCATTCGAGACACCCAGTCGCCCGACGTCGTGCACCCAGCCGGCCTGCCGGAGCAGGTGGGCCTCGGCCTCCGGGAGGCCGAATTCGCCGGCCGCACTCTCCGCCAGCGCGGCCACGGCCCGGGAATGCCCCGCAGTGAATGGAGACTTCAGGTCCGCGAAGTCGCCGATGGCGGCCAGTACGGCGTCGTACGCTGCCTGATCCAGCGGCTTCTCCTCCGGGGCAGCCCGAAGGACCGCCGGCCACGGATCTGAGTCATCGGACCAGGGGCCGGGAATCAGCGCCACCGCGGAGAGCGCCTCGACGACTTCGGGGTCGAATTGCGTGCCGCTGCGGGCCCGCGCCACGTGCTGGCCTGCCTCCATGCCCCCGGACCGGGCATGGATCTCCACGACGTCGGCCACGTGGACCACCCGCATTTCCAACGGGATGGAACGCCCTGCGGCGCCGGTGGGAAGCCCCCGGCCGTCCCACCGCTCGAAGGTGTGCGCCAAAAGAGGCCGTACCTGTTCGGGAAGCCCGATACCTTCGGCCAAGAGCCCTGCCGACCGGCAATGCGAGGCGATCAACTGTTCCACCGAAGCCCGGCCACCGGCCAGGAAGCGCGCCTTGGCCGCCATCTGGGGCAGCAAGGGCAACCGGGAACCGGCATGACCGGCCATCATCGCGGCCAATCGCGGCCCCCGGTTGTCGATCCGGTAAGTAGCCGCGCGGAAGCCGATGTCGTCGCCGAACAACGCCGCCAATTCGTGGGAATCGGCGTGGCATCCGATCCAGGCCAGGAGGCTGGCATAGTAGATCCGTTCGCGGACGGAGCGCTCCACGCCGAGTTCGCGGGCCAGTTCCTGAGCCAGCAGACATGAACGCAGCATGTGTTCCATCGGCTGCCCCAGCCCGAGATCAATACCCAGCGACACGGCGGGCAGGATCTCGCACCGTCGCGGTAACACCGGCTGCCGCCGGTCGAGATCGGCGGCAGGTCGGTGTGGAAGTCCGGCTGGGAATTCCTCCGACATATGCGCAGTATAGTTTGCCTCCTCGCGCTAGACGCGGGGTAATGGACATCCGGTCCGATTTCCGTGCGCGTCCGGCGCGCGGCCTTGGCCCCGAAGGGACCCACATGCATCGCTCGTTCCACAGCATCAACCGGCCCCGCGTCGCCGTCTTGCCTCGGCTGCTGGCGCTGGCCGCCCTCGGAGCACTTTCCCTGACGGCATGCAGCGCGGGAAGCGGATCCGGGGAAACGGATGCCGCCGACGACTCGACTCCGGCGTCTTCAACGGCCAGCGGATCCCCGGAATCCGCTGCATCGTCCGCTCCGGTGCAGTCCACCGGAACCGCGTCCACCGAGGTGCCCACCACGCAGAAGGCCGCAGCCGGGGAAGACCCCATCGTGCCGGGTTCGGCGAACGAGGCCTGGATGGAACAGGCCAGCAAGGCCGTCGCCGACACCGACCCGAAATCGACCGCCTGCCTGGACACGCTGCTGGACCAGACCATGCTCGACGCCGTCGCGACCTACCTCCCGCAGGTGGATTCGATCGTCCTCGGTGGCCAGCGGCACGAGGCCGGCTGCACCTTCGCCGCGCCGGGCGACCCCGGCACCGCCCCCACCGTGCAGGTCAAGCGGTTCTATATCGCCAACGACAGCAGCAGGACGATGGACGAGACCGGGCTGTTGGGAAGCGACATGTGCGCGACCGGGCGGGAGCAGGACGCAAACGGCATCTCGACCGATGTGGGGAACGTGGTGGTCTTCAAGGGACCCGGAGGAGACATCAACGCCACAGTGCGCGGCGCCTGGTCCTGCTCCGAGGACGACGCGATCGGCAGTGCGTTCCTGGTCAGCGCCGGATCAGCTGAAAAGGACGGGATCCCGGATCCACATCAGCTGGGCCAACCCGATTTCTCAGTTTCAGCAGCCACCCACCTGCACGACACGGAGGTCGACTGGGCCCCCACCCTCGATGACCTGTACGAGACGAACTTTCGAGACGTCCTCGGCCAGTAGGGTGCGGCCGCGCCGTGGGGCCAGTCAGGGCGCAAGTTCGGCGTAGCTGCGGAACCGGGCCAGTTGGCCGCCCTCGTCCGCGGCCACCGACGCACGGATACCCTCCGCCTCGGCGTCGAGCGCCGCGGACACCTCGACGTCGATGGCCAGCTCCAGCCGCGTGTCGTCGCCGCTGTCCGCCAGACGGTACGCGTACGTGGTGTGCACGTCGCCGTCGCCCGCTGAGATGCAGAGTTCGCGCTCCGGGATGAAGCTGGAAACCGTATGGGTGCGCACCCGGTTCCCGACGTGTACGTCCACGTCGACATCGGCGGCCAACGGCCCGTCCGCATGCATCTCGGTGACCCCGGTGAGCCACAGGGGCGCCGCCGTGAAGTCGGTCAGCAGCGCCCACACCCGCGATCGCGGCAGGTGGATCAGCTCGCTGGCCGTATAGGCGGTGACGTCTCCGGGCCTCGTCTCGGTACCCATGGGTTCATCCTCCGCCGGGACCGGGCCAAAGTGAAGACGTCGGCGGAAGACAACCCGCCGGAGGTTGGATGCGCAGACGCGATTCAAGCGCCGAGACGGCCTCCGGAGGCCTCCAGATAACAGGATCCACACAGCGATTCGTACCAGACGTCCTGCCCGTCGATGGCCACCTGGTCTCCGTCGAACACGACCGCGTCGCCGATCCTGCGGGTGTTGAAAATGGCTTTGCGGCCACACCGGCAGATGGTCTTGAGCTCCTCGAGGGTGTGGGCCAGTTCCATCAGCCGGTGCGCGCCGGGGAACATGCGGGTCCGGAAATCGGTGCGGATCCCGTAGGCGAGCACGGGCACGTTTTGCTGCACTGCTATGCGGAACAGGTCATCGACCTGGTCGACGGAGAGGAATTGGGCCTCATCGACCAGCAGGCAGGCGACGGGTTGCTGGTCAACGTGTTCCAGCAGGGCATCTGGATCGTCGCCGGCGGCGTGGGCGTTGAACAACTCCGCCACCGAGGCCCCCGCCGGAATCATGAAGTCGACCGCACGGCTCATCCCCAGGCGCGAGACGACCTGGTCATCGCCCTTGGTATCGACGTCGGGCTTGGCCAACAACACGCGTTGGCCACGTTCCTCGTAATTGAAGGCGGCCTGCAGGAGTCCGGTGGACTTGCCGGAGTTCATGGCGCCGTAGCGGAAGTAGAGCTTGGCCAATGCGTTCCTTTTCGTTGCGGGTGCGCATCGATTCTATGCGTTCGGCCGCCACCGGATGGCGGTCAGCCCGGCCGGACCTCACGACCGAAGGCCACCCCCTGCCGCACGTCCTCGAGCTGCCGCAGCATTTACGAGCTGTCCATGGCCCACATTCCCGGCTTGTCCGTGCCGGTCGCCGGGTCCTCCATCCGACCGATGCGGTAGTTTCCGCGGACCCCCGCGTTGACGTACGTGACGGCCTCGATCGTCGTAGGATCGCCTTCGGCCTCGATATGCCACATGAACCACTGCTGGTTCCAGGCCTGTTCCATGACGTCGTTCGCGCCGTGGGGCATCGATCGTCGCCAGCGTGTTTCCGCAAATGGAATTTCCGGCGTTCTTGCCGGCTTCCAGCAGCGGCCCAGGAACTCGCAGCGCAGGCCATCGAGTGCTTCACCAATGTCGATGTGGTCGCATGCCGCTGCCGCTTCCGTGAAGGAAGTCGTCAGGGGGGTCCTTGCTCTCGAGGAGGTCGACGTCGTCCTGGGCCTTACGGACGATCGACGTCGCTGTTCCGACGTTGATCTTCTACCCGTCCAGTGCCATGGGCCTGCTCCTCCGATTCGTTCGATGATGTCCTCAGAGGTTTCACGCTACGGTCAAGACAAAGCCGCCGCGAGGGGGAGGACTCCCCCATCGCGGCGTCTTTGTGCCGTTTTGATAAATGACCGGGCCTTCGAGCTACTCCCCGTCGGCGATCGTTTTTGCTGCCGTCGGGTCGGAGTCGTTGAGGAATTTGCCGATGCGGTCGACTTCGCTGGCCTCGCCGATGGCGGCGGCGGCCCGCTGGAGTGCATACAGCGAGCGCAGGAAACCACGATTGGGTTCATGCGAGTACGGGACCGGGCCCTGGCCACGCCAGCCGGCGTGGCGCAGCGCGTCGAGGCCGCGGTGGTACCCCACGCGTGCAAAGGCGTACGACTCGACCGTGCGGCCTTCGTCGTAGGCCTCGTCGGCGAGCAGCGACCACGCCAGTGAGGAGGCGGGGAATTGCGCCACCACGTCGACCGGTTCGTCGCCGGCCGCGAGGCGTGCATCCACTTCCTCTTCGGGCGAGAGCAGGGTCTCGGGGATGCCGAGCAGGTTGCGTCCGAGTTCGTCGCTCATGGCTACTTCAGCGTCTTCCCGGCAGAGCCCAGGCGTTGGGCGGCCTCCACGATGCGTGCCGCCATGCTGGTTTCCGCAGCGGCACCCCAGACACGGGGGTCGTAGGTCTTCTTGTTGCCGACCTCGCCGTCGATCTTCAGCACGCCGTCGTAATTGGAGAGCATGTGCCCGGCCACCGGACGGGTAAACGCGTACTGCGTGTCCGTATCGATGTTCATCTTGATCACGCCGTAGGAGACGGCGTCGGCGATCTCCTGCTCGGACGAACCGGATCCACCATGGAAGACCAGGTCGAACGGCTTGTCCTTGCCGAGCTTGGCACCGACCTCGGCCTGGATCTCCTTGAGGATCTCCGGGCGCAGCTTCACGCCACCGGGCTTGTAGACCCCATGGACATTGCCGAAGGTCAGCGCTGTGATGTAGCGGCCGTTCTCCCCGGCACCGAGCGCGTCGATGGTGGCCATGGCGTCACCGACCGTGGTGTAGAGCTTTTCGTTGATGGCGTTCTCCACGCCGTCCTCTTCACCGCCGACGGTGCCGATCTCCACCTCGAGGATCTGCTTGGCCGCAGCCGAGCGCGGCAGCAGCTCGGCTGCGATACGCAGGTTCTCCTCGAGGGTTTCGGCCGATCCGTCCCACATGTGGGAGTTGAAGATCGGGTCGCGGCCGGCCTTCACCTCGGCTTCGGAGGCGGCCAGCAGCGGCAGCACGAAGCCCTCGAGCTTGTCCGCCGGGCAGTGGTCGGTATGCAGGGCGACATTGACGCCGTAGCTCTTGGCGACTTCCTTCGCGAAGGCGGCGAAGCCCAGCGAGCCGACCACCATGTCCTTGACCGACGACCCGGACCAGTAGGCCGCGCCTCCGGTCGAGACCTGGATGATGCCGTCTGACTCGGCCTCGGCGAAACCGCGGATGGCGGCGTTCAGGGTCTGCGAGGACGTCACGTTGACCGCGGGGAAGGCGTAGCCGTCCGCCTTCGCCGCGTCGATCATGGCGTTGTACTTTTCCGGGGTTGCAAGAGGCACGCTGACTCCTTCATGAGTTGGGCAGGGAGTAGACATCGTTGGCTACGGCCCATCCTACCGACATGCGATCAACGCCACACCCGCAGATGACGCCCTCAGATCCGCCAGCAGCTGGAGAGCTGGTTCTTTCCCGCAAACCGTTGTTTCAGGAAGAACAGGGTCGCGGGCAAAGCGGCGACGTATCCCCCGATGTGGGTCGGGCCGACGGTTGTATTCCACGAGACGTTGGCACCCTGGGCGCACCAGCGCTCGGCCAGGTCGCGGCCGGTCTTGTAGGGGATCACGTCATCGAACAGGCTGTGGGACAGGAGCACGGGGACTGCGGGCTTGCGGCCGTTGCCGATCTTCTGGTTCTCGACCACCGTCTTGAACTTGTCCCGGGCCATGACGGTTTCCAGTGATTCACCGGAGCGAGTCAAATCCGCGGTGTCCAGGAAGGCGTGTTTGCCCAGCGCCTCGACAGTGCAGTCGCCTTCGGCCCCCTCGAGTTCCCTCATCCCCTCGGCATTGAGGTACTCCGGCGGGTCCAGATCCGCGTCTGTGGCCCCGAGCCCGGATACGGCGTACAACAGGAAGGCGGTGTAGAGGCTCCGGTCGAGGTTCTTGGCCACGGCGACCAGGTCCGCCGGAACGGCTCCGGCATAGGCGCCCTTGAGATTCAGCGCCGGAGCATAGTCGGCGGCCAATTCGGCGGCGGATGCGCTGGCACCGCCGCCCTGGGAATACCCGACGAAGGCGACGGGGTTCTTGGCACCGATTCCCGCCAAACCGAGCTGTTGGGCCGCACGTACGGAGTCGATCACGGCGTGCCCCTGGGAGGCACGCCCCATATAGGTGTGCTTCCCGGGCGTGCCCAGCCCCTCGTAGTCGGTGATGGAAAGTGCGTAGCCGGCGTCCAGCAGCGCGGAGATCATCGGGCCCTCGTATTCCTGGCCCACACCCATCTGCCGGGACGGGGCGCATTTGTCCGCCACGCCCTGGGTGCCTACCGCGTACCCGATGAGCGGACGGGATCCCGTGCTGCTCCAGGCCTTCTTCGGCACCAGCACCGTTCCGGTTACCGCCATCGGCTGGTCGTGCGCGTCGGTCGACTTGTACATGATGCGCGTGGCGGTCGCCGCCGGGCGGATGAGCCGGATCGGATCCAGGTAGAAGTCCGCCGCCTCGCTGCGCACCGGAGTTCCATTGGCCGCGGGAAGCGTGGCCGGCGGGGTGTAGAAGTCCGGGTCGACCGTTTGTGCCAACTGCTCCAGGGCCTCCTGCCGTTGGACATCCCCGCTTCCGGCGGCATCGGACTTCTCGATCGAGGACAGGTCGGAGCCGGTTGACGCGGCAGGCGCGGCAACGGCCACGCCGGTTCCGGAAAGCAGCAGGGTGGATACCGCGACACAGGACAACGCCAGTCGGAGACGACGGCGGACCGGGGTGTGCTGGGCAGGGGTCATGTTCGCTCCTTTGCGAGGGGACCGCGGCCCGACGTCCGCGGGGGGTGTCTTGACACGATCCAGTTATTACTAGTGAGTAACAAGTGATCCGCATCACAGACTAAGTCAGAAATCGACACAGGGGAAGACCCCGGCCGAACTCCATTCGTTCACGGGGCGTTCAACTGCCCTGCCCCGGGGATTCAGCTGGTCCTGACAGGGTGGTCCCGATCCCGCACCGCCGAAGGAAGGCCCACCGTGAACGCCGATACGAAGACATTCCTGCCCATGCTCGGACACACGCGCGGCAAGCGCAGCCCGGTGACCTGCGCATTGAAGTGCGACAACGCCTGCTCCAAGGCCGTATGCAACACGTCGTCCAACAGCTACTTCCGCGACATCGCCTCGACCGAATTTTCCCGCCGTTCCGCGCTCGGGGTGGGAGCCGCCGGTGCGCTGGCCGCAGCGGTCGTCGCCGTCGGAGGTGCGGACCCGGCTGCCGCAGCGGGGGCTTCCGCCAAGCGGCATCGTCCGGGCCGGCTGGCCTTCGAGGCCATCAAGCCGGTCGACGCCAAGGTCGACGTCTTCGACGTCCCCGAGGGCTTCGAATGGGCCCCCTTGCTGCGCTGGGGCGACCCGCTGTTCAACCAGTCCCCGGAGTTCGACTTCGACCGCCAGACGCCCAAGGCGCAGGCCCTGCAGTTCGGCTACAACAACGACTACACGGACATCATCCGGTCCCGGAACGGCAAGAAGGCCGTCCTGGTGTGCAACCACGAGTACGTGAACCCCGAGATCATGTTCCCCGCCGCGCCGGCCAACGCCGCCGAGGAGCGCCAGCGGCGCAACATCTTCCGCAGCGCTGTCGGCCTCAGCGTCGTCGAGCTGAAGCGAAAGGAACGCGGCCAGCCCTGGGACTATGTCCGCGGCGCCCACAAGAACCGCAGGATCACGCTGGACACCGAGTTCGAACTGACCGGTCCGGCCGCGGGTTCCGCCCTGCTCAAGACCAAGCGCGACCGCCGCGGACGCTTCGTCGAGGGCACGCTGGGCAACTGCTCCGGCGGCACCACCCCGTGGGGCACGATCCTCTCGGGCGAGGAGAACTTCAACGGCTTCTTCCGCACCGCCGGCACCTCGGCCGAGGACAAGCGCTACGGGCTGGAAAACAAGGCCACGGGCATGGGCTGGGAGCGCGAGGACCCGCGCTTCGACGCGCGCGGGGAGGACTTCGCCAACGAGCCGAACCGTTTCGGCTACATCGTGGAGATCGACCCGGAAAACCCGAACTCGACGCCGGCCAAGCACACCAGCATGGGCCGGTTCAAGCACGAGGGGGCCAATGTCATCGTCGCCGACAACGGGCACGTGGTGGCCTACATGGGCGATGACGAGCGCTTTGACTACCTCTACAAGTTCGTCTCCAAGCGCACGTACCGCAAGAACGACCGCCGCCACAACATGACCCTGCTGACCGAGGGCGACCTGTACGTGGCCCGCTTCGCCGGTACGTCCGAGGGCGAGATCGACGGTTCGGGAGATGTCCCCTCAGACGGCACGTTCGACGGTTCCGGCCGCTGGATCCCGCTCGTCGAGGACGGCAGGAGCCGGGTCGAGGGCATGAGCGTCGAACAGGTGCTGGTCTTCACCCGTCTGGCCGCCGACGAGGTCGGGGCCACCAAGATGGACCGGTGCGAGGACGTGGAGCCGAGCCTGAAGTCCGGCAAGATCTACGTCGCCTGCACCAACAACTCCAACCGCGGCGCCGGCGCCAACGCGAAGGCCGACGAGGCCAACCCGCGCACCGAGAACCGCGACGGGCACATCGTGGAGATCACCGAGCGCCGCGGCGACCACACCTCGACGCGGTTCAACTGGGACCTGCTGATGCTCTGCGGCGATCCCGCCCAGGGCGACGCGACCTACTTCAGCGGCTTCCCGGCCGACCAGGTCTCCCCGATCTCCTGCCCCGACAACGTCGCCTTCGACTCCGAGGGCAACCTGTGGATTTCCACCGACGGCGCCCCGGACGGGATCGGCTACAACGACGGCCTGTTCAAGGTCACCGTCGACGGCAAAAACCGCGGAAAGGTCGAGCAGTTCCTCTCCGTGCCGCGTGACGCGGAGACCTGCGGTCCGGTCATCCACGACGACGAGTCGATGGTCTACGTCGCGGTCCAGCACCCGGGCGAGGACGGCTCCCCCACGGAGATCCGCTCGTACTTCCCGGACTACGTGCCCTCCGAGGCACGCCCGGCAGCCGGCGAGGTGCGCGCCCCGCGCCCCTCGATCGTGCAGGTCTACGCCACGAAGTAGGGCACCCCGGAACCATGGACGACGCCGGCGCCTCCTTCGAACATCGGGAGGCACCGGCGTCGTACTGGTTCAGCCCGTTGGCTGGGAGAAGACGTGCCGGCGGATCCAGGCGTGCATGGCGATGGCCGCCGCAGAGGCGGCGTTGATGGAGCGGGTCGAGCCGAACTGCTCGATGCTCAACGTGGTCTTCGCCGCCGCGTGCACCTCCGCGCTCAGGCCCGGGCCCTCCTGGCCGAAGACCAGCACGCAGTTGCGCGGCAGATCGTACGTCTCCAGCTGCTCGGAGTCCGGGAAGATGTCGATGCCGATGACCTCCAGGCCCTCCCCCTGCGCCCAGGCCACGAAGTCCTGGACCGTCGGGTGGTGGCGCACATGCTGGTAGCGGTCGGTGACCATCGCCCCGCGGCGGTTCCACCGGCGTCGTCCGATGATGTGGACCTCCTTGGCCAGGAACGCGTTGGCGGTGCGCACGACGGTGCCGATGTTCATGTCGTGCTGCCAGTTCTCGATGGCGATGTGGAAATCGTGCCGACGGGTGTCCAGGTCGGCGACGATGGCCTCGTGCAGCCAGTAGCGGTACTTGTCGGCGACGTTGCGGCGGTCCCCGTCGCGCAGCAGCACCGGATCCCAGTGGTCCCCCTCCGGCCACTCGCCCTCCCACGGGCCGAGGCCGACCTCTGGCACGGCGGCCTCCGTCACCGCGCCGTCGGGAAGGAGGGCCTCGGGTGCTGCGGCCTCGGGCCGGGATGCTGGTTCGTCCACCGTGCCAGCGTAGTCTGCGCACGCCACCGCCGCCCCCTTTGATAGGATGGGACAGAACGTGAGGGAGTATCCCCCCGCGCCCAGGCCGTCAACACGCAGGGTTCCGCAACCCCGCCGGCCGCGGCGGACGGCGCCTACGGGCGGCCGGAGGAGAGACTCGCGGTCCCATCGCCCCAACGCAAAGGACTACCCGTGACCGTTCCCCTCTGGATCTGGCTGGCGACGATCGTCGTCATCCTGGGCCTGCTCGCCTTCGACTACTTCTTCCACATCCGCAAGGCCCATGTGCCGCAGCTGAAGGAAGCGGCGATCTGGTCCTCCATCTACGTCGGCATCGCCGTCGTCTTCGGCATCCTGGTGCTGGTCTTCGGCGGCGGGACGATGGGTGGAGAGTACTTCGCCGGCTACATCACCGAAAAGGCCCTCTCGGTCGACAACCTGTTCGTGTTCCTGGTGATCATCGCCAGCTTCAAGGTCCCGCGCGAGGACCAGCAGAAGGTGCTCCTGTTCGGCATCGTCTTCGCCCTGATCGCCCGCACGGGCTTCATCTTCGCCGGCGCCGCGCTGATCAACGCCTGGTCCTGGATCTTCTACATCTTCGGGCTGATCCTGCTGCTCACCGCCGGGAACCTGCTCAAGCCCGGCAGCCACGAGGACGACCAGGCGAACAACTTCATCATCCGCCTGGCCAAGCGCTTCATGCACACCTCCGACGACTACGACGGCGACAAGCTCTTCACTGTGGTCAACGGCAAGAAGGCGCTCACGCCCATGCTGCTGGTCATGGTGGCGATCGGCGGCACCGACATCCTGTTCGCCCTGGATTCGATCCCGGCGATCTACGGGCTGACCCAGAACGTCTACATCGTCTTCACCGCGACGGCCTTCTCGCTGATGGGGTTGCGCCAGCTGTACTTCCTGCTCGACGGGCTGCTGGACCGGCTGATCTACCTCTCGATTGGGCTGGCGGGGATCCTGGCGTTCATCGGCGTCAAGCTGTTCCTGCACGCCCTGCACGAGAACAACCTGCCCTTCATCAACGACGGCGGGCACGTCAACGTCATCGAGATCAGCACGGGCTTCTCCCTGGCGGTCATCGTCGGCATCCTGGTCGTCACCGTCATCGCCTCCCTGGTTTCCCCCATGGGCAAGGCACAGACCGCGATCAACAACGCCCGCCGCCACGCGGAGAACTACCTGGACCTCGGATACACCGAAGATGCGGGCGAGCGCGAACGGATCTACCGGCTGCTCCTCGAGGAGGAACGCGGCATCGAGGCCATGGACCAGAAATACCGGGACAAGGCCAAGGACGTCGAGGCGATCCGCACCCAGGTCGCCGCGGTCCACGAGCGCCACGACGAGCTCGGGACCGCGACCCGCTGATGCCCGGCGGCCGGCGTTGCCCGCGACCCGCCCCCGCGGTGGCAGACTGGTGCGCTGGAGGTGGTCATGGCGATTGTCGATAACGGGATCTACGTCAACGGGCAGCGGGTGCAGGATCCGGCGGAGTTGGGTCACACGGTGCAGTGGATGCGTGAGCACTCCGGCATGGCGTGGCTGGGGCTCTACCGGCCCAGTGAGGACGAGTTGCAGGCGGTCGCCGACGAGCTGGGGCTGCATGCCCTGGCCGTCGAGGACACGTTGAAGGGCCACCAGCGGGCCAAGCTGGACCATTACGGCGACCATTCCCTGCTGGTGTTGCGTCCGGCCCGCTACCTGGACGACGTCGAGAAGGTCGAGTTCGGCGAGCTGCACATCTACATCGGCGAGGACTTCGTGGTCACGGTCCGGCACGCCGAGTCCCCCGATCTGGCCAAGGTGCGGCATCGGATGGAGCAGGAGGAACCCGATCTGCTGGCCCTGGGGCCGCGGGCCGTCCTCTACGCGGTGGTCGACCAGGTCGTCGACGAGTACGAGCCCGTCGTCGATGGGCTCTCCAACGACATCGATGAGATCGACGACCAGCTCTTCTCCGGCAACCCGAACGTCTCCCGGCGCATCTACGAGCTCTCCCGCGAGGTCATCGAGCTGCAACGGGCGACGCTGCCGCTGGAACGCATCCTGACCGTGCTGCGCCGCGACCTCGGCGGCGGGCAGCCGATCGAGGGCATGGAGCAGTCGGCCCGCCAGGGAACGGCCGACGAAGGCGTCCTGGAACTGGACCACCGGATGGTGGACGTCCAGGACCACGCCATCCGCGTCTCCGAACGCATCGCCTCGTTCCGTTCCCTGCTCGCGAATGCGTTGTCGCTGAGTTCGACGCTCGTCTCGCAGCAGGCGGCCGAGGCCGGGGTCGCGCAGAATGAGCAGATGAAGAAGATCTCCTCCTGGGCGGCGATCCTCTTCGCGCCCAGCCTGATCGGCAGCATCTACGGCATGAACTTCGACAACATGCCCGAGCTCGCGTTCCCCTGGGGGTACCCGGCGGCGCTGGTCCTCATGCTCGGGCTGAGCGTCGGGTTGTATGTGGTCTTCAAGCACAACAAGTGGTTGTGAGCCCGGGCGCGGACGCGCCGCCGCGGGATAGCGTGGACCCAGGACCGATGAAGAGGCACCCGAGGCAGAAGAGGATGACCATGAACGAAAACGGCCGAACCCCGGCGGACATCGAATGCTGGCTCACGGACATGGACGGCGTGCTGGTGCACGAAAACCAGGCCATCCCCGGGGCCGCGGAGCTCATCGAGCGGTGGGTGGACACCTCCAAGCGGTTCCTGGTGCTGACGAACAACTCGATCTACACCCCGCGTGACCTCTGTGCACGCCTGAACGCGTCGGGCCTGGTGGTCCCCGAGGAGAACCTCTGGACCTCGGCGATGGCGACGGCGGAATTCCTCAAGCACCAGGAGCCCGGAGGCCGGGCATTCGTCATCGGCGAGGCCGGCCTCACCACGGCACTGCACGACGCCGGTTTCATCCTCACAGACCAGGACCCGCACTTCGTGGTCCTCGGGGAGACGCGGACCTATTCCTTCGAGGCGATCACCAAGGCGATCCGCCTGATCACCAGCGGGGCCCGCTTCATCTCCACGAATCCCGACGCCACCGGGCCGTCCGCCGAGGGGCCACTGCCGGCCACCGGCGCCGTCGCCGCCCTCATCACGACGGCGACGAACCGCACCCCCTACGTCGTGGGCAAGCCCAACCCGATGATGTTCCGCTCGGCCATGAACCGGATCGAGGCCCACTCGGAGACGACGGCGATGATCGGGGACCGGATGGACACCGACATCATCGCGGGCATGGAAGCCGGGTTGCACACGGTGCTCGTGCACACCGGGATCACCCAGCCCGGCGACATCAAGCGCTACCCCTTCCGCCCCGACGCCGTCTACCCATCGGTGGCGGAACTGCTGGAACAGCTCTAGGCGCGGAGCCACTCGGCGGCGTCGGTGGCCAGCTGTGCCGGGGTGTCGGCGATGTCGAACACGCGCCCGCCCTCGTCGACGCCGAGGTCCTCGAGCGTTGCCAGCTGCGAATCGAGCAGGCTGGCGGGCATGAAGTGCCCGGGCCGGACCTGCATGCGTTCGCGCAACAGCTCGTTGGTCCCGTGCAGGTGCACGAAGCGGGCATCCGGAGCGGCGGCGCGGATCAGGTCCCGGTAGGAGCGCTTGAGCGCGGAACAGCCGATGACCAGAGTGCGGCCCGCGGCTGCGGCGGCGCCGAGATCGGCGCCGATCTCGCGCAACCATGGTTCGCGGTCGTCGTCGTCCAGCGGGGTCCCGGCGGCCATCTTCTCGATGTTGGCCGCCGGATGCAGGGCATCCCCGTCGACGTAGGTGCCGTCAAGTTCGGCGGCCAGCAGTTCGCCGACCGTCGTCTTGCCACTGCCCGAGACGCCCATGACGACCACGCGGTCCCCGGGCATCGCCGTCGTGCCCTGTTCTTCTGGTTCGGTCATCACGGCGCTCACCAGTCGTGGACCGTGCCGTCGATCAGACGGTTGTAGGGCAGGTAGGCCTGCTGGTAGGGGAACTTGGCGGCGGCCTCGACGTCGAACTCGACGCCGATGCCGGGGGCGTCGCCCGGGTGCAGGTAGCCGTCGGCGAAGGTCATCGACTGGTGGAAGACCTCGTTCGTGGCGTCCGAGTGCTGCATGTACTCCTGGATGCCGTAGTTGTGGATCGCCAGGCCGACGTGCAGCTGCGCGGCGAAACCGATGGGCGAGATGTCCGTGGGGCCGTGGAAGCCGGACTTGATCTGGTACTGGGCGGCGTAGTCCATGACCTTCTTCAGCGGGGAAATGCCGCCGAAGTGGGTGGACGCGGCGCGCACGTAGTCGATGAGCTGTTCCTTGATGATCTGCTGGAAATCCCACACGGTATTGAAGATCTCGCCGATGGCCAGCGGGGTGGTGGTGTGCTGGCGGACCAGCCGCAGCCCCTCCTGGTTCTCCGCGGGGGTGCAGTCCTCGAGCCAGAACAGGTCGTAGGGTTCCAGCGACTTGCCCAGCTTGGCGGCCTGGATCGGGGTCATGCGGTGGTGGCCGTCGTGCAGCAACGGGATCTCGGGGCCGAATTCGTTGCGCACGGCCTCGAAGACGGTGGGCAGGTGGCGCAGGTACGCGCGGGTGTCCCAGTCCTCCTCCTGCGGGAATGCGCCGCGGCCGGCGGGCTCGTAGTCGTAGCGCTCACCGGAGGACTGGGTCTGGGCGGCGACGCCGTAGACGGCCTTGATGCCGGGGATGGCGGTCTGCACGCGGATCGACTTGTAGCCGAGCTCCAGGTGTTCGTGGATGGAGTCGAACAGCTGCGGGATGTCGGTGCCCGAGGCGTGGCCGTAGGCGCGCAGGCCGCGGCGGGAGGCTCCGCCGAGCAGCTGGTAGACCGGCAGGTTGGCGACCTTGCCCTTGATGTCCCACAGCGCCATGTCGACGGCGGCGATGGCGGCCATGGTGATCGGGCCGCGGCGCCAGTAGGAGGACCGGTACAGGAACTGCCAGGTGTCCTCGATGCGGTGCGGGTCCTTGCCGATGAGCAGCTGGACGACGTGCTCCTTGAGGTAGCTGGCGGCTGCGAGTTCGCGGCCGTTGACCGTCGCATCGCCGATCCCGACGAAGCCCTCGTCGGTTTCGACGCGCAGGGTGACGAAGTTGCGCGACGGGCTCGTCACGAACACTTCGGCCTTGGTGATCTTCATGGGTGGGTGTCCTTTCGGGGAACGTGGTCAGTCGGTGAAGGTGCCGCGGAGGGCATGGAGGGCGGAGACCGTGTCCGGTTCGGCAGCCAGCGCGGCGTCGACGATGGCCAGCAGTGCGGTGGTCTGCTCGGCCCCGGCGGCGTGGGCCGCCGCGGTAATGGGGCCGGCAGCGGGGTCGTGGATGTCCTCGCCGGCGGCCAGCTGGGCGTCGATGCGGTCCATCCAGGCGGCCAGCAGGCGCAGGGCGGCGGTTCCGTCGCGGCCCGCGCCACGCTCGGCCCGATAGACCGGGACCGCCCGGGCGGCCAGCTTGAGCGAGCCGTCCATGCCGATCTGGGCCAGGTGGTGGGCGATCCGCGGGTTGGCGAAGCGCTCGCGCAGGGCGGCACGGTAGGCGGGGATGTCCAGCTGCGGGTCCTGCAGGTGGTGGGCCGCCGCGTCCCAGAAATCCTCGATCCACGCAGAGACGTGCTCGTCGGCCAGGGCCTCGGCGACCGTCGTGTGGCCGCGCAGGGATCCGGCGTAGGCCATGAGCGAGTGCGATCCGTTGAGCAGCCACAGCTTGCGGCGTTCGTAGGGTTCGAGGTCTTCGACGAAGACGGCACCGGCAGCTTCCCAGGCAGGGCGTCCGGCGGGGAAGTCGCCGGCCAGGACCCAGGAGGAGAACGGCTCGGTGATCACCGGTGCCACGTCGTCGTACCCGGTGGCCTCGAGCACGGCGGCCCGGTCGGCGTCGGTGGTGCGCGGGGTGATCCGGTCGATGGAGCTGTCCACGAACGAGACGTTGGCGTCGATCCACGAAGCCAGCAGCGGGTCGAGCAGTTCGGCCAGGTCCATCACCGAGGCGCGGGCCGCGGCCCCGTTTCCGGGCAGGTTGTCGCAGGAGACGATGGCGATCGGCCAGCCGTCCGCGGCACGGCGTGCGGCCAGGCCGACGAGCAGGCGGCCGGCGGTGGTGCGCACGATGCGGCCGTCGAGGCCCCCGGTTCCCAGCGTGAAGTTCGAGCCCTCGTAGTGGGCCCGCAGGGCGGAGATGTCGGTGGCGACGAACTCGTCGGCGGTGTCCAGCCGGGGGCCCTCCCCTGCGGTGCCGGGAGCCAGCCGGTACCCGGCCTCGGTGACCGTCAGGGTCACGATGGCGATGTCGGGGTGGGCCAGCAAGGTGGCCAGGGTCCGGAGGTCGGCCCCGTCGTGGGCCTCGACCTCGGCGCCGATGACCTCATGGCGGTCACCGTCGGCAGCCCGTTCGACCAGCGTGTAGAGCCCGTCCTGTCCGGCCAGCTGCCGGGCCGCCTCGGGGCTGCGTCCGGTGAAGGCGGCGATGCCCCAGCCATCACCGGCCCGTTCCGTGTACCAGGCCTGGTGGGCGCGGTGGAAGGCCCCCAGCCCCAGGTGGACGATTCGGATCTTCGGACGCGCCCCGGCTTCGTAGGTCGTGGCGTTCAGCGGACGCGTTGCCGTTTCCGTGGCGCTCACAGCTTGAACGCCCGTCGCGGTGAACCATCGACCAGGTCGACGATGACCTCGGCGGCGCGCTCCTCGGTGAGCCGGTGTTCGGCGACGAGGCGGGCCAGGAATGCCGCTTCCGTCCTGCGGGAGGCATCGTGGCGTGCGGGGATGGAGCAGAAGGCACGGGTGTCGTCGATGAAGCCGGAGGACCGGGAGAAGCCGGTCGTTTCGGTGACGGCGGAGCGGAAGCGCAGCATGGCGTCCGGGGCGTCGAGGAACCACCAGGGGGCGCCGACGAAAACCGAGGGGAAGAACCCGGCCAGCGGGGCGATCTCGCGGGAGAAGACCGTCTCGTCGATGGTGAACGGAATGAAGTGGAATCCCTCGGCCGTGCCGAAGTCGGCCAGCAGCGGCTGCAGGCCCGTGGAGAAGTCGACGCCAAAGGGGATGTCGTGTCCGGTGTCGGGCCCGAAGCGCTCCAGGGTTCCCGGGTGCGTGTTGCGGTGCACGCCGGCATGCATGGTCATGACCAGGCCGTCGTCCAGCGCCATGGCGGCCTGCTGGTACATCATGTGGGCCTCGAAGGCCAGGCCCTCGGCAAAGGTCGCGGTTCCAGCCAGGCCCTTGGCGAAGAGCCCGGCGGCCTCGTCGCGACCGAGCTTGAGCGTGTTGGCGTTGTGGGTTCCATGGTCGGAGGAGACCGCACCGTGTTCGGCGAAGTAGCGGCGGCGGCTGGCCATCGCGGCGAGGTAGCCGTCGTAGCCGGTGGCACCGTCACCTGCGGCCTGGATCAGCCGGTCGGCGTTGGCGGAAAAGCCGTCGACCCAGAACTTCGTGTAGGCGTCGGGGCGGAAGGTCGGCAGCACGCGCGGGGCGAACGTGGCGTCGGCGGCCAGCCGGTCGTGGGCGGCGAGGTCGGCCAGGGGATCGTCGGTGGTGGCCATGACCTCGATGCCGAACTGGTCCATGAGCGCCCGGGGGCGGAAGCCGGGCTCGTCGATCTTCTGCTGCAAGGCGTCGTAGACGGCGTCGGCGGTCTCCTCACGGATGTCCAGATCGTCGATGCCGAAGACGTCGACGAATTCCTGGCGCAGCCAATAGCCCGAGGCGGTGCCGTCATACAGCGGCCAGTTCCGGCAGAACGTCCGCCAGGTTTCACGGGGCGTGGCGCCGGTGCTGCCGCCGACGCGCTGGTTCTCCAGCGGGACACCCGCAGCGTGCATCAGACGCGTGACGTAGTGGTCGGGGCTGATCAGCATGGCCGTCGGGTCCGGGAAGGCCACATCGTCGGCGATGACGGCGGCCTCCACGTGTCCGTGCGGGGAGATGATGGGCAGGGTCTCCACAACCGCGTGGAGTCGGCGCGCAACGTCACGTACGCCGGGATCTGCCGGAAACAACCGGTCGGGGTGGTTGGCAATGGAGGAAGGCATGGCTCTATCGTCGGATTCGACGACCGCAATGGCAACAAGTTGCCATGTGTTGCATCACACCCGGGGATGGCCGGTCGAGGCCCGCACCACCAGTCGCGTCGGGAGCACCACGGGCCGGGCGGGGATCTGGACACCACCCTGGGAGATGACGAGCAGGTTGCGCACCGCGGCGGAACCCAACGCATGCAGCGGGGCGGCCACCGTGGTGAGTCCGGGGTGGGCAAGTTCGGCCACCACCGAGTTGTCGAATCCGATCACACTGACATCGCCGGGGACGTCGTAACCGATGGATTGGGCGCGGCGCATGAAGCCCACGGCCAATTGGTCGTTGTATCCCACGACCGCCGTCGCCCCACTGGCCAGGACCTGTTCAGCCACGGCCCCGCCGCCGTCACGGGTCGGCGCCGGGCATGCGATGAGGTTCACCCGCAACCCCAGCTCCAAGGCACCCTCCTTCAGGCTGCGCCAGCGCATCCCGTTCGCCCAGGAAGCCTCGGGTCCGGCGAGATAGGCGATGTCGCGGTGACCCAGTTCGCCCAGATGCTCAACCACACGTCGCATGCCGCGGGCATTGTCGGTCACGACGCTCGCGACCCCGCTGACGCCCCGGTTCATCACCAGGGTCGGCTTCTGTTTCGCCATCGCTCGGATCGCCGCATCGGACATCCGAGAGCTGCTCAAGACAATGCCGTCCACGATCCCCATGACCCGTTCGATGGCCTCGCGTTCGACCACCCCGGACTCCCGGGTATGGGCCAAGAGCATCGTGTAGCCGCTCTTGGCTGCCTCCTCCTCCGCCCCGCGGATCATGTCGAAGAAGACGGGATTGGAGATGTCAGCGATCACCAGGGCAATCGTGCCGTGTCGTTCCCGCCCCTCCGCCATGGGCCGGCGGACGTCCAACGAGCGGTAGCCGAGTTCCGCCGCCACTGTGCGGATCTTTTCGGCCGTGGCAAAGCTGACCCGTCCCGGACGCGCAAAAGCCCGGGAGACCGTCGACGCAGAGACGCCGGCCAGCCGCGCCACATCGTAGATCGTCGCCGGTTTCGGGGCATCCGGGATGAGGGGCATGCTCCCCATCTTGCTCCATTGGCTCCGCTACGTGAACCCGGTGGCAACTCATGGCAACTAGTCGCTTTCCGCCCCCTGTGGCAGACATCATGCATAAGTACCGTCAATGGGGCCGGTCCGCCGCGAATCTTTCGCGGGGTGGACGATCATCGTCCGCCGGCCAGAAAGTAGTGATCCGAATGAAAGTGCGCTTCCTGAGCCTGTGCGCCGTGGGGCTGGCCTTGATGCTGGCTCTCTCCGCGTGCAGTTCCGGCGTATCGGGGAAAGCGGAGACCGGCAAGACGCTGGTGCTCTCGCTGAACCAGTCCGAGACCCATCCGTCCTACATCGCACTCACCGACTTCGGCGAACGGCTCAAGACCGCCACCGATGGACGCTGGGATGTCAAGGTCTACCCGAACGAGACGCTCGGGGCGCAGCAGGAGGTCATCCAGCTCGTCAGCGACGGATCGGTCGACATGGCCGTCGCCTCCGGAACCCAACTCGAGAACCTCAACCCCGACTTCGGCGTGCTGAACCTGCCGACGACTTTCAAGAGCATCGACCACCAGATGGCGGTCATCACCGACAAGTCGATCGTGGGCGATCTGTTCACCTCGCTCGAGGAACCAAAGAACCTCACGGTGCTGGGCGGCCTGACACAGGGCGACCGGAACCTCTACACGGTCACCGGACCCATCAAGAAGCCCGCCGACTTGCATGGCATGAAGATCCGCGTCCAGGAATCGGACGTCCACATCGACATGGTCAACGCGATGGGCGGCTCCGCGACGCCGATGTCCTATGGCGAGGTCTACACCGCATTGCAGTCCGGAGTCCTCGATGGGGCGGAGAACAACGAAATCTCCTACATGACGCAGCACCACAATGAGGTGGCCAAGTACGTCGCACGCACTCGCCACCTGGTCGGCTTGGATTACATGCTGATCAACTCCGAGACCTACAACGGCATGACCCCGGAGGACCGCAAGACCTTCGACGCCGAATGGGCCAAGACCATGACGGCGCACACCGAACTGTGGAAGAAGGATACGGCCGAGGCCATCCAGCAGGCCAAGGACTCCGGAACGAAGTTCAACGACGTCGACAAGGCCGCCTTCGACAAGGCGCTCGCCCCCGTGGTCAAGGGCGCGTTGAAGAGCCCGGCCGACCGCGAACTCTACGACGCCGTCCAGGAGGCCGCCCAGTGACCGCAGTCAAGAAATCGCTCGATGTCGCGTTGCGCTGGCTGTGCATCGTCCTCTTCGTGGCCCTCGTGCTGGTCGTGGTCTGGCAGGTCTTCAGCCGCCAAGTGGTCCACTCCCCCGCCACCTGGACCACGTCGGTGGCCCAGTACCTGTTCGTTTGGCTGGCCCTGTTCGGGTCGGCCTGGGTCTTCTCCGAGAAGGAGCACATCGCCGTCGACTTCCTGACCCGGCTGGTCAAGGTCAACGGCACCCGCGGCATGGAAATCGCGGTCAACGTCGTCATTCTCGCCTTTGCCCTGCTCATCCTGGTCTGGGGTGGCCTGCGCGGCGTCGACCTGACCTGGACCCAGAAGGTCTCCGGGCTGCCGGTGAACATCGGCACCATGTACCTCGCACTGCCCATCTCCGGCCTCATCATGACGTTCTACTCGCTCTTCCACATCTCCGAGGCCGCCCGCGGCCGCGGCCTGCCCAGTGACGAAGAAGAGATCAGGGAGGCGGTCTGACCATGGATGCAGCACTCGTTGCAGGAATCGTCCTGGTGGTCGGCATTGCCGTCCTCCTCCTGGCCCGCGTGCCGATCGCCGTCGCGGTCGGGTTCTCCGCCTTCGTCGCCGTGGCCGCGGTCATCGGCATGGAAAAGGCCTCCTTCGTGGCCGCCCAACGCATGTTCACCGGGGTGAACTCGTTTGCCCTGCTGGCCATCCCGTTCTTCATCCTGGCCGGCGTGCTGATGAACAATGGCGGCATCGCCGGGCGGCTCATCGATGCCGCCAAGGTCCTGGTCGGGCGCATGCCCGGTTCGTTGGCACAGACCAACGTCGTGGCCAACGCGCTTTTCGGTTCCGTCTCGGGCGCAGCCGTGGCGTCTGCCGCAGCCGTCGGCGGCGTGATCGGCCCCCGGCAGGCCAAGGAAGGGTATGACCGGAATTTCTCCGCGGCCGTCAACGTCGCCTCGGCCCCGTCGGGCATGTTGATCCCGCCAAGCAACACCCTGATTGTCTACTCGCTGGTCTCAAGCACCTCGATCGCCACCTTGTTCGTCGCCGGCTACATCCCGGGCATCCTGTGGGCCGTGGCCTGCATGTTCATCGTCTGGCTGTATGTCCGCCGCCGTCCCGGCGTCGGTGTCACGGAGCGGGTGCCGTTAAAGCTGGCCATGCTCACCCTCTGGCGCGCTGTGCCGTCGATCCTCATGATCGTCGTCGTGATCGGCGGCATCCTCGCCGGCATCTTCACCCCGACGGAGTCCGCAGCCATCGCCGTCGTGTACTGCCTGGTCCTCGGATTCGCGTATCGGGCCGTGAAGGTCAGGGACCTGCCGGCGATCGTCCTGGACGCAACCCGCACCACGTCGATCGTGATGCTCCTCGTTGGCGTCTCGACGATCATGGCGTGGGTCATGGCCTTCTCGGGCATCCCGGCGGCCATCTCGAACGCGCTCCTGGGCCTGACCGACAACCCGTCGATCATCCTGGTGCTCATCATGATCATCCTGCTGATCGTCGGCACGTTCATGGATCCGACGCCGGCCATCCTGATCTTCGTGCCGATCTTCCTGCCGATCGTCACCGAGTTCGGAGTCGACCCGATCCACTTCGGGATCATGGTCACGTTCAACCTCTGCCTGGGCACGATCACCCCGCCCGTCGGCAACGTGCTCTTCGTCGGCGCGAAGATCGCCAAGCTCCGGGTGGAACCGGTGATCAAGTCGCTGGTGCCGTTCTTCATCGCCTTGATCGTCATGCTCTTCATCGTGGCGTTCATCCCGCAGTTGTCGATGTGGCTTCCCGAGCTCCTGGGCCTGACGGGCCCGTAGCGGGAGCAAACTCCCCGGCTTCGTCGCCGAAAACCCCCGCAGGCACGGATGGCTGCGGGGGTTTTTCACGTCTGGATGCACATCGACAAATTCGGTGCAACTGATGGCAACCACGAGCCTCCCACGGGTGTTCTGGGTCACAGTGGACTCGTGCCGGTGGCCGTCGCATCGTCACACCGTGATCATCATTCGCACCAACTCGCTGGAGGGCCCTATGAAAAGATTCAACGCACCGACCTCAAAACGGCACCGCGCCGCAGCGGCC
Organism: Arthrobacter sp. ASL1; assembly: GCF_056680475.1. NCBI lineage: Bacteria > Bacillati > Actinomycetota > Actinomycetes > Micrococcales > Micrococcaceae > Arthrobacter > Arthrobacter sp. ASL1. The sequence continues at coordinate 2,200,597 of NZ_CM155284.1, forward strand.
GTGGCCGTGCCGCTGTCGCTGGTCCTGGGACTACCGGCCGCGGCCGCCATGCCGCAGGCGGCCAGTCCAACTGCCCAAGTACAGACCCGGGGAAACGAGGGGAACCACGGCAAGCCACCCCGACTCGACGCCCGGGCGAAGGACACCATCAAGGTCAAGGGGCGGCACTTCAAGGACCTGAATGGCAATGGCCAGCTCGACCCCTATGAGGACTGGCGGCTCCCCGCCGAAAAACGTGCGGAAAACCTGGTCTCCCTGATGACGCTCGAGGAGAAGGCCGGCCTCATGCTCATCGACACACTCAATGCCGCCTGCGACCAGGAGACCGGGACGCGCGGAACTCTCGATCCTGCTGCAACGGGATACATCAACGACCAGATGATGCACCGCTTCATCTTCCGAAACACCGTGACCAGCGCGGACCAGGCCGTTTGCGGGGATGCAGGCGGAGGGTTCCGTGCCAGCACCTCCCTCACCCCCGGCGAAGCCGCCACCTACATGAATTCCATCCAGGAGCTGGCCGAAGCCACCAGATTGGGCATTCCGGTGCTCTACAAGTCAAACGCCCGCAACCACATAGACCCCAATGCCCGGGCCGGCATCAATGAATCGGCGGGCGCCTTCACCGCCTTCCCCAAGGAAGCCGGGATCGCTGCAGCGGCCCTGGGACAGGAGTCCCAGCGCACGGGGCAAGAACCCACCACTGGCGACATGGAGGTCGTAGAAGACTTCGCCGGGGTCATTGGGAGAGGAGTGGAAGTCCATCGGGTTACGCGGCATGTACGGCTACATGGCAGACCTGTCCACCGAACCCCGGTGGTACCGGGTGCATGAAACGTTCACCGAGGACGCGGACCTGGATGCCAACATCATGTCCTCCCTCGTGGGGACCTTGCAGGGTCCGGTAGATGACGACGGCGTCTCCCTGTCCCCGCAGTCCCCGGTCGCGCTGACCATGAAGCACTTCCCCGGGGGCGGCCCGCAGGAACTTGGCTTGGATGCCCACTATTCTTTCGGCAAGACGCAGGTCTACCCCGGCGGCGCCTTCGGTGAACACCTCAAGCCCTTCAAGGCCGCCATAGATGCGGGCGTCTCGGCGATCATGCCGTACTACGGCGCACCCGTGAACGTCACCTATGACGGCGTCACCTACGACCAGACGGGCATGGCATTCTCCAAGCAAATCGTCAACGACCTGCTGCGGGGCAAGCTCGGCTTCGACGGCTACGTCAATTCGGACACCGGCATCGTCACCGACCGCGCTTGGGGGCTCGAGGGCAAAAGCGTTCCGGAACGCGTGGCCGCTGCGGTAAACGGCGGCACGGACACCCTCTCGGGATTCCACGACGTCAAGACGATCACCGACCTTGTCGCGAACGGGCTGGTGACCGAGGAGCGCGTCACAACCGCCGCCGTGAGGTTGACGACCCCGATGTTCCGCCTGGGATTGTTCGAGAACCCCTATGTTGACCCGGAGGCCGCCACCGAGACGATTGGTAGTCCGGAACACCATGAGACCGGCCTGGACGTCCAGCGCAAGTCGGCGGTGCTGTTGCAGAACAAGGATACGGACGACGGCGGCAAGGTTCTGCCCTTGGATCCCGGTTCCTCCGTCTATTTGCTGGGTGACGCGGATGAGAAGACCGTCTCCGGCTATGGCTACGACGTGGTGAACGGCAACACCGAGGCTCCTGCGGACCGCCCGAGTGCAAAGAACAGCGATTACGCGGTCATAAACGTCACGGTGAACAACAGGAACACCGCCACGTACAAGAGCGACGATCCGGAGTCCGGGATGAATCCAGAGCACACCAATCCGGTCACGCTGGACGGCGTGGACGGGCTCGACGGCAAAAGCCCCTTCGGGGCTGCCGACGCCTGCGTGACCCAGGGTGCTGACGACTGCACCGACGACGGACTTCCGTACGGCGGGGCACTGCCTTGGGAAGCGGGAACCCTGGACTTCACCGGGATGGCGGCCGCCGAATCATGGGAAATCTCCCCATCGCTGGACACCATCAAGCAGGTCATGGCCGAGGTGGAAGACCCGAACAAGGTCGTGTTGCACATCTACTTCCGCCAGCCGTTCGTCATGGACGAGGCGAGCGGATTGCGGGATGCCGGGGCGATCGTCGCCGGTTTCGGCATGGGGGACAAGGCGTTGTTTGACGTGCTCTCGGGACATGTCGCCCCCCAGGGAAAGATGCCGTTCGCACTGGCGGGCACGGCCGATGCCATCCGCGAGCAGTACAGCGACCTGCCGGGCTACGGCGAAACCACGGACGGTGCACTCTATCCGTTCGGCTACGGTTTGACGTACTAGGTCGTTCCACACCGTGGGATCATCGGCCTGCCCGATGATCCCACGGCGTCCGTTGCCGTCAGGGATGGCACATGCGCCAACCATCGGCACCCGGTTTGCCTCGGCTCCCCGGATCGCCCTAGCCTCGGAACATGCCACTTCCCGATTCCCTGCCCACGCTCAACGATGCCTCGCCCTTTCTGGACTGGTCGTTCTGGCTGGACCGTCCGTTGAAGATCGTGGTCATCATAGTCATCGCGGTGATCCTCAACTACATCATCCGCCGGGTCATCCGCCGGACCACGGAACACATCGCCGCCGGTGAGGCCGCAGCCTTGACCAAGGAAAAACGGAAGGCCGAAAAGGGCGGCCGCCGATGGCTGGTGCAGGAGTCGCCCATCGCCGTCGCACGCCGCACCCAACGGGCCCAAACGGTCGGTTCGGTGATGCGCTCGGTCACCACGATCGTCATCACCACCGTCGTGCTTCTCACCGTACTGTCCCAGGTGGGCATCAACATGGGGCCGATCCTGGCCAGCGCCGGCATCGTCGGCGTGGCCCTCGGCTTCGGCGCCCAGGCGCTCGTCAAGGACTACCTCTCGGGGATCTTCCTGGTGGCCGAGGACCAGTTCGGCATCGGCGACTACGTTGATCTGGGCGAGGCGGCCGGCACGGTCGAGGCCGTCGGCCTACGCATTACCCAGGTTCGCGACGTCGACGGCACCCTGTGGCACGTGCGCAATGGTGAGATCCTGCGCGTGGGCAACTTCTCGCAGGGCTGGGCCCGCGCAGTCCTCGACGTGCCGGTTCCCTACGATTCGGACGTGCCCGAGGTGAGCGAGATGATCCTGGCTTCCGCGCGGAAGCTGCAGAGCGATCCGCAGTGGTCGCACCAAATCCTCGATGACCCGGAAATCTGGGGCGTGCAGGACCTGAGCGGGGAGTCCATGACCATCCGGCTGGTCTTCCGCACCCAGCCGCTGCAGCAGTGGGCCGTCGCCCGGGCCATGCGGGCGCAGCTCAAGGTCGACCTCGACCAGGCCGGCGTGCGGATCCCCCTGGTACAGCAGACCGTGATCCGCGCAGCGAACCCAGCCGGCTTCACCACCGACCACGCCGACCCCGACCCGGATCCGGACGCGGACCGGCCGCGCAGCTAGAGTCCGAGTTCGTCCTTGCCGAACGCGAAGAGGTAGGGGACACCGGCTTCGGCCTCGATGCGTTCCTTCGAACCGGTGTCGCGGTCCACGATCACAGCCACGGCGACCACGTTGCCGCCTGCGTTCCGCACGCCCTCCACGGCGGTGAGCGCTGACCCGCCGGTCGTGGAGGTGTCCTCGAGGACGACGACGTTGCGCCCGGCCACGTCCGGGCCCTCGACCTGGCGGCCCATACCGTAGGACTTCTGCGCCTTGCGGACCACGAAGGCGTCGACCGCGCGGCCGGCCCGACCGGCGGCATGCATCAGGGCGGTGCCCACGGGATCGGCACCCATGGTCAGTCCGCCGGCGTTGGTGAAGCCGATGCCGGCATCGTCGAGCAGTTCGAGCATGACCGAGCCCACCAGTGGCGCGGCCTCGTGGTGCAGCGTGATCCGCCGCAGGTCCACGTAGTAGTCGGCTTCCTTGCCGGAGGACAGCGTGACCTTGCCGCGGACCACGGCGAGTTCCTGGATGAGTTCGAGCAGGCGGGTTCGTGCGTCGTTGTTCGAGGTCATGGCCTACATTCTAGGTGGCCCCGGGCCCGCCGCGTGCTCCCACGGGTGGCAAGACAGCAGAGCGGTCCCGGGCTAGGGTGAAACCATGAATGCTCAGCGACCGATCGGATACTGGCTCAAGCTGGTGGACTCGCTCATTTCGGAGCAGTTCGCCGCCTCCTTGGAGGAGCACGGCGTCACGCGCCGGCAATGGCAACTCCTGAACCTGCTGGGGGCCGATCCCCATACATCGGATGAACTCATGTCAGCCCTGGCCCCGTTCTTCGACGAGGTCTCCCCCGAAGGCGAACCGGCATCCCCGGCCGAGCACCTGACCGAGCTCCTGGAGTCCGGCTGGGTCGAACGGGATGGGGAATCCTACGTGTTGACTGACCGGGGCCGCACCAGCCTGGAGCGGCTCACGGAGATCGTCGAGGGCATGCGGGAACGCTCCAGCGCGGGCGTCACCCCGGAACAGTACGCCACCACCATCGCCACCCTGCAGCGCATGGCCACCAACCTCGGCTGGTCCGGCACGGAACGCGCATGAGCGATACGGGCATCGTCGGACCAGCTCCGGACACCGACCCCCTCGAGGCAACACGCACCGCACCCCACCCGGACGAGGTCTTCCACGGCACCCCCGAGGACGACGGCGCCGCATCCCCGGTCCGTGAGGTCACCTCCCCGGAGGCCATGGCCCGGCTCCAGGAGCGCGCCGACATCGTGCGGGCCGAGGGCCGCTATGCACTGGTGAACAATTCCATCACCCCACACGAGGCGATGGTGACCGATCTGTTGTTCGTCCGCGACGCCCTCGATGCGGCGGGGGTGGGCTACCTGCTGGTGCGCGGCAACGACGCACGGCCGGTCATCGCCGTTTCCTGGACGGACCGCAAGGCCCTGCGCAAGGCCCTCGTGGCCGCCTGCCAGGACGAACCGTTCTACTCGCTGACCGTCGACACCCGCAGGGACAAGGCACTGCTGGTAGCCGACGGGAAGCTGGCCGCCAGCTCGAAGGCACGTATGTTCCGGCTCTACCGTCCACGCATCGAACCGGCAGGCGGGTTGGCGTTCGGCGCGTCCACCGGCGTCCAGGTCGAGCTGTGGCAGTGGACGGATTCCGGCCAGGTCCACTTGCCGATGGAGAACTCGCTGACCCGGGCGACACTGCCGGCCGGTGAGGCGGTCAGGGGGACCGTGCACCGGTTCGGCCGCGAGTGGCCGACCATCGAGAACATGTTCGCCGAACACGCCATGGACATTTCCTTCCCGATCGACCTGGTGTACTCCTGGGTGGACGGCAACGACCTCGAACACCAGCGCTACCGGGCATCGTTCATGGACGGCGTCGTGGTCGGCGAAGGCGACGACTCCGAGGCCCGCTACCGGCAGATCGACGAGCTGAAGTACGCGCTGCGCAGCGTCTACATGTTCGCGCCGTGGGTCCGCCACATCTACATCGCCACCGACTCCCCCATCCCGGCGTGGTTGGATGCCGACCACCCGCGCATCAGCGTCGTGAGGGCCACGGATCATTTCCGTGACCCGTCGGTGCTGCCCACCTTCAACTCGCAGGCGGTTGAATCCCAGCTGCAGCACATCGACGGGCTGTCCGAGCACTTCCTGTACTCGAACGACGACATGTTCTTCGGCCGCCCCCTGGGTCCGGACATGTTCTTCTCGCCCGGCGGGATCACCAAGTTCATCGAGGCCGGGACGCGCATCGGCCTGGGCGACAACCACCTGGACCGGTCCGGCTTCGAGAACTCCGCCCGCGTGAACCGCCGACTGCTCAACGACCGGTTCGGGCGGATCACCACCCGGCACCTCGAGCACACGGCGGCCCCGCTACGACGCAGCGTGCTCCGGGAATTGGAGGAGGTGTTCCCCGACGAGTTCGCCGCCACGGCGGCGAGCCGCTTCCGCGCCAAGGACAACATCTCGGTCACCAACTCGCTCTACCACTACTACGCGCTGCTGACCGGTCGCGCGGTGACCAAGGAGAAGGCCAAGGTCAAGTATGTGGACACCACGATGTATGAGGGCCTGGACTCGTTGCGCAAACTGCTGAAGAAGCGCAACCAGGACTTCTTCTGCCTCAATGACGGGAGTTTCCCGGAGGTACCCGCCCGAGAACGGCAGGAAGTGGTTACCGGGTTCCTGCAGGGCTATTTCCCGATCGCGGCCCCGTGGGAGCACCCGGAGACCGGCCCCCGCGTCGGCTGACGGTGGTCGGGTCGATCCCGTGCGCGCGCAGGATTTCGGCCACCCCTTCCGGTTCCACCACCTCGCCAATGCTCTCCCCGCCGGCGGCCGGGACGACGGAATGCACGACGGTCTCGGGCAGGACGTGGACCAGGTTGTAGGCCTGGGCCGCGTCGCGGCCCCGGGTACCGCGGATCCCGAGCTCGGGGTCCACCCCGGCGGCGAGATCTTGCGTGTAGCAGGTGGCGGAGGCAACCGACACGGGGATGCCGGCGAATGTGCCGAAGGTCGAGTAGTGCAGGTGCCCGGCCAGGATGGCGCGCACGTCGGTGTCCTGCAGCACGTCGGCGAGGGCGGCTTGCCCGCGCAGCTCCACGAGGATCGCCAGGGGTTGGACGCTGGCTACCGGCGGATGGTGCATGGCCAGGATCGTCCCGTCCGGTGCAGGGGTGGCCAACTCGGCGCGTAGCCACTGAAGCTGGTCCGCATCGACCTGGCCGTGGTGGCTGCCCGGGACCGTCGTGTCCAGGGCGATGATCCGTAGCCCGCCCACCCACGTCACGCGGTCCAGCGGCGAGGTGTCTGCCGGTTCGCCCAGGAGTTCGGTACGCAGTGCCGATCGGTCGTCGTGGTTCCCGACCGCCCAGATCACACGCGTCTGCAGGCGTGCGGCAGCGGGTTCGATGATCGAGCGCAGGATGGCATAGGCGTCGGGCTCTCCCTTGTCCGCCAGGTCCCCGGTGACGACCAGCGCGTCGGGTTGTTCGCCGGAGGCCTCGAGCCGGGCCACGAGCGAACGCAGCCTTCCGATGCTGTCCATCGATCCGGCCAGCAGCGCTCCGCCACCACGTAGGTGGGTATCACTGAGGTGGACCAGCACTCGGTCCGGAGCGGGGTGCTCCGGATGGATGGGTTCCATGACCGCTTCCTCACGCAGGGTGGTTCCTGTTCTCCCTCCCTACTATTCACCATGTTGGCCCGGAAGTGTTCCACGCCCGCGCCACCGCGTGCCGTCGGGACGGGGCGATAGTCTGAAGGCATGCGCGAATTGCAGGCACTGATCATCAGCGACATGGGCGTGAAGCCGACCATCGATCCCGGACGGGAGGTGGCCCGCCGCGTCGCCTTCCTGCGCGACTACCTCGCCGCCACGGGCACCCGGGGGTTCGTCCTGGGCATCTCCGGGGGCCTGGATTCGACCCTGGCGGGGCGCCTGGCCCAACTGGCCGTCGAGGAGGCAGCCGCCGAGGGGCTCGACGTGGACTTCGTGGCGGTGCGACTGCCCTATGGCGTCCAGGCCGACGAAGACGATGCGGCGGCCGCCCTGGAGTTCATCGCCCCCCAGACGGTGTGGACGTACGACATCAAGCCGGCAGTCGACGCACTGGCCGCCGAATACTCGCGCTCCACCGGGGTGAAGATCAGCGACTTCAACAAGGGAAACACCAAGGCCCGGCTGCGCATGACCGCCCAGTACGCCCTCGCCGGCGAGCGCAACCACCTGGTCATCGGCACCGACCATGCCGCCGAATCGGTGACCGGTTTCTTCACGAAATTCGGTGACGGAGGGGCCGACATCCTGCCCCTCTACGGCCTGGACAAGCGGCAGAACCGCCAGGTGCTGCGCCACCTCGGCGCCCCGGAGCGCCTGTGGTCCAAGCCGCCCACCGCTGACCTGCTGGATGGCACGCCACTGCGCACCGACGAGGACGAGCTCGGCCTGTCCTACGACCACATCGACGACTACCTCGAGGGGCGTACCGTCCCGGAGTCCGTGGCCGAGGCCATCGAGACCCGTTACCTGCGCAGCCGCCACAAGCGCACCACCCCGGTGACGCTGATGGACGACTGGTGGCGGACACCGGCGGGCTGACGTCACGGACGGCGGGAGGCTTCCAAACGCTAGGATGTCCACGTATATTCGGGGAAACACCGCGCCGGGTTCGGCCCGGCGCCCCCATGAAAGGTGAAAAATGTCAGTCACCGACGATTTCCGTGCAGCCCGCGACCATCTCGTGTCCCTGAGCGGCGACTACGCCCGGGCCCGCGAGGAGTTCCGCTGGCCGGCGTTCGCGGAGTTCAACTTCGGGATTGACTGGTTCGACGCGGTGGCGGCCACGCCCGAACGCGCCGATACCCCGGCCCTGATCATCGTCGAGAAGGACGGTTCATCCACCCGGCGCACCTGGGCCGAACTCTCCGCGCGCTCCAACCAGGTCGCCAACTGGATGCGCGAGGCCGGATTCGCCCGCGGTGACAAGGCCATCCTCATGCTCGGCAACCAGGTCGAACTCTGGGAGATCATGCTGGCCGCCATGAAGCTGGGCATCGTCATGATCCCCACCACCACGCAGATGGGCCCGGCCGACCTGGCCGACCGGGTTGAACGCGGCGGGGCCTCCTGGGCGATCGCGGGCACGGGCGACCTGGCCAAGTTCGACGGCGTCCCCGGAGACTACCGGCTGGTCGCCGTCGGTGATGCCCCCGCATCCCTGGTCCAGGGCACGACGACGGTGCTCTCCTACGCCGATTCCGGGGCCTCGGCCACGGAATTCACCCCGGACGGCCCGACGCCCGGCGACGAGACCCTGCTGCTCTACTTCACCTCCGGCACCACCTCGAAGGCCAAGCTCGTCGAGCACACCCATACCTCCTACCCGGTTGGACACCTCTCCACCATGTACTGGATCGGCCTCGGCCCCGGTGACGTGCACCTGAATGTTGCCTCCCCGGGCTGGGCCAAACATGCCTGGTCCAACGTGTTCACCCCGTGGATCGCCGAGGCCACCGTCTTCATCTACAACTACGACCGCTTCGACCCGGCCGCGCTGATGGACCAGATGGAGGCGGAGAAGGTCACCAGCTTCTGCGCGCCCCCCACCGTATGGCGGCTGCTCATCCAGGCGGATCTGACCCGGCTGAAGACCCCGCCGACGAAGGTCGTCTCGGCCGGGGAACCGCTCAACGCCGAGGTCATCGACCAGGTGTACCGGGCCTGGGGCCAGCAGATCCGCGACGGTTTCGGCCAGACCGAGACGACCGTGCAGATCGCCAACACCCCGGGCCAGCCCGTGAAGATCGGCGCCATGGGCACCCCGCTGCCCGGCTACGACGTCGTCCTGCTGGATCCCGCCACCGGGGAGGAGGCGGACCTCGGGGAGATCTGCCTGCGGCTGGATCCGCGCCCGCTGGGCCTGATGAAGTCGTACTACGGCGACCCGGAAAAGACGGCCACCGCCTTCCGCGGCGGCTACTACCACACCGGTGACGTCGCCGAGCGGGACGAACGCGGCATCATCACCTACGTCGGCCGGGACGACGACGTGTTCAAGTCCAGCGACTACCGGCTGAGCCCCTTCGAACTCGAGTCGGTGCTCATCGAGCATCCCGCCGTGGCGGAGGCCGCCGTCGTGCCCTCCCCCGATGCCCTGAAGCTCAACGTGCCCAAGGCCTACGTGGTCCTCGCCGCCGGCCACGCCCCGGATGCGGCGACCGCGGAGGACATCCTGGGGTACTGCCGCGAGCACCTGCCGGCGTTCAAGCGCATCCGCCGTCTCGAATTCGCCGAACTGCCCAAGACGATCTCGGGGAAGATCCGCCGGGTCGAGTTGCGCCGGAACGAGGAGGCCCGCCACGGCGGCGTCCCGGTCACGGGCCTGGGCGTGGAGTACGCGGACACGGACTTCCCGAACCTCAAGGGCCGGGGATGAGCGCGCCGCTGCCCTTCGACCCGATCGCGGCGGCCCAGCGCAACTGGGAGGACCAGGGCTGGAGGGCCCAGGCGGCGCCCATGGCCGCGATCACCGCGGTCATGCGCACCCAACAGATCCTGTTGCAGCGCTGCGAGGCCGTCGTCAAGCCGTTCGGGCTGACGTTCGCGCGCTACGAACTACTGGCATTGCTCGGTTTCTCGCGGACCGGCTCGCTGCCGATGGTCAAGGTCAGCGCACTGCTGCAGGTCCACCCCACCTCCGTGACGAATGCCGTGGACCGGCTCGAACGCGCGGGCTTCGTCCAGCGCAGCCCGCACCCGACCGACGGCCGGACGACCCTGGTCTCGCTCACCGACCGGGGCCGCGAGGCCGCCGAGAAGACGACAACGGAACTGAACTCCGCGGTGTTTTCGACGTCCGGGTTCCCGGCAGAGGATGTCACCGCGCTGATCGGCATCCTGGGCCGCTTCCGCCAGCAGGCCGGGGACTTCGCGGCCGACCCTTCAGATTGACCGGGCCCGGTCGGCGTTTCGCTCAGTCCGGGCCCGCGGAGCGGTCCCGGATGTCGGTGATGATGCCGGAGAAGTCGCGGCCGGCGCCTCCTTCGTCGCGGAAACGTTCGTAGATCCGGGCTGCCATCGGGCCCAGTTCGGCGGCGACGCCGGTGCTCTTGATCGCGTTCATTGCCAGCCCCAGGTCCTTGGCCATCAGCGCACCGGCGAAGCCCGGCTGGTAGTCCCGGTTCGCGGGACTGGTGGGCACGGGCCCCGGAACGGGGCAGTTCGTGGTCACGGCCCAGCATTGGCCGGACGCGGTGGACACCACGTCATAGAGCGCCTGGTGGGTCAGGCCCAGCTTCTCGCCCAGCACGAAGGCCTCGGATGCCGCAATCATGCTCACGCCCAGGATCATGTTGTTGCAGACCTTCGCCGCCTGGCCGGAACCGTGGTCACCGCAGTGCACAAGCTTGCCACCCATGACCTCCAACAACGGGCGGACTGCTTCGAGGTCCTCGGGCAGGGCGCCGATCATGAACGTCAGGGTCCCTGCCTCGGCTCCGACGACGCCGCCGGACACCGGTGCATCGACGCTGCGGTGTCCGGCTTCCAGCGCCAGCCGCGCCGCCTCCCGGGCCTCGTCGACGTTGATGGTGGAGCAATCCAGGAAGAGCGTGTCGGGTACCGCCGCCTCGAGCAGGCCGGGCCCGTCGACACCGCGGTAGGCGTCCAGCAGCTGCTGCCCGCCGGGGAACATGGTCAACACCACGTCCGCGCCCTCCACTGCCTCGAGTGCCGACGCCACAGTGGGTATGCCCGCCGATGCAGCAGCCTCGACGGCCGTCGGGACGACGTCGAAGGCACGGACGCCGTGGCCGGCGGCAACGAGGTTTCGCGCCATCGGCAGCCCCATGTGGCCCAAGCCGAGGAAGGCTATGGTTCCGGTTCCCATCAGGCACGCTCCTTCACGTCATCGCCGAGGCCGAGCTCGCCGCCGTGTTCATCGGGTTCGAGCGACTCGAAGTAGTCGCGGATCATCTCTGGGCTGATCTGGTCCAGTGTCGCCGGACTCCAGCGCGGCCGGCGGTCCTTGTCGATGACCTGGGCGCGGATGCCTTCGAGGAAGTCATGGGAGGCGAGCATGCGCACACCCACCCGGTAGTCCTGGTCGAGCGCGTCCTCCAGGCTCTCGAGGTCCGCGGCCCGCCGCAACGCCGCCAAGGTCGTCTTCACAGCCGTCGGTGATTTGGCGGCAATCGTTTCGGCCGCCTCCGCGGCTGCCCCGCCGCGCGTGCGCAACCGGCCGAGGATCCGCTCGATCGAATCCCCGGCGTAGTCCTTGCCCATGCCCCCGCACTGGTCGGCGAGCGCCGAGACGGGTGCCGGACGGCCGACGTCGCCGATGGCGGCCTCGACGTCCGCCGGGGTGGCCGCCGTTTCCAGGGCCGCTGCCAAACCGGGCAGGGAACCGGAGTCCACATAGGTATCGGCCAGACCAAGATGCAGGGCGTCTGCGGCATCCAGGTGCGCGCTGGTCAGTGCGGCATAGGTGCCGGACTCCCCGGGCGCTCGGCCCAGCAGGTAGAGCCCGCCCACGTCGGGGACGAAACCGATGGTCGTCTCGGGCATTCCGGTGCGGGTGCGCTCGGTGACGATGCGATGGCTGCCGTGGGCGGCGACGCCGACCCCGCCACCGAGGACCAGCCCATCCATGAAGGCGACGTACGGTTTCGGATAGCCCGCGATGAGGGCGTTGAGCCGGTACTCGGTCCGCCAGAAGGCTGCCGTGGCCGATCCACCTCCGGGGATGTCCCGGTAGATCGCGACGATGTCGCCGCCCGCGCACAACCCGCGCTCACCGGCACCGGTCAACAGGACACTGACCACGGCGTCGTCGTCCTGCCACTGCCTGAGTTGGGCGTACATGGCCTCGACCATGCCATGGGTGAGGGCGTTGACGGCACGGGGACGGTTCAGCGTGATGATGCCCAGCGTTCCGCGGACCTCGAACCGGACCTCGGGTTCGGTGGGGGCGTCGTTCATGGAATGTCCTTCCGGGTGGCAGTTCGTTGGCCCGTACCCGGCACTCCGGCCGCGGCCCAGGCCACCCGAACTCCAAGCTACTCGGACACCCTAGGAATTTCTAGGGAGGTGCGGTGTCGGTGCACCAGTGCCGCCATTGCCCAAAGCAGGAGGAAGAGGCCGACGAGGAGCAGCCCCGCCTGGCCGAGGTCGATCCCGGCCAGCCATCCCGTGACCGGGTCGCCGAACCCCAGGGGCTCGTGGAGGATCCCGGCGAGGGTCAGGATCGAGACAAAGACGGCGGACACCGCGGACAGCCCGGTGACCACCATGTTGAACCCGATACGACGGCGCGCGCCGGTGACGGCGGAATGGTACATGCGCATCATGAAAAGCCCGTTGGCGGTATCGCAGAGGGTCATGCCAGCGGCAAACCCCAGCGGCAGTGCCATCAGCGCCAGCGGCGAGATCCCGGCCAAGGCGGCCGATGCGGTCAGCAGCAGGAAGGCAACGGTGGTGGCCGTGTCGAATCCGAGGCCGAAGAGGAACCCCAGGACGAAGATGTCCCGGGGTCTCTTCATACGCGACAGGGGCCGATCCAACAGGCGGGCCATCAGCCCTTGGGGTCGCAGGTGCGCTTCGCCCAGCTCCTCCCCGCGACGGGCCCGCCCGTAGATCTGGACGGTGCGGCGGAAGGCCGTGGCGTTGTAGAGGCCGATGACCAGCAGGAAGAGCGCCGATACCCCCGCACCGACAAGCCCCAGGACGGTATTCAGCGTGGTGCCTTCGTCCATCGCCGTGGACATCAGACCGACGCCGGCGACCACCAGGGCGCCGGCGACGAGCACCACGCTGGAATGGCCCATGCTGAACGCGAATCCGACGCTGACCGGTGATCGGCCCTGGCCGGCAAATTTCCGGCTGGAGTTGTCGATGGCTGCGATATGGTCCCAGTCGTAGCTGTGTTTGATGCCGGCCAGGTAGGCCGTGGCCAGCAGGCCCAGCGCCAGCGGGTGGACGTCGGCCAGAAGCGAGTAGGCGAGCAGTCCCGCCGCGGCGAGGTGCAGGATCAAGACGGCCCCGAAGGTCGCGGCGATCCGGCGGCCCAACGGGAGTTTTTCGCGCTCGAGGTAGTGCATGCGCACCAGCGTTGTCGGTCCTGTACTCACGGTCCCCCTCCCCTTGCCTTCCTTTGGCCTCCGGCATGCATCCGATTAACTCTTGCGCAGGTTGACGGGGCCCTGGTTGTTCCAGCCTTGGCGGAGCGCGCTGACCACCGTGGTGATGATGCGGTTCAGTTCCTCCGTTGATCCCGCCTGGGCGCGTAGCGCGAAGCCGGGACACTGGAGCAGGCTGATGCCCATCAGGCCGCGCGGGTCCAAAGGCTTGAGCAGTTCGCCCAGGCGTCGAACGAGTTCCTGGTCGACGCGGCGGTCCACGACCAGCAACGAGGCCACATGGGTCTCGTTGCCCAGGAACGTCATGTCCTCGACCTCGGTGGTTCCGGGCCGGATTAGTACGTGGTCCAGGACTTCGAGTCGTCCATCGATGTAGACGTCGGTCCGCAGCCTGACCTCGTCGAATCGGAAGCGGGCTCCGTCGGGCGACCACCCGGGGGTCACCACCTCAGCCATGACCAATGTGGCGTCGGAGTGCATGTAGACGGTGTTGCGCTGCCGATAGGTCGACTGCCGGTAGGCGATCAGCTGGTCGGGCAGGTATTCCAGGGCGGCACCCGCCCCGAGTCGGATGTGCGTGTCCTGCTGCACGTGCCCATTCGGGGTGCGGTAGACCTTGGTAGCCGATTGGGTGGTGAGCAGGAGGCTGGCCCCCTCGTCCACTTCGATGTCGATGCCATAGCGGTCGCCCCCGAGATACCCGCCGCCGGGATTGACGATCACGTAGGTGACCTGTCCGGAATCATCCAGGTAATGCGGCCGGATCACCCGCAAGGCCCCTTGGTGGTACTGCCGGGTGGCCATGGACCGACCAGCCCGCAATCCGATGCCCAGCCGCAGTTCCCCCACCGTCCGGGCTGGCAGGACAGGTGGGGCAGACGGCGCGTTGGCGGCGCTCACTGTTGCAGGTCGAGCATCAAGACGTCCCGTTTGATCCAGTCCAGGACGTAGTCGAGGCCCTCGTCGGTTTTGAGGTTAGTGAGGCAGAACGGCCGGGTGCCACCGAATTCGCGGGAATCCGACTCCATGACCGACAAATCCGCGCCGACGTAGGGGGCTAGGTCCGTCTTGTTGATGATGAACAGGTCGGACTTGATCATGCCTTGGCCGGCCTTGCGTGGGATCTTCTCGCCCTGGGCGACGTCGATGATGTAGATGGAGAAGTCGACCAGCTCGGGGCTGAAGGTGGCCGAGAGGTTGTCCCCACCGGATTCGATGAACACCACCTGCAGGTCCGGATGCCGTTTGACCAGGTCCTGGACCGCTGCCGAGTTCATCGAGGTGTCTTCGCGGATGGCCGTGTGGGGGCATCCACCGGTTTCGATGCCGACAATCCGGTCCAGCGGCAGGATGCCGTTGGCGGCCAGGATCTTTGCGTCCTCGATGGTGTAGATGTCGTTGGTGATGGCGGCCATGGAGATCTCTTCGCTGAGGTGGCGCGTGATGCGCTCGACCAGCTGGGTCTTGCCGGCCCCGACGGGCCCGCCGATGCCGATCTTGATGGGTTCCATCATGTTCTCCTTCTGCTTCTGGTTGGATGGGTCTGGTCGGGCAGTGGTCAGGACATGAACATCCTGGCGCGCTGGTATTCGTGGCGCATCTGCGCGATTTCCAGCGCCGGGGCGGTAATGCCCAGGTCGTCGGGATCGAGCCCGGTGATCAGCTCCACGGCGGCCGCGACCTCGGCGTGGGAGGCGCGCAACACCCGCTGGCCGGCGTTTTGTCCAATCGGGATCGCGCGGATGGCGTTTTGCGTCAACGACGTGACCGTCGAGAACAGATAGGTCCCGAGCAGCTCCGGCTGCGGAACCCCGAGCCGGCGCCCCGCCAGGCCGAAGGCGATCGCTGGGTGGCCGGCGCACTCCCCGTCGGCCACGTCTTGGCCGTATTCCTCCAAGGACTGGCAGGGGACCACCAGCTGCGCGATCTGCAGCATCCGTGCCCCCATCGTGGCCCCGGCGGCCCGGATCTGCCGGGGCAGTGCCTGCGCGGCCATCCGGCGGTCAAGGTCGCGCACTTCCTCACGGCTGCCCACACCGGCGGCGAGCCGGACCGCCAACCCATCGCTGTATGTCAGTTGTTGGTGGAGGAATTGACGCAGCCAGCTTCCAAAGCTCGCTTCGTCGTGCACCAGGTCCCGTTCGAGGTAGCTCTCGAGCCCGAAGGAGTGGCTGAAGGCCCCGGTCGGCAAGGCCGAATCGGAGAGCTGCAGCAGGGGCAACAGGTAGCTGGCGGGTGCCGTCATGGAGGACTGCCTAGTGCGTGTGCTCGGCATGGCGGAAGGGCACCGGCATGACACGATCCTGCCGCGAATGCGGGACGTCGACGTGGCGCAGGTAGTCCTCGATCGTATGGTCGTACTGGACCACCATGACCTGCGCCCCGTAGGCGCCGTCCGCATCGAAGAACTGCGCCTGCATGTGCCGGTTCCCGAGGTTGTGCGCCACCGTCCCCATCTCGCGGATACTGCGCGGCGCGATGACCAGGACGTCGGTGGGAAGGACCGAGATCACGATGTAGTTTGTCTCGTCCCGGTAGAGCAGGTCGCCGTCCCGCAGGTCCCGGGCGGTAGACAAGCGGATGCCGACGTCCCTGCCGTGGTCGGTGGTCACCCGTTGGACGCGTTTGACCAGTTCGGTGCCGGGCAACACGATCTTCTCCTCATGCAGTCCTTCCAGGCCAGTCGTATCGAGGTCGTATTTGTTGGCGATCACTGAGTCAAGGATCATCTCTGCTCTTTCTGCGGAACCTGGCTGCATTCGGGAAGGGGCCGGCGTCGATCCTGCCGTGGCTGGGGCGGCGCCGACCTGGTCTGCGCCTCCGTTAGAAGAGGAAATACCGTTGAGCCAACGGCAGGACCTCGGAGGGTTCACAGGTCGCTATTTCCCCGTCGACGGTCACCGTGTAGGTCTCCGGATCCACGGCGATCTCCGGGGTCTCCCCATTGAATTTGAGATCCGCCTTGGTCAACGTGCGGATGCCGTGCGCGGGACGGATCACCCGGCGCAGCTTCAACCGATCAGGTACGCCTTCATCGATCGCCGCCTGGGACAGGAAGGTGATCGATGCGGCATGGACGGCTTTGCCCAGGGCTCCGAAGCTGTGCCGGTAGGTCCGGGGTTGGGGGGTCGGGATGGATCCGTTCGAGTCCCCCATGACCGACATGACGATCTGTCCGCCCTTGATCACCATTTCCGGTTTCGCGCCGAAGAATTTCGGATCCCAGAGGACGAGATCTGCAAATTTTCCGACCTCGATGCTGCCGACGCTGTCGGCGATGCCCTGCGCCAAGGCGGGGTTGATCGTGTACTTGGCGACGTAGCGCTTGAGCCTGAAGTTGTCTCCCACCGCCGGGTCCTCGGCCATCCGTCCGCGCTGTCGCTTCATGGCATCGGCGACCTGCCACGTGCGCAGGACCACCTCGCCGACCCGCCCCATGGCCTGGGAGTCGGAACTGGTGATGGAGAAGACGCCCAGGTCGTGGAGCACGTCCTCGGCGGCGATGGTCTCCTTGCGGATCCGCGAATCGGCAAATGCGACGTCCTCGGGGATATCCGGATTGAGGTGGTGGGCGACCATGACCATGTCGAGATGCTCGTCCACCGTGTTGTTGGTGTACGGAAGGGTCGGGTTGGTGGAGGCCGGCAGCACGTTGGGCATCCCGGCCATGCGGATGATGTCCGGCGCATGTCCCCCACCAGCGCCTTCGGTGTGGAAGGTGTGGATGACCCGCCCGTCGATGGCGCGGATGGTGTCCTCCACGAACCCGCATTCATTCAGCGTGTCGGCGTGGATGGCGATCTGGATGTCGAATTCGTCGGCCACGCGCAAGGACATGTCGATGGACGAGGTGGTCGCACCCCAGTCCTCGTGGATCTTCAAGCCGATGGCACCGGCCCGGATCTGCTCGGCCAATGGTCCGCGGGAACTGGCATGCCCCTTGCCCAGCACACCGATGTTCACGGGCAGGTCCTCCATCGACTGCAGCATCCTGGCGATATGCCAGGCCCCGGGGGTGACGGTCGTGGCCTTCGAGGCATCGGAGGGGCCGGCACCGCCACCAATGAGCGTGGTCACCCCGGAGGCAAGGGCGACAGGGACCTGATCGGGGCTGACGAAATGGACGTGGGTGTCTACCCCGCCAGCCGTGAGGATCCGATGTTCGCCGGCGATGACGTCCGTGGATGCGCCGATGACGATGTCCACGCCGTCGCTGATGTCGGGGTTGCCGGCCTTGCCGATCTTGAAGATATGGCCATCGCGAAGCGCGACATCTGCCTTGTAGATGCCCGTGTAGTCCAGCACCACCACGTTGGTGATCACCGTGTCGGGAATGCCCTGATCCCGGGTCCGCTGGCCGTTCTGGCCCATGCCGTCGCGGATGACCTTTCCGCCGCCGAACACCGCTTCTTCGCCATACCGGGTGTAGTCCTTCTCGATTTCCAGCAGAAGTTCGGTATCGCCGAGCCGGATCGCGTCCCCGGTCGTTGGCCCATACATCTCCGCATACTGCTTGCGGGTCATCTCGAAGCTCATGCGTCCTCCTCCGGGGCGTCTTGGTCCGTGGTGTCATCCTCGGCCGAGGAACCGCTATCCACGACGGCGCGGGTGGCCCCGGCCAACGCCTCCCGGGCGGTCTCGGGTCCGCGGTTCTCGTCGACGGGGTCCCAGCCAAAGGTCGTATGGAAGCCCACATGGTCGTGGCCGACGTTTTCCACGTCGATGTCGTAGCCTTCGGCCACATCGGGAGCGCTCACAGGCCGGATGCCGGCGGTACCGCCGATGGCATCTGTGTCCTTGGCCGGGACGCTGCCGCCGATCGATCCATTCACCAGGTTCTGCAGCCCGTAGACTTCTCGGTTCCCTGCCAGCTCCACGAGGTGGACGCTGCGGGCGTCTCCCGGCTCAAACCGGACTGCGGTTCCTGCCGGGATATCCAGGCGGAACCCGCGGGCAGCGACGCGGTCCAGATCCAGGGAGTGGTTGACTTCGGCGAAGTGGTAGTGGGATCCGACCTGGATGGGCCGGTCGCCGAGATTGGTGACGTTCAGGACGCGGGTTTCGCCACCGTCGTTGCAGACGATGGGTTCATCCCTCAGCACGTATTCTCCGGGTATCATTTCGGCTCCCTCGGCTCGATCAGCGAATGGGGTTGTGGACGGTGACCAGTTTGGTGCCGTCGCGGAACGTCGCCTCGACCTGGACATCATCGATCATTTCGGGGATGCCTTCCATGACGTCTTCGCGTGTCAGGAGGGTTGTTCCGTAGCTCATGAGATCGGCGACGGAACGGCCATCGCGCGCACCCTCGACGAGTTCGTAGCTGATGATCGCGATCGCTTCGGGATGGTTGAGCTTCAGCCCCCGTTGCTGCCGCCTCCGTGCCAGATCTGCTGCAACGACGAGCATGAGTTTTTCGTGCTCACGGGGCGATAAATGCATATGGAACTCCTCGGTTCACGTGCCAACTGTAGAGTCCACCCGTTATCTGCGACCGGCCAGAGAATAGGCCGGGAGGTCCGTGGATAGGACAACAGTAACAGGGGTTCCTCCGGCTGACACAGCTCAACGTTCGGCAACCTCTTCGTCACCATATACCTGCTTGCCAGAGTGGGACAGTGCTCCCGTGACCTACCCGGGCCGGCCAGCCGGAGCCACGGTCCAACGATTCCTCGACAGCGCGTTTGGACGAGCACGGGGCCACCGCAGGCGATCCATGATGCGGGCGGTTCGGCAGGCCCCGGCGGTAGTGCCCGCCGGCGGGCGCCTCTCGGATCGAGCTGGGTATGCGTACCTTCACACGGCCCGAACGGATCGGCGGTCGTTCGGTAGCCGGCGTACAACGTCCCGCGAATGCCGGTGAAGCCTCTTGCTCGAGGCCCCCGCGCGTCGACGAGTAGAGGCTCCGGCGCTGCGCGTGGCGGGACCGGAGCCTCTACACCGGCGCCTCGACGCCTCGGTTTTTTGCGGCGCACGGCTTCCTGATGGGCGGACCAGCTCGGTCGTGGCCCCTGGGTCGTATGTTCTTCGACGGTATTTACCGACCCACGGGAGCCCGTCGCAACACCAGCCAGCTGCCTGCGGCGCTGAGCATGCCGAGCACGATCAGGATCACGGCGATCTTGGCAACGATATCGGTGCTGAAGAACGACGCCACGTCCACTCCGAGGGCCAGGAGCATCCAGGCCAGCAGCAGCGATACGGCGATGATTCCGAACACCACCAGCAGGACGCCCTTCTGGTTCCACCGAACAAAAACGGACGCGAACATCGTCCCGACGAAGAGGGTCAACATGCTGATGCCGGAGCCCATGAGGAAGATGTCAAGGTAGCTGCCGTTGCCCATGACGTAGACGTCGAACATGTGCGTGCCGGTGAACCAGTGCCCCGTGGCCTTCTCGATGGCCAGGAAGACCGTCATGGCGACGCCGATGTAGACGGACTCGAGCAGCAGGGCGATGGCCGTTCCCTTCCAGTACTGGTGGCGGGTGGCACCCATTCCCATCGCAAACGGCATGGTCCGTGCATACGCCATGGCGCCGACGCTGACGAAGTAGCCGCCGAAGCACCACAGAGGCGCCTGGTTGTAGCGGAATCCCTCGCTGAGCTCGGCCAGGTCCGTCGGGACGAAGGCCCGTAGTAGGAGCATGACCACCACGCAGACTGCGGTGGTCACGGCGAAGATGAACGTCGGCACCCCGATTAGCCGCATGGGATCCGCGAAGTGCAGGCGGACGATCTTCATCAGGGGGCCGGCTGGCCGGTGTGCACTCCGGTCCGCGGGAAAGGTTGGGGAAAGCTGGCTCGTCGTCATCGGATGGCCTCCTCGGCCTCGTGCTGGTTCTGTGGATGGGACCCGGCTGCGGCAACGGACGATTCCCCGCTATCGAGCAGTCCGTAGGCTGCGACGAGTTCCTGGAGAGACACCGGGCCGACTTCCAGTCCGGCGGCCTTTGCGTCGGAGCGCAGTGCCCCATCCGGTGTCCCGGCGATGGTGACCGAGCGCAGCCCGCCCAGGGCTTGGCTGCGGAGGATCTGTCGACTGCCGACAACGCTTTCGACGCCTCTGGCGACCCCGGAAAGTGTGAAGGCCGAGCGGCTGGCTTCCTCAACGGATGAGTCCAACACCTTCCGCCCGTCCTGGAGCACGATGACGTGTTCCAGGAGGTTGGCAGCCTCGTCGATCAGGTGCGTGGACATGAGGATAGTGCGCGGATGCTCCATGTAGTCCTCAAGCAAGAGGTCGTAGAAGATGCCGCGAGCGGTGGCATCCAAGCCCAGGTACGGCTCGTCGAAGAAGGTCACCGAAGCCCGTGAGGCCAGCCCGACGACGATGGCCACCGCGGAGAGCTGTCCTCGCGAGAGTTTCTTGATGGGTGTCTTCAGCGGCAACCGGAACTCACCAACCAGCCGTCGGGCGAGGTCGGCATCCCAACCTGCATAGAACCAGGCGGCGGCCCGGACCACGTGCGATACCTTGAACTCCTCGGGGTACTTCTGGTTTTCCCGGGCGAAGCTGAGACCAGCCAGCACCTGCGCATTCTCGAACGGTTCTGCCCCGAGGACCCGGGCTTGCCCGGAAGTCTTCAGTTCCTGCCCCGCAAGGATCGACATCAGCGTTGTCTTGCCGGCGCCGTTGCGGCCCAACAGCCCGCAAATAGTGTTCTTCTCGATGCCGAGCGTCAGGTTGTCCAGCACCGTCGTGGCACCGTATTTCTTGGTCAGCGACCGGGTTTCGATTGCAAGGTTCATCATGTCCCTACCTCAAGCTTGTCCGGCGACAACGGCGCGTTGGCCGATCATCGCGATGAGTTCGTCGGCATCGATTCCCAGACGGGATGCCTCGTGCAGCAGCGGAACCACATACTGGTCGCCAAAGGCCTCCCGCCGCGTCGCCGTGAGAGTGGCGCGTGCGCCGGTGGATACAAACATGCCGATTCCCCTCTTCTTGTGGAGGACTCCGGCGTCGACCAACCGGTTCAGGCCCTTTCCGGCGGTTGCCGGGTTGATGCGCATGAATGCCGCGAATTCATTCGTTGAGGGGACCTGGGTGCCCTCCGGATAAGTGCCATCGAGGATGCGGCCCTCGATCTCCTCGGCCAGCTGGATGAAGATCGGCTTCGATTCATCCATCGCGGGAACCTGCCTTCGTTGGTTCATTACTCATGTAGCTAACCAAACCACCTGGACGACGCCGCGTCAAGGCCTCGCCGCCGGTCGGCCCCGGGTTGATAGGTTGGGGACGTGAAGATTGCAACCTGGAACGTGAACTCCCTCCGAGCCCGTGCCGACCGCGTGGAAGACTGGCTGCGCCGCACCGACGTCGACGTCCTGGCGATCCAGGAGACGAAGTGCAAGGACGAGAACTTCCCCTGGGAGCTGTTCGAGAACAACGACTACGAGGTCGCCCACTTCGGCTTCAGCCAGTGGAATGGCGTGGCCATTGCCTCCCGCGTCGGACTCGACGACGTCGAGCGCACCTTCGCCGGACAACCGGCCTTCGGCAAGGGCGGGAAGGATCCCGTCCAGGAGGCTCGCGCCATCGGCGCAACCTGTGGCGGGGTGCGCATCTGGAGCCTGTATGTTCCCAACGGGCGCGGGCTGCAGGACGAGCACATGCCCTACAAGCTCGATTGGCTGCGCCAGCTCCGGGACGATGCCACCGGCTGGCTCGCCGATGACCCATCCGCGCAGATCGCCTTGATGGGCGACTGGAACATCGCCCCGCGCAACGAGGACGTCTGGGACATCGATTTCTTCGTCGAGAACGAGATGACCCACGTCTCCGTGCCGGAGCGGGCCGCCTTCAGCGCCTTCGTCGACGCCGGGTTCGCCGACGTCGTCCGTCCCCACACCCCCGGGCCCGGCGTCTACACCTACTGGGACTACACCCAGTTGCGCTTTCCGAAGAAGGAAGGCATGCGCATCGACTTCACGTTGGCCTCCCCCGCACTGGCCGAGCGTGTCGGATCCGCCTGGATCGACCGCGAGGAGCGCAAGGGCAAGGGCGCCTCCGACCACGCACCCGTGGTCGTGGAGCTCGGCTAGATGGCCTCACGGGGGACCAGCGCGCGCCGCCGGCTACCGCCGACGTCGTATCTGCGCGTCTTCGAACCACTGCGCGCGTTCGACGACGATGCCCAGCTGGCCATTTCGGCGCAACGCGGAGTGGGCAGGACAGATTTCGAGGAGCGTTCCGCCGAGGATGCCCTCGACCGCCTGACGCGCGGCATTCCCGACCCGTTCCCCCACGAACAGGCCGAACGCTACCGCGAGCTGCACTATCCGGGAGCCAATGGCTTGACCGCCCCCTACTACTGCCCGGACCAGTTGCCCGCGCGGGCGACCTTGGCTGCCGAGCAACTCGATTCCACCATGCGTCCGGCACTGCTGGAACTCCTGGTTCCCGACGTCGCACGGGGCGCCAATGCCGAACGCATCGGACATGAGGCCTTCGCCGAAGCGGTTGCTGCGCTCCACACCCGCAGCGCCACCTGGGGCATCCCGCTGGCATGGTTCGTGCTGCTCACAGAGGAGGACCACTGCGAGATCGAGGAGGACGGAACCACACTGCTGACGGTTCGGCTGAGCGCCCCCGCGATCCAGGTCCTGGAGCGGGCCCGGTTCGCGGCGGCATCGCTGGCCATCCACGCGCCGGAATTGGACATCTTGGACGAGCTCACTTCGCTCAGCGAGTGGCTGGGGCTGTTCCACGAAGATTCCATCGTCGAGATGGACTACGGCCCCGTTTGCGAACGCGTCTGGCCGGACGAGTCGTCACAGGACCTCAAACTCGGTATCGAGTCGCTGGCGGAGCAGGACATGCTCGGGGCGGCAGCCGCCTACCGCCGGCTGACCACCCGCTGGATGGCGGTCCGCCAGCTGGCCCGCGCCAACTAATCCCGTCGACCGTGAGCGGTTCGCTGACATGGGGAGTTCTCCCCATCGCACGACGCCGGATTGTCATCTAGGCTCTTTTATCGAGGAGGTAGATATGTCCACGAAGTACAACATCCAGGTCACAGATGCCCGGTCGGCGGTGACCAACGCGCGGAACGAATTCGATGACCTCGATGGCCAGGAGGGCCGCATCGAGGTGGCGGGCGAGGCTTTGGCCAATGCGCTCGAGGAAGACCGGCTCAACACAGCGCTGGTGCAGGTCTTCTCGGACTTCCTCAAGCCGTGGACCGTGACCCTCGTGGACCATGGCAACAACCTGCTCAATGCCGCCGACTCGATCATCTCCGAGTTCGTGGCCGCTGATGGCGCTATGGAAGACTCCGCGAACAGGCAGCACGTCAGGGACATCGCCAAGATCATCGACACGGTCGACGACACCCCCGACTACGATCCGGATTCCTCGACGTCCTCGACGTCGGCGGCAAACACCTACGGCGGAGCCAACAGCAGCGACGGAAGGCATGAGTGGTGACAGCACCCGAGGGGACCTATATATCGTCCATCGTCTTCATCAACTACCTCCCGGCGAAACTCCCTGAGCCCGAGGAGATCCGCGCCGCCGGGACGACATTCAAGGACAAGGGTGACCAGGTCGACACCGGCTATTCGGATACGGTCACGCATTGGAACAAGCTGGCTGCGGCCGCGACCTACCCGAACGACAACACCGTCAACAACGGCTTTGCCACGGAAATCCGCCCGCTGGCCGAAGCCGTCGTCTCCGGGATCAACAGCATCAAGACCGCCACCGACGACTTCGCCGAGAGCCTCGACGGCTTCAAGTCGACGCATTCGAACCTCAAGACCGAGGTCGAAAACTTCAACGCCCTTCCCTCCTCGACCTACTCGGATGCCCAGAAGGAAGAGGCCGGGGAAGACGGGACGACCCTGCCGGCAACGCGCACCAGCGCAGAACGTTCCCGCATCATTGGACTTCTGCAGACGGCCAAGGAGAGCTACCAGGGCTACATCGACACCTGCGCATCAGCCATCGAGGCAGCCAGCCCGGCTGCGGCGACCCCTTCCACAGGCAAGGCCACGGTCGCGGTGATCAAGGGGTTCAAGAACACCTACAACATGGTCAACACGAATGTGGACCGGGCCGCCAAGCTCGACGTGACCAAGGGCGGCCGCCTCAAGCTGGTCTGGTCGATGAACGAGCGTTCGCTGTCCCAGTTCGCGTTCGATGGTGCACCCAACCTCAAGAAGTTCCTGGTCGACGGGAAGCTCGGTCCGTTCACCGCCTCGGAATTCGTGACCCGCCATGCGGACGAATTCGCCAAGTGGGCCGACGGCAAGTTCGTCGACTTCACCAGCACGGCCAACACCTGGACGGACAGCGTCCTCAAGCCCGGGTTCATGCTCATGCTTCCCGCGGCGGTGCGCGACAAGCTCTCCAACGTCTTCGGCCGCAACCAGGGCCGCTGGGGCAAGGGCAACAAGCAGCTGTTCTGGGAAAGCAACAAGCACGGCAAGACGAAGTTCAAGGTGCACCTCACGGGCGAGGGGCCCCGGTCGCGCTTCGATAAGTTCTCCAAGGGAGTCGACAAGTTCGACGGCGTCCTCGACAAGATCAACAAGAGCCCCATCACCAAGTGGGGCGGACGGGGGCTGGGTCTCCTGGACACGGGGATGACCTACTACGACTCCTTCACCAGCAACTACAACGAGGAGTTGCGCAACAACCCCGGCGCGGATCCGGAGGACATCCGCAATGAAGCCATCAAGTCCACGGCCGTTGAGGGCACCGCCGAGACGGCTGGCAAGATCGCCGGTGGCGTCGCCGGCCGTGCCCTCGGGGCCGCGGCCGGCCAGGCCCTGATCCCGATCCCCGGTGTCGGAGCGGCCGTCGGCGGGTTCGTCGGCGGGCTGGCCGGCGAATGGGTGGGCGGCAAGATCGGCAAGGGCGTCGGCGAATTCATGAACGACTGGCGCCAGGGCGGCCCCAGCAAGGCCTTCTCGGAAGCCGGCGATGCCATCGGCGACGCAGGAAAGGCCGTGGGCGAAGGCCTGAAGGACATCGGCAAGGGTATCGGAGAGAAGCTCTTCGGGTGGGGCTAGTAGGCTCGATGGCACGCGCGCAATGGGAGGAACACCTGGATGATTGAAGATACCAACTGGTACCTGCTGTACGAGCCCACCTTCTGGGGTGGTGTCGTCGTCGCGCTCCTGCTGTGGTGGATCCCGACGTGGATCGCACGTAAGGGCCTGGGCGGCTCGTGGCGCAGCTGGGTGTTGGCACCGGCCATCCCCTTCCAGATCTCGGCGCGGAACACCTGGCCGTTCATGTTCGCCGCCGCATCCGTTGCCGTGGCGATCGCCCTGCTCTCGCTGCCGGCCGAGGTCATGGGGTGGGAGCAAGCCCGCGAAACCGTCTGGAACTTCTTCTTCGTCCCCTGGGCATTCGTCATCCTGTCCTTCATATGGTGGCCGCTATGGCTGAGTCCTCGCTGGTACCGCGCGTGGGCCAAGCGCGGCGGCACCCGCGAGACCAACCCGTGGTCCGATCCGGAGATCGCAGCCGTGCGCGCCGCCACGGCGTCCAAAAAAAGGGACAGGCAATTGGCGGATATCGAGCGCTGCCGGGCCAAGGCCCAGGAGATGGGCCACCACGACACCGGATCCGAGCCCGACACGGCCGATCCGCAGGAGGGAACCAGGTCATGACCACGGCCACTGGACGCACCGGAAGCATCGCCCTTGACCTGCCCGGTGGGTGGGAAGTGGGCCCCGAACGCCCGGAATACGAGCTGTTGGCGTTCGCGCCCGCACCGACCGAATCGTTCGGGCCGACCGTCGTCGTCACCGTCAACCCGTACCGCGGAAGCATCGCCGAGTTCATGGAGCGCGCTCTCGAGGGGATCGCCGAGGCGACGACGGCTCCACAAGTGGTGGACATCCGCCCCTGGACCGCGGCACCCGATGCCGAGGTGGGCGAGCTCGATGCCGCCGAGGCGTTGTCCGGACGTGCCGTGATGTACACCCATCTCTCCCCCAGCCACGGACTGAGCCTGTTCACCACGGAATTCCTCCGCATTGAGCGCGGGCTGGCCATCCAGGTCACCGCCACGGCGACAGTCCAGCAGTGGCAGTTCTTCGGGCCCCTGCTCAACCGCCTCGGCGGCGCCGTCCGGCTCACCGCCGCGGCCGCCGGTCAGAAAGCGGACGCCGAGCCGGCCCCCACCCCCTCCGGTGCCGTGGATCCGGTCGCCTCGGCGGCCTTCGGCCATGACGTCGAGAAGATCGACGGCATCGTGAAGGCACAGCCCTATGAGTACGACGGCGTCTGGGTCCACGGCCGCACCATCGAGGTGCTCACCGAGCTGTCCGACGGACTGAAGCTCGGGATGCTGCACAAGTCCTCCTACGCCGAGCAGCTCCGTGAGCTCGAGGCCCTCGAATTCGTCCGTGGGACCCGGTTGACCGACCTCGGCGAGGCTGTCGGTGCGCACCTGTCGGATCCGCAGGCCTCCTACCGCATCACCGGGCTTGATTCCGGCGGGGAGTCCTGGTTCCAGGCCTGGGCCCACGGCCCGACGGCACTCATCGTCGCCGAGCCCGGCTACCACCGGGTCCTCGGCGGACAGCCGGCCGAGCGGCCGTCGAACGAACACTTCAACCTCCAGTTGGTGCCCCTGACCCAGTTGTCCACGCTCATGGCACGGTGGGTCGGCCTGCAGCCGGCCTGGAACCTGGCGCTGCTGCCGAACCCGCTACCCGTCGACGACCTCGCCCGCGGCTGGTTGGGCGACCGGACGCCCCCGAAGGACAGCAATGCGGCCATGCAGGTCTGGTGGGACGAACCCTGGTTCTCCTGGACGTTGACCTCCACGGGCATCGACTCCGAGCCCGACGACGTCGCCTACTTCAACGGCGGCCGCGTGGGCCACCAGCGCCTTTTCAACGAGGGGGATGCGGCGACCTTCGTGCCGACCGAGTCGACGTTCGTCTTCACCCAGCTCGAAGACCGCATCCAGGCCACCATCTTCGGCCGCCAGGCGGTCGTGCCGTAGCGCCCGCGCCTGCGGACCGACGCACCGGCGCCGGGCCATGCCCATTGCCTTAGGCTGGGAGGCAGACGATTAGCACGGCCGCCTACCGGCCGGCCCCCGGCCCCACATCTTGGAGGAAACCATGCCCCAGCACGCCCAGCACATCCCTTGGTGGCAGGACGCGGTCATCTACCAGGTGTACCCCCGCTCGTTCGCGGACGCCGACGCCGACGGCATGGGCGACCTGCGGGGTGTGGCCTCGAAACTCGACTACC
The DNA here is from genome assembly GCF_056680475.1 of Arthrobacter sp. ASL1. Classification (NCBI taxonomy): domain Bacteria; kingdom Bacillati; phylum Actinomycetota; class Actinomycetes; order Micrococcales; family Micrococcaceae; genus Arthrobacter; species Arthrobacter sp. ASL1. Next base: position 2,228,440 of record NZ_CM155284.1, read on the forward strand.
TGAAGAATCTCGGCGTCGACGCCGTCTGGCTCTCACCGTTCTACAAGTCCCCGCAGGCCGATGCCGGCTACGACGTCGCCGACTACCGACAGATCGATCCCCGCTTCGGCACCCTCGCCGACTTCGACGACATGCTCGCACGCGCCCACGCCCAGGGCACACGGATCATCGTGGACCTCGTGCCGAACCACACCTCGGACGAGCACGTGTGGTTCCAGGAGGCCCTGGCCGCCTCCCCCGGGTCCCCCGAGCGCGACCGCTATATCTTCCGCGACGGCAAGGGCCCGAAGGGGGACGGGGAACCGAACAACTGGCAGTCGCTCTTCGGTGGTCCGGCCTGGACCCGCACGTTCAATGCAGACGGCACGCCCGGGCAGTGGTACCTCCACCTCTTCGACGTGAAGCAGCCGGATCTGAACTGGGACAACGACGAGGTCCACGCCGAGATGCGCGATGTGCTGCGCTTCTGGCTTGATCGTGGCGTGGACGGCTTCCGCGTGGACGTCGCCCACGGCATGGTCAAGGCCGAGGGCCTGCCGGACTGGTCGGAGAAGGTCAGCATGGTGCAGGGCACTGAGAAGGCCGCGGTCAAGGAGTCTCCTCCGTATCTCGACCAGGAGGGCGTGCACGCGATCTACGAGGAATGGAACGCCGTGCTGGCCGAGTACGAGGGCGACCGGATGATGGTGGCCGAAGCCTGGGTCGAGCCCATGGAGCGGATCTTCCGCTATGTGCGCGAGGGCGAGATGCAGCAGGCCTTCAACTTCGGCTTCCTGCTGGCGGGCTGGAGCGCACCGAACATCGTGGAGAACGTCACCGAGACCCTCGCGGAGGCGGCGGTCGTCGGCGCCCCGCCCACGTGGGTGCTCTCCAACCACGACACCGTGAGGCATTGCTCGCGCTTCGGTCTCGCGGATCCCACGACGTTCCCCAAGGGCATCGCGGTCCGTGACGAACAGCCAGATGAGGCGCTCGGCGCCGCCCGGGGCCGTGCTGCCGCGATGGTCATGCTGGCCCTGCCGGGATCCGCCTACGTCTACCAGGGCGACGAGTTGACACTGCCCGAACACACCACCTTGCCGGACGAGTACCGCCAGGATCCGAGCTTTTTCCGCACGAACGGCGTCGAGCGCGGCCGCGATGGCTGCCGCATCCCCATGCCATGGACCGCCGCAACCCCCGGTTTCGGGTTCTCCCGCACAGTGGACGACGGCGATGCGCCGGCTACCGCCGGTGCCACCCCCTGGCTGCCGCAGCCGGAGAGCTACTCCCGGTACGCTGCCGACCAGCAGGTGGGGGTGGCCGGCTCGGCCTTCGAGCTCTACCGCTCGCTGCTGGCCGTGCGCAGGGACCGTGAACTCGGACGCGGCAAGCTCGAGTGGGCGCCGCAGAACGCCCCGGCAGACGGGGTGCTGTCCTACGCCAACGGCGAGCTGCAAGTGCTGGCCAATATGGGTACCGGCCCGGTGGAAGTGCCGGCCCAGCTGACCGTCGCGGTGGCCAGCAGCCCCGACGCGGTCACCGATGAGGGCCAGCTCATCCCCGACGCCGCGCTCTGGCTCCTGCCGCGCAGCTAGCTCAGCGCACGCGTTCGGCGCGTGACATGCGGGTCCGGGCGCCGGTGGCCAAGTGGATGACCACCGGACCACTGGCGCCCAACATCCCGTCCATGTCCACGACGAGGCCGGCCAGGTCTTCGGCGATGCGGTGCGGTGCAGCACCGAGGCGGGGCTGGACCTTGATCCGCAATCCTGCCTCGTGTTGTGGGGACGTCCATGACGTGACGGACACCGTGACCAGGTCGGGCCGTCCGGCCAAGGCCGCCTTGAATGCCTGTTCGGGGACGGCCGCAGACAGTTCCACGATGCCGCGCGTGGCCTCCTCGCGGAACTCGCGGACGAAGATTCCCGTCTTGCCCTGCCCCTGAACGGCGACCCACCAGATCATCAGCAGGACGAGTGCGATCATCACCACGGAGATCACGATCCACAGCCAGGAGTCCCGTTGACCCTCCAGCGTGGTTGCATCGAGCAGGCCGGCGAACCCGGTTCCCACCCGGTCGGCGAGCCCACGCCACCCGTCGGCGTAGGCGGGGATGGCCACCAGCAGCAGGCCATGCAGCCCCATCCCGCTCAGGGCCAAGCCCAGAAGCGTCAACACGATTCTGTTGGTGATGCGAGGGGTCCTGTTCATTGCCCCACCACCCCCGATTCGGCAACCTGCACCCGGACGGCGGGCACCGGTTCGATCCGGTTGGCCCGCAATTCATCTTCGATGGCCGCGTGGACGACGGCGGCATTGATGCCGATGCCCGACGTCGGCCGCAGCTGCACGTCGACGTGGTTGCGGCTGACGATCACCACGACCTGTTCTGGTGTCACCCCGGCCTCGGTGCGGGCCCGTCGGGCCAGCGTGGATGCCAGCACCCCGTCGTCCACGATCACGATGGCGCGGTCGTTGGGGATGGCGTGCCGGGCGCGGCGTCCAGGCAGGATCCCGTGGAGCAGGAAGAAGATGCCCAGTGCCAGCAGGACCAGCGATCCGGCGGCCAGGACCAGCGGGTTGGCAGAATCCGGCAGGTCGGTCAGCCACTGGCCCCACTGGCCCGGGGAGCGGATCCAGACGTCCTGGCCCAGTGATTTCATGGCCGCCTCGAACATGAAGTAGAGGCAGATGACGGTCACCATCACGGCGGCGATGATGGCCGCGGTGGACCGGGCGCTGTGCAGTTCGTGCGACTGGAGCTTGCGGCGTTCGTCGTCGTTCATGCCATCCTCCTTCGGCGCAGGACCACGCCGGTGACCCGGACATCGACGCGGCTGATGTGGGATCCGGTCAGCGCAATGAAACGGTCCCGCACGTCCGAGCGGGCATCCCGGGCGCGGGACAACACGGATTCCCGTGGATTGACGGCATCGGTCCGCCCGTAAACCAGCGGGGAAATGGGCATCGGCAGGCTCAGGCCCAACGCCAGCGCCCCGTATTCGTCGTTCAGCGCCACCCGGATTTCGCCCGGCTGCACCTCGAAGACCTCTGCGGCGATGATCCGCGCGGAGCTGGTCAACGCCTGGGTGCTGACGCGGGTATGACCGGCCAGGGCGCGTGGCCCGGGCCCATGGTTCGGTGAGCTCACGACGAGGAACGCCGTCCCGTGAGGGCATCCCGGACCGAACGCAGGTCGAGGCGGCCGTCCACGAAGCGGCCGATGAGGGCCCCGAGGACGAGGAAGAGCGCCATGAGCAGGAAACCGCCGAAGCCGTATGACAGTGCCGACCAGCCCAGCACAGCGGCGATGGCCAGTCCAAGGAGTGTGGGGTTCATGGTTGCTCCGCAGGGTCGGTGATGGATCCGCCAGCGGCCCCGGCGGCTGGGGTGTTCGGCGCTCGCACCGGCGGTTCCGGCAGCCCCGGCACGGACGTGGTGTGGGCCGGAGCGGCGGACGTTTCGGGAATGTGCACGTCACCGATCTCCACGTTGACCTCGATGACGGACAAGCCGGTGATCTGCTCGACCGCAACGTAGACGGCGGCACGGACCCCGTCGGCGATCTGCTGCAGGGGCAGGCCGTAGGCGGCGGTGAGGATGATGTCGACGGCGACCTCGCGTTGCCCCACTTCCGCGGCGACCCCCGGAGATCCCTCGCCGGCCCCGACGGCTCCGCGCAATGCCCCCAGGGCGCGGTTGGAGCCGACTCCCAGGAACTGCACCCCGGGTACCGAGCGTGCGGCGCTTGCCGCGACCTTGGCGACTGCGGTGTCGGAGATCGACGTGGCCCCCGTCGCCGGCGTGGCAGCCGGCTGCGCGGAGGGGTGCCCAGACTGGTCCATGGTGGGGGCCTTTCATTGGGAGCGCGGTTTGAGAACCACCCTACCGCCCCCGGGTCGGCGGCCACGGACGCAGAAAACCCCCCGGGGTTCCCGAGGGGTTCTAGCTGGTGGCTCCGACCGGCGTCGATCCGGTGACCTTTCGATTTTCAGTCGAACGCTCTACCAACTGAGCTACAGAGCCTGGCATCATCTAGGATGATCACCGTGGTTCCCCGTGCTACGGAAAACCAAAGCGACCCTGACGGGACTTGAACCCGCGACCTCCGCCGTGACAGGGCGGCGCGCTAACCAGCTGCGCTACAGGGCCTAGTTCACAAGGTTTTACCCTCGCTTCACAAGTCCAAAACTTTACCAGAGATTCTCGCACCGGCGAAATCAGGACCTGCTGTACCCCCAACGGGATTCGAACCCGTGCCGCCGCCGTGAAAGGGCGGTGTCCTAGGCCGCTAGACGATGGGGGCCGGACGGCTGCCGAACACAAGTGTCCCGCAGCGACCTCATCAACTATAAGGCACCGTGTCGCCTGTGCAAAACCGCTGCAAAACCGCGCGTGGCAGCCACGCGGAGGCCCGCGGATAGAGTCCACACATGAGCTACAGCATGACGCCCGACGAGTTCGAGGCCGCCGTCTCCGACGCGCTCGCGAACATTCCCGGGCCGCTTCTCGACATGATGGACAACGTCGCGGTCTTCATCGAAGACCGCTACGAACCGCAGCCGGGGGAGGACGCGCAGACGTCGCTGCTGGGACTGTACGAGGGGGTGCCCCTCACCGAACGCGACGACGGGTGGGCCGCCGGCGCCCTCCCGGACCGCATCATCATCTTCCAGGAGGACACCCTGGCGGCCTGCGGTTCGCGCGAGGAGGTGATCGCCGAGGTCCAGATCACCGTAGTCCACGAAGTCGCGCATCATTTTGGCATCGACGACGACAAACTGCACCGCCTGGGCTGGGGATGACCGTCATCTTTCCGCAACCTTTGCGCCACCACCCCGGGAGCCGGGCTCTCGTCCGGATTCGGTCCCAACCCCGGCAATCTGGGCCCTGATCCCCGAAACGCCGGGATGAAAGCAACAAAATGACACGGATGTTATTTATGATGTTCAAGTGACTCGTGTTGCCACTGTTACATTAAGTCGCCTATTCTCTTGTGAAGCAGTAACTGAACCGTGATCCGACGCGCTGGCGCGACCAGCAGCTGGCGATCCCGTTTGGTTCATCATTCGCAGTGAGGACTCAGTATGGCCAAGGGGCAACTTCTAGGCGTCGCGACGTGCACACTCGCCTTGATCGGCGGAACTCTCATCTCCGGGACCGCGGCATCTGCCGCGCCGGCCACGATCGATTCGACCATCGGCACCACGGCGTTCGGCACCGTGTTCCCGGCCGCGGTTCCCGCTGCCCCCGCCACTCGGACCCTGCCGACGCGGGCCGAGGTCACCGCCGCGAAGAAGGACCCGGCAGCCCTGAAGTCCATGGTTACCTCGCTCGAGGGGCTCATCCTCGACTCGAATGATGACCTGGCGGCAGCCGAGGCTTCGGCCCTCAACGACCAGGATGCCTACGAGACGACATCCGGGGTCCTGGCCGAACGCAATGCAGCGGCCGCCACGGCCCGGACGGAAGCGGCCAAGGCCACCAAGTACTACGACGCCGTGAAGAAGCAAGTCGGCCAGCTCGCGGGCGACCTCTACCGCAACGGTGGCATCAACCCGGGCGTCACCTCGATGTTGAACGCATCCGAGCACAACGACGTCCTCTACAAGGCGGCCACCATGCAGACGCTGGCCGCCAACCGCTCCGCCACGCTGACGACGGCCCAGCAGGCCGCCTCGCTGTGGGCCGAATGGCAGAACTACGCAGCCGACGCCGAGTCAGCCGCCGCCGACGCCGCGGACGCCAACGAAAACGCGCTCACCGCTGCCGAACAAACCCGCTCCGCCTATGCGACCCGGGTTGACGACCAGAAGAAGCTCCGCGACGAACTCATCGGGCAACTCGCCTACCTCCAGGACACCGAACGCGCTGCAGAGGCCAAGCGCGTCACGAAGCTGGAGAACCAGCAGCGCGAAGATCGGCTGAAGGCCGAACTGGCAGCCGCGCCGGCACAGCCGGCCAGCGTGAAGCCGGCGAAGGAACCAGTACTCGCCGCCGCCCCGGAGGCCGTCCCGGACGTGGTGCCGACCTCGACCTCGCTGGCACCGACCAGCAGGCCACAGGCCACCCGCGACCGTCCGGCCACCGTGGCCGCCAACGCGCCGGCCCCGGCGTCTCAGCCGGCCAGCGCCGCCGAGCCCCGGGCCGTGGCAGCGTCCACGCCGAAGCCCATCACCACGGACACCGCGTCAAAGGCCCGCGAGAATGCGCGGGCAGAGGCAGCAGCACAGAAGAAGACTGACGCCGCGGCGGCACGGGCAGCAGCGCAGGACCGGGCACAAGCTGCCCGGGACGAGGCAGCCCGCCAGGAAGCCGCACGCCAGCAGGCAGCCCGGGACGAGGCAGCCCGCCAGGAAGCCGCACGCCAGCAGGCAGCCCGGGACGAGGCGGCCCGTCAGGAAGCCGCACGCCAGCAGGCCGCAGAGGAAGCCGCCCGGGCCTCCTCCGGATCCTCGAAGGAATCAGCCATCGCCTGGGCGCTGAAGACGGCAGCGGATGACAGCAACTACTACGTCTACGGTGGAAACGGCCCCGACGCGTATGACTGCTCCAGTTTCGTCCAGGCGGCCTTCGCCAAGAGCGGCATCTCGGTCCCCCGGACCTCCTCCAGCCAATACTTCGCCGGGGGGACCAAGATCCCGGTGAGCCAGTTGAAGCGCGGTGACCTGGTGTTCTCCTCCAGCAACGGCGGCTCGTCGTTCTACCACGTGGCCATCTACCTGGGGAACGGGCAGGTCGTCCACGCCCGCAACCCCAGCGTCGGCATCTCGACCACGCCGCTGAGCTGGGTCAACAACATGTACTCCTACGGCGTCCGGTACTAGTCAGGGACCGACCACCGCGCCACGCTGAAATGCCCGCTTCCTGCAGGAAGCGGGCATTTCAGTATCGGGTTCTATCCGGCGTCTCCGGGCGGGTCATGCCCCGTCGGCGTCGTCGAAATCGGAGCGGTCATCCAACCGCGGGTCCGGCGAATCCGGCACGACGAGCACCGGCCCCTTGGAGTGGTGCAGGACGCCCTGCGAGGTGGAGCCCAGCAGCATGCCGGCAAAACCGCCGCGGCCGCGAGAACCCGTCACCATCAGGGTCGCCTTGGCCGATTCCTCGATGAGGACCTCGATCGGTGCCCCCTCGATGACCTCGGTCTCGATGACCAGATCGGGGAAGTGGCTGGCGAGCCAGCGGGTACCAACGGCGAGCTGGCGGCGCACGTCGATGGTCAGCGCCTCCTGGTCGACCGTGGCGGGCATCCAGGCCAGCGATCCGCTGACCGGGGGCAGGGCGCAGACGATGCGCAGCGCGATCCCCCGTGTCGTTGCCTGTTCGGCGGCGACCAGCACGGCACGGCGCGCCCGGTCGGAGCCGTCGACGCCGACGACGACGACGTCGCGGATGGACGGATCCTGCGGGGTCCGTTTCGACACGCACAAGGGCACGACGACGGTGGGGCACTTGGCGTGGGCGGGCAGGGCGCTGCTGACGGATCCGAGCAGCCGGCCGACGAAGCCGCCGCGGCCGCGGGTGCCGACCACGACGAGGTCGGCCTCCTCGCTGAGCTCCATCAGCACGCCGGAGGGGTCCCCGGATTCGATGCGCAGGCGCACGTCCACGCCGATGTCCCCGATCCTGGCCTTCGCGGCGTCGAGGACCTCCTGGGCGCCGTCGCGGATGACCTGGTCATCCAGGGTGGCGTATCCGGCGTCCATGCTGGACGCGGCGAAGACGGGAATCGTGTAGGAGGTGACGATGTTCAACGGGACACCCCGCCGTCGTGCCTCGGCCGCCGCCCAGTCCAGGGCGCACAGCGCCGGGTCGGAGCCGTCGACGCCGACGACAATCCCGTCCGCCGCAGCCGCGGCCTCCTGTGGAACGCTGGCTTCGCTCATGATGGTCACTCCTTGGCAGTCGGGTCGTGGTGTCTTCCGGCTAGTTCCCACCGTGGTGGTCTTGTTCCTCACACTACCCACTTCCGGCTCGTTTGAACCCACTGGCGCCCACTAGGATTCTGCCCATGGCTAAAACCGGGCTCGGCACCCTCGACCGCTACTTCAAGATCACCGAACGCGGTTCCACCTACTCACGGGAGATCCGGGGCGGCCTGGCCACCTTCTTCGCGATGAGCTACATCGTGGTGCTCAACCCGTTGATCCTCTCCGGCGCCGACGCCACCGGTGCCGAGCTCGGTGCGGCCCGCGTGGCCGCGGCGACCGCGCTGGTCGCCGGCGTGCTGACCATCCTCATGGGCGCCTGGGCCAAGCACCCCTTCGCCATGGCGACCGGGCTGGGCGTCAACGCCTTCGTCGCCGTCACCGTTGCCACCAACCCGGGCCTGACGTGGCCCGACGTCATGGGCCTGGTGGTCATTTCCGGTGTCACCATGCTGGTCCTGGTGCTCACCGGTTTCCGGACCGCGGTGTTCAACGCCGTGCCGCCGAGCCTGAAGACCGCGATCGTGGTCGGCATCGGCATGTTCATCGCCTTGATCGGCCTGGTCAACGCCGGCTTCGTGCGGCGCATCCCGGACGCCGCAGGGACCACGGTGCCCGTCGGGCTCGGGTTCGACGGCGAACTCATCGGCTGGCCGACACTGGTCTTCGTCGTCGGCCTGCTGCTGACCATGGGCCTGGTGATCCGCAAGGTCAAGGGCGCGATCCTCATCGGCATCGTCGTCGCCTCCGTGCTGGCCAACATCCTCGAGGCCATCTTCCACATCGGCCCGTCCTTCGACGGCGCCGGTGCGCACCCCCAGGGCTGGTCCCTGGTGGTGCCCTCGATGCCCGACTGGGCCGCCCCCGACCTGAGCCTGATCGGCCAGGCCAACGTGGTCGGCCCGTTCCAGCACCTGGGCACGACGTCGGCCCTGCTGCTCGCGTTCGTCATTCTCCTGTCGATCTTCTTCGACGCCATGGGCACCATGGTCGGGCTGGCCAACGAGGCCGGCAACGTCGACGAGGACGGGAACATCTACGACGTCGACCGCGTCCTGCTGGTCGATTCCCTCGGGGCGATCGCCGGCGGCGGCGCCTCGGCGTCGTCCAGCCAGATCTACGTCGAATCGGGGGCGGGCATCGGCGAGGGGGCCCGTACAGGCCTGGCCTCCATCGTGACCGGCCTGTTGTTCATCGCCGCCATGTTCCTCACGCCGCTGATCCACCTGGTCCCCTTCGAGGCCGTCGCCCCGGCGCTGGTGGTCGTCGGCTTCATGATGATCACCCAGGTCACCAGGATCGACTGGACGGACTGGGGCGTCGCCCTGCCGGCCTTCCTGACGTTCATCCTCATGCCGTTCACCTACTCGATCGCCAACGGCATCGGCGCCGGCTTCGTCGCCTACGTCTTCGTGCGCTCGGTCCAGGGCCGGGCGAAGGAGATCCACCCGCTGATGTGGGCGGTCGCGGCGGCGTTCGTGCTGTTCTTCGGCATCGGGGTCATCGAGCAGGCCGTCGGCGTCTAGCCCTGCCGGCGGGGCTACAGTGGCCGCATGGGACATGTCGGGTCGTATCTGTGGCGGCTCCGCCAGCTCGTGGGACCGCAGCTGCTGCTCCTTCCGGGCGCGCAGGTCATCGCCCTGGACGACGACGGCCGGGCCCTCTTCCAGCGCCGGGCCGACACCGGGGACTGGGAGTTCCCGGGAGGCGGGGCCGAACCGGGCCAGGATTTCCGGGGGGTGGCCGTGGCCGAACTCGCCGAGGAGACGGGCCTGCAGGCCGAGCCCTCGGAGCTCATCGCGTTCGCGACGTTGTCCGATCCCGCCGACCACGAGCTGGAGTACCCCAACGGGGACAAGGTGCACGCCTTCTCCCTGTGCTTCGTCTGGCCACGCGCCGCCGGATCGCTCCGGGCCGAGGCATCCGAGGTCAGCGAGCTCGGCTTCCACCGGCTGGATGACCCGCCGCACCCCATGAGCCGTGCGGCGCACCGCGTGCTGGAGCTCTACCGCGAGTACGTGCGCACGGGCGTCTTTCAGGCGTCCTGAGGGCCCGCCGGCTCCTCGATCACCGCTGCGGTCCCGGCGAAGGAGCGGACCCGGGCATCGTCCCAGTGCTGGGCCGGCACCGCCCCGCCGAGCAGTTCGCGCAGCATGCCCGGTCCGGCGGGGATGGGTGCGTTCGAACCGGCAATGACCATGTTCCCGTAGCGGCGGCCCTTGAGCATCGCGGGGTCCGCGACGATGGCGGTGTGGGCGAAGACGGTGCCGATGGTCGCCGCTTCCCGCCGGGCGGTCTCCAGTTTCGGGGTGTCCCCGCAGTTCACGACGTAGAGCCCATCGTCGGCCAGCACGCGGGCGGCCTCGCGGGTGAACGTGACGGTGGTCAGGTCCGCCGGGGTCTTGTCCCCGGCGAAGACGTCGCGGATGAGCAGGTCCCGGGTGTCGTCGGTCAGCGAGCGCAGGACCTGTCCGGCCTCGCCGGTGCGCAGGCGCAGCAAGGGAGCGCGGGGCAGGTCGAACCAGCCCCTGACGAGTTCGGCCAGCCGCCCGTCGAGTTCGACGACGACCTGGCGGGAGTCCGGGAAGGTGGCCGCGGCCCAGCGGGCCATCGAGCAGGCTCCACCACCCAGGTGCAGGGCGCGCAGGCGCCGGGGACCGCCGTCGTGCATCACCGGGAAGCGCGCGGTGACCAGGGCGGCCATCCACCGCATGTACTCGAAGTCCAGGCGCAGCGGGTCGGCAAGGTCAACGTGGGAGGACGGGACGCCGTTGACCTTCAGGATCCAGCCATCGTCGTCGTAGGGATCGCGTTCAAGCGTGGCGGTGCCGGTGTCGATCGGGTAGTCGCCGGCCACCGGGCCGGTGTCCGCTGCGGTTGCCGGGGTCGGGCCGGGGGATTTGCGGTTGCGGGACTTAGCCACGGGGCGCCGGCCGGACCATACGGACCTCGTACAGGCCGCCCCAGACCTCTGACAGTTCCTCGCGGGTGCCATCGAGCTCGAAGCCGTGCTTGCGGTAGAAGGCCAGCGCGCGCGGGTTGTGTTCGAGGACCCAGAGCGCAGCGGGCAGGGTGCCGATGGCCGCCTGCATCAGCCGCTCCCCCAGGCCGGTCCCGTACGCCTCGGACAGGATGTAGAGCATCTGCAGTTCGGCGCTGGCACCGGTGGCTGCGTCCTCGTCGAGGACGGGGGCCCCGCCGGCGCAGCCGACGATCCGCCCTCCGGGGTCGGTGGCGATCCAGAGTTCGGCCCCGGCGGCCAGGCCACGCGTCCACCAGTCGATCTGGGTCTCACGGCGGGACGCCTCGAGCTCGAAGAAGGATTCGGGGCGCTGCTGGCCGTAGGTTTCGCGCCAGGCGTCGAGTTTCATCGCCAGCGTCGCGGGGATGTCCTCGACGGTGGCCAGGCGGACGATGTAGTCGGGGGTGCTCACCCCACCAGCGTACTGGGGTGCGGCGCCGGTGGAGTCAGCGGACGACGGCGAGCGCGAACCCGTCCCAGCCCTTGGCGCCGGTGGTCTGCAGGGCGGTGGCGTCCAGCCGGGGATCGCCGCCGAGGATGTCCAAAACCTCACGCGTCCCGTTGGTGGCCCGGCCCTCCTCGGTGGATGCGTCGCCGGGGTGCAGGACCGTGCCGTTGCGCACGACGTTGTCCACGATGATGATCGAGCCGGAGCGGGTCAGCTCCAGGGATGCGAGCACGTAGTGGGGGTTGTTTTCCTTGTCGGCGTCGATGAACACCAGATCGTAGGGTTCGGCGTCCTCCCGGCGCAGCGCGGCCAGCGTGTCGCGGGCGGCACCGATCCGGATGTCCACACGGTCCCCCACCCCGGCGGCGTCGAGGTTTCGGCGGGCCACCTCGGCGTGGAGGGGCACGAATTCGCAGGTCGTCACGTGGCCGTCCGGGCCGACACCCTCGGCGAGCCAGCTGGTGCTGTAGCCGCCCAGCGTGCCGACCTCCAGGACGCGGCGGGCCGCGGAGATGCGGGCGAGCAGCTTCAGCAGCTTGCCCTGTCCGGCGCTGATCTCGATCTGCGGCAGGCCGGCGGCGTGCGCTGCGGCCCGGCCGTCGGCGAGCGCCGGTGGTTCTTGGACGACGGTGCCGAGCAGGTACTCGTCGACCTGGGCTGGTTCGGGGGCCATGGCTCAGTCCCCCATCCGTTCCAGTGCCTTCTGCAGGCGGTCGACCTTGCCGGTCAGCTCGCCGGTATGGCCGGGGCGGATATCGGCCTTGAGGACCAGCGAGACGCGGTTGCCGTACGCGGCGACGGCCTCGGTTGCCCGCTTCACCACGTCCATCACCTCGTCCCAGTCCCCCTCGATCTCGGTGAACATCGAGGAGGTGCTGTTCGGCAGCCCGGAGTCCCGGACGACCTTCACGGCGGCGGCCACGGCGTCGTGGACTGACCCGTCGGTGTTGGGCATGTTGGTGGAAACTGAAAAGGCGACGATCATGCCTTCAGCGTGCCACCCGGACCCCCACTTGTCACCACCGCAATTGTGTTTGATCGCACACCATGTGCCAGAGTAGATGCGGCCCGCCGACACCGCGGACCATCCCACACGCCGCGACCCAGGCAGGACCATGCAAGCAACGACCACGAAAACCGCGCCGAAAAGCGGGAGCCAGCTCAACCGCAAGCTCTCGCTGCGCCACATCCGCTTCATCGCCCTCGGATCGGCGATTGGCACGGGCCTGTTCTATGGTTCGGCCGAAACCATCCAGGCGGCCGGTCCAGCGGTCCTGCTGGCGTACATCGTCGCCGGCTGCGTGGTCTTCACGGTCATGCGCGCCCTGGGTGAACTGGCGGTCCGGCACCCGGTCGCGGGGTCCTTTGCCCAGTATGCGAACCGCTACATCCACCCGCGGGTCGGGTTCCTCGCCGGCTGGACGTTCGCCTTTGAGATGATCGTCGTGGCGATCGCCGACATGACCGCCGTCGGCCAATACATGGGCATGTGGTACCCCAACGCTCCCGGCTGGATCTGGATGCTGGCGGCCATGCTGCTCATCGGCGGGTTGAACCTGCTGCGGGTCAGCGTGTTTGGCGAACTCGAATTCTGGTTCACGCTGACCAAGATCGTGACCATCATCGCCATGATCGTCGGCGGCCTGTACCTCATCGTCTTCGGCGTCACCGTCGGCGGCTACCAGCCGGGCCTGCACAACCTCGTGGATTACGGCGGGTTCGCCCCGTTCGGCGTCTGGGGGATCGTCATGAGCCTGGGCATCGTCGTCTTCTCCTTCGGCGGCATCGAGACCCTGGGCATGACGGCCGGGGAGACCGGGGACCCCGCCACCGCCATCCCCAAGGCCGTGAACACGGTGCCGATGCGCATCCTGATCTTCTACGTGCTCTCGCTGGGCGTCATGCTGTGCATGTTCCCCTGGAACGAGATCGGTTCGGAGGGCAGCCCGTTCGTGCAGGTCTTCGCCGGGCTGGGCATCCCCGCGGCCGAGCACATCATCAATGCCGTGGTGCTGACCGCGGCGCTGTCCGCGATGAACTCCATCTTCTACGCCGCCACCCGGACGATGTACGGGCTCGCCGAGCAGGGCCAGGCGCCGGCCGCCTTCGGCCGGGTCTCCCGCAATGGCATCCCCATCTGGCCGGTCGGGGTTGTCGCCGCCTGCCTGCTGGTGGGGTTGGGCCTGTACTTCTGGATCCCGGACCAGCTCTTCCTCATCGTCGCCTCCATCGCCACGTTCGCCACGGTGTTCACCTGGGGAGTCATCCTGCTGGCCCACCACCGGATGCGCCTGGAACTGCGGGCCGCCGGCAAAAAGCCGGGCAAGTACGTCATGCCCTTCTGGCCGGTGCTGAGCTACCTCGGACTGGCCTTCATGGCGTTCATCGTCGTCATCCTGGGTTTCAGCGAGTCCGGGCGGACCGCCCTCGTCGTCGGCGTCGTGTGGCTTGTCCTGCTGCTCATCGCCTACCAGTTCGTCGGCGCGGATGGCCGCAGGAAGATCGACCTGCAGACGGCCGACAGCACGTCCTGACGGCAGCGACGGCAGCGGGGGCAGGGGGTGACGGCCCCCACCCCCCAGGATCAACCGATCGGTTGATGGAGCGGATCCGGCATCGCGGGATGGTGGATACAGGAGCCAAACGGCTCGTGTTTTCCCCCCGAAAGAAGTCACCGTGTTCCTTGCCATTCGAGATATCCGCTTCGCCAAGGGCAGGTTTGCCCTCATGGGCGGCGTTGTCGCCCTGATCACCCTGCTGCTGGTCATGCTCTCCGGCCTGACAGCCGGCCTCGGTGACCAGTCGACCTCATCCATTTCCCAGCTGGGCGCCGTCCAGGGGGACGGCACCACAAAGCCGGTGGATACCATCGCATTCGGCGCGAGCGGCACGGCGGACCCGAAGGAATCCTTCACCGAAAGCTCCATCACGGCCGGACAGGTCAGCGACTGGGCCCGGCAGGACGGCGTCGCACGCGCCGAGGCCCTGGGCATCGGCCAGACCCGCCTCCAGGCCGGGGACGCCGAGCACGCCGGCGGGACCACCAATGTGGCGGTCTTCGGAGTCGCCCCCGCCGGCCAGCTAGCCCCCGCACCGGTGGACGAGAAAACGGTGGTGCTCAGCACGACGGCGGCGGAGGACCTCTCCGTCACCACCGGTGACACGGTGACCCTGGGCGGGACCGAACTGACCGTCGGGAAGATCGTCGCCGACCAGTGGTACTCGCACACCAGCGTCGTCTGGACCGCACTTCCCACCTGGTCCAAGGTCGCCCACCTCTCCGACCCCGACCAGGTCGGCACCGTCGCAGCGATCACCTACCAGGACGGCGCCACGGTCGACGAGGCAGCCGCCAACCAGGCAGCCCACACCGTGAGCACCTCACGCACCGGATCCTTCCAGGCCCTGGGCTCCTACAAGAGCGAGAACGGATCCCTGCTGATGATGCAGGCGTTCCTGTACGGCATCTCGGCGCTGGTCATCGTCGCCTTCCTCACCGTGTGGACCGTCCAACGCACCCGCGACATCGCCGTGCTGAAGGCACTGGGCGGGTCCAGCCGCTACATCCTGCGCGATGCCATCACCCAGGCGGCCATGGTCCTGCTCGTCGGGGCGGGGATCGGAGGCACCGTGGGCATCGCCGGCGGCTTCTTCGCCGCCCAGGCCGCGCCGTTCCTGGTGAACCTGCAGACCACACTGCTGCCGATCATCGGCATCATCGTGCTGGGTCTGGCCGGATCTGCCCTCGCCGTCCGGCGCACCGCCAAGGTCGATGCACTCATCGCCCTCGGCGGGAACTAACGGTACTGACCGCTCCCCCGCACTGGCGCGCCGCCTCCCCCTCCCTGCTCTGTAAGAAGGACACCACCATGACCACCACTTCCAACGCCCCCACCTCAACCTCCACCCGCAACGCCTCGGCCCTGAGCCTGGTCAACGTCACCCTCGAATACCCGGATGGCGACGGCATCGTCAAGGCCCTGGACTCCGTCGACCTCACCGTGGAGCCCGGTCAGATGGTCTCCCTCGTCGGCCCCTCGGGTTCGGGCAAGTCAAGCCTGCTGGCCACCGCCGCCACGCTCGTGCGCCCCACCCACGGCGTCGTCCTGATCGGTGGCGTCGACGCGACCGGCCTGGCCGACAAGGACCTCACCACGCTGCGACGCGAGAAGATCGGCATCATCTTCCAGCAGCCGAACCTGCTGGCCTCGCTGACCGCCACCGAGCAACTCGTCATCGTGGACCACCTGCGCGGCAAGTCCCTCCAGGAGGCGCGGGCCAAGGCCGCCGGACTCCTGGACATGGTCGGGCTCGGTGCCGATGCCGGCAAGCGCCCGCACCAACTCTCCGGGGGCCAGCGCCAGCGCGTGAACATCGCCCGCGCCTTGATGGGCGACCCCACGGTGCTGCTGGTCGACGAGCCCACCGCGGCCCTGGACCACGACCGCTCCGATTCGATCGTGCGCCTGCTGCGCCGGGTGACGGACGAGTTCCAGGTCGCCACCGTCATGGTCACCCACGACACCGAGTTCGTCCCCCTCACGGACGCCGTGGCGACCATGCGGGACGGCCACCTCACGGCGCCGGTCCCGGCCACCGCCTGACACCGCCTGATCACTCCCCGAGGCCCCCGGCCACATGTGACCGGGGTCCTCGGCGTCCCGCGGCCCGGCGTGGCACGATAGATGGGGAACAGCGACCGGCTTCGAAGGAGACCCATGGCCCGCGGCATCTACGTCAGTGCGTCCACCCCGGCCAGCGGAAAGTCGCTGGTCACCCTCGGCCTGGCGGACCTGCTGCACCGGCACGCGGACCGGATCGGCTTCTTCCGCCCCATCACCGATGGCCCCGACGTGGACACCGATCCGGCGGTGGCCCTGATCCGCGACCTCTTCAACCTGGACGACACACATGTCGGCGTGGCCATGACCCGGGCCCAGGCCCGCGAACTGATCGTCGCCGGCAAGATCGACGAGATCCACTCCCGGTCCCTGGAGGCCTACAGCCGGATCGCGCGGGACGTCGACGTCGTCATCGTCGAGGGCACCGACCTCACCGACCACGACGCCGCCCTGGAATTCGGCCTCAACGCCCAGCTGGCCAACCACCTCGGCTGCCACGTCGTCGGAGTCGTCAACGCCGCCGGGCACACGGTGACCGAGGCGGTGGACGCCGTCGACGTGGCCCGCAAGGGGTTCTACGAGGAAAACGTCTCCCTGCTCTCAATGATCGTCAACCGGGCCGATCCGGAACTGGCCGAGGCCATCCGCGAGTCGGTCCGCCCCGGGCTGCAACACCGCAAGGTCTACGTGCTGCCGGAAATCGACGAGATCGTCAGGCCCACCGTCGGGGAAGTCAGTGCCGCGCTCGGCGCCCAGCTGGTCGCCGGGGCACCCGAACTGGACCGGGACGTCCGGCACGTCCTGGTCGCCGCCATGAACGTGGGCTACCTGCTGGAGCGCTACCGCGACGACTCCCTGGTCATCGCCCCGGCCGACCGCTCCGACGTCATGGCCACCGCAGTGGCGACCTCCCGCACCCCCGGCTTCCCGACCACCGCCGGCCTGCTGCTCACCGGTCCACGCCCCGTCGAGGACTCCATCCTGCCGCTGCTGGCCGCCGCCCCCTTCCCCGTCTTCACCGTCCCGGAGGACACCTATTCGACGGCGCACCGCGTCTGGGAGGTCTCCGGCACCCTGACCGCCGGGCAGCCCCGCAAGACCGCCGCCGCCCTGGGCGCCTGGTACCGCGACGTCGATGAGGACGAGCTGCTCGCCCGTGTCTCCCTGCCGGCCCCGGAGACCATGACGCCGCTGCGCTTCCTGCACCAGCTCGTCGAACGCGCCCGGTCCTCACGCCAGCGCATCGTGCTGCCCGAGGGCGAGGACCTGCGCATCCTGCGGGCAGCCGAGATCATCAACCGCCGCGGCATCTGCGACCTGGTCATCCTCGGCGACACCCACGAGGTCCGCGAACTGGCCGCAGCCCACGGCATCGACCTGAACGGCATCCCCGTCACGAACCCCGCCCGCAGTGACCTGCTGGACGGCTTCGCCGCGGAATACGCGAAACTGCGCGCCCACAAGGGCATCACCCTCGAAGCGGCACGCGAACGCATGCTCGACCGGTCCTACTTCGCGACCATGATGGTCCATCTGGGCCACGTCGACGGCATGGTCTCCGGTGCCGCCCACACCACGGCGAACACCATCCGCCCCTCGCTGGAATTCATCAAGACCCGCCCCGGCGTCGCCGTCGTCTCCTCGGTCTTCCTGATGCTCATGGAGGACCGGGTGCTGGTCTACGGTGACTGCGCGGTGAACCCGGAACCGGATTCGGCCCAGCTCGCCGACATCGCCATCGCCTCGGCGCAGACGGCCCGGCAGTTCGGCGTCGAACCGCGCGTCGCTATGCTCTCCTACTCGACCGGCACCTCCGGATCCGGCGGTTCCGTCGACGACGTCCGCGCCGCCACCGAACTGGTGCGCGGGCGCGATCCGGAGCTGGCGGTGGACGGTCCCATCCAGTACGACGCCGCCGTCGACGCGTCCATCGGCGCCTCCAAGCTGCCCGGATCCTCGGTGGCCGGACAGGCGACGGTGTTCATCTTCCCCGACCTGAACACCGGCAACAACACCTACAAGGCCGTCCAGCAATCCGCCGGAGCCGTCGCCGTCGGGCCCGTGCTGCAGGGCCTGAACAAGCCGGTCAACGACCTTTCCCGTGGCTGCACGGTGGACGACATCGTCAACACCGTGGCCATCACCGCCATCCAGGCCCAGGAAGACTAGAAGACCTAGGAGTCACCCACATGCTCGTACTCGTCATCAACTCGGGGTCGTCGTCGCTGAAGTACCAGGTCCGCGAGACCACCACCGAGGAAGTCCTGCTCTCCGGCCTGGTCGAACGCATCGGCGAGTCCGAGGTTCCCGACCACGCCGCCGCCCTGGAGACCGTGGAGGAGCACCTGCACCCCGTCCTGGGCGAGCGCGAGATCGAGGCGGTCGGCCACCGGGTCGTCCACGGCGGCGAGCGTTTCACCGCCCCGGTGCTCATCACCCACGAGATCGTCCGCGAGATCGAACGCCTCGCCCCCCTGGCGCCCCTGCACAACCCGGCAGCGGCCCTGGGCATCCGCGCCCTGCTGGACAAATGGCCCAAGCTCCCCCAGGTGGCGGTCTTCGACACCGCCTTCCACCGCACCATGCCCGAATACGCCTGGCGCTACGCCGTCCCGGACGACCTGTACAAGAAGCACGGCGTGCGCCGGTACGGATTCCACGGAACCAGCCATGACTACGTCGCCGGGCGGGCCGCCGAGCTGCTGGGAATCGACCGCAGCCGCTTCCGCGCCGTCATCGCCCACCTGGGCAACGGCGCCTCCGTCACCGCGATCCGCGATGGCAAGAGCGTCGACACCTCCATGGGCTACACCCCGCTCGAGGGCCTGGTCATGGGCACCCGCTCCGGGGACCTCGACGCCTCGATCGTCACCCAGCTGGTCATCCGCGGCGAATACACGGCCGAGGAGATGGACCGCATCCTCAACAAGGACTCCGGGCTCAAGGGCCTCTCCGGCGAGAACGACATGCGCACGGTCGTCGAAGCCGCCGCGGAGGGGCACGACGGCGCCGAGCTGG
Source organism: Arthrobacter sp. ASL1 (assembly GCF_056680475.1). Classification (NCBI taxonomy): domain Bacteria; kingdom Bacillati; phylum Actinomycetota; class Actinomycetes; order Micrococcales; family Micrococcaceae; genus Arthrobacter; species Arthrobacter sp. ASL1. The sequence continues at coordinate 2,247,463 of NZ_CM155284.1, forward strand.
CTTTGGAGGTCGCCTCCTACCGGTTGCAGAAGTACATCGGCGGCTACCACGTCGCCGTCGGCGGGGCCCAGGCCATCATCTTCACCGCAGGCATCGGGGAAAACTCCTGGCCGTTCCGCAAACGCGTGGTCGACGGGCTCGGCGCCTTGGGTGTCACGCTCGACGAGATGTCCAACGTCGAGCGCAGCAAGGAACCCCGCATCATCTCGGCTCCCGATTCGGCGATCCCCGTCCTCGTGGTCCCGACGGACGAGGAATCGGAGATCGCCCGGGCCACCGAGGCGCTCGCCCTGGCCGGATAAGTGCCGTCGCGGCGTGCCAAGCACCCATCGATAAGGCAGGATGGGACTATGACGCACGACACACCCGAGTTCAGCGATTCCGACCCCCAAACTGAGGGGGACGCACCGCTTTTGCAGATCACCGACCTGGCCATCGACTTCAGCACCTTGACTGGTCCGGTGAAGGCCGTCGAGGGGGCCAACCTCAGCCTGCAGGCCGGCAAGACGCTCGCCATCGTCGGGGAATCCGGTTCGGGAAAGTCCACCACGGCCATGGCCGCGATCGGACTGCTGGCAGGAAACGGCAAGGTCGTCGGCGGGAGCATCAAATTCGACGGACAGGAACTCGTCGGGCTTCCCGAGGCCAAGATGCGTTCCATCCGGGGCCGGCAGATCGGCCTGGTTCCGCAGGATCCCATGTCCAACCTGAACCCGGTGTCGAAGATCGGCCAGCAGGTCGCCGAGACGCTGCTCGTCCACGGGATGGCGACCCGGAAAAACGTCGACGCCCAAGTCGTTGCCACCTTGGAGGCGGCAGGAATCCCCGACGCCAAATTGCGCGCCAAGCAGTACCCGCACGAGTTCTCCGGCGGCCTGCGCCAGCGCGCGCTGATCGCCATCGGCCTGGCCTGCAGGCCACGGCTGCTCATCGCCGATGAGCCCACTTCCGCCTTGGACGTGACCGTCCAGCAGACCATCCTGGACCAGATCGACCGGATGACCGCCGAGCTGGGGACATCGGTCCTGCTGATCACGCACGACCTGGGGCTGGCCGCCGAGCGTGCCTCCGATCTGGTGGTCATGCACCGCGGCAAGGTCGTGGAGTCCGGCCCGGCGCGCCAGCTCCTCGAGGACCCGCAGCATCCCTATACCCAGTCGCTGGTCAAGGCCGCCCCCTCGGTGGCCGTTGCACGCCTCAGCCCGGGAGCCTTTACCGCAGACGCGTCCGAACGGGCCGGGAAGGCCACCGAAGCGGCCGCAGGCGATGCCCCGACGGACAACATCGTGGAGATCCGCGACCTGACCAAGGCCTACAAGCGCCGCGGGTCCAAGGAGGATTTCTTTGCGGCACGCAACGTCACCCTGGACATCCCGCGTGGTTCCACCGTGGCCATTGTCGGCGAGTCCGGTTCGGGCAAGACGACGACGGCGCGCATGCTGCTCAAGCTCATCGAGCCGACCCGCGGCACCATGCTCTTCGACGGCAAGGACGTGGCCACGCTGAACCGGGACGATCTGCGTGATTTCCGGCAGCGGGTCCAACCGGTCTTCCAGGACCCCTATTCGTCGCTGAACCCGATGTTCACCGTGGGTCGGATCATCGAGGAACCGCTGAGCACCTACAAGCGGGGAAACTCCGCCGAACGCAACGCCCGCGTCCACGAACTCATGGACCAGGTGTCGCTGCCGCATTCGATGCTGCGCCGCTACCCGGCGGAGCTGTCCGGTGGCCAGCGCCAGCGCGTGGCCATCGCCCGGGCCCTGGCCCTGAAGCCGGAGCTGATCGTGTGCGACGAACCGGTCTCGGCGCTGGACGTCCTCGTGCAGGCCCAGATCCTCGAGCTGCTCGGCGAACTGCAGGCCGACCTCGGCTTGAGCTACCTGTTCATCTCGCACGACCTCGCCGTCGTCCGCCTGATCTCCGACTTCGTCTGCGTGATGAAGGACGGCGAACTCGTGGAGGCGGCCACCAGCGAGGAGATCTTCACGAACCCCCGCCACCCCTACACCCGCAAGCTGCTCGCCTCGATCCCCGGCAACGAGCTGGAAATCGATCCGGACGCCGCCTAAGGAGGCGAACGCCATGCCGTCCTGGCTCGACCACCCCCGGTCACCGGACGAGGGCGATGAGAACGATGACAGGAGCCAGTCCTCCGGCTCGGCCGGGGGAATCGGCGCGGGCGGGCAGGGCTGCACGCCCGACGGCCAACCCGACGCCGGCGAGGACCACTATGCCAACGGGTCCTCCGAATTCCACGGCGCCGGCGCGGTCCCGGAGGGCTTCGGTTTCCGCACTGGCATGCGCAGCGCCCGCACCGTGTTGGGCTTCGCCTGGTTCGTGCTGATCATGGCGACCTTGCTGCTGACGATGGGCGCGATCATCTTCATCGGCCAGTCCGCCTGGGTCCCCCTCGTGCTGCTCTGCCTGCTCGAGTTGGGCTTCATCGCCGTGTTCTTCGTCCTGGTGAACCTGGCGCGCCAGCGCCGCAACCAGCCCGACTGAGCCACCACGTTATCGGGACTTGGGGTCCAGCGATTCGCGCAGCGACTCACCCAGCAGGGTGAACCCCAGCGCGGTGATGGCGATGCAGGCACCCGGCAGGAACGCCAGTTGCGGCGCGATCCCCAGTTCGGCCTGCGCGTAGGTGAGCATGCGGCCCCACTCGGCCGTCTGCGGCAACCCGCCGCCCAGACCCAGGAAGGACAACGCCGCCGCGTCGATCACGGCGGTGGCCAACGTGAGGGTCGCCTGGACGATCACCGGGCCCACGGAGTTGGGCAGCAGATGGCTCATCGTGATCGTTCGCCGGCTCAACCCCAGCGTCTGGGCGGCCAGGATGTAGTCGGCGCCCTTGTTTTGGAGCATCGACGAGCGCAGCAGGCGGGCGAAGATCGGCACCGCGGAAACACCGATGGCGATCATCACCGCGTACTGTCCCTGACCCAGCACCGCGGCGATGGAGACGGCCAGCAGCAGGTTCGGCACCGAGAGCAGGATGTCCACGAACCGCATGATCACGTTGTCGACCCAGCCGCCGAAACCACCGGCCAGCAGGCCCAGCGCCATGCCGCCGACCAAGCCGAACGCGGTGGACACGACGCCGATGACCAGCGAGGCGCGTGCACCCCAGATCAGTTTCGAGAAGACATCCCCGCCGAAACGGTCCAGCCCCAGCAGGTACTGCTCGAATTCGCCCGGGCCCGGGATGTGGGTGGGGATGATCTCCTTGCGCCCGGGCAGGTCGTTCCCGCCAAAGGGGGCGATCAACGGCGCGAAGGCGGCGACCAGCAGGAAGAGGACGACGATGACCGCGCCGGTGATGGCCGCCGGGTTGCGGCGCAGCCGGGTAAACGCATCACGCCAGACGCTGTTGCCGCGACGGGACGGCGCGGGTGGGGCGCCCGCTCCGGGGCCGGGTTCGGGGACACCGGGTCCCCCGGTCAGTTCGGATCCGCCACTTGGCGGCAGTGTCATGCTCATTGCACACGCACCCTCGGGTCGATGAGGCCGTAGGAAATGTCCACCAGCAGGTTGATCAGCGCATAGAAGATCGCGATGAAGATGACGAACCCCTGCAGCACCGGATAGTCGAGCGTGAAGATGGCATCACGCAGGAACCTGCCGATGCCGCTGAAGGCGAACACCGTCTCGGTGAGCACCGCGCCGGAGATCATCAGGCCAAGTTGCAGGCCGATCGTCGTGGTGACCGGCAACATCGCGTTGCGGAGGATGAACCGGTTGCGGATCAGCTTCTCGGTCAGGCCCTTGGCCCGGGCGGTCCGCACGTAGTCGGCATTCACGACCTCCAGCACGGAGGCCCGGGTGATGCGCACGATGATGGCCAGCGGGATGGTGCCCAGCGCCAGGCCGGGCAGCACCAGGTGCATGAACGCATCCCACGCGGCATCCCATTCACGGGTCAGCAACCCGTCCAGCACGTAGAAGTCGGTGATGTGGGTGGCGTTGATGCGGGGGTTCTGCCGGCCGTCGGTGGGGAACCACGGAAGCTGGATGGCGAAAATCCATTTCAGGATGAAGGCCAGGAAGAACACCGGGATGACGATGCCCAGCAGGGAGAGCACCACGGAGAAGTGGTCCTGCCACCGGCGCACGTGGCGTGCCGCCCAATAACCCAGCGGGATCCCGACGCCGATGGCGAAGACCAGCGCGACGACTGTCAGTTCGACGGTGGCCGGGAAGCGGGTGGCGAACTCCTCGGTGACGGTGCGCCCGGTTTGCAGGCTGACCCCGAAGTCACCGGAGAGCAGCTTGCCCATGTACTGCAGGTACTGCACGATGATGGGCCGGTCGAAGCCGTAGGCCTCGTTGATGCGGGCCACCGCCTCGGGGGTGGCCTTGTCCCCCAGCAGGGCGGTGGCGGGGCCTCCGGGCAGGTTGCGCACCCACACGAACAGCAGGATGGAAAGACCCAGGAGCGTCGGGACCAGCAGTGCGATCCGTTTGCCGATGACTCTGAGCACGGTGTCCTCTCGAGAGCACGGGAGACGGTACGACGGCGGGGATCCTCCCGCCGCCGTACCGTCCTTCGGTGGTTACTTGTTCAGCTTGATCTCGTTGAAGACCTCGTCGTTGACCGGACTCGTCGGGTAGGAATCGACGCGCTCGTTGAAGGCCAGCGACGGTGCCGGGTGGGCCAGCGGGACCGCCGGGACGAAGTCGGCGATCTCCGCGTTGATGTCCTGGTAGAGCGGGGTCTGCTTCTCGAGGTCGGCAACGCCGCGTGCCTTGGCCAGGTCCGAGAACAGCTTCTCGTTGTCGAAACCGTACTCCGGCTTCTCGGAGCCGAAGAACACGCCGACGAAGTTGTCGGTGTCGTTGTAGTCACCCGTCCAGCCCAGCAGGTGGATGCCGTGGTCCGTGCCGCCCTGGATGCGGTCCAGGTAGTCCGGGCTCCACTTGTTCGGCTGCGCGTTGACCTTGATGCCGACGTCCTTGAGCTGTGCCGAGATGTTGGTGAAGATCTGCTCGGGGGTCGGCATGTACGGGCGCGAGACACCGGTCGGGTAGTTGAACTTCACGGTGAAGCCGTTGGGGTAGCCGGCTTCCTTGAGCAGCTGCTTGGCCTTCTCCGGGTTGTAGTCGTACTTCTCGACGTCCGGGTTGTAGCCGTTGACGCTCGGCGGGATGAACTCGATGGCCTTCTCCGTGCCGGTGGGCAGCGTCTGCTTGATGAGCGCGTCCTTGTCGATTGCGTAGGAGATCGCCTGGCGGACCTTGAGGTTGGAGAGTTCCTTGACCTTCTGGTTGATGCCCAGGTACAGGATGGTGAACGGCTGGCGGGCGACGACCTTGTAGCCGGCCTTCTCCAGGGCGCCGGTGTCGGAGGGGGACACCAGGTCGTAGCCGTCGATGCTCCCGGCCTCGAGGGCCTGGCGGCGGGCCACCGGGTCGTCGATGACGCGGAAGATGATCTTGTCGATCTGCCCCTTGTCGCCCCAGTAGTCCTTGTTGTAGGAGAGCTCGACGCTTTGGCCGGTCTCCCATTTGTCGAATTTGAAGGGGCCGGTGCCGACCGGGTGCTTGGTGGCGTAGTCGGAAAGGACCGGGGCCTCGGCGGTGCCGCCGATCTTGTCGGCTTCGTACTTCTTCAGCGCCGTCGGGGACTGCATGGCGAAGGCCGGCAGGCTCAGGGCGGCGACGAAGCCGGCGAACGGCTTGGCCAGGGTGATCTTCGCTTCGGAAGCCGAGACCGCGTCGCAGGACTTGTAGACGGCCTTCTCCGGCTTGTCGGCGAACCCACGGAAGAGGTTGCCGTAGTAGTACGCGACGGTTTCGGACTGCTGGATGCCCTTGAAGTGGTACCAACGCTCGAAGTTGGCGCAGACGGCCTCGGCGTTGAACTCGGTGCCATCGTGGAACTTCACGCCCTCCTTGAGCTTGAAGTCGTAGCTCAGCCCGTCATCGGACTGCTTCCACGATTCGGCGAGCAGCGGTGCCGGGTCGGCCGTGCCCGGCTTCGTGCCGACCAGCCCCTCGAAGATCTGGCGGCTGACGCGGAACGATTCCCCATCGGAGGCAAAGGCCGGGTCGAGCGACTTCGGATCCGACGAGGCGGCGAAGATGAAGGTCGAGTTCACGGCCGCGTCCCCGGAGCCTCCCCCACCGGTATTATCGCGCTGGCTCTCGGCGCATCCGCTCAGCACCAGTGCCCCGATCGCGAACGAGGTGGTGATGGCTGCAAAGCGGCGGGACATTGTCCACCGCGGCGTGCCATTGGGTGTCATGGCTTCTCCTGAAGGTCGAGTGACGGCACCGTGGAGGTCGCTTCCACGTGCACCTCCCGGCAGGAGGCGCGGTGCATGAATGTGAGCCTAGTCTCATTCGGCCAGGGATTCATGCAAGCCGGACTCCTTTTATGCCATTCCGGCCCAGCGAAGTAGTGCGGCGGCCGCCGCGCCGACGATGACCACGACCAGGAACGGGGCGCGCAGCACCAGGGCGATCCCGGCGGCGACCAACGCTCCGACCCGGGCGTCGAGGACCAGCTGCTGCCCGCTGGCGAACGTGTTGACGGCCGTCAGCGAGGCGAGCAGCCCGATGGTCAGGGCCGCGGCGACCCGTCCCATGCGCGGTTTGTCCAGGACGCGCGCCGGCACCAGGTACCCCGACAGCTTCGACAGGTAGGCGACCACGCACGCGGCCAGGACCCACCACCACAGGTTCATGCCGTCGCCGCCCCGGGACGGTGCCCGATCCAACCCCACACCCCGGCCACCAGGGCGGCCACGAGGATCGGAACGCCCGGCGGCACGAACGGCACCACCAGGACAGTGGCCAGGGCGCAGACGACGGCGATGGCCACGGGTTCGCGCGACTTCAGCCGCGGCCACAGCAGGGCCAGGAACGCGGCAACGGCTGCGCCATCCAGGCCCCAGGCCTTCGGGTCGCCCAACGCGTCCCCGAGGAGTGCCCCGGCCATCGTGAAGACATTCCACAAGATGAATACACCCAGCCCGGCCGTCCAGAACCCGCGCCGGGTTTCCGCGAGGTCCGGCTGCACGATGGCGGTGGCCGTGGACTCGTCGATGGTCACGTGGGCTGCGGCGGCCTTGCGCCAGCCGCGCGGACGGGCCATGGCGTTCATCTGCATCCCGTAAATGATGTTCCGCACGCCCAGGAGCGTGGCCGCGCCGAAGGCCGCCGACCCGGCACCACCGCCGGCGATGACCCCGATGAACGCGAACTGCGATCCCCCGGTGAACATGAGGGCGCTCAGCGCCACGGTCTGCCAGAACGTCAGGCCGGAGGAGACGGCGAGCGCGCCGAAGGAGATGCCGTAGAGACCCGTTGCCACGGAGATGGAAAGACCGGTCCTGACGGCCGGGGACTGGCTCAGCATGCCCTCGAGTCTAGCCAACGCCGCGGCGTCCGGTCCGCGGGTGACTACCTCCGCACCTGGAGGCCCGCGAGTCCGGGCAACCCTTCGCCGCCGCGGACTCCCGTTCGATCCAGCAGGACGGATTGGAGCCCGGCCCGCCGTGCGCCGTCGAGATCGGCCACCGGGTCGTCGCCCACGTGGAGGACGTCGGCGGGAGGCAAGAACAGCTCAGCGCATGGACCCCAGAAGGCCTCCGGCGAGGGCTTGGCATGACCTGTCCTTTCTGAGGAAAAGACACGGTCCACCATCGTCGCAAGCCCGACGGCCTCGAGCTTTTCCAGCTGCTGCCGGTGGTTCCCGTTGGTCACCACCACGATCCCCAGACCCGCGTTCCTCAACCGGTCCAGCGCCGCTGCCGCGTCCGGGAAGGCCCGCCAGGCATTGCGGGAAGCACGTGCGTAGGTGTCGAACAAGCAGTCCAACGTATCGCGGTCGCCATGACCTGCCACGCCAGCATCCCTGAGGAATGCATCCATCCGTGCCCTGCGCTGGTCTTTGAATGACATCTGGCCGGCTAGGTAGTGGCTGAAGAATTCCCTTTCCCGCTCGAGCCACGCGCGCTGCACACCTGCCGAGATACTTCGGCCCACCTCCGACAGCAGGGCCACCAGCCCCTCGCGCGCCGAGAATTGGTGGTCGAACAACGTATTGTCCAGGTCGAAAGAGACAGCCTGTGCCCGATAGGCCGTCATGACGCGGGGGCGACCAGGACGATCCGGGTCCCCCGGATGGTGCCGGCCTCCAGCTGGGCGTGGGCCCACCCGGCGTCGGCAAACGAGCGCCTCAGGACGTTCCGGGGTTCCCACTGCCGGCCGGCGAGCACCGCGTTGACGGTTTGCGCCGCCTGGGCCAGCTCGCCCACGGTGGCGTTGCTGATCGCGAAGCCGCGGACGCTCGCATCGCGCATGTACAGCTTTCCGACGGGCAGGACCGGGGCCGATGCCGGGCCGGAAAGCACCACGATCCGCCCGCGCGGCGCGGCCAGTTCCACCGCCGTCTCGAGGTCGTTTTGCCCCGAGGTGTCGATCTGGACATCGATGCCCTCGGGCGCCGCCGCCCTCAGCCGGGCCGCAAACGCCGGGCCCCGGTAGTCCACCACGGTCCCGGCGCCCAGGCCGCGGCAGTATTCGGCGTCGGCTGCCGACGCCGAGGTGAGCACGCGGGCCCGGCGGGCGACGGCCAGCACGATGGCGGCGGAGCCGACCTGGCCGGCCCCTCCCGCGATGTACACCGTCTCCCCGCGCTCGAGGGCACCGTACCGGTCCACGGCGAGCGCCGCCGTCGCGCAGGGATGCAGTGCCGCGGCGGCCACCACGGGGTCCACCCCTGCGGGAAGCGGGTAGGTCCGCCCGGCGTCGACGGGGACGACCTCGGCGGTGGCACCGGGGCGGCCGGCGAAACCGAGGCTGTTCGTCCAGGCCCGCTGGCCGATGGAGAACCCGTCCACCCCGTCCCCGACGGCCTCGACAACGCCCACGGCGTCCCGGCCGACGGCGACGGGGAAGTCCAGCCGTGTCCGGTAGGCGCCCGAGCGGACGAACGTGTCGACGTGGTTGACCGCGACGGCGGAGACCCGCAGCAACACCTGGCCCGGGCCGCAGCGGGGGCGGGGCAGTTGCAGCGGATGGATGTCCGCCGCGGCGCCGCGCTGGTCGATGCCCATCGCCTGCACCGTCCCCGGTTCGGTGGTCACGGCCGGCCTCCACGCTGTCCGAGGATCCGGCGGGTGTGCTTCGGGTCGTTGCTGGTCATCTCCTGGACGCCGAGCGCTGCCAGGAACCCGATGTCGGCGTCGTCGTCCACCGTCCAGACGCGCAGCCGCGTCCCGGCCCGCAGCCACCGCGCCACGACGTCCTGGTGTTCGCGCACCCAGGCGACGCCCGGCCCGGCCAACCCGGCGATGCCCGCATCGATGACGGGCACCCCCTCGGCGGCGGACCCATGGACGACGGCGGCGGCCTCGGAACCGAGCTCGTCACCGGCGTCGCGCAGGGCCTGGATCTTGTCGGGGTTGTCCCGGGTGATGAGCTGGCACAGCGCCGCGGCGGGGACCCGGGCGGCGAGGTGGCGGATGGAGCCGGCGTCGAAGCACATGAAGCTGACGTCCACCTGCCCGATGGTGGAGCCGGCCGCGTCCCACCCGAGGCGCTCCAGGGTGTCCAGGACCGCGTCCTCGAGGCCGCGGCCGAATTCACTGGGGTGCTTGATCTCGATGGCCAGGCCGATCCGGCGGTCCGCCCCGGCGGCGAGGTGCACCAGCTCGGCGAGGGTGAGCAGCTGCTCGTGCACCGTGCCGTAGGCGGCGGGGAGGTCCCGGCCCTTCCAGCTGGTGAAGTCCAGTGCGCGGAGCTCATCGAGGGTCCGGGAGGAGATCCGCCCGGAGGCGTTGGAGGTGCGGTCGACGGTCTGGTCGTGGTGGCAGACGACCTGTCGGTCGGCGCTGAGGTGGACGTCGCATTCGATGCCGTCGGCCCCGTCGGCGATCGCCTGCAGGTAGGCGGCCCGGGTGTTCTCCGCGAAGGCCCCACTGGATCCACGGTGTGCATAGACATGGTGCATGGTGCCCACGCTACGGGATGCGGGGGCCGGGTCCCGGGGGAAGCCCTGCGGTGAACTATCGTGGAACCGCGCCCGAGGCCCCCACCGATTGGACCACCATGCCCCTGACCTCAGATATCGAACGGGCCGGCGCGCTGCGCCGCATGAAGGCCATCGCGACGGGGCTGCTGATCGGCATGGCCGCCGTCTTCGCCGTCTCGTTTGCCCTGCAGGAGACCCATGGGTGGCTGCAGTACGTGCGGGCGGCGGCCGAGGGCGGGATGGTGGGCGCGTTGGCCGACTGGTTCGCCGTCACCGCCCTCTTCCGCCACCCGATGGGGCTGCCGATCCCCCACACGGCGATCATCCCGCGCAAGAAGGACCAGATCGGCGAGAGCCTGGGTGGTTTCGTCCAGGAGAACTTCCTCTCCGACGAGGTCATCGGCGCCAAGCTCGGCGGCATGTCCTTCGCCGCGCCGGCCGGTGCCTGGCTGGCCCGGCGCGAGAACGCCGAACGGGTGGCCGTCGAGGGCGCCACGGCGATCCGGGCGCTGCTCCTGGTGGTCGACGACGAGGACGTGCTGCACCTGCTGGAATCGCTGGCCCGCAAGCACATGCTGGCCCCGGAATGGTCCTCGACGCTGGGCCGCATGCTCGAACTGGTGCTGCGCGATGGCCACCAGCGGCCCCTGGTGGACCTGCTCGCGGACCGGGCCGCGGATTGGGTGGACGCCAACCGGGAGACCGTGGTCCGGCTGGTGGCCGATCGGTCCCCGTCCTGGTTGCCCTCCGTCGTCGACTCGCTGGTCGGCGAGCGCCTGCACCGGGAGCTGGCGGCATTCACCGCAGCGGTGCGGGCGGACCCGGACCACCGGGTGCGCCGCAGCATCGACGGGTGGCTGGCCGATTTCGCCCGCGACATGCAGCACAGCCCGGAGACCATCGAACGGGTCGAGGGGCTCAAGCACGCCATCCTGGATGACCCGCAACTGCACGAGGCCATGGCGTCCGGTTGGGACTCGATTAAGGCCGCGCTGCTCGACGCGGTGGAGAACCCGGCCTCGGAGCTGCGGGCCAGCTTCGTGCGTGCGGTGATGGACCTGGGCGGCCGGCTGCGCACCGATACCGGCCTGGCCGCCAAGATCGACGCGTGGATCGCCGGGGCCGCCAGCTATCTGGTGCACACCTACCGCGAGCAGATCACCGCGCTGATCGCGGACACCGTGGCCCGGTGGGACGGCGAGGAGACCAGCCGCAAGATCGAGTTGCAGGTGGGTCGCGACCTGCAGTTCATCCGCATCAACGGCACGGTGGTCGGCTCGCTGGCCGGCCTGGCGATCTTCGTCGCCGCCCAGGCGCTACTCGGCTGACCCACCGGAGCGGCGGACCCGCTCCTGCTCGATCCCGTGCTCGACCTCGGCCTGTGCGCGGTCCCGGGCACCGGCGTCGTGCCCCTCTCCCCCGGCGGCCGGGGATCCAACGCCCAGCCGGCCCCGGGTGCCCGGTGCCAATTCGCCGGGGATCGCGGTGGGAACGGGCCCGAACGCCAGGCCGGCGGCCTCGATGACCTTCTTGCCCAGAAAGCGGTTGCCGACCCCGCCGACGGCGGCACCGACCCCGAACGGGATGGCCCGCCCGAGCATCGAAGCGCCCTGGGTGGCCAGGATCTTGCGCAGGAAGCGCTTTTGCACCTGGGCGCCGATAGCACCCCACGCACTGGTGGACTTGCCGGCTCCGAAAACCGCACCCCAGCCCTTGACGGGGCCAGAGCCGCGGCCGGCGGCCTGGTGCGTCAGGGCGGAGATCATTGAGCTTCCCTCGTCGCCCATCAGGATGGCCATCACCAGCACGCGCGCCTTCTCCGGGTCCTCGGTGGTGATCCCGTGCAGTTCGGCCAATGACTGGGCGTAGAGGGCACTGGCCTCGAGGAAGCCGACCGTTGCAGCCGCGGACAGGCCGAGGGAGGCCGCCGTGCCGATCCCCGGCACGACCGCCGAGGCGCCGACCGCGGCCCCGCCGCCGGTGACGGCGACCAGGTAGTCGCGCTCGACCAGGCGGGCCAGTTCGGCGCCGGTGGCGGACGGGTGCCGTCGTTGCAGGCGGCGCAGGTAGGAGAGCACCAGGGGGCGCTGGACGCCGATCGCCTTGATGATGGCCCCCTGGATGCCCGCCACGGGTTTGCCGTCCGGTCCCAGGACCACGGACGTGATCTTTTCCTTCATGATCCGAGCCTACGCGGCACCGACCCTGCGTGTCGGCAATTCAGGCCGCAACCGAGGCGCGCTGCACGGGGGCCGAAGCGGTGACGGCCTTGCGGATGGCCAGGAAGAGCAACACGATCCCGGCGGTGAGCAGCATGTGGCCCATGCCGGCGATCCCGGACAGCGCCGGGGAGGAGGCGTCGGCGCCCAGGACGGTCATCGAGCCCTTGACGAGCATCATGCCGCCGGTGACGAGCACGCCGAGGGTCCAGATCCAGTAGAACCAGATGTTCAGCCTCGGGGCCGCCTCGGAGAGGTGGAAGACCTTTTCGAGGATCATCACGATCAGCAGCACCATGAAGCCGAGCACGAGGAAGTGGGTGTGCACCAGGGGCAGCTGGGTGGCGGAGCGGTCCGTGAAGTCGTGGGCCTTCGTCAGCTCCCGGTAGAACAGGCCGGAGAAGACGCCGACGATCGCGAACGTGAAGGAGGTGTAGAGCAGGCGGAGCACTGCAGGGCCTTTCGTTGGTGGGTCAGGCTGTTTGCCTACCTCCAACATTCCCGCACCGGCGCACCGGGCGGATCAACCAAACGGTGGATCCCGGGCCGTGGGCCCGGACACACCGGGCGCCCCGGCCGGGCTGCTACTTGGCCGCGGGGAGGTCCACGTCGACCCAGACCAGGCGGTGCCCACCGCTGGGGGCCGGATCACCGAACACCAGCGAACGCCCGTCCTGGCGCGCCGACGGCCAGAACACGCCGGAATCGGCCACCGACAGCGTCCGGGAGGGCAGTGCGTAGTCGGTGCGCAAGGCCAGCGCCCCGTCCCCGGTGGAGGTCAGCAACCCGGGGACCGCCGCCGCGTCGTCTCCGGCCCTGCTGCCCTGCGCGGCTCCGGCCTCGATGGCGCCGTCCGAGGTGGGCCGCGGGTCGACCAGGGCGGGGTTGTCGAGCAATTCGTCCACCGCGCCGTCGGCGGCCGGACCGTGGGCCGGATCTGCGGCCAGGTCGCCCAGCACCACGAACCGGGAGTCGTCGGCCAACCCGCCGGACCGTCCGGCATCGTCGGTGATGTACTTCGCGTCGGGGCCGCCGGCCACGTAGTCGGAGAGCATGCGGATCTGGTCGGCGTTGCGCCGCCGCTGGGACATCCCGGCCTCGTCCACCGGGGCGGCGGGGCTCGCGGCGATGAGATGCACTGTGCCCCCGTCAACCTGGACGGGCACATCCCAAGTGGTGGTGCTGTTCAGCCGCATGACGTTGCGCACCAGGGGCGAATAGCGTTCGTGGGGCATGCGGTTGCCCGGCATCGACTTCCAGAGCATGTTCTGGAACGTGCGGACCTGGTCCGTCTCGATCGGGTGCCTGGAGTAGAGGACCATGCCGTGCTGGCCGGCGAAGTCACCGAAACCGAAACCGTCCGCCGGGTCGCCCACGGTGCCGTTGCCGTCCAGGTCCGCACCGGTGGCGATGCCGTTGTTGTTGGGGGCCGTATACACGTAGGGGTAGTCGACCGGCTGCTGCCCGCCCTGGCCCTGCTGCAGGTAGTTGGCACGGAAGGCGTTCGCGGCCTCGTGGCCATCGTCGTAATCGAAATCGCTGAGCAGTACCACGTCGGGGTTCGTGCGCTGGATGACCTCGGCGACAGCGGCGGCCCCCTCATCACCCGGCATCGAGAGGTCCTGGGCCAGTTCCCCGGCATAGCCGCGGCTCAGCGAGGCATCAAAGGCGGCGGCGCGCAGTTCGCCGTCCCGCTGCGTGTCGACCTGGTCGGCAGCGGCTCCCAGCTGCGTCCCGAAACCCGAATACCCGGGTTCGAGGTAGTCGGACACATCCGGTCCGGCGGCCATTGCGGGCGCAATGGAGGCAGCCGTCAGCGTGACGGCCAGCAGACCGGCCCCCAGGCCGCTAGTGATTGCTCGCACCCATCCAGCGTAGGGGGTCCGCGGGTCCTCCGGAATAGCCGGTCGGCCCGCGGGGCATCGTGCGGAGGCCTTGGGGAGGACGACGGCGGAACCCGGGCACCGCCGTCGTGCCGGGTTTGCCCCGGAATGACGGGGATCGTTGCCCGGGTCAACCAAGCGGGAGGGGTGCCCGGACGCCGCGTGCATCGTTGCCGTATTGAAATCTCCGGCAAATGGACGTGGACCCTTCGGCCCGTCCATCGACCCCGGAACGCACGACGCCCCGCCCCGGCGGATGCGGGACGGGGCGGCAAACGGGTGGGCCCTACGGGGATCGAACCCGTGACCAGCGGATTAAAAGTCCGATGCTCTACCATCTGAGCTAAAGGCCCCCGGCGGCCAAAAGAGGCCGATACACATCCTAACGCAACACCGAGGTGACCGACCCCTGCCTCGTGGCCGGTCCCGCGCCGCCGGGAGTATCGTCGGGGCATGACTGACGCCCAAAGACCCGGTGCCGGTGCGGGCGGGCGCCGCCACCACCGCCCCAAGCCCTTTGCCCCCGCGGACTTCGAACCCTTCGCCGGCGGTGCGGACCCGGCCCGCATCTCCGAGGCCGGGCATCTCGCCGCCGAGGCCCTGGTCAACCACGGGCGGGCCAACGCCGATCCCGAGGTGACCCGCCGGCTGGTGACGCTGGCACAGAACGAGGGCCTGGAGGTGTTGGCCGAGCTGTGGGCCGAGAGCCCCGCACGCTCGCTGCCCGGCGCCCTGTGGCGGCTCTATGCCCTGAATACCGCCACGCAGCGCGAGCCCGAACGCTTCGCTTCCTATTTCACTGCCGGCCGGGAACGCTCCGACGTTTCCCGGGCCGTGGCCGGGGTGGCCGAGCCCCCGGGGGCGCAGGAGGTGCTGGCCATGACCGATTCGATCCTGACCGGGGCCTTCGACGGCGAGTTCGATGTCGCCCTGGAACGCACGGCGGCTTTCTGCCGGATCATCGCCCTGGGGCAGGCCGGGCACGCCGACGACTCGGAGGCGTCGAACGCCGACCGGTCCACCCGGCTGACCCACTCCGCCGACCTGCTGGTGAAGACCGCCGCGGACCTGGAGGCCGCCGCCGGGTCGTGGCGCCGCGGCGAACTGGCCTGAGGGTGTGGGATCGGCCACGACGCGGGCGGTCCTGTTGACATCGCCGTGCCGGGGGGAGAAAACTAGAGGCGGTGTCGGATCGCGGTAGCCCCGGGTTCCATTTTGCAGCCGCTTCGAGCGGCCTTCCGCCGAGAGGTGCTCCCGGTCCGGCACCATTACCTCGTTGACGGCGCGGCCGTTAACCTCCCGTGCGTACACTGGGACGCAGTCATTCGTCCACCCACCAGACGCCGGCGGTTCAGCTTCGTGAAATTCAGATTGTTTCCCGTGGAGACGCGCGGCCTGGAACTGCTCCAGCAACTCGGCACCATCGTCCGCCAGTGCCTGGAAACCCTCTCGGAACTACTCGGGGCCCCGGCCGATGACCAGCAGGGGCTGATCCGCGAGCTCGAGCAGTTCGAACAGCAGGCCACCGACCTGCACCATGCGGTCCTGACCCATCTGCGCACCAGCTATGTGAACCCGCTGCCCCGCGAGGACCTCTACACGTTTTCGAGGCTGCTGAACGACGCGGTGGCCGAACTCGCCGGGGCGGGCGACCTGATGGTCAGGACGTCGGCCGCGGGCATTTCCCGTCGGGCCGCCGAACAACTGGAAATGCTCGGCCGGCAATCCGAGATGACCAATGACGCACTCGGCCAGCTCCAGCAGCCCGACGACCTCGAGGACGCCTGGCTCCAGATGATCCGCCTGGGGCGCCGCGCACGGCGGACCCACCGGGCGTGGCTTGGGGAGATCTCCGAGCTGTCCAAGGCCTCCACGATCCTGCGCCACCGGGCGGTGGCCGAACAGCTGCTGGCGGCAGTGGATTCGCTGCACGCCATAGCCGACCACCTGGGCCGCGTCCTGGTCAAGGAATCCTGAGCGGAATCGGCCCATGACCCTGTTCTTGTGGTGTGTCCTCGCGGCGATCGGCGCCTTCGGGTTCCTCAACGGCTTCAGGGACGCCTCCAACTCGGTCGCCGCCGCCGTGCGCACCCGCGCCCTGACCCCGTCCGTCGCCGTGGTCCTCGCCGCCTGTTTCACGGTCGTGGGCACGCTGTTGGGTACCGCCTTCGGCACCTCGCTCATCGCCGCCGTCGAGCTCAACGTCCCCGACGGGGCCCACGGTCTGGCCATACTGCTCACGGCCGTCCTGGCCGCCGGCGGTTGGGGCTTGTTCTGCTGGTACCGTGCGGTGCCCATGTCCTCGACCCAGGCGGTGATATCGGGATTCGCTGGTGCCAGCGGGGCGTCGGCGCTACTGGGCGGCGATGGCGTCCACGGCGTGACCCGGATGTTCCTGGGAGGCGTGGTGATCCCCCTGCTGCTGACCCCCGTCATCGCCTATGCCCTGTCTTACCTGGTGGTCATCCCGCTGACTTGGGGGCTGCGACACGCCAGCTCGGGGGACGCAAACACGGTGGGACGCATGGGCCAGTCCATCACCACCGGTGCCGTGGCCCTGGGCCACGGCCTGCAGGACGGCCAACGCACTGCGGCGATGCTGACCCTGGCGCTGGTGGCGGGAAACTCCGTTTCGCCGCAGGGAATCCCCTTCTGGGCCCAGGCCGTCGCCGCCGCCTGCCTCGGTGCCGGCGTGTTGTGCGGCGGCTGGCGGATCACCCACACGATCGCCTACCGTCTGGTATCCATCGATCCCCTGCGCGGCATGGGCGCCCAGACCATCTCCGCGGCCATGCTGTTCGTCGGCGCCCTCGCCCTGCACATGCCACTGTCGACCACCCAGGCGGTGACCAGCTCCATCGTGGGGGCCGGCACGAATCAGCGCTTCGAGTCGGTGATGTGGCGGCGTGTGGTCGCAGTGGCCGCGTATTGGCTGCTCACACCGGTGGTCTGCATCGCAGCGGCAGGCGTGTTGTTCCTCGCCGTGCACCCGCTGCTGGGATAGACCCACCCCACGCACAGATGCGGAGCCCCCTCGGGACCCCGCATCCGGCGTTGATCCACTCGGGATCCCCCGGAGATTCCCCCTCCGGGTCCGTTCCCGCCGCGCGCTGACAGCGGCGGGAACCGTCTGGTTATCCGAATCGGCCGGAGACGTAGTCTTCCGTGGCCTTGACGGACGGGTTGTTGAAAATCGTGGCGGTCTCGTCGTACTCGATGAGCTTGCCGGGCTTGCCGGTCCCCGCGATGTTGAAGAACGCCGTCTTGTCCGAAACGCGCGCCGCCTGCTGCATGTTGTGCGTGACGATGACGACCGTGTAATCGTTCTTCATCTCATTGATGAGGTCCTCGATGGCCAGCGTGGAAATCGGATCGAGTGCCGAACAGGGCTCGTCCATGAGGATGACCTGGGGCTTGACCGCGATGGTGCGTGCGATGCAGAGGCGCTGCTGCTGTCCGCCGGAGAGGCCGGAGCCGGGCTTGTCGAGACGGTCCTTGACCTCGTTCCACAGGTTGGCCCCGCGCAGCGAGGACTCCACCAGGTCATCGGCGTCCGACTTGCTGATCCGGCGCGCGTTCAGCTTGACGCCGGCCAGGACGTTGTCGCGGATGGACATGGTCGGGAACGGGTTGGGGCGCTGGAAGACCATGCCGATCTGGCTGCGCACGGTGACCGGATCTACACCGGCGTCGTAGAGGTTGTCGCCGTCGAGCAGGACCTTGCCTTCGACGGTGGCGCCGGGGATGACCTCGTGCATGCGGTTCAGGGTGCGCAGGAAGGTGGACTTTCCACAGCCGGACGGGCCGATGAAGGCGGTCACCGACTTGGCGTCGATCTTGATGTTCACGTCCTCCACGGCACGGAACTTGGAGTAGTAGACGTTCAGGTCGGAGACGTCGATGCGTTTGGACACGATGTGTTCCTTAATGTTTCGGGGGCCTAGCGGCCGGTCTTGGGGGAGAAGATGCGCGCAATCATGCGTGCGCCGAGGTTGAGGACCATGACCATGATGATCAGCAGCAGGGCAGCTGCCCAGGCGCGCTGGGCGCTGGGGTCGATGTTCGTCGGCGACGTGGGATTGAGGATCTGGTAGTAGATGAACGTCGGCAACGTGGCCATCCAGTTGCTGAAGACGTTGAAGTTGATGCTGTTGGCGAGTCCCGCCGTGACCAGGATGGGCGCCGTTTCGCCGATGACGCGGGCGATGGCCAGGGTCACGCCGGAGGCGATGCCCGAGATCGCCGTGGGGATGACGACCTTGGTGATCGTGCGCCATTTGCGCACACCGAGGGCGTAGGATGCCTCCCGCAGTTCGTTCGGGACGATCTTAAGCATTTCCTCGGTCGAGCGGACCACCGTGGGGATCATCAGCACCGACAGGGCGACGGCGGCGACGATGCCCATGCGGGTCGAGGGGCCGAACAACAGGCCGAACAGGGCGGCAGCGAAGAGGCCGGCGACGATCGAGGGGATCCCGGTCATGACGTCGACGAAGAACGTGATGCCGCGGCTGAGCATCTTGCCCTGGCCGTACTCGACCAGGTAGATCGCCGCGAGCATCCCGATCGGCACCGAGATGATGGTGGAGCACACGGTGATGAGCAGGGTCCCGATCACGGCGTGGTAGGCACCGCCCAGGACCGGGGTCCCCGCGGCAACCGTCTCGTTGTCCACCGCACCGGTCATCCCGTTCATCGAGTAGAACAGGAAGTTGGGCGTCATCCCGGGCAGGCCGCGTTCGAGCACCGTGTAGAGCACCGAGACCAGCGGGACGAGCGCGAGCAGGAAGGCCCCGACGACGAGATACTTGAAGAACGAGTTGGTTCCCTGCCGACGGCCTTCGACCACCGTGGTGGCCAAGGTGGCGCCGATGACGAAGAACAGTGCGGCGTAGATCAGGAACGACGCGACGGAGAAGCCACCCAAGGTGGACGCGGCGGCGCCCAGCACCAGTGCAGCCAGTCCGACGGCGGGGATCGCCCAGCGCGGCAGGCGGCCCTTGGAGAGCCGGTTGCGCCGGGTCGGGGCAGGAGTGGGGGTGAGGGTCGTGGTGGACATCAGTTGGCTCCCGAGAATTCCTTGTGGCGGCCGATGATCCAGCGGGCGATCATGTTCACGGCCAAGGTGATGACGAAGAGGACCAGGCCGGCCGCAATGAGTTCGGACATCCGCAGGCCGAAAGCCTCCGGGAAGTTCAGCGCGATCTCCGCGGCAATCGTCTGGTTGCCGGATTTGATCAGCGACGGGATCAGGTTGCCGGTCGAGAGCACCAGTGCCACGGCCATGGTCTCGCCGAGGGCCCTGCCGAGGCCGAGCATCACGGCCGAGATGATCCCGGCACGGGCGAAGGGCAGCACCGACATGCGGATCATTTCCCAGCGGGTGGCGCCCAAGGCTAGTGCGGCTTCCTCGTGCAGCCCGGGGGTCTGCAGGAAGATCTCACGGGTGAGCGAGGTGATGATCGGCAGCACCATGACCGCCAGGACGATTCCGGCGGTGAGCATGGTCTTCCCGGTTTGCGATACCGGCCCGCCGAACAGCGGGATGAACCCGAGGTTCTCGTTGAGCCATTCATAACCGGGCACGAGCACCGGTGCCAGCACCAGGTAGCCCCAGATGCCGTAGATGACCGAGGGGATGGCGGCGAGCAGGTCTATCACATAGCCCAGCGGGGCCGCCAGACGGCGGGGCGCGTAGTGCGAGATGAACAGCGCCACGCCGAGACCAACCGGGGTGGCCAGCAAGATGGCGATGGCCGCGGCAATCACGGTGCCGACGACGATCGGCCAGATGTAGGTGAGGAAGCCCTTGCCCCCGGAGACGTCCGCCGGGTCGGCGGTGAACGCCGGGATCGCCTGGAGGAGCAGGAACAGGGCGACTGCGAAGAGGGTGAGGAGGATGAGTATGCCGGCGGCCATGGAGGCGGAGGAGAAGACCTTGTCTCCCATCCGGCCCGAGCCGCCCGGCTTTGTCAGCGCGTTGGTAGTCATGGTGACCCTTCGGTCTGGTGGCCCGGCGACCGTTGCGGAGGGGAATCCCCGGTCGGCGGGCGTTGGGTGGTCATGCGCGGGACCGGCAAGCCATCCGGCCGGCCCCGCGCGTCGCGGTCGTTAGGACGCGACCTTGATGGCATCGATGGACTTCTTGGCCTTCTCCATCAGGGAATCGGACAGCGGGGCGCTGCCTGCGGAATCGGCGGCGGCCTGCTGGCCTTCCTTGCCGACCACGTAGTTGCCCCAGGCCTTGACCAGATCGACGGTTTCCTGGTCCTTGTAGGTGCTGCAGTAGATGTGGTAGCTCACCAGGATGATCGGGTAGGCACCAGATTCGGTGGTGTCGCGCTTGAGCTCGAGGGCCATATCCTGGTCCGAACGGCCCGAAACCGGCTTGGCGATTTCCACTGCCTTGGCCGCGGCCTCGGCGGAGAGCTTGGTGTACTCGTCGCCGACCTTGACCGAGACGGTGCCCAGCTGGCCGACGGCAGAGGCATCGGCGTAGGTGATGGCGCCGGGGGTGGAGGACGTCGTCGACACGACGCCGGAGGTCCCCTTGGCGTTCTCGGATTGCAGGTCCGAGGGCCAGTCGCCGGATTCCTCGTAGGTCCAGACATCCTTGGCGGCAACGGCCAGGTACTGGGTGAAGTTCTCCGTGGTGCCCGACTCGTCGTTGCGGTGCACGACGGTGATGTTCGTGTCCGGCAGCTTCACGCCCTCGTTCTGCTTGGCGATGGCCGGGTCATTCCACTTGGTGATCTCGAGCTTGAAGATCTTCGCGATCGTGTCGGCATCCAGCTTCAGCTCGTCGACGCCTTCGAGGTTGTAGGCCACGGCGATCGGGGAGATGTAGGCCGGGATGTCGAACGCGCCATCGGGTCCGCAGACCTTCTTGGAGGATTTGATCTCGTCCTCGTCCAGGTAGGCGTCCGAGCCGGCGAACTGCGCGCCGCCGGCCAGGAAGGCCTTGCGGCCGGCACCGGAGCCGTCGGGCGAGTACTGGACCTTGGCGTTGCTGTGGGTCGCCTCGAAGCCCGACTTCCAGGCGTCCATGGCGGCCTTCTGCGAGGAGGCGCCGATGCCGGTCAGGGTCCCGGTCACGTCCTGGCCGCTGGCCGAGGATCCCCCGGCGCCAGCGCCCGTGTCGGTGGGGTTGTCCGAACCGCAGGCCGTGAGGGCCAGTACGGCGACGGAAAGGACGGCTGCGGCTTGGCCGATGCGAATAACCTTCACGTGTGTGGTTCCTTCTTCTACTCTACGGCGGTGGGGCGGGATGCCCCGGGGTGCCGGCGGACAGCCTGTTGGCTGGTGAGAGCTGGGGTGGACGCCACGGACGGCGTTCGACCTCACACCTGACGGTAGGCAACGCAGGTAAAGAATGCTGCGGGTCAAGGTGAACGGAAGGTTAACGACGAGGCAGCGTTCCGCGTGAGAGCGGGGCAAATCACGGCTTGACAAGCATTTTCTGTCATATTTTTATGCTGGAGTGCAGTACGTCACATCCCGTGCCGGTCTGTGGCGGCATCCGTGCCAAACTGTACCAATGGACAAGGCGAACCCCTTCGGCAGAGTGGCGTCCCTGGCGCGCCACCGGTCGCTGTCGGGGACCGCGCGGGTGCGCGTCTCGTTGGTGCAGATCATCCAGATCACCGTCTGCGCCGTCGGCGCCTACTGGATCGCCGAGAAGATCCTGGGCCACCAGGGCCCGCTGTTCGCGGCGACTTCGGCCGTCGTCGCCCTCGGCTTTGGCGGGGCGACCAGGATGCGCCGCGTCCTGGAAGTCGCCATCGGGTGCACGCTGGGCATCGCCGTTGGTGATCTCCTGCTCACCCTGCTTGGCACCGGCATCTGGCAGGCGGCCGTCGTCGTCTTCATTTCCCTGGTACTGGCCCGCTTCCTGGACAGCGGCTCCATCTTCACCACGCAGTTCGGCGTCCAGTCCCTGCTGGTGGTCCTGCTGCCGGCTCCGGACGGCGGGCCCTTCACCCGCAGCGGCGACGCCATCGTCGGCGGACTGTGCGCCCTGCTGATCACCGCCCTGGCCCCCAAGGACCCGCGCCGGGCACCAGCCGGGGAGTTGCGACAACTGATCCGCGAGCTCTCGGCGATCCTGCGGGACAGCTCGGTCGCCCTGCGCGAGTCCGACTCCACCCGGGCATGGCACGCATTGATCCGCGCGCGCGGCACGCAGTCGCTGATGGACAAGATCCCGGCCTCCCTCACGGGGGCCCACGAGATCGCCACCTTCTCGCCACACTTCCGCCGGCACCGCGGCGAACTCGAACGGTTGCGCCGCGTCGCCGGCCAAGTGGACCTGGCCGTCCGCAATGCGCGCGTCTTTGCCCGGCGCATGGCCTCGGTCATCACCCATGCCGCACTGCGCGAGGAGGCATCGGAGGAGCTCTCCATCTACCTCGATGAAGTCGCCGACGCCGTGGACTCGCTGGCCCGCTCGGTCATGGAACCACAGCAATCCCAGCGGGACCGGGCCGAACGTGCCGCGCGCGAGGACCTCATCGCGGCCGCCGGCCGCCTCACTCCCGCTACCTTCGGGGCCACCGGACTCCAAGGCGAGGGATTGGTGCTTCTGTTGCGCCCGCTGGTGGTCGACCTGCTGGAGGCCACCGGGCTGGACCACTCCGAGGCGGTTTCGTTCCTGCCACGCCTCTGACCGGCCCTTCCTGTCCGTCCCAGGCGATAGCATCGTGACCCATGGCCACCAAGAGCAGCACCCGCGCACGCAACGCCCCCGCCTACCGGTGTGCCGAATGCGGGTGGACCACCGTGAAATGGGTCGGACGCTGCGGCGAATGCCAGTCATGGGGCACCGTGGAGGAGATCGGACAGGTCAGCGCCCGCACGACGGCCGCCGCCACGGTATCGCGCCCGGCCCAGAAGATCGCCGACGTCGATTCGTCGGCAGCACTGTACAAGCCGACCCGGATCGGCGAACTGGACCGCGTCCTGGGCGGCGGGCTGGTCCCGGGGGCGGTCATCCTGCTGGCCGGCGAACCGGGCGTGGGAAAGTCCACACTGCTGCTCGACGTTGCAGCCCGGACCTCACGCACCAACCGCCGGGTCCTCTACATCACGGGCGAGGAGTCGGCTGCCCAGGTGAAGATGCGCGCCGAACGCATCGATGCGCTCTCCGACACCCTCTACCTGACGGCCGAAACCGATCTCGGCATCGCTTTGGGGCAGATCGAGCACCTGGATCCGGAGTTGCTGGTCATCGACTCCGTCCAGACCCTGTCCTCGGCCGAGGTCGAGGGTGCCGCGGGCGGCGTGACGCAGGTACGTGAAGTGGCGGCGTCGCTGATCAATGCGGCCAAGAAGCGCGACATGACGACCATCCTGGTCGGCCACGTGACCAAGGACGGGTCCATCGCCGGGCCCCGCCTCCTCGAGCACCTGGTCGACGTCGTCTGCCAGTTCGACGGCGAGCGCCATTCCCGCCTGCGCCTGCTGCGTGCCGTGAAGAACCGGTACGGTCCGACGGACGAGGTCGGCTGCTTCGACCTGACCGAGTCCGGAATCGAGGGGCTGGCGGACCCGAGTGGGCTCTTCGTCACGCGGACCAAGGAGCCGGTGTCGGGGACCTGTGTCACGGTGACATTGGAGGGCCGTCGGCCACTCGTGGCCGAGGTCCAGTCGTTGCTGGCCAAAACGAGCAACGCCCAACCGCGGCGGGCCACCAGCGGCCTGGATTCGGCCCGCACGTCCATGATCCTGGCGGTGCTGCAAAGCCGGGCCGGCATGGACCTGTCCAACCTGGACTCCTACGTCGCGACCGTAGGCGGTGTTCGGCTGGGCGAACCCGCCACCGATCTGGCCACCGCACTGGCCATCTCCGGGGCCAAACTGGACCGGCCGCTTCCGGCCCAGTTCATCGCCTTCGGTGAAGTCGGCCTGGCGGGTGAAGTGCGCCCCGTGCCCGACATCGGACGGCGCATTACCGAGGCCGAGCGGCTGGGCTTCCGTTATGCGCTGGTCCCGGCGTCCCCCAACGGCCCAGGCGCCGTCCCGCCCGGCTTCAAGGTCCGCGAAGTCAGCACCCTGCAGGAGGCACTACAGGCGGCCTTCGGCTAGGCGCGCCACATCACTACCGGACGTCCTGTCCGGAGTGGCGGGCCCGTCCCGCTTACGATGGTGGTGATCCAGTGGAAGGAACCCCATGGCCAAGACCCCCGAAGAGGCACTGCGCACCACGCTGGCCCGCGTGGCGCCGGGAACTCAGTTGCGTGACGGCCTGGAACGCATCCTGCGCGGACGGACCGGGGCCCTAATCGTCCTGGGCAGCGACCGGACCGTCGAATCGATCTCCTCCGGGGGGTTCGACATCAATATCACCTTCTCCCCCACCCGGCTGCGCGAACTGGCCAAGATGGACGGTGCCATCGTCTGCGACCGCGACGGCTCAAACATTCTCAAGGCCGCTGTCCAGCTCGTCCCCGACCACACGATCGACACCCAGGAATCGGGAACCAGGCACCGCACGGCCGAGCGCGTGGCCATCCAGACGGGTTTCCCGGTGATCTCCGTATCGCAGTCCATGCAGATCATCGCGATCTATGTCCAGGGAATCCGCCATGTGCTCGAGGGATCCGAGCCCGTGCTGGCCCGCGCCAACCAGGCGCTGGCCACGCTCGAGCGGTATCGCAACCGGCTAGACCAGGTCACCAGCACGCTCTCGACCCTGGAGATCGAGGCAGTCGTCACCGTCCGCGACGTCGCCGTCGTGCTCCAGCGCCAGGAAATGGTGCGGCGGATTTCCGAGGAGATCGACCAGTACGTGCTTGAGCTCGGCGTCGACGGACGGCTGCTGGCCCTGCAGTTCGACGAGTTGAGCGCGGGCCTGGGTCCCGGAAGCGACGTGCTGCTCAAGGACTACTCCGAGGCCGGGACGGCCCCCGAGCAGCTCTATGCGTCCCTGGGTCAGCTGCGCTCGTTCAGCTCCAACGACATGATCGACCTCGGCAGGATCTCCACTGTGCTCGGCTTCACCCCGGGCACCGACTCGTTGGAGGCCGTCGTCCACCCGAAGGGCTTCCGGCTGCTGGCCGGCATCAAGGCGGTTCCCCGGGCGATAGCCGACCGGCTCGTGGACAGCTTCGGCGGATTGCAGCACCTGATGGCCGCGAACATCGATCAACTCATGGACGTCGATGGCATCGGCGAACAGCGGGCAAGAACGGTCCGCGAGGGGCTCTCACGCATCGCGGAGAGCAGCCTGCTGGACCGCTACACCTAAACCGGAACTCCGGCGGCTACTTCAGCGTGAAGGTGGTCTTGTCGCTGTCGACGGCACCGAGCTTGGCGGTGAAAGTGTAGGTCCCCGGACGTGGTTTCGTCGCGACGGGCTTGCAGCCCGGGGCGCTACGCAACCGGTTCCAGGTGAACCGTG
Source organism: Arthrobacter sp. ASL1 (assembly GCF_056680475.1). Lineage (NCBI taxonomy): Bacteria > Bacillati > Actinomycetota > Actinomycetes > Micrococcales > Micrococcaceae > Arthrobacter > Arthrobacter sp. ASL1. The sequence goes on from NZ_CM155284.1 coordinate 2,272,945, forward strand.
CGCTTTCCGTGGCCCCGGCCTTCAGGGTCATGTTGCTGTCCGTGGCATCGGTTCGGCAATCGGTCGTGGAGAAGATGCGGTCGGAGCCGGAGACGATCTTGAACTCCTGTTGGCTGGTTCCCACGTTCAGCGAGCAATCCTCGGAACCCGAGTTGGTGATCTTCATTTCCAGCACCGGATCGTCGCCTGACGCGTAGGTGGACTTGTCGGTGGCCGACTCCAACCCGATGTCCTCAGGGGCACATTTCGCGGCAGCTTCGGCCGTGGAGGACTCCTCGGTCGATCCGGAGGGCGTGGCCGATCCCGAAGCAGGACCTGAAGATGCCGCCGCTGATTCCGAGGATGTGGCGCTGGGGGATGCCGGCGTAGCGGATGCGGCGCCGGCTGTCGCCGCTGCCGGCGGCCCAGCGGGGTCGCCCTGGCCACCCCTGAAGAGCCCAGCGACGGCGAAGACGGCCCAGGCCAGTAATGCCACACCGACCAGCAATGCCACACCGACGACAATACGACGACGACGGTAGACTTCCGGACTCGGTCTGCGGGTGCTGCCGGGACGGGACTGCTGTGGTGCCATGCAACTAGGGTATGGAGCGCCCCGCGCTACCGGCGGTTCCCACGCCGTGCACTAGGGTATTGATGCCCCGCAATCGAAGGAGTCCCGTGCCGTCCATCCCTCCCCTCGACGTCGGTGCCCTGCACCATTCGCTGTCCGACTGGTTCGCCGCCGAGGGGCGCGATCTGCCGTGGCGGCACCCGGACTGCAGTCCATGGGGGGTCATGGTCAGCGAGTTCATGCTCCAGCAGACCCCCGTCGTGCGCGTGCTCCCCGTGTGGGAGGAGTGGATGCGCCGCTGGCCGGAGCCGGCAGACCTGGCCGCCGAACCGTCCGGCGAAGCCGTCCGCGCCTGGGGCCGGCTCGGCTACCCCCGGCGCGCACTGCGCCTGAGTGAGGCCGCACGGCGCATCACCGAGGAGCATGGTGGCCATGTGCCCGCCTCGTACTCCGCCTTGCTCGCCCTCCCGGGCATCGGCAGCTACACGGCCGCTGCGATTGCCTGTTTCGCGTTCGGGATCCCCGAAACCGTGGTCGACACCAACATCCGGAGGGTGCACGCCCGCCTGATCAGCGGCCGCGCGCTGCCCGAGCCCAGCCATACCGCAACCGAGGCGCGCTTGGCCGCCGAGCTCATGCCGCAGGTGGAACACGACGGCGGCGAACTGGCCTGCACCTGGAATGCCGCCGTCATGGAACTGGGGGCCCTGGTCTGCACGGCCCGGTCTCCGCGCTGCGGCCAATGCCCGGTCTCGGCCTCGTGTGCCTGGATTTCCGCAGGCCAACCCGCACCGCACTATGTCCCCAAGGGCCAGGCGTGGGCCGGCACCGACCGTCAGGTCCGAGGGGCCATGATGGCTGTCCTCCGGGATTCGGACCAACCTGTGGCCAGGCAGACCCTGCTCACGGGTGCCGGGACGGTCGGATCGTCATCGGTGGCGTCCGCAGTGCATGGGGCCGCCTTGCTGCGTCTGAGGGAACTGGCGGCGGACCTGGGGCAGCGCCAACGCTGTCTCGATAGCCTGCTGGCCGATGGCCTCGCTGTCGACGCGGGAGTGGGCATCACCCTCCCCCATTAGGGGTCTTAACGCAGCAGGGGCCCCACCTGAAGTGGGGCCCCTTCGCGCTGTGGGCTGGTCGGCGGATAAGTTATGGGGCCTTACTGGCCTTCGTCCTCGTTCTCGCCGCCGCCGAGGTACTTCTCCTGCGCGCCGTCGATGGCCTCCTCGTGGCCGCCCAGCTTGTCGCCGAACTTCTCCTGCGCACCATCGACGCCCTGGTTGATCTGCTCACCGTGTTCGTTCTTGAGGTTCTCGACGTTCTCACCGAGTCCACCCAGGTTATCTCCGAGTCCCATTGCATGACCTACTTTCGTTGGTTCCGATTTGGTACTGTCGGTGCCTTGTCGCTCCGCTGGCTGCGGAGTCCGGCGCAGGGGCCCTCTGGCCTCCTTGGCCACAGTAAGCAGGTCGGAGCCTCCGCGTCCACAGCCAGCCGCGAATTCTTTGACATTACTCCGAACGCGAAACACCGATCCGATCAAAGATTCATGATCATGCGCGTATTGCCCAGGGTATTGGGCTTGACCCGGGCAAGGTCCAGGAACTCTGCAACCCCCTCATCGGTGGAGCGCAACAGTTCGGAGTAGACCTCGGGGTCCACTGGACTTTGGTTTGCCATGACCTCGAACCCCATGGCCCGAAAGAAATCGACCTCGAAGGTCAGGCAGAAGAGGCGGCTGACGCCGATCACCCGGGCACGATCGACCAGTTCACGCAACAGTGCCTTCCCGATTCCCTGTCCGCGCCGGCAGTCGTCGGTGGCCAAGGTCCGGATCTCGGCCAAGTCCTCCCACATCACGTGCAAGGCGCCGCATCCGAGTAGATCGCCACCGTCCTCGGCGACGATGAATTCCTGGAGGCTCTCGAAGTAGGCGACGGCCTCCTTTTCCAGCAGCACGCGCTGGTCTGCCAGCGGACGGACGAGCTGTCGGATCCCGGCGACATCGGAAGTGCGGGCGGAACGGAGCGTGAAGGATGGCATCTTCCCATCCTATTCCCGCTGCAGTCCGGCCCCATTGACGACAGAGGACCCGGCCCGTGGAATGTCCACGGTCCGGGCCCTCGAGAACCCCCGACTCAGGAGCCGGCGCTCAGGTGGCCTTCCTCAAGTTCCGCAGGCGCGTCCTGGCCTTCAAGGGCAGGAATCTCCGCGCGGCCGGTGAAGGTGAACTTCGCCGAATCACCCTCCCCGTCGACATCAACGGTGACGGTCTGGCCCGCCACGATGTCCCCGAAAAGGATCTTCTCGGACAGCTGGTCCTCGACCTCACGCTGGATGGTCCGGCGCAACGGCCGGGCACCCATGGCGGGGTCGTAACCGCGGGTGGCCAGCAGTCGCTTGGCCGCAGCGGTCAGCTTTACGTGCATGCCCTTGTCGACCATGCGGACCTCGAGCCGGTCCACGAAGAGGTCGACGATCTGGACGATCTCCTCCTGCGACAACTGCGGGAAGACGACGACGTCGTCGACACGGTTCAGGAACTCCGGCCGGAAATGCTGGCGTAGCTCCTCCTGGACCTTGGCCTGCATGCGGTCGTAGCCGGTCTTCGTGTCGGTCGTGGACTGGAAGCCGGTCATGACACCCTTGGAGATGTCCCGGGTACCCAAGTTCGTCGTCATGATGATGACGGTGTTCTTGAAGTCGACCACGCGCCCCTGGGAGTCGGTCAGCCGGCCGTCTTCCAGGATCTGCAGCAACGAGTTGAACAGGTCGGCGTGCGCCTTCTCCACCTCGTCGAAGAGCACCACCGAGAACGGACGTCGGCGGACCTTTTCGGTCAGCTGCCCGCCTTCTTCGTAGCCGACGTACCCCGGAGGGGCACCGAAGAGCCGTGAGACGGTGTGCTTTTCCGAGTACTCCGACATGTCCAGGGTGATCAGCGCGTCTTCCTCACCGAAGAGGAACTCCGCGAGCGCCTTCGCCAGCTCGGTCTTGCCGACGCCCGTGGGGCCCGCAAAGATGAACGAGCCACCGGGGCGGTTCGGATCCTTCAGACCGGCACGCGTGCGGCGAATGGCCTGCGAGATCGACTTGATGGCCTCGTCCTGGCCGATGACCCGCTTGTGGATCTCCGCCTCCATGTTGAGCAGGCGCCCGGATTCCTCCTCCGTGAGCTTGATGACCGGGATGCCGGTCGAGTTGGCGAGCACCTCGGCGATGAGTTCCTCATCGACCTCGGCAATCTCGTCCATGTCGCCGTTCTTCCAGGATTTTTCCTTCTCCGCACGCTCTTCCTGGAGTTTCTGCTCCTTGTCGCGCAGCGAGGCGGCGCCTTCGAAGTCCTGCGAATCGATCGCCGCTTCCTTCTCCCGGCGGACATTGGCGATCTGCTCGTCCATCTCCTTCAGGGCGGGTGGGGCCGTCATTCGGCGGATACGCAGCCGGGCACCTGCCTCGTCGATCAGGTCAATGGCCTTGTCGGGCAGGAAGCGGTCCGAGATATAGCGGTGGGCCAGCTGTGAGGCGGCTGCCAGCGCACCATCGGTGATGGTCACCCGGTGGTGGGCCTCGTAGCGGTCACGCAGGCCACGCAGGATCTCCGTTGTGTGCTCCACTGACGGTTCCTTGACCTGGATCGGCTGGAACCGGCGTTCGAGGGCGGCATCCTTCTCGATGTGCTTGCGGTACTCGTCCAGCGTGGTGGCGCCAATCGTCTGGAGCTCACCGCGCGCCAGCATGGGCTTAAGGATGGAGGCGGCGTCGATGGCACCTTCGGCGGCACCGGCCCCGACGAGCGTGTGGATCTCGTCGATGAACAAGATGATGTCACCCCGGGTCCGGATCTCCTTGAGGACCTTCTTCAGGCGCTCCTCGAAGTCACCGCGGTAACGGCTGCCGGCCACCAGCGAACCGAGGTCCAGGGTGTAGAGCTGCTTGTCCTTGATGGTTTCGGGGACGTCGCCGCGCACGATCGACTGGGCCAGGCCCTCGACGACGGCGGTCTTGCCGACGCCTGGCTCGCCGATCAGCACCGGGTTGTTCTTGGTGCGGCGGGAGAGCACCTGCATGACCCGTTCCATCTCGAACTCCCGGCCGATGACCGGGTCGAGCTTGCCTTCGCGGGCCGCTTGGGTGAGGTTGCGTCCGAACTGATCCAATACGACGGACCCGGCGGGCTGGCCCTCTGACTGGCCCTGACCGACGCCGGCGCCAGCCGTTTCCTTGCCGCCCTGGTAGCCGGAGAGCAGCTGGATGACCTGCTGGCGGACCCGGTTGAGGTCGGCACCGAGCTTGACCAGAACCTGGGCGGCAACTCCTTCGCCCTCACGGATGAGTCCGAGCAGGATGTGCTCGGTTCCGATGTAGTTGTGGCCGAGTTGGAGCGCCTCGCGGAGCGAGAGTTCCAGGACCTTCTTGGCCCGGGGGGTGAACGGGATGTGTCCGGACGGGGCCTGCTGGCCCTGGCCGATGATCTCCTGCACCTGCTCCCGTACGGCTCCCAACGAGATGTTGAGCGACTCCAACGCCTTCGCGGCGACGCCCTCCCCCTCGTGGATCAGGCCGAGCAGGATGTGCTCGGTTCCGATGTAGTTGTGGTTGAGCATGCGCGCCTCTTCTTGGGCGAGCACGACAACGCGACGGGCACGGTCGGTGAATCTCTCAAACATGCGGCACACTCCTAGCTAACGCGTACTGACGATGCTACGCATCAATCGGCGCCACATGTCACGTGTTCGCCGTGGGGATAACGGATCCTCCCACGGCGAAACAGCCAAACCGTCCCCGAAGCTCCATCCTGGAGCGCACCGGACGGCCGGAGGAGGGGTCAGGACTCCGGGTGGGCCTCACGGTACGCATCGATGACCTCGGAGTGCAGGCGTCCGCGTTCGCTGACCTTGAACCCGTTGTCGGCGGCCCATGCGCGAATGGCCGGCGCCTCGGAGGCGGAGTACGCCGTGGAGCGGCGGGCCTGGGAAATAAACGGCGCGAGTGCCGCGCGGAGCTTGCTGGCATTCTCCTGGCCGAGGTCGATCTCATAGTGGCTGCCGTCCAGACCGAAATGCACGGTCTCCGTGGCCGTACTCCCATCGAGATCATCGATAAGGGTTATTTCAACCTTCCGTGCCACGGAGGGCTCCTCACTTCGAAGGTGCGGGGCAATGATGCCGTCATCTCGGCACACCGCGGTTGGGGCCGGAATATACCTTTTGTTTCCGGGCACTATGATACTGCGGATACGACAGGTCGCCGACCGGAAATGCCTTAGTTGGCCGGGGGGTTTTCGTTTCCCTGATTATCGGCGGCCCGGCGGGCGGCGTCACGTTGCGCGTCGGCTTCCGCCTCGGCCCGCCGTTCGTTGCGGTCCACCCGGAATACGGCCCGCATGACGAACCAGAAGATCAGCGCGACCACGATGGTCGGCAGCAGCACCTCGACGTATGCCATGGGTTAGGCCTCCGGTTTCAGCAAGGGGTAGAGGATGGTTTCGCGGATGCCGGCGTCGGTGAAGAGCATGACCAGCCGATCGATGCCCAGTCCGATGCCTCCCATGGGCGGTGCGCCGTATTCCAGGGCGCGCAGGAAGTCCTCGTCCAGCTGCATCGCCTCGTCGTCGCCGCCTGCGGCGAGCAGGGACTGCTCGGTGAGCCGTTCCCGCTGGATCACCGGGTCAATGAGCTCGGAGAATGCGGTTCCGCGTTCCATGCCGCCGATGATCAGGTCCCAGGCTTCGATGACGCCCGGTCGGGACCGGTGAGGTCGGGCCAGCGGCTGGGCGGCCGGCGGGTAGTCGTAGACGAACGTCGGGTCGATCAGTGTCGGCTCCACGATTTCCCCGAAGAGCTCGATGACCAGCTTCTCGGCCCCCCACTTCGGATCGAACTTGACCTCGTGGGCCGCGGCGATCGACCGCAGTTCGTCAGCCGTCGTGTCCGGGGTGATCTCACTGCCAACGGCTTCGGAAAGCCCAGGATAGACACCGAGCCACCGCCATTCGCCGTCGAGGTCGATGATCCCCTTGGATGTCTCGATCTGCCGACCGGCGCCCACGGCGTCGGCGGCGTTGAGGATGATTTCTTGGATGCGTTCTGCCATCACGAACTGGTCGGCGTAGATCTCGTAGCATTCCAGCGTTGTGAACTCCGGGGAGTGGGTGGAGTCCACACCCTCGTTGCGGAACAGCCGGCCGACCTCGAAGACGCGCGGGATGCCACCGACGACGGTGCGCTTCAGGTACAGCTCCGTGGCGATCCGCAGCGTCATGTCCTGTTCGAATGCATTCAGGTGGGTGTGGAATGGGCGGGCAGAGGCGCCACCGTGGACCAGCTGGAGCATGGGGGTCTCCACCTCCACGTAGCCGTGTCCATAGAGGGTATCGCGGACGGCCCGCGTGACGGCGTCGCGCCTGTAGATCATCGCGCGGGCCTCATCCCTCACCATGAGGTCGGCGTAGCGCTGCCGTACCCGCATTTCGTCGTTGAGGTCGGCGTGCAACACCGGCATCGGACGCAGCGCCTTGGATGCCATCTGCCAGTCGGTAACCATCACGGAGAGTTCCCCGCGGCGCGAGGAGATGACTGCGCCCCTCACGAAGACGTGGTCACCCAGGTCGGTGAGCCGCTTCCAATCGGCCAGGGACTCCTCCCCGACGTTGGCCAGTGACAGCATCGCCTGCAGCCGCACTGCCACTCCGTGGGGGCCGGACTCCTGCAGCGTTGCGAAACACAGCTTCCCGGTGTTGCGGGCGAACACGATGCGTCCGGCGATGCCGACGATGTCCTCGGTCTCCTCGCCCGCTGCGAGGTGCGCGTACTTATCGCGGACCTCGAGCAGCGTGTGGGTGCGTTCGACCCCGACCGGGTAGGCCTCGCGGCCGGATTCAAGCAATTCGGCCCGCTTGGCCAGGCGAATCAGCCGCTGGTCACGGGTGTCGACGGTCTCGGCGGAGGTGGGGGCGGTACGAGTCTGGTCAGCAGTCACAGTCGTCAATTCTACGTGCTCGGGGCGCCACCCAGCCACGATGCGTCCGGTCTGTGCCGCCGGTCACTGCGGCGCCGTGGCCGTAGCCGTTCCCATCGTCGCCGCAGCTGCTGCGGCCACGACGACGGCGGGAATGATCACCAGATCTCGACCCGTTCGGCAGGATCCAGCCACATGCCGTCCCCGGGCTGGGTGCCGAACGCGTTGTGGAAGGAGTCCATGTTGCGGACCACCTGGTTGCAGCGGAACTCCCCCGGAGAGTGGGGGTCGGTGGTGATTCGGGTGACCATCGTTTCGGGGCGGGTCAAGGAGCGCCAGCATTCGGCCCAGCTGTGGAAGAACCGCTGGTCCCCGCTGAGGCCGTCGATCACCTCGTCGACGGTGAGACCGCGCGCTGCCAGGTCCAGCTGGTAGGCCCTGTAGGCGATGCCGAGCCCTCCGAGGTCCCCGATGTTCTCGCCCAGGGTGAGCTTGCCGTTGACGTGCTGCTCGGGCGCTTCCGAAGGCACCAGGGCCTCATATTGGTCAACCAGTTTCCCGGTCAGCTTCTCGAACGCCTCGCGGTCTTCGGGTGTCCACCAGTCGCGGAGCTGGCCGGTGCCATCGAATTGGGAGCCCTGGTCGTCGAATCCATGGCCGATTTCGTGCCCGATGACGGCTCCGATGGCCCCGTAGTTCGACGCGGAATCCCGATCGGGGTCGAAGAACGGGCTGCGCAGGATGGCGGCGGGGAACCCGATCTCGTTGAGTAGCGGGTGGTAGTAGGCGTTGACCGTTTGCGGGTACATGAACCACAGGTCCTTGTCGACGCCATCGTCGATCTTGTCCAGTTCCCGCGTGAATTCAAATTCGTTCGCACTGGCGACGTTGCCGATCAGGTCCTCGGGATCGGCCGTCACAGCGCTGTAGTCGATCCACTTCACCGGGTAGCCGATCTTCGGGCGGAACAGCGACAGCTTCTCCAGGGCGCGCTCCCGCGTCCCCTCGGTCATCCAGGTCAGCGACCCGATGGAACCCCGGTAGGCGGCGATGAGGTTCGCCACCAGTTCCTCCATGAGGTCCTTGCTTCGCTGTCCGAAGTGGCGCTCGACATAGAGCTGGCCGATATCCTCGCCGACGGCACCCTCGGTGAAGGCCACACCGCGCTTCCACCGCGGACGCATTTCGGTCACCCCGCCGAGTTTGGCCGAATAGAAGGAGAAGTTCTCCTCAACGAATGCCGAGGAAAGGAAGGAAGCGTTGCTGCGGACCACCTGGACCGTCAACCAGTCACGCCATGCGCTCAGCGGCTGCTCGCGCAGCAGGACCTCGATGCCCTCCAGATAGCTCGGCTGCCACACGTCGACCTCCGAGTAGTACTTCTCCTCGATGCCCGCCCCCTCGAGCCAGAGCCGCAGTGTCGGCTGCAGTGCGAACAGGGCGTCGGCATCCATCAGGTTGTATCGGGCCTGGGCATCGCGGCACCTCACGGCATCCCAGTGGTGTGCAGCGAGAGCGGTTTCCAGCTGCACGACGCCGGCAGCGGCTTCCACGGCGTGTGGCACCTCGGCCAGAGCCAGGAGCCGCCCCAGGTGCGTCTGGTATTCGGCGAGGAGCCCTGCGAACTGCTCTTCACGATAATAGGACTCATCGGGCAATCCGAGGCCCGACTGGATCAACGAGAGCACATTGCGATCGGGCTGCCCTGCGTCGGAATTGGCACCGGCCTGGTAGAGCCCCGAGACGCCACGGCGCTGCAGGCTACCGCTCAGGGTGAGGACTTGCTCGATGCTGGAAGTGCCGTAGATGGCAGCGAGGTCATCCCGGATGGGCTCCATGCCCCGCGCCTCAATGGACGTCTCGTCCATGAAGCTCGTGAACAGGGCACCGATCCGCTCCTTCCTTGGGTCCGCCAATCCATCTGCCTCGGCAGGAGCCTGCTGGGCTTCCAGGATAATGGCGTGGACTGCGGCTTCCGCGTCGTCGCGCAATTTCATGAACGAACCGTAGCTGCCCTGGTCTCCGGGGATTTCGGCGGTTGCCAACCACTGGCCGTTGACGTGGCGGTACAGGTCGTCTTGGATCCTGATGCCATGGTCACGGTGGTCGGTAGTCGTTTCGGACGCCGGGCTCATCGGCGAAGTAGGTTCTGCAGTCATGGGTTCCTCATCGATTGAGGGCGCCCGCACGTGTGTGGCGCCGGTGACGTTCTTCCACCACCCTACTGATGCGGGCCGCCCGTCGGCTGGGCGCCGGCTCGTGTTCCCCTGAACGCGAAACTTGAGCCACCCTCGAACCGGCCATGCGAAACAGGGACCTTAAATGACTCAGGGCCCTGGACTGTTGTCCAGGGCCCTGGGCCCAATGATGGTCCGGCGGCGTCCTACTCTCCCACACCCTCCCGAGTGCAGTACCATCGGCGCTGTGGGTCTTAGCTTCCGGGTTCGGTATGGGACCGGGCGTTTCCCCCACGCTATGACCGCCGTAACTCTTCGACCCGATCCAAGCACCCCGGGGGGTGTTTGGTGGGAAAACCAGTTACCGTGCGCTCCCCCAACCCCTGGAGGGGGTGTGGGGTGCGTTGGTGTATCTATTCTATTATGGCCAGGCGCTCCCCGACCAACCAGCACACCCCGCCATGGGGGTGTTTCCCACCACAACCCGGACCCACAAAGTGGGTCGGGTGGTGGTGGTGTGGTTGGTTGGGGGTTGTTGTCCCGCAACCGCATAGTGGACGCAGCATGCTTGCCCACACACAAGGTGTGTGGTGTTTTGTGGTGTAAGTTATCGGCCTATTAGTACAGGTCAGCTCCACGGGTCTTTAGTCCCCGCTTCCACATCCTGCCTATCAACCCAGTGGTCTGGCTGGGGGCCTCCCACACGATAAACGTGTATGGAAATCTCATCTCGAAGTGGGCTTCCCGCTTAGATGCTTTCAGCGGTTATCCCTTCCGAACGTAGCAAATCAGCGGTGCACTTGGCAGTACAACTGACACACCAGAGGTTCGTCCGTCCCGGTCCTCTCGTACTAAGGACAGCTCTTCTCAAATTTCCTGCGCGCGCAGCGGATAGGGACCGAACTGTCTCACGACGTTCTAAACCCAGCTCGCGTACCGCTTTAATGGGCGAACAGCCCAACCCTTGGGACCTACTCCAGCCCCAGGATGCGACGAGCCGACATCGAGGTGCCAAACCATGCCGTCGATATGGACTCTTGGGCAAGATCAGCCTGTTATCCCCGAGGTACCTTTTATCCGTTGAGCGACGGCCGTTCCACAACGTGCCGCCGGATCACTAGTCCCGACTTTCGTCCCTGCTCGAGCTGTCACTCTCACAGTCAAGCTCCCTTGTGCACTTACACTCGCCACCTGATTGCCAACCAGGCTGAGGGAACCTTTGGGCGCCTCCGTTACTCTTTAGGAGGCAACCGCCCCAGTTAAACTACCCATCAGGCACTGTCCCTGACCCAGATCATGGGCCGAAGTTAGGAATCCGGTACGGCCAGAGTGGTATTTCAACGATGACTCCACGAACACTGGCGTGCCCGCTTCAACGTCTCCCACCTATCCTACACAAGCCGCACCGAACACCAATACCAAACTATAGTAAAGGTCTCGGGGTCTTTCCGTCCTGCTGCGCGTAACGAGCATCTTTACTCGTACTGCAATTTCGCCGAGTTCATGGTTGAGACAGCGGGGAAGTCGTTACTCCATTCGTGCAGGTCGGAACTTACCCGACAAGGAATTTCGCTACCTTAGGATGGTTATAGTTACCACCGCCGTTTACTGGGGCTTGAATTCCCAGCTTCGCCCACAAGGGGCTAACCGGTCCTCTTAACCTTCCAGCACCGGGCAGGAGTCAGTCCGTATACATCGTCTTGCGACTTCGCACGGACCTGTGTTTTTAGTAAACAGTCGCTTCCCCCTGGTCTCTGCGGCCCCGATCCCCTCCCACCAGCAAGTGGTGTTCAAGGTTGGGGCCCCCCTTCTCCCGAAGTTACGGGGGCATTTTGCCGAGTTCCTTAACCATGATTCTCTCGATCGCCTTGGTATTCTCTACCTGATCACCTGTGTCGGTTTGGGGTACGGGCGGCTTGGACCTCACGTCGATGCTTTTCTTGGCAGCATAGGATCACCGGATCACCCACCAAAGTGGGCGCCTATCGGGTCTCAACCTATGTGAACGGCGGATTTGCCTACCGTTCGGCCTACACCCTTGGACCAGGACGATTCCATTGCCTGGCCCGGCTACCTTCCTGCGTCACACCTGTTAATACGTTGACCTCGCTGGCTCGGGTCCCGCGCCTCGCACCCGATACCCTTCCCGAAGGAAGGATGGTGGGTGTCTGGGGCGGTTAGCATCGCCAGTCCGGTAGGGACGGTCCTTCACCGGTACGGGAATATCAACCCGTTGTCCATCGACTACGCCTGTCGGCCTCGCCTTAGGTCCCGACTCACCCAGGGCAGATTAGCTTGACCCTGGAACCCTTGATCATTCGGCGGACGGGTTTCTCACCCGTCTTTCGCTACTCATGCCTGCATTCTCACTCGTGCCGTCTCCACCACTGGTTCACACCGTGGCTTCACTGCCGGCACGACGCTCCCCTACCCACCCAGGCGGCTGGACCACGAAGGCCTACCTATGTACCTGGATGACGCAACTTCGGCGGTGTGCTTGAGCCCCGCTACATTGTCGGCGCGGAATCACTTGACCAGTGAGCTATTACGCACTCTTTCAAGGATGGCTGCTTCTAAGCCAACCTCCTGGTTGTCTTCGCAACTCCACATCCTTTTCCACTTAGCACACGCTTGGGGGCCTTAGTTGGCGTTCTGGGCTGTTTCCCTCTCGACTATGAAGCTTATCCCCCACAGTCTCACTGCCACGCTCTGACTTACCGGCATTCGGAGTTTGGCTGACGTCAGTAACCTTGTAGGGCCCATTAGCCATCCAGTCGCTCTACCTCCGGCAAGAAACACGCAACGCTGCACCTAAATGCATTTCGGGGAGAACCAGCTATCACGAAGTTTGATTGGCCTTTCACCCCTACCCACAGCTCATCCCCTCCATTTTCAACTGAAGTGGGTTCGGTCCTCCACGCGCTCTTACACACGCTTCAACCTGGCCATGGGTAGATCACTTCGCTTCGGGTCTAGACCGCGCCACTGAACGCCCTGTTCAGACTCGCTTTCGCTACGGCTTCCCCACACGGGTTAACCTCGCGACACGGCACTAACTCGCAGGCTCATTCTTCAAAAGGCACGCCGTCACCACAACAAGGTGGCTCCGACGGATTGTAGGCACATGGTTTCAGGTACTATTTCACTCCCCTCCCGGGGTACTTTTCACCTTTCCCTCACGGTACTTGTCCGCTATCGGTCATCAGGAAGTATTCAGGCTTACCAGGTGGTCCTGGCAGATTCACACGGGATTTCTCGGGCCCCGTGCTACTTGGGATACCAACACAAAGCGGCGGAGGACATTACGGCTACGGGACTAACACCCCCTATGGTCCGGCCTTCAAACCGGTTCGCCTATGCACCCGCACCTCACTTCCCCAGTCCGGCAGAACTGGAATGGCTGGTCCCACGACCCCGCCCATGCAACGCCCGCCGGCTATCACACATGGATCGGTTTAGCCCCATCCGCTTTCGCTCGCCACTACTCACGGAATCACTGTTGTTTTCTCTTCCTGCGGGTACTGAGATGTTTCACTTCCCCGCGTTCCCTCCACGCAGCCTATGTGTTCAGCTACGGGTCACACGACATGACGCCGTGCGGGGTTTCCCCATTCGGAAATCCTGGTATCAACGTCCGGTTATCGACTCCTCCAGGCTTATCGCAGATTCCCACGTCCTTCTTCGGCTCCTGATGCCAAGGCATCCACCATGCGCCCTTGAAAACTTGACCACAAAAAGGTCATTCCACAAGAGCATTTGATCGAGAGAACCACCAACACCCAAAAGATGCTGGGGATTCTCAAATAATTGCTTTCGCAAACACAACACACAAAAGACCACCCACCCCAAAAAGGGTAGGCAGGCCAATCACGCGTTGTCCTTGCAAGATGCTCGCGTCCACTATGCAGTTCCCAAACAACAACCCCGTCACACCCACCACCAGCACCACCAACCCCCCAAAAGGGACCGGATCAAGGTACGTGGCATAGGCCATGCGCGGGAGCCAAAACAAACAAAACCCAACCACCACCACGACCGACACCAGAAGTGCCGGCACGAACCGGTAAAAGGGGCCTGTTGTTTCAGGGCCCAACAGTGTGCCAAAGACCCGAGGACCATTCACATCCCCCGGCATCGTTCCAACAACCCCGTCAACGGGACTGCGTACTGGATAACCGGGATCCGCGGATCCCAGGCCATGATTCGTTGACATTCCACCCATGAGCACCCGCCTGCCAACACAAGTGGCAGAAACGGGCAAACACTGAACACCACAAGAAAACCCACCAAGTGGCAGGCCCCGCGATGCTAGCTGCTCCTTAGAAAGGAGGTGATCCAGCCGCACCTTCCGGTACGGCTACCTTGTTACGACTTAGTCCCAATCGCCGGTCCCACCTTCGACGGCTCCCTCCCACAAGGGGTTGGGCCACCGGCTTCGGGTGTTACCAACTTTCGTGACTTGACGGGCGGTGTGTACAAGGCCCGGGAACGTATTCACCGCAGCGTTGCTGATCTGCGATTACTAGCGACTCCGACTTCATGGGGTCGAGTTGCAGACCCCAATCCGAACTGAGACCGGCTTTTTGGGATTAGCTCCACCTCACAGTATCGCAACCCATTGTACCGGCCATTGTAGCATGCGTGAAGCCCAAGACATAAGGGGCATGATGATTTGACGTCGTCCCCACCTTCCTCCGAGTTGACCCCGGCAGTCTCCCATGAGTCCCCACCACTACGTGCTGGCAACATGGAACGAGGGTTGCGCTCGTTGCGGGACTTAACCCAACATCTCACGACACGAGCTGACGACAACCATGCACCACCTGTGAACCGGCCCCAAAGGGGAAACCACATTTCTGCGGCGATCCGGCCCATGTCAAGCCTTGGTAAGGTTCTTCGCGTTGCATCGAATTAATCCGCATGCTCCGCCGCTTGTGCGGGCCCCCGTCAATTCCTTTGAGTTTTAGCCTTGCGGCCGTACTCCCCAGGCGGGGCACTTAATGCGTTAGCTACGACGCGGAAAACGTGGAATGTCCCCCACATCTAGTGCCCAACGTTTACGGCATGGACTACCAGGGTATCTAATCCTGTTCGCTCCCCATGCTTTCGCTCCTCAGCGTCAGTTAATGCCCAGAGACCTGCCTTCGCCATCGGTGTTCCTCCTGATATCTGCGCATTTCACCGCTACACCAGGAATTCCAGTCTCCCCTACATCACTCTAGTCTGCCCGTACCCACCGCAGATCCGGGGTTGAGCCCCGGACTTTCACGGCAGACGCGACAAACCGCCTACGAGCTCTTTACGCCCAATAATTCCGGATAACGCTTGCGCCCTACGTATTACCGCGGCTGCTGGCACGTAGTTAGCCGGCGCTTCTTCTGCAGGTACCGTCACTTTCGCTTCTTCCCTACTGAAAGAGGTTTACAACCCGAAGGCCGTCATCCCTCACGCGGCGTCGCTGCATCAGGCTTTCGCCCATTGTGCAATATTCCCCACTGCTGCCTCCCGTAGGAGTCTGGGCCGTGTCTCAGTCCCAGTGTGGCCGGTCACCCTCTCAGGCCGGCTACCCGTCGTCGCCTTGGTGGGCCATTACCCCACCAACAAGCTGATAGGCCGCGAGTCCATCCCCCACCGATAAATCTTTCCACCACCCCCCATGCGGAAGGAAGTGAATATCCGGTATTAGACCCAGTTTCCCGGGCTTATCCCAGAGTCGGGGGCAGGTTACTCACGTGTTACTCACCCGTTCGCCACTAATCACCCGGTGCAAGCACCGGGATCATCGTTCGACTTGCATGTGTTAAGCACGCCGCCAGCGTTCATCCTGAGCCAGGATCAAACTCTCCGTAAAAAAATACAGACACAGCCAACAACCCAAGGGAAAACAAGGGAAGGACTGCACCAAGTTACTGAACCCGGCAAATATGTCCCTGCGAGCACACGGGGGTGCACCCACAAAAGACCATTCACCAATTCATAAAAAATCGGTGTCAACAAACATGGCACACTATTGAGTTCTCAAACAACAGACGCTTCCAACCTCCACGAACCCGCCATCCGGCCGGCCGCTACGCTCTGGAGCAACTTGTCTAACTTACCCTACCGCGTGTCGCCGCGCAAATCGACCGTTTCCGGTGCTTTTTGCACTACACTACCCAACCAACCATCCAGGATTCGGAGCGCAGTACGTTCCGGTCCAAAATGGACTGAATTTGTAGGGTTTGGCCGCCTCCCGATCTTCAGCGTTTCCGCTGTCCTCGTCCCGGCGACTCAGAAAACTTTACACGGAATCGAGGCCCGCACCAAATCGGGGGCGCTCTCGTCCAGGGACGCCAAAATTCCGCGGAATTCCGGGCCAGTTGCGCCCGATCACAGGCCCAACACGACCACACGGTTCTTGAGTGCTGCGTCACAGTGTTGCTCCTTAGACTGGTGACATGTCGATGCCCCCTGATCTCCCGTCCGAGGCACTACCCCTGCCACCCCGTCCTATCGACCTGCTGGCCCGGTTGGGGTTGCGGGAACCCCTTGTGAACGCGCCGATGGCAGGAGCCGCCGGGGGCGCCCTGGCCGCGGCCGTGAGCACGGCGGGCGGACTGGGCATGATCGGCATCGGCTCCGGCGCCGCCCCGGAGTGGATTTCCCGGCAGGCGGACCTCGCCCGCGCGTCCGACCGCCCATGGGGCGCCGGCTTGATGGCCTGGGTACTGGAGGAGTCCCTGGACCCGCTGAAGCACCTGCTCGCCGAACGACCCGCCCTGGTGTGCGTCAGTTTCGGCGATCCGGGGCCCGCGGCAGAACTCATCCGCGAGTCGGAGGCCCTGTGTGCCATGCAGGTTGGCAATGAAGCCGACCTGGAGCGAGCCCTGGAACCGGATGTCGACGTCGTCGTCTGCCGTGGAGGCGAGGGTGGTGGGCACGGCAGGAACGACGTCGCCACCCTTCCCTTGTTGCAGCTGGCCCTGGCGTCCACCGGCAAACCGGTCATCGCCGCCGGCGGCATCGCCGATTCCCGCGGGGTCGCCGCCGTATTGGCCGCCGGAGCGCAGGCAGCGTGGGTGGGGACGCGTTTCGCCGCGTGCACCGAGTCGCTCAGCCATGACCGGGTGAAACGGGCCATCGCCGTCGCCGGTCTGGATGACACCGTCTTCACCCGTGCCTTCGACATCGCGCAGCGCATCCCCTGGCCGCAGGAGTTCGGCGGCCGCGCCCTGCGCAATACGTTCAGCGACCGATGGGGCACCCAGGAAGAAGCACTCACCACGGCGGTCGCCGCAGATCCCGCCATCACGGACGCCGTCAACGCCGCACGCCGCGAGGCCGATGTCTCGACGGCACCGGTGTATGCCGGCCAGTCCGCGGCGCTCAGTGGCGGAAACGAGTCGGCTGCCGAAATCGTCGCAGACCTGGCAGGGTTCCGCGCCCATCTGCTGGCTGCAGCCCAACGGTGGGGCTGACCGGATTGCCCTCCTGGAGCCATCCGGGCCTCTCGGACCGGCAACGGGACTACCTGGAGAACTCCTACCCGGGAGCCGTGATCGAGGCCGATCACAGCTGGCCGTACGGCATCACCGTGCTCGAATTCGTGCACGACGACCGACGACTCCTGCTCAAGGCCAGTGCAACGTCGCACCACCTGGAGCGCGAGTACCGGGCACACACCCGCTGGTTGGAAAACCTGGGCGGCGACGTGCCCGCCCTGGTCCGCTACGACGCCTTGGCGGGAGTCCTCGTGAAGACCTTCCTCCCCGGCCGGATCGCCCTGGGCTCAGCCCAGGAGCACGACCCCGGCTCCTTCCGACAGGCCGGGGCACTGCTGGCACGGCTGCACCGCGGGACCGCCCCCCGGCGTGCGCCGCACTATGAGGAATCCATGACCACCAAGACACGTGTCTGGTTGGGCCGGGCCGCAGGGCTGGCCTCGACGGAACAGCTGGGGCGCGTGGCCGACTGGTTGGATGGCTTCCGGCCCCAACCGGTGGAACTGGTCCCCACACACGGGGACTACCAGCCCCGGAACTGGCTGGTCCGGCCCGGCGGAAAGATCGCCGTCATCGACTTCGGCCGGGCCGAGCTGCGTCCCTGGTACTCGGATCTGGTGCGGATGGACCACCACGACTTCGTGCTCCGCCCCGACCTCCGGACCGCCTTCATGGACGGCTACGGCCCCGAGCCCGACTCTGCCGCCGGACCGGGTGATGGGTTTCCTGCGCCCGGTCGTCGGCTCGACGAGTTGATGCAGGCCCTCGGCACCATCGTGTGGTCGCGGGAGGTGGGCGATGCGGGCTTCGAGGAACACGGTCGATCCATGCTCACCCGCATCCTGTCCCGGCCGTAGCGCCGAGGGCGATCGTGCACGGCGGCGGGGGGCCGCCGGTCAGGCGTCCCCGAGGGGCATGTTGTCGATCAGCCGGACGGAGCCCACTCGTGCGGCCACCAGGACCAGCCCGCTGCCCGTGAACGGGGTCTCGCGGCAATTGAAGGCCAGCGGCTCCAAGGTATCCGGGTCGACGACCTCGAGGTAGTCAAGGTCAACGAGTGGTTGGCTGGCGATGAGCGCCTCGGCGTCGTCGATCATCAGGGCCTCATGCGCCTCGGCACGATCCCGCAACAGGAACAGCGCCCGGCTGAGGACCAATGCCGCCTCGGCCTGCTCCGGGGTGAGGAAGCGGTTGCGGCTCGACAAGGCCAGCCCCTCCGGGGACCGCACGATCGGCACTGCGCGGATCTGGACGGGGTAGGCCAGATCGGCGACCATGCGGCGGATGATGGCCAGCTGCTGGGCGTCCTTCTGCCCGAAATAGGCGCTGTACTCCACGGGGACCGCAGCCAGGGCGGGCGGTGCGGCGTGGTGCAGCAGCGGGGCCACGACGGCGAGCATCCCGTCGAAGTGGCCGGGACGGGACGCCCCCTCGAACTTCTCCCCCAGCTTCCCGCTGGAGAGGCGGACCAGCGGCGCCCCCTGTGGATAGACCTCGGCGTCCCCGGGCGCGAAGACGATGTCCGCTCCCGCGCGGGCCACCAGGTCGATGTCGGCGTCCAGCGTGCGCGGGTAGCGCTCGTAGTCTGCCGGATCGTCGAATTGCAACGGGTTGACGAACACGGAGACGACGACGACGTCGTTGGCCGCGCGGGCGGCTTCCACCAGGTGCCCGTGCCCCGCATGGAGTGCCCCCATGGTGGGGACCAACGCCAGGCGCCGGGTCTGCCCCGCGGGTGCCGCTTCTTCCAGAAGCCGTGCCGAGAGGCTCCGCAGTTCCCCGGCCGTGCGGGCCAGAAGTGGGCGCGCGGCACCCGTGTGGGTGCCGTCGTCGTGCAGGGTTTCTTCGGTCTTCACGCGTCGAGTCTAGCGCCGTCGTGCATGCGCGGGTCAGGCCAGGGCGTCGAGGATCGCGGCGGCCTGGGCCTCGGTGAGCAGGCCGCGGTCCAGGGCGCGCTGGGCGGTGGCGCGGCCCATGGCCAGGTACGCGTCGCGGATGTCCGCCGGGACGTTTCCTGCGGCCAGGGCGGCACGGTGCACGTCGATCGTCCCGGTGTCCCCGCGGGCCACCGGACCGGTCAGGGCGCCCTCGCCGGAGGCCAGGGCGTTCTCCAGCGACCCGCGCATCAGCGGTCCCAGGACTCGTTCGGGCGCCTCGACACCGATGCGGCGCAGCAGTTCGGCCGACTGGCCCGCGATGGTGACCAGGTGGTTCGAGGCGTGGGCCAGGGCCGCATGGTAGGTGCCGCGGTCGGACTCCTCGATGACCGTGGACTCGGCGCCCATCTCGACGACCAGGGCCTGGGCGATCGGCAGGACCATCGAGGACGCGGTGACCCCGAACATGCAGTCCTGCAGGCGATCCAGGTCCAGGCTCATCCCGGTGAAGCTCATCGCCGGATGGATGGCCAGCGGGATCGCCCCCGCCGCCTGGGCGGGGGCCAGGATGCCGGTGCCGTAGCGGCCGGCGGTGTGGACCACCAGCTGTCCGGTCTGCCAGTGGCCGGCGTCGGCCAGGCCCTGGACCAGCGGGGCGAGCGCGTCGTCGGGGACGGCCAGGAGCACGAGTTCGGAGCGCCTGACGATTTCCGGTATATCCAGCACGGGTACCCCGGGCAGCAGCGCGTCGGCGCGGTCGCGGGAGGTTTCGGAGACGGCGTGGACGCCGACGACCGCGTGTTCGGCGGCGCGCAGTGCGGCGCCGAGCACGGCGCCGACCTTGCCGGCGCCGATGATGCCGACGCCCAGACGGCCGGGTTTAACCATGGTGTTCCCCTTCAAGCCAGTGGTCGCGGTCGTTGAGCCGCCGGGCGGTTGCAGCGCGGTCGGCCTGGGTCATGAACAGCTCGCGTCCGGCGTCCAGCCCCATCTGCTTGACCCGCGGCGAGATCGGCCCATCGGTGGTGCACAGCTGGATCCCGGTCAGCCCGAGCCTGCGGTCCAGCGGACCCTGGGTCAGCAGGATGCCCTGGATGCGTTCGTGGGCGACGATGACCAGCGAGTGGATGAGCACCCCGGCCCGGGAGAACAGCGCGGTGTCCGTGACCGCAAACCCCTGGCGGCGGTAGGCGAACGGCGAGAGCCAGCGGGCGCTGCGGGGCGACGTGGTGAACCCCTCGGCACTTCCGGCCCCGGCGATGCCGGCGTCGACGAGTTCGGCCGGGCGGCCGGTGCCGGGGTCGGGCAGCACGATGCCCAACACGTTGAGGACATCCTGCCGGGTGCCGACCGGCAACAGGGTGGAACGCAGGGTGGCGTCCTCGCCCTGGCCGCCGTATCCAGCGACGTTCACGACGACCTTGTGCCACCCGAAGCGGCGCCAGATGACGCCCTGGGTGACCATGACCGCCTGGACCCGGCCCGGGGGGACGGTCTGGTGGCGGGTGTCGAGCAGCCCGTAGCTCAACCGCAGGCCGTCGGCTCCCATGGCTGCCCGGAAGTTGTAGCCCTGGTTGAACTGGCCCCAGAGTGCGGGCACGACGCCGATGAAGAACGGGATCATGTACAGCAGCGTGAATTCACCGTGCGAGGCGATGGTCGCGATGATCCCCCCGACGACCGCCAGCACCGTGAATCCGATCCAAGGTGAGAGCAACGTGGCGGCGATCAGGCGTTTGGGTGGGACCACCGCGACGACCCGTTCCGGGGCCTCCGGGGCCCCGGGGTGGACGCGGTGCGTGGTCGGTGCGGCAGCCCCTGCGGCATGGGCGGGAGCCGGGGGCAGCCGGGGGGCTCCGTCGTCGTTCCCGGGCCCGGTCGCTTCGGCGGCCGGGGCACGAACCTGTTTCAGGCCGGCGGCCCGGGCCAGGATGTCGTTGCGCAGCGCCTTGGCATCATCGATCCTGATGAAGGCCAGGCGCATCGCGGTGGCCCCGGCGTCCGCGACCTCGAACTTGAGTTCGGCCAGGCCGAAGATCCGTGCCAGCAGGGGCTGGACGATGTCGATGGCCTGCACCCGGTCGATGCGGGCCTGGCGCTGCTGGCGGAAGACGACGCCGGAATTGATGTTCACGTGCCGTTCGGTCACCTGGTACTTGGTGAAGTACCAGGACAGGAAGAAGACGCCCATGATCAACAGCAGGATGCCGAGGCCGCCGACGATGAGCCAGACCAGCCCGGGAGCGAAGGACCAGCCTCCGCCGTCATCTGAACGGTCGCCGGCATTGAAGATGTTCTCGATCCAGTTCTGGCCGAAGAAGTACAGGATCGCCAGCACCGCGATCCAGCCGCGGATTAGCGGGGAGACCGGGTGGACGCGCTGCCAGGGGACCGTGTCCTCCGGGGGATCCGGGACGGTGGTTTCGCCGTTCACAGCCCGGCCAGCCTCGCCTCGCCGCGGGCCGAGAGTCGTTCGCGCAGGCGGGTCCCCTCGGCGGCGGGCAGCCCGGGGATTTCGGCCTTGGCCGTGGTGGAGGCGGTATGGAGCTGGACCTTGCACAACCCCAGCGCGCGGTCCACCGGACCGACGGCGACATCGACGTATTGCATGCGCCCGTACGGGACCACCAGGACCTTCTGGAACATGAGGCCGCTGCGGATGAGCAGGTCGTCGTCGCGCTCGGCATAGCCGATGGCGCGGACCTGGCGCGGGATGACGACCATGCGGGCCAGGTCGGCCACGACGGCGACGCCGAGCAGGCCCCAGGCCAGCCAGGCGGGGTATCCGGGCCAGACGCCGGTGAGCATGAGCACCAACGGGACGGCCAGCACGGCCCAGGTGATCAACGCCGAGATCCCCCAGCCAACCAGCCGGACCTTGGCATAGGCCGGGGAGACCCGTTGGAACGTCAGTCCCGTCGGGTCAATTGGTTCCTGCGGCATACCCCTCGTCCCCCTTGCGCTCCCGGCCCCGGGATTCCGGGGCGGATGGGTCGTCGGGCGGTAGCTTGCAGAACTGTTCGACGACCCATCCCACAATAACCATGACCAGCGAGGCAACAATCATCACCAAGGATGAGATCACGACCTGGTTGCCCAGCCCCGCGCCGCGGACCAGGTCCAGCAGGATGCCGGCATGCCACCCGGCGATGAGGGAACCGGCGTAGGCGGTGGCCTGGGCCAGGACCAGGGTGCGGGCGGCCTGCAACGGGTCGAGCCGCCGCTTGAGCTTGCCCTGCGTGTAGCGGCGCACACGCCAGCCGAAGCCGAAGGTGATCGTCATCCCGGCGACCATGGTCACCAGCGAGGGCCATTGCAGGACCGGGGAGGTGTAGCCGTTGCCCGTCAGCGCCACCTGCGCGACCCACCCGAGGAGGGTGGAACCCAGGAGAATCAGCAGCAGCCACAGCGGGCGGATCGTGCTCATGTCATCAGCCGTCCCCGCCGGGGGTGTAGACGGCCAGGCCGTCGCGGTCCGCCGCCCGTGCCGCCAGGTCGGCGACCCGGTCTCCCCCCAGGCGCGCCTCCGGATCCATCCAGGCCCAGGGCTGGAGCACGAAGGCCCGCTCGGCGGCCCGGGGGTGGGGCAGGGTGAGGACCTCGTCGTCGGAGGTGGTGTCACCGTACGTGATGATGTCGACGTCCAGGGTACGCGGCCCCCACCTCACCTCGCGGGTGCGGTGATGGTGCTGCTCGACCGCCTGGCAATGGCGCAGCAACTCCAGCGGCGCCAACGTGGTCTCGACCTCCAGGACCAGGTTCAGGAAGTCGGGCTGTCCGGCGGGACCGCCGACCGGCTTGGTCTGCACGACGTCGGAGACCCGGCACAGCCGCACGGCGGGGCCGGACGTGAGTTCGGCGACCGCGTCCGACAGGGTCGTGGAGCGTTCCCCGAGGTTGCCGCCCAGGGCCAGGACGGCGCGGACCGGGGTGGTCATGTGCGTTCCCGGTGGATCTGGATGCTCACGTCGCCGAAGGGGACCTCGATCGGGGCCTGGGGCTTGTGCACGGTGATGTCCACCGCCGCGACGTCGAACTCGGCGAGCACCATGGAAGCCAGTTCCCCGGCCAGCTTCTCGATGAGGTTGTACGGCCCGGAGCCGATCACGTCGGTCACCCGTTCGGCGAGCACGCCGTAGTGGGCGGTATCGGTGACATCGTCGGAGGCCTCGGCGGCCCGGTTGTCGGTATGCAGGACGACGTCGACGACGAACGGCTGGCCGTCGCGCTTCTCGTGCTCGAAAACCCCATGGTGGCCGATGGCCGTGATCCCGTTGAGCACGATCCGGTCCCGGCTCCCGGGTGGCATCGCCGGCTGCGGGGTGGCCATGGTCAGGACCTCGCCGCGGCTGTCCGTACGGCGGCGACCGAGGCCGGATCTGCCCAGGCACGCGCCACCTTGAGAGCGTCGAGGGTTCCCTCGACGTCGTGCACCCGCACGCACCAGGCGCCGGCAGCCGCGGCCAGGGCACTCGTGGCCGCGGTGGCCACGTCGCGTTCCGTCGGGGCGGCGGGCTTGCCGCCCTCGGTGAGCAGCGACCCGAGGAACCGCTTCCTGGAGGTGCCGATGAGGACCTTGTGGCCCAGTGCCTTCAGTTCGGGGATCGCCTTGAGCAGCGCCCAGTTGTGCTCGGGGTCCTTGGCGAAGCCCAGCCCGGGGTCGATGATGATCTGCCCTGGCGCGACGCCCGCGTCGGTGAAGGTGTCCCGCAGGCCCTTCAGCTCGTCCAGGACCTCGGCGACGACGTCGTCGTAGGTGGCCTCGGTGACCATGGACTTCTGGTCGCCCCGGCGGTGCATCAGCACGTAGGGGGCCTTGGACTCGGCGACGAGCCCCGGCATATCCGGCTCATGGGTGAGTCCGGAGACATCGTTGACGATGTGGGCGCCGGCCTCGAGGGCTGCCCGTGCGGTGGAGGTGTGCATCGTGTCGACCGAGACGATGGCGCCGGCCTTGACCAGGGCGGCGACCACCGGGACGATCCGTCCCCGCTCCTCGGCGGGGTCCACGTAGTCGGCACCGGGCCGGGTCGATTCGCCGCCGACGTCGATGATGTCGGCACCGGCATAGAGCATCCGCAAGCCGTGCTGGATGGCGTCGTCGGCCTTCAGGTATTTACCGCCGTCGCTGAAGGAGTCCTGGGTGACGTTGAGGATGCCCATGACCAGTGTGCGGTCGGTGGGGAGGTCGCCGACGGTCTTGGGGGTCTTGACGGCGCGGACGACGGGCAGGGGCGAGGTGGCGGGTCCGGTTCCGGGGACTGCTCCGAGGGACATGGTGACCTACTTTCCGAGAATGAGGCTCATGGCCTCTGAGCGCGTTGCCGGTTCACGCAGTTGGCCGCGCACGGCACTGGTCACCGTCTTGGCGCCGGGTTTGCGCACGCCGCGCATGGACATGCACAGGTGTTCGCATTCGATGACGACGATGGCTCCCCGCGGCTGCAGGTGCTCCATGAGGGCCATGACGATCTGGGTGGTCAGGCGTTCCTGGACCTGGGGGCGGCGGGCGTAGAGTTCCACCAGCCGGGCCAGCTTGCTCAGCCCGGTGACCTTGCCGTCCCGCCCCGGGATGTAGCCGATGTGCGCACTGCCATGGAACGGGACCAGGTGGTGCTCGCACGTCGAGTAGAACGCGATGTCCTTGACCAGCACCAGTTCGTCGTGGTCGATGTCGAACGTGGTGGAGAGCAGTTCCGCCGGGTCCTGGTGCAGGCCCGAGAAGAACTCGGTGTAGGCCTTGGCCACCCGCTTCGGGGTGTCCACCAGCCCGTCACGATCGGGGTCTTCGCCGATGGCCACCAGGATCTCTCGCACCGCACGGGCGATGCGTTCCTGGTCCACGGGACTGGCGGATCCGGACACGATGGTGTCCTGCTCATCAAAGGTGCTCACAGTTCCGATCCTAGCTTGCGCCGGGTCAGCCGAGGTGGCCGGGCCCGCCCTGGCCCGCGTCGCCCGGGGTCGTTCCGCCGGGGTGTCCGGGACCGAATCCGCCGTCGCCGCCCGCATCGGGGCCGGGGTTCCCGCCCGGCAGGGCCGGGCCGGAGCCCGGGTCCACGACGGTATCCGGGTGTCCTTGGACATCGTCGGCAGCCGGCTCGCCGGCGGCGGCGCGTTCGGCGGCCTGGCGGCGTTCCAGCGGCGAAAGGACAGGACCCTCGGGGTGGACGGGGCGGCTGGACTTGGAGAGCCAGACGTCGCGTTCGGGGCGCTTGACGATGTCGTGGAAGACCCCGGCGAGCTCCTTCTGGTTCAGGGTCTCCTTCTCCAGCAGTGCCAGGGCCAGGCGGTCGAGCACATGGCGGTTCTCGGTCAGCACGGCGTAGGCCTCGTCGTGGGCCTCGTCGATCAGCGAGCGCACCTCCTCGTCGATGACCCCGGCCATGGCGTCGGAGTAGTTGCGTTCGGCGCCGCCCTCACGGCCCATGAAGGGTTCCCCGCCGGCGGAGCCGAGCTTGACGGCTCCGATGCGCTCGCTCATGCCGTACTGGGTGACCATCATGCGGGCCGTGCCGGTGGCCTTTTCGATGTCGTTCGAGGCACCGGTGGACGGATCGTGGAAGATGATCTCCTCGGCGACGCGCCCGCCCATGGCGTAGGCCATCTGGTCCAGCAGCTCGTTGCGGGTGACGGAATACTTGTCGTCCTCCGGGACCACCATCGTGTAGCCCAGGGCACGGCCGCGGGGCAGGATGGTGACCTTGGTGACCGGTGCCGTCTGGCGCATGGCCGCGGCGACGAGCGCGTGCCCGCCCTCGTGGTAGGCGGTGATCTTGCGTTCGTGTTCCTTCATCAGCCGGGAGCGCTTCTGCGGCCCGGCCATGACGCGGTCGATGGCCTCGTCGAGGGCGCGGTCGTCGATGAGCTGGGCGTTGGAGCGGGCGGTCAGCAGCGCCGCCTCGTTGAGCACGTTGGCCAGATCGGCACCGGTGTAGCCGGGGGTCTTCTTCGCCACCGCCCTCAGGTCGACGTTCTCGGCCATCGGCTTGCCCTGGGCGTGGACGTTCAGAATCTGTTCGCGTCCGACCAGGTCGGGGGCCTCCACCGGGATCTGCCGGTCGAAGCGGCCCGGGCGCAGCAAGGCGGGGTCCAGCACATCGGGGCGGTTGGTGGCGGCGATGAGGATGACGTTGGTGTTCGCGTCGAAACCGTCCATCTCCACCAGGAGCTGGTTCAGCGTCTGTTCGCGTTCGTCGTTGCCGCCGCCGACACCGGCACCGCGGTGGCGGCCGACGGCGTCGATCTCGTCGACGAAGATGATGGCCGGGGAATTGGTCTTGGCCTGCTCGAAGAGGTCGCGGACGCGGGAGGCGCCGACGCCGACGAACATCTCGACGAAGTCCGAACCGGAGATCGAGTAGAACGGCACGCCCGCCTCGCCGGCGACGGCCTTGGCGAGCAGGGTCTTGCCCGTGCCCGGAGGACCGTAGAGCAGGACGCCCTTGGGAATCTTCGCGCCCACGGCCTGGAATTTCGCGGGCTCCTCCAGGAACTCCTTGATCTCGTGCAGCTCCTCGACGGCCTCCTCGGCGCCGGCGACGTCGGCGAAGGTCACCTGGGGCATGTCCTTGGTGATCAGCTTGGCCTTGGACTTGCCGAACTGCATGACCTTGGATCCACCGCCCTGGGCGCGCGACATCAGGAACCAGAACAGCAGGGCGATCAGCAGGAACGGGATGATGAACCCGAGCATGCTCACGAACCAGTTGCTTTCCACCGGCTGGTCGGTGAAGCCCTTGAGCTGGGCGTCGTCGATGGCCTGGACGACGTCGTCGGCGCGGGCGGTGGAGTAGTAGAAGGAGACCTTCTTGCCCTTGTTCTCGCCGTCCAGGGTGAAGTCGTCCTTCAGGGACAGGTCCACGCGCTGGTCGCCGTCATAGATCTTGGCCTCGGTGGCCTTGTTGTCCTCGAGCAGTTGCAGCCCGACGCTGGTGTCGACACGCCCGTTGTTCCCCGAGGTCAGGGTCGGCAGGAACAGGAGCAGTGCCGCGACACCGATCAGGACCCAGACGGCCCAGCTGTTGAAGATCTTCTTGAAGTTCATGCGTTGGGGGCCCGACCCCCATCCCTCCTGGTCGCGGACGACGACGCGCCCGGATGTTTCGTGAGTACCACCATCAGTACACCCTCGTCCCTACACACGCTTGAGCGCGCCGGGGAGTTCCCCTGATGGCGTAAGCATCCCGCCGGCGTGCTAGGCGTAGACGTGCGGGGCCAGCGTGCCGATGAAGTCCAGGTTGCGGTACTTCTCGTCGAAGTCCAGCCCGAAGCCGACCACGAATTCGTTGGGGATCTCCATGCCGACGTACTTCACGTCGATCTCGACCTTGGCGGCCTCGGGCTTGCGCAGCAACGTGCAGATCTCCACCGACGCCGGGCCGCGGGAGATGAGGTTGGCCTTGAGCCAGGACAGCGTCAGGCCGGAGTCGATGATGTCCTCGACGATGAGCACGTGCTTGCCCAGCAGATCGGTGTCCAGGTCCTTGAGGATGCGCACGACGCCGGAGGACTGCGTGCCGGAGCCGTAGGAGGAGACGGCCATCCAGTCCATCGAGACGTGGGAGTGCAGCGCCCGCACCAGGTCTGCCATGACCATCACCGCGCCCTTGAGCACCCCGACGACGAGGATGTCGCGGCCGGCGTAGTCCGCGTCGATCCGGGCGGCCAGCTCGTTGATCTTCTCCTGGATTTCTTCCTTGGTGTACAGAACGTGTGCCAGGTCGGCGGTGACGTCGTTCGAATCCACGAATGGCTCCTGTGATCGGTTGTGCCTGCGCAGCGGCTCAGAGGGAGTGCGCCTGAGGGTTCAAGATTGCCACAGGGAGGCTGCCAGCGCAGAACCGGGGCCGTCGACCGCGATCACCGCGCCGGCGGATCCGGGGTGCGTGCCGGCCCGGTGCCGGGTGGCGTGCGCGTGTCCGTCGAGCTGGATCGGCCCGGCGGATCTGCCGTCACGGACCAGGCGCTCCAGGGCCGCGGTCCGCTCGAAGTCCGGCGCCGGTGCACCACACAGTACGACGGCGGTGCGCAGCACCCGGGTCAGGAGGGCGTCGTCGAGGGCACGCAGGCCGGCCAGGTCCAGCACCACGGGCACCACCCCGGCGGCGGTGCACAACACCCGTGCCAGCGCCGCCTCGGCCGCGCCGTCCAGGAAGTCGGCGTCGCGCCGGGCCAGCGTCGCGGTACGGGCCAGCGACTCCGCCAGCCCGGGCCCCAACGCGCCATCCAGGGCCGGAAGCAGTTCGCGCCGGATGCGGTTGCGCAGCACGGTCGTGTCGGCATTCGTGGGGTCGGTCCAGTAGTCCAGCCCCTCGTGGGCGCAGATGGCCTCGGTGTCGGTGCGCCGCAGGCCCAGCAGCGGCCGCAGGTACGGTCCGCGGGCCGCGGGCATGCCGGACAGCGACCGGGTGCCGGACCCGCGGGCCAGGCCCAGCAGCACCTGTTCGGCCTGGTCGTCCAGGGTGTGGCCGAGCAGGATGGCGGCGGCCCCGGTGCCGGCGAGCGCTGCATCGAAGGCGGCGTAACGGGCCGTGCGGGCGTGCGCCTCGGTGGAACCGGCCGGCTCGACCCGGCGGATGAGCACCGGATCCAGGCCGAGCCCGCGCAGCTGGCCGGCGGCTCCCGCCGCGACGTCGGCGCTTCCATCCTGCAGCCCGTGGTCCACGACGAGGGCCCCGGCCCGCAGCTTCCCCGCCCGGGACACAAAGGCCGTCGCCGCGGCCAGGGCCAGGGAATCGGCCCCGCCGCTGCAGGCGACCAGGACGAGCGGTCGGGGGTCCTCCGGGACCACACCCCGGACCGCTTCCAGCACCGCGCGGCGCGCCCGGGCCAGCCCCGGAGGCAGGTGGCCGCCCATGGCTAGGGCGCCGGCTGGACGGCCACGCGGTCGATCCACTCGCGGGGGTGGTGGATCTCGTGTTCGGTCGGCAGGTTCTCCACCCGTTCCCAGACGGCGTTGAACCCCTCCATCCCGATCTCGCGGACGACGGCGTCCACAAAGCGCTGCCCGTCACGGTACTGGCGCATCTTCGCCTCCAACCCCAGGAACCGGCGGATCCATGTCTCCACGGCCCCCCGGCTGCCGCCGCGGGCGTTGAAGCGCTGGCGGATGGTCTTCACGGTCGGCACGATGGAGGCGTCGACGGCGTCCATCACCACATTGGCGTGGCCCTCCAGCAACGACATCACCGCCGTCAGGTGGCTGAGCAGGGCCTGGCCCTCGGGGTCCTGCAGCACGGAGAGCAGCCCGGCGGAGGAGGGGGCATCCGCGTCGGTTCCAGCCGCCGTCGTGCCCTGCCGGCGCTTGGCGTTGATCGCGGCCATGGCGTCCTGCCCCGCGGCCTTGAGCCGTTCGGCCAACCCGCCCGGGGCGTCCAGCAGCCCGCCGGTCATCTGCGCGATCGTGTCCTGCAGGTGGTCGCGCAGCCAGGGTGCGGCGGCGAACTGGACGCGGTGGGTCTGCTCGTGCAGGCAGACCCACAACCTGAAGTCCTCCGGCTCCACGTGCAGTTCGCGCTCGATCTCCACGATGTTGGGGGCGACCAGGAGCAGCCGGCCGCCCGCGGGACCGCCGCCCAGCAGGCCGGCGAACGGGTCGTACTGGCCCAGCACCTTGGAGGCGAGGAAGGCGAGGATCCCGCCGAGTTCCACGCCCGCGGCGCCGCCGCCGACCGCCACGGCGGCGGGCGACATCTTCCCCTTCTGGGAGGCGACGAGCTGCTCCATGGCCGGGGCGAGCAGCCCCTGGTAGCTCTGCACGTTGGCGCGCGCCCAGGTGCCGCGGTCCACGACCAGGACGGTGGAATCGCGCAGGTCCCGGGCCGCGTCCAGGCCGGTGATGCGGTGGACGTGTTCGACGGAGGCGTCGGCCTTGGCGCGCAGGTCGGCGACGACGGTGCCGATCTGCCGGGCGGTGAGCTTCGGGCCGGGGCCGACGAGGCGTTCGGCGGTGCCACCGGCGACGTCCCAGTTGATGAGCTGCGTGTTCGGGGCGGAAGTCTCCATGCCTCCCATCACATCACGCGGCGGCCCCTAGGAGGTACAGCCGCACCCGGCCAGCACCGCTGCCGCCCGGTCCAGTCCGGCCCGTGCCGGGTCCAGCGACCCGAACCCGTGCCCGAAGAAGGCGAAGGCCAGGACCCGGCCGTCGGCGGTGACCGCCGTGCCGCTGAGGGTCGCGATGCCGGTGAGCGTCCCGGTTTTCGCGCGGATCTCCCCGCGGGTCGCCGCCGACGTCAGGCGGTGTTCCAACGTTCCGGTGGCCCCGGAGATCGGCAGCAGGTAGGACACGTCGCGCAGGTCCGGGTCCGGGGAGGTGGCCGCCGCACGGATGATCCCGGTGAGCTGGCGCGGGCTGATGCGGTTGCGGTCCGACAGGCCCGACGTGTCGGCCAGGGACATCCCGGCCACGTCGATGCCGAGGTCGGCGGCGGTCGCCCGGAGCGTGTCGGTGGCCCCGCCGAAGGTAGCCGGGCGCCCGGCGGCGATGGCCGCCAGGCGGCCCATGGCCTCGGCCACGTAGTTGTCCGATTCCTCGCCCATGAACGCCAGCTGGTCCACGATCGGTGCGGAACGGACCTCGGCGAGTCGTTCCGCACCGGGGCCGGCCTCACCGCGCACCACGCCGCCGGCGATGCCGATCCGCGGTGCCCGGCCATCCGCCGGGGTGGAGGGAGAGGCGGATGCGGAGGCCCCGGAGGTGGCTGCGCTGGTCGGCCCGGCCGAGGGCGACGCGGGGCCGGCGGTGTCTGCCTTTTTCTGCTCGGCGGCCAGGGCCTTGCCGAGCGCGGTCCGGAACACGGTGGCGGCGGTCATGGCCGGGTCCTTCACCCGGGTGCTCTTCGGGCGGGCGTCCTTGCGCGCGCCGTACATGGCCAGCGGCTGGACGGCGGTGATGTTCGAGGTGGTCATGAGCGATTCGTCCCAGACGGGATTGAGCGTGGCCCCGGTGAAGAGGGTGTCGTCGAGCACCACCTGCAGCCGGGTGGTCGACCCGGCGGCGAAACGGCCGGAGTCGAACAGGGCGGCCGCGGTCTTCGCCGCCAGCGTCGCCAGGCCGGCGCGGCTGACGGTCGCGTCGGGTTCGGAGGTCCCGGCGCCGAGCAGCACGTCCCCCCCGCCGACGAGGACCACGGTGTCATCGGAGCCGAGCACCGCCGTCGTGGGCAGGGTGCTTTCCCCGCCGAGCTGCTTCAGGGCCGCCACCGCGGTGAGGATCTTCAGGTTCGACGCCGGGGCGCTGGCCTGGTTGCCGTGCCTGCTGTAGAGCGTCTTGCCGGTGGCCACGTCGGTGACCTCGGCGGTGAAGCCCCCGCCCTTCGTCTTCGCGAAGGCGGCGTCGAGCTGCTTCTTCAGGACGGCCGCCTGCGGCAGCTTCCCCTGCGTGCCCAGCGGTGCAAGGGCCGTCGCGCTGGCCGGGGCCAGGCTGGGGGCCGCCGACGGTTCCGCGGTGGGTGCGGGGGCCGACGCGGCGGGCGCGTGCAGGAACACGGGCAACAGGTTCAGCACCAGCACGCCCACGAGGGACCCCAGCACCAGGACCAGCAGCAAGGACGTGGTCGTCCGCATTGCACGTTTCATCGGCTTGTTCCTCAACTAGTGGTTGCCCCGCGCCGCCATATAGTCTGGGGGCAGCAGCTTTAAGCCTAGACGGCGTGCGGCCGATTTCCGTTCGGGGCCGCCCCGCAGCACGAAAGTCGAGGACCCCCATGAACCATGACGTCACCATCGAGATCCCCACGGGATCGCGCGTCAAGTACGAGATCGACCACGAGACGCACCGCCTGCGGCTGGACCGCGTGCTGTTCACCTCCATGCAGTACCCGACGAACTACGGCTACTTCGAGGACACCCTGGGCGAGGACGGCGACCCGCTGGACGCGCTGGTCTTCCTGCCCGGCGTCGAGCTGATCCCGGGCGTGCTCGTCGAGTCCCGCCCGATCGGCGTGTTCAACATGACCGACGACGGCGGCGGCGACGCCAAGCTGGTCTGTGTCCCGGCCGACAAGCGCTTCGACCACATCCGCGAACTCGAGGACCTCGACGAGTGGCTGGTCAAGGAGATCGAGCACTTCTTCACCCGGTACAAGGACCTCGAGCCGGGCAAGTGGGTCAAGAACGAGGGCTGGGAGGGCCGCGAGGCCGCCGAGGCCGAGCTCGCCCGCTCCATCGAACGCTTCACCCAGGCCGGCCAGGAGTCCGAGGAGGACGAGCCGCAGGGTCGCGACGTCGACTAGCAGCCCGGCGACCACCGTGCCCTCCACCCCGCGTGCCCGGCTGCTTCCGCTGACTCCGTTGGAGCAGTTGCGGGCGGGCCGGTTGCCGTCCCGGTTGGTGCGCCTGTTCATCGGGCTCACCTTCTTCGGGGTGGCCATGGGCGCGTTCGTGCGGGCCGGCCTCGGGGTCGCCCCCTGGGACGTGCTGCACCTGGGCCTGGCGCGGCACATCCCGTTGAGCCTGGGCACGATCATCATCATCGTGGGCCTGCTGGTGCTGCTGGCCTGGATCCCGCTGCGCCAGTGGCCCGGCCTGGGAACGATCGCCAATGCCATCTGGATCGGTGTTTCGGCCGACTTCACGCTCTGGCTGCTGCCGGAGATCCACGGGCTGGCGCTCCAGATTTCCGTGATCGTCGTGGCCCTGGTGGTCAATGGCCTCGGCGGTGCCCTGTACATCGGCAGCCAGTTCGGTGCCGGCCCGCGCGATGGGCTGATGACCGGCCTGCATCTGCGCACCGGTTGGAGCCTGCGCCTGATCCGCACGGGCATCGAGGTCACCGTCCTGGCCATCGGCTGGCTGTTGGGTGGGACCGTGGGCCTGGGGACCGTCGCCTACGCCCTGCTCATCGGGCCTGCAACGCAGTTCTTCCTGCGCTGGACGATCGTCGAGCTCACCCCGCCGCGCCTGGCCGGCCTCCAGGCACCGGCCAGGGCCACGACGCACTGCCCCGGCGACGGCGGCACGACTCCCGAATCAACCGAAAACGGTTGATCATCGGGCAGACTGGTGCCATGTTCGTCCTCACCATCAACCAACGGGATTCGCGCGAGGTCGGGGACCGCGTCGAGGATCTGATCCGTGCCCTCGAGTACGTGCCGGCCTTGGTTCCCTTCCAACGTTCCTTCGGCGACGAGGCCATCGGCGTCCTGACCGACCCGTCCCATGTCGTCGATGCGGCACTCGCGGCCCTGCGGCAACACCGCTGGCACGTCGGCATCGGGGTCGGGCCCGTGCAAATGCCGTTCCCGGCATCGATTGCCGACGCCGAGGGCTTCGGCCTGGTCTACGCACGCCGTGCGGTAAACCGGGCGCAGAAAACCGGGGAACGCATTCCGTTGGCCGTCGACGGGCCGGATGCGGACGTGGCCGTCGAGGCGGAGTCGGTCGCCCGGCTGGTCGGGCAGATCGTCACGACGCGCACCGAGGCCGAGTGGGCCGTGCTGGACCTGATGATCCCCGGGGTCCGCGGGCAGCAAAAGGCCATCGCCGCCGAGCTGGGCATCACCGCGCAGGCGGTGTCCAAGGCCGTGGTCCGTTCCAACTGGAACGAGGAGTGGGCGTGTCGGCCGGCGGTGGCGCGGTTGCTGTCGCTGGTGGCCGGCCCCGCCGAGCTTCCGGCAGACGCCTACCCCTATGAGCCGGGCCGGTGAGCACGCTGGGCGAGGACGTCGGCGGAGTGCGGCCCGGGCTGGTCATCTTCGATTGCGACGGCGTGCTGGTCGACTCCGAACGCCTCGCGACGGCCATCGAGGCACGGACCCTCACCGCGATGGGCCACCCCCACACGCAGGCCGAGGTCGTTGCCGCGTTCATGGGCCGATCCGCGGTCGACGCGTTCGCGCTGCTGACGGACCTGCTGGGGCCGGACCGTGCCCGGGAATTCGACGAGCGGTCCACCGCCGAGACCCGGGAGGCCTTCGCCCGCGAGTTGGCCCCCGTCCCGGGCGTCGTGGCGGTCCTGGACGCCGTGGATTCGAGCGGAATCCGCTCCTGTGTGGCATCCTCCGGGACCCATGCCCGCATGGACCGCACCCTGGGGACCACGGGCCTCCTGGACCGGTTCGCCGGACGCATCCACTCCGCCGAGGATGTGGAGCGGGGCAAGCCCTGGCCGGATGTCTTCCTCCATGCCGCGGCCTGCGAGGGCGTCGACCCCGCGGACTGCGTGGTCATCGAGGACAGCGTCAACGGGGTCCTGGCGGCACGGGCCGCGGGCATGGACGTGTACGGCTTCGCCGGCGGGCTGGCAGCGGCCGATGACTTGCGGAAGGCCGGTGCCACCACGTTCGTGGACATGGCCGACCTCCCGGCCCTGCTCGGTCTCTACAGCTCGCGCTCGGCGTAGAGCGCCAACGCGTCCCGCACGAAGACGGCCCCCTCGGTCCCGCCGTAGTTGGCCCCGAAACGGGGATCGTCGACGTACATCTGGCCGAGACCGGTCACGTACCCCCGCAGGTCACCGCCGGGCTCGCTGGCTGGGGTTCCCGGGACCGAGGCCAGCCACTCGACCTGCCGGCGCGCCAGTTCCTGCGCCTCCGCCGAACCGGGGTCCGTGCCACGGCTGGCGGCCTCGTCCCAGTCGGCAGCGAGGGTGGCGACCCGTTGTTTCCAGTCCCGCCGCGCGGCGGCATCGAGGCCCCTCCACCAGGCGTCGCCCCGGGCGTAGGCGTCCTTGCCCCAGCGTTGCCCGACCTCCTCGCGGTGCACGGTGTGGTCGAACCCGTCAAACATGTCCTGGGCCATGGGAACCCCTCCTTCGGTGATGGTGGTGATCGTGCGTTCCACCGAGGCGATCTGCCGGTCCAAGCGCCGGCGTTCCTGTTTGAGCCAGTCCACGTGTGTCCCCAGGGCCTCGGCCGTCCCGACGGGACGGTCGAGGATCCCGGCGATGGCCGGAAGCCCCAGGCCGAGTTCGCGCAGGAGCATGATCCGTTGCAGCCGGTGCAGCGCGTCGGCGTCGTAGTGGCGGTACCCGTTGGAGGCGATGCGGCTCGGTGGAAGGAGCCCGATGTCGTCGTAGTGGCGCAGGGCCCGGCTGGTGGTGCCCGCCAACGTGGCGATCTGCTGGATCGACCAGTCCATGTCCCGGCCTCCTTTCGTCTCGGTCAAGCCAGCGTAGGGGTTGCCGCAACGTCAAGGTCAAGGGGGCGTGCCAACCGGCACTATCGGGACGGGATTCGCCGTCGTACACTCAGGTCAGCACCGGTTTCCCGGTGCTCCCGCAGGACGGGTTGACTCGAGGCAGGGAGTTCGCCGTGGTTCCGGAAATCAACGTGTGGGGCGTTCTCGTCGCCGCAGTGTCGACCATGGTGGTCGGGTCGATCTGGTACACCCCGAAGGTCTTCGGCACCTACTGGATGCGGGTCGCCAAGGTCGACCCCGGCGGCGATGCGCGCGGCGTCTGGAAACCGATCGTGCTCACGTTCGCCGTCAGCCTCGTCAGCGCGTGGGTCCTGGCCGGGTCGGCCGTGATCGCCCAGGGCTTCTACGGTGGCAGCTTCCTGGCCAATACCCTGGTCACCGCGCTCATCCTGTGGGCCGGGTTCACCGCGGCGCGGTTCATCACCCACGACGCGTTCGAGGGCCGGCCGGTGGGCCTGACGGTGCTGAATTGCGCCCACGAACTGGTGACCTTTGCGGTCATGGCGCTCGTGATCGGACTCTTCGGCCCGTAACGGGCCCCGGGGCCGCGGGCTACAGCAGGCTGCGCAACACGCGTGCCAAGCCGTCGTCGTCGACGGAGTCGGTGACCTCGTCGGCCGCAGCCTTGACCTCGTCCGGCGCCTGGCCCATGGCCACCCCGCGACCGGCCCATCCGAGCATCTCGATGTCGTTGCGGCCATCGCCGACGGCCACCGTGTGCTCCAGGGAGTAGCCCAGCTCGCCACGCAGGGCCTCGATCGCGCTGGCCTTGGTGATGCCCTCCGCGGCGATGTCCAACCAGGCGGTCCAGCCGACGGAATAGGTGACCCCGTGTAGGCCGATGGCGCTCACGGCCTTGCCGAACTCCTCGGAGGACGAGTCCGTGGAGAAGACGACCAGGCGCACCGCCGTCGCCTCCATCAGCTGCTCGAAGGGGACGGCCTGGGCCTCCACGCCGAAACTGGCGTCCTGGAAGCGTTCGGTGGACAGGAAGTTGCCCTGGTCGTCCTCCAGCGCGTATTTGGCGGTCGGCAACGCGTCGCGCAGCGCGCGCAGGGCCGGTGCCGGGTCAAACGTCTTGCGGTCCAATACCTCGTAGCCGGAGGGCAGGGTGGTGTCGATGCGCACGGTCACGCCACCGTTGCTGCACACCGCGTACCCGGATTCGATGCCCAGCAGCTGGACGACGGGCAGCGTGGCCCCGAGCGAGCGCCCGGTCGAGACGATCACCTCGTGGCCGACGTCGACGATGCCGCGCGCGGCCTGCCGGACGGCATCGGACATGTGCCCGTCGTGGTCCACGAGGGTGCCGTCGACGTCCAGGCACACCATCTTCTGGCTGGTGGTCAGTACCCGGTCTTCGGTGCCGGTATTCAATGTCATGGTCATGACTCTAGTCAAACATTCCCGGAGGCGGATGAACATCGACCCGGTCACAGTCGGCGGTGAACGTCCGGGGATGCTTCGGCGAAGCGCGGGTTAACCAACTGCGCGTCTGCCCCGGGGCGGACGCGCCGGCACCACAACGCACGGGTCAGAGGACCGGCAGGACCTCCATGCCGCCCAGGTAGGGGCGCAACGCGCTGGGAACGTTGACGGAACCGTCGGCATTCTGGTGCTGCTCCAGGATCGCTACGATCCAGCGCGTGGTCGCCAGGGTCCCGTTCAGGGTGGCGACGGCACGGGTCTTCCCCGGCTTTCCATCGGCCCCGACGGAGCGTTCACGGATGTTCAGGCGCCGGGCCTGGAACGTGGTGCAGTTCGAGGTGGAGGTCAGCTCGCGGTAGGCGTCCTGCGTGGGGACCCAGGCCTCGCAGTCGAACTTGCGGGCGGCGCTCATGCCCAGATCGCCGGCGGCGGTGTCGATGACCCGGTAGGGCAGCTCCACCTTGGCCAGCATCTCCTCTTCCCAGGCCAGCAGCCGCTGGTGCTCTTCGGCCGCGTCCTCGACGGAGCAGTAGACGAACATCTCGAGCTTGTTGAACTGGTGGACGCGGATGATGCCGCGGGTGTCCTTCCCGGCGGATCCGGCCTCCCGCCGGTAGCACGAGGACCAACCGGCATAGCGCGTGGGGCCCGCCGACAGATCGATGATCTCGTCGGCGTGGTAGCCGGCGAGCGCCACCTCGGAGGTGCCGGTCAGGTAGAGGTCGTCGCGCTCGAGCCGGTAGATCTCGTCGTCGTGCTCGACGTCGAACCCGGTGCCCTGCATGATCTCGGGACGGACCAGCGTCGGGGTGATCATCGGGATGAACCCGTTGGACACGGCCTGGTCCAACGCCATGTTCAGCAGTGCGATCTCCAGCCGGGCGCCGACGCCCTTGAGGAAGTAGAACCGGGAGCCGGAGACCTTGGCGCCGCGTTCCATGTCGATGGCACCGAGCAGCTCACCCAGTTCGAGGTGGTCGCGCGGCTCGAAGCCATCGGCGGTGAAATCTCGGGGCGTGCCCACGGTCTTCACGACGGTGAAGTCATCCTCGCCGCCGGCCGGGGCCCCCTCCTGGATGAGGTTGGGCACGGAGCGCTGCAGGGCCGTCAGTTCCTCCTGGGCGGCGTCGGCGGTGGCCTGCTCGGCCTTCACCCGTGCGGCGAGCTCCTTCACCTCTGCCAGCAGGGCCGCCTTCTCCTCGCCCTTCGCCACGGCGACCTTCTTGCCGAAGGCGTTCTGCTCGGCACGGAGGTTCTCGAAACTGGTGATCGCGTTGCGCCGGGAGGCGTCGGCGGCGATGATCCGGTCCACCACGGATTCATCGGCACCGCGAAAGCGCTGGGAGTCACGGAATGCTGCGGGTTGCTCTACAAGCTCTTTAACGTCGATCACCACTACAGGTTACCGAATCCCGCTATCGTAAGGGGCACCATGACCATCGAATACCTTTCCCTCGTCCTTGTCGTCGTCGCCCTGCTCATCGCCGCGGCAAGCCTCGTCTCCGTGGGCCGCCTACGGGTCAGGGTGCAGGGCATTGCCTCGACCCCTGTGGTTTCCGACGCACTGGCCAGCACCTCCCGCACCGCCCTGGTCATCAACCCCTCCAAGAACGACGCCGATTCCATCCGTTCCGCGGTGATGCTCGCCTGGGCCTCGGCAGGACTCGAGGAGCCGATGGTCCTGGAAACCACGGTCGAGGACCCCGGTTACGGCATGGCCCGCCAGGCCCTGGATGCGGGGTGCGAAGTCGTCATCGCCGCCGGCGGCGACGGGACCGTCCGCGCGGTCGGAGAAGTGATCGCCGGCACCCGCGTCTCCATGGCGATCCTGCCGCTGGGGACCGGCAACCTGCTGGCCCGCAACCTCGGGTTCGATGTCGAGGACCTGAGCGCCTGCGTCCATACGGCGCTGCAGGGGCGCACGCGCGGCATCGACGCGGCGCGGATCGAACTCGAGCGCGCCGACGGCACCACCGACACCAACATCTTCCTGGTCATGGCCGGCATCGGCACCGATGCGGAGATGATGGCCGACACACGCGACGACCTCAAGGCGATGGTCGGGCCGCTGGCCTACGCCGAAGCCGGGATGCGCCACCTGCCGGGCAAGCGGCGGCCGGTGACCATCACCCTGGACGACGGCAAGCCCATGGAGCGCAGCATCCGCTCGGTGATCTTCGCCAATGCCGGAAAACTGCAGGGCGGACTCGAGTTCGTCCCCGACGCCAAGGTCGACGACGGGGTGCTGGACCTGGTGGTGATGAGTCCCCGGTCCGCCATGGGTTGGGCGTGGATCGCGGCGAAGACCGCGCTGCGCCACCGTCGGGCCATCCCCGTGATCGAGTACTTCCAGGCTAAGCGGATCCGCCTCGAATCGCAGGAGGAGATCGGCTCCCAGCTCGACGGCGACACCACCGGGAACGTCCGCGCGGTCACGGTGAGCATCCTGCCGCTCGGGCTCAAGATCCGCGTCCCCGCCTACTGATCCTCCCGCCGGCCCGAAGACCTCAGCCGGCGTCGGCCCGCAACCGGCTGACCCAGGCGTGGGCCTGGGCGAAGGCCTCGTCGGTGTTGTGCCGTTCCGGTGACGGCGTCGGCTCATCGAGCTCGGAGGCGCTGGGGTAGGACCCCAGGAAGCGGATGTCCGGGCTGATCCGGTGCAACCCGGCCAGCGCGTCGGCCATCCGGGCCTCGGCGAGGTGCCCGTCGGCGTCGATGGAGAAGAAGTACGATCCCAGGCCCTCTCCGGTGGGTCGGGATTCGATCCGGCTGAGGTTGACGCCGCGGGCGGCGAATTGTTCGAGGATGCCCATCAGCGCGCCGGGGTGGTCCTCGGGCAGCGGGATGACGACGG
This sequence comes from Arthrobacter sp. ASL1, assembly GCF_056680475.1. Taxonomy (NCBI): domain Bacteria; kingdom Bacillati; phylum Actinomycetota; class Actinomycetes; order Micrococcales; family Micrococcaceae; genus Arthrobacter; species Arthrobacter sp. ASL1. The sequence goes on from NZ_CM155284.1 coordinate 2,312,418, forward strand.
TCGTCTTGTCGTTGCCGGTCGGACCGGGGACGGCTCCAGGGCGGGTCACCAGCACGAAGCGCGTGACGGCACCGCTGTTGTCCTCCACGCCGCTCTGCATCAGGTTCAGCGGGTTCTGCTCGAGTACCAGCGGGGAGCAGATGGCCGCGTCATAGCGGCACTCCGGGTCCAGCAGGCCCACTGCCCCGGCGGCCGTGGACGATGCCGGGACGAACTCCGCCCCCGGCAGGTGGGTCTCCACCCACCCCCGGCACTGGGCGATCGCGTGCCCATGCGTCGACACGGTGCGGATCTGGGACAGCTCCGTGATCGAGTCCCGGGCGACCAGCACGAAGGTGATCGGCACCAGCACCTCGCGGACGATCTGCAGGGCGCCACCCCGGGCGATGGCGTCGAGCGTCGCCGACACACCGCCCTCGACCGAATTCTCGATCGGCACCATGGCCGCGTCAGCTTCCCCATCGCGTACTCGTTGCAGGGCCAGGTTCACGCTCGTCGCCGGCAGGCGTTCGCCGTCGGCGACCCCTGGGACCTGCAGGAGTGCCTGTTCGGTGAACGTTCCCGCGGGCCCCAGGTACGTGTACTTCATCGGACAGTGGGCTCCTGCCCGTTTTCGCTGGCGAGCGGCAGTCCCGCTTCGAGCCAGGCGCCGCTGCCACCGGCGATGTTGAGGGCGGTATACCCCTGCCCAACCAGCCAGCCGGCGACCTGCGCGGAACGCCCGCCGGTGCGGCAGATGACATAGGTGTCCTCGTCCGGGTCCAGTTCCTCCAGCCGCTCAGGCAATTCCCCCATCGGGATGTGCACGGCACCGGCTGCGTGGCCTTCGACCCACTCGTAGTCCTCGCGGACATCCAGCACCTTCGCACCGGCCGGTACACCGGTGACCTCGACGGTCTCGAACTCGCTCATCGTCCATCCTTCCAACGGTTTCCTGCTGAGGTTCCCAGCCTATAGTGGGTACGGACCGCTCCCCCGAAAGATGAAGGGAAGACATGGACACCACCACCGGAATCGCGGCCCTCGACGGACTCGGGTGGACGTTGACGGTCATCATCGGAGCCGTGTTCCTGGTCCTCCAGGCGTGGGTCGTTGCCGGCGTCTCCCGCCGGGTCCTCGGCGTCCCCGTCGGTTGGCCCCGGTCCATCGCCGTCGGGCTCCTGATGTCGGCCGGGCTGGGCTTCGTGGTGCGCTACCTCTTCCGGGCTGCCTACGTCGGTGATGCCACGCAGCTGCAGGTCTCCCCCACCGTCGCGCTGATGTTTGCCGCCCTCGCCCTGATCTGGGTCTTCGCACTGGGCGTGGCCCTGCTGATGGTCCTGGAGATCACCTTCCCCACCGGAACCCTGCCCTCCCCGGTCCGCCTGTTCACCGGGTGGAAGACGCGCCGCTCGCAAAGTGCCCGGTACTTCCAGGTCATGCACATCGCCGTGCGGCACGGCCTGTTGGCCCAGGCCCGCGGGCTGAACCGCCGTCATGCCGAGGCCCGCGAAGACCAGACGGCACGGGCACTGCGCGAGGCGCTCAACGAGGCCGGCGTGACGTTCGTGAAGCTCGGCCAGATGCTCTCCACCCGCCGCGATCTGCTCTCCGAGCCCTACATCCGCGAGCTGTCGCACCTGCAGACCCAGGCGACCCCCGAGCCGTGGCCCGTCATCGAGGCGGCCCTCGCCGAGAGCCTGGGCCGGTCGCCCCGCGAGGCGTTCGCGGCGATCGAGGAGGAGCCCCTCGCTTCGGCCTCCGTCGCCCAGGTGCACCGGGCGACCCTGCATGACGGCACCCGGGTGGTGGCAAAGGTCCAGCGCCCCTCGGCCCTGAAACAGGTCGAACGCGACCGGGCCATCGTGGTGCAGATCGCCGGCTGGCTGGAGCGCTCCGCCCCCTGGGCGCGCCGCCTCGGGGTGTCCACCCTGGCGCGCGGGTTCTCCGATTCGCTCAGCGAGGAACTGAACTACCGGATCGAAGCCGAGAACATGCTCGCCATCGAATCCGCGCTCCGGGATTTCGAGGTCATCGTGCCCCGCGTCCATGCCGAATTCAGCGGGCCCCGCCTGCTGGTGATGGACGAGCTCGATGGCCAGCCTGTCGGTGCCGCCGGCGCCGCACTGGCCCAATGGGGCCCGGACCGGCGGAGGGAACTGGCCGGGGAACTGCTCAAGGCCACCCTGCACCAGATCTCCGGGGACGGCGTCTTCCACGCCGACCTGCATCCGGGCAACATCTTCATCACCCGGGAGGGGGGCGTCGCCCTGCTGGACTTCGGCGCCGTCGGACGCCTGGATCCGGGGAGCCAGCAGTCGCTGAACATGCTGTTGTTCTCCATCGACAAGAACGACAACCAGCTGGCCACCGACGCCCTGCTGGGGCTGCTGGACCGGCCGGCGGACTTCGACGAACGCGGCTTCGAGCGCTCCCTGGGCCAACTGCTGGTGCGCTACCGCAACGGCTTCGGAGGCCAGGGCGGGTCGGAGATGTTCACCGCCCTCTTCTCGCTGATCGTCCGCCACGGCTTCTCCGTCCCACCCCAGGTCGCCGCCGCGCTGCGTGCCCTCGGGGCGTTGGAGGGGACGCTGGGCCTGATCGATCCCGGAATGAACGTCGTGGCCGCCGCCCGGGAAGCCGGCCGGAAGATCATTGGCGCCCAGTTCACCCCGGGCACCCTGAAGGACGAGCTGGAGATCCGCGCCATGCAGCTGCTGCCCACGTTGCGCGAATGGCCCCGGCGGCTGAACAAGATCACCGAGGACATCGAACGCGGCCGGCTCTCGGTCAACGTCCGCGTCCTGGCCCACCCGGCGGACCGCGGGTTCCTGAACCGGCTGGTCCAGCAGGTGGTCGTGGCGCTGCTGGCCGGGGCCGCGACGCTGGCCGCCATCATCCTGATCACCACCGAATCCGGCCCGTTCCTCACGGAGAACGTCAGGGTGCACGCCTTCTTCGGCTACGTGTTGCTCTTCATGGGCTTCATCCTGGCGCTGCGCTCGGTGGTGCTGGTCTTCCAACGCGACCGCGACGACGAACACGACACCCGGGAGGCCCGCAGATGAACACCCCTGACCACCCGGCCACCCGCGGCGCGGCACTTCACGAACGCACCGCCGTCGAACTCCGGGACCTGATCGCCTCCGGCGAGGTCTCCTCCCGCGAGGTCACGGAACACTTCCTGGCGCGGATCGAGGAGCAGAACCCGCGACTGGGCAGCTTCATCACCGTCACCGCCGAGCAGGCCGTGGCCGCCGCCGATGCCGCCGACGGGGTCGCGGCGCGGGCCCGTGCCGCCGGCACGCCGCTGCCCCCGCTGCACGGGGTCCCGCTGGCGTACAAGGACCTGTGGGACGTCGTGGGGGTCCCCACGACGTTCGGCACCGCGGCCCTGCCCCCTGCCACCGCTGCCGAGGACAGCCCCCTGGTGGCCCGGTTGCGCACGGACGGCGCGATCTCGCTGGGCAAGACCCAAATCCCCGAATTCGGGCTGAACTGCTACTCCGAGAACCTCATCGCGCCACCGGCGCGCAACCCCCTGGATCCCTCGCTCTCCCCCGGCGGCTCCTCGGGCGGCAGCGCGGCGGCCGTCGCCGCCGGCCTGCTGCCGATGGCCCCGGGGAACGACGGCGGCGGATCGGTCCGCATCCCCGCCTCCGCTTGCGGGCTGGTCGGGTTGAAGCCCGGGTTGGGCACGGTGCCAGCGGATCTGGCCAACGGGCGGGTGGACCGTTTCGGCGCCCCCCGCTTCGTGGTCTCCGGGCCCCTGGCCCGCACCGCCGAGGACGCCGGGCTGCTCATGGACTCGATGACCGGCACCAGCGGGTACCTGGAGGCCGCCCGGGGCGCCCGGCCCGCGGACGGCCGTCCGCTGCGGATCGGCCTGACCCGGGTCTCGCCCTTCGACGGCCGGTACCCCATCGCCCTGGATCCCACGGCGGAGGCGGCGCTGCAGGCCGGGGTTGCCCTGTTGGAGGCTGCGGGCCACCGGGTGGAGACCGCGGACATCCGCTATGACAACCGCTATCCCGAGGCGTTCCAGGCGATCTGGACCGCCGGATTGGCCGAGGCCGGGCTCCCGGACGAGGCCGCCCCCGCACTGATGGAACTCACCCGCACCTTCCGGGCGCGGGCCATGGCCCGGCCCACGGCGGAGAAGCGGTCCGCGGCCGCCGTGCTGCAGAAGATCGCCGAGGACTGCCGCGCCCAATGGGGCCGCTACGACGCCGTGCTGACCCCCGCCATGGCGCAGACCCCCCGGCCGCTCGGCTGGTACACGTCCCACGACGCAGACTTCGACTACGAACTCCAGTGCCGGTACACGCCCTACACGTCGGTGGTCAATGTCGCCGGAACGCCTGCCGTCACGGTGCCGACGCTGCGGACGGACGGTGGCCTGTCGATGGGTATCCAGCTGACTGGGACGAACGGGTCCGAGCGCGGGCTGCTGGCCCTGGCCGCCCAACTCATGAATGTCTCCAGCGGAATGTGATTCAGTTCACTGAAGTAGGCGTTTTGGAACACACAAGCGCAAAATACTGTAAATGACCTCACTGAATACCACGCGGGAACCGGCCGGAAAGACCTTCTTTGGCCACCCTCGGATGCTCTTCAACCTCTTCAATGTCGAGATGTGGGAACGCTTCTCCTTCTACGGCATGCAGGGCATCCTCGCCTACTACATGTACTTCGAGGTGTCCAAGGGCGGCCTAGGCCTGGACCAGGGGCTGTCCCTGAGCCTGGTCGGCGCCTACGGCGGCACCGTCTACCTCAGCACGATCTTCGGGGCCTGGATCGCCGACCGGCTATTCGGCTCCGAACGCGTGCTGTTCTACACAGCCATCATGATCATGCTCGGCCACATCGCCCTGGCGGCGTTGCCCGGCGTCGTCGGCCTGACCGTGGGCCTGCTGCTCGTGGCCCTGGGTTCCGGCGGCCTCAAGGCGACAGCGACCACACTGGTTGGTTCGTTGTACTCGGAGAAGGACACCCGCCGCGACGCCGGCTTCTCCATCTTCTACATGGGCGTGAACATCGGCGCCCTGATCGGCCCCCTGCTCACCGGCCTTCTCCAGACCCGGCTGGGCTTCCACTACGGTTTCGCCCTGGCGGCGATCGGCATGGCCATCGGCCTGACCATCTACGCCCTCGGGCGCAAGAACCTGCCGGCCACCACGCACCACGTCACCGATCCCCTGCCCGCAAACCTTCGCGTGCGCTACGCGGTCGGCGTACTGGTCGGCCTGGCGATCATCATCGTCCTGCTGACCACCGGCGTCGTCCATGCCGACAACCTGGCCACCACCATCGCCATCGTCGTTGTCGCGGCTTCGGTCATCTACTTTGCCGTCATCCTGGGCTCGAAGAAGGTCAACAGCATCGAACGCCGTCGCGTCACGGCGTTCATCCCCCTCTACATCGCCTCGGCGGCCTTCTGGGCGCTGTTCCAGCAGCAATTCACGTTCATTGCCGTGTACTCGGAGAAGCGGCTGGACCGCAACCTCTTCGGGTGGGAGATGCCAGCGAGCTGGACCCAGTCCATCAACCCCGTCTTCATCATCATCTTCGCCGCAGTTTTCGCCGGCATCTGGACCAAGATGGGCGACAGGCAACCCTCGACCCCGCTGAAGTTCGGCGCTTCGCTGGTCATCGTCGGCATCGCCTTCCTGGTCTTCATCCCGCTGAACTCGCTGGAGAAGACCCCGCTGCTGGCTCTGGCGGGCATCTTGTTCCTGTGCACCATGGCAGAACTGCTGCTCAGCCCGATCGGCCTCTCGGTCGCCACGAAACTGGCCCCGGTCGCCTTCACCACGCAGATGGTCGCGCTGTTCTACCTCTCCGTCTCGCTGGGCACGACGCTGGCTGGCATCCTCGCCGGCTTCTACACCGCGGGCAACGAGATCCCCTACTTCATCGCCCTCGGCGGTACCTCGATCGTCCTGGGCATAGCGCTCATGTCGGCCGTGAAACCGATCAAGGCCCTGATGTCCGGGGTGAAGTAACCCGGCTGTTCACACCACGTCAAAAAGGCCCCGATCCCCGGACATCTCGTTCGGGGATCGGGGCTTTTTGGCGTCCCTTCTGGTTAGCTGTACCCATGGCTGCCAATCGTGCGGGAACGCGTGCACTCCCCGAAGACCTGATCGACCTCGATGCCGTCCGTTCGGCGTACTTCGACGTGGTGCCAGACCCCGAGGACCCCTCTCAACGGGTGGCCTTCGGTACCTCCGGCCATCGTGGGCGCTCAGTCGACGGTTCCTTCAACGAGAACCACATCGCGGCCATCACGCAGGCGATCGTGGAGTACCGGAGCCGCCAGGGCATCGCCGGGCCGTTGTTCGTCGGCAAGGACACCCACGCACTCTCCGATCCGGCGCAGGACACCGCCCTGGAGGTCCTCGTCGCCAACGGCGTCGACGTGCGGGTCGATGCCCGCAACGGCTGGACCCCCACCCCCGCAGTCAGCCACGCGATCCTCACCCACAATCGGGACGTCCCGGCCATCGACCGCGGCCGGCAGGCCGATGGCATCGTCATCACCCCCTCACACAACCCGCCTTCCGACGGCGGAATCAAGTACAACCCCCCGCATGGCGGCCCCGCCGACTCCGACGCCACCTCGTGGATCGCCGGTCGCGCCAACGACCTGCTCACCGCCGGGCTGGCCGGGGTGAAACGCGTGACGATCTCGCAGGCCCGCTTTGCGGAAAACCTGGGCAGCCACGATTTCCTCTCGGCCTATGTGGGCTCATTGTCCGACGTACTCGACATGGACGCCATCCGTTCCGCCGGGGTGCGCATCGGTGCCGACCCCATGGGGGGCGCGTCGGTGGACTACTGGGGCGCAATCGGCGAACGGTATGGCCTCGACCTGACCGTCGTGAACCCCGAGGTCGATCCCCGGTGGTCCTTCATGACCCTGGACTGGGACGGCAAGATCCGCATGGACTGCTCCTCCCCCTCGGCCATGGCCGGTCTCATCGCCAAGGTTCGGGACGGTGGTGCCTCCTTCGACATCGCCACCGGCAACGACGCCGACGCCGACCGGCACGGAATCGTCACCCCGGACGCGGGGCTAATGAACCCCAACCACTTCCTCTCCGTCGCCATCGACTACCTCTACCGGCACCGTCCGCAGTGGCCACAGGGCGCCGGGGTGGGCAAGACACTCGTCAGCTCCTCCATGATCGACCGCGTGGCGGCCTCGTTGGGCCGCGAACTCGTCGAGGTCCCCGTGGGCTTCAAGTGGTTCGTTCCCGGATTACTGGACGGCACGGGAGTCTTCGGCGGCGAGGAATCGGCAGGGGCGAGCTTCGTGCGCTTCGATGGCTCCCCGTGGACGACGGACAAGGACGGGTTGCTGCTCGCCTTGTTGGCCTCGGAGATCCAAGCCGTCACGGGCACCTCACCCAGCGAGCACTACGCGCGCCTGACCGCGGACTTCGGCTCGCCCGCCTATGCGCGCATCGATGCCGCGGCCACCCGCGAACAAAAGGCCGCCCTGGCCAAACTTTCGGCCAGCGACGTGTCGGCGGCGGAACTCGCTGGCGAACGCATCACGGCCCGGCTGACCGAGGCCCCGGGCAACGGCGCCCCCATCGGCGGCCTGAAGGTCACCACCGAAAACGCGTGGTTCGCCGCCCGCCCCTCGGGAACCGAGGATGTTTACAAGATCTACGCCGAATCCTTCAAGGGCGAAGAGCACCTAAAGCTGGTCCAGCAGGAGGCCAAGTCGCTGGTCGACTCCATCATCGGCTGACGGGTTTGACGCGACCCTCCCCCGGAATCCACCCGATTGCGGAGACTTTGACAACCCGGCGAGTCACAATGCCATAACTTCGCTGGACCCCTTGCGCCACAAGGGATGCAGTCCGGTGATTCCCGGGTGTACCCTCGGTCAAACGACGGATTTCAGCCCACGGCGAACAACGGGTTGTTAGCGTTGCGGTAGAAAGCCAATCACTCGCCCTGTCAGACGGACTTTCTTGGCCCCGACCCCTGGTGGCCAGGGGACCGCCCGTCGAGGTCGGGTTGCCGAGCAATCGGTCTGCCTCCACCCGGACCCAGGCCGTGGACGGGAAAACGTGAATACTACTGAGACAGCGCAACCGGCGCTACGCGTGAGCAATGCGTATAAGGTCTTCGGCCGCCGGGGCAACGAGGCGGTCAAGCTCCTGAAGTCCGGAAAGACCCGCAAAGACGTAGCTTCACTGGGAACCGCAGCCGTCATCGACGCGAGCTTCGACGTCAAACCCGGCGAGATCTTCGTCGTCATGGGACTTTCCGGTTCCGGCAAATCCACCCTGATCCGCATGCTCAACGGACTCTGGCCGATGACCAGCGGCTCGGTCGTCATCGGGGACACGGACATCGCCAAGATCTCCGCCAAGAAGCTGCGCAAGGTCCGCCAGAAACGCATCTCGATGGTTTTCCAGCATTTCGCACTCCTCCCGCACCGCACCGTCCTGCAGAACGCTGCGTACGCCCTGGAAATCCAGGGTGTCGGTATGGCAGAACGGACCGAACGGGCGAACAAGGTCCTGGACGTGGTCGGGCTGGAGGGCTGGGGCGACAAGTACCCCAGCCAGCTTTCCGGCGGCATGCAGCAGCGCGTCGGTCTGGCCCGCGCCCTCGCGGCCGAAACCGACATCCTGCTCATGGACGAGGCCTTCTCCGCCCTGGATCCGCTGATCCGTCGGGACATGCAGGAACAGCTGGCTGCCCTGCAGGCCGAACTCGGCAAGACCATCGTCTTCATCACGCACGACCTGAACGAGGCCATGTTCCTCGGCGACCGCATCGCCGTCATGCGTGACGGCGAGATCGTGCAGATCGGCACTCCGGATGACATCCTCACCCACCCGGCAAATGACTACGTCTCCGCCTTCGTGCGCGACGTCGACCGAACCCGGGTGCTGACCGCCGGAACCGTGATGGAGGCCCCGCGAGCCGTCGTGAACCTCACCGGCGGGGCACGCAACGCCCTGCGGACCATGCGCGAATTGCAGACGTCGGCAGCGTTCGTCCTCGATCGCCGACGCGTCTTGCTCGGGTCAGTCCGCGACCGCGAGGTCATGGCCCTGCTCGAACGCGGCGGTTCCGACCTCGAGGAGATCATCACCTCCCGCAACGCGCCGATCACCGCCGACACGGCCCTCAACGACCTCTTCGGACGCTCGGTGGAATCGCCGATCCCGCTCCCCGTTGTCGACGACGAGGGCCGCCTGATCGGTGCCATCGCGCGCGCCACCCTGCTCTCCGCCCTGGGCAACGTCCCCTCGAGCACCAGCGGCATGCCCGTTGTCTCTCCGGGCCAGACGGCCGGGAACGAGGACGGCGCATCCATCCGGGCGGACGATGTGCCCGACCAGTCAGCCGACGATGAGGGAGGTGCCCGCTAAATGGGTGACGACCTGTTCCGCATTCCCGTCGGCGATTGGGCCAAGATGGTCCTCGACTGGATCATCGAGAATCTCGGCGGTCTCTTCGACGTCATCAAGTTGTTGTTCCAGAACTTCTACGATGGGCTTGCCTACGTCTTAACCGAGCCCCCGTTCTGGGCCGTCATCATCGTCCTAGCAGCTCTGGCATGGGTGGTGAAAAGCTGGAAGCTCGGACTCGGCACGGCGATCGGCCTGCTGCTCATCTACGGAATGAGCCAATGGCAGAACGCCATGGACACGTTGGCACTGGTCCTGGTGGCCAGCATCATCGCCGTGGTCATCAGTATTCCCCTGGGTATCCTTACCGCCAAGTCCCGAGTGGCTTCGACCATCGTCAAGCCGATCCTGGACTTCCTCCAGACGATGCCGGCCTTCGTCTACCTGATTCCGGCCTTGCTCCTACTGGGCATCGGCCCCGTTCCCGGCATCGTGGCAACGATCGTCTTCGCGATGGCGCCGGGCACCCGGTTCACAGAACTGGGCATTCGCAGTGTCGACACCGAAGTTGTCGAGGCCGGGCAGGCCTTCGGCGCTTCGCCGGGACGCATCCTGCGCCAGATCCAGATCCCGCTCGCCCTGCCGACCATCATGGCGGGTATCAACCAGATCATCATGCTGTCGCTGTCAATGGTCGTCATTGCCGGCATGGTGGGGGCCGGTGCCCTGGGCGGCGAGGTCTACCAGGCCCTGACGACCCTGAACACTCCGCTCGGCGTCGAATCCGGTCTCTCAGTGGTCATCCTGGCCATCTTCCTGGACCGGATCACCGCCTCCCTCGGCCACACCAACATGCCTGCGAAAAATGCCTGACCCCTGCGCCCCGAGGACGGGGCGCGACGAAAGGAACACGGAATGAAAAAGAAACTCGCATCAGTCATGGGGATCGCCGCGGCGGCAGCCCTGGCGCTCACCGCTTGCGGCGGTGGAAGTGGCAGCGATTCTGGCGCCCCTGCCTCGCCGGACAACGGCGACAAGAAGGAACTCAAGATCGGCGTGATGGCCGGCTGGGACGAAGGTGTCGCCGTGTCCAACCTGTGGAAGCAGGTTCTGGACAAGAAGGGGTACGACGTCGAGCTCACCGGCGCCGATGTCGCTCCCATCTTCTCTGGTGTCTCCACCGGCGACCTCGACCTGACCATGGACGTCTGGCTGCCGCAGACACACAAGGACTACATGGACAAGTACGGCGACAAGATGACCGAATTGGGCACCTGGTACGACAACGCCAAGCTGACCATCGCCGTCAACAAGGACGCTCCCATCGACTCGTTGGCCGACCTGGCCAAGAACGCCGACAAATTCAACAACACGATTTACGGCATCGACCCGGGTGCCGGACTCACCAAGGCCACCGAGACCAAAGTGATCCCCCAGTACGGCCTGGAGAAGATGAAGTTCATCACTTCCTCGACCCCGGCCATGCTCACGCAGTTGAAGAAGGCCACCGACGCCGGCGAGAACGTCGTCGTCACCCTGTGGCGTCCGCACTGGGCCTATGACGAGTTCCCGATCAAGGACCTCAAGGACCCGAAGAACACACTGGGCACCGCCGAGCACATCACCGCCTACGGTGACGCAACCTTCGAGAAGGACTATCCGCAGCTGACGAAGTGGATGAAGGACTTCAAGATGGACGACGAGCACCTGTTCTCGCTGGAGAACGCCATGTTCAACGGCACCGACACGGACGACTACGCGCCCATCGTCGACAAGTGGATCTCCGAGAACCAGGAGTATGTGGACTCGCCGACCAAGGAGTAGCTGGCACCGCGGTCCGCCCGAAAACCGACCGCGATCAAGGACCCGGTACGAACCCATGGTTGGTACCGGGTCCTCGTGCGTCCGACGGGTACAGCGCTCACCCCATCGAACGCATGATCCGCCGCTTCGCCCACCCGAAGGGCGGGTAGATGGCCCGCAGGGTATCGATCATCGCGGTCTTCGAGAGCACGGGTCGTTGCTGGCTGAAGGTGTCGAACCCCGACTTGCCGTGGTAGTTCCCCAGGCCCGACGCCCCGACTCCCCCGAAGGGCAGGTCGGGCACGGCCAGGTGCATGTTGCACACGTTGTGTCCGATCCCCCCGGCGCGCACCTGGTCCTCGAAGGCGGTGTGCAACCGGGGGCGTTCGCTGAAGAGGTAGGCGGCCAGCGGGGAGGGCCGTGAGTTGACGAACCGCACCGCGTCGTCGAACCGGTCGACCCGGACAATTGGCAACACCGGCCCGAAGATCTCCTCGGTCATCACCGGGGCCGCCGGGTCGACATCCGCCAACACCGTCGGTTCGACGTAGCGGGTGGCCGGATCGCTCGAGCCGCCGGAGACCACTCGGCCCTGCTGCTGGTAGGCGGCGATCCGGGAGAAGTGTCCGGCGTTGACGATCCGCCCGTAATCGCGGCTGGACGATGGGTCCCTGCCGTAGAACGAGGCGATCACCTTCGGCAGGAACTTTTCGAGCTCTGTGGCCGCATGCTCGCCCACGGCCAGCACGTAGTCCGGGGCCACACAGGTCTGTCCGGCGTTCATGAACTTCCCGTGGGCGATCCGGCGGGCGATGGCCGCGAAGTTCCCGTCGCAGACGACGGCGGGGCTCTTCCCGCCGAGTTCAAGGGTCACCGGTGTGAGCTGCTCTGCCGCAGCGTGGGCCACGATACGCCCCACCCGCTCCCCACCGGTGTAGAAGATGTGGTCCCACTGCTGGCCCAGCAGCTCCGTCGTCGTCTCCGCGGCCCCTTCCACGACGGCGACAGCCCGGCGGTCAAGGTAGGCCGGGACCAGCCTGGCCAACAGGGCGGAGGTGGCGGGTGCGAGTTCGGAGGGTTTGAGGACCACGGTGTTCCCTGCGGCCAGCGCACCCACGAGCGGGCCGAGCAACAGCAGGACGGGGTAGTTCCACGGGGCGATGACCAGCACCATGCCCAGCGGACGGGCCTGGATGCGTGCGGTAGCCGGCTGCAGCGACACCGGTACCCGCACGTGCCGGTCGGCGACCCAATCCCCCAGGTGCAGTTGGGCGTGGTCGATCTCCGCCTTGACGCGGTCCAGTTCCGTCAGGCGTGATTCGGCGGCCGGCTTGCCCAGATCGGCCGCCAGCGCATCGCACAGTGCGTCGTCGTTTTCCTCGAGCAGCCGTTCGAGCGCCTTCAGCTGCGCGGCCCGGAACCGGCGCGGCTGGGCCAGCCGCGAGTCGGTGGCATCGCGCAGTCGCCGAGCGGCGGCAATCGGCAGCTCGGCCGGCCCCACGGGCTCCACGGGGGCGTCGGGCGGTGCGGTGCGTCGGTTCTTGGCCATGCGTACGACAGTAGCGCCCACAACAGGTGAGGCGGGTCGCCAAGTTGTCCCGTGACGGGGGCACCGGTAGGCTCGCGCTCATTGACACGGGGTGTCCGCCCAACCGGCGCGGACTGAGAAAACACCCGCCAGAACCTGATCTAGTTAGTACTAGCGGAGGGATGTCGCCCATGCCCATGCATGCGCCCACCAGCACCTACACACCGGCCGATCTGGGCCGGGCCATCGAGAAGCTGCGCACCACGGCACCGTTGGTGCAGTGCCTGACCAATGCCGTCGTCACGAACTTCACCGCCAACGTCCTGTTGGCCGTCGGGGCATCCCCGGCCATGGTGGATGTGCCCGGCGAAGCCGCGGAGTTCGCCCCGGTGGCCTCGGCCGTGCTCGTCAACCTGGGCACCCCGCACGCCGGGCAGCGCCGCGCCATGCTGCAGGCGGCGCGCAGCGCACGCAGGGCCGGGACGCCCTGGGTCCTGGACCCCGTGGCCGTCGGGGCACTGGATTTGCGGACCCGGTTCGCCGCGACGCTGCTGTCCGAACGCCCCACGGTCATCCGCGGCAACGCCTCGGAAATCCTCGCGCTGGCCGGTTCCGGCGCGGGCGGCCGCGGCGTGGACGCCATGCACGACGTCGACGCTGCCCTGGTGCCCGCCTCCCACCTGGCCGCGGCCACCCCCGCGGTCGTCGCCGTGTCCGGACCGGTGGACCTGGTCACCGATGGCACCCGCAGCGTCCGCGTCCGCGGCGGCGATGCCCTGCTCACCCGCATCACCGGTGGCGGCTGCGCCCTGGGTGCCCTCGTGGCCGCCGTCGTCGCGGCCAACGACGACGATGCCCTGCTGGGCACGGTGGCCGCCCACGCGCTCTACTCGGTGGCCGCCGAACGTGCAGCCGCCACCGCGGCCGGGCCCGGGTCCTTCGCCGTCGGGTTCCTCGACACCCTGGCCGCGATCGGTCCCGGGGACCTGGCCGCCGGGGCGGTGATCGCATGACCGCGCCGACGCCCGGGACCGGGATCTACCTCGTCGCCGACGCGGCAAGCACCGCGGGCCGGCGGTTGGCCGACATCGTGGCCGCAGCCGTCGCCTCCGGGATCGGGACCGTCCAGCTGCGCTGCAAGGACCTCTCCGCCCGCGACTTCCTGGCCGAGGTCGCGGCCTGCGCCTCCCACACCGCTGGCCGGGCACTGCTGCTCGTCAACGACCGGGTCGACGTCTACCTGGCGGCCCGCGCGGCCGGGATCGACGTCGGTGGTGTCCACATCGGGCAGCATGACCTGCCCGCCGGCAGCGTCCGGGGCCTCATCGGCGCGGACGCGGTGCTCGGCCTGAGTGCCAGCACGCCGGCGCACTTCGCCGCCGTGGCTGCCCTGCCCGCCGGGACCGTGGACTACCTGGGCACCGGGGCCGTGCGCCCCACCCCCACCAAGAAGGACCACCCCACCCCGCTCGGCTTCGACGGCTTGGCCGAACTGGTCGCCCAGGCACCCCTGCCGTGCGTGGCCATCGGCGGATTGGGCCATGGCGACGCCGCAAGTGTCCACGCCGCGGGAGCCGCGGGGATGGCCGTGGTCCGGGCGATCTGTGCCGCGGACGACCCCGGCGCCGCCGCTGCCTCGCTGTACGCCGAATGGGCCGGCGCCACGCGGGAGGGAGCCCGATGACCCGGACACACATCCCCAACGTCCTCTCGATCGCCGGTTCGGACCCCTCGGGCGGGGCCGGCATCCAGGCCGACCTGAAATCGATCGCCGCCTGCGGTGGCTACGGCATGGCCGCCATCACCGCGCTGACCGCGCAGAACACCCTGGGCGTCACCGGTGTCCACACCCCGCCGGCGGCATTCCTGACCCAACAGCTCCAGGCGATCTCCTCGGACATCCGCATCGATGCGGTGAAGATCGGCATGCTGGCCACCACCGACGTCATCGAGGCGGTCACCGCCTGGCTGGGCACCCGGCCAGGCACCGCCGTCGTGATGGATCCGGTACTGGTGGCCACCTCCGGCGACCGGCTCCTGGAGCACGACGCCGAGGCCGCCCTGCGTCGGCTGCTGCCCCTGGCCGATGTCCTCACCCCGAACACCGCCGAACTGGCGGTCCTGCTCGGCGAACCCGAGGCGGCCGACTGGGCTGCCGTGCTGGGCCAGGCAGAGCGGATGGCGACGCGGTACGACGTGCTGGTGCTGGCCAAGGGCGGGCACTTGGCAGGCGCGGAATGCCCGGATGCGCTGGTCGGTCCCAACGGCGTGCTCACCGAGGTGTCCGGCAAGCGGGTCGGCACGCGGAACACCCACGGCACCGGCTGCTCGCTCTCCTCGGCGCTGGCCACGCTGCACGCCCGGTGCGGGGACTGGGGCGATGCGCTCCGGCTGGCCCGGGAGTGGCTGCAGGACGCCCTGGTTGCCGCGGACGAGCTCGAGGTGGGCGGTGGCCACGGTCCGGTCAACCACTTCGGGGCGCTCTGGGCCGGGCGGATGGCCCCCTCGGCCGAGGCGCTGCTGTCCACCTGGTGGGAGGGGATCGCCGGCCTGCGCTCACGCATCGATGAGCTGGCGTTCATCCGTGCGCTGCGCGACGGGAGCCTCCCGGCCGGCGAATTCCATTTCTACCTGGCGCAGGACGCGCTGTACCTGCGCACCTACTCGCGGGTGCTTTCGCGGGCCGCACAGCTGGCACCGAACCGTGCGGAGCAGGCCTTCTGGGCCGGCGGAGCCGTGGGCGCACTCGCGGAGGAGGCCAACCTGCACCGGCTCCGGCTGGGAGCCACGGCGGATCCGGCACCGAGCCCGACGACGTCGGCCTACCTGAACCATCTGGTCGCCTCCGATGCGTCCTATCCGGAACTCGTCGCGGCGATCCTGCCGTGCTACTGGCTGTACCAGGACATCGGAGCGCGGCTGGCCGCCGCGGCCCACCCGGGACACCCGTATGCCGACTGGCTCACCGCCTACTCCTCGCCGGAGTTCGACACGGCCACGGCCGAGGCGATCGCCACGGTCCAACGGGTGGCCTTCCGGGCGGATGCCGCCGGGTTGGCGGCCATGCGGCGGGCCTTCGACGAGTCAAGCCGGCACGAATTGGCGTTTTTCGCGCAGACCTCAGCCGATGCCGCCGGGTTGGCGGCCATGCGGCGGGCCTTCGACGAGTCAAGCCGGCACGAATTGGCGTTTTTCGCGCAGACCTCAGCCGATGCCGCCGACGGAAGGGTCGGCGCGGTCGCCCTGTAGGATTCCGTGGGGGTTCCGCAATGTTCCGGGCCCCCACGAGAACACCCGCAGGGCCTACGGAGGACACATGAGCAGCAACCTCGGCTTCGGCTGGACGGTCCACGGCGACGGCAAGACGATCCGGCCGGGCACGGTCGTTGCACCGGATGAACGCCTCAGCTGGTTCCAGACCACCGGCATCGGCGTCCAGCACGTGATGGCCATGTTCGGTTCCACCGTGCTCGTGCCGGCGCTGACCGGCTTCCCGGTGACGGCCACCCTGTTCTTTTCCGGCGTCGGGACGCTGCTGTTCCTGCTCATCACCGCCGGCCGCGTTCCGAGCTACCTGGGCTCCTCCTTCGCGTTCATCGCGCCGGTGACCGCGGCCATGGCCGGGCACGGCTTCGCTGGCGCGCTGGGTGGGGTGGTCGTCTCCGGGCTGGCACTGTTCATCATCGGGCTGGTGGTGCAAAAGTCCGGCACCGGTTGGATCCACGCCCTGATGCCGCCGGTGGTCATGGGCACAATCGTGGCCCTGATCGGGTTGAACCTCGCCGGGGCCACGACGGAGGCCATGCAGACGGTACCGCTGACGACGTTCACCACCGTCGCCGCCATCGTCTTCTCCGCCGTCTTGTTCCGGGGCCTGCTCGGACGCCTCTCGATCCTCGTGGGCATCGTGGTCGGCTACCTCGTCGCCCTGGCCCAGGGGCAGGTCCAGTTCACCGCAGTCGGCGAGGCCGGATGGCTGGGACTGCCGCCGTTCGCCTTCCCGGAGTTCCACCTCGACACGCTGGCCCTGTTCTTGCCGGTGGTATTCGTCCTGGTCGCCGAGAACATCGGCCACGTGAAGACGGTGGGGCTGATGACCAACCGCAACCTGGACGACGTCAATGGCCGGGCGCTGATGGCCGACGGCGTGGCGAGCATCGTGGCCGGTTTCGGCGGCGGTTCCGGAACCACGACCTACGCCGAGAACATCGGCGTCATGGCGTCCTCCCGGGTCTATTCCACGGCCGCCTACTGGATCGCCGGCATCGTCGCCATTCTGCTGGCGTTCTTGCCGAAGTTTGGCGCCGCGATCAACTCCATCCCCACCGGGGTCAGCGGTGGGGCTGGCATCGTGTTGTACGGCATGATCGGCATCATCGGCGCCCGGCTATGGGTACAGAACAAGGTCAACTTCTCCAATCCGATCAATCTAATGACCGCGGGGGCGGGGCTCATCATCGCCATCGCCAATCCGACGATCGCGGTCGGGTCGATGCAGTTCGGCGGCATTTCCCTGGGGACCATCGCCACGCTGGTCATCTTCCACGGCATGCGCGGCATCGCCCGGTGGCGGGGGACGGAGCCGACCGACGCCCCTGAATACCAGGGCTCGACGCCCAGCAAGATCGGTTAGGTCCACGACATGGCGGAGTGGAACGAGTACTGGGCCACCGATGCCTGGTTCGAGGAGATCGACACCTGGGTGTCGATGGTGCTCGAGACCTACGAGTTGCGTCGGACCGGGCCCCTG
Organism: Arthrobacter sp. ASL1; assembly: GCF_056680475.1. NCBI lineage: Bacteria > Bacillati > Actinomycetota > Actinomycetes > Micrococcales > Micrococcaceae > Arthrobacter > Arthrobacter sp. ASL1. The sequence continues at coordinate 2,329,861 of NZ_CM155284.1, forward strand.
GAGCGCGGCGGCATCGACCTGTGGTCCACCCAGGTCGTCGTGCACACCGACCACGGCAGGCTCTTCCTCAAGGCCGTGAACCCCGGCCAGCAGTCCGAGGTCGCGCTGACGGCCGCCGCGGCGCGACTGGCCCCGGACCAGCTGGTGATGCCGCTGGCCGTCGAGCCGATGCGCGGCTGGATGATCTCCCCCGACTATGGCGAGACCATGGCCCGGATCCCCAGCACCGACTACCGGCTGTGGGAACGTATCCTGCAGGACTTCGCCCGTCTGCAACGGGGCCTGGTCCCCTACGGGGATGAACTCTTCGACGCGGGGCTGACCCAGTTGGCCCCGGCCCACTTGCCCGGATACATCGATGACCAGGTCCTGCTGCACGCCTCCCTGCCCGCCGACCACCCACTGCACCTTCCCGCCCGGGATGCCGACGAGCTGCACGGCCAGCTGGAGCCGATCCACGGGATGTGCGAATACCTGGCGGCCGGTCCGGTTCCCTTGTCCCTGGACCACAACGACCTGCACCGGGCGAATGTCTTCCTGCCCTGCTCGCCCGATGAACCACTTCGCTTCATCGACCTGGGCGACGCCTTCTGGGCCCACCCGTTCTCATCGCTCGCCGTCCCCCTGCGGACCATGTCCAAGGAATTGGACACGACCCCGGCCGACCCGCGCATCCGCCGGGCCGTGACGGCCTACCTGCACGAATGGGACGAATACGGCAGCCCCGACGAGTTGCGCCACTACGTCGAGCCGGCCCTGCGGCTGGGCAAGCTGCAGGCCCACGGGACGTGGTTGCGGATCCTCACCGGCGCCAGCGATGCCGACATGGAGCGCTACGCCCCCCGGGTGCTGCGCCCCTTGGCCGAACTGGTCGCGCCCCTGACGCTCTAGTCGCCGCGCTGGGGCCAGAACCCCCGGGCTTTCATCGCTTCGGCGAGCACGTCGGCCCGGTCAGTGATGAGCCCGTCGACGCCGAGATCCAGCAGCCGGTCCATGTCCTGCCGTTCATCGACGACCCAGACATGGACGTGGAGACCCACTCGATGGGCCTGGGCCACGAAGCGCGGGGTCACCACCCGTAGGCGGCCATGGCGTTCCGGGACCTGCAGGGCAGCGAGCCCGCGCAGCCAGGGGCCGGCCAAGGACATGAGACCCAGCTTTCCGAGGAACACCGCTGCCGCCACGGTGACGACGCCCGGGCTGGTGGCGGTCGGCGCCTCGAGCAGATCGAGCACCCGGCGGCGTCTGGCATCGGAAAACGAGGCGACCAGGACCCGGTCGTGGGCGCCATATTGGTTCACCAGCTCGGCGAACGGTGCCACGGAGCGATCATCCTTGATGTCGACGTTCAGTCGCACGTCCGGCCAGGCGGCGAGAACCTCCTCGAACCGTGGAATCGCGTTCCCCGACACCCGGTACCGCAAGACCTCCGCATGGTCTAGGTCCTCTATATGGCCCGTGCCGTCGCTGACCCGTTCAACGGTCTCATCATGGATCACCATCACTACCCCGTCCCGGGTGGTGCGCACGTCCAGTTCCAGGTAGCCGTAGCCTCGCTCCACGGCGGCGCGGAATGCGTCCATCGTGTTCTCGCCCCGCGCGGGAGACCCACCGCGATGGGCAAAGGCCAGTGGCCACCCCGCACGCCGGGAACCGCCACTAGGATGCAGGTAGGGGAATGTTACCGATCGCCGAATTCTCACGCTGCCGACTCTACCGCCCGGGAGGTCCGTCATGGCCGCACCCACCGTGCACCATGCCTCCGGCACGCCCGGCCGCGATCCGGAGTCCAACCTGGAGCGGATCCGCGTCCGCATGGTGGAGGCGCGCCGGGCCGGAGCGGACCTGCTGGTCACCCCGGAACTCTTCGTCACGGCGGAGGCCAGCGCCGATGGATCCCTGCTGCGCGAACGCCTCCGGTGGATCGCCGGATCCGTCGGGGTCGGTCTCATCGCCTCCACTCCGGAGGCCACCGACTGCGCAACGTACATCGGGGCGGACTGGTGGGATGCGGCAGGGAACCAGGTGGCCCACGTACGCAAGCACCACCTGGCTGACTGGCAGCGGGCCCGTGGTTTCACTGTGTGGAATGGCCGTCCTCAGCCTCTTCTGACCAGTGGGTATTCCGAAGTGGACATGTTTCTCCCGGTGGCACTGGCCTTCCTCGACGACGTCGCGGACCCCGCCTATGCCTACTACCTGCGCGACCAAGGGGTCCGCACCGTCCTGGAGCTGGGGCCGGCCTCGAGCCGGCTCGAAACGATCTCCCCGACCCGGGCTTGGTCCCCCAAGCACACCGGCGTTCCGTTCCCCCAGGCCGGACCGCTGCCGGAGGAGCTTCTCCGTCCCCTGCCGCGGATCGCCGACGCCTGGTGGACGGGGGCTGGGGTCCCCCCGGCTCCGGGGTGGGGGTCCTGAATCGGTCGTCCTCCGCACGCGGATGGGAAGGTCGGCGTCGGGTCACACCTCCCGGCCGGCCATCAGTACGGTGGCTCGGCTGGTGGTGCGGGTGGGGCTTCGGGGGCCGGCCGCAGGGGGTTGTCCCGGTCGTCGGGACGGTTGATGATCGGTGGCCCGTATCCTCCGGCAATACGCTTCAAACGGCGTTTCCGGGTGGCCTTCGCGGCGCCCGTCTTGGCGTAGCGTCCGCGCAGGGGTTCGTCGGTCGACGAATCGGGGACATCCTGGATCCGTCCCCACTCCCGCATCTGCAGCGCCTCGTAGCGTCGGTACTCGATCCTCCCCGCCCTGGTGTCCCGCAGCGGGGAAGGCGGATCCGTCGTCGGCTGCCCATGGCGTGTCGCTGGGGAGGAATCGTCCACGCCGGTGACATCTTCCGCTCCGCGGCGTGGATGGTAGGGCTGTGGTTCGACGTGGGGGATCCTCGAGTCGGGATCCTCTGGCGGTGGTTTGCGGCCGTCGCCCCCGGCGGGGCCCCCTCCGGCAGCTTGCCGGGGGTCGGCAGCAGCCCATGGCGCCGCAGGATAGGAGACCCGCCGGGTTCCGAACAGACTCGTGACCAATATTGTCCCGCCGGCGCACTGCTCGACCTCGATCAAGCCCAGGGACTTCAAACGATGACAGCGGTGGCACCCGAAGTGGAGATTCGCGATATCGGTCCCGCCACCATCCTGCCATTCCTCCGTGTGGTCGATCTCGCACGTTCTCAACGGCCCCGAGCATCCGGGCGTGGTGCACGACCCGTCCCTGAACTGCAGGGCCGCCCGCTGTGCTGCGGTGGGGCGGTACCGTTCCCGGCCGAATTCCACCACGGCCCCGGTCACCGGATCCGTGATGAGCCTCCACCAGGTCTTCGCTGCGGTCATGAGTTGCGCCGCCGATTCCTGGTCAATGGGCCCGCCACCGAGAAGGGTCGGAACCGGGGACCCCGGTTTGAGCTCTGCCGTCGCGATGCTGCTGCCTCCCCCGACGCGGATGGCAGCGGGGCCGTCGACGGCCGTGTCGTCACAGCCAACGGGTCCGCCGGGCGTTCCGGGCAGCATGGTCGCCGGAATGGCGACGAACACCTCCGCCCCGACGGTCTCCAGTCCCTGGCCGCGGGGCCCATTGAGCATCACGTCGGTGTTATTCCGAGGTCGGAATAACATGGATTGTTCCGATTCTCAGATTATTCCGATTTCTGCGTGAGCGGTCCTGTGGCTTGTACGATCTCTCCTTGCGATCGGGATAAACCTGTTGGGCCCGGAAGCTAGCGCCCGGCATCCTGGGCCGGGGAATTCCCCATGGACTCGGGAAGAGTGGCCTGTGCATCGTGGTGTGACCGCGGCCCGTTCCCGAGTGGCCGCGACCATCCGATGGAGGTCTGGGTCATGGAGAAGGGTCTATCAACGCTTGTCGGGGGCGTGCTGGCGGAAGCCAAGCGCATTGGCTTGGCCGATTCGACAGTCGGGTACTACCGAAGCTGCTGCCGCGTGGTGGTTCGGTACTGCGAGAGCCGGGGGATCGATCGGTTGACAGAAAAGATCGTGGCGGAGTTCCTGCCGGCCATGGACGAACGGGTGCAGCGTGGCCAGATCGGTCCCATGACGCGGTCGACGCTGGAGAAGACAGCCGAGATGATGCTGCAGTTCCAGCAGACCGGTGCCGTTCTCTGGCGACGGCGCAGGCCGCCCTCGGGCTTGGGAACACCGGGGGAATCAGTCCTTGTTGCCTTCGCGGAGTCGCTGCATGACGAGCTGGCATCGCGTTCGGTGAGCTCGATGGTCGGCGAGGTGCGCCAGTTCCTGCGCTATCTGGAAGGCACCGGCTGCACCCTTGGATCTGTGACGCTTGATGAGGTCCGCGGCTTCCTCGTCGAGGCCGGGCCCCGTCACACCTCGGGCATGGGCAACACCGTGTGGGCCATCAAACGGTTCTTCAGGTTCGCCAACCAGGAGGGCTACTCGATGTTGGGGGTCGAGGTGATGCTGGCCAGAGTCGGGCCGCGGCGAGTACGGGCGCTGCCGTGCTTCACACCCGAGGAGACCGCCCGGATCCTCGCCGCGATCGAGACCGGCTCTGCGCGCGGGAAGAGGGACTACGCGATGGTCCGGTTGGCGTTGTCGACCGGATTGCGCTGCGGCGACATCCTCTCGCTGAGGTTGGAGCAGATCGACTGGCACCGGGATGAGATCCGCCTGGTCCAGCACAAGACCTCGGCACCGCTGACGCTGCCGCTGTCGGCAGAGGCCGGCAATGCGATCGCGGACTGGCTCCTGCATGGCAGACCGGCATGCCATGCGCCCGAGGTCTTCGTCCGCGTCCGCGCCCCGTTCGTGAAGCTGAGCGGGCCGACCGGGGCGCAGGTCATGAACCGGTGGCTCCCCAAGGCCGGCGTGTCCCACCGGGCCCACGACGGCAAGACCTTCCACGCCCTGCGTCGCACGACGGGCACCCGCCTGGTCGAGTCCGGCGCCGAGCTGGAGCTGGCCGCCCAGGTCCTCGGCCACGGCCGCCTCGACTCCTCGAGGCGCTACATCGCCTTGGCCGACGGGTCCCTGCGGGAATGCTGCCTGCCGCTTGACCAGTTCGCCCCCACCATGGAGGCCCTGCGATGAACGCGTTGTTCGGCAGCGGCTTCGCCTCCCACATCGAGGCGATGCTCGAATGGCGGACCGGTCTGGGCTACGCGAGGACCTTGGCCTATCCGATGCAGCGCTTCGACAAGTTCTGCCAGACCCATCGACCCGGCGAGACGATTCTGACGCGGGAGCTGGTGACGGCCTGGTGCGCGGAAGGAACCTGCACCGAATGGCCGGCGTACAAAACCCGCGCGATCCGCGAGTTCGGCAAGTACCTGACGATGATCGGCATCGAAGCGTTCCTCCTGCCCTCCGACTGGATCAGTCGCCCCGCCAGGACCCTGCCGCACATGTTCACCGACGAGGAGCTGACCTGCTTCTTCGCAGCGACTGACTCATTCCCGGCGAACCCGGCAAGCCCGTTCCGCGAATACACGATCCCGGTGTTGTTCCGGCTGGTGCTCGGCTGCGGGCTACGGCCGCAGGAAGCCCGGCGGCTGCGCCGCCGTGACATCGACTACGACCAGGCGGTCGTGGTGATCGAACAGTCAAAGCGCAACAAGGACCGCCGTGTCCCGATCGATGCCGGCATGGCCGCCCTGCTGGCCCGCTATGAGGAACTGGCGAACCTGCGCCGCCCCGACCGGGAGTTCTTCTTCGAATACCACCCCGGACAGCCATATCCGGGCCGTTGGCTGACCGCTTCGTACCACCGGTGTTGCGCCATCGCCGGGGACCTGGCACCTGGCTCGACGCCCTACACGCTGCGCCACAACTTCGCCACACGCACCCTGACGCGCTGGGTCGAGGAAGGCCGCGACCTCAACGTGTGGCTGCCCTACCTGTCGGCCTACATGGGCCACGAGAGCTACTCCGGCACCGCCTACTACATCCATTTGCTGCCCGAGAGACTGTCCGCCACAGGGCTGACCGGCGTGGCAGGAATCATCCCGGAAGTGACGCCATGACCACGTCTAACGACAGCTTCTACCGGCATCTGCGCGAGTGGTTCACCGTGTTCCTGCCCCGGCAACGCGGCGCCAGCCCGCACACCATCACCTCTTGTCGCCACACCTGGAACATGCTCCTGGCCTACCTCGCCGAGAGCCGACAAGTTCCGCTGGACCGGATCACCTTCACGATCCTGGACCGTGCCTGCGTCCTCGGATTCCTGGAGCACATGAGGACCACACGTGGATGGACGGCGACGACCTACAACCAGCGCCTGGCCTGTATCCGTTCCTTCTTCAGGTACGCCGCCACCGCCGAACCGACACTGGCCATGCACCTGACCGAGCTCAACGGCATCCCCGCGCTGAAGGCCCCGGCTACCCCGACCGTTCGCCACTTGACGACCACCGCCATCGCCGCCCTGCTGGCCACTCCCGACCCCGCCACCAGGATCGGTGCGCGAGACCAGTTCTTCATGATCCTCATGTATGACCTGGCCGCCCGCGACGCCGAGTTGCTCGCCCTGACCCTCGGCGACATCGACGTCAAACGGCTCACCGTCGAGCTGACAGGGAAGGGATCCAAACCCCGCCGCCTGCCCATCACCACCGAGACCGCCGCCCACTGCCGCCGCTACACCGCAGCCTTCCACCCCGATCCTGACCCGGCGCAACCGCTGTTCTACACGATCCACGGACACCGCAAGACCCCCATGTCCGACGACAACGTCGCCAGGTTCTTGCGGCAGCACGGTGCCAAGGCCCGTGAAAGCTGCCCCGAAATACCAGAGAAAATCCACCCCCACATGCTGCGGCACTCCCGGGCCATGCACCTCTACCAAGCAGGCATGCCCCTGGCGCTACTCACCGAATGGCTCGGTCACGCTGACCCCGAGACCACGCTGATTTACGCACACGCTGACACTGAAATGAAACGTCAAGCCCTCGCCAAAGCCACCGGCGGAATCAGCACCAGTCCACCAGCCGTACCGATCTGGCACCACCACGAGGACATCATCCAGCGCCTATGCGGCCTCACCGGAGGCTAACCCTTTTATCCCGACAACCGCACCACCGGTGCAACTCCGCCCCAGGTCACGCGCCCGTCCAGCAACGACACCAACCCTTCTCGGAATAATCTGAGAATCGGAACAATCGGTGAACACATCCGCCCTCAGCTGGTCCATGGTCCTCTTCTCCGCCGGATCCTCTACGGGCGGCGCGGAAGCGACGTCTCCCCCGGCATCTCTCGCCGCCTGCTGCACCTTCGCCGCGGAGTCGGGGTCTGACTTGAGCAACCGGGCCATCGCATCAAGCTTCGAGAAGATCGCCTGGCAACTGGCGGTGGGCAGATATCCCGAGAGCCACGACATGCCGTCGGCGGCCTCCTCAACGGTGATCCGGCGATCGCGCAGCGCTGTCCGGGACCGTTTCGTGAAGGACAGTCCGTAGTACTTCTCCAACACCTGCCGGCCGCGGGCACGCAATTGCGACGGGCATTTGCCTGGCGCCAGGGCGAGCATGTCGACACCTAAGTCACGCCGGTCCGCGCGTGCCTTGGCCGCGCGCTCGGCAATCTCCCGCTCCCACTGCTCCTTCGTAGCCTCGTCGGCTTCCTTGCGTGGCACCGGCAACGGCTCCGGAACGATGTGGTGGGCGTGTTCCAGAATGCGTTGGACATGGCTGGTCCCGATCCGCCCCAGGGCCATGGATTCAAGGACCTCGGGCGTATCCATCACCAGGGTCTCTGCTTGTACCAAGATCCGGTGCGCTTGGCCTTGGGATAGACCGGAGAGGAGTGCGATCTCCATGGCGGCGCTCTCGGTGGCCGCGAAGGAAACCATCCGTCCAGTCCGCAGGGAGATCTGCATGCCGCGCCGGGCTTCGAGAGCCTCCAAGCGGGGATCGACAGCGTGCTGGGCCTCCTCGTGGAGCATCGCAGCGGCCCTGAACTTCTCGGACTCGGCAAAGCGGGCCAACGTCTCGGCAGCCTTCAGCCGGGGGGAGCCGCTCACGGAGGTCCCGGCCGTACGCGTGAGCGTCCACCCATCGATCTCGACCGACTCCGCAACCGCTTCCATGACCCCACTCTGCCAGCTGCCACCGACGTAGAGAATGTTAGAGACGGGCTTTCCTGGTGTGACTCAGCCACCGACCGACTCACCTTGTGGTGTCTTTGAATTGATTAGTCCACCAGGGATTCTCGTCTCCCACCACAAGAGCGGACCAGCCGGTGGGGACATGACCTCATAGGAGCGTGCCTCCGCAGCGACGGAGACTCGTCTACGTCCTGTCTGCCCGACCGACTGGCCCTCACCTCCCCCAGTCCAAGGAAGGGGCAGTCATCATCATGACAGCAACACTCGGCCATGTGTATGCCGGAATCGATACGCACCAGAGTACGAATCACGTCGGTGTCATCACCGAGATCGGGAAGAAGCTCGCCGACGAAGAGTTCCCGACGACCCTCGCTGGCTATCAGGCGCTCACGGACTTCGTTCTCTCATTCGGCGCCACCATCGCTATCGGCATCGAGGGCACCGCATCCTACGGTGCCGGCATCACGGCCTACCTGCGCACCCGGAACATCCTCGTCAAGGAAGTTATCCGTCCCAACCGGCAGGCCAGGAGAGGCGGCAAGTCCGACCCCATCGACGCCTACGCCGCAGCGAGGACCGTGGCTGCGGATTTCGACGAGTTACCCGTTCCGAAGCTCCTCGGCGGCGCCATAGACGGGCTCCGCCTCACCCTGAAAGCCAGGACCACCGCGATCAAGTCCCGCACCGCGGCGATCACCCAGATCAAGAATTTTCTCACCACAGCACCGACCCGCACCCGAGAGACATACGCGCAGCTGAGCGAGGCAAAGCTGGTGCCGACATTGGCGCAAATCAATCCTGCACCCGATGATGACCTCGGCCTGGTGTTGAGGCGACTAGCTCGCCGAATCGAGTACCTGACCGAGGAGATCGACGAAGCAGAACACCGCCTGGACACCCAGACGACCGATATCGCCCCCGCCCTGCGAGCAGCGAAAGGCGTCGGCCCCACCACCGCTGCCCGACTGCTAAATACGGTCGGAGAAAACCTCGAACGAATCACCTCGAAAGCCGCCTTCGCCGCCCTCTGCGGAACCAGTCCTCTGCCGGCCTCGTCGGGAAAAACAACCCGCCACCGACTGAACAAAGGCGGAGACCGGCAAGCCAATAGCGCCCTCTATGACATCGTGAAGACCAGGCTCTCCTGGGACCCTCGAACAAAGAACTACAAAGCGAAACGCGAAGCCGACGGCAAAAACACGAAAGAGATCATGAGATGCCTGAAACGCTACGTCGCCAACGAGGTCTACACCCTGATCACCAGACCGCCTGCAGTGCCAGCAACTGACGACCTCAGACCCCTGAGGCAAGCAAGAAAACTATCTCTGCGGATAGTGGCCGACCATTTCGGAATTGGCCAAGTAAAAATCTCCCGCATCGAACGCGCCGAAGCCCGCGACGACGAATTCACCGCAGCCTACCGCGAATACCTCCTCCAAGCCGCTTGACATCTATAGGAGCATCAGATTGGACGGACTCCGGAGCACCGTGGACAACGCCGCCGAAGGGCAGCCTGTGAGGGGAACGAGGAGATCCGATGGTGACAGATCGGGTGGGCGGTGGCGGCAGGAAGCACGAACCGGCAGCGCACGGGGATCCACGTCCCAACGGGCCACCCCGGGCCTAGACCGGGCCCCCCGCCAGGTAGCGCTCGATCACCTGGGCCACACCGTCGTCGTGCAGGGAGGCCGTGGTGCGCCCGGCGGCCGCCTTGGCCAGCGGGTGCCCGGAGTCGACGGCATAGCCGCGCCCTGCCCAGGCGAGCATCTGCACATCGTTGGGCATGTCGCCGAAGGCCAGCACCTCCTCGGCCCCGATCCCCATTCCATCGGCATATTCGGCCAAGGTGACCGCCTTGTTGACCTCGGGATGCGCCATCTCCAGCAGGGCCACCCCGGGTGCCGAATGCGTGATGGAAACCAGCGTCCCGAGGTCCGGCTCCACCAGCGACTGGAAGGTCTCCGCGTCGACCCGGTCGGTCTTGGCGAGGAGCTTCACCACTCCCTCGGCGTCCAGCTGCGCGGGCTCAAAGGGGCCCTCTACGACCCCGGGGATCCGGACCGACGACGCCGCCTCGTCCAGGAAACCCGGTTCGAGCAGCAGGCCTGACAGCGTCTCGGCGGCGAACACCGCCCCGGGTTCGCGGGCGCGGATCAGGCGCTGGACCTCGCCCACGGTTCCACCGGAAATGGTGTGGCTGGCCAGGATTCGTTCGGCTTCGAGGTCGTAGACGAGCGCCCCGTTGGAGCAGATGACCGTGCCCAGATGCCCGAAGGCGCGTTGCACGGGGGTCAGCCAGCGGAAGGGGCGCCCGGTGACGAAGACGACGTGAAGCCCCGCTTCCCGGGCGGCCGCGAAGGCCGCCACGGTCCGCGCGGAGATCGTCTCGTCGCGGTGCAGGATGGTGCCGTCGAGGTCACTGGCAATCAGGCGCATGGCGGGAAGGGGTCCGTCGGGAATCCGGTCAGGAGATCTCGTCGCGGCGCGGCGGGTTGGCGCCCGGCCGGGACACGGTGACGGCTGCCGCCCGGGTCGCGTATTCGAGGATCTCGCCGAGCTGGCCGGGAGTCAGGGCATGCAGGGCCCCGCGGCGGGCCGAACCGACCAGGTCGCGGTCCACGAGCGCGGAGAGCAGGGCAGACATGTACGAATCCCCGGCCCCCACGGTGTCGGCGACGTCCACCAGGGGTGCCTTCGCCTCGGCGACGCCAGCGGCCACGACGCCCCGGGAACCCCCGGAACCGTACGTCGCCACCACCATCGCCGGTCCCAGGGCGAGCCAGGCATGCACGCTGTCCTCCACACTGCGGCCGGGATAGAGCCACTGCAGATCCGAATCGCTGGCCCGGACCACGTCGCTCAAGGCCACGAACCGCTCGAACTGTTCGATGGCCTCGGCGTGCTTGGAGACGAAGCTGGGGCGCACGTTCGGATCGTAGGAGATGGTCGCGTGCGGGCGGGCCCGCTCCACGGCGGCCAGGACGGTCGCCGCACCGGGTTCGAGCACGGTCGCGATCGACCCGGTATGGACCAGCTGCGAGTCGGCCAGCGCGGCCGACGTCGAGGGGTCGAAGGCCGACAGGTCCCAGACCATGTCGAACTCGTAGCTGGCGGCACCGACGGGGTCCAGGGTGCCGTGGGCGGTGGAGGTCGGCAGGGCATCGGGGGTGAGGACCTCCTGCACGTCGTTGGAGCGCAGGTGCTCGTGGATCATGCGGCCGTATTCGTCATCGCCATAGCGGCCCACGAAGGACACCGGGTGCCCCAGCCGGGCTAGGCCCACGGCGACGTTCATCGGGCTGCCCCCGACGTAGGCCTGGGGCGCGGCAATGCCGCCGGACAGCACGTCAACGAGGGCCTCGCCCATAACAGTCAGCACTACACAACCTTACCTGTGGTCGTTGCGGACGCCCCATCCACTTTCGGCCCGGGGTCCAGCCCGCCCGGGTTCGGGTCCTGCTAGGCCGGGACCGCGAGTTCGGCCAGGGCCACCAGGCAAGCATCCCACGCCGTGGTTCCGGGGGTGATCAGCGCATAGTGGTCCCCGGTGGTCCAGACCATCCGTGCGGGGTCGCCCTGGGCGCGGGCGGCATCGGTGTAGGCGCGCGAGAGCGCCGAGGGCACGTCGGCATCGGATTTGCCGTGCAGGGCGATGACCGGGACACCGATGGGGAGCATCCGCACCGGGTCGGCCAGCTGCCAGCGCCGGGCATCCTCCTCGTTCGTGGCCCCCATGAGCTTCAGGGCCGCGGAATGGCTGAGTTTGAGCCAGTTCGCCATCCACAGTTCCAACACGCCGGCCTGGCTGACGACGCCGGCGACCTTCACCGCCGGTCCCGCGCCCGGCGCCCCGGCGGGCAGCTTGTGCCGGCCGGCGGCCCAGACACCGAGGTGTCCTCCCGCGGAATGGCCGAGCACGACGACGTTGCCCGGTTCCAGCCCGGCTCCCGCCAGGGCGGGGCCGAGGGCATCGATCCCCGCGGCGACGTCCTCGAACGTTTGCGGCCACCCCCCGGCATCGGGTCCGGGCTCGGGCGCATCGGTGGTCCGCCGGTATTCCAGGTTCCACACGACCCAGCCGCGGCGGACCAGGTCGTCGGCCAGCGGGCGCCCCAGGGAGGCGTCGTAGGTGTCGCGCCAGAAGCCCCCGTGGATGATGACGATGACCCCGGGCAGCCGCCGTTCGGTCGGCACGTACAGTTCGGCGTATTGGCTGGGGTGGGGCCCGTAGTGGTGGACCGCATCGGGTGCGCGGGCGGGCCGGGCGGCGTCGTCGTTCTCCGTCATGGTCTCAGCGCCCCGGGAAGGCGGGGGTCTCCTTGGCCAGGAACGCGGTACGCCCCACCACGGAGTCCTCGGTGGCGAAGGCCTCGCGGAAGCTTTCCACCTCGGCCTCGAGTCCGTCGGCGACCGGGAGCCCGTTGATCCGGTTCAGCGCCCGCTTGGTGTTGTCGACCGAGGTCGGGGCCTTGGCGGCAATCTCCTCGACGGTCGCCTTCGCAGCGGCCAACAGGGCATCGGTATCGTCGAAGAGGGCGTTGGCCAAACCGATGCGCAGGGCCTCCTGTGCGTCGATCCGGCGGCCGGTGTAGATCAGCTCGCGGGCCTGCCCGAGGCCGACGCGCTGCTGCAGGCGCACCGAACCGCCGAAGCCGGGCACCAGGCCCAGGTTGACCTCGGGCTGGCCGAAGCTGGCGCGGGCGCTGGCGTAGATGAAGTCGCAGGCCAACGCGAGTTCGCAGCCGCCGCCGAGCGCGAACCCGTTGACCGCTGCGATCACCGGTACGGGCAGGGCCTCGAGCCGGGTGGTGACCGTATGCATCTGCCGGGCGTAGGCCTCGGCCGCATCCGGGCTCATGGAGTTCATTTCGCGGATGTCGGCACCGGCGACAAACGCCTTGGCCCCGGCGCCGGTGAGGACAATGCCGCGGACGGGCCAGTTCCCGTCGATGCCCAGGCCCGCCAACGTGTCGGTGAGGTCCAGCAGGTCCTTCACGACGGCCGATGCCAAGGCGTTCATGGCCTCCGGGCGGTTGACCGTCACCACCAGGGCGGCGCCGTCCTGCTCGACGAGCAACGTGTCGTAGCGGGCGAAATCCATATGTGCTTCCTTCCGGGTCATCATCGACCGGCGCTCACCGCCAGTTCCTCCAGCATGTCAGAGTCGCGGCGGATGCCGGCGGAACTTGCGGAATTGGTTCAGCGACGTGAGCGCGATGTACCAGAGCCTACGGGGGTCGCGTTCGGCGCGGTAGAGCAAGGGGTTGGCGACCCGGTGGGCGCGCATCAGCGCCCGGGCCTTTTCACCGACGGGGCCGCGCAGGTGCCGGCGCAGCAGCGCCAGCGGCAGCACCGTGTAGAGGATGTGCCCGGTGGCCACCACGGGGGCCGCATCGGGCTCCGCGGCCGGCAGCGCCCCGTCGTCGTACTCGGGTCCGAGGTATTCGCGCACGTAGAACGTGGCGGCGTTGTGGCCCGCCGCGGTGATGTAGTAGTGGTTGCGGCCCAACCGGGGGTTGAGCTCGAAGAACTTCACGACCCCGTCCCGGGGGTCCAGTTTGGCGTCGAACATGGAGAATCCGGTCCAGCCGAGGTGTTCGAGGATGCGCCGGCCCTGGTCGATGAATCCGGCGTTGACGCCGGTGACGATGCCCGCCGAGTTGCCCAGCACCAGCGGGGCGTGCTCCTCCACGACGACCTCGCCGTAGGCGGCGAAGCGCACGCGGGCGTCGCGGTCGGAGTAGAACGTGCACAGGCGCATGTTGGTGTCCCCGCCGGGGATGAGTTCCTGCAGGATGAACTGGCCGGTGTAGCCGGAGGCGCGGATGCGGGCGAGCAGGTCATCGAGTTCGCCGGGCGTGGCAATGGTGTGGACCTTCTGCTTGCCGGCGAACCTGGCGTGGACCCAGGCGCTGCTGTCCGCGGGTTTGCCGATGAGCGGGAAGGGCAGGTCGGCCGGCAGCGGGCGCGGTGCCGCCGGATCGTAGGAGATGGTCAGCGGGTGGGGGATGCCCAGCTCGGCGCACAGCGCGTAGAAGTTCTGCTTCAGCGCGGCGCGTTCGATGACCGCGGTGTCGGGGTAGGGGATCGTGTACCAGGGCGCGAGCGCCTCGCGGTGGGTGGTGATGATGCCGACCTGCAGGTCGAGCGAGCCGCAGAGCAGCAACGGGCGCGGGCGGGCTCCGTCGGCGGTGAGTTCGCGCGCGACGGCCAGCAGGTGGTCAACGACGGCCTGCGCGTCGGTCATGGTGCCGGACGGGCGGATGTCGATGGCGGCCGAGTGCTCCAGCACCCCGTTGCTGCCGGCGGGCACCGCGACGCTGACGGCCCCGTAGGCCTCGTGGAACTCGCGGGCCAGCGAGTACGTGCCGATGTCCCCGCCGAGGATGACCGGGACGAACGGCTGTGAATCCGGGATGCGCATGACGTCCAATGTAGCGGGGCGGGCCCCGCGTGCCGAACCGACTGGACCACTATGCAAGAAGGGTGTTGTGCAGCACAATGTCCAGAGGCAACCAAATGCGCCGATCCGCGGCGCTGGACCGCCACCGCACCCGCCGCTCGCCGGCCAGGCCATTTTGGAGGCACATTCCATGGGGTTTCTCGACAGGTCCCGATCCATCGCCCCGCCGGGGTTCAACCGGTGGCTCATCCCGCCGGCGGCCCTGGCCGTCCACCTGTGCATCGGCCAGGCCTATGCCACCAGCGTCTACAAGACGGCGCTGATCGGCCACTTCGAGGTCTCGCAGACGGCCATCGGGGTGATCTTCTCGATCGCGATCGTCATGCTGGGCCTCTCGGCGGCCATCATGGGCACGTGGGTGGAACGGTCCGGTCCCCGCATGTCGATGTTCGTCGCCGCCGTGTTCTGGGCCGTCGGCTTCCTGGTCGGGGCGCTGGGCATCTTCACCGGGCAGCTCTGGCTGGTCTACCTCGGCTACGGGTTCCTCGGCGGCATCGGCCTGGGCATCGGCTACATCTCCCCGGTCTCCACGCTGATCAAGTGGTTCCCTGACCGCCCGGGCATGGCCACCGGCATGGCGATCATGGGCTTCGGCGGTGGCGCCCTGATCGCCTCCCCGCTTTCCACGCAGCTGCTCAAGGCGTTCGACCCGGCCTCCGGGACCGCGGGCTGGGTCGCCAGTGGCGACGCGGTCGGCCGGCTGTTCGTGACCCTGGGCATCGTCTACTTCATCGTCATGATGTACGGCGTGTTCAGCATCCGCGTCCCGGCCGAGGGCTGGCGCCCCAACGGCTGGGATCCGGCCCAGGTGAAGCATTCGGACCTGGTCACGAAGAACCACGTCTCGGCGGCCAATGCCATCAAGACGAAGCAGTTCTGGCTGCTCTGGACCGCCTTGTTCCTCAACGTCACCGCCGGGATCGGCATCCTGGAACAGGCCTCGCCGATGATCCAGGACTTCTTCCGGGCCGAAAACGGCGTCTCGGCGGTCTCCGCGGGCGTCGCCGGCGGCTTCGTCGGCCTGCTCTCGATCGGCAACATGGCCGGGCGGTTCGCCTGGTCAAGCACCTCGGACGTGATCGGGCGCAAGAACATCTACATGGTCTACCTCGGCGTCGGCGCGGTGCTCTACGTCATCCTGGCGTTCTTCGGCGGCTCCAGCACGCTGCTGTTCATCCTGCTGGCCTTCGTGATCATCAGCTTCTACGGTGGCGGCTTCTCCACCGCCCCGGCCTACCTGAAGGACCTCTTCGGCACCTTCCAGGTCGGCGCCATCCACGGCCGGCTGCTCACCGCCTGGTCGGCCGCCGGCATCGCCGGGCCGCTGATCGTCAACGGGCTGCTGGACGCCCAGGGCAAGCCCGGCACGATGAACGCGCACAACTACCTGCCGGTGCTGCTGGTCATGGTGGTGCTGCTGATCGTCGGCTTCGTCGCGGCCCTGCTCATCCGTCCCGTCGACCCCAAGTTCCACGAACCCGAGCGCGAGAGCGCCACGACCAGCGCCGAGGAGGCCTGATGAACACCCCCGGATCCCCCACGCCCGCCGGCTCCCCCGCCCACGTCCCCGTCGACGTCGCCCCGGGCCGGCTGGTCTTCGGCTGGCTACTCGTGGGCGTCCCGCTCATCTACGGGATCGTCACCACGCTCTCGCGGGTGGGACAGCTGTTCCAGTAGCACGACGGCGGTGCCCGGCACCCGGGGCAGTCCCGTGTGCCGGGTGGCCGGCTCAGTCGGGGAGCTGCCCGTCGGTCAGCGTCGCCTCGAGGGCGGCGCGCACCTCATTGACGAGGACCTGCATGTGCGCCTCGGCACCGTGGCCGTCACCGGCGGCCACGGCGGCGGCCACGGCGTCGTGCTCGTCCAGCGCCTTCGCCCGCGGATGGAAGGGCATCATGCGCTGCTCCGTGCGTCCGGTCAGCACCTCGGCCACCACGCCGTCGAGTTCGGCGAACATCGAGTTCCCGCTGACCTGGAGCAACAGCGCGTGGAAGGCGATGTCGACGGCCAGGAAGGCCTCCAGGTCCCCGGCCTCGCCCAATCGGCGCATCTCGGCGGCCAGGCGCACGATCTCGGTCCGCGCCGCCTCCGGCGCCCGGCGGGCGGCCCCGGCCGCGGCCAGCGGCTCCACGGCCACGCGCAGCTCGGTCAGTTCGGTGAACTGGCGTTCGCGCCCCGGCCCGGCCAGCCTCCAGCGGATCACGCGCCGGTCGTAGGCGTTCCAGAAGCGCGGCTCCTGGATCACGAGCCCCACGCGGCGCTTCGCGTACACCAACCGCAGCGATTCCAGCACCCGCATGCAGTCGCGCATCACGGTGCGCGAGACGCCGAAGCGCCCCTGCAGGGATTCAAGTGTCAGCCGGTCCCCCGGACGCAGCACTCCGTCGATGATCTCGCGGCCGAGCGCGTCGACTATGGGTTCCTGGAGCACCATTGCTCCGGCGGGCATCTGCATGGTGAACATCCTATGGTTCCGGCCCGCGACACTCGTCACAATTAGTACTATCTTTACCCGGTTATAAGGTGTTATCTTTTATCCAGCCGTTTCGACGGCAGGCCAAGGACGTCCTTCCAGGAGATGACATGCCACACCAGGCACCCCCGACCCCCACCACGCACCTCGTGGTCATGGGGGTCTCCGGCTCGGGGAAGACCACGGTCGCCGCACTGCTCGCCGAACGGCTGGGCTGGCCTGCGGCCGAGGCCGACGACTTCCACCCGCCGGCCAACATCGCCAAGATGGCCGCCGGGATCCCGCTGGACGACGCCGACCGCTGGCCCTGGCTCGCGGAACTGCGCCGGTGGATGGACGGCCACGACGGCGGCGCCGGAACCGTCGTCACCTGCTCCGCCCTCAAGCGCAGCTACCGGGACCTGCTGAGGCAGGGCACCGGCGTCGTGCGCTTCCTGCAGGTCGATGCGGACGCGGCCCTGCTGGCCCAACGCCTCGGGCAGCGCACCGACCACTTCATGCCCGGCACGCTGCTGGCCAGCCAATTGGCCACCCTCGAACCCCTCGCCGCCGACGAGGACGGCACCACGCTGCCGAACGACACCACCCCCGGCGACCTGGCCGAACGGGCCATCTCCCGTCTCGGCCTGACCCCCGCGGCCACCAGCCGCCCCTGACCGAACGTTCCATCCGACCCCCCAATGGAGAACCCATGACCATCGAGAACTGGACCCAGACCCTGGGTGCGGGACCGCTGCTCGGCATCGCCGCCGTCGCCATCGTCGTCCTGCTGCTGCTCATCATCAAACTACGGATGCATGCCTTCGTGGCACTGATCCTCGTCAGCCTGCTGACCGCCTTCGCCACCGGCATCCCCGCCGGCAGCGTTGTAAAGGTGCTCACCGACGGCTTCGGCTCCACCCTGGCCTCCGTCGCCCTGCTCGTGGGCCTGGGCGCCATGCTCGGGCGCATCGTGGAGACCTCCGGCGGCGCCAAGGTGCTGGCCGACTACCTGATCCGCGTGTTCGGCGAGAAGCGGGCACCCTTCGCCCTGGGCGTCGCCTCGCTGATCTTCGGCTTCCCGATCTTCTTCGACGCCGGACTGGTCGTCATGCTGCCGGTCGTCTTCGCCGTCGGACGGCGGCTCGGTGGCGGCGTGCTGCTCTACGGGCTGCCCGCCGCCGGCGCGTTCTCGGTCATGCACGTCTTTGTCCCGCCGCACCCCGGCCCCGTCGCCGCCTCCCAGTTCTTCGACGCCAACGTCGGCTACGTCCTGCTCATCGGGCTCGTGGTCGCCCTGCCGACCTGGTACGTGACCAGCTACCTGTTCGGCAAGTGGGCCGGGCGCAAGTGGGAACTGCCAATCCCGTCCCTGCTGGGCGAGGCCGACTCCGAACACGAGGCGAACCCGCCGGCCTTCGGCACCGTCATCGCCGTGCTGCTGCTGCCCCTGGTTTTGATCTTCCTCAACACCGGCCTGAACACGCTGGCCTCCGGCGGGGTCCTGCCGGAAACCGTCACGGAGGACACCTGGTTCCAGCTGCTGCGCGCGATCGGCGAAACCCCGGTGGCCCTGCTGATCTCCCTGCTGGTCGCAGCCGTCGTGCTCGGCATGCGCCGCGGCATGGCCAAGACGGCCATCGAGCAGGTCATGGAAAAGGCGCTGGGACCGGTCTGCTCGGTCATCCTGATCACCGGTGCCGGCGGCATGTTCGGCGGCGTCCTGCGCACCTCGGGCATCGGCGACGCCCTGGCCAACGTCCTCGGTGACCTGGGCGTCCCGCTGATCCTCGCCGGCTTCCTGATCTCCGGCATCCTGCGCGTGGCCCAGGGCTCGGCGACCGTCGCGTTGACCACCGCCGCCGGCCTGCTGGCCCCGGCCGTCGCAGCCGCCGGGCTGAACGACATCCAGCTGGCGACCATGGTCGTGGCCGTGGCCGCCGGTTCGGTGATCATCTCGCACGTGAACGATTCGGGCTTCTGGCTGGTGGGGCGCTTCTTCGACATGGACGTGAAGACCACCCTGAAGACGTGGACGGTGCTGGAGACGCTGATCGGCGTGGTCGGCTTCGCCCTCGCCGCGGTGGTCTTCGGGTTCGCCTCGATCGGCTAACCGGTCCGACCGCTGGGGCCCCGCACGGCGGCATCTTCGGGTGCCGCGGTGCGGGGCCCTCCTGCGTCCGGACGGATAGTTGGTCCGGGGCGGCTACCGGCGCCCGCGGGCGGGACCGCCACGGCGCTTTCCGCCGGTGGGCTTTCCGCCGGTGGGTTTGCCGCCGGTGCGCTGTCCGTGCTTCCGGGCACCTCCACGGGGGGCATCCTGGGGGCTGCGTTGGCGTGTGCGCTGGGACGCGGCCGCCTCGCGGAGCTCGCGTTCCTGCACGGAGGGCTGTCGGGAGGAATTCGCGCCGCGACCACGGACGATCCCGATGAACTCCTCCACCAGCGGATTTTCCGGGTCGTCACCGATCGGCTTGAGCCAGGAAACGCCGATCCGGGTCGAGGGTGCGCCCGAGAGGACCTTCTGCACCACGTCCTTGCGCCGGTACAGCCGTCCCACGGACATGGGCACCACCAGCAACCCGGCGCCGGATCCGACGACCTCCACGGCCATGGCCGTTCCGCCCACGGCGGGCGGGTAGTCAGCCAGGTCCAGCCAGGCCTGTCCCGCCAGTTCCGCCAACGGCACCTCATCGTCGTAGAGCTCCACCTCGTGCTCGCGCGGTGCACACACCACGGGCAGCTCCTCGTACAGGGGGATCACGTGCGTCGTGGCGTCGGCGGGCTTCGCCCCGTCGGCGAAACGCAGGAAGACCAGGTCGGCATCACCGGAGGCGAGCAACCCGCGGGGGTCGTCGCCGTCGTCGTACCGGGTCGCGATGACCGGCACCTCCGCGTGCCGCTCCCGCCAACGCTCCAGCCACTTGCCCGGGGTCACGCCGGGGACGAACGCGATTCTCAGCTCTGCCACGCACGCCAGCCTACCGCCCGGGCCCGGGTACGCTGGGGGAATGAGCCAGAAAACCCCGCAGAGCATGAAACCGGCCACCGCCGCCAAGAAGCTCGGCGTCTACCTGCCCGCCACGCCTGCCGAATTCCAGGAGGGCCCGGTCACCCGGTCCGCCCTGGACGAATTGATGAACGAACCGCCCGAATGGCTGGTGGCGTTGCGCCAAAACGGACCGCATCCGCGTCCGGTCGTCGCCCAGAAGCTGAACGTGAGCATTTCCGGGTTGGCCCGGGGAGGCGTCGAGGAGGCGCTGACCACGGCGCAGATCGAGGAACTGCTCGCGGATCGGCCGCAGTGGCTGCAGGCGGAACGGAGCAACATGGCCGCCGTTCGCGCCGAGGAGACCCGCGTCCGCGAGGCTGCTGCCCGGAAGGCCACGGCCCGCGAAGCCGACGGCCGGTAGCCATCCCCGGAACGTCGCCGGAACCCAAAACGGCGCCCATCCCCCACGGGGTATGGGCGCCGTTTGCTGCCGGTCTGGGCCGCTAGCTGGCGGTCTTCACGATGTAGACGTCGCACGGGGCGTTCAGCGCGACGCTGGAGGCCACGCTGCCGAGCACGCGGCCCAGGCCCTTCATGCCGACGTTGCCGACGACGATGAGCTGGGCACCGAGTCGGCTGGCCTCCTCGACCAGGGCGTCCTGCGGCTTGCCCTTGACGGCAGAGGCGGTGATGCTCGCGCCCGGTACCAGTTCGCGCAGCTTGGTGGCGGACTTCTCGGCGAGCTTCTGGGCCTGCTCGGCGTCGTCGAGGATCCAGGTGTCGCTGCCAATCTGGACGACCTCGGTGTTGTCCTTGGTATGCGCGGTGATCACCATGAGATCCGCGCCGAGCCCGGCGGCCACGGTGGCCGCCCGCGTGGCCGCCTTGTTCGCGGTCTCGCTGCCGTCGACACCGACGATGACTGTTCCTGACATGTGTTTGCTCCCTGTCTGGTGCGACGCCGATGGCGACGCGCCTATTGGTCGTGCGTGGTCTAGTTGGTTTTCTCCCGGAGGAAGCCGACGGACCGTTCCCAGGCCAGCCGGGCCGCTTCCGGGCGGTAGTTGCCCTGCGGGTTCCCATCATTATGGAACGCATGCGGGGCTTCGTAGTAGTAATAGGTCACGTCGGCACCGGATTCGTCACGGATCTGCTGTTCCTGGGCGCGCGCCTGGTCCACGGGGAACGAGGTGTCCTCCGTCGCGTAGTGGCCCTGGATCGCGGCACGGACCCCGGCAAACGACGCGGGGACACCCTGGCCGACACCGTAGAACGGCACGGCGGCGGCTATCCGGTCGCCCTGCTGGGCGGCCAGGGCCAGGACGAATCCACCGCCCATGCAGAACCCAATGGCGGAGACCTTGGAGCTGGTGACCTCGTCGAGGCCCACCAGGTAGTCGACGGCGCCGGCAAGGAGTCGTGCGCCTTCCTCCTCCGGAAGTTTCTGCATCATCTCGGTGGCCTCGTCACCATCGTGGGTGACCCACCCGCCATAGAGGTCCGGGGCCAGGGCGACAAAGCCCTCGGCGGCCAGCCGGTCGGCGACGTCGCGGATGTGGTCCGTCAGTCCCCACCACTCCTGGATGACGATCACCCCCGGTCCGCTGCCGGAGGCCGGCGTGGCCAGGTAACCGTGGGCCTGCTGTCCGGCGGAGGGAAAGGTGACGTTCTGATGTGCTGTCTTTTCTGCCACGGATGCACTCCTGTTCGTCGTCGATCGCGCGTGCGCCCCCAGTCTATGCAGACGATGTGGCGTCGGTCTCATCCAGCGACCGGTATTCGTCACCGGCGGAATCCGCTCGTTGCCACCTCCGGGCCCGGTGGCACCTCAGCCCGGCGCCAATCCGGCCAGTATCCGGTCCGAGTGCATCTGGTCCTGGACGTCATGGGTCGCACCCGTCAGCATGATCTCGTCGGCGCCCGTGGCCGCCGCCAGATCGGCCAGGAGCCCCCGAACGAGCGCTGGTGACCCGAGCACCGCCGCGTTCAAGTGGTCCTCGACCAACCCCCGTTGGCGTGCGGTCATCGGCTTGGCGCGCACCGCTTCGACTGGTTCCAGGGGGTGGAATTCACCACGGGTCCGCGCCTGCGCCATCGCCCACGCCTCCGGGAGCAGCAGGTCGCGTGCCCGGGCCACGGTGTCGGCGGCCACGGTATTGACAGCGATCACCACGTGGGGCCGCTCGAAGCGGTCGGAGCCTCGGAAAGCGCTCCGATACTCCTGCACTGCCGCGCGGGCCCGCTGCCGGTCAGTCAGGACCGGTCCTCCGAGGACGACGCCGAGACCGGCCCGGGCGGCAATGGCGGCACCTCTCCGGGTCGCCAGGACGAACAAGGGAATCCGGGTCGCGGGCCGTGGCCGGGAGGTGAAGGAAGCCGTGCCGTCCAGATAGCCCGTCAGTTCGGCGATGTCATCCGCGAATTCGGCGTCCCCGTAGGTTGAGGTGCGCAGCGCCGTGCGGACGGCCGGGGTGAAGCCCAGCGAGCGCCCGAGGCCCAGATCGATGCGCCCGGGATGGAGCTGGTCCAATGTCGACACCTGTTCGGCAACCACCAGCGGCTGGTGGTTTGGCAGCATGATCCCCCCGGATCCCACGCGCAACCCCGTGGTTGCGGCGGCCACCGCCGCCATCAGCACGGCGGGTGCCGAACCGGTGATGCCCGGCACCCCGTGGTGTTCGGCCACCCAAAACCTCGAGATGCCCCGGCCGTCGATTTCCTGGGCCCGGGCGACCACCGCCTGCAGGGCCGCGGCTTCGCCATAGCCCGCACGGGCGAGTGCACGATCCAGAATGGATAGCGGAGGCAAGGAGGTCATGCAGGGTACAACCGGCGTTGTGCAGGCATATTCCGCAGCACTGGCTATCCGTGGGCGAAAAAATGCCCCCCTTCCGTGATCCGGAAGGAGGACATCCTCGAAACTCGTGCGCGAGGGGGGACTTGAACCCCCACGCCCTTGCGGGCACTGGCACCTGAAGCCAGCGCGTCTGCCAATTCCGCCACTCGCGCGAGTCGCTGGTTCGGGTTTCCCCGGAACAGCGAGATCAATCATAACCACCTCGGGACGGCATCGCCTAATCGCCGGTTCTTCTGTGATGAGGAGCACGAGAGGGAACCAAAAACCCGCTAAAACACGTTGCGATATGGAAGAGTTGCCAACTCCCCCGGACCGATTCCCAGACAGGGCAAGTAGTATCGGACAAGCACAGGCCCCCGGCCGGCTGTTTCGTCACGCTCCGTGGCCGGAGCGGCATACAGGACAACCGACTTCGAGAGGAGCAGCGCCCATGGGTGTGGTGGACAACGTTGAGCGCGGTCTCGAAAAGCTGGTGACCAGTGTCTTCCGGGGTTCCGGCTCCGCCGAGGTACAGCCTGTGGAGATCGCCAGCCAGCTGCGCAACGAGATGGACAAACGGACACTGACGCTGTCCGAAGGCCGCACCTTGGCGCCCAATTCCTTCAAGATCCGGCTCGGTGCCGCAGATTTCGAGCGGGCACGCCAATGGGGTGCCACCCTGGCCGAGGAGCTGTGCGATGTCGCCGTCAAGCACGCCCGCTCCCAGCAGTACACATTGCAAGGCCCGGTCAGCGTCTCGTTCAACCGGGACGAAGCCACCCGGGCCGGCAGCTTCACCATCGACGCCACCATGGAAAAATCGGCCGCCGGCACCGCCACGCCCCCGAAAGCCCCCGAGGCACCGCCCCGGCCGCCGTCCAACCAGCAGGCCGTCCTGGACATCAACGGGCAGCGTTACGCCCTGAATGCCGACTCCGTGGTGCTGGGTCGCTCCGCCGAGGCGGACATCCCCATCGACGATCCCGGGGTCTCGCGTCGCCACGTGGAAATCGTCAGGGACGGTGCGCGCGCCTGGGCCGTGGACCTGGGCTCCACCAACGGCAGCTACGTGAACGGACAACGCGTCCAAGGGCGCGAGGAACTCTTCGACGGCTCCATCGTGGCGATGGGCCGCACCCGCATCACCTACCGACTAGTTCCCCAGCGCACCGGAGGCAGCGCATGAGCGATCTCGTACTGACGGCCTTGCGGCTCGGCTTCCTGATCCTGTTGTGGATCCTGATTCTGAGCATCATCACCGCACTTCGCCGGGACCTATCCATCGGCAAGAAGGCGAAGACAGGGCAACCGACGGCTCGAGAAGTCCGCAAGAACCCCGATCTGATGGCCGAACCGGTTCCCGCCCCCAGGAAGTCGGCCCGTACCCTGGAAATTCTCGAGGGTCCCCTCGCCGGGACCAGCCTCGAATTGGCGGCGAGCCCGATCCTGCTGGGCCGCGCCCAGGAGGCGACCGTGGTCCTCGAGGACGATTACGCTTCGGGCCGCCACGCCCGTCTCTTCCCCCAAGGCAGCCGGTGGTTCATCGAGGACCTGGGGTCCACGAACGGCACCTACCTGGGGGATTCCCAGTTGACCCGAGCCCAGCCCGTGGACATCGGCCAGACCATCCGGATCGGGAAAACCGTGATGGAGTTGAGGCCGTAGTATGGCGCTCACGTTGCGGTTCGCAGCGCGTTCGGATGTGGGGAAAGTTCGCGCCAAGAACGACGACTCCGGCTATGCCGGCCGCTACCTGGCCGTCGTGGCCGACGGCATGGGCGGCCACGTCGGCGGCGACGTCGCATCGGCCTCGACCGTCCTGGATCTGGTGCACCTGGACCAGGAAACGAAGCAGGACGTCGAAACGGTCCTCCCCGACGAGATCCAAACCGCTAATTCGATCCTCAACGACCTGGTCACTGCAAACCCGAAGCTTTCCGGGATGGGCACCACGGTGACCGCCATCCTGCTGACCGGGGACCGGTTCCAGTACGCACACATCGGCGATTCGCGTGCGTATCGCTTCAAGGACGGAGTCTTCGAACAGGTCAGCAAGGACCACACGTTCGTTCAGCGCCTTGTCGACGAGGGCCGGTTGCGCCCCGAGGAAGCCGAACACCACCCCCACAAGAACGTGCTGATGCGGGTTCTCGGCGACTCCGATGCCAGCCCGGAACTGGACATCGACCAGTATCCGGTTACACCCGGCGAACGCTGGCTGCTTTGCTCGGATGGCCTCAACGCCGTCGTGCCGGAAAAGCTCACCGAGAGCATCGTCCGCGAAGCCGGCTCCCTGCAGGAGACCGTGGACGCCTTGGTCGAGGTGACACTGGACCACGGTTCCCCCGACAACATCACGATCGTCATGGTCGAGGTCTCCGAGGAAGCCGTGGACGAGGAACCGGTTATGCCACCGGTACAGGAACCCGCCCCGGATACGGCACAGCTGCAAGTCGCCCAGGAAGGCGACCTGGAAGCCAGCGCCGCGATCATCCGGCACGAGATGTCCATCCGACCACACGTGCTGGTCGGGGCAGCCGATCTGGCGACCAAGACCGGGCAAATCCCGATGGTCACCCAGCGTTCGGCGGAAAAGCGTGCGACCGCCATCCTGACCCACAAGGCGTCCCAGCCCGAGGATGCGGCACCGTCGCGTGAATACGATCCCACCCGCCGCCCGGCCCGCCGCGGATGGCTCATCCCGACGTTCCTGACCTTGATGGGGCTCATTCTCGCCTCCGTCCTGTGGTTCGGCTACGTCTGGACCCAGACGCAGTACTACGTCGCCGACTACAACGGCCAGGTCGCCATCTTCAACGGCGTCTCCCAGGACCTCGGCCCGATCGAGTTGTCCCATGTCGACTCGGTCACGCAGATCCCCACCCGGGCCCTTCCTTCCTACACGCAGCAGCGCCTGAGGAACTCCCTGGCCGCCCGCGACCTGGCCCACGCCCAGGACATCGTCTCCGAGCTGCTGATCAGCGCCAAGCAAGCGTGCCCGGTCATCGTGCCGGCCCATCCGCAGAGCGGGGACACACCGCCGACTCTGCCCTCCTACTGTCAGGACGTGACACCGTGAGCGAAATACAGACCGCGCCGGTTCCACGGCGAAACACCGAACTGGTGCTTCTGGTCCTGGCCCTCATCGTCGCGGTGGGCGCCAACTACCTGGTGAGCCTGAGCAATCCAGACGGCCTCGACGAGGGTTTCATCACGCAAGGCGCGGTCCTGGCCGGCATGGCATTGGTCATGCATGTCGTGCTGCGCATCTGGACCAAATATGCCGATCCGATCATCCTTCCGTGCGTGGTGGCGCTCAATGGCATCGGCATCGCCATGATCCACCGGCTCGATCTGGTCAATGACGACAACGCCGCCACGCGGCAACTGCTGTGGACCGGTGTGGCCATGGGCGCGGCCATCATCACCCTGTGGGCGGTGCGTGACCACCGCATCCTGCGACGGGCTCCCTACATCTTCCTGGCAATCAGCGCGGTGCTGCTGGTCCTGCCGCTGGTCCCGGGCCTCGGCCGGGAGATCAACGGTGCGCGCATCTGGATCGGCATCGGCCCCCTCTCCTTCCAGCCTGGCGAGCTGGCCAAGATCTCCCTGGCCCTGTTTTTTGCCGGTTACCTGTCGACCCACCGCGACCTGATCCTGCTCGCCGGGCGGAAGATCGGGCCCCTGCAGCTGCCCCGGTTGAAGGACCTCGGGCCGATGGTCATCGCCTGGCTGGTGAGCATTGGGGTATTGGTCGTGCAAAGCGACCTGGGATCATCGATCCTGTTCTTCGGGCTGTTCATGGTCATGATCTACGTTGCCACCGGCCGCATCAGCTGGATCGTCATCGGCCTGGTCATGGTTGCCATCGCGGGGGTCTTCGCGTCCCAGACCATGACCCACGTGGCGTTGCGGCTGAACTCGTGGCTCAATGCCTTCGACCCTGATGTCTACGACCAGCAATATGGCGGCAGCCGGCAGATCGTCCAGGGGCTCTTCGGCCTCTCGAGCGGCGGCCTGTTCGGTACCGGGATCGGCAATGGCCGACCGGATCTGGTCCCCCTGGCCAACTCCGACATGATCATCACCGCGCTGGGTGAGGAACTGGGCCTCATCGGCCTCGTGGCGATCATCCTGCTGTTCGTCATCCTCATCAGCCGCGGCATCCGTGCCGGGCTGGGCAGCCGGGACTCCTTCGGTAAGCTCCTGGCCGCGGGCCTCTCGTTCACCATCGGGCTGCAGTGCTTCGTGGTCATGGGCGGGGTGACACTTTTGATCCCGCTGACGGGCTTGACAACACCGTTCATGTCCGCAGGCGGCTCCTCCCTGCTGTCCAACTGGATCATCGTGGCGCTACTGCTGCTGGTCTCGCACAATGCACGAAGGCCCGCCGTGACGGGCCCGCTCAACGAACGCGACATGGCGGCAGCCGGGCCCGACATCAGTGCCCGGGCCAAGCAACGCGAAGAAGACCAGGCCAGACTCCGCGGCAAGACCCCGGCTTCCAGAACGACACCGACACATGGAAAGGGGGACCCCGCATGAACACCGCCCTCCGCCACGTATGGATCGCCGTCGTCGCCCTGTTCATCCTCATTTTCGGCGCACTGAGCTACATCCAGTTCTTCGCCGCGAAGGACCTGAACTCCAACCCGATGAACACCCGGCAGCTCTACAAAAACTTCGATCTGGCCCGCGGACCCATCCTGGTCGGCGGAAAGCCGGTCGCCGAGTCGGTCCCCTCGCAAGACCAGTTCGACTACCAACGGACCTACGCCGATCCGAAGCTGTACGCACACCTGACCGGGTTCTACTCACTGATCTACGGGGCCAACATGCTCGAGGGCGTGATGGACGACGAGTTGACGGGACAGAGCGACTCGCAGTTCTACAGTCGCATGGTCAACCTGCTGACCGGGCAGCAGGATGAAGGCGCCTCCGTCGAGCTGACCATCGACCCGAAGCTGCAGAAGACCGCTTACGACCTGATCCCCGACGGCCAGCAGGGGACGATCATCGTCTCGGAACCCAAGACCGGCGACATCCTGGCCATGGTGTCCAAGCCCAGTTACGACCCCAACCTGCTCGCCGTCCACAGCAGCGCCAAGGCCTCCGCCAACATGGCAGAGTTGCTCAAGGTCCCGGGCCTGAGCCCGAACGTCAACCCGGCGATCGGCCACCTGATCCCCCCGGGCTCGAGCTTCAAGATCCTCGACCTGGTGGCGGGCCTGGAATCCGGCAAGTACAACCTGAACGACACGTACGACAATCCGGAGTCCATGTTGTTGCCGGGCACGCAGACGCCACTGCCGAACTTCGTCGAGGGCATCTGCTCCAACAAGCCCCGGGCCAAGCTGAAGTTCATCGTCGCCCAGAGCTGCAACACCCCCTTCGTGGCCATGAGCCAGGCGGTCGGCCAGGACGCCCTGCGCGATGTCACCGAGCGGTTCGGTTTCGGCCAGCCGCTGGCGATCCCGCTGCGCGTGACTCCCAGCGTATTCCCCACCGACATGTCCCCGGACCAGTTGGGATTGGCCGCGATCGGCCAGTTCGATGTGAAGGCCACGCCACTGCAGATGAACATGGTGGCCATGGGCATCGCGAATGATGGGGTCATCATGAAGCCGAATCTCATCAAGCAAGTCACCGCCCCTGACCTCAGCGTTCTGAGCCAGCCCAAGCCCGAGGAATTCAGCACCGCGACCACCAAGGAGGTGGCCAACCAGGTCACCGAGCTGATGCGCGCCCCCCTCGACGGCGGCACCGCCTACCAGGCGGACATCCCCGGCCTCGACATCGCGGCGAAGACCGGAACGGCCCAGATCGGCAAAACGGGCAAGGTCAATTCATGGATCACCGGCTTCGCCCCCGCGGATGACCCGCAGGTGGCTGTCACCATTGTCATTGAGAAGACTGATTACGAGACCGGCCACAACCTGACCAGTCCAAACCTGAAGAAGATCCTAGAGGCGGTGTTCAACAAGTGAGGCCTACATCGGGTATCACCCTGGGCGGTCGGTTCCAGTTGACCGATCGGATAGCCATCGGCGGCATGGGGGAGGTCTGGAAGGCACGTGACCAGATCCTCGGCCGCATCGTGGCCATCAAGATCCTCAAGGAGGAATACACCGGTGATCCGGGGTTCCTCCAGCGCTTTCGTGCCGAGGCACGCCACACTGCGCTGCTGAGCCACAATGGCATCGCCAACGTGTTCGACTACGGCGAAGAGGGCGGGTCCGCCTACCTGGTGATGGAGCTGGTCCCCGGCCAGCCGCTCTCGGCGATCATCGAGCGCGAGAAGGTCATGGCACCGGACCGTACGATGTCGATCATCGCCCAGACTGCGCGTGCCCTTGCGGCGGCGCACGCCCAGGGACTGGTCCATCGCGACGTGAAGCCGGGAAACCTGCTGATCTTGCCGGACGGACGGGTGAAAATCACCGACTTCGGGATCGCGCGCATCGCCGACCAGGTCCCCTTGACTGCGACCGGCCAGGTCATGGGAACCGCGCAGTACCTGGCGCCGGAGCAGGCGACCGGACAGCAGGCGACGGGTTCCTCCGACATCTACTCGCTGGGAGTCATCGGCTACGAATGCCTGGCCGGTCGTCGTCCGTTCACCGGCGAATCGCAGATCGCGATCGCCCTGGCCCAGGTCAACGACAACCCGCCGCCCTTGGACGAGTCCATCCCCGAGAACCACCGCGCACTGATCATGTCGATGCTTGCCAAGGATCCAGCGCAACGTCCCGCAACGGCCACGAAGCTGGCGGAAGCTGCCGACGCCATCCGCGCGGGCAACATCGATGCGGCACGTGCTGCCGTCCCGGGCATCATCCCGTTCCTGATTGCCGGCCCCGGGGATGCCACCCAGGCGGTGGCGATGGGCGACACCCCCACCCGGGCCAACCCGCGGACCGCAGCCACCGATCCAGTGGAACCTGGCACCAGTGCGCTGCCGACCGTGGGCGACCCGACCTCCAGTGGCCCGCACGCCACCCGGGAGTACGACGGCGGGCCCTCCACCACAGTGCAGGGTGCCGCAGGTGCCGGAGCGATCGCCGGCGCCGGAGCCGCGGCCGCCGCGGGCCGCCGCGGAGACGACTTCAACTCGGTCCTCGGTGCCAGCAAGGACTGGGACCCCGATGACGATTCCTCCGCTTCTGCCGCCGGCGGTTCCGGCGGCAGAGGCGACAGGCCGCCGCGCCAGCCGGGAGGCAGCCCGTGGAAGTGGCCGCTGATCGCGCTGCTCATCCTCGTGGTCTTGGCCCTCCTCGCCGTCTGGCTGGTCCCGCTGTTCACCGGCGACAACGCCGGGAACGAGGCGCCGGCCACGACGTCTTCTTCCACTTCGGCATCCACATCGGCGTCCACATCGGCGTCTTCGTCGTCTTCTCCGTCCTCGTCCAGCGCCGCGCCCTCGACGAGAAGCAAGACCACCTCGGCGCCGGCACAGACAGTGGAAGTCAACGCCAACCAGTACCTGGGCAAACCGCTTGAGGAAGCGCGGGCCGCATTGCTCGCCAAGGGGCTCAACGTCTCCGTGGAGGGAGCCGAAAGCAGCAAGCCCGAGAACACCGTCATCAGGGTCGAGCCGACCGGGACCCTGAACCGGGGAGATGTGGTCCGGCTCACCTATGCCGTGGCTCCATCGCCAAGTTCCAGCCCGGAACCGAGCAGCGCCCCCTCCAGCAGCGAATCGGCAAGTCCCTCCACCACGGCACCGCCGAACAAGCCAAGCAGCTCCAGCCCGCCCCAGACGTCGAAGGAATCCGCTCCATTGCCAACGACACCCACCACCACCGCACCCGATGCCGCCGGCACTGGCGCGCAGCCATCCCCCTGATCGACGACACCCGCAAGTCCACCCCTAGGGTGCGCAGAGGAAACACGTGACTGAATCCCGAATCCTAAACTCCCGCTACGACGTCGGCGACCTCATCGGCCGCGGCGGCATGGCGGATGTTTACCATGCCCGGGACCTCAGACTCGGCCGTGAGGTCGCGATTAAGCTCCTGCGTCGTGACCTGGCGCGTGACCCGGTCTTCCAGACCCGCTTCCGTCGCGAAGCCCAGGCGGTCGCCGGGCTGAACCACCCCTCGATCGTCGCGGTCTACGACACGGGCGAGGAAGAAATCGAGGGAGCTGCCGACCACGAGGTCAAGGTCCCGTACATCGTCATGGAGTACGTCAAGGGCAAGACCCTGCGGGACCTCCTCAAGGCGGGGGAACTGACCTCCGAGTCCTCCGTCAGATACACCCTGGGCGTGCTGGCAGCCCTGCAATACAGCCACCGCAAGGGCATCGTGCACCGGGACATCAAACCCTCCAACGTGATGGTCACCGGTGACGACGACGTCAAGGTCATGGATTTCGGCATCGCCCGTGCCCTGGCCGATTCCGCGGCAACCATGACGCAGACACAGGCAGTCGTCGGCACGGCACAGTATTTCTCCCCGGAGCAGGCCCGGGGCGAGACGGTTGACGCGCGCAGCGACCTGTACTCGACGGGCTGCCTACTCTACGAGCTGCTGACCGGCCGCCCGCCCTTCACCGGGGACAGCCCCGTTTCCGTCGCGTACCAACACGTGAGCGAGGAAGCCGCTGCCCCCAGTGTCCACAACGCCGAACTGGGACCGAAGATCGACGAGGTCATCGCCACCGCATTGGCCAAGGACCGGGAGGACCGGTACCAGGACGCCGCGGCATTCGCCGTCGCACTGAAGGCCGCACAGGACGACCGGCCGTTACCGCAGGACCGCGGGGACGCCACCGAGGCCCTCGCCGTGATGCCGATGTCGACCCAGGCCATGGTGACCACCGACATGCCGACCCGCACGCTGGCCGCCGGCATGGCGTCGACCTCTGCGGCAGCCGCGGGGAGCGGAACCGCCGATGGGATGGACGACGGCGGACAACGCACGCAGGCCATGGCGGCCGTGGGTGGCACTGATCCTGGCACGGGGGTCCAGCCGGCCATCAGGGATCAGTACACCGAATCCTCCCTGTTCGACGAGGGCTCGGGCCGTCGCTCCACCGACGAGGAGGCCGAACGCTACCGCACCTCGCGACGTAGGGCATGGATCACTGTCTTCTCGATTCTGGCCGTCGTCGTGCTGGCCGCCGGCGCCTGGTTGTTCTGGAACTGGAACCAGCAGCAACAGGAACGAAACGCCACTGTCGCCGTCCCCGACGTCGCCAACTTGTCGTTGACTGCCGCGCAGAACCAGATCTACGGTTCCAATTTGATCCCCATCACCGAGGAGGTCTACGACCCCAAGGTCGAGGCAGGTTCGGTGGTGGGCACCGACCCGAAGGCCGGCTCCCAGGCACGCCAGCAGTCGGAGGTCCACCTCCTCGTTTCCATGGGCCCCGAACAGGTGACCTTGCCCAAGGATCTGGCGGGGCAGTCCGAGGCCACGGTGCGCAGCACCCTCGACGCCTTGGGCCTTCAGGTCTCCAATGACGTCAAACGCGAGAACACCGCGACCGTCGAGCTGGGAAGCCTCATCGGAACCAACCCGCAGCTCGGGGAGAAGGTCAAGGCCGGCAGTTCAGTCGAATTGACGATCTCCACCGGCAAGGTCACGGTCCCCTCGCTTATGGACCTGACCGAGGACAAGGCCCGTGAAGTCCTGGCCGATAAGGCCGTGGCTTTGAACCTGGCCGTTGAAACGGAGCAGAACACGGTGCTCGAACCCGGAACCATCACCAAGCAAGTACCGGAGGCCGGCCAGGACATCGACCAGGGCGGCACCGTGACCATCACGGTGGTGGAGGAACCCCCGGCATCGCCATCCCCCTCAGTTGAATCCGGCTCACCGTCGGCCAACCCGTCTACCGACCCGTCGGGCGCGGCATCGGCAACCGCCCAGCCCTCGGAAAAGCCCTCGAAATCAGCAAAAGCGGCCAAGCCGTCCGACCACGGCAAGGGCGTCGACCGTGGTAGGCCAACGGACCCCGGCAAGCCCTCGAAGTAACGATCCGGCCGGGGCCATTGCGTGGCGGGGTACGGGCCTTCTCCGTTCAGTCGCTGATCAGCGGGCTGAGCGTGGCGGCCCGGGCGGCGGCACCGGCGAGGCCCAGGGACTCGAGCCAGTTGCCGAGCATGTGGTATCCGGCTTCGGTGAGGACCGATTCGGGGTGGAACTGCACGCCCCACAGCGGTGCCTCGCGATGTGCCAGGCCCATGACGACGCCGCCCTCCGTTTCGGCGATGATCTCCAGTTCGTCGGGGATCGAAGAGCGGACGGCCGCCAGCGAGTGGTAGCGGGTGGCCGTGAACGGGTTGTTGATGTCGTGGAACAACGGATGCGAACCATGGTGGATCAGCGACGTCTTGCCGTGCATCAGCTCCTCGGCATGGGTGACGACCCCGCCATAGGCTTCCGCCAGCGCCTGGTGTCCCAGGCAGACCCCCAGCATGGGCACGGATTGCTCGCCGCACCAGCGGATCAGTTCAATGCAGACACCGGATTCACCGGGGGTTCCGGGCCCGGGGGAGACCAGGACCCCGTCGCGAGCCGAGGCGAGTTCGATGGCCTCCTCGAGGCTCACATCGTCATTGCGCACCACAGTAGTCTCGGCCCCGAGCTCGCGCAGGTAGCCGACCAGCGTGTAGACGAAGCTGTCGTAGTTGTCGATCACCAGGATCCGCGTGGGGGTGGCCATTTCTACTGCACCAGACCAATCGTCGATTCGGCCCACGGGCTGTCTTGACACGCCCAGGGGAACACGTATTCCATCAGCACCAGTATGACGAGCACGACCAGCAATGCGGAAATCAGCAGACGCATTTAGAACGGTCCGGGCAGGTTGCCGAATAGCCATGCGTGCCCGGGGCGGCTCCTATGGTGGTGGAAATGGTCGGCGGGCGGGCACGACGACGGTGTGCATCCGCGTGGTGACCGGCGACCCACAGGGCCACGTGACGTGGTACCGGTAGAATGGCGGGACGGGGAAGCAGTGGGCATCACGGTGTCGGCTCCCAGCCATCAGAGTATCGCCCGGGTTCAGCACCAAACACGTGTGACCCGCATAAGGTCAGGAGAAGTAGTGCCCGAGTCGAGGACCCGCCGCAAGGCCCGTAAGGCGTCGGACGCCGCCAACAAGTTCGGCGCAGTCAAGCCGCTTCCCGTCTGGTACAAGCCCGTGATGTTCGGGCTGATGATCCTGGGTCTGCTGTGGATCATCACCTACTACATTTCCCAGGCACTGCTCCCGATTGCCGCCGTCGGAGGGTGGAACATCGTCATCGGGTTCGGGGTCGCCATGGTCGGCTTCTTCATGACGACCCGCTGGCGCTGAGAGCTACTCGACGAATTTCAGGCCAACGACGCAACCGACGAGCAACGTCAGCAGCAGGATCTTTGCCCAGCTGATCGAGTCCCCGTCCACCGCCATCCCGTAGATGACCGTGAGGGACGCTCCGATGCCGACCCAAACGGCATAGGCCGTCCCCGTCGATATGTCCTTCATGGCATATGCCAAACCGGCCATGCTCACGATGAGGCCGGCAGCAAAGACGATGGTGGGAACCACCTTCGAGAATCCCTCGGTTTTCCCCAGCGCAATCGCCCACACCGCTTCGAACATCCCCGAGACAACGAGTACCACCCATGCCATGGCCGATCACCGATCCCTTCCGGTGGCCGTCTTGTCGCAGTCCGGGTACGGCTCCCTCGTCCGGTCGGAGCAGAGTGCTCCTGCACGGGCAGGCTAGCACACCGGCACCGGCGCACATCCAGAACATGACATGCTGGTATCTGACGAAAGGACGCCATGCCCTCCACCACTGATCCCCGTACCGCCACCAGCTTGTCGCCCAAGCGGCTCTACGGCTTCCTGGCCACTGCGGAGATGTTCACGTGGGGCCTGCTGATCTTGGGCATGGTGCTCAAATACAGCCACGTCAGCGATGCGTTCGTCCCCGTCTTCGGCTCCATCCACGGCCTGACGTTCCTCAGTTATTGCGTGGTGACCTGCTTCGTGTGGGTGAATCAACGGTGGAGCTTCGGCCGCGGCGTGCTGGGCCTCGCTTCGTCAATCGTCCCGTTTTGCACGGTTCCCTTTGAACGCTCGACGGCCCGAGCTGGCCTCCTGGATGGTGGCTGGCGGCTGGCAGTCGACGGCGACGAGCCCCATGGTTTCGTAGAGTCCATCCAGGCCTGGTGCTTGCGCCATCCCATTCCCGCGGCTATTGTCGCCCTGATCGCCATCGCCGTGGTGTTCACGGTCCTGCTGATCATCGGCCCTCCGGTCCCTCGCAGCTAGCGGGGGTTCCACCATCGATTCACAGATCGGGGCCGGCCAGGGAACCGCTCTTCCACGCGGCGTCCAGCACCGCCTCGCTCACCCGTGCCAAGGCCGGTGAATCCAGTTTCCAGCGCTGCCAATAGAGCCTGACGTCCCGCGTCCAGCCCGCGTCCAGCGCAACCAGGGTCCCGTCTCCCGGATCTTGAGCGGTGGGGACCATCCCCCACCCGAGTCCGGCCGCCACCGCGCCGACAAACTGGATCGAGTCCGGAACATAGTGTGCCGGCGGGGAGGCACGACGCCCCGCCACCTCCAGGATCAACGAACGCTGCAATTGATCCGCCCTATCGAAGTTGACCATGGGTGCCAGCACCAGGCCGGCGATCGGATCGCCGGCAAACCAACGTTGTGCGAAGGCCGGCGAGGCCATCGCCACATATCGTTGGGTGCCCAGCATCTGGGTGGAGTTTCCCTGCACGGTGCGACCATCCGTGGTCACCGCGGCCATAGCACGGCCGGTCCGCAGCAGCTCGGCGGACGCCGATTCGTCTTCCCGCAGGATCTCGATCTCCAGCCCGTCGTCGCGGGCCAGGTCCTCGAGGACCCCGGGGAACCACGTCGCCAGCGAATCCGCGTTGACGACCACGGGGACGACGGCCCGCTGCCCACGGCCTCCCGCCGTGTGCCCCGAAAGTTCTGCTTCCGCCTCGGCTGCCAGCAGGTCCAGTTGACGGGCCAATCGCAGCAGCACCATGCCAGCCTTCGTCGGGGACACAGGTTTGCTGCGTCGGACGACGACGGTTCCGACCTGGGCCTCGAGCGCCTTGATCCGCTGGCTCACGGCGGAGGGTGTCACGTGCAAGCGCACCGCTGCGGCATCGAAGGTTCCTGCATCGATGACGGCAGCGAAGGCCCGAAGCTGGTCCGCGGGGAAGTCCATGGTAAGCGATTCTAATGTACCCAAAAAATCTTTAGCTGGTTTCAACATGGTGCTCGGTCCTACCGTGGATCTGTGTCGATCTTCATGCCGCTTCTGGCCGGTTTCGGTTCCGGCCTCTCCCTCATCGTTGCCATCGGCGCGCAGAATGCCTTCGTGCTGCGACAAGGGATCCGGCGCGAGCACGTTCTCGGCGTCGTAGTGCTCTGTGCGCTCTCCGACGCTGTTCTCATCTTCGCCGGTGTCGCCGGTGTCGGGGCACTGGTCTCCACCGCACCTTGGGTACTCGTGGCGGCCAGATGGGCCGGCGCCATCTTCCTCGTGGTCTACGCTTCGCTGGCGCTGAAACGGGCCATTCGGCCGGCTGCGCTTACGGCAGGAGGCCCAGCTGGTGGCTCGCGGTCCGGCGCGCTGGCCACTGCGGCCGCATTGACCTGGTTGAATCCGCACGTCTACCTGGACACGATGGTCCTGCTCGGTACTATCGCCAATGCCCAGGGTGATCCGGGCCGGTGGGTTTTCGGCACCGGCGCAGTCCTGGGCAGTTTCCTCTGGTTTCCACTACTGGGTTTCAGCGCTCGCCTACTGGCGGGATTCTTTGCCCGGCCGGCTGCTTGGCGAATTTTGGACTGTCTGGTGGCAGCCGTCATGCTGCTCGTCGCCGGGGGACTGCTGTCGGGCTCCTGATGTTCCTTACGCCAGCCGTCGTTGGTAGACCGAGCTGGTGCGGACCCGGGTGAAGCCGGCCCGCTCGTAGATCCGCCCGGCGCCGGTGGGGCTCTCCGAGTCCACGGTAAGGTCGACCTTCCCGTATCCCGCCTGGGACGCCGCCCGCACGATGCTCCCCAGCAGGGCCAAGCCCAACCCCCGTCTGCGTGCACGCCGGCGCGTGCCCACAATGCTGACATAGAGTTCTCCGTCGACCCACTCGCCACACAAGGCATAGGCGTCGACCCGCTCTTGCGGGGCCAGGCTCGTATCCGCACTGAGAACCACCCGACTCAGTGCAGGTCGGAAACTCCGTGCCGCGAGCTGATCTGCCCAGCGCTCCTCCGAGCGGGGGACCGAGCCCCAATGGTCGGCGAAGGCCTCGTTGTGGGCGCGGCGTACCGCCTCCCCGAGGCCGTTGGTGAAAACCTCGATGCGTGCACCGTCCGGCAGTTCGGCGTCGGACTCCGCGACGGAACCGGCCGGGGCAAGGTCTACGCTCATGTCAGAGAAGTAGCGTACGGGCACATATCCCCTCGCGACCGCCAGGCGTTCGGCGCTTGAACCCTCCGCCCCGGTCCAGAGGTCGGCGGTCACGGAAACGCCAGGATGGCGCTCTGTTGCGAGCTCGCGTGCCCGCGGCTCGAGTCGGTCCATGATCTCGCGCCCCACGCCGCGTCCACGATACTCCGGGTGTACCCCGCCCCCAATGGACGCCTTCGCCACTCCGTCACGCAGACCGTCGCTAAGTCTCAGTTGCCCAAAACCCACTAGCAGATCGCCGTCCCACACGCTAACGCTGTCAAGGGTGGGGTCGAACCCCGGCTCCTCCAGTTCCTCCGCCAGGTCGTCGGGTCCGTAGAACTCGTCCGTATCGTCCACACGGGCCAGCAGGTTAGTCAGCTCGCTCCATGGCACGACCGTGTCCGCGGAAAGGGATGCGTAGTGCAGGCTCATAGTTCCTCCCATGGAAACCGACAGCAGGGGCGTGAATATCTTCAGGACAACCTACCGCCATATTCCTCCCATTGTCGTGGAAAAAGGGGGAGCATGCCGTCCAGAATCCCGCTGGCGCCAAGTCGTCGTCCAGTGCGTCGCACCGCTCGTGCACATGCTGTGAACATGGTTATCCACAGGTGGGGATAGAGCTGTGCGTAACTATGTTCGATTCTCCCGTGCTGACGGCGATGCAGGCTCTTTCCGAACGGCGAATTACATGCTTGTAAGTTATTAACAGTGTGGACAACCGCTGTGGATATCCGTCCGGTGTTCGAATTACCGCGAGAACTCGCGGAAGTAGGCCCCGCCTGTCCCCGATCCAACTCCTTGGCTGATGGCTGATCTTCTTGCACAGGTTGTGCACGACAGTTATCCACAGGTGTGGATTGTCGTGTGAATATTCAAGTGCTGTCGTGGCGACAAAGTGGGTTACCCGCACGTAGACCGGGATGCATCCGAAGGGCCGACAGCGAATTACACGGATGTGAGTTATTAACAGTGTGGATAACCCCTGTGGATACCGGGGGTGGCATGGGAACGGGGTGGGTGCTGGATATCGTCCACCACCCACCCCGTGAGCAATTTTGGGTTTGCGTCAGGCGGTCGCGTTCGGCATCAGGCCAGGAAAGGATAGGCGGCCCGAATGGGGGCCCACCCCCACCAGGTCAGCGCGCCGAGTATGGCCACCACTGCGACGATTCCCGTCCATTGGATCAGGGTCCTGTTCCTGCCCCGCGGGGCAAGGACCAGGACCGCAGCCAACGCGCCTCCCGTTACCAGTCCGCCTACATGTGCCTGCCAGGCAATGTTGGCCCCGGGCAGAAAGCCGATCACGAGGTTGATGCCGATGATCACCAACACGGGTACGAGGTTTCCTCCATGGGCCTTGGTCACCACCAGGAAGGCCCCGAACAGGCCGAAAACCGCACCCGAGGCTCCGACCACGGCAACGTTCGGTTGGGCCAGCAGCAACACCCCAACAGAACCGCCAAAACCTGCGATCAGATACAGAACTGCGAATTTCACGTGTCCAAGCGCCGGCTCCAGGACCCGGCCCAGGATGTACAGCGCATACATGTTGAACGCGATGTGCATGATGAAGCCCGTGGAATGCAGGAACAACGAAGTGACCATGCGCCACGGCTCACTGCCCGTGTAGAGCCCGGCATAGAGCAGCCGATCGGTGAGTCCCGGGATCAGGTATTGGCCGCCATAGACGGCAATGCACAGGGCAATGACCACGTACGTGACCAGCGGGCGTCCCGACGTGACCCGGGAACCGACCACAGTACGAGGCTCGCGGCGCTGGCCTTTCATCTCCGCGACGCAATCCACGCATTGCACTCCCACGGCCGCGGTACGTTGGCACTCTGGGCACGCAGGGCGCCCACAGCGCTGGCAACGCACGTACGAGGGCCGTTCCGGGTGTCGCGGACAGGTCGGGACCTGCATGTGTGGTTCCTGCTGGGGTTGGCCGAAGGCCATGTCGTACTCCTGGGTCATCGTCCGGGGGTGGAAGGCAAAAGGGCGGACACCACCGGTTCCGGGGAACCGGTGGCAATCCGCCCTCACTGCGCAGGGATGGGCCCTGCGACATCTTCAGGTGTCAGAGCGACTCGACGTCGATGCTCGAAATCACGACATCTTCGAGTGGCTTGTCACGGCCGTCGGTAGGGACATTGTTCAATGCCGAAACGATCTCTCGCGACTTCTCGTCGGTGACGTCGCCGAATACGGTGTGCTTGCCCTGCAACCACGTGGTGGGGATCGTGGTGATGAAGAACTGCGAACCGTTCGTACCGCGCCCCATCTGTAGACCGGCGTTGGCCATGGCCAACTTGTAGGGCTCGGTGAAGTCCAGGTCGGGATTGATCTCGTCGTCGAAGCGGTAGCCGGGACCGCCGACGCCCTGACCCAGCGGATCGCCGCCCTGGATCATGAAGTCGGAGATGATGCGGTGGAAGATGGTCCCGTCGTACAACGGTGCGCCCGTCTTCTCCTCGCCGGACTCGGGGTGGGTCCAAGCCTGTTCGCCAGTCGCCAGACCGACGAAGTTCTTGACCGTCTTCGGCGCATGGTTGCCGAACAGGTTGACCACGATGTCGCCGTGGTTCGTGTGGATGGTGGCCTTGTGCGTGGGGATTGCAGTCATGCGTCCATTCTTCCACCTTGGGCAACTCCTCAGCAGGCCCCCGAGCCCTGTGGACTACGCGGACAGTGAACATCCGGGGATCGCAGTAACGTGGCTCACATAGCGAATGGCTCGGGCACAGTCCAACGCGTAGGCTAGGCGGGGATACTCCAACTACTTGGGAGGAACGTGTGAAAAAGAAGAAGCGAATTGCCCGCGATTTAAGTGGAACTGTTAATGCCGGAGTCGAATCGGCCCGCGATTGGGCGGGACCGCGTGTCGACGCAGCCGTGAATTGGGCGGTCCCGCGTTTCGAAAAAGGCATGGAAACGGCCTCCCCCAGAATCCAGGAGGGGTTGCATCGTGCGGCCTCCGAGATTGCCGGCGGAGTCACCGAGGTAACGCCAAAGATCCAGGGCGGCCTCGACAAGGTAGCTCCGCGTATCTCACAGGTCGTTGATGACGCCTCCCCCCGAATTCAGCAAACACTCGATAAGGCTGCGCCCGCACTGCAACATGCACGCGATGTCGTGGTCAATGAGTACATCCCGACAGCCAGCGCCCGTCTCGGGAGTGCGGCCGACTACGCGGCCCGCCGCCTGGACGGCGTCCGGGTGCCGGCACAAGTGGAGAAGGCAGTCGCCAGAGTATCCGGTGACAAGAAGGCCCTGAAGCGCGCGCAGCAGGCCGCCGTCTCCGCTGCCAAGGAGGCCAGCAAGCAGCTTAAGCGAGAGAAGGCCCGTCAGGGACGCAAACGCGGTCTTCTGGTGTTCGGCATCATCGCGGCCGTTGTGACCGCCGGGGTGGCCGCGTGGCGCGCGTCAAAGCCAGTCGAGGACCCTTGGAAGACCCCGGTCGAGCCAGCACCGGTACCGGCTCCCAAGCCCGAAACCGAGGCCAAGGTCGAAGACGTGCGTGCACACATCGCCGCAGCTGAGTCGGAGACGGTTGCTCCGGCACCAGTCTCCGCGGACCCTGATCTGCGGTCACCGGAGGCAGCCGAGGAAGGCACCGACCACGATGCACCCAAGCCGGGTCCTCGGGGTGCCGCCCGTCGTCGTGCCGACGATGCGGACGCGAACTAGGAGCTAATCCGGCTGAGGTGCCTACCGAAGCCGGACGGGGCGGTGATCCACACAGGGTCACCGCCCCTTGCGTGTCCCCGGGCGGGTGCTGCCGTCGCGGTCTCGCGGTCGTACAAGTGGTTGACGGCTTTGTCCGCGGATGACGGCGAGCAGCCCGCCCAGGATCAACGCCACCCCCAAATAGGTCCAGACCGGGGGCGTTTGGCCGAGAAAGATGCCAGCAAGGATCGCGGCCCCGGGAATTTCCAGCAAGATGATCATCGAAACCACCAGCGGCCCCAGGGCCACCACCAGGTGGTTGAAAATCGTGTGGCCCAACAACTGCGAGGCCACTGTCAGCGCGACGATGCCGGCCCACCCGACGACCGGGAACCCGATGATGGGTTCATCCGCCAACCACACCATGGCGAGCAGGATCGTCGCTGTCATCGCGTAGCACAGTGTCGTGTAGCTGCCGGTATCCATGGTCGCGCGGGCCTTGCTCCCCGCCAGTGTGTAGGCTCCGGCCATGGCTCCACCTGCCAGTGCCAGCAAGTCACCCACAAGGGCCTCAGGAGACCGGCCAATGTCGAATCCCGTGATCAGTAGCGCCCCAGCCAGCGCCAAGCCCATGCCTCCAATCACCATCCGCCCGATGATGGCACCTCGTAGACGCTGGAAGCCGGCAATCCATACCGATTGCAGGCACACCAGGGCTGTCGCCGCAGCCACCGTAGTCATTCGGACGGAGACCATGAAGCAGGCGAAGTGGAGGGCCAGCGCGACCGATGCCGTAACGCAGTATCTCCATTCAGCCGGTGCTGGCCAGCGACGAATTCCCCGCGCCCGGATGACTGCCCCGGTCCCTATCGTGACCGCTCCCAGTCCGTTCCGCCAGAAGGCCATCACCAGCGGCGGAACGCTCGGTGTCGCAGCAACGATCGGACCCGAGGCAGATACCCCGAGGACGCCCACCAGGGCCAATAGGACGATCATGGGAACACCGTGGCTCCGCGACCATCTGCACTCGGAAGGGGAACGCACATGACAGAGTCCCGAACCGATGGTCCGGGACTCTGTACTGATTGGGTGGAGGTAAGGGGACTCGAACCCCTAACCCCCTGCTTGCAAAGCAGGTGCGCTACCAATTGCGCCATACCCCCGTGTTGAGGATCAGTCGAGATGATCCGTCGACGCCTTCCATACGGATTTCTCCGTTTCGGAGGCCTTCCACTTACGGTATGCCAGGAACGACACGGCGGCCATGGCTGCTACCAGCAATTTTCGCATGTGTTCCCCGATCTACCGTGAAGGTGGAGGGATTCCGTGGGCGTACCAGGACTTGAACCTGGGACCTCTTCGTTATCAGCGAAGCGCTCTAACCGCCTGAGCTATACGCCCTCAGTGTCCCTTCAGGACGAGATATGACTTTACCCGACCGTCCACTGGGAAACCAAATCGGGTCTCCGGCGAGTGGTACACGCCACTTTCCGGAGACCCGAAACGGTTGGGGTTCAGTCGTCCGTCAGGGTGACTCCGATGCCGCCGACAAGAGTCGACGAAATGTTGTAGAGCACGGCTGCGAGCATCGACAGCGCCGTCAACAGGACGACGTTGACGACCGCGATGATCGTGGCGAAAGAAGCCACCTGCCCAAGGGAAATGAGCTCCTTGAGATTGAAGCCTGATTCCGTGCCGATGACCTGGCCGAGCAGGTCATTCACGCGGTCGAAGATACCCGTCAGATCAAGGACGGTCCACAATACGACGGCGGCGACCACGGTGACGATGCCAAGTGCCACCGAAAGTAGGAATGCCATCTTCAGCACGGACCACGGATCGACTTTGCTAACGAGCAGCCGTGCCTTGCGGACCTTCGCCTTTGGCGCCGGACGGACGAGCTGCTGGGGGCGCTGTCCCGCCCGCTGCTGGCCTTGGTTCTTGCCCTGCGTGGCCTGGCCGGAAGACCGTGGAGAACCCGATGCCGGGCGCTGCGCCGAAGCAGTGGGCCGCCCCTGTCCACTCGGTTTCTGGCGCGGCGCCGCAGGGCGCGGATTATTCGGGGTGCTCACGCATTACCTCCGTCAGTATCGGTCTCGTCAGGGGCCGGGACGGCGTCCACGTCATCGGTGGATACCACTTCGGCCCCGCCATCGGCGGGCAAGTCGGCCGCTACCGGTGCGCTTTCCTGAGAATCGTCAGAATCCAACGGTACTGCATCACCATCTTCATCAGTTCCCAGCCCACGCTCAGTATTTTTGGCCACGGCGATGATCCGGTCCTTCTTGTCCGGCTTGGCGAAGATCACCCCCATGGTGTCGCGCCCCTTCGCAGGAACCTGCGAGACCTGGGAACGTACGACCTTTCCACCCTGCATGACGACAAGGACCTCGTCGCTTTCCTGAACGATGAGTGCACCGGCGAGGTTGCCGCGTTCGTCCGCGAGCTTGGCTACCTTGATGCCGATGCCACCACGTGACTGCACCCTGTATTCCTGGGCAGAAGTCCGCTTGGCGTACCCGCCTTCGGTGACGACAAACACATACGAATCCTCGCCGACGACCTCGGCTGCCAGCAGTTCGTCGTCCTCACGGAACTTCATACCGGTGACGCCGGACGTGTTGCGGCCCATAGGGCGAAGGGCCTGGTCGGTGGCCGTAAAACGCACCGACTGGCCCTTCCGGGAAACCAACATCATGTCGTCGGTTTCGGACACCAGTTGCGCCGAAACCAATTCGTCGCCGTCGCGCAGGTTGAGGGCGATGACTCCTGCCGACCGGTTCGTGTCGTAGTCGGTGAGGCGCGTCTTCTTGACCAACCCGCGACGGGTGGCCAGGACAAGGTACGGTGCCTGTTCATAGTCGCGGAGGTCCAGGACCTGGGCGATGTGTTCGTCCGGCTGGAACGCCATCAGGTTCGCGACGTGCTGGCCCTTTGCATCGCGCCCACCCTCGGCCAGTTCGTAGCACTTGGCCCGGTAGACACGTCCGTGGTTGGTGAAGAAGAGCAGCCAATTGTGCGTGGTGGTGACGAAGAAGTGCTCAACGACGTCGTCCCCCCGCAGCTGGGCTCCCCGAATGCCCTTGCCCCCGCGGTTTTGCGACCTGTAGTTGTCGCTGCGCGTGCGCTTGACGTAGCCGCCACGGGTAATGGTGACGACCATTTCCTCTTCGGGAATGAGGTCTTCCATGGACATGTCGCCGTCGTAACCGGCGACGATCTGTGTCCGGCGGTCATCACCGTGGCGCTGAACGATGTCGGCAAGCTCCTCGGAGATGATCTGCCGCTGTCGCACGGGGTCACCCAAGATGATCTTGTATTCGGCGATTTCCGCCTCGAGTTTGGCATGCTGGTCCTGGATCTTCTGGCGTTCCAGAGCGGCGAGCCTGCGCAGCTGCATGTCCAGGATGGCCTGGGCCTGGAGATCATCGATCTCGAGCAGATCCTTCAGGCCATTGCGTGCGTCCTCGACAGTCGACGATCGCCGGATGAGCGCGATAACCTCATCCAGTGCATCAAGCGCCTTGAGTAGACCTCGCAGGATATGTGCCTGTTCTTCTGCCTTG
Organism: Arthrobacter sp. ASL1; assembly: GCF_056680475.1. Lineage (NCBI taxonomy): Bacteria > Bacillati > Actinomycetota > Actinomycetes > Micrococcales > Micrococcaceae > Arthrobacter > Arthrobacter sp. ASL1. The sequence goes on from NZ_CM155284.1 coordinate 2,374,334, forward strand.
CGCAGCCGGAACTGTGTGCGCCGCACGATGACGTCGATCTGGTGTGTCACCCAGTGACGAATGAAGGCGTCCAAGGAAAGGGTTCGTGGCACGCCATCGACGATCGCAAGCATGTTGGCCGAGAAGTTGCTCTGCAACTCCGTGTGCTTGTAGAGGTTGTTCAGCACCACCTTTGCGACGGCATCGCGTTTGAGCACGATGACCAGTCGCTGCCCCGTACGACCTGAGGTCTCGTCACGCAGGTCCGCGATCCCCTGCATCTTGCCGTCCTTGACCAGTTCGGCAATTTTGATGGACAGGTTGTCGGGGTTGGCCTGATAGGGCAGTTCGGTGACGACGAGGCAGGTGCGGCCTTGCAGCTCCTCGACATTGACCACTGCGCGCATCGTTACGGATCCGCGGCCCGTCCGGTAGGCATCCTCAATGCCGCGGCGTCCCAGGATGAGTGCCCCGGTCGGGAAGTCCGGTCCCTTGACATGCAGCAGGAGTTCCTCAAGGAGCTCCTCCTTGGTGGCTGTCGGGTTTTCCAGATACCACTGGACTCCCGAGGCAACTTCCCGCAGATTGTGCGGCGGAATATTCGTGGCCATACCGACTGCAATGCCCGATGAGCCGTTGACCAGCAGGTTCGGGAACCGTGCCGGCAGGATCGTCGGTTCTTGGTTCTTTCCGTCGTAGTTGTCCTGGAAGTCGACGGTTTCCTCGTCGATATCCCTGACCATTTCCATGGCCAGCGGAGCCATCTTGGTCTCGGTGTAACGCGGGGCGGCCGCGCCATCGTTGCCGGGCGAACCGAAGTTCCCTTGCCCCAGTGCCAGCGGGTAGCGCATGGTCCAGTCCTGGATCAGGCGTACCAGGGCATCATAGATCGCGGAATCCCCATGGGGGTGGTACTGCCCCATGACTTCGCCCACGACGCGGGCGCATTTGTTGTATGAGCGCTCGGGACGATAGCCGCCGTCGAACATCGCGTAGAGAACGCGGCGGTGCACCGGCTTCAGTCCGTCGCGGACATCCGGCAATGCGCGGCCGACGATCACGGCCATGGCGTAGTCCAGATAGGACCGCTGCATCTCGGTTTGCAGGTCGATTGGTTCGATCCTGTCGATAGTCGCCGCTGCCATCGGCTGCTCCGGGAGGATGTCTTCTCCGTTCTCCGGATCCTGGGGGTTTTCGGGCGTTTCGTCGCTCATCGGGTTTTTCCTCTACTCAAAGCTGCTGGGAACGAAAGGGGCGGTGTCTCTCAGATATCGAGGAAGCGCACGTCCTTGGCGTTCTGCTGAATGAAGTTGCGGCGGGATTCGACGTCCTCGCCCATGAGGACCGCGAATATCTGATCGGCTGCAGCTGCGTCCTCCATGGTGATCTGGCGTAGCGTGCGTCGGTCCGGATCCATCGTGGTGTCCCACAACTCCGAATAGTCCATTTCTCCCAGGCCCTTGTAGCGCTGGATGCCGTTGTCCTTGGGCAGCCGCTTGTTGGAAGCTGCGCCGGCGGTCAGGGCGGCGTCGCGTTCGGCATCCGAGAAGACGTAGTCATGCGCCGAGTTGGACCACTTGATCCGGTACAGCGGAGGCTGTGCCAGGTAGACGTAGCCGTTCTCAATCAGCGGGCGCATGTATCGGAAAAGCAGGGTGAGCAGCAAGGTGGTGATGTGCTGACCGTCGACGTCTGCATCGGCCATGAGCACGATCTTGTGGTAGCGGAGTTTGGCCAGATCGAATTCCTCGCCGATTCCACTACCGAAGGCGGTGATCATGGATTGGACCTCGGCGTTGCCCAGGGCCCGGTCCAGACGTGCCCGCTCGACGTTGAGGATTTTGCCGCGCAGGGGGAGGATCGCTTGGGTTCGTGGATCGCGGCCACGCTTGGCAGAGCCCCCGGCTGAATCACCCTCCACGATGTAGACCTCGCATTCGGCGGGGTTCTTCGAGGAGCAATCCGAGAGCTTTCCCGGCATCCCGAAGGATTCCAGCGGCGACTTTCGCCGGGCGTTGTCCCGGGCCTTACGTGCAGCCATCCGGGCTTGCGCAGCAAAAAGCGACTTTCGGATGATGTCCTTGGCGGTCACGGGGTTCCGCTCTAGCCAGTCGCCGAGTTCGTCGTTGACGACTCCCTGGACGAAGCCCTTGGCCATGGAGTTGCCCAACTTGGTCTTCGTTTGTCCCTCGAACTGCGGTTCGCCCAACTTGATGGAAATGACCGCGGTGAGGCCTTCGCGGATGTCATCACCGGTGAGGTTGTCATCCTTGTCCTTGAGGATGCCCTTTTCCTTGGCGTAGCGGTTGATCAGCGACGTCATGGCCGCACGGAATCCTTCTTCGTGCGTGCCACCCTCGTGGGTGTTAATCGTATTCGCGTAAGTGTGGACCGACTCCGAGTAAGCGGTGGTCCACTGCATCGCGATTTCGACAGATATCATGCGGTCGGGATCTTCGCTCTCGAACGCGATGACATCCGGGTGCACCAAGTCGACCTTTTTGGAGGCGTTCAGGTACTTGACGTAGTCGAGCAGGCCATCCCGGTAGCAGTAGTCGACGAACCGGTGTTTGGGTTCCGCTGCTTCATCAGCACGCTCCTGGCTGGAGTCCTCGGCGATCTCGTCGGCCGAATCATCCAGCGTGCGCTCATCAGTCAGCGTGATGCGCAGGCCCTTGTTCAGGAAGGCCATCTGCTGGAAACGCGCGCGGAGGGTTTCGAAATCGAATTCAACGGTATCGAATATCTCGGGGTCCGGGTAAAAGGTCTGTGTGGTTCCGGTTTCCGATGTTTCCTCGCCCTTAACCAACCCCGTCTGCGGCTTGCCGCCGTCGGCGAATGTCATCCGGTAGACGTTCCCTTGCTGGCGGATCTCGGTGTCCACTCGCCGCGACAGGGCGTTCACAACAGAGATCCCGACTCCGTGCAAACCGCCGGAGACGGCATAAGCTCCTCCGCCGAATTTGCCGCCTGCGTGCAGGATGGTCATGACGACCTCGACGGTGGGCTTTCCCTCAGTCGGGTGCACATCCACTGGAATGCCACGGCCGTTGTCCTGGACCCGGACGCCGCCATCTTCACGGAGGGCCACGCTGATGGTGTCGCAATACCCGGCCAGCGCCTCGTCAACGGAGTTGTCAACCACCTCGTAGACCAGGTGGTGCAAGCCGCGGGGGCCGGTGGAACCGATATACATACCGGGACGCTTACGGACAGCTTCGAGTCCTTCGAGCACGGTGATGTCGTTGGCACCATAGGCATGTTCTACACGGTGGGGATTTTCTTGCGGTTGATGCTCCACAACCGGTACCAACGCCGGATCTTGAACGGAAGCGGTCTCCTGTGGGGCTTCGGAATTCTCTTCCTCGGGGGTGGTGTTCTCAGTATCCACAGGCGGTGCAGGCTCCTTGTGCATTCTCGGCGGAAACCAATCAGATTGACCGGCCTTCCATGAAACGGTGCCTTGGCTATCGCCGGGTGGACACCATGTCCTCAATTCTACCGCGAATCTTCGGATCGGTGGGGCAAATCGGGTGCCAAATGCCTCTCATTGGCAAAATAACCGCCCTAGAACGTCCTCCATGGGCACCGGGTGATCCCCTATGTGCCGACGGGCCCAGCAGAGCGCCTGCAGGCAGTTCCCTGTCGGTAACTTCGGTTCGTGTAGACGACTACCCATGCTGAAGAACCCGGCCGGCACGCCCCTGCCAGTGTGGTGATCGTCCGGAAGTTCTACCCGTACGTGTCCCGTGGGCCTCGTCCAGCTACACGGCGCATCCCCTTTTTCCAGCTCGGAGCGGCAGGTCCCAGAACTTGGATGGTGGTGACGACTCCGACGCCGAGCTTCTCATCGAAGGTCTTGAGCAAACTGTGACTGAGCAAACGCACCTGTGTCGCCCAGGCCGTGGAATCGCACCGAACGACGACGGTGGTGTCCTCAAAGCTCTCTGCGGTGCAATGGGCACTGATCTGCGGTCCAACCAATTCAGTCCATCTGGACATGACCGAGCCCACGGCGACCGGGGAGGTCCATCCCCGGTCGCGGACCATGCGTCCGAACACGGTTCCAATGCCTTGTGGATCACGTCCGTCGTCGTATGCCGGCCCCGCCGAAGAGCGGCGCCGCATCTCCCGAGCCTGGGCGCCGCGTTCACCGGCGCGCCGGGCCTTGGCCGCATCGATTCGAACCTCCCCGCGTGCAATCGCCGATTGTCGCATCCTGTTCAGCATGGCCCGCGCCGCGTCGAGCTCGTCCGCGCCCTCCTGCGGCCCGCCCAGCCCTGTACTCATGCTGAGACCGTTCCGGGACCAACGGTGAGAATCCTTCCGTTGAGCTCGTCGGGGACATCCTCGACAACTGCCGCAGTCACGATCACCTGTTCGGCATCCGACACAACGGCGGCCAGTTTCCGTCGTCGGGAAACATCGAGCTCGGCGAACACATCGTCGAGTATGAGTATCGGTTTGGAACCAGGACGTGAGTCGTCCTCGCACAAGGCGCGGTAGACGGCCAGCCGCAGGGACAGGGCCAATGACCACGTCTCTCCGTGCGAGGCATAGCCCTTGGCAGGGGCGTTTCCGAGACCGAGAACCAATTCATCCCGATGCGGTCCGACCAGCGTCAATCCACGGTCCAGCTCCTTCCTCCTTTGAAGGGCGAGCGCCTCGAGAAATGCCTCATGCATTCCTTCCTCGTCGAGTCCCATCAGCTGGCTCCGTGGAGTCCCGGACGTCTCGTTGCCCTGAATCCCCGGGTCCCCCCCGTCGCCAATTCCACCGCCCACAGTCGACATGTATCTCGCCGTGGCGGGTTTCGATCCGTCAGTCAGCCCGTCATACGCATCGGCAATATGCCCCTCGAGTGCACCGAGGACTTCAAGCCTTCCGCGCAGTAGCTTCGAGCCCGCTGTTGCAAGGTGCTCGTCCCATACCGACAGGGTCGCCTCGTGGGATGAAGAGAGCCGTCCGGCTGCACGGGCAGATTTCAACAAGGCATTGCGCTGTTTCAGGACTCGGTCGTAGTCGGACCGCGTGGCCGCGTGGTGAGGTTGCAAAGCAACGAGTACATCGTCAAGGTAACGACGTCGTTCTGAGGGATCCCCCTTGACGAGAGCCAGGTCCTCAGGTGCGAAGAGCACCGTTCGCACGATGCCCAAAATGTCGCGTGCCCGGACGGGATTGGCGCGGTTGATCCTGGCGCGGTTGGCTTTTCCGGCAGCGATCTCCAACTCGAGTCCAACGCCTTGGTCCCCACGGTGGACGCGTGCCCTCACCAACGCCTGGTCGGCTCCGAAATAGATGAGGGGTGCGTCATTGGAAACACGATGCGACGACAGCGAGGCCAGATATCCCAATGCCTCCGCGATGTTTGTCTTACCTATGCCATTGGGGCCGGTAAAGACAGTTGTCCCCGGAACCAATTCGAGATCGACCTGCCGATATGAACGAAAGTCGGTCAGCGATACATGCGATATGTACAACTGTGGGTGATCCTAGCTATTCGCCCGGCCGGCGCACCGCATGCCCGCCGAACTGATTGCGCAGGGCTGCGACCATTTTCATGGCCGGGGCGTCATCCTGGCGCGAAGCAAAGCGCGCGAAGACCGACGCAGTAATGGCAGGAGCGGGGACCGCATTGGCGATAGCCTCCTCCACAGTCCAACGGCCTTCGCCGGAATCTTCCACATAACCGGCAACTGCACTCAGGTTCGGGTCTTCCTTCAGGGCCTTGACCAGCAGGTCGAGCAACCACGACCTGATGACCGTCCCTTCTTGCCAGGCGCCAAAAGTTCCCGGGACGTCCTTGATGATTCCCTTGGCCGCGAGGAGCTCGTATCCCTCTGCGTAGGACTGCATGATGCCGTATTCAATGCCGTTGTGAACCATCTTGGCGTAGTGTCCGGCACCGATTTCGCCCACGTGGACGAAACTCTGTGCTCGATCCCCTTCGGGACGGAGCGCATCGAAAACCGGCAGAAGCTCCTCGATGTCCTCTTCCGTGCCACCGGCCATCAGCCCATAGCCATTCTCCAATCCCCAGACTCCACCGGAAACACCGCAGTCAACAAAACGAATCCCCGCCTTGGCCAGGTCAACGCCGTGCCGGATGTCATCGCTGAATCGGGTGTTGCCACCGTCTACGAGTAGGTCGCCCTGGCCCAGCTTTCCAGCGAGTTCGTAGACGAGCGCATCGGTAATCGGGCCAGCCGGCACCATGATCCAAACGATTTTGCGCGGTGGGAGGGCCGTCAAGAGTGCGTCCACCGACGCGACATCGGAGACCTCAGGATTGCGGTCGTAGCCGGTGACTTCGATGCCACCCTGACGCAATCGGGCACGCATGTTGGACCCCATCTTGCCCAGGCCGATCAATCCGATATGCATGGATTCCTCCTACTGTAGTCGCGGCCCAGCAACCGAAAGCTTGTCAGTTGGGCAAGCGAACGGGCATGACCAGGTAGCGGTAATCGTCCTCGTCGTTTCCGTCGAGAGCCTTCTGTGCCGTCATCATCGCGGGCTTTGGCGCGGTGGTGAACGAGAAGCGAACGAATTCGCTGCTGAAAGCGTTCAAGCCCTCGGAAAGGTAGGCAGGGTTGAAGGCAACTGTGATGTCCTCGCCATCGAGTTGGGCCTCGATGGCCTCCTCGGCCTGGGCGTCCTCGCCGGTGCCCGCGTCAAGGGCAAGCTGGGAATCGGTAAACGTCAATCGGACCGGCGTATTGCGCTCGGCAACAACGGCTACACGGCGAACTGCCTCAACCAGCTCGTGGGTGCGTACGGTCGCGTGAATTGGCGTGTTCTCCGGAAACAGCGACCGAATCTTGGGGTAGTCGCCATCGACAAGAAGCGACGTCGTCCGTCGGCTTCCGCTCTCGAAGCCGATCAGGTCGCTGCTTTCTCCGAGGGCAATCCTCAGTTCGCCAGCGCCTCCCAGGGTCTTGGCCACTTCGCTCAGCGTCTTGGCCTTTACCAGTGTGGAGGTGGAAATACCTGGGGTGGTCGGCTTCCAATGGACTTCACGCATGGCAAGCCGGTAACGGTCGGTTGCGAGAAAGGTGATGAGGTCGTCTTCGATCTCCATTTTGACGCCGGTGAGGATCGGCAGTGTGTCGTCCTTGGATGCGGCGACGATGACTTGGCTAACCGCCTCCGAAAAGGCTGCACCGTCCACGGTTCCGGCGATTTCTGGCAAAACAGGAAGATCCGGGTAGTCCGCCACGGGCATCGTGGCCAAATGGAACCGGCTTCGCCCACAAGTGACGGTGACCTTCGAGGCCTCCGTTTCGATAGTCACGTTGGCTTGGGGCAGGTTTCGGCAAATTTCGGCCAGAAGCTTCCCGGAAACAAGGATTGTGCCCTGGTCGATGACTTCGGCGGCGATTTCAAGATGCGCCGAGATCTCATAGTCGAATCCCGCCAGCGAAACGACGGAGTCCCCGGCGGTAATTAGGATTCCGGAAAGGACGGGAGAGGGCGGTCGCTGTGACAGCGAACGGGCAGTCCAGGACACGGCATCTGCCAGGACGTCCCTTTCGACACTGAACTTCACGTAGTGATCCGCCTTTCACAGCTTTTGGTGACAACTTTCCGGTGCAAGCTTAGCCCGAGTGCTGAAGCTGGGGATACCGGAGTGTTCTTGGAACATCATGTGGTGGAACAGGGATCCGGTTAGGGAACTTGTTATTTGGATTCTTCTAGAAATGGGGATTCGTAGTGTTAATAAGTGCTGTGGATACTGTGGATAACCGAGTCTGATGATGCATCCGGCGGTTTTGGACTGTGTACAACCTGTGTGTTCAGTTCCGGTGAATCTCAACAGGGCGGTGGACAACTTTTTTGAGAATTTTGGGGATCCACAGGGCACCCCGGACTTATCCGCAGGGAAACCGACTCGTCCACTTAACTATCCACAGATTTATCCACAGGCGTGCATATCGGCGTGATTCCGGGAAACTAGCCTTCGCGTTGCTGCTGTTTGATCCTGTTGGTGAGCTCAGTCACCTGGTTGAATATCGCTCGACGTTCGGCCATGAGTTCTCTAATTTTCCGGTCCGCGTGGATCACCGTGGTGTGGTCGCGGCCGCCTAGTACGGCCCCGATCTTCGGAAGTGACATGTCCGTGAGCTCCCGCAGGAGGTACATGGCAATCTGCCGGGCTGTCACCAAGGTCCGCGTCCGCGACTTGCTATTCAATTCCTCGATACTGAGATTGAAGTAGTCCGCGGTCTGGGCGATGATCGCCGCCGGTGTGATCTCCTGGGCACCTTCGTCGGTTATTAAGTCCTTCAACACCTGCTCTGCCAAAGTGAGATCAACCGTTTGGTTATTCAAGGAGGCAAACGCGGTGACTCTAATGAGCGCGCCCTCGAGTTCCCGAATGTTTGTCGAGATCTTCGAGGCGATGTATTCCATGACGTCGTCCGGTGCGGAGAGACCCTCCGCTGTGGCCTTTTTGCGCAGGATGGCAATGCGTGTTTCCAGCTCTGGTGGCTGGATATCCGTGAGGAGTCCCCACTCAAATCGGGAGCGCATCCGATCCTCGAAGCCGGCCAATTGCTTGGGAGGAAGATCGGATGTGATGACCACTTGCTTGTTGTGGTTATGCAACGCATTGAAAGTGTGGAAGAACTCCTCCTGCGTCGCATCCTTGTTCGCCAAGAATTGGATGTCATCGATCAGGAGAATATCGACGTTGCGGTAGGTCTGCTTGAAACTGGCGCCCTCGTCGTCTCGGATCGAGTTGATGAAGTCGTTGGTGAACTCCTCGGAGTTGACGTAGCGCACCCGTATGCCGTTGTAGAGGTGCCGGGCATAGTGGCCAATTGCATGTAGAAGGTGCGTCTTTCCCAAACCGGAATCGCCATATATGAAGAGCGGGTTATATGCCTTGGCAGGCGCTTCGGCGACGGCCACAGCTGCAGCGTGGGCGAATCTGTTGGAGGAACCGATCACAAAGGTATCGAAGATATATTTGGGATTTAGACGGCCAAATTCCTGGGAGTTTGAAGGAGGAGAGGGCTGCGGGCGATTATCGCTGATCCGCTCCTTTGGCACTGGGGCCGGCTCCGGTTGAGCGGGCTCGGGTTCGGTCGCGGGAACCAAATCGGCATCGATACTGAAGGCGCAGAGAATGTCATCCTGGAACACGTGACGCAGCGCGGCATCAAGGGAATTCTTGAGTTGGGTCTGTAGGACTTCCCGAGTCAGCTCATTGGGGACCGCGAGCAGCAACGTGGTGCCGATCAGCCCGAGTGGCCGGGCAAGGACGACGAAACCGCGCTGGCGCGGGGTAACGCGATCGTCCTGCTCGAGAATACGAACTACCTGGCGCCACGCGCTCCCGACACTGTTTGATTCGTCCGTGCTCACTGCCGACTCCCCCTTCAAGGTCTCATCGTTCGGCGACAAGTTCCGCTGGTCCGCGCCGTAGGGAAAACGACCAACAGGTATTGATTCTAGCGGTCATCCACAATGTTATTCACAGACCGTGGATAACTCGGGTGCGCTGGCATCGATCAAGCGAATCCCTTGAAAATGCCGCTGGAGACCGCCACGAGCGCGATCGAGCGGCCCGACACACCCCCGCGAAAGATAGGAATTCCTTGCACGTTGTCCACAACTGTGGATTAATGAATACGAAGTTATTCACAGCCCTCGACCCTCAGGTGCGTGCCTCGGTGGGCGTGCCGGTTTGACCTGCCTCCCGCACGTCGCCTATCGTTGTTTAGTCCTGTGTGTGTGCTTTGGAACCAGGGAGTAGAACTGCTACGGCTAGTTCGCGCTCTGGAAATCCACATGCGCCGCATGAAATACGAGCGTCAGCCTGTTCTTCCCCCTTGTAGCAACGGGTTAAGGCGCATCCTTTGATCGTCTTGGAGTTACTACTGTGAGCAAGCGGACTTTTCAGCCGAATAACCGCCGTCGTGCCAAGAAGCACGGCTTCCGTCTTCGTATGCGCACCCGTGCGGGTCGCGCCATACTTTCAGCTCGTCGGTCCAAGGGCCGTACCGAGCTGTCTGCATAGCACCGAGCAATTCCCACGGACCGCGCGCGTTGTTGACGTGAACATGGCCTCCGGCATCGCCGGGTACTGATCATGTTGCCTAAGAAACATCGCCTGCGTTCCGCTGCGGAATTCTCCGCCACCGTACGTTCCGGCGCCCGTTCTGGGCGCCGGAACGTCGTGCTATATGCAGTCATTCGTCCTGACGCGGCATTTAGGAACCCCTCGAGGTACGGATTCATCGTTTCGAAGGCCGTCGGGAACGCAGTGACCCGAAATCTCGTTAAACGGAGACTAAGGGCGATTGCGGCGGAACATCTGGCCAAATCGGACACCGGATTCGACATAGTGCTGCGGGCACTTCCGGCCTCGGCGCATGCGTCGTGGTCGGATTTGTCTATGGACACCCGCCATGCCCTCGACAATGCCTGCGCGCTGGCTTCGAAGAATAGCGCCGCGGCAGGGCGAAAGGGATACCGCGATGCATGAGTCAACGGGGACGGGCCGTATTGTCTGGTGGCTAGTCGATATCCCGCGGAAACTGCTGATCGGACTGATCATCGGATACCGAAAGGCTGTTTCGCCTCTGTACGGTGATGTCTGCCGGTATTTTCCAAGCTGTTCCGCCTACGGTCTTGAAGCGGTGACAGTGCATGGTGCAGTCAAAGGAAGCGGACTCGCTGTCTGGAGGATACTCCGCTGCAATCCGTGGAGCCATGGAGGTATCGACCATGTGCCAGCCGGGCGACGGATTTGGCCGGAAGGCAAGGCCCCAAAGATCATGGTGTTGAATCATCCGCCGATTCCCGCCGACGACGATGCCGCTGACGTGGCACGAGGAGCATAACCGGTAATGAATTTCCTAGACACAATCCTGTGGCCATTCACGCAGGTAGTCTCGTGGATCCTTCGGGCATTTCACGCAGTCTTCACCTTCGTGGGTATGGATCCGGATTCGGGATGGACCTGGACGCTGTCCATCATCTTCCTGGTATTGCTCATTCGTACTGCGCTTATCCCTGTTTTTGTGAAGCAAATCAAAGCCCAACGGGCTATGCAGGTTCTGCAGCCAGACCTTCGAAAGCTCCAAGCCAAGTACAAGGGCAAGAAGGACCAGCTCTCTCAGCAGGCCATGATCGCGGAACAACGGGAGCTGTTCAAGAAGCACAAGACGAATCCGTTGGCCTCCTGCCTACCGATTCTCGTACAGATGCCTTTCTTCTTCGCCCTCTTCCGGGTCCTGAATAACGCCTCTCGGGCCAGCGCCGAGGGCCACTCAGTCGGTGCGCTGTCAGTGGACCACGTCCGGAGCTTCGACGCCTCGACGATTTTTGGGGCCGGTCTTTCGGAGACGTTCCTGGGCACCATCAATTCCGGCGATCCGAAGATTGCCGTCATCATCACCGCTGTCGTCATGATCGTTGCGATGTCTGCAAGCCAGTTCATTACCCAGCGCCAGATCATGACGAAGAACATGACTAAGGAGGCCCTGGAAGGTCCCTTCATGCAGCAACAGAAAATGATGATGTACATCCTCCCGCTCGTGTTCGGCATCGGCGGTATCAACTTCCCCATTGGCGTACTCATCTACTGGACTGCCACCAACGTTTGGACGCTTGGACAGCAGTTCTATGTCATTCGTAACAACCCGACGCCGGGTTCGCAGGCGGAACGTGAACTCAACGCAAGGCGTGCTGCCAAGGGACTGCCACCCGTGGGGCACAAGAAGAATGATGAAGTGGCTGAACCCGAGGTCATTGAACCCAAGAGCCAGCGTGAGCAGCCGCAGCGTAAGAACAGGAAAAGGAAGTAGACGATGAGCACCGTCGATGCGAATGCCAATGGGATTGCCCAGACACTTGGCGGCCCGGTAGAGGAGGCACCGGAGTCCACCTCGTTGCCCCATGAGACCGCCAGCCGTGTGGAGGAAGAGGGGGACATCGCTGCAGATTACCTCGAGGAACTCCTCGATATTGCTGATCTCGACGGTGATATCGATATAGAAATCCGCAGCGGGCGCACATATATCTCGATTGTCAGCGAGACTGGCGACGACGCTGCGCTGAAGGACCTTCTCGGGCGTGATGGCGAAGGCCTCGAAGCATTGCAGGAATTGGCACGCCTTGCGGTCCTATCCGCGACAGGTAATCGTTCACGTCTTGTTCTGGACATCGCTGGTTATCGGGATGGCCGCGCAGGCGAGCTAAAGAAGATTGCCGAGGACGCGGTAGCCACGGTAAAAGCCAATGGTGAGGAAGTTGCGTTACAACCTATGAGTGCGTACGAGCGCAAGCTTGTTCACGACACGGTCGCGGACCTGGGATTGCACAGCGAGTCCGAAGGCGAAGGTGGAGGGCGGCATATCGTCGTCTCTGACCAACCTTCCTAATTCCGCGGGACCGAGATTGAATTAGCTGCTAGCTAGAACCGGGAGCAATGTGAGCCAGGAAGTACTGCCGACCGATGCCGAGAACAATGCAGCCCAAGCGGTGTTTGGGCAACGATTGTCGGTGGCTAGGCGCTACGTAGAACACCTGGCTACCTCGGGCATGGAAAGGGGCCTGCTTGGGCCACGAGAGGTTCCGCGCCTATGGAGCCGTCACGTTCTCAATTGCGCCGTCGTAGCCGATTTGATTCCGCAGGATGCCGAAGTCGCTGACGTTGGTAGCGGGGCCGGTCTGCCGGGGCTTACCTTTGCCATTGCCCGACCCGACCTGACGTTGACGCTCATCGAACCATTAGAGCGGCGCTGCATTTGGCTGAATGAAGTAGTTGAGGATCTCGAACTCGAAAACGTCACCGTATACCGGTCACGGGCCGAACAGGCTGTTGGTCATGTCAATGCGGATGTGGTCACTGCCCGTGCGGTTTCCGCATTAGGCAACTTGGCTCGGCTTACGATTCCGCTCCTGCACGGCAAAGGGGAGGTCTTGGCAATCAAAGGACGAAGTGCCGCAGAAGAAGTCCAGAAGGCATCGAAAGTACTCCGGAGTTTGGGCGCAAGCCATACCGAGGTAGTTAACGCTGGAGCCGACATTCTGGAAGAGCCGACTACTGTCGTGCGTATCAGCGTCGGCCGGCGAAGCTAAACGGTAGGCTGTACGGGGGGCAATAACCGCAAGCGAAGTGGTCAGGAGCGTGTGGGGTGAACAGGAAGGTGATCTGTATTTCGGCACCTAACGTCATCTGTCGTGCGCAGCCGCACTTGTCGCTCTCAATGCAACTTAAAGAAGTTGATCTCCACGTTTCACGTGAAACGCCAGGGGGCCTCCACCGCAGGAAGACCCCGTGATCACAGTTTTCTGGAGGACGACACCATCAAGCACCAAGAAACAGTTCAGTCTGAAGCGAAGGCACCGGTCCGGGACATGATGGACAGCATCGATGAAAGCACACCGCTGGCAAGCCAGTTGGCCGATGAAAACAATCGTCGCGAACGGCTGAACGGACGGTTATTGCCCAAGCCGGAGACGACCCGGTTCCTCACCGTTAGCAATCAAAAGGGCGGTGTCGGGAAGACAACCACTACCGTCAACATCGCCGCAGCGTTGGCGAAGGCCGGCATGAATGTACTCGTGGTCGACATCGACCCCCAGGGGAACGCGTCCACCGCCCTGGGAATCGAGCACCACGCCGAGGTCGAAAGCATCTACGATGTCCTGATTAATGATGTTCCATTGGCCGATGTCCTGGCTCCGTGCCCCCAATTCGCGAATCTTTTGGTTGCCCCGGCTACCATTCATTTGGCTGGCGCGGAGATCGAACTGGTATCCCTCGTAGCACGCGAACAGCGCCTCCGGAGAGCTTTAGATGTCTATCGGAAGAATCGGGAGGAGGTTGGCCTGGAGCGGATCGACTACGTCTTCATCGATTGCCCGCCCAGTCTCGGCCTTTTGACGGTCAACGCTTTCGTAGCAGCGCGGGAGGTGTTGATTCCCATCCAGTGCGAGTACTACGCGCTGGAAGGGCTTAGCCAGCTGCTGAGCAACATTGAATTGATTCAGAAGCACCTGAACTCTGATTTGGTTGTTTCAACTATTCTGCTCACCATGTACGACGGTCGAACAAACTTGGCCTCGCAAGTCGCAGCCGAAGTCCGAGAACATTTCCCCAACCAAGTCCTGGGTGCGTTGATTCCGCGTAGTGTGAGGATCTCCGAGGCTCCGAGTTACCAGCAGACTGTGGTTACGTACGATCCGAGTTCCACGGGCGCACTGTCGTACCTCGAAGCGGCCGCAGAGATCGCGGAACGCGCGTAGCTGTCGACACCGGAGGCATTTCTTGCCAGTAGACTCTTGACTGAGCAATGGACGCCTAACGTGGCGGACTGGGACAGTCGAGAGGACAAGAGATGGCGGAGAAGCGACGCGGATTGGGGCGAGGGCTTGGCGCTCTCATTTCGGGTAGTCCGACAGCAGGCGATGGAGTAGAGGCAGAGCAGACAGAGACAGCTGGAACTGTCTCATCATTGGTGAGTGACCGTGTCGCCCAGGATGATGTGCTGTCGAGCGCGGGACCGCAGTCCACGACCGTCGATGTTTCACGTGAAACGGATGTCGACTCGTCCATGGCCGAGGTTTCACGTGAAACCCGGAAGGGCCCGTCCAAGGGTGACGCCAAGCAAACCACAGGCAATCCGACTGTCACGGATAACGGAAGCAAGACGCCTACTATGCGTGCGAATTCCGTCGAGTCAAGTGTCAGCGGGAAGGCCTCGCCGGCTCGCGGTAAAGAGCAGGAGCGGAAGTCCCGCCCCGTGGACATGTTCTTTGCCCCGGGGCGTCCAGAAGCGGACGCGTCGGGAGAACAGGGGGACGACAGCAGCGTCACGAAGAGACCTTCGTCCAGCAGCCGTAACCGAAGAGTTGCTGTACCGGACGTTCTGGCGCAGGTCATGCAGCAAAAGGATGACAAAGAAGCCAAGAGTAGCTCTGCACTTGAAACTGCGACGCAAACAGGTGAGTCCCCTATATCCGCTTCCTCGCCCACGGATGCCACCGCGACCTCTGATGATGTTCCACGTGAAACGCTCGTAGCTGTGCCTGGTGCGACCTTTGCAGAAGTCTCGGTTGGTGACATCCACCCGAATCGAAAGCAGCCAAGGAGCACTTTCGACGAGGACGAGATGGCCGAGCTTGTCCACTCGATTCGCGAGGTAGGACTACTTCAGCCGATCGTCGTGCGCCCATCCGACGAAGGGGGCGCCGAACAATATGAGCTGGTTATGGGCGAGCGCCGCTGGCGGGCAGTCCAGGCTGCAGGGCTAGCCTCCATCCCGGCGATCATCCGAATTACCTCAGACACGGATCTTCTTCGCGACGCGCTCCTTGAGAACCTGCACCGGGCACAGTTGAATCCCCTGGAGGAGGCAGCCGCATACCAGCAGCTCATGCAAGAGTTCGATTGCACGCAAGACGAGCTATCAGCACGGATTGGCCGTTCGCGGCCGCAAATTTCCAATACCATTCGCCTCATGAAACTACCGGCGTTGATTCAGCGTCGCGTAGCTGCCGGTGTACTCTCCGCGGGGCACGCGCGGGCCCTTCTTGGTCTTGTAGACACAGCGGAGATGGAGCGGCTGGCACAAAGAATTGTTAATGAGGGTCTATCAGTCCGTGCTACAGAAGAAGTCGTCGCCATGAATGATGGCCTGCGACGCCCTGGACGTGAAAAGGCACCGCGTGTCACCGCTCGTCATGAACGATTGGACTACTTGGCCAACTCTCTGTCCGATCAATTGGACACAAGCGTCAAGATCACCCTTGGTGCAAAGAAAGGCCGCGTGAGCATCGAATTCGGTAGTGTCGATGATTTGAATAGGATCATGAGCGTTATTTCGCCGACGTCGGACAAGTAGTCGGCCATGTCCCCTGCGTTTCACGTGAAACGGTGGAGACAAGAAGATTTGCATTCGTAATGATGTCGAGGATTCTGTTTAAGCCGCAATTCCAGCCGTTGTCCGTATCGATCTTTCGCTACACCTATCCCTTTTGACGGGCACATGATCTGTGTTCATCAAGTACGGGATGGCCGAGGACTCGTCGGCATTCGGCTTGTCGACCAAATGGGAACTTTGAGGTATCCATCATTGAACGTCCCCCATGACAGAACATTCCAAGGCGCAGAGCCTCTCCAAATGTGGTCGATCGGTCTCCACGAGCCGACGCTGGCTTCCAGAGGAGCGTAGTTGGGCAACCAAGTACCCAAATGTTCCACGTGAAACCTAGCCAATGACCACTTGAGAGGCTTTCTACAGCGGGCCAGGGATGACGGGGCATCGAGGTGGTGCAGAACTGGTTTGGGTACCCGACGTAGGGGCATCGCCCCTGAGTCCTCGTGGGCGCGGATTCGTTCAGCGACACATGATGGACGTCGCAGTTTCTCGTAGTGTCGCCTGCCCCTCGGACGACACTACGCCATGGAGTGGTAGGGGTTGGCGCGGGCCATGAGGTAGGAGTTCCGTGGGCGTTTCGCCGGGGCAATACGTGTTGATCACGGCTGCTCATGAGAGCCGGCTCCGGTGAACCAGAACACGCGTAAGTACCGCGGACTTGGGTGTACAGAACAGGAAGTCGTCGCGACTGAATTCGCCAATGGCTTGACCTCACGAGCCATTACCAGATTTTTCGACTGATATAAGTTGGGAATCCGTTGGACTCTTAAGAACGGACAGTAAGCAGTGTCCCTTCGGGGAGTGGGTATTTGTTGGTTTGGGGGCCCCTCGAAATTGCCTTTCGAGTCCAGTGATATTGCCGGTGGGGCCAGTTACCGCGGTGATGGGGGCCACCGGCTTCCACCGGCACTTTCTCACTGCTTCATTGTGGCGTGTTCGCGCATATTCTAAACACCGGTCTCAACCCAGATGGTGTTGCGCACGATCCGGTCCATGATCGCGTCGACATGGACCCCGGAACCCAGGCCCTGGTGCCGGTCCGTCTTGGCGGGTCACGTCCCGTGGAGTGGTGGAGTTTACCTCGACACCGTGCGGGTCAGTGATCTGATTATGCGGCAGTGAGTTCGGGGATCAAAATCGCCTCCTCGACCTCTGCCGCGGGCGCCGCCTCGACGGTCTGGAGCGCGGCCATGGACGCCTCCGAGAGATAGCGGCGGTCCCCGGCTTCCCACTCGTCGTGCTGCTCCACCAGGACCGCGCCGGCGAGCCGGAGCAGGGCCGCGGGGTTGGGGAATACCCCGACGACATCGGTCCGTCTCTTGATCTCCTTATTGACCCGCTCCATGGGATTCGTGCTCCAGATCTGGCGCCAATGCCGGTTCGGGAATCCGGTGAACGCGAGCACGTCGTCGCGGGCATCGCCGAGCATCCCGGCAACCTTCGGATGGGACTTGGCAAGCATCCGGATGACCTCGTCGAACTGGGTGTTCACGTGCTCGGCGTCGGGCTGGGCGAAGGCGGTGCGGATGATCGAGGCGACCATCTCCTGGGAGCCCTTCGGCACGATCGAGAGCACGTTTCGCATGAAATGGACCCGGCAACGCTGCCACGCCGCCCCTTGGAACACGGTCGCAATGGCCTTCTTAAGCCCCGTGTGCGCGTCGGAGATGGCGAGCTTGACCCCGTCCAGGCCGCGGGCCTTCAGGTGCCGCAGGAACGCCGTCCAAAAGCCCTCGTTCTCACTGTCCCCGACGTCGAAGCCCAGGACCTCGCGGCGACCGTCGGCGGCGACGCCGAAGGCGACCACGATCGCCTGGGAGACGACGCGGTGCCCGACGCGGGCCTTGCAGTACGTGGCATCGAGGAAGACGTACGGGTAGCCCAGAGCGGAGAGGTCGCGGTCCCGGAAGGCGGCGACCTCGTGGTCCAGGTCCTGGCAGATCCGCGAGACCTCGGACTTCGAGACCCCGGTATCGGCGCCCAGGGCCTTGACCAGGTCATCGACCTTGCGGGTGGAGACGCCGTGCAGGTAGGCCTCCATCACCACGGCGTAGAGGGCCTGGTCCACGCGGCGTCGGCGTTCGAGCAGGGCCGGGAAGAACGAGCCGTTGCGCAGCTTGGGGATCTTCAGGTTCAGGTCCCCGGCGGTGGTGCTCAGCGTCCTGGGCCGGGAGCCGTTTCGCTGATTGGTGCGGCCCTCGGAGCGCTCGAAGGGGGCGGCGCCGATGAACGCGGTCGCCTCCGCCTCGATGAGCTGCTGGTATAGGGTTTCGGTCGCGGTGCGGATCCGGTCGGGGACATCGGTGAGCTTGAGTTGTCCGAGGAGTTCGAGAAGGGCAGACTGGTCTAGAGCCATCGTGTGTTTGTGTCTTTCCGTGAGTTCTTTGATCGGTACTCACTGACCATCGCACGATGGCTCGCTACTTTAAGCGTGCAACTCGCTGACTAGGGAAATTACACCACTCCAGGGGACGCAACCTCTTGGCGTACCGGGTGCAGTCCGCGGTCGCGGGAGTGTCATCGCGGCGCTCGAGCAGCTCCAGCACCGCCGTGATTTTCTTGAGCGACATGCCCTGCGACGCAGAGACTGCCTGGCCGGACAAGCTCTCGGGGCGTAGATGCATGATGAGCTTTGACCTGATCTTTCGGGCCATTGATGGTTGCTCCTTCCGTCGTGCGCCCTTTACACGCGATGGAAGGAGCCTAAGGACAGTGGTCCCCGAGTACGCCAGTACCGGCCCCGAGGTCCGCTAACGCGCGTGGAGCGTACTGGCCTCCTAACGCTCGACCGGTGGACCCCAACGTAGCGACTATTTAGGGAGGAAGGAACACCGAGGTCGGTGCGTCCACACTGGGCAATCGGGCGCGGACCCACGACTTGATCCGCCGGCGCCCACTGGTGCATCCCTGTTGGCAGCGCCGAGTTCGATGCCCGCATCGGGACGACAATAGACGCGGCAGATACTTCTGCAGGATGAGACCTGGCACCATCACGGCGGCCGCTGACGCAGAAGGGACCGCCACCGCTCGAAAGCGGCAGCGGTCCCCTCACGCCACGGGGACGTCGCTCATGGACGACCGCAGGCAAACCGACTTACAGGTAGGCGGAAAATTCCTGTTCGAGGGCCTGTTTGGGTTTGGCACCGATCGAAGTCGCGACGTGATCCCCGTTTTCGAAGACGTACACTGCTGGGATGCTGGTGATGCCGTACTTGGCGGCGATCCCCGGATTTTCGTCGACGTTGACCTTCACCACGTCAATCTTTTCGGCATGCTCGGCGGCGATCTGATCGAGAATCGGTGAGAGCATGCGGCATGGCCCGCACCATTCGGCCCAGAAGTCCACCATGACTGGCTTCGACGAATCCAGCACATCGGCTTGGAAGGAACTATCGGTAACGTCCTTTGCCTGACTCATGTTTATACTCCCTTTCTTGAGGAGACTAGTTGGCTACTGCTGCGCCGTTCTCGGCCGGCACAGGAAGATTCGAGAGGTAGTGCTCAACGTCGAGCGCTGCGACACAACCGGACCCGGCGGCGGTGACTGCCTGCCTGTAAGTCGGATCGATGACATCCCCAGCTGCGAACACCCCGGGCAGATTAGTCCTCGACGTCCTGCCCTGCACGGCAATGGTCCCCTCCGGTGTCAATTCCAGATGATCCTTCACCAATTCCGTACGCGGGTCATTTCCGATCGCCACGAAAACGCCGGTTACGGGCAGCTCCGAAGCATGGCCGTCAACCAAATTCATGAGTTGCAGAGCAGAAACCTTGTCCGTACCGACCACATCGGCCACTGCCGTGTTCCAGATAAATTCAATTTTGGGGTGTGCCAGGGCGCGGTCCGCCATGATCTTGGATGCACGAAGCTCGTCGCGTCGGTGAACAACGGTTACCTTTGAAGCGAATTTTGTCAGGAAGAGTGCCTCTTCCATGGCCGAGTCCCCACCGCCGATCACGGCGATTTCTTGCTGACGGAAGAAGAAGCCGTCACAAGTGGCGCACCACGAGACTCCATGACCGGACAGCCTCTTCTCGTTGGGCAGGCCAAGCTCCCGGTAGGCGGATCCCGTCGAAATGATGACCGCACGTGATCTGTACACCGTTCCATCGGCGAGAACGACGGTTTTCACCTCGTCCGAGAAATCGACGGAGGCAACGTCTTCATATTGGATCTCGGCACCGAATCGTTCGGCCTGCGCCTGCATGTTGTCCATCAGGTCAGGCCCAAGGATGCCTTCGCGGAACCCGGGGAAGTTTTCTACGTCCGTCGTGTTCATCAGCTCCCCGCCTGCCGTGACTGAACCGGCGATCACGAGGGGCTCAAGGTTGGCACGGGCCGTGTACACGGCCGCCGTGTAGCCCGCGGGGCCCGAACCGATGATGATGACATTGCGAATGGCATCGGATGTTTCTGTGGCCACGCTGCGTGTACCTCCGGGTTTGGGCCGTGCAGGGTGTCGATGCCCCGCACGGGGATGTTCGTATTCTCTTGACCAGCACAACGGCGTCGTACTGGTCTGTATTCCCTGCCTGGTATCAGGACACCTTGATCTCGGCAATCTGTAGTCCGTAGGGACGCGAGCTATTGGAGGTCGAAGCCAGCCGCGGGAGTTCCGTCACGTTGATGAAAACGTACTTTCCCTTCACACCCTCGTCTCCGTTACCCGAGACTGGCACCGATACCGTCGGACCCGTGAAGGAACCCGACGCTACTTCCTGGGCGGAGCCGAGGTCCTCGCTATCGCCGACACTGACCTGGAAGGAGCCCCCGGTTGCATTGAGGCCGGTCAGTTGGACCTCGGAGACGGTTGCCTCCTCCTTGAGCTCGACCACGAGCACCATGTTCGAGGCGAACCCGCCGAACTCGGGAGTCGTGTAGGAGTATGACCGGTACATGCTTCCCTGGCTGCCATCGATGGCCTTGGCCAAGGTCGAGTCGGTTTCGGCGTTCAGCGATTGGTCCCCGGGGACCACGCGTGTGAGACCGGTGATTTCCGGCTTCACCGTGGGCGCGCTGGACGCCGGTTTCGAAGCGTCCGACGTGTTAGCTCCGCCCGCGGAGCTAGGGCCTTGGCTGGACGCCCCGGCAACAGGTGGGGCGTCGTTCTTGCCCAAGGTATTGAAGGCGAAAATCACCGCGACCACGAGGACTACGACGAGCAGGGCCCCGACGAGAAGACGGGTCAACTTGCCCCCGCCGGCGGGCTCGTCGTCCTCGGGATAGTCATCGGCATACTCCGGCTCCTCGTGGGAACCGGAAAAGTTGCGTGCGGCCGCCGGGAAAACGGCCGCCGGACGTTCGTAGGACGCATCCTGTCGGGGCTCCGCCGACTGATTGGAGACCTCGGCACCCGTAGCCGTCACCGCAGCAGGGCCCACGATGTCGCCGTTGGCGGTGTCTACGTCAAGGTGCGACGGGCCGGTCTCAGTGGCTTCAGTCTCGGCGGCGCCCCAGTGGGTCACCGCATTCGGACCCGTCGCCTCGTCGGTGTTCGCCGGCGTGACGGGATGAGCAGTGGTTGTCGGTGTCGCCGGTGGTACTTGTGGCCGATCCGGAATACCTGGTGCAGCTGCAGTGGGCGGATTTGTATCGGCAACCCGCTCGCTCCGATCCGGCGATTCGGAGTCGGGACCGGTGCCGCCAGCGCCGTTGAGAGCCGCCGCCGAGCCGGCACCGGCTGCGCCTTCCTCCGCGCCCCCATCCTTCTTGCCTCGTCCCAAGCGATTGGTGAGGCCCGTCAGACGCTTGGCTACCCTCCCCCCGACATTGCGGTCCTCATTGGCCTGCAGCTCTTCCCAGTATTCGTCCTCGTCCTCGTAGACTTCGGGCTCGGCGCTGCGGGTCACCCCGAAGATCTCTGATCCGAGGGTGTCGGTGTAGAACGGCTCGACAAACGGGGCATCACGCTGGATCACGAGATCGAGCAGGTCGGCTGAACTGGCCGTGTTGGTGATGAGGTAGGTGCTGCCATCGGAGATTCCCAGGTCCAGGACCTGCATCGTTCCGAACCGTTCACCTGTGGCGATTTCACGGGCGCTGGTGGCTACCTGGCTCGCGTTTTCGGGAGCGGCAACGAGGATGCTCACCGGGCGGTTTAGTACCTGATCCATCCCGCCCAAGACGGCGTCGCCGTCGGCGGAGGTCAAAACCAGTTCGGTGACCTTGTAACGGCCTCCAAGGATGGTTCCGACATCGATGGGCTGCGACACTATTGACTCCCGGGATTGATGGTGGGTACCTGGGCACCCTCGTACTTTGCTGTGTCCATGCTACCGGTGACCGCACTTGCGCCGTATGTCATCGGCCTCTATCGGTGCAACCTTCTGCCTAAATCCGGGATGCGTCGCGCGACGGGTCCCATGAAATTCTCCAGCTCGGGGACGCGGGCCGCCTTCAGCAGGAGCAGGAAGACGATGGACATGATGCTGCCGACGACGGCGATGGTCCCCAGTGCCGTCATGATCGATTGCCAGGCAAAACCGTTCGTGAATCCGCCCATGGCCCAGAGCACGACGGTACCTACGGCACCGGATACCACCGAGAGCCACCCGATGCGGATATAGCTGTCGAGGACATCGCGTGCACCGTAGTCCCCGTAGCGACGCACCACCAGGACATGGGCAAGAGCTGCGGATGCGATGTTGGTGACCCCGAAGAGTAGCGCGATTCCCAAGGCGATCTTTGTGGCCGGCAGCACCGCAGCCAGTCCGTAGGCAAGCACGACGCCGATGACGGCGATGCTGGTTTGGATCACCATCGGTGTCCTGGTGTCTTCTTCAGCGAAGAAGACACGAATGAGGAAGAAGTGGATGCTCTTGAAGGGCAGCCCCAGCACCGTTAGCAAGAGCAGTTGTCCAATGGCCGCTCCGGCGATGGCCGCGTTCGGCCCCGACCCGGCGAACAATCGTCCCAGCTGTCCAGCCAGGACAATGAAGGCCACGGTAGCGAACACGACCGGGATCGCAGTGGTGCGCAATCCGAGTGAGAGGGTTGGGGCGACTTTTTCGGGCTTGCCTTCGGCAAATGCGCGCGAGAGCTCATTGAAGAGGACCGTGGCCAGGGACAGGGCGAAGATCGAGTGGGGCAGGACCGTCACCAGCTGCATCGCATTGAGTGCCTGTTCGCCAGGGACGGCAGCGGCTTCGGCACGCGGGAGTGCATCGCGGGCGCCGACGGTACTAGATACCAGCCGGG
The DNA here is from genome assembly GCF_056680475.1 of Arthrobacter sp. ASL1. NCBI lineage: Bacteria > Bacillati > Actinomycetota > Actinomycetes > Micrococcales > Micrococcaceae > Arthrobacter > Arthrobacter sp. ASL1. The sequence goes on from NZ_CM155284.1 coordinate 2,397,407, forward strand.
CATACACCAGCGACGCGACGTTGCCCACCGTCATCGAGACCAGGGTCCAGGTGGCCAGCTTTCCCACGTGGCGCAGGCCCATGCCGCGCCAGTTGAACTTGGGGCGGATGCGTAGGCCGGAGCGTGCCAGGGGGATGAACAAGACGATTGCCTGGATCGCAATTCCCAGGGTCGAACCGCCGGCGAGCCAAACCGTCTGTCCCGTCGTCCAGTTCCCAACGGTGTGCGGATTGCTGCCGTTGGCTCCAAACGAGGCCATGAACAGAATGATGACCAGGATCTGCACGACGTTGTTGGCTACGGGCGCCCACATGTAGGAACCGAAACGACCATGGGCGTTCAGTGCCTGGCCGACCACCGCGTAGACACCATAGAAGAAGACCTGTGGCAGGCACCAGTACGCGAAGGCAGTGCCCAGTTCGATCGCGGCAGGCGACCAGCCCTTGGTGAGGACCGTGATGATGGGCGCGGCCCCCAAGGTCAGCAGGACCGTGAAGGCACCCATCACCAAGATCGTCAAGGTGATGAGCCGGCTGGTGTAGTCGGAGCCCCTGTCCGCTGCCCGTGAGGCCTTGATCAGTTGGGGGACGAGGACGACATTGAAAATGCCGCCCGCCAACAGCATGAAAATGATGTTCGGGATGACATTGGCTTTTTCGAAGATGTCGGCGACGTTGGCGTTCGAGCCGATGGCAATGGCCAGCAGGGCGGTCCGCACGAAGCCCAGGACACGGGAAACCATGGTCCCGGATGCCATGAGGGCATACGCCTTCGCATGCGAACCACTATTCTGGTCCGTGGCGGTCTCAGTTGCCATGTTGCGGGAGGACTTCACGGGCCAATTCCGCGATGCGACGCTCGTTGGGGAAGGAGAGTTTCCTGCCCAGTTCGGCGATCGGGATCCACGCGACATCGACTGCTTCGTGGTCGGGGTCGTTTTCGATGGTCAGTTCGCCGCCGGTGGCCTCCAGCAGGAAGTGGTGGACCGTTTTGTGCACCCGGTAGTTCGACACGGTGAACCAGTAGTCGATGCTGCCCAGCGGTGCGAGGATCCTGCCGGCAATGCCGGTTTCCTCGTCGACCTCGCGGACAGCTGCCTCCTCGTTGGTTTCCTCGCCCTCGGGATGCCCTTTGGGCAGGCACCACTCGAGCCGTCCGCCACGGTTGTACCGGGCGATGATGGCCACGGGCAGAACGGGCAGCGAGGTATCAACGATCACTCCACCGGAGGAAACCTCCTCCACGGTGGGCAACGCGTGATGGCCCGGCTGCGCAGACGCCATGGAGGCGTTCAGCGGAGTGCGCTTCGGGGCGCGGGGAACTGGATGGGCCATGGAAGCCACTCTATCCATCTTTGGTACGCACATGCTTCCGCCCCGCACATGACGCGCGTCAGGCACGCCCCGAAAAATCTGACAAGCTTAATGGACTATGCAGCAGTTACCCGCACCAACCGCCCTCAGAGCGCTCCTCCCCGCCGTCGTCTTCGAGCTCACCGACCGTTTCACGGCAGCCGGCCATGAGATTTCGCTCGTCGGGGGCCCGGTGCGCGATTTGTTCCTGGGTCGCGTGTCGCCGGATCTCGATTTCACCACGGATGCGGATCCCGACCAGACGCTGGCCGTGGTCGCCGGCTGGGCGGATGCCACCTGGGAGGTCGGCCGGGCGTTCGGCACCATCGCATTGCGTCGTGGGGAGCACACCATCGAGGTCACGACCTATCGGGCCGATGCCTACGATCCAGATTCCCGAAAGCCCGCCGTCGCGTTTGGCACATCGCTGCACGAGGACCTCCGGCGCCGCGATTTCACGATGAACTCGATGGCCTTGCGGCTCCCGGACCTCGAGTTGGTTGACCCCTATGGGGGGTTTGCCGATCTGGAGCAGGGCCTGATCCGCACTCCGGGCACCCCGGCGTCGTCTTTCTCCGATGACCCCTTACGGATGATGCGCGCCGCCCGATTTGCCTCCCAGCTCGGTGTCACGGTCGCCCCGGAGGTCGAGGAGGCGATGGCCGACATGGCGGGTCGGATCGACATCATCTCCGCCGAACGCGTCCGGGACGAACTGGTGAAGCTGATCCTGGGCGCGGAGCCACGGGCCGGCGTAGACCTGCTCGTGTCCACCGGATTGGCGGACCACGTGCTGCCCGAGGTCTCCGCCCTGCGTCTGGAGGTCGACGAGCACCACCGGCACAAGGACGTCTACCAGCATTCCCTGCAGGTGCTCGAACAGGCTGCCGCACTGGAGACCGGACCGGACGGGGAGGTGCCCGGCCCTGATTTCGCGCTGCGCTTCGCCGCCTTGCTGCATGACATCGGCAAACCGGCCACCCGGCGGTTTGAACCCAACGGGGCCGTGAGCTTCCGCCACCACGATGCCGTCGGCGCGAAGTTGGCCAAGAAGCGCATGCGCGCCCTGCGCTTCGACAACGACACCATCAAGGCCGTCGCCCGCCTCGTCGAACTCCACATGCGCTTCTACGGCTACGGTGAAGCGGGGTGGACCGACTCGGCTGTGCGCCGCTATGTCACGGACGCGGGCCCGGTCCTGGAACGGCTGCTGCGGTTGACCCGCTCGGATGTGACCACCCGCAACCGCCGCAAGGCCGAACACCTGGCCTTCGCCTGCGACGACCTGGAACGACGCATGGCCGAGCTGGCCGAGCAGGAGGAGATGCAGGCCATGCGGCCCGATCTCGATGGCGGCCAGATCATGGAGCTGCTGGGGATCGGCCCGGGGCCGGCCGTGGGACGTGCCTACAAGTTCCTGTTGGAATTGCGCCTGGACCAGGGACAACTGGGACCCGAAGCGGCGTCGAAGGCCCTCTTGGAGTGGTGGGCCGGACAGGACCACGACGACGCCCGTGTTTCAGGAACACGCGATGCCGCCCGGGCCGCAGCGCAATCCACGGATGAGATGAGGAACCACGATGAATGATCTGCCCCGCCTGTGGTTGGTGCGTCACGGCGAGACCGAATGGTCGCGCAGCGGCCAGTACACCGGCCTGACCGACCTGCCGCTGACGCCGCGGGGTGAAGCCCAGGCCCGGAAGGCCGGGGAAACCCTGGCGTCCGTCCGGGACGCGGGAACGGAGTTCTCCCTGGTCATGACCAGTCCGCTGCGCCGCGCGCGGCACACCGCCGAACTCGCGGGATTTCCGGACGCCGAACCCGTTGGTGACGCCCATGAGTGGGACTACGGCGACTACGAGGGCATCCGGTCAGCCGACATCCGGGTGAAGAACCCGGACTACCTGATCTGGGACCAGGGCGTCCCCGGTGGCGAAACCATCGAGCAGGTCGGCGCCCGGGCCGAGCGGATCGTCCAGCGCGTCCGTACCGAGTTGGCCGATGGCGGGAACGCCATCCTCTTCTCCCACGGCCACTTCAGCCGCATCCTTGCGGCGACCTGGTTGGGCCTCGGTGCGGGCCAGGGCCGCCACTTCCTCCTCGGAACCGCGGAGGTCTGCCGACTCGGCTGGGACAAGAAGACGCCCGCCATCGAAGTCTGGGGCCTGTAGGAAACGGCCCGGCACGGCGTGTCGGGCCGGACGCACCGCGCGCTGCAAAGAATTCAAAGAATTTCCGGGCCAGGACTGGCGCCCCGGCCCAACCTGGGTTAGTTTTAACCTTGTGATTGAGACATCTCAATGAGAATGTTTCGATCCGCGGACCTATAAGCCGCCGGTTTGCCGGCCTGTTCACCGAAGGAGGTGGGAATTGTGATGATCATCCAGAACACGAATGCAGTGGCTACCACTGCGCACGTTGGCGGATTCCGTGATCGTGCCTATGTCCCCGCCTCCGGAACGGCGAACCGCTAGAAACCAGCGCCGCTGTTCCAGACCTCCCCATCCCGAGGTTTTCGAACGAAAGAACAGCGATGTCCGCGCAATCCAGCAACACCCGCTCCTCCGGCCTCCGTTCCGCCGAGCTCTTCCTCACCGGCCCCGACGTCCTCCGCGCCAGGCCCCTGGTGAACGAGCCGGTTGTCCGGGCGTCCTCCCACCCCGATACGCACAGGGGAGGTGAATGACATGCAAAAGAAGCGCAGCAAGCTCAACAGCCCGCAATGGTTGGCCACCCGGTACAACCCGCAGCCGAAGAGCCGCTACGAGTCCCAGCTTCCTCCGGAAATGCTCTTCCGCCTTCGGTAGTCAGGTACGCCGCCGGTCCAACCGGCCAGTTCAGCGACCGACCGCCAGGAGGATGAGCATGATTGACATATCCCGCCCCACCGCAAAGCCCGCCGGCTTCACCGGCGGGCTTTGCCGCTTAAATCGGCGGCCGGGATCCCGGGACGACGGCGGTCCATCGCTGGTAGCTTGGGGAAGAACGGCGTGACAACGTGGTTCGCCGGTGGCACAACGGCCCTTGGCCGGAAAGGTCCGTGGGCAGATGACCAACAGCAGTGGACAGCAGGATGACGTCGAGACCATGAATGACCTGGTCATTTCGCAACGCGCGACGTTGAAGCCCATCGAGGCCATCGCCGCGACGGCAGGAATCCCCGCCGAAGCCCTCGAGAACTACGGCCGCTACAAGGCCAAGATCAACCTGGCGGACCTGCCGCCGGCCACCGGGGCGCCAGGACGCGTGGTGCTGGTCAGCGGAATGTCGCCGACCCCGGCCGGCGAGGGGAAGTCGACGGTGACCGTCGGACTTGGGGACGCGCTGGCCGCGACGGGCACACGCACCATGATCGCGTTGCGGGAACCGTCCCTGGGGCCGATCTTCGGGATGAAGGGCGGGGCCGCCGGGGGCGGCTACTCGCAGGTCCTGCCCATGGAGGACATCAATACGCACTTCACCGGGGACTTCCACGCCATCACCAGCGCGAACAACCTGTTGATGGCCCTGGTCGACAACCACATCCAGCAGGGCAACGAATTGGGCATCGACCCACGACGAGTGACGTTCAAACGCGTCATGGACATCAACGACCGCGCGCTGCGCAGCATCGTCATCGGTTTGGGCGGACCGTCCGAGGGCACACCCCGTCAGGACGGGTTCGACATTACCGTCGCGTCGGAGGTCATGGCCGTGTTCTGCCTGGCCACCGACCTGGCGGATCTGCGCGAGCGGTTGGGGCGGATGACCGTCGGGTACACCTTTGACCGCAGCCCCGTGACGGTGGCGGACCTCGGCGTCCAGGGGGCCCTGACGCTGTTGCTCAAGGACGCGATCAAGCCCAACCTGGTGCAGACCATCGCCGGGACGCCCGCGTTGGTGCACGGGGGGCCGTTCGCCAACATCGCCCACGGCTGCAATTCGGCCATCGCCACCAATACCGGGCGCCGGCTGGCCGACATCGTGGTCACCGAGGCAGGCTTCGGCGCCGACCTCGGGGCCGAGAAGTTCATGGACATCAAGGCGCGCTACGCGCAGTGCCAGCCCTCCGCCGTCGTCCTCGTGGCCACCATCCGAGCCTTGAAGATGCACGGGGGCGTGCCCAAGGACGGGCTGGGCCCCGAGAACGTCGGGGCGGTGCGCGCCGGGTTGCCGAACCTGGCCCGGCATGTGCGCAACATCGGGCGGTTCGGGCTCTCGCCCGTCGTCGCGATCAACCGGTTCAGCGGCGACACGCCGGCGGAACTGGACGCAGTGCTTCAATGGTGCGCCGACGAGGGGGTCGAGGCGGCGGTGGCCGACGTGTGGGCGCGCGGCGGCGGGGGGGCGACCGAACTGGCGGCCAAGGTGCTCGAGGCGGTGGATCGCGGCCACGGGTTCCACCACCTGTACGAGCTGGACCTGCCCGTCAAGGAGAAGATCCGCAAGATCGTGCGGGAAATCTATGGTGGCGCCGACGTCGAGTTCTCCGCAGCGGCCCGCAAGCGGCTGGCCGAGATCGTCGAAAACGGGTGGGATGACCTGCCCGTCTGCATGGCCAAGACCCAGTACTCGTTCTCCGACGACGCGACCCTGCTGGGGGCACCCGAGGGGTTCACCCTGCAGGTGCGCGACCTCATCCCGAAGACCGGGGCCGGCTTCATCGTGGCGCTGACCGGGGCGGTCATGACCATGCCCGGCCTGCCCAAGGTCCCGGCGGCGATGCGCATGGACGTGGACTCCGAGGGGAACGCCGTGGGGCTGTTCTAGGCACAACGGCGGCCCGCCCGAGGGGGCGGACCGCCGTTCCGCGGGGGAATTGGGGCTTCTAGCGCTCGAGGTCGCCGCGGATGAACGCCTCGACGTTCTCGTGGGCTGCCTCGTCGTTGAACTGCTGCGGCGGGGACTTCATGAAGTAGGAGGAGGCCGACAGCAGCGGCCCGCCGATGCCGCGGTCCAGGGCGACCTTCGCGGCGCGGATGGCGTCGATGATCACGCCTGCGGAGTTCGGGGAGTCCCAGACCTCGAGCTTGTACTCCAGGGAGACCGGGGCATCGCCGAAGTTGCGGCCCTCAAGGCGGACGAAGGCCCACTTGCGGTCATCAAGCCAGGCCACGTAGTCCGACGGGCCGATGTGGACGTCGTCCGCGCCGAGCTTCGCCGAGGTGTTCGACGTGACAGCCTGCGTCTTGGAGACCTTCTTGGATTCGAGCCGGTCGCGCTCGAGCATGTTCTTGAAGTCCATGTTGCCGCCGACGTTGAGCTGGTACGTGCGGTCCAGCGTGACGCCGCGGTCCTCGAACAGCTTGGCCATGACGCGGTGCGTGATGGTCGCCCCGATCTGGCTCTTGATGTCGTCGCCGACGATGGGGACGCCCGCGGCGGTGAACTTGTCGGCCCACTCCTGGGTGCCGGCGATGAAGACGGGCAGGGCGTTGACGAACGCGACACCGGCGTCGATGGCGCACTGGGCGTAGAACTTCGCGGCCGCCTCGGACCCGACCGGGAGGTAGCAGACGAGGACATCGGCGCGTGAGTCCTTCAGGGCGGCGACCATGTCCACCGGTTCGGCGGCGGACTCGGTGATCGTCTCGCGGTAGTACTTGCCCAGGCCGTCCAGGGTGTGTCCGCGCTGCACGGTGATGCCGGTGGTGGGGACGTCGGCGATCTTGATGGTGTTGTTCTCGCTGGCGGTGATGGCCTCGGCCAGGTCCAGGCCGACCTTCTTGTCATCGACGTCGAAGGCCGCGACGAACTCGACGTCGTTGACGTGGTACGGGCCGAACTTCACGTGCATCAGGCCGGGAATCTTCGTCTCCGCGTCCGCATCCTTGTAGTACTCGACGCCCTGGATGAGCGACGTGGCGCAGTTTCCCACGCCAATGATTGCGACCCGAATGGGGTTTCCCGACACAGTGTCTCCTACAGCAGAAAGTTTCTTGGGTGGCCAAGGGCCATAAAGAGTCTAAGTGACGCGCGGCCCGTCGTATTCCCGGCACCCACCCGGTGACGCCGTCGCGGGCGTCAGCGGCGCAGCGCCCGGACCAGTCGCAGGGCGGGCGCGGGCAAGGCGGTGCGCAGCCGATTGCGCAGCGCCAGGCCCCGCGCCGTGGCCACCGCATCCGGCGAGGTGGACAGCCGGCCCGCACGGCCGAGCCCGGCCAGGTGGAGCAGTCCGGCCGTCGATGCCGGCGACGACGGGTGGAAGTAATGGTCCTGCAGCCATTCGGCCACCGGGTGCCGGACGGTGAGCGCCTCGACATCACCCAGGCTCCCGATCAGCCCGCTTCCGGCGAAGACCCCGTTGTACAGCGCCGGGCCGACCCCGAAGTCGCCGAGCACGACGGCCGGCAAACCACGGTCGATGGCCTCCAGCACCGCCGTGGAGGAGACGGTCACCACCAGGGTGCCCGGCCGCAGCACGGCGGCCATCGGGCCGGTGGCGAATCGCACGTCGCCGGATCCCACGCGTCCCCGGGCCACCAGGTCATCCCACAAGCGGTCGTAGGGGAATTCCTCGCGGTGGGTCTGCGGTTCGCCGGCCCTGGCCCGCAGCTTCACGATGACCTCGACGCCGGGATGGGCTCGGCGCGTGCGGGCCAACGCCTCCAGCACCTGCTCGCGCTGCGCGCGCTCGAGGGGGAACTTGGCCTGCGCGGCGAAGACCACCGTGTGCACCCCCGTCGCATCCCGCACCGGTTCGCCCACCGACTCCAGGAACGGCAGCCGTGCGGTGAGAACGGTCTGGGGGCTGCCCAGGGAGGTGAGCACCCCGGTGAAATCCCGGGCCTCGGCGTGGCTGTGCGTGAGGAACGCGTCGCCCAGGGCGCGGAAACGCATTGCCTTCTCGGTCGCCGGGTAGGCGACGCCGGGCAGCGCCGAAACCAGCGCCGTCGTGCGTCCGCCGGCCGCCGCGACCGGGCGCGGCGTGGGGGACGACGACGGCGTCAACGGTTCGCTGGACCGTCGCCGGAGGCGGGAGATGGCCCAGGCCAGCGGGTATGCCGACGGTCCCAGGTGGCGCGCCGCGACCCGGTGGAAGACCTGTTGGACGACGGGTCCCGTGGCTGCAGCCAGGACCACATCGGCTCCGTCGAGGAGGGGCCCGAGCGAGGCGACCGGCAGCACCCGGACCGGTGGTCCGTCGTGCAGGAATGTCCCGGCCACGGCCGTCTCCCGCTGCTCGGCCGTGGGCAGGATCGGGGTGCGGGCCAGGACCACCCGGCGGTCCCAGCCGGGTCCCAACGCGTCCAGGGTGGCGCAGGCGAACTTGAAGTACGAGTCGCTGTCGGCCACGGCGACGATGCGCGGGCGGCCCGGTGTGGGCGCGCCGGTTCCGGTGGTGGAGCGGGGGGTGCGCACGTCCGCCGGGGTTGCTGGCAGGTGCGCGTTCACGAGGTGGGGTCCTCCAGCGAGCTGCTCAGGTGCGCGCGCAGTGCGGGGGAAGCGGCAGTGGTCCACCAGCCCTCCGGGACCGGCTGGCCGATGATCCGCACCCGGTTGGGGCCCAGGAGCAACCGCAGGGACGGCAGGACCGTGGAGGGCAGGGCGCGCACGCTCTGGCCGTGGCGCAGCCCGCGCAGCCGCATTTCCACGGGAATCGTATTCGGGTGGACCGTGATCAGCGGATGTTCGGCCAGCCGCGCCAGGAAGCCGGGTTGCTCGCGCCGGTGCGGAAAATACCCGACCGGGCCGTCCTCGGCCTGCCCGACCACCCAGTCCAGGTAGGGTTGCTCGCCGATCAGGCCGTCGGCGGCCATGGCGGATCCGATGACCATCGTGGGTTCGGAGAACTGCTCATCGACGGGCTGGGTGCTCAGCCATTCGAACCGGTGGTGCTCCAGGTGCCCGCCGAGGTCCCGGAATGCCTCCTCGACCCCGAGGTGGATCGGCAGGGCGGTCAGGGCCATGAGCCGGCCCTGGCGCGCGAGTGAGCGCAGCCGGTACCAGGCCGCCAGGCCCAGGGCGGTGCGGGTGGTGCTGCGGGGCGCCCGTGGCCGGACCAGCGGCGTCGGCCGGTCGCTGACCAGGGTGTCCAGCAGTTTCACGGTGGCCAGGCCGTCGTCGATGATGACGACCTCGTCGGCCCGGATGGGGCCCATGAGCTCGCGCTGGATGCGGCCGGAGAACGCATCGCCGGTCACCCAGCGGTTGGTGCCCCGGGCGCGGGCCGGCGGAACCTGCAGACCCGTTTCCCCGAACCTGACGCCCAACGGTGCCTGGCCCATGAGGGTGCGCAGGGTGGTGTCCATGCCGGCGGTGCCGCCGCGGGGGTGGATCGTGGTCCGCCGCCCCAGCAATCCGGCCCCGTGGGCCTCGATCGCGCTGAGCATTTGCAGGGGTGATTCGACCCACACCTGGGCGGTGCCGAATCGGGGGCGTTGCACCTGGGGCACCAGGCGCGTCCTGCGGGGACGGGAGGTCATGGTCGAGGGGTGCATGGGTCAGGAACGGCCAACTCGGGTTGCCCCCTGGATGAAACGGCGGGGGATGCGCCGCATCGTGCGTCGCAGGGGCCGGTGGAGGGGTGCCGGCAGATGCCGCTTCAGCCGGAGGGCGAAACCCAACGCCCCGGTGCGCGGCGGCAGGCCGCCGGGCAGTGCCAGCCGGGTCAACCGGCGGCGCTTGAAGTATTCCGCGTACCGCAGGTAGTCGGTCGCCAGGAATTGGCGGGCCGTTTCCCCGTCGGCGGCGAGACGCAGCGGCTGCATGCAGTATCCGACGGTGGTGACCAGCTGGGTCAGGACGCCGGCACTTCCGGCCGGGTCGTCGACGGGAAGCGGGACGCCGCGACGGAAGAGGGCGTCAATGAGGGTGACCGGGATGCGGTTCGAGTTCTCGTAGGGGGCCAGCCGCTCGAGCATCGTCTCGGTGCCCACCGCCGCACAGTCGATCCCGAACAGGGCACGGATGGACAGCAAGGCGGTCGAGAAGCAGCTGATCACGACGCCGGGGCGCACGATGGCGACTGCCACCTCCGCCAACACGGGATCCCGCAGCACGGTGAACCCCATGCCCAGTTCGACGGCGTCGCGTTCCATCTCGCGGCCGGAGGCCGGCCCCGCCGAGGGGTGGGGTTTGAAGACGATCCGGGTTGCGCCGCGGCGGTGCGCCTCATGCACCATGTCGCGGTGCAGGGCGCTCTCCTCCTGGTCGTCCATGAGTCCCAGGTGGGCCAGGTACTGGCCGAGGATCATGGCCGTCGATGAACGGTTCGTGCCCGCCGGACGCTCATGGGGGGCGGGCCATGACAGGGGGGTCGAGCGGGCGAGGTCGTCGATGATGTCGGCCAGCGGCTGGGTGGGGACCGGGACCAGCCGGGGGGCGAACTCGCGCAACAGCAGGGGCTCCAGGCCGGGAACCAGCTCGACGTAGAGCAGTCCGTCCAACCGCTGGCGCAGGGCGGGCGGCAAGAGGTTCCGGGTGGGGCCGTAGGACATGAGTCCGTCCGAATGGACCATGAACGGCGCATCGTGGAAAATCCGCAGTATGGCCCGGGTCGGGTTGACCTGGATGGAATCGACGAACAACATCAGGCGCTCGTCGCCGAGGTCGAAGTAGCGGCGCAGTAGCCGTTCCCACAGGTAGAGGTCCTCCTCCCGGGGGTTGAATTGCGTCGGACGCCGCGGGAAGAGCAGTTGCCCGAGGTCCACGACGCGGTCGAACCGCCGGGCCAGGTCGGTGAATCCCGGGGAATCCTGGATGCGGCCCGTCAGTTCGGGTTGCTGGGAGCCGTCGACCAGGAGCAGGACCCGTTCACCGTCGGTGGCGGGAAGCGCGTCGGCGTCGACCATGGCGGCCAGCGAGGCGACCTGGAACAAGGTGGAAGCCGTGAGCAGCTGGATCATCGGGCTCCTTCCAGCGCGGTGGTCGGTGGGGTGGTACGTGCGGCGGAGACCCGGCCCGTCGGCCGCAGGGGAAGCAGCACCCGCCGGCGCTTGGCATCGAGTGCCGCAAAAGCGTCGGTGAGCATCGGCCCGGGTACGGACGCCATCGTATCGGTGATGGCCCGATCCAGCGCCGTCTTCACCTCGGGGGTCATCTGCTTGCTGCGGGAGAGATGGTGGCACGAGACCGCCAGGAATTGGCGGATCACCTTGGGCCAGTATCTTTCCGCTTCGGGGTCCGCGGCGACCACCTGGAAGGAGAGGGCGAAGGCGCGGGCGAAGTCGAGTTGGCGCCGATCGTAGATCTGCGTCAGGGACGTCGCGACTCCGCGCCGGTACATGATGCCCAGCGAACTCAGGACCGCGTACGAACGGGCCTGCAAATGCAGTTTCCAGATCCAGGGACGGTCTTCGGCCGTGAAGAGGCCGTCGGGAAAATGGAGCAGGCCGGCATCGGCCAGACGGCGGTGGAAGAGTCCCGCCCAGGCGAACGGGTAGTCGATCATCGTGGTCTCGGTGTGCGGGAGAACGGACTCGCGCGGATCGAGGACCGTGTTGCGCCGGGCCTGCGGTGCCCGGTGGATGGCGCGCCGCCCTGTGGTCACGCGGACGTGGTCGACGCGGACGAAGTCGACGTCCAGCCGGGTCAACTCGGCCAGGCAATACGCCAGGTGCCCCGGCGCCAGCCAGTCGTCTCCGTCAAGGAACGCGATGGTCGTCCCGGTGGCCTGGTCCAGACCCTGGTTGCGGGCCGTTGCCAGGCCACGGGCCTCGTCGTTGCGCAGGGTCTTCAGGCCGGGGAGCCGGCCGGCGAATGCCTCGACCAGCTCCCCGGTGCCGTCGCTCGACCCGTCGTCGACGAAGATCACCTCCAGTGCCGTCGGATCATCGAACTGGTCCAGGAGGCTCGTCATCGTGTCGCGGATGAATGGAGCCTGGTCCTTCGCCGGAATGATGATGCTGAGCAGGGGGGTGTCCATACGTGTCCTTCGTGGCTAGGCGTCGACGCGGCGCAGGCGGGACAGCGGTGCCAACTCGCCCGGGAAGACCTTCTTGACGCCGTCGCCCATGGCCTCCTGCAGGATGCGGATGTCACGGATGAGGGACTCGAAGCCCTTCGGCTCCAGCGAGGAGGCCTGGTCGGAACCCCACATGGTGCGGTCCAGGGTGATGTGCCGCTCGACGGTGACGGCGCCCAGGGCGACGGCGGCCAGCGAGATCTGCAGGCCGCGCTCGTGGCCCGAGTAGCCGACCGGGACGCCGTAGCGCTCCCGCAGCGTCGGGATCATGCGCAGGTTGGCCTCTTCGGGGGGCAGCGGGTAGGTGGACGTGGCGTGCATGATCACCAGGTTGTCGGTGCCCAGCGTCTCGACCGCGGTGTCGATCTGCTCGATCGTGGACATGCCGGTGGAGAGGAGGACCGGTTTGCCCGTCTCGCGCAGCGCACGCAGCAGCTCGAGGTCGGTGACCGATGCCGAGGCGACCTTGTGGGTCGCCGCGCCCTGCTCCTCCATGAACTCGACCGAGGGCACGTCCCACGGCGAGGCGAAGGCCTCCAGGCCCTGGCTGCGGGCGTAGGAGATGATGTCGCGGTACTGCTCGGCACCGAACTCGACCTTGTAGCGGTAGTCCAGGTAGGTCATCTCGCCCCACGGGGTGGAGCGCATCTTGTCGCGCATGTCCTTCGGGGTGGAGATCTCCGGGGTGCGCTTCTGGAACTTCACGGCGTTGGCGCCGGCGGCTGCGGAGATGTCGATGAGCTGCTTCGCCACGTCGACGTCACCGTTGTGGTTGATGCCGATCTCGCCGATGACGTAGACGGGCTGGCCGGTGCCGACCTGGGCGTCGCCGATCCGGACGGGGGATGCCTGCTGGGTGGCTTCGATGGTCATGATGGGTCCCTTTCGTTGGAATTGGGTTCAGGGGGTTGTGGCCAGCAGCTGGGATGCCGCCGGTCGGGTCTGTGATGCGAGGATGCGTTCGCATGCCTCGCGGACGGCGCCTTGGCCGCCGGGTTTGTGGAGCACGACGCGTGCCGCGGCCAGGGCCTCCGGCCGCGCATCGGCAACGGCAATCGGCCATCCGACCGAGTCCATGGCCCCGACGTCGTTCACGTCGTTGCCGACGTAGGCGACGCGTGCCGGGTCGAGGCCCTGCTCGGCCATCCAGGACGTGAGGCGGGCGGCCTTGTCATCGACACCGTGGATGACCTGCACGCCGAGCTTGGCGGCGCGGACAGCGACCACGGTGTTGGTCTCGGTGGAGAGGATCAGCACCGGCACGCCCGCCCGGCGCAGCCGGGAGACGCCCATGCCGTCGGAGCGGGACACCGTCACGAACTCGCTGCCGTCCTGCGCGAGGAGCGCGAGGTCGTTGGTGTGGACGCCGTCGAAGTCGGTGACCAGGGCATCGGCGTCGATCCCCGGTACCGGAGGGGAGACCGGTCCGGCCTCGCGGCGTAGTGCCTGGGCGGAGACGAGCGCCAGGTCATCGAATGAATCGACCTCGGGGGCGTCCGCCGGTGGGACGACCTGGAACTTCAAGGTGCCGAAGAAGCGGTGGCCAGCCGCCCGGAACCCGGCGGTGCGCATCGCGTAGAAGGCCCCCGTCTCGCGGTACTGCGGCTCGCGGTCCTGCCGGCGCGGGCGGTGCGCCGCGCTGTGGCCGACGGCTTCCACGGAGCCCTCCGGGGCAGTCCACAGGAACGAGTGGTCATCGGTGACGCTGAAACAGACGTCCGCTTCGCCGTCGAGCACCGCGCGGATGGAGGCCTCCAGGTGGACCGGGTCGATGAAGGGCGAGGTGCACTGCAGGAGCACGACGACGTCGGGCTCGGTCTCGAGGGTGCCGAGGGCATGCTGCACCGCCGATTCGCTGCTGGCCTGGTCGGAGGCCAGGGCGGCGGGTCGGTCGATGACGCGGGCGCCGTGGGCGGAGGCCTCATTGCGGATCTGCGAGTGGTCGGTGCTCACGACCACGTCGGTGACCGAGGGGGCAGCCCAGGCCGCGTCGACACCGCGGGCCAGCAGCGAGCGGCCACCCACCGGGCGGAGGTTCTTCAGGGGGATGCCCTTCGAACCGCCGCGGGCGGGAATGACCACCAGCACGTGGTGACTCTGTGTCGTTTTCATTCAATTGACAGTAGGGAGGCGATGTAAAGCACGAACCACCTGCGGGTTAACGGCGGGTGATGGGATCGGGGCCATCCGGTGCCCCCGGTGGGACCGCGCTGGCGGATAGGCTGAATCCCATGAGCGAGAAGCCGCAGGACCCGCCCCGGCACCTCACCGGCCAGCACGCCCGGCCCGGGCCGCGGCGCGGCCCCCTGCGCATCACGGTGCCCAGCCGGAACGATCCGCTGCTGCGCCGCCTCACCGAGGTGATCGGCGGACCACTGGGCCGCTTCACCGCCCCCGGTCGCGTCGATCCGGGTTTCCTGACGGTCGAGCGGGTGCTGGTGGTCCTCACCGTGGTCGCCGCCATCGTGGCCGTGTTGGCCAAGAACATGTGCCGGACCCTCGGGTGGGGTGGCTCCAACGGATACCTCTGGGCCTGCTACTCGGACTGGTCGGCCCTATTCCACGCCCGCGGGTTCGACGCCAACGCCTTCGCCCCCTTCGCCGACGGGGCGCAGTTCGAGTACCCCGTGCTCATGTCGGCGGTCGCGTCGTTCGCTGCACTGCTCGTGGTCCCCGGCGACTACAACCGGACCCTGGCCTTCTTCGACGTGAACCTGCTGCTGGTGGTCATCCTGTGGTTCGTCATCGTCATCGCCACGGCCCGGACCGCGGGCCGGCGGCCCTGGGATGCCGCGATGGTGGCGTTGGCCCCGGGCATCATCCTCGCCTCGACCATCAACTGGGATATGTGGGCGGTGATGTTCCTGGCGTTGGCCCTGTTGGCCTTCGCCCGGAACCGGCCGGTGCTGGCCGGGATCCTGATCGGGTTGGGCGCCTCGATGAAGGTCTATCCGGTCCTGTTCCTGGGCGTGGTGCTCGTGTTGGCGCTGCGGACCGGGCGGTGGCGGCCGCTGCTGCAGGTTGCCGGGGGAACGGCCGGCGCCTGGCTGGTGGTGAACCTGCCGTTCATGATCACGAATTACGCCTCGTGGAGCTATTTCCTGGAGTTCACCCGCGACCGTGGGGCCGGATTGTCCTCCCTTTGGCACGCCTGGAACGTCACGGCAGGTGTGCTGCCCGGTGCCCCCGAATTCACCCCGGACGTCATCAACGCCGCCGGATTCTGGCTGTTCGCGGCCAGCTGCGCCGGGATCTGCGCGCTCGGCCTGTTCGCCCCGCGGCGGCCCCGGGTCGCCTCGCTGCTCTTCCTCGTGGTGGCGGCCTTCGTGCTGTTCAACAAGGTCTATTCCCCGCAGTTCGTCGTCTGGCTCGTCCCGTTGGCCGCCCTGGCGTGGCCGCGGTGGCGGGATTTCCTGATCTGGCAGCTCGTCGAGGCCCTGCACTTCTGGGCCATCTGGATGTACCTCTACTCGGGCAGCACCGACATCAAGGCGCAGAACACGTTCCCCGAGGCGTTCTACGTGCTGGCCGTCGTCGGGCACATGGTCGCCACCGCCTACCTGATGTTCCGGGTGGCGCGCAGTGCCTGGGATCCGGATACCGACCCGGTCCGCCGGGTGGGCCAGGACGATCCGCAGGCGGGCCCCTATGCCGGGACCGAGCGTGATCCGCTGCCACGGTTGCCGTGGATCGGCCGCCCGGTCGTCGGCGGGCACGGCGGTCTGGAGGGCCGGGGGACCGATATCCACCGAACGGTTGAACCGCCGTCCTCCGGTGCGACCTAGGCTGGGACCCATGGAGGCGATGACGACGCCGGCACCGGCAGCCGGGGAACACGCCGGGACCACCGCTGGCGACGTGGTGCTGCGCGTGCTGCGGGTGTCCCTGCACGTGGGGTTCGCGCTGCTGCTCGCCGTCGGCATCGTCCGGGTGCTCGTCACCGACACGACCGCCGCCACCCGCATCTGCTCGGTGGCCCTGGCCGGGGTGCTGGCCGCCGTCTACCTGCTGGGCACCGGCTGGGAAAACCGGCACGCCCGCCGGCTGGCACCCGATCCCAGCCGCTACGCGCGCGCCTGGCTGCTCATCGTCGTCGTGCTCTGGCTGGCGTTGATGTGGCTGCACCCCGACTTCAGCTGGCTCGCCTTCCCGCTCTTCTTTTTGCAATTGCACCTGCTGCGGACCCAGACGGCACTGGTCGCCATCGTCGGATCGACCATCGTGGTCATCGCCGCCCAATGGACCCACGCCGGGACCGTGTCGGTGGCCGCCGTCATCGGGCCGCTGTTCGGTGCCGCGTTCGCGGTGGTCATGGGGTTCGCCTACCAGGCCCTGTATACCGAGGGCGTCAACCAGCGCCGCGCCCTGGACGAACTGCGCCGCACCCGGACCGCCCTGGCCGGTGAGCAGCACCGCGCCGGGGTGCTGGCCGAACGCGAACGGCTCGCCCGCGACATCCACGACACGCTCGCCCAGGGATTCTCCAGCATCGTGCTGGTCGCCCGTTCGGCCCGTGCCGCGCTCGACGCCGGCGACACCGACCTGGCCGCCCAACGCCTGGACACGGTGGCCACCACCGCCTCCGACAACCTCGGGGAGGCTCGTGACTTCGTGCGCGGCCTCCCGGCGGGCAACCTGGAGGCGGCCGCCGGGGCGCTGGCCGGGCGATTCACCCGCCTGTGCGCCGCCACCGAGCGCACCGCGCGGGCCGCCGGGACGGACCTGGAATGCCGCTTCCGCGAGGACGGCGAGCCGCTCGCGGTGCCCACCGACGTCTCCGGTGCCCTGCTGCGCACCGCCCAGTCCTGCCTGGCCAACGTGCTGGCCCACGCCGCCGCCACCCGGGCGGTGCTCAGCCTGGGGTACCTGGCCGGGGAGGTCACCCTGGATGTGTACGACGACGGCGCCGGACTTGATCCGGCGGCGCTGCCCACCGAGGCCAGGCCCGACGGGACGGGGTCCGGGCTGCTGGGCCTCCGGGCACGGATCGCGGCCCTGGGTGGCAGCGTCGACGTCGAGTCCGCGCCCGGCGAGGGCACCGTCGTTGCCGTGAGGATCCCGTTGCAGATGGAGGATGGACATGGATGAGCTGAACCTGCTGCTGGTGGATGACCACCCCGTGGTCCGGGCGGGCCTGAAGGCGGTGCTGACCGAGCAGGCCGGGCTGCACGTGGTCGCCGAAGCCGCCGACGGGGCGGCGGCGATCGCCCAGCTGCACCGCCTGCAGACCCTCGGCGAACGCGTCGACGTGGTGCTGATGGACCTGCAGATGGACGGCATGGATGGTGTCGAGGCCACCGGCAGGATCCGCGCCGCCGGTGGCCCACCGGTTCTGATCCTCACGACCTACGACTCGGACACCGACATCCGGGCCGCCCTCGACGCCGGGGCGGCCGGGTACCTGCTCAAGGATGCGCCGCTGGACCGGCTGACCGCGGCCGTGGGCGATGCAGCCCGGGGCCGCCGGGTCCTCTCCGACGAGGTGGCGGCCCGCATCGACCCCGCGGGACGCAATGCCGCCACCGAGCTGAGCCCCCGCGAGCTCGAACTCGTGGGACTGCTGGCCCGCGGACTGGTCAACCGGCAGATTGCCCGCGAATTGTTCATCTCGGAATCGACGGTGAAGACCCACCTCATCCACATCTACTCCAAGCTCGGCGTCGAGACCCGGACCGCGGCCATCGACCGCGCACGCTCGCTGCGCCTCATCCGTTAGGGGGCCGGCGTCGTCCTGAAGTCGTACGGCGGCGGTGGCGAAGATCATCCGCAGGGGCGGCGACAGGACCGCCGGTGGTCCGTAGCGTTGGACGCATGATCCAGGCAACCTCTCTCGCCAAGAACTATGGCTCCAAACGCGCGGTGGACGACGTGTCCTTCACCGTCCAACCCGGGAAGGTCACCGGGTTCCTGGGGCCGAACGGCGCCGGTAAATCCACCACCATGCGCATGATCATGGGGCTCGACCGCCCCAGCTCCGGTGACGTCACCGTCAACGGGAAACGCTATGCGGAGCACGGCGCACCGATCCGCGAGGTCGGCGCCCTGCTGGAGGCCAAGGCCGTCCACAAGTCGCGCTCGGCCCGCAACCACCTGCGCGTGCTGGCCGCCACCCACGGCATCCCCAACAGCCGGGTCGACGAGGTCATCGAGATCACCGGCCTGGCGCCGGTGGCCCGCAAACGCGTCGGCGGCTTCTCCCTCGGCATGGGCCAGCGGCTCGGCATCGCCGCAGCCCTGCTCGGGGACCCGCACACCCTGATCCTCGATGAACCCGTCAACGGCCTCGATCCGGAGGGCGTCCTCTGGGTGCGCAACATGGCCAAGGGCCTCGCCGCCGAGGGCCGCACGGTCTTCCTCTCCTCGCACCTGATGAGCGAGATGTCGCTGACCGCCGACCACCTGATCGTCATCGGCCGCGGCCGCCTGCTGGCCGACGCCCCGATGGCCGACGTCCTCTCCGGCGCCGGGGCCGCCCGCACCCGCGTGCGTACCGATACCCCGGATGAACTGGTCAGGGCGCTGGCGGCACCGGACGTCACCACGACGACGACGGGGCCCGACACCCTGGAAATCCAGGGTGCCTCACCACGGGACATCGCCCGGCGGGCGCTCGACGCCCGGGTCCTGGTGTTTGAGCTGACCCCTCTGCAGGCCTCCCTCGAGGACGTCTACATGGACATGACCCGCGACGAGGTCGAGTACCACTCCGGCCCCGTGGCCGGCGCCGAAGCACCCCTGGAATCCGGAAGGCGGGCCAGCAAATGAGCACCGAGACCCAGCAGGCGACCACGCCGCAACGTCCACGCACCACCTCCGGCAAGGGGACGTCCTTCGGGCGGGCCCTGGGCGCCGAGATGCGCAAGTTCACCACCGTCCCCTCATCGTTGATCCTGCTGCTGACGACCCTCGTGGTCATGGTCGGCATCGGGGCGCTGGCCGCCTGGGGCATCGGGTCGATGACCGAGGTCATGGCCGATGACCCAGAAGCCGCCGCGGCGATGGGCGGGGACCCCTCCAGCCTGGCCAACACGATTGCCCCTTCCGGCATCATGCTCGCCCAGCTGATCGTTGGTTCCCTGGCCGTGCTGGTGATGAGTTCCGAATTCACCACGGGCATGGCCCGGGCGACCTTCGCCGCCGTCCCGAAGCGGTTCCCCGTCGTGTTGGCCAAGGCGGTGCTCGTGGCCGTCATGGCGATCGTGGTCACCGTGGTCTCGACGCTGGTCTCCGCAGTGGTCATCATGCCGATCTTGTCGAACTACTCGATGGAGCAGGACTTCGCATCCGAGATCTTCCAGCGCAACCTCTGGTTCGGGGCGGCGTACGTGGCAGTGGTGGCGCTGATCGGCATGGCCCTGGGCGGTCTGCTCCGCAACTCCGCGGGAGCCATTGTCACCCTGGTGGGGCTCATCTTCGTCCTGCCGATGGTGTTGAGCTTTTTCGCCAACGACTTCATCACCGACATCAAGCGGTTCCTGCCGGATGCGGCCTACTCCAACCTGATCGCCGCCACGCCACCGGACGGCGGGCTGGAGCACTGGCAGGCCGGCCTGACGCTGGGCCTGTGGGCGGTCATCCCGCTGGTGGTCACCGTGTTCGTGGTCCAGCGCCGCGACGTCTGAGCAGAATCCGGGTCCGCCGGCCATCCGGTCGGCGGACCACACCAAACCACCGCGGGTGGTGGCGGAACGAACGGCCGCCACCACCCGCGGTTTGCCCGGGGCGGCCGTGGATCTGAAAGATAAGCTGGACTCATGAGCACAGAACCGCAGGGGGAGGGCCCGGAGGCACCGGCGCCGACCTTTGCCGAGCTCACCGAGAAGCGCCGCGGGCCGGTGCGCCGTTTCATGCGCTCGCACCGCACGATCGTGGACGTGCTGCTGGCCCTGGCCTACTTCCTCATCTCGACCCCTGCCGGGCTCGAATCGGCGACCAATGGGCGGGGCGCTCCGTGGGCCGGCGTCGTCGTCATCTCGCTCCTGCTGACCGTACGACATCGCTGGCCCATGGTGGTTTTGGGGTTGGTGTTCCTCTGCGAGATCGGGATGCAGCTGTTCGACCCCTACTTCTCGGCCACCTCGATCGCGGTCTGGCTGGTGTTGTATACGACCGCAACGTTATATGCCAGCAAGCGCATGTTCATGATGGCCGGCCTGATCAGCGCCATGCAGCTGCTGGTGCAGTTCGTCGTCGTCCTTCCCGCCTTCCGGGCGCCCGAAGCCGCCGGGCGGCTATTGCTCGAGGATGTCCCGGAAGCGAATATCTTCATCTGGATGATGGCGGCCCTGACCGTGCTCTCGAACTTCGCGGTCGTCGGGATCGGGGCGGCCGTGCGCAACAACCGGCTCCACGAGGCCGAGCTGGCCAACTGGGGGGCGCGGGTCCAGGGGCTGGCCCAGGTCGCCGAACGCAACCGCATCGCCCGGGAGATGCACGATGTCGTCGCCCATTCACTGTCGGTGATGATCGCGCTCTCCGATGGGGCCCAGGTGGCCATGGCACGCGACCCCGGCAAGGCCGCGGGCGTGCTGGGCGAGCTCTCCTCCACCGGCCGCAGCGCCCTGGCCGACATGCGACGGGTGATCGGGGTCCTGCGCGATGGCAGCGACGCGCCCCTGGCACCCCAACCCGCCTCGTCCTCGCTGGCCGAGATGCTCGAGGGCTTCCGGGTTGCCGGGCTGCCGCTGCAGGTCACCCACACCGGGCCGGCCCTGCCCGGCGACGCGGCCTTCCAGCTCACCGTGTACCGGATCGTGCAGGAATCGTTGACGAACGTGCTGCGCTACGGCCGGGCCGTCACCCGCGTCCACGTGGAGCTCTCCCGCGACGAGGACACCGTCAGGATCAAGGTCACCGACAACGGCCAGCTCCCCGACGCGAAACGCGACGCCATTGGCAGCGGCCAGGGCATCAGGGGGATGGGCGAGCGCGCTGCCATCTATGAGGGGTTCGTCTACGCCGGGCCGGGCCCGCGCGGTGGATGGGTCGTCCACGCGATCCTCACCGTCCCGCAGCAGGCAGCTCAACACCAGCAAATCCAGGGGGAAACCACATCATGAACCACCCAGCAGCCACCGCCTTGCACGAACGCCAGCCCGGGGACCCGATCAGCATCCTGCTGGTCGATGACCAGCCCCTGCTGCGCATGGGGTTCCGCCTCATCCTTGAGGGCGAGGACGACCTGACCATCGTCGGGGAGGCCTCCGACGGCCAGGAGGGTGTTGCCCTGGCGGTCGAATCCGCCCCCGACGTCGTGCTCATGGACGTGCGCATGCCCAAGATGGATGGGATCGAGGCCACCCGCCGCATCGCCGAGGCCGTCCCGTGCGCCAAGATCATCATCCTGACCACCTTCGACCTGGATGAGTACGCGTTCGCGGGCCTGCAGGCCGGCGCCTCGGCGTTCCTGCTCAAGGACGTCGCGCCCGCCGAACTGGTCAACGCCGTCCGCCTCGTTGCCAGCGGCGATGCGGTCGTGGCCCCGCGGATCACCGCCCGCCTGCTGGAAACCTATGTGCGTCGACCCGGCCCGGCGGCGGACGGCACCCGAAGCAGCCCGGGCGGGGCACCCGCCCAGGCACCGGCGTCGAACCCCGCGGCCCCGGAGCGCGACCCCCTCCTGCAGGACCTGACCCCCCGGGAACTGGAGGTCCTCGGGGCAATGTCCGAGGGGCTCTCCAACGCCGAGATCGCCCACCGGTTCTTCCTTTCGGAGGCCACGGTCAAGACCCATGTGCGCCGGATCCTGACCAAGCTGCACCTGCGCGACCGCGTGCAGGCCGTGGTCTACGCGTACGAGACCGGCCTGGTCGTGCCCAGCCAGGGACTGGACTACTAGGGCCCCATGAACATCGAATTCCTGCGCAACCCCTGGTTCCTGCTCGCCGTGGTGCTCATCGGATCCGGGGCGTTCCTGGCCGTCGTGCTGCACCAGACGGTGGCCGGGCCGGTGCTGATGGGACTCGGGGTGGTGGCGGTGGCATTTGCCGTTTACCGCCACGGCGGGTGGAATGGCAGAAGCCGCGGCTGAACCGCGGACCGCAGACGCACACACGAGGATGGGCATGACCACGCCGACAGCACGCGAATTCGTCACCGACCTGGGCAGCTTCGTCACGGCATCGCCCTCCAGCTTCCACGCCGCCGCCGAGGTCGCCCGCCGGCTGGACGCCGCGGGGTTCTCCGGGCAGGTCGAGGCCGACGCCTGGGACACGGCGGCGGGAGGCCACTACATCGTGCGCGACGGCGCGGTGATCGCCTGGCATGTCCCCGTCGGGGCGACGGCAACGACCGGATTCCACATCCTCGGCTCCCACACCGATTCCCCCGGATTCAAGCTCAAGCCCCAGCCGACCACCGGCCGCGAGGGGTGGCTGCAGGCCGGGGTGGAGGTCTACGGGGGGCCGCTGCTGAACTCCTGGCTCGACCGCGAACTCATCCTCTCCGGCCGTCTGGTCACCGAAGATGGGGCCGAGCACCTGGTGCGCACCGGCCCGTTGCTGCGCTTCCCCCAGCTGGCCATCCACCTGGACCGTGCGGTCAACGACGGCCTGACGCTGGACAAGCAGCAGCACATGCATCCAGTGTGGGGCCTGGGCGACCCGTCCGAAGCCGACCTGTTGGCCGTGCTCGCCGCGGACGCCGGCATCGATCCGGCGCACATCACCGGTTACGACATCGTCACCACCATCGCCCAGGAGCCCGAGGTCTTTGGCGCCAACGGCGAATTCCTTGCCTCCCCGCGGCTGGACAACCTCACCTCGGTGCACGCCTCGGTGAGCGCACTCATCGCGCACGCCCAGCGTCTTTCCGGCGCCGACACCGACACCGGGAACGACGACGGCGCGGGCCACATCGCGGTCATGGCGGCCTTCGACCACGAGGAGGTGGGATCCGCCTCCCGCTCCGGCGCCTCCGGGCCCTTCCTGCAGGACGTGCTCGAACGCATCGTCGACGCCGCCGGTGGCGGGATCCAGGAGCGGGCCCGTGCCTATGCCGCATCCGTCTGCGTCTCGGCCGATGCCGGTCATGCCGTGCACCCGAACTACCCCGAACGCCACGACCCGGCCAACCGCCCGGTCCTCGGCGGCGGCCCGTTGCTGAAGATCAACGCCAACCAGCGCTACACCACCGATGCCGTCGGTGCCGGGCTCTGGGCGCGGCTGTGTGCCGTGGCCGGCGTCCCCTACCAGGAGTTCGTCTCCAACAACGTCATGCCCTGCGGTTCGACGATCGGCCCGTTGACGGCGACGCGGCTGGGGATCCGCACCGTGGACGTGGGCATCGCCCTGCTCTCGATGCACTCCGCCCGGGAAATGTGCGCCGTGGAGGACCCGCTGCGCCTGTCCCGTGTCGCCGAGGGGTTCTTCGCCGCCTGACACGCCGGGAGATGCGACGGACGCAGACCTGCACAGCGGATCGCCGCACGACATCCACCCGCCCGTAACCGTCGATTCACCTGGGCGTGGTGTGCTCTCGGGCATGAGTTCGCAGCAGGCCGCACCCCGCAAGTTCCTCCCGGAAGTCCAGGCTCTCCGCGCCCTGGCCGTCCTGGTCGTCGTCGCCTACCACCTCGAACCGCGGGTGGTGCCCGGCGGCTTCGTGGGAGTCGACGTGTTCTTCGTGATCTCGGGTTTTTTGATTACCGGCCACCTGGTCCGCGAGGCCCGGCGGGAGGGGCGCATCAGCCTGCCCGGGTTCTGGGCGGGCCGGGTCCGGCGCATCCTTCCGGCGGCCCTGGTGGCCATCGCCGCCGTCGTCGCCGGCACGTTGGCCTTCGCCCCGGTCACCCAGTGGGGGACCATCGGCAAACAGGCCCTTGCCTCCGTCTTCTCCGTGCAGAACTGGGTGTTGGCATCCGACTCGGTGGACTACCTCGCGGCGGAGAACCCGCCCACCGCGCTGCAACACTTCTGGTCCCTCGGCGTCGAGGAGCAGTTCTACCTCATCTGGCCGCTGCTCGTCGTGGCCGCGCTGCTCCTGGGCCGCGCCGCGGTCCGCGGGGGCCGGAGGATGTCGGGCACCCGGAACCTGCGGCCGACGCTGCTGGCCTTCTTCGGCGTCGTCACCCTCGTCTCCCTGGCCGCCAGCATGTGGATGACCGCCGCCGGGGATCCCGCGGCCTATTTCGTCACCCCCACGCGCATGTGGGAACTCGGCATCGGCGGCCTGCTCGCCGTCGCCATGGCCGGACGCGCTGACGGCCGGCCCGAACGCGTACCGCGCGTGCTGGCCTCCCCGGGAGCCCGCTCACTGCTGGTGCTGGCCGGGCTGGCGGCCATCGGCTATTCGGTGATCAGGTACGACGGCGCCACCCCCTTCCCGGGGTATGCCGCCGCGCTGCCGGTGCTGGGCACCGCAGCGGTGATCCTGGCCGGGCGGACCTCCGGGCCGCTGAGCCTGAACTGGCTCGGCGACCACCCCGCGATCCAATGGGTCGGCAACGCCTCGTATTCCCTCTACCTCTGGCACTGGCCCATCCTCACGTTCTTCATCCTCATCGGCGACCGGGAACCCCGACCGGTGGAGAGCATCGGGCTGCTGGGCATCAGCCTTGTCGCCGCCTGGCTGAGCCTGCGGTTCATCGAAACCCCGGCCAGGACCTGGCGTCCGCTGGCCCACAGCAATGTCCGAGCCCTGGCCCTGGGTGCAGCGGCAGTGGTCCTGGCCGCCGCCATCGCCCTGGTCCCCAGCCTGGGACAGCAGCAGGTCGTCGCCGCGGAGAAGGGGGCGGTCCAGCAGCTCATGACCTCGCCGCCCGAGGGACTCGGGGCGGCCTCCATCGCCACCGGGGCGGCGTTCACGTCGAACAACCACCAGATCATCCCCACCCCGGCGACCGCGAACAAGGACTACCCGGATCTGGGCACGTGCGTCGCCAGCGGCGGTGCGAAGTCGTCGCACATGTGCGAATTCGGTGCGAAGAAGGCCGACGCCGACTTCACCATCGCGCTCGTCGGGGACTCCCATGCCACCCAATGGTGGGAGGCCCTGGAGCCCCTGGCCACCAAGCACAACTGGAGGATCGTCACCCACCTGAAGAACTCCTGCGCCTTCACCGGAGCCGTGCGGGAGGCACAGAAGGCCGGTCACATCGACTGCGTCGATGCAAACAAGGGACGACTCGACGACCTGGTCAAGGCGCCGGACATCGACGCGGTGTTCATCGCCGGCTGGACCGGAGCCGCGTTCAAGGGCGGCGGCAAGGCCGCGGCACGTGGTGCCGTCGACTACTGGAGCAAGGTGCAGGACTCCGGCAAGCAGGTCATCCTCGTCCGCGACACCCCCAATCCCAGCCAGGACCCCCTGGCGCGCGACTGCGTGGCCAAACACCCCGACAAGCTACGCCAGTGCGGAAAGGACCGGGACGAGGCCCTGTCCAACGACGACTGGATCGCCGCAGCCCACGACATCGACCCCCGGCTGGCCCTGATGGATTTCACCGACCAATTCTGCACGGAGAAGCTCTGCCCGGCAGTCGTCGGGAACGTGCTGGTCTATCGCGACCAGAACCATATTTCGGACACCTACATGGCCACCGTGGCCCCGGAATTCGAGAAGCAGATGTCCGAGGCGCTGCGGGACCACGGGCTGGCCCGGCAGGCAGGTCTCTAGACGGGTGAACGTGCGGCGCCGACGCCGCCGCGTGGGGAGGTCCACAGTCTGC
The DNA here is from genome assembly GCF_056680475.1 of Arthrobacter sp. ASL1. Classification (NCBI taxonomy): domain Bacteria; kingdom Bacillati; phylum Actinomycetota; class Actinomycetes; order Micrococcales; family Micrococcaceae; genus Arthrobacter; species Arthrobacter sp. ASL1. Next base: position 2,423,310 of record NZ_CM155284.1, read on the forward strand.
CGTGACCCCTCGGCACCCGCGCCGGAGCCGGTTAGGGTGGGGGAACCGGCATCGGGTAGGATGGCTCAGGCTGTTTGTGTCGTTTCTGATCCCTGAAGCGGCCGCAACCAACGCACAGAACCTCCTGTTACGGAAAGACCGTGACCGTTTAGCCCAAAGGAGGTGGGTTCACATGCGTGCATACGAACTGATGGTACTGATCGACCCCGAGGTCGACGAGCGTACCGTGGAACCGACTCTTGGCAAGTTCCTCGATGTCGTCCGCAACGACGGTGGCACCGTCGACAACGTTGATATCTGGGGCCGCCGTCGGCTGGCCTACGAAATCAAGAAGAAGGCAGAAGCCATCTACGCGGTAGTCACCTTCACCGCTACCCCGGCCACTTCCGCGGAACTTGACCGCCAGCTGTCGCTCAATGAGACGATCCTGCGCACCAAGATCACCCGCCCGGAAGACCAGAAGGTCGTAGCAGAGTAATCTGCCGCGATCATTCGTAGAAACCGACCCTAGGAGGCACCATGGCAGGCGAAACCGTCATCACGGTCATCGGAAATCTCACCGCTGATCCGGAACTGCGTTTCACCCCGTCGGGTTCGGCGGTGGCGAACTTCACCATCGCCTCGACCCCTCGGACCTTCGACCGCCAGACCAACGAGTGGAAGGACGGCGAAACGCTGTTCCTCCGTGCATCGGTGTGGCGTGAGGCTGCCGAAAATGTCGCCGAAACGCTGACCAAGGGCATGCGAGTCGTCGCCCAGGGTCGGCTGAAGTCGCGTTCCTTCGAAACCAAGGAAGGCGAGAAGCGCACCGTCATGGAGCTGGAGGCCGACGAAATCGGCCCCTCGCTGCGTTACGCTTCCGCCAAGGTCACCCGTACCCAGCGCAACAACGCGGGTGGCGGTGGATTCGGCGGCGGCGCCTCCGGGGGAAACTTCGGCGGTGCTGGCAACCAGGGCGGCAACGGTGGATTCGGCGGAGGCAACTCCGGTGGAAACAGCGGCGGCTCCTGGAACGCTCCGGCCGAGGACCCCTGGTCCTCGTCGTCCTCTTCCTCCTCCAATAGCGGGGGATGGGGCAACTCCGGCGGATCAGACGAACCGCCTTTCTAAAGCACCACCATTTATTCACCATCCCGCAGAAGAATTCTGCGGGCTCCACTAGATAAAGGAGCTCCACGATGGCTAAGGCTGAACTCCGTAAGCCCAAACCAAAGTCCAATCCCTTGAAGGCCGCTGACATCACCGTCATCGACTACAAGGACGTCGCATTGCTGCGCAAGTTCATTTCCGATCGCGGAAAGATCCGTGCCCGTCGCGTGACCGGCGTCTCCGTCCAGGAGCAGCGCAAGATCGCCCAGGCCATCAAGAACGCGCGCGAAGTTGCCCTGCTGCCTTACTCCGGCGCTGGCCGCGGCTAAGGAAGGGATAACACCATGGCAAAGCTCATTCTGACCCACGAAGTAACCGGTCTCGGCACCGCCGGCCAAGTTGTCGAGGTGAAGGACGGTTACGCACGTAACTACCTGCTGCCCCGCGGCTTCGCACTGACCTGGTCCAAGGGGGGCGAGAAGCAGGTCGAGTCCATCAAGGCCGCCCGCACCGCCCGCGCCGTCGCATCCCTCGAGGATGCCCAGGCGCTGGCCAACAAGCTGGCCTCCCAGCCGGTCAAGATCACGGTCAAGGCGGGCCAGGGCGGACGCCTGTTCGGCACCGTCAAGACCGTTGACATCGCCAACGCCGTCGAGGCCGCAGGCCTCGGTTCGATCGACAAGCGCACGGTGGAAATCCCCGAGCACATCAAGTCGACGGGCAACTACCAGGCAACGGTCCGTCTGCACGAGGACGTCTCCGCGACCATCGACCTGCAGGTCGTCGCCGCGAAGAAGTAGCCGCCACGCATCACCGGCGGCCGCCCCTTGGGCGGCTACCGGTGATGCGTGCACCCGAGGGGCCCCGCGCTGAAAAAGCGCGGGGCCCCTCGGCGCTTTAACGGGAACTGCGGATCGGCGCTGGCGCGCGAGATGGACGACACCTTGCGAAATGTTGCGTTGACCTTTGACGGGTGCGGACCGGCACGCATAGCGTAGTTGGTGAATCAAGAGCGTCAACATACAAGCCCTGGCTCGTTGGCCGGCAACCCTCTCACGGTAGTGGGGTGCTCCAGGTGATGATTCGGCCCTCCGGGTCCCCGGGGGGCAAGTACCGCACACCCAGCGTGGCCCCGGCCCGGGTGGTGTGCCCTACGCCGGAGGTAGACCAGATGACACTGTCCACCGATCTTCAGCCCGACGCCCTACGCAAGGCCTTTGCCCTGCACCCCTCGGGGATTGCCGCGCTCTGCGCCATCATCGACGGGGAGCCTCAAGGCATTGTCGCCTCGTCGTTCACTGTCGGGGTCTCCATGGACCCGCCCTTGGTGATGTTCGCGGTGCAGAACACGTCGCGTACCTGGCCGGTCGTCCGCCAGGCAGGCAGGATTGGAGTCTCCGTCCTGGGCGAAGCCCACGACGGCGTCTGCCGGCAGATCGCATCGAAATCCGGAGACCGATTCGCCGGATTGCGGCTCGATTCCACCGACGATGGCGCATTGTTCCTCCACGAAGCCGCACTATGGCTCGATTGCAGCGTCGAACAGGAGATCCCCGCGGGCGACCACCACGTGGTCCTGCTACGCGTTCACGGGCATGCCACCCACGACGGCGTGCACGCGCCGCTGGTCTTCCACGGCTCGGCGTTCCGCACTTTGAAGGCCGAGGCGTTCGCCTGAGTTCCCGGGGAGCTACTTCCCGCGCAGCGACTCCACATACCGCTTGGCCTCGGCCAGGCCGATCCCGGTGTCCTGCCTGACCTTCTTCATGGCCGCGATCGGATTGCCGCTGCGTACCAGTTGCAGGACCCGTTCATAGTCGGGGTTCCCCGGGCCGGCAGGCATGCCCGCCAGTTCGGGGTGGCTGACCCCGGTGCTTTGTCCGGTGCGCCCCGGTGAACTGCTCGCGGCCCTGGCGGCCCGGGCGGTGGTAGCGGCCCTGATCTTCTCTGCCTTTTGCGCTTCGAGCTGCTGGTGGCGTGCGGCGTCGGCGTTGAGCCGGGCGATATAGAGGTCGGCCTCGTTCACCTGGTGGCCGGGCCGTGTTGTAAACACCCACGACAGCGCACCGAACACCGCGAGGATCGCCACAACTGCAATAACGAGGACGAGCAGCGTCTCGCCGTTGAAGTCCAACATGTCCACTCCTGGGGTCCCGGCCGCCGCGGTACGGCGGGCTGGTCTCCATCATGCCACCGGTCCGCCCTGTAGGAGCGGGATCAGGGCTGGTGGAGCTCCGTGGTGATGTGGTGGTAGCCCGAAGCCATGAGCTGCCCGAGGATGTCCAGGTCGACATCGGCGAGCTTGTTGACGTAGAGGCAGGCAGCTCCCATCCTGTGCTTGCCGAGCCGGATGAGCAGCTCTGCAGACCCGGGACCGGCGGTCATGCCGTAGAGCGAGAGGGATGCCTTGCGAGGGGAAAATCCGATGGCGGCGGCGTCACCCTCGCGCCCAGTCGGGTAGCGGTAGTGGTAGCTGCCGAAACCGACGATCGTCGGGCCCCACATCACCGGGGGCTGGCCGCTCGTTTCCTGCATCATCTCCAGGAGCACCAGGCCGTCGGCCCGCCGGACGGGATGCTCGAGGGCCTCGATGAAATCGAGTGGTTTCAGGCCCGTTGGCCGGGTTTTCGCCTCTGACATGGCGACAGTATCGCAGCGCGCACAAGAGGCGGCAAGATGGCACCGCGTCCTGCCGCGGGAGCAAGATGTCAAAGTCCTCCACCGACGGCGGCGTGTCTGTGGATAACACTGTTCGGGTTGTGGATAAAAGTGGTGTACACGCTCTTGGGCTGGTTGGCAACCTCCAAGTAGGGGCTGAATGTTGGGGGTAGAAGATTTTTTGCCAATTCTTATACACACATATAAGCCCTAGTCAGCATTATGTTTACTGATTTTCTTGAGAGTAATCCACAGGTTCATCCCCAGTCTGTGCACACAACACGCCGCGTCGCCCACAGGTTCTCCACACCACCTGTGGATAACTCTCTTTGGTTCTGTGGGTATTGGGCATAGGGTGACAGGGTCCCCGGCTCCATCCGGGCCGATCACCCAGTGGGCCACCGCCCCTCACCGCCTCGTCCGTGAGCCGTTTCCACTGCGATACTGGAGGGACTCCGCGATGCAAGCAGCTCATGCAACGCGCTGAAGAGGGAAGGAACCTAACGTGACGCTCACGCACGCCGATTCAAGGTCGTCGAATTCATCGGACATGGCCAGGACGCCGCCCCAGGACCTGGTGGCGGAGCAGAGTGTGCTCGGTGGCATGATGCTCTCCAAGGACGCCATCGCGGACTGCGTCGAGGTCCTTCGGGGCGTCGATTTCTATCGCCCGGCCCATGAGGCGATCTTTGAGGCGATCATCGACCTCTATGGACGGGGAGAGCCCGCGGATGCCGTGACGGTATCGGACCTGCTCACCAAACGTGGCGAGATCTCCCGTGTGGGCGGGCCCGCCTACCTGCACACCCTCATCCAGTCGGTGCCGACGGCCGCGAACGCGGGCTTCTATGCGGAAATCGTCCGTGAACGTGCCGTACTGCGCCGGCTGGTCGAGGCCGGCACCAAGATCGTGCAGATGGGCTACAGCCAAGACGGCGAAGTCGATGCCATCGTCAACGATGCGCAGGCCCAGATCTACGCCGTGGCAGAACGTCGCACCGCCGAGGACTACGTTCCGCTGCGGGACATCATCGAGGGCACCGTCGACGAGATCGAGTCGGCGGGCCAACGCGGCGAGGGCATGATCGGCGTCCCGACAGGCTTGTACGAACTGGACGAACTCACGCAGGGCCTGCATGGCGGCCAGATGATCGTGGTGGCGGCACGGCCGGCCGTCGGCAAATCGGTGTTCGCCCTGGACATCGCCCGGTCGGCGTCGATCAAGAACAACATGACCACCGTCGTCTTCTCGTTGGAAATGGGCCGCAACGAGATCGCCATGCGCCTGCTCTCCGCCGAGGCGAGCATCGGACTGCAGGACCTGCGCAAGGGGTCCATCAAGGACGAGCAGTGGGGCAAGATCGCCACCACCATGGGACGGCTGAACGAGGCGCCGCTGTTCATCGACGACTCGCCCAACATGTCCCTGATGGAGATCCGCGCCAAATGCCGGCGGCTCAAGCAACGCCATGACCTCAAGCTGGTTGTCTTGGACTACCTGCAGCTGATGAGCTCGGGCAAGCGCGTGGAGTCACGACAGCAGGAGGTCTCCGAATTCTCGCGTGCCCTGAAGCTGCTGGCCAAGGAGCTCGACGTCCCCGTCGTCGCGCTTTCGCAGCTCAACCGTGGATCCGAACAACGCACCGACAAGAAGCCCATGGTCTCGGACCTGCGCGAGTCCGGCTCGATCGAGCAGGACGCCGACCTGGTCATCTTGCTGCACCGCGAGGACATCTACGACAAGGAATCGGCCCGCGCCGGCGAAGCCGACATCATCGTGGCCAAGAACCGTAATGGTCCCACCAAAACGATCGTCGTGGCGTTCCAGGGCCATTACCAGCGGTTCAACAACATGGCCACCGAGGGTGGCGGCGGGTTCTGACCCGCGGGCGGGAATTCCCCGCCGTGCGCACCGGCCGGCCCTGAACTGGGCGCGGGCCGGGCGGGTCGGCGTGGCTGGGCTCAGCCGCGTGGCCGCATGCGCGCATTCGGCAGGGCCGGCGCGGGCAGGGCCGCCGGTTGGCCCGGGGGAAACGGGCCGAAGTGGGGGCGGTGCCCTGCGGCCTTCGATGCGGCTGCCGCGCCCTCCTCGGCCGGCGGCCGCTCCTCGCCCGCCGAGGCGCCGATCTCCTCCTGCCAGATCCTGCGGTATTCGACGATCTCCTCGTGTGAACGGCCCACGAAGTTCCACCACATGACAATCTGCTCGTCCATCGGCGGCCCCCCGATGAGCAGCAGGCGTGTGCCGCCGTCGTGAGCCGTCATGGTCAGCGGGCGTCCGCCGGGGGGCAGGTAGGCCAGGTGGCCAGCCGGAACGTCCTGGCCGTTGAGGAGCAGGGACCCGGTGTCGAGCAGGACGCCGTGCTCGAAGCCGGCGTCGGGCTCGACCGTGAGCGAGGCGCCGTCGTCCAGGAGGATCTCGACGCCGAGCAGCGGGGTATGCGAGGCCACCGGTGAGGTGCTGCCCAGCAGTGTTCCGAGGAAGACACGGGCGGTCCAGCCATCGCCGACGACGGGCTCGGGGCGGTAGTGCTCGAATCCGGGGGTGGAGCCGCGGGTGGCGTCGGGCAGGGCGACCCACAACTGGGCCCCGTGCAGGATGGTGGTTTCCGGGGTGGAGAACTCGGAGTGGCTGATGCCGCTGCCGGCGGTCATGAGGTTCAGTTCCCCGGGCCTGACCATGGCGTGCGCACCGGTGGAGTCGCGGTGCTCGATCTCGCCGGTGAACAGCCAGCTGACGGTCTGCAGCCCGGTGTGCGGATGGCGGGGCACGTTCATGCCGGCCCGGCCCGAGATGTCCTGGGGACCGTAGTGGTCCAGGAAGCACCACGCTCCGATGAGGCTGCGGCGGCGTTGGGGCAGGGTGCGGCGCACGTTCATCGCCCGTGGCCCCCCGAGTGGAACGTCGCGTGGAACCAGAAGTTCCAGTGGTTCCAGGGGTTCGGCACTCTTCGGGGCATCGGGATCCCCGGTGCAGACGACCTCTTGCGGCCGGAATTCGAGGTTGCTCATGGGGTCAGCCTAGGCCGTGGCTGTCTGGCCGTCATCAGCCCGGCGACGCATCCACCCTGCGGCGGCCGCGAGCATGAGGACCACGACAACGGCCCAAGCCGGAACCGCCACCCAGACCGCGGCCTGGCCGATGGCCTCGACGACCGGCATCCCCTGCACCTTGCCGAATGCCATGGACGACGTGGCGAGCATGCCCAGGGGGAAGACGATCGACCAGAGGGCCGTTTCGTAGCGGAAATGGTGGCGGTGGACGACATGGCGCCAGATGCCGAAGATGATGAGCAGCGGGACCCACCACAATCCCGTGGACCAGAGGATGAGGCCCGCCCCGGTGAGGAAGCCGCGCATCGCGGCAACTGCCGGAAAGGCGTCCGGAAGCTCCAGTAGGCTGCTGCAGGCCAACACGGAGATCGCCGTGGCTCCCATGAAGATCCAGTAGGTGGGGCTCAGGTCCTCGGGCCGGTTCGCCCGGGTGATCAACCGCAAGGTGACGAGCGTCCCGACCAACAGATACAGCACCACGCCCACGCTCCACAGGGCGGCAGCCACCGCAGCGTAGGCGGAGCTGTGGTGCACCCCGGCGGCGGATGCGGCGGCGGCAGCCATTGACTGGGTCGCCACGACCCACAGGAACCAGCTGCCGTTGGCATCTGAGAGGACGGGCCGCTCATGCGGCCGGAGCAACAGGATGCACGGGATGAGGTAGTTGAGCACCAGCCAGGCGATCGCGGCGATGACCGCCAGCACGAGTCCTGCGGTGGGGCGGCCGGTCATGTCGAAATGCAGGCCGATGACGTTCATGCCCGCGACGAAGCTGAAGAAGCCGAACGTGGTTGCCGGTGACAAGGCGTCCGCCGCGAACCGGCCGGGGGACGTGGCCGCCCGCCAAAGGGTCGCCACCAGCAAGATGCCGAATGCCGACAGGGCCACCCAGAACAGGATTTCGGCCGGGACCGGACGCCCGGACGCCAGCAACGCGGTGGAGACGATCCCCGTGGCCATCACGAAGGCGAAGCACGACGGCGGCAACCCGGCCACCGCGGTCCTGATCCTCCCGCCTCCGCCACGGGCGGCTTTGCCCGGGGCATGTGGCCCGTGCGGCGGTGTGGGGGCTGCGGGCATGTGGCTGGTTCCTTCGGGACGCTGGCGGGGTTTCCAGCTTATCGCCGGTCGCGGAGCTCAGCCTCCGGCGACGGATTGGATGACCATGACGCGTGCTCCGTCCGGCACCACGGTGTCCAGGCCGGCCATGGCCCGGATGTTCTCGCCGTCGACGAAGACGTTGACGTACCTGCGCACGGCACCGGTCTCGTCACGGATGCGCCTGCCAAAACGCGGGTGGTCCGCACCGGCCACATCCAGGAACGTCGCCACGGAGGAGCCGGCGGAGTAGTCGATCACGGCGCTGCGGCGATCTCCCCAGACCGGGGCAAGGGTTCCCGGAATCTCGAGGACAGCGGTGGCCACGGTGCTCAACCCACGGATGCTGCGCGCACGCTGAGCACGTCGGGCAGCCGGTCGGCAACCTGCAGGAACGTTTCCCCCTCGTCGTTGCTGGCGTACACCTCGCCACCGCGGGTCCCGAAGTAGAGCCCTGCGGTGCCCTCGGGGCCGGGAAGGTCGATGTCGGCGGCATCGCGCAGGACGACGTTGAACTCGTTGCCGGGCAGGCCCGTGTGCTGCTCGGTCCAGTTGGCGCCGGCGTCGGAGGTGCGGTAGAGGCTGAGACGGCCATCGGGCGGGATGCGCTGGGAGTCGGCCTGCAGCGGGAGGGTCCAGGCGGTGTCCGCGGTGCGCGGGTGCGCGAGGAACGTGAACCCGAAGTCCGCGGGCAGCCCGCTGCCGATGTCGACCCACCGGTCCCCGCCGTCGTCGCTACGGTAGACGCCCCCGTGGTTCTGCGCATAGAGCCGTTCGGGATTGGCCGCGTCGGCGGTGATGCGGTGGACACACTGGCCGAACTCCGGCTCCTCGCCCGGCAGGAAGCCCGCAGAGATGCCCCGGTTCTTTGCCTCCCACGTCGTTCCGCCGTCGCGGGTACGGTACACCCCTCCCGTGCTCATGGCGATGTGCACCGTCTGGTCATCGAGGGGATTCGGCAGGATGGTGTGGGCCGCTGCGCCGCCGAAACCCTCGCCCCATTCGGGGCGGTGCGGGTGGTCCCAGAGGCCACGGTTCAACTCGAAGTTCTCTCCGCCGTCGGTCGACTTCCAGACCGAGATGGGTTCACAGCCTGCCCACACGACGCCGGGACGGTCGGCGGTGTCCGGATGCAGGTGCCACACGCGTCCCAGCGCGGCTCCGGTGTCCTCGGGGAATTTGATGGCCCCATGCTCCGGTTCGGACCAGGTGGCACCGAGGTCGTCGGAGTAGACGACGGTGGGCCCCCAATGCCAGTCGTTGACGCCGGCGAGGATCCGCGGGGTCGGCCCGCGGGTATCGATGGCGACCGAGGGCACTTCCAGGTTCAGGAAGTGGGGCTCGCTCAGAGTGTAGGTGCGGCGGTCCTGGCTCGTGGCGAGCCAGAGGCCCTTCTTCGTTCCAATGGCGATGACGGTGGTCATGGGAAACAGTGCAGCACCCCGCCGGGACGTGGGCAAGAGTTGTTTGGGAAATGCTTTCCGGCGGGCAGGGATTTTTCCGGAGAAGACCGGGGAACGTCACCTGATATTGTCAGATGAGATTTTTATTCCACATCGTGATAGTTTACGTCATGTTGACCGTGGACCCTCGACGGGCCCCCGCCGCTGCAGAGAGGCACGCATGAGCATCATCGACGATTCCCCCACCCTGGCCGCCCCCGACCCCGAGGAGACCGCCGAATGGATCGAATCCCTTGACGGGCTCGTCCGCCACCGGGGGACGCGACAGGCCGGCGAGATCCTGCGCAGCCTCTGGGACCGTGCCTCCACCCACAGCGTCGATGTCCCGCGACCCCAGACCACTGATTATGTGAATACGATTCCGGTGGACCAGGAACCCGAGTTCCCGGGCAACGAGGAGATCGAGCGCCGGTACCGGGCCTGGATGCGCTGGAACGCGGCGATCATGGTCCACCGCGGCCAGCACCCTGACATCGGGGTCGGCGGACACATCTCCACCTACGCCGGTGCCGCGACGTTGTACGAGGTCGGGTTCAACCACTTCTTCCGCGGCAAGGACCACCCCGGCGGCGGTGACCAGGTCTTCTTCCAGGGCCACGCCTCCCCCGGCATGTACGCCCGCGCCTTCATGGAAGGCCGCCTGAGCGAGATCGACCTCGACGGGTTCCGGCAGGAGAAGTCCAAGGCCGGCCACGCCCTGCCGTCCTACCCACACCCGCGCTCGATGCCCGACTTCTGGGAATTCCCCACCGTGTCCATGGGCATCGGACCGGCCAACGCGATCTACCAGGCCCAGCTCAACCGCTACCTGGACAACCGCGGGATCAAGGACACCTCCGACCAGCACGTCTGGGCGTTCCTCGGCGACGGTGAAATGGACGAACCCGACTCGCGCGGCTTCCTGCAGCTGGCCGCGAACGAGCAGCTGGACAACCTCACCTTCGTGATCAACTGCAACCTCCAGCGCCTCGACGGGCCGGTGCGTGGCAACGGGAAGATCATGCAGGAACTCGAGGCCTTCTTCCGCGGTGCCGGTTGGAACGTGATCAAGGTCGTCTGGGGCCGGGAGTGGGATGAGCTGCTGGACAAGGACGACGACGGGTCCCTGGTGGACATCATGAACCAGACCCCCGACGGGGACTACCAGACCTACAAGGCCGAATCCGGTGGGTTCGTGCGCGAGCACTTCTTCGGCAAGTCCCCGCAGACCAAGGAAATGGTCGCTGACCTGAATGACGCGCAGATCTGGAACCTCAAGCGCGGCGGGCATGACTACCACAAGATGTATGCCGCCTACAAGGCTGCCACCGAGTTCAAGGGCAAGCCCACGGTCATCCTGACCAAGACCGTCAAGGGCTACGGGCTGGGCCCGCACTTCGAGGGCCGCAACGCGACCCACCAGATGAAGAAGCTGACCCTGGAGGACCTCAAGGCCTTCCGCGACCACCTGCGCATCCCGATCAGCGACGAACAGCTCGAGGCCGACCCGTATTCCCCGCCGTACTACCACCCCGGTGCCGATGCCCCGGAGATCAAGTACATGATGGAACGCCGTGCCGCCCTGGGCGGGTCGGTTCCGGAACGCCGGACGAAGCACCAACCGCTGCACCTGCCCGACGACAAGGCCTACGAGGTCGCCAAACGTGGATCCGGCAAGCAACAAGCCGCGACCACCATGGCCTTCGTCCGCCTGCTCAAGGACCTCATGCGCGACAAGGAATTCGGCCGGAGGATCGTGCCCATCGTCCCGGATGAATCCAGGACGTTCGGGATGGATGCCTTCTTCCCGAGCGCCAAGATCTACAACCCCGGCGGCCAGTCGTATTTGTCCGTCGACCGGGAGCTGGTGCTCGCCTACAAGGAGTCGGCGCAGGGCCAACTCATCCATCCGGGGATCAATGAAGCGGGCGCCGTTTCGATGTTCACCGCGGCCGGGACGGCCTATGCGACCCAGGGCGAACCGCTCATCCCCGTCTATGTCTTCTATTCGATGTTCGGGTTCCAGCGCACCGGCGACTATTTCTGGGCGGCGGGGGACCAGATGGCCCGCGGGTTCGTCATCGGCGCCACCGCCGGGCGCACCACGCTCACCGGCGAGGGCCTGCAGCACGCCGACGGCCACTCCCCGATGCTCGCGGCGACGAACCCGGCAGTGGTCACCTACGACCCTGCCTACGGGTACGAGATCGGCCACATCATCAAGGACGGCCTGCGGCGCATGTATGGGGGCGAACACGCCGACCCCAACGTCATGTACTACATCACCGTCTACAACGAGCCGATCCTCCAGCCCGCCGAACCGGCGGACCTGGACGTCGAGGGCCTGCTCAAGGGCATCTACCTTCTTGCCCCGGCTACCGTCGACGGACCGCGCACCCAGCTGCTGGCCTCCGGCGTCTCAGTCCCCTGGGCCCTGGAAGCCCAGAGGATCCTCGCCGAGGAATGGGGCGTCTCGGCCGACGTGTGGTCCGTCACCAGCTGGAACGAACTACGCCGCGACGGCGTCGCCGCCGAGCGCGAGGCCTTCCTGAACCCCGATGTGTCCGCGCGTCGTGCCTATGTCACCGAGAAGCTGGCCGGCGCCACCGGCCCGGTCGTCGCGGTGAGCGACTATGCCAGCCAGGTCCCGGACCAGATCCGGCAGTTCGTACCGAACGATTTCGCGACCCTGGGCGCCGACGGTTTCGGCTTCTCCGACACGCGCGCAGCAGCCCGCCGGTACTTCGCGATCGACGCGCACTCCGTCGTCGTGCGTGCCTTGCAGATGCTGGCCGCCCGTGGCGAGGTCGACGCGGAGGCGCCCCGTCAGGCCTTCGAAAGGTACCAGCTGGCGGACGTCAACGCGGTGCGGTGAGCGGTCCGGGGGTGCCGACCTGGCGCCCCCGCCCGCTGTCTTGCGTGTTAGGTGAAGGCGAAGACGGGTGGGAAGACGGCAACCACGAGCAGCGCCCACGCGCCGTAGGCCGGCAGGTACCTGGTCTGCCAGCGTTCCAGTTCTGGGAATGCGCGCCGCCGACGCAGGAATCCAAAGCCAAGCCAGGCCGACCGGAGCAGGTGGACCAGCAGCAACAGGTTCAGGCCCACGGCGGCGATCTTGTTCGGGCTGGTGCCGAATTCGGCGATGCGGGTGAGCATGGCAACCAACATCACCGCGTCGACGGCAACGGCGGTCAGGACCAACACCAGCTGGAGCGCGTCGAACAGGCCCGGCGGTGCCAGGGAATCCCGCGCGGAGACCGCGTAGAGCAGCAGGCACAGGACCAGCACCAGGATGGCGTTCATCAGGATGAGCAGCTCGCGGTCGACGTCCACGAGTCCCCCGGAGACCGTGAGGGCCGCGAGCAGGGACAGCAGCATGAGCAGCGTCAGGGGCGTGAACACCTTGGTGAGCACCGGGGCGATGTTCTCCACGACATTCTGCTTGGCTTCCACGAGCCACGCAGCCACCACCAGCGCCCCCGGAACGGCAAAGGGCAGGATCCAGGCCTCCATGGCCGGTTCGAGGTCCACGTCCACCAATTGCAGGACCGCGAACGTAAGCCCGATCAGGACGGCGCCGCCCAGTGCCAGCAAAACGAAGTAGATCGCGAGTTCCCCGGTAAACCTCACGAAGTCCATTCGCCGCGCGTCGGAGCGCCACCGGCCGCCGGCGTAGACGGCCCCGGCCAGCATCCACAGGACCACCGGGGCGTGCAGAATGACCAACAGCTCGGTGGAACCACCGGCGACCACCGGATAGGCATTGAGTAGGACGGCCAGGGTGGCGAAGGCCAGCGCGATGATTCCCACGCTGCGCGCGCTCAGACGGCGCTTCCAGGCGAAGTAGGCGGCCGGGAACGGGACGACCAGCAGCCCGATGTTCCGGGCCAGCACCGATTCCTGGTCGAACAAGGAAGCCCCCGTCTTCACGGCAAGTCCGGCTCCGACCGCGAGCCCCAGGACCACGGCGAGCTCCCGCCAGGCCGGCGTGCTGGCGGATCCACGGTCCGCCGGTACGAGGACGAGCTGCTTCCACAGCCGGTCGGAGTGCTCGCGGGCGAATTCGCGGGAGACGGCATCCAGGTTGCCCATCCGCTTGATCGCGACGAGGAAGGACTCGTCATCGTCGAGCCCGCTGGATCGCCGGTCGGCGATTTCGCCGCGGAGATGGTCCTCGAGCTCGTCGAGGTCGGCCGGGGCAATGGCCTGGCGCCGCTGCACATAGGTGCGCCAGCGCTCGATCTGCGCCTCCAGCGGGGCGTGGGCGTCCATCAGGCCCATCCCGTGGCGGGGGCGGTTGATTGCCCTGTGGATCGCCAGGCTTGGCGCAGGGTACCGGCGACCACGGCCCACTGATGCTGCCGCTCGGCCAGTGCGGCCTCGCCGCTGCTGGTGATGGAGTAGTGCTTGCGGCGTCGGCCGGCGTCGGAGGTGCCCCACGACGCGGAGAGGTATCCGAGGCGTTCGAGTCGGTGGAGCAACGGGTAGAGCATGCCGTCGGTCCACTGCATGTCCCCCTCCGAGAGCTCACCGACGCGCTTGATGATCGCGTAGCCGTGCAGCTCCCCTTCCGAGAGGATCCCCAGAACCAGCGGGGTGGCCGCCGCGGCGACCAGGTCCTTGTCGATGTGCATGACGCCTCCATACCTAGAACTACTAGGTAGTGAAGCATAGCGGTGCTAGGTATGGCAATGCCGAGCGGGCGGGACTACCTCCGGCGGCCGGGGGTGAAGATCCGTGCCCAGATCCCGGGGTGCCGGGCGTCGCGGCGTGGGGGGAGCGCGAAATCGGGGTCGGCGCCGCCGACGGCGTAGAACGGCACGGTCGGATCGTGGGCCGGCCGGGGAGTCGGGGGCTGGCCTCCGGCCTCCGGGCGGGTGGCCTTGTCGAGAGTCGTCACGGTGCACATCCTGTCTCATTTTCTCGAAGTGCGGAAAAAGATTTTTGAGGTATGGAAACAGTGTGAGGCCTTGGTGTCGGCTAATCAAGGGGTCAGGCCCGAATGCATGAATCCTCCGGCGACCCTTGACAGCCGGGGTGTGAACTGGCTTACAGTATTCGCGGAAGCAAAATTCCACGATACAGAAGCATCGAATCAAGTTGGCGTCCGCGCCAATGGTCAAGGGTGTTCAGTGCCGCGACGACGCGGTCCGACTGAAAGAGCACCCCGATGGACCTGATGGACTTCAACCAGACGACCGCCGAGCAGGCCTCGGCCACAGTGCGCCCCTGCGTGGACATTGACCGGTGGGTCGACGCCGTCGTCTCCTGTCGCCCCTACGCAAGCGTGGACGAGCTGCTGGCTACCGCGCATTCCGCGGCCGCACCCTTCGAGCCCCACGAGGTCGACGCCGCGCTGGCGCACCATCCACGCATCGGCGAGCGTGCCGCCGGAAACACGGCCGAGGCCACGCTGAGCCACGGCGAGCAGTCGGGGCTGGGCATCGACGCCGACATCACCGAACGTCTCGCCGCAGCCAATGCCGCCTATGAATCCCGCTTCAACCGCGTCTTCCTCATCCGTGCGGCCGGCAGGACCTCGGCCGAGATCCTCGCGGAGATCGACCGGCGCCTGGAGAACACTCCGGAGCGCGAAACGCAGGAAGCCGCCACCCAGCTACGCGAAATCGCCCTGCTGCGCCTGCGAGGCCTCCTCTCGCCCGGCTGAGCAGCACCGCCGTCGTGCCTTGTTCTTCCCCGCGGCGGGCGCCGCGACCCACGCCACCACCCCAGGAGCAGCAGATGAATGCACCGCAGCATCGCAGCCACATCACCACCCATGTACTCGACACCGGGACCGGGAGGCCCGCCTCCGGTGTCAGGACCACGCTGGAGGCCAAGACGGCCACCGGCTGGCAGGAACTCGGATCAGGCACCACCGACGGCGATGGCCGGATCGGCGGCCTGGGCCCGACACAGGTTGAACCAGGCCACTACCGGATCACCTTCGACACCGGGGCCTATTTCGGGAAGAAGGGCACGGAAACCTTCTTCCCCGAGGTCGTACTCGGCTTCAGCGTCGCCGATCCCACCGAGCACTACCACGTACCTCTGCTCATCAGCCCGTTTGCATATTCCACCTACCGAGGGAGCTAGAACCATGACCGCCACCGCAGCCGATACCGGCACGACCACGAACCAGGGAACCAAGATCGTGTTGGCCAAGAACCAGTACGGCAAGGCCGAGGTCCGCCTGGTGAAGATCACCCGCGACACCGCACGCCACCAGATCGAGGACCTCAACGTCACCTCGCAACTACACGGCGACTTCGAGGCCGCCCACACCGAGGGCGACAACGCCCACGTGGTGGCCACCGACACCCAGAAGAACACCGTCTACGGACTCGCCCGCGACGGCGTCGGTTCCCCCGAGGAGTTCCTGGTCCGCCTGGGCAAGCACTTCACCGGCAACTTCGACTGGGTCACCGGTGGCCGCTGGGCCGCCGAGCAATACACCTGGGACCGCATCGAGGACCACGACCATGCCTTCTCACGCAACATGAGCGAGGTCCGCACCGCGGTCCTGGAGATCGCCGACGGGCGCCAGGAGATCCTCGGCGGCCTCAGCGGGCTGACCGTGCTGAAGTCCACCGGCAGCGAGTTCCACGGCTTCCCGCGTGACCAGTACACGACCCTGCAGGAGACCTCCGAGCGGATCCTGGCCACCGACGTCAACGCCCGCTGGCGCTACAACGCCAACGCCGTCGCCGCCGGGGACCTGGACTACAACGCGCTCTACGCCTCGGTGCGCACCCAGCTGCTCCGCGGATTCGCGCAGACCCACTCGCTGGCCCTGCAGCAGACGATGTTCGAGATGGGCCGGCTGGTCCTGGAGGCGCATCCGGAGATCGAGGAGATCCGGATGTCCCTTCCGAACAAGCACCACTTCCTGGTGGACCTGGAGCCGTTCGGGCAGGACAACCCGCATGAGGTGTTCTTCGCCGCCGACCGCCCCTACGGACTGATCGAGGCGACCATCCAGCGCGAGGGCGTAGCGCCGACCCATCCGATCTGGGAGAACGCCGCAGGCTTCTGCTAGGCAGGACCCCCGGGGCGCCCGCGCGAGAGCGCGGGCGCCCCCTTTCCCCCCACCGTCCCTTGAGG
This sequence comes from Arthrobacter sp. ASL1, assembly GCF_056680475.1. Lineage (NCBI taxonomy): Bacteria > Bacillati > Actinomycetota > Actinomycetes > Micrococcales > Micrococcaceae > Arthrobacter > Arthrobacter sp. ASL1. The sequence goes on from NZ_CM155284.1 coordinate 2,439,755, forward strand.
AGGTCTGCCGTGAAGGCTGCACAACGTCGAACCCGTCGAACCACCGGCACCCCGCCACGTCCCGAGGACGAGCGCCTCCCGTGGGGCAAGACCCTGGCCTACGGGTTCCAGCATGTCCTGACCATGTATGGCGGCATCATCGCCCCGCCGCTGATCATCGGAGCCGCGGCGGGCCTGGACACTGCAGACCAGGCGATGCTGGTGGCCTGTTGCCTGTTTGTCGGAGGGCTGGCCACCATCCTGCAAACGCTGGGGATCCCGTTCTTCGGTGCCCAGCTCCCGCTGATCCAGGGGACCTCGTTCGCCTCGGTGGCCACCCTGGTGGCCATCGTCAACGGCGACGGCGGAATCCAGGCCGTGTTCGGCTCCGTCCTGGCCGCCGCCGTCATCGGATTCCTGCTCGCCCCGTTCTTCGCCCGGATCGTCCGCTTCTTCCCGCCGGTGGTCACCGGGATCGTCATCACCATGATCGGCCTGTCCCTGACCCCGGTGGCCGCCAGCTGGGCCATGGGCGGTGACGAAAAGGCCGACGGGTACGGGGGACTGGCGAACATCGGGCTGGCCGCCTTCACGCTCGTGCTGGTGCTGCTGCTGAGCAAGGTCGGCAACGCCGCGATCTCCCGCCTGTCCATCCTGCTGGCGATCGTCATCGGGACGCTCGTCGCCTGGGCTTTGGGCACGGCCGACTTCTCCGCCGTGGGCCACGGTCCAATCTTCGCCCTGCCCCAACCGCTGGCGTTCGGGGCGCCCGTCTTCGAGATTGGCGGCATCATCTCCATGACGATCGTCGTGATGGTCATCCTCACCGAGACGACTGCCGACATCCTGGCCATCGGCGAGATCACGGGAAGCAAGGTCGACAAGAAGCGCATTGCCAACGGATTGCGCGCCGACATGGTCTCCAGCATCGCCGCACCGTTCCTGAACACGTTCACGCAGAGCGCCTTTGCCCAGAATGTGGGCCTGGTGGCCATCACCGGCATCAAGAGCCGCTTCGTGGTCACCGCGGGCGGCGGCATCCTCGTGGTGTTGGGCCTGCTGCCGATCCTGGGCAGGGTCGTCGCCGCCGTGCCGACGCCAGTGCTCGGGGGCGCAGGCATCGTGTTGTTCGGCACCGTCGCGGCCAGCGGCATCCGCACCCTGTCCAAGGTCAAGTACGACCAGGGCATGAACATGATCATCGTTTCCGCGTCGTTGGCCTTCGGCATGGTCCCGATCGTCATGCCCGAGTTCTACTCCGGGTTCCCCGGGTGGCTCTCGACGATCCTGCACTCCGGCATCAGCTCCGCCGCCATCATGGCCGTTGCCCTGAACCTGCTCTTCAATGAACTGAAATTCGGCAATCCGAAGAAGGACGCCTCGGTTTTCGTGGCCTCGCCGCCACGGATGGTGCGCCGGGACCAGCTGTTGGGGTTGCGCGACGGGGACCGTCTCGACGACGGCAAGGTCGTCGACGTCGATGGCGAGGAGGTCCCGGTGGTCACCTCCGAGCAGTACACCGTGGCCCTGGCCGAACACGTCAAGGCCTGCGAGGCGGCAGGCGTCCGTGCCGAACTGCCCGATGGCCTCGAGCCCGCCGGCGTCTTGCGGGCGGCGGAATCGGTCCCGCCTGCCCCGAGGGGCTGAACGGCACTCCCGCGGCCCCGAGGGGCTCCCGGATGCAGCGACCGGCTCCCCGGACTACCGGGGAGCCGTTCGCGTCGCCTGAACCAGCGCGGCGGCCTCTACTCCTGGGCTCCGGTCAGCGCCTCGGAGATGCTGCGGGTCGCCGCGGTCAGTGCGGGGATCGCCCGCTCGGCCAACGAGTCGTCCACCCGGGTGACGGGGCCGGAAATGGAGACCGCCATCGGAGTCGGGGCGCCGGGGACCGCCATGGCGAAGCACCGCACGCCCACTTCCTGTTCCTCCTCGTCCACGGCGAAGCCCACGCTGCGGATCTTCTCGATTTCATCGTGCAGGGCAGGCAACGAGGTGATCGCATTCGGGGTCGGTCCGGGCATGCCGGCCTGTCCGACGAGCCGATCGATGCGTGCATCGTCCAAGACCGAGAGGATGGCCTTGCCGGCTCCCGTGTTGTGTAGACCGGCCCGGCGCCCGACCTCGGTGAACATGCGCATGCTGTGGGGGGAGGGAGCCTGGCTGACGTAGGTGATCCTGTCGCCGTCGAGCACCGCCAGGTTGGCCGACTCGCCGAGTTGCTGCACCAGCTGGCGCAGCAACGGCGAAGCCACCGCACCGAGCTGGCGGTTCGCCACCTCGCCCAGGCGGATCAGGCGCGGCCCGAGGGCGTAGCGGCGGTTCGGCAGTTGGCGGACGTAGCCAATACCCACGAGCGTGCGCAGCAATCGATGGATTGTCGGCAACGGCAGTGGCGTCTCCTGGGACAGCTCGCTCAGGGTGCATTCCCCACCGGCCCGTGCAATGAGTTCAAGCAGCTCGAAGGCGCGCTCGACGGACTGGACGCCGTTGGCGGGTTTGGCAGGCATGGGGTCTCCTGGGTTTGGACGACGACGGCGATCGTCGGCGGTTGGTGAAGAGGCAATTGCTCGCCACACTACCGGAATCGGGGAAGGCTTTTCCGTCAGGCGAGAAGACCGGACGGAAAATAGTCCCAATTTCTTGTCTGGAATGGTTGCATTTCCATTCCTCAAATAATAATGTCCACTATACGGAAACAAATTTTCACGACGACGGTCTGTCGTTCATCGAGCAACAGGAGGAATCGCATGGCGAGTCCCAGCCCCGGGTATTCACTCACACTTCGCGTCGAGACGCCGGCGACATTCACGGCGACCAGCGAACTCGCCGCGGCCGTCGGCGCGGCCGGCGGATCCATCACGGCCCTGGATGTCACCGAATCGACCCACCTTTCCATGGTCGTGGACGTCAGCTGCAACACCACCGACGCAGCCCATGGGGAACGCGTCCGCGCCGCGCTTGATGCCCTCGAGGACGTCACGGTCCGCCAGGTCAGTGACCGCACCTTCCTGATGCATCTCGGCGGCAAACTCGAGGTCACCCCCAAGGTCCCGCTGCGCAACCGCGACGACCTCTCCCGTGCCTACACCCCCGGGGTCGCCCGGGTGTGCATGGCCATCGCCGAGAACCCCGCCGATGCCCGCCGCCTGACCATCAAGCGCAACACCATCGCCGTTGTCACCGACGGCTCCGCCGTCCTGGGCCTGGGCAACATCGGGCCCGAGGCGGCTCTGCCGGTCATGGAGGGCAAGGCCGCGCTGTTCAAGCAATTCGCCGGCGTCGACGCCTGGCCCGTCTGCCTGGCCACCCAGGACACCGACGAGATCGTGAACATCGTCAAGGCGATCGCCCCCGTCTACGGCGGCGTCAACCTGGAGGACATCGCCGCGCCCCGTTGCTTCGAAATCGAGGCCAGGCTGCGCGAGGAACTGGACATCCCCGTTTTCCACGACGACCAGCACGGCACGGCCATCGTGACCCTGGCCGCCCTGGAGAACGCGCTGAAGGTCGTGGGCAAGACCATGGACCAGGTCCGCATCGTCGTCTCCGGCGTCGGGGCCGCCGGCAACGCGATCATCCAGCTGCTGCTGGCCCGCGGTGCCACCCAGATCATCGCGTGCGGACGCAACGGTGCGATCTCCCGTGCCGACGCGCACGCCGAAGGCCACCGCGCCTGGCTCGCCGAGAACACCAACCCCGAGAACTTCAGCGGCACCCTCCACGAGGCCCTCGTCGGAAGCGACGTCTTCATCGGCGTCTCGGCCCCGGGGATCATCACCGGAGAGCACGTCGCCACCATGGCCGACGACGCCATCGTCTTCGCCATGGCCAACCCCGACCCCGAGGTCGATCCGGTCGAAGCCGGGCGCCATGCGGCCGTCGTGGCCACGGGCCGCAGCGACTTCCCCAACCAGATCAACAACGTCCTGGCGTTCCCGGGGTTCTTCCGCGGCCTGCTCGACGCAGGAGCCGTGGACATCATCCCGGAGATGCTGGTGGCCGCCGCCGAGGCCATCGCAGCCCGCGTCTCCCCGGAGGAACTGAACCCCGGATACATCATCCCGAGTGTCTTCGACCCGCACGTCGCCGCCGACGTCGCCGAGGCCGTTGCCACCGCCGCCCGTACCAGCACGAAGTAAGGACAGCCACCATGAGCATCAGCCTGACCCACACACCCCACGTCGCCGGAGCCGATGACATTCTTACCGACGAGGCGCTGGCCTTCGTGGAAAAGCTGCACCAGCGCTTCACCGGGACCCGTGACGCACTGCTGGCCGCCCGGGCCTCCAGCCGCCGGGCAGCCTCGGCCAGCGGGACCATGGACTTCCTCCCCGACACCGCCGACGTGCGCGCCGGGGACTGGAGGGTCGCCGAGGCCCCGGAGCAGCTGCGCGACCGCCGCGTGGAGATCACCGGCCCGGCCAGCCCGGCCAAGATGGCGATCAACGCCTTGAACTCCGGCGCCAAGGTCTGGCTGGCCGACCTCGAGGACGCTTCCACGCCCACTTGGCACAACGTGGTCGATGCGCTGGCCAACCTGGGGGCTGCCGCACGCGGCACGCTGTCGTTCCGGTCCCCGGAGGGCAAGGAATACACGCTGCGCCAGGACGCGCCGCTGGCCACCGTCGTCGTGCGGCCCCGCGGCTGGCACCTGCCCGAGGCTAACCTGATCATTGACGGCAAACCCGCCGTCGGCGCACTGGTGGACTTCGGCCTGCATTTCTTCCACAACGCCGCCCACCTGGCCGCCTCCGGCGACGGCCCCTTCTACTACCTGCCAAAGATGGAATCCCACCTCGAGGCCCGGTTGTGGAACGACGTGTTCACCTTCGCGCAGAACGAACTGGGCATCCCGCACGGCACGGTCCGTGCGACGGTGCTCATCGAGACCATTCCGGCCGCCTTCGAGATGGATGAGATCCTTTACGAACTGCGCGATCACGCTTCCGGCCTCAATGCGGGCCGCTGGGACTACCTGTTCAGCATGATCAAGTACTTCCGTGAGGCCGGGCCGAAGTTCATCATGCCCGACCGCGCCGACGTGGCCATGACCGCCCCCATGATGCGCGCCTACACCGACCTGCTGGTCGCCACCTGCCATAAGCGGGGGGCGTTCGCCATGGGCGGCATGGCCGCGGTCATCCCCAACCGACGCGAACCCGAGGTCACCGCCGCGGCTTTCGCGAAGGTCCACGCCGACAAGGCCCGCGAGGCCGGCGACGGATTCGACGGCTCCTGGGTCGCCCACCCGGACCTGGTTGAGGTCTGCGAGGAGGAATTCAACGCGGTGCTGGGCGAGAAGCCCAACCAGCTGGAGAGGCAGCGCCCCGGGGTCGAGGTCACCTCGGCGATGCTGCTGGACGTCGAGTCGGCGCCCGGTGCGGTCACGGAGGCCGGGGTGCACGCCAACCTGTACGTCGCCGTCGCCTACACCGCAGTGTGGCTCTCCGGCAACGGCGCGGTGGCCATCCACAACCTGATGGAGGACGCGGCCACGGCGGAGATATCCCGCTCCCAGGTGTGGCAGCAAATCCGCAACCAGGTCGTCGCCGAGGACACCGGCAACACGATCACCGCCGAGCTGGCCGCCTCCATCCTGGCCGAGGAGGTCGAGCGGCTGCGCGGCGAGGTCGACAACGCGGAGACCTTCTCCAGCTACTACCAGCCCGCCGCCGAGCTCATCGGCCGGCTGGTCAGCGGCCGCGAGGAGGACTTTGAGGACTTCCTGACGCTGCCGGCCTATCGACTGCTCTCCACCGAACTGGCAAAGAAATGAGTACCGGGACCGTGCTCGACGAGGGGGCCCGCTCCGCCGTGGAGGTTCGGCTGGCCGCCACCGACCGGCTGCTCGCCCGCGCCTACCCCGGCCCATCCCCGGCCCGCCAGCCGATCCACACCGCCTACGTCCCCGCCGACGTCTTCACCGCGGACCTGGCCGCCGACTGGGGGCGGCAGGCACTGGCCGCGGCCGAGGCTACCGGCGGTATTTCCGCCCTGGCCCGCGAGATCGGCGTCGAGGTCTCCGCGGACCTTGTGGAGGCCAAACTCGCCGCCGAACCCATCGAGGACCTCCGCCTGGATTTCGAGGACGGATACGGCAACCGCCCCGACGCCGAGGAGGACGCCGACGCCGCCCGCGCCGCCCACGCGGTCAACCAGGCCGTCGCCGCCGGAACCGCACCACCCTTCATCGGCATCCGCTTCAAGTGCTTGGAGGCCTCGACCCGGGCCCGCGGCCTGCGCACCCTGGACCTGTTCCTCGGCGCCCTGATGGAAAGCGGTGGACTGCCCGACGGGTTGGTCCTGACGCTGCCCAAGGTCAGCACCGTCGCCCAGGTCGAGGCCATGGTCTACGTCTGCGAACGCCTTGAGGCCGCCCACCAGCTCCCGCCCCGGCGGCTGCGCTTCGAGGTGCAAATGGAGACACCGCAGCTGATCCTCGGGGCCGACGGGACGGTGCCCTGCGCGCAGGTCATCCATGCCGGCGCCGGACGCGTGAGCTCCCTGCACTACGGGACCTACGACTACTCGGCCTCCCTGGGGATCGCCGCTGCCTACCAGTCCATGGAGCACCCGGCGGCCGACTATGCCAAGTCCGTCATGCAGGTCGCCGTCGCCGGTACCGGCGTCCACCTCTCCGACGGGTCCACGAACATCCTGCCGGTCGGCGACCCGGAGCACGCGCTGGAGGCCTGGAAGCTGCACGCACGGCTGGTGCGCCGGCACCTTGAACGCGGGATCTACCAGGGCTGGGACCTTCATCCGGCCCAGCTGCCAACCCGCTACCTGGCGACCTATGCGTTCTACCGTGACGGGTTCGCCGCCGCCGCGGCGCGCCTGCGCAACTACGTGCACCGGATCGAGTCCTCGATCATGGACGAGCCGGCGACCGCGAAGGCGCTCGCCGGCTTCATCCACCGCGGGCTGGCCTGTGGCGCCCTGACGGCGGCCGAGGTCGAGTCCGCCGTGGAGATCGGCAGCGAGCAGCTGCGTACCCTGGCCCTCGGCCGCCCCACGCAACCAGCAAAGGAATCCCATGTCTGAGACCAGCATTGCCCGCGCCACCACCGCGTCGCCGTCGTACTCCGGAGCCCAGGGCGGGCATCCGCCGCAGACGGACCTGCTCACCGACCGGGCCGTTGTCACCGAGGCCTACACCGTCATCCCGCGCGGGGTCCTGCGCGACATCGTCACCTCGGTGCTGCCCGAATGGACCGGAACCCGCGCCTGGGTGCTCAACCGCCCGGTTGCCGGCGGCGCCACCACGTTCTCCCAGACGATCATGGAGGTCGCAGCGGGCGGCGGCTCCGAACACCCCGAACCACAGCCGGAGGTCGAGGGCTTCGTCTTCGTCATGGAGGGCGAGCTCAAGCTCGTCATCGACGGCGAACGGCACGTCCTCACCCCGGGCGGCTTCGCCTTCGTTCCCGCGGGCACCCTGTGGAGTGCGCAGAACGACGGCGTCGATCCCACCCAGTTCCACTGGATCCGCAAGCGCTACCAGCCGCTCGCCGGGCACACCGCCCGCCCGGTGGTCGGCAACGAACGCGACCTCGCCCCCGGGGCCATGCCCGGTACCGACAACAAATGGCGCACCACCCGCATGCTGGACCCGCAGGACCTGGCGTTCGACATGCACGTCAACATCGTCACATTCGAACCCGGCGCCTCGATCCCGTTCGCCGAGACCCACGTGATGGAACACGGGCTCTACGTGCTCGAGGGCAAGGCGGTCTACCGCCTCAATGCCGACTGGGTCGAGGTCCAGGCCGGAGACTACATGTCACTGCGCGCCTTCTGCCCGCAGGCCTGCTATGCCGGCGGGCCGTCCAACTTCCGCTACCTGCTCTACAAGGACGTCAACCGCCAGGTCGTCCTCTAGGCGCTCCTCCGGACACTGCACATCGGCGGAACTGAAGCAGCCGGGCCACCTCCTGTCGGGGGTGCCCGGCTGTCTTGCTGCTATTTTGTCGCGTTCGGGTGATGAGTGTGAATGTCGATGAGGACGACCTCGCGCGCTTCGACGTAGAACCAGGTCCTCGCCCCGTTGCGCAACTCATACTGCCGACGACGGTGAGCCGAGCCCTGGTGCATGACCCATTCGAGGTCGCCCTTCAGCCCGTGGCAGGTGGTGTCGTCGGCCAGGGGACTCGATGCCAGCCGCTCCCATGCCTCCACTATCGCGTTGCGTTGAACGGCGAGCAGGTCCCGCCAGGCCTTGTTGGCGTTGGAGGTCCCAAAGAATATCTTGTATTCGTTTTTCCTGAGCGGCCGCGGGACGGCATCGCCCTTGGGGGTCACGCGACGTCCCGGGGATCCTGGACGGTTACGGGGGTGTCGAGCCAGTCGAGGTCCTCGTCGGGCGTATAGCCGGCAGCCAGCGCTTCCGCCGTGGCCTTCCATTCAGACAGGACAACGAAGAGCCGGTCGTAGTTCGCGATGGACGCGCAGGCGCGGGATATTTGGACGAGCTCCCGGGCAAAGGCCTCGCGTTGGTCATCCGGCAGGAAAGTGGACCACGGGAAGGGGTCGATCAGGCGCTCGGAGAAACTGGTGTCACTGGAGGCGATGGAAACCGAAACCAGTCGAGATACGAGTTCAAGCGCCTCGTGCTCACGTTCCACGAGGCTGGAACGCAGGAGTGTCAGGGATTCTCCGTCCCGGCGGGTGATGGTCACGGGACCGTCGTCAGCCGCACGGAAGACCTCGGCAGGGTTCCGTGACAGGTCAGACGAGCTCGCCGACCGGTCGCCTAATGCGTGGGTTATCATTCACTCATTATTCTGAATGTGTTCAGAAAATACAAGAGGATGGGTGTCGCCGCACCGTGACCTGAGGTTTCCGGGTGCGCGTCTGAGCTCACCAGGACGGCAGCTGGGGCAATTCACCCTCGGTTTGCACGTGGTCGGCCTGGCTTCGGGCCAGCCAGGCGAGCAGGCCGTCGCGGTCGGACTCCACGCGGACCGCATCGTCGCCGATGACCCATTCGTCGCCTTCTTCGCTCACCAGGGTCATGCCCGGGGCCTTCTTGGCCCGCATGGTCCGCACTGCTGCCTCGACGCCTGAGAGCTGGGCGTCCAGGTCGGCCTCCTCGAGGGTCCATGCGGTGTCCGGGTCGTGGTGGTGCGCGATGACCTCGGAGATGCGCAGGGCCAGGATGGAGGTGGCGGGGATCTGCATTCCGTGCAGGTGCACCTCGTCGACGGCGAGGTCGCCGGTCAGTCGCCGGGCCTGTTCGGCGAAGTATGCCGCGGAGGCCCGGAACCGGTCGACCAGCTGCTGGCGCGGAAGGCCTGCGATCTCTTCATCGCGGGCTTCCGGGGACGCGAAGAGCTGCTGCTTCTCGCAGGGGGCGGCCCAGCCGACGAGCCTGACCCAGGCGCGGTCGTTGGAGGACAAGTGGGCGAGGATGTCGGCCCGTATCCAGCCCTCGCAGAGGGTGGCAGCGGTCATTTCATCACCGGACAGGGACGCGACCGTCGCCAGCATCATGCCGGTTTCGCGGCTGAGGAGGGCCAGGTCCGAGTGGAGGCGGGCGGTATTGATCATGACGCCGCCTCATCCGGAGGCCGGCTGGCCCATGCCCCCTGACGGATCGATATCGAACGGGTACCGACCCATAGGCGGCGGGTTCCCGTGGGCGAACACTGCCTGCACCGGGCTCAGGTGCCACTGCGTCCATTCGGCGTCGCTGCGGAGGATTCAGAACCTGTTGCTCTCGTGGGCGGCGAGGAACACCACCCCGATCCGTCGGGCATCGACCGTGTGAACCCACGTGATGGAACACGGCCTCTACGTGCTGGAGGGCAAGGCCGTGTACCGCCTCAATGCCGACTGGGTCGAGGTCCAGGCCGGCGACTACATGTCACTGCGCGCCTTCTGCCCGCAGGCCTGCTATGCCGGCGGGCCGTCCAACTTCCGCTACCTGCTCTACAAGGACGTCAACCGCCAAGTCGTCCTGTAGGAACGCCCACGCACCATCCTCCGGACACTGCACGACGGCGGATCCAGGCTGCCGGGCACCTCCCGTGGGGAAGTGCCCGGCTGCCGCGCCATCTGCTCGTCTGGGGCCGTATAAGGAATTTCTTATACGAGGTTATCGGCCCTTATGCGCGCGTCACCACGACGGCAACACCGGCAATGGGCCGTCGGCGTCGACATGGTCGGCGTTGCCGCGGGCCAGCCAGGCGAGCAGGCCCTCGCGGTCGGAGTCCACGCGTACCGCGCCGTCGCCGATGACCCATTCATCCCCTTCCTCGGTCACCAGGGTCATTCCCGGTGCGTTCTTGGCCCGCATGGTCCGCACCGCGGCCTCGACGCCGTAGAGCTGCGCGTCCAAATCCGCTTCGTCGAGGGTCCAGGTGGTGTCCAGGTCGTGGTGGTGGATGACGACCTCGGCAATGCGCAGGGCCACGATGGAGGTGGCAGGGATCTGCTTGCCGTGCAGGTGCACCTCGTCGACCGCGAGTTCCCCGGTCAGCCGCTGGGCCTGCTCGGCGAAATACGTGGCGTTGTCCCGGAAGAGGTCGACCAGTTCCTTGCGGGGCAAGGCGGCGAGCTCGGAGATCTCCGCGTCGCGCGCCTCCCGGGAGGCATAGAGCTGCTGCTCCTCGCCGGTGGTCGCCCAGTCGACGAGCTTGACGAGGGCGCGCCCGTTGGAGGCCAGATGCGCGATGACATCCGCCCGGGTCCAGCCCTCGCACAACGAGGCAGCGGTCATTTCGTCGTCGGAGAGGGACTCGACCGTGGCCAGCATCATGCCGGTTTCGCGGCCGAGGAGCGATAGATCGGAACGGAGGCGGGCGGTGTTGATCATGGGGTCACACTACCGGGCGGCGGGGTGGCGTGGGCCACTGCGACGCATACATATCGAACGGGTACCAACCCAGACGCAGGGGGTCCGGAGCCCTCCGGGAAGCTGCTTCAGCGGCGGCCCAGCAGGGCCACCAGGCCACCCAGGACACACCATCCAGCGGCAACTGCAGCCAGCAGCACCGGGTCCAGGGCTTCCCGAACGACGCCGAAACCGGCTGAGCCCGCGGCCTGACCGGTCGCCACGGCGATGAACAGGACCGAGGTTCCGGCACCCGGATGACGCGGCCACACCCGTCGCGCCCACAGGATGAGCACTCCGGTCAGACCCATGTAGCCGGCACCGAAGAGGGCCATGGCGGCGTAGGCCACCCAGGTGCCGCCCGGACCGACGGACCACGCCACCCCGGCACTGGCGAGGGCCAGCGCGCCCGCACAGGTGCCCCACGCGCCGCGGAGCCCGGCGCGTTCGACCAGCCTCCCGGTGAAGGCCCCGAGGAAGCCGCCCAGACCCAGTGCAATCCACAACCACCCGACCTGCTCGGGGTCCACGGTCCCTGATGTGGTGACCAGCAGGGGGCCGAAGGTCCAGGTCAATGCCGAACCGACCCCGGTGACGACTGCGGCTGCACCGGGGATGGCCACCGCCCTCCAGGCTCCGGCCGGCGGCGCGGGGGACGTCCCTGCCTCTGGTATCGGCCGGAGATCGCCGCGCGCCCGGAGCTGGAACCAGATGGCGGCCCAGGCCGCCGCGCACACCAGCGCCATGAACAGCCAGGCCGGGCCGATGGCGCTGGCCCCGAAGGCCACCAATCCCGCGCCGATGACGCCGATGGCGGTGCCCGTATTCACCAGCGATTGCGCGGTGGCTGCTGACTCGGGTGCGACCATGGCGTCCAGGACCGGCACCAGCGCCGGGGAGGCGAAACCGCCGCCGAGCCCGGCAACGAGGACGGAGGCGATGTAGGCGGCCGGATCCGTTGCCGCCGCGATCCCCACGCAGCCCAGCGTCGCGGTGGCCCCGGCGAGGGCCAGTCCCCGCCGGGGGTGGTGGTCCGCCCAGCGGATGGACAGTGCTGCAGCCAGCGAATACGAGGTGAACTGGGCGGCAGCCGCCCAACCGAGCACCCCCACGAGTTCAGGCCGCTCCGCCGCCAGATACGGGGCAAACAGGCCGACCCCGAACCGGGCCATGCCATAGGTGGCGGCGATCAGGAGCATTCCGGCGACCGCCACGCCGAGCCCACTCCCCTTGGGCCGTGCCGCCGTTGGGGCGATCGTATCGCGTTGCATAACGACCGTTATACCATAACGTGCGTTATCCTTGAGCATGGCCAGCGCTCAGAACACCCGCGAACGCCTTCTTGACGCAGCCGAGGGGCTGTTCTTCCGGGAGGGCATCGCCGTCACCGGCGTGGACCGGGTCGCCGAAGCGGCCGGCGTGGCCATCGTGACGCTGTACAAGCACTTCGGTTCCAAGGACAACCTCCTGCATGAGGTGCTCGCCCGTCGTTTGGAGGCATGGACCCGGCACTGGGATGCAGCGCTCGCCGCTGCCGCCACTCCCGGCGAACGCCTGCTGTCGGTCTTCGATGCCATCAAGTCGTTCCGGGCAGTGGCCGGCGAAACCCAGTGGTGCTGCTTCCTGGCCACCGCCTCCGAGCGGGCGGTCCCCGATGCCGGGGCCGGCGATCCGGTGTTCGCGCTCATCCAACAGGACACCCGGCTGGTGGCCGGGCGGCTCGGGAACCTGGCCCGTGAAGCACTTTGCGCCGATCCGGAGGGTGTCGCCGCGTCGATCCTGCTGCTCTACAACGGGGTGCTCAGCAGCCTGCTGCGGGGGGAGCCGGCTGAGCCCGTGGCCCATGCCCGCGCCGTGGCGCGGGCCGTCATCGACGCCTCGCCCATGGAACCCGCGTCCGGCGCGTAGCCCACGGTCCACGCAGGTGGCACCGGTAGCGGAAAGGTTGAAGGCCTAGATGGGGTGCGGCTGCCCCTGGACCCGTTCGGCGGCGCTGCGTAGGATGCAGAACTCGTTCCCCTCTGGATCGGCGAGGACGACCCACCCCGTTCCGTTGGCCATCCTCCGGTCGTCGACCGTGCGGGCGCCCAGTTCGTGCAAGCGCGCCAGCTCCTGGTCCCGGGTGCCCTCGGCGGGGACGAGGTCCAGGTGCAGACGGTTCTTGACCAGTTTCGGTTCGGGGACCTCGATGAACAGCAGCCGCTGCGTGCCGTCGGGGGAGAAGATCATGCACTCCTCGTCGCCCGGCCCGTCGGGGTTGTCGGCGTCGGGGGCGAAGCCGAGGACCTCCGCCCAGAAGAGGGACAACGAGTAGGCGTCACGGCAGTCGAACGATGTATGCGATATCAGGGAGGTCATGCCGGTCATGCTGCAGCGCCGGGGCTGGCTGGTCAACCGCGCCAGTCGATCGGGTCCGCCGGCCTACGGCTTGAGCCGCTCCTGGAGGATCCGGGCGCCGGGACCCGTCAGGTCCGCGGCAGCCGGATGTCCTGCTGGTGGATCAGGCCGCCGACCAGACCGACTCGGCCCCCGAAACGTGCCGTGGATCCCCGCGGATCGAGGTGGTCGCGGAGGAACGCCAGCAGCGCGTCGGGGCTCATATCCCGGTATTCCGCCAGAGCGGCGTCGTTAAGCCGCTGCGGGCGGAAGCGGGCGTGGCCCAACCGGTTCAGCAGATCGGCCGGGCCGTGCTCCTCGTAGCTGACGATGTGGGCGACCACCTCGCGCACGTTCCAGCCGGCGCACAGGCTGGGGGACTCCCACTGTTCTGGCCGCAGTGTGGCGAGGAATCGGGCCAATTCCGATCGCTCGGCCCGGGCCATGGCCATGACGTCCATGCCTGCTCCTTCATCGAACGATTCGGGGCGGAACCGACCGCGGTCCGGCTAATCTACCGTGAACGGCCACCCGGTGACCTGCTTGGGCCGTGGCGGGGCGTAGGTGCGGACCTTGGAGGTCTTCAGGCCCATCCGCACCAGCGATTCGGTGATGCCGACTGCGGAGCGGACCCCGTCGACGATCGGCACCCCGGTGGCCGCGGCGACGGCCTCCTCGAGTTCGGCCATGCCACCGCAGCCCAGGCAGATGACCTCGGCCTTGTCCTGCTCGACGGCGAGGCGCGATTGCTCGGCGATGGCCGTGACGGCCCGCTCGGGATCGGACTCCAACTCCAGCACGCCCAGGCCGCTGGCCCGCACCGACGCGCAGCGGTCGTCGAGCCCGGCCAGCTTGAGCCGATCCTCGATTAAGGGCACGGTCCGGTCCAGCGTGGTCACCACCGAGTAGCGGTGGCCCAGGAACATGGCGGTGGTGGCGGCGGCCTCGGTGATGTCCACGACCGGGACCTCGAGCAGTTCCTGCAGGCCCTCGCGGCCGTGTTCGCCGTAGCCGGCCTGGATGACGGCGTCGTACTCGCCCTCGTACCGCTGGACGGCGTCCATCACCCCCAGGGCCGCGAGATAGCTCTCGAAGTTCCCCTCGCAGCTCTCGGCACCGAACCGCGGGGTCAGTTCCACGATCTCGGTCCCCGCGGAGGCCGCCGAGCGGGCGGAATCGCCGATCGCACGGGTCATGGAGGCGGTGGTGTTCACGTTGACGACGAGGATGCGCATGAGTGCCTGCCTTTCGGTACGAGTGGATTCAGTGCGAGGGGGTGATGGCGATGTCCTCGCCGCTGACGTCGTCGTACTCTTTTCCGCGGGGAGCCACCAGCAGGTAGACCACCGAACCGACGGCGGCACCGATGAACCAGGAAAAGTGCGAGACCACGGCGAACGCGGGGACGAATGCGAAGACCAGTGCCAGCACCGCCGCCGGGACCAGGGCGGCGATGGCCCGGCGGTTGAAGCCGCCGGTGAAGTAGTAGGTGGAGTGCCCGTGGTCGCGGTACAGGTCCGGGACGTTGATGCGGGTGCGGCGGATCAGCCAGTAGTCGGCCATGATGATGCCGAACAGCGGGCCCAGCAGTGCGCCGAGGCCGCCGAGGAAGTACGTGATGACCACCGGGTTGTTGTAGAGGTTCCAGGGCAGGATCACCAGGCCGATGACCCCGGAGATCAGCCCGGCCCGGCGGAAGTTCAGCACCTTCGGGAAGAGGTTGTTCAGCGCGTAGATCGGGGCCACGAAGTTCGCCATGAGGTTCACCGCAATGGTCAGCACCAGCAGCGCCAGGCAGGCGGCGGAGAGCAGGAACGTGTTCGGGATGGCCTGCACGATGTCAGCGGGGCTCTCGATCACGCGGCCGTCGATGCGGAACTGGGCTCCGGCGAGCACGACGACGATGCCCCCGAAGAGGAGCATGTTCAGCGGGATGCCGAAGAAGTTGCCGCGCACGATGGAGCCCTTGGAGCGGGCGCTGCGGGTGAAGTCGCAGAAGTTCAGCACGAACGTCGAGTAGATGGCCACCCAGAGGGCGCCGCCGCCGAGGATGGTCAGCCACATGTCCAGGCCGGTCTTCGATTCCGGGGTGGTCCAGGCGATCGCCCCACCGGCGCGGGCGAACATCCAGATGGCCAGCGCCGCCATGGTGACCAGGATGACCGGTCCGGCGAACGCCTCGTACTTGCGGATCATCTCCATGCCGTAGCTGACGATGACCAGCTGCAGGGCCCACAGGGCGACGAAGCTGATCCAACCCAACGTGGACAGGCCCAGAAACGAGTTGTTGTCCAGCCCGGCGGCGCCGGGGGCGATCGCGATGATCATGATGCGCAGCACCACGGAGGCCAGGTAGGTCTGGACGCCGAACCAGGCGACGGCGACGGACCCGCGGATCAGCGCCGGGATCTGGGCACCGCGGATGCCGAAGGCGATCCGGCTCATCACCGGGAACGGGACGCCGGTCTTCTCACCCATGAACCCGGAAAGATTCAGCAGCAGGAAGAGCAGGGCGGCGCCGACGGCGAGGGCGGTGAGGATCTGCCAGCCTCCGAGGCCGAGCGAGAACAGGCCGATGGCGAACGCGTAGTTGCCCAGGCTGTGCACATCGTTGGCCCAGAGGGTGAAGATGCTGTACGCGCTCCAGGTCCGACCCGTGCGGGTCGTCGGGGCGAGGTCCTCGTTGTAGAGGCCGGCGCTGAGATCGTGCGGATTGGAGGACTGCAGGTCGTGGCGGACCGGGGTGGACACAGGTGGTCCGGGGATTTCATCGCGCAGTGCGCTCATGGGGGTTGACCCTTCTATTCATGCCGGGAGCAGGGTGGAACGGCTGAGAGGGAGCGGCGTCGAAGATGGTGAGCGAGCGTCGTTGCTTCTCGTATGGCGGAAAAAAGATTTCAGAACGATGTGTTCGAGATAACACCTCCGGAACCGCTGCTGTCAATGGTTATCCAGTTCGTGACCGAAAAAACCCTGTCGCGAAGCCGGTTCTGCGCAACTCTTGACAGCGTCGTGTGACACTTCTAATGTTTTCAGTGTGCAGAAGAAAACTTCCACGATTCGGAATCAATCGTTTCGAAAGGACCATGCGATGTCGTACACCGTGAACTGCTCCATCCTGTTGACCGAGCTGCCGTTGCTCGAGCGTCCGGCCGCGGCCAAGAACGCGGGCTTCGACAACGTCGAGTTCTGGTGGCCCTTCGCCGAGGCCGTGCCGGCCGACGCCGACGTCCAGGCCTTCACCTCCGCCCTGGCCGACGCCGGGGTCCAGCTCACCGGGCTGAACTTCCTCGCAGGCGACATGCCGGCCGGGGATCGCGGCCTGGTTTCGTGGACCGGCCGCGAGGCCGAGTTCCGCGACAACGTCGACGTCGTCACCGCCATCGGCGAGGTGACGGGCTGCCGCGGATTCAATGCCCTCTACGGCAACCGCCTCGCCGGCGTCGAGGCAGCAGCGCAGGACGAGCTCGCCGTCGAGAACCTCGTCGCCGCAGCCCGCGGGATCGCCCGCATCGGCGGGACCGTCCTGCTCGAACCCGTCTCCGGCACTCCGGCCTACCCGCTGAAGACCGCCGCCGACACCCTGGATGTCATCACCGCGACCCGCACTGCCGGGGTGGAGAACGTCAAGCTGCTCGCCGATTTCTACCACCTGGCCGTCAACGGCGACGACGTCGACGCCGTCATCGAGGCCCACGCCCACGAATTCGGGCACATCCAGATCGCTGATAACCCCGGTCGCGGCGCCCCCGGAAGCGGGGAGCTGCCGTTGGGCGAATGGATCACCCGCAGCCGCGAACGCGGCTACCACGGCCCCATCGGGCTCGAATACAAGGCAGCAGCCGCCACGGCCTTCGACTGGCTCATCCGCCAGCCCGTGTAGTACCGGCTCACCACCCCAACTTCCCCAGGAGCACCACATGAGCACCACGAACATCGCCTTCATCGGCCTCGGCATCATGGGCCTGCCCATGGCCAAGAACCTCGCGGCCGCCGGCTTCCACGTCACCGGCTACAACCGCAGCCCGGAAAAAGCCGCCGACCTGGCGGCGCACGGCGGGCACGCCGCGGCGAACATCGCCGAGGCCGTCGCCGACGCCGACGTCATCATCACCATGGTCCCCGATTCGCCCGATGTCGAGGGCGTCGTGACCGGCGAGAGCGGCGTCTTCGCCCACGCGAAGGACGGCGCCCTGTGGATCGACAACTCCACCATCCGCCCCGACGTCGCCGTCGCGCTCGCCGAGGAGGCCCGTGCCGCCGGCCTTCGCCCGCTGGACGGACCCGTCTCCGGCGGTGAGCAGGGGGCCATCGACGCCGCGCTGTCGATCATGGTCGGAGGCGACAAGGCCGACTTCGACGATGCCTCACCGGTCCTCGCCGCCATCGGCAAGACGATCGTCCACGTCGGACCCTCCGGCTCCGGACAGACCGTCAAGGCCGCCAACCAGCTCATCGTCGCCGCCAACATCCAGGCGCTCTCGGAGGCCGTCGTCTTCCTCGAGGCGTACGGCGTCGATACGAGCGCGGCCCTGCAGGTCCTGGGCGGCGGACTGGCCGGTTCCAAGGTGCTGGACCAGAAGGGCCAGAAGATCCTGGACCGCAACTTCGACCCCGGCTTCCGCCTCGCCCTGCACCACAAGGACATGGGCATCGTCACCGCCGCCGCCCGCGAAGCCGGCGTCGTCCTGCCCCTCGGGGCGCTGGTCGCCCAGCTGGTGGCCTCCACCGTCGCCACCGGTGACGGCTCCCTGGACCACTCCGGGCTCTTCCGCGGCGTCGAACGTCTCTCCGGTGCCCCCAGCACGACGCCGGAACCGGCTCCCGCCGCCGGCTGACCCCACCTGCCTACCCCCTCGGCGGGTCCAGCCCCACCAGACCCGGCCGCCGGTACCTGTATTCGGCCCGTACCGGCGGCCGTACCACTTCACACCCTTTTCCAGCCCGCACCGCGGGCCTCCCAAGGAGATCACCATGACCACCATGCGCACCGTGGACGCCGTCGTCCTCATCCTCGAGAAGGAACGTGCCACCGAGGCCTTCGGCCTGCCCGGTGCCGCCATCAACCCGCTCTACTCCGCGATGAAGGCCCATGGTGGCATCCGCCACACGCTGGCCCGCCACGTCGAGGGCGCTTCCCATATGGCCGACGGGTACTCCCGTGCCGCCGCCGGGAACATCGGCGTCTGCCTGGGCACGTCCGGCCCCGCCGGCACCGACATGATCACCGGCCTCTACGCCGCCTGGGCCGACTCCGTGCCGATCCTGTGCATCACCGGCCAGGCGCCGGTGGCGAAGCTGCACAAGGAGGACTTCCAGGCCGTCGACATCGAGACGATCGCCCGCCCGCTGACCAAGCTGGCCTCCACTGTGCTCGAACCCGGGCAGGTCCCGGGGACCTTCCAGAAGGCGTTCCAGCTGATGCGCACCGGGCGCCCCGGACCCGTGCTGATCGACCTGCCGATCGACGTGCAGATGGCGCAGATCGAATTCGACATCGACGCCTACGAGCCGCTCGAGGTCTCCAAACCACGGGCCAGCCGCGCCCAGGCCAACAAGATCCTGGACCTGCTCACCGCGTCGGCGCACCCGCTGATCGTCGCCGGCGGTGGCATCGTCAATGCCGACGCCTCCGACGACCTGGTCCGCCTCGCCGAACTGCTCAATGTCCCCGTCGTCCCGACCCTGATGGGCTGGGGCGCCATCCCCGACGACCACCGCCTGATGGCCGGCATGGTCGGGCTGCAGACCCACCACCGATACGGCAACGCCAATTTCCTGGACTCCGACTTCGTCCTGGGCATCGGCAACCGCTGGGCCAACCGCCACACCGGCGGACTGGACACCTACCGTGCGGGCCGAAAGTTCGTGCACGTGGACGTCGAGCCGACCCAGATCGGCCGCGTCTTCTCACCGGACCTCGGGGTCGTCTCCGACGCCGGGGCAGCCCTCCAGGTCCTGCTCGAGGTCGCCGGGGAGCGCAAGGCTGCCGGCACGCTGCCCGACTACACCGTCTGGGCCGACACGACGACGGCCCGCAAGGGCGAGGGCCACCGCAAGACCAACTTCGACAACGTGCCGATCAAGCCGCAGCGCGTCTACCAGGAGATGAACACCGCCTTCGGCCGGGACACCACCTACGTCTCCACGATCGGCCTGAGCCAGATCGCCGGAGCCCAGATGCTGCATGTCTTCGGGCCGCGCCGCTGGATCAACGCCGGCCAGGCCGGGCCATTGGGCTGGACCGGCCCCGCCGCCCTGGGCGTGGTGCGTGGCAAGCCCGGCCAGCGGGTCGTCGCCCTGTCCGGGGACTACGACTTCCAGTTCATGATCGAGGAACTCGCAGTCGGCGCCCAGTTCAAGCTCCCCTACATCCACGTGGTGGTGAACAACTCCTACCTGGGCCTGATCCGCCAGTCGCAGCGCGGCTTCGAGATGGACTACCACGTGTCCTTGGCCTTCGACAATGTGAACTCCCCGGAGACCGAGGGGTATGGTGTGGATCACGTCAAGGTGGCCGAGGGATTGGGCTGCAAGGCGGTCCGCGTCACGGACCCGGAGAAGTTGGCCGATGGTTTCGCGGAAGCGGGGCGGCTGGCCGAGGAGTTCTCCGTGCCCGTCGTCGTCGAGGTCATCCTGGAGCGCATCACCAACATCTCCATGGGCACCGAACTGGACAACGTCAACGAGTTCGAGGACCTGGCGGTGGACGCAGCGGATGCCCCCACGTCCCTGGTCCCGCTGGCCGCGTCACCGACCCAGGTGCCCGTCGGCGCCACCGCCTAGCACCGTCCGCAGCGCACACGAAGGAGTGGAAGCCATGGGAAGCAGCCCCAGCAACACGACCACGGCCGGCACCGCCGAAGCCACCGGGACCTACGATCTGGTCGTGCGCGGCGAGCGCGTCGCGCTACCGGAGGGCATCGGCCCGGCAGAGGTGGGCATCAGTGGCGGGAGGATCACCGCCGTGGTGCCCCTCGGCGAGGCATTGGCCGGGGGGGACGTCATCGACCTGGCCCCCGGCCAGGTCCTGATCCCCGGGCTCGTCGACACGCACGTGCACGTCAACGAGCCGGGCCGCACCGAGTGGGAGGGCTTCGACTCCGCCACCCGGGCCGCCGCCGCCGGCGGGGTGACGACGCTGATCGACATGCCGCTGAACTCCATCCCGCCCACAGTTGACGTCGAGGCGCTCGGGCTCAAGCGCGAGGTCGCGGCGGGCCAGGCCCACATCGACGTCGGCTTCTGGGGCGGCGCCATCCCGGGAAACCGCGGCCAGCTGCGCAAGCTCCACGACGAGGGCGTCTACGGATTCAAGTGCTTCCTGCTGCACTCCGGCGTCGACGAGTTCCCCGCGTTGGAGCCCGAGGAGATGGAAGCGGACATGGCCGAGTTGGCCGGGTTCGACGGGCTGATGATTGTCCACGCCGAGGACGCCCACACCATCGACGCCGCCCCGCACCAGGGCGGCCGCGCCTACTCGGACTTCCTGGCCTCCCGGCCGCGTGACGCCGAGAACCGGGCCATCCAGCGGGTCATCGACGCCGCCCGGCGCACCGGGGCCCGCGCGCACATCCTGCACCTGTCCTCCTCCGACTCGCTGCCGGTGATCGCCGCCGCCAAGGCCGAGGGCATCCGCCTGACGGTGGAGACCTGCCCGCACTACCTCACGCTGCTCTCCGAGGAGATCGCGGATGGGGCGACCGCGTTCAAGTGCTGCCCGCCGATCCGTGAGGACGCCAACCGCGAACTGCTGTGGCAGGGGCTCATCGACGGGACGATCGACTTCATTGTCTCGGACCATTCGCCCTCCACGGTGGACCTCAAGGAGGTTGAATCCGGGGATTTCGGCACCGCCTGGGGTGGGGTGGCCTCGCTGCAGCTGGGCCTGTCGCTGATCTGGACCGAGGCACGACGGCGGGGCGTCACCCTGGAGACCGTGCTGGGCTGGATGTCCCGCAACCCCGCGGAACTGGCCGGGCTCGAGGGCAAGGGCCGGCTCGAGGTCGGGGCCGACGCCGACTTCGCCATCTTCTCCCCGGAGGACACCTACACGGTTGAGGTCGGATCGCTGTACCACCGCAACCCCATCTCGCCGTACCAGGGCAAGGAGCTCACCGGTAAGGTCTCCGGAACGTATGTGCGGGGAACGCAGGTCGATTTCACGACGCCGCACGGGAAGCTGCTGCGCCGCGGGGAGCGGTAGCGGTTTCATGCCGCGTAGCCGATGGCGTATCGGGGCACGGGCGTTGTCCTAGGCTTCGCTGCCCCGGTCGTGTTTGCGTGCGTAGGCACGTGCAGCCCGCACGCGGTCGCCGCAGCGAGTCGAGCACCATTGCCTGCGGGCATGGGTGCGCAGCAGGAACCTATCGCACGAGGAGGCCTCGCAGCGGCTGACCTGTGCGGCGAGTTCTCCCGTGAGCAGTCCGACGGCGTCTTCCGCGATGACCGCCATGGCGTGTTCGACGACCTGGGTCGCGGGGTGCGCCGCGATGCGGGTGAAGCCCGTGGTCGGATCGTGCCGTAGCAGCAGTGCCCCGGGGGCGCTGCTCAAGGCCTGGTTGATAGCCGTCAGCGCCCCGGGGTCGGGGGCGTCACCGGCCACATGTGCCTCGAACACCGCGCGAAGGTCATCGCGGAGTCCGGCCAGTCTGCTGCGGCAGTACTCCTGCACTGCGGCGTCCGGCGAGGCCAGGTCCCGCTGCACCATCCAAGCGGTCGCCGCCTCGGGACTGCTCAGCTCGTCAGAACGCCTGTCTCCGGGACGTTGCGCAGCGCTGTTGACCAGCGCGAGGCAGGGGTGGTCGTCTGACCCCGGTGCGGGCTGTAGTGGGAGATCTACCATGGTTGTCATGGTATCAGGTGATGTTTTCCGTGATAGCATTTTGTCACGAGAAAACATTACCTTTTCCATGAGAGTTGAGATTGCATGTCTACTGTTTCCCCATCCGGAGCCGCCCCTTTCGCCCTGTCCGTCCTTGCCAACGGCAGCACGGGGGTCGGGGTGACCGCCGTGGAGGGGCTCGAGCGAACCATCTCGCTCGCCCGGACAGCTGACCGGCGGGGATACCACCGGTTGTGGATGTCGGAGCACCACGCGATGGCCGCCACGGCGGTCTCCTCGCCGCAATTGATGGTCGCCCGGCTGGTTGGCGAAACCTCGAGCATTCGCCTGGGCGCGGGTGGCATCATGCTCCCTAACCACGCGCCGCTGGTGATCGCCGATCAGTTCGGGATGCTCGAGGCCCTGGCACCGGGGAGGATCGACCTCGGCCTGGGCCGCGCTCCCGGCACGGATGGGGCGACCGCGGCAGCGCTACGCCGTGGGGCAGAAGCCAACGACCAATTCCCACAACAGGTCATGGAACTGATGGGCTTCCTCGGTGATGATTTCCCGGAGGGACACCCATATCGAGACGTCCACGCCGTGCCGGGGCCGTGGCAGGCCGCCGAGAACCGCGTGCCCGTCTCGTCGACTGGACCGCAGATCTGGGTCCTGGGCTCCTCGCAGTACTCGGCCCTGCTGGCAGCGAAGCTGGGAAGGCCCTACGCGTTCGCTCTCCAGTTCGGCGACGCGGACGTGGACACCGCCCTGCGCATCTACCGTGAAAACTTCAGCCCCTCCGACACGCTTGCGGCACCACGCACGCTGGTCAGCGTCCCCGTGGCCATCGACGACGACCCCGGTGAGGCAAAAAGGCAGGCGGCAACCTCGGCCATGGCGATGCTGCGGATGTTCCAGCGCAAGGGCTATCTGCTGCTGCCGCCAGACGAGGTGGCCGCCTATGCTGCCGCCGCGCAGGAGCGGCAGATCATCGACTTGTATACGCACCGCAGCCTCCACGGAACTGCTGCCACCGTTGCCGACCGTCTCGAAGCCCTGCATGAACGC
Organism: Arthrobacter sp. ASL1; assembly: GCF_056680475.1. Classification (NCBI taxonomy): domain Bacteria; kingdom Bacillati; phylum Actinomycetota; class Actinomycetes; order Micrococcales; family Micrococcaceae; genus Arthrobacter; species Arthrobacter sp. ASL1. The sequence goes on from NZ_CM155284.1 coordinate 2,462,836, forward strand.
ACCGGAGTCGACGAGGTCATGCTGGTGGTCGGTGGCCATTCGGCCACCCGCGACGAACGGGGGATCGAACTCATCGCAGACCACTACTCGCTGCCCGTCCACTGACCGCCCGAGGCCGGGCCACCCGCCACGTCGCCACCAACGCACCCCCGATCGAAAGAGAGACCCCCATGACCGCCCCACGCCGAGCCCTCATTGTCATCGACGCCCAACAGGAGTACTTTGACGGCCTGCTGCCCATCCAATACCCTCCCCGCGACGCCTCGATCGCCCGCATCCGAACTGCGATGGACACCGCCGATCAGGCCAGCATCCCGATGGTCGTCGTACAACACGAGCTCCCCGAAGGGGCCCCGTATTCGGGGCCGGTTCCGCCACGTGGCAGAACCACTCCCTCGTCGCCGAGCGGCAGGACGCGGCCGCGAAGCGCGTCTCCAAGGGCTTCGCCAGTGTCTTCGCCGGCACGGACCTTGAGTCCTGGCTGCGCGAGAACGACGTGGATACCCTCACGCTCGTCGGCTACCAGACGAACAACTGCGTGATCGCCTCCGCTGCCGCGGCCGAACCTCTCGGCTTCACCGTGGAGGTCATCTCCGACGCGACCGGCGCGATCGATCTGTCCAACGACGCCGGAGTTGCCGGAGCACGCCAGGTTCACGAGACGCTCATGGCATTGCTGCACTCAAACTGGGCAGCCGTTGCCGACACCGATGCCTGGACGTCCGCCGTGGCGGCCGGCGTGCCTCTGTCCAAGAGCGACTTGGTCACCTCCGCGGCCCACGGCCGAACCGCCGACTGACACCCCAGAGCGGTTCGCCCACCGGCTTCGCGAGGACGCCGGGCCCCGGCACATGTGGCTGGGCCGGGGGTCGACCCCCGGCCCCAACCGGACAGTTTTGTGGGTCGGTTCGCCGGGGTCGAGGACAGCTAGACTGAAGTTACGTTTGTCAGAACGCCAGGATCCCCGGATTGTCGGGGATCCTGGCGTTTTTGGTTCTGGGTGTCTGGCTACTTTCTGTGGTGTTGGGCGTGGTGGTCGATGAGGTCCATGGCCTTTTGCTGGCGGGGTGTGGGTAGGGAGAGTAGTTCGAAGGTCGTCTTGGTGCCGGGCACGTTGGTGGTGTTCCGGGTCCGTGTTGCCATGTGGGCCAGGAGGTCCTGGTAGCTGGTGTCGGTGGTTCCGTCGTCGAGTTTGCCGGTGCTGGCCTTGCGTGCCGCGGCTGCGGAGCGCTGGACCTTCGCGACGGGTTCCTCGGGTACGGGCCGGTTCTCGTCGGTGAATGTCAGTGGTGCCCAGGCGGTGCGCAGGTGCCAGGTGAGGTGGGCTGCGAGCATGCAGAGGAAGACGTGGGCGCGGGTGCGGTTCTCGGTGTGGTGGCGGATGGGGCGGATGCCCAGGTCCCGGGTTTTGAGGGTCTTGAAGACCTTTTCCACGTTGGCCAGGGACTTGTAGGTCCGCACCGTTTCGGGGGCGTCCATGTCCGTGGCGGGGACGTTGGTTCGGATGACGTAGATCCCGTCCAGGTCCGCTTCGCGCTTGATGGATTCGGTGTTGCGTACGTAGGTGAACTTCTCGTCGGTGATGCCCAGGTCGAAGTGCTTGGCCATGTTGTATTTGCCGACGGTCTTGCCGACCTTGACGCCGATCTTCCCTGCCGTGGTGAGCCGGCCTGCCGCCACGGCTTTCTTGATGGTTTCGAGTTGTTCCTCGGTGGCTTCGAGCAGGCTGGTGCGTTTGTGGGCGCGTTTTGCTGCCAGGGCGGGGTTGCGGCAGGCGATGAGGCGTTCGCCGGGGTACTTCGGGTGGCTGATCTCGGCGAGGTTCTGTTCATCGAACAGGCTCATCTGCAGGGGCCCGTCGTCCTCGGCGAGCTTCTGGATGTCGGTGTTGCGCAGGGCGGTGACCCAGCTGAACCGGGTGTCCTTTTTCAGGTCCTGGACCCGGGCGTTGGTGATCATTCCGCGGTCCCCGACCATGACCAGGTCCTGGACTCCGGAGAGGTCGTGGATCTCCTCGGCGATCTGGATGAACGCGGCCGGGTCCGCGGTGTTGCCGGGGAAGACCCGCACCGCGATGGGCAGTCCTGCCCGGGTGGCGAGCATGCCGTATTCGATTTGTTCGCAGCCGCGTTTCCTGTCCCTGGAGTAGCCGAATTTGGCCAGGGGGTTGTGGGTTCCGGTGACCCAGGAGGAGGAGAGGTCGAACAGCGCCAGGCCCCCGGGGTTGTCTTCGGGTCCGAGGTGGGTGCGGGCGAGTTGTTTTTCGATGCGTGGTTGCTGTTCGAGCAGCCAGTCCATCGCGGAGTAGAGATCATCGGCGCTGACCGGTCCGAGGTCGGTGCCCAGGGTCGTGTCGGCGAACCAGTTCAGGGTGGCGAGCTTGGAGGTCGGGTTGCAGATCCGTGCCGCGAGCAGGCCCATGACGAGGTCCCGGTGCCGGCAGGCGGGGCCGAGCAGGGCTTCGAAGCGCAGCGACCGGGCCATGGTGTAGACGGCGTCGAGGTGGCCGTGGGGCAGGGTGCGCAGGATCTGCATCCGGGCGGTCGCCTCCACCATGGTCTTGCCCTTCAGGGAGGCCTGCAGGTCCTTGATGGCGTGCTGGGGAAGGTAGGAGACGTTGCCCAGGGTCTCGTGCTTGACCTTCCCGCCGTCACGGTAGGAGCGGCGTATCAGTGCCGATTGGTACTCGACCTCGACGCCGGCCTTGTTGATCCGGTGAGAGGTGTTGATGGCTACGTGCATGGCCGGAGCGCCTTGTTTCATGACAACAAACTACTCCACCGAAATGGAAATTGGAAGAAGAATTCTCAACATTTTAGTGGCTACACATTTTGGTCTTAAAGGAAGAATTGCCCCGGAACCATGCGGTTCCGGAGCAATTCACTAACGTAACTTCAGGCTAGATGGCCTGTCCAATCAAGATGAACACCACCGCGAGCAAGGGAATGAGCCCTTGCTTCAATGCGGCGGACCGCTTGTCGGGGGAGGAGAGGAACAGCACCATGGCCGCTGCCGCCATGGACCCTTCGCCCACGTAGAGAAGGGCCGGACCGGCCGTGGCATGCCCGGTGGACGTCAGGACGACGCCGAGCGCCGCCACCACAGCCAGGAACAGGTTGTAGAAGCCCTGGTTGAAGGCCAGTTCCTTGGTGGCCACGGCTTGGTCGTGGGTGGTCCCGAAAGCCGCGCGGGCCTTCGGTGCCGTCCAGGCGATGGATTCCATGTAGAAGATGTAGACGTGCACGAGCGCCGCGATGGCCGCGAGCACCAATCCGGTCATAAGCATGCGGTGATCCTTCGCGTAGTGGGCCGTGGGAGTCAACACCCTATCCGGAGCTGCCCATCCCCGATGCCCAGCGTGCTACCGGCTTCATGCAGCCACGGATCCCCGGTTCTCGACCGGCCGACCCGGCCGATGAGTGCTTCCAGGTCGTTGGCGACGGCGGCCAACTATCCGGTGAGCTGGTGGCCACCGGAATCGTGGGTGCGCACGGCTGCTGGGGACCGGTCCTGGGGCTCATCGAGAGTCCGACGGGCACCACCGCATCCTCCCGGCAATGAGCGAGCAGGTCGGCACCTTCGAGGGCAGCGGGGCATGCGACGGAAGCGCATATTCGTCGACGCACCAACCGTTCGGGCTCCAGGTAGGTATTGCCAGGAGGACCATTCCCCCAGGGCGCATGCCCCCCGAACTTGCTGCCAGGTCGAGGAGCGCATTGGAGGCCCCGAACGGGTGGCCGTCGACGACCAGGTCACGGTCGTCGGCGCTCCGGTGGCGGTCCCAGGAGGCGCGCCATGCGCTGGCCGACATGGAGAGGATCCTCCTGCGCAGCCTTTTTACCCGAAGCGTTCTGCCCGAATGCGCCCCGAATGCGCCCCGGCGGGGCCCCTAGACCCTGAGCTCGTCGCGCAACCGCGCGACGTGGCCCTGGGCATCGACGTTGTACTCCGCCGACTTCACCGTGCCGTCCGGGTTCACCACGATCGTCGAGCGCAACGGTCCGGTGGAGACCTCCCCGTTGCGTTCCTTTTCGCCATAGGCTCCGTAGGCCTTCGCCGTGGCGTGGCCGGGGTCGGAGAGCAAGGGGAAGGTCAGGGACTCGTCGGCGGCGAAGGCCTGGAGGTCCTCCAGGGGGTCGGACGAGATCCCGACGACGTCGTAGCCCGCCGCGGCCAGGGACGACAGGTTGTCGCGGAAGTCGCACGCCTCGGTGGTGCAGCCCGGGGTGGCTGCCTTCGGGTAAAAGTAGACGACGGCGGAGCGGCCGGCGAAGTCCGAAAGGCTGACGGTGGTTCCCCGGGCGTCGGAGAGGCTGAAGGCGGGTGCCTTCTCGCCCGGCTGGAGCTGCTGCGTGGTCTCGGTCATGATGACTCCCTTGGCTGTCATATCGTGGTAGTTAATTTCCATTATACGAATATGGAAAGTGTTGGGTAGGGGTTCACCAAGAATCATCCGAACGACGGATTGAATTGTCCGAATGGCAGAGTAATGTTTTTAGTGTCCCGGACGGCTGCAGCCGCCCGGACCATACCCCGCCGACGCGATCCAGCCACCGGCGGAGCCTGTTCCGAAGGACTTTCCTGCATGCTGTTGCGCCTCATCCTCAACTATTCAAAACCCTACGCCCCGTGGATCATCGCGGTTCTGGTCTTCCAGCTTGCCACGACGATGGCCACCTTGTTCCTCCCCAGCCTCAACGCCCGCATCATCGACGAGGGCGTGACCAAGGGCAACACCGACTTCATCTGGCACACCGGCGCCATCATGCTCGCCGTGGCGTTCATCCAGGTGCTGACCGCAATCGCCGCCGTCTACTTCGGGGCCAAGACATCGATGGCCGTCGGACGCGATATCCGCCGCGGTGTCTTCCACTCGGTCGCCGGGTTCTCCGCTCGCGAGGTCAACCAGTTCGGCGCGCCGACGCTGATCACCCGCGGCACCAATGACGTCCAGCAGGTCCAGATGCTGGTGCTGATGGGCCTGAATTTCATGGTCTCGGCCCCGATCATGTGCGTGGGCGGCATCATCATGGCGTTGCGGGAGGACGCAGGTCTGTCCTGGCTTGTCTGGGTCTCGGTCCCGGTGCTGGTCATCATCGTCGGCATCCTCATCCGATTCCTCATGCCGCTGTTCCGCCTCATGCAGGACCGGATCGACAAGATCAACGGCGTGTTGCGCGAACAGATCATCGGCATCCGCGTGGTCCGCGCCTTCGTTCGCGAACCCTACGAGACCGAGCGCTTCCGCACCGCCAACGAACGCCTGACCGAGGTCGGCGTGAAAGTCGGCCAGCTCTTCGTGCTGATGTTCCCCATCATCGGCATGATCCTGCATCTGGCCACTGCCGCGGTGCTGTGGTTCGGCGGCCATCGTGTGGCGGACGGCAACATGGAGGTCGGCTCCCTGACCGCCTTCCTGCAGTACCTCCTGCAAATCCTCATGGCCGTCATGATGGGCACGTTCATGGCCATGATGATCCCGCGCGCTGCGGTCTGCGCCGAGCGCATCGACGAGGTCCTGAACGTCGAGCCCTCGCTGCGCGACCCCGAAACCCCGGCGCCCGATGCCCCGATGCGCGGCGTCGTGGAATTCCGCGGCGTCTCCTTCGGGTACCCCGGAGCCGAGGAGCCCGTCCTGAAGAACCTGGACTTCACCGCCGAACCCGGCCAGATGACCGCGATCATCGGCTCCACCGGTGCCGGCAAGACCACTTTGCTGAACCTGATCCCCCGCCTGTACGACGCCGATGCCGGCCAGGTGCTCATCGATGGCATCCGGGTCTCCAGCCTCACCCGCGACCAGCTCTCCGAGCGGATCGCCTCCGTGCCGCAGCGGCCGTACCTGTTCTCCGGCACGGTCGGCTCCAACCTGCGCTTTGGCGCCCAGGATGCGACCGATGAGCAATTGTGGGAAGCCCTGCGGATTGCCCAAGCCGAGAACTTCGTGCACGCCAAGCAAGGCGGGCTCGAGTCCGCGATCGCCCAGGGCGGCACCAACGTCTCGGGTGGCCAGCGCCAGCGGCTGTGCATCGCCCGCGCCCTGGCGGCCCGACCCAAGGTCTACCTCTTCGACGACTCGTTCTCGGCGCTGGACGTTTCCACCGACGCGCGCCTGCGGGCGGCACTGAAGGGCACCACCCGCGATGCGACGGTCATCATCGTCGCCCAACGCGTTTCCACCATCATCGAGGCCGACCAGATCCTGGTGCTTGACGACGGCGAGATCGTGGACCGCGGCACGCACGAGGAGCTGTTGGCATCCTCGGAGACCTACCAGGAAATCGTCGAATCCCAGATCAGCGCGGAGGAGGTGGCCTAGATGGCACGCAACGACAAGCGCGCACGCCGCTCGCCGCAGAAACCGGGCGAGGCGGCAGACGCGACGCCGCAGGAAGCAGCAGCCCAGGGTGCAGGCCCGGTAGCGGTGGACACCGCCGTCGCGCCCGACGAGGAATTCGCGGACATGTCGATGGACGACGGTTTCGGCGGACAACAGTCGGTGCGCAAGGCCAAGCAGTTCTGGCCTTCCGCCAAGCGCCTCGTGGGCCTGCTGGCCCCCGAGAAGGCGGGCATCGCCGTCGTTCTGCTGTTCGTCACCGCAGGCGTCGTGCTCAACGTCATCGCCCCGAAGATCCTCGGCAGGGCCATGGACGTCATCTTCTCCGGCGCCATCGGCGCCCAGATGCCTGCCGGGGCGACGAAGGAGCAGGTCGTCCAGGGGCTGCAGGCCCAGGGGCAGGACAATCTTGCCGACATGCTGGGCCGGATGAACCTGGTTCCCGGCGTCGGGATCGACTTTCACGAGCTGGGCATCATCATCTCGATCGTGGTGGCCATGTACTTCGTATCCAACGTGTTCATGTGGGCGCAGGGTTTCCTGTTGAACACGCTCGTCATGCGCGTGGTCTACAAGCTGCGCAAGGACGTCGAGGACAAGCTCAACCGGCTGCCACTGAACTATTTCGACACCCGCCAACGCGGCGACCTGCTCTCGCGGGTGACCAATGACGTGGACAACATCCAGACGGCGCTGCAGCAGGCGTTCTCCCAACTGATCCAGTCCGTGCTGACCGTCATCGGCATCGTCATCATGATGTTCATCGTTTCCTGGCAGCTGGCGCTCATCGCGTTGGTCGCGCTCCCGCTGTCCGCCGTGGCGGCCGCGGTCATCGGCGGCAGGGCGCAGGGGTTGTTCGCCGCCCAGTGGAAATCCACCGGGTCGCTGAACGGGCAGATCGAGGAATCCTTCTCCGGGCACGACCTGATGAAGGTCTTCGGCCGCGAGGACGATTCGGTGGCACGCTTCGACGAGCGCAACGAGGAACTCTACAAGGCCTCCTTTGGCGCCCAGTTCGTCTCCGGCACGATCTTCCCGGTCATGCAGTTCATCTCCTACTTGGCCTACGTGGGAATCGCCGTCGTTGGCGGGTTGCGCGTGGCCTCGGGGCAGATGAGCCTGGGCGACGCGACCGCGTTCATCCAGTACTCGCGCGAGTTCACCCAGCCGCTGGGCCAGATCGCCGGCATGGCCAACCAGGTCCAGTCCGGTGTCGCCTCGGCCGAGCGCACGTTCGAGTTGCTCGACGCCGAGGAGCAGGACCCCGAAACTGCGACGGCCCACCTGGCCGCCCGCACCGAGGGCCACGTCGAGTTCAACGGCGTCACGTTCTCCTACGACCCGGCCAAGCCGCTCATCGAGGACCTCTCCTTCGAGGCGCACCCGGGCCACACCGTCGCCATCGTCGGTCCGACCGGCGCCGGCAAGACGACCCTGGTGAACCTGGTGATGCGCTTCTACGAGCTCGACGGCGGGAACATCACCCTGGACGGGGTGGACATCACCGCGCTCTCGCGCGCCGAACTGCGCTCGAAGGTCGGCATGGTGCTGCAGGACGCCTGGCTGTTCAACGGCTCCATCATGGACAACATCCGCTATGGCCGCCTCGACGCCACCGACGAGGAGGTCTACGAGGCGGCCCGCGCCACCTACGTCGACCGCTTCGTGAAGGCGCTGCCGGATGGTTACGACTCGATCATCGACGACGAGGGCACCAACGTCTCCGCCGGCGAGAAGCAGCTGATCACCATCGCCCGCGCCTTTTTGGCAAATCCCTCGCTGCTCATCCTCGACGAGGCCACCTCCTCGGTCGATACGCGCACCGAGGTGCTGGTCCAGCACGCCATGGCGGCGCTGCGCACCGACCGGACCAGCTTCGTGATCGCCCACCGCCTGTCGACGATCCGCGACGCCGACACCATCCTGGTGATGGAGGCCGGCCGGATCGTCGAGCAGGGGGACCACGAGGCACTGCTCCAGGCACGCGGGGCCTACCACCGCCTGTACATGTCCCAGTTCGCCGGGCCGGCGGAGGACCCGGATGCGGAGGCCGACGCCGACGCCGCGGCGGCCACTCCTGCAGGAGTCGCCGCCGGAATGGGCGCACAGGGTGGGGCTCCCGCGGGCGACACCGAGGGCCCATCGGCTCCAGGAACTGCGACCTGACCCTCGGTCTCGGCGGGGGCGTTCCGTCGTGATGGCCCGCTGCCGGTAGCATCGGCGGATGACACAGAGCCCGGCCCCTCGTCCTCCCCGCCTCCCCGCCTTTGACGCTCCGGAGTCCCGCCCAGCCGGGGACCTCACCGCAGTGGACCTGGACGGACGCAGCGACGGGCTGCTCTTCGACTCCGACGACGCGGACGGCCAGGATCTGGAGGACACCGTCTTCACGGACTGCACGTTGCGCCGGGTCTCGTTCCAGGGGGCCGAGTTGAACCGTGCCACGTTCGGCAACTGCGAGATCGCCGACCTCTCCGCTGCCTCCCTGCGCGCACCCGAAAGCGGCTGGTGGAACACCCGCCTCGAGCGGACACGCATTGGATCGGCCGAGCTGCATGGGGCCAACCTCCGCGCGGTCCTCTTCGATGGCGGGAAGCTGGACCTCGTGAACCTGCGCGGATCCAAACTGCGCGACGTCGTCTTCCGCTCGCTGATCATCGACGAACTGGATCTGGGCGACGTCCAGGCCGAGCGCGTCGCCTTCGAGGACTGCCGCATCGGAATGCTCGCCCTCCATGGCGCCCGGCTCAAGGACGTTGATCTGCGGGGAGCCGCCCTGGCCGGGGTGGCCGGGGTGGCCGGTTTGCGCGGAGCGACCGTCGGAGAGCTCCAGCTCCAGGACCTTGCGCCCCTGCTGGCCGCCGAAGCCGGGCTGCGGGTCCTCTAACGTTCGCTAGGCTGGAACCATGCAATCCACCCCGCAGCCGGCCGCGCCGGGTCCCTCGTCCCGTGCGCCGCGTCCGCGCCGGCGGGGACGTTTCGCGCCGGACCGCTTCCGCATCGGCGATGCCGTCATGGTGCTGGCGTACGTGGTCCTCTTCGTCGCCGGGGCCGCGGCCCTGCTGACCCTCATCCCCGGATTCAAGGAGACGTTCAACACCGCGGAAAGAGCCGCCGCCGCGGTGAACTTCATCGTCTACGCCGTGCTGTTCACGGGCGCCATGATCATGGCGTTCCCCACCCTGGTTCGCTCTTTCCGCACGTTCGCCCACCACCCGTGGGCCAAGGCGTTCATGGTGCCCGGGGCCTGGGTGGTGAACCTGGTCATCACCACCATCGTCATCGTCTCATTGGGAGGCGCGGTCAAGAGCGAGAACCAGCTGGCCATCGAGGGCATGACCACGTCGGTGCCGTTCCCCACCATGCTGGTCATGGCGGCCATCATGGGCCCGTTCGTGGAGGAGTACGTCTTCCGCCACCTGCTGATCGGCAAGCTCAGCCGCAAGGTCAACGTCTGGGTGTGTGTGGTGATCTCGATCGTGCTGTTCGCCGGGATGCACTTCCTGGGCAGCGGATCCTTCGACCCGATGGCCGCGATCCCGTATGTGAGCCTGGGCGCGGTCATCAGCGTCGCCTACGTACTCACCGGACGGTCGCTGGCCTACTCGTACCTCATCCACGTGCTGAACAACCTGATTGCCCTCTCCGTCGCCTACTTCCTGCTGCCGCTGGTCCCCTCCGCATGAACGGTGCGGTCCCCTTCGCCGGGCACGCCCGCGGGTCGGCCGGCTACCGGCGGATGATCCTCGCGTTGTTTGCCGCCGGTGTCGCGACCTTCTCGCAGCTCTATTCGGTGCAGGGCGTGCTCCCGGCGCTGGCCCGCGCGCAAGGCGTCTCCGAGGCCCGGGCCGCGCTCGCCGTTTCCGCAGCGACCCTGGGCCTGGCGGTCTCGGTGATCGGCTGGTCCGTCGTTGCGGACCGGGTGGGCCGGCTGAGGGCCATGCAGACGGCGGTCGTTGCCGCCGTCGTGCTGGGCCTGCTGGTCCCCGCCTCGCCGGGATTCGAGGCCCTGCTGGGACTGCGTTTCCTGGAGGGCGTCGCGCTCGGCGGGATCCCCGCCGTCGCCCTGGCCTACCTGAGCGAGGAGATCCACGCCATGCACTCGGCCATCGCAGCCGGGACCTATATTTCCGGCACGACGCTCGGGGGGCTGGCCGGGCGGTTGATTGCCGGGCCGCTCTCCGAACTGGTGAGCTGGCGGGTCGGGACGCTGGCCGTCTCGCTGCTGGCCGCCGTGGCCGCGGTAGCGTTCATCGCCCTGGCCCCGAAACCACTCGGCTTCACCCCCGTGCCGCGGCGTACCCCCGGCGAACCCGGGCTGGCGCGCAAATTGTGGACGAACCTGGCGAACATCCGGCTGCTCGCCCTGTATGCGCAGGGCCTGCTGCTGATGGGCGGTTTCGTGGCCGTCTACAATTTCCTGGGCTTCCGGCTCGAGGCGCCGCCGTTCCTTATCCCGGCTTCGCTGACCTCGTTGGTCTTCATCGCCTACCTCTCCGGCACGTGGTCCTCCCGGCAGGCGGGCCTGCTGGTCAACCGGTTTGGCCGGCTGCCGGCACTGCTCGGCTCGATCGGCACGATGGCGGCGGGGGCCTGCGTGACCCTGGCGCCGAACATCGTCGTCGTCCTGGCCGGTTTGGTGTTGTTCACTGCCGGGTTCTTCTCCGCCCACGCCATCGCCAGCGGCTGGGTTCCGCTGATTGGCCGGACCGGACGTGCCCAGTCGGCGAGCCTGTACAACCTCGCCTACTACACCGGGTCGAGCCTGTTCGGCTGGGCGGTTGGACTGGCATTCGCCCCGTTCGGCTGGGGCGGTGCCGTGCTCTTCGTGCTCCTGTTGCAGGGCCTCGCCGCCGGGGTGGCCGCGCTCTTCCTGCGCGCCTCCGGTGCCCGCCCCGTTGGAACGGGGCCCGTCCGTGGCCGGTGACCCAGACGCGAAACCGCCGCATGTCCCCGCCGGGCTGGGCCGGACGATCCTCGCGCTCGCCGTCCCCGCCTTGGGCGCGCTCATCGCCGAACCCCTGTTCCTCATGGCCGACACCGCGATCGTCGGGCACCTCGGCCTCAACGAACTCGCCGGGGCCGGGTTGGGCACCACGGTGCTGCAGACCGCCGTCGGGCTGATGGTCTTCCTCGCCTATTCCACCACCCCCGCCGTCGCCCGGTGGCTGGGAGCCAAGCGCCTGGACCTGGCGCTGGCCGCCGGACGCGACGGGCTGTGGCTGGCGCTGGCCCTCGGCGTACTGCTGGCCGCTGCCGGCTGGTTCGCCGGACCGGCGCTGCTGTCCGGCATGGGGGCCACGGGGCCGGTATTCGGCTTCGCGCTGGACTACCTGCGCTGGTCCATGCCCGGGCTGCCCGCCATGCTGCTGGTCCTGGCCGCCACCGGGGTGCTGCGCGGGCTGCAGGACACCAAGACCCCGCTGCTGGTCGCCGGCGGTGGCTTCGGGGTCAACATCGTGCTGAACTTCAGCCTGGTCTACGGGGCCGGGTTGTCCGTGGCCGGCTCGGCCATCGGTACCTCGATCGCCCAGTGGGCCATGGCCGCGGTGTACCTGGTGCTGCTGGTGCCCCGACTGCGGGCCGCCGGGGTGCCCCTGCGCCCGCACGTGGCGGGGGTGATCGGCACCGGAAAGGTCGGCAGCTGGCTGATGCTGCGTACCCTGAGCCTGCGGGTCGGGATCCTGGCCACCGTCTGGGTCGCCACCTCCGATGGCGCCCTGACCCTGGCCGCGCATCAGCTCGTGTTCACCATCTTCACGTTCATGGCCTTCGCGCTCGATGCGCTGGCCATCGCCGCCCAGGCGCTGATCGGCAAGGAGCTCGGTGCGGGCGAGAAGGCCACCGCCGGCGCCCTGACCCGGGTGATGACCCGGTGGGGGCTGCTCTTCGGGGTGGGCACCGGCGTCGTCCTGGCGCTGGTGGCTCCCGTCCTGGGGGCGCTGTTCACCTCCGACACCGAGGTCCAGCGTGCGGCGGCGATCGGATTGTGGGTGCTGGCCGCCTCCCAGCCCTTGGCCGGGCTGGTGTTCGTCCTCGACGGGGTCCTCATCGGCGCCGGAGATGCCCGGTACCTGGCCGTCGCCGGGGTGGTCGCCCTGGTGCTCTATGCGCCGCTGCTGGCCGCGGCCGCCCGGCTGCCGCTGGTCCCCGATCTGCCGATCCTCTGGCTGTGGTGCGCCTTCGGCGTCGGCTACATGGCGCTGCGCGCCCTGACCCTGCTGTGGCGCATCCGCAACGACCGGTGGATGTCCGTCGGCGCCCCGGCCTGAATCCCGGCCGTCCCGATTCCCATTAGGATCGTAGGGTGCCTGCCGTAACCGCCCCCCGTGAAGTAGCCGCCGCCGTCTGGAAACCGATCATGTTCCGTGCCGTCGTGGCGGTGGCCTTCGGCGCCGTGTCGGTGTTCTGGCAGCATCCGAGCGAGGCCGTCGTCGCCTACTCGTTCGCCGCCTACCTGGTCCTGACGTCCAAGTCGGCCTGGGATTTCGCCGTGGCCCGGGTCGTGCCCTCGCCCGTCCGCGGCTTGCTGGGCGGGGCGGCCATTGCCTGGTCGTTCTGCGCGATCTTCATGCTCATCTTCGCCAGCACGACGGCGATGACCCTCGCCGGCGGCATTGGGCTCGCGATCGCCGGGGTGCTCGAGCTCGTCGTCTACTTCCGCCACCGTCGCGATCTGGTGCCGATTCGGGAGTTCCTCATCACCGGGGCCGTTTCCACGGTCTCGGGCATCCTGCTGCTGGCGTGGCCGGGGTTGGACCAGCACGGTGTCTTTGGCGTGGCCGGAGGCGGGGCGATCATCATCGCGGTGTTCCTGCTGATCGCTGCGTTCGGATACCGGCACGATGCACGCGAGCGGGTCGGCGGGCGGTAGACTGGAGCCGTTCCAAATTCTTCCAGGAGGCATCCCCGTGGGTTCCAACCCGTCCCAGCAGAAGCGCTCGTGGCAGCAGAGCATCAAGGCGCCGTTGATCTTCTCCCTGGTCGCGGGCATCGTCGCCGGCGTGGTCGCCTCCATCTCGGCCACCGGCGGAGGAGACAACCCCCTGCGCATGGACATCGGCCTCATCGCGTTCGGCATCGCATTCATCGCCAGCCTGCTGGTCATCTCGGTGCTGTCCATGGCTGGCAAGGAGAACCCCGACGCGCTCAGCAAGGGCTCGGGAGTGAACCTCTCATCGGACAAGCCGAATAAGAAGCCCGGCCAGAAGTAGCCGGTCCGTTGGTGGCCGGCTAGACGGTCTCGACGCCGTCCTTGCCGCCCCATTCCTCGAGGAACTGCTCGCGGCCCATCTCCGCCAGATCCCGGCGGATCAACGCGACCAGCCCCTCGGCCTCGTCGATGTTGTTCCCCGTGATGCGCAGGATCTCCGCGTCGTTGTCGATGCGCCGGACGACAGCGGTCGCGCCCATCGCGTCGGTTCCGTCGCCACCGAGGACTGCGTCCGCCAGCCCGACGAACCAGCGGCCCGCCGCCTTGAGCGTCCCGTCCGACGCGTGTTCCAGGTCCACATCGTAGTTCTCGGAGGCGTGGTGCTCCTGCGGTTGTTCAAAGGTGTTCACGGTCTCTTCCTTCCTGGCCGGTGCGTGCGGGCGTGCCGCATGGGAACAGTCTAGGACCGGTTGGCCGCCTGGCGCTGGCGGTAGGCGCGCACATGCTCGCGGTTGGCGCAGTTTCCTGTCTCGCAGTACAGCTTCGAGCGGTTGCGCGAGAGGTCCAGCACGGCGGCGTCGCAGTCCCGGGCAGCGCAGATCCGCAGGCGTTCCAGTTCGCCTGAGCGCAGCACGTCCACAATGGCCATCGCGGCCTCCACCGCCATGCGCTCGGCCAACGGGGCAGATGGACTGGTGGCATGCAGGTGATAATCCCAGTGGTCGTGCCTGACCAGTTGGGGCAGGGCGCGGGCATTGCGCAGGATGTTGTTCGCGATCACCACCGCCTCGTCCTCGCCAGCGACCCACAGGGTGCGCAGTGTTCCGCGCACATGGCGGACGCTGCGTAGTTCCGGGGCGTCGTGTGTCCTCGACCCGGTGAACCCCTCCTGGTCGACGAAGACGTCGAGATCGGCCCCGGTGAGGAGCGCATCGGTGCCGCCATGCAGCGTGTTGACCAGGTGAACTACCGTCTGCAGGGACTGCTCGGTGTCAGGGGCAAACATCATGTTGACTCCTTCTTCTCCATGCCACGTCCGCAGAGTATGCTCATGTCAGTAGTATACGGAGTTTTACCCCTGACGGCGGTTTTCGGAGAAATCCGATCCCCTGAGCGAATACTCCAACCCACCGCCGACCCGAGGAGCAGCATGTCCACGCAGACCACGAGCCGTGCTCGGGGAACGACCAACCCGGCGGCCGCCGGCATCTGGATCGCCTTGTTCTCCTCCGCCGTGTTCGGCATCTCCGGCTCGTTCGCCACCTCGTTGCTCGAAGCCGGCTGGAGCAGCGGGGCGGCCGTGGCTGCCCGCATGCTCGGCGCCTTCCTGGTCCTGCTGCTGCCGACGCTGCTGGCGCTGCGCGGACGCTGGGGTTCGGTGGCCGCGAATTGGAAGCCGATCCTGCTCTTCGGCATCTTCGGCGTCGGCATCTGCCAGTTCGCCTATTTCCAGGCGGTTGGCCGTCTCAGTGTCGGGGTGGCCCTGCTGCTCGAGTACATGGCCCCGGTGCTCATCGTCCTGGCCCTGTGGGTGCATACCCGCCGCGTGCCCCGTGTCCTGACCATCGCCGGAACCCTGCTCTCCCTGGGTGGGCTGGTGCTGGTCCTGGACCTGACCGGGCCGCAGCGGGTCGATCCGATCGGCGTACTCTGGGGCCTGGGGGCAGCCGTCGGCTTGGCCGTGTACTTTTTCGTCACCGCCAAGGCCAACGACTCGTTGCCGCCGCTGGTGCTCGCCACCGGCGGGCTGCTGGTCGGTGCCCTGCTCATGCTCCTGCTCGGTGCCACGAGATTGCTGCCCTTCACGGCGACGTTTGGCCCGGTGGGCTTCGCCGGGTTCGAGGCGCCATGGTGGGCCGCCCTGGCAGGGCTGGTCATCCTCGCCACCGTTTTGGCCTATGTCTCGGGGATCATGGCCGCCCGGGCCCTCGGATCCAAGGTGGCCTCGTTCATTTCATTGACGGAGGTCCTTTTTGCCGTCCTCTGGGCCTGGCTGCTGCTCGGCCAGATGCCCGCGCCCATCCAGCTGCTCGGCGGGGTGGCCATCGTCGGGGGAGTGCTGTTGGTCCGGGCGGATGAGCTCAAATCGCCCTGACAAGGCACGCCGCGTTGGTGTCGAGGGCCCCAGGCCCGGGTCCGGAAACTGGTTTGGATTCCGGGTCTAACTACCCTTGACCCCGCCTGCGCCGACGCCCACACTGGTTGCACATGGCGCAGAGTTGCGCACCATGCGCAACGATTGGCACGACGCCGGCGCCGGGATCCGATCAGGGAGTGATCATGTCCGAGGCCACCGATACAGGCGCATTCCAACTACCCAGCACAGGCTCCAACGTCAATCCGCATCCCGAGGTGACGCTCTACACGCGACTGCGCAAGTCACCGTACTTCTGGAAGTCCAGGGAGCACGGCGTCGCTGCCTACAGCGTCTACAACCACACCTACCACCCGCGCCACTACGGTGATCCGGTCTCCGAGTACTGGTCGCTCCTCAACGACGTGACCCTCTGGGATGTCGGCGTGGAACGCCAACTGGAGATCAGCGGGCCCGATGCCTTCGACTTCACCAACTACCTGATCCCGCGCGACCTGGGCCAATGCGCCGTCGGGCAGTGCAAGTACGTCTTCATCACCGCCGCCGACGGCGGCATCATCAACGACCCGATCCTGCTGCGCGTCGAGGAGAACCGCTTCTGGCTCTCGCTCGCGGACAGCGACGTCCACCTCTGGGCCATGGGCCTGGCCACGGCCGGCAACTGGGACGTGACCGTCAAGGAAATCGACGTCGCACCGGTCCAGATCCAGGGACCGAAGGCCAAGGGCCTGATGGCCGACCTCTTCGGCGAGGACATCCTGGACCTGGGCTACTACTGGCTGCAACGCCGCAGGCTGGGCGACCTCTCCGTCGTCGTATCCCGCACCGGGTACACCGGCGAGACCGGCTACGAGATCTACCTGGAGAACGCCAGCCGTGACGGGGGCAAGCTCTGGGACATGGTGTGGGAGGCCGGGCGGGCGCACGACCTGCGCGTCATCGGCCCCTGCCACATCCGCCGCATCGAAGCCGGCATGCTGGCCTACGGCTGCGACATCACGTTGGACACCAACCCGCTGGAGGTCGGCTACGACTACAACTGGATGGTCAACCTGGACCAGTCGGCCGATTTCGTCGGCAAGGAGGCGCTGGGGCGCATCCGCGCCGAGGGCATCGACCGCCTCATGGTGGGACTGGAAATCGGCGGCCCACCGCTGGGCAGCTACAACGACGGGTCCATGATCGAGCCCTTTGCCGTCTCCGAAGCGGGAGGCGACGAACTCGGCCAGGTCACCAGCGCCTGCTTCTCGCCCCGGCTGGAGCGCAACATCGGGCTGGCCATGGTCCCCATCGGCCTCAGTGCCGAAGGCACCACCGTTGCCGTCCACACGCCCGAGGGCGTACGGCAGGGGGTAGTGGTCCGCAAGCCGTTCATCGACCCGACCAAGGAGACACCCAAGGCCTGAGACGGCGATCGACCCGGAGGAGAAGACCATGAGCCAGCCCACGGAGCCCACCACCCTGCCCGACAGCGCCGACGTCGTCGTCATCGGTGCGGGCATCGTGGGCAGTTCACTGGTCAAGCACCTCGCCGAGGCCGGGTGGCGGAACCTGCTCCTGCTGGAGCAGGGCCCGCTGCCCGACCCGGGAGGTTCCACCGGCCACGCCTCCAACTTCATCTTCCCCGTCGACCACCACCGCAACGTCACCGAACTGACCGTGGAATCCATGCACCAGTTCGAGGCGCTCGGGGTGCTGACCACCTGCGGGGGAATCGAGGTCGCCCGTGACGACGCCGGCCGGGACGAACTGCGCCGCCGCCTCGCCTCCGCAAAATCCTGGGGCGTCGACGCCGAACTCATCGATCCCGCGCGGGTCGGCGAACTGGTCCCGATGGTCGATACCTCGCTGATCACCGGCGGCTTCCACACCCCCTCGGCCGCCGTGGTCGACCCGGTGCGCGCCGGCCGGCTGCTGCGCCAGTCGGCGTTGGACGCCGGTGCGCTGCGGATCGCCGACAACGTGGAGGTCATCGGCCTGCTGACCGAACAGCCCGCCTCCGGGGGCCCGGCCCGCATCACCGGGGTGCGCACGAGCGCGGGCGACGTTGCCGCGCCGATGGTGGTCATCGCCTGCGGGGTCTGGTCGCCGAAGGTCGGGGCCATGGCCGGTGCCCGCATCCCGTTGACCCCCGCGGTCCACCAGATGATCAACCTCGGCCCCATCGCCGCGTTCGCGGCCAGCGGCGTGGAGATCGACACCCCGATCATCCGCGACATGACCGCCAAGATGTACGAACGCCAACGCTGGGGCGAACTGCAGATCGGCTCGTATGCCCACCGCGGCATCCTGCACGACGCCGAATCCCTGGCCCGGGTGGGCACTGTTCCCCTCTCGCCGACCCAGCTGCCGCTGAGCGAGGGCGACTTCACGGGGCCGCTGGAGCACGCCCGGCAGATGTTCCCGATGCTGCGCGACCCGGCGTTGCGGCGGACCCTGGCCATCGACGGCCTGCTCTCGCTGACGCCCGACGGTGGTGCGCTGCTCGGCCCCACGCCTGAGGTCGACGGGCTGTGGTCCGCCGCCGCCGTCTGGATCCGTGAGGCACCGGCCGTCGGCAAGTACCTGGCGCAGTGGATGACCGACGGGTCCGCCGAAGTCGACCTCCACGCCGATGACATCACCCGGTTCCACCCGTCCCAGCGCACGCATTCCTTCGTGCGGGCGAGGGCGGCCGAGGGGTTCCCGAAGACCTACGGGATCGTGCATCCGCGCGAACAGTACGCCAGCGCCCGTGGGCTGCGGCGCTCGCCGATGCATCCCCGGCACATCGAGAATGGTGCCGAGTTCTTCGAGGCTGCCGGGTGGGAGCGGCCGCAATGGTTCGCCTCCAACGCGGACCTGCTCCAGGAGTTCGGCGATGCGGTGCCCCAACGCGGACACGAATGGGATGCCCGCTGGCATTCGCCGATCAGCGTCGCCGAGCACCTCTGCCTGCGCGAACGCGGCGCCATGATCGACCTGTCCGCCTTCGCCCAATTCGACATCGCCGGGCATGGTGCCATGGACTTCCTGCAATCGCTGGCCATGGCCCAGGTCGACCGGCCGGTGGGGCGGATCATCTACACCCCGCTGCTGGACCCGCGCGGCGGATTCCGTTCCGACCTGACCTTGGTGCGCCTGGGTACCGGGCACTACCGGGTCATCACGGGCGCCACCGACGCCGGCCGTGATTTCGCCTGGCTGCGGACCCACCTCCCCTCCGATGGCTCCGTCCACCTGGCCGACCTGACCTCCGCGACCGCGACCGTCGGGCTCTGGGGGCCGAAGGCCCGCGACGTCCTGGCCTCGGTGAGCGCCGATGACGTCTCCGACGCGGCCTTCCATTTCGGCACGGCACGGAACATCACCGTCGGCGACATCCCCGTCCTTGCCTTGCGCATCTCCTACGTCGGCGAACTCGGCTGGGAACTGCACGCCGGCGTCGACCAGGGCCTGAGGCTCTGGGACGCACTCGCCGAGGCCGCCCGTCCCGCTGGCATCCGCCCGGCGGGTATTGGCGTCTACGGGACCAGCGCCAGGATCGAGAAGGGATACCGGTTGATGGGGGCCGAACTCTCCGCCGACTACAACCCCGTCGAGGCGGGACTGGCCCTGCCGCGGGTCAAGGAGGCGGAATTCGTCGGGAAGGACTCGTATGTACGGGCCCGGGAGGAGGACACCGTCGCCGTGCTGTGCACCCTGCGACTGGATGACCAGACGTCAACGCCTGCACGCTATCCCACCGGCAACGAGCCGATCCTCGACTCCGACGGCAGGACCATCACCGACGCCCGGGGGCGCCGATCCTACGTCACCAGTGCTGGCGACGGGCCATCGGCCGGCTGCTACCTGCTGATGGGCTATCTGCCTCCCGAGCATGCGCGGGACGGCAACCATCTGCAGGTCGAGTACTTCGGCCACCACTATCCGGTCACGGTGCTCAGTGCCGGGCGGACTCCGGTGTTCGATCCGGAGAACCTCAGGATGAAGGGCTGAGCCATGTCTTCGCGCCCCGGGCATCCGCCGGGAACCCTGCTGATAGCGTGATCGCCATGACGGCACAGGGCGAGCGCGTGAACAGGGGCGGGATCCAATCGGTGGATCGGGCCGCCGTCGTACTGGAATTCCTGGCCAGCGAGGGCGCCAGTACCGTCAGCGCCGTCGGCCAGGAACTCGACGTGCACAAGTCCACCGCATTCCGCATCCTCAACACCTTGCTGGACCATGGTCTCGTGGAACAGCGTTCCGACAGCACCGAATACCAACTGGGGCAAGGGCTGGTCCGTCTGGCCCAATCCGTCCCGGCGACCCGCAGCTTCAGTCCCCAAGTCCACGAGGCCTGCGTCTGGTTGGCCGCCGAATGCGGGGAAACCGTCACGCTGAACGTGACCGAAGGCGGGGAGTCCGTCACGATCGACCAGATCCTGCCGACGAGTTCGGTGGTGAGCCGCAGCTGGCTGGGGCGGCGCACCCCGCTGCACTGCACCTCCCCGGGCAAGGTCTCGCTCGCCCATCAGGAAGAGGCGACGCGCCGGCAGTTGCTGGCCGGGCGGCTGAAGCGGTACACGCCGGCGACGATCACCGACCGGAAGCAGCTCGCCGGCGAGCTGGTGGCCACCGCGGAACGCGGCTACGCGCTCGCCTTGGAGGAGTTCGAGGAGGGCCTGAGCTCGGCGGCAGCACCCGTTTTCGGGGCCGACGGTTCGATGATCGCGCAGATCGGCGTGGCCGGGCCGTCCTACCGTTTGGGCGACGACGCATTGGCCGCCACCGTCGTGCTGGTGCAGGAGGCCGGGCGCCGGGCTTCGGCCTAGTTTTCGGGCGACGGCCCCGAGGGCGCGGCGCTACCCGGCCAGCGAGGACGTCCCGCGGCCCCTCGTGGGCGGCTGGCACGTCATCTTCCTCCAGTTCAACCCTGCGACGTCCGGCGCCCGTGACCCAGATCCGGAAGGCGGCCACCAACAGCACGAGCCATGCCGTGGCGACGTACAGTGCGGTCCGGGTGTCCTCGAGGGGCCCGAGCACCACCCCGACGAGCATCGTGCAGGCGATGATGGCCGCGGTCAGCAGCGGGACGCCGATTTTGGGGACCTGGGCGAAAGCCTGCGGAGCGGTCTGGGATGCCAGACGATGGAGCTGTCCGGCCGCTACTTCCCGAAGCCGCGCAGCCGTAGGCTGTTCAGCACCACCAGCACGGAGCTGGCGGCCATCGCGGCACCGGCGATCATCGGGTTCAGGAACCCCAGCGCGGCGACCGGGATGCCGATCGTGTTGTAGAGGAACGCCCAGAACAGGTTCGTCTTGATCGTGCCCAGCGTCTTGCGCGAGAGCTCGATGGCCTGCGGGACCTGGGCCAGGTCGTTGCCCATCACCGTGATGTCCGCGGCGGCGATCGCCACGTCGGTGCCCGATCCCATGGCCAGGCCGAGATCGGCCTGGGCCAGGGCCGGAGCGTCGTTGACGCCGTCGCCGACCATCGCCACCACGGCCCCGGCGGCCTGCAGTTCGGCGACCTTGTCGACCTTGCCCGACGGAAGCACGTCGGCGAACACATCCTCAGGGCGGATGCCAACCTCGCTGGCCACCAGCCGGGCGACTTCGGCGTTGTCGCCGGTCAGCAGCACCGGCCGCAATCCGAGCGAGCGCAGGCGTTCGATCGCTGCGGGGGAGCTGGCCCGGATGGTGTCGCGCAGCCCGATGACGCCCACGGAGGCCCCGTCGACGGCGATGAGCACCGCCGTCGTGCCCTGCTCTTGGGCCTGACGGAGGGCCGCCAGGGCGGCCTCGTCGGGTTCGACGTTGTTCTCGCGCAGCCAGGCGGGTTGCCCGGCGAGGACGACGGCGGTGTCCACCGTGGCGCGCACGCCGCCACCGGGGGAGGAGGTGAAACCGGAGACCGCGGGGGCCGGTGTGCCGGAGCGTTCCGCCGCTGCGGTGATGGCGTGGGCGATGGGGTGTTCGGAGCCGGATTCGGCGGCACCGGCCAGGGCCAGGAGCCCGTCCTCGCCGAGGCTGCCGGTGGCGATGGTGTCGGTGACCGCGAGGCGGCCCTCGGTGACCGTGCCGGTCTTGTCCAGCAGGACGGTATCGACCCGGCGGGTGTCCTCGAGGACCTCGGGCCCGCGGATGAGGATGCCCAGCTGGGCGCCGCGGCCGGTGCCGACGAGCAGGCCGATGGGGGTGGCCAGGCCCAGGGCGCAGGGGCAGGCGATGACGAGGACCGAGACGGCGGCGGTGAACGCGGACTGCACGTCGCCGGTGAAGACCAGCCAGAGGATGAAGGTCACCACGGCGATCACCAGCACGATCGGCACGAACACCGCGGAGATCCGGTCGGCCAGCCGGGCGATCGGCGCCTTGCCGGTCTGCGCGTCGGAGACCATGCGGCCCATCTGCGCCAGGGTGGTGTCGGCGCCGACGCGGGTGGCGCGGACCAGGAGCCGGCCGGAGGTGTTGATGGTGGCACCGGTGACGGTGTCGTCCACCCCGACCTCGGTGGGCGCGGATTCGCCGGTGATGAGCGACGTGTCGATGGCGGAGGCGCCCTCGAGGATGTAGCCGTCGGTGGCGATCTTCTCCCCGGGTCGGACCACGATCTCATCGCCCGGCATCAGGTCCGCGGCCGGGATGCGGACCTCGGCGCCGTCGCGCAGGACGGTCGCCTCCTTGGCGCCGAGGCTGAGCAGGGTCTTCAGCGCGTCGCCGGCCGAGGTCTTGGCGCGGGCCTCCAGCCAGCGGCCGAGCAGCAGGAAGGTCGCGACGACACCGGCGGTCTCGAAGTAGAGCTGGTGCTCGGTCATGTCCATCGCCGCCCCGTGGGCGGTCACGGCCGGGTCGATGATGAGCTGCCACAGGGAGAAGAGGTAGGCGGCCAGCACGCCGATCGAAACCAGCGTGTCCATGGTGGAGGACAGGTGCCGGGCATTGACGGCGGCGGCACGGTGGAATGGCCAGGCCGACCACCAGGTCACCGGGGTAGCCAGTGCCAGGGCCACCCAGCCCCAGTGCGGGAACTGCAGGGCCGGGACCATGGAGATGAGGAACAGCGGGATGGTGAAGACGGCGCCGACGATCAGGCGGGGACGCAGTTCGTCCGCCGTGCCGCCGTGGCTCATGTGGTCGGTGTGGTCCTCCGGGGCGCCGGAGTCGTCGTGGTCGGCGTGCTCGCCGTGCCCGGTCCCGGCGGCGTGCGGATCGGCCTTCAGCCGGGCCCCGTAGCCGGCGGCCTGGATGGTCTCCAGGAGGTCGGCGTCGGACACCCCGGCCGGGGCGGTGACGCGCGCCGACTCCAGCGGCAGGTTGACGCTGGCCGCCACGCCCTCGATCTTGCCGAGCTTGCGTTCGATCCGCCCCACGCACGAGGCGCAGCTCATGCCCTGGATGTCCAGGTCGATGACCCGGGATCCGTCGGTGGTGAGGGATTCGTGCTGTTCCATGGGGTGCTGCTCCTGGTGCGGTGGGGCGTTCGGGGTCGGGGCGGCGAGCTGGGGTTCTCGGCCCAGGGGTCAGGCGTTGTTGCCGACGACCGTGTAGCCGGCCTCGGCGACGGCCTCCGAGAGAGTGGCCTCGCTGATCGGGCCGGTGGATTGGATGCGGGCCGTTGAGATGCCGCCGGCGTTGAGGTCGACGTCGACCGTCGAGACGCCGTCGATCGCGGAGATCTCCTCGGTGACGGCGGCGACGCAGTGTCCGCAGGTCATGCCGTCGATGCTGATGGTGGTGTCCATGGTGGTGCTCCTTGCAGGGGGTGGGTGTGGATGGTGGAACGGGTCAGCGCAGCAGGCGGCCAATGGCGGCCGAGGCCTCGCGGACCTTGTTGTTGACGATGTCGGGGTTGCCGGTTTCCAGGGATTCCTGGGCGGCCCCGACGACGCAGTGGCCGATGTGCTCCTCGACCAGGCCGAGGCTGACCTTGTGCAGGGCCGCGTTGACCGCGGAGATCTGCGTGAGGATGTCGATGCAGTACTTCTCCTCATCGACCATGCGCGCGATCCCGCGGACCTGCCCCTCGATGCGGCCGAGCCGCTTGAGCAGTGCCTGCTTGTCGGCGGTGTAGCCGTGTTCGCGGTGTTCGTCGGTGGTGGTCGTCGCGGTGTCCATGCCCCGAAGATATACCCCTGGAGGGTATCTCGTCAAGTACCCCCTAGGGGTATCAGGGCGAGATGACGACGGCGGGGTCCGGCCGCCGTCGTGCCCGGGGCCGGCAGGACCCTGTCCTCGACGACCAAGCGGATAGGCGGGCGAACAGCCACCCTGGACTGGGACGGCGAGAACATAGCGTTCGCGAAGACCGGTCGTGAGGTCATCGCCGAAGGGTTCTGGTCGCCGCAGGGCACCGCCTACGTCGGGATCGGAAAATGCGTGCCCCGTTCCGCAAAAAGACGGCCGCAAGCCGGAACCTTCACCGATGTCCCGATGCACCGAATGCCACCACTGACCTGGGGCGTCCGCGGCAGTTCCGGCGGTTTCCTACTTCACGTCGAGCACGATCTTTCCGATGTGCGTATTCTTCGCGAGTTCGGTTTGCGCTTCCAGCGCCTGGGTCCAGTCGTAGATTTGGTGGATCAGGGGGCGTAGGCCATTTGTGGCGTTCTCGAAGTCGACATCTCGACGCAACGCCGCTACGACCTCAGCCTTTTCGGCGGGCGTTCGCGTGCGGAATGTGACACCGATGATCGAGACCCGTTTGCGGGCAAGTTCTTCCAGGTCAAGCGTCGCATCGGCTCCGCCGAGTCTGCCGATGCCGATAATTCGGCCGCCGATTGCCGAGGCTTCGAGATTTCCTGCCAGGTACGGTCCGCCCACGTGGTCGAGAATGATATCGGCACCGTTGCCGTTCGTCAGGTCCCGTATTCCCGTGGCGAAGTTGCCGTTGGAGGTGTCGATCAAAGCGTCGGCACCGAGGCCGGTGAGGACGTCTTCCGCGCGCATGGACCGCCCCGTCGCGAGGATCCGTCCTGCACCCAAGTATTTGGCGAGCTGGATTCCCTGGGTGGCGACTCCTGATGTGGCGGCGTGTACGACGACCACATCACCCTTGGCCAGCCCGCCGGCCGTCACCAGGGCATTGTGCTCCGTCATGAGTCCAAGCACCGCGGCTGCGCCCTCGACGTACGACCAACCAGCAGGAACCGGGACGGCCATATCGGCGTTGACGACGATTTCTTCGGCGAGCCCGCCGCCGGCCATCACCATCACCCGGTCACCGACCTCAATCCCGGTCACATCCGAACCGACCTCGATGACATCCCCTGACGCGTCGAGACCGACGACCTGGGGCGTATCGTCGGCCGTAGCCGGCGCATGGAGCCCGGCGCGAGTCAAGAGGTCCGCGCGATTCACGGACCCGGCGCGAACTGCGATGCGAATCTGGGCGGGGGAGAGCCGCGGAGGCTCGATATTCTGCAACTCCAGCGAGGCAAGCCCGGCGATGTCGCCCGCGGTCGGGGTGATAACGATTGCCCTCATGTGTCTGCCTTTCGATGGTCCGCTAGGTTGCTGCGGGAGTTGTTGTCCAATCGGATCCGGCCCGGTTTGAATTCTGGATTCGTGCGTCGCTTCCGTTGAATTCCTGTGGGACGCCGCGCGCCTTTGAATTCACGTCAGGGTAGCGACCGCATCATCTGTCGTGAACGTAGACCATTCTGGCTGTGCCTTTTCGCTACGTAAAGGAGCATGCCGACACATCCAAGGTGCAGTAATGCACAGCTGGCGGGTGGAGGGGTTGCCAGGTGCTGGCCCTGAACGGATGCCATCGCCTCGACCCGGATCCGCGATGGGGAGACGGGAGTCCTCCGGCGCGTCAAGCAGATCAGTGTCCCCTGGGCGATGGCGGGCATCGACGGTGGATACGGACTGGGCGGTACCTGGCGGAGTGGGCCGAAAGAAGCTGCTGATGCCGTCGTGCCCCGCATCACCCCTGTTGTCGCGGCGGTGTCGGGCCCCGAACGCCGGGGGGCGCGTTGCTATGCTGGCTGGCGTGACATCCACCCAGCTTTCGGTTCGCCAGATCCCCGCCGACGACCACTTGGCCCACCTCGCCTCCCACCCGGAGGCCAGCTTCATGCAACTTCCGGCCTGGTCGAAGGTGAAGGGCGAATGGCGTCCCGAGTACCTCGGCTGGTTCGATCCCGCCGGGACGATGCGGGCCTCCGTGCAGGTGCTGCACCGCCCCGTCCCCGTGCTCAAGTACACGCTGGCCTACCTGCCCGAGGGGCCCGTCGCCGACTGGAATGAGCTGGACCCGACCGATGTCACGACCCCGATGCTGGCCCATTTCAAGGCCACGAAGGTCTTCCTGGTGCGCATGGGCCTGCCCGCCGTGGAGCGCAGCTGGGCCGCCGGCGTGGTCCGCAAGGCCCTGTCAGCCGGTGGGCATTCGCTGATGACCGAACTCGACCCGCTGCACACCGACGCCCGCGCCGTCGCGCTCGCCGGCGCCCTGCGCGCCGACGGCTGGACCAAGCAGGAGGTCAGCGAGGACTTCAACGCCGGCCAGCCCGAGTTCCAGGCGCGCATCCCGCTGGTCGGTGCCGACGGTGGGGCGCTGGACGTTGACGGCGTGCTGGCGCAGATGAACCAGAATGCGCGGCGCGAGACCCGCAAGGCGGCCTCCAGTCCGCTCGAGGTGCAGGTCGGCGGCGTCGGGGACATCGAACGCTTCCATGCCCTGTATCGGGAGACCGCCGAACGCGATGGCTTCACCGGCCGCCCCGCCCGGTATTTCACCACGATGTTCAACGCGCTCAACGCCCACGCATCGGGGACTTGCACCGTCTACTTCGCGGTGCACGAGGGTCGCGACCTGGCCTCGGCCATCCGCGTGTCGAGCGGGCAGGGCGCCTGGTACGTCTACGGCGCCTCCTCGGCGTCCGAGCGCAAGCTCTTCGCCCCGAAGGCCCTGATTCACCGCATGATCACCGACTCGCTGGACGAGGGCTGCGCGTTCCTGGACCACGGCGGCGTCTCCGCGACCCTGGACAAGGAACACGCCCTCGCCGGATTGACCCTGTTCAAGACGACCCTGGGCTGCAACGTCGTGCAGACGCTGGGGGAGTGGGACAGGGCCCTGAACAAGCCGATGACCGCGGCCTTCAACCTCTACATGCGGGCCCGCGACCGGCACTGACCGGGAGGGTACCGCCACTCCGGCTTCCGACATAGAGTGGCGCCATAGGCACCAACACCGGGAGGCAGCAATGGGCGATTACCGTGCATACACCGACGAGGAAAAGGCCAGCTACGTGGCCCCCGCGTGCAACTCGTGCGGCCAGCACCGACACATCGTCTGGGAGGAAAAGGGGACCGACGCGGCGCATTGGGTGCCTCGTGACGCCGGCTGCTCCAACGAGGCCTGCACCGCCTGAACGACGGGCTACGCCGACTGCTCCATCCACATGAGCTCCCACGCATGGCCATCCGGGTCGGTGACTGCCGAGCCGTACATGCCGGGCATCTCCTCGGCCGGCGCCCGGTAGACCGCGCCGCCGTGCTCGACCGCCGCGTGGGTCAGGCGGTCGACCTCCTCCCGCGAATCGCAGCTGAAGCCCAGTAGGGACTCCTTGGTGCCCTGCCCGAACGATGTCTTGTCGCCGCCGCGCAGGAACGTCTCGTAGTATCCGGCCGTGATCGACATCAGCCAGACCTCCGGGGTGATGAACCAGGCGGTGGCCTGTTCGTTGGAGAAGTCGGGGTTCTTCTCGAATCCGAGGGCCGCATGGAACTTGTCCGCTGCGGCGAGGTCGTTGGTCGGCAGGCTGATGAACGTGTTGCGGCCCATGGCGGGACCCCCGTCTGTGGCGTGCCGCGGGGTGGCGGTCGGCACTGGTGGCGACCAGCTTTCCACCACCGATGGGGGTACGCAAGGTTTCGCCGGCGACCCGCCCGGAGCTACCGTGGTCAGCCGTTGTGGCCCTACACTGTGGCCAGGGCCATATTCCAGGTCCGGTCCACCCGTGGCGACGGTACGTATCGTCGCGCCGGTGACGCATGCCAGACGCAGGGGAGGTGGGACGTCATGGTCGCGACCTCGCCGGCATCGCCGGCGCTGCAGAGATTCGCCGAGCGTGCCCACGCCCACCTTGCCTCGGGCGCCATGGCGCCAGCCTACCTCGACGGTCCCGACGTCCCGCGGTTGCGGCCCGTCGTCCACGACTCATGGATCCGCTCGTTGGCATTCCTGCGCGATCCGTCCGGCGCCAGGGCACTCAGTGGACTGAGCGATCCCCAATTGGCCGAGTTCCGCCGCACCCACCCACTGGCATCGGTGATGCCGGTCTTCGATCGACTGCTGGTCCAGCCGGCACGTGACACCGGTCTGCTGGTCGCCGTCGGGGATGATGCCGGCCGCCTGCTGTGGGTCGAAGGCGACCCCGCAGCCCGGAGCGCCGCCGAACGCATGGCCTTCGCCCCCGGGGCGGACTGGTCGGAGCGCGCCGTGGGTACCTCGGCTCCCGGCACGGCTCTGGCCACCGGTGCGGGCGTCCAGGTCAGCGGGGCCGAGCACTTCAGTCCCGAGGCGCATCGCTGGAGTTGTACCGCGGTGCCCATCCACGACCCCGTGACCGGCCGGCTGCTCGGCGTGGTCGACTTGACCGGCAATGACGAGGCCGTCGCCAGCCACTCCCTGGCCCTCCTGCACGCCGCCGTTGCCGCCGCCGAAGCCCAGTTGCGGATCGATGCCCTGGACCAGACCGTCCGAAGCCGGCCGCCACGGGCCGGCATCCCGGCGGCACCCCGACTCACCGTGCTCGGGTACGACGGCGGTGCCTTGGTATGCGGGTCGAACCACCGTGAGGTGGGGGGCAGGCACGCCGAGATGCTGGCCTTGCTGGCCTGGCGCCGGGGTGGGTTGGATGCCAGCGAGCTGGCCGAACTGCTTTTTGGCGATGCCGGACAGCAGGTGAGCGTGCGCGCCGAGATGGTCCGTCTGCGCAAGGCGCTGGGTCCCGACGCGGTGGCCATCGGATTGGAATCGCGGCCCTATCGGGTCGGCCCCACCGTCGCCCTGGATGCTCGCGACGTTCTGCGACACCTCGGCGCCGGCCGGCTCCGCCAGGCCCTGGACGCCTACGCCGGCCCCGTCCTGCCCAAGTCAGAGGCACCGGGGATCCAGGATATCCGCCTGGAGGTCTCCGGGACTTTGCGTGAGGCCATGCTCAACGATGCCGACCCCGAAGTGCTGCTGGATTACCTGGATCTCCCCGAGGCGTCGGAGGACGTGGACGGGTTGCGCACCGCGCTTCAAGTGCTCCCTGCCCGCTCGCCGGGACGTTCCGTGGTGGTCTCCCGTCTCCAGCGACTGGAGCGCGAATTCGGGTGAGCGTCCCGGCCGATGGCCGTGCAACGTTGGTGCAACCTGCCCTGGAGTAGCGTGATCCACATCACGCGGAAATGTTCGCCAGGGCCCGGTCCGCCGGCCCGGGAGCCGCAGCAGGAAGCCAACAAAGGAGTTGCCATGACCGTCTACGCCAATCCCGGCACCGAGGGTTCGCTCGTCACCTTCAAGCCCCGCTACGACCACTTCATCGGCGGTGAATGGAAGGCGCCCGTGAAGGGCGAGTATTTCGAGAACATCACCCCCGTGACCGGCCAGGTCTTCTGCGAGGTCGGACGCGGCACCGCGGAGGACATCGAGGCGGCCATCGACGCCGCCGAGGGTGCCGCCCCGGCATGGGGCCGAACGTCACCGGCCGAACGAGCCCAGGTGCTGAACAAGATCGCCGACCGCATCGAGGAGAACCTCGAGATGCTCGCCGTCGCCGAGACCTGGGACAACGGCAAGGCCGTCCGTGAGACGCTCAACGCCGACATGCCGCTGGCCGTGGACCACTACCGCTACTACGCCGGGGCCATCCGCGCCCAGGAGGGAAGCCTCTCCCAGCTGGACGAGAACACCACCGCCTACCACTTCCACGAACCGCTCGGCGTGGTCGGGCAGATCATCCCGTGGAACTTCCCGATCCTGATGGCCACTTGGAAGCTCGCCCCGGCACTCGCGGCGGGCAACGCCGTCGTCCTCAAACCGGCCGAGCAGACGCCCGTGTCCATCCTGGTGCTCATGGAACTGATCGGAGACCTGCTCCCGCCCGGTGTGCTGAACGTGGTCAACGGGTTCGGGCTGGAGGCGGGCAAGCCGCTGGCCTCGAACAAGCGCATCCGCAAGATCGCCTTCACCGGCGAGACCACCACGGGCCGGCTGATCTCCCAGTACGCCTCGCAGAACCTCATCCCCGTCACCCTGGAGCTGGGCGGCAAGAGCCCGAACATCTTCTTCGAGGACGTCGCCGCGCAGAACGACGCCTTCTACGACAAGGCGCAGGAGGGCTTCACCATGTTCGCGCTGAACCAGGGCGAGGTCTGCACCAGCCCGTCCCGGGCGCTGGTGCAGGAGTCGATCTACGATCGCTTCCTGACCGACGTCACCGCCCGCACCCAGGCGATCAAGCAGGGCCACCCGCTGGACACCGACACGATGATGGGCGCCCAGGCCTCCAACGACCAGCTGGAGAAGATCCTCTCCTACATCGACATCGGCAAGCAGGAGGGTGCCAAGGTCCGCACCGGCGGCGGCCGCGCCGACCTCGGGGGCGACCTGGCGGGCGGCTATTACGTCCAGCCGACGATTTTCGAGGGAGACAACTCGATGCGCATCTTCCAGGAGGAGATCTTCGGGCCGGTCGTCTCGGTGGCCAAGTTCGGCGGCTACGACGACGCGATGAAGATGGCCAACGACACCCTCTACGGTCTCGGAGCCGGCGTGTGGTCCCGCGACGGATCCACTGCCTACCGGGCCGGACGCGAGATCCAGGCGGGCCGTGTCTGGGTGAACAACTACCATGCCTACCCGGCCCACGCCGCGTTCGGCGGGTACAAGTCCTCGGGCATCGGGCGGGAAAACCACCTGATGATGCTGGACCACTACCAGCAGACCAAGAACCTGCTGGTCTCCTACAACCCCAACAAGCAGGGGTTCTTCTAAACCGCGCATTTCCCCATTCGACGGCCGTCGGCGTGCGCCGACAGCGTTGCCTGCGCACGCCTGCGGCCCACAACGACAGGAAATACCCATGAGCACCATGAAAGCAGCCATCGTCCGCGAGTTCGGCCAGGAGCTGGACATCGACACCCTCGAGATCCCCGAGCCCGGTCCCGGACAGGCACTGGTGAAGCTGGTCGCCTCCGGCGTCTGCCATACCGACCTGCACGCCGCCGGCGGGGACTGGCCGGTCAAGCCCAACCTCCCCATCGTTCCCGGGCATGAGGGCGTTGGCTACGTCGAAAAGATCGGGGACGGCGTGACGGAGGTCAAGATCGGCGACCTGGTCGGCAACGCCTGGCTCGGCAGCGCCTGCGGAAGCTGCGAGTTCTGCGGCACCGGTTGGGAAACCCTCTGTGAATCCCAGACCAACGGCGGCTACTCCACGAACGGATCCTTCGGCGAGTACATGCTGGTGGAGGCCAAGTTCGCCGCGCACATCCCCGAAGGCGCCGACCCGTACGAGATCGCCCCGGTGCTCTGCGCCGGAGTCACCGTCTACAAGGGACTCAAGCGCACCGAGGTCAAGCCCGGTCAATGGGTCGTCATCTCCGGCATCGGCGGACTCGGCCACATCGCGGTGCAGTATGCCGTCGCGATGGGCATGCGGGTCGCAGCGGTCGACGTTGCCGAGGAGAAGCTGGCCCTGGCCCGCAGCCACGGCGCCGAGGTCACGGTCAACGCCTTCGCCGACGACCCGGCGGAGGCGATCCAGAAGGCCACGGGCGGCGCCCACGGCGTTCTGGTCACCGCAGTGCACCCGGCGGCCTTCGGCCAGGCCATCGGCATGACCCGCCGCGGTGGGACCATCGTCTTCAATGGTCTGCCGCCGGGTGAATTCCCTGCCCCGATCTTCGACATCGTGCTCAAGGGACTGACCATCAGGGGCTCGATCGTCGGCACCCGCCAGGACATGATCGAGGCCCTGGAGTTCTATGCCGCAGGCAAGATCAAGCCCACGTTCCACACCCGGCCCCTGGAGGACGTGAACGCCGTCTTCGACGAGATGCGGCACGCCAAGATCGACGGCCGCGTCGTCATTGACTACATCGGCGCCCCGTAGCCGGCATCCAACGGCAGCGGGGCCCCGGCCCGGGGGCGTCAAGTGACGCCGCCGGGCCGGGGCATCTGCCCCATCAGGAAGGGAGAACGCCATGGACACGGTGCTCGATGCCCGCCCCACCATTGACGGCGAGCGCTTCACCCGCGTGCGACTGAGCGCAGACGCCCAGTCGCTGCTGCGCATGCTTTGGGCCCGCCACGGACCCCTGATGTTCCACCAGTCCGGGGGTTGCTGCGACGGCTCCTCGCCCATGTGCTTCCCCGACGGCGACTTCATCACCGCCGAAGCCGACATCCGCCTGGGCGTCTTCGACCTGGCGGACGACGCCGGTGCGCCGCTGGGCGAAATCGACTTCTGGATGTCGCGGGAACAGTTCGAATACTGGAAGCACACCCGCCTGACCGTCGATGTGGTGGACGGGCGTGGTTCGGGTTTCTCGGTCGAGGCTCCGGAGGGCAAGCGCTTTTTGATCCGCAGCGAGATCATGGGCGGCTGAACCGGCTGCAGCGCGGGGCCGGGCAAGACTTCCCTCCGCCGGGGCGCCGTCCTACGATGACAGCACGCGCGCGCCCCGCATCCGGTGGCGCGTGGCCTGCTGCGCCGACCCCGAGGCATCCGGGTCGACGGCCGGTGGTTCCCCCAGGGGGCGGAACCACGCGGGACGTCCCGGCGTCCCGCACGACGCCGCCCGACCCGTCGGGACCACCCCCTCCGCACGGCTTCCGCGGAGGGGACATGTGAAGGACGCCCATCATGCACCGCACCCAGCCACATCGACTCAGCACCCTGCTCTACACGACCGCCGCAGCACTGGCCCTCGTGGCCACCGGCGTCGGCCCCGCCGCCGCGGCGGCACCCGCCGCACCCACCGTTGCGGTGTCCGCCACCCACGCGACCGGCTCGCATGGAGCCGCCGGAAAACACCACCACCACCGCCACCACGCGCAGCGGATCGACTACGTCAACCTCGGCGACTCGTATTCGGCAGGCTTCGGCTCCGGAAACATCACCGCAGGGCCCTTCCCGAACTGCCTGCAAGGCGATGGGCCCACCCACGTGACCCAGCTGGATGCCCAGCCCGGTGTGCGCCTGATCGCCAACGCCGCCTGCGCCGGGGCCACCCCCGCAGACGTGGCCCTCGCAGCGGCGCAACTGGCACCCCAACTGGCCGCCGCCGAGCTCGTGACCCTGACCCTGGGCGGAAACGACCTGGACCTCGGCGGGATCGTGGGAGCCTGCAGCACGCAGGGCACCGCCCCGGCCTGCACCCAGGCGGTGACGGCCGCGCGGCAGGCCATGCCGGGCATCACCACCTCCGTGCGCTCCACGCTGCGGCAGATCGACCGGGCCACCCGCGGCCGCATCCTCGTGCTGGGCTACCCGCGGCTGTTCTCCCCGCAATTCGGCGACAACGCCGTGATCACCGCCGCCAACGCCCGGCAGCTGAACCGGCTCGCCGACCAGCTCAACCGCGCCGTCCGCGCCGGGACCCGGGGCAACCATGCGAGCTTCGTCCAGGTAACCAGCGCGTTCATCGGGCACGGCATCGGTTCCCCGGCACCCTGGATCCGCCTCAACCCGCTGGACCCCGACGACCCGCTGAACCTGCACCCGACGACCGCCGGGTACCTGCACGGCTACTATCCGGCGGTGCTGCGCCACGCACATCTGCACCAGTTGGCGCGCTAGGCCGGCAACCGGGAACGGGCCGCAGCCCGGGCGTGGGGGCGCCCGGGCTGCGGCCCGTTCCCCACCCCTGCCCATGCGGGCGCAAACGTGGGCACAATGGGGCCAAGGGACCCCACTTCGGATTCCCGCCCCACCGACCGAAAGGCTGTCACCATGACCTTCCTTGGCGATTCACTCTGGGACGCGAAGATCTACTCCGACGGCTGGAAGGCCGGGCGGGGCGGCGAGTCGGCCGCACTCGAACCGGCCACGGGCGACACGTTGGCCACCTACGGGGTGGCCTCGCGCGAGGACGTCCATGAGGCGTCCCGGCTGGCGGCCGTCGCGCAAAGGGACTGGGCCGCCCGGAAACCGGAGGAGCGTGCCGCTGTCCTGCGTCGGGCCGGGGCGTTGTGGGAGGAACACGCGGCGGAACTCGATGGCTGGATCGTGCGGGAATCCGGGGGCATCCCCGCCAAGGCCGGTCTGGAGACCCACACCGCGGCCAACGAATGCTACGAGGCCTCGGCCCTGCCCGGGCTGCCTGCCGGTGACGTGTTGACGACCAACGAGGACCGCTGGTCGTTCGCCCGCCGCCGCCCGGCCGGCGTCGTCTCGGTCATCTCCCCGTTCAACTTCCCGCTGATCCTGGGTATCCGTGCCGTGGCCCCGGCCCTGGCGCTGGGCAACGCCGTGCTGCTCAAGCCCGATCCGCGCACCACCGTCTGTGCCGGGGTGTCGATCATGCGGGTCTTCGAGGAGGCCGGCCTACCCCCGGGACTGCTCTCGCTGCTGCCCGGCGGTGCCGACGTCGGCGCCGCCCTGGTCGAGGCCCCCGAAGTGCGGGTCATCGCGTTCACCGGCTCCACGGCGGCCGGCCGCAAGATCGGGGAGTCCGCCGCCCGGCTGCTCAAGCGGGCCCACCTGGAACTGGGCGGGAACTCCGCGATGATCGTGCTGCCCGGGGCGGACCTGGCCAAGGCGGCCTCTGCGGCCGCGTTCGGATCCTTCATGCACCAGGGCCAGATCTGCATGGCCACCGGCCGCCACCTGGTGCACCAGGACCTCTACGAGGACTACGTGGCCGCCCTGGCGGAGAAGGCCCGGAACCTGCCGATGGGCGATCCGAAGTCCGGGACCGTGGCCCTCGGGCCGGTCATCGACGCCGGCCAGCTGGCGCGGATCGACGGGCTCGTGAAATCCGCGGTCTCCTCAGGTGCCCGGCTGGCAGCGGGCGGATCGGTCCGCGACGGCCTGTTCTACCACCCCACCGTCCTGGCCGACCTGGACGACGAGCAGGATGCCTGGCGCGAGGAGATCTTCGGCCCCGTCGCCCCGGTCCGCAGCTTCTCCACCCTCGACGAGGCAGTCCGGATGGCCAACAACAGCAGCTACGGGCTGTCGATATCGATCCTCGGCGACGTCGGCGACGCGATGAAGCTGGCCGACCGGCTCGACTCGGGCAAGATCCACATCAACGAGCAGACCGTCTCGGACGAGCCGAACTCTCCGTTCGGCGGGGTGAAGGACTCCGGAAACGGCGGAAGGATCGGCGGTGCGGCGGCGAACATGGAGGCGTTCACCGAGGTCCAGTGGCTGACGATGCGGCCGGAGATCGCTCCGTACCCCTTCTAGGCACTCCGGCCCCGGCGGCGGCAACCATGACAGAATCAAGATGCCCGCCACCCGCGTCCAGATGCCGACAGGAGGCCATCGAGCGATGCACGACCAGGGAACGCCACCCGTTGCCCGGCGGCAGCTGGACATCGAGTCCCGATCCATCT
The DNA here is from genome assembly GCF_056680475.1 of Arthrobacter sp. ASL1. Taxonomy (NCBI): domain Bacteria; kingdom Bacillati; phylum Actinomycetota; class Actinomycetes; order Micrococcales; family Micrococcaceae; genus Arthrobacter; species Arthrobacter sp. ASL1. The sequence continues at coordinate 2,497,955 of NZ_CM155284.1, forward strand.
GGGCCGGTGTCGCCGCGGCCGCCGTCGCCGTGGTCGTCGGGCTCATCGCCTTCCGGGGCTACCGGCCGCCGCTGGCCGGGGACGGGTCGGTGGCCATCTACGCCTCCGTCGTCGCCGGGGCCATGGCCGGGGCCGCCTTCGTGGCCGGCTACGTCCAGAACATCCGCACGGTCCACCTCTGGCTCGGGGCCCGACCGGTGGTGCGCCAGATTGTCGACGTCGCCGCCCTGCTCGTCGTCCACGCCTCCATCGCCACCATGTCCGCGCTCGTGCTGTTCCGGCTCTTCCAACAGGCTTTTTCCGGGCTGACCGTCGATCCGGTGGCGGGGACCGTGATGCTGGCGGTCTCCGCCGGCGTGGCCGGCTATTTCGGGTACACGTCCGGGGCGCGGATCACGGCGGTCGCCCTGTCCGTCATGCTGGCCGTCTTCATGGCCTCCGGGATGCTCGTGAGCATGCTCTACGCCGAGAACCCGCTGTGGTGGCACTCCATGTTCAGCGAATTGGGCACCGGCCAGGCCGGGCTGACCTCGTTCTGGACGTTCAACACCACGATCACCACGTCGGGGATCATCATGACCACCCTCTCGGCGTTCATCACCCGCGACCTGAAGCACTGGGCGGAGATCGTCGCCGCGCGCCGGCACGACGCCGGTGCCTCCCGCCGCTGGCACCGGGCCCTGGGCGGCAGGTTCCTCCGGCCGCGACCGGCGGTCATCCGTTCCTGCCTGGTGATCGGCGGGATGTGCATGGTCGGGATCGGCCTGTTCCCGGTGAACACCTTCGTGAGGGTGCACACCTCGTTCGTGCAGGTGCTGGCCGTCGTCCTGGTGGTCCTGCTGGCCGGCGTCCCGTTCTGGTTGCCGGGCTTCCCGAAGGCGTTCTACCTGCTCACGTATATTTCGGTGGCGGCACTCATCGCGGCCGCCCTCTTGTGGCGGCCGGTGCAGTACTACAACCTCACCGCGCTCGAGCTCGCGGCGGCCGGAATCGTGTTTGCCTGGCTCGTCGTTTTCATCCGCAACACGACCGCCGTCGTGGCCTCCGCCGGCGTCGCCCCAGCGGTCCCCGGGCTCCCGGCAGGCGTCCCAGCGGGCTCGGAAGGCCCCGAAGAAGCCGTGGGTAATATAACGAAAAGGTAACGATGGTAGGCGGGGGGACACGCCCGGGGGTGATCGGCGGCATCCCTTGGCATCTTTGGGATCCCTCCGATTGGGCCGACGACGGCGAAAGTGTCCTCTTGGGGGGATTCGGTGTCAAATCCCCGCAGCTCGGGTTGATCGAAAATCTCAGCTTGTTACGTTGGAGGGGATGGAAAATGAACTCGTAAACACACAGTCCGAGGCTACATTTCGCCACCCAATCACCGAAGATGGAGCCGCCATGTGGACCATGGCGAAGGATTCCGAGGTGTTGGATCTCAATTCGTCCTACTCCTACCTCCTCTGGGGCCGCGACTTCGCGCAGAGCTCGATCATGGCCGAGATCGACGGCCGTGCCGCCGGTTACGTCACCGGCTACATGCGCCCTGACGAGCCCGCCACGCTGATGATCTGGCAGGTCGCCGTGGGAGCCGATTTCCAGAAGCGCGGTCTGGCCGCCGCCATGCTGGACGAGCTCGCCGCCCGCACCAACGCCGATCGCCTGGAGACGACGATCACCGCGGACAACGCCGCGTCCAACCGGCTCTTCCAGCGCTTTGCAGAGCGCCACGGGGCCGAGTGCGACCGCGAGCCGCTGTTCACCCCCGCGATGTACCCGGACGGCCATGACACCGAGTACCTGTACCGGATCGCCCCGCTGGGTCTGGACGCGGACCTGCGCTCGCTGAACCTCGCGGCCAGCCGCTCCGAGTCCTAGCTCCACCGAATTTAGACGCCGGGGCGCCACAGCGCGCCCACGCCGTCATCACGCCTGTCATCGCACCTACGAAGGGAATGACCATGACTGACATCTTTGAAACGCTCGAATCCGAGGTCCGCGGCTACAGCCGCAGCTGGCCCGCCGTCTTCACCCACGCCTCCGGAGCCATCCAGACCGCCGAGGACGGCACGGAGTACATCGACTTCTTCGCCGGAGCCGGTGCGCTGAACTACGGGCACAACAACCCGGCCCTCACCGCCCCGCTGATGGACTACCTGGCCAGTGGCGCCGTCGTGCACTCGCTTGACATGATGACCCCGGCCAAGCGGGAGTTCCTGGAGACCTTCCAGGAACTGATCCTCAAGCCGCGGAACCTGGACTTCAAGGTCATGTTCCCCGGCCCCACGGGGACCAACACGGTCGAGGCCGCGCTCAAGCTGGCCCGCAAGGTCACCGGACGCCAGAACATCATCTCCTTCACCAACGCCTTCCACGGCATGACCCTGGGCGCGCTCTCGGTGACCGGCAACGCCATGAAGCGCCAAGGCGCGGGCGTCCCGCTGGGCAACACGTCCAAGATGCCCTACGACAACTACCTGGAAGGGGCCGGCTCCGACCTGGCCTTCCTGGAGCGCTCCCTCGAGGACACGAGCTCGGGCATTGACAAGCCCGCCGCCGTCATCGTGGAAACCGTGCAGGGTGAAGGCGGCCTGCGTGCCGCCCGGGCCGAATGGCTGCGCAACCTCGCGGCGCTGCTCAAGCGCCACGACGTCCTGCTGATCGTCGACGATGTCCAGGCCGGCTGCGGCCGCACGGGCACGTTCTTCAGCTTCGAGGAGGCGGGCATCGAGCCGGACATCGTGTGCGTATCCAAGTCGATCTCCGGCTATGGCCTGCCCATGGCGTTGACCCTGTTCCGCCGTGAACTGGATGTGTGGGGTGCGGGGGAGCACAACGGCACGTTCCGCGGCCACAACCCGGCCTTCGTCACCGCGACCGCGGCGCTGAAGAAGTATTGGGCCAACGATGACTTCCAGAACGAGCTGGCCGGCACCATCGCCGCGCTGCACCAGGGCCTGGCCGACATCGCCGGCCTGGTCGACGGCGCCGAGATCCGCGGTCGCGGCATGCTGGCCGGTGTCGTCTTCCCCGATAAGGACACCGCCTCGAAGGTGGCCGCCGAGGCCTTCGCCCACGGCGTCCTCGTGGAGACCTCCGGCTCGGAGGACGAGGTCCTGAAGGTCATGCCGCCGCTGACCATCACCGATGACGTGCTCCAGCGTGGCCTCACGGTCATCATCGATGCCGTACGCACCGTCACCGGAGCACCCGTGCTGGCCGCCGTCTAGGCCAGCCCCCAGATTCCACCCCGGGGAAATGCCAACCCATTGCCCCGGGGTGAATGACCAGGGTGCCCACCACGGCACCGTCAACCATCATGAATTCCCAGGAGGACCCATGCAGGTAGTGAACCTGAACGACCTGAACGAGACCGAGCGCGACATCAAGTCCGAGACGTGGCGCAGCCGCCGCATGGTGCTGGCACGCGAGGGCGTCGGCTTCTCGTTCCACGACACCGTGATCTACGCCGGCACCACCTCGACGTTCCACTACGCGAACCACATCGAGGCCGTGTACTGCGTCCAGGGCGAGGGCACGCTGACCAACGAGGTGACCGGCGAGGTCCACGAGATCAGCGATGGCACCATGTACCTGCTGGACGGCAATGAGAAGCACACTGTGCGCGCCACCACCGAGCTGCGCATGGCCTGCGTCTTCAACCCGCCGGTGACCGGCCGCGAAGTCCACGACGAGAACGGCGTGTACCCGCTGGTCGTCGAGGAGCCTGCCCAGGCCTAGGCCCCGGCAACAGCTTGCGCGAAGCGCGGCACGGACCTCGGTCCGGGCCGCGCTTCGGCATATCCCCGGCCGGACGCCTCGTCCGGCCGAGGCAACCGCAGCCGGGACATGGTGGTTCCGGCGGCATACCATCGAGGAGGACATGGACATGACGGAAACCCTTCGTCGCCAGATTGACCAGTATCCAACGCGAACGGACGACGACGTCCGGGTGATCGACCGGGAAGGCCCGGTGGTCTGGGGCGATCCGGAAGACGGCCCCCTCGACGCGGCCACGCTCGCCGGGTTCGACGCCTATGGCTACCTCTCCATCGAGAAGCTCGTCAGCGACGAGGAGCTGGAGGAACTCCGCGGCGAACTGCGCCGCCTCTGCGACGACCCCATCGTGAGGGCCGACGAGCGCACCATCGTCGAGGCCGCCTCGTAGGAGGTGCGCTCGGTCTTCGACGTCCACCGCACCAGCGACGTGCTCCAGAAGTTCGCCAACGACCCCCGCGTCGTCGGCCGCGCCCGGCAGATCCTCGGCTCAGACGTCTACATCCACCAGTCACGGGTGAACTTCAAGCCCGGGTTCGAGGGCAAGGAGTTCGCCTGGCACTCGGACTTCGAGACCTGGCACGCCGAGGATGGCATGCCTGCCCCGCGTGCGGTCAGCATCTCGATCTCGTTGACCGACAACCATTCGTTCAACGGCCCGCTGATGATCATGCCCGGAACCCATCGCAAGTACGTCTCCTGCGACGGGGCCACCCCCGAAGCCAACTACAAGAAGTCGCTCGTCATGCAGGGCGCCGGCGTCCCCGACAAGGAAACGCTCACCCGCTTCGCCGACGAGCACGGCATCGACGTGCTGGAGGGCCAGGCCGGAGGCGCCATCATGTTCGACTCGAACTGCATGCACGCCTCCAACGGCAACGTGACCCCGTTCGCCCGCTCCAACGTGTTCATCGTCTTCAACTCGGTCGAGAACACCCTGGTCGAGCCGTTCTCCGCACCCGAGCGGCGCCCGGACTTCGCCGGATCCCGGGACTTCACCCCCGCAGGCTAACGGAAACTGAAGACACAGCACGACGGCGGCTGGAACCACGGGTTCCGGCCGCTGGCTCTGTCCGGGGTGCTACCCCTCCGCAGAGATGACTTCCCACGGTTCCACCGGACCGGGCACCACCGAAAACAAGGGATGGGTGTCCGGCGGTTCCGGCGGGGCAGGAAGGGCTGCCACGCGTTCGGGCGCGCGGACGGCCAGCTTGGCCAGCAGGTGATCCCGTTCATGGTCCAGCTGGCCCGTGGTTACGTCCAGGGGCTGCAATCCTGCTGTCGGCGCGCGCAGGATCAGCGCGCGGTTGAACCGATAGCCACGGGCGTCGGCCTCCACGGCGAGCCCCTCCAGGTAGGAGCCGATGAGAACCAGCGGGTCGTCGCCGGCCCGAAAGCGCACCAGTTGGGGGTGGTTGCGGTAGCCCGTGGTTTTTCCGTCCAAGACCTTTTGCGCCAGAAGAGTCTCCCGCCAGCAGGCCACGAGCCCCTTGGCGTCGAGGTATCGGGGGTGCAGGGACCAGATGCGCATACGCAATGGTAGCCATGTCTGCACGGTGCGCGGCGGAAGAAAATTTCCGTTTGCCGGGCTCATCCGCCGCTTCGGGCGTCCTTCATCAGCAGCTGCTGCGAGCCGCCGTCCGCGTGCTTCTGCGGGCCATAGTCCAGGGGAGACACGATGAGGGCGCCGACAGCGAGCACGGCGAGAACCGTCACCCACGCGCAGACCCGCACCATGACCGCCGTCGTCCTCTCCCGCAGTCCGCGCCGGACGCAGGCCAGGATCCAGATTCCGGTCAGGGCGCCGACGGTGTTGACGATGATGTCGGTGCCATCGGCGACCCCGATGGCCAGGGCGTATTGGGAGACTTCGAACAGCAGGCTCGTTCCCGCGACGACGCCGGCGGCCTTCCACCACGGCCACCGAGCCGCGAGGAGTCCGAGGTAGATGCCGAAGGGCAGGAACAGCAGCACGTTGATGCCGAGTTCGACGGGGGTGTTGGCGCCGACCCCACCGCCGGCGGCGAAGGGTGCGAGCTTGAGGCGGCGCAGGTCGCCCGTCCCGAGGAACGGAACCTCGAGCTTCCACAGCACCACCCAGACGAGCAGGACGAGGTAGACCGCGAACAACACGGCCAGCAAGAGACGCCCGTCCCCGGCGGACGGCTTCCGGGCGGCGGCTGGCATGCGGATCCCCTCGATGGACGGCGTCGACCCTCATCCTATGTGCGGTGCCGGCCGGCCTGAAGACAGGTCGAGGCTGCCTCAGCGCCGGTGGATCGACTTGTAGCTCAGGTAGGCCGCCAGCCCCTCTTCGCCGTATTCGGTTCCCAGCCCGGAATCGTGTCGCCCCCCGAAGGGCGCCGAATGGTTGGAGGCGAAGAAGTTCAGACCCACGGAACCGGAATCGATCCGGTCCGCCACCGCCAGGGCGGCGTCCTGGTCCTCGCCGAAGACGAGGCCGCCGAGCCCGAACTGCGTGTTGTTGGCCAGCGCCACCGCGTCGTCGACGTCGTCATAGCGCAGGATGGAGAGGACGGGGCCGAAAATCTCCTCGCGGGCGATCCGCATGGAGGGGTCCACGTCGGCGAACACCGTCGGCTCGATGAAGTACCCGTTCTCCAGACCGCCGCCCAGGCGGGCCGGCCGGCCGCCGGTGGTCGCCCGGGCACCCTCTGCGTGGGCAGACTCCACGTACTCCATCACCGTGTCGTACTGCGCGGACGTCGCGCAGGGACCGAAAACCGTGTCCGGGTCCAGCGGATCGCCCTGTCGGCCCGCGGCGATGGTCGCGGTCACCCGGTCCACGACCTCGTCGTACCGGGAGGCCGGGGCGAGGATGCGGGTGGAGATGTAGCAGGTCTGGCCGGTGTTGCGCATGCAGGAGCGGACCAGAACCGATGACATCGATTCGAGGTCCGCATCCGGCAGCACGATGGCGCTGGATTTCCCGCCAAGTTCCAGCGTGACCGGGCGCAGTAATTCGCCGGCAGCGGCCGCGATCTTCCGCCCGACAGGAGTCGACCCCGTAAAAGCCACCTTGTCGACTCCCGGATGCCGGACCAGGGCATCGCCGAGCCGACCGGAGCCGGTCACGAGGTTCACCACGCCCGCGGGAACCCCCGCAGCGGCGACCGCGTCCACGATGAACCGGAACGAGAGCGGCGTGGGTGAGGCCGGCTTCATGACCACCGAACATCCGGCCAGCAGGGCGGGGGCCAGCTTGATGGCCATCAGGTTGATCGGAAAGTTCCACGGCGCGATCAGAGCACAGACGCCGATCGGGTCACGACGGACCACCGATTCGCCGATGCCCGACGGGAACGGCCGCACGTCCTCGGTGTCCAGCCGCGGGGCCAAGGTGGCGAAATAGCGCAGGATGGAAGCAGCATTGGCCGCCGCACCCCGGGATTCGGCCACCGGGGAACCGTTTTCGCGGGTGTTGGCCAGGGCGATGTCTTCCGCACGGGCTTCGACTTCTTCGGCGATGCGCACCAGGTAGCCGGCCCGTTCGGAAGCGGTCAAACGTCGCCACGGTCCGGTCTCGAATGACCGCCGCGCCGCGCCAACTGCCGCGTCGACGTCGTCGGCATTACCATCGGGAACCGAACCCCAGACTTCGCCGGTGGCCGGATCGGTCACCGGGTTTCGAGCCGTCCCCCGCGCGGTGGTCCACTGTCCGTCGATGAAGACGTCGTCCACATGGGTGTACCGCAGGTCCAGTCCCGCACGGATTGCGCGGGCGTCGGGGGTAGCGGGTGCCGGGGCGCTCATCGGATGACCTCGGTCCGCAGCAACGCCACGGAGCGGTCCAGGTCGGAGGTGCCCATCCGGACCGCCGCCTCGGTGATCAGCTCGGGGATGATCTCGGCACGGAGCCGGTCGCTGTACACGGCCGGGTCCATCCCAAACCATGAGGAGGCCAAGGCGATGCCTGCGTGGTCGAAGCGCCAGAGCCGGTCGGCGTCGCGCACCAGTGCGTCCTCCAGCGAGAACGCGACGGGCCGGGTGTCGTGGCCGTCGATGATGGTGCAGACCTGTTCGATGAAGTCCTGTCCATATCCGAGCCCGGGGAGGACCCGGCGGGCCACGGTGCAGCCTTCGGCCTCATGTTCGTAGCGGATGGCGGCCTTGCGCCAGTCGCCGCTGAATCCCTCCGACAGGATGCGGGACTCGTCGACGTGGGCCCATCCGGTGTCGTGGAGGATGATGGCCACCGACACCAGCTCGCGGTCCGCCGCCGGGTAGGCGTCGCAGAGCCGGGTGGCGAACGCCAGCGAGATCGGCAGGTGGATGTCGTTGCCCCGGGTGCGGGTCTCGGGAACGACGGCGGCAAAAAGCTCGGCATATCCGGTCGCCGGGGTGCCCGCGATAGGGGAGGCATCAACCGGCCGCGCCGCCGGAATGGGCCGCACGGGGTGGGCATCGACGAAGGCGAGGGCCCGGGGGTCGGAAGCATGATCGGACGGGTCATGGGAGGCCCAGGCGGTGGTTCCGCCGGGAGCCGGGCCGGTGGGTTGCGCTGTCATGATGCTCCTTCGAGGCGGGTGGCGTCAGCCGGATCGGTGGTGAGGGTCTTGAGCTGGACCGCGGGGTCGGCAGCGGCGTTGGAGGGGATGTTCTGGCCCTTGCCCAGGGCGTTCTTGACCGCCATGAAGTCCAGTGGGGCGTTGACGCAGTCGGCGGCGATGATCTGCCCGTCGCGGTAATAGAGGACGGTGAACTTTCCGCGCTCTGCGACGCGGCGGACCACTGTCTGGTCGAAGCCCATCGACAATCCGGCGATCTGCAGTTTCAGGTCGGCTTGGTTGGACCAGAACCAGGGGATCCCGGCGTAGTCCTCGCGGTGGCCCATCAAGGAGTAGGCGGCCACCTTGGCGTGCTCGATGGCGTTGTTCACGCTTTCCAGCCGCAGGCGTTCGCCGGCCGGGGCGCCGGGGAGCGGGTTGGGCATGTTGGCCACGTCGCCCACGGCGACCGTGGTTCCGTCGGAGGCGAGCGCGTTGGCGTCGACGACGATCCCGTTGTCAACGGCCAGGCCCATCTGCTCGGCCAGCTCGGTGTTGGGGATGACCCCGATGCCGATCAGCACGATCTGGGCGCCCAGGACGGTCCCGTCCTCGAGTTCGACACCGGAGACGGCACCGGTGCCGCCGTCGACCATCCGGGAGATCCTCGCGTTGAGGTGGATGTCCAGGCCGCGCGCCCGGTGGGCGTCCAGGAAGAACTCGGCGGTTTCCTCGCCCACGGCCCGTCCGACCAGACGCGGCCCATATTCGAGGACGGTGACGTTCTTGCCCATGCCCTGCAGGCTGGCCGCGGCCTCGAGGCCGATGAATCCGCCGCCGACGACCACCACATCGCTGGCGGGGCCGACGATGTCCTTCAGGTGCAGGGCGTCGTCTGCGTTGCGCAGGTAGACGACACCGGCGAGGTTGCCGCCCTCGACGTCCATGCGCCGGGCACGGGCGCCGACTGCCAGGGCCAGTCGGCGGAAGGGGAATTCGGTTCCGGAGGCCGCGTGCGCCACCCCGGAGCCGTCGTCGTTCTTGTCCACGGCGGTGATCCGCTCGCCCTTGACGAGGGCCACGCCGTGTTCGGCCCAGTATTCGTTGGACCGGAAGATCAGGTTCTCCTTGTCGACCTTGTCCTGCAGGAACTCCTTGGACAGGGCGGGCCGCTGGTAGGGGCGGTGGTCTTCGTCGCCGAGCAGGGTGATGGGCTCCTCGAAGCCCAGGGCGCGCAGCGAGATGGCCAGCTGGACGCCGGCTTGACTGGCGCCGATGACCAGCAGGCCGGTTGGATCGGCCGTCGTGGTGCCGGGGGTGGACATGGCTACACCTGCGTTTCGGGGGTGGTGACGTGGAGGTCCTGGCCGTCGCAGAGCTTCAGCTGGCAGGACAGGCGCGAGTTCTCCTCGCGGTCCACTGCGGTGCCGTAGAGCATCTCGTCCTCCATGTCCTCCATGGCGGGCAGTTGCGCGAGGTCGTCGTCGCGGACGAAGACGTGGCAGGTGGCGCAGGACAGGGAGCCGCCGCATTCGGCGACGATGCCCGGGAGCCCGTTGCGGACCGCGGTCTCCATGACCGAGTCCCCGACGTTGCCCGTGATGTCGCGGACGTCCCCGTCGGCGTCGGTGAAATGTACCGTAGGCATGATTCCTCCTGTGGTTGATGCAGGTCTGGGTGGCTAGATGAACTGGCGGCCGCCGTCGACGACCAGTGTCTGGCCCGTGACGTACGAGCTTTCGGATCCGGCGAGGAACAGGGCGGCGCCGACGATGTCGTCGGGCTGGCTGGCCCGTTTGAGCGCCCCACGGTCCACGCCGTAGGTGGCGGCGTCGTCCATGAGCCCGTAGCTGGCCTCGGTGAGGGTGAAACCCGGCGCGATCGCGTTGACCGTGATGTTGCGCCGGCCCAGCTCCTTGGCCAGGACCCGGGTCATCGCCACCACTCCGCCCTTGGAGGCGACGTAGTGCATCCACTGTTCGGATCCCGAGAAGATGGTGGCCGAGGAGAGGTTGATGACCCGCCCGCCGTCGGGCAGGTACGGGCTGGCCGCGCGGGTGACGAGCCAGGGACCCTTGAGGTTCACGTTCATCACCAGGTCCCACTCGGCCGGGTCGATGTCCTCGAACGGGCTGCGGGTGACGGTCGCGTAGATCGCCGCGTTGTTGATGACGACGTCGATGCTCCCCTGGCCGAGCTCGGCGGCCTGCCGGGCGAGTTCTTCGGTGGAGGCCGGGTCGGTGACGTCGGCGGTCAAGGCAGCGGCCTCCATGCCGGATGCCCGGACCAGTTCCGCCGTTTCACGGACGCCGGCTTCGTTGACGTCGGCGACCGCGACCCGGTAGCCGCGGGCGGCGAAACCCAAGGCGAAGGCGCGGCCCAGGCCCCCCGCCCCGCCGGTGATCAGCACCGTGCGGGTGGGGGCATCCCGGGATTCCGGTGCGCCCGGGGCGGGCGCATCAGACATGGCTGGTACCTGCACCGGCTGCTGCCGGGACATCGCCGGCGTGGTTGTGGCTGTGCGCGCCGGGGCCGCTCACTGGCTCGTGGTCCAGGATCTCCACGGTGCCTGCAGTCCCGTTCACGCGCAGCCACTGGCCGGTGGTGATGGTGGTCGAACCGGAACCGGTCCCGGTGACCGCCGGCAGCGCGTACTCGCGGCAGACGATGGCCGCGTGGCTCATCATGCCTCCGATGTCGGTGACCGCTGCGGCGATCTTGCCGAAGATCGGACCCCAGCTCGGTGCCGTGACGGTGGCGACCAGGATCTCGCCGGGCTGGACCTCCGAGAGCTGGTCGGAATCATGGATGACGCGGGCGCGTCCTTCCACGGTGCCGGGGGATGCGGCCATGCCGCGCAAGCCCCCTCCTTCGACGGCCTCGCCGCCGCCGAGCCACTGCTCGACCTGTTCGGTGGTGATGCCCCACAGCATGCGGGTGAAGGGCTCGGTGATCGATTCCGGCGGGGTGTTCAGTGCCGGAGCCGGCCGCGCGGTCTTCAGGGCCGAGACAATGGCCCGGCGTTCCTCGATGATCTCGGGCCAGTAGATCGGGCCGATCGGTGCCTGTGCGCCAACGCCCCAACCAGTGACCAGGTCGAACAGGACATCGCGGACCTCGTTACGGCCCAGGTAAAGCAGGTCGTCGGGTTCGGTCCAGAATCCCTCGTCGTGCAGCATGCGGGAGAGCTCGCGGATCTTGCGCCAGAACACGCCCATGGTCCAGTGCTCGATGTAGAAGTTGTGGTTCTCCACGTACGGGTACGCGGTGGCCGCCAGTTCGCGCTTGGCATCGAAGGCGGCCTGGTTGTCGCCGTCGAGCAAATCGCGGTATTCGCCGACGATGCGTTCCTTCTCGGCGATCAGCGCCTCCTTGGGGCGCATGATGTCCTGGCCGTCGTCGAGCCGGCGGATGTAGTCCGCGATGTACCCCAGCGGGATCTCCTGGTGCTCGTACCAGTACTTGTCGTGGCCGTAGAAGCCGTTTCCCACGGTGAAGTTGAACCACGGGTCCTTGGCTTCCTCGTACTGCTTCAGCCAGCGTTCCCCACCGTCTTGGGCGGCGATCGAGGCCAGGGTGGCGTTGGGGTCGTCCGGGTTGGAGAAGGCGCCCTGCATGCCGAGCTCGACGGCGAGCTTGGCCAGCCCCTTGAGCTCATCGTCGGGACGGAAAAGCTCCATGTCCACGCCCTGGACCATCGTGGCGATGGACTGGTCGGGGATGTTGGGGAAGACCGCCTTGCAGAAGTTGAAGAAGTCCAGGTATGCGATGTAGCCCAGGTTCAGGAACTCGAAGTGGTACTGCCAGTTCTGGTATGCCAGCTGGATCAGCCGGTCGTAGTTTTCCAGGAGCACCTCGGAACCGTCCTTGGCCTTGCCGGAGGTGATGTCTTCCAGCGGCACCATGTCGGGGAGCTTCTTGAAGCTCAGCGTCTCCATTTCGTCGATGGTTCCGCGTACCTTGATGTGCCACTGGTCGAGCTTTTCGGCCCAGTTGGCGAAGTAGTGTCCGACGCGCTCCTCGAAGTGCGGCACCCGTTCGGCGATTTGGTCCTCGGGAACCGGGATCGGTGACATGTAGAGATAGCCCAGGTGGACCCGGAACTCGATGCCGTTGGCATTGGGGATCATCAGGTGCCGTGCGTTGTACTGGCCCAGGCACTTGACCGCGAATTCCCCGCCGATGGTCTCGAAGGGTTTGAAGACGGTGGGCCAGTGCGCCGAATCGCAGAACCAGAACTTGGCGTCCTCGGCGTCCTTGAGCTTGTCCTGGAAAACCAGGTAGTAGGGGTAGATCTTTTCCCAGCCTTCGGCTCCGGGGGGAACCGCGAGTTCGGAGGGTTTGGGGAAGGATTTCATGGACATGGGGTGTCCTTTCGGTGTGGCTCGACGGTGAGCCGGGGGGAGGGGAGAGATTCCGTGGAGGCGGTTGGGGGCGTGAGCCGAGTGGGTTCAGGCCCCCTGTTTCAGCGTGTTGGGACCGAGGCCGAGGGCTGCAGCGAAGCCGCCGCCGAGTACCGGGGTTGGCGCGGTCTGCGGTTTGGAGGAGTGGACCGTTTCCGGGCGGGATTGGAGGAGCAGGAGGTTCTCACCGTGCGGCAGGTTGGCGTCCAGGGCCCATTCGATGTCTTGCGGGCAGCCGTAGTGTTTTTCTGCCCGTTTGGCCATGGATGCGACAGCGGAGACTTCGTCGTCAGTCAGGCAGCGGCGGGCCCGTCGGTCGGCGTCGACCTCGCGTTCAACCAGGGAGTGGGCTCCCGTGTCGGGGATGAGCTCGGCGTGCTTTGCACCGATGTGTTCCTGGACGATCGCGAGGGTGACCTTGTCGAGTTGCAGGTTGTCCGGGGTCACGGTTCCCGACACCACCATTTCGCCCACGCCGTAGGAGGCATCGATGGTGATCTTTGACCGGTCGCCGGTGGCCGGGTCCAGGGTCATGGCCACCCCGGAAGTCCGGGCGTTGACCATCTTTTGAATGACGACGGCGATGGAGAGCCCCTCGTCGGGGATGTTGTTCTTCAACCGGTACAGGATTGCTCGCGAGGTGTAGAGCGATGCCCAGCACTGGCGGATGTGCTCGCCGACTGCGTCGAAGCCCTCGAGCCACAGGTAGGTGTCCTGTTGTCCTGCAAAGGAGGCATCGGGAAGGTCCTCCGCGGTGGCCGATGAACGCACGGCCACCGGAACGGGGCCCTCGAAGCGGGCCATGAGGTCGTCGTACGCCCCGCGGGTGGCATTGCGGGCCTCTTCCGGGACGGGCCGGGAGCAGATGGCCTCGCGGATCCGGGCGGAGATGGCATCGACGGCGGCGACGTCATCGGGGTCGATGCCGGAGAGGTGTTCGGAGATCTTCCCGGCAATGCCGGTGGAGTCCATGAACAAGTTGAACTGATCGGTGGTGACGACGAATCCCGGGGGAACGGGCATGCCGGCGGCGGTCATGGTGACCAGCGAGGCGCCCTTGCCGCCGAGGCGTTCGAGCGAGGCAGCAGCGCCGTCGTCGAAGAACTGGATATGGCGGGTGGTGGTCATGGTGTCAGGCCTCCCAGGTGACGGGGACGGATTCGGGGACGCGGAAGGATAGGTTCTTGCGGAAACCGATCTCCTCGGGGGCGTCGAGTTGTAGGTTCGGTGCCAGCCGGGCGATTTCCTCAAGGCAGATCTTCGCTTGCAGCTTGGCGAGCATGTTGCCCAGGCAGTAGTGGATCCCAAACCCGAAGGAAAGGTGCTCGCGCGCATTGTCGCGGGTGATGTCGAATTCCTCTGGTTTTTCGAATCGCGAGGAGTCACGGTTTGCCGAACCCATCAGGAGAAGCAGGCCAGCGCCCTGGGGGATGTCGATCCCGCCAACGGTGGTGTCGGCGAGGGCCTTGCGACGCCATCCGACGATGGAGCCGGAATAGCGCAGGATCTCGTCGATCGCCTTGGGGATCAGCTTCGGATCGGCGACCACTTGCTGCCACTGGTCCGGATGGGCCATCAGCACCCGCACGCAGTTGGAAATCAGCGTGGTGGTGGTTTCGTGGCCGGCGAAGAGCATGCTGTAGAGCACGGAAGCGATCTCGTGGTCGCTGATCTCCGCCCCATCCTGTTGGGCGGCGACGAGGTCTGCCGTGAGGCTGTTGCCGCCCTCGGCATGGGCAGAGGCGACCAGATGCAGGCACTCCTGCCAGTACTCCACGAGATTGTGGGCATGGGGGACTTGCTCGTCGTCGCTGAGATCGCCCCAGGTCATGGCGGCACGCGAGTCCGACCATCGCTTGTAGGTGTCGATCTGGGAGGTATCCCCGCCGATCAGTGTGAGGATCGTGATGGTCGGGATGTCATAGGCGAGGTCGTGGACCATGTCGCCTCGGCGCTCGGGACGTGCCAGCATCGATTCGAGCCGGGTCACGACATTTTCCCGGATTGCGGGTTCGAGTTGCTTGAACCGACGTGGGGTGAAGGCCTTCTGGACCACGGTACGAATCCGGGTGTGCTCTGGGGGAACTCGTGCCGACAAGCCGGAGTATGCGGTGAAACCGCCATCGGTCATGATCTGTTTTGCCTCGGGTCCACGTTCGCGGACCGGCGCTTGTGCGTTCTCGCTGGAGAAGGTCTCCCAGTCGTCGAAGACGGCCTTGATGTCGTCGTAACGGGTGACGACGTAGTAGTTGATCCGTTCGTCGAACATCACCGGCTGTTCCTCGCGGAGTTCGGCGTAGGAGGGGAACGGGTCCTTCATGTCGAATGGCTCGTAGCCGTGGTGGCCAGCCGGTGCCGCTGCGGCCCCGTGGCCGAAGGGGCAGCCCGTTGCCGTATCCGAAGGGGAAGACATGTGTACTCCTGGTGGGTCTGCGGTGCGGCATGATGTGCCGCCGTCGTCCTACCAGTGTCGTCCACATCACATCGCAAAGCTCATGTTTTCTTCCACTGAACGGAAGGCGTATGTGCCGGCGCTCGCAGTGCGAAGAGTCGGTTCAGTGTTCCGGGGGAGCCGGCGGCAATGGATCGATAAGGCTCCCGAGCAGCGTCTCCAACGGGATGTGGGCCGTGGCCCGCTGGATCTGGGCGGCGATGCCGTTGAGGACGGGGAGATGTCGGTTCATCGCAGATGCCTGCCCGGCGGGGAGCACCAGGCCGATCGAGCAGCCGATCTTTCCGGTGTGGAAAACCGGTACTGCGATCGAGCACAAACCCATGCGCATCTCCTCGAAGGTGGTGGCATAACCCTGGTTGCGGACTTCCGAGAGTTCAACTTCCAGTCGCTCCGGGTTGACGTGGGTGCGCATAGTGGGCTGTTCCAGGGTGCGTTGGAGATATCCCAAGCGAACCCAGTCCTCATCGTAAGCGAGCAGCACCTTGCCGCAGGCAGTGGCGTGCAGGGGCAGCCGGCCACCGACGCGCGAGGCGCGGGGCACCCGCTTGGTTCCGTATACGCGGTCGATGTAAAGCGCGCTCGCCCCGTCGCGGACCACCAACTGGCTGGTTTCGCCGGTCAACGAGAAGAGATCCTGGACGAAGGGGCGAGCCGTTTCGCGTAGCTGCCGGCCTGCGTTCTGGGCTATGGCCCAAAGCCGGAGTCCCAGCTGGATGCGTCCATTCGGGCCGCGGGAGAGGAAGCCCCAATCGACCAGTTCGCCCACCAGGCGGTGCGTGGTGCTCAGGGGAAGACCCGAGTGCGTGGAAATCTCTGTGAGCGTCATGGATCGGCGAGTGGTCTCGAAAACCTCGAGGATCCCCAGCACCTTGGACGTGACGCTACGTCCGTCCGCCTTGCTGCCGCCCGCCATTACTGCCGCCATTCTGGATTGTTCCTCGATTGGCGGTGCCACGGGGGTGCCGCCATGCTTGATTCTAGGGCGCGCGAATCGTCGCGTGGCCATTTCGTTCGACTGTGGCCACCGTTGCACTCTTGGCCCCATGACTCCCAAGCCGATCGTGACATCAGATTGCCGAAGTTCTCCACCGACAGAATTCCGTCTGGTGGCCGGGTCTGGTTGTGGTCGCAGGACAATACGCAGGTATTGAGTTGGCTGAATGTCCGCGTCAGGGGGCCAGCCCCTGCTAAGCGGCGGAAACCATCCTGACATTGCCGTAGCTGAGGCTGACTTCAGGAAAAGTCAGTGCCCGAGTGGGCGAGCGCAGTGGGGAATTCATCCGGCGTGAGGAGGTCGATGCCTTTTTCTGCCATCAGGGCGGGATGGGGACGCCGTGGCCGGGTAAACCCGTCATCTATGACGGCGACCGTCCGTTCCTGCGGGGATTCAGCACTGGCGTCCGGGAGATAGTTCTGAGGATTTCGCGGGAGGACTGCCGGGAGATCACCGGGGCTCGTCGGGCCATTGAGGAGCCCTCTCAGGCTTCCAGCGGCGACACCGGGCTGGGCCAAAGCCGAGGTCATACGCCGGCATGGGAGAAGGATCAGGATCCATGGATGGCTCCTGATCCTTCGGACCACCATGGAAATAGTCAGTCCAGCGACACAGGGGCGGGTGGGTAAAGAAGTTGCAGGACTGAAACAGAGTTCCTTATCTCACGCATCCCTCCGCGACGCGGACCCTTGTTCCGGGGCGGCAGAATATCGGGCCGGCGGGACGGCGTGCATCCGGCGGCCCGATACTCTGCTTCCAAACGGTGCGCAGGTCAGGAGAAATTCGGCACCTTAGGGCGCGCCATATTCTGTGCAAAGAACTCCGTGATTTCCGCGCGCGCATTCAAGGGCAGAACGTGCGCCACATACATGTCCGGTCGGACGATGACCAGTGCACCTGAGCGGTCGATTTTGCGTGCTTCGAAGATGTCATCCTGGGGCATCGCCGCGTAGACCTTCTCCCAGTCAGTCACTTTGTGGTGGCCCACCTTGGGCATGAAAAGACTTGGAACCTTGGCCAAGTCCACGTCACGGTATGACTGTTGGTAGATCACCTTGGCGTCAAAGACGCTGTCGATATCGGACCCTTCGGCGGTGAAGTGGGTAACTGGGGATTCATCGGAGGTTTCCAGCCATGCGGCCAGATCGGTTACGGCCTGGCCCGAATTGTCCGCGAAGGCGTAGAGCCGCCAGCGACCGTCCGCGCGGAAATGATAACCGAGTTGAACCGTCGTCGTATCGGCAAATCGTGAAACCTGGGCCGACTTGAAACGCATCCCAATGGGGAAGCCCTGGGCGAGTTCTTGGTGCTGGGGGGTGCCGATCAGTGTGGAGGGCTGGTATTTCGTGTCGAAGCCGCCAGGGAAGTTTGCGGTGTTCACGAAGAAGTCAACGATCTCGTGCGGCCCCTGCATTTCCTCAGGTCGCCGAGACATCATGGCCGACCATTCCTTGTCGTACTCGATGAGTTTCTGCGCCACGTCCTGCCGCTCCTCATGATAAGTCTTCAGCAGGGACTCGTCGCTGCGTCCCTCCAGGACTTGGCCAAGCTTCCATGCGAGATTCCAGCCGTCCTGAATAGAGACGTTCATACCCTGACCTGCCTTGGCGCTGTGCGTATGGCAGGCATCGCCCGCGATGAAAACATGCGGACTTAGGCGCGGATCCTGACGAGCAGCCACATCGTCGAAGCTCTGCGCGACCGAATGGCGGACCTCGTAGATGCTGAACCACGTCACCTGACGGACATCGACAGAGTAGGGGTGCAGGATGCGATTGGCACGTTTGATGGCGTCCTCAGCAGTCGTGGCCCGGATCCGTTCCCTGTTCTCCGCAGTGGGGGCATCAAGCGAGACATAGAATCGGGTCAGGAAGCCACCCTCACGGGGGATGAGAAGGATTGAGCCCTCTTTGTCGGACAGGATGCCGCTTCTGGTGCGGAAATCGGGGAAATCGGTGTTGGCCATCATGTCAATGACTGCCCACGCCTGATCGGCCGGATCCGTGACAACGTCCACATCGATGCAATCGCGCACCTTGCTGCGTGCTCCATCGCAGCCCACCACATACTTCGTGTGCACGGTGCGTTCGTTGCCGAGTTCGTCTTTGATTCTCACCTCAACGGGATACTCGCCGCTGTCTCGAACCGTCAGGTCGAGGAACTCGACGCCGTAGTTGATGTCAATTCGGGCAGGTCCATTGGCAGCGCGCTCGGCAAAATAGTCGATGACCCTGGCCTGATTGACCGTGAGGATGGGGAATTCACTGACGTAGGACGGCGGATCATCTGCCCGCGCTCCCCGTGCGATCTCTGTGGGCCGATCAGGATTGGGGCCCCAGAAGCTCATTTCCCGCATGTGTGCAGCTTCGTGGGCGATCTCATCATAGAATTCGAACGCCTGGAACGTCTCGCAGCTCCGGGGAAAGAGCCCATCGGCGCGGCCGGCCACGAGTCGGTCAGGGCGCCGTTCGATGATCCTCGTGTGAACATCTGGGTAGTCCGTCAACTGGGCCGCCTGAACGATGCCAGCGGGGCCGGCTCCCACGATGAGTACGTCCATGGTGTCTGGAAGTTCAGCGGTGCGATCAACACCAGAGCCTGCCGCATCCCTGATGCGAGGGTTGCGTCCGATGTAACCGTCGTGGTGGTACTGCATCCCATGAGCTCCTTAGCTGGGGGATTGGTCCTCAAGTGGGGATGGGCTATCACTGCTAGGCATGTGAAAGTGCATTCCAGTAGCTGGTGTAATAGTGACGTGCAACACGTCGAGGACTGCTAGCAATCGTGCGTCCGTGACAGGCGAATCGCCATCCTGCGCTTCCGCCCAGCGGAAGTGCTTTAGCAAACCGATCTTTTAGAGGGGGTCCTACTGCAGGAAGTTTGGTGGATACTCGCCGTGAGGACACCGGAAGTCGGTCTGATCAAGGGCACCAAGGCCAGGCACGGACAATGACGCCGGAGCGTTTGCTGATCTACGTGAAGTTGTCGGCACTGGACCTCGAGACCCCGGAGCTTCGCCCGCACCTGGGCAAGTGCATCCGTGGCGAGGAGGGGTCCAGGCGGTGGACCGGGTGAAGCTGGTGAAGCTGCGCAGGCAAGCCATCTGTACTGAGTTCGGGGGCGGCACGAGATCTACGAGCGCAACTGGGCCGGCAACCACGAAAGCGTCAAGATCGAGATGCTCTTCGCCGCACGGGCCCAGGGCGCGACCGACATGATGACCGGCTTCGCCGAGACCTGCGGGTCGGAAGATGTTCTGGACGGCTGGGCGGCACCGGACCTCATCGACAACGACGACGTGAGCATCTTCCGCAAGCGCCGCTGGGCCCAGCAGGCGGCAGCGGCCTAACGTTCCAGCAGCGCCCGGCGTTGCGACCAGAGGTTCGCGGACTCGAGTGCCGACAACGACCTGGCCGCGGCACGCGCCTCGTCGGTGAACAGATGCCCGTGGACCCGCGCGCTGCACAGGCGCAGGGCATGGTCCCGGTCCAAGCCGAACCAGTCCATGATGGTATCCAGCCCATGGGGGCTCAGGCGCCAGGTCTTGTCGGCGTCCTTCACGATCGCATCGTCGATGTCGAGGGCTTCGCGGCGGGAATCGTGGCCGTCGATGATCTCGAGGATCCGCACGCTGCGTCCGGCGTCGTAGTCGAGATCTGAGAGGATCTGCTCGGCCAGGCGGCGACCCTCGCGCTCGTGCAGCAGGACGAGATCGGGTCGCCCGCCACTGGGCGAGATAGCGGACAGCACTTCGTCCGGAGGGACCTGCGACCAGCCGATGTCATGCAGGAGGATCGCCGGGCCGACCACTTCGGGATCCGCCTCGGGATGACCGGACAGGAACGACATCGCCAGTGCGTACGCATAAAGGGTATGTGCATCGTTGTCCCTGACGGCGAGCAGGGGCGCTGCGTGCTCCCAGATAAGGGCATCCTGGTCTCGGAGGGCGATGACACCGTCCGGGGAAGCCGGAACGTCGGCCGACACGTCGGACCCGTAGAGGTTGGCGAGTGGCTGGAGTTTCGTCATCCGCCCAGCGTCACACCCATCTGGTCATCGGCCAAGTCGCTCCTGCCGCTGGACGGAAGGCGTCATGCGCCAGGCGACGCCGGGAGCACGACTGGCATAGGATCGATGCCCGAACGCATCATTGACAACGAAAGGCCGACCCGTGGACGAGTTGGGCGAGGGACTTCGCTCCCTCGACGACATCTGGGTCTATGCCGTCGGCGCCCTGTTCGTGACGGTATCGGCGCTCATCCCCCCGGTTCCCAGCACGACGCTTTTCGTGGCATTGGGGGCCCTGGCCGCGAATTCCGACACGTTGAATCCGGTGCTGCTCGGTGTCGCGATGCTCATCGGCGCCCTCGCCGGGGACATGGCGACCTACGCGCTGGCCTTGCGCTTCGACGTCGTGCATTGGCGCATCCTCTCCGGCCGCCGATGGCAATCCGCCCTGGCCGCGGCGCGCGGCCGACTGAAGGACAACGACCTGCCCCTGGTCATGACCTCGCGGTTCATCCCGCTGGGACGGCTGACCCTGAACGTCGGGTCCGCGCTGATCCCGCATCCGTGGAGCGTCTTCGTGCGGCAGTCGCTGATCGCCGGCATCGTCTGGTCGATCTACTCGGTCGGTGTCGGCGTGCTCTCCGGCATCTGGGACGGCCTCGACACGGAGGTGGCCGTCCTGCTGGCCATCATCGTGTCGCTGGTGCTCGGGCGCCTGATCTCCACGGTCATCCAGTGGTGGGAGACGCGCAACATGCCGTCGGCCGTCGTGAACGCGCGGACGGGGCTGCGGGCTCGCCACACACGCCGTCTCGACGGTCGCGCCGCGAAGGCGTCCGCCCGCGACGCGGCACCGGGGTCCGGCGGCCCGGGGCACGACGGCGGTGCCGGATAACGTCCCAATTGTGAGCGGCGCCATGGGGCCCGGGTGTCGGCTGGACAAGCATGGGACAATGGGGGTAATGACTACTTCCCACAACTCCGCAGTTCCCGACTCCGCCGAGCACGCCCGCAGCCGGACCTCGGAGGCCGTCGCCGCGCGCGCCGATCGCACCTCCAAGCACGTCGAGTCCGAGACGCGCCGCATCTCCGAGCGCCGCGCCGAGCAGGAGGGGCGCACCCAGGTCCGTCCCACGGCGGAGGGTTGGACGCAGGCCATGGCGCCCGACGGCCGACCCAAGCTCGAATTCAAGTCCAAGCCGCGCGTCTCGCAGCCGCCCGTGCACCTCGCCGACCTCTCACTGGCCGAACGCCAGGCCAAGCTCAAGGAGCTCGGGTTGCCGGCGTTCCGGGCCAAGCAGCTCTCGGTCCACTACTTCCAGCACTACAGCACCGACCCCGAGCGCATGAGCGACCTCCCCAAGGAACGCCGTGCCGAACTGGTCGATGCCATGTTCCCGACGCTGCTCACCGAGGTCAAGCGGCTGACCACCGACAACGGGGACACCATCAAGTTCCTCTGGCGCCTCTTCGACGGCTCACTCGTCGAATCCGTGCTGATGCGCTACCCGGGACGCGTCACGCTGTGCGTGTCCAGCCAGTGCGGTTGCGGCATGAACTGCCCGTTCTGCGCGACCGGCCAGGCGGGGTTGACCCGCAACATGTCTGCCGCGGAGATCCTCGACCAGATCGTCCAGGCCAACCGGGTCATCGCCGAAGGCGGGCTGAAGGGTGGACGGCGCGACGGCGGGCACGACGCCGAGCGCGTCACCAACATCGTCTTCATGGGCATGGGCGAACCGCTGGCCAACTACAAGCGCGTGATGACGGCGGTGCACCGCATGATCGACGACGCCCCCGAGGGGCTGGGCATGAGCGCTCGCAACATCACCGTCTCCACCGTGGGCCTGGTCCCGGCCATCAACAAGCTGGCCGCCGAAAACATCCCGATCACCTTCGCGCTGAGCCTGCACGCCCCCGATGACGAGCTGCGCGACGAGCTCATCCCGGTGAACTCGCGCTGGAAGGCCGATGAGGCGATCGACGCGGCCTACAACTACTACCGGACCACCGGGCGCCGCGTCTCCATCGAGTACGCGCTGATCAAGGACATGAACGACCACGGTTGGCGCGCGGACCTGCTGGCCAAGAAGCTCAATGCGCGTGGCCGCGGCTGGGTCCACGTGAACCCGATCCCGCTGAACCCCACCCCGGGGTCGGTCTGGACCTCCTCGGAGCCGGACGTCACCGACGAGTTCATCAACCGCCTGATCGACGCCGGGATCCCCACCACGCTGCGTGACACCCGCGGCAAGGAGATCGACGGGGCCTGCGGGCAGCTCGCCGCCGCCGAATAGCGGGGCCGGGCCGGATCAGCGGTGGCTGCCGCGGAGGCTGCCCGTCACCGGTGTAAGGTCCACCTCGCCAATGACGCACTGCACTGTGCGGTCGCCGCCGACCCACGTCTCCTCGGTGGGGGTGAAGGGGAGCGCGTCGAGTTCTGATTCGTCGTAGGCGACACCGACGAACTCGGTGTACTTCTGCGCGTAGCACGGTTCGGTCAGCTCGTCCCACTGGTCGTCGTCGGGAAAGGCCATGCCAGCTACGGTGAAAGCGTGGAAGAGCTCGTATTCATGCGGGTCGCCGCAGGGCACTGCGCCCACGGTTTCGAACTCCTCGCTGTCCGGATCGTCCAGGCAATCGCCGACCTTGAGGATGTTGGCATCGACCGCCCCGGCTGAGACCACTGCACCGGCGGTGTCCCGGGGTGCGTCGCGGGCGGGCCCCCACCCCGAGCATCCCGACAGGGCCATGGCCAGAGCCACCCCCGCGGTGATGCGGCACGCCACGTCGATCTTCATGTTCCCCCCTGGATGGTCATGCTGGATTGAGCATAGGGCACGATGCCAGCCGCCACCGAGCGCCGGGGCCCACCAGCCCGGTGTCCGGGGGCGCTAGCATCGAAGGCATGGGCATCTTCGGCACGGGCACCGGTTCACCGCCAACGATCGCCGACATGGCCCCGGAGTCCGTCCTGCTCGCCGGGGCCGGCCGGGCCATCCTGCTGCAATTGGCCTACCCGCCGGTCGGCCACGGCGTCGCCCGCCATTCGGGGTTCGTCGAGGACCCGCTGGCCCGGCTGCACGGGACCCTGACCTACATCTACGCGCTCACCAACGGCACCCCGGCCCAGGCCGACGCCGCCCGCCGCTGGGTCGAACGCGCCCACGCACCCGTGCACGCCGACGCCGCGCCCGACGGCAGCCACCCCGCCTACGACGCCAACGACCCCGACGCCCAGCTGTGGGTCGCCGCCACCCTCTACGACTCGGCGATGGTGGTCCACGACGCCCTGTTCCCGCCCTTGCCGGCAGCGACGGCGGAGCGGATCTACCGCGAGTACGCCGTCCTGGGGACGGCCCTGCACATGCCGGCAGATGCCTGGCCGGCCACCCGCGCCGACTTCGCCGCCTACTGGGACCGGATGAGCGCACAGCTCTCCGTGGACCGGACGATCCTGCGGGTCGGCCGCAACCTGCTCGCGGCCCGCAAAGCGCCGACCTGGGCGCGGATGCTCATGCCCACTGCGCGACTGCTCACGGCCGGCCTGCTCACCCCCGAACTCCGGGCGGGCTTCGGGCTGCCCTATGGGCCAGTGCACGACGGCGTCTTCCGGGCCCTGCTGCGCACGGCGGCACTCGTCTATCCCCGCCTCCCCGAGCGGCTGCGCCACGCACCCCTGCACTTCTACCTGCGGCGGCTCGACGCCTTCTCATAGGTCGGCGACGTTTCCTCCACAGTGGATCCCACGGCCCGGCTATCCACTTCCGGTTCGCCACGCGCTGGCAGCTGTTGAGGGGCGGCGGAGTGTGGTGTTGTCGAGAGGGGACACCATGACCGGCACCAGGCGGCCAGTGCGGAGGGAAGTCCCGCCAATGCGGATCCGGGACATTCCGCCGTTGTCCAGGATCCCGGAATGGCGCGAGTGCCTGCTCTGCTATGTCTACCGGATGTGGAGGTGCCATGGCTGCGGCGATGACCTGTCACTGGTGGGGCTGTACCAAGAGTTCTCGGGACGGCAGGACCTCCGTCTGCACGACAGGCTGACCGGGGCCGGGGTACGTGACGCTTCCGGCCTCGTTTTCGGGGCCCACCAGCCCAACGCCGACCATTGGAATCCTGACGCACCCGGGTATGCGGGTTCCACGCCGGACGGGGTGCCGGATTGCCTGCACGTGGCCACCGGATCGACGGCGGCCTGTCACCTGTGGGTCCGCACCACGACGTGGAGGATTTCCGGGGCGGGCCGCCGGCTCACCCTCTGGGCGTAGGGCCGGCAGGGAGGCTTCGCCGGAGGTGGCGTGTGTCAGGCTAGGGGAATCGACCGAGAACCGAGCATGAGGAGCAACCCAGTGAACCAGCGACCACTCACCGTTGCCTCCCGCGCCCAGGTTCCGCCGTTCCAGGTGATGGACATCCTGGCCCGCGTGGCCGAACTGCGTGCCGCCGGCCGGGACGTCATCTCCCTGTGCGCCGGCGAGCCCAGTGGTGGCGCTCCGACAGGAGTATCGGAACGTGCGGCCGCCATCCACGGTTCGGGCGTGCCCCTGACCTATACGCCGGCGCTCGGCATCGCGGAACTCCGCGGGGCCATCGCGGAACACTACCGGCGCTGGTACGGGATCGACGTGCCGGCAGCCAATGTCGCGGTGACCACAGGATCCTCCGGCGCCTTCATGCTCACCTTCCTGGCCGCATTCAATCCCGGCGACCGCGTGGCACTCGCGCGGCCCGGTTATCCCGCCTACCGGAACATCCTGCGTGCGCTGGGGGTCGAGGTAGTCGAGCTGGACTGCGGGCCGGAGACCAGATACCAGCCCACCCCGCAACAGCTCGATGCCGCGGCGGCCGAACACGGTCCCCTCAGTGGCCTGATGCTTGCCTCGCCGGCCAACCCCACCGGCACCATGGTCTCCCGGGGCGAGCTCACCGATCTCACCGCGTGGTGCTTGCGCCACGCGGTGCGGCTGGTCAGCGACGAGATCTACCACGGCATCACCTACCCCGCCATCGGAGACCCGGACCCGCGGGGCGTCTGTGCCTGGGAACTGGACCGTTCCGGCGTCGTGATTTCCAGCTTCTCCAAGTACTGGGGCATGACGGGGTGGCGGCTCGGCTGGGCGATCGTTCCCGACGACCTGCTTCCGGCCGTCGACGCGCTCGCCGGCAACGTTGCCCTCTGCCCTCCGGCCCCGGCCCAGATGGCCGCTGTGGAGGCCTTCACCGAGGACTCCTACCGCCAGGCGCAAGGATTCGTCGACGAGTTCACCGTGACCCGCTCCGTCCTGCTGGAGAACCTGCCGCAGCTGGGCTGGGGCCCGGCAGCTCCTGCCGACGGGGCGTTCTACCTCTATGCCGATCTGGGCGACGCCCTGGGCGGTTTCGAGGACTCCACCGCCTACTGCGCGGCGTTGCTCGAGGAGGAAGGCGTGGCACTCGTCCCGGGTGGGGACTTCGACGGTTCCGGGGGCCGGCGAGCGGTGCGGCTGAGCTTCGCTGCGGGACGTGAAGCGGTCGCCGAAGCCGTGGGGCGAATCATGCGGTTTCAAGGAGGGAGCCAGAGCGCTTGAGGGAAGGCCAACGCGTCGGGGTCGACGACCGCGCTGGTGGCCCTCAACCGGCCCTGATCAACCCAATGCCACCGACGACAAGGCTCACCGTCAGCAGCGCGGCCCCCGCCCACAACAGCGCGATGAACCCGTTGGGCTTTGCCGGATTCCGGCCGATAACCGAGAGGAAGAATCCCGCAGGCATCAGGATCGCCGAGAACAGGATGCCGTCGGCCGCGTAGCGGAACGGGGCTGCCACGGCGGCGGCGTCCATGAGCAGCAGTACGACCAGTCCGAGGATGACGAGCACCCCGGCGTGGGCATGTCCGGCCCGGAAGAAGGACTGCTGCAAGTCGTTGGCGGGCTGTTTACCCGAGACCACGCGCAGCACGAACGTTCCCCCATAGGCGATGGTGACCACCGCCAACAAGACGATCCCTGCGGTGAGGGTGCTTCCCGTATCCATGATGTCTCCTGAGGATGGGTCCTGGTTCTGCGACCAATTGGATAGTGCTAGTACCTAAGATTGGATACTGTTACTATCCAATAGTCAAGGGAGGCGACCATCCGCATTTCAGAACTTGCCGCCGCCGCCGGCAGCAGCGTGTCCACCATTAAGTACTACCTGCGCGAAGGGTTGATTCCGCCCGGCGCCTCCCGGGGCGCCACGCAGGCCGACTACGGGCCCGCCCATGTGCACAGGATCCGGGTGATCAAAGCGCTGGCCGAGGTGGCCGGCTTGCCGATCCAAAAGGTCCGGGTCGTGTTGGGACTCATGGACGAGCCGGGGGAGAGCACCTTCGACACGCTCGGCCGTGCGGTTGCGGCGCTGCCGCCCTATCTGCAGGAATCCGGGGCAGGAGACGGTTCTGGTGCCGCCTACCCGTTGGCCCGGGAGGCGCTGGAGTCGCTGGGGCAGGTCCTCGATCCAGGTTATGCGGCCGTGGCACAGCTCGAGCGTGCCTTGCAGGCCGTCGCGGACGCGGGAATCCCGATGGGCCCGGAACGCCTGAGGGTCTATGGCCGTTCCCTGATGGAGATGGCCGAGTACGACGTCGCAGGGATGCCCGGGGAGCCGGCGGCCACGGTGGAGCACGCCGTCTTGGGCACCGCGCTCTACGAACCCGTCATCCTGGCGCTGCGCCGGCTGGCCCACCAGGACGCCGCGTCGCGGCGGCTGGATGGCCCTCCCGGCCCATGACAACGGTCATGGGCAGATCGTGAGCGCTGCCAGAGGTGCGGAAGCTGGACTGCGGCAAGACTTACCTCATGGACAATCCGACACCAGCCCTTGAGCTGCAGGACCTGCGCAAGACCTTCCCCTCCGATGGAGGGCGACTCCATGCGGTCGACGGCATCGACCTGACGGTCAATGCCGGGGAAATCGTGGCACTGCTCGGCCCCAACGGTGCCGGGAAGACCACCACCATCGATATGGCCCTGGGGCTAACGAGCCCCAGCTCCGGGACCGTCAGCGTCTTCGGCCAGCGGCCCCAGGCCGCGGTCCGCGCCGGCCGGATGTCCGCTCTCCTGCAGACCGGCGGGCTCCTGCGCGACCTCACCGTGCAGGAGACCGTCCTGGCCATCGCCTCCCTGCATGGGGCCAAGGGGCGGGTGGAGGAGGTCATGGCGGCCACCGATACCGCCCGGTTGGCCCGCCGGAAGGTGGTCAAGTGTTCCGGAGGCGAACAGCAGCGGCTGAAATTCGCGCTGGCACTGCTGCCGGACCCCGACATCCTGATCCTCGACGAGCCCACGGCGGGCATGGACGTCAACGCCCGGCGCGATTTCTGGGCCACCATGCGCCGTGATGCCTCGGCAGGGCGCACCGTCATCTTCGCCACGCACTACCTCGAGGAAGCCGAGAGCTTCGCCCAGCGCATCGTGCTCATGAATGCCGGCAAGATCATCGCCGACGGCAGCACGTCCAGCGTCCGGGCGTTGGCCGCCGGCCGGACCGTGGCAGCGACGCTCCAGGACCATGGCGCCATCGACCCCGACGATCCTCGACTTGCCGAACTCCGCGCCATCGCCGGCGTAACCGACGTGCAGGTCAACGGCACCCGGGCCACCATCACCACCACCGATTCCGACGCCGTGGCCCGGCACCTGCTCAATGGCGGGCAGGGGGCCGAGCTGGAGATCTCCGCCCCCAGTCTGGAGAGCGCCTTCGTCCAGATGACCCGGACGCCCGCCACCACACCGGCCGACGCCGTCGGCGCCTGACCCGGCATCCCGAACCCCGAAGGAAACACCATGAACGCGACCTTTGTCCGCATCGACCTGACCCGCCAATTGCGCGATGTCATGAACCTGATGTTCGTCCTCGTCCTGCCCACCCTGATGTACGTCATCTTCGGCCTGTCGTTCAGCTATGCGAACGAAAGCGCCGGCAACGGCAACGTGAAGTTCTACATCATGGCCTCGATGGCCGCCTATGGCGCATCGGTCGCCGCCACCACGGTCACCGGCGTCTCCGCGGTCGAGCAAATGCAGGGATGGGGCCGGCAGATTGGCCTGACGCCCCTGCGGCCGGCCGGTTTCGTCGCCGGAAAGGCGGTGGTCGCACTCGTCGTCACGGCACTGTCGATCGCCGTCGTCTTCATCGTCGGTGCCCTCACCGGCGCGCACGCCGACCATGGCTGGATGTGGGCCGCCACGTTCGCCATCGCGCTGGTCGGATCGATCCTGTTCGCGTTGTTCGGCTACGCCATCGCCATGCTGTTCAAGAGCGAGTCGGCGATGGGCATTGCCTCCGGGCTGTTGGTGGTGCTCTCGTTCCTCGGGAACGTCTTCGTCCCGTTGTCCGGCACCCTGCTCGACGTCGCCCGGTTCACCCCGATGTACGGTTTCGTCGGCCTCGTGAGGTGGCCCGTCCTGGAGGGCGCCCAATCCGGTTCCACGAATGTGGACCCCTTATGGGCGCTGATCGCTAATCTAGTGGCATGGCTACTCATCTTCGGGCTCGTCGCGGTCCTGGCCGTGCGCCGCGGCCGCGCCCGCCGGTAGGAGGACCCGCCATGACCCGGCTAGCAGCCGCCCGCGGACCCGCCGAGGCGTCCGCCGACCGGTGGGCCCAACGCGGGTGGCTCCTCTCGGCGATCTGGCTGGTCTTCCTGGGGTACACCATCGTGGCCATGCTCCAGGCGGGCCTCGGGCCTGTCCGGATGACCCTGGGCTACCTGCTGATCGGACTCTTCGTCGGGGTCTACCTGTTGGCCTTTATCGGGGGGAACCGGCTGGACCCCGATGCCCCCTGGGCCCGGTTCAACCCCGCGGGGTTTGCTGTTCTGGCGGTCATCATCCTGGCCATGGGGGTGCTCATCGGCCTCGACGCCCTGTACATGACGCCCTTCCTGATCGGGTATGCCTGTTTTCTGCTGCCGCGTCCGGCCGCCTGGGCCGTGGGGGTTGTGTGCATCGGGCTCACCTTCGGGCTGCCGGCGCTCGCGGGTGACGCGTGGGAGTACGTCTACATTGCGGCGATCCAACTGGGGATCTTCGTGCTGAACATGGTGACGTTCGCGCTGATCCAGGCGGGCAACCGCAGCGACCGAATCCAGGCCGATCTCGCCCTCGTCTCCGAACGCGAACGCCTCGCCCGGGACGTCCACGACATCCTGGGCCACACGCTGACCGTCGTTGCCGTGAAGGCCGAGCTGGCCGAACGACTCATCGAGGGCGACCCGGAGCGCAGCCGGTCGGAAATCGCCGACATCAGGGCGCTGGTGCGCGGTGCGCTCGCCGATGTGCGGGCCACGGTCGGCGGACTACGCGGCAACGACCTGTCCACCCAGCTCGAGGCGATCCGCCTGACGCTGGGCGGGGCCGGGGTCGCGGTCGAGGTCGAGGGCGACCACGCCGGGCAGGTCCCCGACCGGCTGCGGGACCCGCTGGGGTGGCTGGTCCGCGAGGCGGGCACGAACGTGCTGCGCCATGCCCGGGCCACCCGCTGCCGCATCCGCTTCGCGTCGGGATCCCTGGTCATCGAGGACGACGGCGTGGGGCTGGGTGCGAGCACCGCAGGTAATGGCATGTGCGGCATGAGCGAGCGCATGGCCGAGGCGGGTGCCACCTTCCACGTGGGGGCGGCCGCCCTCGGCGGAACCCGGGTGGAGGCCAGCTGGTGAGCATCCGCATCCTCGTCGCCGACGACCAGGCGTTGGTGCGTGGTGCCCTGGTGGCCCTGCTCAACCTGGAATCCGACCTCCAGGTCGTGGCCGAGGCCGAGAACGGGGCGGCAGCGGTGGAACTGGCCGGCCGGCTTTCCGTGGACGTCTGTGTTCTGGACATCCAGATGCCGGGTGTCGACGGCATCGAGGCCGCGCGCCGCATCCGCGCCGGTGTGCCCGGGTGCCGAACGCTCATGGTCACCACCTTTGGGCGCACCGGTTACCTGCGCGAGGCACTCCAGTCCGGGGCCAGCGGGTTCGTCGTCAAGGACACCCCCGCTTCCGAGCTGGCCGAGGCCATCCGCAAGGTCCATGCCGGGCTGCGGGTCGTGGACCCGGAACTGGCCGCGGCCTCGCTGTCCGAAGGGGAGAACCCGTTGACGGAACGCGAGCGCCAGGCCCTGGCCCTGGCCCGTGACGGGAAGGCGGTGGCGGCGATTTCCGCCACCCTGCACCTGTCGGCGGGCACCGTCCGGAACCACCTGTCGTCGGCGATCGGCAAGACGGGGGCGGTCAACCGCATCGAGGCCGCGGGCATTGCCGCCGAGCGCGGCTGGCTGTAGGGCCGATCCGGAATAATTACGCGACAACTTCGTGACGTTGCAACCCGATGGTTAGGTTGGGGTAGCCTTACCTTGCACGTCATTCGAGTAGTGGCGGAGCCGGCCACGTTGCCCGGCCCGCATCAGCGTAAGGAAAACCATGACCTTTGCACGTCTGCGTTCCCTCGGGGCCGGTGTCGCCCTCCTGGCCGCCTCGGCCCTCGCCCTGGCAGGATGCGCCGGCGGCGATGCATCCGGTGACGGCGGCAGCGCCCCCGCGTCGGAGGCCGCCGGCTTCCCGGTGACGATCAAGAGTGCGCTGGGCACCGCCGAGATCCCGAAGAAGCCCGAACGCGTCATCACGCTGGGGCAGGGGTCCGCGGAGACCTCCATCGCGCTTGGCACCATCCCCGTGGGCATGGAGGAGTACGCCTGGGCAGCCGACGAAACCGGCTACCTGCCCTGGATCCACCAAGCCGTGGAGAAGGACGGCGGGAAGCTGCCCGAGCTCGTCGGCTCCGGCGAGCAGCTGGACATGGAAAAGATCGTGGAGCTCGATCCCGACGTCATCCTTGCCCCCTGGTCCGGCCTGACCCAGGAACAGTTCGACACGCTGAACGCCATCGCCCCGACAGTTGCCTACCCGGACCAGGCCTGGAGCATCGACTGGGACCAGCAGATCGACATCGTCGGCAAGGCCCTCGGACAGGAATCCGACGCCCAGGGCCTGGTCGCCGACCTCAGGAAGCAGCTGGCCGACGCGGCGAAGGCCCACCCGGAGTATGCCGACTACACGTTCTCCTACGTCTACACGACGCCCGATACCCTCGGCGTCTTCCTGCCCACCGAACAGCGCGCCGCCATGGTCGGTGCCCTCGGGCTGAAGCCCGACCCCGCGGTGGAGAAGATGAAGGAGACCGAAGGCACCGACTCGGCAGTCATCGGCTACGAGAACGCCGACCAACTCAACGACAGCGACCTGGTCTTCACGTTCTACTCCGATGCCGCCGCCCGCAAGCAGGCGCTGTCGAACAAGCTCTACGCCCAGATCCCGGCCATCAAACAGGGTGCCGTGGTCGCCAGCGACGACAACGCCTTCGTCACCGCCTCCTCGATGATCAACCCGCTGACCGTCCCGTATGCCCTGGACCGGTACGTGCCGATGATCGACGAGGCCATCTCCCACGCCAAGAAGTAGGGACCCCATCCTGAGCACCACCCCCCTGGCCACCAGCCCGCAGCAGACCCGGACCCGGCGTCCGGGGCTGTTGCGGGCTGCGCCCGTTTACCTGGCATGCCTGCTGGTGCTCGCCGGCGTCGTGATCGCCAGCCTGGTCCTCGGGTCCAAACCCACCACCGTCACCGAGCTGTTCGACTCGTGGACCGGGCACGGAGACCCCTATCTGGCGGCAGTCTTCGACTCGCGCTACCAGCGCACCCTGCTTGGCATCGCCGTCGGGGCGGCCCTGGCCCTGGCCGGGACCCTGATGCAATCCGTCACGGCGAACCCGCTGGCCGACCCCGGACTGTTGGGTATCAACGCCGGCGCCGCGGCCGCCATGGTCACCTGCACCGCCCTGTTCGGCCTCACCCTGGGCTCCCCGGCCGCCGTGTGGGTCGCCCTCGTTGGCGCCGGACTTGCCGCGGTCGCCGTCTATGTCGTGGGCACCGCCGGTTCCAGCGGCGCCAATCTCGTGCGGCTCATCCTCGCCGGCGCCGTCGTCACCGCCGTGCTGACCGCCTACGTCCAGGGCATCGCGCTCAGCCTGCCGCAGACCTTCGACAACTACCGCTTCTGGGTCGTCGGCTCGCTGCACCACGGCGCCTACAGCCAGCTGTTCTCCGTCCTGCCGTTCCTGCTGCTGGGGCTGCTGATCGCGTTCGCCGTCTCCGGCGCGATGAACGCCCTGGCACTGGGTACCGACGCCGCCACCGGGCTGGGAGTGCGCACCGGGCTGGTCCGCGCCACAGGGCTCGGGGCTGCGACCCTGATGAGCGCCGCGGCCACCGCCGCCGTCGGCCCCATCGCCTTCATCGGGCTGGCCGTGCCCCACATCGTCCGTGCCCTCGTCGGGCTCGACATGCGCCGCCAGCTGCTAGGCGCCCTACTCGTCGGGCCGATCGTCCTGCTCGGGGCCGACGTCATCGGCCGGGTGCTGCTGCGCCCCCAGGAACTCATGGTCGGCGTCGTCACCGCCTTCGTCGGCGCGCCGATCCTGCTGCTGGTCGTGCGCCGGCTGGGGGACCGGTCATGAGCGGGCTCACCACGCAACGCACCGACCCGGAGCACGACGGCGGGGCCCTCCCGGGTGCCCCACCGGCACCGGGCGCCCCGCAAGGACCGCACCCGAGGCGGGCACCGGCGTCGTCCGCTGCCGGAGGGCCGGTGTTGCGCCTGGGCTCGCGCATCGCCCTGCCGGTGGCGCCGCGCCCGGTGGCCGTGGCCGCCATCCTGGTGCTGCTCCTGTTGGCCGGGGCCTTCGGGACGCTGACGATGGGCGGGCTCGGGATCGAACCGTCCCGGCTGTTCGGCGCCCTGTTCGGCGGGGCCGCGGACGGCAAGCAGGCCTTCGTGCTCGGGCATCTGCGCGGTCCGCGCCTGGTCGTGGCCGTTGGCGCCGGGATCGCGCTGGGCCTCTCCGGCGCGCTGTTCCAATCCGTAACCCGCAACCCGCTGGGCAGCCCGGACGTCATCGGCGTCAGCGCCGGGGCCGGTGCGGGTGCCGCGTTCTTCGGCCTGCTGCTGCCCGGCGCCGCCTCGATCCCGCTCGGCTCGGTGCTCGGCGCCGCCGCGGCGGTCGGCCTCGTCGCGCTGGGCACCGGCACCGGGTTCGGCAATCCGCTGCGCATGATCCTGGCCGGCATCGGCGTCTCCGCCATGGCCGCCGCGTTCACCCAGTACGTGGTCTACGTGGTGGCCCGCGACCAGGCGACCATGCTCTCCTCCTACCTCAACGGGTCCCTGGAGGCCCGCTCGTGGGAGCATGCCGCGACCATCGGGGTGGTCCTGCTGGTCTGCGCCGCCCCGTTGGCCCTGCTGAGCGTGCCGTTGGCGTTGAGTGAAATGGGCGACGACGTCGCGCGGGCCCTCGGATCCCCTGCGGTCACGACGCGGCGGTGGGCGGTCCTGCTTTCCGTCGTGCTGGCCGGCGGTGCCGTCGCGGTCGCCGGGCCCATCGCCTTCGTCGCGCTGACCGCCCCGCACATCGCCCGGCGGCTGGCCCACAGCGGGCGTCCGCAAATGCTGCTCTCCGGGCTGACCGGCGCGCTGCTGCTGGTCGCCGCCGACCTCGTCGCCCAGCAGGCGCCGTGGGCGCACTCGCTGCCGGTCGGCATCCTCACCCTGGCCATCGGCGGCGTGTACCTGGGCGCGCTGCTAGTCCGCGAATTCAGAAAGGGGCTGGCATGAGCCACAACGCCCAACCCGTCCTCTCCGCCGCGGGCATCAGCCTCGGCTACGGCACCCGCACCATCGTGGAGGAGCTGGACCTGGACATCCACGCCGGGGATTTCAAGGTCATCGTCGGCCCCAACGGGTGTGGCAAGTCCACGCTCCTGAAGGCCTTCGCCCGCGTCAACAAGCCCACCGCCGGGCGGATCATGCTCGACGGTGCCGCCGTCGCGTCGATGAACGGCCGGGCCGTCGCCCGTCGGGTCTCGCTGCTGCCCCAGGGTGCCGTGGCGCCGGAGGGCATCACCGTCAGCGACCTGGTCGCCCGTGGCCGCCACCCCCACCACACGCTGCTGCGCCAGTGGTCCCGGGCCGACGACGCGGCCATCGCCGCAGCCCTGGGACGGACCCGGTTGGACGGCCTGGAGAAGGAACAGGTGTCCTCGCTGTCCGGCGGCCAGCGCCAGCGGGCCTGGCTGGCCATGGTCCTGGCTCAGGACACCGACATCATCCTGCTCGACGAGCCGACGACGTTCCTGGACATCGCCCACCAGTACGACCTGCTCGAGCTCTTCGCCGAACTCAACCGCGAGGGGCGCACCATCGTGGCGGTGCTGCACGACCTGAACCAGGCGGCACGTTTCGCCTCCGACCTGGTGGTTATGAAGGACGGGGCGATCCAGGCCCACGGGTCGCCCCGGGACATCCTCACCCCCGGCCTGGTGCAGGGGATCTTCGGGCTCGACGCCGACGTCATCGACGATCCACAAGCAGGGACGCCGATGGTCGTGCCCCACGTGCGCCCGGCCGCCTGAGCCACCGCGGCAGCCGGTCGTTCCGGAGCCCGGACGCACGGCGGGGCCGCCCGGCCCCTAAAAACCAAGGTGGTCGGACGGACCCGCAGCGTTCGGTGCCCGGGATCAGCCCGCGACGTGCCGGTGCCCCGAGGTGGCCGGCATGTCCTGCGGGTCGGCCTCCGGATGGTGCACGTGGTTGCCCAGCTGCTCCATCGGGGTCTGGTAGGTTTCCCGGGCCCACCAGGCGCCGACGACGGCGATGATCGAGGATCCGGCGACGATCCACGCGGCGGGGCCCCAGTTGGCATGGACGCCCCCGACCAGCGCGGTGCCCAGCAGCGGGGTAAACCCGGCGCAGACAATGCCCACCTGCAGCCCGATCGCCACGCCCGAGTAGCGCACGCGCACATTGAACAGCTCGGAGAACCAGGCCGGGTAGATGGCGTTGGACATGGCGTAGGTGCCGGCGGTGATGGCCGTGCTGACCACGAAGACCAGGCCGATCTGCGCCGTCGAAATCGCCCAGAAGTAGACCCAGATCAGACCGCCGGACCCCAGGACACCGGCGATGAAGATCGGACGGCGGCCGTACTTGTCGGAGAACAGGGCGCACAGCGGCTGGGTGGCCATGGCCAGGACATTGCCCACGATGCTGACCATCAGCATGGTCGAGGCGGGGATCCCGACGCTGACCGCATAGGCCAGTCCGAACGCCTGCATGAACGTGTTGGTCACGGTCTCGAACGACATCATCGAGATCTGCAGGAACTGTGCCGGGTGGGTCTTGAACATGTCCATGAACGGCAGCTTGACCAGGTCGTTCTTTTCGGCCTTGGCCTCGAAGATCTCCGGTTCGTCGAGCGAGCGGCGGACCAGGAACGCGACGACGAGCACGACGACGGAGAGCAGGAACGGGATGCGCCAGCCCCACGCCAGGCGGTCCGCCTCGCTCATGGCGGCCACGGGCAGGAAGACCAGGGACGCCAGCACGATGCCGGCCGAGATGCCGCTCATCGCGAACGACGGGAAGAACCCGCGCCGGCCCACCGGGGATTCCTCCATGGTCAGCGCGGAGGCACCGGCGGTCTCGGCACCGGCCGACAGGCCCTGGCATAGGCGCAGGAAGACCAGCAGGGCCGGGGCGAGGTAGCCAGCGGTGTGGAAGTCGGGCAGCACGCCGATCAGGAAGGTGGACCCGCCCATGACCACCAGCGTCAGCACCAGGGTGTTCTTGCGGCCGATCCGGTCGCCCAGGTGGCCGAAGACGACGGCGCCAAACGGCCGGGCGACATAGGCGACGCCGAAGGTCGCGAACGACGCCAGCAGGGCGATGGTCGGGTCCCCTCCCGGGAAGAAGATGTGGGAGAAGACCAGGGAAGCGGCCGTCGCGTAGACGAAGAAGTCGTAGTACTCGAGCATGCCGCCCAGGAAGGCGGCCAAGGCCGCTTTGCGGGCGCGACGCAGGCGTCGGGCCTGATCCGAGCCTGGAACTGCGGGGGAGGTGGCGGGTTTCGGTGCCATGGGGGAGTCCTTTGGAGCTGGTGCTGATACATGATCACACGTGGGGTGTTGTGCGTATTCCGAACAGTCGTGCGGTATCTGACTAATTCGATGATAAAGCACGTGACCCCAATCACCAAGGGGGCAGGTCATGTTGGCGTTGATTCGTTCAGGGGCTGACTATCTGGAGCTGGCCCCTCGGCCTCGCACGTGGATTATCCGGTGGACGAACAGCACGAGGAAGACCACAGTGCACAGTGCGGCACCGAGCGCGAAGGCCGCGGTGATCCCGTCGCCGCTCGGGCGCAGGTCCGGTTCCAGATGCGTGGCGAAGATAGCCGCCGAAACCGCGGTGCCAAAGGAGCTGCCGACTGTGCGCAGAACCTGGTTGAAGCTGACGGAACTGCCGAGTTCGGAGGTGGCCACACTGCGTTCGATCAGTGCCGGCATGGCCGCGTAGCTGGCTCCCATGCCGAGGCCGAACACGAGCATGCCCACCAGGATCTCCCACAGTTGGGAGTGGGCAAGCCAGAGCATCGTCCCCGAGGCGGCCATCAGCGCGGTGCCCAGTGGCAGGAGCGTGGTGAGGCCGACCCGGCCCACCAGTCGCCGCACCAGGCGGTTCGCGGCGAAGCTGCCCACCGAGAGCGGGAACATGACGAATCCGGCCCAGAAGACGGGGAGTGCGATCCCGTAGCCGGTGGAGGCCGGAGCCTGGGCGACCAGGCTGGAAATGGACAGGGCGATGTACATGGCGGCCCCCAGCCCAACGGCCGTGCCGTTGGCCAGCAGGACATCGCCGGTGCGCAGGACCCGCAAGTTGACCAGGGGGTGGGGCAATCGTAGTTCGGTGAAAACCCAGGCGGTGAGCACCACGGCGGCACCGATGAAGGTGCCGACGGTCCGGGTCGATCCCCAACCCCAGGTGGGACCCTCGCTGACGGCCAGCAACAAGGCGCCCAGCCCCAGGCCCAGCAGGGCTGCGCCCCCGAAGTCGAAGGGCAGGCGCGGCGCCCGCTCGTCCGGCCCGGCCGGAACCGTGCGCAGGACCACGACGATGGCGCTTAGCACGAACAGCGCGGCGAACCAGAACGCGACCTGGAACTGGAAGAGACCGGCGATGATGCCGGTCAGCGGGTAGCCGATGCCGATTCCGGTCGAGACGGTCACGGACAGGCTGGAAATCGAGGGCTGGACCTTTGGTGCCTCCACGTAGCGCCTGGCCAGGGAGATCGTCACCGGGACGATCCCGTAGCTCAGTCCCTGCAGGGCGCGCCCGACCAGGAACAGGGGGAAGGTGGTGGCCAGGGCGGCGATGACCGACCCGAGCAGGATGACGCCCAGGGAGACCAGCAGCAGCCGACGCTTGTGCGGCCCGTCGCTCAACCGGCCCATGACCGGTGTGGCGATCGCCCCCACCAGGAGGTTCACGGTCAGCATCCACTGCGCGGTGTTGACTGAGACGTCCAACTCCTGGGACACCGTGGGCACCAGGAGCATGCCCAGCGAGCTCACGATCGCCGTGGACAGGGCGGCGTAGACCAGGCCGGGGACGAGCCTTGACTCCGGGCTCGTCAACGGCCCGACCTCACTTGAGGTGGTCCACCAGCTCCGCGGCAATGCCGTTGTAGGTCCCCGGTGTCAGGGCCTTCAGCCGGGCTGCCGCCTCGTCGCCCAGGCCCAGCCCGGCGACGAACTCCTGCATGCGCGCGGCGTCGACGCGGTTGCCCCGGGTGAGCTCCTTGAGCCGCTCGTAGGGGTTCTCCATGCCCGCCGTCCCGGCGATGGCCTCGGCGCGCATGACCATCTGGATGGCCTCGCCGAGCACCTCCCAGTTGTGCTCCAGGTCCTCGGCCAGCACGTCCTCGGCGACGTCCAGGCGCTCCAGGCCCTTGGCGACATTGGAGATCGACAGCAGCGAATGGCCGAACGCGGTGCCGATGTTGCGCTGCGAGGACGAATCGGTGAGGTCTCGCTGCCAGCGGCTGGTCACCAGGGTGGCGGCCAGGGTGTCGAACAACCCGTTGGAGATCTCCAGGTTCGCCTCGGCATTCTCGAAGCGGATCGGGTTGACCTTGTGTGGCATCGTCGAGGATCCCGTGGCGCCGGCGACCGGTACCTGCTTGAAGTAGCCGATGGAGATGTAGCTCCACACGTCGGTGCAGAAGTTGTGCAGGATCCGGTTGAACCGCGTGACATCGGCATAGAGCTCGGCCTGCCAGTCGTGGGATTCGATCTGCGTGGTCAGCGGGTTCCAGTCCAGCCCGAGGCCCTCGACGAACGTCCGCGAGACCTGCTGCCAGGCGGCCCCGGGCACGGAGGCGTAGTGCGCGGCGTAGGTGCCGGTGGCCCCGTTGATCTTGCCCAGGTACTCGGTGCGCGCGATCCGCTCCAGCTGGCGGGTCAGCCGCCAGGCGGTGACGGCGAGCTCCTTGCCCAGCGTCGTCGGGGTTGCCGGCTGCCCGTGCGTACGCGAGAGCATCGGCACGGCACGGGTCGTCTCGGCCATGGCCGTGATCTGCTGAACCAGGGCGCGGGCCGCTGGCATCCAGACGTCCTCGACCGCGTCCTTGACACCCAGGGCGTAGGAGAGGTTGTTGATGTCCTCGCTGGTGCAGCCGAAGTGCACCAGCGGGGTCAGCGCCTCGATGCCGATGCCCGGCAGGCGGCGGTTGATGTAGTACTCCACGGCCTTGACGTCGTGGACGGTGATGGCCTCGATCTCGGACAGTTCAGACACCGAAGCGGCGTTGAATTCGGTGACGATCCGGCGCAGCGCGGCCGCCTGGTCCGCGGACAACGGGGAGGTGCCCGGCAACACGGAATGCGACGTGAGGTGGATCAGCCACTCGACCTCCACATGGACGCGGTTGCGGTTCAGCGCCGCCTCCGAGAGGTGGTCCACCAGCGGGGCGATCGCCGACCGGTAGCGGCCGTCGAGGGCACCAAGTGCCAGCGGTTCGGAAGCAAGGGATGTGCGCGCGGA
Source organism: Arthrobacter sp. ASL1 (assembly GCF_056680475.1). NCBI lineage: Bacteria > Bacillati > Actinomycetota > Actinomycetes > Micrococcales > Micrococcaceae > Arthrobacter > Arthrobacter sp. ASL1. The sequence goes on from NZ_CM155284.1 coordinate 2,537,019, forward strand.
TTCAGCCATGGTGCCCATTCTTTCATGGCCCGCCCGGCCACCGGCACCGCATGACGCGGGACGGCCCCTGCCCCCGCCGTCCGCCGGGCGCCGATATCCACAGGCACGACGCCGGCTCCTGCGTTGGTGGGAGAGCCCGCCTAGCGTTGGGGATATCCGGGGCGGCAAGGGAGGCGTGGTGTACAACTGGGATCTGCTGGAGCGCAGGACGCGGCACGCGCTGGCCGAGCTGTCCGTTGCCCGGGCCGGACTGTTGTCGGCACTGGGCGTGCAATGGCGCTCGCCGGCCGGGATCGCCTACCGTCGCCGGCTGGAGGAGTGCCTGGGCCGGCTGGATGCCATTCCGCGTGAGCTCGAGGATGTCTTGGCGGCGATCCAGCAGGGCCGGGAGCGATTTCCGGGGGACGGACGGTGAGCCATAGCAGTTCCGGTGGAGTGTCCAGCGTGGACTACCAGCTCGACGAGTTCGAACGGGCCGCCGCGCTGCTCGGGCGGGCCGGCGACGGATTGGCCATGGTTCGGATGCTCGTCTCGTCCGCCTTGGCCGATGCCGGGCCGCCTTCTTCCCCGGAGACATGGCAGTTCTCCCGGGCCGCCGAGGAACACCTGCGGAACTCGAACTCGCTGGCGATCGACGTGGGTGACCGTCTTGCGGAATGCCGCACCGGGCTCGAGGCCAGCCGCGCTGGCTATGAGGACGCCGAGCGACGGGCCCGGCAGCAGGCCTACCAGGTGCGTGCCGCGACGGTCGTTGACCGGCTGGGTGGTGAGGTGGCTTCCAACCACGGCCACCCGGACGGGCAAACGACCGAGGACCTGATCAATGCCGCCCCCGGGTACGCCCTGGCCTGGCTGGCCCTGGGGGGCAAGCCGGAGTCCCAGCCGGTCGCGGCATCGACACTGCGGGTCGTGGCGCGACTGGTGGCCGACCGGGAACATGGCGGTCCATTCCGCACCGGAATCGCCGAGCGTCTGGGCACCGGTCTGGCCTCGATGGCGGCCGTGCGCCTGCTGTTCAACATCCGCCGGATCCGCAGCGTCTCGATCTCCCGCGCCGCTCCGAAACCCTTCACCGGCACCTTGCCGAACCTGATGGACTTGCAGCGTCGGGCCGAAGCGCCGATCTCCGGCGAGGGTGCCATCCTGGTGTCCACGGCTCAGACGCCGAGCGGGCCGGTCCACGTCCTCACCTTGCCCGGGACGGAGCCTGCGGGCGATCGCCGTGCGTCGCTGCCGTTGAATCCGTTCGATGAGGGCGGAATCGTGGAGGCCGCCGGGCTCGACAGCCTGTATGTCGGTGAGGCGGCCGCCGAGGCGTTGCATGCCGTGGGGGCCCAACCTGGGGACCGGCTGGTCATCACGGGCTATAGCCAGGGTGGAATACACGCCGCCAACCTGGCGGTTGACCCGCGGATCGCGCGAACCTACGACGTCGAATATGTGGTGACCACCGGTGCGCCCGTCGGGGGAACCCCGCTGCCCGACGGCGTTCGCGGACTGCATCTCGAGCATCAGGACGACATGGTCCCGGGACTCGACGGTCGGCCCAATCCCGAGACCAGCAACCAGGTCACCGTGCACTTCAACGGCTATGCGGCCGGCACCGACATGAATGCCGGCGGCTTTGGCGCGGCGCACCAGCTGGGTAACTACAGTGCGCTCGCGGGTGAATTGGCGACCAGTACCGAGCCCAACGTCGTCGAGGCCCGGCAAGCACTGGGTGCTGTGTTCGCAGGGGCCACAGCCGTTTCGGTGACGACCGTGGGTCTGCGGCGCGGGCGTGCCCGGACCGCCGGTCGGATCAAGCCGGTGCGCCGCCCGCTGCGCGGATCCTTACGGCAGGGCCTGCATGCGGCACCGGCGCACTGACCGCCCCACCATGCCGTGGGGCGCAGGGGCGGCGCCTAGCGCTCCTTGTCGGGGATGACCCAGCCGATCACTGCCGAGACGACGCTGATGATGATCGCGCCGAGAACCGCGTCCCAGAAGAATGTGTCGATGTGCAGGCCAATGGGCGTGTAGCTGCTCAGCCACGAGGTGAGCACCAACATGGCCGCATTGATCACGATCGCGAAGAGCCCCAGCGTCAGACAGGTGATCGGCAGCGAGAGGAACCCGATGATGGGCCTGACCACCGCATTGACGATGCCGAAGATCAGGCCGATGAACAGGTAGGCGACGACCGTGCCGACCGAGTCGTTCCCGGTGGCTTCGCTGACGGCGCTGGAACCGACGGTGATGCCCGGCAACAGCCAGGTCGCGGCGGCCAAGGCCAGGGCATTGACGATGACTTTGACGATGAATCGGAACATGGGCACATCCTCGCATACGGTCCTGTGCCGGCCCCGGGGGATCGTCCGCGGCGATAGGCTAGGACCATGAGCAACGAGAACCCCGTCACGCCCGTCGAGGTGCAACCACGTCCCGTACTGGACCTGCTTCCGAAGTACGCAGCGGGCAAACCCCCGGCCGCCGTGTCAGGCCTGACCTCCTACAAGCTGTCCTCCAACGAGAACCCGCAGCCGCCGGTGCCGGCCGTGCTGGAGGCCATCCGCGAGGGCGTCGACTTCAACCGCTACCCGGACCCGCTGGCAACGAAGCTGCGCGAGGCCCTGGCCGGATATCTCGATGTGCCCGCCGAGGACATCGTCACGGGTGCCGGGAGCCTGGGCGCACTGACCCAGATCCTGCAGACGTTCGCAGGCCAGAACGACGACGATGTCGCGGACGAGGTCATCTACGCCTGGCGCTCCTTCGAGGCCTACCCCATCGTCGTGCAGACCACCGGGGCGGATGCCATCGAGATCCCGAACCTGCCGGACGGCCGGCACGATCTGGACGCCATGGCCGCTGCGGTGAACGCCCAGACCTCCGTCGTGCTGCTGTGCACGCCCAACAACCCCACGGGCCCGGTGCTGACTACCGCCGAGGTTGAGAAGTTCATCAACTCCGTTCCCGCGAACGTGCTGATCGTCATCGACGAGGCCTACAACGAATTCGTCCGCAGGGACGACGCCGTAAACGGCATCGAGATGTACCGGAAGTACCCCAACGTCGTGGTCCTGCGGACGTTCTCCAAGGCCCACGGTCTGGCCAACCTGCGGGTGGGATATTCCATTTCCCACCCGTCGATCACCCAGTACCTGCGCGTTATCGCCACCCCGTTCGCCGTTTCGAGCCTGGCGGAAAAGGCGGCCGTGGCATCGATAGAGAGCATCGACGATGTTGTCGAAAGCGTACAACGCGTCGTTGACGAACGAACCCGCGTGGTCGAGGGACTGCGAAAGCTCGGGTGGGAGATTCCCGACGCCCAGGGCAACTTCGTCTGGCTCGCCTTTGGCGACGAGACCCCCGAGTTTGCCAGGGTCGCCGGGGAGCATGCGCTCTCCGTCCGCGCCTTCGGCACCGAGGGGCTCAGGGTGACCATTGGCGAGGAGGAGGCCAACACGCGTTTCCTCGAGCTTTGTAGCAACTATCCAAAACGACCCGCCCTTTCCTAGCCGGTCACCATTTCCGGCCGGAAGCCCCCTGCCCAGTAGGCTGGAGGGGTATTTCCGTTATATGCCTCCCACGGTATGCATTCCGTAGGCGGCATATATCCGAGCGAAGGGTATCCACGCGCATGACCTCAACCGCACAGGCGACGGCGGCAACCGACATGGTCCAGTTGCTCACGCCAGACGGAGAGCTTCGGCAGGATGGCGTGTACTCGCCCTATCTGGCAGACGTCGATGCCGAGCGGGTGCGCGGCTTCTACCGTGACATGGCCCTGACCCGGCGGTTCGACGAGGAGGCCACGGCCCTGCAGCGCCAGGGCCAGCTGGCCCTCTGGGTGCCGCTGCGCGGACAGGAAGCCGCCCAGATCGGTTCGGGGCGGGCCACCGAGGCGCGCGACTACATCTTCCCCACCTACCGCGAGCACGGCGTTGCGCTGACCCGCGACGTGGACTTCCCGCAGATGCTGCGGATCTTCCGCGGCATCTCCAATGGCGGGTGGGATCCCCGGGAGAACAACTTCCACATGTACACCATGGTGCTCGCCGCCCAGATGCCGCACGCCGCCGGATACGCCATGGGCATCCAGCGCGATCAGGCGGGCTGGGATGCCGAACGGCTCGCCGCCGAAGGCACCGCCGTGGTCGCCTACTTCGGCGACGGCTCATCATCCGAGGGCGACACCCATGAATCCATGGTCTTCGCCGCGAGCAACCAGGCGCCGGTGGTCTTCTTCTGCCAGAACAACCAGTGGGCCATCTCGGTGCCGTTCGAGGTCCAGTCCCGCGTGCCTCTGGTGCAGCGCGCCGCCGGGTACGGATTCCCGGGCATCCGCGTGGATGGCAATGACGTCTTGGCCGTGCATGCCGTCACCCGCTGGGCCCTCGAGCACGCCAGATCCGGCCGCGGGCCGGTACTCATTGAGGCCGAGACCTACCGGGTCGGCGCGCACACGACGGCCGATGACCCCACCAAATACCGCACGGCGGTCGAGGAGGAGACCTGGGGGCCGAAGGACCCCCTGACCCGCGTGGAAAAGTACCTGCGTGCCCAGAACCTGGTCGATGAGGACTTCTTCGTGCAGCTCGCCTCCGACGGCGATGAGATGGCCGCCCGGGTCCGCCGCGAGGCATTGGCCTTCCCGGCACCGACCCTGGCGCAATCGTTCGCCAATGTCTATGCAGAAGCCCACCCGCTGATCCGCGAGGAACTGGAGTTCCACCTCCGGTACGAGGCCGGGTTCACCGATGCCGACGTGACGTCCACTGAGCCGCAGGGAGATGCCCGATGACCACGATGACCATCGCCAAGGCCCTCTCCTCCGGCCTGCGCCGCGTACTGGACGAGAATCCGAAGTCCCTGCTGATCGGCGAGGATATCGGCCGGCTCGGCGGCGTCTACCGCGTCACCGAGGGCCTGATGGCCGATTTCGGAACCGACCGGGTCGTCGACTCGCCACTGGCCGAATCCGGCATCATCGGCGCCTCGATCGGCATGAGTCTGCGCGGCTACGCCCCGATCGCCGAGATCCAGTTCGACGGCTTCGTCTTCCCGGGGTTCAACCAGATCACCACCCAGCTGGCCAAGATGCGCGCCCGCTCCGAAGGCCGGTTCGGTGCCCCCGTCGTCGTGCGCATCCCGTATGGCGGCGGGATCGGCTCCATCGAACACCACTCGGAATCGCCAGAAGCGCTCTTCGCCCACACCCCCGGCCTGCGCATCATCACCCCGTCCAACCCTAACGACGCCTATTGGATGATCCAGCAGGCTGCCGCCTGCCAGGACCCGGTGATCTTCTTCGAACCCAAGCGCCGTTATTGGCTCAAGGGCGAGGTCGATACCGAGACCCCGGCCCAGGACGCCTTCAGCGCGCAGGTCATCCGCGAGGGAACCGACGCCACGATCGTCACTTACGGGCCGCTCGTCCCGGTGGCGCTGGCCGCCGCCGAGGCTGCCACGGAGGACGGACGCAGCATCGAGGTCATCGATCTGCGGTCGATCAGCCCCATCGATTTCGCCACGGTGATCGCCTCGGTGGAGAAGACCGGCCGGCTGATCGTGACCCATGAGGCCCCCACCTTCGGGGGTATCGGCGGCGAAATCGCAGCCCGCGTCTCCGAACGGGCATTCCTCTCGCTCGAGGCACCCGTGATCCGGGTTGGTGGTTTCCACATGCCCTACCCCGTGGCCAAGGTCGAGGAACAGTACCTGCCGGACATCGACAAGCTGCTCGATGCGTTGGACCGTTCCTTCGAGTACTAAGCCATCCGGCACCCCGAACAGCACGCGCCCAAGGAGCCATCCATGAGTACCTTCAAACTGCCGGACGTCGGAGAGGGCCTGACCGAGGCCGACATCGCCTCCTGGAAGGTCAAACCCGGTGACACCGTGGCGATCAACCAGGTTTTCGTGGAGATCGAGACGGCCAAGTCCCTCGTCGAGTTGCCCAGCCCGTTTGCCGGAGTGGTGACCGAGCTGCACGCCTCCGAAGGACAGACCGTCGAGGTCGGCCAGCCGCTCTTCAGTGTCGACGAAACCGGGCAGGAGGTCCCTGTCCCGCAGGAACCCGGCACCGAGTCCGCGCCCTTCGCCGTCGATCAGGTCGTCGAGCCACCGGCGGTGGTAGACGCCGCCTCAGAGGAGAAGGCGCCGGGGCCGTTGGTCGGCTCCGGGCCGAAGGCGGATCCCGTACGACGCCGGCCGCGCAACCACCGCGGCACCCAGGCTGCAGCTCCGGCTCCGGCCACTGCCATCCGCCCGGTGCCCGCGGCTCCCCGGGTACCGTCCACCGGGACTCCGGCCGCGGCACCGCAGCCGGCGTCGGCTCCGGTCGGCACGGCAACCAGCGCCGGTGCCCGCGCGGTCGCCGCCCGCCAGTCGGTCTCCCAGCTTCTTGACCGTGTGCTGGCCAAACCGCCGGTTCGCAAGATCGCCAAGGAGCTGGGCATCGACCTGGCCAAGATCAGCGGAACCGGATTGCGTGGGGAGATCACCCGCGAGGACCTCATCTCCTACCAGGGCCAACGCGAGGCCGAGCAGGACCAGGCCGGGACCTTTTGGATGCCTGGAACCGTCGACGAGGACCGGGTGACCCGCGAACCCGTCCGCGGTGTGCGCAAAGCCACCGCCAAGGCCATGGTGGAGTCCGCCTTCAGCGCTCCGCATGTGAGCATCTTTGTCGACGTCGACGCATCCCGCACCATGGAGTTCACCCAGCGGCTCAAGAAGTCCCGGGACTTCGAGGGCATCAAGGTCTCCCCACTGCTGATCCTGGCCAAGGCCGTCATCTGGGCCGCAGCCCGCAATCCCAGCGTCAACGCCAGCTGGGTTGACCAGCCCGATGGCGCCGCGGAGATCCACGTCAAGCACTACATGAACCTGGGCATCGCCGCGGCCACCCCGCGTGGACTCCTGGTCCCGAACATCAAGGACGCCCAGGACCTGAGCCTGAAGGAACTCGCCGTCGCCCTCAATGGCCTGGCCGTCACGGCCCGCGAAGGCAAGACCAAGCCTGAGGACATGCGCGGCGGCTCGCTCACGGTGACCAATATCGGTGCCCTCGGCATCGATACCGGCACGCCGATCATCAACCCGGGCGAGGTGGCCATCGTCGCTTTCGGCACGATCCGGCAAAAGCCGTGGGTCGTCTCCGGTGAAGTCATCCCGAGGTGGATCACCACCCTCGGCGGCAGCTTCGACCACCGCGTCGTCGACGGGGACCTCTCGGCGCGGTTCATGGCTGATGTCGCGGCCATTATGGAGGAACCGGCGCTCCTGCTCGACTGACCGACGCCTGCCGCGCCTCCTGGACTCCTCAGATGTACTGCAGAAGCCGGCGCCGCGGTCGGCGGAAGAGAATTGCCGTTCTCAGTATGGAACGGGGCCCTCGGCGTTGACCTGTGACCGCTCGTTGCCCAAACTCGAGTGCTGGAGACAGGTTCTAAACCGATGGTGGCGCACTTCTGGAGGGCGATGCTCGCGATCGTCCTCATCGTAGTGCTCACGGACAAGGAAACATCCACAAGGAACCTGGCGTACCAAGCCTCACGGGGAGCCGGGGCATCACGTACCGGCTCCTGCTGGCCCTAGACGGTACGGCCGCCGAAGTCGTCGGCAATCCGTGCCGCAGCCTCCTGCAGCACCGGAACAAGGTCGTCCTGGACATCGGGAGCGCCCTGGCGGCCTGACTGGATCGATACGTTCAGCGCGGCGATGACATCGTCGCCCCGTCGCACCGGGACGGCCAGGCCGCGCAGCCCCACGTCGAGCTCCTGCGAGACGAGCGACCAGCCCCGGCCACGGACCAGTTCGATTTCCTCGCGCAGCTTCTGCATGCTGGTAATCGTGTTGGACGTGTAGCCGACCAGCTCGGCTCCGGCGAAGAAGCGTTCGCGGGCCGGTTCGGGCAGCGCGGCGACCAGCACACGGCCCATCGAGGTTCCCCAGGCCGGCAGCCGGTTGCCCAGGTTCACTGTCACGCTGTGCAGGCGCGGCGCGGCGACCCGGGCGATGTAGATGACGTTCTGCCCGTCGAGGGTGGACAGCGTGGCCGTCTCGTCCAGCCGGTGGGCCAGCTCGGTCAGGTGCGGCCGGGCGATGTCGGGCAGGTTCAGCGAGGACAGGTAGCTGGCGCCCAAGTCCAGCACTCGCGGGGTCTGGGTGAACGTGGCGCCGTCAGTGCGCAGGTAGCCCAGGTCGGTCAGCGTGAGCAGGAACCGGCGGGCCGCGGCACGCGACATCGAGGTCGCCGCCGCCGCCTGCGAGACGGTCAGCGTCGGCGAGGCCGAGGTGAACGCCAACAGGATCTGCAGCACCTTGTCCGCTGACTTCACGAAGTAGTCGGGCACCGCGTCGTCGGTGTCGGCAATCATGGCATCCTCGCTCTTCGTGGTGGTCTGTCAGCCCGCCCGCAGCCGGTTATGCTCGAACTGGGAGGCGAGGCGGACCGGCGCGTTGGGCGCACCATAGCCATCGTACCCATCGAGGCGCTGCACGACCTCCAGGAACAACCGGCCCACGGTCCCCGTGTAGAAGTGCAGGAACGCGCCGTATTCGTCGTGGTCGTAAAGCAGCTGCAATCCGCGCAGCGTGTCCAGCATCCCCGCCTCCAGCCCGAAGCGGGCGGCCAGGTCCTCATAGTAGTTCTCCGGGATCGGCAGGAACTCCATGCCCGACTCTTGGGCTTGCCGCGCCAAGGTCACGATGTCGGTGGTCGCAAACGCCACGTGTTCGGCATACGGGTGCCGGTGGTCCCCGGGCCCGCCGCCGTCCAGGACCTGGGGCACCAGGTTCAACGCCAGCCGGACGGCCCCGTCGTCGGTGCGCATGACCTGGCTACGGACCAGGCCCAGCGGGCTGGGGACCTCGGTGGCCGGGCGGGTCGAGAGCCGCAGCGCCGATTCGTAGAAGAGCACCGCCTCGTCGAACGCCTGCCAGGGCTGGGCCAGGTTCACGTGGTCGATTCCGGTGACCAGGCACGACGCCGGTGCCTCCCCGGCTCCCGGGCCCACCGTGGCGCCGAACTCCTGGACCCAGGCGGGCGTGGGGGTATCGGCGCCGAAGAAGACTTCGGTGCCATCGGGGGCGATCACTCCGCGCAGCACGGCCTCGTCGGCGGTGTTCTGTCTCGGGACCGGCGCGGCGCGCAGGCCGCGCGTTCGCGCGAGACTGGTATCCGGGTTAGCGACCTGGAACCCCAGCGCGGAGATCGATGCCGCGGCATCGGTGGCGCGTTGGCCATTGATGATGATGCGGGCCGCCCCCTGGGTCCAGAGCTGGACGGGTTTTCGGCGGTGCTGGCCCACGAATGTGAAGCCCAGATGGTCCAGCAGGTCGGCGACCGATTCGGCGTCCTCGGTGCGGATCTCGGCGAAGTCCATGCTGGTGGGTGCCGCCGCAGGGGGCAGGGAGGCCAACCGCATCGGAAATCCGGAAGCCGTCTCGCCGAGCAGGGCCGCGGTGCGGTCCTGCAGCCACAGCAGCGAGCGCATCGCATCGATGGCCGTGCGCTGGACGTTGGACTGGCGGAAGGTGTCGTTGAAAATCTCCAGTGACACGGCGCCGTCGTAACCGCTGTTCACCAGGTGGGCCATGAACCCGGGCAGGTCGAATCCGCCCTGCCCCGGGAAGACGCGGTAGTGGCGGCTCCAGGACAGGATGTCCAGCGAAAGGACGGGCGCATCGGCGAGTTGGACGAAGAAGATCCGCGCCGGGTCCAGGTCGGCGATGGCAGCCGGGTTGTCGGCGCGCGAGAGGATGTGGAAGGAATCCAGACAGGTGCCGACGGCGGGGTGGTCGGCGAGTTGGACGATGCGGTAGGCGTGACGGTACGTGTTGACGAAGCGGCCCCAGGCCAGCGCCTCGTAGGCCAACTTGATGCCATGGCTTTGGGCCGCCTCGCCGAGGCGGCGCAGCTGGGCGGCGGCCACCGCGTCGTCGTCGAGGGTGGCGGTTGAGACGTTGCTGCACACCAGCAAGGTGTCGATGCCCAGACGGTCCATCAGCTCGAACTTGGCTTCGGCGCGGCGCAGGTTCTCCGCCAGAACGTCCTCGGCGACGCCCTCGAAGTCGCGGAAGGGCTGGTACAGGTCCAGGGTAAGGCCGAGCCGGTCGGCCAGGGCACGGACCTCATCGGGGGACCTCGGGCTGACCACCAGGTCCTGTTCGAAGATCTCGATGCCGTCGAACCCTGCCCGGGCGCAGGCGAGCATCTTCTCCTCGAGGGTGCCGGAGAGGCAGACCGTGGCGATGGACGTGCGCATGGTCAGAGCCCCCGGTCGATCATGTCAAGGAAGTGGGCGCGCATCCGGTCGGCGTTCGGCTCGATTCCGGTGATGAGTGTGAAGGCGCCGACCGCCTGGCCAACGGCCATATAGCCGCCGTCCAAGGTCCGGCAACCGAGGGCTGCCGCGGCGAGGATCAGCTCGGTGTCGACGGGGCGGTAGATGACGTCGGCTACCCAGTGGCGCGGTTCCAGGGCCGCGATATCCAGCGGCAGGCCGGGATGCTGGTGCATGCCGATCGGGGTGGCATTGACCAGGCCGTCGGCGGCCTTCAGCAGTGCCGGGACCTCGCCGGGGGCGTGGGCGGTGATGGTGGCCACGGGGAAGTGCTCGGTCAGGGCGGCGGCGCACGCGGTCCCGCGGGCTGCGTCGGTGTCCACAAGAGCCAAGTGTCCGACGCCGGCCTCGAGCAGGGCATGGGCGACTGCGGAGCCGGCGCCGCCGGCGCCGAGCTGGAGTACGCTGCCCAGCGGGGCGTCGGGCAAACCGGTACGCAGCCCGAAGCCGAAGCCTGAGAAGTCCGTGTTCTCGCCGTGGAACTTGCCGTCACGGATGAAGACCGTGTTCACGGCACCGAGGCGTTGGGCGTGTGCTGAGATCGAGTCGAGTTCCGCTATCGCCACCTGCTTGCAGGGGTGGGTGATGTTGAAGGCGTTGTAGCCCAGATCGCGCCCGGCGCGCAGCAGTTCGCCGACGGCGGAGGCGTCGCGGCCGAGCGCCAACAGGTCGATGGGCCGGTAGAGGTAGCGCAGGCCGTGCGCGTCGGCGGCGGCCTCATGCATCGAGGGACTGAGTGAGGGCTCGACGCCTTCGCCGATCAGGCCGACCAGATAGGACTGTTCGATGGTGCTCAACGCTATCAACCTCACTCGGGACTGGATGTTGTCACCGCCGACGGTGACCTGCGTCCCATTCTAAGCCGTTGTACGCATTACGTACAGTTGCCCGCAATGCGCACGTCGTTCGGCCGGTGTTCGCCCCGATCGTGCGTGCGCACTGTGGTCCCGAAGGATCACGGCAGCTGCTTGTGGACCAGCAGCTCGTTGCCATCAAGACCAAAAACGTGCGACTTGATGCGAATACGCAGCACGCGCCCGAAGGCCCCAATTCGCCAGAGGCGGCCGCGACGGTGATCAATGGCGCCACCGGGAGATGGTTCGCGGGGAACTAGACCCGTGGGGACCGCCCATCGCCTCTGGTGAATTTTTGCTCGAAGGAAGTTCCGTATGTCTACGTATCGGCTATGGTTCCGAGTGGACCTCCGGATGATGCCGGCACAACCACGGGTAGGAGCACACGTGACGGGGCAGATGCCGCGACGGGAAGCGCGTGAGTGCGTCGTGTTGCTGGACGCCGGGCACCGCGAGATCGGCACGGCACTCAAATCGGAAGTGCATACCAGCACGACGCCTTTGCATCTCGCCTTTTCCTGCCACGTCTTCGCCGAGGACGGGCGGGTTCTGGTCACGCGCCGTTCGCTGGAGAAGCGGGCTTGGCCGGGGGTGTGGACCAACTCGGTCTGCGGGCATCCGGCACCGGGGGAGTCGAGCCAGGAGGCGGTCCGGCGTCGTGCCGGCTACGAGCTGGGACTGGATCTCGGCGTGGTCCACGAGGTCTTGCCCGACTTCGCCTACCGGGCCGTGGACGCCTCGGGGATCGTGGAGAACGAGTTCTGCCCCGTCCATTTCGCGGTTGCCCCGGGAGACCCGGCGCCGCGGGACAGCGAGGTGGCCGAGTACCACTGGGTGGCCCCGGCGAACCTCGCTGCCGCCGTCGCCGCGACGCCGTGGGCCTTCAGCCCGTGGCTGGTCCTGCAGCTGGGGGTCCTGGCCGCGCGCGGCATCGAATACACCGCACCGCGGCACTGATCGTCGGCGTGCATCCGCCCCGGGCCACCGGGCATCGTTAGACGGAGGTGCCGAAAACCAGCGGCAGCAACGTGAACAGCACCACCGTGATCAGCACGATGGAGACCAGGTTCAGCCAAAGGCCGGCACGGACCATCTGCTTGATGGATACCTCCCCGGAGCCGAAGGCGACCGCGTTGGACGGGGTGGCCACCGGCAGCATGTAGGCCGAGCACACCGCCAGGGTCATCACGATGGTCATCAAGATCGGATCAAGTCCCACTCCGACCGCCACGGCTCCCATGATCGGGAAGAATGCCGCGGCCGTCGCGGTATTGCTCGTCAGCTCCGTCAGGCCGAGGCCGACCACGGCGGCCACGAGCAGGATCACGACCGGAGGCAGCCCCGCCAGGCCGCCGACCTGGTCGCCGATCCAGGTGGACAGGCCGGTCTTGGTGAACATTGCCGACAGGCTCAGGCCGCCACCGAACAACAGGAGCAGGCCCCACGGGATGTCCCGCGCTGATTCCCAGCCGAGGAGCGGGACCGTACCCAGGTTCTCGGAGCGCTTGCGGGCCGGGACAAGGAACGTGGCGACCGCGGCAGCCATGGCCACCTGCGTGTCATTAATGGTGCCGAGGAACGGGAGCGCCTGCGCCACGGCGGGGATCTGCGCGATGAAAGGCACTGCCACCCAGAAGAAGATCGCCAGCAGGAAGATCGCGCCGACCCGGCGTTCCGGGGTCGTGAGGCGGCCCAGTTTGGCCAGCTCGTTGCGGATGAGTTCCGTGCCGCCGGGGATCTGCTCCAGGGCGGTGCGGAAGACGATTTTGGTCAGGACGAGCCAGGCGACGAACAGCATCACGGCGGCGACCGGGACGCTGACGAGCATCCACTTGCCGAAGCCCATGTCGTATCCCTGTTCGGAGCCGAGGTACGCCTTCATCAGGGCCATCGGCGGCTGGCCGATCAGCGTGGCCATCGAACCGATGGTCACGCCGTAGGCGATGCCCAACATCATCGAGGCGGAGAACTTGGCATCCACTGCGTCCTTGTCGATGCTGCGCACCAATTGCAGGATGGAAACGCCGATGGGGACCATGATGACGGCCGTGGCCGTGTTAGATACCCAGGCGGAGATGAATGCCGAGGCCAGCATGAGCCCGAAGACGATCTGGCTTGGCCGGGTCCCCACCATCTTGATGGTCAGCAACGCAATCCTCAGGTGGAGGTTGCTTTTCTCGGTCGCCAACCCCAGGATCACGCCGCCCATGACCAGGAAGACCACGGGGTTGGCGTAGGGGGAGGCAACGTTCGCCATGGTGTCCATCCCGAAGAGCGGGAACAACACCAGCGGCAACAGCGAGGTGACCGGAATCGGGGCGGCTTCGGTCATCCACCAGATGGCCATCCAGAGTGCACACCCGGCCACGGCCCGCCCCTCGAAGGCCAGCGACCCGGGCAGGACCAGCGCGAGCGCCAGCCCCGCCAGGGGCCCTGCCAACAGCGCCATCCATCGGCGGCCGCCCCGGCCCTCCGCGTCTGAGGGCGTGGTCGGGGCGGCGGGGGTGGGGGCCACCCGTGGTGACGGGCTCTGGATCTCGGTACTCATGTATTCCTCATCAGGTGACGTGGTGCACCGGATGGGGTGCCGGCCAACGTTAGACCCTATAGAGGTGATCTAGACAACAGAAGTATCCATTTTGCTTTGATTCAGAGGTTACGCATATGGATGCAGGTCATTGCCCCCGCACGCTCAATTCGCGACGGTGAAGCGACGGTGGCGGTGCTTCGGATCCTCCAGTTCGTCGAGCACCGCGACGGCGAAGTCCTGGGTGGAGATGCGTTCGCCCACCGGGGAGTCGGCACCGAGTTTGTAGGTGCCGGTGCGCTCGCCCGGTGCGATCACCGGGGCCGGGGCCAGCATCGTCCAGTCCAGGCCGGAGGCGGAGTTGTAGTTCTCCATGACCGTGACCATCGCGCGGGACTCGGCCTCGTATTCCGGCGGGAAGCCAGGCTGGTCCACGAGCAGGCCGCCGTCGACCATCGTGCTGCCCGCTCCGCCGACGATGAACACCCGCGCGGGAACCAGGGTCTCGCTGATCTGTTCGTGCGCGTCGATGAAGTCCTGCGGGTCCCCGCCCTCACGTGATGGGGGGACCGAGAAGACGACGACGTCATGGTCGGCCGCCAGTGCCCGGTAGGCTGCGAGGTCACCGAGGTCGGCGGTGGCGGAGGCCGCGCGGTCGACCGGCGTCCCCTTCCGGGATACGGCGGTGACCTCGTGGCCGCGGCCGAGTGCCTCGTTGACGATCTGGCTGCCGACCATGCCGGTGGCTCCGTAGATGGCAATCTTCATGGTGAATCCCTTTCGTGAATGGCTCGTCTCATGATGGTATGCATTTGATACCCAGTACCTCAACGTCATAAGGTATCCAGATGGATACCAATGGCCGACCCTTCGATGTCATGGACGCCGACTGCCCCTCCCGTCTGGTGCTGCAACGCATTGGCGACAAGTGGACGCCCCTGGTCATGCAGGCGCTGAAGGCCGGACCTGGCCGGTTCACCGCGGTCCGCTCCGCAGTCGGCGGCGTTACCCCCAAGGTACTGACGCAGACGCTGCGCACGCTCGAACGTGACGGGCTTGTTGCGCGCACCGTCTATGCGCAGGTCCCGCCACGCGTCGACTATGCCCTCACCGACCTCGGTGCCACCTTGCTGGAACCCCTCGATACGGTCCGCCGCTGGGCCGAGGAGCATGCCGGTGCGATCCTCGAATCCCGCGACGCCTACGACGACCGCCAGGAGGCGGTCCGTGCCTGAAGCCATCTCGACGCCTGGGCTGCACGGGGATGCGGCCACCGTGGTCCTGCTGCGTGAATCACCCGGCGGGCCGCAGGTGCTCCTGCTTGAACGCCCCTCGAACCGGGGCTCCTTCGCCGGGGCCTGGGTCTTCCCGGGTGGTTACGTGGACCCCGAGGATCGCGACATGCCCCCGATGAACGACGGCGAGGCCCTCGATCCGCTGGTCGCCGCGGCCCTGCGGGCCGGAGTGCGCGAGACACGTGAGGAGACCGGGCTGGAGGTCCGTGAGGCCGAACTGGCCGCCCTCTCGGTTTGGACGCCGCCGCCGACCGCCCCGAAACGCCTGCGCACCTGGTTTTTCCTGGCTGTCCTCGAGGCCCCGGTCGGCGGCCAGATCACCCTGAGCGCCGACGAGCACGTGGACCACGCCTGGTTGACACCGGCCGAGGCGCTGGTACGCCACGGTGAGGGCAGGATCAGCCTGGTGCCCCCCACCTGGATGACGCTGCGCTGGCTCGACCGCCAAGCCACCGCCGCCGACGCGCTGGAAGCGGCGCGGAGCCAACCCCCGGCCGACTTCAGGAGCCTGCGCACCCTCGACGGCGACGGCCAACCCATCGTGGTGTGGGCCGGCGATGAGGCCTATGACCTTGACGGCTTGGCCGGGCCCGTCGGTGCGCGCAACCGCGTCCGCCTCGGCTCGTTGCCGTGGGTGCGCGAGTGGACGCCGCACATCGCGTAACGCTGCAGAAAACCGTTGAGTGTGATCTGTGTTACTGCTAGTCTCAACACCGCAATATGAAACTGAACCCACATCGTGGGGCGAGTCGGTCGTTCTTGAGGCTGATGGCCCCGGGGTTTCGAGGGTCCAACGCGGGGAAGAGCAGTCATGAGGCAGCCGGATCAACTGGAAGCACCGGAATACGCGGTGGAACTGAACGCATGCAGCAAGGAGTTCACAACGCCCCAGGGCGGCACCTACCAGGCGGTGCAGGACATCGACTTGAAGGTCGAGCCCGGTCGTTTTGTCTCGATCGTTGGTCCGACGGGGTCCGGGAAGTCCACGATCCTGCACATGGCCGCCGGCCTGCTGGAGCCGAGTACGGGCACCGCGGCGAGCTTCGGCGCCCCTGTTCAGGGCGTGAACCGCCGGGCCTCCTACATGTTCCAACAAGACGCCCTTCTGCCGTGGAAAACGGTGATCGACAACGTCAGCCTGGGATTGACCATGGCCGGTGTGCCCAAGGCGGAGGCGAGCGACCGTGCCCGCGGGTGGCTCGAAAAGGTGGGGCTGAGAAATTTCGCCGACCGATATCCGCACCAGCTCAGCGGCGGCATGCGCAAGCGCACCTCGCTGGCACAGGCATGGATCGTCGATCCCGACATCCTGCTCATGGATGAGCCGTTCTCCGCACTGGACGTCCAGACCCGCCAGATCATGGAGAACGAATTGCTGGCCTTGTGGCAGGAATCCGGCAAGGCGGTCGTGTTCATCACCCACGACCTCGACGAGGCCATCGCCCTCTCGGACGAGGTGGTCGTCCTGGGTGCCGGCCCCGGCAGCACCGTCGTCGGTCGGTACGACATCACCATTCCCCGCCCGCGAGACCTGCTGGAAATCCGCGATGACCCCCAGTTCGTCGAACTGCACCGGGAAATCTGGGGGCGTTTGAAAGTCGAGGTTTCCCGCACCTACCAATCGACGATTCGCCAGGAAGGCGGCGCAGCATGAGCACCACGACCGAACGGGCCGGGCAGGACGCCATCGTGGCCCGCCGGAGCCCCCGCCGACGGGCCGGGGTCACGGGGCCGGGAGTGCGCGCCGGGCAGGTCGGGCTCACCATCCTCGTCCTGGTTGCCTGGGAGCTGTTGTGCCGGGTCGGGATCATCGACGACTTCTTCTTTCCGCGGCCCTCGGAGATCCTGAAGACGGTCTGGGAATGGGTGGGCTCCGGATTCGTCTTCCCCCACCTGCTCATCACCCTCGAGGAAGCGGCCTTGGCCTTCGCCACGGGTGCCGCGGTCGGGCTGTTGCTCGGTTTCCTGCTCGCCCGGGTGCGCTTCCTCGAGCAGCTTTTCGAGCCGTTCCTGAAGATGTTCAACGCACTGCCACGCGTGGTGCTTGCGCCGATCTTCCTGCTCTGGTTCGGCCTGGGCATCTGGTCGAAGGTCGCGTTCGGGTTCACCCTGGTGTTCTTCATCGTCTTCTTCAACACCTTGGAGGGTGTCAAGAGCGTCGATCGGGTCTTGATCGACAACGCCCGCATGCTCGGAGCCAGCGAACGCCAGCTACTGCGCCACGTCTTCATCCCCAGTGCGCTGACGTGGATATTCTCCAGCCTGCACATCAGCGTGGGATTCGCCATCACCGGCGCGGTGGTCGGCGAATACCTCGGGGCCTCCGCGGGCATGGGGTACGCCATCGCCCAGGCCCAGGGGGTCTTCGACACCACAGGCGTCTTCGCGGGGATGTTCATCCTCATGTTCGTGGTCCTGATCATCGACCTTCTCGTCAATCGCGTCGAACGGCACCTGCTGCGCTGGCGCCCTACCAACAACGGATAGCCCGACCATCCCGGCCGGAACGCCACCTTGAAAGGAAGCCCCATGAAACAGCACACGAAACCAGGTGCCCCCCGCCGCCGGATGGCCAAGGGGGCAGCTCTGGCCGCCGGACTGGCACTGCTGCTCTCGGCCTGCGGAACCCCCGCCACTGCACCGCCGGGGCAATCGTCCGGCGGAGAAGCCGGTGGGGGCGGTGAAAAGGTCACCATTGGCATTGGCGGCCAGACGCTCCTGACGTATCTCCCCACCACCCTGGCGGAGCAGTTGGGCTTCTACAAGAAACAGGGGCTCGACGTCGACCTGCAGGACCTGCAGGGTGGATCCAAGGCGCTGACCGCAATGATCGGCGGCAGCACGGACGTCACCAACGGATACTACGAGCACACCATCCAGATGCAGGCCAAGAAGCAGCCCATCGAGGCCTTCGTGAACGAGAACCTGTCGTCCGGGCTGGCCCTCGTCGTCGCGCCCAAGAACGAGGACAGCATCACCTCGCTGAAGGACCTGAAGGGGAAGAACGTCGGTGTCACCTCACCGGGCTCATCGACCGACATGTTCGTGAAGTACCTGCTGACCAAGAATGGGATGAAGGGGACGGACGCCGCAGTGTCCGCGATCGGTGCCGGCTCATCAGCCGTCGCGGCCGTGGAAAACGGCCAGGTGGATGCCGCCGTCATGCTCGAGCCGGACATCTCGGTGCTGGCCAAGAGGATCGGCCACGATCCGAAGATCATCGCCGACGTCAGGACGCCGGAGGGCCTCAAGGAGGTCTTCGGCGCCTCTGCCTGGCCGTCGTCGAGCCTCTACGCGAAGACTGACTGGCTGCAGAAGAACCCGGAGACCGCGAAGAAGCTTGCTGCGGCGATCAAGGAGACCCTGCAGTGGATCGCCGACCACAGCGGCGAGGAGATCGCGGCGAAGATGCCCAAGAAGTTCTCCGGCGGCGACGAGAAGCAGTATGCCAAGGTCATCGGCGACCTCAAGGAGACGCTGAGCACCAACGGCGAATTCACCGAAGAGGGCGCCCAAGCGGTGTTGGAGACCCAGCGGGTCGCCAACCCCGAGGTGGGGGACAAGGAGATTGACCTGTCCAAGACCTACACCAATGAATTCCTGAAATAGGAATCCGGACGGAAGCGGAGCCGGGACCCGGGTACAGCGTGCCCGGGTCCCGGCTCTGCTGCGCCGTGTGCGGGTGGAATCGCGGGTCAGGCAGCGGCGATGGCCCGCTTCAGCACGCCGGCCAGGCGCTTGACGCCCTCGGTGATCTTCCTCGGTTCGACCGCGCTGAAGGCCAGCCGCAGCCGGTTGTTCGGCTCGTCGTCCGGGGTGAATGCGGCACCGGGGATGAAGACGACGCCGTCATCGATCGCTTGCGTCAGCAATGGGTAGGTGTCGATCCCCGCCGGGAGGGTGACCCAAATGAAGAAGCCGCCCTCCGGCGTCGTCCATTCCACGCCGTCGGGCATGTGCTCCTCCAACGCGGCGAGCATGCTGGCGCAGCGATCTGCATAGAGGCCGCGGTAGGTGGAGATCTGCGCGCGCCAGTCGTGCCCGTCCAGGTATCGGGTGATCAGCAATTGGTTCAAAGTCGCCGGGCAGAGGATCACGGCCTCACTGGCCAGGTAGAAGCGCCGGGTGAGGTGGGAGGGCAGCAGGGCCCAGCCGATCCGCAGGCCCGGGGCCAGGATCTTGGAGAACGACCCCATGTAGATCACGTCGTCGGGGTTGCCGGCGCGGAGTGGGACGTACGGGTCGCCGTCGAATTTCAGCAGGCCGTAAGGGTTGTCCTCGAGGACCAGGATGTTGGCCTCGCGGCAGATGTCCACGATCTCCTGGCGGCGGTCGGCGCCCAGTGAGATGCCCGAGGGGTTGTTGAAGTTCGGGATCGTGTAGAGGAACTTGATGCGCTTGCCGGTGGCGTTCACCTCGGCGATGCGGGCGCGCAACACGTCGGGGACGAGCCCGTGCTCGTCCATCGCGACGGGTTCGACCTGGATTTGGTGGGCCTCGAAGGTGTTCAGGGCCCCCACGTAGGTCGGGTCCTCGCACAACACCACGTCGCCGGGGTCGCAGAAGACCTTGCAGGCCACATCCTGGGCGGACTGCGAGCCGGTGGTGACCACGATGTCCTCCGGGTCCACGCCGGTGATGCCTTCTTCGGCCATGACCTCCCGGATGTGTTCGCGCAGCTCGATGGTCCCCTTGCCGCCGCCATACTGCAGCGCGGTCAGGCCTTCTTCGGCGATGATCTGGTGGGCCATCTGTCCGATCTTCTCCAGCGGGAGCGAGGCCAGATAGGGGTTGCCGCCGGCAAGTGAGACCAGGCCGGGGCGCAGCGAGATGTCGAAGACGTCGCGCACGGCGGACTGCCTAATGCTGGCTGCCCGCGCGGAGAACAGGCTCTCGTGGCGGGCCGAGGCCTGCGCGCGTTCGAGGGCGACCTCCGATTCGGTCGGCAGCGATTCGGGATCCTGTGCGGTGCTGTTCTGGTAGGTGCTCACCCTCACATGGTAACAACATGGGTTCACCATGAGGCAACAGTTGTTCCCGAAATGATTCTTTAGATTTCGGGTTGCGTGGCGGCCTGCCGTGCGGCATCGCGGGCGGCCACCCAGGCCGCGACATCGGCCGGCTTGATGCGCCGGTGGCTGCCGCGGTACTCCACGGGGATCGTTCCGGCATCGGTGAGGTTGCGCAGGTAGGTGCTGGAGACCCCCGCCAACCGTGCGGCCTGGGAGGTGTTCAGCCAGCGTTCGGCGGTGCTGAGCACGACCGCCTCCCCGCCGGCCAGCCGTCCCAGCAGGTCCATCACGGCCTCGGCCGCCACCGGTGGGAGGCGCACCGCAGTGCCATTGACGAACACGGTGGCGTCGGACGACTCGGCCAGCGCGGCGGCCAGCCGTGTGGCATCGGCGCCCGTCAGCGCCTCGTGCTGGGTGGTCTTCGTCAAGGCGGTGGTCTCCTGTGGCATGTCTCCATCATGCCGTGCCGGGGGAGTCGAAGGCAGACCCCGGATATGGCACAGTCGGGACATGACGTTGAAAATCGCCCTTGCCCAGATCAATTCCACCGCGGATCTGGACGCCAACTTCGAGCTCGTCCGCGACCACGCGACCCGCGCCCGTGAGGCCGGCGCCGCCGTCGTGGTCTTCCCCGAGGCGACCATGTGCGCCTTCGGGCACCCGCTGGCCGAGGTCGCCGAGCCGCTGGACGGGCCCTGGGCGAACCGTGTCCGGACCCTGTCCGCGGAGCTCGGCATCGTCACCGTCCACGGCATGTTCACGCCCGGCGAGGGCGACCGGGTGCGCAACACCCTGCTCGCGACGGGTCCCGAAGTCGAGGCCAGCTACGACAAGATCCACCTCTACGACGCCTTTGGATACGCCGAATCCGACGCCGTGACGGCCGGGGATTCGATCGCCACGTTCGAGGTTGACGGCGCAGTGTTCGGGCTCTCGACCTGCTACGACGTGCGGTTCCCGGACCTGTACCAGGCCACCACCGCCGCGGGAGCAGCCGTGAACATCGTCTGTGCTTCCTGGGGTGACGGCCCGGGCAAGGCCGAACAATGGGACGCCCTGGTCCGCGCACGCGCGCTGGACACCACGACGTTCGTCGTCGCCTGCGACCAGGCCGACCCCGCCGCCGGCCATCCGGCCACCGACAGCACCCCGTTGGGGGTCGGCCACAGCGCCGTGATCTCACCGCTGGGCCAGACCCTGGCCTCCACCCCGACGGGTCCCTCGCTGACCGTCGTGGACCTGGACCTCGGTAGCCTCGACGCGGCACGCGCGAAGCTCCCGGTACTCGCCAACGCGCGTCGGTTCGACGCCGACGGCCACGCGGCAGCCCCGGCGGGACCCGGTACGGAGCACCCGTAAGATTCCCGCCGAGAGGTTGGGCCGACCCGTCCGATGCCCTACTGTGGGTGCAACGGTCTAAAGAAAGTACTGACCACTGCGCAAGCGCCGCAAGCCAACACCCCTGGCCGGCCTCCGCAGAGCAGGGCAGGTTGCCCGCCGCTCGTCGACCCAGTCGCCGGCGCCGCAGCCCGCGGAATCCGTGCCACGCCCGCTTCCCGATCAGCTGACTTTCCCCAGGAGCATCCCCATGTCCACCGTGACCCCCGAAACCACCCCCACGACGACCGCGCCCATCAGCGAAGCTGACATCTTCTCCGCCCACGAGGGCGGCAAGCTGTCCGTGGAATCGACGATGCCGCTGGATTCCAAGCGCGCCCTGTCCATTGCCTACACCCCCGGCGTCGCGCAGGTCTGCCGCGCCATCGCGGCCGATCCCGCCAAGCACGCCACCCATACCTGGGCGTCCCGCCTGGTCGCCGTGGTCTCGGACGGCACGGCGGTCCTGGGCCTGGGCAACATCGGTGCCGCAGCCTCGCTGCCTGTGATGGAGGGCAAGTCCGCGCTGTTCAAGAACTTCGGCGGGCTCAATTCCATCCCGCTGGTCCTGGAGACCACCAATGTCGACGAGATCATCGAGACCCTCGTGCGGCTGCGCCCCAGCTTCGGCGCGGTCAACCTCGAGGACATCTCCGCACCACGCTGCTTCGAACTCGAGGAACGGCTCATCGAGGCCCTCGACTGCCCCGTGATGCACGATGACCAGCACGGCACCGCCGTCGTCGTCCTGGCGGCGCTGACCAACGCGGCCCGCGTCGTCGGCAAGCAGCTCGCCGACCTGCGCGTGGTCGTCTCCGGCGCCGGTGCCGCCGGCATCGCCATCGCCGACATCCTGGTCAACGTGGGCGTCGGAGACGTCGTGCTGCTGGACTCCCAGGGCGTCATCCACCGCGACCGCGACGACCTGAACCCGATCAAGGCCAAGTACGCGGCCATCACCAACCGCGAGGGGATCATGGGCGGAACCCGCGAGGCCCTCGATGGCGCGGACGCCTTCGTCGGGGTCTCCTCCTCGACCGTCCCCGAGGAGGACCTCGCCGGGATGAACGAGGATGCCATCATCTTCGGCCTCTCCAACCCGGACCCCGAGGTCATGCCCGATGTGGCCGCCCGCTACGCCACCGTCGTCGCCACCGGACGCAGCGATTTCCCGAACCAGATCAACAACGTGCTCGCCTTCCCCGGCATCTTCCGCGGCGCGCTGGATGCGGGCGCGCGCCGCATCACCGGGGAGATGAAGATCGCCGCCGCCATGGCCATCGCCGATCTGGCCGCCGAGGACCTGGCACCGGACTTCATCGTCCCCTCCCCGCTGGATCCGCGGGTCGCCGACGCCGTCGCCGCGGCGGTGGAAGCCGCCTCCGGGCACTAGCACGACGCGCGGGCGGGGCACCGATGTGCCCCGCCCACGGTGCGCCGGGCTACTCGTCTTCGGAGGAGTGCATCCGGCGCCGGGCACTGAGTAGTTCCAGCTCCGGCCGGTAGGCGACCAGCCGTTCGATGCCGTCGAGCACCTCGACCACGTGGGCCGCATCCGCGGAGACGAGCCCCGCTGCCAACGATGCGCGACGGTGCAGGTCCTGCTGGCCGGTTTCCGCCACGGACACCTCGAAACGGCGCCGCACCTCCGCCAGGACGGGGCGGATGACGGCACGCTTGGCCTTCAGCGAGTGGACATCGCCGAGGAGCACGTCGAATTCGATCCAGCCGAACCACATGCACCCATCATCGAACACGCCGGCTGTCGCGCCAAGGGCCGGTACCGGCGGAAACGCTGGTCAGCGGCCGCGCGTCCGGGCAGACTGGCGCCATGAGCGAAGATCCGTTGAAGGCCCTGGTCCTGGTCTGCACACTCACCCCTTCCCCGCAGGACTCGAGCAGCGACTTGCTCGGCCGCCAGGTAGCCGAGGAGCTCGCGGTGCACGGCGTCGACAGCGAGGTGGTGCGGATCGTTGACCACGATGTGAAACCCGGAGTGAAGACGGACATGGGTGCCGGGGACGAATGGCCCGCCATCCGCGAAAAGCTGCTGGCCTCCCACATTTTGGTGCTCGCGACCCCCATCTGGGTGGGCCATCCGGCAAGCCCGGCACAGCAGGTGCTGGAGCGGCTAGACGCGGAGCTCTCAGAAACCGATGAGCGGGGGCGGCCGATCCTCTTCGACAAGGTCGCGATGGTCGCCGTCGTCGGCAACGAGGACGGAGCCCACCACGTCGTAGCCGACGTGTCCCAGGGATTGAGTGAAGTCGGCTTCACCGTCGCCGGGCAGGGGGCGACCTATTGGGTCGGGGAGGCGATGCACGGCACCGACTACCAGGATCTGGAGGAGACCCCGGAGGCTACAGCCAAGGCGACGCGTGTCTCCGCAAGGAACACGGCGCACCTGGCGGCACTGCTGCGGGACCACCCCTTCCCTGCCGGCTGAGGACTGCCGTGCCCGGCGGATCGAGTGTGGCAATTGTGGGTTTCCTCACCCAGATCGTGTGTTAACCTGCGCGCACACGCGGGGCGAAAAATGACCTCTTGTTACTGTCGAGTGCATGACTTCGAGCAATCCGCCTGAATCAGCAGTCCAACAGTCCGCTCCGGAAACCGGAAAACCGCAGGACCCGGGCCGGAGACCCATCAACAAGGTCGTCTTCTTCGGTGCCGCCGGCGCTGTCCTGGCTATCGCCTTGTGGGCCATCATCGACCAGCCCGGCGCAGACCGGGTCATCGGTGCCGGCGTCGAGTTCGTCGGCAAGACCTTCGGCTGGTGGTACTCGCTGATCGTTGTGGTGGTGCTCGCATTCGTCATCGCGGTGGCCATCAGCAAGGTCGGCAAGACCCGTTTGGGGCCGGATCATTCGCGGCCGACCTTCAACCTGTTCACCTGGACGGCCATGCTGTTCGCTGCGGGCATCGGCATCGACCTGATGTTCTTCTCCGTCTCGGAACCGGTCAGCCAGTTCCTCGCCCCGCCGCGCGGGGACGGCGGTACCGCGGAGGCTGCCCGGCAGGCCATGGTGTGGACGCTGTTCCACTACGGCATCCTCGGCTGGGGCCTCTACGCACTGATGGGCATGGCCCTGGCCTATTTCGCCTACCGCCACAACCTGCCGCTGAGCATCCGCTCAGCACTGTTCCCCATCCTCGGCAAACGGATCCACGGGTGGATGGGCAACGCCGTGGACATCGCCGCGGTCATGGGCACGATCTTCGGCATCGCCACCTCCCTGGGCATTGGCGTGGCCCAGCTGAACTTCGGCCTGGAGTTCATGTTTGGCATCCCGCAAACCAAGGGGACCCAGATCGCCCTGATCGCCTTGGCCGTCATCATGGCCACGATCTCCGTGCTGACAGGCGTCGAGAAGGGCATCCGCCGGCTCTCCGAACTCAACGTCCTGCTGGCGATCTCTTTGATGCTCTTCGTCCTGCTCGGCGGCAAGACCCGGTTCCTGCTCGACGGCATCATCACCAACATTGGTGATTCGCTCTCGAGGTTCCCGTCGATGGCGCTCGATACCTTCGCCTACGATCGGCCCGATGCCTGGCTGAACGGCTGGACGCTGTTCTTCTGGGCCTGGTGGATCGCCTGGGCCCCGTTCGTCGGCCTGTTCCTGGCGCGTATCTCGCGTGGCCGGACGCTGCGCGAATTCGTGGGCGGCGTGCTTGTGGTGCCCTTTGCCTTCATCCTGTTGTGGATCTCGATCTTCGGGAACAGCGCCCTGGACATGGTCATGAGCGGCAACCAGGCCTTCGGAGACGTGGCCATGAACACCCCGGAGCAGGGCTTCTACGCACTGCTCGAGCAATACCCGTTCGTCCCGTTCAGCGCGGCCATCGCCACCTTCACCGGCCTGCTGTTCTACGTCACCAGCGCCGACTCCGGCGCCCTGGTCATGGCAAACTTCACCTCCAACCTCAAGGATCCCGAACAGGACGGGGCGAAGTGGGTGCGCGTCTTCTGGGCAGTGGCCACCGGGCTGCTCACCCTGGCCATGCTGCTGGTCGGCGGCGTGACGACCCTCCAGAACGCCACGGTGATCATGGGCCTGCCGTTCTCGGTGGTGCTCGTGTTCATCATGCTCGGCCTCTACAAGGCCCTGCGCATGGAGAACGCCCTGGCCGGCAGTTTCCGGACGGGACTGCATGGCGTCCTTTCATCCCGCGCCCACGCCGGCGGCGGGGACTCGAGGCGGGGCTGGCGCCAACGCCTGGCCCGTGCGGT
Organism: Arthrobacter sp. ASL1; assembly: GCF_056680475.1. NCBI lineage: Bacteria > Bacillati > Actinomycetota > Actinomycetes > Micrococcales > Micrococcaceae > Arthrobacter > Arthrobacter sp. ASL1. The sequence continues at coordinate 2,562,649 of NZ_CM155284.1, forward strand.
CAGCTACCCGGGCAAGCGCTCCGCCCAACGATTCATCACCGAGGTGGCACGTCCGTCGCTCGAGGAGATGCGCGAGGAATTTGCCGGGCAGGGCATTGACGCCACCCTGGACACCGAAACGGTGGAACTGGTCGGCATCGACTCGATCAACCTGGTCGTCCACCACGGTCAGGAGCGTGCCTTCAAGTACCAGATCTTCCCCGTACAGCTGGACGTCCCGACCTACGCGACGGCCTCCGTGAAGGCCGAGAAGTACTACCGCATGGAGGTCTTCTCACTCGAAGGCAGCCACGGCTATGACTTGCTCGGCTGCAGCCGCGAGCAGGTCATCGCCGACGTGCTGGACCAGTACGAGGTCCACTTGGCCTTCCTGCACGAGAACAACGGTGGCCTCGGCGGTAGCAAGATCGCCGAGGACACCGAGGCGATTACCGCCTGGGAAGACGACTTCACCATGGTCAAGGAGGGTGCAGGGCCCGACCACCAACTCGAGTCCGCCGAACCGGCCAGCCCGGCTCCGCCGTCGGGCACCTCCAACGAAACCACCGATCCGACGGATTCCCGCGGGTCAACGAGCAAGCCCGGAACTGAAAAGGAGTAACCATGTCAGCCATCCCGCAGACCACCTACCCGGATACGAACACCCTCTTCATCGACGGTGCCTGGGAACCCGCAGCCTCCGGGGAGACCCGGAAGATCATCTGCCCGGCGGATGGCACCCACGTCTCCACGGTCTCCGAGGCGGGGGCCGCGGATGCCGAACGCGCCATCGCCGCCGCCCGGAAGGCCTTCGACGCCGGCGTCTGGTCCTCGGTGCCCGCTCCGGAACGTGGTGCGTTCCTGCTGAAGGTCGCCGCCCGGCTGCGTGAACGCAAGGAGGAATTTGCCCGCGCCGAAACCGGCGACACCGGCAAGCGGATCCTCGAATCGCGCATCGACATGGACGACATCACCAACTGCTTCGAGTACTTCGGCCGGCTGGCAGGCCATGATGCCGGGCGCATCGTCGACGCGGGGGACAACACCGTCGTCTCGCGGATCGCCTACGAGCCGGTCGGTGTCTGCGGGATGATCACGCCGTGGAACTACCCGCTGCTGCAGGCTGCCTGGAAGATGGCCCCGGCGATCGCCGCCGGTTGCTCGTTCATCCTCAAGCCCGCCGAGCTGACGCCCTCGACCTCGATCCTCATGATGGACGTCTTCGCCGAACTCGGCCTGCCCGCCGGGGTGGCGAACCTGGTCACCGGGGCCGGCGCGACCGCCGGTGCGCCGCTTTCCTCGCACCCCGACGTCGACATGGTCTCCTTCACCGGCGGCCTGGTGACCGGCCGGGTCATTGCCGCCAGCGCCGCGGCGACCGTGAAGAAGGTGGCCCTGGAGCTCGGCGGCAAGAACCCCAATGTCGTCTTCGCGGACGCCGATTTCAACGCCGCCGTTGACAACGCCCTGAATGGCGCGTTCGTGCACTCCGGCCAGGTCTGCTCCGCCGGGGCCCGCCTGGTGGTCCACGAGTCCATCGCCGAACGCTTCGTCGACGAGCTGGTGCGCCGGGCCGAGGACATCCGCATCGGGGGACCCTACGACGAGGCGGCCGAGACCGGCCCGTTGATCTCCGCCGCCCACCTCCAGAAGGTCGATGCCTACGTCAAGCGCGGCGTCGCCGAAGGGGCACGGGTGCGCACCGGCGGCCGCGCGGCCACGGACGACGACGGCCCGGGCCTGGGGCAGGGCCACTACTACCTGCCGACCATCCTCGACCAGGTCACCCGCGGCATGTCGGTCGTCACCGACGAGGCCTTCGGCCCGACGGTGACGGTCGAGACGTTCTCCACCGAGGACGAGGCGGTGGCCATCGCCAACGACACCATCTACGGCCTCGCCGGGGCCGTCTGGACCCACGACGCCGGACGCGCCCAGCGCGTGGCCGGGCGGCTGCGCCACGGCACCATCTGGATCAACGACTTCCACCCCTACCTGCCGCAGGCCGAATGGGGCGGCTACGGCCAGTCCGGCGTCGGCCGCGAGCTCGGGCCGACCGGCCTCGGCGAATACCAGGAGGCCAAGCACATCTACCAGAACACGGCCCCGCAGGTCACCGGCTGGTTCGCCGACCGCGCCTGACCCCCTACCCATCGGATCCTGAGCAAGGAGAGAACTGACATGACAGATTTCGATACGCTGGATGGTTCCAGCTACGACTACATCGTCGTCGGCGGCGGCTCCGCCGGCGCGGCAGTGGCTGCCCGCCTGAGTGAGGACCCCTCTCTCGAGGTGGCCCTGGTGGAGGCGGGCCCCGACGACCGGGGAATCGACGAGATCCTGCAGCTGGACCGCTGGATGGAGCTGCTTGAATCCGGCTACGACTGGGACTACCCGATCGAACCGCAGGAAAACGGCAACTCGTTCATGCGCCACGCCCGCGCCAAGGTGATGGGCGGCTGCTCCAGCCACAACTCCTGCATCGCCTTCTGGGCCCCGCGCGAGGACCTGGATGAATGGGAGTCGAAGTTCGGTGCCACCGGCTGGAACTCCGAGACCGCGTACCGGCTGTACAAGCAGCTGGAGACCAACGAGGATGCGGGCCCGGAAGCACCGCACCACGGCGACTCCGGCCCGGTGCACTTGATGAACGTCCCACCGGCGGACCCCAGCGGCGTGGCCTTGCTCGATGCCGCCGAGCAGGCAGGCATTCCGCGGGTGATGTTCAACAACAACGAAACCGTCACCAACGGGGCGAACTTCTTCCAGATCAACCGGCGGGCCGATGGCACCCGTTCCTCCAGCTCGGTCTCCTACATCCACCCGATCTCCGGGCGGAAGAACTTCCATCTGCTCACGGGCCTGCGGGCCCGGGTGCTGGATTTCGACGACGACAACCGGTGCACCGGGGTTAGCGTCGTGGATAACGCCTTCGGCAAGACCTTCCACCTGAAGGCCCGCCACGAGGTCATCGTCTCCGCCGGGGCCATCGATTCGCCGAAGCTGCTGATGCTCTCCGGCATCGGCCCGGCCGCGCACCTGTCCGAGCACCAGGTACCCGTCCGCGTGGACTCGCCCGGTGTCGGCGAGCACCTGCAGGACCACCCCGAGGGCGTCATCCAGTGGGAGGCCAAGCAGCCGATGGTCACCGAATCGACCCAGTGGTGGGAAATCGGGCTCTTCACGCAGACCACCGATGGGCTGGACCGGCCGGACCTGATGATGCACTACGGGTCGGTGCCGTTCGACATGCACACCCTGCGTCAGGGATACCCGACCACGGAGAACGGCTTCTGCCTGACGCCGAACGTCACGCATGCCCAGTCACGCGGCACCGTGCGGCTGCGAAGCAGCGACTACCGCGACAAGCCCATGGTCGATCCACGCTACTTCACGGACGCGGAAGGCCACGACATGCGGGTCATGGTCGCGGGCATCCGCAAGGCCCGCGAGATCGTCGCCCAGCCGGCCATGGCCGAGTGGGCCGGCCCCGAGCTCTACCCGGGAGTGGAAGCGCAGTCTGACGAGGAGATCGCCGACTACATCCGCCGGACGCACAACACGGTGTACCACCCGGCCGGCAGCGTGCGGATGGGTGCCGCGGAAGACGCCATGTCGCCGCTGGATCCCGAACTACGGGTCAAGGGAGTCACCGGGCTGCGCGTCGCCGATGCCTCGGTCATGCCCGAGCTGGTCACCGTGAACCCGAACATCACCACCATGATGATCGGCGAGCGGTGCGCCGAAATGATTCGTGAATCTCGGCAGTCTGCCTAGCAGGTCGTCGGACCGATGGACCCGTAGCGGACGCTGCTGGCATACCGATACAAAATTCCACGAAGCTTGTAGCGTGATCAAAGTAGTCCGTCGGGGCTCTCGTCTCGGAGCACGTGCAGTAGGGAACCTTTCCCTGAAAAGTCGGGCTTCGACATATGTACCCACCATGCCGACGGACATTCTGAAAGAGGACTCCGAACATATGGAAGCGCCCAAAGACGCACAACCAATCAGCTGTTGTTCGCCAGCACGCCTTGATACAGAATCCAAAGCTGTTGAACGTTGTATGCCATCATCAGGGCTCCCAGCGTCGGAGGATCTTCATGTCGATGTTCAGATCCCCGGGGGACTCTTTCGGATGGGTGATGCCTTCAACGAGGGGTATGGTGCCGATGGTGAAATCCCCGTCCACGAGGTTTCAGTGGATGATTACCGGATAGATGCGACCACGGTAACGAATAAAATGTTCGCATCGTTCGTCGATGACACCGGCTACCAAACTGAGGCCCAGTTTTATGGTTCCTCGGCCGTTTTCCATCTTTCGGCTACAGCGACCCGTCGTGAGATCGTGGGTCCCATCGCAGGAGCCCCATGGTGGCTAAATATTCGCGGCGCCAATTGGTTCCGGCCCACCGGTTCGGGGTCCACCTGGGAGGACATACCTGAGCACCCAGTGGTTCACATCTCGTATCATGACGCTCTTGCCTACTGCAGGTGGTCAAAGCGGCGGCTCCCCACCGAAGCTGAATGGGAATATGCGGCACGGGGAGGACTCGACCAACAGCGCTATCCATGGGGCAACGACCTGGAACCGCAGGGGGAACATGCATGCAACATCTGGCAAGGAAAATTCCCAACAATGAACTCCGAAGAAGACGGGTACCTGGGTACGGCACCGGTCAAGTCGTTCGCGCCGAATGGATTCGGGCTGTGCGAGGTTGCGGGAAACGTATGGGAATGGTGCGCTGACTGGTTCTCGCCCGAATACTATCGAAACTCACCGCGACATGATCCACAGGGGCCCACGAGGGGTGCCAGACGCGTCATGCGCGGGGGGTCGTTTCTATGCCACGACTCATATTGCAACAGATATCGCGTCGCAGCCCGCACTGCAAATACGCCAGATTCGTCCAGCGGAAATTGCGGCTTTCGGACCGCTGCCGTGCCAGAAAGACTCAACGTTTGAGATTTTGACCCCGGAGGCGATTGCCCACGGCCACAATTGCCGATCGAAATTTTCTTGCCCACCTTAACCGAGGGGAATTTCCATGACCCAGAAACGACCGAACATCGTGGTCATCCAAGCTGACCAGATGGCAGCCCAGGCGCTTGGTGCCTACGGCGACAACGCAGCTAAGACTCCGAACATCGACGCATTGGCCGAAAGCGGTGCGGTGTTCGAAAGGGCCTACTGCAATACCCCGTTATGTGCGCCGTCCCGCGCGTCGATGATGGTGGGCGAGCTGCCCTCGGAAATCGGATGCTTTGACAACGGGGATGAGTTCGCGGCCTCCTCGCCGACCTTTGCGCATCGCCTACGGGACGTTGGCTATCACACCGCTTTAATCGGGCGCATGCATTTCATCGGCCCCGACCAGCTGCACGGGTTCGAGGAACGTTTGACGACCGACGTCTACCCTGCAGATCTGGACATGGTTCCGGACTGGACCCGGCCGCTGGAGCAGCGGATGCAGTGGTATCACGATGCTGATGCCGTCTTCAACGCAGGAGTCTCGAAGGCCACTGTGCAACAGGATTTCGACGATGAAGTCGGGTTTCGTGCGATCCGTCATTTGAACGACAGGGTACGGGTAAATCAGGCCGCGGGCGAAGACATTCCATTTCTCATGGTGGCCTCATTCATCCACCCGCACGACCCGTACGAACCACCGCGCGAACACTGGGACCGTTTCGAGGAAGGAACGATCCCGGATCCCAAGAACCCCGCGGTAGCCACTGCCGACCAGGATCCGCATAGTCACCGGTTGAGGGCCATGAGTGGGTTCGACAAGCGTGACCCAAGCATCGATTTGGTACGTAGGGCGCGCCGCGCGTACTACGCGGCAGTCAGCTACATTGATGACCACATAGGTCGAATCCAAGAGCGGCTCAAGGAGCTGGGGCTGGCCGATAACACCGTCATCTTCATTACCAGCGACCACGGCGACATGCTCGGTGAAAAGGGGCTGTGGTTCAAGATGTCACCCTACGAGCAGTCGTCCCGGGTGCCGCTGATCATGCATGGTGCAGAAGAACTGGTGCCGAGGGGGCGATTTGCAAACCCGGTGTGCCTCCTTGATCTCATGCCGACGCTGGTCGAGCTCTCTGGTGCCCCAGAGGCAAGATCAACAGGCATTTCTTTACTGGAATCCATTCGTCGTGAGATATCTGGAGCGGCCACTCCCGAGGACCGGGACGTCTTTATCGAGTACCTGGCGGAAGGCACCTACCGGCCCCAGATCACTCTCGTCCGCGGCCGGTTCAAGTACATCGTGTGCCCTGGAGATCCGGATCAGCTATTCGATCTGAACGACGACCCGGACGAATTGCAGAACCGGGCCGCGGACCACGATTACGCGGACGTGCTCGGGCAGTTGCGCAAGGCGCTCGATGCCCGGTACGACCTTGCCACGCTGGAGTCCGGGGTCCTGGCCAGTCAAAGCAGCCGGCAGCTTGTGGCCCGAGCGCTGCAGCAGGGGCGGGCGCACCACTGGGACTTTGAACCCAGATCCGAGCAGCGCTACGTCCGTGGTGACTTCTGGAATGCCCTTGGCTACGGGACGATACCCGATCCGACAGTGTGATCCAGAAATTGCACCAGCTCAGCCTCGTTCCCCCGCGCGGCCGGTTGCATGAGGGACACCAGGGCATCGGCAGGCCGTGACGATAGAAGCATCCATTCCCGCAGCAAGGTTCTTGCGCAGCGCTCGCACGGCCTTCCTCCAAACTAAATGAGCCGAAGACGAGATGTCGCCGCTGGATCCCGAGCTGCGGGTCAAGGAGGGCACCGGGCTGCGCGTCGCCGACGCCTCGGCCATGCCCGAACTGGTCACCGTGAACCCGAACGCCACCACCATGATGATCGGCGAACGCCGCGCCGGGATGATCCGCCAGATGCACCGGGGCTGATGCGGGGCGCGGCAGCGGTGCCATGCCGTCGGTAGGCTCGGAGGCATGACATCGCCGCGACCAGCCTCCGCACGCCCATCGGTCGCCGTCATCGCGGGGTGGGCCGTCGCCGCGGCGTGGCTGGCCGCCACGTTGGCCAACCATCTCGTGGCCACCGTCGGCACCGGCCCGGTCAAGGCGGGGATCCGGCCACTGCTGCCGGACACGGGGCCGTCCTGGATCGCCACATCCGCAGCCCCGTGGCCAGTGCTGGTTCCCATCGTCGCCGCCCTCGCCATCGGGGCGATCGTGCTGGCCGTCGTTCCGCCGGTGCTGCGCGCCGTGGCCCGGCCCGGGCGCGTTCCGGTCTTCCTGGTGGTGTGGGCGTGCGTCGTGGCCGCCTCGGCCGTGCTCGGATTCCTCTGGGCCGTCGGCGGCATCGTCGTGGACTGGCCACCGGCCCGCCTGGCCTTCCTCGCCCGCGGCATCCAGCCCGAGATCGGGGCCGGGGCCTACTGGGGGTTGGCATGGGGGTGGGCTCCCGCGTGGGCCGCTGCCGCCGTCGGACGTTGGCCGGGTCGGGACCGCTCCGGCAGCCACCGGGCCACCGGGGTCCTGCGGCTGTTGCCGGCCGTGGGCTTCGCCGTCGTTCTGATGGCCGTCCTTCCGCTGGCATCGGACGCCCACCGCGCCCCCGCGCCACAGCTACCGGCCGCGGAGCCGGCAACCGCCCCGATCCCCATCGGCCAGCCCACCGTTTCCTACGCCATCGAGGATGGCGCGCCGGGTTCGGCCCATCCGGCCGGAGGGACCTGGTGCGCCGGAAACGACGTGCGCACGGAGCTCGGCACGGGCGACGCGGCCACCGGCCACCGTGCCCAGCAGCTGCGCACCACGAACACCTCGGAGAAGCCGTGCCGGCTGGGCGGCTACCCGGATGTGGCCTTCGACGATCCGGCCGGCAACGCGATGAACGTGCTGTTCTACCGGGGCGGGTCGTTCATGACCACTGACCAGGGACCCACCGCAGTGGTGCTGCGGCCCGGGGAGACTGCGACGGCGATGCTGGGCTGGAACGCGATGGCCGCCGCAGGGGACACCACCGCCGGGACGATCCTCATCGCCCCGTACGCCGGCACCGAACGGACACGGCTCACCGCAGGACTCGACGCGGATGGCCCGGGGCTGGACATCCTCGACGGCAGCGCCGTCGCGATCACCGCCTGGGCGGCCGACCGCTAGCGCTTCTTCGGTGCCTTCGGCTTCACCTTGCCCTTGCGGGCGATGGAGCGCAGCTGGATGATCCGCGCGGCCCCGGCGATCGCCACGACGATGCCGCCACCCACAGCGGCGACGAACAACGCCAGGCCCAGCTGGACCGTGCCCTTGAGGCCGAAGTACTGCAGGGCCACCGTGTTGGTGTTCTGGGCGATGAAGATGATCAAGAGGACCAGCAGCACGAGCGCCAACACCGTGGCCGTCCACATGACGCCGCTGCGGGTTACCCGCATCGGATCCTCGGTCGAATTCGGTGGCGTCCCTGCAGGTCGTCCGCCGCCGGTCACGGCGCCACCGCCGGCGGTCTCTGCGCCGGGACGCCCGGCCACGGCCCCGCCGACGAGGTCGCCCTCGGCGGGGTCGCGCGGGTCCTGGTGCGGCGTCGGGTTCTGCTGCGGGTTCTTCGACATGTGGGTGCCTTTCCTCGACATGTGGTGGCCAGGCCACCGGGCTCTGGGCAACAGCATACGGTCCACAGCCAGTCGGGGCAGCCGGATTGGTAGGGTTTGGCTGTATCCGCCCCGAAGGAGCCGTCGTGAACCAGCGCCCCGCATTGCGCACCGCAGTCATCGGATTCGGCCTGTCCGGCCGGGTCTTCCACACCCCGCTCATCGCCGCGGACCCCGCTTACTCACTGGACGCCATCGTCACCGGTAACCCCGAGCGCGCCGCCCGGGCCGCCGCCCTGCACCCCGCGGCGGCGATCCTGCCCGACGCCGATGCCCTGCTGGCGCGCGCACACGACTTCGACGTCGTGGTCATCGGCACCCCGCCGGCCACCCACGCCGACCTGGCGTTGGCCGCCATCGGCCACGGCCTGCACGTGGTGATCGACAAGCCCTTCGCCACCAGCAGCAGCGCTGGCCGCGAGGTCGCCGACGCGGCCCGGGCGGCCGGCGTCTTGCTCTCCGTGTTCCAGAACCGCAGGTGGGACGCCGATTTCCTGACCGTCGCACGGCTTGTCGCCGACGGTTCGCTGGGCAGGGTGCACACGTTCGAGTCGAGGTTCGAGCGGTGGAAACCCGCGGGCCTGCGGGAATGGAAGGACACCGCGGGCATCGCCGGGGGTGGGGGCATCCTGTTCGACCTGGGCACCCACGTCATCGACCAGGCGCTGGCGCTCTTCGGGCCGGCCGCTTCCGTCTACGGGGAAACCCGCCGGCACAGCGGCGGGGGATCGGACGCAGACGAGGACGCGTTCGTCGCCATCCGCCACGCGTCCGGTGTGGATTCGCATTTGTCCCTCGGCCTGCACTTCGCCGTCCCCGCGCCGCGCTTCCGCGTGTTGGGAACCGAGGCCGGCTACGAGGTGTGGGGCACGGACGGGCAGGAAGCGGCGCTCGATGGCGGGGCCTCACCCGGCGATCCCGGTTACGGGGAGGTGCCCGAGGACCAGTGGGGACACCTCGGGGTGCCCGGTGCCCTCGAACCGGTGCCCGCCGCGGCGGGGGACTACCCGGCGTTCTACCGCGGGTTTGCCGCCGCCGTGCACGGCAAGGGGCCGGCCCCGGTGGACCCGGCCGAGGCCATCGCCACGCTGGAGATCATCGAGCAGGTCCACCGGGCGAACCGCACCCGCGCAACATCCGGTTAGAGCACCTTGGAGAGGAAGGCCTTCGTCCGGTCGTGTGCGGGCGCCGTGAGCACTTGACGGGGGTCGCCGGACTCGACGACGACGCCGTCGTCCATGAAGACCAGGGAGTCGGCCACCTCGCGGGCGAAGCCCATTTCATGCGTGACCACGATCATGGTCATCCCGCTGGCGGCCAGCTCCTTCATCACCTCCAGGACTTCGCCGACCAGTTCCGGATCCAGCGCACTGGTGGGCTCGTCGAAGAGCATCAGCTTGGGGTCCATGGCCAATGCCCGGGCGATGGCGACGCGCTGTTGCTGTCCGCCGGAAAGATGTGCCGGAAAGTGGTCCCCCTTGTCGCCGAGCCCGACACGTTCCAGCAGTTCGTTGGCTCGCTTGGTCGCGGCGGTCTTGGAGAGCCGCTTAACCCGCATAGGTGCCTGGATGATGTTCTCCAGCGCCGTGAGATGGGGAAAGAGGTTGAACCGCTGGAAGACCATGCCGATCTCCCGCCGTTGAAAGGCCGCTTCCTTGGGGCGGAGCTCATAGAGCTTTTCACCCTTCTCCCGGTAACCCACCAATTGCCCCTGCACGGAAAGTCGACCTGCGTCGACGCGCTCCAGGTGGTTGATGCAGCGCAAGAACGTGGATTTTCCCGAACCGCTGGGCCCGACGATGCACAGGACCTCCCCGGTGTTCACCGTGAGGCTGATGCTGCGCAGAACCTGGTTGCTGCCGAAACTCTTGGACACGCGATCGGCGTGCACCATGGCGGTGGAATTCATCCCTTTCCTCCTACGTCGTTGCCGATTGGCGCGGTGGTGGCGGCCGCGACTCCCGGCGGAACCGGCCCCTGTGTGTCCTTGCGCCGGCCCGTTCCCCGGGAGTATCGCTTTTCGATGAAGTGCTGCCCGATCATCAGGAGTGAGGTGAACAGCAGATACCAGATGGAGGCGACGATCAGCAGGGGAACCGGGGTGAACGTGACCGCCGAAATACCCCGGGAGACCCCGTACAAGTCGATGCTCAGCGGAATCGCTGCCACCAGGGACGTGGTCTTCAGCATGGAGATCACCTCGTTGCCGGTGGGTGGGATGATGATCTTCATGGCCTGGGGGACCACGATGTGGCGCATGGTCTGGCCCCATGACATGGCCAGGGCCTTCGATGCCTCTTCCTGCCCCTCGTCGACGGAGAGCAATCCGGCGCGCACGATCTCCGACATGTAGGCCGCTTCGTTCAGGGCCAGGCCGATGATCGCGGTGATGAACAGATTGGTGAAGATGTCGTTGGGCACCGTGAACCAGGGGTCCATGAACGGGATGCCGAAGGTGAAGACCGGGTAGATCAGGGCAACGATGCCCCAGAACACCAACTGCACATACACCGGCGTGCCGCGGAAAATCCACAGGTACAGCCAGGCAACGCTCTTGACCACGGGGTTCGGGGAGAGCCGCATGATGGCGAGCAGCAGTCCCAGCGAGATCGCGATGACCATGGAATACACGGTGAGTTGCAAGGTGACCAGGGCGGCCGCGCTGATGCGCCGGTCGAAGAGGTATTTGCCGACGTCGGCCCACCCGTAGTCCTCGCGTTGGGCCGCATCGATCACGAAGATGGCCAGCCCCAGGACCAGGACGACGGCGACGAACATGCGCCAGGGATGGCGCAGGGGTATTGCCCGGATGGCCTCGCCCTCGGACAGATCCGAGGGGGCGGCCGGCACCGTGGGGGCCGGGTCTGCCGCCACGGGGTCGGGGGTCACCCCCGGCCTACTTGTCCGCGGCGACGTTGAGGGCGGCCTTGTCGACCCCGCCGCTCTCGACGCCCCACTGGGAGAGGATCCTGGTGTAGGTCCCATCGTCGATCAGCGCCTGGAGCGCTTTCTGCAGCACTGGGGTGAAGGCACTGTCCTTGGCGACGGGGATGCCGTACGGGGCCACCTCGAAGGCGTCGCCCGCGGTCTGGAGCTTCTCCTTGGTCTTCGAGATCGCATACAGGGTCACGGGCGAGTCGGCGCTCATGGCATCGACTTGTCCGATGACCAGCGCATTGGTCGCCTGGTCCTGCGCGTCGTACTTGAAGATCTCGATTGGCTTCTTGCCCGCCTTCACGCAGGCCTTCGACTTGGCCGGCACCTCGTGGGTGTCCTCGTAGGTGGTGGCCTGGACGGCAACTTTCAACCCGCAGGCATTATGCGGATCCACCGTCTTGCCGACCGGCGACGCCCACTGGATGCCGGCGGAGTAGTAGTTCACGAAGTCTGCCTGCTTCTCCCGTTCGAGCGTATCGGTGAAGGAGGACATGCCCATGTCGTCCTTGCCGGCATTGACGGCGGGCAGGATGTTGTCGAAGGTTCCGATATCGAAGTTCACTTTCAGGCCCAACGAAGCACCAATGGCGTTCGTCAGGTCAACGGACCAGCCGGCCGGTTCCCCGTTGCCGTCCTTGAACTCATTCGGTGGATAGTTGTTGGCCATTCCCACATTCAGTACGCCGGCCTTCTGCATCTTCTCCGGCAGCAACGCGGCCAGTTCGTCGTTCTTCTTCACGGCCACCTCCGTGGAGGTGCCGTCGGCGGCCCCCGTCGGGGCATCGGAGGCACTGTTGTCCACACAGCCTGTCAGCAGGAGGATCGCGGCGGCGGTCAGGGCGGGGAAGGCAAATCGGGTTCTCATGGTGTGTCCTCGGCGTGGAAGGACCCGCTTCATCGTTGAACGCGGGCACAGCAGGAACTGCGGGAGGTGCTGGTGATGTTGACCCGTCGGCCCGGCACATGCGGCAGCGGTGGTTGCGAACGGGGGCGTAGGGAGTCGGGAGCGGCAGTGTGTCGTTCCAACCCGGTGGTCGACCCGGAGGGTCCGAGCTCTGTGGCCGCGTACGTGGCGTTCCGGTTGACGTGGGGTCCCATAGCCCAGGACCCCATGATGGGGGGATGCGCCTCTGGGCTCATGCTACGCTGCGGCCGGCTGATACCGGCCAGCCGAGACCAGATCGGAGTGTCTGCACTCATCCTCGGTACGCTTGCAGTGGCGGATGGCGCCGGAGATGAGGATTGATGCGATGACTGATGCTGGTTCCCCTGAACCGATTCCTGCGGCGGCTCCCGGCCCCGAAACATCGGTTCTGGTCATCGGCGGCGGCCTGGCCGGCTTCTCCACCGCCCGGCAGCTGCGCGCACTCGGCCACACCGGGGACATCCGGATCGTGGACCCCGACGGACTGCCCTACGACCGCCCCCCGCTGAGCAAGGCCTACCTGCTGGGGCACACGGACCAGGCGGGCCTGCTGTTGGCCGATGCCGCCTGGTGTGCCGAACACGATGTCGAGATCACCACCAGTTCCGTGGTGGCCCTGCACCCCGACGCCGGTGCGGCGGAGCTGGCCGACGGGACGGTACTGCATGCCGATGTCCTGGTGCTGGCCACCGGCGGGACCGCCCGACGGCTGCCGATCCCCGGCGGCGACCTGGACACCGTGCTGGAACTGCGCACCCGCGCCGACGCGGACCGGCTCCGCGCGGTGCTGCGGCCCGGTTTGCGGCTGGCGGTCATCGGGGCCGGCCTGATCGGCGCCGAAACCGCCTCGGCAGCCCGGGAACTGGGGGCCGACGTCGTCCTCATCGACCCCATGGACCCGCCACTGGTGCCCGCCGTGGGTCCCGAACTGGCACGCCGCCTCCACGGCATGCACGCCGACCGCGGACTGGAGGTGGTCACGGGCGTCCCCGTCTCGATCACCCGCGGCGACGGCACGCACACCATCACGCTCGAGGACGGGCGGGAAATCACCGCCGATGCCGTCCTGGTCGGGGTCGGCATCGCCGCCAACACGGCGCTGGCCGAGGCCGCCGGCCTGGAAGCGGACGCCGGGATCGTCGTCGATGACCACCAGCGCACCAGCCATCCGCGCGTCTACGCCGTGGGTGACGCCGCACGGATCCGTGCCGGCGACGGCACCCTCCAACGCAGGGCCGAACACTGGGAGAGTGCGATGAACTCCGGCCATACGGCGGCCGCCGCCATCGCCGGCGTCGGGCTTCCCGCCCACGGTGCCAGCTGGTTCTGGTCCGACCGCCACGGCGTGCACGTCGAGGGTGTCGGCTCGATGACGGCACCGGGCGCCACCGTCATCCGGGAGATCGACGGAGCCCCGGCCATCGCCTTCCGTGTGGACGACGACGGCCACCTCCTCGGATGCGCCGCGATCGACGGCGGGCTCGCGGTCCGGGCGGCACGGCGGATCATCGACCGGCGGATCCGCGTGGACCCCGCCCAGCTGGCCGATCCGGCGGTGAACCTGAAGAAGCTGGCCCGCTAACCGCGGCCGGTGCCATCGCCGCGGTCGTCGCGTTCGGCTTCCTGCCGGAGTTCGCGTCCCTGTTCGATGTCGCGCTCCTCTTGAAGTGCGAGCTTGTCGCTGGCCTTGGTGTCGCGGGGAGGCAGCTGCAGCGAAGCCTCGGCGGCGATGCCACCTTGCAGTTGCCGCCCGCGTTCGAGTTCGGCATCGAACTCGGCGCCGAGCAGCAGCGAGAGGTTCGCGATCCAGATCCACAGCAGCATGACGATCACGCCGCCGATGGCCCCGTAGGTCTTGTTGTAGTTCGAGAAGTTGCTGATGTAGAAGAAGAACCCCAGGGTGGCCAGGGCGAGGACGATCAGCGCCACCAGCGATCCCAGGCTCATCCACCGGAACCTGGGCTGCTTGACGTTGGGCGTCCCGTAGTAGAGGACGGCGATGAGCACGACGGCGAAGACCACCAGCACCGGCCATTTGGCGATGTTCCAGATCGTCACCGCCGTCCCGCCCAGCCCCACGGCGTCGCCGACGGTCTGCGCGATGGGCCCCGAAACCACCAGCAGGCCCGCCATGACCACGGCGAGCAGGAGCATGACGAGCGTGACGAGGAGCATCAGCGGGCGCAGCTTGTAGAACGGACGTCCCTCCTCGACCCCGTAGATGCGGTTCATGGCCCGGCCGAACGCCCCGACATAGCCGGATGCCGACCACAGGGCGCCCAACAGGCCAGCGATCAGCGCGAAGCCGGCGGACGGCGCGCTGGCCAGCTGCTCGATCGGCTGGCGCAGGACCTTGGCGACTTCCGGGCTCGCGAAGCCCTCGATCGCCTGCATCATCGTCTGGGTGGTCGATTCCGCCTGGCCCACGACGCCGAGCAGCGATACGAGCGCCAGCAGTGCGGGGAAGATCGAAAGCACGGCGTAGTAGGTCAGTGACGCGGCCAGGTCGGTGCACTTGTCGCGGGAGAACTCCCGGATCGTGCGCTTGAGCACGTACTTCCATGAACTCCCGGTCAGGTCCGACGGCGCCGTCGGCTTACGGGCGTCGTCGGGGTCCGGGGCGGTCTCCGACGTGGTCGCCTTGCCGCGGGCGGCCCGGTAGTCCGGACCTGCGTGATCTTGGTGGGACATGGGAACCCTCCACTAGGTCTAGGAACGGTGGCTGTCCTTCGTCCAGTGAAAGTCAAGCATGCAGCCGGCCGCGCAACAACCATCCGGGTCGCCGTGGTCGCGCCCGGTTGACAACGAGCAGGTAGCCGGATTGGCCCCCACCCGTCAAGGATGAGTCCGGACATGACGTCCCGCGACAGGGCGCGGCGCGGGCGAAGGCCGTGAGACGGCCGGAACGGGGGGCAAACGCGCGTCATATGACCCGAAACGACGTCGGTTTCCAGCACATGACGGCGCCCTTGAGCCCCGGGCCGCACATGGCTTCCAATCGATGCACGGCACCCATCGATCCCCGGTGGGGCCGCCAACCTCGAGGAGCATCCGTGGAAAACCGCCAGCCGGCGTTCGAGGCACCACCCCGTCTGAGTCCCGGAAGCAGACCCCGACCCGTAGCCGGGATGCCGCGCCGTTTCCGGGGGTTGGCCACCCTTTTGATGGTGCCCGCGCTCGCCCTGAAGGAGGTCATCGGCCGCCTCTCGAGCTCGGTCTCCGCCATCGACGCGGTGCTCGACGGTGTGGGCGAGCGGATCGAGGCCGCGGCCACCCGGCAGAAAGGAGGCCAGCTGGACGAGGCCGCAACCCAGGAGCTCGACGCGGCCGTTTCCGAGGCCCAGGTCTTCGTCGTGGAGCATACGTTGGCCGTCACCAACCAGCTGTTCGAGGTCGGCGGCGCCTCCGCCGTCTCCCAGGGGCGCGGCCTGGACCGCCACTGGCGCAACGCCCGCGTCCTGGGCCAGCACAACCCCGTCATCTACCGTGCGCGGGAGGTCGGCCAGCACCTGCTCACCGGCGACCAGCGCACCACCGCCATCTACGTCGGCACCCCGGCCCCGGCCGCCGCCCCCGAAGGAGACACCGCATGACCACGCCCCTGCTCTTCAACGCCTTCCTCATGAATACCGCCTCGCACATCCACCATGGCTAGTGGCGGCACCCGGAGGCCCGCCAGCACGAGTTCAACGACCTCTCCCTCTGGACGGACCTGGCCCGGACGCTCGAGGAGGGGCTGTTCGACGCGATGTTCTTCGCCGACGTCACCGGGCTCTATGGCCCGGCCGGCGGGCAGTACGCCGACAATGTCACCGAAGGTCTGCAGATCCCCTCGAACGACCCCGCAGTGCTGCTCGGGGCCCTGGCGGCCGTCACGAAGGACATCGGACTGGCCTACACCTCCAACGTCATGCAGAACCACCCGTTCAACTTCGCCCGCCAGGTCTCCACGCTGGACCACCTCTCCCGCGGCCGGGTCGCGTGGAACATCGTGACCAGCACACAGGAGAATGCGGCCCGGAACTTCGGGCTTCCTTCGCTGGTGGAGCACGATGCCCGGTACGACTGGGCCGACGAGTACCTGGACGTCGCCTACAAGCTGTGGGAGGGATCCTGGGACGAGGATGCCGTCCTGGTCGACAAGGCCGGCGGCCGGCACGCGGACCCGTCGCGCATCCACAAGATCCACCACGTGGGCCCGCGCTACTCGGTGGAGGGCCCCCATCTGCCGGCCCCGTCACCGCAGCGCACGCCGCTGCTCTTCCAAGCCGGCGGCTCCGAACGCGGCATCGGCTTCGCCGCGAAGCACGCCGAGGCCGTCTTCATCGGCCCGCCGGACCCCGAGGGGGCGCGGAAGCACATCGAGATCGCGCAGGCCGCCGCCCTAGCTGCCGGGCGTCGCCGCGAGGACATCAAGTTCTTCCAGGGGCTGAGCTTCATCGTGGGGGCCACCCACGCCGAGGTTGCCCGCCGGCGCGCCGATTTCGAGGAGTATTCATCGGTCACCGGCTACCTCACCCATTCCTCGCTGGGCATCCTTCCGGACGGATCGCGGCTGCCCGAGGACACCGAATTGCGCGATATCCCGAACAATGGTGGGCAGGGCTTCGTGGACTGGCTGCGCCGCGCGCATCCGGACCGGGAGCCGACCCTGGCCGATCTTGCCCGGAACCGGATCCAACGCGGCATCGTCGCCGGCACGCCGGACGAGATCGCCGACCAGCTGGCGCACTGGCAGCAGGCGGGCATCGATGGGGTCAACGTCATCAACTGGCGCCTGCCCGGCAGCTACCTCGAGTTCAACGAACGGATCCTGCCCACGCTGCAACGCCGGGGGCTGGCCAAGACCGCGTACTCGCCGGGGACGCTGCGCCGCAAGATCTTCGGCCACGACCGGCTGTCGGAGAACCACCCGGGCGCCCGGTACCGGGGAGCCTTCAGCGCCGAAGGGGACCGGGTGGGTGCCGCGATCGGCTGAACTGCGGGTCAAGCTGTGCCGGAGTACGACGACGGAGGGCGGGTTCCAACTGGAACCCGCCCTCCGTCGTCGTACCCAGGAAGACCCGGAGGTCAGGCGTCGATGCGGGCGCGGCGCTCCTCGTGCTCGCGGGCGACCTTCGCGTTGTGCTCGGCGCGGATGCGCACGTGCAGCGGGTTGCGCCGGATCACCAGGTAGCCGATGGCCAGGGCCGCGAACCAGAGCGGGGTGAACAGCAGCGCCTGCAGGGTATCGGGCTGGGTGGTCAGCGCCCAGAGGATGAAGGCGAAGAACGCCATCACCACGTAGGGCATGAACGTGCCACCGGGCATCTTGAACTTGCTCTCCTCGTGCAGGTGCGGCCGACGACGGCGGTAGACGACGTAGCTGAGCAGGATGATCGTCCAGACGAACATGAAGCACAACGCGGAGATCGTGGTGACCAGGGTGAACGCCTCGGCCACCGAGCCCTCCGCATACAGCAGCACGACGCCGGCGAGCAGGAACATGCACGAGAACAACAGGGCGTTCTTGGGGACCTTGCGGCTGGACAGGCGGCCGAAGGCCTTCGGCGCGTCACCCTCGCGCGAGAGGCCGTAGACCATGCGCGAGGTCGAGTAGATGCCCGAGTTGGCGCTGGAGGTCGCGGAGGTCAGCACCACGAAGTTCACCACGCCGGCAGCGCCAACCAGTCCGGCCAGGGCGAACATGCCCACGAACGGGGATTCGTTGGCGGTGTAACCGGTCCACGGGCGGACGGCCATGAGGATGATCAGGGCGCCCACGTAGAAGAGCAGCACGCGGATCGGGATCGAGTTCACCGCGCGCGGCAGGTTCTTCTCGGGGTCCTTGGTCTCGGCGGCGGCGGTGCCGACCAGCTCGATGCCCACGAACGCGAAGACGGCGATCTGGAATCCGGCGACGAAGCCCATGAAGCCGGTCGGGAACATGCCGCCGTGCTCCCACAGGTTGGAGAAGGAGGCGCGGGCGCCCTCGGATTCGAAGCCCATGATGATCATGACGAGGCCGACGACGATGAGCGCCAGGATGGCCACGATCTTGATCAGTGCGAACCAGAACTCGGTCTCGCCGAAGGCCTTCACCGTGGGCAGGTTCAGCCCGAGCAGGATGAGGATGCAGGCAATGGCAGGAATCCACAGCGGCAGCTCCGGCCACCAGAACGCGACGTAGTGGGCGATCGCCACGACGTCGGCGATGCCGGTGACGACCCAGCAGAACCAGTAGGTCCAGCCGGTGAAGAACGCGGCCCAGGGCCCGAGGATGTCGCCGGCGAAGTCGCCGAAGTTCTTGTAGGTCAGGTTGCTCAGCAGCAGCTCGCCCATGGCACGCATGACGAAGAAGAGCATGAAGCCGATGACCATGTAGACGAAGATGACCGACGGGCCGGCCGCGGAGATGGTCTTGCCGGAGCCCATGAACAGGCCGGTGCCGATGGCGCCGCCGATCGCGATGAGCTGGATGTGCCGGTTGGAGAGGGCGCGTTCGAGCTTCGGCTCGTCTGGCCGGTTGCCGGGGGTACCGGACTCGGCCTGGGTGTGTGTGGACATGGGTGCTTCCTTGTTTTCGAACATGATGGTGCCACCGTGGGGTGGGGGGCGGCCTGTGATCAGCGATACACCGCAGGTTCACTGTAGCGGGAAGTGCGGCCGTCGTATCAACTGGGGATGGGCCGGGGAGGCACAGCGGCCGGGGTGATCGGCGTCCCGGCGGTGGAACGCCGGGCTGTGGACTCGGTAATGTGGAGGCATGTCCCTTCGTAACCGCCGCGCCGCGTCCCTGCCTGCCAAACTCTCCCGCTCCTGGCTGCTGGTCAACGCCTCGAAGCCCGAGGCCTACGCGGCGGCGCTGGCATCGGAAGCGGATTCGGTCATCTTCGACATGGAGGCGGCGGTTCCGGACGCCCAGAAGGCCGCCGCCCGGGCTGCAGTGGTCGAGGCGTTGAACTCCGGCATGACCGCCTGGGTTCGCGTCAACGGCATCGAAACGGACTTCTGGGCCGACGATCTGGCCGCCCTATCCAAGACCAAGGGCCTGCGGGGGGTCATGTTGGCCATGACGGAGAAGCCCGAACAGGTGACCTATACGGCCATGCGCCTGCAGGCCGGCACCCCGGTGCTCGCCTTGATCGAGTCGGCTGTGGGCATCGAGAACGCCACCGCGATCGCGTCCGCGCCCGGCACGTTCCGCTTGGCGTTCGGCACCAACGACTTCCGCAAGGACACCGGCGTCTCGGAGGACCCGCTGGCGCTGGCCTACGCCCGCGGCAAGCTCGTGGTCGCCTCCCGCGTCGGCCAGCTTCCCGGTGCCATCGACGGCCCGGCCGCGGCGGCGGCCGCCTCCGCGGACGTGCATGCCGGCTGCCGGGTCACCGCGTCGATGGGCATGACCGGGAAGCTGAGCCTCTCGCCCTCCCAGGTGGAGGACATCAACCAGGGGCTCTCGCCCAGCACGGACGAGCTGTCCTGGGCCCACGAACTGCTCGAGGCCCACGCGGCAGGTGCAGCCGTGGGTGACGGCTCCTACCTGCCGCGTCTGGCCCGCGCCCAGAAGATCGCGGATCTCGCCGACTCCTACGGCCTCTGGAACGCCTGATCCGGTTCAGTCGGTGCCGAGGCGCCGCCACGCGATGGCGGCTCCTGCACCGATGAGGATCAGCACTGCCACGCCGACGGGGATGACCCACGGCGGAAGACCCGGCGTGGCATCTTGGTGTTCCGCGGGAGCCGAGGCCTCAGCGGAGGGGGTGGCGGCTCCGGGTGCCGCGCCGGTCCGGGTGGTGAAGGTGAACTTCCCCTGGATGGGGTGCCCGTCGGAGGAGACGACCCGCCACTGCACGGTATAGGTGCCGGGCGGAGTGCCCGACTGGACACCCTGGTTGACAACACGGTTCGTGACCTTGGCCGGGCCCTGTGCCCAGTTGTTGCCGTCGGCGTCGACGATGCGGATCTCCGACCCCATGGCAATGGGGATGTTGTCGTAGGTCAGTCCGATCTTCTGCGGCATTTTCTGGAGGATCGTGCCCGCGGCCGGGTCGGTGGACACGAGCGTGTCATGCGCGCTGGCGGCGCCGATCGGAATCAGGAGCGCCAGCAGGACGGCAGCCAGGACGGCACCGGCGCGGGAGGTGGTGGGCCGGCGGCGCCGGCTGGAGTGGTGGTTCATGGGGTTCGCTTTCGAGGGGTGCCGGTGGCTAGTTCTTGCGGTTTCCGAACGTCCTGACCAGGGCGAACGCGCCAACGAGCAGGCCGACCACACCGATCCACAGCCCGGCCATACCGACGCCGTTGCCCGTGGCGCCGGTATCGGCAGGGGCCGCAGTAGCCGGCGATGACGACGCCGCGGACCCGCCGTGCGGGTCGTCGACTGCAGCGGGGGTCGTGGTGAACGACGGGGCGGGGTGCTCCGCCTCCTGCCCGTCGGTCGTGGCAGGGTCGTCCCACTTCACGACCGAGCCGTCGGTGTAGTGCTGGACGGCGGGCAGGACCACGTCCGTCCCCGCCGCCGGAAGCGTGCCCAGGGAGACGGTGAAGGTCTGGAACTGGTCCGGCCCGATCTGGTGGGCCTTGTCGGCGGTCCACGTGATGGAGGTCGCGGCCTCGGTGACCGTTGTTCCGTGCACCTGGACGGGCGTGTCGAGCTTGCCCTGGTTCACCCTCACGGTCCAGCCTTCCACCGGCTGGACGCTGACCGAGGTGAAGGGGATGTCCTCGGGCAGCGACACGGTGAGCTTGTCGGTCTTCGCGCTGTCTGATTCGTTGGGCACGCTGAAGGTGGCGTGGGCGTAGGCGCCTTCGTTGGTTTTGTTCGGGCTCACCGTCACGTGGGCCGAGGCCATGCCGGTGCCGAGGACCATCATCGCGAGGGTGGCCCCGGCGGCCGCCGTGGTGGTGAGCACGCGGTGGCGTACAGGGGTGGTGTTGTTCGTCGTCAAGAGTCGTTCCTTTGCACGGGCCGCGCACGGCGCGGCCAAGGTGTGGTGGTTCGGGAACCGGAGGGAGGGGCCCACCGGTGGGAATGTCCCGGGCCGCCCCTGTGTCAGGAAACGGCGGGTACCGGGAAGCGGAACGACGGCGGTCCCCGCAGACGGTCCGCACGGGCGGGGCACCGGGCCCGCAACACGGGCAAGGAGTGCATGGCCTGCAGGCGTGGAGCCGGTGCGGCGACGACTTCGGTTCGGGGGAGGGAGGCCAGTGGTCGCAGCCAGGCCACGAGCAGCCAGAGGGCGTCCTCGCCTCGGGAGAGCGCGAGCGCGGTGAGCACGATGGCCAGCAGATGGGCCGCCAGCATGGGCGGGCCCCAACCGGTGGCGTGGAGGTCGGGGAGGGCGGCGGACCCGTCGCCCGCGGCGCACGAGGCCACCACTGTCTGGGCGTGGTGGGCGTTTCCCCCGGCGCCGTGGGCGGACCCTCCGGTGCATGTCGAACTGGCGCCGAACCACGCGAACGCCTGGTGCAGCGACCATTGGCCCAGCCCGAGGAGCGGGACCAACGTCCGCATTCCCATCCGGTGACCGGCCAGCAACACGATGGGCACGTTGACCAGCGCGGCGAGTAGGACCAGCACAGGCAGGCCAGGCAGGGGTGCTCCACCGAGGACGTGTGCGCCGGCAGCCAGGGACAGCACGGTCGTGGTCACAGCGGCGGAACGCCACAGGCGCAAGGGGGCCGGGGTGCCCATGGGATCCCCTTTCGCCGTCGGATTGCAGGTGCAGCCCCCACCAAATTATCGAATCCCACCCACCGGAAACGAATCGGGGCCCGCCAGGTTTTGGCGGCCCGGATCAAGCCTCGACGAGGATCCCGTCCTCATCACTGTGGAGCATGGCCCCGGGACGGAAGGTCACTCCACCGAAGTCCAGGACGGCGTCGAGCTCCCCGGCCCCGTCCTTGGCCGACTTGCGCGGGTTGGACCCCAGCGCCTTCACACCGAGGTCGAGCCCGGCCACCTCGACACGGTCGCGGATGACTCCGTTGATGACGACGCCGGCCCAGCCGTTGGCCACGGCGGCGGCGGCGATCATGTCGCCCATGAGGGCGGACTCGAGGGAACCTGCACCGTCGACCACCAGGACGGCGCCGTCGCCGGGGCCGTTGAGGATCTGCTTGACCATCCCGTTGTCCCGGTGGCACCGGATGGTGCGGATCCGGCCGCGGAACCGCGGGCGGCCACCGAGGTTCTGCAGTTGCAGCGACACCGACTGCAGGGTCTCGTCGGCGTCGTACAGGTCGCAGGTGGTGAACGTCATGACATCAGCTTACGGGTGAAGATTGGTCACACAATGCGTCCTCCGAAACATCAGACGTCTAATGTTTGACGTATGCCCGCACCATCACCCTCCCCCGTCACGCCCGTCGCCGGTCCCGGCACCGATCCGGTGGGCGCCCCGGCCCCGCGCACCCGATTCGTCGTCGTGTTGGGTGTTGTCGCCGTCGTGCTGGTGGGGCTGAACCTGCGTGCCGGCATTGCCAGCGCCGCGGCACTCTTCCACGACCTGCAGGCCGTGCTGGGATACGGCCCGTTCGTGGCCGCGGTGCTGCCGTCGATCCCGACGCTGACCTTCGCCTTCGCCGGTGCGGCCACCGCGTGGCTGGTGCGCCGGATCGGGGTGGAGCGCACCATCCTGCTGGCCCTGGTGATCCTCGCGGCCGGCCTGGCGGTCCGGGCGATCCCCTCGGTGGGGATGCTGCTGGCGGGGACGGTCGCCGGCATGTGCGGCATCGCGTTGTGCAACGTGGCCATGCCCTCGTTCATCCGCGAGCACTACGCGCACCGGACCTCGTTGCTGACCGGAACCTACACGATCACCATGTCCGTCGGGGCCACGGCTGCCTCCGCCCTCGGCGTGCCGCTGGCCCTCCAGCTCGATTCCCCGACCCTGGGGTTGGCCGCATGGTCCCTGCTGGCAGCGGTCTCCGCCCTGATCTTCATCCCGCTGGCCATCGGCGGCCGCCCACGCGAACTGGCCACCACGGGCCCCAGCCTCTCGCCGCTGCAGGTGTTGCGCACCCGCAAGGGGCTGTTGATCACCGGCCTGTTCACCGTCCAGGCGCTGCTGGCCTATTCCCTGATCAGCTGGCTGCCGGTCATCCTGATCTCCCGCGGCATGGATCCGGCCTTCGCCGGCTTGCTGCTGGCCGGCATGCAACTGGTGACCGTCCCGTTCACGCTCATCCTGCTGCCGCTGTCCACCCGCCCCCACGGCCTGCGCCGGGCATTCATGCTGTGTTGCCTGACGGTGATGACCGGGCTGGTGGGCCTGGCGTTGCTTCCGCCATCGCTGTCCATGCTGGCGGTCCTCTTCCTGGGGCTGGGCATCTCGGTGTTCCCGCTGGTGCTGGTGGTGATCAGCCGCAGCGGCAACAACGCCGCGGAGACGACGGCGATCTCCACGGTGGCGCAATCGGTGGGTTACCTCGTGGCCACCGTGGGCCCGTTCGGCATGGGGCTGCTGCATGGGCTGACCGGCGCCTGGGGCTTGCCCCTATGGCTGTTGTTCGCCGTCGCCGTCGCACAAATGGTGCTGTGCCTGGCCCTGACGACCGAACGCCCGAAGCGACCGGCCCGGCCGCGGGCCCGGCGGGTGGACGCATGAGCACGGTCATCCGCACCCCGCTGGCGCAGGAGGTCACCGAGGCGCTGCGCGCCGCCATCGCCAGCGGCGAATGGCCGGTTGGGGAGCGCATCCCCGCCGAACCGGCGCTGGTGGAACGGTTCTCGGTCTCCCGTGGGACCCTGCGGGAGGCCGTCAAGGCCCTGGCCCACGCGGGCATGCTCGAAGTGCGCCGCGGGGACGGCACCTACGTGCGCACCCGGAGCGAGATCCAGGGCGCCGTCCGACAGGCCTACGACCGCCACACCGACGACGATGTCCTGCAGGTGCGCTTTGCCCTGGACGCCCAGGCGGCGCGTCTGGCGGCCACCGCCGCCGGCGGCCCGGCCGTCCGGGAGCTTGACGCTGTCCTCGCCGAACGCCGCCGGGCCTGGGAGGCGCAGGACATCCAGGCGTGGATCGCCGCGGACTGGCAGTTCCACCTCGGCGTCGCCCGGGCCTCCGGCAACGCGCTGTTGGCGGAACTCTATGCCAGTTTCGGCGACGTGTTCCATGGCACGAAAATGGCCCAGCGCCTGCACGCCGGATTCGACGGCTGCCGGACCGCCGGCCACGAAGAGGTCGTGGAGGCGATCGCCGCCGGTGACGCCGAAGCCGCCGCCCGCAGCACCACGGTGAACCTGACGTACTGCCTGTCCTTCACCGCCGGCGGCTGAAACGCGCTAGACGATCTCGTTGCGCTGGGCGCCCAGGCCGTCGATCTCGGTTTCCAGGACATCGCCGGCGGTCAACCAGGGATGCCGGCCGGCCTCGTTGCGCCGGCCCAGCGCGACGCCGGCGGGGGTGCCGGTCAGGATGAGGTCCCCGGGCACGAGCGTGATCATGGTCGAGAGGTAGGCGACCAGCGTCGCCGGCCCGAACACCAGATCGGACGTCGAGTCCTCCTGGACCACCTCGCCGTTGACCTTCGTGCGGATCCTCGCCCCGGCGGGGAACCCGTCGGCGGAGACCAGGAACGGGCCCACCGGGGTCGAGGCCTCCCAGGCCTTGCCCTGCATCCATTCGGTGGTCCGGCCCTGCCAGCCGCGCATCGACACATCGTTGGAGACGGCGTACCCGGCGATGTGGTCTGCGGCGTCCTCCTCGGCGATGCGCCGCCCGGCCGTGCCGATGACGATGGCCAGTTCGCCCTCCCAGTCCAGCCGGTGGTCCTCCTGCGGCACGGCGATGTCATCGGCCGCGCCGGTGAGCGAGCGGGCGAATTTCGTGAAGACCGTCGGGTAGGCGGGTAGTTCCTGACCGGTCTCGAGGATGTGGTTGCGGTAGTTCAACCCGATGCAGAAGACCTTCTCGGGGGCCGGAACCAGCGTGCCGAAGGCGGCATCGGCCACGGGCACGACGGCGGAGGGGTCCCGGGACGCGGAGGCGGCCTCCACCGCAGCGGCACGGGTGGCGTCGTCGGCTGCCAGGAAGGCCCCGACGTCGGGGAACCCCGCGAGCTCGTGGGCGGAGTCCCCCAGGACGACAGCGGCGAACGTCTGTGCGGCACCGGGCCGGCGAATGGTGGCAAGTTTCATGCCACCATCCCACCACATGCCCGGCATCGGGACGTCGGGGCGTTACGCGGGATTCGACACCCGGGCGGTCTCCACCTCGGCGGCCGTCGGATAGGCGGCCTGCGTGCCCTTCTTCGTCGCCGCCAGCGCGGCGGCGACGGAGGCGAAAGCCGCCGCGCCGGCCAGCTGGTCACCGGAGGCCAACCGGGTGGCGAGGGCGCCGGTGAAGGCATCGCCCGCTCCGGTGGTGTCCACCGCAACCACCCGCGTGGGTGCGATCCGGGTGAAGGGGGCATCGGCGTCGTGCGTTCGATCGAGCACGACGGAACCGTGCGCGCCCAGGGTGACGACGACGCGGTCCACCCCCCGTTCCGCGAAGCGCGTGGAGACCGGTTCCCAGGCGGCCGCCGGAGCCCCGGGGCCGGGGATGTCGGCGCCGTCGAGGAATTGCGAGGCCTCGTGCGCGTTGACCAGCAGCACCGATGTGGCCTGCGCCAGGTCCGGGGTGATGGGGGCGTAGGGGGAGAGGTTCAGGACGACCGTGGCACCGGCGTCGTGCCCGGCACGTGCGGCCGCCAGCACCGTCTCCGGGGCGACCTCCAGGCACAGGCAGAGGACCGAGGCACCGGCGAACAGGTGCGCGGCGTCCTCCACGTCGGCAGGCGTGAGGGTGCCGTTGGCCCCGGCGGAGATGACGATGCTGTTCTCGCCGGTGGCGTCCACGGTGACGACGGCGACGCCGGTCTCCACCCCGTCGGCGGTGCGCACGGCGGAGACGTCGACCCCGGCCGCGGTGCAGGAATCGCGCAGCATGGCGCCGTTCGCATCGTCCCCGACGGCACCGAGCAGCGCCACGTCGGCGCCGAGCCGGCCGGCGGCGACGGCCTGGTTGGCGCTCTTGCCCCCGGGGTTCACGCCGAACCCGGAGCCCTGCAGGGTCTCGCCGGGGCCGGGGAGGCGCTGCGTGTAGATCGTCAGGTCCGCGTTCAGCGAGCCGACGACGACGATGCGCCCGCCTGCTGCCTTCTCCGGGGCGGCCCCGGGCGGAGGTGTGGCGTTCATGCGGTGACCTCCGCTTCGAGGGGCTTCGGGATGAGCAGCGAGGCGGCCAGGGCCGCGAGGGTGATGACCAGGCCGGTGACGATGACCGCCAGGTAGGAGCCGTGCGCGCCGAGGGATGCGGTGCCGACCTGCACGGCGGGCAGGACCAGGAAGCTCAGTCCGGCGCCGAGGTTGAAGGCCCCGGCGTTCATGCCCGGCAGGAAGCCGGGGTTGCCCGCGGGGGAGAGGACGACGCCGAGCCCGTTGAGCATGATGTTCGCGGTGCCGGCATACATGATGCCCAGCAGCGCGGTGCCGACGACCATCAGGGGCAGGCTGTCCAGCCCGAGGAACAGGATGAGCAGCAGGGCCACGACGGATCCGATCATGCCGATGCGCAGCACCCGGGTGTAGCCCATCACGGGGGCGAGCCGGCCGCTGACCGGGCCGAAGATCCACCCGAGCAGCGCGTAGGGGGTGAGGATGAGCAGTGCGGTCTCGGTCGGGCCGATGCCGAAGCCAGGATCCGCTGCCTGCACGTAGGCGGGCACGATCCCGTTGATGACGGCGAAGATGCCCGTCATGGTCAGCACCGTGGTCAGCAGCGGCGCCCAGGTCGAGCGCTGGCGCAGGTGCACGATCTCGACCATCGGCTGCCTGGTGCGCTTTTCGGTGGCCCAGAACGCGGCGAATGCGGCGATCGCCACGACCAGCAGGACCAGCGAGAGCACCAGGGCGGACGTGGAGTAGGAGCCGACCAGCCCGGCCGCCTCGTTCAGGGCGGTCAACAGCGCGCCGACGGCGATGACGATGCAGAACACGCCGCGCCAGTCCATCGTGGTGCCGGCCTGCGGCTTGGTTTCGCTGGTCTTCCACCAGACCGCGGCGGCGGCCAGCACCGACAGGACGACCATGAACCAGAAGATGCTGCGGAACCCGAAGTTCTCCGCCATGTACCCGCCGAGGAACGAGTCGACGCCGGCTACCCCGCCGTTGACGGCGAGGATCAGCCCCATCATGGTGCCGTAGCGGCGCTGGTCGGTCACTGCGGAGCGCAACATGATCAGGCACATCGGCACGGTGGGGCCGGAAATGCCCTGGATGATCCGGCCGACGAACAGCCAGCCGATGTTCGGGGCCAACGCGGCGACCACGGAGCCGACGGCGGTGAGCACGAGCATGATCACCAGGATGCGCTTGCGCCCCACGATGTCGCTCAGCCGTGGCAGGAACAGCGAGAACAGTGCGGCCGTGGTGAAGAACCAGGTCTGCGACAGTCCGATGGCCGCCTGGTCGGTGTGCAGTTCCTCGCCCATCGTGACCAGGGCGGGGCTGAGCATGGAGGCGTTGAGCTGGAAGGCGATGCAGGCGGCCAACAGGGCGAACAGCAGGGTGCCCGTTCCGCCCGTGGTGGCGGTTCGGCGCGTGGAGGTGGTGCTCATCGGGCGGCCACCTGTCCTGCGCCGGCCAGCTCGACCTCGCCGATACGCTCCAGGGCGTCGGTGACCAGGTCCCAGAAGCGGGCGTGGTCCAGCTCGACGGCGACCGAGGTGTGGCAGTCCGCCGGGGCGGGGGCGCGGAAATCGGCGACCGTCATGCCCAAGGTCAGCTTTCCGGCCAGCTCGATGTCGACGGGCACCTTGCGGGTGGTGACGATGGTCGGGTCGATGATGTAGGCGACGGCGCAGGGGTCGTGCACCGGGGGGTGGTCGAAGCCCTGGGCGTCCTTGTAGGTTGCCTTGAAGAAGTCCATCAGCTCGCGCACGAACCGAGCCGGACCGGTGCCCACCGCTTCGATCTGGGCGACGACCTCGTCGGTGGCCAGGGCCTGGTGGGTCAGGTCCAGCCCGACCATGACCACGGGCCAGGGCTCGTTGAAGACGATGTGGGCGGCCTCGGGGTCGATGATGATGTTGAATTCGGCCACGGCGCTCCAGTTGCCCACGTGGTAGCCGCCGCCCATCAGCACGACCTCGCGGACGCGTTCGACGATGCGCGGTTCCTTGCGGGCGGCCATCGCGATGTTGGTCAACCCGCCGGTGGGGACCAGGGTGACGGTCCCGGGCTCATGCGCCATGACGGTCTCGATGATCAGGTCCACCGCGTGGCGGGGGTCCAGCTCGATGGCGGGCTCCGGCTGGGCGGGTCCGTCCAAGCCGGATTCGCCATGGATGTCCGGGGCGTTCTCGATGGTGCGCACCAGCGGCCGGTCGCAGCCGGCGGCGAACGGGACGCCCGTCATCCCGGCGATCGTGCCGACCGCGAGGGCGTTCTGGGTGACCTTGGCCAGCGTCTGGTTGCCGACCACGGTGGTGACCGCCAGCAGCTCGATGTCCGGGTTGCCGTGTGCCAGCAGGATGGCCACGGCGTCGTCGTGCCCGGGGTCGCAGTCGAGGATGATCTTGCGGGGTCCGTCGGTCGCGGGGTGTGCGCCCATGTTTTTCTCCACGTCATTGGGGTCGCCGGAAGGGTCCCGGCGGGTCAGGGGGTTCAGGAAGATTCTGCACCTCCCCGGCCGCTGACGTCAAGCGCTTAACGTCACAGTGCACGACGCCGGCATCAAGCGCTTGATCCCGCGACCCGCCACGGGCGCGGACTCGCTAGGATAAGACGATGGAATCCGCCGACGCTCCAGCCAGCCCGCCGCCTGCCGCGGCGTCGGCACCACGCCGCGTCACCGCCGCGCTGGTCGCCGAGCGGGCCGGGGTCTCCACGGCCACCGTCTCCCTGGTGGCCAACGGCAAATCCGCGGGCCGGGTCTCCACCGCCAACGAGGAACGCGTCCGCGCGGCCATCCAGGAGCTGGGCTACGTCGTGGACGGCATCGGCTCCTCGCTCTCCCGCGGGGTCAGCTCCACGGTCATCCTGGTCGCCCCGGACATCTCGAACCCGTTCTTCGCCCGCGTGATCGCCGGTGTGCGGTCGGCGCTCGGTGCCGACTACCAGCTGCTGCTCTCCGTCACCGACGCCGGCCAGTTCCCCAGCGCCGGGGAAACCCGCAAACTGCTCTCGCTGCGGCCGGCCGGGCTGCTGGTCGATGCCCCCGACGAGGCCTTCCTCCAGGAACTCTCCGCCCCCGGCCCGGTGGTCCTGCTCGACGCACCGGGCGTGGGCGCCGGACTGGCCGCCGTGGACCTGGACGTCGCCGGAGGGGCCCGCGAACTGGCGGCCCACCTGGCAGCCCGGGGGCATCGCCGCATCGCCTACGTCGACGGCATCACCGGCACGGAGACCTTCGCGCTCCGGCGGACGGCCTTCCTCGAGGAGGCCGCGGCCCGCGGCATGGAGGTCCCCCCGGAGGGGCGGGTGGCCACGACCATCGACGTGGGTGTGGCGGCCGCCCAATTCGCGGCCTCCTGGCCCGCATGGCAACGGGCCGGGATCACCGCCGTCGTCTGCGCCACCGACACCCATGCGTACGGGATCCTGCAGGAGGCCCGGGTGGCCGGCCTGCGGATCCCCGAGGAGCTGGCCGTCGCCGGGTTCGACGACCTGCCCTATTCGCAGACCAGCAACCCCGCACTGACCAGCGTGCACCTTCCCGCCGGGGAGCTGGGGCGGCGTGCGGCCGGACAACTGCGCGGCCTCATGGACGGCCTGCCGTTGGATGAGCCGCGACTGACCCTGGCGACGTCGCTCATGGTGCGCGGTTCGACGGCCCCCTGACACGACGTCGAGCCCGGGGTATTCCCCGCCGGTCCGGCGCGTGCTAGCGTCCGCTCCGTGGAACGCGAAATCCTCGAATGGACGGCAGACTCGGACCCATCGCTGCGGTGGCAGGTGGAACGCGACCTGATGGGCGCCCCGGACAGCCAATGGCAGAAGACGCGCGCCCGCGTCGCCACGGAAGGCTTCGGCGCCCGCCTGCTGGCACAGCAGGATCCCGACGGCCAATGGGCCGGTGGAGCCTACTTCCCCAGCAACTTCGACGACAGCTGGCCGGAGGCCCGGGAGGGTGGCGGGCAGCCGTGGACGGCGACGACCTGGAGCCTGAACGCCCTGCGCGAGTTCGGCCTGGATCCCCGCGAACTGTCGGAAACTGCAGAACTCCTCGCGGCGCATTCACGGTGGGAATACGAGGGCCTGCCCTATTGGGGCGGTGAGGTCGATTGCTGCATCAACTCGTGGACGCTCTCGAACGGGCTATGGCTCGGAGCCGACGTCGACGGCCTCGTGGACTGGTTCCTGGAGCACCGGCTGCCCGACGGCGGCTGGAACTGCGAGTGGGTGAACGGATCCACCCGCTCATCGTTCCACTCGACCCTGAATTCACTGGAAGGCCTGTTGGACTACCAGCTGGTGACCGGCGACGCCGACCGTGTGCGGGAGGCCCGGCGCGGGGCGGAGGAGTACCTGCTGGTCCGCCGCCTGTGCCGACGGCTCTCCACCGGGGACGACGTCGCTCCGTGGACCGGGCACTTCGCCTACCCGTTCCGCTGGATATACAGCGTGCTCCACGCCGCCAACTATTTCCGTGCGGCCTCCCTTGCGGACGGAACGCCTCCCGACCCTCGTCTGGCGGAGGCGATCGACCGGATCCGCGATGCCCGGCAGCCCGACGGCACCTGGCTCCAGGAACGGCGCCACCCGGGCACCGTGTGGTTCGAGGTCGACGTCGAGGTGGGGGAACCCTCCAAGTGGCTCACCTTCCACGCGCTGAGGGTGCTCGAGTGGTGGGATGCCGCTGCCGTGCGTCCCGCCTAGAAGACGACGAAGAGCAGCACCACCACGACCGAAACCGCGGTCACCAACCCGACCACCAGGGGCAGGAGACGCTGGGGTCCGGCCTGCGGATCGAACGGTTCCCTGGATGCCGGGGTGACCGGGTTGCCGCCGAGCAGCGGCTGCTGGTCGGCCGGGGGGACCCGGCGTCCATCGTGGTCCTGCATGGCGCGCTCCTTGCCTCGGGGTGTGGCGCCGAGCCTACCTCGGACCGCCGCCGGGCGGAGACGGTGCGCCGGTGCTTGTGCGCCGCCGAGCACCGCGCGTAGCGTGGCGGCAACAACGTCGTAGACACCAAATCAAAGGGGAATCCATCATGGCGATCGTTCTTTCCGCCGTCCGCCTGTTCTTTACCATCGTGGTGGTCTGCTCCCTGGTGGCCTTGGGCATGGTGGTCTTCGGGCACGCCGGAATGGCACTGCACCACGACGACATGAACCGATGGTCCGGTCTGGCGGGCATGCTGCTGGTCGGATCGGCTGCTCCCGCCGCCGCGGGGCTGGCTTCCCCGAGGTGGGTCCTGGCCAACCCGCTCGCGCTGGGCCTGGCCGTGGTTCCGCTCGTCGCTCTGCTGCTCATCCAATTGTCGGATGTCATCGACCCGGCCGCACAGGTATGGGCGCTGATCGGCGCCGTCGGCGCTGCCCTGGCCGTGCTGTCCCTGCCGGCAGCGGGCTTTGCCGTCCGACGCCAGCGGCACCCCGCCTAAACCAGTCCGGCGGAAGGCGCGGACCGGTGACCTAGGACCCTTGACTTTACTAAACGCGTGTTTATCATCTTAAACATGCGTTCAATGGAAGCGGATGTGACCACCCGGGCAAGGATCCGCGATGCCGCCATCACGTTGTTCGGACAGCAGGGATTTGCCGCCAGCACCGTGCGCGACATCGCCACCGATGCCGGGGTCAGCCCGGGTCTGGTCATCCACCATTTCGGCAGCAAGGCCGGGCTGCGCACCGCCTGCGATGCCCAGGTGCTCGACAATGCACGCATCAGCGCGGAATCCAGCAACGATCCGGCGCTGTTGCGTGACCTGCTCACCGAATACCTGGCCCAACCCGGCGAATACGCCCGCGAACTGGCCTACATCCGCCAGTCCGTCATCGACGACTCCGCCGCCGGGGACGCGTTCTTCGACGCCTATGTCCGCCTGACCGAGCAGATCCTGGCCGAGGGCGTCCGTGCCGGCACGATGCGCCAGGTCGAGGATCCGCTGGCCACCGCCACCTGGATGGTCGCCAACTCCCTGGGCCTGCTGGTGCTCGGCCGCCACGTCGCGCGGAGCCTGGGCCAGGAGGAGTTCGGCACCGGGACCATCAACCGCATCGCCGGCCCCGCCGTCGAGCTCTACACCCACCCGCTCTACACGGACGATTCGTTCCTGCAGGCCACGCGCGACGTGGTCTCCGCCGCCGAAGCCGAGGAGTAGCGTCATGGACAACGCCATCGAGGTCACGGGCCTGGCCAAGAGCTACGGTCCCCGCGAGGTCCTGCACGGCATCGACTTTGAGGTGCCCCGCGGCCAGGTCTTCGGCGTCATCGGGCCCAACGGTGCCGGCAAGACCACCGTTATGCGCTGCCTGCTCGACATCATCCGCCCCAGCGCCGGCCACCTCTCCATCCTGGGAACCGAGCCCCGCCGGGCCGGACCGGGCATCCGCCGCCGCATCGGCTACCTCCCCGGGGAGCTGGCCCTCGAGGGGCGCACCACCGGCCGCCGCCTGCTGGGCCACTTCGCGGACATCAGCGGCCCCATCGCCGCCGGCCGCATCGACGCGCTCGCCGAACGCCTGGGGGTCGACCTCGACCGCCAGGCCCGCCGCCTGTCGAAGGGCAACAAGCAGAAGCTCGGCATCATCCAGGCGTTCATGCACGACCCGGAACTGCTCGTCCTCGACGAACCCACCAGCGGCCTGGACCCGCTCATGCAGCAGGAGTTCCTCCGGCTGGTCCACGAGGCCCGCGACGCCGGCCAGACCGTCTTCCTCTCCTCGCACGTCATCAGCGAAATCCAGCAGGCGGCGGATACCGTGGCCATCCTGCGCGAGGGCCGCATCGCCACGATCTCCACCGTCGCCGCCCTACGCGAAACGGCGGTCAGCCGCCTGCGCGTGCAGACCCACCTCTCGCCCGAACGCACCGGCCAGCTCCTCGGCTCGCTTCTGGGCATCGCCAACCTGCGCCTGGAGACAGTGCACGACGCCGGTGGCTCGCCCGTGTGCCAGGCCTCGGCCGAGTGGGCGGGACCCGTGGCGGATCTTCTCGACGTGCTGCCGCGGCTGCACCCGGTCGACCTGGCGCTGGAGGAGCCGGACCTCGAGGAGGCCGTGCTGGCGCTCTACCGCGAACCCGGGACGGATGAACCGGCCCTGGCTGGAAGGAAGGCATCATGAGCACGACGGCGCTGCACCGCGGAGGCGCGGTCCACCCGGCTCGATTCCCCCTGCTGGGCAAATCCCTGCTGGACGCCCGCTTCTCCCTCGTCACCTGGGCGGTCGCGATGCTCGCGGTGATGTGCCTGTACCTGCCGCTCTTCCCCGCCATCGGCGGGAGCGACCAGATGCAGCAGATGATCAAGGCGCTGCCGGCCCAGCTGGTCAACGCCTTGAACTACGGCCAGATCGCCTCGGGGCCGGGATACACGCAGGCCACCGTATTCGGGCTGCTGGGGTTCCTGCTCATGACGATCATGGCCGTGTCGGCCGGGGCCGGGGCGATCGGCGGCGACGAGGAATCGGGACTGCTCGAGCTCACCATCGCCCACGGGGTGACCCGCACGCAGGTGGTGCTCGAACGCGCCGCAGCCATCGTCATCCGGGTGGCTGTGCTGCACGCCTTCATCCTGGTCGTGCTGCTGGTCCTCAAGGGGCCCTCGGAACTGGGTTTCGACGCGGCCCATGCCGCGGCCGGGGTGCTGATGTTCGCGCTGCTGGTCCTGCTCAATGGCTCGTTCGCCCTGCTCGGCGGTGCCATCGGCGGAAGAAAGGTCCATGGCGTCGCCGCCGGAGCCGGGGTTGCGGTGCTCGGCTACGCCTTCAATGCGTTGGGCAACCAGAACCCCGACCTTGAGTGGATGCACGCCGTCTCGCCGTACTACTGGGCCTACGGGCAATCACCGCTGCTTAACGGAGCGGATGCCCCGGCCGCGCTGTTGCTGCTCGGCGTCAGCGCGGCATGCATCGCGCTGGCCGTCGCGGCACTGCATCGCCGGGACATCCAGGGGGTGTAGCTGGGGTAGTTAGCCCTGGGTCGGGCCACCCGGCTGCCCGAAGTCCTGCTGCGCGCCCGGCTGCTGGTGACCCTGCGCGGCGTTCTGCCCGGCGAATCCGCTGGTCGGGGCGCCGGGGTAGCCGGCGGGAGCACCGAAGGAGTTGGCGTGTGCCGCCGCGCCACCGTCGGCGTCGTAGCGGGCGGCCTCGGGAACGGAGGGCATCACCGCCAGGACCAGGATGATCAGCCCGCCGATGCCGGGGACGAGGACGAGCAGGTACAGCAGGCCGCTGAAGTTGGCATCATGCAGGCGGCGAACCGTGATGGCGATGCTGGGGACCAGGACGGCCAGCCCGTAGAGGCTCAGAAGGCCCATCGGAGCCAGGAAACCCAAGCTCTGCGGCTCGCCGGTGACCGGGTCGATGCTTCCAATCATCATGATGGTGGCCACGATGTACAGCACGCCCAGGATGATGGCGTTGAAGAGCTGCACCCACCAATACTCGCTGCGGCTGGCGCGGCCGCTGAAGGTGGCGTACTTCTTGAAGAAGCGCTTGATGGCCTGGCCGAAGCTGGCACCGTACAGCGGCTGGCCCAGGGGGACCTCGCCGTTCGCGGTGGTGGACACCGGGGCGGATGCGTAGGGGCTGGGGTTTCCGTTGCTCAAAAGTTCCTCCATCAAAGTGACTGCTAGCGATCGCCCTCAGTCTCTCAGATGAAGGCGCTCATTGCGATGGGGAGAACTCCCCGTGACGTCCCCAGTCAGCGCCGGGTGCGGGACCTCAGGCCCAGGCGACCACCAGTCGGGCCGCCTGCGTCGGCACCGCCAGATCGATGCCCGTCAGCGTCGCGAACCGGCGCATCCGGTTCATCAGGGTGTTGCGGTGGCAGAACAGCCTGCTGGCTGCCGCTGACACGCTCCCTGTCTCCAAATAGGCACGCGCTGTTTCCGTCAGGCGTTCGCGCTCGACCTGGCCGCATTGTGCCAGGGCGGCCTCCACATCCGCGACGAGGCGGATGCCGTCCGTGCCCAGCCGGGAAGCGGCCAGCCGCGCCCAGGCGGTATGGAGCCGCAGTGCCGAGGCATCCGACGTCGTGGCCAGGTGGGCCAGCTCCAGGGCCAGCTCCCCGGCGTCGTGCAATCCGGCCAAACCGTGGACCTCCTCGACGAGTCCGCAGCGCAGGGCGGCGATGCGCCCGCCGGCATCATGCAGGGCTGAGCCCGGCCGTTCGTCCGTGGGCCAGAAGGCCAGCAGTGCGTCGGCGAAGGGGTGCGTGAAGACCTCGGCGCCGCGGCGTGCGGCCAGGGCGATGCTCACCCGCAAGGCTGCGGCGTCCTCCCCGGCGGCGACGGCAACGGACAGTGGGGCGTCCACCGCCAGGTCGAGCGCTGCGGCGGCGCGTTCGATGACGGATGGCGGCGCGGCGGTCTCGCCGAAGAGGGTGGCCACGAGTCCCTGCCGGACCGAGGAGGCCTCGGTCGCCATGCGCTGGCGTTCGGCCATGTAGGCACCCTGGGTCTGGCTGGCGTAGGCGTCGACCACATGCCAGACGCTGTTCGCCCGGGCGACGAGCAGCGGGGCGTCTGCGGCCGTGGAAAGGCCCATGAGCGCGTCCCAGAGGACCGAGAAATCGAGCCGGATGGCGGTCATGAGGGCTTCGACGGGGATCTCGGCGCGGGCGCGCGAGACGCCCACATCAGTGGCGATGCCGAGCTTGATGTCGCGCAGATCGTCCGGATCAGCAGGGGCGCCCGAGGGTGCGGCGGTGCGTAGGCTGCGGATCAGCGCCTCGAAGGACTGCTCGCCGGTGCGCCGTAGTTCGGCGGCCGGCAGCAGGGCGTCCTCGTAGTGGGGCAGCTGCAGGACGCGGGCCAGGAACTCGTCCGTCAGGCGCTCCACGCCCAGCCCATCGAGCAACTGGTTCCAGCGCGCGGAGTCGAGCTCCGCCGTCGTGCTGGTGCTTTCCACCGGGTGTGGAGAATTTTTCGAGTCCATTGCACCAGTTTATGTGCTTTTGCACACTTTGTGCCGGTAAACCCGTGTTAAACATCTCTTCGCGTGAGCGTCATCACACTGCGACACTGGAGGTGATCCCGGGCACGGCAATCTTGCCGTCCTGCCCCGAGCACCAGTGTGGAGGCACACATGACCCAGCCAACGAACCTCGAAGCGGGCGCGACCCACCAGGTCACCGACAAGGAGGCCACCAAGGTCGCCATCGGCGCCATGGTCGGCACCGCCATGGAGTGGTACGACTTCTTCCTCTTCAGCGCCGCGGCCGCGCTGATCTTCAACATCCACTACTTCGCCAACGAGAACGCAACGGCCGCGGCGATGGCCTCCTTCGCGACGTTCGGCGTCGGGCTGGTGGCCCGTCCGCTGGGCGGCATGTTCTTCGGCGCCATGGGCGACAAGATCGGCCGGCGCAAGACGCTGATGATCACCATCATCGGGATCGGCCTGATCACCGGGCTGATCGGCCTGCTGCCCGACTATGCCGCCATCGGCATCGCCGCCCCCATCCTGCTGGTCATCCTGCGCATCTTCCAGGGTCTGTTCGTGGGTGGGGAATGGTCCGGGGCCATGACGATCGTCGTCGAGAACGCCCCGCTGAAGCGCCGTGCGCGCTATGCCGCACTGCCGCAGATCGGTTCCCCGATCGGC
Organism: Arthrobacter sp. ASL1; assembly: GCF_056680475.1. NCBI lineage: Bacteria > Bacillati > Actinomycetota > Actinomycetes > Micrococcales > Micrococcaceae > Arthrobacter > Arthrobacter sp. ASL1. Next base: position 2,599,846 of record NZ_CM155284.1, read on the forward strand.
ACGATCCTCTCCTCGGGCGGCTTCTTCCTGGCGACGCTGTACTTCTCGCAGGACTCCTTCACCTCCTTCGGCTGGCGCATCCCGTTCCTCGCGGCGTTCCCGATGCTCCTGCTGGCCCTGTACATCCGGTCCCGGCTCGACGAGTCCCCGGTCTTCGCCGAACTGATGGAGGCCGGAGCGACCGAGAAGGCGCCGATCCGCACGGTGCTCAAGCAGAGTTGGAAGCACATCATCGTCGGCATGGCAGCGGCACTGCTCGGCGTGGGCGGCTTCTACCTGGTCACCGCGTTCATGGTCTATTACGGCACGAAGATCCTCGGTTACAGCGCCTCGCTGATGCTACTGGGGACGATCATCGCCGCTGTCGTGGAGATCCCGGTGTTGATCGCCGGCGGACGGCTCGGCGAGCGGTTCGGCGGCAGCAAGGTCATCATCTACGGCGGCCTGCTCTCAGCCGTCGTCGCCGTCCCCGCGTTCCTCATGGTCAGCAGCGGGAACGACGTCCTGATCATCGTCGGCATGGTCCTCGCCGTTGCTACCCTGTCCTTCCCGTACGCCGCATCCGGCACCGTGCTCACCGGGTTGTTCCCGGCCGCCACCCGCTACACCGGGGTCGGGTTCGCACAAAACGTGGCCGGCATGATCTCCGGGTTCGTCCCGTTGCTGGCCGTCGCCGTCACGGCCGCCGCAGACAAGCACTGGTGGCCCGCCGCCACCATCCTGATCGTCCTGTCTTTGTTCACCGCCGTCGCCGGCTACCTGGCACCGCGCATGAGCGTCGACCTGCCCGGCTTCAAGCACTAGAAGGGACCCCCGCATGAGCATGTCCGCCGGTCACCTGATCGTCCGCCAACTCGAAGCCCAGGGCGTGCAACGCGTCTATTCGCTGCCCGGGGAAAGCTTCCTGGACGTGCTGGACGGGCTGCACGATTCCCCCATCACCACCGTGGTCGCCCGCCACGAGGGAGGCGCGGGATTCATGGCCTTGGCGGAGGCCCGGCTGACCGGGACCCCCGGCATCGCCATGGTCACCCGCGGGCCCGGTGCGGCGAACGCGATGATCTCCGTGCACACCGCGTGGCAGGACGCCACGGCGCTGGTGCTGTTCGTGGGCCTCATCCCGGTGGCCGACCGGGGACGCGACTCCTTCCAGGAGTTCAGCCTGGACGGATGGTTCGGCACGACCGCCAAACGGGTGATCGTGCTCGACGATGAACACCGGGCCGCCGAGGTCGTGGCCGAGGCCATGCACGCCGCCGCCTCCGGCCGGCCCGGGCCCGTGGTGGTCGGACTGCCCGAGGACGTGCTGGTGCGCATGACCGAATCCCGGCCGGTGCCACCGCGCCCCGTCCCGGCGCCGGTGCCCGGCGCCGCGGCCGTCGAGGACCTGGCCGGACGGCTGGCCGCGGCCGAACGCCCTCTGGTGGTCGCCGGCGGTGACGGGTGGGGCGAGGCCGTGGGCGGCGTGAGCGCCGGTGCCGCGCTTGCCGCGTGGGCCGAAGCCGCACGGGTTCCGGTCGCCGCGGACTGGCGCGCCTACGACGCCATCCCGCACAACTCCGGTGCCTGGGCGGGCTACCTGGGCTACTACCGCTCCGACGCGCTGGCCGAGCGCATGGCCGCGGCCGACCTGCTGGTCTTCGTCGGCTGCGGACGCTCCGACGTGCCCTCCGACGGGTATACGCGCGGTCTCGAGACGAGCACCGTCGTCGTGCTTCCCGATCCGAATGCCGCCACCCACGCCGGGCGGATCGACCAGCAGATCGTGGCGACCCCGGCTTCGTTCGCCGCCGCACTGCCGGCCGCCGAGGCATCCTGCGGGACCCGCGACAGCAGTTGGATGCAGACCCTGGCCGGCGAACAGCTCCGATTCGCCACCCCCGTCGCCGAAAACCCGGCCACGGGCGTCGACCTCTCCGTGGCCTTCGGGCTGCTGGAGGAGAAGCTCCCGGCGGACCGCGTCGTCACCTATGGGGCGGGCAACGCGACCCTGTGGGGGCACCGCTATCTGACCCATGCCGGACCGGGCACGCTGGTGGGACCGCGCAATGGGGCCATGGGCGTCTCCGTCCCCGCCGTCGTCGCCGCGTCGCTGGTGCACCCCGACCGGGTGGCCGTGGCGGTCTGCGGCGACGGCGACTTCCTGATGAACGGGCAGGAGCTCGCCGTGGCCGTGGCCCACGGTGTGGCGCCGCTGGTCGTCGTCGTGGACAACGGCGTCTTCGCCACGATCGTCCAGCACCAGGAGAAGCACTATCCGGGCCGCCCCTCCGGCACGTCGATGGCCAACCCCGCGTTCGCCGCGCTCATCGAGACCTTCGGTGGGCATGGCGAGGACGTGAACGCCACCGACGACGTGGCCGCCGCGATCGACCGGGCGCTGCAGGCCGTCACGGCCCGCAAGGTCCCGGCCCTGCTGCACCTGCGCATCGACCCGGCCACCATGCCGCCGTCCACCGCGATGCCGACCTCCGCTGCTCCGTTCCCGGAGGCCACTGCGTGAACCTGGACCTGATCCTGCGCGGCGCCGAGATTGTCACGCTGGAAGACGACCGGCCCCGCGCGCACAGCATCGGCATCCTGCACGGGCACATCGCCGGGTTCGACGCGGAGCTGGACGGCTGTACCGCCACCACCGAGATCGACCTGGCCGGCGCCACGATCGTGCCCGGGTTCATCGACGCCCACTGCCACACCACCTGGTGGGGGCTCGGGCTGGAGTCGGTGGATCTGCAGCACGCCCACGGCCTCGCCGATCTCTACGCCCTGCTGGAGGCCGAGGCCGCCCGGCTCGACGCCCTCGGGGATGCTGGCGCGTGGCTGCACGGGACCGGGTTCAACCACGAACACCACGGTGGGACCTTCCCCGACATCGCCCGGCTCGATGCGATCACCGGCGACCGGCCGCTCTACCTGCGCCACGTCTCCGGCCACCAGGCGATCACGAACACCGCCACGCTCGCCCTGGCCGGGGCCCTCGAGCCGGGGTTCGAGGATCCCGTGGGCGGCGCCGTCCTCCGCGACGGGCACGGGCAACCCACCGGCGTCGTGGAGGAAGCCGCCCAGGGCATCGTCCAATCGCTGCTGTTGCCGTATTCCCGCGACGCGATCGTCGACGCGCTCGACGCCGCCACGACCCGCTACGCCGCCGAGGGCATCACCAGCTTCACGGAAGCCGGCATCGCCGCCGGCTGGATCGGCCACAGCCCCCTGGAGGTCGACGCGTACCAGCACGCCCGGCGCACCGGCCGCCTGCACGCCCGCGCGCAGCTGATGCCGACCCTCGATGCCCTGCACCCCGTCACCGGCCACGCCGAGGACCTGCATGGGTCCACCGGCCGCGGGCTGGACCTGGGCCTGGGGGCCGGGTTCGGCGACGACTGGATCTCGCTCGGCCCGGTGAAGGTGTTCATGGACGGCTCGCTGCTCGGGGCCACGGCAGCCGTCACCGAGGACTTCTGCGGCCACCCGCACAACCACGGCTACCTGCTCGACGATCCCGCCACCTACCGCGCACGGGTCGCTGCCGCCTACCGCGCCGGCTGGCCGATCGCCCTGCACGCCATCGGCGACGCCGCGATCGACCTCGCCCTGGAGATCGTCATCGGCTGCCAGGACGCGTACGGACCCAACCCGCTGCCCAACCGGATCGAGCACTTCGGCATCGCCCGGCCCGACCAGGTCGCCCTCGCCGCGGCCCACGGCATCGCCGTCACCCCGCAGGCGGCCTTCATCGGCCCACTGGGCGACCAGATGGCCGACCTCGTCGGCCCCGACCGCGAGGGCTGGCTCTACCGCGGCCGTTCCATCGTCGACGCCGGCGGGATGCTCGCCGGCTCCTCCGACCTGCCGGTTTCAGACAACAACGTCCGCCGCGGCCTGCAGGCCTGGGTCGACCGGCGAACCTCCACGGGCCATGTCCTCGGCGGCGTGCACGACGACGGTGCCCCCACCGAAGGCCTGACCCCCGAGGAGGCGCTGCGCGCCTACACCTGCTGGGCCGCCGCCGCGACCGGCACCCTGGCGGACAAGGGGACCCTGCGTGCCGGGAAGCTCGCGGACCTGGTGGTCCTGTCCGGATCGCCACTGGACGCCCCCGACATCGGCGCCCTCGACGTGCTGGCCACGATCGTCGGCGGCCGCTTCACCCACAACGCCCTCGACGGCAACACCACCGAACCCGCCACCCCGAATGGAGCCGCAGCATGAGCACCACCGCCACTTCGTCCACCGACCGCTCCGCGGCGGCCCACGCTTTCCTTGCCGACTTCCGCTCGATGAGCACGTTCGGCGCCACCGCCGGCGGGGGAGTGGACCGCCAGGCCGGCACCGCGGCCGACGGGCAGACCCGCAACTGGTTCCGCGGGCTCGTCGAGGGCCACGGCTTCGAGGTCCGGTATGACGAGGTGGGTAACCAGTTCGCGCTGCTCGAACTCGTTCCCGGCGCCCCCTATGTGGCCATGGGGTCGCATCTGGATTCGCAACCGTTGGGCGGCCGCTTCGATGGTGCCTACGGCGTGCTGACGGCCGCCCACGCGGCCATCCGGCTGAAGGAGGCCGCCAGCGGGGCGAGGTTCAACATTGCCGTCATCAACTGGTTCAACGAGGAGGGCTGCCGGTTCAAGCCCTCGATGATGGGCAGTTCGGTGTTCACCGGCAAGCTTCCGGCCGACCAGGTGCTTGAGACCACCGACCCGCACGGCACCACGGTGCGCGAGGCGCTGGAGTCAATCGGCACCATCGGTGACTTCAGCCTCGACGTCGCCGCCTACCTGGAGATCCACATCGAGCAGGGCCGCTCGCTGGAGGATGACGGGTTGACGATCGGCCTGGTCGAATCGACGTGGGGTGCCAACAAGTACGAGTTCGTCGTCCACGGTGAACAGGCCCACACGGGGGCCACGGTCATCGCCGACCGGCGCGACGCGCTGCTCGGCGCCTCCCTGCTGGTGGCCGCCGCCCGCGACATCGCCGACGAGTTCTCCACTGAAGAGCATGCGGTCATCACCTCCTGCGGGGAATTCACCGTCTTCCCCAACTCGCCGGTGGTCGTCGCCAGCCGGGTCAACCTGCTGGTGGACCTGCGCAGCACCGACCCGGACGTGCTGGCGTCAGCCGACGCCGAACTGCACCGCCGGGTTGCCGCCATCGAGGAGCGGGCCAGCGTGCAGATCGAACGCGGCGCCGAGCACGTCTGGGCCGCCAAGGCCTACGACGCCTCCGGCATGGAACTCGCCGCCGCCTCCGCCGCGAAGCTGGGGTTGCCCTACGGCACCGTCCGCACCCTGGCCGGGCACGATTCGACCAACATGAAGGACATCGTGCCCACGATCATGCTCTTCGTGCCCAGCGTCGAGGGCATCTCCCACAACGAGAAGGAGCTGACCAGCGATGAGGACATGCTCGCCGGCGTCAACCTCTTCACCGATCTGCTCGGCCGTGTAGTGCGGGGCGAATTCGTCTAGTCTGCGGTCTGGCCCGGGCGGCCGTGGTGCCGGGCCGGGCTGTGGAAAACCCCGGCGGCCGCGCCTCGTCCGGGGCATCATGGAAACATGTCCCGGGCCGCACCGCTTCCACAGCACCTGCGGAACCGTGTCTTCACCGTGTTCCAGGCGCGCGAAGCCGGTCTCTCCCGGAGCAGGCTGCGGTGTGCGGACATCGACGGCATCGCCAGGGGACTGTACGCACACGGCGGGCAGCCCAGCGTTGCCGCCGTTGTGGCCGGGCTATCCCTGCTGCACCGCGGCATATGGGCCTCGCATGGAACTGCCGCCGGACTGCTCGGACTCCATCTGCCCTGGCGTGTGGCGAGGAATGCGAAGATCCAGCTTACCCGGGCGCGGGCACTGCCACCACTGACCATCGACGGGGTCATCGTCCACCGCGCCCTCTTGCTGCCCGGAGAGGCCAGGCGGTTCCCGGTGCCCGAAGACGGGCCGCCGCACTCCGACGTACCGGTCTCCTCCAGGGAGCGGGCCTGGCTTGAGCTGGCCGGCGAACTCGATCTGCGGGGCCTGGTGGCGATCGGGGACCAGCTGGTGCGCCAGCCGCGGCCGCGGTTCGAGGGCAGGACCCGTCCATGGTCGACGCCGGGTCGGCTCGCGGCCCTGCTGGCGGCCCATCCCGGATTCCGCGGTGTCGTCCGGGCGCGCGAGGCGCTGGTGATGGTGCGCATTGGCGCGGACTCGCCCGCCGAGACGCGGCTGCGTCTGGCGCTCGTCGCGGCTGGCCTGCCCGACCCCGAACTCCAGCTCAAGCTTGACCCGGCGGTCCCGTCCTCACCCACAGCCGACCTGGGCTACCGGCGGGCGCGGATTGCCGTGCAATACGACGGCGACCACCATCGAAGCAGGGATCAACTGGCCTCCGACAACCGGAGGGATCTGGCGTTCACCCTGGCCGGGTGGACCTACCTGAAATTCGACTGGACGGATGACCGGGACGGATTCCGCCGCGCCGTGGGGCTGGTGGGCCGATCGCTGGCGCAGGCAGGGCGAAGCGGGCAGGCCGCAATCGACCCCGGCCCGGTCTGACCGCATCGACGTCCGGGTTGTGCAGGTCCGCCGCCGCGGCACCCCGCCGCAACCCGGACGCCGACCGCTGCAAACCCCGAACGGGACAAGAAACTTTGCGCTACATCTTGCATTATGAGTAAGAAACCATAATATGGGTTAGGCGATGTGGTTTCCATCACAGCGTCAAGACACCAACCCGAAGGGCCCCCCATGTCAGATGTCGCCATCCTGATCAACACCGCAGTGGCCGTGATCGCCACCGTCGTGCTGATCGTGCGCTTCAAGGTCAACCCCGTCATCTCCCTGGTCGTCGGCGCGGCCTACCTTGGCCTCGCGGTCGGATTGGGCGTGAAGAAGACCGTCGAGACCATCTCCACCGGCTTCGGCGACATCATGATGGAGGTCGGCCTGCTCATCGCCTTCGGCGTCCTCATGGGCTCGATCCTCAACGAAACCGGCGCCATCCGCCGCCTCGTCGAACACCTGCTAAAGACGTTCGGCCCCAGCCGCCTGCCCTATACCATGGGCCTGGCCTGCGCGACAGTGCTGCAGTCGATCTTCCTCGACGTCCTGCTCGTCATCTCCGCTCCGCTGGCCCGCCGCCTCGCCCCGAAGATCGGCCGTCTCGGCACCGCCCGCATGGCCACCGCGATGGCCATCTCGCTCGAATGCGGCATCGTGTTCATGGTCCCCGGCGTCGGCGCCCTGGCCCTGGCCGGGCTGCTCAGCGTCCCGTTGGGCAAGATGCTGCTCTTCGGCCTGCTCATCGTCGTCCCCACGGTCATCATCGCGATCGCCATCATGACCTTCCTCTTCCGCCGTGGCCTGTGGAAGGAAGAATCGGACGAGAACCACGAGCTCTTCGATGCCGAGGAGGAGGAGCACGACGTCGATGCGCCCGTGGCTCCGGGCGCCCCCTTCCGCACCAATAAGACGGGCGGCGGCCAGCCGGCCGGCGCCTCCTCCGCCGGTTCCCGGGGCTCGACCGTCGCCGTCGCGGAGCGCACGCGGCAGGAAGCCCCGCTGATCCTGCTCTTCGCGCCGCTGCTGCTGTCCCTGCTCCTCATCGCTGCCGGCGCGATCCTGGAGATTTCCAAGATCCAGATCGCCCCCGTGCAGTTCGTCGGCGAGCCCATCATCGCGCTGCTCATCGGCCTGGTCGGCACCTGCATCGTCGGTCGCTACACCGTGGGACAAAAGCGGGTCGAGGTCGGCATTTCCGCAGGCTTCCGGGAATCCGGGCAGATCCTGCTGCTGACCGGTGTCGGTGGATCGCTCGCGGCAGCCGTCACCGCCGCCGGGGTTGGTGACATCCTCGGTGGCTTCTTCACCGCCAGCCCCGTCGCGCCGCTGGTCGTCGTCTGGGTCATCGCCGCCGTCCTGCACATCGCGGTCGGCTCCGTGACGCTCTCGGCCATCACCGCTGCCGGCCTGCTGGCCCCCATCGCTCCCGCGCTGGGTCTGGACCCGGTCCTCATCGCCCTGGCCGCCGGTGCCGGATCCCTGTTCATGGTCCACGTGACCTCCAATACCTTCTGGCTGCTGCAAGCGCTGCTCGGCCAGACCACCCGCGGCGCCCTGAAATCCGTGACCCTCGGCGTCTCCGTCGCCTCGGTCGTGGCCCTGGGCCTGGTGAGCGTGCTGAGCTTGTTCATCTGACGCGATCCGCCCCGGACCACCGACACCGCCGAACCATCCGAGCCCGCAACAACAGGGGCCGGTAGCAAAGGAAGAACCAATGAGCGAGAACACCACGGCCCCGCTGGCCGGAGTCCGCGTCCTGGAATTGGGCAACTACATCGCCGCCCCGACCGCCGGACGACTGCTGGCCGACTTCGGCGCCGAGGTCATCAAGGTCGAACGCCCCGGAACCGGCGACGAGCTGCGCAACTGGCGCCTGGCCAAGGGCACCACGTCGATGCTCTACCGCACGCTGAACCGGAACAAGAAGTCGGTGGTGCTGGACCTGCGCTCCGACGCCGGGCGCGCCGCGGTCCTCGAACTCGTCCGCACCTCCGACATCCTGCTGGAGAACTTCCGCCCCGGCACCCTGGAGAAATGGGGGCTCGGCCCCGAGGTCCTCAACGAAGCCAACCCCGACCTGATCATCACGCGGATCTCCGCCTTCGGCCAGACCGGTCCGCTGTCCGAGCGCCCGGGGTTCGCAGCGGTCGCCGAGGCGTACAGCGGCTTCCGCAACCTCGTCGGCGACCCGGACCGCGCCCCGGTCCGCGTCGGCGTGTCCATCGGCGACTCGATCGCAGGCCTCTACGCCGCCTTCGGCTCAGTCATGAGCCTGTTCCAGCGCGAAACCCGGCGCGGGGCGGGCCAGCCCGGGACCGCGCTGGGTGAGCGCATCATCGACGTGGCGCTGAACGAGGCGATGTTCTCGATGATGGAATCCCTCGTCCCGGACTACGAGGCCTACGGGCAGAAGCGCGAACGCACCGGCGGGCGCATGGAGGGCATCGCCCCCTCCAACGCCTACGTCTGTGCAGATGGGGCCAGCATCGTCGTCGCCGGCAACGGGGACTCGATCTTCCAGCGCTACATGGAGACCATCGGCCGCCCCGACCTCGGCGCCGACCCCGGCCTCGGCTCCAACGCCGGGCGCTGGGCCCGGCGCGAGGAACTCGACGCGGCCATCGGCGAGTGGACCGCGCGCCACGACGCCGCCACCGCCCTGGACCTGCTCGACGGCGCTGGAGTCCCCGCCGGGCCGATCTACACGGCGGCCGACATCGTCGCCGACGAGCAGTACGCGGCACGGAACATGGTCCAGAAGTTCGACGTCTCCACCGGCGAGGAAATGCTGCACGACGTCGGCTTCCCTGGCATCGTCCCGGTCATCGGCGCCGCGTCGCTGCCGGTGCGCCACCTGGGCCCGGACCTGGGCGAACATAACGACGAGGTGCTCGGCGGACTGCTGGGCCTGGACGCGGACGCCATGGCGGCGGCCGCCGGAGCAACGAAGGTGGACCACGCATGAACGCGACAACCAGCACCACCCAGGGCACGACGGCGGTGCGCAGCGCCGGATTGCGCGATGTCACCTTGCGCGACGGCCTGCAGCTCACGGGCAAGAACCTTTCCACGGCGGACAAGGTCGCCACCGTGCGCCGGCTGCTGGAACTCGGGGTCCCGGAGATCGAACTGGGGTCCATGGCCCGCGCCGATCTGGTCCCCACCATGGCCAACACCCTCGAGGTCGTGGCCGAACTGACCGCCGAGGAGCTGGAACACTGCTGGATCTGGGTGGCCACCCCCGGCCACGTGGCCAAGGCCGCGGCAGCCGGAGTGCGGAACTTCCAGTACTGCCTCTCGGCCTCCGACGCCCACAACCAGGCCAACATCGGGCGCAGCACCGACGCGAGCCTCGAGGCGCTCCCGCAGGCCGTTGAATACGCGCAGGGCGTGGACGGACGCATCCAGCTGTGCATCGCCACGTCGTTCACCTGCCCCTTCGAGGGCCAGGTCCCCATCGAGCGCGTGCTCGCCATCGCCAACGACCCCCGTGCCGAGGGCACCTGCGACATCGTCATCTGCGACACCCTGGGCCAGGCCCACCCGGCGCAGGTCAGTGAACTGGTCTCCCGGGTGCGCGACGAGACCCCTGACCGGCGCATCGTCTACCACGGGCACGACACCTGGGGCCTGGGCGTCGCGAACACGCTGGCGGCCATCGACGCCGGCGCGGACCTGGTCGACGGCGCGCTCGGCGGCCTGGGCGGCTGCCCCTTCGCGCCCGGTGCCAGCGGGAACACGGCCAGCGAGGACATCCTCTTCGCGACGCGCCCGGAGTGGCTGACGCCCGACGCGTTCGCCGGGATCGTCGAGCTCGGCGAGCAGGTCCTCGGGGACCTGGGGGAGTCGAGCCGGTCGAAGGCCGCGCAGGGGGCGAGGTCCAAGGCCGAGGCCTTCGAGTGGGTCATCGGCGGCTGAGCAAGCCTGCCATCTCCGAAGAGGGGTGGTCCGGGGACCCGGGTCAGGCGGGGGCGCCCGGTTCCCCGGGGAAGCGCCCCCCGACCATGCGCGTCATCCGCTCGGCGGCCTGCAGCAGGGGTTCGACCCACCCCCGGCAGACCTCTTCGGACATCCGGAACGTCGGGCCGCTGATCGTCACGGCCCCCAGCACGGCGGCAGAGGCGTCGAAGACCGGCGCGGACAAGCCCGAGGCCCCGGACTCGCGCTCGCCGGTGGTGATGGCGAACCCGTCGGTGCGGGTCTGGCGGACCGCCTGCTGCAGCGCCTCGGACTCGGTGATCGTGAAGTCGGTGATCGATTCCAGCGGATTGCGCAGCAGCGACGCCAGCAGGTCCGGATCCCAGGCCAGCAGCACACGGCTGGCGGAACCGGCGTGCAGGGGCAGGATCTTGCCCACGTGCATCTCGCGGCGCAGCGCGTGCCGTGTCTCGGCCATCGCCACGCAGACCCGGTGGTTCTGCTCGGCGGTGAAGAAACAGGCGGTTTCTCCGACGGTGTCGCGCAGATCCGCCAACAGCGGCGCGACGACGTCGAGCATCGCCTTGCCGCGGGTGGCCGGCGCGGCCCAGTAGGCCATCTTCAACCCGATCCGGTAGGCGTCCCCTTCGCGGTCCAGGAAGCCCTGGCCGGCCAGGTTCGCAACGAGTCGCTGGACGGTGGACATCGGCAGGTCGGTGGCCTCCCGGATGTCCCCCAGGGTGAGCACCGGCCGGGTGAGGGAGAACGCATCGAGGATGGCGGTGATCTTCCCGAGCACCAGGAGGGTGTTGCCGGTGGTCTTCGGGACGGCGGGGGCGGCTGACATGGGACTTACGCTATGCGCAAGGCCCGATCCCGTCCAACCCCCAACGCGTGCGCCCCGGCCATCCCGGGTCCATAAACTGGAAGCGTGAACAGAACGGCAACCCCATTGCTCATCATCGGCGCCCTGGGCATCCTGGCCGGTGGCTTCCTTTCGGCCGTCAGCGCCTCCGCACCCAGCTACCTCGCCTCCTGGGCCGTGGCCTACCTGGTCCTCGTCGTCGGATTCGCCCAGCTGCTGCTGGGCATCGGCCAGGACCAACTGGCCGTCCGCCGCCCCTCGACCGGCCTGGTGGCCGCCGAGGCGCTGGCCTTCAACCTGGCCCATGCCGCGATCCTGATCGGCTCGCTGACGTCGGCGGTGGTGGTGCTCACCTGGATCGGAGCGGCCCTGATTGTGGTGGCCATGGCGCTGTTCATCTGGGCGGCCCGGGGCAGCGGAGGCCGGCACCGGTGGTTGCTGTACCTGTTCCGGGCGATGATCGCCATCCTGCTGGTCTCGGCGCCGATCGGCATCGTGCTGGCGCACTCGCGCATGGGCTGAGCGCCGGGGGTGGTGCCCAGCGCGCGGCGGACCTACGGTGGAGGGCAACGACACATCTGGCGGGAGGGCATCGGTGGACCGAATCGTGGGTGCCCGAGTGGCGCGGGGGGCGCGAGGCCGTGCCGATTTGGCGGATGCGTTCCGCGAGGCCTTCGCCGCGCATCCGGCGGGAGTCGCGGTGATCACCGCCGCTGGCCCGCGCGGTCCTGTGGGCCTGACGGCGTCCTCGGTGATCTCCGTGGCCGTGGCACCGCCGGTGCTGGCCTTCTCGTTGTCCTCGTCCCACGGATCCGTCGGCGCGCTGCTCGCCTCCAGCCAACTGGCCGTCCACCTGCTGACGGCAGCCGACGAGGAACTGGCCCGTCGCTTCAGTGCCGCGGGAGTCGACCGTTTTGGTCCCGGCATCGAGTGGAGCGCGGCGCCGACCGGCGAGCCATTGCTCGCCACGCAAGGTCCCATCCTGCGCTGCCGGGTCCTCTCACGTACCCCGGTGGCTGGGTCGACGCTGGTGGCCGCCCAGGTCACCGACCTTCTTGCCCCGGGCACGACGGCGGTGCCCCCGGAGGCGCCACTGGTGCACTACCTCCGGGGATACCACCGCATCGAGGGTTAGGCCGACGTCGCACCGGGGAGGATCCCCGGTGCGACGAGCGGGCTACTGGGCGATCGCGCGTCCAAGCGGAGCGGGAGCAACGACCTCGTGTGCCTCGAAGTAGTTGATCGCTGCGACCAGGTCGCTCTGGCCCGTATCCGCGGCGTTCGTGCCCTCGGCAAGCGTGGTGAAGTTGTCCCCGCCGGCCGCAAGGAACGAGTTCATCGCGACCTTGAACACGTCGGAATCGGCGATCGGCTGGCCGTTGAACGACATCGAGGTGATGTGCGATCCGCGTGCAGCGTTCTCGGAGTAGGTGTAGCTCAGGCCCTGGGAGATGCCCAGATGCAGCTTCGGGCGGCTGGAGCCGTCCGGCTGCCACTGTTCCTCCAGGACCGCCTTGAGTTGCGCACCGGTCAGGTCCTCGGTCCACAGGGTGTTGCCGAACGGCTGCACGCTGGCCACGTCCTTGTAGGTCACGGTGCCATCGGTTCCGTAGAGCAGGTCCGCCCGCAGGCCACCCGGGTTCATCAGCGCGATCTGCGCCGGTTCACCACCGAAGTCCTCATTGGAGGTGGCCCACAGCTGCATGTCCGCCACGAGGTTGCCCAGCGAGGACTCCACGCCGCGATCGGAACCCGGCTCGGCCCCGCCACGCAGGATGTCGGCGCTGATCTTGCCGATCGGCTGGGCGCCGACGACCTCCGCCTGCTCGGCGGCCTGGGTGACGATGCTGGCCACCCGCGGGTCCGCGGGGAACGCGGGAACCGTGGCACCGGCGTCGTCCGTGGTGGTGAGCTGCACGAGGGAGCCCGTCAGCGCGACCGGCTGTTTGGTCCGGCGGTCCACGGTAATCTGCACGCGGTCCAGCGTGGTCCCGTATTCGTGGGCCTGGACGACCGGGCGCTTCATGTCCTTCGGCCAGCCCTTCACCGGGAACGAGCAGGCATAGCCCTGGTGCGTGTGCCCGGAGTAGATGGCGTCGATGTTGGCCGAGGCCCCGCGAACCAGATCGCCGTAGGCGGTATCCTCCGTGGCGATGGCCGAGCAGTCGGTTCCGGCGGAACCGTCATGGGCCAGCAGGACGACGACGTCCGCCTCGCCGTTGGACTTCTTGCCGTCGGAGAGCTGGCCGGCGACGCGGTTGGCGGCCTCGAGCTGGTTGCCGAAATCGAGCTGGCTGATGCCGGCCGGGGTGACCAGCGATTCGGTCTGCTCGGTGACGACGCCGACAAATCCGACGGTGACGCCCTGGACCTTGCGCAGGGCGTATTCCTTCAGGGCGGGCTTCTGGGTGCCCTGGTAGTAGACATTGGCACCCAGGGCGTAGTCCGCCCCGCGCTGCGCGCTGCCATTGCCATAGCGGGGGATGACCCGGTTCACCAGATCATCGAACCCGCGGTCGAATTCATGGTTGCCCACTGCCGAAACGTCCAACCCCCCGGTCCGGAGCGCATCGATCGTGGGGGTGTCCTGCTGGGAAAAGGAGGTGAAGGTGGACGCGCCGATGTTGTCCCCGGCCGAGACGAACAGCGTGTTGTCCTTCTTCTTCCCGGTCAGTTCGTCGACCGCGCCAGCCAGCACCGCCGCGCCGGCGGAGGTTCCGTTGGCTTCCAGCCGCCCGTGGAAGTCGTTGATGCCCAGCAACTGGATGGTGCTGGTGTGCGGCTGGTGGTGCCCCCCACCGTCGGACTTTCCCTGCGGTGCGGCCGCTGGTGCGGCCGCTGGTGCGGCCGCCTGGGCGGGGGCCGCCAGTGGTGTGGCAGCCAGCGCCAGGCCCGCCGCGACGAGCGCGGCGCGTTGGAATGGATGGTTTCGTGGGTTCATGTCATGACTCCCGGGTGCGATGAGTGATATGCCGCACATTCATGGCGCGGCACATCGGTGATCCTACCCAGCCCCGAGGTGGTGTCAATGGCCGGCAGGTGTCCGACGGGCTGCCGTTCCGTGAATGCGCGTCCTCCCGTGGGCCACCTCTTCCCTGGCGCCGAAATCGGGCGAAGAATGGCCAGATGACGACGACCAGTCGAGCCGCCGCGAGCCGATCCGGAGGAACCCGCCATGGGCGTCCAGCTCAATCCGTATATCCCCTTCAGGGGAGAGGCACGATCCGCGCTGGAGTTCTACCACCGCGTCTTCGGCGGCGAGCTGGAATTCTCGACCTTCGGGGAGTTCTCCTTTGACGCGGCCAACGATCCGGCGGAGCAGGACCTCATCATGCACGGCCTGCTCCGGGGTGCCAACGGGTTGGTCCTGATGGCGGCGGACACCCCTGCGTCGATGGAGCATGTGGCGCCGGCCGGCATCTCCCTGTCCCTCAGTGGTGATGACGAGGCGGCGCTACGTGGCTATTGGGAGGCGTTGGCCGAGGATGGCACCATCGTCGAAGACCTGGCGCAGGCACCTTGGGGCGCCCGCTTCGGCATGTTGACCGACCGCTACGGCCTCGACTGGATGGTGAACATCACCCCGACGCCGTGATGTGGCCTATCCGACATGCGTTGCAGTTGTGCAAACTTTGCACGAGTGCATAAACTGTACCCATGCAAGAAGTCCCCATATCCCAACGCGAGCGCAATCGCCTCGACACCTGGAACGCGGTCCACGACGCCGCGGCCGCCATGGCGCTGGAAGACGGCCCGGTCGCCGTGACCATCGAGGCCATCGTGACGCGGGCCGGGGTCTCGAAGCGGACGTTCTTCAACTACTTCCCGACGAAGGAAGACGCCATTCTGGGTACCCGCGCGCCGTGTGTCCCGGAGGAACTCCTGGAGCAGTTCCGCACCAGCGAAGCGGACCTGCTGACCCGGATCGTCCGGATCCTCACCGGCGTCATGCGGACCAGCCTGGGCCGGGGGGCGTCCTACCAGATGCGCCGCGAGATCGTCACGCGGTACCCCGAATTGCGCGGCCGGGTCATGCAGCACATCAACGATGCCGAGAAGCTCGTCGACGAGATCCTCCGCGAGCGCATGCAGGCCGAGGAGGCAGAGGACGAGCTCGGCCGGCTGCCGGCCGGCGAGGAGTCCGCCCGGGCCCTGCTCATGCTCGCCGGGACGATCACCCGCTACGCCTACAGTTCCGATCCCGAGGGAACCGTCGCCGACATCGACGGACACATCGACTCAGCAGTCACCATCTTCCGAGAGGTTATGAACTCCACCCATGACAACGACTAAACCCACGCGGTCCAAGCCGGTACACGGCAGCAAGAGCCACATCCTGCTGCTCTTCGCCGCCCTGATGGTCACGATGCTCATGGCGTCGCTGAACCAGACCGTGCTGTCCGCTGCGTTGCCGACCATGGTCGGGGAGCTCAACGGCGTCGAGCACATGGCCTGGATCATCACCGCCTTCATCCTGGCCTCCACGGTGATGATGCCCGTCTACGGCAAGTTGGGCGACCTCTTCGGCCGCAAGCCGTTGCTGATCTTCGCGATCGTGGTGTTCATGTGCGGCTCCGTCTTCGGTGCACTGTCCGACACCATGAACCTGGTCATCATCGCCCGGGTCATCCAGGGCCTGGGCGGCGGCGGTTTGATGATCCTCTCGCAGGCCATCATCGCCGATGTCATCCCCGCCCGTGAGCGCGGCAAGTACATGGGCATCATGGGCGGGGTCTTCGCCGTCTCCTCCGTGGCCGGCCCGCTGTTGGGCGGCTGGTTGACCGAGGGCCCGGGCTGGCGGTGGGCGTTCTGGCTGAACCTGCCGCTGGGCCTGGTGGCCGTTCTCGCCACCATCTTCCTGCTGCACGTCCCGAAGACCACCAACTCGACCCGCCCGAAGATCGACGTGATGGGCATGGCCCTGCTCGCCCTGGCCACCACCTCGCTGGTGCTGGCCGGAACCTGGGGCGGCAACACCTACGCCTGGGATTCGCCCACCATCCTGGGCCTCTTCGCGGCCGCCGTCGTTGCCGCAGCCCTGTTCGTCCTGGTTGAATCGAAGGTCTCCGAACCGGTCATGCCGCTGATGTTGTTCAGGAACCGGAACTTCGTCCTGACGACCTTCTCCGGCCTGATGATCGGCATCGCGATGTTCGGCGCGATCGGCTACATGCCGACCTACCTGCAGATGGTCACCGGCTACGGTCCCACCGAGGCCGGGCTGCTGATGATCCCCATGATGGGCTGCCTGCTGATCACCTCGGTCATCGTCGGCCGCCGGGTCTCCGCGTCGGGGCGCTACAAGATCGTCATGATCGCCGGCACGCTGGTCCTGGGCCTCGGGCTGTTCCTGCTTTCCACGATCCACGCCGATTCGCCGGTCTACCTGATCTGCGTGTTCCTCGGTGTGATGGGTCTCGGCCTGGGCATGTGCATGCAGATGCTCACGCTCGTGGCCCAGAACTCCTTCCCGCTGCGCTACGTCGGCACCGCGACCGCCGGGCAGAACTACTTCCGCCAGGTCGGCGCAACCCTGGGTTCCGCCGTCGTCGGCTCGCTCTTCGCCAGCAGACTGACGGACCTGCTGAAGGACAAGCTGCCCACCGGTGCCGGCTCCTCGGGTGCCCCGCAGGCCAACTCCCTGACCCCGGAACTGGTCACCTCGCTGCCGGATCCGATCCGCAACATCATCGTCAGCTCCTACAACGAGGCCCTGGTGCCGCTCTTCCTCTGGATGGTCCCGCTGGCCATTGCCGCGGCGATCGCCCTGTCCTTCATGACGGAGAAGGCGCTGGCCACCAAGATCGAGCGCGACATCCCCTCGGAGTCGCTGGCGACCGGCCAGGTCGGCCAGGTCGAGGGCGACTCCACCGGCAGGACGGCTGGCACTCACCGGGTGCAGGCGGACGACGCCGATGCCTCCTCGGTGGTCCCCTCACCGGTGGACACGCAGCAGGAGACAGCGCGTGAAAAGGTAGGCGTCTCCGCCGCGGGCTCCGGCCGGGAGCGCGGCCAGGTCCCCTCCATGGATCCGGTCCCCGCCCGCGACGCCGTGACGGACCCCGAGCCGTCCGGCAAGGGGCAGCACCGGCGTGGAGTGCACCGGGACTCCGGACCGGCCGAATAGCACCGGCAGCCATGGAACCACGGCAAGTCCGGGTCGCCGTCGTGGGGCTGGGGGCCATCGGGTCCGCAGCCCTCTGGAGGCTCGCGGCCCGGGGCATCGATGCCGTCGGCTTCGAGCAGTTCGGGATCGGCCATGCCCTCGGTTCCTCCCACGGACAGACCCGGCTCTTCCGCGAGGCCTGCCTCGAACACCCGGGCCTGGCACCCATGGCGGCCGAAAGCCGAGGCCTGTTCCGCCGGCTCGAGGAGGCCTCCGGCCGCGACCTGCTGAAGATCACGGGCGGCTACATGGTGGGCTCCGCTGACTCCGACGTCTTGGCGGGAACCGCCCGGGCAGCGGACGCCCACGGGCTGGCCTACGATCGGCTCGACCGGGAGGCACTGGCGGAGCGGCTGCCGCAGTTCGCGGATCTTGCCCCGGATGCGCGGGGGCTGTTCGACCCCGGCTGCGGCGTCATCCGCCCCGAGGCCACCGTGACCGCCGCCGTCAGCGAGGCGGCCCGGCTCGGCGCCGCCGTCCACGCGGACACCCGGGTCGAATCCATCGAGGCCGGGCCCGCCGGCGTCCGGCTCACCGCCGGGGGACACGACTACGTCGCCGAGAAGGTCATCATCGCCGCCGGTGCCTGGCTGCCCCCGTTCGTCCCCGACCTCGACCTGGTCCCGATCCCCACCCCGCTGCACTGGTTCGCCCCGATGGGCAGGCCCGGCGCGACCGCAGGATTCGACGTGGGGCAATTTCCCGTCGTCGTGCACCAGGTCGACCCCGAGACCGTCCTCTGGGGCCATGGGTCGGTCGATGGTGGCCTGGTCAAGCTCGGGATCGGCGACATCTGGGGTGACCGGCCGCCGCGTATCGACCCGTCGACGCTGGACCGTGGGGTCGACTCCGCCGAGTGGCGCGGGCTCTCCGCCCTGGTCGGACGGTTGCTCCCCGGCCTGGATCCGATCCCGGCCCGGGTGGAACCGTGCATGATCACGCTGTCCCCGGACGACCAGTTCGTCATCGGGCCCAGCGCCGAATCCCCCCGGGTGCTGGTGGCCGGGGGCGACAGCGGGCATGCGTTCAAGCACTGTCTGGCCATCGGGGAGATCCTCGCCCGGGATGTCACGGGGGAGCCGCAGCCCTACCCGCTGGACTTCGTGCGGCCCGCACGCTTCGGGGTGTGAGGTGCGGAATTGCGCGGCGTCGGGCAGTGCACAACACTGGAAGGCAGGGACCCGTTCGGCGTCCCGATGCGCCAACCAAGGAGTGACACCGTGAGCGAACCCATCCATGTGGGCCCGGTCGACGAGATCGAGGAGGGGGAGGCCAAGGTCATCGACGCCGACGACACCGGCACCGGATCGGATATCGCCGTCTTCCACAGCGAAGAGGGCGGCTTCTACGCGCTCGACGACGAATGCACCCACGAGACCGCCTCGCTCGCCGACGGCTGGATCGAGGGCAACGAGGTCGAATGCCCCGTCCACTCGGCACGTTTCTGCCTCACGACCGGAGAGGCCCTCTGCCTGCCCGCCACCGTGAACGCCCGCACCCACAAGGTCGAGGTGCGCGACGGCGAGGTCCTGCTCTACCCCGGTGTCTCACCTTCCGGGGAGTAGCCGCTCCAAGGCCGCCGTCGTCCCCAGCTCCGGGCGGTCGGCGGCCTGCCCCCAGTAGTGCTGCAGGGCAGCGTGCAGCAGATTCGGATCGGCGAGCAGGAACTCCACCTGCACCAGCAGCTCGAGCCGGGCCCCGCCGTCGTGCCCCGTGCTGGCTTCCCCGGAGGGGGCCCTGCCCCGGATGACGATGAGGGCCGGTCCACGACGCCCCAGCGGGGTGCGGCCCCGCGGGTTCGCGGCGCCGATCGATTCGATGTCGCGCCAGTACATTTCGCCCAGGCCCGGCGACCCGAAGACCACCACGCGGCTGCGCGTGAGGTAGACGCCGGGCGCCTGGTCGGCGGAGGCGGTGCGCAGCAGGCGCAACCCCTCGCGCAGGATGAGGAATCCGATGGCCCCCAGGGCCAGGGCGCCGGCGATCGTCCAGAAGCGCTCGAACCCCGAATGCAACAGCACGAACCGGCCCACGGCCGCCAGCGAGGCGACCAGCCCGATGACGCCGAGCCCGACGGTGGCCGCGGCGAAGGCCGGTGAATTGCGCCGGAAGGCGAAACGGGTCGCGGCCCGGGCGCCGTTGCGGGTGGTGACGGGGCTCAGGTCGGGGGCCACCGGGTCCGGGTCGAGCCGGAACTCACGGACCAGGGAGACGACGGTGCCGATGCCGAAGGCCACCAGCGGGATGCCGAAGAGCAGCGAGCCCAACACCAGCGCCCACGCGCCCAGCCCGATGAGGAACGCCGCCATGACGAGGGCGGGAACCAGATGGTGTGCCAGCTTCCACCCGCGGTGCCGGGGAGCCCATCGGGCCTCGGGGCGTTGCTGCGCTGACATGCCTTCATCGTAGCGGCGACCGGCTACATTTCAGCCGGTCAGCACGCGCATCGGGGCGCCGGCGAGCCATGCGGCGACATCCTCGAACGCGCCGCCGTGGAACTGGCGGTAGCCGGCGTCGCTCACGTACCCCAGATGCGGGGTCAACACCGTGCGCGGGGCGGTGGCCAGCGGGTGGCCCGCCGGCAGCGGCTCGGTGTCGAAGACATCCAGCGCGGCGCCGCCGAGCCAGCCCTCGTGCAGCCCGCGCAGCATCGCCTCCTGGTCCACGAGGCCGGCCCGCGCCGTGTTGACCAGCAGGCCACGGGGCCCGAGCAGCCGCAGTTCCGCCTCGTCGACGATTCCTCGGGTGCGCGTCGACAGGCGCAGGTGCACGCTGAGCACGTCGGCCGCGGCGAACAGCTCCTCGCGGCCCACCAGCCGCGCCCCGGCCGCCGCGGCCCGGTCCGCCTCCAGGTTCTGGCTCCACGCGATGACGTCCATCCCGAAGGCCGCGCCGTAGCCGGCGATCCGCGTGCCGATCTTGCCCAGCCCCAGCACGCCGAGCGTCTTGCCGGCCAGCTCGCGCCCGACGCCTGTCTGCCAGGTCCCGGCCCGCAGCGATGCCTGCTGCGCCGGGATGTCCCGCATCCACGCCATCAGCAGCGCCCAGGTCAGCTCCGGCGCCGCGGTAGGCGATCCGGGGGTCCCGCACACCGTGATGCCGGCCGCCGACGCCGCGGCCAGGTCGATCGCCGCGTTGGCCATCCCCGTGGTGACCAGCAGCCGGAGCCCGGGCAACGAGGCGAGCACGTCGGCGCCGAAGGCGGTCCGCTCACGCATCGCCACCACGATGTCGAACCCCGCCAGCGCCCGGACCGTCTCCTCGGCGGTGCCCAACGGGTCGTGGAAGACCACCACCTCGACGCCCTCCAGCGTGTCCCAGGCGGCGAAATCCAACGCCACGGCCTGGTAGTCGTCGAGGATCGCCAGCCGGTGGGCCGGTCGGTCGGTGCTGGCCATGCGGGCCCCTTCCCTGCGGTCACGTGTCACCTGAACCCTATGCCCGTAGGCTGTGATCCAACAGGACCCGAGAAGGAGACCCCATGATGCACGACGCCGGAACCCGCCTGCTGTTTGGATGCATGGGGTTGGGCGGTGGCTGGGAGCCCGGGCCGATCGAGGCGGCGGACCTGGCGGCCGCCCACGCCGCCATCGACGCCGCCCTGGACGCGGGCATCACCGTGTTCGACCATGCCGACATCTACCGCAACGGGAAGGCCGAAGCCGTGTTCGGCAAGGTGCTGGCCGAGCGCCCGGGGCTGGCGGCCTCGCTGCACCTGCAGACCAAATGCGGGATCGTGCTCGGCACGCCGGAGGCCCCGGGCCGCTACGATTCCTCGGCGCGCGCCATCGCCGCACGGGTCGACGAATCGCTGTCCCGGCTCGGCGTCGAGCGGATCGACACGCTGCTGATCCACCGGCCCGACCCGCTGACGCCCCCGGAGGAGATCGCCGAAGCCGTCGCCGCCCTGCGCGCCGCGGGCAAGGTCGGCCGCCTCGGGGTCTCCAACCACTCCGGGGCGCAGATGGCCCGCCTGCAGGCGGTGCTGGACGAGCCCCTGGCCGTCAACCAACTGCAGCTCAGCCTGGGCCACCGCGGCTGGCTGGAATCGTCGGTCATGGTCAACGTGCTGGACCCAGCCCCCAGCGGACCGGGTGCTGCGGCCGTCTCCTTCCCCCACGGCACGCTGGAATACTGTGCCCACCACGGCGTGGAACTGCAGGCCTGGGGCGCGATGGACCGGGGCCGCTACACCGGATCCCCCGCCAATGCACCCACCGCAGACCAGGAGGCCACGGCGTTGGTCGCCCGTCTGGCCGAACGACTCGGGTGCCCGCGCGAAGCCGTCGTGTTGGGCTGGCTGATGCGCCACCCGGCGGGCATCCGGCCGGTCGTGGGCACGACGAACCCCGCTCGCATTGCCGCCTGCGCCGCCGCCGAGGACGTCGCCGCCCGGATGACCGGCGACGACTGGTACGCCCTCTGGACCGCGGCCCGCGGCGAACCGCTGCCGTAGCCGGTGCGCCCGGCGGCTAGCGTCCCAGCCGCTCCAGCGTCTGGCGGAACGACTGCGCCGGACGCCCCAGCAGCCGCGGGACATCGTCGGAGACCGCCGCCAAGTCGCCCGAGGCGATGGCCGTATAGGTGCTGACCCACGCATCGAGCTGCCAGTCCGGGGCGCCATACCCCGCACGGGAGGCGCGCGCCTCGGCCACGGTCTCGTTGAGGTAGCGCACGTCGCGGCCGGTCACCGCGGTGATCTCCGCCGCCGCCTGGCGCAGGCTGAACGCCTCCGGGCCGGTCAGGTCGTACTTCTTCCCGCCATGTCCTGGCGTCCGCCCCGCGGCGAGCGCAACCGCGGCCTCGGCCAGCACGACGGCGGCCACCGCTGCCACGTCGTCGCGCGCCACGGCCGATACGCGCCCGTCTCCGGCGGGTCCAAGCAGCACCCCGTCGTCGCCGGAGAAGAGCGGGAAGACGTCCTGGTAGAAGTTGTCGCGCAGGATCGTGTGCGACAGGCCCGAGTCCGCCAGCAGCGCCTCGGTGGCGAAATGGTCGCGCGCCAGGGTGAACACCGCATCCGGCGCGGCGGCCAAAAACGATGTGTAGACCACGTGCCCCACCCCGGCGGTCGCGGCAGCGCGGATGAACGCCGCATGCTCGGCCAGGCGGTCGGCCGTCTCGGCGGCGGAGACCATGAGCACGACGTCGGCGCCCTCCAGGGCGTCCGCGGCACCCTGCTCGTCGGCGAAGTCCAGGGCCGCGGACTCGACTGCGGAAGCCGACGTCGTACTGGGTAGTTCCCGGGCCGCGGCCGCAGCGCGTGACGCGTCGCGGGAGAACAGGCGCAGGCGGGCCGTGCCGGCCAGCCGCCGGGCCACCCGGGAGCCCACTTCCCCGGTCGCACCGGTAATGGCGATCAGGGGTGTTCTGGGTGTATCCGCGGGGTTCATGTGACCACCGTACGCCGCGCGGGTGACCGCCGGGGAGGGGGTTTTGCCGATTGCGGAATACGATGGCGGCATCATGGACAAAACCCGCGCGCTCGCCAAGCCCCTGACCTGGCTGCTGATCATCGCCCTCATCGGAACCGCGGGGGCCGGCCTGCTCCAGGGGATCCTGTGACCACGATCGAGGCGCTGGCCGAGCCGACACGGCAGGTCAACGCCCGCTGGGTGCTCGGTGCCGTCGTGGTCAACGTCGTCATCAACGTGGCGTTCTTCGCGCCGATCAACATCCTCATCGGGTTGCAGGCCACCGGGATCGACCCCGCCAACAAGGAGGCCATCCTCACGCTCGTGACCGCCTGCGGCGCCGCCGTCGCCCTGGTCGCCAATCCGGTCACCGGGGCGCTCTCGGACCGCACGACCTCCAGCTGGGGCCGGCGCTCGCCGTGGATCCTGGGCGGGGCGGTGCTGGGGACCGCGGCGATGCTCTTCCTCTCCGGTGCGACGACGATTGCCGCCCTGGTCATCGGCTGGTGCCTAGTGCAGGCAGGCTGCAATGCGATGTATTCGACCATCACCGCCGCCGTTCCGGACCGGGTTCCCGTCGCCCAGCGCGCCACTGTCGGCGGTCTGGCCGCCATGGGGCAGACGCTGGGGATCCTGGGCGGCTCGGTGGTCGGCTTCGTGATCTCCGGGAACATCGCCGTCGGCTACTGGATCTGCGCCGCGGCCCTGGCACTGGGCGTCATACCATACCTGACCCACCGCAACGATCCCGTCCTGCCCTCAGGTGTGCAGCCGCCCTTCCGGCTGGGTGCGTTCCTGCGCGGATTCTGGATCAGCCCGGCCCAGCATCCCGACTTCGCGTGGGCGTGGCTGACCCGGTTCCTCATGTTCGTGGGCAACCAACTGGTCATCGTGTACCTGTTGTTCTTCCTCACCGACGTGATCCACCATCCGAACCCCGCCGGTGGCGTGCTCGTGCTCACCGGGCTGTACGCCGTCATGGTGGTCATCACCAGCGTCATCACCGGGCGGTGGAGCGATCGGGTGGGGCAGCGCAAGATCTTCGTCGCCGCGGCCTCCGCCGTCATCGCCTGCGCGGCGCTGATCATGGCGTTCTTCCAGGTCTGGCCGGCGGCGATGGTCGGGGCAGCGGTCCTGGGGGTCGGTTTCGGCGCCTACCTGGCGGTGGACTTCGCCCTGCTCACGCAGGTCCTGCCCTCCGCCGCAGCCCGCGGCAAGGACATGGGCGTGGTGAACATCGCGGCAGCCCTGCCGCAGGTCATCGCCCCGGCGCTGGCCCTGGTTGCGGTGAAGTTCCTCGGCGGGTACATGGCGTTGTTCGTGCTGGCGGCCATCATCGGACTCGCCGCCGCGGTGCTGGTCTACCGCATCAAATCGGTGCCGTAGCCCGGGCGCCCGGCCCGGCACCGCCGTCGTACCGTGGTCCGCGCACACGGTAATCTGGCCAGATGGACTGGTTGCGCGATGCCCCCTTTGGCTGGGCGTACCTGTTCCTCTTCCTGCTGGCCATGGCCCGCGCCAACACGACGTATTGGATCGGCCGGGGTGTGGTTGCCGGGGTCAGCCATTCGCGGTTCGAACGCTTCCTCGAGGGTCCCATCTACCTGCGGGCACGCAGGTTCATGGTGCGCTGGGGTGTCCTGGCCGTTCCGCTGTCCTTTATGACCGTCGGCATCCAGACCGCTGTGAACGCCAGCGCGGGCATGTCCCGGATGCCGTTGTCCCGCTACCTGCCTGCCGTGGTGGTCGGCTGCCTGGTGTGGGCGTTGATCTACGCCACCGTCGGCATGGCCGTGGTCTACGCCGCGCTCGCAGTGGGTTGGTGGTGGATTGCACTGGCAGCGCTGGTCGTGGGCTCGGGAACGCTGCTCTGGATCCGCTACCGCCGGCGCAACGGCTAGGCCCCCGGCGGCGCGTCAACGACGCACGACGACGGGCGGCCGGGAACCCGCAGGTACCCGACCGCCCGTGCCGCTGAACGGGGCTTGCTAGCCGACCGGCGTGCCGTTGAGCACCGTGGCGGCCGGGGTGTAGTCCAGGCCCAGGGCCTCGGCGACGGGGGCGAACGTGACGCGGCCGTCGTGGACGTTCAGGCCGTTGGCCAGGCCCGGATCCGCCTGCAGGGCCGCACGCCAGCCCTGGGTGGCGATGCGCAGGGCATAGGGCAGGGTGGCGTTGGTCAGTGCCGCCGTCGAGGTCTGGGGGACCGCGCCGGGCATGTTCGCCACGCAGTAGTACACGGCGTCGTGGACCTTGAAGATGGGGTCGGCATGTGTGGTGGCGTGCGAGCCCTCGAAGCAGCCACCCTGGTCGATCGCGATGTCCACGAGCACGGAACCGGGGCGCATGTGGGCGACCATGTCCTGCGTGACCAGCTTCGGTGCGGCGGCCCCGGGGATCAGGACCGATCCGATGACCAGATCGGCCGCGGCGACCTCGCCGGCAATGGTGAACTTGGAGGAGGCCAGGGTCTTGATCCGGCCGTTGTAGGCCACATCGATTTCCTTCAGCCGGGCCAGGTTGATGTCGATGATCGTGACATCGGCGCCCATGCCCGCGGAGATGGCCGCGGCGTTCTCGCCGGCGACGCCGCCGCCGATGACGACGACCTTGGCCGGGCGGGTGCCCGGGACGCCGCCCATGAGCACACCCGCGCCGCCATTGGGCTGCTGGAGCTGGTAGGCCCCGACCTGGGCCGCGAGTCGGCCGGCAACCTCGGACATCGGGGCCAGCAGCGGCAGGCTCCGTCCGCTGGTGACGGTCTCGTAAGCGATCGCCGTGGCGCCGGCGTCGAGAATGGCCTGGGTGCACTCGCGGGAGGCGGCCAGGTGGAGGTAGGTGAACAGGATCTGGTCGCGCCGGATGCGGTGGTATTCGTCGGCGATCGGTTCCTTGACCTTGAGGATCATGTCCGCCTCGGCCCAGGTGGCGTCGGCGTCGACGCCGATGCGGGCACCGGCCGCGACGTATTCGTTGTCGGGGATGCCCGAGCCCACGCCGGCGCCGGTTTCGACCAGGACTTCATGGCCTCGTTCGACGAACTCGGAGACACCGGCCGGCGTGATGGCTACACGGAATTCGTTGTTCTTGATTTCGCGGGGAACGCCGATGATCATGGGGTACTCCTTGGTGTTGGTGACTGTCATCATGGACCGGGCTCCCATTCCCGTTTCCTGACAGTTAGGTTGTCGTGGTTAAAGCGTAGTTTTCCTGCGGAGCCTTACGTGTTATACCGAATTATCTCCGGTAGGATCAAGAAGATCTGCAGTTTCTACCAACTGATAAAGGTGTGATCGTGGCCACAGCGAAAGATCTTCGGGGCAAGCGGCCGTATGAACTCGACGAGATCGACCGCGGGTTGCTGCGGATGCTCACCGAAAATTCACGGCGCACCAACAACTCGTTGGCCGAGGAGCTGGGGATTGCCCCGTCGACTTGCCTGGCGCGGATGAATGCTCTGCGGGAATCAGGCGTCATCCGCAAGTTCACCCTGGATCTGGACCCGGAAGTCCTGGGCCATGCGCTCGAGGCGCTGATCTTCGTCCGCATCCGACCCGGCGCGAGGCACTTGATGGCGAGCTTCGCCGAGGAGATGCGCGGCAAGACGGGGGTTGTCCAGTTGTTCTTCCTGGGGGGAACCGACGACTTCCTGATCCATGTGGCGGTCAAGGATTCCAATGACGTGCGCCAGTTCGTCCTCGACAACCTGTCCGCGAACCCTGCAGTGGCATCGACGCAGACGTCACTGGTCTTCGAGCACACGCGCGGCGCTGTTCCCTGGCTCTGATCCACTTCCGGGGGGCGACTTTCCCTCCACAGGTGGCCCCGATGGCGTCGACCCGACCGGCCGTCCACAGGTGGGCCCCGGACCGCCCTGTGGAGCCTTTGCGAAACTAGACTCGAATACATGTTCGATGAATTTATGGGAGCTGTCGCCGAGACGAGTGGTTCACCCGATGTGGTTTCGGCCGCGCGGGCACCTCTTGTCGCGGTGGAATCGGACGCCGAAGCCATCGCCGCGGTGTCCGGGGCAATTGGCCAATTCGCTCTCGGGCGTTCTGATCTGTCCGAGAAGGCACTGGTTGACTTGCTGCGCGAGTTGGAGGCCGCAAAGGCTGCCGCCGCCGCATACCAGGCCCGGGCGGCCGTCCAATTGAGGGCCCGAATCGTGGAGCGGGAACGCGCAGCCGGGATCGCTGAAGCCGATCTGGGTGCCGCCGCAGGGGCGCAGTTGGCGTTGGCGCGCCGCGAGGCTCCATCCCGTGGAGGGCAGTGGATGGGGTTCTCCCGCGCGGTCGTCACCGAGATGCCCCATACCCACCGGGCCTTCAGATCCGGGCGTCTCAGCGAGTGGCGGGCGATGATACTGGTCAAGGAAACAGCGTGCCTGTCCTTGGAGGACCGACAAAAGGTCGACGAGGCGTTGATGGCCGACCCGCGCACCACCGAGGGGGCGGGGTGCCGGCGTCTGGCTGCCATGGCCCGTCAGCTTGCGGACCAATTCGATGCGGCTGCACTGGTGCGCCGCGCCCGCAAGGCAGTGGGCGACCGTCATGTCAGCATGCGTCCAGCCCCGGACACCATGGCGATTTTCACTGGCGTCCTTCCCGTTGCCCAAGCGGTTTCCGTCTTCAAAGCCCTATCGCGTGCCGCCGACTTTGCCACGTCCCAAGGGGACGTGCGCAGCAGGGGGCAAGTGATGGCCGATACCCTCGTCGAACGTGTGACGGGGCAGGCCCGGGCCACGGACGTGCGTGTGGAAGTCGAGCTGGTGATGACGGACCGGACCCTGTTCAAGGGGGACGTCGAACCGGCATACCTGCAGGGATATGGCGTGGTTCCGGCGCAAATCGCCCGCGACCTGATTCGCAACGCAACCCGGCCGGAAGGCCTCGAACCCTCCCAGGATGATGGAGAGTCCGAACCGGCTCGAAGCGCGGGGCCAGACCGGGGTGCCGACAAGGAGCTGGTGTGGCTGCGCCGGTTGTATACCGCCCCCGGAACCGGTGCGTTGGTGGGGATGGACTCGAAGGCACGGTTGTTCCCGGATGGGCTGCGCCGGTTCATCGACCTGAGGGATCAGGTGTGCTCCCGGCCATGGTGCGACGCCCCCATCAGGGAGCGGGATCATGTGGTCCGCCATGCCGCTCGCGGGCGGACGTCGGCGGAAAATGGCGCTGGAACCTGTTCGTCATGCAACCACACCAAGGAAGCCAGTGGGTGGGACTCGAAGGTGGTCCCCGGTGACCGGCACGCCATCGAGGTCACCACCCCCACCGGACACACTTACCGGTCCGAAGCACCCGCCCTCCCCGGCACCGAGCCCTGACCTCCGCGGACCTCAGGGGGTTCGTCGGCGCAACGTGACCGACCCCAGGGCAATGGCCCCGACGATCCAGGCGCAGATGAACACGATCCGCAGCATCACGTAGGCACTATCCTCATCACCCGTCGCCACGGCGTTCAGGGCATCCATGGCATGGGACAACGGGAGCCAGTCGCCGATCGTCTGCAGAACGTCCGGCAGCTGATCGCGCGGTAGGAAGAGTCCGCCCAGGAGGATCTGCGGGAAGACGAAGGCCGGCATGAACTGGACCACCTGGAACTCACTGCGGGCAAAGGCGCTGGCCAGCAAGCCCAAGGCAGTTCCCAACAATGCGTCGGCCACCGCGACCAGGAAGAGCTGCCAGAACTGCCCTGAGATCTCCAAACCGCATACCCAGACCGAGAATGTCACCGCAATCGCCGTCTGCACGATCGAGAGCAGGCCGAAGGCCAGCGCGTATCCCAAGATGAAGGATCCTTTGCCCAATGGCATGGTCAGAAGCCGCTCGAGTGTTCCGGACCTGCGTTCCCGCAACGTGCTGATGCTGGCCACCAGGAACATGACGATGAAGGGGAAGAGGGCGATGATCGCGGGGCCGATCGTGGCGAAGACCGGGGTCTCCGTGAAGATCCAGGCCACCAGGCCGATCAGCAGACTGGGGACTATCAGCAACAGGGCCACGGTCCGCGGATCATGCCTGATCTGGGCCAAGACCCGCCCGGCCGTGGCGAAGGTCGAAGTGGCGTTCACGGTGTCTCCCCTTCGCCGGCGCCCGGACCCTTCCGGTGACGGGCGTGCGTAGAAGCTGGTGGCGGGGCCTTTTCCTGTCCGGAAATCAGGAAGAGGAACGCCTCCTCAGCAGTTTGCGTTCCCGTCGAAGCGAGCAGGCTATCGGGGGATTCGTCGGCGATGATTTCACCTTCGCGCATCAGGAGCAGGCGATCGCAGCGCGTGGCCTCGTCCATGACATGGCTGGACACCAGGAGCGTTGCGCCGTCGGCGGCGAGCCGACGGAAGAGATCCCACAAGTCAGCGCGCAGCACAGGATCAAGCCCCACTGTTGGTTCGTCGAGGACCAGCAGATCCGGCTCCCCCAGGAGAGCTACCGCCAGCGATACGCGGCTGCGCTGCCCGCCGGAGAGGTTCTCCACCAGTTGGGTTGCCGTGCCGGAAAGGTCCGTCAGGTCGAGGACACGGTCGACCACGTCGGAACCGGCCCCGAGGATCTTGCGGAAATAGTCGAGGTTCTGGCGCACGGTCAGGTCGTCATAGACGCTGACGGATTGCGTCATATATCCGATCCGCCGCCGGAGCGCGGCGGATCCGGCAGGCTCGCCGAACACCCGAATCGAGCCACCGTGGACCACCTGGGTTCCCACGATGCTGCGCATCAACGTCGATTTGCCGCAACCGCTGGGACCGAGCAGTCCCACGACGGCACCTGCCCGCACTCCGAAGGCCAGATTCTCCAGCACCGCGGCCTTTCCGCGGCGGACGGTCAGGCCATCGACCTCGATGGCCATCAGCTCATTCACCATGTGATGAATCAAAGACCTGTCTGGGTCTCGGGTCAACTATCTCCCGGCTCGCGGGATCGACGGAGGGCCGGGCCACACGTTTTCTACCAGGAGGTCTCGCGCGGGCGGCCTTCCTCGTAGCCCGCGCTGGACTGCACGCCGACGACGGCCCGATCGCGGAATTCGGCGATCGATTCAGCGCCCGCGTAGGTGAAGGACGAACGCACCCCGGAGATGATCGAGTCGATGAGGTCCTCGACGCCCGGGCGGGAGGGGTCCAGATACATGCGCGAGTGCGAGATGCCCTCCTCGAACAGCGCGGAGCGGGCCCGTTCGAAAGCCGAGCGGTGCTTCGTGCGCTGTTGCACGGCGCGCGCCGAGGCCATCCCGAAGCTCTCCTTGTAGGCCCGGCCATCGGAATCGAGGACCAGATCGCCCGCGGATTCGTGCGTTCCGGCGAACCAGGAGCCGATCATCACGCTGGCGGCGCCAGCGGCCAGGGCCAAGGCGACGTCGCGCGGGTACTTCACGCCACCATCGGCCCAGACCTCGGCCCCGGTGTCGTGGGCCGCGGCGGCGCATTCGAGTACAGCGGAGAACTGCGGGCGCCCTACCCCGGTCATCATCCGGGTGGTGCACATGGCACCCGGGCCGACCCCGACCTTGAGGATGTCGGCGCCGGCCCCGACCAGATCGGTGACACCGGCGGGGGAGACGACGTTTCCGGCGACCACCTGCAACCGGCGTCCAGTGCGCTGGGCGAACTCGTCGCGTGCCGCGGTGACCAGTGGCAGTGCCTCGATCATCTTCTCCTGATGACCGTGTGCCGTGTCGACGACGAGGACGTCCACGCCTGCCTCGAGCAGCCCGGTGGCCTTGGCGCGGACGTCGCCATTGATGCCGACGGCGCCGCCAACCATGAGTCGCCCCTGCGGATCGACGGCGGGGGAGTAGATGGCCGAGCGCAGGATGCCCTTGCGCGTCAGCACCCCGGCGAGGTGTCCGCCGTCGAGGACCGGCACCATGGTCAGGTGGCGTTCGGCGATGGTCTCGAACACCGAGCGTGGCTCGTCTGCGACGGAAGCGGTGACGATGTTCTCGCTCATGACCTCGGAGATGCGGGCGAAGCGGTCGACTTCCTGGCAGTCTCCGAGCGTGACGATACCGACCGGTTCATCGCCATTGAGGACGACGGCGGCTCCATGGGAGCGCTTTCCGAGCAGTGACAGGGCCGTCGCCACGGCATCCGTGGCCTGGACGGTGATGGGGGTCTCCAGGACGGGGTGGGCCCGTTTGACCTGCCCGACCATGTCGTTGACGGCGGCCATGCTGATGTCCTGGGGCAGGATCGTGATGCCACCGCGGCGAGCAACGGTCTCGGCCATGCGTCGGCCGGCAACGGCGGTCATGTTGGAGACCACCAGGGGGATCGAGGTGCCGATGCCGTCGGGAGTCGTCAGGTCGACGCTCGTCCTCGAGGCCACGGCGGAGCGCGACGGCACCATGAAGGTGTCGTTGTAGGTCAGGTCGTATTGCGGGTTCACGTCGTTGAGAAACTTCACGTACCTCAGGCTACCGTGCGCCTCCCGCCGGACACCGGGACATCAATCAAAAAATTGTTGAACAATATCTTGTCAGGATTGTTCAACAACCTGTAGGCTTCGAAACAGCAACCGACCGTGTGACCCCGGTCACCGCCGACAGGATGGAACATCACATGTCCGAGACACCCACCAAGAAGGGGTTGAGCCCGGCCGCCCGCCGGACCGCCCTGCTGGGAGCCATGTTCCTCATGGCCACCAGCGCCATCGGCCCCGGCTTCATCACGCAGACAACGGTCTTCACGGTCCAGCTGCGCGCAGCGTTTGCCTTCGCCATCTTGATTTCCATCCTCGTCGACGTCGCCGTCCAGCTCAACGTCTGGCGCGTCATTGGCATCTCCGGGATGCGGGCCCAGGAACTGGGCAACAAGGCCCTCCCCGGCGTCGGCTGGGTGCTGGCCGTCCTGGTCTTCATCGGGGGCGTCGTGTTCAACATCGGCAACATCGCCGGCACCGGCCTGGGCATGAACGCGATGCTCGGCCTCAACCCGAAGATCGGCGGGGCCATCTCCGCCGTTGTGGCCATCCTGATCTTCCTCTCCAAGCGCGCCGGCATGGCGCTGGACCGGATCGTCGTGTTGCTCGGGGCCATCATGATCCTGCTGATGATCTACGTGGCCATCGTCGCCGCCCCGCCGATCGGCGAGGCGCTGAAGAACACGGTCCTGCCCGAGAAGATCGACTTCCTGATCATCACCACGCTCATCGGCGGCACCGTCGGCGGCTACATCACCTACGCCGGCGCCCACCGCATGCTCGACTCCGGCGCCACCGGCCCGGAGAACGTCAAGGCCATCACGCAGAGCTCGGTGCTCGGCGTCATCGTCACCGGCATCATGCGCGTTCTGCTCTTCCTGGCGATCTTCGGCGTCGTCGCCGGCGGCGTGACCCTCGCGGGCAACAACATGGCCGCCGACGCCTTCCAGCATGCGGCCGGCGAAATCGGCTTGCGCATGTTCGGCGTCGTGCTGTGGAGCGCCGCGTTGACCTCGGTCATCGGCGCCGCCTACACCTCGGTCTCCTTCATCACCACCTCCAAGACCTCGGAGCGCACCCGCAACCTCATCACCGTCGCGTTCATCGCCTTCTGCGCCGCGGCCTTCCTGCTGCTCGGCCAGGCCCCGCAGACGCTGCTGATCTTCGCCGGTGCCTTCAACGGGCTGATCCTGCCCATCGGCTTCGCCGTCATCCTCTGGATCGCCTGGCGCCGCCGGGACCTGCTGCACGGCTACAAGTACCCGGCCTGGTTGCTCATCATCGGCGTACTGGCCTGGCTGCTGACCCTCTACCTGGGCTGGATGTCGATCTCCGGCCTCGCCTCGTTGTGGGCGTGAGCGCCATGACCTCGAACGCCGGACAGCGGACGACGGCGATGCCGGGTCCGGGTGCCCACGGCACCACCCGGCGCCGGGGCTGGACCCCCGCCCAGGCCCGGTCCGCCTTCCGCGACGGGCTGGTTGCACCCACCGCCGGCATCTCCCGCGGCTACGCGCAGGCCAACCTGATCATCGTCCCGAAGGCGCAGGCCTTCGACGTGCTGCTCTTCGCCCAGCGGAACCCGAAATCCTGCCCGATCCTGGGGGTCCTCGATGCCGGGGCGACCACCGGCCCGCTGCTGGCCGGCGGGGACATCCGCACCGACGTGCCGAAGTACGTGGTCTACGAGGACGGGCTCCCCGTGGCCGAGCCCACCGACATCTCCGCCTATTGGCGCGATGACCTGGTGACGTTCATCGTCGGTTGCTCCTTCACGTTCGAAACGGCGCTGCTCGACGGCGGATTGCCGGTGGCGCACATCGACCAGGGAGTGAACGTGCCCATGTACCGGACGAACGTGCGCTGCGAGGCCGCCGGGACGATGTCAGGGCCCCTGGTCGTCTCGATGCGGCCCTTCCCCTCCGCCCAGGTCGCCGACGCGGTGCGGATCACCTCCCGCTACCCGGCCGTCCACGGCGCACCGGTCCATATCGGCAACCCGGCGGACCTCGGCATCGCGGACCTCGCACGACCGGACTTCGGCGACCCCGTGGACATCCCCGACGGCCACCTGCCCGTGTTCTGGGCCTGCGGGGTCACCCCGCAGGCCGCCGTCATGGAATCCCGTCCGCCGCTGGCCATCGGACACGCACCCGGGCACATGCTCGTCACCGACGCCCGGGACATCGACTACCTCGTGCCCTAACCGGCGCGACGGTGCACCACGTGCGGGTCGAGACCTCCCCAGGGTCGATCCCCGCACACCGCGGGAACCGGAACCCCCAGTTCCCGCTCCCGCGATGCGGCGGCGGCTCCCTCCCCCCGGGAACCGCCGCCGCATCATTTCCGCCCCCGAAGGGGTCGCACGACGACCTGATCACTGGGCGCAATGACCATGCTGCCTATATCGTGAACGGAGGCCCAACCCCGGCCGCCCGCCCCCGCCCCAAGGAGCACGCATTGGAAGTTTGGCCCGGAGACGCCTACCCGTTGGGCGCGACCTACGACGGCAACGGCACGAATTTCGCCCTCTACAGCGAAATCGCCGAATCGGTGCAGCTCTGCCTGCTGGACGACGACGGCGCTGAGACCCGCATCGACCTCACCGAGGTCGACGGCTTCGTGTGGCACTGCTTCCTGCCGCAGATCATCCCGGGCCAGAGGTACGGATACCGGGTCGACGGGCCAAATGACCCTGCCACCGGCCACCGCTGCAACCCGAACAAGCTCTTGCTGGACCCCTACGCCAAGGCGGTCCACGGCGAGATCGATTGGGACCAGTCGTTGTTCGGCTACAACTTCGGCGACGAGGAGTCGCGCAATGACGAGGACTCCGCGGAGCACATGATGCTCGGTGTCGTGGTCAGTCCGTTCTTCGACTGGGATGGCGACCGCAAACCGCGTACGCCGTACCACCAGTCCGTCATCTACGAGGCCCACGTCAAGGGACTGACCCAACTGCATCCCGACGTGCCGGAGGACCAGCGCGGAACTTATGCGGGTGTCGCCCACCCGGCCGTCATCGCCCACCTGCAGAAGATCGGCGCCACCGCCATCGAACTGATGCCGGTACACCAATTCGTCAACGACTCCACGCTGCAGGACCAGGGGCTCTCCAACTACTGGGGCTACAACACCATCGGCTTCTTCGCCCCGCAGAACACGTACTGCTCCACGGGTGATTCTGGCCAACAGGTCCAGGAGTTCAAGGCCATGGTCAAGGAACTGCACCGGGCCGGCATCGAGGTGATCCTCGACGTCGTGTACAACCACACCGCCGAAGGCAACCATCTGGGCCCCACGATCTCCTTCCGGGGCATCGACAACGCCTCCTACTACCGGCTGGTCGAGGACGACCAGCGGTACTACATGGACTACACCGGCACCGGAAACTCACTGAACGTACGCAACCCGCATTCGCTGCAGCTGCTGATGGACTCCTTGCGCTACTGGGTCACCGAAATGCA
Source organism: Arthrobacter sp. ASL1 (assembly GCF_056680475.1). Taxonomy (NCBI): domain Bacteria; kingdom Bacillati; phylum Actinomycetota; class Actinomycetes; order Micrococcales; family Micrococcaceae; genus Arthrobacter; species Arthrobacter sp. ASL1. The sequence goes on from NZ_CM155284.1 coordinate 2,634,635, forward strand.
CGTGGACGGGTTCCGCTTCGATCTGGCCTCCACGCTGGCCCGCGAATTCTACGACGTCGACAAGCTCTCCACCTTCTTCGAACTCATCCAACAGGATCCGGTGGTCTCGCAGGTCAAGCTCATCGCCGAACCGTGGGACATCGGCCCCGGGGGTTACCAGGTCGGCAACTTCCCGCCGCAGTGGACCGAATGGAATGGGCAGTACCGTGACACGGTCCGCGATTTCTGGCGGGGAGTGCCCTCCACGCTGGGCGAATTCGCCTCCCGCATCACCGGGTCGTCCGACCTGTACGAGCACTCGAGCCGGCGACCGGTCGCGTCGATTAATTTCGTCACCGCCCACGACGGATTCACGCTGCGGGACCTGGTCTCCTACAACGACAAGCACAACGAGGCCAACGGCGAGGACAACAACGACGGCGAATCCAACAACCGGTCCTGGAACTGCGGGGCTGAAGGGCCAACCGACGACCCCGAGGTGCGGACCCTCCGGGCCCGGCAACAGCGTAACTATCTGGCCACGTTGCTGCTCTCGCAAGGTGTGCCCATGATCGCCCACGGCGACGAACTGGGGCGGACACAGGACGGGAACAACAATACGTACGCCCAGGACTCCGAACTGAGCTGGATCAACTGGGAGGAAGCGGATACGCCGCTCCTCGAATTCACGGCCGCGGTGAGCAAGTTGCGGGCCGAACATCCCACCTTCCGCCGCCGCAGGTTCTTCGACGGCAGGCCCGTCATCCGCGCCGATGGGGAAGACCTGCCGGACATCAAGTGGCTGGGCGCCGATGGTACCCCGATGACCCCAGAGGATTGGGACGCCGACATTGCCCAATCCTTCGGGGTGTTCCTCAACGGCTACGGGATCGCCGGCAGCGACGAGCGGGGCCAGGCCATACGCGACAGCAATTTCCTGCAGTTCTTCAACCCCCACCATGAGGACGTGGACTTCACCATCCCGTCCACCGAGTTCGCGCCGGCGTGGGAAGCAGTTCTGGACACCGCGGGGGACTTCGCCAACACCGATCCCCTGGCCGCGGGAAGCACCATCACGGTGTCCGCGCGATCACTGCTCGTCTTGCGCGCCTATGAGGAGGCACCCGAGACCGACCACTCGGTAGCCGCGTCCCTGGCAGCCCAGGACGGTTCCGGCGACGACGTCGCCGGGGCGGAGGTGGGGGCCCAGCCATGAGGACACCGCGTTCGACCTACCGCCTGCAGATCACGCCGGACTTCACGTTGTTCGATGCCGTGGAGCTCGTGCCCTATCTGCGGGACCTCGGGGTGGATTGGGTGTACCTCTCCCCGATCCTCACCGCGGAAACCGGCTCCGACCACGGCTATGACGTCGTTGATCCGGCAACGGTCGATGCTTCCCGGGGCGGGCGGGCGGGACTTGAGGCGCTCTCACGCGCCGCCCACGCCGCGGGGATGGGCGTCCTGGTGGACATCGTGCCCAACCATATGGGTGTGGCGACACCGAAGCTCAACCGCTGGTGGTGGTCCCTGCTCGCCGCGGGCCGGGGCTCCCGCTATGCCGAGGCCTTCGACATCGACTGGAACGCAGGGAACGGTCGCATTCGGTTGCCGGTCCTCGGGGACGGCGACCGGGAGTTGGACCAGCTGCAGCTCGTGGAGGTCGAGGATGCGTCGGGCGGCCTCGAGCTGCGGTACTACGACCATGCCTTCCCGGTGGCCGCGGGCACGGCTGCTGACGGTGACGACGCCCGTGCGGTCCACGACCGCCAGCACTATGAACTGGTGAACTGGCGCCGTGCCGACAACGAGCTGAACTATCGTCGCTTTTTTGGAGTGAACTCATTGGCCGGCATCCGGGTCGAGGTCCCGTGGGTCTTCGATGAATCCCACGCCCAGATCCGCAGCTGGTTCGACGAGGGCCTGGTCGACGGGCTGCGCATCGACCACCCCGATGGCTTGGCCGACCCCGCCGGCTACCTGGAACGCCTGCGGGCGGTCATTGGCGGCGCCTACCTGCTGATCGAGAAGATCCTCGAACCCGGCGAAAAGCTTCCGGAGGGTTGGGAGTGCGAAGGCACCACCGGGTATGACGCGCTCGCCGACATCGACCGCCTCTTCGTCGACCCCGACGGCAGCGCGGTGCTCAGCGAGGTGGCCCCCGTCGAGGGGTACCACCCGATGATCCACGACACCAAGCGCGCCATCGCCGACGGGCTGCTGCACTCCGAAGTGCTGCGCTTGGCACGGCTCCTTCCGGCGGAGGCGGCCCTTGATCCGGAGGCGGCGATCGATGCACTCGCCGAGATCCTCAGCTGCTTCCCGGTCTACCGCAGCTACCTGCCAGACGGGGCAGACCACCTGGACCAGGCCGTCATCGCCGCACGCATCCACCGCCCCGACATCGCCGAGACGATCACCGCCCTCCACCCCTTGCTCAACCCCCTGGACGACGGCGGGACGCATCTGGGCGAGCTGGCCACCAGGTTCCAGCAAACCTCCGGCATGGTCATGGCCAAGGGCGTGGAGGACACCGCCTTCTACCGGTTCACCCGCCTGACCTCGCTCAACGAGGTCGGTGCGGACCCCTCGATCTTTGCGGTGGAACCCTTCGAGCTCCATACCCGGCTTGCGGCCCGGCAGCTGGAAGCCCCGGACGCCATGACCACGCTGAGCACCCACGACACCAAACGCGGCGAAGACACCCGGGCCCGCATCACCGTTCTGTCCGAGCTGCCCGAATACTGGGCGGAGACCATGGCCCGGCTCGATGCCCTCGTCCCGCTCGGCGACGTGCCGTTCGCCGACCTGTTGTGGCAAGCGTCCGTTGGGGCATACCCGGCCAGCCGGGAGCGTGCCCACGCCTACGCCGAGAAAGCGGCCCGCGAGGCAGGGAATAGCACCTCCTGGACGGACCCGGACACGGAATTCGAGGCCCGGCTGCACGCCGGAATCGACGCCGCCTACGACCACCCCGAACTGACCGGGATGATCCGCGACCTCGTCGAGCACATCCAGGGGGCCGGTTGGTCCAACGGATTCTGTGCCAAGCTCCTGCAGCTGGCCATGCCCGGGGTTCCCGACGTCTACCAGGGCACCGAATTCTGGAACCGCTCGCTGGTGGATCCCGACAATCGCCGCCCAGTCGACTTCGCGAAGCGGCAGGATGCCTTGGCGGAACTGGGCCGCATCGACGCCCCGGCAGAGGTCCCGGCATTGGGCGCCGACGGCCGGGCCAAGCTGCTCATGGTCTCCCGGACCCTGCGCCTGCGCCGCGAGCACCCGGAATGGTTCACCGGCTACGAGGCGGTCGCCGTCACGGGTGGCGCGGCCGGGCACCTCTTCGCCTTCGACCGCGGTGGGGCCATCGCCGCGCTGACCCGCCTCCCCGTCCGGCTCACCGCCGACGGCGGGTGGCGGGACACCGGACTGCGCGTCGCCGCGGGGACCTATCGCGACGAGATCACCGGCCGCATCCATACCAGCGACGGCCAGCTGCGGGCCGCCGATGTCTTCGCCGACTACCCGGGCGCCCTGCTCGTGCGGACGGCGGGTTAGGGGAGCACCATGGATCAACCGTTCGCCGTCTGGGCACCCCGCGCCAGCGAGCTGGCGCTGCTGGCCGGTGGCAGGAAACTGCCCATGCAGGAGCACGACGGCGGATGGTGGACTCCCGCCGTCGTCCCCCCGGCAGGGGAACTCGACTACGGGTACCTGCTCGACGGAGGGGACACCGCCCTGCCCGATCCACGCTCGCGGCGCCAACCGGACGGGGTCCACGGGCTCTCCCGGACCTTTGAGCCCGGCGCGCACGACTGGGGGGATTCCTCCTGGGTATCGCCCGGGCTGGCCGGCGGGGCCATCTACGAGCTCCATGTGGGGACGTTCACCCCCGAAGGGACCCTGGACGCGGCCGCCGACAAGTTGCCCTATCTGGCCGAATTGGGCATCCAGCATGTTGAGCTGCTGCCGGTCAACGCCTTCAACGGGACCCACAACTGGGGCTACGACGGGGTGCTCTGGTTCGCCGTGCAGGAAACGTATGGCGGGCCGGCCGCCTACCAGCGTTTCGTCGACGCCGCCCACCGGCACGGGCTCGGCGTCATCCAGGACGTCGTCTACAACCACCTGGGCCCCAGCGGGAACTACCTGCCGCGTTTCGGCCCGTACCTGACCGAGGGCAACGCCAACACGTGGGGCGACTCGGTGAACCTGGACGGCCCCGGTTCGGACGAGGTCCGGGCCTACATCGTGGCCAACGCCCTGACGTGGATGCGCGACTACCACGTCGACGGATTGCGCCTCGATGCCGTGCACGCGTTCAAGGATGCACGTGCCACGCCGCTGCTCGAAGAGCTCGCTGCGGCCACCGACGCCCTGGCCGAGCAGCTCGGAAAGCCCCTGTTCCTCATCGCCGAATCGGACCTGAACAATGACCGGCTGATCCAGCCTCGGGATGTTAACGGCAACGGCCTGTCCGGGCAGTGGAGCGATGACTTCCACCATGCCGTCCACGTGAACCTCACCGGGGAGACGGCCGGCTACTACGCTGACTTCGAATCGGTCGGGGCGCTGGCCAAGGTCCTGCGCGACGGCTTCTTCCACGACGGCAGCTATTCGTCGTTCCGCGGGCGGCACCACGGCCGGCCCATCAACCAGGGCCGGGTGGTGCCGGGACAGCTGGTGGTGTGCACGCAGAACCACGACCAGATCGGCAACCGTGCCGCCGGGGACCGGCTGACGGCGACCCTGGATGCCGACCGGCTGGCGCTGGCCGCGGTGCTGAACCTGACGGCTTCGTTCACCCCCATGCTGTTCATGGGTGAGGAATTCGCCGCGTCGACGCCCTGGCAGTTCTTCACCTCGCATCCCGAGCCGGAGTTGGGACGGGCGACAGCAGAGGGACGGTTGGCCGAATTCGAGGCCATGGGGTGGGACCCGGCCCTGGTGCCGGACCCGCAGGCCGAGTCCACTTTCCTGAACTCGAAGCTCGATTGGTCCGAAGCCCGGGCCGAAGGTTCGGTCCACGCACGGATGTTGGATCTTTACCGGCGGTTGCTGGCGCTCCGGGCCGCTGAGCCTGATCTGGCCGACATCACCGCGTGGCCCGCCGTGGACTTCGACGAGGCCGACGGGTGGCTGGTGATGTATCGGGGATCGATCGCCGTTGCCGTGAACCTCTCGGATCACGACGCCACCGTTCCCTTGCCAGGAGAGCCCGGCGAGGTGCTGCTGGACACCAGCCCGGGCAGAGTCCATATCGCGGTCGGTGGCACCACCGTGGCCGCGGTCTCAGCGGTGGTACTGCGCGTGCCGGCCAGCTGAGCGGTGTGGACGACGGCGTCCGCCGACGTCCACAGGACTGCCGGAAGCCGTCCAATGTATCGCGGCACGCCACTAGACTGGACCAGTGGAACCAGACTTGCCGCCAGTGCTGCAGGACGCTCAGATCCAGCGCTTCGTCGGCCGCCAGACCTTTGAACGCGGCATGGAATACTTCTTCGCGGGCCGGGTCCAGGACCTCGAATGGGATCCCGGTAGCCGCCAGGTGTCGTCATACGTCCGCGGCTCCGGAGGCAACAGCTACCGCAGCATCGTCACCTACACCCATGGGCTGGAGCCGGCGATCGCGGTCTGTGGCTGCCCGGTGCACGAACGTTGCAAGCACACCGCGGCGCTTATGCTGGCTGCCTCCGTGGCCTCGAACCTAGCGGCGACGGACACGGTGAAGAAGCTCCCGCCATGGCGGCGCCGAATCGAAGCGATCCTCGGCCGAACCACAGAGATGCGGCCGCAGGCGCCGTTGGGCGTCCAATTCGAAATCGTCAATGCCGCGGCCAGGGGACGGAAAGCTCAGCTCACCGTCGGATTGCGTCCCGTCACGATGAACGATAAGGGCCGGTGGGTCTTTTCGAACCTCCGATGGGGTGGATTTGGTGCCTCCGCTGCAGCGGGTTACTACTTCGCCAACCAGCAGCCCGTGCTGCGATTCGGTGAAGCACAGGAACGCTGGATGCAGGATTTCCACGCGCTGCATGGGGTGGCATATGCGAATCCATACCTTTCGCTGGAGCGCTTTTCCTCGCCGGGCCTCTGGCGCATGCTCGATACTGCGCAGGAGGCAGGAATCATGCTGCGCGGGGCCACGTCCGGCTCCGCCGTCACCTTGCACGACCCGGTCGCGGTCGGCCTGGACCTGATGGATGAAGGCGGCAAGCTGCGCGTCACCGCGACGTTGCGCGACGTCGAGGGAACAGGACCCGCTCCGGCGGATCCGGGATCGGAGCGCAGGCTGCGGGTCATCGGTGCACCCGGCCACGGCATGGCGTGGTGGGACGAGGTGCCCGGACAGCCATTGCGGGCAACTCCCATCCACCTGGCTCCCGCGCTCGGCGCGGTGCCCGACGTCGTCGTGCATTTGCTGGGCGAGGCCAAACCGCTGGAGATCCCCCGGAACGGGCGCGCCGCATTCGTTCGCGAATACATGCCGGAACTGGTGCGCCGCGCCCGCGTCGCATCGAGCGACGGTGCCGTGGAGGTCCCGGAACGCGAACTGCCGCAGCTGCGGCTGGCGGTGGCGCATTTCCGCCGTTCGGACAAGCGCCGGGCGCCCGAGGTCACCGGTGTACGACTGGCCTGGGAGTGGGACTACCGACTGGGGCCCTCGGCGGCACGGCATCCCTTGCTTCCGGACGGTGATTCCGACAGGGACGTTGCGGCGGAGGCGGTACTTCTGAAGGGCGTCGCCGATACCTTGCCGGGTTTCCCGGAAGCGTGGCAGGGCGCGTTCCCGCAACCGCTGGTCAACCGCCCGGGCAGCAACGAACCGGTGGAATTGGTCGGAGTCGACGCTGCGCGTTTCACCGCGGAGGCGCTGCCGCTCCTCGAGGCTCTGGACCGGGTGGCCATCGACATCGAGGGCGAGCCGATGGACTACGTTGAACTGACCGAGGTTCCCGCCATCTCCGTCAGCGCCAGCGAAACCGAGACCAGCGACTGGTTCGACCTCGGCGTGCGGGTTCACCTCGGCAACACCGAAGTCCCCTTCGACCAGCTGTTCCTGGCCTTGGCGCACGGCGAGGACTACCTCCTGCTCGACGACGGTAGCTACTTCTCTCTCGACAAGCCCGAATACCTGCAATTGCGCCGTCTGATCGAGGAGGCGCGGACCCTGCACGACCGCGGGGCCCAGGGCCTGCGGATCAGCCGGCATCAGGCCTCGCTGTGGGACGAACTGGTGGAGCTGGCGGCCGATGCCGAGCAGGCAGAATCGTGGAAGGCCTCCGTGGGTGGGCTGTTGGAGCTGGAAGGAATCGAACCCGCGGCACCACCAGCGGGGTTGAACGCCACACTTCGCCACTACCAACAGGAAGGCTACTCCTGGCTGGCATTCCTGCATGACCATGGCCTCGGCGGGGTCCTGGCCGACGACATGGGCCTGGGAAAGACGCTCCAGACCCTCGCGTTGATGCTCCACGTCAAGGACCGGACCAGCGAAGCAGGGGAGGCAACGAAACCGTTCCTCGTAGTGGCTCCCACCTCGGTGGTCCCCAACTGGGCCGCCGAGGCGCAGAAGTTCGCTCCCGGCCTGCGCACCGTCGTCGTCTCCGAAACGCTCCAGCGCACGGGAATGGAGATGGTGGCGCTTCTGGAGGGCGCCGACATTCTCGTTACCTCGTACGCCCTGTTCCGGTTGGAAAACGAGGAATACGCGCGGCACGCGTGGGCGGGCCTGGTTTTGGATGAGGCCCAGTTCGTGAAGAATCCCGCAACCCAGGCCGCCGCGCAGGCCCGCTCGTTCCCGGCACGCTTCAAATTGGCCATCACGGGAACGCCGATGGAGAACAACCTCTCTGAGCTGTGGTCGATGTTTGCGATCACCTCCCCAGGCCTGTTCCCTTCTGCCAAACGGTTCGAGGAGCTCTACCGGAAACCGATTGAAAAGGAGGGTGATCTGGAGCGTCTGGCCCAACTCCGCCGACGCATCCGGCCCTTGATCATGCGGCGGACCAAGGAACTGGTTGCCACGGAGCTACCACCCAAGCAGGAGCAGGTCCTGGAGCTCGAACTGTCCCCGAAACACCGCACCATATACCAGCGCCATCTGCAGCGCGAGCGGCAAAAAGTGCTCGGGATGCTGGAGGACATGGACACCAACCGGTTCCAGATCTTCCGGTCACTGACGATGCTGCGTCAGCTGAGCCTGGATGCCTCGTTGGTCGACGAGCAGTACGAGGGTGTCCCCTCCAGCAAACTCGATGCGCTGCTCGAGCAGCTTGACGACATCGTCGCCGAGGGGCACAGCGCGTTGGTGTTCAGCCAGTTCACCTCGTTCCTGTCCCGGGCGGCGCGGCGGCTGGACGAGGCGGGAATCGCCTACGCCTACCTGGACGGCAGCACCCGTTCCCGGGGGAAGGTCATCGAGACGTTCACTGGCGGAAAGGTCCCGGTGTTCCTGATCAGCCTGAAGGCCGGCGGGTTTGGGCTGAATCTCACCCAGGCAGACTATTGCTTCCTGTTGGATCCCTGGTGGAACCCGGCGAGCGAGAACCAAGCCGTCGACCGGGCCCACCGGATCGGGCAGACGCGCAACGTGATGGTCTATCGCATGGTCTCCAAGGGCACCATCGAGGAGAAGGTGATGGCGCTCAAGGCCAAGAAGGCACAGCTGTTCTCGTCCGTGTTGGACGAGGATGCGGCCTTCGGGTCGGCGGTCAGCGCCGATGATGTCCGCTCGCTGTTCGAGGCTTGAGTCCGCGAGGCCCCGGCGCGGAGGAGCTTCCGGCCTGCACGTCCCGTCGGAAAAAGGATCAGCACGTCGCAGAAGTCGCGGTTTGAGGGGTGGTGAATCGTGCCACCAAGGAACGGGACTTTCACCACGGTCACCTATTGATCGGAAAGCCGCGGAAACTGCTGATCGTCGCGACGGAAACATCCCGAACTGTGCACCGATGGCTGTCTTCTCATCGCACCTCCGGGAGATCGAAATGGCATACGGGGCAGCAGACTCCGTCGAGTCCGGGTTGGGCATGCTCGTCGTCCGTCTACGTCCCCCTGGGCACTGTTCGAACACATAGCTGAGGCCGCCGGCCCGCCAGAGCTGCTGTCTCCCCCGGGCCGTCGCCGTCAACCGGTCGAAGTTCTCTGCCGGGGTGACCAGGCTTCGCCAGCATCTCCCGTGTGCCAATTTGACGTCTTGACGTGGCCGCCCGGGCGTGCCCATTATGAAGGTGGAACGCGGATCGACGTCGGAGGCGTGATGAAGCCAAAAGTGAGCCCACGCAACGATCGATTGCTGCGTTCGGGAGGTTCATCCCAGACGGGCCGGATCGTCGACCATGCCGAACTCGCTCGGGTAAACCCCCACGGTGGTTTCCCCCCACATCTGGCCGAGCCGCCTCCCATTCCCGCCTGAGCCTGCGCGACCCAGCACTGTGCAGGCCCTCGTCACGGGCCTGCGCAGCATACCGGGATCCATGAACCCATGACCTGATCCGCCGTGGACGTGGCGGGCCATCGACGCGAGCCGTGGCCCTGACGATGGACGGCACCCCCTTCACGACTGCCGTTGGAAAACGCCGGGGGCACAGAGGGAAACGAAGGCAGAAAATGGCCATCCCCGGAGATACCAGCACACCCACCGGCCAGACGATCATCGCGCGACTCGAACGACTGGAAACGTGGTCGTTGTCCTACACGTTCATCGCCATCATCGGGCTGGGCTTCCTCTTCACGTTCTACGACATCTTTGACATCAACGTCTCCTTCATTCAGACGTGCATCGCACTGGACCCGCAGTGCACCCCGGAAACGGCATTGGGACAGCTTCCGTTTCCCGTCGTGCTGAACCTGCTGGGCTATGTCGTCGGCACCCTGGTCCTCAGCCCCATCGCGGACAAGATCGGGCGCCGCAACATGCTGCTCATCACGATGCTCATCACCGGTCTGGGATCCCTCTACAACGCCTTCGCCGGGGATTTCGTCAATTTCAATATCGCCCGGATCATCACTGGTATCGGCATTGGCGCAGATCTGGCCATCGTGAACAGCTACATCAACGAGGTGGCCCCCCGACGGGCACGGGCGAAGTTCACCACGATCATCTTCATCATGTCAGCACTCGGCGCGGTCTTCGGGATCTGGCTGGGGCTGCTGCTGACGACTCCTCCCACCGCCTGGCCGCTGGGGCTTCCATTCGCCCAGGCGACCCCGGATTTCGAGAGCGGATGGCGCTGGATGTACGGGGTCGGTGCCGTGCTGGCGGTCATCGCCATCGTGCTGCGGTTCGAACTGCCGGAATCGCCGCGTTGGCTCGTCGGACAGGGCAGGCTCCACGACGCCGATGCCGTGGTGCGGGCGATGGAACGCCGCGCCGAACGACATGGCCCCCTCGCGGAACCGGTGTCCGGGAGCGCGCCGGCGGTCATCGTCCAACCGTCGAAGGTGCCCTATCGGGAGCTGTTCTCCAACCCGCTGTATCGGCAGCGCATCCTGCTCCTCTTCAGCCTGTGGTTCATTGGCTACATCACGGTGTACTCCTACGCCTCGGGCTTCACGAGCGTATTGACCGCCATGGATTACCCGCCACCTGAAGCAGGCGTCATTGCGGCGGTCGGCACCTTTGGCTTCCTCGCCGAGGCCATCATCATGTCGTTCCTCGTCGAAAGCCTGGAACGCAGGTACTGGTTGCCGATTGCCGCGGTCGTGACATTGATCGGAGCCGTCCTCGTCGCCCTGGCTGGGGTCCAGATCGTCATCGCCTTCATCGGCTCCATCCTGATCTTCGCCGGCTTCAACATGTGGGTCTCGCCGACCTACGCGATGACCGCCGAAAGCTTCCCGACGCGCGCACGGACCACCGGTTTTGCCTTGGTGGACGGAGTGGGGCACATCGGTGGCGGCATCGGGGTCCTCGTCATCGCCCCGCTCCTGCCGCACCTGTCGATCCTGGGCGCGCTCATCCTCATTTCGGCCTTCCTCGTCGTGGCGGCGGTGATCGCCCAATTCACGACGCACACGCGCAACCGGCCGCTGGACGAGGTCTCGCCATAGCGGCGCGTCAGTTCCGCGTCGGGTCCTGCACCGGGGAGCTGGATTCCAGGTGGCCGAGCAGTTCGGCTTCTGCGTCGTCGAGGTAGCCGCGCAGGACCTCGGCGGCTTCGGCGGGGCGGCCCGCGCGGAGCCGGGCGACGATGTCGACGTTGCGCTGGACATAGTGGGTGTGGAAGTCCGGTGCGGAGGACATGGCGTGGAAGACCAGCCGCATCTGCGCCAGCACCCGCTCCATCAGCACGTGCAGGGACGAGCTTCCGGTCAACCGGATGACGGCCTGGTGCAGGGCCTGGTTGGCATCGGCCATGTCCGCCACGGAACCTGCGGCCCGGGCCTCCTGGGCGCGAGCGACGATCATGTCCATCTCGGCGAGGTCCTCCTCGGTCGGGGTGCCCCAGAGCACGGCCGCCGGTTCGATCATCCGCCGCACCCGGTAGATCTCCCGGACCTCCTCCGCGCCGGGGGAGGCCACGAAGACGCCCCGGTTGGGGATCCGCACGACCACCGACTCGCCGGCCAGGGTGCTGAACGCCTCCCGGAGGGTGTTGCGCGAAACGCGGAGCGACTCCGACAGCGACTGCTCGGACAACTTCGAGCCCGGGGTCAGCAGGCCCTGGGCGATCCGCCGGCGCAGCACCGCCGCGATCCACGCCCCGGTGTGGGCATGCCGCGATTCATCGGCGTGCAGGTCATCCAGCAGGGCGTTCATGGGCATGGCTCCAATCTACCGGTCCGGGCGTGGCGCCCGGGACCGCACGGCGGTCAGCTGATCGTTCCCAGGTTCTCCCCGCGTACGACGGCGGTGCCCGGCTCGGTGCCACCGCGGTGGAGGGTGCCGGCCCGGTGGGCGGGGACGGTGGTTTCCATCTTCATGGCCTCCAGAATCAGCACCGGGTCACCTTCGGCGACCTCGGCCCCGTCCGCGGCGACCCACTTCACGAGGTTGCCGTTCATGGGGGCGGCCAGCTCGGAGCCGTCACCGGGGCCCGACCCGGCGCCCGGCGCCGCGGTGCCGGCCATGGAGGCACCGGCGTCGTGCCGGTTTCCACCGCGTAGGGCGCCGAGGAGTGCCGCGGGCAGGCCGAGCTGGACCGCCTTGCCGTCGAGTTCGATGGTGAGACGCTCGCGCTCGGCGCCGGGCTGGGCGGCGGCGAGGTACGGGGAGGCTGCCAGCTCGTCGGCGAACGCGGTTTCGATCCACGTGGTGTAGACGCCGAAGCGGTCGGTGGCGGTGAAATCCGGGTGGCGGACGACAGCTTGGTGGAACGGGATGACGGTCGGCAGGCCGCTGATGACCAGTTCATCGAGGGCGGCCCGGGCCCGGCGCAGCGCCTGCTGGCGGTCGGCGCCGTGGACGATGAGCTTGGCCAGCAGGGAGTCGTACTCGGTCGGCACGGTGTAGCCGGAGCGGACGCCGGTGTCCACGCGCACGCCCGCGCCGGTGGGTGCCTCGAACGTGTCGATGGTGCCGGGGGAGGGCAGGAACCCGCGGGCCGGGTCCTCGCAGTTGAGCCGGAACTCGAAGGCGTGGCCCGACGGTTCCGGGTCCTCGGTCAGCGAGAGCGGCAAGCCGTCGGCGATGCGGAACTGCTCGGCAACCAGGTCGACCCCGGCGGTCTCCTCCGTGATTGGATGCTCGACCTGCAGGCGCGTGTTGACCTCCAGGAAGGAGATGATCCCGTCGGGGGAGACCAGGTATTCGACCGTTCCGGCCCCCGTGTAGCCGGCCTCGCGGCAGATGGCCTTGGCCGAGGCGTGGATGCGCGATCGCTGGTCGTCGGTGAGAAACGGTGCCGGGGCCTCCTCGACGAGCTTCTGGTTGCGCCGCTGCAGCGAGCAGTCGCGGGTGCCCACGACCACGACATTGCCGTGGGTATCGGCCAGGACCTGGGCCTCCACGTGGCGGGGCAGGTCCAGGAAGCGCTCGGCGAAGCATTCGCCCCGGCCGAACGCCGCGGTGGATTCGCGGACCGCGGATTCGAACGCGTCGTCGATGTCCTCGATGCGGCGGGCGATCTTCATCCCGCGGCCGCCGCCACCGAAGGCCGCCTTGATGGCCACGGGCACCCCGTATTCGGCGGCGAAGGCGTGGACCGCCGCCGCATCCGCCAGGGTGCCCTCGCTGCCGGGGACCAGGGGCGCACCGGCGCGGACGGCGATCTCGCGGGCGGTGACCTTGTTGCCCAGATCGCGGATGGCCTGCGGGGTGGGGCCAATCCAGGTCAGCCCGGCGTCGATCACGGCCTGGGCGAAGTCGGCGTTCTCGGACAGGAACCCGTAGCCGGGGTGCACCGCGTCGGCACCGGAGGCGGCGGCGACACCGAGCAGCTTGGCCACGTCCAGGTAGGATTCGGCGCTCGCCGAACCATTCAGGGCATACGCCTCGTCGGCCAGGCGGACGTGGAGGGCGTCGGCATCCGGGTCGGAGTACACGGCGACCGAGACCAGCGACGCGTCGGCACAAGCGCGGACGACGCGGACGGCGATCTCCCCGCGGTTGGCGATCAGGACCTTTTTCATGGGTGGGTTCCTTCGGTGGTGGCAGATGCGGGGGCGAGGGTGTCGGGGTCGACGAGCTGGAAGCGGATGGCGGTGCCCGGGGCGGCTTGTGCGGCAGCGGGCAGGTCCTCGGGGACGACGACGGCGATCACCGGGTATCCGCCGGTCACCGGGTGGTCGGCGAGGAAGAGCACCGGCAGGCCCGAGGGCGGGACCTGGAGGGAACCGGTGGCGGTTCCCTCGCTGGCCAGTTCCCCGGCGCGGGCGCGCTGCAACGGGGCCTGGTGCCCGCCCGCCTCGAGCCGTACGCCGATCCGGTTGGACTGGGAGCCGGCGGTCCAGGAGGCGGCGCAGAGCGCGTCAAGTGCCGCATCATCGAACCAGTCGGCCCGGGGCCCGGGTGTGACGCGCAGGGTGAGGGCGCCGTCGGCCGGGGTGTCGGTGGAGGCAGGCTCCGGGTTCCCGACCACATGGCCGTGTCCCGCCGGACCGACGGGCAACGAGGTGCCGGCGGCGAGCGGGGCGGGGCCGATGCCCGAGAGCGTGTCGGTGGAGCGGCTGCCCAGCACCGGGGGCACGGCCAGTCCGCCGCGGACGGCGAGGTAGCTGCGCAGTCCCGTGCCCGGTGCATCCAGGGTGAGGGTTTCGCCGTCGTACAGGGCGAATGGGGTGCGGGTGTGTGCGTCGCGGTCGCCGTGGGGGCCGGTGATGGACGCGGCCTCGACGGAACCGGAGAGGGCGAGGACCAATGCCCCGACTGCCCGGACCTGCAGGCCGCCGAGCAGGGTCTCGATCACCGCGTCGCCGGGTGCGTTGCCGACCAGCCGGTTCGCCTGGCGGGCGGCGGCGGTGTCGGCGGCGCCGGCGGCCGGTACCCCGAGGTCGCCCAGCCCGGGCCGGCCGAGATCTTGGATGAGCGATTGCAGGCCGGGGGAGATCACGGTCAGCGCGGTGCCGGCGGCGTGTGTCCGCTCGCCGGGGGCGGTGCGGGGCGCGCTGGCGGGGTGCCGGTCGGTGTCGCTCACCTCGACGAACTCGCGAACCGCCCGGTGGCGCACTGTGTCCCCGGGACGCACCAGGGCCGGGCGTTCGCGGTCCAGGTCCCACATGGCGGCGTCGGTGTGCCCGATGAGCTGCCAGCCGCCCGGGGAACGGGCGGGGTAGACGGCGGAAAAGGGCCCGGCCAGAGCGACGGATCCGGCGGGCACCGCGGTGCGCGGGGTGTCCCGGCGGGGCACGGCGAGCGATTCGTCCTCGCCGTGCAGGTAGGCGAAACCGGGGGCGAAGCCGCCGAACGCGGCGGTCCAGGCCTGTCCGGTGTGTGCGGCGATGACGCCGTCGGCCCCGAGCCCGGTAAGCCGGCCCACCTCGGCGAGGTCCTCGCCGTCGTACACCACATCCAGCGTGATCTCCCGGCCGGCGGCGGAGGCGTCTGCCCCGTGGCCGAGCCGTTGGACCGCGTCCGGGGCGGCGAGTGCATGGGCGCGGGTATCGAAGGCGAGCATCACGGTTTCGGCGGCGGCCAGCACCTCGATCTGCCCGGGGAGGGGGGAGTGTGCCAGGCGGGCGTGCAGGGCCACCACGTCATCGAGGTCGCCGAGCTGTAGCAACAGGGTGCGCGGTCCGGCCCAGCGCACCGCCGGTGAACTCATGCGAAGGAGCCGATCGTGACGCCGGCTTCTTCCAGGCCCTTGCGCACGGCGGCGGCCATGGCCACGGCTCCGGAGGTGTCGCCGTGGAGGCAGATGCTCTCCGCCGGCATCTGAAGCGTGGACCCGTCGCGGGCGGTCAGCGTCCCCTCGGTGGCCAGGCGCACCATGTTCGCGCTGACGACGTCGGGGTCGTGCAGGACCGCCCCGTCCTCGCGGCGGCTGACGAGCGTGCCGTCCGGATTGTAGGCGCGGTCGGCGAATGCCTCGGCCACCGCGCGCAACCCGGCGGCTTCGGCGCGGGCGAGCGCCACGGAGCCGGGGAGCAGCAGCAGCGGCAGGTCGGTGCCGAAGGCCTTCACCGCGTCGACGACGGCCTGCGCGTGGGCCTCGTGGTGGACGATCGTGTTGTAGAGGGCGCCGTGCGGCTTGACGTACCGGATGGAACCGCCAGCGGCCCGCGCCACGGCGTCCAGGGCGCCGAGCTGGTAGAGCACGTCGTCGGCCAGTTCGGTGGGGGAGCAGTCCAGGAAGCGTCGGCCGAACCCGGCCAGGTCGCGGTAGGCGACGTGGGCGCCGATGACCACCCCGGCGGCCACGGCGTCGCGGCAGGTCTGGCCCATGGTGGAGGGGTCCCCGGCGTGGAACCCGCACGCCACGTTCGCGCTGGACACGGATTGGAAGATGGCCGCGTCGTCGCCCATGGTCCAATTTCCGAAGGACTCGCCTACGTCGCTGTTCAGGTCGATGCTGCTCACCGTGATCTCCGTCTCTTTTGCTGGTCCCCCAAGCATGCATCAAGACGACGGATTGTTCAACAATCTGTGGCGATCAGTGCTCCCAGTCGTTGGCCCCGCCACCGAAGAACCCGTCCCCGCCGCCGCCCAGGAAGCCCTCACCCCCGCCGCCCAGCAGGCCATCGAATAGGCCGCCACCCGAGAGTGCCTCGCCACCAGCGGACACGGAATCCCCGAGTCCGGAGGCCGCGTCGCCCAGCCCGGCGGCCGATTCCTCGAGTCCGCCGGTGACGTCGCCGAGCCCCTCGCCCAGTCCGTCGGCCGCCCCCGCCAGATTGTCGCCGATCCCGGAGAATCCGTCCAGCAGCGGTCCCGCGATGGCGCTGCCGATGAACCCGCCGGCCACTCCGGCCAGCAAGCCGGCGCCGATTCCGCCTGCGGCACCGGCGGCCAGGCCGCCGAAGCCGCGGCCCGTACCGCGGGCGCCGTGGCCACCGTGGGCGCCGGGGCCTCCGCCCTGGCCACCGTGGGCGCCGGGGCCACCGCCCTGGCCGAGGAGGCGCTCCATGAACCCCGGGCGGGCCACCTCGGCGCGTGTTGCCGAGCGCGCCAGGTCCTCGGGACGGTCAGAGCCGGGGCGTTCCCCGGCGGGCAGCTCCTCGCCCAAGCCGGAGCACAGGGCTTCGCGCTGCTCCGGGGTCAGCCGGGAAAATGCCTCGGCGTGCGCGCGCTCCATGTCCTCCGGTGGGGCGGTCCGCAGCATGTACCGGTATTTGGCGATGGCCGCGTCATCGGCGCTGGGCGTGGCACCCCGCCGCTGGTTGGCGGTGTCCCGCCCCGCGGGCGGGGGAGTGCGCCGCGGTTCGGGGGCCCGGGGTGTCGTGGGGCGCTGGCCTTGCCGCTCGGCGAGCTGCTCGCGGACGTATTTGCCTGCCATCTGCTTGCCCTGGTTCACCAGTTTGTTGAACATGCCCATCGTGGTCCTCCTATGTGGGGGTCGTGCCATGGTGGTGCGCGGGTTGTGGTTCCGCGCCTGGTTTGCCCAACTCCCGGTGGCCGTCCCGGGTTCCCGGCTCGGCCGAGAGCGTAATGCGGGCCATTTGGGTGCCATGTCCAGACTCCGTTCAGGTCGCGTTGCTAACCTCGTCGTGATTCGAATACCTCAGGAGGTAGCACGTGAACAAGAAGAAGATGATGGCCGCACTGGCGCTGGTGGGGTCACTTTCCCTGGTCACTGCATGCGGCAGCGGCGGAAATGAGGAGGCTGCCGGATCGTCGCAGGCGCCCTCCTCGCAGTCCGGGGGCAGCCAGCAGGCTGCTGCGCCGAAGCCGGATCTGAACGGCGTGCCCGACGTCGTGGCCACGGTCAACGGCACGGACATCACCAAGGACGAGTTCGCCAGCGTCTACAAGAGCCAGTTCCAGCAGGCGGCCATGCAGGCCCAGATGTCGGGCCAGGGCGTCTCCGACCAGACGCAGCTCAAGAAGCAGGCCGTCCAGGGCATGGTCGGCTCCGAACTGCTGGTGCAGCGGGCGGAGAAGACGGGCCTGACGGCGAGCAAGGCCGACATGGACAGGGCCCTGGCCGATGCCGCGAAGACCAACCAGATGAGTTCCAAGGAATTCTTGGCCGCGCTGAAGAAGCAGGGCATGGACCGCAAGACCGTCGACGAGCAGCTCAAGAAGCAGGTCGAGGTCGAAGGGGTCATCAAGAAGGAACTCGGGACCTTCACGGCCAGTGAGAAGGAATTGAAGGCAGCCTACGACCAGGCCAAGAAGGCCCAGGCGCAGCAGGGCGGCGCCAGTGGCGCTTCGGCCCCGGCGATGCCGAAGTACAAGGACGTGAAGGCGCAACTCAAGAAGCAGGTCGAACAGCAGAAGGAGAACCAGGCCACCGCGACCCTGGTCGAGAAGCTCAAGAAGGAAGGCGACGTCAAGGTCAACCTCTGACCGACAGCCCTTCCAGGGCCGGTGATGCTGGCAGACTGGGGTCGTGGACACACAGATCCTGGTCTCCGTCATCGCCGGCCTTTTGCTTGCCGTCTCGGTGGTCGGCACCATCTACCCCGTGCTGCCCGGCAGCTTGCTGGCGATCCTCACGCTGCTGGGCTGGGCGTGGATCCTGAGCGGCCCCGCCGCGTGGATCTGCGCCGGTGTCGGCATGGCCCTGGCCGCCATCGGGTGGTCCGCGTCGGCCGTGTTGACCGGTCGCAGCATGAAACGCCAGCAGATCCCCCACGGGACGATCCTCGTCGCCGTGGCCGCGGGGATCGCCGGGATGTTCCTGATCCCCGTGGTGGGCCTCTTCGTTGGATTCGGTGTCGGCCTGCTGCTGGCGGAATTTGCACGACGGCGGGACCTGCCTTCCGCACTGCGCGCCAGTGCCGCGACCCTGAAATCGACGGGCATCGGCATCCTGGTTGAATTCGGGTGTGCAGCCTTGGCCGGTTCCGTCTGGACCATCGGCGTCATCTGGCATTTCGCCGCCCGCTGAGCCGCTGGCGGCGCACGCCACACTCCACTGTGAGATTGGCCGCTTAGCGCCCCCCTGCCCTGTCCGGGCCCACGAAACCGGCGTATTTTGGTTGTAAGCGAAAGTTTTCACAAGGTGCGGCTGGTCCGCCGGGAGGAGTGTCGTCATGCGCGGAGCGCCAACACGTCAGGGTCTGGTGTCGGACCGGGTCATGCACCTGGGTGAGGACATCCTGTTGGCACGCCACGGCGACAGCATCACCGAACTCCGACAAAACCGCAAGCACGACGTCACCATCGCCCGCTTGCGTGGTGGCCGCACCGACTGGGCGGCGAATTCGCTGGTCGACATGACTCCGCGCGTCACCGATTCCCCGGTCGCGCGGCTCGGACGCCTGGGCGAGGACTTCAGGGCCGACAAGCTCTCCATCAAGCGCGACGAGGCCCGGTTCCTGGCCAAGGTCGCCGCCGTGTGGGGCGGCGTCGTCGTGGTGCTCAGCGGCGGGATCCTCTGGTTGGCCTACAACTCCGGAAACACCGAGATGCTGCAGGCCATGATGACCAACCCCGGCTACTAGGCCGTCCCCGGCGCCGCGACCAGGCCCCGCAGCAGGGCGTCCAGGCCGTAGGAGAAGGCATCCTGGGCGGGGTCGCGTCCGGTGGACCGCTGGCTCTCCACCGCCGCGGAGAATGAGGGGACCTCCGCAGCGAGGGGGCCCACGTCGAAGATGTCCTTCGGGGCCACGGCGTCCAGCGCCGAGCCGAAGATGAATGACTCCAGGGCCACGATGGCCGGCACGATCCGCTCCTCGTCCCACCCGGCACGGGCGAATCCGGCCGCCACCTGTTCGTACATCCTCAGCGTCCGGGGTGAGCCCGAAACCTGGAGGACCGCGATGACCGGAACCAGCGGTGTGTGCCGCGCGAAAACGTCGCGGTAGGAGAGCGCCCATCGGCGCACGGCGTCCTGCAGTGGCAGGGTCGCGAAGCCGGAGCAGTCGACGTCGTCCATCACCTGGTCCTGGACCAGCTGAAGGACTTCCTGCTTGGATTTGACATGGTTGTAGAGCGCAGAGGCCGAAACACCGAGCGCCTTCGCCAGGGCCGACATGGTCAGGGCCTCGTATCCGCGATGGCCGACCAGCTGCAGCGCAGCTCCCGCGATCTTCGAGCGGTTAAGCAGTTCCCCGCGGGGGCGCCCTGCCTTGCGCCGCGAGGCGGATTCCGCCGACGGATCGGCCTTCGTTGCCGTTCCCACCAGAAGACTCCTTGCCGTGCTCCACTTCACAAACCAGTGCTTTAGTCCTATCATCATTTTAGTAAATGAATCTTATTCATTTAGTAGTGACGGACAGGAAGCAGAGACAACCATGGCAACGATCGACCGCGATGTCGTCATCATCGGCGCCGGACCATCCGGCCTTACCGCAGCGCACGCACTCCAACAATCCGGCCATACCGTCGCCGTCCTCGAGGCCCGAGACCGGGTCGGCGGCCGCACCTGGACGGACGAGGTCCAGGGCGCGACCCTGGAGCTGGGCGGGCAGTGGATTTCCCCTGACCAGACCGGGCTCTACGAGCTCATCGGGGAGCTGGGCATCGACACCTACCCCCGCTACCGGGACGGTGCCGGGGTCTTCATCGCCGCCGACGGCACCCGCACCGAGTACACCGGTGAGGATTTCCCGATCGGCACGGAGGCGATCGGGGAAACCAACCGGCTCATCGCGGAGTTGGACCGGCTGTCTTCCGAGATCGACCCCGACAAGCCATGGGAGCACCCGCGGGGCCGGGAACTGGACACCATCTCCTTCCACCACTGGCTGCGCAGCCTCTCGGACAACGAAGAAGCCTGCACCAACATCGGGCTCTTCATCGCCGGCGGCATGCTCACCAAACCGGCGCACGCCTTCTCCGCCCTGCAGGCCCTGCTCATGGCCGCGTCCGCCGGTTCGTTCTCCAACCTCGTCGACGAGGACTTCATCCTGGACCGGCGCATCGTCGGAACCATGCAGGGCGTCTCGAAGGCCCTGGCCGCACGCCTCGGCGACGCAGTGCACCTGGACAACCCGGTCCTGCACCTCCAATGGCACGACGGCGGTGTCATCGCCCGCGGTGCCTCCGTCACCGTGAGGGCGAAGAAGGCCATCCTGGCCGTGCCGCCGAACCTGTATTCGCGGATCTCGTACGAGCCGCCGATGCCGCGGCGCCAGCACGTGACCCACCAGCACCAGTCGATGGGTCTCGTCATCAAGGTCCATGCCGTCTACCCGACGCCGTTCTGGCGCGAGAAGGGGCTGTCCGGTACCGGTTTCAGCCCGTCGCGCAACGTCCAGGAGGTGTACGACAACACCATGCTGGATGACCCGCGCGGCACCCTGGTCGGCTTCGTCTCGGACGAGAAGGCCGACGCCCTCTACGCCCTCGGCGACGAAGCCCGCCGTGAGGCCATCCTCGCCGACCTGGCCGCATTCCTCGGCGACGAGGCGCTGGAACCCGATGTGTACTTTGAATCCGACTTCGGGGCGGAGGAGTGGACGCGTGGGGCCTACGCCACCAGCTACGATCTGGGCGGCCTGCACCGTTTCGGCCCCGAACAGCACGAGCCCGTCGGGCCGATCTACTTCAGCTCCTCCGACCTCGCCGGCGAGGGCTACCAGCACGTCGATGGTGCGGTGCGGATGGGCAAGCGCACCGCGGCCCGCATCGACGTGGCCCTCCGGGAGCGCTGAGCCGTGCGCTACATCGTCGGCTACACCGCAGACGCCCGGGGTGCCGAGGCCGTCCGTCTGGCGCTCGCCCTCGGCGGCGGCCTCTCCGGGGGCGGGGAGGACACCCATCTGGACATCGCCATGATCCTGCCCGAGCACACGCCCTTCAGCGCCACCTACCCCGGTGGCGACCACGGCTACCGCAGCATCATCGCCGAGCAGGTGGACGCCTGGGCCAACGAGGCGCTGCAGCTGGTGCCTGCAGGCGTCTCCGCCCGGGCCGTGGTCCGCAGTGCACCCTCGGAGGCCGAAGGCCTGGATGACCTGACCCGCGAATCCGGGGCCGGGCTGATCGTCATCGGCGGCCGGCAGGGCAAGCTGGCCTCCCGCATGGGCCCCGGCTCGGTGGCCACCGCACTGCTGCACTCCGCATCGATCCCCGTGGCCATGGCACCGGTCGGTGACGGCGGGGCCATCCCCCGGGGCCTGGACCGCGTGACGGCCTTCATCGGGACGCGCCCGGGTGCCGCGGCCGTCGTCGAAACCGCCGCCGTGGCGGCCCGTCGACGGGGCGCCGAACTCCGTGTCGTCTCGCTGCTGGGCCAGGACGGGGGCAATGAAACCCAGCTGGCATCCCGGCGAGCCGAGCTCCAGGACCATGTTGCCGCCGTCGTCCACGAGGCCGGGATCCGCGCAGAAACGGTCGTGGCGGAGGGGCGCAACATCGAGGAAGCCGTACAGGCGCTGCAGTGGCAGCGCGACGAGGTCGCGGTCGTCGGCTCCAGCCGACTGGCCCACCGCAGGCGCCTGTTCCTGGGCGCCACCGCGCAGCGCATGCTGCGTACCCTGACCGTCCCGCTGGTCGTCGTCCCGCGCGACCACCAGCCGCCAACCCCCATCGGGACCTAGGAGTCACCATGGCAAACATCGAATCCGGAACCAGTTCCGAGGGCCGCATCGCCGTGGACCAGGCCAGCGGCCTCGGGGACAAGGGCCTGAGCAAGGGGGCCGTCGGGGTGCTCGGCGCCGTGGTGATCGGCGTCTCCTGCATCGCCCCCGCCTACACGCTGACCGCCGCCTTGGGCCCGACGGTCGCCGAGGTCGGCACGCACCTGCCCGCCATCTTCATCGCCGGGTTCATCCCGATGCTGCTGGTCGCGCTGGGCTACCGGGAGCTGAACAGCGCCATGCCCGACTCCGGGACGTCCTTCACCTGGGCGACCCGCGCCTTCGGACCCTGGATCGGCTGGATGGGCGGCTGGGGGCTGATCGCGGCGACGATCATCGTCCTGTCCAACCTGGCCGCGGTGGCCGTCGACTTCTTCTACCTCATGCTGGCCCAGATCACCGGGCGGCCGGAATTGGCGGACCTGACCAACGTGCTGTGGCTGAACATCGCCACGACCCTGGTGTTCATCGCCGGAGCCTGCTGGATCTCCTACCGGGGAATCGAGACCACGAAGTCGTTCCAGTACGTGCTCGTCGCCTTCCAGGTCCTGGTGTTGGGCTGGTTCGCGATCGCCGCGTTCTCCCACGTGGCCAACGGGTCCGCCTTCGACGCCACCCCGATCAGCTGGGAGTGGTTCAACCCCTTCGGCGTCGAATCGCTGACCGGATTCGCCGCCGGGGTCTCGCTGTCCATCTTCATCTTCTGGGGCTGGGACGTGACCCTGACCATGAACGAGGAGACGAAGGACCCCGACAAGGTCCCCGGCCGGGCCGCCACCCTGACCGTGCTGGTCATCATGGCCATCTACATGGTCGTCGCGCTATCGGTCATCTCCTTCGCGGGCATCGGCGACACCGGATTGGGCGCCGGGAACCCCGAGAACCAGGAGTCCATCTTCGCGGTCCTCGCCGGCCCGGTGATGGGACCGTTCGCGATCCTGATGTCGCTGGCCATCCTCTCCTCATCGGCAGCGTCGCTGCAGTCCACTTTCGTCTCCCCGGCCCGCACGATCCTGGCCATGGGCTACTACAAGGCCCTGCCCCCGGGCTACGGCAAGGTCTCGCCTCGCTTCAAGTCCCCCTCGACCGCGACGATCACGGCCGGCGTGGCGGCCGCCGCGTTCTACGTCATCACCCGGACGTTGTCCGAGAACGCGCTCTGGGACACCATCACCGCCCTGGGCATGATGATCTGCTTCTACTACGGCGTTACGGCGCTGGCCTGTGTCTGGTATTTCCGCCGCGGGCTGTTCGCCAGCGTCCGGGCGGTGGTCTTCAAATTGCTCGCCCCGCTGATCGGCGGGCTCATCCTGCTGGTCATGTTCGTCAAAACGGCGGTGGACTCGATGGACCCCGACTACGGTTCCGGCAGCAACATCGCCGGGCTCGGCATGGTCTTCATCCTCGGCGTCTCGGTCCTGCTGCTCGGGGTCATCGTGATGTTCTACATGCGTTG
Source organism: Arthrobacter sp. ASL1 (assembly GCF_056680475.1). NCBI lineage: Bacteria > Bacillati > Actinomycetota > Actinomycetes > Micrococcales > Micrococcaceae > Arthrobacter > Arthrobacter sp. ASL1. Next base: position 2,658,138 of record NZ_CM155284.1, read on the forward strand.
GCGGCACCCCGCCTACTTCACGGGCAAGACGCTGACACGGCTGAGGTAGCCCCGGTCAGCTGCCCTGGATGGTGCGGTAGTCGTCCAGGGCACGACGGCGGGATTCGGCCAGGTCCTCGAGGGGTTCGGGGTACCCCGGGAGGAGGGCGTCGGGGACCCATCGGTTCACGTAGTTCCCCTGGGCATCGAAGCGCCGGGCCTGGGTGTTCGGGTTGAAGATCCTGAAGAAGGGCGAGGCATCGGCTCCTGAACCGGCGACCCACTGCCAGTTGGCGGGGTTCGAGGCCTCATCCGCGTCGACGAGTGTCTCCCAGAACCACTGTTCGCCGACCTGCCAGTGGACTCCCATGTTCTTGGTCAGGAAGCTGGCGACGAGCATCCGGACCCGGTTGTGCATCCACCCGGTCTCCCACAGTTCACGCATGCCGGCGTCGACCATCGGGATGCCGGTTGCCCCGGACTTCCAGGCGTCGACGGGCTCATCCGCGGTGGCAGCCTCCGAAGCGGGGAAAGGCGGAGCGCCGCGCAGGCACCGGGGCGTCTCGGACCCCGGACGGTCCGGCCACCGCCACGGGAAGCGGTCGAAGGAGACCCTGAGGTTCCGCGTGGCCAGTTGGGGGTGGTGGTACAGCAGGTGCCAGCAGAACTCGCGCCACCCCAACTGGCGCAGGTAGGCCATCGTCCCGCCCGACGTGGGTCCCGGCCGGGACGAGAGGGCGTGCCAAAGCTGGAAGGGGCTGATGTGGCCCCAGCGCAGGTACGGGGAGAGCCGGCTGGTCCCGGTGGTTCCGGGGAGATCGTGGCCTTCCGCGTAGTCGTGGACCGGCCCGTCGGCGAAGTCCTCGAACACCGACCATGCTGCCGCCTCGCCGGGTGTCCACTGGGCTGCCAGTTTGGCTGGCCAATCCGAGCCGGTGGGCACCAGACCCCACGAGTCCAGATCGTCGCCGTCGATCCTCGGCCCCTGATCCATGGCGCGGGTGCTGGTCTGGTCCGGTGCATCCAGCGGGTGGCGGATGTGCTGCTCCCGGAGTTGGTTCCAGAACGGCGTGAACACCCGATAGTGGCCGCCTTGCCCGGTGTGGATGGTCCACGGTTCATGTAGCAGCGTGGCCTGGAAGCTCTCGGCATGCACTTCGGACGTCCGAAGACCCTCCTTGACCTGGGTATCCACCGTGCGTTCTGCCATTCCGTAGCGCCGGTTCCAGTAGACGGCCGTCGGCTCCACTTCGCGAACCAGCGCGGCCAGCACCTCGGCTGCGGGTCCGCGACGCAGCACCAGGTCGATGCCCCGGTCCGCGAGATCCACGCGCAGCTGCACCAGGGCTTCGTGCAGCCACCAGCGCGCCGCCGCACCAAGGGGCCGGATGCCGGCGGACTCCTCGTCGAGAATATAGATGGCCACGGGTGCGGCCTCGTGCACGGCGGCCACGAGCGCGGGATTATCGGCAATCCGCAGGTCGTCGCGGAACCACATGATGGATGTCATCGGGTCACCACGTACCAGATCAGGAGCAGGGTAACCAGGAACCCGGTGGCGTAGTTCAACCACAGGAAGCGTCGCCATCCACGGTTGGCCACGCCCGATCCGGCGTCGTCCACCCGCAGGAACGGCAACACATTGGCCAGGTAGGGCAGCGCCAGGAGCCCGGCCAGCGGCCCGGGCCAGGTGGTACCGAGCATGAGCAGGCCGGCGGCAACATAGGCGACTGCCGCGGCGGCGACCGTCGCGCGGGCCCCCAGCACCGTTGCCACCGAACCCAGGCCCGTCTCGCGGTCGGGCACGATGTCCTGCACGGCACCGAAGGCGTGGCTGGCCATGCCCCAGAGGAAGTATGCGGCCACGAGGCACCAGAGCCCGCCGGTGAATTCGGCGCCACCGAGGAGCAGGCCGTAGACGGCGGGGGAGACGAAATGGGTGCTGGAGGTCATCGAGTCGAGGAAGGGCCGTTCCTTGAAGCGCAACCGTGGGACGCTGTAGGCCAGGACGGCGGCCAACGACAGGAGCAGGACCAGGTTCGCGGACACGGGGCCCTGGGTGGCCAGGACGATGGCGAACGGCACGGTGGTGACGGCGGATGCCCAGAGGATGGCCCGGTGTCTCGACCGATCGACGACGGCGCCCTCGGCGCCACCCTTGCGGGGGTTGCGGAGGTCGGATTCGTAGTCGAAAACGTCATTGATCCCATACATGGCCAGGTTGTAGGGGATGAGGAAGAAGAGGGTCCCGACGGCCAGGACCCAGGAGAGGCCGCCGGTGGAGATCAGATACGCCGCGGCGAACGGGTAGGCCGTGTTGACCCAGGAAACGGGCCGGGACGTCAGGAGCAGGTCGATCATGGATCCTTCCTGTTGGTGGATGCCGGCGCGGGACCGCCGGTGAGCAGGAGCCACGTTGCGGGCAGCAGGACCGCCGCGCCGACGGGGTAGGCAAAATCGCCGAGTGGGGCCAGCCCCACGAGCGGACCGTCCAACGTGTCGGCGGAATAGGTGAACAGGCCGGCGCCGATCATGACGTTGTCGAAGATGGCCGTGAGCACCAGGAGGGCACCCAGTGTGACGCCGAAGGCACCCAGGGTGCGGCGCCCGATCCGGCCGTACAGGGCTGCCACGGCGAAGACCACCAGGGCCAGGGCCAGAAAGGCGCAGTTCACGTATGCGTAGGCGCTCAAGACCTCCTCACCCCACGAGTCGGCACCGTCTCCGTCAGGTCGGTCGCCATGCGGCGGGTCCTGGACCGGCGACGCCAGGTGAGGAAACCGGTAAACAGCACCATGGTTTGATAGACGAGGAAAAGCAGGAACACCGGTTCCTCCAACGGCAGCTCGGGACCGAGCATGACCCCGGTCATCAGGGGCGATTCACGGTGGAAGAAGATGCCTGCGGAGATGGCCCAGAGGTCCCAGCCGAGAAAGTACCCGAGACCCAGCACCGTGACGATGGCCGCAGCCACCGGGCGGGCCCAGAAGAAGAGCCGGAACCGCGCGTCGAGCAGCACCATGCAGCCCAAAAGGACCAGCAGCAGCAGCAGATAGGGCATCAGGCGCCGTCCGGGGAGGGCTCGGGCAGGGGGCCGGTCCGCTGGTCCCGACGCATGGCCTTGAGCACCAGTTCGGCGCTGATCAGGCACATCGGCACGCCGATCCCCGGGCGGACCGAGCTGCCGGCGTAGAAGAGCCCCTTCACCCGCCGGCTGCGGATACCCGGACGCAGGAATGCGCTCTGCCGCAGGGTATGGGCCGCACCGAGGGCGCTACCCCGCCAGGCGTTCACGTTGTGCACGAAATCGGCCGGACCGTAGCTCTGTCGCGTGATGATTCGATCGCGCAGGTCCTCGATTCCCGACCAGGATGCGAGCTGGTCGATGGCCGCATCTGCCACGGCCTCCACGCGCGGCGCCCCGGTTCCGTCGGGCCCGCCGGCACCCCACGCAGGCTGTGCAGGAGCGGGGACGAGGACGAACAAGTTTTCGGCCCCCGCCGGCGCGACTCCGGGGTCGGTGGCGCTGGGCCTGCAGACGTAGATGGACGTCTCCGGGGTCAGGTCGTCTCCGGCGCGGATGCGGCCGAAGTTGTCCCGCCAGTCCTTCGTGAACAACAGGTTGTGGTGGGCCAGTTCGTCGAGGCGGCCGCGGATTCCCAGGCACACGAGGACGGCGCTGGGCCCGGGATCGCGGCGTGCCCACACGCGTTCGGGGTGTGTCTGTTGCCGGGGTGGAAGCAGTGTGGTCTCCACGTGGTGCAGGTCGGCGGCGGCCACGACGACATCCGTGGGCAGCGAATGGGCCGTTCCGCCGGCGTCTTTGTAGGCCACCGCCTGGACTGCTGATCGTCGCCGCGATCGCCATCGTGACCACCCGGCGCCCGTCGGCGCGTCCGTGGTCTCGATGCGCGTCGCCGTCGACGATGTGCGGATCTGGACACCGGCGGCCCGCGCGGTGTCCGCCAGGGCGTCGACCACTGCGGCGAATCCCCCGAGGGGATAGAGCACCCCGTCGGCGAGATCCAGATGGCTCATCAGGTGGTACATCGCCGGTGCCCGGTACGGATCCGTTCCGAGGAAGACCGCCGGATAGCCCAGTAGCTGGCGCTGGCGCGGGTCACGGAACCGCCGGCCGATGAACCCGGCCAGTGGCGTGCCGAGGAGACCCGCCATTCTCAGGCCGCGCCGCAGGACCTGGGGATGCAGCAGGCCACGCTTGCTCTCGAAATCGTCGTAGAGGAAATGCCTTTTGGCCAACTCGTAGGTCTGCCCGGCCGAGTCGAGGTAGGCTCCCAGCCGCGTCCCGGAGCCGGGATCCATGGTCTCGAAGGCGGCGGTCGCGGCGGCACGGCCCGAGTGGAGGTCCAGGGGGCGGGGGTCGCCCTGGAACCAGGTCCGGTAGGCCGGGGCGAGCGGGACGAGCTCCAACTGCGCGGAGGCGCTGGTGCCCATGAGTCGGAACCAATGGTCGATGACCTCGGGCATGAGGTACCAGGACGGGCCCGTGTCGAAGTGGAAACCGTTCGCGGAATACCGTCCGGCGCGTCCACCGAGCGTGGTCCCGCGTTCGAGCAGCGTCACCTCGTGCCCATCCCGGGCCAGTAGTCCGGCACTGGCCAGCCCGGCGATCCCGCCCCCGATGACGGTGATGCGCGCCATCAGGCGACCCCTCCCCGGCGTGGTGGACGGTGGGCGACCACGCGCAGCAGCACGGCTGCCTTGCCGGCATTGCCCACCCGCACCCGGTGGTCCAGGAGGTGCCGGGCCGGAACCTCATCGAGGCGTTCGACCAGCCTGGAGAACAGCCCGTGGGCCAGGGCGACAGCCCGGCGGGCGCCCGGCGCGAGAAGGGCGATACCGGTCTCGGCGACGGCGAGTTCGGTGCGGATCTGCGCCACGAGGGCATCCTTGGCCGCGTCGTCGAACACGGGACCGGACGGTGTCTCGAGGTACTCCCGCCCGAGCTCTTGACGGTCGGCCGCCAGGTCACGCAGGAAATTCACCTTCTGGAAAGCCGAGCCGAGGCTGCGTGCGGCAGCCTCCAATTCGCCGTCGTGCCCCGGAATGGCACCTGGCATGGAGCGGAAGACGCACAGGCACATCAGCCCCACGACCTCGGCCGATCCGTAGATGTAGCTGTCCAGGGAGGCATCGTCGTGCCGGGTTACCGTCAGGTCGGCCCGCATGGACTCGAAGAACGGCCGCGTCAGGTCAGTGGTGATGCCGTGGCGGCGGGCGGTGATGGCGAACGCGTGCACGACCATGTTGGTGCTGTAGCCGACCGCCAGGGCGCTCTCCACCTCCAGTTCCAACCGCTGGAGTTGCGCGGCGACGGCTTCCGGCGGCAATCCTGCGGCCGCGGCCGCACCGTCGACGGCTTCGTCGGCGACGCGCACGAGCGCATAGATGTTCTCGACGTCGTGCCTGGCCGCCGGGCCGAGCAGTCGGCAGGCCAGCCCGAAGGAGGTCGAGTACCGGGAGATCACAACGCCCGCGCTGCGGCTGGCCGTCTCGCTGTACCGGGGCAGGGGGCTGGTATCCATGGTCATTTCGTCCGCTCCAGAACCAGGGTGCACATGGCGGCCAGGTCGTCGCAGAGGGTCGAGGAGGGTGCCAGGTCGGCTGCCTCGGAGAGGGCGTGCCGAACCAGGCGGAGGGCCAGGCGCCGTGCGGCGTCGTCGGCGCCCGCAGCACGCAGTGCCGAGCGGACTTCCTCGATGCCGGCTTCACCGCGGCGGTAGGCGTCATGGGCGGCGAGGTAGCCGGCGTCGTGCGCCGCAAATGCCCCCAGGACGGTGCGCTTGTCCGAACGCAGGTCCGAGTCGATGGACTTGCCCGTCACCGCAGGATCGCCGAATGTGCCCAGGACGTCGTCGATGACCTGGTAGGCGATGCCGATCGTGCGGCCGATGCCGCCGAGGCGGTCCGCGGTTCCGGCGTCCGCCCCGGCCAGCACGGCACCCGCACGCAGGGGTGCCTCGAAGGAGTAGGAAGCGGTCTTCAGCCGTTCCATGTCCAGCACCTGGTCCACGCTGACGTCGGCGCCCTCGAAGGCGAAAACAAGGTCGTCGAGTTCTCCGGCGGCGGCTGCCAACACGGCGGCGTGCACGACGTCGAGTACTGCCTCTGCGGTGCCGGTGGCTGCTCCGGCACGGGCGGCCAGACGGAGGGACCCGGCCAGCAGGACGTCGCCGCCGATGAGGGCCGCGGAGTTCCCCACGTGGTCGGCCGTCGCCTCCGGGAGTCCCAGGCGCAGGGCATCGTCGCGGTACCGGGCGCCGAGCGTGGGGCGCCCCCGGCGGACCAGATCGCGGTCGATCACGTCATCGTGGATCAGGAGCGCGGCGTGCAGCATCTCGAAGGCGGCGCCGAGGGTTGCGCCGGCCTGCTGGTCGCGGCCGCCGAATGCGCGGTAGGAGAGGTGGACCAGGCGCGGACGCGTGAGCTTCCCCCCGGCCAGGCTCTCGCCCAGGCGGTACCAGAGGCGGTCGAAGCGTCTGGAGTCCCGTCCCGCGTGGCGCAGCGCGGAGCCGGCCTCACGGTCCAGCACCTGCCGCACAGCGGCCAGGAAGCCATCTGCTTGCGGATCCGCGACACTCTCGTCCGGGGCCCAGCCGGGCCGCGTCGGCAGGTCGGATCCTTCCGAAAGGACCCTCGTGGCAGTCTCGGAGTGTTGGTTCATGTCGTTGTCTCCTCGGGGGTGGAGGCCATCGCGTCGATGCGCTCCTGCATGGAAGCGACCACCCCATCGAGGTAGGTGGTCACGGCGTGTTGTCCGGCTTCGTCCATCCCCCGGACCAGGGAATCCGTTGCGAGGATCATGGGCATGAGCTGGGCCATGGCCTCCCTGACGGAGGACTCGGTCGGTTCGACGACGATGCGCCGGCGGTCGGACGGATGGGGCAGGCGCCGGACGTGTCCTGCCCGCACCAACCGGTCGATCACGCTGGTGACGGCCGCCGTGGTCAGGTGGAGTTCCGCCGCCAGGTCCGAGGGCGTCATCGGACCCGTTTGGAGCAGATGCTGCATGGCCTGGAAATCGGTCTCGTTGGTTTTCAGGTGCACGCGCATCTGGTATTCAACGGTGTCGTTGAGCACCAGGATTTTGCGCAGCAGCACGGAGGCCGGGTGCATGGCGGGCCGGCCCCCGCGGGCCGGGATAGCGTCGTTCATTTTATCCACCGAAGTATTGATAATCAGATAATCTAGCTACATACTGGTACACACCAGCCAAAATGTCGAGTCCCCCAGAGGGGGCCATCGAACAGCAAGGAGTGTCGACCATGGGCAAGACCAACCAGCCGGGCGGCGACCTGTCATCGTCCTCGCCGATCGCCCCCTGGCTATATGCGGCCACTGTGGCGTTGGCCATCGCCGGGGCCTTCCTGGGCAGCGGTGCACTCGGCGGCACCCCCATCCAAGATGCGGCCGATGGCTGGCTGTCCGCCGACGGCACCGTCCTCGCCCCCGGTGCCGGGGCCTTCTCGATTTGGAGTGCCATCTACGCCGGACTGGTCCTGCATGCGGTGATCCAGCTCCTCCCCGCATGGCGCGGATCAAACCTGCAGCGGCGCCTGCGACCGTGGGCCGCTGCATCGGCCCTGCTGAACGCCGCGTGGATCTGGGTGGTGCAATGGGGACAGCTCCTGCTCAGCGTGGTCGTCATCGCGGTCCTGCTGGCCGTCTTGGCACGGACCTTCATCCTGATCCTCCGCACGCCGGCAGCCGGCCGGACCGAGCGACTGGTCGTGGGCATCACGTTCGGCCTGTATCTCGGCTGGGTGAGCGTGGCGACCGTCGCGAACATCTCGGCGCTGCTCGCCTCCCGGGGTGCGCGGGCCCCGGAGGGAACGACGATGATGGTTGCCGCTGTCGTGTTGGCCGTGGCCGCCGCAATCGGCATCACCCTGGCGGCCAGGACCGGGGGCCGGCTGGCACCGCCGGCGGCCTTGGCCTGGGGGCTGGCCTGGATCGCCATGGGCCGGCTCGACGGCGGCCTGCAATCGGTCCCGATCGCGTGGGCTGCAGGTGCCGCTGCGGCGCTGGTCGTCCTGGCGGCGCTGGTGTTCCGGATCCGAGAAGCCAGAAAGCCGCGCCGCCAGGTGGCCGGCAACCGCAGTGGAGCAGGCCGTTGAGCTGCGTCGCCGTCGCCGGGGCCACCGGTTATGTTGGCGGACGTCTGGTTCCCCGCCTGCTCGAGGCCGGACATGAGGTCACGGTGCTCACGCGGAGCGCATCGAAGTTGCGCGATGTCCCGTGGGGAACACGCGTGGACGTCATTGCGGGTTCCCTGGAGGACGAGGCCGCCGCGGAGGCGCTCGTCGAGGGTGCGGACGTGGTGTTCTATCTGGTCCACTCCATGGGTGGTCCGGGCGACTTCGAGCGCACCGAACGGACCTGTGCACTTCGCCTCGGAGCCGCCGCGCGCGCGGCCGGCGTGGGCCGGATCGTCTACCTGTCGGGACTACATCCCGCCGGGGAACTCAGCCGGCACCTGGCCTCGCGCACCGAGGTCGGGCGCATCCTGGAGCACTCCGGCGTTCCCACGCTGGTCCTCCAAGCCGGCCTGCTCATCGGCTCCGGCTCGGCCAGTTTCGAGATGATCCGCCACCTGACGGACGTGCTGCCGGTCATGCCCGCACCGCGCTGGGTGCTGAACCGGATCCAGCCCATCGCTGTCCGGGACGCCCTGCACTATCTGCTTGCCGCCGTCGACCTCCCGGAGGGAAGCCGCGGAACCTTCGACATCGGCGGACCCGACGTGCTGACCTATGCCCAGATGATGCGTGGTTACGCGGAAGTGGCGGGTCTGCGGCAGCCGGTCGTCTTGGCATTGCCCGTGCTCACGCCCTGGCTCGCGGGGCAATGGGTCAACCTCGTGACGCCGATCCCCCGGGGGCTTGCACTGCCGCTGGTCGAATCACTGCAACATGACTGCGTCATGCGCGACCGGTCGATCGACGGGCTCATCCCACCGCCCACCGGGGGCCTGACCGGGTATCGGCGTTCCGTCGAACTGGCGTTGCTGAAGATCCAGGCCGATGCGGTCGAGACGTCCTGGGCCGATTCCCGGGAGACGGGCGAGCCGGCCGAGCCCTTGCCCAGCGACCCGGACTGGTCGGGGCGCACGGTCTTCACCGACGTACGGGAACGGGCGACGACGGCGGCCCCGGATCGGGTCTGGAAGGTCGTCGAGGGCATCGGCGGGGACAACGGTTGGTACTCGATGCCCCTGGCCTGGTCGGTGCGCGGATGGATGGACAAATTCGGGGGAGGAGTGGGGCTCCGTCGTGGTCGCCGCAGCAAGAGCAGCCTGCAACTCAACGACGTGGTCGACTGGTGGCGCGTCGAGGCGCTGGAACCGGGACGGATGCTGCGATTGCGCGCCGAGATGAAGGCCCCCGGGGGCGCCTGGCTGGAATTGCGGGTCGACCCCGACGGAACCGGAAGCATCTATCGCCAACGGGCAATTTTCTTCCCGCGCGGCCTGGCCGGGCGGCTCTACTGGTTGGCGGTGCTGCCCTTCCACGGCATCATCTTCCGCAGCATGGCAGAGCGCATCACCCGTGCCGCCCAGGGCGGCGGGTCCTAGCCGTCGAGCAGCCCGGTGGTCCGGTAGGGGATGACCTCACGCAGGAACATCGTCGTGGAAGTTCGCGTGATGCCCGGGCAGAAACGGATGACCTCGCTGACCCGGTAGAGGTCATCCGGGTCGGTGGCAACGACCCGGATCAGCAGGTCGGTGTCACCGGCGGGGGCAAAGCACTCCAGGACTTCCGGGATGTCGCTGAGCGCCGCGATGGCGTCGTCGAGCATGGACTGGTCCAGCTCTGCGGATACCGATGCCGCGACGCCACGCCCCAAGGCAGCCGGCGTGACCCTGCTGCTATTGGGTCGGAGGGCCCCGGAAGCTGCGAGCTTCTCGAGCCGCGACTGCACGGTACCGCGGGCCAGGCCGAGGCGTTGGGCCAGCATCATGATGGGGATCCGCGGGTCCTGGTCCATGGCGGCCAGGATGCGGCGGTCCGTGGCATCGAGGTGGTACGACTCGGGTGTCACCCGGGGGCTCCTTTGCTGGGGGCGAGGTGGAGGATGCCGTCCCCCTCCGGTCAAAGTGACCAAGTGGGTTCGGAAGCAAGTCTCCAGAATAGTCAGTATGACCAACGCCAATCAACTGTGTTGCACGTTATGACCGGTCGGTGATCTATTGAACCCGGAAACTGAACAATGTCATCAACGTTGGGATGTCAGGTTGACGGATCGACGGCGACACCCCCGCCGTCGACACGGCACGGCCCACAAGGCCCGCAACCGGTAGCTGGCTTCGAGTATGGCCCGCAGATTCCCCGCTGGGGGAATCCGCGGGCCATCGTGACGTGGGAGGTCGTCATTTCCCAACCTGCCGCATCTTGTCCCCACGTCGCGTGAACGACTGGAAACGCGCGCTAACTCGCGCTAACTTCAATGTATGAGATTCATGCGTCTGGAAGACGTCGCCGAGGAGCTGAGCGTCAACATGCCCCAGGTGCGTTCCCTGGTCCGCAGCGGCGAGCTCCCGGCCATCAAGGTCGGTGGCCGGGGCGTATGGCGTGTGGAGCGAACTGAACTCGAGGCTTACATCGACCGCCAGTACACGGCCACCCGCGAAGGCCTGAAACAGGACGACGGCGGCCGCTAGTTCCATGGTGCCTTCCCCTCTGATCCCCGATTCACTGCAGACCCCCGAGGTCCTCATCGATCTCGATGTCCTCCGGCGTAACATCAACGCGTTGTCCACTGCCGTCGCCGAACGTGGACAGCGGCTGCGCCCCCACGCCAAGACGCACAAGATCCCGCAGATCGCCGAACTGCAGCTGGCCGCCGGAGCATGTGGGCTGACCGTCGCGACGGTGGGCGAGGCGGAGGTCTTCGCCGATGCCGGCGTGCAGGACCTGTTCATCGCCTACCCGTTGTGGGTGGGGGAGTCGATGGCTCCGCGGCTGAAGGCGCTCGCCGGTAGAACGAGATTGCGCGTCGGCGTCGACTCCGTTGAAGGCGCCTGCAATCTGGCGGAACGCCTGGAGCCGGATGCCGGGATCCTTTCGGTGATGATCGAGCTCGACAGCGGGCACCATCGCAGCGGGGCGGCACCGGATGCCGCCGCCGACGTGGCGCGCGCCGCCCGGGCGGCGGGACTTCGGGTCGACGGCCTCTTCACCTTCCCCGGGCACAGCTACGGCCCCGACGCCGCGAAGGGGGCGAACGACGACGAGTCACGCGTCCTGTCCGCGGCTGCCCGCGACCTCACGGCCGCAGGTTTTCGAGATCTTGAACTCAGCGGCGGTTCGACGCCCACGGCCCACGCCACGGAGCCCGGAGCCGCGACGGAAGTCAGGCCCGGCGTCTACATCTTCAACGACGCACAGCAGTTGGAGATGGGCCACTGCGGTTTTGCGGACATCGCCCTCACCGTCGCGTCCACCGTGGTCTCCCGCCGCCCGGCACCCCAAGGGGGCGGCCAGGTCGTGCTCGACGCCGGCACGAAGGTGCTCGGCGGTGACCGGCCGGCCTGGGCCAGCGGGTTCGCCCGCATCATGGGTAGCCCCGAAGCGCACGTGGCGGCCTTGTCCGAACATCACGCCACCGTGGAATTCCCGGAAGGCTCCCGGCTGCCCGCGTACGGCGAGAAACTGCAGGTCATCCCGAACCATGTCTGCCTGGTCCCAAACCTCGTGGACGCGGTGACGGTGGTCCAGCGGCACGACGCCGGCACCGCTCCGGGGGCTGCATACCGCATCGTCGATCGATGGGCCGTGGCCGCGCGCGGCCGGAACAGTTGAGACGTCCGCCACCGGTTTTGTGCTGTGGCATCGAAGTGCGTTAAGCTGTCGCACGTGGTATCCGCGGGTGGCAACAGCCGCACGGGGCTTTAGCTCAGTTGGTAGAGCGTTTCGTTCGCAATGAAAAGGTCAGGGGTTCGATTCCCCTAAGCTCCACAAAATCCGAGTCCATACGGAGCAGAGGCCCCGGCTGGACTCGTTTTGCTTTCCGGCGTCCCCCAGTCAATCGGCTGGTTTCCGCCACGTGGGGGGACTCCGCAACCGGCTGAAACCGGAGGAGGGCGACCAAGCTTTCGTCCGTTGGTTCGCCCGCAGTGGAATTTTCCACGAAACACGCCCGGCTGTCCTATCCTTGCGGGGCATACATCAACAACATGAGGAGCACAACCATGGCCCAGGACTACGACGAAGCCCGCCCCGACGTCGCCGAGCGCAGCGAGGAAACCCTCAAGCGCGTCAAGGAGATGGATGCACCCAACGCCCGCAGCGTTACCGAAGAACTCGATGAAGGCGAGGCCCTCGACGGCCCCGAACTGCCCGGCGCCATCGTCGACGACGAACTGGTCGTCCGCGTGCTGCCCCAGGCAGCCGACGAATTCACCTGCGGTTCCTGCTTCCTGGTCCGCCACCGCTCACAGCTGGCCCGCGAAAAAAACGGCGTGAAGTACTGCCGCGACTGCGAGGCCTAGGCAACACAGCTCCTTGGCAGGCGGCGGCCACCGCCTGCCCGCGGATCGTCCCGGCAGATGCCGGTGAGATCCACCCGGCGCCCTTGTTCCGTGAACGGGGGCGCCGATATTCTTTTCCCATGGGTACGTTGATCCGCTGAATGATTCCACCGTGTCGAGCCATGCTCCGCGGCGGGAACAACGGGCCGGCCCCGGGCCGCCCACCACCAGGAATACCCCTTCCACCGGGGCGCCGCATGGTGCGCCGCCCGGACAGGTCGACCCCATGGAAGCGTCCCAGCTGTCCCTTCACCACGTATCGCTGGCCTTTTCCGGCCACACGGTGCTCGACGACGCCGACATCACCATCGCGCCGGGCGAGACCGTCGGCATCATCGGCGACAACGGCGCCGGCAAGTCCACCCTGTTGCGCTTGATGGCCTCGCTCATCGAACCCGATTCCGGGGAACTCACCGTGACCGCCCCCGGCGGCATCGGCTACCTGCCACAACACCCCGAGCATCCAGCCGGAGCCACCGTCCAGCACGCGATCGACGAGACATTGGCCGAGCTGCGCGGCCTCGAAGCGCGGATAGCCGGCGCAGAGGCCTCCCTGGCCAGCCTGCGTGGCAGGGAACTCGAGATGGCACTGGCTGCCTATACCGCCGTCGTGCAGGACTACGAGTCCCGCGATGGGTATGCCGCGGACGCGCGCGTCGAGGCGGCCCTGCAGGGCCTCGGGTTACCGCGTCTGGCCCGCGACCGCGCCCTGGACACGCTCTCCGGCGGCGAACTGACACGGCTTGCGTTGGCCGGAACGTTGGCCGCCGACCCCGAACTGCTGCTCCTCGACGAACCCACGAACCACCTGGACGACGACGCGGTGGCCTGGCTTGAACAGCGACTGGCCACCCATCGCGGAACCATCGTCGCCGTCACCCATGACCGCGTGTTCCTGCAACGGCTCACCGACACCATCCTGGAGGTCGATGGCGGACGGCTCGCCCGCTACGGGAACGGGTATGCCGGCTACCTTGCCGCGAAGGCCGCCGAACGCCGGAGCCGGCTGCTCGTTTACGAACACTGGCGGACCGAACTCGAACGCAACGAGCGCCTGGTCGACCGCAATGCGGCCCGACTGGCCGCCATCCCGCGGAAGCTCGAATTCGCGGTCTTCGGGCACGGCGCGTTCCGGGCGCGCGGGCGTGGACACGGGGCGATGGGCCGGCTGCGCATGGCCAAGGGCTGGATCGAACGCCTGGAGAACGAGCCCGTTGCCGCCCCGCAGGATCCGCTGGTCTTCACCCCCGAGCTGGACCAGCCGGAAGACGACGGCGGCGGAGCTCCCGTGGCCGAGCTGCATGGAATACACGTCGGAAACCGGCTGCACCTCGAGGGGCTGCGGTTGCGGGCCGGGGACCGGTTGCTGGTCACCGGGCCCAACGGCGCCGGCAAGACCACGCTCATGGACGTGCTGGCCGGCGAGCTGGAGCCCGACGCCGGAGACGTGGAGGTGGCCCCGGCGGTCGGGTACCTGCGCCAGATGCAGACTCCCTGGCCCGCCCGGATGCTGCTGGTGCAGGCCTTCGCCCAGGGGCGAGCCGGTACCGCGGAGGAGCACATCGACCGGTTGCTCGCGCTGGGCCTGTTCACCGTGCCCGAGTTGAGGCTACGGATCGGGGACCTGTCCTACGGGCAGCGCAGACGCATCGAGCTGGCGCGGTTGGTCACCGAGCCGGTCGACCTGCTGCTCCTGGACGAACCGACCAACCACCTGGCGCCCGCCCTGATCGAGGAGTTGGAATCCGCGCTCGATGACTACCGCGGCGCCGTCGTCATCGTCACCCACGACCGGGGGCTCCGCCGCCGCTTTTCCGGCAGCCGCGCCCGGCTGGAGCACGGGCGGCTGTTGGGGCTCCGGGCGGACGGGGCGCTCCGACCCGGTGCCGCCGCCCGGTAGGGATGCATCAGCGCAGGGCGAACGGGGTTTCGGCGGCGAGCCGGGACAGCTTCTCCGGGTTGCGCACGTAGTACAGGCCCGTGACCAGCCCGTGCTCGACCCTGAACGCCAGGACCCCATCGATCTCGCCGTCCAGCCGCATCAACAGTGCGGGGTTTCCGTTGACCATCGTGGCCTCCGCACTGAACGTCGCGTGGAGTTTGCGCAGCCCGCCGGAGAGCATGCGCACCGCCCGTTCCGCACCGATGACGGGACGCAGCGCCGCCTGTTTCACGCCGCCGCCGTCGCCCACCAGGACGACATCGGGGGCGAGCACAGCGAGCAGGCCCTGCAGGTCGCCGCCCTCGACCACCCGGTGGAAGGCATCCACGACGGCCCGGGTCTCGCGCGCGGTGGTGGACATCCGCGGGCGGCGGTCGTTGACGTGTTTCCGGGCGCGGTGGGCGATCTGGCGGACGGCTGCGGGGTTCTTGTCCACCGCCTCGGCAATCTCGGCGTAGCCGACATCGAAGACGTCGCGGAGCACGAAGACGGCCCGTTCGAGCGGCGCGAGGGTTTCGAGGACGAACATCAGGGCCATCGACAGGCTCTCGGCCAGTTCGACGTCCTCGGCGACATCCGGCGTCGTCAGCAGCGGTTCGGGCAGCCAGGGGCCGACGTAGGACTCCTTGCGGCGCGACAGGGAACGGATCAGGTTGAGCGACTGGCGGGTCGTGATCCGCACCAGGTAGGCCCGCCGGTCGCGGACCGTCCCGAGGTCGACCGCGACCCACCGCAGCCAGGTCTCCTGCAGCACATCCTCGGCATCGGCCGCCGAACCGAGCATCTCGTAGGCAACGGTGAACAACAGGTTCCGGTGTTCGGCGAAAGCCGCGGTGGCCGGATCGACGGCTTCCTCGATCATGCCTCCACGCTACTCCCGGAGGTAACCTCACGCCGGGCCAGCAGGCTCCGGCGCTCGTGGTCCGCGGCCCAGGTCGGGACGGAGAGCAGACCCGGACGCCGTGCCTCGATGGCCAGTTGGCGGACGGTTCCCCAGGTGACGATCCCCTTGAGCAGGGCACCGGCCCGCCCGGGGAGGTGGAGCCCCACCGCCGCGTCGTTCCGGCGTGCGACCTGGAAGATTCCGTTGTGGCGCCCCAGGCTGATGCACTGGCCGACGAACGCCACGCCCAGCTGCCGTGGCTGCGCGCCGGCCAGGCGGCTGAGCACCGTATCGGCGGCCCGGCCGCCGAGCTGTCCGGCCGCCTGGCAACTCATCCTGAACGGCAGACCGGACGGAGCCGCGGAGTCGCCGGCGGCGACGATCCGCTCATCGTCCACGCTGGTCAGCGTCTCGTCGGTGAGCAGCCGGCCGGCGGCATCGGTGCGCAGGCCACTGCCGCGGGCCAGTCCCGGGACGCCGAAACCGGCGGTCCAGATGGTCACGGTGCTGGGTAGTTCGCGGCCGTCGCCGAGCCGAACGGCTGACCGGGACACGGCGCCGACCGTGGCCCCCGGGCCGTCCACCACGTCCACTCCCAGGCCGGCCAGCTTCCGGGCCACCCAGCGGCGGGCCCGCGGATGGAGGTAGGGTCCGAGCGCGGTTCCTGCCAACGTCACGTGGTGGCCCTGCTCAGCGAGTTCGGCGGCGGTTTCGATGCCCGTCGGGCCGGCCCCGACCACCACCACCGGGGCGTCGGCGGGCGACGCCGCCAGCACCCGATGGAGCCGTGCCGCTTCTTCCAGCGTGGCCACCGGGTAGGCGAACTCGACGGCTCCGGGCACGTCCGGGCCGGCACTTCCGCTGCCGGCCGCGTAGACCAGGTAGTCGTAGTCGAGGGTCCCGCCCGCGGACAGGGACAGTTTCCGGTCCGCTGCGTCGATCCGGGTGACGGTGTCGGTGACCAGCCGGATCCCGTCGGCCAGGATGTCCTGGTAGTCGACGACGGCGTCGTCGGTCCCGGCGACGAGCTGGTGCAGCCGGATCCGCTCGACGAACGTGGTCCGCGGGTTGACCAGGACGACTGCCACATCCGGGGCCCGGGTCAATCGATTGGCCGCCGTGACTCCTGCATAGCCGCCGCCGATCACGACGACCGTGGTGTTCGCGTTCATGATGTCTCCTTTGATTTCAGGGGGATGCCCATAGGACACCGGGGGACCGGAGGTTGTGACAGGCACCCCGGGGTTTGCCTCCACCGCCTAGGATGGGCTGGGGGTGCGACGGCGCTCACACCACCTGGCGAAGGGAGCCGATCCGGCATGCACAGCGAGGCCTACATCTACGACGCCGTGCGGACCCCGCGCGGCCGGGGCCGCAAGGGGGCACTCCACGGGACCAAGCCGATTTCGCTGGTCACCGGGCTCATCGACGCGCTGCGCGAGCGCAACCCCGGGCTCGACGAGTCGCGGATCGATGACCTGGTCCTCGGGGTCGTGACCCCGATCGGGGACCAGGGCGCAGACATCGCCCGCATCGCCGCGATCGCCGCGGGCCTGCCTGATACCGTGGGCGGCTTCCAGCTCAACCGCTTCTGCGCCTCCGGTCTGGAGGCCACCAACCTGGCCGCCGCGAAGATCCGCTCCGGGTGGGAACACCTGGTCATCGCCGGCGGTGTCGAATCGATGTCCCGGGTCCCCATCGGTTCCGACGGCGGCCCCTGGGCGTTCGACCCGGCGACCAGCTTCGACACCTCCTACATTCCGCAGGGCATCAGCGCCGACCTCATCGCCACCACCGAGGGATTCACCCGCGAGGACGTGGATACCTTCGCCGCCCGCTCCCAGCAGCGCGCCGCCGCCGCGTGGGACAACGGCCACTTCGCCCGCTCCATCGTCCCGGTCCGCGACCAGAACGGGCTCATCGTCCTGGATCACGATGAGCACATCCGCCGGGGCACCACCGTCGAGACCCTTGGCTCGATCCGTCCCGCCTTCGCCAGCATGGGCCGGGACGGTGGCTTCGATGCCGTCGCCCTGGAGAAATACCACTGGGTGCAGGACATCGACCACGTCCACACCGGCGGGAACTCCTCGGGCATCGTCGACGGGGCCGCCCTGGTCCTGGTCGGCTCCGAGTCCGTGGGCCGCGACCTCGGGCTGGCCCCCCGCGCCAGGATCGCCGCCGCAGCCGTTTCCGGGGCGGACCCGACGATCATGCTCACCGGGCCCACACCCGCCACCCGCAAGCTGCTGGACACCGCCGGCCTGACCCCGGCAGACATCGACCTGTGGGAAATCAACGAGGCCTTCGCCGCCGTCGCCCTGAAGTACCAGCGCGACTTCGCCATCGACGACGCGCGCCTCAACGTCCACGGCGGGGCCATCGCCATGGGCCACCCGCTCGGCGCCACGGGGGCGATGATCCTGGGCACGATGGTCGACGAGCTCGAACGCACCGGACTGCGCCGCGCCGTCGTCACCCTGTGCATCGGCGGCGGCATGGGCGTCGCCACCCTGATCGAACGCGTCTGAAACCGGAGGATGGACATGGAAGAACACAACGTCATCCGCGAGGAGGAGCACGACGGCGGAATCCTCACCTGGATCCTCGATGCGCCCGGCGCGGCGGTGAACCTGCTCGACGCCGACTTCGTCGCCGCCCTCGCGGCCAGGCTGGACGCGTTGGAAGCGGGCCGCTCGGAGGACGCATCGGTGCTCGCCGGCATCATCCTCACCTCCGCCAAGGAAAGCTTCTGCGCGAGTGCCGACCTGGACATGATGGCCGCCGCAACGGCCGCCGACGCCCGGACGGTCCAGGACCTGGCCCTCGGGTTGGCCACCCAGTTCCGTCGGCTGGAGACCCTCGGGGTCCCCGTCGTCGCGGCCCTGAACGGCTCCGCGCTCGGCGGCGGGCTCGGCCTGGCGCTCGCGACACACCACCGCATCGCCGTCGACGTGCCCGGCATCCGCTTCGGCCTGCCCGAGGTGGACTTCGGCATCTGCCCGGCCGCCGGAGGGGTGGTGCGCGCGGTCCGCCTGCTCGGCGTCGAGCGTTCCCTCGATGAGCTGCTGCTCAGCGCGTCCATCATGGGCACGCAGGATGCCATCCAGTGCGGGATCGTCGACGCTTCGGTCGAGGAAGAAGAGGAGCTGCTGCCGGCGGCCCGGCAGTGGATCCTGGACCATCGCGACGCCGTCCAGCCCTGGGATGCCGACGGCTACGAGATCCCCGGGGGAGCGCCCCGGATTCCCACCACGACTGGACCGAATGCCCTGACCGCGGTCCTGCAGTTCCTTCCGGCACGCCTCCGCGGCCGACTCGACGCCTTGCACAACCCGGCACCCCGGGCCATCCTGGCCGCCGCGGTGGAAGGGGCCCAGGTTGACCTCGACACGGCAGCTGTCATCGAGGCCCGCTACTACACGCAGACCGTCACCGCGCCCGTGTCCAGCGCCATGATCGGCCTGCGGCACGCCGACCGCAAGGCCGCCGGACCGCAGGCCATGGACGCGATCACCGGAGCCGTCGCCGACACGGCAACCGCCGCCGCCGGCGAGACGACGTCGGCAACACCACCGGGCGACGAGGAGACCGACGACGGGACGGACCTCGATCCATCCCGACCGACGGGACCGGATGCGGCGCGGCACATGGTTTCCGACCTCACCGAAGCCGCCCGCGCCACGGCACGCGACCTGGTGGCCGAGGGCATGGCGGATATCTCCGTAGCCCGTGCCGCCGGACAGGCCGGCCTGTCCTCGCTGCTGCTCCACGCCATCGAGGAGGCCGCGCAGGAGGCCGTCCGGGACGGGGGAACCGCCCGCGACGCGGCGGCCAGGCAGCCACCGCGTCTCGACACCGGAGACGCCCAGCGGCGCCTGCTCTCGGCCATCGCCGACGCGGGCCGCCGGCATCTGGCCGATCGGGATCAGGCGACGGCTGCGCTACTGAACATCGCCTCGGTGGACGGAGCCGGCTACCCGGCCTGGACCGGGGGCATCGCCCGCTGGAGGGATGGCGGCCCCGCTGATCGGTAGGTCACGGGCCTGGGGCGGACAGGTGGAGCCGGTGGCGTCGTCGGCGCTTCGACGACACCACCGGCGTTCAGCCGACCTTCAACCAGACCGTCGTCTCGCCGGGCAGGCGACCATTCGCCAGCGGGGAGCTGCTTACCAGCACCTCGCCATCGGGCAGTGCCACGTCGTCCGTTCCGAAGTTCGCCACGATGGCCCAACCGCCCGGGCGGTGGTAATGGAGGACAGATTCTTCGGTGTTCTCGACCCACTGCAGTGATTCGTCCGCCTGAAGTCCCCTCCTCAGAGCCAGAGCCTCGCGGTAAAAGGCCAGGGTCGATGCGTCGTCCTCCTCCTCGGCCTGAACGGAGTTCTCGGCAAACCAGGTGGGCTGGGGGAGATGCGATCCCCCGCTGCCGAACCCGAACGAATCGCCTTCCCTTGTCCACGGCAGTGGGACCCTGCACCCGTCGCGTCCGATGTCCTTGCCGGGGTTCCTGAAGAATGAGGGGTCCTGGCGGTCGGCGTCGGGGATGTCGGCGACTTCCTGGAGGCCGAGTTCCTCGCCCTGGTACAGGTAGGCCGAGCCGGGAAGACCCAGCATGAGCAGCGTTGCGGCGCGTGCGCGGCGCAGTCCGTGATCGACGTCGGGAACCGGGGAAGTCCCACCCGACAGCAGCCACGCAGATCCCTGCTTTTCGGGGGCCATTCCGCGCGGCGGGAGGGCGTAGCGGGTCGCGTGCCGGACGACGTCGTGGTTGGAAAAGACCCACGTGGTCGAGGACCCGGTCAGCGAAGACTGGGCCAGGTTGGAGGAGATGATCTCGCGGAACTCCGCGGCGTCGAAATCGGCCTCCAAGAGGTCGAAATTGAACGCCTGGCCGAGTCCATCGACGCTGGCGTAGCGGTGCCTCCGGTCCGGGGTCGCTACCCAGGCTTCCGCAACGGCAGTCCGTGGCGGGTCGTATTCATTGAACACCGAGCGCCATTCGGCGTAGATCTCGTGCACCTCGTCACGGTCCCAGAGCGGGTGCTGTCCATTGGTGGCGTCCATGGCGTCGAGGTCGGCCTGGGAGGGAAGCTCCTCCGGCAGGTCCTTGGCGCACCCGTGGGCCACATCGACGCGGAATCCGTCGACCCCCCGGTCCGACCAGAAACGCAGAGTCTTCAGGAAGTCGGCACGTACCTCGGGGTTCTTCCAGTTGAGATCCGGCTGTTCGGTGGCGAAGTAGTGCAGGTACCACTGGCCGTCGCCGACGGGCTCCCACGCCGGCCCGCCAAAGGTCGAAACCCAGTCGGCGGGCGGAAGGGAACCGTCAGTCCCGAGACCCTCCCGGAAGATGTAACGATCCCGCTGGGGGGAGCCCTTGGGAGAGTCCAGGGCCTCACGGAACCATTCATGTCGATCAGATGTGTGGTTGGGGACGATATCGACCATCAGCCTGATGCCAGCAGCATGCAGCTCTGTTGTCATGCGGTCGAAGTCCTCAAGTGTTCCCAACCGGGGGTCCACGTCGCGGTAGTCGTCGACGTCGTATCCGCCGTCCGCCAGCGCGGAGGGGTAGAAGGGGCTCAGCCAGACGGCATCGACACCGAGCTCCCGCAAATAGCCGACGCGGTCGGTGATCCCGGCCAAATCGCCGATGCCATCGCCGTTGGAGTCGGCGAAGCTGCGCGGGTAGATCTGGTAGACGGCGGCCTGTCGCCACCACGATGCGGCGTCGGCGCCGGGGGCCTTCCCCTGGTGTCCTGCGAGTGTTTCGGTCATGTGAGGTCCTGCCTTTCAGTGGCTGGTTTCTGGGTGTTGGTGGTTGTGTGGATCACTTGATGGCGCCCTGGGTCACCCCGGACATGACCCAGCGTTGGGTGAACAGGTAGACCACGATGGCTGGTGCCATCGCCATCAGGTACGACGCGAAGGCGACGTTGTAGTTGTTGCTGAATTGGGTCTGGAAGATGCTCTGCAGGACGGGCAACGTCTGCAACGAGGCGTCGGAGGTGATGAGGAAGGGCATCATGAAGTCGTTCCAGGAGGCCAGGAAGGCGAAGATGCCCACTGTCGCGCTCATGGGGGCCAGTAGCGGAAAGACGAGTTTCCAGAAGACCTGCCAGGTGTTCGCCCCGTCCAATCGTGCGCTTTCCTCCAGCTCGTCGGGGATGGAGCGCAGGAATGCGGTGAACAGCAGGACGCTGAACGAGAGCTGGAACATGATGTGCAGGAGCGCGACGCCACCGGGGTTGTCCAGTCCGGCCATGCCCGTGAGCTTGATCTGCGACAGGGCCACCACGGGGAACGGCAGGAACATGGCGGCCAGCAGGTAGAAGAACGACCACCGGAAGAGACGCCGGTCCCAATTGCGCACGATTGCATAGGACGCCATCGAGGCCAGCAGGATGGTCCCGACGACGGTGGCCGCCGACACGAGGGCGGAAATGGTGAAACCTCGGGCGAAGCCGGTCAGCTCCCAGGCCTCGCTGAAGCCGGAGAGATCCACCGGCGCCGGAAGGGAAAAGGCATTTCCGTCCACCGCCTGGCGGGTACTCTTCAACGCCATCGTCAGAGTCACATACAAGGGCAGGAAGACCGTGACGCTTCCTGCCACCAACAACAGGGTGGCCGGCCAGTTGATATGGGTTCTGCGGGTTCGGGTACCACGTCCGAGGCGCCGGGAGGCAGGGGAAGTGGGCGCCTTCGGCATAGAGGTGTTCATAGTGCGGCCTTTCCGCGGGTCAGTCGCAATTGGAGGAGTGCGAGGACGATGGCGATGGCGAAGAAGATCGTGGCATTGGCCATTTGATAGGCGTAGTCCCCACCATCGAATCCGCTGAAGATCTTCATGGCGATGCTGTAGGTCGAGGTGCCGGGGCCGCCGTCGGTCAAGCCGACGATGATGTCGTAGGCGTTCAGGAAGTTCTTGAAGCTGATGATGGTGTTGATCATGAGGTAGCCGGCAATCAGGGGCAGGGTGATGTTCCTGAACCGCTGCCAGGCCGAGGCGCCATCGATCGCCGCTGCCTCGTAGATGTCACCGGGAATGGCGAGTAGCCCGGCCATGAAGATGAGCATGGACGAGGGGATGGCCTGCCACGCCGTCACCGCGACGATGCCCGTCCAGGCCAGGTCCGGGTTCGTGAGGATGCTCTTCGACAGGATCCCGATCCCCCACGCTTCGCCGAGGGCCGGCAGCGAATTGTAGAACAGGAACTGGAAGACGTAGGCGATGATGATGCCGGAAACGACCATCGGGACGACGAAGATGGCCCTCAGCGCCGCTTTGAACTTGATGCGTGCGGTCAAGCCGATGGCCAGGGCCAGCGATATGGCGTTGACCAGCACCACTGTCACCAGCGCGAACCCCAGGGTGAAAACATAGGCAGAGAGGATTGATGGGTCCGCGAAGGCAGCGATGTAGTTGTTGATTCCGATGAAGTCGAAGTCCCCGAATCCGATCGAATTGGTGAAGCTGTACACGATGCCCATGACGGCCGGCAGCATGATGGCCAGGGTGAACACCAGTAGGGTCGGAACCAGGAAAAGGTGGAACACGGGGTCGACCCGCCGACGCTTCGGCGGGCGGAGCGGGGAGGGGGATGGGTCCGCCTGTGGGGCGGCTGAGTTCGTCTGTGTGGCGAGCAGTGTCGCGTCGATGGTGGATGGCATGGGGAATCCCTTTCCTGGGTGCCGTGTTATTGCCGGAAGGCCAGTCGGGCCCAGTCCTGGTCGAGGGTGCGCAGGGTCCGCCCGACGGGGGCGCCTGCGGTAATGGACTGGATGTAGTTCTCCGTGGGAATCATGCGTGGGATGAATTGCGATGCGCCCATGTAGAAGCGAGATTGGTCGTAGTAGCCTCGCATCTGCGCGATTCGGGGGTCGGATTCCTCCCTGTCGTTCTTGCGGGTTCCGAAGCCGAGGAACGCCCGGTTGTAGCCATCTTGGATCTCCGGCCGCATCAGGAACGTCAGGAACTCCCGTGCGGCCTCCTGCTTGCGTGAAGCAGTGGGAATCCACAACGACAGGTCGATGTTGACACGGATCTTGCGGTCGGCGGGGTCGTTGGTCATGGGGAGCGGGAAGGTTCCCAGCTTGGCGTCCGGATTGGTCTTCGCTATTTCGCCGAAGGCCCACGGGCCCTGCATGAGCATTGCGGCCTTCCCGTTGGCCATGGCCGTGTTGCCATCCCCGTAGCCTCGGCTGCCTGCGTTGTCGTTCGAGAAGGCGGCCAGTGAAACCATGCGCTTCACGGGTTGGGCGAAGGTCTTCTCGAACGAGACGTCCGACGCGGGACCCACCCTGGTCCCGAGGTCGTTCATTCGGGAGTAGAAGTGCTCGACGTCCACCATGCCGCCGACCGAGTAGTCGAAAAGGCCTTGGGTGAGCGTCCAGGGGTCGCGGTAGGTGCCGTAGATCGGCACCACTCCCGTGTCGTTGAGTCGCTGGCAGAGCTCCAGCATGGCGTCCCAGGTTTCGGGTGGGGCCAGGGAGTGCTGGTCGAAGATCTCCTTATTGTAGATGACCGATGCCGCGGTCACCGAGTAGGGCAGGACGCTGGTCCGGCCCTCGTAGGTCGCGTACTGGTCGGCCAGCTGCTGGACATCCGGTCTGATCCTGGAGGCTTCGGGGAGGTCGGAGAGGTCCGAAAGCGCACCACGTTCCATGAACCGGGCCGTCTCGAGGTTGTAGTTCAGGGCCGCGATATCCGGCGGATTCCCCCGGACGAACCCTCCCGAGAGGCTGCTCGTGGCGTCGTGGACGACGCGGATACGGGATTGCGAGGCGTTGAATTGTGCGGCCAGCCGTGAGAAG
Source organism: Arthrobacter sp. ASL1 (assembly GCF_056680475.1). Taxonomy (NCBI): domain Bacteria; kingdom Bacillati; phylum Actinomycetota; class Actinomycetes; order Micrococcales; family Micrococcaceae; genus Arthrobacter; species Arthrobacter sp. ASL1. Next base: position 2,682,309 of record NZ_CM155284.1, read on the forward strand.
TAGCCGATCGCCTCGGGCTTGGATTGGTGGAACGTGATCTCGGTGGGACTCTTGGCCGAAGAGCACCCTGCGAGGACTGCGGCGGCGCCGGTGGCTCCGAGCCCGGCCAGGAGTGTCCGCCGTGAAACGGTCGGCCGTGTGGATGCAAGCGTCGAGACCACGTGTTCTCCCGGTGAGGTCGTGTAGCGGGGCTACAATTTCTATGATGAATAAATCTAAGCTGACAATCAACTCTTGAGCAGCAATACTTGGGCATGGGAAAGGGGTGTGTCAAGGCTTATGCCGAAGGAAAACGTAACGACGAGCGCACCGAAGCTCGCCAACGCCGAGACCGTCATGCGCCATGCCTGGGACCACGCGGCCTTCACCGCCAGTGACCTCATCGCCGCAACGGGCCTGACCCGCTCCACGGTGATTGGACTCTGCGACGACCTGGTTCAACTGGGCTGGCTCGCCGAACTACCCAACGCCCGCAGCGCGGGAACGGATTACCGCAAGGGGCGCCCCGCGAGACGCTATGAGCTTCGCGGTGATGCCGGGGTCGTGGTCGGGGTTGACGCCGGCCCCCACAGGATCAGTGCCGCAGTGTCGGACTTGCGCGGGGTGGTTCGCGGGCGCGACGCCCGGGCCGTCGACCCGGAGGGAACGCCCGTCGCGCAGCGCAGGGCCACTGCCGAGGCGGTGGTCGACGCCGCCCTGGTTGCTGCACGGTGCGAGCCATCGCAGGTGATGTGCCTCGCGATCGGTGTCTCTGCCCCCGTCAACGCCGACGGGTTGTCCCCGGAAGCCGACGTGGACTTCTGGCAGCGGATGAATCCGGACTATTCAACCCTTTTTGCCGCGCGCGGCTGGCCGGTTATCGTCGAGAACGACGCCAATCTGGCCGCCCTCGCGGAGGGCGCCTGGGGCGCCGGCCGGGGGTACGGGTCCTATGTGGCGCTGGTTTCCGGCGAGCGGTTCGGTGCCGGATACGTCCTGGACGGCCAACTGGTACGCGGTGCCCGCGGTGGTGCCGGGGAACTGCACCTGCTCGATCTCGTCGAGGGGGTCGGCTCGGCCGACGGGCTGGGGGCCGTGGCACGCACGTGGGCGAGCGAGGCCTTCGCCTCGGGCCGATTCCCGGTGGACTCCCGTTTCCCCGGGGCCACGTCCGGTCAGTTCGACGCCGCGGAAATCTTCGAGGCTGCGCGTCAGGGGGAGCCCATCGCCTTGGAAATCGTCGAACGGCTGGCGCAGCGCCTCGGCCGCATCTGCGCGGTACTGGCCGGGCTGCTTGACGTTGAGCGGATCATCATCGCCGGTGCCGTTGCCCCGTCCACCGATCTCCTGCTCGAGCGGACCAGGCTCCTACTCGCGGAGCTCACCCATGCCCCGGTACCCGAGGTGGTGGCCTCGGACTTCGGTGACCGGGGCGTCGGCATCGGAGCGGTCGTCCGTTCGCTGTCCCATGTCAGGGACAACGCGATGTGGATCAAATCCTCCGCTGCCGCCACCGTGTGCTGACCGGGGTCCCCTCTGCGGGTCGGCTGCGGCAAGCAGGATCAACCGTCCCGCGCCGGGGACTCCGGATGCCGGGAGGCGCCAACCCCCGTGTAGCGTAAGGCCCACGGCGCCATGGCGGCGCCCCGAAACGGATGTGCACCATGGCAACAGCGAATAATCCCGTACTGGGCGTACTGGGCAAGTCCCGCAAGACCGATGAACACCGCGTCCCGATCCACCCGGTACATCTGGAACGGATCGCCCCGGGGTTGCGTGATCGCATGGTCCTCGAGGAGGGGTATGGCGAGCGGTTCGGGTTCACCGATGCCGATCTCGCCGCACTGGTCGGGCAGGTGACCACGCGGGCCGGGGTGATCGAGGCGGCCGATACCGTGTTGCTGGCCAAGCCGCAGGCGCGCGATCTCGAGGATTTCCGGGATGGCCAGACGCTCTGGGGCTGGCCCCACTGCGTACAGGACCGCGGGCTGACCCAGCTCGCCATCGACAAGCACCTGAGCCTGATCGCCTTCGAGGCGATGAACCACTGGGCGTCCGACGGCGGATTCTCCCTGCACGTCTTCCACAAGAACAACGAGCTCGCCGGGTACAGCTCGGTCATCCATGCCATGGCCCTCGCCGGGTTCACCGGCGACTACGGCCGCCGACGCACCGCCGTCGTCATCGGTTTCGGGGCGACGGCACGCGGCGCAGTCACGGCGTTGAAGGCCCATGGCGTCGCGGACGTCAGGGTCCTGACCAACCGCAAGGTCGCCTCGGTGGCCGCCCCCATCCACTCGGCCCACATGATCCAGTTCGACCACGACGGCGGCCCCTACCTCAGCGAGGTCATCACCGATGACCGGGGCCGGGTCCCGTTGGCGCCCTTCCTCGCCGAGAGCGACATCGTCGTGAACTGCACCCTGCAGGACCCCAACGACCCGCTGCTCTACCTGCGGGCCGGGGATCTGGAGGCCTTCTACCCGGGCAGCCTGATCGTGGACGTCTCCTGCGATGCGGGCATGGCCTTCGAATGGGCGCGGCCCACCAGCTTCGCCGACCCGATGTTCAAGGTCGGGAAGGACATCGACTACTACGCGGTGGACCACAGCCCCTCCTACCTCTGGGATTCGGCCAGCTGGGAGATCAGTGCCGCACTCCTGCCGTTCCTGGCCACCGTGATGGGCGGGCCCGAGGGCTGGGCCGGCAGCGAAACCATCACCCGGGCGATCGAGGTGCGGGACGGCGTCGTCGTCAATCCCGCCATCCTGGCGTTCCAGCAGCGCGGTCCGGAGTACCCGCACCTGGCCCTCTGAGCCCGGGGCTTGTGCGTTGTCGGCGCCCGGCCTACGTTGAGGGGAAGCGGCCCCATACGGGGCGCGGGCGGACCCGGGAGGTAGCCATGACAGCATCGGACGGCACGGTCATCATCGGAGGGGGCCTGGCGGCGGCGCACGCCGTGGCGACCCTGCGTGAAAACGGATACCCCGGCACCATCACGCTCATCGCCGACGAGGCCGTCGCCCCCTACGAACGCCCACCGCTGTCCAAGGACTTCCTCCAGGGCAAGCAGGAGGCGGAGGCCGCCATCGTGCACGACGGCGATTGGTATGCCGCGCACGATGTCACCTTGCTGCTGGGCGAGCATGCCGCCTCGATCGACCGGGCGGCGCACACGGTGACGCTGGACTCCGGTGCCGAGCACCGCTACGGACACCTGCTGTTGGCGACCGGAGCCGAGTCGCGCCGTCTGCACCTGCCCGGAGCCGGGCTGCCCGGGGTGATGATGTTGCGGCGGATCCCGGACGCGCAGAACCTCAAGGCGGCCTTCGCCGCCGGAGGGCACCTGGCCATCGTCGGCGCCGGGTGGATCGGGCTGGAAGTCGCGTCCAGTGCCCGGCAGGCCGGCATGGAGGTCACCGTGGTCGCCCCCGGCAGCACACCGTTGGGGAACATTCTTGGCGACGAGCTGGGAAACCACTTTGCCGACCTGCATCGCAGCCACGGGGTCGAACTGCGCCTGGGGACCCAGGTGACCGGCATCATCGAACGCGACGGGCGGGCAGCGGGATTGGAGACGTCCGCCGGAGACGTGGAAGCCGACGTCGTGCTCGTTGCGATCGGCGCCGTCCCCGCGGTCGGGTTGGCCGAGGCCGCAGGCCTGGAGACGGACAACGGCGTGCTGGTGGACAGCGCATTGCGCACCAGCGACCCCGACATCCTCGCCGCCGGCGACGTGGCCAACGCCGAGAACACCCAGCTGGGGCGGTTGCGCGTCGAACACTGGGACAACGCCATCCGGCAGGGCCAACTGGCGGCAAAGACCATCCTGGGCCGCACGGACCGCTACGACTGGCAGCCCTATTTCTTCACCGACCAGTTCGACCTGGGCATGGAATACGTGGGCCATGCCGGCCCGGACGCCCGGATCGTCATCCGCGGCGAACTGGATGATGGCGAGTTCATCGCGTTCTGGCTGGAGGACGGCGTGGTCACGGCGGCGATGAACGTGAACATCTGGGACGTCAACGACACCCTGCGGGCCCTGGTGGGCAGCAGCGTGGACGAGGACCGGCTCTCCGACGATGGGGTCCCGCTCGAGGACCTGTGATCCTCGGCGCATGGCGGCCATCGATGCGCGGGGAATGGACGCGGGTCAATAGACTGTTGTCCTCGGTACGCGCCACGGAAGCAACGAGGCACCTGGCCGGTCACCCACACCGCACCATGCTCTCGAAGGTAGGAAACGCCGCATGACCACCCCGCCACGCACCACCATGCTCTCCGGACGGCCGCTGCTTGTCGCGGTCGTCGCACTGGCGCTGGGCGGATTCGGCATCGGCACCACCGAGTTCTCCATCATGGGGTTGTTGCAGGAGGGCGCCGCGGACCTCGGCGTCGGCAACGCCGACATGGGCCTGATGATCTCCGCCTACGCGCTCGGCGTCGTCGTCGGTGCCCCGTTGCTCACGGCACTGGGGGCCCGCGTCGCCCACAAGACGATGGTCTCGTGGCTGATGGTGCTCTTCACGGTCGCCAACTTCTCCTCGTTCCTGGCCCCCACGTACGACACCATGCTGGTCACCCGGTTCCTGTCCGGCCTGCCGCACGGTGCCTACTTCGGGCTGGCCGCGATCCTGGCCGGGAATCTGGTGCCCGCCACGATGCGCGGGCGCGCCATCGCCTGGGTGATGATGGGCCTGTCGGTGGCCAACGTGCTCGGCGTGCCGGCCGTGACCTGGCTCGGCCAGCAAGCGGGCTGGCGCTGGATGTTCGCCTCCGTGGCCATCATCGGGGTGCTGACGCTCATCTCGATCCGCCTCTGGGTGCCCTTCAACCCGATCCACGAGGGGGCCAGCATCCGCCGTGAATTGACGGCGCTGCGCAGCGGTCGGGTCTGGATGGCCATGGCCACCGGAATCGTCGGCTTCGGTGGCTTCTTCGCCGTCTACTCCTACATCAGCCCGACCCTGACCGATGTGACCGGTCTGCAGGCCGCAGCGGTTCCGCTGGTGCTGGGCCTGTACGGCATCGGCATGGTGTGCGGGAACGTCCTGGGCGGCCGGCTGGCCGACTGGTCGGTGCACGGCAGCATCTACATCGCCACGATCGCCATGGTCGTGTTCATGAGCGCCTTCGGGCTGCTTTCGCCCTACCCGGTCCCCGCACTGATCCTGGTCTTCATTCTCGGCGGAACCGGATCGATCCTGGTGCCGAGCCTGCAGGCACTGCTGATGGACTCGGCCCCGAAGGCACAGTCGCTGGCGGCGTCGTTGAACCACTCGGCGCTGAACATCGCCAACGCCCTGGGAGCGGCGCTGGGTGCGGCGATCATCAAGCTCGGCTTCGGCTACCAGGCCCCGGCGTTCCTGGGGGCCGGGTTGGCACTGCTGGGGCTGTGCCTGGCGTTGCTGACCGCACGGGTCTTCAAGGCCCGGTCTGCGGCCGATGCACGGGCCGCGGAACAGGCAGCCGAACCGGCCTGAGGCGCAGCCCGTGCCGTCCGGGACGTGGCGTCAGCCGGCGTCTTGCGTGGCGGAGATGTTGAACATCCAGCCGACACCGAACCTGTCGGTCAACTGGCCGAAGGAGTCGCCCCAGGGGGCCTTTTCCAGCGGCATGGTGATGGTGGCGCCGTCGGAGAGCTTGTCCCACCAGCCCTGCAGGGTCTGGGCGTCCTGGCCCCCGGCCCCGTCGGAACTCAATGACGTGGTGCCGTTGGGGGAGGCCGGGTAGCCCTCGCCCGAGTCGCTGCCCATCAGGTGGATGCCGCGCTCGACATAGAGGGAGGAATGCATGACCTTCCGGCCCTGCTCGGGGTCCTTCTCGCCCATGCCGTCGGCGAAGGTCAGCACGCTCAATTCGCCGCCGAACACGGTGTTGTAGAACTCCATGGCCTCGCGCGCATTGCCGCTAAAGCTCAGGTAGGGGGTCAAGCCGATGCTCATGGTGTTGCCCTTCGGTGGGAAGCGGGCGCGGTGGCGCCCGAGATCATTCTTGCCTGAGGCCCGGGCGTTGGGAAGAGGTCAGCGGTTCTCTTCGTGGCCTTCGCGCACGGCAGGCGACCCGTCCCCACGAGCAGGCTCCGCCGTCGTGCTGGGGTCTTCCGGCGGTGCCGGGGCACGGGCGGCTCGTGCCGGGGTGGGCCGTGGGGGTGCCTGGCTGGAAATGAGTGCGTTGATCCACCGGGCCTTCGGATCGGCGTCGACCAGCAGTGCCTTGAGCAGCAGGGTTGCCGGTAGTGCCAGCAGGGCGCCGAGCCAACCGAACACCCAGTACCAGAACAGCAGCGACAGGAACGAAACGGTGGGGGTGACGCCGACGGACTGGCCGGTGAACTTGGGCTGGATGATCGACTGCACGGTGAAGTTCAGCAGGCTGTAGGCCGCGACGACGGCGAGTGCCGGTCCCGGCCCGCCGTCGAGCAGGGCGAGCAGCGCCGGCGGGACCAGGCCGATGACGAAACCAATGTTGGGGATGTAGTTGGTCAGGAACGCCAGCACTCCCCAGACCCAGATCAGCTCGATGCCGAGGATCGCCAGGACCCAGACGTCGAGCAGGGCCACGATGAGGCCGAACACGGTGGTGACGATCCAGTAGCGGCGCACCCCCCCGGCTGAAGGCCATGATGGCCTCGGTGAAGCGCGGGTTCATCCCGCTGATCACGCTCAGGCGACGTCGGATCTGGGTCGAGTCCATGCCCAGGAAGAACACGGTCATCACCACGGTGGCGAGCAGCGTCATGACGGAGGAGACGTTGTTCAGCACCGGGCGCACCAGGTTGACGATGCTGCCGGCGTTGATCGACTTGAGTTGGTCGACGAGCATCGATTGGCTGATGCCCATGGTCCCCAGCCATGTCGAGACGTTCTCCCAGAGGTCGATGAACTCCTTGTTGTACCGGGGCAGCGCGAGCAGCAGTTCGCTGCCGGCCCATGCCGTGGCACCGAGGAACACGAGGAGCAGCGCCAGGACGATGAGGACCGTGAGGATGGCCGCCAGGTAGCGGTGCACGAAGCGGGACATCAAAAGCTGCAGCGGATAGGCCACGATCATCAGGTTCAGGCCCAGGAACACCGGGGCCACGATGCCGGAGAGGCCCTGGAAGAAGTGCAGCGTGATGGCCAGCCCGGCCAGCCCGAGGCAGATCAGCACGAAGCGCGGCATCGGCGCCCTGGGCTCGGCGGCCGGTGACGGGTCGTTCGCCCTGGTTGGTTCCATGGGTTGGTCGTTCCCCCTGCTGTAGTTCGGATCCCAGCTTACGGCGGGGCGCTCGGCGCCAGCATCGGTCCATGGGATGAGATGTGCAGGCGGTGCATGCTCCGATTGGCGCATCGTGGCCCGGGTGCTGTAGATTATTGAATCGTCCCGGACGTCGAAAGACGTCAACAGGGGCATCCTGCGGGGGTATGGCGCAGTTGGTAGCGCGTCTGCATGGCATGCAGAAGGTCAGGGGTTCGAATCCCCTTACCTCCACCACGGGAGAAGGGCTTTTCGGTTCGCAAGAACCGGGAAGCCTTTTTCGCTTCCACCCGCCTTCCCGGCTCCGACCCGCCTCATCGGCCGGGCGCACGCCGCAATCCCGCCAGAATGCGGTCGGCGATCGCCCGATGTCCGTCGGGGCCGACGTGGATGCGGTCGGCCTGCACCATGGCCGGGACGACGACCGCTGGATCAAGCAGCGAGATGTGTGTCCCGCCGACGTCGTTGACCGCGTCGGCGACGGCCCGGTCCATGCTCCGGGCCAACGGGGCGTTGCCGGCCGGCCAGCTGGGCCCCACCCCGACGATCCGTGCCTCCGGGAAGAGCGTCGCCGCCCGGCGGTAGGTCCGGGTGATGGCCCGTTCCCCGGCTGCCGGATCCACCCTGTAGACGGCCGCATCGTTCTGGCCGCCCGCGATGACCACGACGTCCGGATCCAGCCCCTGGGCGGCGACGATCCCCAGCTGGTCCGCATAGCGCGGGCAGTGGGGCTGGCGACAGGCGAAGTGTGGCGGGCTCGCCAGGTAGCCCGTCCCGCCCAGCGCCCGGTTCTGCTCCACCCACCCCAGGTCGGAGGACACCAGCGAAGTCCAGCGCAGTTCCTCGCTGCCCACACCGACGCCGTAGGAATAGGAATCGCCGATGAACAACGCGGTCGATCCCGGCGGCAGCGCCTCGGCCGTCGAACCGGGCTCGGACCGCGGGGTGGGGCCGACCTGCTGGTGGGGGATCGGGGCCAGCACCATGACCAGGACCACGACGCCCAGGACGGCAGCCAGGACGGCGGCGCCGGCCAGGAGCCATCGCCGTCGTGCAGGTGTTTTCATCGCGTCGGGCCCTCCCGGGGTCGTGTTGTCGGCGACGTTACCGGCCGGGGCCGACGGCGCGGTAGCGACAGGGTGTCCGAGGGGTGAACGGGCGGACCGGATCCTTGTACCGCCGGCGGGGAGCCGTTAGTGTGCGGACAGCATCGTGCCGCGGTGCGGCCCGGTCTCCGGAAGGACCACTGACCATGAAATTCCTGCTCACCTCCGCGGGCATCACCAACGACAGCATCGCCCGGGCGCTCGTCGGATTGCTGGGCAAACCCGTGGCGGAGTGCCGGGCACTGGTCATCCCCACCGCCATCTACTCGTTTCCCGGGGGCGGGGACATGGCGTGGCAGGCGATTTCCGGAACGGCGCCGAACCCCCTGTGCGGGTTGGGCTGGAAATCCCTGGGCGTGCTGGAATTGACGGCGCTTCCGACCATCCGCGAGGAAAATTGGCTGCCCGCGGTCCGGGAGGCCGACGCGTTGCTGGTCTGGGGTGGCGACGTGCTCTACCTGTCCCATTGGATGCGGCGGTCGGGGCTGGCCGAGCTGTTGCCGTCCCTGGAGCGGACCGTCTACGTGGGCATGAGCGCCGGGAGCATCGCGGTGACACCGTACAACTGCGACGCGGAGTTCGACCTGGGTTTCGTGCCGGAGGATAGCGATCGCGGTGCGGAAGCGGAGCATGGGCTCGGGTTGGTGGACTTCACCCTGTACCCGCACTTCGGGAACCCGGAGATGGAGGACACCTCCGAGGCCAACATCGGGCGGTGGGCCGCGGGCATCCCGGTCCCGACCTACGCCATCGACGACCAGAGCGCCATCTGCGTGGACGCGGGAAAGGTCGACGTGGTCTCCGAGGGAACGTGGAAGCTCTTCACGCCCTGATGGCGGGCCCCCTCGGGACGCGGTGGGCTCAGTTCCCGTCCGCCAGCCGGGTCGGCTGCAGCAGCAGGGACTGCCGGCGCTGGTGCACGGTCAGGTAGCGCAGCCCCTCCTGGCCGGCGGTGAATGCACGGCGGGAGCGGCGGGGCAGCCAGACCAGCGCGCCGGGCACCAGCTCCACGTCGCCGCGTTCGGTGGCCAGCGTCCCGGACCCGCCGAGCACGTGGATCATCACGTCGAGCTCCGGTCCGGCAAACGGGTCGATGGTTCCGCCGGGGCCCAGCGCGATGATGTTCGAGTCCAGGTCGCGCTCGCGTACCGGCACGTTCCAGACGGCGCCGGACACCTCGGGGTCCCCCGTCCCCGCCGCCACGTCGTTGGTGTTGAGCAGCACCCGGGGCAGAGGCGTGCTGGCGAGCTTGGTGATCCGGATCCGCCACGCGCCCGCCGCAGTGTCCAGGTAGTCCCACCCGTGGCTGCCGGGGTGGTCGGCCTCGAACTCCTCGCGCAGGTGCCGCGGGTCGTGGTCGTTGACCAGGACGAAGGAACCACCCACCGGGAGTTTCACGTAGGCGGTGAAGATTGCGGGGTGCCGCGCGGGCTGGGGCAGCTCCCGGGCGTCGAGTTCCGGAATAGCGGTGGGATCGGTCGATGGCATGGGTGGTGCTCCTTTATTCCGTGTGGGCCTGAAGGGCTGCGGAGACCCGGTGGTGGTCGGCGGTGGAGTAGGCGACCAGCAGGACGCGTTCGACCGCGGTGGCCGTGCCGGTGATCGCCTCGACGGCGGCGGCGACCGCATCGTCCAGTGGCCAGCCGTAGACGCCGGCACTGATCAGCGGGAACGCGACGGACCGGGCCCCCAACTCATCGGCGACCTCCAGGCTGCGCCGGTAGCAGGAGAGCAGCAGGGAGCGGTCGCGCTGCCCGGCCGCATGGTTCGGCCCGACGGTGTGGATGACCCAGCGCGCGGGCATCCGTCCGGCCGTGGTCCACCCGGCGTCCCCGGTGGCCAGTCCGCGCGGGAAACGCGCGAGGCAGTCCGCCAGGACCTCGGGCCCTCCCGCCCGGTGGATGGCCCCGTCGACGCCGCCCCCGCCGCGCATGGCGGTGTTCGCGGCGTTGACGACGGCGTCCACCTCCTGGGAGGTGATGTCCCCCTGCACTGCCGAAAGCGTGGTCATAGTTGCTGCTGTCCTCCCACCCAGTCCACTACCGGGGCGAGCGTCGCGAGGGCCGCTGCGCCCTCGTCCTCGTGGAACAACGTGATGTACGGCCGTTCGGCGGGCTTGAACAGGCGCTGGTAGGACGCGGCGTCGCGGGTGCCTCCCATGACGACGACGGCGCTGTTCCGCTCGGGGGCTATCGACCGGGCCAGGGCCACCCCATGGAGGCGGCCGAATTGCGGTGGCCCGACGAGCACCAGGGCGTCGTAGAAGACGATGTCGTTCGCCGCCGCGTTGCGGACCTGGACCTGCTCGGCGAGATGTCCCGCTGCGCGCAGCGCGTCCTCCAGCGACTGGGCATAGGCGCGGGTCGGCGCGTGGCGGGCGTAGTAGACGATGGCGACGGTGCGCATGGTCCCTCCTGGTTTCAAAACAACGCGGGTTGGTCCTCGGCCGGGGGCAGGACGCCCTCGAGCCGGAGGAGGAAGAGCTTGCGGTCGATCCCGCCGCCGTAGCCGGTCAATGATCCGTCGGAACCGATGACGCGGTGGCACGGGACGATGATCGAGATCGGGTTGCGCCCGTTGGCGGTGCCGACCGCTCGCGTTAGATGCGGGTCGCCCAGCTCGGCCGCCAGCTGCCCATAGCTGCGGGTCGTCCCGTACGGGATCGCGGCCAGCCGCTCCCACACCCGGTGCTGGAACTCGGAGCCCCGCGGATCCAGCGGCACCGAGAACGTCGTGCGGTTTCCCGCGAAGTAGTCGCGCAGTTCGTCCATGGTTTGGGCGATGACCTCCGGTATCCCGGAACCGGAGACCTCGGTGCCCTCCGGCGGGCCGGGCGGGACGTGCGCATGGTTTTCCATGTGAACGGCGCTCAGTCCCCGGTCGGTGGCCGTGAGGCGCAGCCTTCCGATCGGCGACTCGATGTGCGCGTACACGACCATGGCGGACTACCTCGTGATGGCCGCGAGCGCGGCATCCAGTTCGGGGTACTCGAACGTGAACCCGGCCCGGTAGAGCCGCCGCGAGGTGGCATGCCGGCCGGTCAATCCGAGCGCCGGATCACTGCGCAGCGCGGCGGCACCGAGCCTGAGGAGCGGCTCGGGGGTGGGCAGGCCGAAGCGCTTGAGCGGTCCCGCGGCTAGGACCGAACGCAGTTGGCGCATCAGTTCGGCATTGCGCACCGGTCGCGGGGCGGAGGCGATGACGACGCCGTCGGGCAGCTCGATCCCCGGTTCCAGTCCGAGCCCGGCCCGCACGATGCGCAGCCAGTCCACCAGGTGGATCCAGCTGAACCATTGGCGTCCCGATCCCACGGGGCCGCCGAGTCCGGCGCGTGCCAGCAGTGCCAGGCGATCGAAGGCCGGGGACTCCTGCTCCAACACGACGGCGGTGCGCAGGATGGTCGCGTGGGCCGCGTTGGCGCCGTTGAGTGCCTCCTCCCAGGGACGGGCGACGCCTGTCATCTGCGGCAGCGCGTCCCTGCCCTCGGGCACCGGGGAATCCTCGGTCAGCCGGTCGTCGCCGGCGTCGGAGTAGATGGCCGTGGTGCTGGCCTGCACCCAGCGGGCCACGGGTGTGCCGAGCTTTCGGCTGGCCTGGACGAGCGTGCGGGTCGCATCGACCCGGGAATCGCGCAGCTCGGCGATCGCCTCGGCCGTCGGGCGGACATCGACCAGGCGGCCGGCGAGGTTGACCAGCGAGACGTCCCCGGCGGCGTTCTCCAGCTCGGAGGCCCACGCGCCCTGGCTGCGGCCGTCCCACGTGGCTTGGCGGAACGGGGAATCGGGCCGCGGGGTGCGGGTGAGGATAACGGGATCCAGGCCGCGGCAGAACAGGTCGGCGGCCAGCCGGGTACCCAGGAAACCGTTCCCGCCGGCAATGACCACGCGACGTGAATGGTCGCTGATTCCCCCGGCGAGACGATAGAGGCGGGCACAGTTCTCCGCGAAATGGGCGGCCAGGGGCTTGGCTGCGGTTTCGGTGAACAGGGCCGAGCCGTAGCCCTCGATGGCGATCTTCTGCGTGAGGAGGGTGCCGCCGTCGTGCCCGCGGATTTCCCAGTGGACGAGCAATCCGCCTCCGGGTTGGTGCTGGCGCCAGGCGAACGAGGTGCCCGGCTGGCTGCGGGTGACCACGGCATCGGGGGCGGTGCGCGAGTGGACGGCACCGATGAGCGGCGGGTTGGGGGTGAAAGCGAGCCGGGTGCCCGGAACCGCTGGTCCCTGGTGCTCGGGGACCAGCGAACGGACCGCACGGTTCCACTCCGGCAACCGGGCCGGGGCGGAGATGATGCGCCAGATGTCCTCGGGGGGTAGTGCGAGGAGATGGTGCTGAGTGCGGTTCCAGGCCATGCTTTCAGCTTAGCGTCCCAGCGCGCTGCGCGCCGTGGGTGTCGAAAGCCTTACTTTCGTACTAGCCGCGAACGGTCGGTCGGGGTGGCCAGGGGGCCGGACGCGGACGAGGTGGCCACCCCCCGCGGGGATGGCCACCTCGTCAGGTGGTGCGTCGTGCTGTTAGGCGGTGCGGCGCTTGGTGATGAAGCCCCAGATGACCAGGACGATCAGCGCGCCGACGATGGCCCAGATCCAGGACACGATGTCGAAGAATCCGGCGGTACCGCTGCCGAAGAAGCCACCGATCCAACCACCGAGGATGGCGCCGATGACGCCGAGGATCAGGGTGGCGATCCAGCCGCCGCCCTGTTTGCCCGGCAGGATCGCCTTGGCGATGGCGCCGGCGATGAGTCCGAGAAGTAGAAAAGCCAGGAAATTCATGCTGTCCTCCTTGCGTTTCCCACATGCTGTGGGCTGTAGTCCCCGGGGGGCATTACGTCCCCGATGCGACAACTGGTGATATTACCAAAAGTCGTTGACGAGGGCAGTTGTTCCGGTGCGTCGACTGCAAATCGTTGCCTACCTGGCTTCCCGTTCCCGGGGCGCGACGAACTCGGCCAACGCGGCGGACTGTGCCAGCCGGCACTCGTTGTTGAGGTACATCATGTGCCCGGCCGCGTGGTAGTGGTGCGAGAACCGCGAACGTGCCTGCTCCGGCAGCTGCAGGTGGGCCCACGTGTACTCGGTCGCGGCGAACGGGGTGGCGCCGTCGAAATAGCCGTAGTCCACGTGAACGCGCAGGTCCGGCAGGTCGACCATCAGCCGTTCCAGATCCCCGGAGACGTCCACCGGCGCCCCCTCGAACGTACGGTAGCTCCAGGGCCGGACCCGGCCGGTGAGCACCTCGTAGGGCAGGTCGGACTCGTATCCCAGCTCGACCCGGACGTAGTGGTTGATGGCGGCGGCGTAGGGCCCGGTGATGGCCCGCATGCTCGGATCCTCCCACGTGTGGGATTCGTGGACGCGGGGCGGCTGTGCGGTGAACCGCCCGTCGATCCGGCCGACGAGCCGCCCCTGGTCGCGCAGCAGCTCGGTGGCGAACTCCATGTAGTCCCAGCGCAGGTTGGTCCGGCGGATGAAGGTCTCGGACAGGGTGGTCAGTTCCGCGAGGTGGCGCACGACGGCGTCATGCTTGCGCTTGGTGAGCCGGTTCCCCAGATGCAGGGCCAGCACGTAGTCCCCGGAGGCGTAGTCCTGCGCGTCACGCACGACCTCGGCCAGGGGGCGATTCGCGTGCCGGCCATGGTGGTGCGCAATGGCCGCGTAGGTGGGCAGGTGCAGCGCATAGGGGGTGTCGTTGCCCGGTTGGAAGTCCAGGGTGGAGAGGTTCAGCACGGTGCTGATCAAACCGAGCCCGTTGACCGCCAAACCGTGGGCGTCCAGGAGGCGGCGGGCGACGGCCACGGCGCGGAGGGTTCCGTAGCTTTCGCCGATGAGGTACTTGGGGGACAGCCACCGGCCGTTGCGCGTGGTCCAGAGGCGGATGACCTCCGCGACCAGGTCGCGGTCTTCGATGAACGCGTGGAACTCGTCGGTCTTGCCGCCGTCGACCACCCGGGAGTAGCCGGTGTCGACGGGGTCGATCACCACGAGGTCGGCATGTTCGAGGATCGACTCGGGGTTGTCGACGAGGTCGTACGGAGGTGGGGTCATGGACCCGACATCGCCGGAGTCCACGCGACGCGGACCCAGCAGTCCCAGATGCAGCCAGAGGCTGGCCGAACCGGGCCCGCCGTTGAAGGCGAAGACGACCGGTCGCGGGTTGGGAGCATCGGGTGGGTCGTGTTCGGCCGTGTAGGCGACCACGAAGATCTCGGCCTTGGGCAGATGCCCGTCGATGGTCCCGTCCGAGGTTTCCTCCCGGCGCAGGACCATCCGGCCGGTGGTGCTCGTATAGGCCAGACCCGAAGCCGTCTGGTGTGGCCGGGTCACGAAATCGTCGGCGACCCCTGGCGAAGCCGCCGGTGGCGAGGTTTGCCCCGGGGTCGCGGGTACGGCGTTGGGTGCGCCGGTCGATTCGTGGTCCGTGGGGGACATCTGCTCAGCCATGACCCCGAGCGTACAGCAGGGAAACACCCCGGAACCGGGGTGTCTCCCTGCTGTACGCCGGCCGGACCGGCGCCCTGGTGGTGCGCGGGTTCCTGCCGGAGTGGTGGCGGGACCGGGTCAGCTGCGGACAGCCGCTTCCGGGGTGCCGGCGACCTGGGCCTCCATGGCGGAGAACTCGCCTTCGATGACCTCATTGCGCTTGTGCGTCATCCTCGAGACGACGACGGCGACGATCATGTTGAGCGCAAAGGCCGGGACGATCTCGTACAGGAAGTCGTGCATTTCGGGGATCTTGCCCCACACGAAGACGGTTGCCGCGCCGACGATCATGCCGCTCAGGGCGCCGACGGAGGTCAGCTTGCGCCAGTACAGGCTCAGAATGACCAACGGGCCGAAAGCGGCCCCGAAGCCGGCCCAGGCGAAGGAAACCAATTGCAGGACGCTGGCTTCGCGGTCCAGGGCGATGAGGAAGGCGATGACGGCGATGACCAGCACGCCGGAACGCCCCAGCATGACCTGCTTCTTGGCCGTGGTCTCCCTCCCGACGATGTTGTACAGGTCCTCCACCAGGGCGGACGAGGAAACGATCAGCTGCGAGGAGATGGTCGACATGACCGCAGCCAGCACCGCCGCGAGCACGAGGCCGGCGATGAAGGGGTGGAAGAAGATCTGGCTCAGCAGCAGGAATACCGTCTCGGGGTCGGTGATCTCCTTGGCGGGATCTCCGGCGAAGTAGGCGATGCCGACCAGGGCGGTGGCGACCGCGCCCAGTGCGGATATGGCCATCCAGCTGATGCCGATGCGGCGGCCGGCCTTGGCATCGGCCGGCGTGCGCAGCGCCATGAACCGGACGATGATGTGCGGTTGGCCAAAGTAGCCCAACCCCCACGCCGCGGCCGAGACGATGCCCAGGATCCAGAGTCCCGTCGGGTCGACGCCGAGGCCGTCGAAGAGATTCAGGGCCCCGGGCTTCGCGTTGCGGATGCCCTCCATGGTGGCTCCGATGCCGCCGGTGGCGATGACACCGACAATGGGGACGGCGACGAGTGCCGCGAACATCAGCAGACCCTGGGCCACGTCGGTGAGTGTTGCGCCCAGGAACCCGCCGAAGAGCGTGTACGCCAGGGTGACGACGGCGACCGTGACCATGCCGATGAGGTACGGCCAGCCGAAGGAGCTCTCGAAGAACTTGCCCGCGGCGACCATGCCGGAGGAGACGTAGAAGGTGAAGAAGACCAGGATGATCAGCGAAGCGGCGATGCGCAGGATGTGCGAGTTGTCCTTGAGTCGCTTCTCGAAGAAGCTCGGGATCGTGATCGCGTTCTGCGAGACCTCCGTATAGGAGCGCAGGCGAGGGGCAACGAACTTCCAGTTCAGCCAAGCCCCGATGGTCAGGCCGATCGCGATCCAGGCCTCGACCAGTCCCGAGACGTAGATGGCTCCGGGAAGGCCCAGCAGCAGCCAGCCGGACATGTCGGAGGCGCCCGCGGAGAGCGCCGCGACGCCGGGCTTCAGGCCGCGGCCGGCGAGCATGTAGTCGTCGAGGTCCTTGGTTTGGCGGAAGGCAAAGTAGCCGATGCCGAGCATTGCGGCGAGATAGACGACGATGGCCGCAAGCTGGAATGCTTGTTCAGACATGATGTTCCTCAATGGTCCGGTGGGTGGAGGGTCCTCCGGGGGATGGCCCCGGATGGTACGTCCGGAAGTGTGTCAGTGAATACCGGGCGATGCGAGTGCGCGATTCCCCGAGTATGGCACCCGAACTTCCTGAAGTGTGAGCGTCGTCACGACGGCGTTACCCTTTCGTGACTTCTTTATTGGTAGCCAGGTGACAAGATTTCAACTTCGCGGCCCAGCGCCCGGCGGACCGCCTCGATGCCCGGATGCCGTGCGCTGGAGTGGCGCATGGAGGTGAAAATTGAGCGCTGGGGCCGGCCCGGCAGATCGGCGAGCCGGACGGTGGGCTCGCGGTGCGCCCAGACCAGATCGGGCAGCAGGGCGACCGCGTTGCCCGATTCCACGAGGCCGATATGGGCTTGGAGGTCCGCTGTCTCGTACCGGACGTCCGGCTCGAATCCAGCTAGCCGGCATGCCTGTTCGGCCCAATGCCGCGAGGCCGCACCGTGCGGTTCCATCACCCACGGCAGGGCGGCGGCCTCGCGCAATGTGGAAACCCTGTCGAATTCCGGCGGAGCGTCGTGGGCCGGCAACGCGAGGCGGATGTCGTCGTGCGTGAGGATCTCGCGGTCCAGTTCGGCGTAGTGCGCGGCAGCGTGTTCCGGATACTGTTCGGCCACGACGAGGTCGAAATCGCGGGCCCAGGTCTCGTGCAGCGCGGTTTCGGGTTCGTGTTGGACGACCTCCACCCGCAGGTGCGGGTGCTCCGTGCGCAGGGTGCGCAGCGTCCGCGGAAGCAGGGCCAGCGCCGCGGTCTGGAAGGTGGCCAGGCGGACGGTCCCCGAGACCAGGGGCAGGGTGCTGGCCAGTGCGGCCTCGGCACGTTCGAGCGATTCGAGCAGCTCGGTGGTGTGGGCGACGAGGACCTGGGCCTGCGGCGTGAGCTGCAGGCGGCGGCCGCTGCGCCGCAGCAGCTCCACACCCGTCTCCTTCTCGAGCAGTGCCAGCTGTTGGGAGACTGCCGACGGGCTGTAGTTCAGGGCGGCGGCAACCCCGGCGACCGTGCCGCGGATGCTCATTTCCCGCAGCAGGCGCAATCGTCTGACCTCGAGCACCGACACCACCTCCCGATCGATCCGGAACCGTAACTTTTACTTCATCCCATTCTTCACTAATCGTTGCTTTTACTTAATACATAACGGCCGGATACTGAATCTGTGGGGGACTGCCCCACGCCGCGCAGGCCGGTAGCTTCCGGTCGTTTTCCCCTAGGAGCACCACCGAAGTGACCATCGCTTCCCCGTCCGCCGCGCCGGACAGCATTGCTTCCCCCCAGAACCTCGCCGATGACGCCGTCGCGCTCGTCCGCCGCTGGCTCATCGAGGGCTCCAAACAGCCCGTCGACGCCTCCGCCCAGCAACTCGCCGGCGTCCTGAAGGATCCGAACGGCCTGGACTTCACCGTCGGCTTCGTGGACGGTGTCATCCGGCCCGAGGACCTGAACGTGGCCGCCCGCAACCTGCGCGCCCTGGCCCCGAAGGTCCCCGGCTTCCTGCCCTGGTACATGCGCTCCGCCGTCGCACTCGGCGGCGTCATGGCCCCCGTGGTTCCCGGCCTGGTCATCCCCATCGCCCGGCGCGTGCTGCGCGAGATGGTCGGCCACCTCATCGTGGACGCCACCGACGCCAAGCTCGGCCCGGCCATCGCGAAGATCAAGCAGGACGACGTCCGGCTGAACATCAACCTGCTCGGCGAGGCCATCCTGGGCGAGAAGGAGGCCGGCCGCCGCCTCGAGGGGACCGCGCGCCTGCTGCGCCGACCCGATGTCGACTACGTGTCCATCAAGGTCTCCTCCACCGTGGCCCCGCACAACCACTGGGACTTCGATCAGGCCGTCGGGCACATCGTGGACAAGCTCGCACCGCTGTACCGGCTCGCCCGCGACGCCTCCCCGCGCAAGTTCATCAACCTGGACATGGAGGAATACAAGGACCTCGACCTGACCATGGCCGTGTTCAAGCGGCTGCTCGCGACCCCCGAATTCCACGACGTCGAGGCCGGGATCGTCCTGCAGGCCTACCTGCCCGACGCCCTGTCGGCGATGATCTCGCTGCAGGAATTCGCCGCCGACCGCGTCGCCGCGGGAGGCGCCCCGGTCAAGGTCCGCCTGGTCAAGGGCGCGAACCTGCCCATGGAGATCATGGAGGCCGACATCCACGGCTGGCCGGCCGCGACGTGGCACTCCAAGCAGGCCACCGACACCTCCTACAAGTCCGTGCTGGACTACGCGCTGCGCCCCGAGCACACCGCCAACGTCCACCTCGGCGTCGCCGGGCACAACCTCTTCGACATCGCCCTGGCCCACCTGCTCGCCCAGGCCCGCGGGGTCACCGACGGGCTGGACTTCGAGATGCTGCTGGGCATGGCCACCGGCCAGGCCGCCGCGGTCAAGGCCGATGTCGGATCCCTGCTGCTCTACACGCCGGTGGTACACCCCGGCGAGTTCGACGTCGCGATCGCCTACCTGATCCGCCGTCTCGAGGAGGGTGCCAGCCAGGAGAACTTCATGTCCGCCGTCTTCGAGCTCGACGGCAACGAGGCCCTGTTCGAACGCGAGAAGCAGCGCTTCCTCGCCTCCCTCGAGGACCTCGGCGACACTGTCCCGGCGCCCAACCGCACGCAGGACCGGCGGGAGTACGACGCCGATGCTGGCGCCACCGAGGTCGCGGAACTCGCCTCCGGGGAACGCGGCTTCGCCAACACCCCGGACACCGATCCGGACCTGCACGGCAACCGGGCGTGGGGCTCCGATATCCTCGCCCGGGTGCCCGCGAGCACGCTGGGCCGTGCCACCATCGAGGCCCACACGCTGGCGAGCACCAATGAAGTCGACGCCGTCGTCTCCGCCACCCACGCCGCCGCCGAGGCCTGGGGAAAAATGAGCGGTGCCGAGCGCGCCGCCGTGCTGCACCACGCCGGGGAACGGCTGGCAGCACACCGGGCCGACCTGCTGGAGGTCATGGCCGCCGAATGCGGCAAGACCCTTGACCAGGGGGATCCGGAGGTCTCCGAGGCCATCGACTTCGCCCACTTCTATGCCGAATCAGCCCGCGTGCTGGACACCGTGGACGGCGCCACGTACGTCCCCTCGCGGCTGACCGTGGTCACCCCGCCGTGGAACTTCCCGGTCGCCATCCCCGCCGGCTCCACCCTCTCGGCACTTGCCGCGGGATCCGGCGTCGTCATCAAGCCCGCCAAGCAGGCCGCGCGTTCCGGCGCCGTGATGGTCGAGGCCATCTGGGAGGCGCTCGACGCCGCGGGCATCGGCCGCGAACTGCTCTCCTACGTTCAGCTGTCCGAACGCGACCTGGGCACCCGACTGGTGTCCCACCCCAGCGTCGACCGACTGATCCTCACCGGCGGGTACGAGACCGCCGAACTGTTCCGTTCCTTCCGGCAGGACCTGCCGCTGCTGGCCGAGACCTCCGGCAAGAACGCCATCATCGTCACCGCGTCGGCCGACCTGGACCTGGCCGCCCGCGATGTCGCCGCCTCGGCCTTCGGGCACGCCGGGCAGAAGTGCTCCGCCGCCTCGCTGGTGGTGCTCGTCGGGTCGGTTGCGACCTCGCGGCGCTTCCACAGCCAGCTCGTCGACGCCGTGCGGTCGCTGAAGGTCGGCTACCCGGTTGACCCGGCGACGCAGATGGGCCCGGTCATCGAACCGGCACAGGGCAAGCTGCTACGCGGGCTGACCACCCTGGGCGACGGCGAGCAGTGGGTGCTGCAGCCGCGCCAGCTCGACGACACCGGCCAGCTGTGGAGCCCGGGCGTGCGCTCGGGCGTGAAACGCGGCTCCGAATACCACCTGACCGAGTACTTCGGCCCGATCCTGGGCGTCATGACCGCCGAAACGCTCGAGGAGGCCGTCGGCATCGTCAACGACATCGACTACGGGCTGACCTCCGGGCTGCACTCGCTGGACCCCGAGGAGCTGGGGTACTGGCTGAACAACGTGCAGGCAGGAAACCTCTACATCAACCGTGGCATCACCGGGGCGATCGTGCGCCGCCAGCCGTTCGGCGGGTGGAAGAAGTCGGCAGTCGGCGCCGGGACCAAAGCCGGCGGACCGAACTACCTGGTCGGCATGGGCTCCTGGCTGGATGCCCCCGTCAGCACGGAGGCCATGGCGGCAGCGGATTCGCACGCTGCGGTCTCCCACGCCACCGTCCGGACCGCGACGGGAATAGACACCTCGGCGACCTCCAACTCCGGCGTCGCCGGGGGCAGCGACATCCTCGGTGTCGTGGCCGCAGAGGCGGGCACCGCATCGGGCAACGCCATCGACCCCGCCGACTTCGCCTGGCTGCAGGGCGCCCGCGCCACGGACGCCGCCCAGCTGGCCGAGGAATTCGGTGTCTCGAAGGACGTGTCCGCATTGCAATCCGAGCGCAACGTCTTCCGCTACCGCCCGGTCCCGGTGACCGTCCGGTACGAGGAGGCGACGTCCGGCCACGGCCTGGCCGAACTGCTGCGTGTGGTCGCCGCCGGACTCGGGGCACACACCGCCACGAGGACCGAGGGCATCAGTGGCAGTGTCGGCACCGGAAACCGTCACGGATCGGGAATCACCGTCAGCGTCGGCGCGGAACTGCCAGCCCGTGTACTGGCGGCACTGAACGCCGAGGGCGTCCAAGTTGCCGTCGAGGACGATGGGGCCTGGGCCAGCAGGGTGGGCCGGCTGGCCGCCCAGACCGGGCCAGACTCCGGCGCCCGCATCCGCTACATCGGGCCCTCGTCGGCGGCGACTTACGCCGCCGCGGACGGCAAGCCGGACGTGGCCGTCTACGACCACCCGGTGGTCGCCGCGGGCCGCGTGGAGTTGTTGCCGTTCCTGCGTGAACAGGCCATCTCGATCACCGCCCACCGGTTCGGCACCCCGAACCATCTCAGCGATGGAATCATCTAGGTCCGGTTTCTGATCGGAACATCGGCGGCCCGGATGGAAACGTCCGGGCCGCCGATGTCGACGATCCACTTCACCTTGGCGGTGTCCCGTTCCCGACCAGTGGGGTCGGTGCCCGCCGGGGCCTTCTTGGAGGCACCGCGGTCAACTTCCAACTGTCAGCGTCGACTCCGCAGAGGCTACTCAACGCCGGACGGTGTGGCTAAAGGTTCCTTCCCGTCGATCACGTAGATTCACACCATGGAGTTCATCCGTTTTCAAAGTGCAGTCCCCAATCGCCGCGGATGCTTCCCGGGCATTTTTGCTTTGGCCAATGGTCTTGCAGCTGAAGGCGTGTTGTCTGATGACGACTTGGCGTGGTGGCGACAAGCCAATTGCACCGCAAATGCGCTGTATCCAGATCCAACCCTGGAGTCGCCCAATTGCTATGCATCGCCCAACGCGTGCGCGTGGTTCAAGCCTTCTGCCGTGCACCTTCTTGACATGTGTGAGGAGTATCTGGCCTTGATCGACAAATATGAACTTCCTTGGGTGCAACTTCGGTCGGGAACGCCCGGCATCGTCCAACATGAGGACGACGTACAAATAGTTGTTCAACCGTTCGAATATCCGAAGCATTGGGACGAACTATGGAATCGGCGCATGACACCACATCGGTGACCAGCGGGCGAGGATTCACAAGCCGCTGGGTTCATCTGCAGGACGACCTGCGGAACACTTCGTGGGGGCGCTGCAGTCACGCGTGGCCGATGCCGGTCCATGGAGTCGGCCCCCATATCCATGGTGCTGCACCCGAACTGGGCCCTGGCTTCTCGCTCGGCCATCCGTAGGATGGCGACATGGCAATCATTTCGGCACCCGACGGAGCAGAAATCACTACCCATACCATCGGCCAGGCCAGTGGCCTCCCCGCGCTGTTAATCCCGGGCGGTCCCTGTCGCGACGTCGAGTACCTCGAAGATTTTGCAAACGTCGGCTCGGAAAGGCCGCTGACGGTCATTCATCCTCGGGGAACGCGGACCACAGGAGGACTTTCCCGCGGCTGGTGGAACGATGCAGAAGACGTCCTCGCGATCGCGGACAGCCTTGGGCTGGAAACATTTGACCTCATCGCGCACTCGGCAGGGACTAGGCTCGCACTCTCAGTATCCGCCCGGTTCCCCGAGCGCATTCGTTCGAGAATCCTGGTGGCCCCCTCAGCGGCATGGTTGACGGGATCGCACCACGACGGGTCGCGTCTCGCCGCACTCCGCACAGAGACCGCAACCAAATCGGCCGTAGCCTCACTGGACGGGCCAGCCCCGCGCACCGAGGAAGAGTTCCAACAAGCAAGGAAGCTGCAAGCCCCCGCCGGGTACGCGGCATGGACTCAAACAGAGCGGGACCACTCGGGGTTGGGCAGTGCTTCACTCGCCGCCACCCAGGCATGGTTCACGGACATCCCGGCAGATTCGCGCGAGCGGATCCTGGCGGCTCCGAACCTTCCAACTCTGGTCATCGGCGGCAGCCAGGACCTGTTCAGCGGCGTGCAGCCGGTCCGAGAATATGCCTCGGCGCTGAGTGCCGACCTCATACTTATCGCGGACTGTGGACACTATCCATGGGTGGAACAGCCAGGTGCGTTCCATGACGCCGTAGCGCAAGGCCTGACAACCCTGGTCTAGACGCCCCAGATTCGGCGTCCCGGCCCGGCCCGGACGCAGGATGCTAGACGTTCAATGCCTCGTGGGTCGGCGCGCCAAAATGTACATTTCGGGAAGGCTTTCACGGGACGGGATTCAACACGCACGCGCGACAAAAACCATGAGTGCGGCACCATCAGAAAATGCTGTTCGGTTCCAGTCCCCATACACAGCCTCGACCTTGAAACCAGCCGATTGAAGCTGACCTTCGAGTGTAGGGCGGTCGCGAAACGCGAAGCGCCCAATTTCGGTACGCGTATCGCTCTCTCGAAGAAACAGATTGTGAAAAACAACTTCGACAACTTCGACGCCGACCATCGAGACTTCTGCCCATTCGACGAGCGGGCCGTGCAGAGTGTTCCTGGCGGTGGGCCACTCCGATTTCCACCGCTCCCATTCACGCATCGCTGGATTTCTGCTTTCAAAAGCCAGCACACCGCCGACGGGCATGTGCGTGCGAAGGTCTTGCAGTGTGCGTTCCCAGTCGGCCCCAAGGATGTGCTGAGCAACATTTCCAGTCATGACCGCATAGTCGAAATCGCTGGCCGGCAGATCCCGGCTGTCACCGAGGATCCAGGTCACCGCTTCTGCTCCGGGTCGACTTTGCGCATAGGCGACCATCCCCAGCGATGGGTCCACACCGACAACAGCCCGCCCTTCGCGAGCAAGGGAGACGGCTAGCATGCCAGTCCCGCAACCCAAGTCGACGATCGACGTCGCGCCGCACTTGTCTGCCTGTTCTCGATAAAAATCGTTCTCCAAGCCGTCGGGATTGTCCTGGTCATAGAGATCAATCAACCTGGCGTCGTAGTCACCCATGACGGAAGACTAACGGCAAGGCGGCGGCGCTGAGTGCGACCCAATAGGCGGTCCTTAGGGGATACGCTCACCGGGGCGCTTCAAAACGCCGAAACCGAGGAGCCCGAAAAATCTCCGAACGAGATAATCCCTGGTAATCCGGACCTGATGGACTCAAGGACAGAGAGCTCATGTGGAACCACGGGCGTCGGCAAGTCATCGAGGTGGAACCACCTGAGGTCGGCCGCCCTATCCTGCTCCATCAGACGTGGCTCAGAGGGCCAAGACACGCACTGAAAAAAGAAGTCCACTCTCCCTATTCGCTTTCCCTTCCACCCCTGTTCCCGGTGCATGACGGTCAAAGGCAAGAGATCAGCCGCATTGATTGAGATGCCTAGCTCTTCGCGGACTTCCCGGGATGCCGCTTCGTGAACAGATTCATTGGCTTCAATGTGACCGGCGGCCGCCGTGGCCCAGTGACCATCAAGGTATCCAGTTCCTTGGCGCAACTGCAGTAGAACAAAGTCTTCCTGTCGGAAAATGACATAACTGACGGGGCTTAGCTGCTGTCGACTGTTCATTTCATCCAGCCTATTCGTTTGCAGGAGCGTGCCGTAAGGCGGTCGGTTACCGGGCCAGAGACGGCATGAACCGTGGAAGACCGCGCTCATTGGGCTCGCCCGCGAATTCGCCCGGTGAAGATAGCTCAATCGGAACACACAAAATGGGCGCCGCCACCGAACGAATCGGCGACGCGTCGACCGACGGGCCGGCGCTACTATTCGGCGTCGTGGTCCGTTTCCAGGATGCCCACCAGCTGGTCCAGGGCCGCCTCGGCGCCGTCGCCCTCGGCGCGCAACACGACGGTCGTGCCATGTTCGGCACCCAGGCCCATGAGGGACAGGATGCTCGAGGCGTCAAGGGCCTCGTCGGCTGGCTCGCCTTCGCGGGCGATGGTGACCTCGAGGTCGAGCTCGCCGGCGGCTTCGGCGAAGATCGCTGCCGGGCGGGCGTGGAGGCCGACGCGGCTGGCGATGGTTGCTGTACGTTCTGCCATGGTGTGCTCCTAGGTTCGGGTGTTGCGGTGGGTTCTCTGGAAAGGGCGGTTCGTTCGGGTCACAGCCCGAAAACGTCGAGTTCGGGCAAGGCGGCACGCACGAACGTCCGCGCTTCGTCGGCGGAGGCGGCTCCGAGCGCGAGGTGGGCAATCCGCTGGGCTTCGGCACTATCGACTGTCTTGAGGATAGCGGCGACGGCGGGCAGCGCCCGACGATTCATCGAGAGCGTTGCCACCCCCAAACCGACCAAGACCACAGCCAGGGCAGGATCTGCCGCGGCTTCGCCACAGACGCCGACGGGCTTGGGCCCACCTGCGGCGGACGCGCCGCCTTCACATGTTGAGCGCACCAGGTGCAGCACGGCGGGCTGCCACGGGTCGTTGAATTCCGCGAGGGGTCCCAGCTGCCGGTCGGCAGCCATCGTGTATTGCGTCAGATCGTTGGTGCCGATGGAGGCGAAGGCTACTTCGGAAACCACCTGGCGTGCCATGACGGCAGCGGAAGGGACCTCCACCATCACGCCCGGAGTAGACAGCCCTGCGTTGGTGCAGAGGGCAGCAAACGTGGCCGCCTCGGCCGGGGTGGAGATCATCGGCGCCATGGTCCAGACCTCGGCGTCCGTTGCTTGCGAGGCTTCGGCGATCGCAGCTAGTTGGCGAACCAGTACTCCCGGTACCGCCGCATCCGTGCGGTAGCCGCGCACCCCGAGGGCGGGGTTCGGTTCCGATGCATCGGTCAGGAACGGCAAGGGCTTGTCGGCGCCGGCATCGAGGGTCCGCACCACGACCTTGGAACCGCCGAATGCCTCGAAGACGGCACGGTAGGCGGCGACCTGTTCCTCGTGGCCGGGCTCGGTGTCCCGACCGAGAAAGCAGAACTCGGTACGCAGCAGCCCCACGCCCTCGGCGCCCGCGGCCGCGGCATCTTTCGCATCGGACCCGCTGCCGACGTTGGCCAGCAGGGGGACGCGATGCCCGTCGGAGAGCACACCGACACCGTCGAAGCCTGGCAGGGCCACGCGGGAGGCATAGGCCTCGGCGAGTGCCGCCTCCGCGGCGCCTGGATTGCGGACCACCGTTCCGTCGATGCCATCGACGAAAACCACGTCGCCGTCGACCAGGGCCACGGTGTTGGCGGCCGCCACGATGGCCGGAAGCCCCAGCGACCGGGCGACGATCGCGGTGTGCGACTGCGGGCCACCTCCGCTGGTGACCAGCGCCAGGACGCGTGCCGGATCCAGCGTGGCGGTATCGGCGGGGGCCAGATCTGCCGTGCACAGCACAAAGGGCTCATCGGCATCAGGGATCCCCGGAGCGGGAATGCCGCGCAACTCGGCAACGATCCGGGCGCGGACGTCCAGGACGTCCGTGGCGCGATCGGCCATGTACCCGCCGAGCGCGGCCAGCTGGGTGGCCACGGCATCCGCTGCCTCCCAGATCGCCGATTCAGCGCAGGTGCCGGAGGCGACGAGCCTGGTCGCCGACTTCAGCAGCGACTTGTCCGAGGCCATCAGGGCCGTGGCCTTCAGCACGTCCGCTGCATCGCCCGTGGCGGCCGCGGCGCGCTCCTTCAACCCCGCGGCAACGGTCTTCGTCGCGTCCGCCAACCGTGCGCTTTCCTGCTCGGCCGTGACGCCCTCGGGCAACGGTGCTCCGTCAGCGGGAGCGCTAATCGGTTCGGGCATTCGCCGGACCGGGCCGATGACGCGGCCGGCGCTCACACCGACGCCCGCAAAGTTCTCGCTCATGCCGCCACCTTCTCAGCTTCGGCCGTCACGACGGGGGATTTGCGGGCGTAGCGCTTCAGCGCCAACACGGTGAGGGCGGAGATGACCATGCCCACCACGATGGAGACCAGGAACATCAGGAGGTTGCCAATCGCGAACGCCACGAACAATCCGCCGTGGGGGGCCTGGCTGGTGACGTGGAAGCCCATGACCATGGCACCGGTGACTCCGGCTCCGAGCATGCTCGCGGGGATGACGCGCAGCGGGTCGGCTGCGGCGAAGGGAATGGCGCCCTCGGAGATGAACGCAGCACCGAGCAGCCAGGCTGCCTTGCCGTTCTCGTGCTCGGCAGCGGTGAAGCGCTTCTTGTCCAGGGCGGTTGCCAGCGCCATGGCCAACGGCGGCACCATGCCGGCGGCCATGACCGCTGCCATGATCTCCCAGGGAGCCTGGTTGGTGATCGAGCCGGTGCCCAGGCCGGCGACGGCGAAGGCATAGGCGACCTTGTTAACCGGTCCACCGAGGTCGATGGCCATCATGAGCCCGAGGATGAGGCCCACCAATGCGGCCGCCGTGCCGGACATGCCGGAGAGCCAGTTGCTCAGCGCGCTGCTCAGGGCGGCGATGGGCCCACCCAGGAAGAGGAACATGGCGCCGGAGGCCAGGATGGAGCCGATCAGCGGGATGATCACCACGGGCATCAAACCGCGCAGCAGCTTGGGTACCCGCCAGTTGCCGATCCAGCGGGCGATAACCCCGGCCAGCAGGCCGCCGACGATGCCGCCGAGGAACCCGGCGCCCATAAAGCCGGCGACCGCGCCGGCGGTGAAACCCGGTGCCAGGCCGGGGCGGTCGGCTAGTGCGTAGGCAATGTAGCCGGCGAGGACCGGGACCAGGAAGCCCATGGACAGGCTGCCGATCTTGTAGGCGACGGCGCCGAGGTAGATGTTCAAACCGCCGTCGGGCAGGTTGAACAGGTTGTTCTGGACGCTGACCTTGTCGGCGACATCGGTGATGTCGTATCCGCCGATGAGGAAGCCCAGGGCGATGAGCAGGCCGCCGCCGGCGACGAACGGGATCATGTAGCTGACACCGGTCAGCAGCGAGCGTTTCAGGGCGGCGCCGATGGGTTCACGGCCTTCGCCGGACCGGCCGTCGGCGTCGGCATCTCCCGTGCCGGCCGGCACGCGGCGGGCGTTCGGGTTGTCCGCGGCGGCCAGGGCATCGGCGACGAGTTTGGCGGGTTCGTCGACACCGCGCTTCACCGGGACCTGGATGACGGGTAGCCCGGCGAAGCGGTCCTTGTTGCGAACGTCGACGTCGACGGCGAAGATCACGGCGTCGGCGGCGGCGATGACGGCAGGGTCCAGCGGGGTCGCGCCCGCGGAGCCCTGGGTCTCGACGTGCAGGTCCACGCCGACTTCGGCGGCCGCGGCGACGAGCGAGTCGGCAGCCATGTAGGTGTGGGCGATGCCGGTGGGGCAGGCCGTGACAGCGACCAGGGTACGACGGCGGGTGGCCGGCTCGGGAGCGTCCGCCGCCGGGGCAGCCGGCGTGGTTTCCGCCGTCGTACTGGCGGCGGGTTCCGTCGGTTGGGCAGGTTCGGGGGAGATGGCCTGGTCGACGAGCGCCACGATCTCCGCGGCGCTTCCGGCCGAGCGCAGGGCCGCGGTGAAGTCCTTCTTGACCAGTGAACGGGCCAGTTTGGAGAGCAGCTTGAGGTGCTGCTGGTCGGCCCCTTCGGGGGCGGCGATGAAGAAGACCAGATCGGCGGGGCCGTCCTTGGCACCGAAGTCCACGGGCGGGGCGAGCCGGGCCATGACGAGCGTGGCCTCCGTGACCGCCGCGGAGCGGCAGTGTGGGATGCCGATGCCGCCGGGGACGCCGGTGGCAGTTTTCGCTTCGCGGGCGATGCCGTCAGCGGCCAGGTCTTCGGCGTTGGTGGCGCGGCCGGCGGCTGCGACAGTGGCCGCGAGGGCGCGGACGACGTCGGCGCTGGTGCTGCCGAGGTCGCGGTCCAAGAGGACGAGTTCTTCGGTGATGAGCTCGGACATGGTCATTCCTTAGGGGTCTGGGTCGAGGAGGCCAGCGACGGGGGAGCCGGCAGGAGCGGTGTGACGGTGACGGATTCCGGGGCGGTCTGGTCCGGGGTGGGGATCAGGGAACCGGGTAGGGAAGCCGCTGCCGCACCATAGGCGACGGCGGATCGGAGGCATTCGGGTGGCGTGGCGCCACGGTCGTGGGCGATGAGGTATCCGGCCAGCGAGGAGTCGCCGGCGCCGACGGTGCTGCGGGCCTTGACCGGGGCGTGGGTGGCGAGCCAGGCGCCCTCCGCCGTGACGAGGACGGCGCCCCGCTCCCCGAGTGTGGCCAGTACCGCGGCCGTGCCGCGCTCCACGAGCCGCAGGGCTGCGGCCGCAGCCAGCTCGGGGGAGGCCTCGAGTTCGGCTTCGGAGTAGGTTCCTGCCAGGCCGGCCAGTTCCTCGGCGTTGGGCTTGATCAGATCGGGGAGCCCGGAAGGGGCGTCATACAGGGCGGCCAACGGGGCATCGGACGTGTCGACGGCGATCAGGGGACAGCGGGTGCCGAGGTCGGCACGGAGCCGGGTGATCGTCTCCGCGTAGAAGTACGCGGGAACGCCCGGTGGCAGGGAACCGGCCAGGACTATCCACGAGGAGTCGGCGGCGGCTTGGAGGAGCGCGCTGGCGATCATCTCCTGGTGGGTGGTGCCCAGCGTCGGGCCGGGTTCGTTGACCTTGGTGGTGGTCCCGTCCGGTTCGGTGAGGGTGACGTTGCTGCGCAACGGCTGGCCGATGGGCAGCGCGCGGTGTGGCAATCCGTCGACGACGAGTCCGATGACGACCGGGTCCGTGTCATCGCCCGGTAGCAGGGCCAGGGTCGGGACGCCGGCCGCTACCAAGGCGCGGGTGACGTTGACCCCCTTGCCCGCGGCCTGGGCGCTGGCCGCGCGCGCGCGCTGGACCCCGCCGCGGGCCAACGCCGAGCCGAGCTCGATGGTCCGATCGAGGCTGGGGTTGGCGGTGAAGGTGGTGATCATGCGACCACGACCTCGACGTCGGCGTCCTCAAGCGCGCTGGCGAGGCCGGCCTCGGGGGCGGCGTCGGTGACCAGGGTGTCGATCTGGTCCAGGCCGGCAAAGCGGATGAGGGTTTCCTGGCCGAGCTTGCTGGAATCGGCGAGGAGGACGACACGTCGGGCACAGGCGACAATCGCCGACTTCACGGCGGCCTCCAGTGGATCCGGGGTACTCAGGCCGAATCCGGCGTGGATGCCGTTCGCGCCGATGAAGGCGATGTCCGGGCGCAGGGCCCGGAACTGGTCGATGGTGGAGGCCCCGATGGCGGCGCTGGTCAGGGCGCGGACGCGGCCGCCGATGACGTCGAGCTGGAAGGAGCCGCCGGTGGAAATCCGGTAGGCCACCGGTACGGAGTGCGTGAGCACCAACAGGTCGGCGGTGCGCGGGGAGGGCAGCGTGGAGGCCATCGCCTCGGCGAGGAGCTCCGTCGTCGTGCCCGCGTCCAGCACCACCGAGGTGGCCCCGGAGGGCAGCAGCTCCACGGCACGGTCGGCGATCCGCGATTTCTGCGCATGGTTCAGCGAGGTGCGCACACTCAGGCTTTCCTCGGCCGTGCTGGTGGTCCCGCTGGCCACCGCGCCGCCATGGACGCGGCGCAGCAGGCCATTCTCTTCCAGCTGGGCCAGGTCGCGGCGTACGGTTTCGCGCGTGATCTCCAGCTGCCGGGCCAGATCGGCAACCGAGACCCGGCCGGCGCTGGCCACCAGATCGCCAATCAGGCGGTGTCGCTCCTCGGCGAACATGACGGCATCCCTTCGGTGGTCCCCATCACAGTGAATCTGTGTTTCGTTGACTTTAGACGCGCTAGAGAATGAAAGTCAACAGAAAAACAGAAAAACAAATCAAAGCGGGTGTAGCGATGCGGTGTGGACGCAGCGTGAGGTGGGCGAGGGGGCCTTTGGCTTGCTCCGCGGGGCCAGCTGCGGTTGGCTGGATGAATGGCCTCTTTGATCGAAGACTACGCACTGCTGTCCGATCTGCGCACCGGGGCGCTGGTGTCCGAATCGGGCAGCGTCGACTGGCTCTGCTTCCCGCGTTTCGACTCGGATGCAGCCTTCGCGGCGCTGCTGGGCGGTTCGGAACACGGGCGGTGGCTCCTCGCGCCGGTGGGCGCGGTGGACGACTGCGAACCCCAGCACCCGGCCCGTCGATCCGAGCGACGCCAGGCCGCCCGCGTGGCCGGACTGGAGGATCCGGCGACGAGGGAGGCGGAGCCGGACCCGGAAGCCGAAGGTCGACCCGTCGTCGTCCAACGGACCTATGTGGATTCGACGTTCGTGCTGCGCACCTTGTGGAAGACGTCCGAAGGACAGGTGCTGGTCACCGATTTCATGCCGGTGGGCGACCGGCGGGCCTCGATCATCCGGCGCGTCGAGGGCCTGGCCGGGAGCGTGCGGATGCACCAGGAGATCAGTTTCCGTTTTGGCGACGGTGCGGTGGTTCCCTGGGTTCGGCGTCACGAGGACCACAAGAACGGCGCCACCTCCATTGTCGCCGTCGCCGGTCCGGATGCCATCGTGCTGCACGGGGACCGTTTGCCCCACGGGCACGACCACCGGCACATCGGCGATTTCATCGTGTCCGCGGGCGAGGTGGTGGACTTCGAGTTGTGCTGGTTCCAATCACATCACCACGTGCCTGCGCGCATCGACGCCGGGGCGAGCCTGCAGGAGACGGTGTCGTACTGGAAACACTGGTCCAAGGACATCCCCGTGCAGGCGTCCTACCACTCCGTCGTGAAGCGGTCGCTGCTCGTCTTGCGTGCCCTGACGCATGAGGCCACCGGTGGGATCGTCGCTGCGCCCACCACGTCGCTTCCGGAGGATTTCGGGGGCGAACGGAACTGGGACTACCGATTCTGCTGGCTGCGCGATGCCGCGTTGACGCTCGAGGCCATGATGACGCACGGGTACGAGAAGGAAGCCCTGAATTGGCGGGACTGGTTGTTGCGCGCCGTCGCCGGGGATCCGGACGACCTGCAGATCATGTACGGCGTCGGCGGGGAGCGGCGCCTGCCCGAACGCACCCTGGAACACCTCCCCGGTTACGAGGGGTCCCTGCCGGTCCGTGCCGGCAACGGTGCCGTGGACCAATACCAGGGCGACGTCGTCGGCGAGGTCCTCGTGGCCCTGGAGAAGCTGCGCAACATGGGCGGCGTCGAGGACCACTTCTCCTGGCCGCTGCAGAAGGCGCTGCTCGGCTACGTCGAAAAGCACATCGACCACAAGGACCACGGCATCTGGGAGATGCGTGGGGACCAGAAGTACTTCACGCACTCCCGCGTGATGATGTGGGCGGCCTTCGACCGGGGCGTCCGCGCGGTGCGCGAACACCAACTCGACGGGGACGACACCCTGTGGGAGACGCTCCGCGATCGCCTGCGCGATGAGGTCATGGAACACGGCTACAACAAGGAGGAGGGGACCTTCACCCAGACCTACGGCGACACCGAAGTCGACGCGTCGTTGCTGGTCATCGCCCAGGTGGGCTTCATCGAGTACGACGACCCCAAGATGCTGGGCACGGTCGCCCGCCTCGAACGGGACCTGAAGGACGATGCGGGACTGCTGCTGCGTTACCGGACCACCTCGGGCAAGGACGGCCTGTCCGGACGCGAACACCCGTTCCTGGCCTGCTCGTTCTGGCTGGTGGAGCAATATGCCCGCTCCGGCCGCATTGCCGATGCCCGGGAACTGATGGACCAGCTGGTCGGCTACTCCAACGGGCTGGGGCTGCTCTCCGAGGAGTACGACACCGTGGACGGGCGCATGGCCGGGAACTTCCCGCAGGCCTTCTCGCACCTGACCCTCATCCGTGCGGCCGATGCGATCAATGGACACGCCCAGCGCGCACTCTGAGGCGGTTGGCCCGCCCGGCCGCATGGGGCCGGGCGGGCGTCAGGCCGACGATTCGAGGGGTGCCGAGTGCTTGGCATCCAGGGGGTGGGCAATCTCGTCCTGGGCCATGCGCCCGGCCAGCCAGACGATGACGCCGATGACCGGTGACACCACCCCCGCGACGACGAAGACCAGCGACAGGGGGACGGTTTCGCCGATCGGGCCGGCCAACGCCATCGAGACCGGCATGAGCGCCAGGGAAACGAAGAAGTCCAGGCTCGAAATCCGGCCCAGCATCCGCCGCGGGACCCTTCGCTGCAGCAGCGTCCCCCAGATGACCTGGCCGATCCCGCCCGTCGCGCCGACGACGAATAGCGCCAGCGCCAGCTGCCACAACCCGGTGACCACGCCGACGGCGGCCAGGGGGAGGGTCCCCAGGGCCCAGACCGCCACCATCCAGGTGAGGTACCGGCGGGGCAGGGGCCGCGACGCGGTGAACAGCGAACCTGCGGCGGCACCAATGCCGAACGCGGCCAGCATGAAACCGAACGCCTGGGCATCGCCGCCGAGCTGGCCGCCGACGATGAAGGGCAGCAGCACCTCGATCGGGCCGATGAAACTCAGGACCGAGAGCACGGCAAAGAGCAGGGTCCAGAGGAGCCACGGCGTGCGGAGCGTGTAGCCGACGCCCTCGCGGAGGTCGGCCAGCGCGCTGGGACGCACTACGCCTGGTTCCAGGTGCGCATCGTAGGCCGCAGCATGGCTGATGGTGCGCAGCACGGACAATGCCACCAGATGGCAGACTGCCATCCCCGCGATCGCGTAGGCAGGGGTGAGCGCGGCGACGATCATGCCTGCCGCGGCCGGGCCGGCGGCCTGCTGCAGGACGGGGCGCAAGGTGCCCTCCATCCCATTGGCTGCCAGCAGGTCCTCGGGTGGCAGGATCCGGGGCAGCAGGGCGGAGTAGGCGGGGAAGAAGAAGGCCGCTCCCATGCCGACCAGGAAGCCGGCCGCGACGAGGTGCCACAGCTCGATGGTGCCGGTCAGGGCCAGGGTGGCAACGACCGCCATGACTGCCAGGCTGGCAGCCTCCACGGTGATGATGACGCGCCGGCAGGAGACGCGGTCGGCGGTGATGCCCCCAACGAGCACGAAGGCGAGCAGGCCGATGCTCGTGGCCGTCGCCACGAAGGACAGCTGCACCGGGCCCCCACCGAGCCGCTTGACCTGGTACACCATCGCCACGGCCCACATGCCGTGCGAGAACACGCTGACGACCATGGCGGCGATGAGGATGCGGTAGTCGCGATGCGCGAAGGGCCGGAGGGCGCGCGGGGCCATGGTGGATTCCTCGGGATGGATCGGGCATCGGCGGGTGGCGCCATGCCGACAGTCGGGGCAGGGCGCCGGTGGGCACCCAAGGACATTCTGCTCCCACTGGTTGGCAAATGTCAATCAGTACAGCATGACGCCGATGTTACCGTCGGGTAGCATGCAGGTATGCACATGATCTTCCGCCTCTGGCTCATGCTCCTCAAGGCCCGCCGTCGCACCCGTCTGGACATGTTCGGCGTCAGCTCGCTGCCGATGCGCGCCCTGCTGACCGACATCGACATCGCCGGGCACATCAACAACGGCATGTACTTCTCGATCTTCGACCTCGGGCGGTTCGACCTCATGGTCCGGGCGGGGACGTGGGACGTGATGAAGCGCAGGCGCTGGAGCCCCGTCGTCCAGGCGGAGACGGTGACGTTCCGCAAGTCGGTCGTTTTCAACCAGCGGTTCAGCGTGGAGACGCGCATTGCCGGGATGGATGAGCGCTGCATCTACTTCGAGCAGCGCATCGTCGCCGACGACGAGGTCTATGTCAGCGCCTTGATCTGCACGCGCCTGCTGGGACGCCAGGGCCCGGTCTCCAACGAGGAGATCCTCGCGGCGATGGGTGTCGAAACCCCAGTCGACCTCAGCCTGCCGGAGTGGGCCACGCAATGGCGCGAGGCGACGTCGTTGCCCGGGTCGCGCAAGCCCGCCCCGCACTCCTGGGGTCTGGGCCTCCGGCGGTAGGGCCCGAGGCACCAACGTCCGCGCCCTCAGGATTCGAGGGCGAATGCCGTGAGCTGGTCGCGGATCCCGTCGAAGTGTCGGTGCATCAATTCGGCGGCGCGGACCTTGTCCTGGTCGCGGACCGCATCCAGGATGTCGCGGTGGATCTTCGCCGTTTCGGCTAGTCCGACTGACTGGTTGTCCTCGCCGGCGGTTTCAATGGCGTCGTGGATCGTTCGGTAGACCTGCCAGAAGACGCCCAGCAGGTTGGTCAGCAGCTCGTTCTCCAGGCAGGAGAACAGCAGCCGGTGGAACTCCTGGTCGACCTCCACGAACGTCAGGCCGCGGGCCGCGCGGCCTTCCATGGTGGCGACGATGGCGTCGAGTTCCCGGATCTGCCCGTCGTCGAGGACGTCGATGGCCGAGCCGATCAACCCGGACTCCAGGGCCTGGCGGACCTCCACGAGTTCGTGTGCCTCGTGACCCTTGTGCCGCAGCGACATCCGGCCGCGGAAGGTGAGGCTGTCGGCCAGGGCCACCAGGTTGTTCGAGGCGACGAACATGCCGAATCCGTGCCTGATTTCGACGACCCCGAGGGCCTGCAGCACCTTGATGGCCTCACGCAACGTGTTCCGCCCGACGCCGAGTTCCTCCGTGAGGACGTTCTCGGTGGGGAGCGCGTCGCCGGCGCGTAGCCCGCGTTCGATGATGAGGTCCATGATGTCGGAGGTCAGTGCCCGCAGGCGCTCGTGGGCTCCCAGCCGGACGTGACGCGTCGGAGCGGTCATGGCCATTTTCCTTTCACCGGTTCCGGGCCGGAGGGGTTCCGGACCGGAAATCGAAGTGTTGTCAAAACCCCTGGGCGGGTCACTTGACCCTGCTCTGTGATTCGGCTTACAGTCTACAACACTACGTCGGACATCCTACGTCCGACTTCTCATCGTACAGAAGAGGTCATCATGTCCCTCAGCGACCTGGCAGCCAAAGAAGGCAGCCGACGCAACTTCCTCAAGGTCTCCGGCCTGATGGGTGCCGCTGCCGCGTTCTCGGCGAGCATCGCCGCCTGCAGCAGCCCCAGTTCCTCGGGCGCGGGCGCCGCTTCCGGCGCTGCGGGTGCCGACACGATCGAGGCCGGGATCTCCTACGCGCTGTCCACCGGATTCGATCCGATGACGTCCTCGGGTGCCACGCCGTACGCGGCGAACATGCACATCTTCGAGGGTCTCGTGGACCTGCACCCGGCCACCCGCGAACCGTACCTGGCCCTGGCCGCCGCGGAGCCGAAGCAGGTGGACGACACCACCTGGGAGGTCACGCTGCGTTCCGGCGCGAAGTTCCACAATGGCGACGACGTCACCATCGACGACGTCGTCTACTCCTTCGAGCGCGTGCTGGACACGAAGAACGCCTCGTTGTTCGCGCAGTTCGTGCCGTTCATCAAGACCGTGAAGGCCAAGGGCAAGGACACCGCCGTCTTCACCCTCAAATACGCGTTCCCGCTCTTCCCCAGCCGGATCTCCGTGGTCAAGGTCGTCCCCGAGAAGGTCGCCAAGGCGGACCAGGCCGGTTTCGACGCCAAGCCCATCGGCTCGGGCCCGTACCAGCTGGTCTCGGCGACCAAGGACGACAAGATCGTCTTCAAGAAGTTCGAGGACTACAACGGCCAGTACCCGGCCGGCGCCGCGAACATGACCTGGTACCTGCTCTCGGACGCCGCGGCCCGCGTGACCGCCGCCGAATCCGGGCGCGTCTCGGCGATCGAGGACGTCCCCTATCTGGACGTCGACCGGCTCAAGGCCAAGATCAATGTCGAGTCCGTGCAGTCCTTCGGCCTGCTGTTCCTGATGTTCAACTGCACCCAGGCGCCGTTCGACAAGAAGGAGGTACGCCAGGCCCTGCACTACGGGATGGACACCGACACCATCATCAAGACCGCGCTGCTGGGCAACGCCAAGGCCGCCAGCTCCTACGTGCAGGACACCCACCCCCAGTACATCAAGGCCTCCACCGTCTACACCTACGACCAGGCGAAGGCCGAGTCGCTGCTCAAGGACGCCGGCGTCACCTCGCTGGAGTTCGAGCTGCTGACCACCGACACCGCCTGGGTGAAGGACGTCGCCCCCCTGATCCTGGAGTCCTGGAACAAGATCCCGGGCGTGAAGGTCACCATGCGCAACCTGCAGTCCGGCGCCCTGTACGGGGAGAACGTCGACGCCGGCAAGTACTCCGTGGTCGTCGCCCCGGGTGACCCCTCGGTGTTCGGCAACGACATGGACCTGCTGCTGAGCTGGTTCTACCGTGGCGACGTCTGGCCCAAGAACCGTTACCACTGGAACAAGAGTGCCGGGTTCAAGACGGTCCAGGCCAAGCTCGACGAGGCGTCCAAGACCGACGACGAGGCCAAGGCCAAGGCGGCCTGGGGCGAGATCATCAACATCGTCGCCGAGGAGGCGCCGCTGTACCCGATCTTCCACCGCCAGCTGCCCACCGCCTGGGACGAGACCAAGCTGGAGGGCTTCAAGCCGCTGCCCACCACCGGCGTCTCCTTCGTCGGCGTCAAGCCCAAGGCCTAGCGGCCCCGGAGGCGCGTGCCGCCGTCGTTCCCCGGGGACGACGGCGGCACGCACCACCTTTTCCGAGTTCATCCTTCCCCGACACATGGGAGTACAACCGTGGGAACACTCCTGCGACTGCTGATGCGCCGACTGGCGGCCCTGCCGCTGATGATCCTGGGCGTCACGTTCCTGGTCTTCGTGATCCTCAAGCTCGCCCCCGGCGACGAGGCCACGATGGCCCTGGGCGAGGGCGCCAGCCTCGATGCCAAGGAGGCGTACCGCGCGGAACGTGGCCTGAACCTGCCGCTGCCCGTGCAGTACGTGGCCTTCCTGGGCCGCCTGCTGACCCTGGACTTCGGCGTGACCACCCCGCCATCGCGTCCGGTCGCCGGCATGATCGCCCAGGCGTTCCCGCTCACGCTGCAGCTGACGGCGTTCGGCGTGGTCATCGCCGTCGTGATCTCCCTGGCGTTCGGCGTGCTCGGGGCGCTCTACCGCGACAAGCTGCCCGACCAGCTGATCCGCGTCTTCTCCATCGCCGCCGTCGCGACGCCGTCGTTCTGGCTGGGCATCCTGCTCATCCAGTGGCTGGCCCTGGGTGCGAACCCGCTCTTCCCCTCCGGCGGCATGCCGGGGCCCGGCGAGGGGTTCGGTGCGTGGCTGGCGCACATGACGCTGCCGGCACTCGCGCTGGCCATCCCGGTCTCCGCCTCGCTGATCCGCGTGGTGCGCACCTCGATGGTGGAGGAGCTGGACAAGGACTACGTCCGCACGGCGATCGGCAACGGCGTGCCCCGCAACGAGGTCATCTCCCGCAACGTGCTGCGCAACGCCCTGGTCACCCCGGTGACCGTGCTGGGGTTGCGCATCGGCTACCTGCTCGGCGGCGCCGTCGTCATCGAGATGATCTTCTCGCTGCCCGGCATGGGCCAGCTGATCCTCAACGGCATCACCGCCCACGACACGAACCTGGTCCAGGGCGTCGTCCTGGCGATCGCCGTGACGTTCGTGCTGGTGAACATCGTCGTCGACCTCGTCTACCTGCTCATCAACCCCCGCATTAGGACGGTGTAGCCGATGGCTCCCCTGGCACCCCGCAACGCCCTGGTGGCGCGCCTGAGTTCCGGCGCGACCCGCCTGACCTCACTGACCCTCGGCTCGAAGATCGCACTGGTCTTCCTGGTCGTCATCGCCCTGGCGGCATTCCTCGCCCCGGTCCTGGCGCCGCACAGCCCGCTGGCCTCCGGGATCCCCGCCCAGCGCCCGAGCGCCGAGAACCTCTTCGGCACCGACCGGCTGGGCCGCGACATCTTCTCCCGCCTGCTCTTTGGCGCCCGGACCTCGCTGGTCATCGGCCTGGGATCCGTCGCGTTGGCACTTCTGCTCGGCGGGCTGCTCGGCTCGCTGGCGGCCACCAGCAGCAAGTGGGCCAACGAGGTCATCATGCGCATCATGGACATGCTGATGGCCTTCCCCGGCATCGCACTGGCGGCTGCACTGCTGGCCTCGCTGGGCAACTCCGTCCCGGTCATCATCCTGGCGATCGCCGTCATCTACACCCCGCAGATCGCCCGCGTGGTCCGCGCCAACGTGCTCGCCCAGTGGGACGAGGACTATTCGCGGGCCGAACGCGTCATCGGCGCCGGCCGTTTCTACATCCTCATCAAGCACATCATGCGCAACTGCGCCGCGCCCGTCCTGGTCTTCGCCACGGTGATGGTGGCCGACGCGATCATCCTCGAGGCCTCGCTGTCCTTCCTGGGCGCCGGCGTGCAGGACCCCGCCCCGTCCTGGGGCAACGTCATCTCCTACGGGCGCACGCTGGTCCTCAACGGCGCCTGGTGGGCCACCACCTTCGCCGGCCTGGTCATCCTGCTGACCGTCTTGGCGCTGAACATCCTCGCCGAGGGCATGACGGACGCCCTCGTCAACCCGAAGCTGCGCGGCGCCACACCGTCCACCGACACCGCCTCCGTCGAGGTGGCCGCCGCAGGCGACGCCACCGTGCAGCACCACGGCACCGGATTCGCCGGGGCATCGACGGCCCCGGAGGACGACGGCGGGGCGCTGGCCCCGGCCGCGGACGCCCTCGCAGCCGACCAGGGGAACGCGGAACGACGGCGGCTGGCCGCCGAGCTCGACCGCCTCGCAGCGGTCGAGGCCACCCGGACCGACCGGCTCCAGCTGGCCAACGGGGGAGCGGACGCCGCGCCGGTCCTGGAGGTCCGCGACCTCTCCATCCGCTTCCCGGACCGCTACGGGCAGACCCGCATCGTGGACAACGTGTCCTTCACCGTCCGCGAGGGCGAGACGATGGGCCTGGTCGGGGAATCCGGTTGCGGCAAATCAATCACCTCGCTGGCCATCATGGGGCTGCTCCCGGCCAGCGCCCGCGTCACCGGTTCCATCCGCTTCGGGGGCCGCGAGCTGCTGCCCTCCGACGGCCGCGGCGGGACCCGTGCGGGCGATCCGGGCGTCTACAAGGGCCTGCGCGGCGAGCAGATCGCGATGGTCTACCAGGACGCCCTGTCCTCGCTGAACCCCTCGATGCTGATCAAGGACCAGCTGGCACAACTCACCCGGCGCGGCGGCCGCAAGACGCCCGCGGAACTGCTGGAACTGGTGAAGCTGGACCCGGCCCGCACGCTGAAGTCCTACCCGCACGAGCTCTCCGGTGGACAGCGCCAACGCGTGCTCATCGCCATGGCCCTGTCCCGCCAACCCAAGCTGGTGGTCTGCGACGAGCCGACCACTGCCCTGGACGTGACCGTGCAGAAGCAGGTCGTGGACCTGCTCAACGAGCTGCGCGAACAACTCGGGTTCGCCATGGTGTTCGTCAGCCACGACCTGGCCCTCGTCGCCTCCCTGGCCCACCGGGTCACCGTGATGTACGCCGGGCAGGTCGTCGAATCCGGCCCGGTCCGCTCGATCCTCACCCGTCCGACGCACGAATACACGCGCGGCCTGCTCGGGTCGGTCCTCTCCATCGAATCCGGTGCAGAACGCCTGCACCAGATCCCGGGGACGGTGCCCAGCCCGGGCGACTTCGCCGACGGGGACCGGTTCGCGGACCGCTCCACCCTGCCCGGCTCCGACCCGAGCCGGCAGCTGGTCCTCACCCCCGTGGACGGCATCGCGGAACACCTGTGGGCGAGCCCGCAGGCCGCCGACACACTGTCCGCCGCCGGCACCACCTCGAAGGAAGGCCAGGCATGAGCCAGCCCGCACCGACCAGCCATCCGGAACCGGTCATCGAACTGAAGGACCTGCACGTCCACCACCGGGCCCGCTCCGGCAAGGCCTTCAAGCCGCTGATCATCAAGGCCGTCAACGGCGTCGACTTCAGCGTCGGCCGGGGGGAGACCGTCGGCATCGTCGGCGAATCCGGTTGCGGCAAGTCCACGCTCGCCTCCGTGCTGGTGGGCCTGCAGCCGCCGACCTCCGGCGAGGTCCTCTTCCGCGGCCGACCGGCGGTGAAACGCAATGCCGCCTTGCGCAAGGAATTCGGGCGCAGCGTCTCGGTCGTCTTCCAGGATCCGGCGACGGCGCTGAACGCGCGGCTGCAGGTCCGCGACATCCTCATGGACCCGCTCATCGTCCACGGGATCGGCACGGCGGCGAGCCGCAGCAAACGCGCTGCCGACCTGCTGGGCCTGGTCGGCCTCCCGGCCTCGGCCGGGGCCGCGTTCCCCAACCAGATCTCCGGCGGCCAACGCCAACGCGTGGCCATCGCCCGGGCCCTGGCCCTGGAACCGGACATCATCGTCGCCGACGAGCCGACCTCGGCGCTGGACGTCTCGGTGCGGGCCCAGGTCCTGAACCTGCTCTCCGACCTGAAGAACGAGCTGAACCTCGGCATGGTCTTCATCTCCCACGACATCCAGACCGTTCGCTATGTCTCCGACCGGATCTGCGTGATGAACGCCGGGGAGATCGTTGAACAGGGCCCCGCCGCGCAGGTCTTCGACACCCCGTCCAACGACTACACCCGCAAGCTGCTCGGCGCCGCGCCGTCCCTGCTCCACGCGGGGTAGCCCCCCGCGGGCCTGCCCCACCCGAACCACCCCACACCACAACACCCAGCAGAACAGGAACCACATCCCGTGACCGCAGCATCGACCGCCGCCCCCCGCACCTACTCCGGGGTCATCCCGCCGGTCGTCACCCCCCGCGCCGCAGATGGATCCATCGACACCGCATCGCTGGAACGCGTCGTGGACCACCTCATCGACGGCGGTGTGTCCGGGCTGTTCGTGCTTGGTTCCTCCGGCGAGGTCCCCTACCTGACCAATGCGGAGCGCGAACTGGTCATGACCACCATCGCCGCCCGCAACCACGGGCGCGTCCCGCTGCTGGCCGGCGCCAACGAGCAGACCACCGCGCGCGTCATCGAGGAAGGCCGGCGGATGGTGGACCTCGGCGCCGACGCCCTGGTCGTCACCACCCCCTACTACGCGCTCTCCAACGCCGCCGAGATCGAGGACCACTTCCGCGCCGTCAAGGCAGCGGTCGACGTGGACCTCTTCGCCTACGACGTCCCGATCCGCACCAACGCCAAGCTGCCCCTGGACGTGGCCGTCCGCCTGGCCGAGGACGGGGTGATCGCTGGTGTCAAGGACTCCTCCGCCGACGACGTCTCCTTCCGCCGGCTGCTGCTGGCCACAGCCCATCTGAAGGGCTTCTCCGTCTTCACCGGGCACGAGGTCGTCGTCGATGGCGCCCTGCTCGGCGGCGCCCACGGTGTGGTCCCCGGCCTGGGCAACGTCGACCCGGCCGGCTACCGCCGCATGGTCGACGCCGCCGCGGCCGGCGACTGGGAGGCCGTGCGCCGGGAACAGGACCGCTTGGCGGAGCTGTTCACCATCGTCTTCACCCCGGACGCCGCCCGCGTCTCCGGCGGTGCAGCCGGCCTCGGCGCCTTCAAGACCGCCTTGGTCCTGCTCGGCGTCATCGAGGACAATATGATGAGCACGCCCATGGCCTCCCTCAACGACGCCGAGACCGCCGCCATCGCGGACATCCTGCGCTCCACCGGGCTGCTCTAGGACCGGAGGAACAGCCCATGATGCCCCCATCGGAACTGCTTGAGTCGCTGCGCGGGCGGCTCATCGTCTCCGCACAGGCCTACCCGGGGGAGCCCATGCGCCACCCCCAGACCATGGCCCAGGTGGCCGCCTCCGCCGTGGCCGGCGGGGCCGCCGCCGTGCGCGTGCAGGGACTGGCCGACATCCAGTTCACCCGCTCGGCCG
Organism: Arthrobacter sp. ASL1; assembly: GCF_056680475.1. Taxonomy (NCBI): domain Bacteria; kingdom Bacillati; phylum Actinomycetota; class Actinomycetes; order Micrococcales; family Micrococcaceae; genus Arthrobacter; species Arthrobacter sp. ASL1. The sequence goes on from NZ_CM155284.1 coordinate 2,724,701, forward strand.
TCGAGGTCCCGGTGATCGGGCTGTGGAAGGACGGCCACGACGGGGTCTTCATCACGCCGACTGCCCACCACGCCGTCGCCGTGGCCCAGGCCGGGGCACACATCGTGGCCCTGGACGGAACCCGACGGCCACGACCCGACGGCCTCTCGCTGGCCGCGACCATCGCCCGGATCAAGGACCAGTCCCCGGCCCTGGCGATGGCCGATTGCGGCTCACTTGACGATGCACTGGCCGCCGTCGAGGCCGGAGCGGACCTCGTGGGCACCACGCTCGCCGGCTACACCGGCGAACGTCCGAAGACCGATGGCCCGGATCTGGGCCTGATCTCCGCGATCGCCGCGGCCGGTGTCGGCGTGCCGTTGATCGCCGAGGGCCGCATCCACACCCCCGCGCAGGCCAGGGCGGCGCTCGACGCCGGGGCCTTCGCCGTCGTCGTGGGCACCGCCATCACCCATCCGGGCAGCATCACCGGCTGGTTCGACGCGGCCCTGCGCGACGTCGACGAGCCGCTGCCGTGAGCGCCACGACGCACGGGTCCCCGGAATCGGGTGCCAGCGGTGCCACCGGTGCCGCCGGGGCCCCGCGCATCCTCGTCGGGACGGACGCGCACGACGTCGGCCGGTTGGCTGCCGAGGTCGTGCTGGCAACCGTCAGGGCCAAGCCCGCCGCCGTGCTGGGCCTGGCCACCGGGTCCTCCCCGCTACCGCTCTACGCCGCCCTGGCCGCCGCGGACATCGACTGTTCCCGGGTGTCCGGCTTCGCGCTGGACGAATACCTTGGCCTGCCGGATGGGCATCGGCAGTCGTACGCCGAAGTCATCCGCACCGCGGTGACCGAGCCGCTCGGGATGGACCCGCACCTGGTCCACGTACCGGATCCGCACGGCACGGACCCTGCGGCCCACGCCGCGGACTACGACGCGGCAATCACCGCGGCAGGCGGCGTCGACGTGCAGATCCTCGGGGTGGGATCGAACGGGCACATCGGGTTCAATGAACCAGGTTCGGCATTCGACTCACGGACCCGCGTGGTGCGGCTAGCCGAGCGGACCCGCCAGGACAACGCCCGCTTCTTCGACTCGCCCGAGCAGGTTCCCGTGCGCTGCCTGACCCAGGGGATCGCGACGATCCTCGGCGCCCGGCACCTGCTGCTGATCGCCCACGGCGAGCACAAGGCACGACCGGTCCTGCGGGCACTGCGGGGCCCGGTGACCGAGGAATTCCCGGCGTCCATCATCCAACGTCACCCGCACGTCACCGTGGTCCTGGACGAGGCCGCCGCCTCGCTGCTCGGCGGCGTCCCGAGCGTCTGACGTCGTTGTGCTTGGCCTCCCTTAAATGCCGCTGCGGCCGGGTTCCCCGTGGAGAGCCCGGCCGCAGCCATGCCGTGCACTGCCGACGGATCGGTGGCCTGCGGCGTTCCTGCTAGCGGCGCAGGTGCCGGCGGGCCCGGATGAGCAGGACGGCAGGGATCGCGAGGATCAGGAGCGGCAGCAGGAGCAGCAGGCCCTTGGGGGAGCTGAGGATGGAATCGGCCGAGACCGCAGCGGTTGAACCGCGCAGCTGTTCCGTCCCGCCTGCCAGTTCCATGGATCCGGCGGACAGCTTGGCCGTGCCGTCGGCGAGTTTGCCGTTGCCATCGGCGAGCTCGCCCGCGCCGTCGTCGACCTTGCCCGTGCCGGCCTGCAGCGACTTCGACCCGGTATCGAGCTTGCCCAGGCCGGTGTCGAGCTGGTGGGTGCCGGCCGCGAGGCGGCCCGCCCCGTCGTCGAGCTTCGTGGCACCGGCGGCGAGCTTGTCGTTGCCGGCGGCCAGTTCGCCGGCCCCGTTGCGGACCTTGACCGATCCGGCGGCGGCCTCCTCCGCGCCGGCCACCAGATCCGGCGTCTTGCGGGCCAGTTCCCCGGTGCCCTTCTGCAGCTTCACGGAACCGGCGGCGATGGCGTGGTTGCCATCGGCCAGGGCGGAGGCACCCTTGGAGACCTTCGTGGATCCGGCGCTGAGCTTGTCTGCGCCGGTGGACAGTTTCCCGGCACCGACGGCGAGTGCCTGGTTGCCCGTGGCTAGTTCGCCCGCGCCGGCTTCCAGGCGGTTGGCCCCGGCATCGAGCTGCGACAGCCCGGCGTAGAGCTGCGCGGTGCCGGCCTTGAGCTGGTCGGTGCCGTCGGCCAGTTCGCCGTTGCCGGCGGCGATCTTCTGTGCACCGGCGTTCAGCTCCCTGAGCTGGGCTTTCAGGAGCCCGAGCGGAACGACGCCCTGGGGGCCTTCGGCGGCATCCAGGAGTTTCTGGGTTCCGGCGGCCAATTCGGCCGAGCCGTCTGCCAGCTGGTGGGCGCCGGGGGCGGCCTTGGCGGTGCCCTCCTTCAGCTGGTAGCTGCCGGCCAACGCCTCACCGGTTCCTGCGGCGAGCTCCTGCGTTCCGGCGTGCAACTGGTTGGCACCGGCGGAGGCCTTCTGGGCCCCCGCTTCCAGTTCCTGCGCTCCGTTGCCCAGCGCCTGCCCTCCAGCGCCGAGCTCCTTGGCGCCGGCGCTGAGCTTGTCTGCACCCGTGGCCGCCTCGCCCGCCCCGGCGACGAGCTTCACGGCACCGGCGTCGAGCTTCTTGGCCGCGCGGTCGGCGCGGCCGGCACCGGCGGCCACCTTCTGGGACCCGACGGCCAGCCGGCCGCTGCCTTCGGCGAGCTTCGCGGCCCCCTCGGCGGCAGCACCCGCTCCGGTGGACAACTCGCCGGTGCCCGAGTGGAGCTTCTTGGCCCCGTCATCGAGGTCCCCGGCTCCGTTGTTCGCCGTGCTGATGCCCTCGGAGAGCTTTCCGGCACCCTCATCCAGTTCCCCGGTGCCCTCATGCAGGGTGGTGGCGCCGGCGGCGGCACGCGTGGCGCCGTCGTTCAGCTGGGATATCCCGGATTGGGCCTGGCCCATGCCGTTGTCCAGTCTCGAGGCGCCGTTGGCCACCTGGCCGGAATAGATGACGTAGAAGGCCAGGACGGCCACCAGGAACAGGGCCAGCAGGGCGGTGATGATGGCGTGCATCAGCGAGTGCTGCTTCGCCGCGCGATGTGCATTCATGCGTCTCCTCGGGGAGGTTGTAGCGGGCCGGACGGCGCGAGGCTGCGCCATGAAATGCGGCAGCGCACGAGCCGGCCCCCCCCAGCCCGGGATGTTCATCCGCGGTGCCATTCCAGATCGGAAGGCGGCCGCGGAAGTCCTGGCCGTGGGGCCAGGACGAATGTCATTGATGGTGACCTGCATTACATTGAACCTACTGTCCGGTAGCTTTTCAAGAGATGTCGAAGAAAAAGTTACTTGTGGGTAGTTGTGGTATTTTCGTCGACAACCGTCCGGAGGCCAGCGCGTGGCGGCGCCGCCTACACTGGTGGACATGCCCGAAACCACCACGCCCGAAGGCATCAACGCCGCCGACCGCCACGAACTCATCCGGGTGCGCGGTGCCCGCGAGAACAACCTGCAGGACGTCTCGGTCGACGTGCCCAAACGCCGGATCACGGTGTTCACGGGCGTCTCCGGATCGGGCAAGAGCTCGCTGGTCTTCGGGACCATCGCCGCCGAATCGCAGCGGATGATCAACGAGACCTACAGTGCGTTCGTGCAGGGTTTCATGCCCACCCTGGCCCGCCCGGAGGTCGACTACCTGGAGGGCCTGACGACCGCGATCATCGTCGACCAGGAACGCATGGGCTCCAACCCGCGCTCCACGGTCGGCACGGCCACCGACGCCAGCGCCATGCTGCGCATCCTGTTCAGCCGGCTGGGCGACCCGCATGTTGGCCCGCCGACCGCGTTTTCCTTCAACGTCCCCACCCGCCGGGCCGGCGGGGTGATGAGCACCGAGAAGGGCGGCCACGTCGAGAAGAAGGTCGTGAAGGATGCCGTCTACCTCGGCGGCATGTGCCCGAAGTGCGAGGGCATGGGTCAGGTCTCGGACTTCGACATGACCGCGCTCTACGACGACACGAAGACCTTGGCCGACGGCGCGCTGACGGTCCCCGGCTACTCGATGGACGGCTGGTATGGCCGCCTGTTCGAGGGAATGGGGCTGCCGATGGACACCCCCCTCGGGAAGTTCACCAAGAAGCAGCTGGACACGATGCTCTACGCCGAGCCGACCAAGATCAAGGTCGAGGGCGTGAACCTCACGTTCGAGGGCGTCATCCCGAAAATCCAGAAGTCGATGCTCTCCAAGGACGTCGAGGCCATGCAGCCCCACGTCCGCCGCTTCGTCGAACGCGCCATCACCTTCGGCACCTGCCCGCAATGCGAGGGCACCCGGCTCACCGCCGAGGCCCGCTCGTCGAAGGTCAACGGCCAGGGCATCGCCGAATTGTGCGCGATGCAGATCAGCGACCTGGCCGCCTGGCTACGCGACCTCGACGAACCGTCCGTGGCACCCCTGCTGACCGGTTTGCGGCACCTGCTCGACTCGTTCGTGGAGATCGGCCTGGGCTACCTCTCGCTGGACCGCCCGGCCGGAACGCTCAGTGGCGGAGAGGCCCAACGCACCAAGATGATCCGCCATCTGGGGTCATCGCTGACCGACGTCACCTACGTCTTCGACGAACCCACCATCGGCCTGCACCCGCACGACATCGCCCGGATGAACGAGTTGCTGGTGCAGCTGCGGGACAAGGGAAACACGGTCCTCGTCGTCGAGCACAAACCCGAAACCATTGCGATCGCCGACCACGTGGTGGACCTGGGGCCGGGCGCGGGCACCGATGGCGGCACCGTCTGCTTCGAGGGAACGGTCGAGGCCCTGCGTGCCAGCGACACCGTGACCGGCCGACACCTCGATGACCGGGCCCGCCCCAAGGACGGGGTGCGCCAGTCCACCGGCGCGTTGGAAGTGCGCGAGGCGTCGAGCCACAACCTGAAAAACGTCGACGTCGACGTCCCGCTGGGCGTGCTCTGCGTGGTCACCGGGGTGGCCGGTTCGGGCAAGAGCTCGCTCATCCACGGCTCCCTGGCGAAGCGCGAGGGCGTCGTCGTCGTGGACCAGGGCGCCATCAAGGGATCACGGCGCAGCAACCCCGCCACCTACACCGGCGTGCTGGAGCCGCTGCGCAAGGCCTTTGCCAAGGCCAACGGCGTCAAGCCGGCCCTGTTCAGCTCCAACTCCGAGGGCGCGTGCCCGACCTGCAAGGGCGCCGGCGTCATCTACACCGACCTCGGCATCATGGACACCGTCGCGACACCGTGCGAGGAGTGCGAGGGCAAGCGGTTCCAGGCCGCCGTGCTGGAGTACACGCTGGGCGGGCGCAACATCGTCGAGGTGCTGGACATGTCAGTCGACGAGGCCCTGGACTATGTCTCCTCCGGTGAGGCGAAGACCCCGGCGGCCCAGAAGATGCTCGCCCGGCTCTCGGACGTCGGGCTCGGCTACATCAAGCTCGGCCAGGCGCTGAACACCCTGTCCGGCGGCGAGCGCCAGCGCCTGAAGCTGGCCAACCAGATGGCCGAGAAGGGCGACATCTACATCCTGGACGAGCCGACCACCGGGTTGCACCTCGCCGACGTGGCGAACCTGCTGGCGCTGCTGGACCGGCTGGTGGAGGCGGGCAAGTCGGTCATCGTGATCGAGCACCACCAAGCCGTCATGGCGCACGCGGACTGGATCATCGACCTCGGCCCAGGGGCAGGGCACGACGGCGGACGCGTGGTCTTCGAGGGGACGCCGGCGGAGCTGGTGGCTGGGCAGGCCACGACAACGGGGAAGCACCTGGCCCGCTACGTCGGGGCCTGACCGGTCCTAGGGCAGCGGCCACTCGGCGATGTCGGTTTCGGCATCGGCCAGGGTGAGCGCGCCAGTGCGTTCGGGGATGTCGAGCACCAGCGTTCCACGCACCGTCGAACCGGGCTTCAGTTCCGCGGGCAGCGCGTTACCCGCCTGCTGGCAGGAGGTTGCCGCGGCACTGCCCAGGTCGCCGTCGTACCGGGGGCCATCGACCGGGAAATAGGACCAGGCATTCGGCGAGAGCACGAGCGGACGTTGTTGCGCGTCCGCATCGGACGGCTTCTCGAAGGTGGCCTCGACCTCGACCAGGGCGAAGGCCCCGTGCTCGGGCTGGCCGCCGTCGACCGGGCAGGTATCCTCGACCGACAACGACGTGACCGTCAAGGTGATCACCGGCTTCCCGTCCGAGCCCTCCAGATGCACGGCCTCCCCGGGGGAGTAGAGCGGCAGCTTCCTCTCGCTCGTGGCCCGGCCGTGCGTCTCATGGGCCGGGATGTCCGCCTCGAGGGATCCGGAGGAGGGCGATGCCTGGTCGGTGATGGGCGTGCGGGTGTGCGTCGGGGGACTGCTGGCCGGGTCGGTGGTGGACGCCCCGGTGGCGCAGGAGGCCAGCAGCAACGTGGCCACGGCGAGCCCGGCGAGCGGGGTCAAGCGTGCGGCGACTCGTCTTCGGCGTTCCAACATGCACCCATTCTCGCCCACGCTCTCCGGCGGTGTCGAAATGGGCAGGCCCGGGGGTAGGCTCGGCCTCATGGTGCGTTTCTTCCTGCTGACTTTGTTCATCGTCCTGGCGGCGGCAGCGGTGGTCGCCGCATCGTTCGGGACCACCGGCTGGATCGCCCTGGGCATCGTGATCCTGCTGGTCGTCGCGCTGGGCATACACGACCTGCTCCAGACCAAGCACGCGATCCTGCGGAATTTCCCGGTACTGGGCCGCATGCGGTACCTCCTCGAGTCGGTACGACCGGAGATCCAGCAGTATTTCGTCGAGCGGAACACCGACGGACGACCGTTCGACCGCGATACGCGTTCGCTGATCTACGCGCGGTCCAAGGGCGCCGACAGCCACAAGGCCTTCGGCACCGAACGCGACGTCAACTCGCAGGGGTACGAGTTCCTGCTGCATTCCAGCGCCCCGCTCGCCCCGCCGGAGGAGCACCACCGGGTGCACATCGGCGGCCCCGATTGCCGGCAACCCTATGACATGGCCCTGATGAACGTCTCGTCAATGAGCTTCGGATCGCTGTCCAAGAATGCCGTCCTGGCGATGAACAAGGGTGCCGCGCTCGGTGGATTCGTCCACGAGACCGGCGAGGGCGGGCTGACCCCGTACCACCTTGAATACGGGGCCGACGTGTTCTGGGAGATTGGTTCCGGCTACTTCGGCTGCCGCGACGAGCACGGAAAGTTCGCGCCGGAGACCTTCCGCCGGAAAGCAGCCACCGAACAGGTCAAGGGCATCACGCTCAAGCTCAGCCAAGGGGCCAAACCCGGGCTCGGTGGCGTCCTGCCGGCGGCGAAGATCACCCCGGAGATCTCCGACGCCCGCGGGGTGCCGATGGGCCAGGACTGCATCTCCCCGGCCTCGCATTCCGCGTTCCACACCCCGCGCGAGCTCATGGAATTCGTGGGCCAGCTCCGCGACCTTTCCGACGGCAAGCCCATCGGCTACAAGTTCTGCGTTGGATCCCGCACGGACGTGCTGGCCATGTGCAAGGCGATGCTGGAAACCGGGATCACCCCGGACTACATCATCATCGACGGTTCCGAGGGGGGTACCGGCGCGGCCCCCCTGGAATACGAGGACCACGTGGGCACCCCGTTGACGGAGGGGCTGATGCTCGTCCACAACGCGCTCGTCGGAACCGGCCTGCGCGACAGGATCCGGCTGGGGGCCGCAGGCAAGGTCGCCAGCGGCAGCGACATCGTCAAGCGGCTCATCCAGGGTGCCGACTTCACCATGAGCGCCCGCTCGATGATGATGGCCACCGGCTGCATCCAAGCCCAGAAATGCCACACGAACGAGTGCCCGGTCGGGGTGGCGACGCAAAACCCACGCCTGATGCGCGCGCTGGACGTTGAGGACAAGGGCAACCGCGTCCACAACTACCAGAAGCTCACCGTCACCGAAGCCGAACAGATCATGGCCTCGATGGGCGTTTCGAACCCGGCGAACCTGAACCAGCGGATGCTGCGCCGCCGGGTCGACCACCTGACCACCAGCAGTTACGCCGCCCTCTACAACTGGATGCGCCCCGGCGAACTCCTGGAGGATCCACCGCGGGGGTGGCGGCTTGACTGGGACGAAGCGGACACCGAACACTTCGGCGAACACGCGCCGATCCCCTGGCTGGAGCCCGACGGCGGACAGGGAGCCGGCGAGGCGACCCACGGTGCCGGCCCACGTCACGACCGGCCCGACATGGCGCGTTGGGACGAGACCAGCTCCATGGCACAGGTCCCCGCGGGGCCGACCCGCAGGGACGTCGACGACACCGATACGGGTAAGACCGGCCGCGTCGAGTCCTCGGGTGTCCGCCCCGAAGGACGCCCCGGCGGATAACCGCTCCGGGACGGCGCCTATTCGTACTCGGCCAGGACCTTCTGCCCGATCTTGAACGCCACATTGGCCGCCGGCACCGAGCAGTAGATGGCGCACTGCAGGAAGACCTCCTTGATCTCCTCCGCCGTCATCCCGTTGCGCAGCGCCGCGTGCACATGCATCTCGAGTTCCTCCCAGTAGCCGCCGGCGATCATCGCGGTCAGCGTGATCGCCGAGCGGGTGGTCCGGGGCAGGCCCTCGCGGGTCCAGATCGTCCCCCACGCGTAGCGGGTGATCATCTCCTGGAACTCCCCGGTGAACCCGGTGGCGTTCGCCGTGGAGCGGTCCACGTGTTCGGTGCCGAGCACCTCGCGGCGGACCACCATGCCGTCGTCGTAGCTGTCCCCGGGCAGTCGACTGGACTCAGCCACGGGGTGATCCCTGCGTGGTGAAGAAATCGAGGAGCAACGCCGCGGTCGCCGCGGGGTCCTCGGCGGGGGCCAGGTGCGCCGCCGACTGCACGACGGCGGAGCGGCCGTTGGGCACGTGGCTCGCCAGGAACTCGGCATCGGCAGGAGGGCAGACGACGTCGTGGGCGCCGGCGATGGCCAGCAGCGGATCGGTGATCGCGTCCAGCTCCCCGGTCAGGTCGAACCCGGCCAGGGCACCGCAGGCGTGGGCGTAGGAGAAGCGGTCGGCGTCCTGCAGGGTGTGCAGCAGATCGGTGGAGACCACCGGGTTGGCCTCGATGAACCCGGGGCCGAACCAGCGCTCGGCCGAACCGGCGACCATGGTCGGGGTGCCGGCCTTCGCCACGAGTTCCGCGCGATCCGTCCACCCCTGCGGGGTGCCGATCTTCGCCGCCGAGCAGATGATGGCCAGCCCGGAAAACAGGCCCGGGTGGTCGTGGCCGAGCTGGATGCCGGTGGCGCCGCCAATGGAGACGCCGGCGTAGTAGACGGGCAGGTCCGTCGAGACGGTGCCGTCGGCGCGCAGGCGTTTCAGCAGGGAGACCACGGCGGCGGCGAGCTCGGCCATGGTGAAGTCCTCGGTGGAGACGTCCGCCCCGCCGTGGCCGGGCAGGTCCCAGGCGATGAGTTCGAAATGTCCGGCCAGCCGGGACGCGATCGGGCCCCAGAGGGCCTTGGAGCCGGTGCCCAGCGATGGGCCCAGCAGCAGGGCCGGCTTGGCCGGGGCACCGGTGGCGGGGGAGGCGGATCCGGCGGTTTCGCCGGCAATCTGGTTCAGCGCGAGGCCGCGCAACATCGGTTCCATGGGTCCTTCTGTCTCGGGGTTGGTGGTGCTCGGTGGTGGTCTGGATGGCCCGGCCCGGGCGGGTGTGGTCAGCCGGCGTCAGTGGACCACACCGCGTGGTCGGCCAGGATCCGGTCGATGAACGTCCCCGCCTGGCCAAGGTACCCGGCGGGGTCGAAGAGGGCGTCGAAGTCCGCATCGGACAGGGCAGCCACGGGGACGGCGTCGCGCAGCAGCGGCCGCAGCTGGGGGCCCCCGGACAGCGACCGGGTGATCAGCTCCTGCAGCGCCGACTTGCCGCCCTCGGCCAGCGGGGCCAGCCGGGCGGTGATGCGTTCGCTGAGCAGCAGGTCCCCGGTCAGTGCCGCGTTGGCGGCCATGGCCTCGGGGTGCACGTCCAGCCCACTGGCCAGTTCGGCCAGCTTGGCGGTGGCCCCGCCGGCCAGGCGCAGCAGGGAACGCAGGGCGGCCCATTCGCTGTGCCAGGCCCCATCGGGGCGTTCGTCGACGGCCGTGCCGGCGGCCAGGAAGAGCTGGGCTGCCTGTCGGGGGGCGGAGAGTGCCGCCTGGCGGATGAGGACGGAGAGCACGGGGTTCTGCTTCTGCGGCATGGCCGAGGAGCCGCCGCGCCCCGGGACACGCGGCTCGGAGACCTCGGCGATCTCCGGGCGGGAGAACGTCAGCACGTCGGCGGCCATGGTCCCGGCAGCGGCCACCGTGTCCGCGAGGGCGGCCCCCAGCCCGGTGATCGGCATCCGGTTGGTGTGCCAGGGGGTGCCCGGATCCACCAGGCCCAGCCGGGCGGCGAGGGCGGTGACGAGCTCGGTCAGGGGGGCGCCGTCGTCGTGCTCCGCTTCCAGCGAATCGGTGAGCGAGGCGAGCGTGCCGACGGCACCGCCCCATTGCAGCGGCAGGCCGGACAGGACGGCATCGAGCCGTCGGCCGGCGGCCACGAGGCCGGAGAGCCAGTTGGCCGCGCGCAGCCCGAACGTGGTGGGCAGGGCGTGTTGGGTCAGCGAGCGGGCGACGCAGATGGTGTCGCGGTGGGTTTCGGCCAGCCGGGCGAGTCCGGCGGCGGCGGTCGCCAGGTCGGCGCGGATCGTGGCGCCGGTGCGGGAGGCGACGAGCATCAGTGCGGTGTCGACGATGTCCTGGCTGGTGGCCCCGCGGTGCACGAAGGCGGCGGCACCGGTGGCGTCGTTGGCCCGCAGTTCCGCGCGCAGGTCGGCGAGCAGAGGGATCAGCGGGTTGCCACCGCCGGCCGAGCGCCGTGCTATGTCCGCGAGGTCATACAGCGACGCATCCGCCGCCGCATCGACGGCGTCGGCCGCCTCGGCCGGGCAGTGACCCGCATCGGCGAGGACGCCCACCCAGGCGGCCTCGACGTCGAGCAGCGCCTGGGCCACCGCCGTGTCCGAGGTCGACGCGGCCACGGGGGTGCCGGCCCAGGCGGGGTCCAGCAGGCCGAAATCGGCGTCGGTCATCATGCCCTTCAAGCTAGCAGGTCCACCGGTTCAGGACCGCGGGTAGGACAGGAACGCCGTCTCGGATTCGCCCTGCAGATGGACGTCGAAGCGCAGCGCACCGTCGGCCTCGCGGGTGGCGATCAGCGTGGCCCGGTCAGCCGCGTCCAGCGAGGCCAGCAGCGGGTCGGCTGCCAGTGCCGCGGTGTCCTCGGGCAGGTAGATGCGCGTGAACAACCGGTTGAGCAGGCCCCGGGCGAACACCGTGAGCATGATGAACGGTGCCTTGCCCTCCCCGGTCGCCCCGGGGTTGAGGGTGGTGAAGGTGTAGTTGCCCTCGTTGTCCACCGCGGTGCGGCCGAAACCGGTGAAGGTGTAGCCGTCGCGGACCAGCGATCCGGCCTGCTGGACGACGTTGCCGGCCTCGTCGGCCTGCCAGATCTCCAACAGGGCATCCGGGATCACGGTGCCATCGCCGTCGTACACCGTGCCATGCAGGCGCACGGCGCCGGCGCGGGAGGGATGGACCAGTTCGTTGTCGCGCGCATAGGGCAATGCGTAGCCGTAGAACGGGCCGATCGTCTGGCCCGGGGTGGCGGTGAGCTTGACCTGCGGTGCCGGTGCCATCTAGTGGTCCCCCTCTTCGTTTTCCATCCAGGTGCGGTTGCTGCCGGTCAGCACGATGTCCCAGCGGTAGCCGGTGGCCCATTCGTGGCTGGTGACCGAATGGTCGTAGGTGGCCACGAGCGCGTCGCGGGCCGTCTGGTCGGTGATCGACTGGTAGATCGGGTCCAGCCCGAACAGCGGGTCGCCCGGGAAGTACATCTGGGTGATCATCCGCTGGGTGAAGTCGGTGCCGAAGAGCGAGAAGTGGATGTGGGCCGGGCGCCAGGCGTTGTGGTGGTTCTTCCACGGGTAGGGGGCCGGTTTGATGGTGGTGAACGTGTATTCCCCGTTGTCCCCGGTCAGGGCGCGGCCGACGCCGGTGAAGTTCGGGTCGATCGGCGCCGGGTGCTGGTCCCGCTTGTGGATGTAGCGTCCGGCGGCGTTGGCCTGCCAGATCTCCACGAGCTGGTTGCGCACCGGATGCCCATCACCGTCGAGCACGCGGCCGGTGACCACGATGCGCTCGCCGATGGGCTCGCCGTTGTGCTGGATGGTCAGGTCCGACTCCAGCGCGTGCACGTCCCGCTGTCCGAACGCCGGGCTGTACAGCTCGATCGTCTCCGGGTCCGCGTGGTGCAGTGACTTGGTGGGGTGGCGCAGCAGCGAGCTGCGGTACGGGGCGAAGTCGATCCGCGGCTGCGTCTCGGGGGCGCCGCCGGCCTCGACCGAGGCGCGGTAGGCGTCGTGGATGCCGGCGATCTCGGCGCTGATCGCCTCCTGGGTGGCCGTGCTGGCGGCGGGGTCCAGCACGTGGCTGTCGTTGAACGATTCGGCGCCGCTGGTGGTGGTGGTCATCGAGTCTGCTCCTTCCGGAGGTGGTGGGTGGTGGTCGTGATGGAGGACGACGGCGGCGCGATGCTAGGCATGTGGCCAGCCGGTGTACGACTCGGCAAGGTACTGCTGGCCGAAGCGCGACGACGTGACGGTCTCCAGCTCGCCGAGGGCGCGCTTGAGCAGGAACGGGTTGGCGTCCGGTGGGGTGTGCAGCATGGAGGTCATCCAGTAGGAGAAGTTCTGCGCCTTCCACACCCGCTTCAGCGCCAGGTCCGAATATCCCTCGAGCAGGGCGTCGGAGCCGGTGGCGTAGAACGAGTCGATGGCCTCGAAGAGGATCTTCACGTCCGCCAGTGCCAGGTTCAGCCCCTTGGCGCCCGTCGGCGGGACGGTGTGTCCGGCGTCGCCGGCCAGGAACAGGCGGCCGTGGCTGAGCGGTTCGCGGACGAAGGAACGGAAGCCCAGGACTGACTTGTCGAAGATCGGGCCGGTCTTCAGCTCGAAGCCGTCGGGCCCGTCGATGCGGCGCTGGAGTTCGGACCAGATCCGGTCATCGCTCCAGGCGTTGACGTCCTCGCCCGGGTCGCACTGGAAGTACATGCGCTGGACGGTCTCGCTGCGCTGGCTGATCAAGGCGAAGCCGTGCGGGGAGTTGGCGTAGATCAGTTCGGGGGAGCTCTTGGGTGCCTCGGTGAGGATGCCGAACCAGGCGAAGGGGTATTCGACCTTGAAGTCCTGGTGGCCGGGGACCTCGACGTTGCGGCGGCTGTAGCTGCGCGAGCCATCGGCGCCGACGAGGATGTCGCACACCACCTCGGTGGCAACGCCGTCGGCGTCGGTGAACGTGAAGGAGGGCTGCTCCGATTCGACGTCGGAGATTCCGGTGACCTCGCAGGAGAAGCGCACGTCGCCGCCGTCGCGCTGGCGGGCGGCGGCCAGGTCGACGAAGACCTCGTTCTGGGCATAGAGGGTGACGGTGGCGTCCACGAGGTCGCGGAAATCCAGCGGATGTGATTCGCCCTTGAAGCGCAGGTCGATCCCCGCGTGTTCGTCGCCGTCGGTCAGGACCCGGCCGTCGACGCCCGAATCGGTGAGCAGCTGCACGGAGCCGGCCTCGAGGATGCCCGCGCGGTGGGTGTGGCGGATCGTCTCGTGGTCACGCGATTCGACGACGATGTTCTCGATGCCCGACTGGGCCAGCAGGTGGGAGAGCAGCAGGCCCGCGGGACCGCCGCCGATGATGCCGACGCGGGTTCGCAGGATGGCGGGGGAAGCGGAGGGCATGCGTGCTCCTTTGCAAGGCGATGATCCGGGAGGGCCCGTGAGCGGGCCGGGGCCAGTGGGGTTGGATCCAGTCTGCGCTGTCGCGCAGCTCACATGCCAAGGGTGTCCCATTGATTGGGAATCATCGTCAGTGCGCGGCGAAGGCCGCCTTGTTGAGCAGCGCGAGGAACTCCCTTTTCTCCCCGGCGTCCAGTCCCCGGAGCGAGCGCGCCTCGGCCTGGCTGGTCATGGTCCGGGCGCGCGCATAGAGCTCCGTGCCGGAGTCTGTCGCTTCGATGAGCTTGGAGCGGCGGTCGTGGGGGTCCGGGACGCGCTGGACATGCCCGTCCCGCTCCAGGGTATCGACCAGTGCAACGATCTGGCTCGGGTCCAGCGAGAGGAATTCCGCGAGTTCGCGCTGGGTGGGGCGCAGTCCGCTGCAGGCCAGCGACAGGACGGAATAGGAGCGCACGCGGAGCCCCAGGGGGGCCAGGAGCTCGTTGCCGATGGTCGAGCTCCGCGAGCGGGCGCGCGCGATCAGGAAGCTGGACTCGCCGGCGAGTTCCGAGGCCAGGAAGCGGTCGGTTCCGGTGGTGGGAGGTGCCGCGTGGGTCGTCATGTGTGCTCCAAATGGATCAGTGAGTTAATAAATGGTTGACTTTTTCAAGAATATCAGTTGTCATCTAACCAATACCAGATTCCCATGTGTCCGTCGGCCCGGCAACACGGCCGGCGGGTCCAGAACCGAAGGAGAGCCCCATGTCGCTCACAGGAAAAGTCGCCATCGTCACCGGAAGCGGACGCGGACTCGGGCTGGCCTACGCCCGCGAGCTGGCCCGGCAGGGCGCCTCGGTCGTCGTCAACGACGTCGATGCCGAGGTGGCTGCCGCAGCCGTCGCCGCGATCGAGGCGGATGGTGGGCGCGCCGTTTCCGTCGTGGCACCCGTGGGCAGCTCGGAGGTCGCCGCCCAACTGGTTGCCGGTGCCGTCCAGGCCTTCGGCGGGCTCGACATCCTGGTCACCAACGCCGGGATCCTGCGCGACAAGTCGCTGCTGAAGATGACCGACGAGGACTTCGATGCAGTCATCAACGTCCACCTGCGCGGTACCTTCACGTGCGTTCGCGAAGCGTATGGCTACTTCAAGGGGCATCAGGTCGCCGGGCGCATCATCACCATCGGATCGCCCACGGGCCAGCGCGGCAACTTCGGGCAGTCCAACTATGCGGCAGCCAAGGCCGGCATCGTGGGGATGGTGCGGACCTGGGCGCTGGAAATGCGACGCGCCGGCGTCACTGCCAACGCCGTGGTACCCGTGGCGGCCACCGCCATGACCAAGACGGTCCCGTTCTTCGCCGCGGCCGTGGAGGCCGACGAGAAGGGCGCGGCCATGCCGGACTTCTTCCGCAAGGAACTGGGTTTCGGCACCGCCGACGACGTCGCCGGCCTCGTGGCCTACCTGGCCTCCGACGAGGCGGCCGGGATCAACGGGCAGGTCATCGGTGTCGGTGGCGACCGCCTCCAGCTCTGGAGCCATCCCGAGGCTGTGGCCACCGAATACCATGACGGCGGCTGGGGCTACGAGACCCTGCGCGCCGCCTACCCGTTCGCCGGCCAGGAGCAATCCGTGGGTGAGAGCTTCCCCGAGCTGCCGGCGGAGCTGCAGCCGGCGTCGGCCGACGCCAAGTAGGCCCGCCATGACCCGCTACGAACCGGCCATCGACCTCGGTGCGGTCTCGGCCATCGACATGCACGTCCACCTCGAGGAGGACTCGCACGGCCACCGGGCCATGCCCGAGGACCTGTTCGAGGCCTCGGCTGCCTACTTCAAGTCCGAGGAGCGGACCCCCTCCATCGACCGCATCGCGGAGATCTACCGGGGCGCCGGAATGGCCGCCGTGGTGTTCACCGTCGACGCGCGCACCGCCCTGGGGCACACGCCGAATTCCATCGATGACCTGGTCGCCGGCTGCGCCCGCCACAACGACGTGCTCATCCCGTTCGGTTCCGTCGACCCGCGCACCGGCGGGGAAGCGCTGGTGGAGGCGCGCCGCCAGGCCGGCGAGCTGGGGGTGCGCGGCTTCAAGTTCCACCCCTCGCTGCAGGGCTTCGATCCCAGCGACGGGCAATTCCGTCCGCTGTGGCGGGAGCTGGAGCAGCTGGGCCTGCCGTGCATTTTCCACACCGGCCAGAACGGCATGGGGGCCGGCCTGCCGGGAGGACGCGGCATCAAGTTGCGCTACTCCAATCCGCTGCTGCTCGACGACGTCGCTGCCGAGTTCCCGGGCCTGACCATCATCATGGCGCACCCGTCGGTACCGTGGCAGGACGAAGCGAACTCGATCGCCACCCACAAGGCCAATGTGTACATCGACCTGTCCGGCTGGAGCCCCAAGTACTTCCCGGAATCGCTCGTGAAGCGGGGGAACAACATCCTGTCCGGAAAGCTGCTCTTCGGCACCGATTTCCCGCTGATCACCCCGGAGAAGTGGCTGGCCGCCTTCGCCGAACTGCCGCTGAAGGACGAGGTGCGCCCGGGCATCCTCAAGGGCAACGCGCTGCGGGTCCTTGGATTGGACCGGCCATGAGTGCGGAGACCGCCGCTCCCTTCCACCCGGCAGACGCCTATGGGTTCGCCGAACTGCTCACCGACGCCGAGCGGGCGGCCCTGCTGCGGCTGCGCGGGCTGCTGGACGAGCACGTCCGCCCCGTCCTGGCCGAGAGCTGGGATCGTGGCGAATTCCCCACCGCCATCGAGGCCCCCCTGGCCGAGGCTCGGCTGATGGACCCCGTGGAGGTGGCCGACGCCGGGCAGCAGCCCAGTGCGCTCTACGCAGGCTTCCGAACCTTTGAGCTGGCTCGCGCCGACGCATCGGTGCTGACCTGGTACAACGCCCAAGCCGGGCTGTTCCGCACCACGGTCGCCTACGGCGCTGCTGCCGACCGGGCCGCCGAACTCGATGCCCGGATCCGTGACTTCTCCTGGCGGGGCGTCTTCGCGCTCACCGAACCCGAGCACGGTTCCGACATTGCCGGCGGACTGGCCACCAGCGCGCGCCGGGACCCCGCCACCGGGCAGTGGACCATCGACGGCGCCAAGCGCTGGATCGGCGGAGCGGGGCAGGCCGATGTCCTGGCCGTCTTCGCCCGCGACATCGACGACGGGCAGGTCAAGTGCTTCATCGTGCCCGTGGATTCCCCCGGTGTCGCGCTCGAGGCCATCCGGGGTAAGGCCAGCCTGCGCATCATGCAGAACTTCGACATCCACCTCGACGGCGTCGTGGTCGAGGACTCCGCCCGTCTGCCGAACATCAACTCCTGGGCCGACGTCGCCGCCTGCCTGCGCCGGATGCGCGCGGATGTGGCCTGGAGCGCCGCAGGAGCCGCGGCCGGGGCCTACGAGGCTGCGGTCGACTACGTCTGCCGGCGCGAACAGTTCGGCCGGCCACTGGCCCGGTTCGCCCTCATCCAGGAAAAGCTCGCGCACATGCTCGGCAACGTCACAGCCAGCCTCGGCATGGTCGTGCGCCTGAGCCAGCGCCAGGCCGCGGGGATCTACCGGGACGAGGACTCATCCCTTGCCAAGATGCACACAGCGCGCACCCTGCGCGAGACGACGGCGTTGGCCCGCGAGGTCGCCGGTGGCAACGGCATCCTCCTCGCCAACGACGTGGCCCGCTTCCACGCGGACGCCGAGGCCATCTATTCCTACGAGGGAACGCACGAGATCAACGCCCTCGTGGTCGGCCGGTCCATCACCGGCCACTCGGCGTTCCACTAGCGAACGCCGGCACCGGTGGAACCATCGCGGACCCCGCCACGGCGCCACGACATCAAACACCACATCACCCACCAAGGAGAACCACCATGGGACAGACCACCATCGGCTACGACGAGCTCGCCGACGCGGCCGGCACGGACCTCGGCTATAGCGAGTACCGCACCGTGACCCAGGACCAGGTGAACACGTTTGCCGACGCCACTGATGACCACCAGTGGATCCATACGGATCCCGAGAAGGCCAAGGGCGGCCCCTTCGGTGGCCCGATTGCGCACGGGTACCTTACGCTCAGTCTGCAGATCGCTTTTTGGGCCGAGCTCTTCGATGTCACCGGCGTCAGCACCAAGGTCAATTACGGATTGGAAAAGGTCCGCTTCCCCGCTCCCGTTCCCGTCGGCTCCCGTGTCCGGATGAAGGCGGCCATCGCCGAGGTCGATGAGGTCAAGGGCGGCTACCAGATCGCCGTAGACCAGGTCGTAGAGGTCGAGGGCGCCACCAAGCCCTCGGTGGTTTCGCGGGGGATTTACCGCTTCTACGCCTGAGACGGCGCCCGGAGCGGTCATTGGGCGGCAACAGGGGGCGGCCGCGTCCGCGGGTGTCGGGGCGGTTGGCGTCCAGCAACCGTTGACACGGTTTCGCAGCGAAACCCCGGTCACAATCCGGTCTTAACTATTGATTATCTCAACGATTGTATCTACGTTGTAAATCATGTGGTGCCGGTCACATGAGATAGCGGTATCGGAAGTGGGTGCAGAAGCCCGAACAGCACAAGGAGCACAAACATGAAAAAGCAACTCGGTACCGTCCTTGCCGGAGCGGCCGTCGTGGCGCTTGCGCTCACAGGGTGCGGCCAAGGGTCGCCGTCCGGCTCGGCCGCCGGGGCGGACTCGTCCTCCGGCGGGGCCCTCAAGAAGGTTTCGGTCGGCGTGCTGACCATCGCCCCATCCGCGGCGGTGCAGTACGGCATTGACGAGGGGATCTTCGAAAAGCACGGGCTGGACATCGAATTCCAGACCGGCCAGGGCGGTGCCGCGATGCTGCCGGCCGTCTCCACCGGCACCATGAACTTCGCCATCGGCAACCCGCTCTCGGTGCTGGTCTCCGTGGACAAGGGCCTGGACATGAAGATCGTCTCGGGCTACTCCAACTCGAAGGCCGAGGGAGATGACATCACCGGCGTCGTCGTGAAGAAGGATTCGGGCATCGAGTCCTGGAAGGACCTGGCCGGCAAGACGGTCTCGGTGAACGCCGTGAACACGCAGGGCGACCTGACCATCATGGAGGCGGCCAGCCGCGACGGAGCGGACCCGAAGGCCATCAAGTTCTCCGAGGTGGCATTCCCGGACGCCGCCGCACAGCTGGACCGAGGCAACATCGACGCGGCCTGGATGGCCGAGCCGTTCGTGGCCAAGGCGCTAGCCGATCCGGGGAACAAGCTGCTGGGCTACAACTACCAGGACGTCATCCCGGGCCTGCCCACGATGGTCGCCTTCACCTCCGGCAAGTTCGCGCAGGAGAACCCGGAGACGGTCACGGAGTTCAAGGATGCCCTGGCCGAGACCTTGGGCGCGGCGGAGGCTGACCCCAAGGGGCTCAAGGACACCGTGGGCACCTTCCTGAAGATGGATGCCGCCGTGGCGCAGAAAATCAACATGGAACAGTTCTCGCCGGAGCTGCGCACGGAGCAGATGACTGACATGGGCGAGCTGATGCTCAAGTACGGCTTCGTCTCAAAGGCGCCGGACGTCGACTCGGTCCTCGTCAAGTAACACCCCTCAAGAAACGGCCACCCCCAGCAGGCGCTGGAAGGACGAAGGAAGTGCACGGAATGAACGCGGGAATCGGTCCTTGGATCCATAAGCGTCGAGTTAAGTCGGGCGGCAAGCCAGCCATCATCAATGGCGCCGACAGCCTCGACTACGAGACGCTGGCCGGGCGGATTGACCGCCTGGCCACGGTGCTGGTGCGCCACGGCGTCGGCCCCGGGGACCGTGTGGCCTATCTCGGAGGCAACCACCCCGCCTTCCTGGAAACGCTGTTTGCCTGCGGCCTGCTCGGGGCGGTCTTCGTCCCGCTGAACACCCGGCTGGCACCTGGTGAGCTCACCTATCAGCTCACCGACTCGGGAAGCCGGCTGCTCATCCACGAAGCCAAGCTGGCAGGTCTGGCCGACGAGGCGATCCGGGGAACCGCCGTCGAGGGACGCTTGGCCGTCGGCGGCCAGGCCGCCGAGGCAGGAGGATACGAGGAGGCCATTACCAGTGCCGAGCCGACGGTGGCAGATGTCCCGGTGTCGCTGGATGACCCGGCCCTCATTCTCTACACCTCGGGCACGACCGGACGGCCCAAGGGCGCCGTGCTGAGCCACGGCAACATGACCTGGAACAGCATCAACGTGATCGTCGACTTCGACGTGCCCGCTACCGAGGTCGCCCTGCTGATCGCCCCGATGTTCCACGTGGCATCACTTGGCATGGGCGCCCTGCCGACCCTGCTCAAGGGAGGGACCCTGGTGCTTCAGGACCGCTTCGAACCCGGCGAGGTGCTGGCGGCCATCGAACGCCACCGGATCACCAGCCTCTCGGGAGTGCCCACCACCTTCCAGCTGCTGGCCGAGCACCCCAGCTTCCCATCGACCGACATCTCCTCCCTGGTCAAGATCACCTGCGGCGGCTCCGCGGTGCCCTCCCGCGTCTCCGACGCCTACGAGGCCCGCGGGCTCTCCTTCTCCAACGGCTACGGCATGACCGAGACCGCGCCCGGCGCGACGGCGTTGTTGGCCGAGCACTCCCGTGCCAAGGTCGGATCCTCGGGACTGCCGCACTTCTTCACGGACGTGCGCATCGTCGAACCCGGGGGCGGCATCGCCCCGGCCGGGACGGACGGCGAGATCCAAATCTGCGGACCCAATGTCATCTCGGGGTATTGGGGCCTCCCCGACGCCAGCTCCCAGACCATCGTCGAGGGAGGGTGGCTGCGATCCGGGGACATCGGACACGTCGATGACGAGGGCTTCCTCTATGTATCCGATCGGCTGAAGGACATGATCATCTCCGGCGGCGAGAACATCTATCCGGCCGAGGTCGAGACCGTCATCATGGAGCTGCCGCAAATCGCCTCGGTCGCCGTCATCGGCATCCCCGACGAGAAATGGGGGGAGGTGCCCAAGGCGGTGATCGAGCTCTTCGAAGGCGCCGCTCTGGACGCCGAGCATGTGCAGGCACACCTCGATGGCCGGCTGGCCCGGTACAAGATCCCCCGCACCGTCGAATTCGTCGGCGAACTCCCACGCACCGCCAGCGGGAAGATCCGCAAGGCAACGCTGCGCAGCCGCGCCACCACCACGTCCGGCTCCGGCCGGGAGTAGACCGTCGGTGAGCCTGGCAGACATCGGGCGCGCCGAGACGACCATCACCTTTGAGGGAAGGGAAACACCATGAAAAATATCCTGAAGGCGGCGGGAGCCGCCACCGCGGTCCTGCTTCTGGCCGCCTGCGGATCCGGCTCGCCCAGCGGTGGGGCCGACGATGCCGCAGCGACTGGCAACGCGGGGCTGACCCAGGTCGCCGTCGGGGTCATCCCGATCGTGGACACCGCGCCGATCTGGCTCGGCGACAAGGAGGGCTTCTTCGCCGACGAGGGACTGGACCTGGACATCCAGACCGCCAGCGGCGGTGCGGCCATCATCCCGGGCGTACAGTCCGGTAGCTACGACTTCGCTTTCTCCAACCTCGTCTCGCTCATGGTCGCGAACGACAAGGGCCTGGACATGAAGGTCGTGGCCAACGGGAACAGCACCACCGGGACCGACCACGACTTCGGTGCCGTCGTCGTCTCCGGGGATTCGGGCATCAAGTCGCCGAAAGACCTCGCGGGCAAGAAAGTCTCCGTCAACAACCTCTCCAACATCGGCGACACGACCATCAAGACGGTCGTCGAAGAGGACGGTGGGGACCCGGAATCCATCAACTTCGTCGAGGTCGGGTTCCCTGATGCCCCCGCCGCCCTGGACAACGGGGTCGTCGACGCCGCCTGGATCCTCGACCCGTTCCTGACCCAGTCCGTGGACGACGGGGCACGGGTCATCAGCAACAACTTCTCCGACTTCGACCCGAACCTGGACATCGCCGCCTACTTCACCAGCCAGGCGACCATGGACAAGGACCCGGAACTTGCCGAGAAGTTCCAACGCGCGATGAATAAGTCCCTGGAGTTCGCCGAGGAGAACCCGGACAAGGTCCGTGACATCGTCGGCACGTACACCAAGATCGATGCCGAGACCCGCAAGGGCCTGATCCTGCCGAAGTTCCGCGTCGAGATGGACCGCGACGCCGCACAGAAGCTCGGCGACGCGGCCGTGAAGTACGGGACTCTCTCCAAGGCACCTGACCTGGATGCGCTGCTGCCATGACGGTAGTGCTCGACTCGACTAAGGTGCCGGGGCCGGCTCGGCCGGCGCGGATGCGTCGTAAGGTGCTGCCGGGCTGGGTGCTCGGGTTGGCCGGTGTCATCGTCTTCCTCGGGGTCTGGGAGTTGCTGCCGGTCGTGGGCGTTGTCCAGGCGAAGTACCTGCCCCCTGCTTCCGAGGTGATCATCGCGCTGGTCGGGGACTTCGGGCTGACGGCCTTCTGGGTCTCGGTCGGGGACACCTTGCTGGCCTGGGCGCTCGGCCTGGCGATGGCCACGATCGTGGCTCTGGTGTTGGGGATGCTCATCGGCAGCTCCGGATTCCTGCGCCGGTTCACGAACTCGACTATCGAGTTCCTGCGCCCGATCCCCTCGGTGGCGCTGATCCCGCTGGCGGTCCTGCTCTACGGGGTGAAGCTCGAGTCCTCGCTGTTGCTGATCGTCTATGCCTGCTTCTGGCAGGTGTTGATCCAGGTCCTCTACGGGGTCGCCGATGTGGACAACGTGGCCATGCAGACCGCGAAGTCCTACGGGTTCTCGGGCTGGCAGCGGATCAAGGACGTCGTGTTCCCCACGGTGTTGCCCTACCTGATGACCGGTATCCGCCTGGGGGCGGCCGTCGCGTTGATCCTGGCGATCACCGCCGAACTGATCATCGGTTCCCCGGGGCTGGGGCGGGAGATCGCCCTGGCGCAATCCGGCGGCGCGATCTCCGGGATGTATGCGCTGATCCTGGCCACCGGCCTGCTGGGCATGCTGATAAATGTCGGCATGCGCGCCATCGAACGGCGGATCCTGGGATGGCACCCCTCGGTCCGTGGGGAGGCGATCGCATGAGGACCCTGAAATCCGCTGGATACCTCATCGCGCTGCCGGTCCTGCTGCTCGCCCTGTGGTGGGTGGGCACCTCCGGGGAGCCCAACTTCTTCGTGCCCACCCCCGCACAGTTGGTGGACACCTTCGGCCCCACGTGGTTCGAGGGCAGGATCGGCACCGATGTCATCCCCAGCATCGGCCGGCTGGTCATCGGAGTCCTATTGGCCATCGTCCTGGGCGTGGTGGTGGGGCTGCTGGTGGGGTTGAACCGGACGCTACGGGCGGTGACCGAACCGGTCTTCGAGTTCTTCCGGGCGCTGCCCCCACCGGTGCTGATCCCGGTGCTGATGCTGTTGATCGGGGTCAACGACTCGATGAAGGTCGCGGTCATCGTCTCCGGCGCGATCTGGCCGGTCCTGCTGAACACGATCGAGGGTGTGCGTTCGATCGATCCGGTGCAGAATGAGACCTCCCGCTCGTACGGGATCTCCGGATTCGCGCGCATCCGCTACCAGGTGCTGCCCTCGGCAACACCGATCATCATGGCCGGGATCCGCCAGTGCCTGTCCATCGGGTTGATCCTGATGGTCATCTCCGAGATGTTCGCCTCCTCATCCGGGCTCGGGTTCACGATCGTGCAGTTCCAGCGGTCCTTTGCCATCCCGCAGATGTGGTCGGGCATCATCGTGCTCGGTCTGATCGGGGTGGCCATGTCATTCATCTTCCAGTGGGCCGAACGGCGCATCCTGCGCTGGTACCACGGTTTGAAAGAGGTAGAAAATGCAGTCTGAAGCACGCAGCCCCGAGGCAACCCCGGATCACCTGGCCCGGCCCGCACGTCCGGCAGGCACACCGGCACCCGCCGGACGGACCCTTCCCGACGGGCAGGCGTTGCTGTCCGTCCGTGGGGTGAAGAAGGTCTACCACACCGACGGCGGCGACATCGAGGCCGTGCGGAACCTGACCTTTGACCTGGCCCGCGGCGAACTCGCCTGCCTGGTCGGTCCCTCCGGCTCCGGGAAGACCACGCTGCTGAAGGTCATCGCCGGGCTCCTGGGCGCCACCGAAGGCCAGGTGACCCTGGACGGACAGGAGATCACCGGGCCGCCGAAGAAGATGGCCGTTGTCTTCCAGGAATACGGGCGTTCGCTCTTCCCCTGGTTGCGCGTGGCCGAGAACGTGGAACTGCCGTTGAAGAACGCCGGCGTGCCCAAGGCCGAACGCAAGGCGCGCGTGAACGAGGCGCTGGAGGCCGTCGGCTTGGACGCCGTGCCGCGTTCGTACCCCTGGCAGCTCTCCGGCGGCATGCAGCAACGCGTGGCCATCGCCCGTGCGGTGGCCTACCAGCCCGAGGTGCTGCTGATGGACGAGCCCTTCGCCGCCGTGGACGCGCAGACCCGGGCGGACCTGGAGGACCTGGTGCGCCGGCTGTGGAAGGACCTGGGCATGACCGTCCTGTTCGTCACGCACGACATCGACGAGTCGATCTATTTGGGTGGCCGAGTGATCGTCCTGTCGTCCTCGCCGACCGTGGTCCAGGAGGACCTGGTCATCGACCTGCCCGATGAACGTGATCAGCTCGAGACCCGGTCCCTGCCGCGGTTCACCGAACTACGCCACCACGTCTACGAGCAGATCCAACTGGCCAAACGCGGTCACCGACCCGATGGCGCCCCGTAGACCGCTACGCCGTCCCCGACAGGGCCCGGGCGATCCCGCCTGCCGCCGTCCGCAAGGCCATGACCGCGGCCGGCAGCAGGTCCGAATCCGTGGGGACCACCACGGAGATCACCGCCACGGCACGACGCCGGTCATCCAGGATCGGAACGGCCGCCCCCGTGGTCTCGGGATCGGTGAAGCCCGCCAGCGTCGCGTAGCCGGTCAACCGGATGTGGGCCAGCGTCCGGCGCAGGTCGGGATGTCTGGCCTGGGCGTCCTGCTGGTGGCGTTGCAGGAATTCCTCGGTGACGTGTGCCGGGGAAAACGCCAGCAGGGCCATCCCCATCGACGTGCGCAGCACCGGCATGCGACCGGCGACGTGGGCCTGGTTGACGGCCGCCCCGGGGCGGGACAACCGCTCGACGATCAACACCTCGTCCTCGTGCAGGACCGACAGCTGGGTGTTCTGCTGCAGCAGTTGGTTGATGTCCTCCATGTAGGGCAAGGCGACCAGGCGCAGGTCACGCGTCAGTGACGCCCGGTTGGACAGCTCCCAGAGCCGCAGTCCCAGCCTGACTTCGCCGTCCTCGCCTTTGGCCAGCAGCCCGTGGGACACGAGTTCCTCCACCAGGCGGTAGGCGGTCGCCCGGGGGACGGACGCGCGGCGGGCCAGGGCGGTGACCGTCAGTGAGGGCTGGTCCGCGTCAAAGGAGTCCAGGATCCTGACCAGGCGGTCCAGCATGGAGTCACCGGAGGGTGAATTCGCCATGGTCAGGCGATGACCGCGGTGATCTCCGCGGTGTCGACCCCAGCATGGTCCGACGGCGACCAGCGCGGGGCACGGTCCTTGTCGATGATCTGCGCCCGGATGCCCTCCGGCAGGTCGGGGTGCTTCATCAGGTAGTCGGCAACACGCAATTCGCGGGCCAGAGCCGAGGGCAAGTGGGCGTCCTCCCGTGCGGCACGCACCGCCTGCAGTGCCGTCTGGGTGGCCAGCGGCGAATTGGCACGCACCGCGGCGGCTGCCCGGCCCGCCGAGGGAAAGGCGCTGGCGTCCAGCCGGTCCAGGATGGCGGGGACATCGGTCCCGGCGTAGGCCTCGTCGATCCAGGCGGCGTCGGCCACCAACCCGGCTGCGGGGGCGGGCGTGCCGTGCAGGATTTCCAGGGCGACGGCAACGTCGGGCGCCGGCAGGCCGACCAGGTCCGGCAGGGCGCCGAGCACGTCGGCGATCCCGTCCTCGGCGATGCAGAAGTCGGCGAAACCGGCATGGATCGCGTCTCCGGCCCCCATCGTGGACGCGGTCAGGGCCAGGTGCTCGCCGAGGCGACCGGGGGCCAGCCCCAGGAGATGGGTCCCTCCGACATCGGGGGAGTAGCCGATGTGCGTTTCCGGCATGCCGATCGCGGAGCGGGCCGTGACAATGCGGACCGACGCATGGCCGGCGAGGCCCACCCCGCCCCCCATGCACAGCCCGTCCATCAGGGCGACCACCGGTTTGGGGTAGGTCGCGATGATCCCATCGAGCTGGAATTCCTCGGCGAGGAAGGAGAGGAATTCGTGCTGCTTGCCCGTGGTGATGGAGGTGTGGAAGGCCAGGATGTCACCGCCGGCGCAGAATCCGCGCTCCCCGGCACCGCGCAGCACCACGATCCCCACCGCGGGATCCTCGCGCCAGGCTTCGAGCCGGTGCGTCAGTTCGGTGACCATGGGGCGGGTCAGGGCGTTGATCTGGCGCGGCCGGTTCAGGGTCAGCAGCCCGACGCCGTCCGTGACGTCGACCAGCACGTGGTCCGCCCTCGATGCCCCGGTTTCCGTTGCCTCCGCCATGGCCGCCTGTCCCTTCATCGCATCCGTGATTCCCATTCAATGACGCTACCCGCGCCCCGGGGTGTACACCAGCGGATGGCGGGGCAGCAGCCATTGTGTCGAGCGAGGTTTTTCGCTAGAGTTCAACATACGAACTTAAGTTCATCCAGTGAACACATAATGGCAGGAGTCCCATGCAGCAGGCCTACGTTTACGACGCGGTACGCACCCCGTTCGGCAAGATCGGCGGGGCGTTGTCCTCCCACCGGCCCGACGACCTGGCCACCCACATCGTCAAGGCCCTGGTGGAACGGTCCCCGGACCTGGACGTGGAGCGGATCGACGAGTCGATTTTCGGCAACGCCAACGGTGCCGGCGAGGAGAACCGCAATGTGGCCCGCATGTCGACCCTGTTGGCCGGGCTTCCCGTCTCCCTGCCCGGCACCACGGTCAACCGGCTCTGCGGTTCGTCGTTGGATGCCGCCATGATCGCCTCCCGGCAGATCAACGTCGGGGATGCCGACCTGATGCTGCTCGGTGGCGTTGAATCCATGTCCCGGGCGCCCTGGGTTCTGCCCAAGACCGAGCGCGCGTTCCCGATGAACAACCTCGAGCTCGCCAACACGACCCTGGGCTGGCGGCTGGTCAACCCCGAGATGCCCGATGCCTGGACCGTCTCCCTGGGCGAGGCCACCGAACAACTGCGCGAACGCGAGGGCATCGACCGCGAACGCCAGGACGCCTTCGCCGCCCGCTCACACCAGCTCGCCGACGCCGCCTGGAACGCCGGGAACTACGACGATCTCGTCGTCCCTATCGAGCCCAACACCCGCAAGGGGGTCCGCCTGGACCGCGACGAGACCATCCGTCCCGAGTCCACGCCGGACTCCCTGGCAGGGCTGCGGACCGTCTTCCGCACCGACAACGGCACCGTCACCGCCGGCAATGCCTCCCCGATGAACGACGGCGCCTCGGCCGCCTGGCTCGGCAGCGAACAGGCCGCGGCCCTGCTGGGCCGCGAGCCGCTGGCCCGCATCGCCGGCCGCGGCGCCGCGGCCATTGAACCGCAGTACTTCGGCTTCGCCCCTGTCGAGGCCGCCAACCGCGCCCTCGCCAAGGCGGGCATCGGCTGGGAGGATGTCTCCGCCGTCGAACTCAACGAGGCCTTCGCCGCGCAATCACTGGCCTGCGTCGATGCCTGGGGCATCGACGAGGAGATCGTCAACGCCTGGGGCGGTGCCCTGGCCATCGGCCACCCCCTCGGCGCGTCCGGCCTGCGGATCCTCGGCACCCTCGCCCGGCGGCTCCAGGGCTCCGGACAGCGCTGGGGTGTAGCGGCCATCTGCATCGGCGTCGGCCAGGGCCTGGCTGTCGTCCTCGAAAACACCACCAGCAAGTAAAGGGGAAACCACCGTGGCACCACGCATTGCCGCCAACGCCGCCGATGCCGTCTCCGGCATCCATGACGGCGCCACCGTCCTCATCGGGGGGTTCGGCAACGCCGGCCAGCCGATGGAACTGATCGACGCGCTGCTTGACTGCGGGGCCTCCGACCTGACGGTGGTGAACAACAACGCCGGACAGTCCGATGCCGGGCTGGCGCTGCTCATCAAGGAGCGCAAGGTCCGCAAGGTCATCTGCTCCTTCCCGCGCCAGTCCGATTCCTGGCACTTCGATACGGCCTACCGGGCCGGGGAGATCGAACTCGAGCTCGTCCCGCAGGGAAACCTCGCCGAGCGGCTGCGTGCCGCCGGGGCCGGGATCGGGGGGTTCTTCACCCCGACCGGCTACGGCACGCTGCTGGCCGAGGGCAAGGAAACCCGCGAGATCGACGGGGTCGGGTACGTGCTGGAGACCCCGATCAAGGCCGACGTCGCCCTCATCAAGGCGATGACGGCCGACGCGTTCGGCAACCTGGTCTACCGTAAGACCGCCCGCAACTTCGGCCCGGTCATGGCCACCGCCGCGGCGCAGACCATCGTCCAGGTCGACCAGATCGTCCCGGTCGGCGGGATCGACCCGGAGGTCGTCGTGACCCCGGGCATCTACGTCGACACGGTCGTGCAGATCGCAGGAGAGAGCAAATGAGCTACAACTACACCGCCGCGGCGCTGACCCGCGATGAAATGGCCGAGATGGTCGCCGCCGACATCCCCTCCGGTGCCTTCGTGAACCTGGGCATCGGCCAGCCGACCAACGTGTCGAACTACCTCACCGTCGAGCAGGGTGTCACCCTCCACACGGAGAACGGCATGCTCGGCATGGGCCCGGTGGCCACCGGCGACGATATCGACGGCGACCTGATCAACGCCGGCAAGATCCCGGTCACCGAGCTGCCCGGGGCCAGCTACTTCCACCATGCCGACTCGTTCGCCATGATGCGCGGCGGACACCTGGACGTCTGCGTCCTCGGCGCCTTCCAGGTCTCCCGGGGCGGCGACCTGGCCAACTGGCACACCGGTGCACCCGGGGCGATCCCCGCGGTCGGCGGCGCCATGGACCTGGCCATCGGCGCCAAATCCACCTGGGTCATGATGGGCCTGTTCACCAAGGCCGGCGAATCCAAGCTGGTCGAGGCACTGACCTACCCCGTCACCGGGCTGGGTTGCGTCTCCCGGATCTACACCGAATCCGCCGTCTTCCTCATCGAGGATGGCACCGTCACGGTCCGCTCCACGCACGGCATCACCTTCGAGGAACTCGCCGGGCGCCTGCCCGTGGCGTTGAAGCAGGCCTAGTACCGGCTCCACGACGCGGCCCCGGCTACGCACCTCTAGGATGGGTGGGTTGCCGCGGGCCGTAGCCGCGCCCCGCACCTTTTGGGAAGGACACCATGGAGTACGACGTCGAGACGACGCAGGCCGCGCCGTCCACCGCCGCGGCCGGCCAGTTCGTGCAGTCGCTGGCCCGCGGGTTGGATGTGATCCGTGCCTTCGATGCCGAACACCACTCGATGACCCTGACGGACGTCGCCAAGCGCACCGGGCTCTCGCGGGCCACCGCCCGCCGCTTCCTGCTCACCCTCGCCGAATTGGGCTATGTGCGCACGGACGGCAAGCACTTCGAGCTGACCGCCCAGGTGCTGCAACTGGGTTACGCCTTCCTCTCCGGGCATACGCTGACCGAGCTCATCGAACCGGTGCTCGAGGAGCTCTCCTCACGGTTGAACGAGTCGGCCTCCGCCTCGATCCTGGATGGAGCCGACGTCGTCTACATCGCCCGGGTCCACACCCGGCGCATCATGCGCGTGGGCATCGCCGTCGGCAGCCGCTTCCCCGCCTACGCGACCTCCATGGGCCGGGTGCTGCTGGCCCACCTCACACCGGAGGGGCTCGATGCGGCGCTCGCCGCCCGCCCGCTGGAGGCGCTGACCCCGAACACCATCACCGATCCCGCGGCCCTGCGCCGCGAACTTGCAGCCGTCCGGGAGCGGGGGTGGTGCCTGGTGGACCAGGAACTGGAGGTCGGGCTACGCTCCATCGCGGTGCCCGTGATGTCCCCCGACGGCACCGTCGCCGCGGCCCTGAACGTCTCGATGAGCACGCTGCCGGGCTCGACGCCGGGTGGCGGAAACGCAGCCGACGAGGCGATAAACGTGTTGCCACACCTGCAGCAAGCCGCCGCCCGCATCGAGGAGGCGTTGCGCGCCCGACGCTGAATTCCGTCGTCGCCCGCTGGAAACCCCGTCCGAAGGGTGGCCTGGCGGCTGCGTCCGGGTTACAGTCTCGGTAACCAGCCGGCCCACGCTGCCCGGGGCACCGTGCAGCAAGCGGTGCGGGAGCAGGCCGGCCACTGCGTCGGGGGAGCATCGCATGTCGTTCCGAAACCATCTCTTCACCCACGGTGCCGTCGCGTCGGTGGCCCTGGCGCTCGTTGCCGCCGGTGGTGTGCCGCCCGCCGCCGCAGCCGCGCAACCGGCAACGACGTCGTCCCTGTCGATCGCCGCGTCGGTGGCCACATTCGCCCTGCCGGCCGCCACGAAGACGAAATATGCGAAGACGACGGCGAACCTGAACCTGCGCCGCGGCGCCGGGACGAAGTACTCGTCGCTGGGCATCATGAAGAAGGGCACCGTGGTGGCCCGGACCGGCAGGACGTCGGGGGCCTGGTGGCAGGTCAAATACGGCACCAAGACCGGCTGGGCCTCCTCGACCTACCTGCGCGCCACCTCCGCGCCGAAGAAGTCCACGTCCGTCAAATATGCGAAGACGACGGTGAACCTGCATCTTCGCCGGGGCGCCGGGACGAAGTACTCGTCGTTGGGCATCATGAAGAAGGGCGCCGTGGTGGCCCGGACCGGCAGGACGGCCGGGGCGTGGTGGCAGATCAAATATGGCAGCAGATCCGGTTGGGCATCCTCCGATTACCTGCGCGCCACGGGCCAGCCGGCGGTTGCCATACCCCGGCCCGGAACCAGCGCCACCATCCGTTGGTTCGCCGGATCCCAGGCGCTCTACGCCAAACCGACGTTCGCGTCGAAACGGCTGCAGGCCTTCACCAAGGGCATCAAGGCCACGCAGCTGCGGACCTCCGGCACGTGGTCATACGTCCAGGCACCCGGCAGTCGGGGCTGGGTTCCCACGCGCGACCTGTCGAAGAAGGCGACCCGCTACACCGGCTCCACGATCCTCCCCTCCAGCAGCTACCGCTGGACCCGCCACGCCTCCAACGTCCGCACCGGGGGCTCGACCTCGACGCGGAGCCTGGGAGTTGTGCCAGCCGGCGAGATGATGCCCGTGGTGTCCGGGCGCAACGGGTGGACGCGGGTGAAGAGCTCGAAGGGCACCGGTTGGATCAAGAACACGCTGCTGACCAATCTCGCGACGAAGGCCCCGCCGCACCTGCAGCCGGTGACCGCGAAGATGATCAAGAAGGTCAAGGCCAAGTACGGGCGGACCTACAGTTCCGTCGGCACGTTGCGCAACGGATCCATCGGCCACCGCCTCGGCGTCGGGTCGGATTTCATGATGCGCGGCTGGAGCTCGTTCTCGGGCATCCGGAACGGCAACGCCGTCGCCTCATACCTGGTGAGGAACCGCGCATCGCTCGACATCGACTACATCATCTGGCGCGACAGGATCTGGCTGCACCAGGACGGGCAATGGGGCCCCTACTCGAAGGGTGGTTGGGGCCGGCACCTGAACGCGCGGGGCTGGAACGCCACGACCATGCACTACGACCACGTCCACGTGGAGAACCTGGTGGATTGACAGCGCGCCGAGGCGTCGGCCAGCATCGGTTGCCGATCAGGGGGCGATGCTGATCTGGCGCAACTCGGCGGCCAGCCGGTCCATGAAGACGTCGACCTTCGGACTGCGCGTGGTGCCCACCTGCAGGGCGAAGATGCTGCGGGCCAGCCGGATTTCCGGCACGTCCAACACCACGAGCCCGTCGGGTTTCTGCTGCATGGCCAGCGCCGGGACCAGCGCGGCGCCCAAGCCCGTGGAAGCCATATGCAACGAGGCGTTGAAGTCGTCGCAGTGCGCCACCACGCGCGGGTGCAGGTCGAGCGAGGCGAACAGGCGGGAAATGACCGTTGCATCCGCGGTTCCGGGGTGGTGAATGATCCATGGCATGTTCGCCAGCTGGGCGGCGTCGACTTGTGCCCCGTCGGCGAATTTCCAGGATGCAGGGACCACGACGCGGAAATCGTCGTCGCCGAGCCATTGCCGGTCCATGGTGCCAGACCAGCCCAGCCCGGTCTGGCCGACCTGGAAGACCAGCGCGAGGTCGAGTTCGTTGCCGGCCTGCAGGCTGGCGATCGTCTGGTGCGGTTCGCCCACGCTCACCCGCAGCCGGATGCCCAGGCTGGACCAGTCCTTGGCGCCGAGCAGCCGGGGGAGGGCGAAGGTCGCCAGGGAGGGGAAGATGCCCAGCCGCAGCTCCTGGGCGGGGTCCGCGCCCGGGTCTCCCGCCGCCGTCGTGCTGGCAGCGAGCAGCGCATCGATGTCGGTGAGGACCTTGCGGGCGTGCCGCGCCATGGTGGTTGCCGCCTCGGTCGGCTCGATGGCGCGGGCGGACCGGCGGAACAACGCCACGCCGGTGTCACGTTCCAGGGCCGTCATCTGCTGGGAGACGGCGGACGCGGTGTAGCCCAAGGGGACGGCGGCCGCGGCGAAGGAGCCGTGGGCGATGACCTCCAGGAGCGTTCGCAGGTGCACCGGGTTGACCATTAGCACTCCTGGGTGTCGGCATGGAGAACGAGAAGCCCTCCTATGCCATGCTAGTCCTCGTCGTCGTCTTCCCGGGCCGATTCCTCTTCGTCGTCGAGTTCCCACTGGGACGCCAGCGTCTCGTTCTCGGAGTCGCCTGCGGAGTCGCCGCTTCCCTCGAGATCGTCCTCGACGAGGTAGCTGTGCCGCCGCAACGGATCGATCCGGTTCATGGTCTCCGGGTTGTCGGAGGAGCCGTCCTCGGGCGTGCCGTAGCGGCCGTCCTCCGGCTCGTCGAGATCATCCTCGGGCGCTTCATCGAAAACCGTGTCGTCGTAGATGCCGCTCATGGTCGCTGCCCTCCTGCTTCGCGTGGCGGGCCGGATGCCCAGGTCACGTCTGACACCACCAGCGTAGGCCGGGACCGGGCTCTTGTGAACGGGCACCTGCCGGGCCTTGCCCGAGAGAGGGCGCGGCCGTCGGTGATCCTGGACTGACGGCCGGGTGGGCCAATGGTAGCGGTTAGCCCGCCAAGCCCATGGCAGCGGCCGTCAGCTGGACCGACGCCAGCCGATCCGCCGGACCCGAGGCGTTGTGCACGGTGATCAATTCATCGGCATGGGCGCTGCGGGCAAAGCCCTCGAGGTACTCGCCCACAGCCTCGGGTGAACCGACGGCCGTGTAGGCGAGCATCTTCAGGATCTGCTCGCCGGCTGCCGACTCCATCAGCATGTCGATTTCCGGCTCCGTAAACGGGGTCTCGCGTCCGCGGCCGAGGAAGCTGGAGACCCGGTCGCGACGGACCTGCTCCATCTGGACATGCGCCTGTTCGTTGGTATCGGCTGCCACGACGCCGACACCGGCGATCACATGTGGCTCGGAGAGCTGCTCGGAGGGCTGGAAGTTGTTCCGGTAGGCCGCAACCGCGGCGTGCAGGGCATCCGGGGCGAAATGAGAGGCAAAAGAGTACGGCAGGCCGAGTTGGGCGGCGAGCTGGGCACCGAACAGGCTCGAGCCGAGGATGTAGATCGGGACGTTGGTGCCGGACCCCGGGTAGGCGTTGACCGTGGGGATGCGCGAGTTCCCGGTCAGGAATCCCTGGAGTTCCAGCACGTCGTGCGGGAAGGAATCGGCGGCCGCCGGGTCGCGGCGCAGAGCGCGAAAGGTGGCCTGGTCGCTGCCCGGAGCTCGGCCCAGGCCCAGGTCGATGCGTCCGGGGAACAGCGTCTCCAGCGTCCCGAACTGTTCGGCGATCACCAGCGGGGAGTGGTTGGGCAACATGATGCCACCGGCTCCGAGGCGGATCGTGGAGGTCTGCTGGGCAATGTGCCCGATGAGGACCGACGTGGCGCTGGA
This sequence comes from Arthrobacter sp. ASL1, assembly GCF_056680475.1. Lineage (NCBI taxonomy): Bacteria > Bacillati > Actinomycetota > Actinomycetes > Micrococcales > Micrococcaceae > Arthrobacter > Arthrobacter sp. ASL1. The sequence goes on from NZ_CM155284.1 coordinate 2,758,393, forward strand.
TGCGATGGAGGCCATGTTGTGGTGCTCGGCATACCAGATGCGCGTGTAGCCGGCGGCTTCGGCCGTGCGGGCCAGCTCGACCGACTCCCTGAAGGTGTTGGCGATGGTGCTACCGGTGGGAACCGGGGCGAGGTCAAGGAGGGAGAGAGGGATGTTCACATAGGCGACAACCCGCCATCGTGCCCAATCATTCCCAGTACTCCCATCGCAAAGAATCCGTTGCAAAGAACTCCTTGCAAAATTGTCTTTGCGGTTTTACGCTGTCTACATGGAGCCCACTGAAGAACCCGGACGATATGCCGGCCGCCCGCTCGGGCTTCCAGCGCTGAAGGCGCTCAGCCACCCGCTGCGCCTGCAGCTGTTGGAGATGCTCTCGCGGTACGGAGCGCAGACCGCCAGCGGTCTGGCCGAACGCCTGGGCGAATCGAGTGGTTCCACGAGCTATCACCTGCGCCAGCTGGCCAAGCACTCGCTGGTCCGAGAAGTTACGGACAAGGGCAACGGCCGGGAACGCTGGTGGGAACGGCCACCGGGACCCATCGCCCTGGGCCCGGATGCGGGCGGCGCTGATCCTGCGACCAACTCGGCGGCGCGGATCGTTGCCCGGCAGTTCGAGCAGAACCGCGCGCGGGCGCTGGACGACTTCCTGCGCTTCGGCGACGAGCAACTGGGGGCCAAGTGGATGGAGGGCGCCGTGCTGAACACCTCCAACCTGCGGTTGGATCGGGCACAACTGGCGGAGATCTCCGACCGGGTCGTCTCCTACCTCGGCAAAATCGTCGAGGAATACCGTGATGCCGGCGGACCCGATGCCCGTCCGGTGCAGATGCACTTCAACGCCTTCCCGCTGGTGGACCCGGAGCATCCCGTGGCCACCGGCCCCACCGATCAGGAGAAAACAACATGAACACCCGAGCCCTGCCACTGAACGACGTCCGGGAGCGCGAACTGCGCGCGCTCGAACCCGACGGATTTGGGGCGGCCCTCATCGGCGCCGGAACGGCCCTCACCGATTGGGGTGAGCACCTCGCCACCCGCCGCGCTGCACGGCACGCGGTCATGCGTTCGGCCCGCGGCCGGGATCGGGCCGCCCGGTTGCATGACCGCGAGGAGGCGGTCACCGACGCCCTGGCCCGACGGCATTCGGGACTGGGCCAGTAGGAGCCGTCCCGATTCCGGCTATCGCCGCGACGTCGCGATGTCTGGCGCCGTTGCCGGTTCCCCGTCGTAGAGCTCCTCGATGAGCCGCAATCCGCGGTTGGCCCAGACGATCTCGGCTTCGGCCCGGGCGATGAGCCCCTCGTAGGCGAAGCGCTTGAACGCCGCCGTCCGGTGGCGGTCCTGTTCCGGGGTCACCTCGAGCCTGCGGTTGAGCATCGCGCTGGTGCCGGTGTCGATCTCTCGGATCTTCGTCTCCCATTGGCGCAGCAGGACGGTGTTGTGCGCGATATGGTCCTGCATCTGCCCCCGGGCCGCCTCGGGCGTTGCCCACTCCAGATACGCCGCCCGCAGATGTGCCGGGTCGCGGACACGGGAGAAGGACATGGGCTCGTTCATCCAGCAGGTGAAGGCCTCGGCCCCGGCCACGGTGACGTGGTAGCGGCGTTTGGTCCCGTTTTTGCCCCAGGCGATGTCCTCGCCCTCGACCAGGGATTCCTTTTCCATTTTGCGCAGCTCGGGATAGATCTGGGAGTCCGGTGCGTACCAGACATGCCCGACGGACTCGCCGAAAAGCTTATACAGGTCGTAGCCGGTCATCGGCTCCACGTTCAGTAGCGCCAGGATGGCATACCGCAGGCTCATTAGCGCACCTTTCCGGGGTTCGTGTGCCCATCATATGTGGAGCGGGTGGTGGGCCGGCCCGGGCCGGCACACCACCCGATCCGCCTACTGCGTGTACCCGGTGCGCCACCCGCCCTTGTAGTCACCGCGCGCCGCCACCGAATAGGGCACGGGGCTGACGACGACGCGGGCATTGAACTGCCGGTGCGGCTCGACGGTCGTCTTGGCCGTGCCGCCGTCGGGCTCGCCCCAGACCACCCGCAACTCCGCGCCCTCGGGGACTTCCGGGTCGATGACCGCCAGCGACAACCCACGGCGTTCATTGGCGCTGTAGCCGGTGAACATCGACAAGCCCACGGTCTTCCCGTCGGCGTCGACCACGCGGTCGTAATTGGACGATCCGTAGTTGGCCAGGGGCAGGTCGAAGTACTTGTAGGGCTCCTGTTCCGTGTCCAGCACCGAGGTGAGGATGGTGCCCAGGTCCCCGGCATCCCACGCCAGCGTGACCTTACGGCGTTGCGTGGCCGGATCGATCTTCTCCAGGGCCTCCCGGCCGATGAAGTCGTGGTCGAATTTCACGAACGACCCGTAACCGAGCTCCCACGGAGTGAGGTAGTAGTCCTCGATGTCGCCCGAATCGAAACTGCCCGCCACCGCATTGGTCGCCTCGTAGCTGTCGGCACCGAGCCACTCGCGGTAGGAACGGAGTTCCTCGCCCGTGTAGATAGCGGGGAGCGGCGACGGGATCCAGCCGGACTCCAGGGTGTTGGAGGGGTAGGCCCGGGCGCCCACCGCGAGGATGCCGAACTCCTGGCCCGCCTCCAGGACGGCGTCGCGGATCAAGTCGTAGGAGTCGTACGGCCCCCAGATCTCCAAACCAGGCGCACCTGCCATGCCGTGGCGCAGCGTGCGGACCGTTTGCCCGGCGATCTGCATCGTGTCCATGGTGAAGAACTTCAGTTGCTCGACGGGCGATCCGTTGAGCTTCTCGATGATCTTCCAGGCATTGGGTCCCTGAATCTGGAATCGCCAATAGCGGCGCTGCACGGGCTTGCCCATTGGACGCGACGGCGAGCGACGGTCCACCTCGATCGTGACATCGTAGCCACCCGTCTCGCCGTGGAAGAGCAGCCAGTTGGCGGCAGGGGCACGGCCGACATAGACGTACTCGTTCTCGGCTTCGTGGAACATGATGCCGTCCCCGATGACGTGCCCGGCCGGTGTGGTGGGGACATACTGCTTCGCCTTGTTGACGGGAAAGTTGGCCACCGAGTTGATCGCCGTATCCGAGATGAGCTTCAAGGCGTCGGGACCGGAGATGAAGAGGTTGTCCATATGGTGCGACTGGTCGTACAGGACGGCGGTCTCGCGCCACGCGCGTTGTTCGCTGCGCCAGTTCGTGAATTCGGGGGCGACGACCGGATAGATGTACGCGCCGAGCTTCGAGTTGCGCAGCAAGTCGACCGTGTTGTCCGTCGTGTCGAGCACTTCCTGGAGATTCTGGTGCGTCATGGTGCGTTCCTGTTCCTTCGGGGCGATCTCCGCTGGATCGCCGATCACCGCCCGGTATATGGCGTGGTTCACTTCCTGTCATCGACCATATGACTACCCAGGTAGTTATGTCGAGGGTTGGCTTGGCGGGAATCCACTACCGGCTCGGCGGCTCGAAGCCCCTTTCGACGTCCGACCGGGGACGTCGGGGAAGGCCTGTTCATTATCTATGCAGGTAGCTACCATGTGAACCACATCACCCGCCCCATGACGGGGCCCATCGATCGGAGTTGCAGCATGAGCAGGATGAAATGTGCCGTCGCGCTATTGGCGATTCTCGGCCTGACCGCGTGTGGGGGAGGCTCGCCGTCGTCCAGCGAGGCGGGGCCGTCGTCAGCGGGATCTGGAGGCGGCTCCCTGGAACAGATCGAGGTCGGGGTGATCCCGATCGTCGACGTCGCCCCGATCTATCTTGGCGTCAAGGAGGGGATCTTCGAAGAGGAGGGGCTGGACTTGAAGCTCACGCCCGCGCAGGGTGGCGCGGCGATCGTTCCCGCCGTGACCAGTGGTCAAATGGAATTTGGATTTTCCAACGTCACCTCGATGATCGTCGGCAGGGCCAAGGGCCTCCCGCTGAAGATGATGGCTCCCGGGGGAAGCACCACCGGTGATACGACGGCCGATTTCGCATCCGTCATGACCAAGCCGGATAGCGGGATCAAGGACATCGCCGGATTGGCGGGCAAGAAGATCGCGGTCAATACACTGAACAACATCTCCGATTCCACGATTTCCGAAGCAGTCAAACGAGCCGGCGGGGACTACAAGTCGATCCAATTCGTGGAGATGGCATTCCCGGACATGACCGCACAACTGGCGAAGGGCACTGTGGATGCCATTGCCGCCGTTGAGCCGTTCGTGACCATATCGGAGGCCGATGGCAATGTGCCGGTCTTCTCCAACTATGCCGAGCCGGTCGATGACCTCACGGTGGCCGTCTACTTCTCCACCGACAAATATGTCGCGGAGCACCCCGAGACGGCAGCGAAGTTCGTCCGGGCCATGAAGGCCTCGCAGGAATTCGCCCAGCAGAACCCGGAGAAGGTCAAGGCGATCTTGCCGGAATACACCACGCTGAAGCCCGATGTCATCGACAAGCTCACTTTGCCGGCATACAACACCGAGGTCAATACGGCGTCGATCCAGCAGATCGCGGACATTTCGCTGGACCGGGGATTGATCGACAAGAAACCCGACATGGGACAGCTGCTGCCGAGCGAATAGCCCGTGCGAATCCGGTGCCGGTCTGGGTGGTTACCTGCCGGCACCGGCGTGTTCATCAGTGGCCGGCGTCGAACTCGGCTACCCATCGAGCCGTGGCCTGTAGGCCGCCGAACGTATAGAAATGCAACCTGGCCTCCCCGTGAACGGCCGGGTCCAGGGCGGCTGCGAGGTCCGTGATGAAACGGTCGGGGCCGGCGGTGCCGAGGAGGTTGGCCAGGGAAAACCCGTATTTGTGGGCGATGCCCGCCGATGATGACACGCCGAATCGACGTGCGTAAGTCAGCAACCGTTTGATGCCGGCGGGACCCGGCACGCCGATGCGGACCGGAAGCCAGATGCCGCGCCGACGCAGTTCAAGCAGCCAGGAAAGCACGGGGCCAACATCGAATCCGAACTGCGTGACAATTGACCCGTCCAGGCCGGCCTCCTGGAGCGCCGCCGACTTGGCCTCTAGCGCATCCCAGAGTGCGGCATCGCCAATCTCGGGATGCCCCTCAGGGTACCCGCCGATCGCCACGGCGCTGACCCCGTGTGCCTGGAGCCGTCCGGACGTGATCAGGGACAGTGCGTCGGGGAACGGCCCGAGGGGGGACTCCGGGTCCCCTCCGACGGCAAACACGTTCTCGACCTGTGCTTCGGTGGTCAATGCATGAAGGAATTCGTCGAGTTCGGCCACCGACGCGAGCCGACGGGCCGATATATGGGGAATGGGCTCAAACCCCGCGGCGCGCACTGCCGTCGCGGCGGCAACGCGCATGGGGAGGTTCTCGTTGCCCAGAAAGGTCACGTTGATCCGGGTGCCCGGTGGCAAGCTGTTTGTGGCTTCGGCGAGTGCGGCATTGTCCTTGCCGGTCATTTCCAGGGAAAAGTCACGCACCAGATCGATGCCAGGGGAAAGGTGGGGATCAGGCGTAGAGGGCATGGCGGAGTCCTTAGTGTCGATCCCTCCAACATATCTATGGCCATAGTGTTCGTCCAGTGGGCCGGAATCGAGAATAAGTGTCTTCCTCAATCATTGAAAACTTCTTGTAAAACCATTTTGATCTGGTTATGGTGTGATCCATTGCACGTAGCGTTGATGGTCCGCCTCGACGCCGCAAGCACGACATCGGCCAGGGAATCCTGCCGAACCGCAACGAGGAGACACCATGAGGAATCTAAAATCAGCGACGGTCGGCCTGGGCCTGACGGCGATGCTGCTATTGAGCGGCTGCGGCGGAGGATCCCCCTCTGGTGCGGCCGATGCCGATTCGAGCGCAAGCGGTGGCGGAGAATTGACCCCGGTGACCGTTGGCGTCCTTTCCATCGCCCCGTCGGTGGCCATGCAGTACGGGATCGACGAGGGCATCTTCGAAGACCATGGACTGAAGGTGGAACTCCAGACCGGGCAGGGCGGGGCTGCCATGCTTCCCGCGGTTTCGACGGGGACCATGAATTTCGCCGTCGGCAACCCGCTGTCCGTGTTGACGGCGGCCGACAAGGGCCTGGATATGCGCATCGTCACCGGCTACTCGAATTCGAAGGCCGAAGGCGATGACATCAACGGCGTCGTGACGCGCAAGGACTCCGGGATCGGAGGGTTTGCCGACTTGGCCGGGAAGACCACGTCGGTCAATGCGTTGAAGACCCAGGGAGACCTGACCATCATGGATGCGGCGGCGCAGGATGGCGCGGACGCCTCGAAACTCAAGTTCAACGAGATGGGGTTCCAGGATATGGAGGCCCAGCTGGAACGGGGGAACACCGATGCGGTCTGGCTTCCCGAGCCCTTCCTGAGTCGGGCGCTGGCCGATCCGGACAACAGGCTCGTCGGCTATCCCAACCAGGTGGCCATTCCCGGGCTGCCCACGATGGTCACCTTCACCAGCGGTACGTATGCCGATGGCAAGCAGGAGGTCGTTTCCAAGTTCCGCGATGCCATGGAGGAGACCCTGTCGTCGGCCGAAGCGAAGCAGGATGAAGCCAAGGCGTTGCTGCCTGAGTTCATGGGCATGGATGCCAAGATGGCAAAGGGCCTCAAGATGGAGACCTGGGACGCAGCGGTACCCAACGACCAGCTCGAAAAGCTGGGGGAGCTGACCGTGGAGTACGGCTTCCTGTCCAAGCAGCCGGACCTGGGCAAGATCGTCGTCCCGTAGCGGGCCCGCTGGGTCAACCGGCAGGCGGAAGGCAAAAATGGTGGCATCCCCGAGGGGATGCCACCATTTTCAGGTGTTCTCATCGGTCCATATCAGGACCCGATGGAAAACTTAGACGGCGCGGATGTCCGTGGCCTGCAGGCCCTTCTGGCCCTGGGTCACCTCGAACTCGACGCGCTGGCCCTCTTCGAGGGAGCGGAAGCCGTTGGACTGGATCGCGGAGTAGTGCGCGAACACGTCGTCCGAGTTGTCATCCGGAGCGATGAAGCCGAAGCCCTTTTCAGCGTTGAACCACTTGACGGTACCAATTGCCATGATTGTGTCCTTTCGAGACTGTCCGCAGGGGACGTAGGGGTTGTCGCCACCGGACTTGGTGGTGACATGCAGCTACGAGATTTACCGCGAGTCAAAAAGAGACACTCCCCGCGAACGGGGCCTTGACACTGAAATTACTGCGAGAAAACTACGACTACAAGTTCCATAATACGCGAGATTGTCGCCATAACCTATCCGGAGGGCACAATTGCCGGACTTTCATCTCGATGTTGCCCGGAGTTCATCTCTTCCCGGTGACCGCGCTACCCACACCGGCCTGTCCGTCCGGGCTCCCGCCGGCGGGTGTGGCTTCGTGCGGGAACTCCCTGAAGGCCCTTCTGACGACCAGGAGGGCGACGAGCATGAGGGCCGCGGCGATGGCCGCGGTGATGGTGACGCCACCATCGAACGCGTGGGCCGCCGATTCGAGCAACGTGGCGGCTTGCTGGGTTGAGGGCAGTGTGGCGGCCGCGTCGACGGCACCCGCCAGGGTCTCCCGGGCGCGGTCGGCTTGGGACGGGTCAAGCTGTCCCGGAATCGATACCCCGCGGCTGTAGGCGGCATTGAGGATGCTTCCCAGGATGGCGGTACCCAGGACGGAGCCCACCTCGTAGGCGGTCTCCGAGATCGCGGCGGCAGCGCCGGCCCGGTGTGGGGGGACTGCGGAGAGGGCCAGGTCGTTGGATATCGTCTCCGCCAGCCCGACGCCGATGCCCAGGACGCAGAACGCGACGAGCAAGGCGACCACGGAACCCGAGCGGCCGAAGGCGACGACCAGGACATATGCGCCGGCGCTGAACGCCAGTCCGGTCATGACCACCGCGGATGCCCCGACCCGTTGGACCAGCGGGACGGCGACGAACCCGAAGACCACCGTGAGGACCAGTCCCGGAACCATGAAGAACCCGGCCTCCATGGGGGACAGGCCGGCGATGAGTTGGAGATGCTGGGACAGGAAGTAGATGAATCCCACCAGGGCGAACACGCTGAAAAGGTTCACCACCAGGGCCGCCGAGAAGACCGCGTTGCGGAAGAGGCGCACATCGAGCATGGGGGTGGCGCTGCGGAGCTGGCGGCGAACGAAGGCCAGGCCGCAGAGCATTCCCAGTGCGATGGTTGACCCGGCGAGCCATGCGGGCCCCTGTCCTGTTGCCGCCTTGATGCCATAGACGATGGGGGCCAGGGTCCCCATGGCCAGGACAATGCTCGCCGGGTCCAGGCGCCCCGGGGCCGGATCGCGGGACTCTGGGATCAGGAACGGGCCCAGGAGCAGAAGGGGAAGAAGCATGGGTACCGAGAGCAGGAAGACCGAACCCCACCAGTAGTGCTCGAGGAGCCATCCGCCCACGATCGGTCCCAACGCGGCACCACCGGAAAAAGCGGATGCCCATGCCGCGATGGCAGTGCGGCGTTCGGTGGCGTCGGTGAAGATGTTCCGGATGAGCGACAGGGTGGCCGGCATGAGCATGGCACCGAAGACCGCCATCAGGGCGCGCGCCGCGATGAGCAGCGAGGCATCCGGCATGAAGGCGGCGACCGCGGAGACGGCGGCGAACCCCGCCCCGCCGATCAGCAGCAGTTTCCGGCGGCCGATGCGGTCGCCCAGGCTGCCCATCGGCACCAGCAGGCCCGCCAGGACCAGCGGGTACGCGTCGATGATCCAGAGGAGTTGGTTCGAGGTCGGCCCCAGCGCGGTGGACAGGGCCGGGACCGCGAAGCTGAGCACGGTGTTGTCCACCGCGACCAGCAGGACCGGGAACATGAGCACGGCCAATGCAGCCCAGCGGCGGGCGCGGCCGGGCGCTGCCTGCGGGCCGGGCGGATCGTGCGCGATGCTCATGGGGTTCCTCGGTTCGATCAATGGATGACCCGAGTAACTGTACCGTCTGGACGGTATTGCGTCTATGTTGCGTCGATGACATTCAGCGGTCGCTGAAACGCTAGAGTCGGGACCATGTCCAGACCACCGGCAGCGCGGGAGAAGCTCCTCGACGCCTATTGCACCTTGTTGCGCACCGAAGGCGAACGCGCGGCCACCATGGACGCAACGGCGTCCCTCGCCGGGGTGTCCAAAGGGGGGCTGCTCTACCACTTCCCGACCAAGGACGCGCTGGCCGAGGCCGTGATCGAGCGCCTGCTCGAGGCGGCCCGCCAGGACAATGAGCTGATGGCTACGGCCACCGAGGGCGCGGCGCGCTACTACGTGCGGACCTCGACGGCAGAGGACACCGGGTTCGACCGCACCTACCAGGCCGTCGTCCGCCTGGCCGCCGGATCGCACGCCCCCGCGCTGGCCGCCCTGGACCGGGTCCACGGCGAGTGGGAACGCCTGGTCCGCGACGACGTCGCCGATCCACACGCGGCGGAGGCCATCATGCTGATCGGCGAGGGGCTCTACTACCATTCCACCCTGCCGGGCCGCTGGTCGCGCTCCCTGGTCGCCAGCGACATCGATGCCCTGCTCGCCCAGGTCGACCGGTTGAAGGAGGGGCGCTGATGGCGTTCCGCCTGAAACACCGGCCGTGGAAGGGCCGCATCGCCGCGCTCGTGGGCATCATGCTCATGGCCCTGAGCGTCCGCGCCGCCGTCGTCTCCGTTCCGCCCCTGCTGGACCTCATCGGACCGGAGCTCGGATTCACCTCGTTCAGCACCGGCCTGCTGGCTATGCTGGCCCCCATCATCTTTGCCGTCTCCGGCCTGCTCACCCCGCGGATGATCGCCATACTCGGGCTCGAGCGCACGCTGCTGCTGGCCGTCGTGGTGGCGATCATCGGGCAGGCGGGCCGCGCCTTTGTGGGCGATGTGGCCTCGTTCCTGCTGCTCTCGGCGCTGACCATGGTCGGCTACGGCATCGGCAACGTGGTCCTGCCGCCGCTGGTCAAGAAGTACTTCCCGGACCGGATCTCGTCGGTGACCTCCGGATACGTGACGCTCATCGCGATCGGCACGGCCATGAGCCCGATGTTCGCGGTGCCCCTGGAGCAGGTCTCCGACTGGCGGTTCTCCATCGGGTTCTGGACCCTGGCCAGCGTCGTCGTGCTCATCCCGTGGGGCATCCAGTTTGCCGCGGACCGGCGCCGGCGAAGCGCCGAGGCGGCCGAACATGCCCGGCTCGCCGCCACCGAAACGGAAGCCCAGACCACGGCGCGGCTGGCCGGCGTCGTCCCGGTGGAAACGGACCGGCGGATCAATCCCTGGCGTTCCCGCGTGGCCTGGGGCCTGGCCATATTCCTGGCCGGCAACTCGGGCCAGACCTACGTCTACTTCACCTGGCTGCCGCCCTACCTCATCGGCGAGGGCCTCGACCCGGCGGTGGCCGGCAGCGCGCTGGGCTACTTCGCGATCCTCGGGTTGCCGGTGAGCCTGCTGGTCCCGCTCGTGGTCCCCCGGATGAGGCACCCGATCTACGCCGCGGGCCTGTTCATCGTGTTGTGGATCATCGGGCACGCCGGCATGTACTTCCTGCCCACCCAGGGCACCTGGTGGTGGATCACCTCCGCCGGGCTCGGCCAGGGGACGTTCGCGATGGCCTTGCTGATGATCAACCTGCGCTCGCGCACCACCTACGGGTCCGGTGTGCTGGCCGGCTTCAGCCAGGGCCTGGGCTATGCCGGGGCCGCCATCGCACCGCTGCTGTTCGGCGTCGTGCGCGACGCGACCGGTGGCTGGGCCGCGTCCTTCGGGATGCTCGGCGTCTGCCTGCTGGTGCTCATCGTCGGGGCCGTGATGATCAACGGCCCCCGCCAGATCGAGGACGACGCCGGGGCCTCCCGGGTGCCCGTGCGCACCTGAGTCCGGCTCAGGTCCCGGTGCGGGCCAGCACCTTGCGCAGCGTGTTCATGTTCCGCGTCGTCAGCACCGCCTTGTGGCGGGCGCGCCCGAGTTCACGCGCCACCCGGGTCTCCAACGAGCTGCCCCGCGGAACCTGCCAGTAGAGCACGCCGTCGCCGGCGGCGGCCCGTTCGCCGGGGGAGCGTTCCGGACAGGCGGCGAGCACCTCCCGCACCGCGTCCGGGGTCGCGGCGAGGACCACGTAGTCGTGCCGCGCGATGCCGTCGTCCACGGCGTCGAAGGGGTAGGAGGCCACGATCGAGGCGAGCCGGGCCGGCGTCGTGACGATGACCCAGGCCTCGTAGCCGAAACGCGTCCGCAGCACGGCCTCGATGTCCGTCTTCAGGGCCGCGGCATCGCCGGTCGGCGCGTCGAGGACCACGTTCCCCGAGGCCAGCAGGGTGGACACGTTCGCGTATCCGGCGGCGGCGAGCGCCTCGGCGAGGTCCTTCATGGCGATCCGGACGCCGCCGACGTTGATGCCGCGCAGGAAGACGGCGTAGGTGTGCATGGGCCCATTCTGCCTCCGAAGGGCACGACGGCGGAATGCCCACCCGGGTGCGGGTCGGCCTTCGGTACGCTCGGGGGATGACAACCCGCGCCCCCTTCGGTTCCTGGCCCTCCCCGATTTCCGCCGCCTCGCTGGTGGCCACCAGCACCCCGGTGGCATCGCCGCGGTTCGTGGGCGATTCGATCTGGTGGCTCGAGGGCCGTCCCGCCGAGGGGGGCCGCTTCACGGTCGTCGCCGACGGGGAGCCGCACCGCGAGCTCGTCCCCGCCCCCTACAACGTGCGCAGCCGGGTCCACGAATACGGCGGATCCGCCTGGGCGCCGATCGGCGATGGCGCCGGCGACCGGTTGGTGTTCGCGAACTTTGCCGATCAGCGGGTGTACCTGCACAGTGCGGCCGGGACCAGCGCGCTGACCCCGGCCTCCGTTCCGGATGCCGGCGACGTCGGGGACCCGCACCTGCGCTTCGCGGAATTTACGCCCTCCTGGCGCGACGGCGAGGTGCTGGCCGTCTGCGAGGACCACACCGGGGCGGCGATCGAGCGCCATATCGTGGCCATCCCGCTCGATGGCAGCGCGGCCGATGACGCCACCGCCCTGCGCCGGGTGACGCCGTCGTCCCGCTTTGTCGCATACCCCCGCGTCAGCCCGGACGGCACCCGCATCGCCTGGATCAGCTGGGAGCACCCGCAGATGCCGTGGGACGGGACCGTGCTGCACGTCGGCGACGTCGACGACGCCGGCCCGGCCACCGGGGTACGCGACATCGCCGGCTCCACCACCGAGTCGGTGCTCCAGCCCGAGTGGCTCGACGCGCAGGCCCTGGCCTTCATTTCCGACCGCTCCGGCTGGTGGAACCTCTACCGTCAGGACCCCGGATCCGACGCCGCCCGGCCGCTGTGCCCGCGCGAGGAGGAATTCGCCGAACCACTCTGGCAGGTCGGCACCACCTGGTACCGGGTGCTCGACGACGGACGGATCCTCACCGCGCATGGCACCCACGGGATGCGGCTGGGCATGCTGGATCCGACCACCGGTGTGCTGGAGGACCTGGACCTCCCGCTCACCCACGCCCTGCCGTCCGGGGTGCGCCGCAGCGGGAACGCCCCCGGCACCGGCGTCGAGATCCTGACCGTGTCGCAAAGTTCCACCGAGGGCGCGGGGATCCGGCTCGTGGACGTGGACACCGGAAGCCTGCGCACCATCCGGCGTGCCCTGCGCGAACTGCCCGACGCCGGCGTTCTGCCCACGGGGCAGGCGATGGACTTTCCCGCGGCAGGAGGCGCCGCCGTCGTGCATGCCAACGTCTACGCCCCGGCGCTCGCCGGCCACGCGGGGCTGCACGGCGAGCTGCCGCCGTTCGTCGCGTTCGTGCACGGCGGGCCCACCGGGCAGGCACGCATCGGCCTGTCGCTGCCCATCGCCTACTACACGAGCCGGGGCATCGGGGTGGTGGACGTGAACTATGCCGGTTCCAGCGGTTTCGGCCGCGCCTACCGCGACCGGCTGAAGGGCGAATGGGGTGTCGCCGACGTGGCGGATACGGTCGCCGTCATGGGGGGTCTGGTCGACGCCGGGCTGGCGGATCCGAAGCGGCTGGCCATCGAGGGCGGTTCGGCCGGCGGCTGGACCACGCTGGCCTGCCTGGTCAACACGGACGTCTTCGCCGCGGGCATCTCGCGCTACGGCGTGGCCGACCTCGAGGCGCTGGTCGCCGACACCCACGATTTCGAGGCCCACTACATGGAATCGCTGGTCGGTCCGTGGCCGGAAGCCCGGGACCTCTACGCCGAACGTGCCCCCATCAACCACGTGGACCGGCTCGGCTGCCCGGTGCTGCTGCTGCAGGGCGACGAGGACCGGGTGGTCCCGCCGAACCAGTCGCGTCTCTTCGCCGACGCCCTGGCCGCCAAGGGGATCGAGCACGCCTACGTCCTCTTCGCCGGGGAGCAGCACGGTTTCCGCAAGGCAGCCAACATCGTCCGCGCCCAGGAACTCTCCCTGGCCTTCTACGCGCACGTCTTCGGGTTCACCGCCGACGTCGAGCCGATCGAACTCACGCGCGGCGGGGAGAGCCCGGCATGAGCAGCGGGGGACCCGGGCCGCGAGGACACGGGGCCACCGCCATCGAGGCGACGGCCACCGGGACCGTGCAGGGGGTCGGGTTCCGCTACCTCACCCGGCAGCGGGCCGAGGCCCTCGGGCTTACCGGCTCGGCGGTGAACCTCCCCGACGGCAGCGTGCGGGTCACCGCCCAGGGACCCCCGGAACCCGTGGCCGAACTCGTCTCCTGGCTGCGCTCGCCGCAGGCCCCGGGCCGGGCGGGGCACCTCGCGGTCCGGCAGATCGAGCCGGACCCCGGGGCCACCGGGTTCGAGGTTGGTTAGCGCGTGCGGATGAGCTTGCGGTTCACGAACTCGTCCATGCCGTACTTGCCCAGCTCCCTGCCGACGCCGGAGCGCTTGACGCCGCCGAAGGGCAGCTCCGCCGCGGTGCCGGCCGGCTCGTTGATGTAGACCATCCCGGCGTCGATCTGGTGGGCCACCCGCTGGGCGCGCTGCGGGTCCTCGGTGAAGATCGAGGATCCCAGCCCAAACGGGGTGTCGTTGGCCAGGGCCACGGCGTCCTCCTCGCTGGCGACCTTGAAGATCATCGCAACCGGGCCGAACAGCTCCTGGTGGAACACGTCCATGTCGGGGGTGACGCCGGTGAGCACGGTCGGCTGGAAGAACGCCGCATCCGCGGACACCTTCGACCCACCCACCAAGACGGTCGCCCCCTCGGCAATGGCGGATTTCACCTGCTTCTCCAGGTTGTCGGCGGCCGCCTGCGAGGACAGCGGGCCCAGGAACGTCTTCTCGTCGGACGGATCCGCCGGGGTGATCGCGGACAGCGACGCGGTGAACTTCTCGACGAAGTCGTCGTAGAGGTCCGCCATGACCACGAAGCGCTTGGCCGCATTGCAGGCCTGCCCGCCGTTGCCCATGCGCCCGTTGACGGCACGCTTGACCGTCTTGTCCAGGTTTGCGGTATCCAACAGGATGAACGGGTCCGAGCCGCCGAGTTCGAGCACGACCTTCTTCAGGTTCCTCCCGGCGACCTCGGCGACGGCCGAACCGGCGCGTTCGGAACCGGTGAGCGAGACCCCGGCGAGGCGCGGATCGGCGATCAGGTCGGCGATCTGCTCGTTGGTGGCAAAGATGTTCACGTAAGCACCCTCGGGCGCTCCGGCGTCGCGGAAGATCTGCTCCATGGCCAGCGCCGACTCCGGGCACTGCGGTGCATGCTTGAGCAGGATCGTGTTGCCGTTCATCAGGTTCGGGGCGGCGAACCGGGCGACCTGGTAGTACGGGAAGTTCCACGGCATGATGCCCAGCAGGACGCCGAGGCCCTCCTTGCGCACGACGGCGGTGCCCCCGGCGACGACATCGAGCTGCTCGTCCTCGAGGTACTTCGGGCCGTTCGTGGCGTAGTAGCGGTAGATGGAGACGACGATGTCGATCTCCCCCTTCGCCTGCATCACCGGCTTGCCCATTTCACGGGTGATGATCGCGGCGAGTTCGTCCTTGCGCTCCTCGTAGAGGTCGGCGACGCGGCCCAGCAGGGCGACCCGGTCATCGACAGCGCTGGTGCGCCAGGTGCCAAAGGCCGCGTGGGCTGCCGCCGTGGCCTCCTGCAGGCCGGCGTCGCTGATGGTGTCGTATTCCTTCTCGACCTGGCCGGTGGCTGGATTGGTGACGGCGTAGATGCTCAACGTGGCTCCTTCGATGGGGACGTGCTGTCGTGGCCATTGTGCCTGAGTGGCCACGTCTTCGGCATAGCGTTGCGCGTCATCCGGGTATTCCCCCGTGCCTGCGGTCAGCGGGCTCGTTCCACCCGGGCCTCGTCCCACACCGGCTCCTCGGTCTCGTAGACGCGGCCGTTGGACCCGAACACCAGGAAGCGGTCGAAGGACTTGGCGAACCAGCGGTCGTGGGTCACGGCCAGGACCGTGCCCTCAAATGCGTTGATCGCCCGTTCCAATGCCTCCCCGGAGTGCAGGTCCAGGTTGTCGGTGGGCTCGTCGAGCAGCAGCAAGGTGGCGCCCGAGAGCTGCAGGAGCAGGATCTGGAAGCGGGCCTGCTGGCCACCGGAGAGCGAGTCGAAGGCCTGTTCAGCCTGTGAAGCCAACCCGTAACCGTCCAGGGAGCCGGACGCTGCCTCGCGGCCGAGTCCCGAGCGGTGTTCGTCCCCGCGGTGCAGGATGTCCAGCAGCGAGCGCTGGCCCAGATCGGGGCGGACGTGGGTCTGGGCGAAGTAGCCGGGGCGGATGCGTGCCCCGAGTTTCACGGTGCCCTCATGGGGGACCTCCGCCAGCACGGTGTCGGAGACCGGCAGATGTTCGCGCTCGGGGTCGGTGCCGCCGGCGGCGAGCAGGCGCAGGAAGTGGGACTTGCCCGAACCGTTTGAGCCGAGCACGCCGACCCGGTCCCCGAACCAGATCTCGGTGGAGAACGGCTTCATCAGCCCGGTGAGCTCCAGCTTCTGGGCCACGATCGCCCGCTTGGCGGTGCGTCCACCGCGCAGGCGCATCTTCACGTTCTGCTCGATCGGCAGGGCCTCGGGTGGACCGATCTCCAGGAACTTCGCCAGCCGTGTCTGTGCCGCGTGGTAGCGGTTGGCCATGTCCGAGCGGAACGCCGCCTTGTTCTTGTACATGTTCACCAGCTCCTTGAGCTTGGCGTGCTCCTCGTCCCAGCGCTTGCGCAGTTCCTCGAAGCGGGCATTGCGGTCGGCGCGGGCCTCGACGTAGCTGCCGAACGATCCACCGTGGATCCACGCCGATGCCCCGTTGGCGCCCGGTTCGAGGGTGACGATCCGCTGGGCGGCCTGGTTGAGCAGCTCCCGGTCGTGGCTGATGAACAGCACCGCCTTGTCGGTGGCGCGCAGCTTGGACTCGAGCCACCGCTTGCCCGGAACGTCGAGGTAGTTGTCCGGCTCGTCGAGCAGCAGCACCTCGTCGTTGCCCGCGAAGAGGGCCTCCAGGACCAGTCGCTTCTGCTCGCCGCCGGACAGCGTGGAGGCAGGGCGGTGCGCGGCGCGTTCGAAGGGCAGCCCCAGGGCCGCCATGCAGACTTCGTCCCAAACGGTTTCGATCTCGTAACCGCCGGCGTCACCCCAGTCGACGATGGCCTGGGCGTAGCGCATCTGGGTCTTCTCCTCGGCAGCGGGTGAGGAGTGGTCGGCCAGCATGGCGTCTTCCGAGGCGGCCAATTCGGCGGCGGCAGCGGCCAGGGGCGGGGGAGCGGCGGAGACCAGGAGGTCGCGCACGCTGGATTCGTCGCGGACCTGGCCGACGAACTGGCGCATGATGCCCAGCGTCCCGGAGAGCCCGACCGTTCCGCCGTCGGCCACCAGGTCCCCGGCGATGATCTTGAACAGCGTGGTCTTCCCGGTCCCGTTCGGGCCGATCAGGGCGGTCTTGCTGCCGGTGCCGACCTTGAAGGAGACCTCGTTCAACAGCTGCGTGCCATCGGAGAGGAAGTAGTCGATCCCGGCAACATCAATATGACCCATCCGGCCAGTCTAGGTGGGATCAGGTATGGCTTCCCAACCCTGCCGACCCGGCGCAACGCCGTCGTTCGCTATTGGGTGCCGGGGGAGGCCAGTTAGGCCAAACTCCCATGACAGCCTTCGTATTCCGCCGTAGATTGGGCCCCATGAAACTCACCGGAGCACTCGAAAAGGCATTCAACGACCAAGTCACCCTGGAGCTCGAGGCATCCATGGTGTACCGCCAGCTGGCCATCGAGATGGATGTCCAGGATCTGCCGGGGATCGCCGGATGGTTCCGCGCGCAGTCGCACGAGGAAATCGTCCACGCCGAAAAGTTCATCTCCCACATGACCGACCGCGATTCGAGCCCGTCCATCGGCGCCATGAGGGCCCCCGGTGTGAAGGCCGGTTCCGTCCGGGACGCGTTCGAGGCGTCGCTGGCCCACGAGGTGAAGGTCTCGGAGGCCATCCGCCACCTGTACCGGCTGGCCCAGCAGGAGGGCGACATCGACGCCTTGCCCCTGCTGAGCTGGTTCGTCTCCGAGCAGCTCGAGGAGGAGGCGACCGTGGGCGAGATCATCGGCCGCGTCCGGCTCATCGGCGACGACGGCCCGGGCCTGCTGCGCCTGGATGCCGAACTGGGTTCCCGCCCGGGCGCCGACGAGGCCTAACCGGGCCTAACCGCCCAGTTCGCGGCGCATCCGCTCCAGCTCGCGCCGGTCGCGCTTTGTGGGCCGGCCGGTACCGCGGTCGCGGACCGGGACCATCAACGCGGGGGCCTTCGGCCGGGCCGGCGTGTGGTCGGTGTAGCAGCTGGCAGCTGCCTGCGCCCCTACGCGCTTGACGATCAGCTGGCGCACCTCGAGGATCCGCTCGAACCCCGATTCGCGCACCCGGATGGTGTCCCCGGGCACGATGACCGCCGCGGCCTTGGCCGGGCGGTCGTTGAGCTTGACGTGTCCGGCGCGGCACGCCGCCGTGGCCGCCGAGCGGGTCTTGAACGCGCGCACCCCCCAGAGCCACGCATCGATGCGTACTGCCTTGTCCAACGTTTTCATGGTCCCTCGAGACTAGCCGCACCTGCCGGTCCCGAGCCCGAGGGCGGCACACGCCTGCGCTGCGGTGTCCTCGATGAGCCGCAGTGCATCGGCCTGCAGCCCGGCCAGATCCGCCGGCCCAGGGGCGATCGAGAACGCTGCGGTCAGCCCCGCCGCACGGCAGGCAGCCGCATCGAGCTGGACTGATCCGGCGACGACCACCACGCGCGTGCCGGGTCCGGCGGTGCGGCGCACGGCGTCGACGACCTTGCCGCCCAGCGATTGGCTGTCCAGCCGACCCTCGCCGGTGAGCACGACGGTGGCATCCTGGACGGCGTCTGCCAGTCCGACGGCGGTGGAGACCAGCTCGGCACCGGGAACCATCTCGGCCCCCAGCAGGGCGGCCAGGCCCAGGGGCATGCCGCCGGCGGCCCCGCATCCGGGCTCGTGGGCCGCCGCGTCCGCACCGAGCACCCGCGCCAGATGTGCGAGCCCGGCGTCCAGGGACGCAACATCGCCGGCCGAGGCGCCCTTTTGCGGGCCGAACACCGCTGCGGCCCCACGTGGTCCGCAAAGCGGGTTGTCCACATCAACGGCGATCCGCCATGTGACATGGGCAGCCCGGTGGTGCAGCTGGGAGGCATCGATCCGGGCGACGGAGGAGAGCGCGCCGCCCCCGGGGGCGACCTCGTCTCCCGTCGCATCGAGGAACCGCACGCCCAGCGCCGCCAGCAGCCCCGTCCCCCCGTCGGTCGTGGCCGAACCGCCGATGCATAGCAGGATCTCCGCGACACCCGCGTCCAAGAGGTGGGCCGCAACCAGACCCACACCGAAGGTGTCCGCCTCCAACGGCTGGAGGGGGACGTCGGAGACCTGCGGGAGGCCGTTGGCCTCGGCCGCTTCGATGATGCCGGTGGCCCCGTCCGCCGAGATGCCGTAGCGGGCGGTGCACGGCCGGCGCAGGGCGTCGGTGGTGTCCACGGTGAGCGGCCCGGTCCCCCAGACGGCCAGCAGGGCATCGAGGGTTCCCTCGCCGCCGTCGGCCATCGGCAGTTCGACGATCCGGGCCCGCGGACCCGCCACGGCACGCGCACCGCGGGCCATGGCCGCGGCTGCTTCGGCCGCGGAGGCGCTGCCCTTGAAGGAGTCGGGGGCTACGACGATGAGGGGTGGTGCCGGTGTGCTCATGGAACTACTCTAGACGGCACAAGAGGCCACTGATATGGGCATCCTGCCTATGATTTTGATGTATCTGTCTTTCAAAGGAGGGCGGATTAGCCATGGTTGGTGGGGTGGTGGAACGAAGTTGGCGTTCCGGCACGGGCAGCGATGGTCGCCAGGCGCAGTGTCTGTGCTTGCGACGGGACCCGGGGGTCGAGGCCGGTCAGCTGCGTGATCCGATCCAGCCGTTGGATCGCCGTATTCCGATGTAGGAACAGCTCTCGTGCCGTGGCTGAAACCGATGCGCCCGACGCGGTGAAGGCTTCCAGGGTGCGGTGGTGCTCGGCGCGCAGCGGGCCCACGCGGGCGGCAAGTGCCGCCGCCGTGGCAGGAGGCAGGCAGGCCACGGACAGCTCGGCGGCCAAGTCGTCGAGCCGGAGTGGTCCGGACGCGGGAGACAGGGGCAATAGCTGTCGCGCGGCGGCGAGTGCCCCGAGGGCCTGGGCCGATCCGGCCAGTTCGGCCCCGTTGGCGCATGGTCCGCTGTCGATGATGGTGCATCCAGCAGATGTGCCTGTCGGCCCGTCGTCGTACCGGGTAGACCGTCCGCCAGTGAGGATCCACAGTGCGTCGCCGAACCTGGCGCGCCGATGCGGCTCGCGCGGCTGCGGGGCACCCTCGTCGGACGTTGGCGTCCCCGCCTCCTCCGGGGCCAATGCGGCTTGGAGCCGCCAGGGCGGCGGAAGTTCCGGGACGCCCGCGGCCAGGGCCGCCTCGATCTTCCGGCCTGTCAGCTCGCCGGAGACCATGCGGGAGAGCAGCTCGCGGTCCGCGGCGTCGCGGCGGGCGGAGTCATCCATTTCGCGTTCGCGCTCCAGAAGCAGGGCCATCGTCAAGACCAGTACCTGCGCCACCGGGGCGACCCGCTCCGGGGGCCCGGTGACACCCAGGACCCCCACGATCTCGCCCTCGAGGCGCAACGGCAGGTTGACCCCCGCCTTCTCGGTGGGGGATCCGTCGTCGTGCACGATCCCCGGTTCCCCGGAGGCCACGGCCCGCGCAACGGCATGGACGCTGTCGATTCGTCCCGGGTCGGTGGAGGCAATGATCCGGCCGGAGGGGTCCATCACGTTGATGTTGAACTCGAGCGTCGGGGCGACGTGGTCGATGACTCGTTGGGCCAACTCGCGGCTCAGGGGCAAGGGCATGCCGCCAGTTTAGATGGTGGGAGTGAGCAGGAGCGTCTCGATCGATTGCCGCAAGACCTCGGCCGCGTCGGGGGAGAGGGCGTCGCCGGTGACCAGGATGTCGGCGGCATCCAGGGGCGAGATCTGGCACAAGCCGGTGATGCCCCACTTGCTGTGGTCGGCGACGACCACCTGCCGTGCTGCGGAGGCCATGAAGGCGCGGTTGGCCTGGGCCTCGAGCATGTTCGGTGTGGTGAACCCGTCTTCGGCGGTCATCCCGTGGACGCCCATGAAGCAGATGTCCACATGCAACTGGGCCAAGGCCGCCGTGGCCAGGGGGCCGACGAGTGCATCGGAGGGCGTGCGGATCCCGCCGGTCAGGATGATGGTCTGGGACGGGTTCTCGGCACTGTAGAAGACCTCGGCGATCCGTGGCGAGTTGGTGATGACGGTGAGATTGTCGATCCCGGTGCATTGTCCGGCCAGTGCGTACGTGGTCGTGCCGGAATTCAGCGCGACCGACATCCCCGGTTCGATCAAACCGGCGGCCCGCAGCGCCAGCGCCTCCTTCTCGGCCGCGGCCAATCCGAGCTTGCGCGTGAAACCGGGCTCGATGCTGGTGGCCGACTGCTCGCGGGTGGCACCGCCATGGACCTTGACGAGTTCCCCGGCCCCGGCCAGGGCGTTGAGGTCCCGGCGGACGGTCATTTCCGAGATGCCCAGATCGTGGGAGAGCTCGGTGACGCGGACCTGTCCGAATCTGTTCAGCACCTCCAGGATGTGTCGACGGCGCTGCTGCGGAAGCATCTCTGCCATGGTCGATGCGCCTTCCTGCGGGGGTGGTGGCCGGTGGCCCGATAGTCGCCAGCATAGTCGAGGTCCGAAATTGTTCGAGTATGCTGACATGCCCGATGAGCGAATTCTCTCGCTATCAACAGGATTTACAGGGATTCTCATCGATGTCTTGTGTCGGGGTGTGGTGCGTGTCATAGTATCGTGAAGTCGGAATTAGTTGCTTTCTGATCGACTTTGAGTGTTTCTCCCTTATCCCCGTCGTTGCGCACATGGAAATGCGGGCCAACGGCACAACCCAAGGAGTCACCGTGGCCCACAACCATCCCCACCCGACGGGGCGTCCATTTCCGCCCAGCCCGTCATCGCTCGGCAAGGGACTCAGTGTCCCCGTCAACCGGCGATCCGTCCTCGGAGGGGCGATGGGCCTTTCCGCGCTCGCCGCCCTCACGGCCTGCGGCGGAGGTGGCGGCGGTGCCAGCGTCAGCGCGGGCACCGGTGACATCACCTTCGGCTCCAACCAATCGGATGCCGTGCCGAAGGCCGCGTACCAGAAGATCATCGACGGTTTCGTGAAGGAGTCCGGTTCCAAGGTCTCGATCAATACCGTGGACCACAACACGTACCAGGAGCAGATCAACTCCTATCTGCAGGGGGATCCTGACGATGTCTTCAGCTGGTTCTCCGGGTACCGCATGCGCTTCTTCGCCGACCAGGGCCTGGCCGGGGATATCTCCTCGGTGTGGGACACCATCGGATCGAACTTCAGCGAATCATTCAAGGCCGCCGCGACGGGCAGCGATGGAAAGCAGTACTTCGTCCCGTTGTCCTATTACCCGTGGGCCATGTTCTATCGGAAATCGGTCTTTGAGGACAAGGGATATGAGGTTCCCACGACGTTGGACCAGATGACCGCCATCAGCGAGGACATGCTCAAGGAGGGGCTGGCCCCGATCGCGTTCGGCGACAAGGACGGCTGGCCTGCCATGGGTACGTTCGACATCCTGAACATGCGCATCAACGGCTACGACTACCACACCAAGCTCCTGGCCGGGGAGGACTCCTGGGAATCCGACCAGGTCAAGGAGGTCTTCAACACCTGGGCCAAACTGCTGCCCTACCACCAGAAGGGCGGGCTCGGACGCGACTGGCAGGAGACCGCCCAGGGCCTGCTGCAGAAGAAATCGGGGATGTACCTGCTGGGCATGTTCGTCTCCCAGCAGTTCCAGGACGTCGAGGGCGGGGACGCGCTGAAGGATCTTGACTTCTTCACCTTCCCCGAGATCAACCCGGACTTCGGCACCGACTCAATCGATGCGCCCATCGACGGATTCATGATGAGCGCCCAGACACAGAACGGCGGCACGGCTAAGAAGCTGCTGGAGTACCTGGGCAGCGCCGACGCCGAGAAGATCAACGCTGACGCCGACAAGGGCCTGGTCGGGCCGGCAAGCAACATGGACACCTCCGGCTACACGGACCTGCAGAAGAAGGCCACCGAGGTCGTCGGAAAGGCCAAGAACATCGCCCAGTTCATGGACCGGGATACCCGGCCGGATTTCGCCTCGACCGTGATGATCCCCTCGATCCAGGCATTCATCAAGAACCCGAAGGACATCAACAACATCCTGAAGGACGTCGAGGCGCAGAAGAAGGCGATCTTCGTCGGCTGAGGCCGCGGAGGAGGGGAACACCATGAGCACATTGACGCACAAGGCGCGACCGGCCAAGGGACGGAAGGTCCGACGGTACAGCACCACCGACCGCGTGGTCCTGACCCTGATGCTGGGACTCCCGGCACTGGTGGTGTTGGTCTTCGTCTGGGGGCCGGCGCTGGGATCGGTCTTCCTCTCCTTCACCCGTTGGAACGGCGTCACTGCCATCCAGCCCGTCGGGTTCCAGAATTACGAACAGGTCGCCACGATCTACCCGCCCTTCTGGCCCGCGCTGCGCCATAACATCATCTGGCTCCTGGTCCTGGCCCTCGTTGCCACCCCCCTGGGCCTCTTCCTGGCCGTGTTGCTGGACAAGAACATCCGCGGCACCCGCGTCTACCAGAGCGTCTTCTACCTTCCGGTGGTCCTCTCGCTGGCGCTGGTCGGATTCATCTGGACGCTGCTGTACTCGCAGAACCAGGGGCTGATCAACCAGCTCTCCGGGGCCCACGTCAACTGGCTGGGCAACTCCGACATCAACTTGTGGGCCGTGCTGGTCGCGGCCAGCTGGCGTCACGTCGGCTACATCATGGTTCTCTACCTGGCGGGCCTGAAGGGCGTGGATCCCTCCATCAAGGAAGCAGCATCCATCGACGGGGCCAACCAGCGCCAGACCTTCTTCCGGGTGGTCTTCCCCGTGCTCAAGCCGATCAACGTCATCGTCCTGGTGGTCACCGTGATCGAGGGCCTGCGTGCCTTCGACATCGTCTACATCATCAACAAGGGAACCAACGGATTGGAGCTGCTCTCGGTGCTGATCACCAACAACATCATCGGCGAAGCCAGCCGGATCGGATTCGGTTCGGCCATCGCGGTCATCCTGCTGGTCATCTCGCTGGTCTTCATCGTCACCTACCTAGTGCAGACCTTCAGGAAGGAGGGCGCCCGATGAGCGCCGCCACGCTGACCCCCGGGGAACCCGATGCCGACCGGGACGCAGCAGCCGCCGGAGCTCCCGGCTCTGCAACGCCCCACGCCACGCGCCCCAAACCCCGGCGGTCCCGGCGGGACCGCCTCGGTACGGACCGCAAGGCACCGCTGCGTCCGGGCCGCGTCATCCTGCACGTATCCCTGATCCTCTGGGGCGCGATCTGGCTGGTGCCGCTGGCCTGGGCCGTCTACACCTCCCTGCGCCCCTATGCCGAGACCGCCGAAAAGGGATACGTCTCCCTGCCGGACACACTGAACTTCAACAACTACGTCACCGCCTGGACCCAGGCCGACCTGCCGCACTACTTCCTGAACTCGCTCTACATCGCCGTCCCCGCGGTCGTCGTCGTCCTCTTCATGTCCTCCATGGCGGCTTTCGTGCTGGCACGCTTCAGCTTCAAGCTCAACCTGGCGATGCTGATGTTCTTCACCGCGGCGAACCTGCTGCCGCAACAGGTCATCATCACCCCGCTGTACCGGATGTACCTGTCGCTGGACATCTACAACACCCAGTTCGGCGTCGTGCTGATCAACGTGGCCTTCCAGATGGGGTTCTGCGTCTTCGTGCTCTCCAACTTCATGAAGGCCCTGCCCGACGAGCTCGGGGAGGCCGCCCAGGTCGACGGTGCCGGGGTCTGGCGGCAGTACTACCAGATCGTGCTCCCGCTGACCCGGCCGGCCCTCGCGGCCCTGGCCACGCTGGAGTTCGCCTGGATCTACAACGACTTCTTCTGGGCCCTGGTCCTGCTGCGTGACGGCGACGCCATGCCGGTGACCAGCGCGCTGAACAACCTCAAGGGCGCCTTCTTCACCGACAACAACCTGGTCGCCGCCGGCGCCGTCATGATCGCCCTGCCCACCGTGGTCATGTTCCTTGCGCTGCAAAAGCACTTCGTGGCCGGCCTGACCCTCGGCAGCGACAAGTAGGGCGGCCCCGTGAAAATCCCCGCAACCCCCGCCCTGCCCTACCACCTCGATCCCTCGCCCGGTTCCGGCGCCTTGCCCGCCCGCGCCCATTTGGACTCCGACCGGCCCGAAGCCAGCCTCCACGGCCGCTGGGGGTTCCGCTATGCCCCGACTGTCGCCGCGGCCCACCTCGACCCCGCCGCCCCGGACGCCGACTTCCCCGAGACCGTCACCGTCCCCGGGCACTGGGTCCTGGACGAGGCCAACGGGCCCCTGGTCATCGGTGCGTCCAACCGCTTCGGCAGCCCCTGGTACACCAACGTCGACTACCCCTTCCCGTTGGACCCGCCGTTTGTGCCCGACGCGGGCGGCATCGGGGACCACCTGCGCGAATTCACCGCCGACTCGCTGGGGTTCACCCGGACCGTATTGCAGGGCCTGGACCGGGTGGTGCTGCGCTTCGAGGGCGTCGAATCCACCTTCCGGCTCTGGCTCAACGGCACCGAACTCGGACACGCCGCCGGCAGCCGGCTCACCCACGAATTCGACGTCACCGACGCCCTGCTGCCCGGAGGGGCGGTCAACCGGCTGGTCGTCCGGGTCCACGCGTTCGCGGCTGCCAGCTACCTGGAGGACCAGGACCAGTGGTGGCTGCCCGGCATCTTCCGCGACGTCACCCTCATCGGTGAGCCCGTCGAGGGGATCCGCGACGTGCAGTTCGTCGCCGACTACGACGGCGGTGCCGGGCACCTCACGCTGGAGGTCGACGCCCCGGCGGCGGCGTACCCGCTGCGGTTGTCCGTCCCCGAGCTGGGTTTCGAACGTGAGATCACCACCGCCCGGACCGGGCTGGATGTCGGCGGGGTGGAGGGATGGACCGCGGAGACGCCACGCCTGTATACCGCCACGTTGTCCTCGGGCGGAGAAACGGTGGCGCTGCGGTTGGGATTCCGACGGGTCGACATCGCCGATGGGGTCCTGCGGGTCAACGGGGCACCGATCCGTTTCCGCGGGGTCAACCGGCACGAATTCCACCCGCGCACCGGACGGGCCCTCACCCGGGAGTTCACCCGCGGCGAGCTGGTCACGATGAAGCGCCACAACATCAACGCCATCCGCACCAGCCACTACCCGCCCAACCACCACCTGCTCGCTCTCGCCGACGAGCTGGGATTCTGGCTCATCGACGAATGCGACCTGGAAACCCACGGATTCGTCGCCGACCACTGGACGGGGAACCCCTCCGACGACCCGGCCTGGCTGCCCGCCTACCTGGACCGCATCGAGCGCAGCTGGCGACGCGACGCCAACCACGCGAGCGTCGTGATGTTCTCCCTCGGCAACGAATCCGGCACCGGTGCCAACCTGGTGGCCATGGCCGACTGGCTGCGACGGCACGACCCCATGCGCCCCATCCACTACGAGGGCGACCACGACGGCGCCTACACCGACGTCTATTCGCGCATGTATGCCACCCCGACCGAATCAGCTTCGATCCTGGCCGGGGGGCCCATCCCGTCGGCGAGCGCGGCGGGATCGGAGCGGATTGCGGCCCAACCGTACATTTTGTGCGAATACGCGCACGCCATGGGCAACGGGCCCGGAGGGCTGGGCGACTACGAGGCCGTCTTCGATACCCACCCCCGGGCCGCCGGCGGCTTCGTCTGGGAGTACAAGGACCACGGGATCCTCGCGGCCACCCCGGACGGCACGCCCGTGTATGCGTACGGCGGCGACTTCACCGAGCCGATCCACACCTCGAACTTCGTCCTCGACGGACTCGTCTTCGCCGACGGCACCCCCAGCCCGGGGATTGTCGAATACGCCAAGGTCATCGAACCGGTCAGGGTCACCGTCGGGGAACGGATCCGGGTCGAGAACCGCCAGGATTTCGCCGGCACCAGCGGCTATGAGTTCCATTGGCGGCTCGACCCGGAGGGGCCCGACGACGACACCGTCCCCCTCGCCGCGGGGATCCTGTCGGTGCCGCTCACCCCCGCACGCTCGGCCACCATGCTGGACCTGCCCGGCGCGGTGGGCGGGCACGCCGGTGCCGTCCTCACCGTCACCGTCCGCCTCGCGGCCGATGCCTGGTGGGCCCCACGGGGACACGAGGCGGCCTGGGGGCAGGGGATCGCGGGCCGTCCCGCCGACGCCCCCGCCTCCGGGACCACCCAACCGCCCGTCGCGCTCCCCGCGCGCCGCGTCGAAACGCCGCCCGCCACCGGCCCCGGCCCGCATGGATTGCACAACCTGGCCGGGTTCGACGGGGCCGGCCTGCTCGAGCGGCTCGCCGACCTTCAGCTGGAGGGTCCGGTACTGCAGGTCTACCGTGCCCCGACGGACAACGACGCCGGGGCCATCGAACCCACCCGCGATCTGCGCCCCGGCGGCGCGGGCACGGTGGGCACCGACGCCCAGGCGGCCCCGGGATTCGATTGGGACACCTACGCCGGCACGACGCCCGGCCCCGTCGTCGCGCTTGCCGACCGCTGGCACGGCGCGGGCCTGCACCGGCTCCAACGCCGCACCGTGGCCATCCGCGACGACGGGGTTCGACTGCGGGCAGCCCACCGCTACGGTGCCCCCGCGGCGTCGACCGGGTTCGGCACCGAGGTTGAATGGAGCGTCGTCGACGGGGCGCTGCGCTTGCGTGCACGGATGGAGTCCTTGCGGGACCCCGGCTTCCCGCTGGCCCAACTGGGGTTCGGATTCACCCTGCCCGCCGACGCGCTCGCCGATGACAGCGCCGTGACCTTCGCCGGCACCGGCCCGGGCGAGTCGTATGCCGACTCCCGGGCAGCCCAACGGTTCGGAACCCACCGGCTAACCGTGGCCGGGCTGCGCACCGACTACCCGCGGCCCCAGGCCAACGGCCGGCGCGGCCACCTGCGCCGGCTTGACCTGGCGCTGGCCGACGGGCGGACGCTGCGGCTGCGGATCCTCGAGGGTCCGCCAGACACCGGTTTCACCCTCGGCCCCTGGAGCCAGCAGGAGCTGGCCCTCGCCGGACACCCCACCGACCTGCCCACCCCCACCCGGTGGCACCTCGGGATCGACGCCGGCCAGCACGGGCTGGGCAGCCGCTCCTGCGGCATCGACGTGGCCGACCGCGACGCCCTCTCCGCCCGCACGGCGGAGCTGGTCCTGGACCTCGCCCTGCTGGCCACCACCGCGAAAGGCACCCCATGAGCCTCATATCCCTCACCGGCCACGGCGTCGCCCTGGTCCTGGAGACCAGCGGGGATCCCGCCGTCGTGCATTTCGGTGCCGACCCCGGGTCCCTGCCGAAGCATGCATCCACGGGGCCGGTGCTGCACTCCAACTACGACCATCCGCTGGCGATGCCGTTGTGGCCGCAACCTGCCAACGGCTGGTCCGGCACCCCGCTCCTCGACGGTGGACGCGGTGGGCGCGACACCTCGGCCCGGTTCACCGACCCCGAGGTGGCCAGCGACGCCGACCGGCTGGCCCTGCACGCCACCGACACCGATGCCGGTCTCCAGCTGACCACCGAGGCCGAGCTGCTCCCCGGCGGCCTGCTGCGGCTGCGCCACACGGTGACCAACACCGGAGAGCCCGGATACGAGGTACGAGCCCTGCACGCAGTGCTGCCCGTCGGGCCCCAGGCCACCGAACTGCTCGACACCGCCGGTCGCTGGTCCCGCGAACGGTCCGTGCAGCGCCTGCCGTTCGTGCTGGGCACGCACCAGCGGTCCGGACGGCGCGGGCGCACCGGCCACGACGCCCCGCTGCTGCTCGCCGCCGGCACGCCATCCTTCGCGAACCGGCGCGGCGAGGTCTGGGCCCTGCACCTGGGGTGGAGCGGGAACAGCACGGTGTTCGCCGAACGCACGCCCACCCCCACCCGGGCCCTGGGCGCCGGTGAACTGCCCGGCACCGGCGAAATCGTGCTGGACACCGGCGAATCCCACACCTCCCCGTGGACCTACCTGGCCTATTCGGGCCACGGCCTGGACGGGGTCGCCGCCCGCTTCCACACCTACCTGCGCTCGCGGGCACGGCATCCGCGCCGCGCACGCCCGGTGGTGCTGAACACCTGGGAGGCCGTGTACTTCCGCCACGACCTGGATGAGCTCGTGTCCCTGGCCGGCGCTGCGGCAGAGGCCGGGGTGGAGAGGTTCGTGCTCGACGACGGCTGGTTCGGCTCCCGGCGCGACGACACCGCCGGGCTCGGGGACTGGCACGTCTCGCCCGAGGTGTGGCCGCGGGGCCTGGTACCGCTGATCCGGAAGGTCAACGACCTCGGCATGGAATTCGGCCTCTGGGTCGAACCCGAGATGGCCAACCCCGATTCCGCCCTGGCCCGGGACCACCCCGACTGGCTCTGCCGGGCCCGTACGGATGCGTTGGCCCCCACCTGGCGCCAGCAACACGTCGTGGACCTGACCTACCCGGACGCGTACGCCCACATCCTGGCCTCGCTGGACACC
This sequence comes from Arthrobacter sp. ASL1, assembly GCF_056680475.1. Classification (NCBI taxonomy): domain Bacteria; kingdom Bacillati; phylum Actinomycetota; class Actinomycetes; order Micrococcales; family Micrococcaceae; genus Arthrobacter; species Arthrobacter sp. ASL1. The sequence goes on from NZ_CM155284.1 coordinate 2,787,461, forward strand.
GTGCTGGCCGACGCCCGGGACGCCGGCGCCCCGATCGCGTTCCTGAAATGGGACCAGAACCGGGACCTGGCCGACCTGTCCTCCGCCGGCCACCCATCCCAGCACGTCCAGACCCTGGCCGCCTACCGCATGATGGACGAGCTCACAGCGGCCCACCCGGGACTGGAAATCGAATCGTGTTCCTCCGGTGGCGCTCGCGTGGATCTCGGGGTCCTCGAACATACCGACCGGGTCTGGGCTTCGGATTCCAACGATGCGCTCGAACGCCAGCACATCCAGGAGATGACCCAACGGGTGCTGCCCCCCGAGCTCGTCGGCCAGCACATCGGCCCGCCCACCGCGCATACCTCCGGGCGCACGCACGCACTGGCCTTCCGGGGGATCACCGCGCTGTTCGGCCACTTCGGGCTCGAATGGGACATCCGCGAGGCCGTCGGGGCCGACCGCGACACCCTGCACCAGCTCGTCCGGCTGTACAAGGAGCACCGCGCCCTGCTGCACTCCGGGGTCCAGGTCCGCGCCGACCTCGGAGACGACGCCTGCAGCCTATACGGGACGGTGGCCGGCGACGGCCGCGAGGCCCTCTATGCCTGGGTGCTCCTGCGCTCCAGTGACGACGCCGGCCCCGGTGCCGTTGCCCTGCCCGGGCTGGCACCCGACCTGGCGTACCGGGTCACGGCGATCCTGCCCGGCGACGAACCCGGGACCTACGCGGAGCGGGTCGCCCCCAGCTGGGTGGCAGATGGCTTCACCGCCACCGGCGCCTACCTGTCCACCGTGGGCCTGATGCTCCCGGCTCTGAACCCCGAGCGGGCCGTCCTGCTCCACGCGAAGGCCCTGGAGGAACTATGAGCAGCCCGCAGACGCACACCCCGCCGCCGGTTGAGGCCGGGTCCCCGAGCCGTCCGGCACGTGGCCAGCTGGCCGACGGCCGCGACATCCTCTACTTCTTCGACGAGCCCCGGGAACAGGCGGACTTCGTACCCCCGGACGATCCCCGCGCTCTCCCCGGCCGCCCACCGGCGGCCGAACTGCGCCGCGACCCGCTGACCGGGGAGTGGGTCTCCTTCGCCGCACACCGGCAGACCCGCACCCACCTGCCGCCCGCCGACGAATGCCCGCTGTGCCCCTCGGCGCCCCGGCGCCCCACCGAGATCCCCGCCGGCGACTACGACGTCGTCGTGTTCGAGAACCGCTTCCCTTCCTTCGGCCCCGGGCAGCAGGACCAGGTCCTCGGCGAGGGGTTGGGGGATACTTTCCCCGCGCATGGGCGCTGCGAGGTCATCGCCTTCGGGGCGGCCCACGACGACTCGTTCGGGGACCTCCCGCTGAAACGGGCGCGTACCGTCGTCGACGCCTGGGCCCAGCGCACCGCCGAGCTCTCCGTCCTGCCGGGCATCGAGCAGGTCTTCGCGTTCGAGAACCGCGGAGCGCAGATCGGCGTGACCCTGCACCACCCGCACGGCCAGATCTACTCCTACCCCTACATCCCGCCGCGCACACGCATCCAGCTGGAGCAGGCGCGCACCCACCGGGCACGCACCGGACGCAACCTCATGCAGGATGTGCTGGACTTCGAGCTCGCCGCCGGGACCCGGATCGTGGAACGGAGCGAGCACTTCACCGTCTTCGTCCCCTTTGCCGCCCGGATGCCCATCGAGGTGCACGTGGTGCCCAACCGCCACGTGGCGGACCTGGCCGGCCTCACCGCCGGCGAGCGCGCAGACCTGGCCGAGGTCTACCTGCGCCTGATCCGCGGCGTCGACGCCCTCTACCCGAGCCCCACCCCCTACATCGCCGCCTGGTTCCAGGCCCCCGTCCGCCACCCGGACGCCGGGGAGCTGCGCCTGCACCTGCAGCTGACCTCACCGCGCCGGGCCGAGGACAAGCTGAAGTACCTGGCCGGTTCGGAGGCCGCGATGGGCGCCTTCATCGGCGACGTCACCCCCGAATCGACGGCCGCCCGCGTGCGCGCGGCCGTCCGGTCCGTGAAAGGATCCACCGCATGACCTCCCTGCCCGACGCCGGCTCCTCCACCGCCGACGACCTCACCTCCGGGGCGGCCCCCGACGTCGGGGACCTGGAGCGCATCACGCAGGCCTTCGCCGGGCTGTTCGGCTCCGCGCCCGACGGCGTCTGGGCGGCACCGGGCCGGGTGAACCTCATGGGAGAGCACACCGACTACAACGAGGGCTTCGTGCTGCCCTTCGCACTGGAACACCGTGCCCGGGTCGCCGTCGCGCTGCGGCCGAGGGGTCCAGCCCGGTTGCGTGCTGCTTCCCTGCAGGGGGCCGACCCGGCGGGGACCGGCCGCCCGGCCACGGCCGGCCAGGTCACCGACGTTGAGCTGGGGCACCTGGAACCGGCCGCCGTCGAACCCTGGGCCCGGTACGTGGCCGGCGTCATCTGGGCCCTGCAGCAGCGTGGACACGAGGTGCCCGGGCTGGACATCCTGCTCGACTCCGACGTCCCGTCCGGTGCAGGCCTGTCCTCCTCGGCGGCGATCGAATGCGCGGTGGCCCTGGCCGTGGACGAACTGCTGGGCACCGGCATTCCGCGCGGGGAGCTGGTGCTGGTCTGCCAGCAGGCGGAGAACGATTTCGTGGGAGCACCGACGGGCATCCTGGACCAGTCGGCCGCCCTGCTGGGGACGGCCGGCAACGCCCTGTTCCTCGATTGCCGCAGCCGGGATGCGCGGCAGGTCCCCCTGGCCCTGGCCGACGTCGGGCTGGCGCTGCTGGTCATCGACACCCGTGTCGCCCACGCCCATGAATCCGGCGGCTACAAGGACCTGGTCGCCGCCTGCCGGCGGGGCGCGGCCGCCCTGGGGGTTTCCGCGCTGCGGGATGTCGAACCCGCCCGATTGTCCGAAGCTCAACGGCTGCTGGATGCCGACACCTTCCGCAGGGTGCGCCACATCGTGACGGAAAACCAACGCGTGCTGGACACGGTGGCCGCCCTTGAGGCTGAGGGGCCACGGGCCATCGGACCCCTGCTCAACACCAGCCATGCCTCGATGCGCGAGGATTTCGGGATTTCCTGCGACGAGCTCGACGCCGCCGTCGACGCGGCCCAACAGGCCGGGGCCCTGGGCGCCCGTATGACCGGGGGCGGGTTGGGGGGATCGGCCATCGCCCTGGTCGCCGTCGGCGACGCCGCGGCCGTCGTGGAGTCGGTGCGGGCCCGGTTCGCCGTCGAGGGGTACTTGGCGCCCGACATCTTCACAGTCCAGCCGGGGCCCGGAGCCTGCAGGGTCGACCGATGACCACTCATCCGTCGGGCATGAGAAGGGCCCCGGCTTTGGGGGAAAGCCGGGGCCCCGATTCATCACTCGCACCTTTATGAGGTACTTGAAAGCCTAGAAGCCAGAGCTAGGCGGCGGCTGTGTGGACGGTGGGGATTCACTGCGAACCGCTGCACCGGTGCGTCCGGACGGGTGCGGTGCACGCCGCCGGGGACGCTGTCCCCCTAGTCAGCGAACCGTTGGCGCTAGGGTGGGTGACGTCACTCACTCCTTCATCCCGCGAGGTGTTTTTTCGTGCAGAGCCGCACCGAGACCGCCAAGCAGGGCACGCCGATTTCGCGTGCCATGCGTCCGGTCAACCACTTGGTCGAGAAGTTCATCCCCTCAGCACTGGTGTTCGCCATCGTGCTGACGTTCATCGTCGCCGTCCTGGCGCTTTTCCTGACCGGCTCCTCGCCGGTGCTCGTCGTCAAGAGCTGGGGTGACGGACTGGCCGGGCTGCTGGCATTCATCACCCAGATGGCCCTGGTCCTCATGCTCGGCCACATCCTGGCCAACACACGGCCGGTGCGGAAGCTGCTCGCGTTTTTGGGCAGCATCCCGCGCACGCCGATCCAGGCCTACCTGTTCGTGTTCGCCGTCGCGGCGGTGGCCTCGCTGATCACCTGGGGGCTGGGTCTGGTCGTCGGTGCACTGCTCGCCAAGGAAGTCGCGGCACAAGGACGCGAACGCGGCCTGCGGTTGCACTTCCCGATGCTCGTCGCCTGCGGGTTCGCCGGCTTCGTCGTCTGGCACATGGGCTACTCGGGATCCGGTCCGCTGACCGCGGCGACCCCCGATTCGTTCATCGCCAAGCAGCTCGGCGGCCCGCTGCCGATTTCGGAGACGACCTTCTCGACGTGGAACATGATCGCCGCGTTCGCCACCATCGTCGTCGTGGGGTTCGCCCTGTTCCTGGTGGCGCCGCGGCACGCCGACAAGATCGTGGAGCTGGAGCGCGACGCCCGGGATACAGGGGTGAAGGTCGAGGAGGACATCGTCACCCCGGCGGATCGCGTGGACGCCAGCCGGCTGCCGACCCTGCTGCTGGGCATCATGCTGGCTGCCTACCTGGTGATCCACTTCGTACAAGGCGGGACCGTCACCCTGGACATCGTGAACTGGACGTTCCTGGCACTGATCCTGCTGCTGGTGCGCAACCCGTTCGAACTCGTCGCCCTGACCAAGGACGCCGCATCCAACGTCGGGGAGATCCTGCTGCAGTTTCCGCTCTACGCGGGAATCCTGGGCATCATGGAGGGCACCGGGCTGATCCAGGTGTTCTCCGACGCCTTCGTGGCGATCTCCACACCGGAGACGTTTGGCGTCCTCGCCTTCCTGTCGGCGGGACTCGTGAACTTCTTCGTCCCCTCCGGCGGCGGGCAGTTCGCCGTCCAGGCACCAATCATGCTCACCGCCGCGGAGCAGCTGGGGGTGGATCCGTCGATCCCCATCATGGCGGTGGCGTACGGCGACCAGTGGACGAACATGATCCAGCCCTTCTGGGCGCTTCCGCTGCTGGCCATCGCGGGGTTGAAGATGCGCGACATCCTCGGCTACACCACCATCGTGCTGGTCGCCTCCGGACTGGTGTTCGCCGCGACGCTGCTCATCGTGTCGTGGTAACCGCCGCGGCGTGGTGCCGCCGGACATGATGAAGGCCCCGGCTTGGGGGAAAGCCGGGGCCCGATTCATCACTCGCACCTTTATGAGGTAGTCACCACTCTAGGAAGCCAACCTTGGATGCGCCTGTGAGCCGGGTGGGGATTCCCCGTACGCCGCCGGAGGTTCACGTCAACAGCAGGGCAATGACGGCGATCGCCGGCAGCGAGAGCAGCGAGGATAGGAAGATGACGTCACGCGCGGCGGCCGTGGGCATGCGGAACTGGCTGGAGAACAGGTAGACGTTCTGCGCCGTCGGCAGCGCGGCCATGACCACGACCCCGAAGAGCGCGGTACCGGAAACCCCGAAGACCAGGTGCCCCAGCACCCACGCCACGCACGGCATGAAGGCCAGCTTCACCACCAAGGCCAGCACGACGTCGGCACGCACCGAACGCTCGCCGAGGGGCTTCTGCCCGTAGAGGCCCATGCCGAAGAGGACCAGGAGCAGCGGGATCGACGCATGCCCCAGCATCTCGATCGGGGTCCAGACGACCTCGGGCAGCGACCAGCCCGCCGCGGCGAACAGCGCCCCGGCAGCGGTCGCGACCGTGACGGGGTTCGCCAGCGAGCGCAATGTCCCGGATACCCATCCCGCACGGCCACCCGGCGGGGCCGTCGAAGCCCGCCGCGTGCACCACGAGAACAGCGCCAGGTAGATCGGGGCGACCACCAGCAGCTGGGCCAACAGCACTGAGACGACCGGCGTCGAACTGCCCACCGCGTACAGGGCGATCGGCAGGCCGATGTTCCCCGCATTGACGTACGAGGCGGACATGGCCCCCACGGCGACGTGCGCTGCCCTTCGGTGCAGGGCGAAGCGGCTCAGCAGCGCGAAGACGCCGCCGGTCACCGCCGCGGTGGCGAGCGCGACCGGCGTGTAGACGCCGATCACCGCGCCGAGATCCGTCTCTGCCAGCAGGATGAACATCAGCGCGGGGTTGGTGATGTAGTAGATCGCCGGGGTGAGGCCCTTCTGCATTGCCGGTGTGTGGGACGGCAGCAGCGCGGCGGCACCGAATCCGATGGCGATCAGGATCAGCACGATCCCGAAGCCGGTCAATACACCGTCCACCGGCTACCTCCACGCGGGTGGGGCCGGCGGCACACGTGCCACCGGCCCCGGAACTTGTCTGGAACTAATGAAATCCGAACCTAGCGCACCAGACAGGGGCGTTTGGGATCGAACTCCCAACCCTCGATGAGGTACTGCATGGCAGCGGCGTCGTCCCGCGAACCCAACCCGTGCTCCAGATACAACTGGTGTGCCTCGTCCAGGCGAGCACGGTCCAATTCGACCCCGAGACCAGGCCGGATGGGGACCTTGATCTCGCCATCGCGGATCAGCAGCGGGTCCCGGGTCAGGCCCTGCCCGTCCTGCCAGATCCAGTGCGTGTCCAGGGCGGTGATCTGACCCGGGGCGGCCGCACCGACCTGCGTGAACATGGCCAGAGAGATATCGAAGTGGTTGTTGGAATGCGAGCCCCAAGTCAATCCGAACTCGTTGCAGAGCTGGGCCACCCGGACCGATCCGGACATCGTCCAGAAGTGCGGATCCGCCAGCGGGATGTCCACGGCGTTGGTGCGGATCGCGTGGGCCATCTCCCGCCAGTCCGTGGCAATCATGTTGGTGGCCGTGCGCAGGCCGGTCGCCCGGCGGAACTCGGACATCACTTCCCGCCCGGAGAACTTTCCCTCCGGGCCACACGGGTCCTCCGCATAGGCGACGACCCCGTTCATGCGGTGTCCGAGGCGGATGGCCTCCTCCAGCAGCCAGCCGCCGTTGGGATCGAGCGTGATACGGGCGTCCGGGAAGCGCTGCTTCAACGCCGTGACCGCATCGACTTCCTCGTCGCCGGAGAGGACCCCGCCCTTGAGCTTGAAGTCAGCGAAACCGTAGCGTGCCTGTGCGGCTTCGGCCAGACGCACGATCGCCTCGGGTGTCATGGCCTCTTCGCGCCGCAGACGCTGCCAGTCATCGGCGCCGTCGGGCTCGCGCAGGTAGGGCAGGCTCGTGGCATCCGGATTGCCGACGTAGAACAGGTAGCCGAGCATGGGGACGGCGTCGCGCTGCTGGCCATCACCGAGCAGCTCGGCCACCGGGACGCCCAGGATCTGGCCCTGCAGGTCCAGGAGTGCAGATTCGACGCCGGTGACCGCATGAACCGTGGTGCGCAGGTCGAAGGTCTGCAGTCCCCGCCCACCCGAATCGCGGTCGGCGAACCGAGAAGAGATCTGGCGCAGAAGCGACCGGAAGCGGGCCACGGGCTGGCCCTGGACCAGGGCCCCGGCCTCCTCGATGGTCGCGCGGATCTTCTCGCCTCCGGGCACTTCGCCCAGCCCGGTGCGCCCGTCGGAATCGGTGATGATGACGATGTTGCGCGTGAAGAACGGCCCGTGGGCTCCGGAGAGGTTGAGCAGCATCGAGTCCCGTCCGGCGACGGGGACGACCTCGAGCCCCGCGATGGTCGGTGCGGCGCTCACGCCCCGCCTCCTGCCAGCTGGATGCGGCCGTCGATGCGCCGGTTCAGGTTCCACGGGTTGGCCTCCAGCAGCGGGGTGGGCAGCAGGGCCTCGGGCAGGTTCTGGTAGGCGACCGGGCGCAGGAAGCGCTCGATGGCCAGGCTGCCCACGGACGTGGTGCGGGAATCGGAGGTGGCCGGCGACGGCCCACCGTGGACCATGGCATGCCCGACCTCGACGCCGGTGGGCCAGCCGTTGGCCAGGATGCGTCCGACCTTGCGTTCCAGGACGGGGATGAGGGCCGCGGCCAGTTCGTGGTCGCCGTCGCGCAGCTGGAGCGTCGCCGTGAGCTGGCCCTCGAGCCGCTCGGCAGCAGCGGTGAGTTCGGCCGCATCTGCATAGCGGATCACCAGCGATGCGGCCCCGAAGATCTCCTCGTGCAGGACCTCGTTCGCCAGGAAGGTGTCGACCGTGGTGCCGAAAACCGACGGCGCGGGCGCGTTCTCCGTGGCTCCCTCGGCACCCCGTCCGACGAGGTCGACGCCGGCCTGGGCGGCCAGGGCATCCACTCCGCTGTGCCAGGAGCCGGCGATCCCGCTGGTGAGCATCGTCTGGCCGGAGGCACTGGTGACGGCACCGGAGATGGCGGTGACGAAGCGGTCGCCGGCCTCCCCGGAGGGCACAAAGACCAGGCCGGGGGCCGTGCACAGCTGGCCGGAGGACCCGGTCACCGAGGTGACATAGGCAGCCGCGAGGGCAGCGGCGTCGTTCTCCAGGGCTCCGGGGAAGACGAAGACCGGGTTGATGGAGCTCATCTCGGCGTAGACCGGGATCGGCTCCTGGCGTGCCGCGGCCGCTGCCACCAGGGCGAGGCCGCCGGTGCGGGATCCGGTGAAGCCGACGGCCTTGATGGCGGGGTCGGTGACCAGGGCCTGGCCGATGCTGCGGCCGGGACCGTAGATCAGGGAGAACACGCCCGGGTGCAGGTCGAAGGAGGCGACGGCGTCGGTGATGGCCTGGCCCACGAGTTCGCTGGTGCCCGGGTGGGCATTGTGGGCCTTGAAGACCACCGGGCAGCCGGCGGCCAGGGCGGACGCGGTGTCCCCGCCGGCGGTGGAGAAGGCCAGTGGGAAGTTGCTCGCGCCGAAGACGGCGACGGGACCCAACGGCACGTGGCGTTGGCGGATGTCGACGCGTGGCATCGGGGTGCGGTCCGGCAGTGCCGGGTCGACGCGGACGCCGCGGTGGTCCCCGATGCGCACGACGGTCGCGAAGAGGCGCAGCTGGTTGGCGGTGCGCCCCAGCTCGCCGGTCAGGCGTGCCCGGGGGAGGCCGGATTCGGCCATGGCCCGCTCGATGATGGCTGCGCCGTTGGCCTCGATGTTCGCGGCGATCTTCTCCAGGAAGCGGGCATGCGTGTCGGGGTCCAGGCTGCTGAACGAGGCGAAGGCCTCCCGGGCAGCCGCCGTGGCGGTGGCGAGCTGCTCGTGGCCGATCAGGGTGTAAGCCGGTTCGAGCGCCGTGTTGGTGGCGGGGTTGAAGCCGTTGACTGTGTCGCCGGTGCCGGCGGTGGCCCGGCCGGCGATGATCGAGTGTCCGTGAAGAGTGCTGGTCTGTGTGGGCATCAGTGGTGCTCCCTTGCTGGTTCGGAGGTCGGGTGGGCTATTCAGGCGGTCTGCGCGACGGGCGTGCTGGGGCGGATCCCGGCCGAGGTGATGAGTGCCCCCAAATCGGCCAGGTCGCTCTCGGTCAGGTCCTGAAGCGGCGTGCGGACCGGGCCGTTGTCGCGGCCGATGGCCTTGAGGCCGCCCTTGACGATGGAGACGCCGTACCCTGCGGCACGATCCCGGATATCGATGTAGGGAAGGACGAAACGGTTGAGCTTCTCCGTCACCGCCGCGTGGTCCAGGTTGCGCACGTCGCGGTAGAACTCCAGGGCGAATTCGGGGACGAAGTTGTACATGGCCGAGGAGTACGTGCTCATGCCCAGCTGCAACAGCGGCAGCGCGAACGTTTCGGCCGTGGGCAGCCCGCCCAAGTAGAACAGCCGGTCGCCATTACGCGAGTAGACCCGGGTCAGGTGCTCGATGTCACCGGTCGCGTCCTTGAAGCCGATGAAGTTCTCGTGGCGGGCGGCCAGGTTGGCGACTGTCTCGGCCGAGTAGATCGCGTTGGCCCGGTTGTAGACGATGACGCCGATCTTCGTGGCGGCGCATACCCGGGAAACGTGGGCTTCCAGTCCGTGCTGGTCGCATTCGGTGAGGTAGGGGGGCAGCAACAACAGGCCCTCGGCTCCGGCGGCCTCGGCGTCCTGGGTGTTGCGGATCGCCTGGGCGGTGGACCCGCCGGCGGATGCCAGCACCGGGACGCGGGAGCCGGCTTCCTCGACGGCCATCCTCACCACGTGCGCCGATTCCTCGACGGTCAGGCTGAACCCCTCGCCGGTCCCTCCTGCAGCGAACAGGCCGGCGACGCCGAAGCTCGCCTGCCACGAGAGATGCTCCCGGTACTTTGCCTCGTCGACGTTGAGGTCGGAATCAAACGCGGTCACCGGAAATGACAGCAGGCCGTCCTTTAGCGTGGTGGCAAGTTCGTGGGGGCTATAGGTGGCCATCGGTATCTTCCTTAGCGTTCAAGTTGCGCTGCCGCGGTCGGGGAGTGCTTTGGTCTCACACTATGGAGCACTAGTGATGCCTGTCCAAGCCCTATTTTGTATTGATTGATGCACTAAAGGTATTCAGTGGAGCTCGGCCCCGGGTCCCAAGCCGGTGGCTCCCAGTAGCCGGTGCAGGGCCGGGTTGGGGGAGTCCCGACGCCAGATGGCATGCAGTTCCACCACATCGGTGGGGACCCCGGCGAGGGGAAGGTAGGACACGCCGTCGATGCCCAGCAAACTCGCGGACTCCGGGACGAGTGCAACGCCGCGCCCGGCGGCCACCAGGGCGACCATCGTCAGGATCTGGCTGACCGTATGCACGACGTTTCCGTGGGCGATGGGGACATGCCGGACGGCGAGGTCATAGAAGTAGCGGGCCGAGGTTGGCGAATGCATGATGAGCGGCTGGTTCTTCAAATCGGCCTCGGTGATCGGGTTTCTGAGCGCATCCAATGGGTGGCCGGATGGCACGGCGAGCGCGAGGTTCTCCGAGAAGAGCAGCTGCGAGTGGAAGGCGTCCGAATCGAATGGCGGGCGGGCAAGTCCCAGATCCAGATCGCCGTCACGGAGCGCGACGACCTGTTCGCCGGTCACCATTTCGAGTAGCTCCACATCGACGTCGGGCAGGGCCTCGGAGATCTGGGTCAGCAGGGGACCCAGCAAGTTGTACCCGGAGGCCGCCGTGAATCCGATCTTGAGGACGCCGGCTCGTCCTGCGGCGATGTTACGGGCCGTTTGCGGGGCGCGTTCGGCGGCGATGACCAGCTTGCGCGCCTCGCCGAGGAAGGCCTGGCCCGCTGCGGTGAGGGTGACTCGACGGTTGCTGCGTTCCAGCAGGTCGACTGCGAGGGTTTTCTCGAGCTTCTGGATCTGTCGGCTCAGTGGGGGCTGGGTCATGTTCAGGCGCTCAGCGGCCCGACCGAAGTGCAATTCCTCGGCCACCGCGATGAAACTGCGTGCTTGGTCCAGAGTAAACATGATGCCTTTCCGGTATTACACAATGCAGTATTGGGGTTGGACTTGCATCGTACTGTCTTCCTAAGCTCGGAACCCAGTTGAAGGTGATTTCCTTCACACTGTGCCGCTTGCATCACTCGCGAAGCAGCAACGACCAAAATGAGGAGCTCTCCCGTGAAGAAGAACCACAGTCGCCGCGCACTGCTCGGTGTCACCGCAGCCTCTGCCCTCCTGGCCCTGACCGCCTGTGGCGGGAATGTTGGCGGCTCGGCCGCCGGGGAGGGCAAGTTCCCCGAAGGACCGATCACCCTGACAGTCGGCCAGGACGCCGGCGGATCCACCGATCTCATCGCGCGGACGACGGCCGAAGGCATGGCAGACCAGCTCGGCGTCGCAGTTCCAGTGGTGAACAAGGCGGGGGCCAATGGCGCTCTGGCCACCCAGGAAGTGGCGGGTATGGATCCTGACGGCCAGAACCTCATCCTGCTCAACGCCTCCCTGATCACCATCACGCCGCTGGCTGTCTCCGACGCGGAGACGGTTTCATTGGATGACCTGGATGTCATCAAGGGCCTGTCCCAGGATGACTACGTCCTCGTCGCCAGTGCTGACTCCGGACTCGAGACCCTGGACGACGTCAAGAAGAGTTCGAAGTCGCTGACTTTCGGTACCACCGGAGTCGGTACCGGTTCCCAGCTGTCGCAGGCCATCCTGTTTGCCCAGGCCGGCATCAAGGGCACTGAAGTGCCCTTCGACTCGGGCTCCCCGGCGCTGACGGCAGTGATGGGAAACCAGGTCCAGTTGGCCACCATCCAGCTCGGCGAAGCGAAACCGCAGATTGATGCCGGCACGGTCAAGCCGATCGTGATCTTCTCCGAGGACCGCAATACCTACCTGCCCGACGTGCCCACCGCCATCGAGGAGGGCTACGAGGTCCCGGTCTCCCAGTACCGCGCCCTGGCCGCGCCGAAGGGACTGCCCGAGGACGTCAAGGCCAAACTCGTCGACTCCGTTGAGAAGACACAGGCAAAGGACAGCTACAAGGAATTCAACGAGAAGAACATGCTCACTCCCAAGGAGATCTCCGGCGAGGAAGTCGTCCAGCAGTGGAACGACTTGGCCGCCAAGTACAAGGAGCTCACCAAGAAGTACGACATCTCGCTGTCCAGCAAGTAGCCAAGACCCCGAAGGCCACCCGGCCGCCACTATGAATCGAGCCATCATGTCGCCGCCTCGTGACCCTTCCGTTGAAAGTGACCCTGTCACCGTCGATGTCGACAGCGAACTGACGCCGGACGAGCTCGCCGCCCAATGGGAGGCCGAAACCCCGCCGCCCGCGGGGCCGACGGCCAACCTGGTTTCGTCGCTGGTGGTGCTGGTGTTGGGCGTGGCCGGGATCCTCGGTTCTGTCGCGTTGGGGCTGGGCTCGCCATCCCAGCCCCGACCCGGAATGTGGCCGTTTCTCGTGAGCCTTCTCATTGCCGTCCTCGCGCTCGCCCAGCTTGTCATGGGGCGGCGCGGGGGAAGTGATGGCGAGAAGTTTTCCAATCTTTCGTGGCTGGCAGGCATCGGATTCGTGACGCTTCTGGTCATGGTCGGGCTGATGCCGCTGATTGGCTTCGAAGTGCCCGCATTGCTCTTGTGCCTGGTCTGGATGAAGTTCCTGGGCGGAGAGTCCTGGCGTGGCACCATTCTCTATTCACTGCTGGTTGTAGCCGCCTTTTACGGGATCTTCATCCTGGCTTTGGGAACCTCCATTCCTCACCTCTTCTAGCAGCCCCTGAACTGAAGGTTTACGCATGGATTTCCTGCAACCGGTTCTCGACGGCTTCGGCGTCGTCCTTGACCCCTCAAATTTGCTCTATTGCCTCATCGGCGTCGTCATCGGCATGCTCATCGGCGTCTTGCCGGGTCTGGGTCCGGCGGCGACCATAGCCATCCTGCTTCCGCTGACGTACGGGATCGAACCCGTTACCGCCATCATCATGCTGGCGGGCATCTTCTACGGAGCCCAATATGGCGGGACCATAACCTCGGTCCTGCTCCGCTTGCCCGGTGAGGCAAGTTCAGTAGTCACCGTCTTCGACGGATACATGCTCGCCAAGAAGGGCAAAGCGGGAACTGCGCTGGGCATCGCAGCCATCGGCTCATTCATCGGTGGCACCATCTCGATCATCGGCCTGACCTTTCTGGCCCCGCTCGTGGCTAGCTTTGCCCTGGACTTCGGGCCACCGGAGTACACCGCCTTGGCGTTGGTCGGCATACTCCTGGTGGCCACCATCAGCAACGGCGCCAAGGTCAAGGCCCTCGTGGCCGCATGTTTCGGCCTGCTGCTGGCCACTGTGGGACGAGACATCTTCACCGGTGCCGAACGCTTCACCTTCGGAAACCTCAGCCTGGCCGACGGTATCGACTTCGTGCCGGTGGCCATGGGCCTGTTCGGCGTCGGGGAAATCCTCTACAACCTGGAAGAGCGGCATCGTGCCGCGCAGGCGCCGGCTACGGTAGCCAACGTCTGGCCGTCCAAGCAGGACCTGAAGCAGTCCGCCGGGGCCATCGGGCGTGGCTCGGTCCTTGGCTTCTTCCTGGGCATCCTGCCCGGTGGTGGAGCCACCATTTCGTCGATGGCGGCCTACGCTGTCGAGAAGAAAAGGGCGAAGAACCCCGAGCGTTTCGGCAAGGGCGCTGTGGAGGGGGTCGCGGGGCCGGAGACCGCCAACAATGCTGCCGCCACCAGCTCCTTCATCCCGCTGCTCACCCTGGGCATCCCCGCCAATGCCACCATGGCCATCATTTTCGGAGCGCTGCTCATCCAGGGCGTCACGCCGGGACCACAGCTCATCTCCGAGGACCCGGAATTGTTCTGGGGTGTCGTCAACTCGATGTACATCGGCAATATCCTGCTGTTGATCATGTCCATCCCACTGGTGGGGCTGTTCGTTCGGATCCTGCGGATACGTGGTGCCATCCTGGCACCCATCACGGCCCTGATCACCTTGCTGGGCGCCTACACGATCCGGAACTCGATGTTCGATGTCCTGCTGGTCGTGCTCTTCGGGGCCGTCGGCTACCTGATGAAAAAGTTCGGTTTCGAGCCGGGCCCACTGGTCCTGGCCTTCGTTCTGGGATCGCTGCTCGAATCCAATCTGCGGCGCTCCTTGCTGGTACTCGGTGGGGATCTAGGCGGATTCATGACCCGCCCGATCTCGGCCACCCTTCTGGTCGTCTTCGTCGTTGTCGCCGTCCTGCCCATGGTCAAGGCCGCGATGGCGCATCGCAAGGCCCCGGCCACCGATGACCACAACAAAATCAAGGAGAACGCATGAGCATCCTCGTCGGTTACGTCCCCACGCCCGTGGGGGAGGCGGCCGTGTCCGCCGGCTTCGCGGAGGCCAGGCTACGTCGCGAAGAGCTGTTGGTTGTGAACTCGACCCGGCAAGGTGCCCTGGTCGATAAGTTGACCGCTTCCCCGGAAGATTTGGACCGTATCCGGCGCGCGGCGGTGGAAGAGGGGGTGGAGGTCCGTGTACTCGAGTCCAATCATCGCGACGACTTGGCAGAAGCGCTCCTGGACCTCGCCGTGGAACACGACGTCAGCCTGATCGTCATCGGATTGCGCCAGCGTAGCCAGGTCGGCAAATTCATCATGGGCTCACACGCCCAACGCATCCTGCTCCAGGCGGACCGGCCGGTGTTGGCCGTCAAGACTGCTGTCCGCAACTGAGGCATTGGGAATGCCCCGACCCCGGGGTCGGGGCATTGCCCTTTCCGGGACGGTCAGGTGTCGCGCTAGCGTTCCCCGGATACGGCATCGAGGCGCCGGCGCGAGTTCACCAGATGCGTGCGCATGGCCGCTGCGGCTGCCAGGGCATCCCCGGCCCCGATGGCGGCCAGCACGGCCCGGTGCTCGGCGGTGACTTCGTCCAGATGGCTTCCACCCGCACTCGTCATGTCGAGCCGGTGGCGAGGCATCGAAATCATCGTGGGCCCTAGCCCGGAGAGCAGTTCCGTGAAGTACGGGTTGCCGCTGGCTTGGGCGACGGCGAGGTGGAACTCGTAGTCATGGGCCAGCGCGTTGGCGGGGGATGCGCCGGCTTCCGCGAAGGACGCGAGGGCCGTTTCGAGTGTCGCCAGATGCCGGGGGGCGTGCGCGGCGGCAGCTAGTGCTGCCGCCTCGCATTCGATGCCGATGCGGAAGGCCAACAACGCATGCCGATCTTCCAGCGTCCGGGGGAGGCGGGCGGTAATCGTCCCGTGGACATCGCCCGGGGGAGTCAGGGCGAAGCTTCCGCTGCCTTTGCGCGTGTGCACCAGGCCCTCGGCCTGCAGCCGGGTCATGGCCTCGCGCACCACCGTGCGGCTGACCGCGTGCTCGGCCACCAGGGCCGCCTCGCTGGGCAGTTTCTCCCCGGCGGCGATGCGCCCCTCGACGATCTCGCGGCGGAGATGCTCAATGAGGTTGCTCGTCAGGTTCCGGCTCATGGTCAACATGTTGTCATGGTGCGGCCGCCCGATGGCCCCGGCAAGCCCCGGGCGACCGTGGCAGGGATCAGCGGCGTCCGAATTCGACCGAGGCCGTGGTCCATGCCCGTGCTTGATCGCTGAAGGTGATGCCCAGGCCGGGGCGATCCGGTACGATCATCCGGCCATTTTGGGTCGCCAAGCGCTCGTTGAACAGCGGGTCGAGCCAATCGAAGTGTTCGACCCAGGGCTCACGGGGGTAGGCGGCCGCAAGGTGGAGGTGGATCTCCATGGCGAAATGCGGCGCCAGGTCGAGACCCGCCTGGTCCGCCAGGGTGGCCAGGCGGAGGAATTGGGTGATGCCGCCAATGCGCGGCGCGTCGGGCTGGATGATGTCGCAGGCACGAGTGGCGATCAGCCGTTCGTGTTCCGCCACCGAGGCGAGCATCTCGCCGGTGGCAATCGGGGTGTCCAACGTAGCGGCAAGTGCCGCGTGTCCCTCGGCGTCGTATGCGTCCAGCGGTTCCTCGATCCACGCCAGCTCGAATTCCTCCAGCCGCCGGCCCATGCGCAGTGCCGTGGCCCGGTCCCACTGCTGGTTCGCGTCGACCATCAACGGGACATCCGGGCCGATGTGTTCGCGGACGGCCGCCACGCGGCGCAGGTCTTCTGCGCTGTCCGGAAGCCCGACCTTGATCTTGATGCCGCCGATGCCGTCCTCGAGGGAGCGTGTGGCGCGGTCCCGTACCTCCTCGATTGAAGCGTTGAGAAAACCGCCGGAGGTGTTGTAGGTGCGCACGGAGTCGCGATGGGCCCCGAGAAGCTTGGCCAGCGGCAGCCCTGCCCGCTTGGCCTTCAGGTCATAGAGGGCGACGTCCAATGCGGCGAGCGCCTGTGTGGCAACTCCCGAGCGGCCGACGGAGGCGCCGGCCCAGAGCAGCTTGTTGTACAACTTGGCGATGTCGTTGGGGTCCTCCCCGATCATCACCTCGGCGACTTCGCGTGCGTGGGCGTACTGGGCGGGGCCTCCGGCGCGCTTGGAGTAGGAGAAACCGAGCCCCTCGTGTCCTTGCTCGGTGGAGATCTCCGCGAACAGGAACACGACCTCGGTCATCGGCTTCTGACGGCCGGTGAAGACCTTGGCGTCTGAGATAGGGGTGGCCAGGGGGAGGGTGGCGGTCGAGAGCTTGACGTGCCGGATGGCATCGGGGGAACAAGTCACGGGGACGTCCTTGGATTGGCGGCTGAGACCACCAATAATACAAGTACGAAAGCTGTATTACAAGTAAGGATTCGAGTGAATTTCCGAACCCGGACCGACCGACCGCCCGTTCGCCGTAAGATGCCACCGCGGGTCTTAACGGCGGGACCGCCATGGTGGGACTGTCCTGCCGGAAGCCCGCCCGTACCACGGTAGGGAATTCCGCAGCCGCCGATGAGAAGCTGCACGACGTTGCGGTTCCGGACATGATGAGGGCCCCGGCTTGGGGGAAAGTCGGGGCCCGATTCATCACTCGCACCTTTATGAGGTAGTCACCACTCTAAGTACCCAACCTTGGCAGATCCTGTATGGGGCGTGTGGGTTGGCCGGGTATGCCAGGCCGGGCCAGGGTCAGCATTGTTCGCTCAGGCGCATGAGGCGCGCACCGTTCTCCCACAGCACGGAGCGCAGCCACGTGTCACCGAATCCCAGCCGCGCCAGCGCCTCGAGCTGGTGGGCGTACGGGTAGGGGATGTTCGGGAAGTCGGAACCGAGCACGATCCTTTGTCGCAGGCCGGGCAGCCGCTCGAGGTAGCCCGGGGGCATCGGCGCGAACTGATTGGTGAAATCAGTGCCCACCATCGTCGTATCCAAATGGACGTTCGGATATTCCTCGACAAGGTCGGCGAATGCATCGTATTCGGGCATGCCCTGATGGGCGATCACCAACACCAGGCGTGGATGGAGCTCCAGCAACCGGCGGATGGGGGCCGGCCCGGTGAATTCGCCGCTGCTGGGTGCCGAGCCCGCATGGATGACCACCGGGGTCCCGGACTCCTCCAGGGCCAGCCAGGCATCGTCGAGTTGGGGGTCGGTGGGGGAGAACCCGCCCACAGTGAGGTGGATCTTGAAGAGCCGGGCACCGTCCCCGATTTGCCAGCGTACTTGATCGCCCGCACCAGGTTCGGGGTAGAACGTCGCGCAATGCACGGCTTCCGGGACCCGATCGACGAATTCCCGGCTCCAGTCGTTCAGCCATGCGGCCATTCCCGGCTTGTGCGCGTACGACAAGGCAGGGACGGCCCGCAGTCCGAGGCGTCGTAGTGTCGTCAGCCGGGATTCCTCATTCGTGCGGTAGGTGATGGGCCAGGCGCGTCCGTAGTGCAGTTCCGCCTCGTCGAAATACGTCCAGACCTTGCGCATCATCGGATCGGGTAGGAAGTGCACGTGGATGTCGGCCAGCCCGGGGATGCCTAGTGCCCGCAAGAAGCCAGGGACCTCGGCGTCCGAAGTCGGTCCAATGGTTGTCATGCTGTGGGGCCTCCCAGTAGTCGGTAGTCGTTTCGGCCACCAGTCGCAGTCTAGGCAGCGCATGGGGCGGAGCGCCAAGACGGTCCGAGGCCAAGGGGGCGAAGCGCGACGCGGATGGGGGAGTCTCCGGGAGCTGGGTGCGACGGCGGAGCAGGACATGATGAAGGCCCCAGCCGGGGGACGGCTGGGGCCTCTTTTTGCATCACTCGCACCTTGATGAGGTACTTATGACATTAGGCTCCAAAGCTTTGAGGCGGCTGTACGTGGAGTGGGTATTCGCCGGTATCCCTATTGCTGGGACCGGGCAGGGGTTTCCTCCTCGTGTGCGGCCACGGCATCGGCATCCCGGCCGCTCCAGATCTTCACGACCGCCCAGCCGACAGCCGTCAGCGGCACCGACAGCACGGCGCCGACGATCCCGCTGAGCACCGTGCCGATCGTCAACGCCAGCAAGATGACCAGCGCGTGGAGGTGGAGGGCCTGGCCCATGACCACCGGCTGCAGGAAGTTGCCCTCGAGCTGGTTCACGAGGATCACCACGCCCAGCACGATCAACGCGACGACCGGGCCGTTGGCCACCAGGGCCACCAAGGTCGCCAGGATGCCGGCAAACGTCGCGCCGACGATCGGGATGAACGCGCTGATGAACACGATGGCCGCCAGCGGCAGGGCCAAGGGGACATTCATGATCCACAGGGCAATCCCGATGCCGCTCGCGTCGACCAATGCGACGATCGCGGTCCCGCGGATATAGCCGCCGAGGGTGGTCAGGGTACGGTCACCACTGGCCTGCCACTTGGGCTCGTGGCTGCGGGGGATCCAGGACAGGAAAAAGGCCCAGATCTTGTCGCCGTCCTTCAGGAAGAAGAACATGATGACCAACAGCAGCACCAGGCCGGTGAAGAAACTGCCTGCGGCGGAGATTCCGGTCAGGGCCCCGGCACCGAACTGCTTGCTGGTCAGGAAGTCGGTGACGGTCTTCACGCCCTCATCGATCTGGCTCTGGCTGATTTGGAATGGCAGGTTCTTCGCCAAGCCCTGTAGCTGGTTGAAGCCTTGTACCGCCTGGTCGACGAGCCCGGGCCACTCGGCGCGTACGGCGAAGACAATCCCGGTTCCAACGCCTCCAAGGATCACGAAGGACCCGAGGAACACCGTCCAGGCGGCGAGCATGGACGACATGAACCGGCGCATCAACCGCACCAATGGCCAGAGCGCGCTGGTGAGGATCAGGGCAATCAGCAGCGGCAGGACCACCACGCTGACCTTGGCCAGACCGACCACCGCGGCACCGGCGAGGACCAGGAGCAACAGGACCTGGCCGGCCCGCGTCGCACTGCGGCCCAGTCCGCTGGACCACAGCAACGCCACCCGGTCGGTCGGGGCGACGCGGACGTCGGCGGCTCCGAGCGCGTCGACGCGCGCGTGGCGCCCCCCGGACCCCAGGGGGACGGCAGGACCGTCCTGTGCAGGTCTGCGGCGGCGGAAGGGGCGGAAACTCATGCGGTGGCCTCAGTCGTCATGGTCCCCACTCTAAGGTAGGGACCACTGCCGCCCCAGCTAATCCGCGATGTACAACAGGCGCTTGTTCACGAACTCGTCCATGCCCAGCGGGCCCAGCTCGCGACCGAATCCGGATCGCTTGACGCCGCCGAACGGCAGGTCGGCATCCTCGCCGATGCCGTTGACGTTGGCCATGCCGACCTCCAGCCGCTGGGCGAGGCGGCGGGCACGGTCCTCATCGGTGCTGAAGACCGCTCCGCCCAGGCCGTAGCGGGTGTCGTTCGCGAGCTTCAGCGCTTCTTCGTCGGAGGAGACCTTGTAGACGACGGCGACGGGACCGAAGAGCTCCTCGCTGTAGGCGCGCATGTCCTCGGTGATACCGGTCAGCACCGCCGGTGCGTAGTAGGAGGCCGGACCCTCGTGCAGGGTTCCGCCGGCGTGAAGGGTGGCCCCCTTCGCGACGGCGTCCTGGACCTGCTCGTGCAGGGCTTCGGCGGCGGCGCGGGAGGACAGCGGTCCGAACGTCCCCTTGTTCTCCTGGGCCGGGTCCCCGGGGAGGAGTCCGTCTGCCTGTTCGGTGAGGCCGGCGACGAACTCGTCGTAGATGTCCTCCATGACGATCATGCGCTTGTTGGAGTTGCAGGCCTGGCCGGTGTTCTCGATCCGGGTGTCCCAGGCCAGTTTGGCGGCGGCCTTGACGTCGTCGGAATCCAGGACCACATACGGGTCGGAGCCGCCGAGTTCCAGCACGGCCTTCTTCAGGTTCTGGCCGGCGAGCTGGCCGATGATGGCCCCGGCCCGTTCGGAGCCGGTCAGCGAGACGCCCTGGATGCGCGGATCGGCGATGATGTCGGCAATCTGCTCGTGCGAGGCGAACAGGTTCACGTAGGCACCTGCGGGGACACCGGCGTCGTCCATGATCTTCTGGATGGCTAGCGCGGAGCGCGGGCAGGTCTCGGCGTGCTTGAGGATGATCGTGTTGCCCAGCATCAGGTTCGGGGCGACAAAGCGGGCGACCTGGTAGTACGGGTAGTTCCAGGGCATGATGCCCAGCAGCGGACCGACGGGCAGGCGCTGGACCATGGCGCGGCCGCCGCCGATGGCCTTGATCTCCTGGTCGGCGGCCAGGGTGGGGCCCTCATCGGCGAAATAGTTGAAGATGTCGGTGCAGAACTCCGCCTCGCCCTTGGACTCCGAGAGGGGCTTGCCCATTTCCTCGGTGATCGTGGCGGCCAGCTCGTCGGCGCGTTCGGTGAACAGCTCGGCGACGCGCTTGACGATGGGGGCGCGCTCGGCGATCGGCAGCGAACCCCAGGAGGCATAGGCGGACTGAGCCGCGGCCAGGGCCTCGCCGACCTGTGCGTCCGTGGCGGTTTCGAAGGTCTCGACGATCTCGCCCGTGGCGGGGTTCAACACGCGGTAGCCGGGCTGGTTGGACTGCTGGGCGGTGGTTGGCACTGCCTGACTCCTCTTCGTTGGGACTAAGGGGTGCGCCCCGTGGAACGGCGCACGAAACCATCATGTCCCGGATGGGCGGGTTTGTGAATCGGGTCACTGCATCTGCACATTTTGGCCGCTCGCCAACAGTGCAGGGGACCGGTTGTCGGCCCCCACGGTCCCGCCTACGAGTCGGAAAACTGGCGCCAGATGTCCACGCTATCGGCCCCATTGGTGATGCCGTCGACCAGTTCGAGTTCCTTCGCCGTGAACGACGTGTTCCCGACCGCGGCCAGGTTCTCGTCGAGCTGGCGGGTCGAGGAGGCGCCGACGAGCACTGAGGTGACCCCGCCCTTGCGCAGCAGCCAGGCGATGGCAAGCTGTGCCAGCGTCTGGCCGCGCTGCTCGGCCAGTTTCGCCAGTTCGCGGGCCTTGGACAGGTTCTCCTCCGTCAGCCCGGCCAACGAGGAGCGGCCGCCGGAGGGGACCGCGTTCTTGTCGTCGAGGTACTTGCCGGTCAGCAGGCCCTGGGCCAGCGGGGTGAAGGCGATCGAGCCCATGCCCAGGTCGTCGAGGGTGTCCAGCAACCCGTCCTCGACCCAGCGGTTGAGCATCGAGTAGGAGGGCTGGTGGATGACCAGCGGGGTGCCGAGCTCGTCGGCGACCTTCTTGGCCGCCGCAGTGCGTTCGGGGGAGTACGACGAGATCCCCACGTAGAGCGCCTTGCCCTGGCGCACCAGCGTGTCCAGTGCGCCGACGGTCTCCTCGATGGGCGTCTCGGGATCGGGGCGGTGGGAGTAGAAGATGTCCACGTAATCCAACCCCAGGCGCTGCAGGGACTCTTCCGCCGAGGCGATCAGGTACTTGCGCGAGGCCCAATTGCCATACGGGCCCGGCCACATGTCGTAGCCGGCCTTGGAGGAGACGACGAGCTCGTTGCGATACGCCTTGAAGTCGGTGCGCAGCATCCGCCCGAAGTTCTCCTCGGCGGACCCATAGGGAGGGCCGTAGTTGTTGGCCAGGTCGAAGTGGGTGATGCCGTGGTCGAAGGCGTGGCGCAGGACCTCGCGCTGGGTGTCGAACGGGCGGTTGTCCCCGAAGTTCCACCACAGGCCCAGGCTCAACGGCGGGAGCAGCAGCCCCGAGTTGCCGACCCGGCGGTAGCCGAGCGTGTCGTGCCGGTCCTCGGCTGCGGCGTAGGGGCGGTGGCCTTCATGGGCGCGGTCGACGTGGATGTCCTGGACCAAGGCGGGTCTCCTCACGGGATGACGGGTGGGTTCAGCCCCATGCTACGCGGTGGCGGCCATCACGTCCCGGGCCAGCCGGTGGCCCACCAACGGGCCCATCGTCAGGCCGGCCGGACCGAATCCGGTGTTGGCCCAGACGCCCGGTGCCAGCCGGCGGGTGACCGGCAGGGCCTCCGGGCTCATCGGACGGATGCCGACGCGGGTCTCCAGCACGGTGGCGTCCGCCAGGCCCGGGGCCAGCTCCAGGACGCCGTCGTACAGCTTGCGCTGCCCGGCCGCGGTGCGGCGCACGTCGATCCCCGTGCCGTCCTCCCGGGTGGCCCCGAAGACCAGTCGCGACCCGCCGAAGGCGACCATGTACACCTCTCCGAGAGGATGCACGCTGGGCCAGTCGTCCGTGGTGTGTCCGTCGGCGCGCAGGTGCAGGATCTGCCCGCGTTGGGGCACGACGCCGGTGCCCACTCCCAGCGGGGCGAGGACCTCATCGGTCCACACTCCCGCGGCGACGATGATGGCGTCCGGCTCGAGGATCCGGCCGCCTGCGTCGAGGCCCGGGGTGCCGGAGGCCGTCCGGGCCGGCAGCAGTTTCGCGGCGGCCTCGATGAGCTCGGCACCGCACGCCCGGGCGCCGCGGATCAACCCGTCGCGCAGGGACCGCCCGTCGACCCGGGCCGCACCACCCAGGTGCAGGCCCGCCAGGCCCGGGCGCAGCGGTGGAAAGAGTTGCCGCGTCTCGTCGGCGTCGACCCGGCGCAGGGTGCCGGCCACCGTGGATCCGGAGATGCGGGAGGAGATGCGTTCCGCCGTCGTGCGCAGGAGGTCCGCGTCGTCGTGGACGAGAAGGCCACCGGTGACGCGGTAGTCAACGTCGTCCACGCCCACGGCCGCCAGCTCCTCCAGGAGACGTGGGTAGTACTCGGCGCCGGCGGCGTAGAGGTCGTAGAAGGGGCCCTCGCTGGCGGTGGCCCACGGCATGATGATGCCGGCACCGGCCGGGGTTGCGGCACCGGCCGGTGCCGGCGTCGACGAGGGTCGTGCGGGCCCCGGCGCGGGCCAGGGCAAAGGCGGTGGAGGCGCCGGCGACGCCGGATCCGAGGACGGCGATATGGGGGGATGCTGGTCGGGCCATGGGCACAGACTACGTGGCCGTCCGCCCGCTGGCGGCCTGCGGGTTAAATCGGTTAAAAGAGTGAAGCACCGGCCATAGCGGACAAGGAGGCGACAAACCGCTATAACCGGTGCTTCTGATCACTCGCACCTTTGAGAAGGTTCCATCAGCCTAACCAGCGATCCTTGGAGCCAGCTGTGCGTCCCGTGGCAGCTCCGTGGGAGCCTGCGGGGGTCAGTAGTTCGACGGCGGATCCGATGCGGGAAAGGATTCCTCCTCCCACTCGTCCACGCGCTCGTCGTCGTGGTCGTGCTGGGCCTTGTGGGCCTTGGCCGCTGCGGCCTCGGCGCTGTCCGGCTCCGCGGCCGGACCGTCCGTGGACAGCCCCTCGGGGTTCTCACTCATGGCTTCCTCCCTCGTTAACGTGCCTATGAACCCAGTCTCGCCCCGAAGCGCTGGCCTGTCGAGGGTGGCTGGTGCGGCGGTGGACGCCGGTCTTAACGAGACGAGCACCGGCTGAATCGATAGTTGGGGGGAATCATCGATTATCCAGCCGGTGCTCTCATCACTCGCACCTCCATGAGGCACTTAAAGACAATAACGGCCGAAGCTTGGCGTTCACTGGCAACGGCGGCAACGCACAGTGTGAATGCCCGGTGCCGGGCCCTGGCGGGCCGCGGGATAGCCTGAGGCCATGGCCGAAGCACCCAATACCCTGGACGGGACCACCATCTCCTACGATGCGACGGGGGAGGGCCCCGCCGTCGTCCTGCTGCACGGTTCGGCGCTCTCGCGGGCGATCTGGCGCGGCCTCGGATACGTGAAGGCGCTGGACGGCTTCACGGTGGTGCGGATCGACCTGCGCGGGCACGGCCGCAGCGCCAAGCCGCACACTCCCGGGTCCTACGCGATGGACCTGCTGGTGGCCGACGTCCTGGCGGTCATGGACGCCGAGCGGCTGGCCGGCGCGGCCGTCGTCGGCTACTCGTTCGGCTCGCGCGTCGGGTTCTCGCTGGCCGCGACGGCGCC
The DNA here is from genome assembly GCF_056680475.1 of Arthrobacter sp. ASL1. Classification (NCBI taxonomy): domain Bacteria; kingdom Bacillati; phylum Actinomycetota; class Actinomycetes; order Micrococcales; family Micrococcaceae; genus Arthrobacter; species Arthrobacter sp. ASL1. The sequence goes on from NZ_CM155284.1 coordinate 2,811,779, forward strand.
GGGGCGGGTCCGGAAGCTGGTGACACTCGGTGGGACGTTCAGGCCGCAGTCCGGCCAGGTGGCGAAGGTGTTCTTCGACGGGTACCTCGATGCCCTCCGCACCGGCGGGATGCAGGCCTTCGTCGACGGGCAGCGGCTGGACCCGCAGACCCGGGCGGCCTTCATGGCCAACGACTCCGAGGCCCTGGTGGCCTACTTCGAACGCACCGAGATCGAACCCGGGCTCGAGGAATCCGTCCTGTCGGACCTGGACCTCCAGGCGCTGCTCATGGCCGGGACGCGGGACCGGGAGCGCTACCTCGACTCACGGCGGGCCGCCGAGCTGATGCCCGACGCCCGGTTCGTCCCCCTGGAAGGCCGAACCCACGGTTCGACGCTCTACCCGCCGGATCAGGTGCTGGCCGAGATGCTTCCGTTCCTGCGCGGATGACTACTTGTTGAAGGCCGAAACGCCGGTGATGGAGCGGCCGATGATCAACGCCTGGACGGTCTCGGTGCCCTCGTAGGTGTGGACGGCCTCGATGTCCGCCAGATGCCGGGCCACCCGGTTCTTGATCAGGATGCCGTTGCCGCCCAGCAGGTCCCGGGCGTTGGAGGCGATCTGCCGGGCGGTGCGGGTGCAGGTGTACTTCGCCAGCGACGCCTGGACGGGGGAGAGCTCACCCTTCTCCTCGCGGCGGGTCATCTGCATGACCATCAGCTGCATGGTCGCCAGCTCGGAGTGCATGCGGGCCAGGCGTTCCTGGACCACCTGGGCCGAGGCCAGGGGCCGGCCGAACTGGGTGCGCTGCGCGGCGTACTGCACCGCCGACTCGTAGCAGGCCGTCGCGTGGCCGACGGCGGACCAGGCGACGCCCAGCCGGGTCGCGAACAGGACCTTGGCGGTGTCCTTGAACGAGTTGGCCCCGGGCATGACGTGCGAATCGGGGACGAAGACGTTCTCCAGGCGGATGTGGGCCTGCCAGATGGCCCGCAGGCTCAGCTTGCCGGGGATCGTGGTGCCGGTATAGCCCTCCCACTCCTGCTGGACGATGAATCCGCGGATGTTGCCCTCGTCGTCGCGCGCCCAGACGACGGTGATGCCGCCGGTCGAGCCGTTGCCGATCCACTTCTTCTCGCCGTTGAGCACGTAGCCGCCGTCGACGCGGGTCGCCCGGGTCTCCAGCGACACCGAATCCGAACCGTGGGTCGGCTCGGTCAGTGCGAACGCACTCAGGATCTCGGCGCGGGCCATCTTCGGGACCCACTTGGCGATCTGCTCGGGCGAACCGCAATACGCGATCGAGCGCAGCGCGAGCCCGGCCTGCACGGCCCCGATGGTGCCGACCGAGCCGTCGGCCCGGGAGAGCTCCATGTTGACCAGCCCCGCGGCCAGGGTGCTCATCGCCGGGTAGCCCTCGACGTCGATGCCGTCGCGCAGCAGGTCCAGGTCGCCGAGCCGGGTGGCCAGCTGGAAGGGGTAGTCGGAGCGGTCCCAGTAGTCGTCGATGACCGGGCGCACCTCGTCGAGCCCGAACCGGCGGGCGCGGTCCCAGTAGGCGCGGTCCTCCGCCGGGATGTTGTCCTCGCCGAACAGTCCGGCCGGGTCGACGTCGACCTCGCCCCAGAGCTCGTACTCCGGTTCGACGACGCCGAGCGGGAATTCGGCCAGCGGGGATTCCGTCGCGGTGGTGGTATCTGGGGTGCTCATGGGGTTGTCCTTCGGCTCAATGCGGCCGGGCGCACGGGCGTCGGCGGTCCGGGGGTGTTCCCCCAGCATCGCTGAAACTCCGGTTCAGGTCAAGACACTCAGTTTCATCTGCGGTCGTTCAGGCGGAGGGCGGATCGGCCTGGAGGGCACGGCGGACGGCCTCGAGGACGTCGTCGGTGGCCGCTCCGGTATCGGCGATGGCGACCACGACCCGGCCGGGCCGTGCGGCTTCCGGTTCCGTCCCGGCGCCCTCGATCCGGGGCAGGAAGATCCCGGCCAGCTGGCCCAGTTCGGTGGCCAGGCGTCCGCGCAGCGTGGCGTCCCGATCGGAGAGCCAGCTGCGCAGGAAGGCGTTGTGGACCGCGACGACGGCCGCGGCGTAGGCGGTGACGCCCAGCTGTGGCCCCTCCAGTCCGGGGCCGACGCCGAGTGCCGCCCGGATCCCACGGCGGAAGGCCCGCTCGTACCGGTGCGTGCTGACCAGCTCGCGGTCGCGCAGCGAGGGGACCTCGTGCAGCAGCCGGAACCGCAGGGAGGACGCCCCGGGGCTTGCGGTGTGGTGGTCGAAGACGGACAGGGCCGCCGCGGCCACGCGTTCCGCGACCCCGCGTCCGGGCTCCGCCAGGTGCTGCTCGAGGGCGTCGATGACGGCCTCCATGTCGGAGAAGACCATGTCCTCCTTGGAGCCGTACCGCCGGAAGAAGGTACTGCGGCTCATGCCCAGGACCTCCGCCAGCTGGTCCACGCTGGTGGCGTCGAATCCGCGCTCGACGAGCAGTCGCAGGGCGGGCTCGGGCACGCTCAGGGTGTGGTCCATGCCGGTGAATCTAGCACGGGAGGGATTCAGTCGCGGGTCTCCGGGACGGCGACCGGACGCCGGAAGAACAGGCAGACGACGGCGGCGAAGACGGCAACCAGTCCCGGCAACAGCAACGACTGGCCCAGCGCCGTGGAGAACGCACCGTGCAGGAATTCGGGGATCGCCTGGCCCATGGTGGCCTCCGATCCCGCCCCGGCCGCGCCGCCGGCATCCGCGGTGTGCGGCATCGTGGCCAGCACCGCCGTGGATTCGACGCTGATGCGTGCCTCCATCAGGAAGGCGATCAGGGCCGACCCGAGGACGGCGCCGACCTGGCGGGTCGTGTTGTAGACGCCGGATCCGGCACCGGCGTCGGCCTGGCCCAGGTCCCGCGTCGCGGTCAGGGAGACCGATGGCCAGATCCCGGCGCTGCCGATGCCCATCACCACGGGCGGCAGCAGCAGCACCCACAGGGGGACGTCGGGGGTGAGCAGCAGCCCGTAGGCGACGATCCCGCCGCCGAAAAGCAGGAACCCCGGGACGGCAAGCACCTTGGGGTCGATCTTGTTGGTCATCCGGCCGGCGAAGGGGGCCAGCACCCCGGAGACCACGGCCATCGGGGCGATCATCAGGGCCGACATGGTCGGGGTCATGCCGCGCACCGACTGCAGGTACAGGATCATGGGGAAGCTCATCGCGGTGATCGCCAGGCCCATGGCGGTGATCGCGATGTTGGCCAGGGAGAAGTTGGCGTTGCGGAACAGGCCCAGCGGCAGCAGCGGCTCGCGCCGATTGAAGGACTGCCAGATGACGAACCCGATCAGCACCACGACACCGACGATGATCAGCGACCAGACCGTGACCGGTCCCGCGATGGTGCCCCAGTCGTAGGTGTTGGCCTCCTGGATGCCGAACACGATCAGGAACATGGCCACCGCGGAGAGCACCACGCCCAGCCAGTCGAAACTGTGGCTGTGCCGGGGCAGCTGGGGGACCTTGACCCACACGCGCCACAGGGCCAGCAGGCCAACCGGGACGTTGACGAAGAAGATCCATTCCCAGCCCAGGGTGTCCACCAGGACGCCGCCGACGATCGGTCCGGCCAGGGTCGCTACACCGGCGACGGCCCCCCAGACGCCCATGGCCGCCCCGCGGCGCTGCGCCGGGAACATGCGCGTGATGAACGTCATCGTTTGCGGTGTCATCATGGCCGCGCCCAGGCCCTGGGCCACGCGGGCGGCAATGAGCATGCCGATGCTCGGGGACAATCCGCACCACAGCGAGGAGGCGGTGAACAGCACCAGCCCGATCAGGTACAGGTTCTTCGGCCCGAACCTATCGCCCAGGCGTCCGGTGACCAGCAGGGGCACGGCGAACGCCAGCAGGTAGGAGCTGTTGACCCAGATGACCCCGTTGATCCCGGTGTCCAGCCCGCGCATGATCGCCGGCATCGCCGTGGAGACGATCGTGGAGTCCACCAGGATCATGAAGAACCCGATCACCAGGGCCCACAGGGCGGTCCAGGCGGCGCGGTCGTCCGGCGCGGTTTTCGGGGAGGTCTGTGCGTTGGTCACCGATAGAGACTACTCCGCGCGGCGCGGCTTGGGACCTCCGAAAGCCGGTGATCTGGGCGACGTCGCGCCCGGCCGTCAGCCGGTGCGGACAGTGCCCTCGATGCAGGTGATGGCCTGCCCCGAGACCCAGATGCCGCCGTCGTGCTCCGAGAGCCCGACCTGCCCGGCGCGCCCCAGCCGGGTCCCCTGGCGCACGGTGTACGACGACGGGGCGAGCCCGGCCGGGATCATCCACTGGGCGATGCCCGCGTTGAGGCTGCCGGTCACGGGGTCCTCGGGCAGGCCCTCGCCGGGGCAGAAGGCGCGGACCTCGAAGTCGGCCGGCACGCCGGCGACGGCCGTCTCGAAGGCAGCCCCACCGCCGGCCGGACGCAGCGGCTCGAGCTCGGCGCGGGTCCCCTTGGGGCGGTGTTCGTCGCGGCGGGCGTAGGAGCCGGCCTTCACCCCCGGGGCCAGATGCGGGCCGATCACCCCGATCTCCAGGCCCTCCAACGCCGGGAAGTCCGGTTCCAGCGCCAGCACGGCATCGGCGTCGCGCAGCACCAGCACCGCCCACTGGGGTCCGTTGGCCACCCATTGGTGGTCGAGCACGTCATGTGCGTCGAGTCCCAACCCGGAGAGTGCCCAGGCCAGGACGTCGTCCTCGAGGGGGCCGGTGCGTTGCAGCGGAGGGGAGCGGAAGGCCAGGCGGTTCCCGCCGTCCCCGTCCCGTCCCTCGGTGCGGACCTCGATCAGCCCGGCGCCGCATTCCTGCACGATGACCCCGGGGCGGTGGGGCCGGCCGCCGGCCTCGAGCCAGGCGTGGGCCGTGCCCAGGGTGGGATGGCCGGCGAAGGGCAGCTCCGTCGTCGTCGTGAAGATGCGGACCCGGTAGTCCGCCGACGGGTCGGTGGGCGGGAGCACGAACGTGGTCTCGGCCAGGTTGGTCCAGTTCGCGAAGCGCAGCATCGCCTCCTCGTCGAGGCCGTCGGCATCCAGGACGACGGCGAGGGCGTTGCCCCGGTAGGCGGTGGAGGTGAAGACGTCGACTTGGCGGAATGGGCGGAGGCTCATGGCGCCATCGTGGCACACCGGACCCGGCGGGGGAGGCCCCCGCCGGGTTCATGACGTGATGGTTACCGGTGCAGCGGCATCACCACCGGTGGGCGACGTCGATGACCAGGCGCGAACCGGTCCCCGGGCCGTTGAGGATGAACGTGCGGAACGGCAGCCGGGCGCGCACGCCGAGCCCGAACGAGGTCTGGCCCTCGAAGCTGCCCAGGTAGGCCACCTGCTCGAACGTGCGGAAGCCGGAGACGTTCACTGCGCGCGTGTCGCTGGCCGGGTTGTAAGGGCTGTTGCCGGTGCGCACGATGATCCGCAGGTCGGCGGCGCCGTCGAGCGGAACCCGCTTCCCCTGGCCCTCGGTGTAGACGGCGCTGACATAGCGCACGTCGTAGCCGCGGACCTTCCCGCGCAGGTCGATGACCAGGCGGTCGTAGCAGGTGTGCTGTCCGGCGCGCGCGTTGGTGACCCGCGCCGTGGACGTGGCGGAGGCGGAATCGGCGAGCGATCCCCAGGTGATGCCGCAATACGGTGCAGCGGCCGCTGGTGCTGCCGGGGCCAGCCCCAGCCCCGCAACGAGGAGGGCGCTGGCAAGGCCCGCTTTCAGTGTCTTCATGGTTCCTTCACTCCCAAGGGTGCTTTTTTTGGCTGGTGCCCCCTGATGCCCCATGATGCGCCACCGGCGGCCCCGGGAAAAGGGATTAATCACGATGGTGCATAAATGTGATGAAGGCCCGGCTTCAGGTCGCTTTCGCGTCGGTTGGGGGAGCGTTGGGGTGGAGCAATGGCCACGGTTTGCGGCTCCTGGCCCGCCCCGGTCACGAACCCGTTCCGGCGGTCGGGGGTCATCCCACGGGAGGACACCGCCGCGGCAGGTTCAGCTCTGCGGTGGATCCGCGGGAGCCCCGCCCGGCGGAACACTGGAACCATGCACCAGAACACACCGCACCCGCAGAGCCCACCATCACTCCGACCCGCCGCCGGACGACCCGCCCCGGTCCTGGCCGCCCGCGACCTGACCCGGGCGTTCGGCAGCACCACCGCCCTGGACCGCCTCGGCCTGGACATACCGGCCGGCGGATCGCTGGCCATCATGGGTCCGTCGGGCTCCGGCAAGTCCACCCTGCTGCACACCCTGGCCGGCATCGAACGCCCGGACTCCGGATCCGTGCTGTTCCAGGACCCGTCGGCGGCCACCGGGCCCGTGGAGATCGCCGCCCTCGGCGAATCCGCCCGCTCGAGGCTGCGCCGCGGAAGTTTCGGGTTCGTCTTCCAGTCCGGCCTGCTCATCCCCGAGCTCACCGCCATCGAGAACGTCGCGATGGCGCTGATGATCAACGGCGTCCCGCGCTCGGCCGCCCTGCCGCGGGCCGCCGAATGGCTCCGGGCGCTCGGCCTGGCCGGAATGGAGGAGCGGCGCATCGGCCAGCTCTCCGGCGGACAGGCCCAGCGCGTGGCCATTGCCCGCGCCCAGGTCACCGGCGCCACCGTCACCTTCGCGGACGAACCCACCGGAGCGCTGGACTCGGCGACCTCTTCCGAGGTCCTCGACATCCTGCTCGAGGCCACGGTCGGCCGCGGCAACACCCTGGTCATGGTCACCCACGACCAGCAGGTCGCCTCCCGCTGCCACCGCGTCATCCACCTGCTCGACGGGCGGATCCTGCACGACGCCGGTGCCCCCACCCCGGGTGCCGGGGTGCTGTCATGAGGGCCTTCTCCCTCGCCTGGCTGCTGGGCCGGCCCACCCGCGGACGGCTGGCACCGCAACTGCTCACCATCACCGCCTACGCGCTGACCACTGCGCTGCTGCTGCTCGTGGCCGCCGGCGGGCTGTCGTTCCGGGTCGTACAGGACGAGCTGACCGGCCTGTACCTGATCCTGGCCGGCATCGCCGTCGTGCTCCTCGTGGTGCCGCTGGCCGTCCTGGGCGGTGCCGCGGCCCGCCTGTCGGCCCGTTCGCACGACGAGCGGTTGGCCACGGTGCGGCTGCTCGGCGGCACCCCGGCGCTCGCCGGCGCCGTGACGGTCATCGACTCCGCGGCGCTGGCCCTGCTCGGTGCCGCCGGCGGGATCGTGCTCTACCTGGCATCGGCGCCGCTGGTCGGATTGGTGCATTTCCGGGGGCGGGCCATCGGTTCCGGGATGTTCATGGCGCCGGGGATCGTGGTCGCGCTCGCCTTCGCCGTCGTGCTCATCGGCATCGTCTCGGCTGTGGTGGGGTTGCGCCGGCTGAACGTCTCCCCGCTGGGCGTGCGCATCCGGGCCGTCGCCCCGGGCGCCCGCTGGACCCGCGCCCTGGTCGCGGGCATCGTGGTCATCGCGGCGATCGCCGCCCTGCAGCAGCTCAGCGCGTTCAGCGACCTGGCGGTCATGATCGCGGTCATGCTGGGCGCCTTCGCCGCCGTGCTGGCGGTGCTCAACGTCGTCGGGCCCTGGGTCGTGGGGCTGCTGGCCAGACGCTCATTGCGCACGGCCGAGACCCCCGAACGGCTCCTGGCCGCCCGCATGATCCTCGAATCCCCGCAGGCGGCCTGGCGGCAGGTCTCCGGCGTGGCAATGACCAGTTTCGTCGCCGTGTTCGGCGGTTCTGGGGCGGCCATGATGAAGGCCACCTCGGCCGGCCAATCGAGCCCGCAGGACCTGGCCCTCGTCGACGATGTCCTGACCGGGGTGCTGGTGACGATCCTCGCCTCCTTCCTCGGCGTCTGCTGCTCGGCGGTCATCAACCAGTGCGCCCTCACCCTGGACCGCCGCGACCTCTATGCGAACCTGGGCCGGCTGGGCATGGATCCGGCCACGATGGACCGCGCCCGGGTGCGCTCGGTCATGGCACCGCTGCTGTGGGTCTCCCTCGGGTCGGCACTGGTCGCCGGCGTCCTGCTCCTGCCGCTGGTCGGCATCGCGATGATCACCTCCCCGCTGACCGTCCTGGTGGTCGCCGCGACGCTGGCGGCCGGGGTGCTGGCGGTCAGGGGAGCACTGACGCTGGCGGGTTCACGCACTGTCCTGCGGGCCGCGTAGGCCCCGGCACACACAACGCGGGGCGGGGCATCGGAAGTGACGCCGGTGACCCGTCCCGCCTTTGGGTGCCAGATTCCGTTGGTTTAATCAACATTTCTCTATGTGACATGAATAACACCAGCATCAATGATCGTTATCTACATAGGGCAGGCTAAGTTAACGGAGAGCCCCTACCTGCTGGCCACCGCGACTCCCATCACTCGTAAGGATCAACGATGTCCTCCATCAAACTGCGCCTCGGCGTCCTGCTCGGCGTCTCCGCCCTCGCCCTCACCGCCTGCGGCGGCACGTCGTCGGCATCGACCGACGCGGGTGGCGACACCACGACCATCGAGGTCCAGGACAACAACGGCACCCAGAACGTGAAGACCCCGCCCGCTTCCGTCGTCGCCACCGACAACCGGACCTTCCAGACCCTCTCGGACTGGGGCGTCGAGCTCTCCGCCGGTGCCGTCAGCCTGATGCCGGACAGCATCGCCTACACGCGGGATGACTCCATCGTGGACCTGGGTAGCCACCGCGAACCGGACCTGGAGTCCGTCGTCGCCGCCGAACCTGATCTGATCGTCAACGGACAGCGCTTCGCCCAGTTCCACGAGGACTTCGCGCGGCTGGCGCCCGAGGCCACCATCCTGGAACTGGACCCCCGCGACGGACAGCCGCTCGACGCGGAACTGAAGCGCCAGACGAGCGTGCTCGGCGAGGTCTTCGGCAAGCAGGCCGAGGCCAGGCAGCTCAACCAGGAGCTCGACGCCTCCATTGCCCGCGCCAAGAAGGCCTACGACAAGAACGACAAGGTCATGGCCGTGATCACCTCCGGTGGCGACATCGGCTACTCGGCACCGGGCAACGGGCGCACGCTCGGACCGGTGTTCGACATCCTGGGCCTGACCCCGGCACTCGAGGTCGATGATGCGAGCGAGGACCACCAGGGCGACGACATCTCCGTGGAGGCCATCGCGAAGTCCAACCCCGACTGGATCCTGGCGATGGACCGCGACGCCGCCGTTGCCGCCGAGGACGCCTCCTACCAGCCCGCCGACAAGCTCCTCGCATCGTCCGCGGCACTGGAGAACGTCCCGGCAGTGAAGAACGAGCGCATCGTCTACATGCCCGCCGACACGTACACCAACGAGGGCATCCAGACCTACACCGAGTTCTTCAACTCCTTCGCCGACGCCCTCGAGGGCTAAGGACGATCCGGCACGATGACCACCACGGCCCAGCGCGCCGCCCCCAAGGGCAGGCTCTTCGAACCACGGCTCCTCATCGGCATCGCCGTCGTCGGTGCCCTGCTGGTGTTCTCCCTGTTCACCGGCGTCTACGACATCTTCGGCGGTGAACAGGGCCGCGAGATGTTCGGCATCACGCGCATCCCACGCACCATCGCCCTCGTCCTGGCCGGCGCGGCCATGTCGATGTCCGGCCTGGTGATGCAGCTGCTGACGCAGAACCGCTTCGTCGAACCCACGACGACGGGGACCACGGAATGGGCCGGGCTGGGACTGCTGGCGGTCATGATCGTGAACCCCGGTGCCAGCATCACCATGAAGATGATCGGCGCCGTCGTCGCCGCGTTCATCGGAACGATGGTCTTCTTCGGCTTCCTGCGCCGGGTCTCGCTGAAGGAGTCCCTGACGGTCCCGATCGTCGGCATCATGCTCGGGGCCGTCGTCGGGGCGGTCTCCACCTACATCGCCCTGCAGACCGACATGCTCCAGAGCCTGGGGATCTGGTTCGCCGGTAGTTTCACGTCGGTGTTGAAGGGCCAGTACGAGGTGCTGTGGATCGTCGCCCTGGTGGGCATCGCCGTCTTCCTGGTCGCCGACCGGTTCACCGTCGCCGGTCTCGGCGAGGAAGTGGCCACCAACGTCGGTTTGAACTACCACCAGGTCATCCTGCTGGGCACCGGTTTGATCGCCATCGCCACGGGGGTCGTCACGGTGGTGGTCGGCAACCTGCCGTTCCTCGGTCTCATCGTGCCGAACATCGTCTCGATGTTCCGCGGCGACGACCTGCGCGGCAACCTGCCGTGGGTCTGCCTGCTGGGCATCGGCATCGTCACCGTCTGCGACCTGATCGGACGCACCATCATCATGCCCTTCGAGGTTCCCGTCTCGCTGATCCTGGGAGTCGTCGGGGCCATCGTCTTCATCGGACTCCTCCTGAGGCAGCGCCGTCGTGCTTGAGACCGCAACACCACCAAGTGCCGCCACCGCCCCGGCCCGCACCACGCCGCGCGGCTCCGGCCCCCTGCCCACCGCCCGCTCGCGCCGGCGCTACCGCATCGTGCTGGGGATCCTCATCATCCTCGCCGCCGGCTTCGGCTGGGGCCTGCTGGCGTGGGACAACCCGATGCCGCCGGGAACCGCCGGATTCTGGCGGATCGCCGAATTACGGGGCACCAGCGTCGTGGTGATGCTCGTCGTCGCCTTCTGCCAGGCCATGGCGACCGTCAGCTTCCAGACGGTGACGAACAACCGGATCATCACCCCCTCGATCATGGGCTTCGAATCCCTCTACATCGCCGTGCAGACCGCTGCCGTGTTCTTCCTGGGGGCCGCCGGCATCACCGCCGTCCAGGGCATCCCGCAATTCATCCTGCAGGTGGTGGTCATGGTCGGGCTGTCGGTCGCCCTTTACGGCTGGCTCCTCTCGGGCAAGTACGGGAACCTGCAGGTCATGCTGCTGATCGGGATCATCATCGGCGGAGGGCTCGGATCCGTATCCACCTTCATGCAACGGCTGCTCTCCCCGAGCGAATTCGACATCCTCACCGCCCGGCTCTTCGGCTCCGTCTCCAATGCCGACGCGTCCTACCTGCCGATCGCCATCCCGGTGTGCCTGGTCGCCGGCGGGCTGATCTGGGCGAACTCCCGGCGCCTGGACGTCGTCGCCCTCGGCCGGGACACCACCATGAACCTCGGGCTCAACCACCGCGCCGAGGTGATGCGGAGCCTGTTCCTGATCTCGCTGCTCATGGCCATCTCCACCGCCCTGGTCGGCCCGATGACCTTCCTGGGGTTCCTCGTCGCGACGCTGGCCTACCAGCTGGCCGGCACCCATGACCACCGCTACGTCTTCCCGGTGGCCGTGCTCATCGGGTTCGTCGTCCTGGCGGGCTCGTACTTCATCATGAAGAACGTCTTCTATGCCCAGGGCGTGGTCTCGATCATCATCGAGGTCATCGGCGGCTCCGTCTTCCTCTACTTCATCCTGCGAAAGGGCCGCCTGTGATCACCCTCAACGACGTCCGCAAGAGCTACGGCGACGACGTCGAAATCGGTCCCGTGAGCCTCGAGATCCCGACCGGCGGCATCACCGCGCTGGTCGGGCCCAACGGCGCCGGTAAATCGACCCTGCTGACCATGATCGGCCGGCTGCTCGGCCTCGACTCCGGTGCCATCGAGGTCGCCGGCTACGACGTGGCCAGCACCGCATCGAAGGACCTGGCCAAGATCGTTTCCATCCTGCGCCAGGAGAACCACTTCACCGCGCGCCTGACGGTCCGCCAACTCGTCGGGTTCGGCCGGTTCCCGCACTCGCGCGGCCGCCTCACCGTGGTCGACGAGGAGGCCATTTCCCGCTCGATCGACTTCCTGAACCTCGGCGACCTCGAGAACCGCTACCTCGACCAGCTCTCGGGTGGCCAACGCCAGCGCGCCTACGTGGCCATGGTGCTGGCCCAGGACACCGAACACGTCCTGCTCGACGAGCCGCTGAACAACCTCGACATGATGCACTCGGTCCAGATGATGCAGCACCTGCGCCGTGCCGCCGAGGAACTGGGCCGCACCATCGTCATCGTCATCCATGACATCAACTTCGCCGGGCACTATGCGGACCACATCTGTGCCGTGAAGGAGGGGAAGGTCGTCGAATTCGGCACCCCCGCGCAGATCATGACCGATGACGTGCTCAGCAGGGTCTTCGACACCCCGGTGCAGGTCATCGACGGCCCCCACGGGCCGCTGGCCGTCTACTACTGATGTGAGTTCCGCCGGAGGCCAGTCGAGGGTCGGTGGTGGCCATGGTCGGTTCCGTCGGGGATCATTCGATGCATGACCCGACCGCTGGCACTTCCCGACCCACCGCCCGCTTCCGGCGAGGTGTTCCTCCGCGCCTTCACGAGCGCCGACATCGCGATGGTGCGCGATCTGGCGACCGATCCCTACGTCCCCCAAATCGGCACGCTTCCCGCCCACGCCGACACGGCCCAGGCCCTCGAATACATCGAACGCCAATGGGCCCGTCTGGTAGCGGGCACGGGATATTCCTTCTGCGTGGCACTGCGCGAAACGGGGCAGGCCGTCGGCCAGGCGGGACTCTGGACGAGCGGAGCGCAGGTGGCTTCGGCCGGCTACGCGATTGCCCCGGCGTATCGGGGCCATGGGTATGCGGGGCAGGCATTGAGGGCCCTGGCGGACTTCGGACGTGCCTTGCCAGACGTAGATCGCATCGAGCTGCACATCGAACCGTGGAATGCCCCATCAATCAGGACGGCCGAAGTGGCGGGGTTTCGCCACGACGACACCACGCGGCATCCCCGCCGGTCCGGTTCCGAGCCGGTGGAGATGCTCCTGTATGCCGTCGGCCGGTGACCTTGCGGTCGCGGCGACAAGCGCCGCATCGTGGGATGAACGGGTCGCCGACAGCCACGTCAGGGGTGCAGTGACCGGGTGTGCGGCGTTGCCTATAGTTGGCCCATGAACATCCGGATCCTCATGCGTTTCCTGCCCCTGGCAGCGGTGGCAGCCGTGATCGGGGGACTCGTCGTCATGCTCCGGGCCGAGGCCCGGCCCGCGACCTTCGGGTGGTTCGCCTATGCGCCCCTGCCCGACGCGACCGGCTCCCTGGAGGGCGTGCACGTCACCTCGACGGCAGGGGTCGTCGGAGCCATCGTCCTGGTCGCCGGGCTGGTGGTTTTGGCGTTTTGGGCCGGCTTGCGCCTGGGTGGACGTCGGCGCCGCCTGCGCAATCCGTAGTCCGACACCAGGCAGCATGCGGTGATATACGGCCGCCGGTGTCCGGTCGGCTCATGACTGTGTGGCTTCCTCCGCGCGGTCGCCATCGACGACCGGTTTCGAAAAATTCTCGGGACTTTAGTCCGGCCTTAGCGTAAACCACTCGGCCACGGGACCGGCGTGTCGCGGGCCGAATTCCCGCAGGACGCCCGGGGAATCCACTTCCCTATGACAGCCACTCTCCTTGTCGACTGTAAAGACAACTCTCAAGTTCTTGATTTTAAATATTGAAGAACTCTTTCAAAAGTAGTCAACACATGCTTAGTATCCGTTGCGTGACTCGGCTGATCCCACGGTGGCGCAGCCGGGCGCATTAGGCGAGAACGACACAAAGGAGTGCACTATGGGTCCGAAACCCAGCAGATCGATCCGTACCATGGCCCTGTCCGCGGCAGCCGTGGTCGGTACCTGTTCATTGATCGGCGGCCTCTCCGTGCTTCCGGCGCAGGCCTCCGGCCCCACAGCCCGGCCGGCATCCACGGACGCACCGGCGGCCCAGCTGGCAACGGTAGCGACGGGTGCCCTGGAATCAGGGCAGAAGTACGACCAGTTCGTCGTGACCTACAAGGACTCCGCGCGCACTGCAACGAAGCAGGCCCGCGTGAAGTCCCTGAGCCCTGCGGCACAAGATGCCGGGGTCAGCATGAAAGAACTGCGCCCCACGGCCACCGGTGCCCACGTCATGAAGGCCGACGGCAAGATGACGGCGGCCGAGGCCAAGCGGTTCATGGTGGATGCCGCCGGTAGCGGGACCATCGCCTCCATCGAACCCGACGTGCTCATGAAGATTTCAGCGCTCACGCCCAACGACTCTCGCTACGGCGAACAGTGGGACTTCACCGGTTCCACCGGCATGCGCACCCCGACCGCCTGGGACTACTCGACCGGCAGCGGTGCCGTCGTGGCGGTCCTGGATACCGGGATCACCAGCCACTCCGACCTTAATGCCAACGTCGTGCCCGGTTACGACTTCGTCTCCGACTCCACGGCGGCCCGCGACGGGAACGGCCGGGACGCCAATGCCGCCGACCAGGGCGACTGGTTCAACGCCGGCGAGTGCGGTTCCGGCAGGGGAAGCAACTCCTCTTGGCACGGAACCCATGTCGCCGGAACCATCGCCGCGGTGACCGACAACGGAAAGGGAGTCGCCGGCGTCGCACCGGATGCCAAGGTCGTCCCCGTCCGGGTCCTGGCCAAGTGTGGCGGCATGCTCTCCGACATCGCCGACGCCATCGTGTGGGCCTCCGGCGGAACCGTCCCGGGCATCCCGTCCAATCCCAACCCCGCAGATGCGATCAACATGTCGCTCGGCGGAGGCGGTGCCTGCGGCACCACCTACCAGAATGCCATCAATTCGGCCGTTTCCCGCGGAACCTCGGTGGTCGTAGCCGCCGGCAACGAGCAGCAGAACGCCGCCAACTCACGTCCGGCCAACTGCAACAACGTGATCACCGTGGCCGCCAGCGACAAGTCCGGTGGGATGTCCTGGTACTCCAACTACGGTTCGCGGATCGACGTCACCGCCCCGGGCGGTGACACCTCGACCGCCGGAGGCGGCATCCTCTCCACACTGAACTCCGGCCGGACGACGCCGGGTGCCGAGGCCTATGCCGAGTACCAAGGCACCTCAATGGCCACCCCGCACGTCGCGGGAGTCGTGGCACTCATGCGCTCCGAGAACCCTTACATGAGCCCGAGCTCGGTGGAGTACTGGCTCAAGCAGGGGACCCGGCCGTTGCCGGGCGGTTGCTCGCTGGGCTGCGGCGCAGGCCTGGTCGACGCCGGAAAGGTCCTGTACAACGTCGGCAGCTGACGCGCTGTAGGACCGGGAGGTCACGCTGGCCGGAACGCCTCAGGGCGTCCCGGCCAGCGTTCCGTCGTGGAGGTGGAGGACGCGTTCAATACGGTCAGCAAGGAGCTGGTCGTGGCTGGTGACGATGGCCGCCACCTCGGCGTTTCGCTCATGCTGCAGCGTCATCCGGTTCGCCGCCACCGATGGCCGGTACGGCCTCGGCGTGGCGGTTCAGCGGCCGCGTTGCGCGATGCGTGCCACCGCGGCGTCTGGGGCGATGCGGGCCAGGAAGGAGATGACCTTGTATTTCGTGCTAGGGATCGACACCGAACGGCCAGCCATGGCATCTGTCAGGCCACTGCGCACGACCTCTTCGGCCTCCAGCCATGACCAGGAGGGGATCGACTTCTTGTCCACCTGCATGCGGTCGTGGAACTCGGTGTGGGTGAAGCCGGGGCAGACTGCGGTGACGGAGATGCCGCGGTCACGGTAGAAGACGTTGGCCCAACGGCTGAAGTTGACCAGGAAGGCCTTCGCCGCGGAGTAGGTGCCCCGCGGGGTGAAGGCGGCGACCGAGGCGATGTTGATGATCCGGCCGCCACCGATTTCCGCCATGGTCCGCAGTGCGGCGTGGGAGAGGATCAGCGGTGTTCGAATGTGGATGCTGATGTGGGTGAGCTCGTCCGCCAGGTCGTTGTCGGCGAAGTTCCCCTTGAGGCCATAGCCGGCGTTGTTGACCAGCGTGGTGACCGGGTGGTTGGAGTCGGCGAGCCGGTTGGCGACCGTCTGCACGCCGGATTCGGTCACCAGGTCGGCGCTGATGGTCTGGACCTGCACGGCGTAGCGGGCCCGCAGCGAGTCGGCCGTGGAGTCCAGGCGCTCCTGGTTGCGGGCCACGAGAACGAGCGAATAGCCCTGCGCCGCCAGCTGTCGGGCGAACTCGGCGCCGAGGCCCGAAGTGGCCCCGGTGATGAGCGCCGTGACGGACGGCTGCGCGGAGTAATGCGTCTCGGGATGCTGCGTGGGACTGGCCATGTCTCGACTGTAGCGGGGCGAACCTGCCAGTCCAAAGAGGCAGCGCGGGCGAGACGGAATCGTCATCGGGAGGCAATAGGGAACCTGGACTTTGCGTAATAACCGCGGCTAAGGCTAGCCTAACAAGACAATGTTCTTCCGGGTCGTTCCCGGGGCCAACCGTGAGGGGAGACCAGCGTGGATGCCAGATGCCATGCCCGCCCCTGCCTGCCGTACTCGGCGCGGGCCTGACGTGCCGGCCGCCGTAACCCTACGCCCGTCCCGTGGCCCCGAACAGGTAATCCAATTGGGCGGCCACCGAGCGTTCGGCTGCCCCGCGCACCGCCGAGTCGACGTCGGCATAGACCAGGTCGGTGACTTTCCCGATGGATGGCCGCGGGTCCGCTTCCCCGGCGCTGGTCCTGGCGACGGCCGCGCGGACCTGGTCCAGGCGCTGCAGGCGATGCGACGCGTACTGCTCGATCACGGTGCCCAGGTGCGGATGCGTCGGCCCATGGGCCGGGAGCATGGCGGCACGGCCGAAGCCGGAGAGCACATCGAGGCTGGCCAGATAGTCGCCGAGCGTCCCATCGGGGAAATCCAGGATCGTCGTTCCGCGACCCAGCACGGTGTCGCCGGTCAGGACGGAGCCGTGGTGGCCATCCTCCGGCAACAGGAAGCACAACGAGTCCGAGGTGTGCCCGGGAGTGGCCACCACCTGGATCGCGACCCCCGCGGCCGCGATGACCTCGCCGTCCACCAGTGGCTCGGCGGACCGGCAGTGTTCCGCGAGCGCGGCGCGCACCGGCGCACCGGTCAACTCATGCAGCCGGTCGATCCCCTCGGTGTGGTCGGCATGCCGGTGGGTGACCAGGATGAGCTCGACGCGCCCCTGGCCCGCCAAGGCTTGCAGGTGGCCCTCGTCGGCGGGCCCCGGGTCCACGACCACGACCGAGTCGGCGTCCGGCGTGGCACGCAGCAGGTACGAATTCGTTCCGTCCAAGGTCATCGGGCCGGGGTTCGGGGCCGTGATCATGGCGGCGCACGTGGTCACGTGCAGGAGCGGGGCGGGCGTCGGCTGGGTCATGCCGCCAGTCTAGGGCAGCAGCACCGAGCCGTATCCGTGAGCCGACTAGCACCAAACCGCGCATGCGCCGCGGCCAAACCCGACCACCGGAGGAAGACATGAACACCCTGAAGGCCGAGAGTCTGTCCCTGGCCGTTGCGTCCCGCGCGGTGCTGCAGGACCTGACGCTGGAATTCCCGACGGGCCAGATCACGATGGTCATCGGAGCCAACGGCAGCGGCAAGTCGACCCTGCTGCGCGATCTCGCGGGGGGTTCCGCGGAGGCCCCGCCCGGCATGGCGGGCCTGCTGGCCGAACCCCATCCGGAGGTCGATGTCGCCACCGCGCGGGAGTACGTTGCCCTCGGCCGGGCGCCGTGGGGCACTGCCTCCGACGGGTGGACGCAGGCCGACGACGAGGCAATCGACCGGGCGCTCGCCTCGACCGGGTGCTCCGGCCTCGTCGACCGTACGGCAGCGGACCTGTCGGCCGATCAGCTCCAGCTGCTCGCGGTGGCCCGGGTCCTGTGCCGGGAGACCGGCGTCGTGCTCCTGGACGAGCCGACCAGTCACCTGGACGTGGCCCAACAGCTGTTCCTGCTCGATGCGATCGCCGACCTCAACCGCCGTCAGGGCACGACGGTCGTCATGGTGGTGCACGACGTCAACCTGGCCACGCGTTACGCCGACCACCTAGTCGCGCTGGTCGGCGGCACGGTGGCCGCCGCCGGGCGCCCCTCCGAGGTCCTGACCGCCGAACTGGTCCAGAACGTGTTCGGGCTGCCGGCCCGGGTGATCACCGACCCCGTCGCCGGCTCCCCGCTGGTGCTGCCGATCGGCCGGCACCGCGTGCAGCGCCCGGAGGCTGCGGAGAACGTGGGCGCCACGCGGTTCCGCACCACCCGGCTGGACGACGAGACCCCGGCCCGGGACGAGGGTTTGGCGGGGGAGCAGGCCCCGGGGCTGGAGGCCGCGGCAGTGCAGGAAGACGGGAAATCCGCCATCGTGCCCGAGCCGCTTCGCCCGGCGGTGGAGGTGTGCCCGACCCTGGCGTTCGGCCTCACGGCCGTCGACGTCCAGGACCTCGGCCCCAGCTTCCGCCGGTTGACTCTGGCCGGCCCCGAGCTCGGGCACTTCGGCACCGGCGGACACCCGCTGGATCTGCGGATCAAGGTCCTGGTACCGCCGCCCGGCGAGGGGGCCATCGAGCGCATGCGCGGGCTCTTTGCCGATCTGTCCCCCGGCGGGATGATCAGCGACGAGGACGCATCGGGCTGGTACCGCGCCTGGCTGGCCAAGGACCCGTCCGAACGGGGGGCGATGCGCACCTATACGGTCAGGTCCTTCCGCCCCGCCGGGCACCCCGGGAATGCCGGGGAGGACCCCGAACTGGACCTGGACTTCGTGCTGCATGTGCGCCGCGAAAACGGTGCCCTGGTCGGCGGGCCCGCCTCGGTGTGGGCCGCGGAGGCGCAGGTCGGTGACGAGGTCATCATCCTGGGACCGAACCGTGCCCTGTGCGGCCACGACTACGGTGGCATCGAATTCCGTCCCGGCCAGGCCCGGCGCATCCTGCTGGCCGGCGACGAGACCGCCGCCCCGGCAATCTGCTCGATCCTGGAGTCGCTGCCGCCGGGCATCACGGGCGACGCGTTCATCGAGGTGCCCTCGGTGGAGGACATCCAGGGCTCGTTCACGCGCTCCGGCGTGGCGGTGCAGTGGCTGCCGCGTGGGATGCAGGCCCCGGGGAACCTGCTGGAGGCGGCGGTCCGGTCCGCTGTCGCCGTTCCCGGTGCGGGTGCGGTGGACCCGGGCAAGGACTTCGAGGACGTGAACGTCGACGAGGGCATCCTCTGGGAGACGACGTCGGGATCGGGCCAGCCGTTCTACGCGTGGATCGCCGGCGAGGCCGGGGTCATCAAGTCGATGCGCCGCTACCTGGTGCGCGACGTCGGCATCGATCGCAAGCAGGTCTCCTTCATGGGTTACTGGAGGGCCGGCCGGGCCGAGGGGTAGCAGGCACAGCCGCTCCCGTCGGGCCGTGCGTGGCCGGGGGACCCTCCGGCGTGCGAGGGTGAGGGCATGACAAGCCCCACGGTCCGACAAGCTGGCGGCCACGACTGGCACGCCTTGCGGGCGGTGCGCCTGCAGGCGCTCGCCGATGCCCCGGCGGCGTTCTGCGCCACCCGGGCCCGCGAATCCGGCTTCACGGAAGCGCAATGGCGCCAGCGGGCCACCCAGGGGAACTGGTTCCTGGCCTGGCCCGAGGCTCCCGCCGGTGCCCCGCCCGTCATACCCGAGGGTGTGGCCAGCGGGATCCTGCGACCCGGATCCGGCGGTTGTGAACTCGCCGGCATGTGGGTGGGGCCCGCGGCCCGAGGATCGGACGTGGCTGGCGAACTCATTGCCGCCGTCGCCGGCTGGGCACGACGATCGGGTGCCGGGCGGCTTGACCTATGGGTTTTTGCGGATAACCGGCGGGCCCGCACCTTCTACCTCCGGCAAGGCCTCCTCGAAACCGGTGAAACGCAGGAGCTCCCCGAACGTCCAGGGCACGTGGAGATTGGCATGACGCTGCCGCTCATCTGACCCAGGTCAGCTTCCGGCCGGGGCGTCCAGGTAGCTGACGCCGGTGAGCCGTTCGGAGACATCCCACAATGTGCGGGCGGCCTCCCGGTCCTGGGCGCCCGCCGCTTCGTGCGCCAGCCGGGGTGCCCCGCGCAATTCACCGGGACCTCCCGGTCCGAAGTATTCGCCACCGGTGGCCGCTGGATCGGTGGCCGCGCGCAAGGTGGGCCGGGCGCCGTCCCGTGGGCGCGGCATCACCGCGTTGAACACAGCACGGGCAGGACGGAGCGCGGGCCGGTCGAAGACATGGCCGAACAGATCAGTCCCCACGACTCCCGGGTGCGCGGCGACGGCGATCGTGTCGCGGTCCGCCGCTTTCAGCCGCCGGTCCAGCTCGTGCGTGAAGAGCAGATTGGCCAGCTTTGAGCGGTTGTAGGCGGTCGTGGGGGAGTACCCGCCCCGCTCGAACATCAGGTTGTCGAACTCCATAGTCCCGCCACGATGGGCCAGGCTCGAAAGCGTGACGACTCGCGCCCGGGGAGCGGCTCCGAGAGCATCCACCAGCAGGCCGGTGAGCGCGAAGTGGCCGAGGTGGTTGGTGCCGAACTGGATCTCATGACCATCCGCGGTGACGCCGGGAGGCGTCATCATGATGCCCGCATTGTTGACCAGCAGGTCGAGTTTGGGGTGGTTTTCCAGGAACTCCGACGCGAAGGAGCGGACCGTGGACAGGATGGACAGGTCCACCGGCATGACCTCCGCACGCACTTCGCCAACGGCTGCGAGCACCTCGGCGCGCAGCTGTTCCACAGCGGCCCGGCCCTTTTCTGCGTTCCGGCAGGCCAGCACCAGG
Source organism: Arthrobacter sp. ASL1 (assembly GCF_056680475.1). Classification (NCBI taxonomy): domain Bacteria; kingdom Bacillati; phylum Actinomycetota; class Actinomycetes; order Micrococcales; family Micrococcaceae; genus Arthrobacter; species Arthrobacter sp. ASL1. Next base: position 2,832,226 of record NZ_CM155284.1, read on the forward strand.
TGGGCACCGTGCAGGAGCAGCTCGCGGGTCGTGGCCAGTCCGAGTCCGTTGTTGGCGCCGGTGACCACGACGGTCTTGCCGGACAGGTCGCCGATATCCTCGGTGGTCCAGCGGGGGGTGCGGGGCATGTGGTGCGCTCCTGGGGGTGGGTGGATGCGTGCCGTCCCACCCTAGACCCGCTGCCCGGCGTGCGCCTCCTCGGCCAGGACGCCCAGCAGCCGGGCCAATTCGGCGCGCTCGCCGGAATCCAGCCGGGCGAAGTATTCGTTGGCCTGCTCGCGCCGCGCGCGCTGCACCCCGGAGCGCAAATCCTGCCCGGTGTCCGTGAGCCGGACCAGCACGGCGCGGCGGTCGTGGGGGTCGGGGATCCGTTCGACCAGCCCCTTGGCCTCGAGCTGGTCGACCACCTCGGTGGCCGAGCGTGGCGCGATCCGCAGCTGCTCGGCCAACGCCTTCAGGCGCAGCACCCCCTCCGGTGAGGCGACCGCTGCACGTAGGGCCTCCGTCGTTCCTCGCCCCGCGCCTGGTGCACAGGCATCCCCGTGCCGGGCCAGCGTGTTCAGGGCGCGCCACTGGTGCGGCGTCATTTCGAATGGGGCCAGTTCGTGGGTCCAACGGCTGCGCAGCCCGCGGAACGCGGCGTGGAAGAGCTCGCCCAGGTCGGGTTCGTCGGCGAACCCTGCGGCGGGGAAGTCGGCATCGCGGGAGGTCATGGAACCAGTGTACCTATTTGCGCGGCAACCACATAGTGAGGTAACCTCTGCATAGTTTACGCGAAACCCGCGCGACCCCTTCGACCCAGGAGGTGGTGCCGATGGCATCGGCCCCAAATCTCACCCCGTCCTCCGCCCCGTCCTCCGCCCCACCCGCAGCCGGAGGCATGGGAGGCGACCGCCCCGGCGGCCCCGGCCCCGCCAAAGTCAGCGCCGCAGACCGCAACCAGCTCACCGACCACCCGGTCAGCCTGCGCCGCGTTGCAGCGCTGTTCTCCCCGCACCGGCGCATGATCACCGTGCTGGTACTGCTGATCAGCCTCGCCTCGATCGCCGGGCTGGCCCAGCCGTTCCTGATCCGCGCGATCATCGACGACGCCATCCCGAACGCGAACATCCCGTTGCTCGCCACCCTGGCCGGCGCCATGGTCGTCATCGCGGCCATCACCGCGCTGATCGGCGTCGTGCAGACCTGGATGGCCACCGACATGGGCCAGCGCGTCATGCACACGCTGCGCTCGGGCATGTTCACCCACCTGCAGGCCCAGTCGCTCGCCTTCTTCACCCGCACCCGCGGAGGCGAGGTCCAGTCCCGGCTGACCAGCGACATCGCCGGCATGCAATCGGTGGTCACCACCACCGCGACGTCCATCGCCTCGAACCTGACCACCGCCGTCGCCACTGCCATCGCCATGGTTGCCCTCTCGCCGATGCTCAGCATCCTCTCGCTCATCGTCATCCCGCCCGCAGTCATTCTCAGCCGCCGGGTGGCCCTGATGCGCCGCGACATCACCGCCGACCGCCAGGCCGAGCTCGCCAATCTCTACACCCAGGTCGAACAGGGCCTCTCCGTCTCCGGGGTGCGCCTGTCCAAGACCCTGGGCACCACCGAGCGCGACGCCGAACGCTTCACCACCAGCTCCCACCGCCTCATCGGCCTGGAACTGCGCTCCCAGCTGGCCGGGCGCTGGCGCATGGCCACCATGCAGATCGTCTTCGCCGCCATCCCCGCGGTGATCTACCTGGCGGGCGGCTTCCCCGCGGCCACCGGAGGCATGACCATCGGCACCATCGTCGCGTTCACCTCCCTGCAGGCCGCGATCTTCCGCCCGATCATGGGCCTGCTCAACGTCGGGGTCCAATGGGTGACTGCCATGGCGCTGTTCAGCCGCATCTTCGAATACCTCGACCTGGTCCCGGAGATCACCCCGCCCGAACACCCCGTCGCCATCGACCCGGCCACCGTGCGTGGGGAGTTGCGCTTCGAGGGCGTGGGCTTCTCGTACGACGGCGATGCCCAGGTTTTGTCGGATATCGATCTGCTGGTGCCGGCAGGGACCGCGACGGCGATTGTCGGGGCCACCGGCTCGGGCAAGTCGACCCTGGGCTCGCTAGTACCGCGCCTGCATGACACCACCGACGGCCGGGTGACCATCGACGGGATCGACGTGCGGGACTTGTCTCCGGCGGACCTGTCGCGGATCGTGGGCGTGGTCTCGCAGGAGTCCTACCTGGTGCACGCCTCGATCCGGGAGAACCTGCTCATGGCTGATCCCGACGCCGACGAGGACACCCTGTGGGCCGCGCTGAAGGCAGCGCAAATCGACGGGCTGATCGCCTCCCTGCCCAAGGACCTGGACACTCTGGTCGGTGCCCGCGGGCACCGGTTCTCCGGCGGAGAGCAGCAACGCCTGGCCATCGCCCGGACCATCTTGCGCAACCCGCGGGTCCTGGTGCTCGACGAGGCGACGTCGGCGCTGGACAACACGACCGAGGCCCTGGTGCAGGCGGCCCTGGACCGGCTGGCGGAGGGCCGGACCACCATCACGATCGCCCACCGGCTCTCCACGGTCGAGCAGGCCGATCAGCTGGTCGTGCTCGATGGCGGACGCATTGTGGAGCGCGGGACGCCCGCCGAGCTGCGTGCTGGCGACGGCCCGTTTGCCCGGTTGGCCCGCTCCCGGTCCCAGGCGGATGGCTTGTCGCTGGGGATCAACCGGTAGATTCGGTCGCATCAACCCCCAATGGCTGGACCAGGAGGCAGCCGGCGTGCCAGCCTTGGGCATCGAGACGGCGAGCACCAAGGAGCGGCGATGGGACGACTAGCAGGCAGGCAGTTCAGCGCAGCGGGGGGCCGCGTTTTCGCCGTCGTTTTCAAGGTCTTGAAGCGGGTTCGCCCTGACCGGCCGATCCACCCGGAAGGTGTGGCCCTGATGGGGACCCTTAAGCGGTACGGCCACGATTCGGCGTCGGGGATACCCTGGGTCGACTCCCCGGGCATGGCGCACATCACTGCCCGGTTCTCCCGATCCCTCGGCCTTCCGGACGCCTGGCCCGACATCCTTGGGCTCGCTGTGCGGATCCCCAACGGGGAAAAACAGGCCGACGTTCTACTTGCCTCCACCGGTGCTTCCCGGGCAGGCCGATACATGCTCACACTGCACCGTCGAGCTGCCGCGGCCGTGTTCACAACCATGATGCCCTACAAGGGCGCAGCCGGGCCGATACTCTTGGCGGCCCGCACCCTTCATGCTCCGACCCGGCTCCCGGCCGCCCCCAGCTCGTTCCGTCGGGTACTTGGGACTCACCAGTGGATTCTCGGTTTGTACTACGCGCGGCCGTGCGATGCCTGGACCCAGTTCGCGACCCTCACCCTGGAAACCGCGCCCGAACTCGCCGACACCGCCACGCGCTTCGACCCGGTCCGGAATCCGCTGTTCGGAACCAGCACCTACGGATGGGCAAGCTGGCTCCGTGAGCCCTCATACGCAACAGCCCGTCGACAGCCACCTTCATCAGCCGGAGGGTGAGCCACACAGCCATTCGGGATGCGGCGGGACGTATCCGGTGGTGCTTGGTCCCTGTAGAGAATGAGGGCGAGGAACTTCAAGCATGTCCCTGCCGCCGACTGCTGACTGCCACGACCATAGCTGGGCAGGCGCGAGGGGTCTCGGGCCTGCCCGACGCAGCGCAGTTCCCCCGCGACAAGGGCTCAACGTCGATGAGTTAAGTCGCGCAGGGGATCGGCGGACGCCGCGCTGGTTGTCGTTACTCCAGCGTTCTTCTTTGGGCTACGCTTTTTTGATCATGATCAAAATGAGGCCAATGGGCCCGTGTCGCCTCGAGCGTTTTCGCGTGGTCTGTTCGGCGGGGCACGAAATGTTTGCCGGTTCCTCCGATACTTGGGGCCGAAACAGCCTCCGAGGGAACCTGCGCTTTCGAGGCATCTTTCCTATGCGGGATTGTTGTGCCCTGAACCTCCCGGTAATGGCAGAAGCGGTGTGATGCGCTTTCCATGACGAGTGGCCGTGAGGCCGTGTGGCCGAGGTTTATCGTTTGCCCAACTTTTTCCAGAGCACAACCATGGAAACGATGCTCACGATGGCAGCGAAAAGGACCCAAAAGCTTGGAGCCATATCATTTCCGGTGGCGTTGATAAGCAAGGTCGCGATTAGCGGTGTGAAGCCGCCAAAGATGGTCACGCCAATGTTGTAGCCGACTGCCATGCCGGTGGCACGCGTTTCTGCAGGAAAGATGGCCGCCATCGCTGCGCCCATCGGGCCGTAGTAGGTGGCCTTGAGCAAAGCCATAAAAAAGAGGACGAGCAGCAGTGTCCCGAGAGCCGGTACCGAGACCATGAGGGCAAACATCGGGTAAATCAGGAGGAGGATAAGTCCGGCGGCCGGAATCATTATTCTCAACTGGCCAAATTTGTCGGAGAAGTGCCCGGCAAAGGGGGTGACTACAAGCAGCACCAGGCCCGCGACGATGGTGGCCATGAACCCGCTCGAGTCGGGAAGGTGCAGGGTCTTGATGGCGTACGTCGGGATGTAGGTGATCATGTAGTTGAGGCAGGTGGTCACCGCGAGCAGGCCTACGGTGAGCAACACCAGCAACTTCTGGTGGCGGAGGATGGTGCGGACCGGTGTCTTGGGTAGGTCGCTCTTGATGTGTGCCTCAGCTTCCGCCGTTTCGGGGATGTGCTTGCGGATGTAGATGCCCACGGGACCTACGAGCAGGCCGAACACGAAGGGGATGCGAAATGCCCATGACTCGATTTGTTCGGAACTCAAGGTCGTGGTCAGCAGGGTACCGATGCCGGCGGCCATCAAGCCGGCCATGGCCTGGCTTGCGAACTGCCAACTGGCCGCGAAGCCCCGACGTCCGGGAAGATGTTCGACCATCATGGCCGTCGCCGCCCCGAATTCGCCGCCTGCGGCGAAGCCCTGGATGAGACGGGCCACAAGAATGCCGATCGGGGCTGCGACGCCAATGACCGAATAGGTCGGCATGATGCAGATGAGCAGTGAGCCGACGACCATCAGGCCAAGGGAGAGCGTGAGTGCTGGCTTGCGACCCGCTCGATCTGCGTATGAGCCGAGGAGAAGTGCTCCGAGAGGCCGGATCAGGAATGACACCGCAAAGGTGCCCAATGCGAGGACGAGCGAAAAGGCGGGATCTTCATTGGGGAAAAACACACGTGCGATGTACACGGCAAAGTAGCCGTAAATTGCAATGTCGTACCATTCGAGGGCATTGCCGACACAAGCCGCGGCAATGATCTTCGAAGGGCTCAACGGCTTCTTGGTGCTCGTCGAGTCATACGTGGCTTTGGTACTCATGACTTACTCCTTGTTGTGACTGAATGTTGTCCGAAACCACGATTAGTCCGCGGTCGAAAGCCAATCCGGATCGAGCTCGCCCAGATCCCAAAAGAGTCCGGCCATAATCTGCATTGCCTCCCTCATGAGGGGAGCCAACAGATGCTCGTTGGGCGCGTGCTGTGCGCAGCCGGGATAGGAATGCGGAATCCAGATCGTCGGCAATCCGAGGACATCGGCGAACGCATCGTTGGGCAAGGTTCCGCCCAGGTTGGGGAGGACCGAAGCTGTCTTGCCGGTAGTGGTTGCTAAGGACGCGAGGGTCCATCTCACCCACTTGTTTTCCGGGTCGAGCCTCGTAGCGGCGACCCCGTGCTCGACATTGACGTCGACCATGGAAAATCCCCGGCTGTCGAGGTGCTCTCGTAAGATCGATTTGGCCGCTTGCCAATCTGTGCCGACGACGAAACGCAGTTGGCAGTGTGCGCGCGCACTGGCTGGGATGGCATTGACCGGCCCGTCGGGATTTCCTGCCGTCATGGCGAGGATCTCCAACGTGTTCCACCCGAAGAGACGCTCGCTTGGGGTAAGCCCCGGCTCGCCCCAGTTTTCTTCGATCCTTGGGCTTTCAGGCGAAGTATCGACGGAGATGTCTGCCAACGCGGCTCGGACTGAAGTGGGGATCGAAGATGGCCTGAGTCCTTTGACAAGAATCTCGCCCCGTCCGCTCACCATGCTAGAAAGGGCGTTGGCCAGCACGATGGCGGGGTTGCTCAACACTCCACCCCAGTTGCCTGAATGGTGGCTCTCGTCGCGTGAGTCGACGGTGAGGGTGAAGTTGACCGCGCCCCTCGCACCCAAGAAGAGTGTGGGGTTTTCGGCAGCGAGCCGCGGCCCATCGGAAGCGATGAGAAGGTCGGCGGACAACTCGTTCTGCAGTAGTTCGCATATCTCGTTGAGACCCGGGGAGCCAGACTCTTCACCCATGTCCAGGAGGACCGTGACGTTGAAACCCAGACGGCCTCCGCGAGCTTGGACAACGCGTTCCAATGCCGCCAAATTGACCGTGTGTTGCCCCTTGTTGTCGGCGGTTCCCCGGCCGTACCAGCGGTCATCTTCCATGACGATTTCCCATGGATCGAGGCCTGCTCGCCAATCAGGCTTATGGGCTAGCTGCACGTCGCCATGGCCGTAGGTCAGTACCGTGGGATACGACGCGTCTTCATTTCGGTGGGCAACGAGAAACGGATGATTGCTGGACACCGGGTTCTCAACCACCCGTGCCGTGAAGCCCATGCGCTCTACATGCGGAATGATTTCATCCGTGAGGTATGCCTGCATGACGGTTGCGCTCTCGGGGTCCTGACTCTCCGTTCGATACGACACCCGCCGGTCAAGATCGGTTTTGAACTGCCCGGAGTCGAAGTATTCTGTGGCAAGTTCGATCGCAGAAGTGCGGGTCAAGTGGGATCCTCCGATGGATCTGATACGCGCAGCACATGGCAGCGGCAGTTGCTGATGTTCCAACTTGTAACCATGATCTGGTCGTACGTTGCTGGCAAAATATGATCGCCTTGGTGGCGGCTCCAGATCATGTTTGCAGGGTGACGTACCTCATACAAGACGAATTCCTCGATCTGGTTCTAGCAATTTGTAGACGCTAGCGTTGCCGCAACGGCAATGGTCCAGTAAGTTCAGTAGGTGCCCCTCTATGATCCTGCCCTGCGATATTTCCTCGCGGTCTTCGAGTCCGGGTCGATCAATGCCGCTGCCCGGCAACTGCATGTGGCCGGCTCGGCCGTTAGCCGGCAAATCAGCAGACTCGAAAAGGAAGTTGGATCCGTCCTTTTTGAACGCTTGCCATCGGGCGTTGTGGCGACGGAATCCGGCGACATGTTTGCCGGATTCGCGCGACGGGTGATCCAGGATGCCGGACATGTCGTCGACGAGATCCACGAGCGCCGCGGCGCGGAATCGCTCATCTCGATCGCCGCACCGAGTGGCGTCGGACACGAATTTCTGCCTCGCATAGCTGCCGACTACAGGAAGATTCATACGGGAACGCGGTTCGTTCTCAAACTGACCGAGCCGGCTACAGCTACTCAGATGGTTCGTGACGGTGCGACAGATTTGGCCGTGACCTTCAACCTCGCGATTGATGCGGGTGTCAAAATCATTGATTCGCGTACTGCGCCACTGATGGCCGTAGTGCGCGCCGGCCACCCTCTGGCATGTGAATCGTCGATTCGTTTGCGAGAGCTCCTCTCGTATCCATTGGCTCTTTCCGCACCCAATACGACCAACCGGCATCTTTTTGACGTTGTCGTCAAGACCGCGTCCCGGGGCGTCGAGCCGGTCTTCGTCTGCGACAACCCGGATGCATTGCTGAGCTTCGTGCGACAAGGGGACGCGGTAACCCTGATGGGTCGAATCACGACCGAGCGCGACTTGGCAGCGGGTGACGTCGTGGCGATTCCCCTCAAAGAGAAGGAACTGGGGCAACGAAACTTGCAGGTTCAGACGAAGGCAGGAAGGGAGCTACCCGCTGCCTTGGCGGATTTCATCGACTTTCTTGTTGCTGCCCTTGGGGCGACGGAAGTCTAAAACCCGGCAAACTGGACCTCGGGGATTTCAAGCGTGGCCACGTCATCTCCCGGGGCGGCCGATGCCCGGCGGTGAGGCTCTGCCCAGCAAACCGCTTATGTGGTCGTTTTTGTCCCTTTAGATCTTCGAAAATCTATTGGGGTGGTTTTCGACCCCAATAGTGCAAATTTATGCTAATGTGTTGTTATCCACCCCATTAGCGCAGGAGGAGCAGTGGACCACCAACTGCAACGCATCGGAGTTGCACTCCGTGCCCGACGCATCGAACTCGGCCTGTCGCAAGGGGAGCTCAGTGACACCACTGGGCTCGACCGCAAGCGGATCAGCAACATCGAACGCGGCGTGCCCGGCCGCTCCTCCATCCTCACCGAAGTCGCCAACGCCTTGGGCATGGACTTGGTTGCCCTCCCGCGCGAGGACCCCCGGGCAGCATCGGCCAGATACGAAGCCGACAACTACGATGCAACGCGTCGACGAGGGCGGAATCAACCATGACGCTCATCGCGTGGCTCAACGGGGACCCTGTCGCCGAACTCCATGACGCGGGTCAGGGATACATGTCCTTGAGGTACACGGAAGAGGTCGTTCGGCAACATGGGCCGGGAAGCATCCTGCTCTCCCTCAAGCTCCCCGTGCGCGCCGCGCCGTACCCTGGGACGGAGGCCAAATACTTCCTGGACGGGTTGCTCCCCGAAGACCACGTCCGTGCAGCCCTCGCGGACAGGGCCCGGGTATCGACCGAGGACACCTACGGACTCCTCAAGGTCTACGGGCTGGATTGTGCCGGCGCTATCCAGGTCACCGAACCAGACCAGGGCCCCGACACCAGGCAAGGCGGAGTCCATTGGCTCGACGGCTCCGACCTGAAGAAGGCGATCTCCGATCTGCCCGCCGCACCTCTGGGCATCGACGTCGACCCCGGTGTCCGGTCTAGCCTCGGAGGCCTGCAGGGCAAGTTGGCCGTGGTCCTCGCCAGCGAACGGATGGGACTGCCGGTGAACGGCGCCCCGTCGACTCATATCCTCAAACCGGCCAGGCTCACCGACGAAGGCATCGAGAGATGGCCGGGCATAGCGGCAGCCGAACACTTTGCCATGCGGTTGACCTTCCTGGCCGGCCGGTTGAAGGGCATGAAGGTCAGCGCAGCGGAAACAGAGGTCCGGGACATGGTGGGTCGGTCCGCCATCCTCGTGCGCAGATTCGACAGACGAGGGAACGGCAAGTCTCTGCGCCGGATACACCAGGAGGATTTCGGGCAGTCGCTGGGCATCACGGAGAAATATCAGAACAACTCCTACGAGATGCCCCGTCTCGTGGACATCGCCCAACTGCTCGTCCAACACTCGACCGGAATCGCCATGCAGCCGCTCCTTGAACGCCTCACCCTGGGAACGATCCTGGGGGACTGCGACGCACACGTCAGAAATCATTCGGTCCTGTTGGAGGACGGGCGGGTGGAGCTATCGCCCGCCTATGACGTGGTGCCCACAGCGGCATGGGCCGACCATAGCCGAGAACTCGCACTGCGTATTGGCGGGGAGATATTACTCGACGATGTCCGGGGCCGGGATCTCGTCGACGAAGCAATGTCCTGGGGGATGAGGCGCCCGGCCGCCACGATGATAATCCGGCGGTCCCTGGAGGTGGCCAGCTCGCTCATGCCGGTCCTGCTCGCCGAATCTAGAGACCAGGGCTGGTACCACCCCGTCCTTGGGGACGTGATCCGGGGCGCCGAAGAGCGCATCCGCGCTCTCGCCCCCAGATAGCCGCTCTCCGTCTGGCAGCCGCCACATTGGTCCTGCGCACGAACCGCGGCGGCCGTAACCAAGGCCTCCGGCGAACGTGGACGTCGGGTCCGAGGTAAGCAGGCTAACCCAAAAGCGTCGCAGATGACCGGTCCCTGCCTGCCGACGGTAGTCGCCGGCAGCATGACCGCCGGCAGCATTGTCGTCCGCACCCCCGCAGTCGGCGATCGTCTGTCCGATCGTGGGCCTGCTCAACGTGGGCGTGCAGTGGGTGACCGCGATGGCGCTGTTCAGCCGCTTCTTCGCATACCTCGACCTCGTCCCGGAGGTCACCCCGCCGGAACACCCGGTGGCCATCGATCTGACCACCGTGCGCGGGGAGCTGCGCTTCGAGGGCGTGGGCTTCTCGTACGACGGCGATGCCCGGGTCTTGTCGGATATCGACCTGCTGGTGCCGGTAGGGACCGCGACGGCGATCGTCGGGGCCACCGGCTCGGGCAAGTCGACCCTGGGCTCGTTGGTCCCGCGCCTGCATGACACCACCACCGGCCGGGTCACCATCGACGGTGTCGACGTGCGGGACCTGGCCCCGGCGGACCTGTCGCGTGGGCAGCGTTGGAGGCCGACCGGATCGACGGGCTGATCGCCTCCTTGCCGGACAGGCTGGAGACGCTGTTGGGCACCCGAGCGCACCGGCTCTTCAACGGCGAGCAGCAACAGCTGGCCATCGCCCGGACGACCCAGCACAATTCGCGGGTCCTCGTGGTGGATGAGGCGACGTCGTCCTTCGACAACACGACCGAGGCCTAGGTGCATGCCGTGCTCGATCGGCTGGCCGAGGACCTGATGACGATCACGATCGCCCACCGGCTCTCCACCGTCGAGCAGGCCGACCAGCTCGTTGTGCTGGACGGCGTGTGCATCGTCGAACTAGGGACGGTGGCCGAGCTGCGCGCCGGAGTTTGCCCCTTTGCTAGGCTGCTGCGGTATTGACGTGCGCGAAAACGCATTGCCCGCGGTCGGAAAGTTCGCACAATGCGCTTGTACTAATTTGGTTGAGGTAATAGTTATAGCAGGAGCCGTTCAAACGGTTACGTGCCTAGTTGATGGAGCAGAGCCGACGTGGAGCCGACGCAGTCACCCGAGCCGCATAAAGTCGCCGATCTTCATCCTTTAACTCCGGAGTACCAGGCGGAAAAGCACGCCGTGTACTTCGACGCGATCGAATCAGCGCTCGGATGGACTGGCGAGAGGGCTGTGCGGAACATTGCGCTGACCGGTAGCTACGGCGTGGGCAAGAGCAGCATCTTGCGACAGGTCGCTAACGACCCGAAGCGGAAGGTGATTCAGGTATCGCTCTCGACGCTTGGATTTGGGACCGAAGCCTCTGCGTCTAAAGCGGCGACGCCAGGTCAGGATGACGACGATCTAGCAAATCCGCGGCGCGAAACGAAGACGAATCAAATCCAGAAGGAAATAGTCAAGCAGCTCCTGTACACGCAGATACCGGAGAAGATGCCCGGCTCACGATACCGTCGGACGTCTGCCTTCAACCCGAAGCGCGAGACGCTCTTCTCGCTTGCCGCGGGCGTTCCGATCTCGTTGATATTCTTCCTCCTCGGATGGACCTCGAAGCTCGCCGCCCTATTCACCGTCCCCGATGATTGGGCGATCGCGGCCAACGCCGCCATGGTTTTGGTATCTGCGGCGTTCGTCTTCGAGATCCGGTACGTGACGCACAACAAGATTCGCATAGATAGCGTAACCGCAGGGGCCGCGACGATCACCCTGTCCGCGGCTTCGGACACGTACTTCGACGAGTACCTCGATGAGATCGTTTACTTCTTCGAGGTAGTAAATACGGACATCGTCCTCTTTGAGGACATTGATCGCTTCGAGGATGCTCACATTTTCGAGACGCTGCGGGAACTCAATTTCATCCTGAATGCGGCGAAGCAGCTCGACGGTCGAGTCATCCGGTTCCTGTATGCGATCAAAGACAGCATCTTCGAAGAGCTCGGCACCCGAGCCGCCCGCGAAGCGGCCGTAGGACCGGACGCGCCCGACGAACCAGCCACTGACGCAGCAACGCTCGAAGTGGCACGCGCAAATCGCACGAAGTTCTTTGACCTCGTGATTCCGGTCGTCCCGTTCGTCACGCACCAGAGCGCCCGCGAGCTCATGGCAGCGGAGCTCGCCGACTTCACACATTCGATCTCCGACGGCCTCATTGACTTGGTCGCTCAGCGCGTAGCCGACATGCGTCTCATTAAAAACATCCGCAATGAATTCGTGATTTTCAAGGAGCAGGTGATCAGCAAATCATCACTTGAACTGGATGATGACCGCTTGTTCGCAATGGTGCTCTACAAGAGCACGCACCTCTCTGACTTCGAGCGCATCAAGCTCGGCACGAGCAACCTCGACATCCTGTACCGCGAGAGCCGGCAAATAGTGCAGAATCATACCGCCCGGCTCAACGCCGAAGTGGCCGTTCTGCACCGACGGCTCCGGAACGGCAACGACCAGTTGGCGCGGAGCAAGAAGGTCGGCGACGCGGTCGAGGCCTATATCGACTTAGTTCTCGGCCACGTTGACTTTTCGATCAATGACATCCGGTACGACGGCACGCCGATCCCCTTACATGATTTGCGGACTACAACATTCTGGCAGAAGTATGCGGCCGGGAACGCTGGCCTCTCGTTCACCTATCAAAACCCATACCGGGGCAGTATCCAAGCGTCTAGCCTTCCCCGTGAGGAACTCGAACGCGCGACCGGAGACTCGCTAGACCCGTCGAAATGGGAGTCCTCGTCACGCACCGAAATAGATGCCAAAATCACCGCCGCACGCCAAGACATTGCGTTCCTTAGCAGGGCCGACATAGGAGATCTAATAGCTCGGCCAGACCTCAAAATGAAACGCGACACAAATGCCGCCGTATCATTCGCTGAACGCACCTCATCGCTCCTCGGATCGAAATTGGCGGTTGAGCTGGTCGCCCAGGGATACGTCGACCGCTACTTCACGCTGTATACGTCCACTTTCGTGGGGGACCGAGTCAATGCCAATGCGATGAACTTTATTCTGAAGAACGTTGACACAGGCTCTATGGACTTCTACTTTCCGTTAAACGTCGAAGAATCAAAGGCCGTGCTGCACGAGCGACCGAGAGTGGCATTGCGCGAAAAGTCCGCATACAACTTCGATTTCTTGGATTATCTGCTCAACGACGACGAAGCCTCCGCCGAGATGGTCGTGACTAACTTGCGAAAGAACGGTGACGAGGAGAAACAATTCCTACAGGCCTATCTGTCGAGCGAACGAAATATCCTGCTGCTCGTGGGCCTACTTGTCCGCGACTGGCCCGACGTGCTCATCGTTCTGGCGACGGACCTGGAACTGGACGACGACCGGCGTCTTCAAGCATTTGACGCCGCACTCGCCGAACTTGCGGGTGGCGTCGACTACCGCGTTAGCGGTGGAGTTGCGCGCTATCTTGAGGACAACCACGGCGCCTTCATTGCCTTTACTGACCCGCAGACGACAGCAAGCGCCGAGCGCGTCGCGAAGGTCGTGGATGCAGCTGATTTCCTTGTGCCGGACCTCACACCGCTCAGCGGGACGGCCCGACGAGCAATTGTCGACGTCGAGCGGTTCGAAGTGACCCGCGGTAATCTGCTGAAGGCGATCACTCCGTTAACCGACCTATCGCTCAACGCCTTGAAAAAGGCCTCGGAACACCTTTACCAACGTGTCATCATGGACCTCGATTCTTATCTCACCCTGCTTGCCGAGGACGAACAAACAGTCACAGATTGTGACGCTTTCGTACCCATCATTGAAGACATCGACCAGGTTGATCGCGAGTCGCTCGCAGCGATCGTGGGGCGATCGGCCGATGAATGCTGCGTGCCTCTCCTTAGCAGCGTTGCCCCGGGTACATGGCCGGCGCTCGCCTCTCACGCGCGTTTTCCGCCGGAGTTCAACAACGTCTCGGCCTACGTGGAGCAATACGGGCTTGACGATAATCTTGCTGCCGTCCTTGCCTTTGGGACGATCGTGGTCGGGGACGAAGTTGAAGAGGCAGAGAAGCTCGAACTCGCATCGAAGCTGCTCAGCAGCGCTGGCTGCCTGCGTTCCGCCGAATTGCGCACATCGCTCCTTGCGAGTCTGCAACTTGGGGACTTTCTGCCCGCCTCATCGGTGCCGACCGAGCCTGGAGAGTGGGTCGGTCGCCTTATCGAGAATGGCGTCATTAGCGATGATGCCGAGAGCTTCGCGTTGATCGCCAGTGACGACTGGCAGGGGCTTGAATATGCGATCGCTGCATCGCAATCCCTCGCCTCGTTCATCAGCCCTGAGATCCTCGTGCCGTCAGTACTGGCTCGGTTCCTCGTCAGTGGCAAAGTCTCCGAGATTCTCAAACGGAGGGTTGTGGAGCGATTCACCGAGTTCGCTAATGGTGCAGACAGAGACGCGTTGCAAGCACTCGCTGCTTATGCCGTAACGCAGCGCGTTAAAATTTCCTGGGGCGACGTCATGCAGGCAGCCCATGCACATATCGACCGTTCACTCACGCTTGGCCTTGTGCAGCGTTTCCTCAGCGGAATCGGCCTAGAAGATCTCGTACCAATCCTTGATGCGCTCGGCGGCGACTACCCAACGCTCGGCGTGCCAAATGGGAAGCGCCGCCGCTTCGCGAACACGGAGGCGAACAGGGCTCTTCTCGAACGGCTCAAAGAACTTGGCACCGTCAACACGATCATTCCGGACGGGACCGACCTAAAGGTCAACATGAAGCGGCATTGACACGCAGGGCGATCGCCGAGCGAGACTGCTCTAAACGTGAACGTCGCCCGGTGCTCGATTCCATTTGCTTCCACATGTGCGAGAAGAGGTAGACAACCACGATGTCTGGGCTCGCTGCTTCGTGATCCATCGGGATCGAAATGAGACGCAAGCAGTTCCAAAGCTCAGTCGTTGTCTACCAGCCAGAGCGCGGCTGCAGCATCACGTGGCAGCGAAGCCAGCCCACCGTCGTCGACCTCGAGGGGGATCGAGCCGGAACCGGCGTCGCGGGGTCCCACGGTGACAATAGACCCGGGCCGCAGACCGTGCTCAGCGAGCAGGCGCAGGACGGCCGGGTCGTCGTCGGAGATGCGGGTGACTTCGTAGCTGCCGGGGGTGGCTTCGGTGAGGTTGACTGCGTGGGGCGGGTGTGGCGAGGTGCCGTCGGCCGCGGGGATCGGGTCGCCGTGTGGGTCGCGGTCCGGGTGCCCTAGCAGGGCGTCGATGCGCTCGATCATGGTTTCGGAGACCGCGTGCTCGAGGTTCTCCGCCTCATCGTGCACCTCCTCCCACGAGTAGCCCAGAGTGCGGACCAGGAACGACTCGATCAGCCGGTGCTTGCGGACCATGGCCACCGCGTGGCGCTCGCCGGCTGGGGTGAGGCGGACCGGCTTGTAGGGCTCGTGGCTGACCAGGCCCTGCGCGGTGAGGCGGCGGATCGTATCCGAGACGTTGGCGGCGGTGGTCCCGAAACGCTCGGCCAGCGCCTTGCCAGTGATGGGCGCACCGCCCCATTCGGTGGCGGACCAGATGGCCTTCAGGAAGTCTTCGGCCACGCGGCTGATGCCCTCGGCTGGCGGCGGAGTGGAAGGGCTGCGGGGTTCCATCAGGCGGCTCCCGTCACGGTGAGGTAGATGAGCAGGAGGTTCAGCGCGACGATCGCGCCGGTGATCGTCCACGCGAAGACCTGGGTCGCGGCGGAGTTGGCGTTCGGGCCCATGAGCGAGCGCAGGCCGGTGTAGCGGACCAGCGGGATCAGCGCGAAGGGGATGCCGATGGAGAGGAACACCTGGCTGAGGACCAGCGCCCAGGTCGGGTCGACGCCGATGGACAGGATGATGAGCGCGGGGATCAGCGTCACCAGACGGCGGGCCAGCAAGGGGATGCGCCGATGCAGCAACCCGGACATGATCGCCGAACCGGCGTAGCAGCCGACCGAGGTGGAGGCGAGGCCGGAGGCGAGCAGGCCCACCCCGAACACGACACCGATGAACGGTCCCAGCGCCTCAACGATGGCGGCGTGCGCGCCCTGGATGGAGTCGGTCCCCTCCACGCCGCGCAGGCTCGTGGCGGCCAGCAGCAGCATGGCGATGTTGACCGAACCGGCGACGACGAGCGCCAACCCGACGTCCCAGCGGTTCGCCCGCAGGAGCCGTTTCAGCCCAGCGGGGGAGTGGCCGCCGCCGTGGCGGTCGCGGGAGAGCGAGGAGTGCAGGTAGATGGCGTGCGGCATGACGGTCGCGCCCAGCATCCCGGCGGCCAGCAGCACCGTTCCGGCACCCTCGAAGCGCGGGACCAGGCCCCCGGCGGCGGCGCCCCAGTCGGTCGGGCTGACGAACAGGCCGGCGACGAAGCCGATGGTGATCAGCACCAGCAGCGCCATGATGACCAGTTCGAACGGCCGTTGCCCGTGGCGTGACTGGATGGCCAGCAGAACCATCGACACGATGCCCACCAGCAACCCGCCCAGGGGTAGTGGCAGGTCGAAGAGGATCTGCAGGGCGATCGCGCCGCCGATCACCTCGGCCAGATCGGTGGCCATGGCGATCAGTTCGGCCTGGCCCCAGAAGGCCAGCCGGCCCGTGCGCGGCAGGCGCTCGCCGAGGACCTCGGGCAGCGACCTCCCGGTGACCAGGCCCAGCTTGGCGGAGAGGTACTGGATCATGACGGCCATGACGTTGGCGACTACCAGCACCCACACCAGCAGGTACCCGTGCTGGGCTCCGGCCGTGAGGTTGGCCGCGACGTTCCCCGGGTCCACGTAGGCGATGGCCGCCACGAAGGCCGGGCCGAGCAGCCAGATGAGCCGGCGCTGGGGTCGGCCCTGCCGCTCGATGACCGAAGTCGTCATGGTGCTCCCTTGTCGCCGTCGTGCAAAAAAGTTAAGTCAGGTTAACTTAGCGCGATTGGTGACGAACCGCCAGCAGCGTACAACCGGTCCGGCGTACGCTGGCACCATGAGCGAGAACCAGCACTCCACCCGTGGCGCCTACGTGACGCCCGGCGCCGAATTCACCCGGGACACCAACTACATCGACGACCGGATCGTCGCCGATCCGCAGGCCATCCGCGCCTCCACGGCCGAGCCCGGCGGGGCGATCGGCAACCCCGACACCGGCCTGGCTGAGGGCGCGCATGCCTGGCCCGTCGAGGCCGGCCGCTACCGGCTCGTGGCAGCCCGTGCTTGCCCCTGGGCGAATAGGACGCTGATCGTCCGTCGCCTGCTCGGTCTCGAGGACGCCATCAGCATTGGCCTCCCGGGCCCGACCCACGACGCCCGTTCCTGGACTTTCGATCTGGACCCCGACGGTCGCGACCCGGTGCTGGGCACCGAACGGCTGCAGGAGAACTTCTTCGCCCGTTTCCCCGACTACCCGCGCGGCATCACGGTCCCGGCCATTGTCGACATCCCCACCGGCGGGGTCGTCACCAACGACTACCCGCAGATGACCTTGGACTTCTCGACCCAGTGGAAGGAGTTCCACCGCGAGGGCGCCCCGGACCTCATCCCCGCCGGCAGCTGGGAGGAGATGGCCCCGGTCATCAAACGGATCTTCACCGAGGTCAACAACGGGGTCTACCGCTGCGGATTCGCCGGTTCCCAGGACGCCTACGATGCCGCCTACGACCGCCTCTGGACGGCGATGGACTGGCTGGAGGAGCGGCTCACCGGCCAGCGCTACCTGATGGGCGACACCATTACGGAGGCCGACGTCCGCCTGTTCACCACGCTGGCCCGCTTCGACCCGGTCTACCACGGACACTTCAAGTGCAACCGGAGCAAGCTCGACGAGATGCCCGCCCTGTGGGCGTACGCCCGCGACCTGTTCCAGACGCCGGGCTTCGGGGACACGACCGACTTCGTGCAGATCAAACGCCACTATTACATCGTGCACGAGGACATCAACCCGACCCAGTTCGTCCCGCAGGGCCCGGACCTGGCCAACTGGCTGGACCCCCACGGCCGCGAATCCCTCGGCGGCTCGCCGTTCGGTTCCGGCACTGCGCCCGGTCCGGTGCGCGCCGGCGAAGAGGTGACGCCGGGCCACAATCCGCTCTACCCGGCGTAGGGGTCCTACGGACTGGGTTGGGAAGACGGCATCGGCTGGAGGCTCTTGACGAACACGTTCCGGCCGATCTGCTTCCAGCCGGCGGACGTGAGGGTCGAAACGTCGAAGCTGTCCGGGACCAGCTGGACGGCGCCAAACTCGCCCATCGAGGTGACGGGCAGGCCACCGCAGGTGGAGGTCTCGGCCTCGGCCACGATGATGCATGCGCCGGGACGCGCCGGCATGGATTCAGAGTCGTCCTCTCCGGTCGGCAGGGCCACGTAGAACGTGAGGCCGTCTTGATGCGCAGCGAACCGTGCAGTTCCCGATTTGATGCGCTCGAGGTGGCTGCCCGACGGCAACGCGTCGGCCACGGTCGCGGGCTCTTCGAGTAGCTCGATACCGGAGGCGGCGGTGGATGCCGAGCATCCAGCCAGCAGCGGCAGCGACACCGCGGCGACCAGGAGTGCTGACAGGCGGTTGACGTGCATGTTCCCCCCAAGGTTGTCGCCTCACCCTAGCGGCACCGGCACCCAAGCAACAGCCCTACGTGGCAGGATGGGAACCATGACGATCACCGCCGCAGCAGACGGCTCAGCGCTTGGAAACCCTGGACCGGCCGGCTGGGCGTGGTACGTCGACGACACCATGTGGCGTGCCGGCGGTTGGCCGCACGGGACCAACAACATGGGCGAGCTCATGGCCGTGCTGGACCTCTTCCGTGCCACCGCCCATGTCGCCGACGAGCACCTGCGCATCCTGTGCGACTCGCAGTACGTCATCAACTGCGTCACCAAGTGGATGCCGGGCTGGAAGCGCAAGGGCTGGAAGAAGGCCGACGGCAAGCCGGTGCTCAACGTCGAGCTCCTGAAGCAGATCGACGAGGCGATCCGCGGCCGCGACTACAGCTTCGAGTGGGTCAAGGGCCATGCCGGGCATTACCTGAATGAGGCCGCCGACGAACGCGCCCGTGCCGTCGCCACCGCCTACCAGGCAGGACGCGGCAGCGACATGGGGCCGGGCTACCCGGGAGCCGGGACGGCCGGGGCCGGGACGTCGTCCACCCCCGCTCCCGCCTCTACGGCGGAGGCCGGCCCCGCGCGAACGCAGACCGCCACGCTGCCCGCCCAGGACGATCTCTTCTCCTCCCTCGAGGACCCGGCCGAAACAGGGCGGGGCAGCGCCGACATCGACGCCGTCGTCACCCTCGAACGCGAACTGCTGGATCCCTCGGTCCGCTCGGACGCCGGGCAGCTGGAGTTCCTGCTGCACCCCGACTACCGCGAGATCGCCGCGGACGGCAGCCTGCGCGAACGCGACACCGCGATCGCCGTGCTGACCTCCCAGGCCACCGACCTGCCGGAGGCCACCGGCGAAGGCCTCGAGGACGACGACGATGCACCCTCGGCCAGCTACGCGCCACCGGTTGCGTGGTCGAGCGCCGAACGCACCTTCGAGCTGCTCGAGGCCATGCAGGTCGGCATGGACTCCATCCACCTGGCCTACCGGCTGGTCGGGGACGAGGCGGCGACGGCCGTCAGCTCCCTCTGGCATCGCCAGGACCAGCGCTGGCGGCTGCGCTTCCGCCAGGAAACCCCCGAACTCTAGCCACGGCACCCACCCCGATCCCCAGGAGAACCACCACGTGACCGATCCGCGTTTTGCCCCCGTCGTCGACCTGCTGGAATCCTTCGCCGCGGCGGACCCCGACTATTCGGCCCAGCTGTGCGTCTACGCCGGGGGCCAGCCGGTCATTGACCAAGTGGTGGGGCCGAACAGCACCGCCGACTCGCTCACGGGAGTCTTCTCCGCCTCCAAGGGCGCCGCTGGGATGGTCCTGGCCCTGCTGGTGCAGGACGGCCTGCTTGACCCGGTCGAGCCGGTGGCGACCTACTGGCCGGACTTCGCGGCCAACGGCAAGGCAGCCATCACCGTCGGCCAGCTGCTCAGCCACCAGGGCGGCCTGCCGGGGATCGACGGCGGCCTGACCGTGGGCCAGTACACCGACTCCGCCACCGGGGCGGTCCGCCTCGCCGCGGCCCCGCCGGTCTGGAAGCCGGGCTCGACGCACCAGTACCATGCCCTGACGCTCGGTGTCTTCGCCGAGGAGCTGGTCCGGCGCATCACCGGCGAGACGTTGCAGCAGGTCTACGAAACCCGGATCCGGGCGCCGTTCGGCATCGACTTCTACCTCGGGCTGCCCGAGGACGAGGAGACCCGCTACCGCGACGTGCTCAAGCCGGTCCAGGTCCAATCGCCGCCCTTCACCGACCCGTTTGGGCCGATGGGGCTGGCCTTGAACTCCACCGGCGGGTTCGATGTCGGCGACGGAGCCTCCTACGAACTGCTGGACCTGCCCAACTTGCCGGTGATCCGCTCCAGCGGTATCGCGGCCGCCGGCGGCGTGGCCAGCGCCCGCGGCCTGGCGCGGCTCTACGCGGCGGCGAGCACCGGCGTCGTGCGTGAGGACGGGGCGGCCGACGGGCCCTTCCTGACGGCCGAGACGATCCACGCCGTCGCCGACGAGCGGGTGTTCGGGATCGACCGGGCCAACGGGTTGACCGGCGCGTTCGCGCTGATGTTCATGAAATCCATCCCGCGCAACGACTTCGGCTCCTGGCGGGCCTTCGGGCACGACGGCGCCAACGCCACGCTGGCGTTTGCCGACCCCGCCTACGGCATCGGCTTCGGCTACGTGCCGGCGCGGGCGGAGGAGAGCGGAACCGGATCCCGTGGCGGGCAGCTCACCGTGGCCCTACGCAGCGCGCTGTTGGACGCGGCCACCGACTGACACCGACCGTCCTGCGAGGGCGGGTCCCACCGAGGCAAAGGAGCAACATCATGGAGCAACTGGACGTCGATACCCTGGTGATCGGATGGGGCAAGGGCGGCAAGACCCTCGCCGGGCAACTGGCCCGCAGCGGACGCCAGGTTGCCCTGGTGGAGCGATCACCGCAGATGTATGGGGGCGGCTGCATCAACGTGGCCTGCGTGCCCACCAAGGCGCTGATCCACCAGGCCGGCGGCCGGCGCGACGGGGACGAACCGATCGAATGGTTCACCGCCTCGGTCGCCGCCCGCGACGGGCTCATCGGCAAACTGCGGGCGAAGAACCACGAGATGCTCGCGACCGTCTCCACGGTCACGCTCGTCGACGGGGATGCCCGCTTCGTCGCGGCCGGCGACGACGGACAGGATGGCGCCGGGCCAGAAGCCGCGGCCCCGGGCCGCCTGGTCGAGGTCACCGGCGGTGGCGAGACCCTGCGGATCAGCGCCGCGCACGTGGTCGTCAACACCGGCACATTCCCGGCCCGCCCGGCGCTGGACGGCCTGGCGGTCCTGGAACCGGCCGACGGGGTCTACGACTCCACCACCATCCAGCATGCGGACCCGTTCCCGCGTCGGCTCACCATCCTGGGCAGCGGCTACGTCGGCCTCGAATTCGCGGGCATGTTCGCCGACTTCGGCTCCGAGGTCACCGTGGTGGGCCGCTCGGATGCACTGCTCTCCGCCGAGGACGACGACGTCGCCGCGGCTGTGCGCGAGGGGCTCGAAGCGCAGGGGGTCGTCTTCAGGCTCGGCACCTCGGCCACCTCGGTGTCGTCGTCGGGTGGCATCGTGAGCCTGGGTGTCTCGGACGCCGCAGGGGAAGCCTCCATCGAGGCCGACGCCCTCCTCGTGGCCACGGGCAGGACCCCGGCCACCGCGGCCCTGGGACTGGAGGCGGCCGGCATCGCCACCGACGAGCGCGGCTACATCGTCGTCGATGACTTCCTGCGCACCGGCGTCGAGGGCGTCTATGCCGTCGGCGACGTCAACGGCGGGGACCAGTTCACCTACATCTCGCTGGATGATTCACGCATCCTGGCCGACCAGCTGATGGGCCGGGGCACGCGCAGCCGGGCCGATCGGGTCGCCGTCCCGTCCACCACGTTCCTCACCCCGCCGCTGGCCCGGGTGGGCCTGGACGAGAAGCAGGCGCGTACCGCGGGGCGCGACGTGCTGGTCGCGTCGAAGAAGGTCGCCGAGATCGCCGCGATGCCGCGGCCGAAGATCATGGAGCAGACCCGCGGCGTCATCAAGTTCGTCGTCGATCCGGACACCGACCTGGTCCTCGGCGCGACGCTGAACTGCATCGATGCCCAGGAACTGGTCAACCTGGTGGCCCTGGCCATGCGCGCCGGGGTCACCGCCAGCGAGCTGCGTGATGGCATCTGGACGCATCCCTCCACCACTGAGTCGCTGAACGAGGTCCTCGCCGGATTGGCGCCGTTGGAGTAGCGGTACATGCTGGGGCAGGCGGCGAATCGTGGCCGCGTCAGGGGGCGTGGCCGCCGTGGAATCTAGTGCAGGGAGGCGGTCCCGGAGAGGACGACCTCGGTCCTGCCGCCCACCCACACGTCGCCGCTACCGCCGTCGATGTGGATCCGCCCGCGGCGCCCGATTGCGGTTCCCTGGGCGGCCACGTAGTTGGCCGGAGCCCGGCCCGAAGCGATGAGCCACTGCGCGGCCGCCGCGTTGAGGCTTCCCGTCACCGGGTCCTCCCGCAGCGGGTCCGCCCCTTCTGTGAAGAACGCGCGCACCTCGAACGCGGTCTCGGCGCCCGGCTCGTGGGGCCCGACCACGCCGATGTCCCAGCGGCCCGGGTGCGACGACGCGTCGGGGCGCAGCCCCAGTACGGTCTGGGCGCTGTCGAGGAACAGGCCAACCCAACCGGGCCCGTTATCGAGCCACTCGGCGTCCAGGACGTGTTCGCGGCCGATCCCGAGGATGTCGACGAGCTCGCCGAGCAGATCGGGGTCGACGGTACCGGACCGCAGGCGCGGGGGAGCGGCGAAGGCGAGGCGGTCGCCATCGATGCGCACGGGCATCAGGCCCGCGCCGCACTCCTGCATCACGACCCATGGTGTTTTCGGAGTGCCGCCGGCGTCCAGCCAGGCTCGGGCCGTTCCGAGGGTCGGGTGCCCCGCGAAGGGAAGCTCCGTGTTCAGGCTGAAAATCCGCACCCGGTAGTCCGCTTCCTGTGCCCGCGGGGGAAGCACGAAAGTGCACTCCGAGAGGTTGGAACAGACCGGGAACCTGCGCAGTGCCTCGTCGTCTAATCCCTCGGCGTCGAGCAGCACGGCGACCGGGTTGCCCATGCAGGTTTCGGCGCCGAACACGTCGATCTGGCGAAATCTCCGTTCTCGAGGGCAGCGTAATCCATGCGTCCGAGCGGCGGTAACATCCGAGCCCAGCTTGACCTTGTCCCAGGGGGCAAGGTTTACGGTTGCATCGGAGGTGGCAGATGAAGATTGGTGAGGTGGCCCGTCGGGCACGTGTGACGCCAAAGGCCGTTCGCTACTACGAACGGCTCGGGTTGTTGACGCCCGAACGTGCACCCAACGGTTACCGGGACTACGAGGACGCCCACGTGCGGGTCGTGATCGAAGTACGGGAACTGGCGACGCTCGGGATCCCTCCCGGGAAGGCCCACCCGTTCGTGGAGTGCCTCGACGCCGGTCACCAACACGCCGACGACTGCGTCTCCTCCATGGCTGTCTATCGCGACAGCATCGCCGATCTTGATCGCATCATCGCAGCGCTCTCCGCACGACGGACGGACCTCGCCAACCGATTGGACGAGAGCGCCTCACGGACCTTCCCCCAGGAGAAACCCATGACGGACTTCAGCATCCTCCCCGACGATCTCCCGGCCCCCGCCGACGACGGTGCCGCCGACCACCTGCCCGGCCGCGACATGCCCGACCTGCAGTTGTCGACCAGCAGCGGCCACGACGTTGACCTGGCAAACCTCGGAGACGGTCGCGCCATCATCTACCTCTACCCGTTGACCGGGCGCCCCGGCGTAGACCTGCCAGATGGTTGGGACGCGATTCCCGGCGCGCGGGGCTGTTCCACCGAAGCATGCGGCTTCCGCGACCACTTCCAGGATCTGCAATCCTGTGGAGTCGATGCGGTATACGGGCTCTCGAGCCAGACACCGCAGTACCAGGCCGAGGTCGTCGAACGGCTGCGACTTCCCTTCACGATGATTTCCGACGGGCAGTTCCAGTTGGCGGACCTGCTGGACCTGCCGACGTTCAACGCCGAAGGACACGACCGCCTCTACTCGCGTTTGACGCTCATCGTGCGGAACCGAAGGATCGAGAAGGTGTTCTATCCGATCTTCCCGCCGAACACCCACGCCCAGCAGGTCCTCACGTGGCTGCAGGGACATCCCGCCTGAACCCCACCGATCAGCGTCGACCGCGTCCAGGACGCACCATCACCGAACGAAAGGAACCCACGTGTCCGTACCCGCCGCACTCCAGGCCTTCATCGACCAAGCCCACGTGGATGCCCCGGTATTCGAGTTGCGGCCTGACTACCGCGCCCTCCTGCTGGCCGTCGACGGCATCGAGCCCGGGGCAAGCGATGCGGAGAGCGAGGCCCTGCTCCAGGCCGCGGAGGAATCCGCCCGGACGCTGCTAGCCCGCCAAGACGTCGAACAGGTACCCCATGTCGCCGCCTGGCGGGAGGCCTACCGGTCCTTTGGTGCCAAACCCCAGCGGACCCGCAACAGCCTCGAGGCCCTCCTGCGCCGGGCGGAGTCCGGTCTGCCGCGGGTGAACCGGCTGACCGACATCTACAACGCGGTCTCGGTGCTGCACCAGGTACCGCTGGGCGGAGAGGATCTCAACCGATACAGCCGGGCCCCGCGCCTGGTCCGGGCCACCGGCACGGAGGCCTTCGACACCACGGCCACGGGCCAGGACGTCACCGAGCACCCCGAACCAGGTGAAGTGGTGTGGCGGGATGGTGCCGGCGTCACGTGCCGGCGCTGGAACTGGAGGCAGGCACGCCGGACGCAGTTGCGCGACGACACGACCGCCGCGTTGTTCATCCTCGATGCCCTGGAACCGCTGACCGACGACGAGTTGCTGTCCACGGCCGAGGAGCTGGCCACCCGGTTGAGACGCTTCGGTCCAGACATCCAGATCGTCCAACGCCTGATCGCCCCCGACGGGCCGGACGAACCCGGGAACCCGCCACCACAGCGCATCTGAGGCACGATAGTCCACCCTGGATCCCACCACAGACCCTGCACCCCGCTTCCTCCAAGGAGACCCTGATGTTCACCGGCTTGAGCGCCTTCCCCCTGACTCCACTGGCAGACGACGCCATCGACGAAGCAGCCTTTGTCGGCTTGATCGAACGGCTCAGTACCAGTGGCGTGGACTCCATCACCGCATTGGGGTCCACCGGGTCCTATGCCTACCTGGACGGCCAGGAACGTGCCCGCGTGGCCCGGCTTGCCGTCCAGCACGCCGGGGGTACGCCGGTCGTCGTCGGGATCGGGGCACTGCGCACTTCCCACGTCCTGGCCAATGCCCGGGAAGCGGAGCAGGCAGGAGCAGCCGGCCTGCTGCTCGCCCCGGTCACGTACCAGCCCCTCACCGACGACGACGTCTTCGAGCTCTTCCGCACGGTGACGGAAAACTCCCAGCTCCCGGTCATCGTCTACGACAACCCCGGCACCACCCACTTCAACTTCACCCCCGAACTGTACGGGCGCATCGCCGGCCTCGACGGCATCGCATCGATCAAGATCCCCGGCGTCCCGGCCGAACCCGGTGCGGCGATGGAACTTCTCACCGCGATCCGACGGGTCATCCCGGCGCACGTGAGCATCGGCGTCTCCGGGGACGCGAGCGCCGCTGCCGGCCTGGCGGCAGGGTGCGACGCCTGGTACTCCGTCATCGGCGGGACGCTGCCCGCACCCGCCCTGGCCATCACCCGCCCTGCCCTCGAGGGCCGGGTGGCGGAGGCCAAGGCCGAATCCGAACGGCTGGCACCGCTGTGGCGCCTCTTCGCGGACTTCGGCGGCAGCATCCGGGTCATGGCCGCCATCGCCGAACACCTCGGCCTCGTTTCCCAAGGGTCCCTGCCCTTGCCGATCCAGGGGCTGGACCCGGATGGTCGGGCGCGCGTGGCCGGAGTGGTCGATGAACTCGGACTCGACCGCTAGGGACGTGTCCGCCCCTCAGCGGGAAGGGGCCCACCGGACCGGTGCGCTGGCCCGCTACGTCTTCGCGGCCACCCTGGTGCGCAGCGCGGACGGGGGCGCCGTCGTCGCCATTGTGCTGCTCGCCCACGCCGCCGGGAAGCCGGGCTGGTTGGCCGGGCTGCTGGGCGCGGCGATCACCGCACCCCACCTGTTGGGGCCCTTCATAGCGCGCCGGCTGGATACCGCCCGGGACGGGCGCAAGCTCATCGCGGCGTCGGCTGTCCTCCATGGGACACTGCTGGGGACCGCGGCACTGCTCATCCCCGCGACCTGGGCCATCCTCCCGGTCCTCCTCCTGGGCATTTCGGGGCTTTTCGGGTCCATGCTCACCGGTGGGGTCAGCAGCCGGTTGCCCTCCATCGCCGGACCGGAGCTGCGCAGCCAGCGTCGGGCGCACAGCTGGGACGTGGCCACTTACGGGCTCAGCGGAACACTCGGGCCGGCCGCCGTGGCGTGGATCGCAGCGGGATCGAGTCCCCTCACTGCGACCCTGGTCCTGGCCGCCGCCGCGGTGGTCGGGGCCGGTGCCGTCCTGGCTCTGCCACGACAGTCGCCACCGGAAGACGCAGGAGAGGTGCCCTCACCTACTCGGACGCTGATCCTGATTTGGAGGTCCGGCCCCCTGCGTCGCACGCTCGGGCTGACCGTGACGATCGCCTTTTCCGTTGCCGCACTGCCGATCTATGCCGTGACCGTCGCTCCGGCTCTCGGCGATGCTTCGGCGGCCGGGGGCCTGGTCGCGGCCTACGGGGTCGGGAACCTGCTCGGATCCGCCCTGCTCATGATCTGGCCCTTGCGCCAGGACGCAGACCGCCTGATGATCCGGCTGGCCCTGTTCGTGGCGGGAACACTGGTCCTGGTCATGTTCACACCCAGTCTCGCCACGGCCCTGGTGGCGTTCTGCCTTGCCGGGGTGGCCAATGCATTCTTCTTCGCGGCGACGTTGGCCGCCCGCAGCGAATACGCGCCGATCCAGGCCAGGGGGCAGGTGTTCATCTGGGTGGGCGCCCTCAAGATCGCCGCGGGATCGGCCGGGACGGCGGTAGCGGGCGTGGCCATCGGCCTCCACGCCTGGGTGCCGCTGGCACTGGTCATCGGGCTGGCGGTCGTGGCGGCCACTGCCGCCGGCATCGAGCGGGCGCGCGGACCCCGGTGAGCCCGAACCCGCACCGGGGAGGTCCGGGCTCACCGGGGACCCGTCCGGCGGCCTACGCCGGGATCTGCAGCGGCCAGCCCGCGGAGGCGAGCAATTCGCCGTCGTGCCCGGAAACCAGGACGGCCACCCCGAACTCGCGGACCGCGGAGTCGAGGGTGGACGACCCGCCGGCGAGGATCGCCTTGGAGAGCACATCGGCGGTGACGATGTCCTCGGCCAGGACGCTGACCTGCAGATACGCGTTCGAGCGGCCGTAGCCATGTCCTGACGAGGTGGCCAGCGCCGCGGTGAATCCCGGCGTACCTGCCAGGGGAACGTCGGCGACCAGCGCGCCGGCATCGAAGGGGTCGGTGATGCCGGCCTGCCAGTGCCGTCCGTAGAAGGGATCGGCCCCGGTGGGTTCGGCCGGGAAGGGCGAACCGCTGCACAGCACGTCGCCGCCGGCGGTGACGGACCAGTGCGGCAGCTCCAGATCCATCATGGCCTGGCCGGCGTGGGCGATCGCCCAGCCCTTGACGAGCCCGCGCAGGTCGACCGGACCGGTGGGGGTGTGTGGGCTGAATGCGCCCTCGGTGGCGTTGCGCCAGCTGATGGCCTGTTCGTACAGGGTGCGCAGGCGGTGGTGTGAGTAGCGCAATTCGATCTCCCCGCGGCGCAATCCCTCCACGGAACCACGGCCGCCCACGCCGAAGTACTCTTCGGTCTCTGCGAAGACCCGGCGGACCGTCTGCACTGCGGCATCCAGTTCGTCGGGATCCATGGGGGCGCTGATGGAGACCATCGTGCCCAGCGCCTCGAATGTGCGGTTGGCCAGGCGTGGGACCGGAGGATCGCCGACGTCGTCCGGCCCGTCGTCCATGTCGTGCACGGTCAGGGCACTCACGCCAGCGACGAGTCGAGCGCGGCCTGCTGCGTCAACGTGTAGGCGGCGGGGGAGTACCCCGGACCGCTGAGCAGCTGGACCGGCTGCGCGCTGCGCAGCTGCCCACGCCGAACCGTCGCGAGCGCGGCCGAGGCCGGGGCAAGCCGTTGCGTGGCCGTCGAAGTCCCGGTGGGAGCCGAACCGAGGCGGTGGGTGGTCGGCGCCGAGGCGGACGGTGCGGTGGGTGCCGTGCCGCCGAGCCAACCGGAGGCCAGTACCCCGGCGGAAGCCACGGAGGCGAAGATCGCCTGACGGATGTTCACAACGGGGTCCTTTCGGTGCCGGGGAGGGCAGGGACAGGTAGGTCATGCATGGCTCCAGCCTGTCGAACCGAACTGTGAGCCCCCTGTGCCACGGCTCGATATCGGCTGCGCTGGGGCGCGTTTCAGCCGTCGGCGCAACCAATGTGCGGCACTGGGCCGGCCGTGTCCGGGCAACCGCCGGTATGCCTGGCCGCTAATGGCAACTTTCCGGACAGGACCGCCACTGCGGGCGTTCGGCCCGGCCTAGCGGCCCAGGGGCCGGCCAACGGGCCTTGGCGGCGTAGGGTGGATCCGTGGAATTTGAGAAACGGTATGTGGCCCTGGGGGATTCGTTCACGGAAGGCGTCGGCGATGACGACCCGACCCGTCCCAACGGGGTGCGTGGTTGGGCGGACCGGGTGGCCGAACAACTGTGCGCTGCGGACCCCGCATGGGGATACGCGAACCTGGCGATCCGCGGCAAGAAGATCCGCCAGGTCATCGACGAGCAGCTCGAGGCCGCTCTGGCCCTGCAGCCGACCCTGGTCACGCTCTACGCCGGCGGCAACGACATCCTGCGCCCGCGCGTGGACATCGACGCGCTCATGGCAGGGTACGACGACATGGTGGCCCGCCTGCGCGGCTCCGGAGCCGCCGTCGTGCTGTTCACCGGGTTCGACTCCGCGGCCTCGGCCGTCTTCAGCACCACGCGTGGCCGGACGGCGATCTACAACGAATGGGTGCGCGAGGCCGCCGACCGGCATGGCGCAGTCGTCGCCGACTACTGGCGCTGGCGCGAGTTCAGCGACCTGCGCTACTGGGCCCGGGACCGCCTGCACATGGGCACGCCCGGGCACCTGCTGATGGCCAAGAAGGTGCTCGGGGTGCTGGAGGCCACCGACGCCATCGAGACCCCGGAGCTCGAAACCGCGCCGTCCCGGACCCGGCGGGCTCGGATGCAGGAGGACGCGCGCTGGGCGCGTGATCACGTGGTCCCGTGGGTCAAACGCCGGCTGACGGGGACCTCGTCCGGCGATGCGCTCAGCCCGCGCTACCCCGGGTACGTGCGGCTGTAGGACGGCGCGTGGAGCGGCCGGGCCCCGGTCAGCCGCGCAGCGGAGAGCCCACGACGTCGAAGCGCAGGCCGCCGAATTCGCCGGAGAGCAGTGGCCGGGCGGCGGCGATCGCCGCCTGGACCTCGGGCAGCGCCAGCGAGTCCCGGTGCGCCGCTTCACTGACCCAGAGTTCGATCACGTAGACGGTGTCAGGATGCCCGTTGTCGACCCCTACCTCGTAGGCGAGGCACCCGATGCGGCCCAGGACATCGCTGCGCCGGGTCAAGTGGGCGACCAGCTCGTCACGCTTGCCGGGGAGGGCTCCGAGGGTTCCCACGTTGGCGAAAGTCATGCCTTCAGCGTAGCGCTGGCCCGCCGCGCGGCTGTGGTGGTTGACTAAGCCGCATGAGCAGCCTGTCCGACCCCGCACCCCATGCCAATGAGCCGCACGAGTCCGCCGGACTTGCCGAACGGCTGAACTGGTTGCGCGCGGGCGTCCTGGGGGCCAACGACGGGATCGTCTCGACGGCCGCCGTCGTGGTCGGCGTGGCCGGGGCGACCACCGCCACCGGGCCCATCCTCACGGCCGGCGCCGCGGCCCTGATCGGCGGTGCAGTCTCCATGGCGCTGGGGGAATACGTCTCGGTCTCCAGCTCATCCGATTCGCAGAAGGCGCTGATCGCCAAGGAACGCCGCGAGCTGGCCGAGATGCCCGATGAGGAGTTCGCCGAACTGGCCTACCTTTACGAGCAGAAGGGCCTCAGCGCCGAGACGGCGGGCGCGGTCGCCCGGGAGCTCACCGCCCACGATGCGCTCGGCGCGCATCTGGACATCGAACTGAACATCGACCGCGATGAGGTCGTCAGCCCATGGAACGCCGCGGCGGCATCAGCGGTCGCCTTCACCATCGGTGCCCTGCTGCCATTCCTCACCGCCGTCCTGCTGCCCACCGCCCTGAAGATCCCCGTGACCTTCGCCGCGGTACTGGGGGCGTTGGCGATCACCGGCGGGCTGGGCGCCCGATTAGGCCGCGCGCCGATGTTGCGGCCGATCGTGCGGGTGGTCATCGGCGGGATGCTGGCGCTGGGTGCCACGTTCCTCATCGGCACCTGGCTCGGCAGCAGCGGTGCCATCGGCTAGGCGCGGGAGGAGGCCCCGGCGTCGAGCCTTGAGGCCACCGTGGAGCGCCGCCGGCCATAGGCGAGGTAGATCCCGGCGCCGATGACCATCCACAGTCCGAACACGATCCAGGTCATCCCGCCCAGGTTGACCATGAGGAACACGCAGCCGGCAACAGCCAGGATCGGCGTCACCGGGTAGAACGGCACGCGGAACGTGCGCGGCAGGTCGGGGCGGTTGCGGCGCAGGTAGATCACCGACAGGCTGACCAGGCTGAAGGCGAAAAGGGTGCCGATGCTGGTGGCGTCGGCCAGCTGGCCCAGCGGGACCAGGCCGGCGGTGAGCGCGATCGTGCCGCCGGTGATCAAGGTGTTCAGCACCGGCGTGCCGGTCCGCGGGTGCAGCTTGCCGAACACCCGCGGGACCATGCCGTCGCGTGACATCGCCACCAGGACGCGGGTCTGCCCGTAGAGGACGGTGATGACGATACTGATGATCGCCACCACGGCACCGATGGAGAAGACCAGGGCCACCCAGGGCTGCCCGGTGATCTCCTCGAGGACCTGCACCAGGGCGGCCTCCTTGCCGATGAACCACTGCCAGTCCTTCGCGCCCACGGCGGCGACGGCGACGAGGATGTACAGCACGGTCACGATGATCATCGAGGTGATGATGGCCCGGGGCAGGTCGCGCTGCGGGTTCACGGCCTCCTCGCCGGCGGTCGAGGCGGCGTCGAAGCCGATGTAGGAGAAGAACAGGCGCGAGGCCGCGGCCGAGACGCCCGCGGTGCCCATCGGCAGCAGCGGGGCGAAGTTCCCGGTGTTGAACGCGCTGAAGGCGATCACGACGAAGAAGATGAGTACGGCGATCTTCAGGAACACCAGCACGGTGTTCACCGTGGCCGACTCCTTGGCCCCACGCATCAGCAGGACCATCGCCAGCAGGACCACGACGACGGCGGGGATGTTGAACACGCCGCCATCCGGGCCAGGCGGGTTGGTCAGGGCCGCTGGCAGTTCGACGTTGAAGGTCCCGGCCAGCTCGTTCACGTACTCGCCGGCACCGACGGCAATGGCGGCCACCGACACCCCGTATTCGAGGATCAGGCACCAGCCGCAGATCCAGGCCAGGCCCTCGCCCATCGTGGCGTAGGTGTACGAATAGCTCGAGCCCGATACGGGCACGGCCCCGGCCATCTCCGCGTAGGACAGCGCGGCCAGCAGGGCGGCGATCCCGGCGATCGTGAAGGAAATCCACACGGCGGGCCCGGCCAGCGGCACCGAGGAGCCCAGGACCACGAAGATCCCGGTGCCCAGCGTGGCGCCGACGCTGATCATCGTCAGCTGCAGCACGCCCAGGGTGCGGCGCATCGTGCCCCCACCGGATCCGTGTCCGGCCTCGGCGCTGAGCGCCTCGACGTCCTTGCGCAGCAGCAACTGGCGGCCCAGGGACAACCGTGGCCGGGTGCCCGGTTCGGGATGGTTGGCGGATGCCTGCATGGCGTGTCCTCAACGGGCTCGGTGGGGCCCGGGTCAGGTGGTGGTCGCCGGATCGCGGCAACAACCGGTGGTGGAAGGGTCGGCTCATATTTTTGCACCGCCATGCATGGTTACAAAACCGGAGTGTCGGCAACTCGGCTTGTTTGTGGCGTGGATCTCGCCGTATCATGGAGGGGTGCCCGCGAGGGCACGCGCCAATGACATGCGGCGGGAGAGTCCCGTTCAGAACCACTGGCGGGCGCCGTAGGAGCAATACCCTCCCCGGGAATCTCTCAGGCATCCGTACCGCCGCGCTGAGGCAACTCTGGAAAGAAGCAGCACCCCTCGGGGTCTGCTCACCGACGGTGCAAGCCACGTCCGGGACACCGGGCACGGCGGAATCTCTCAGGTCCAATACAGAGTCGGGGAGGAACCGAAGCTCATTCGGCGTGCACCGCACACCGACCACACTTGGAGTTCCCCTGATGACCGAGACCACGGCCCGTCCCACCACCAGCCCCGCCGGCGAGCTTGCTTTCGCCGACCGCCACATCGGACCCCGCGGTGATGCCACCGCGACGATGCTCAAGCACCTCGGCTATGCCACCCTCGACGACCTCGTCGACACGGCGATCCCCGCCGACATCCGCCAGTCCGCCCCGCTGGACCTGCCGGCCGCCCGCTCCGAGGCCGAGGTCCTGTCCGACCTGCGCGCCATCGCCGCCAAGAACGTCATGAAGACGCAGATGATCGGCCAGGGCTTCTACGACACGTTCACCCCGCCGGTCATCCTGCGCAACGTCCTGGAGGACCCGGCCTGGTACACGGCCTACACGCCGTACCAGCCGGAGATCTCGCAGGGCCGCCTCGAGGCACTGCTGAACTTCCAGACCATGGTCTCGGACCTCACCGGGCTGCCGATCGCCAACGCCTCGCTGCTCGACGAGGCCTCCGCCGTCGCCGAGGCCGTGCTGATGATGCGCCGCGCCAACAAGGCCAAGGGCGAGGCCAAGACCGTCCTGGACGCCGACCTCTTCCCGCAGACCATCGCCGTCGTCGAGGGCCGCGCGAAGGCGCTGGGCTTCGAGCTCGAGATCGCCGACCTCTCCGCCGGCCTGCCCGACGGTGAGATCTCCGGCATCGTGCTGCAGCAGCCGGGCAACTCCGGCCGCGTGGTCGACCAGGCCGCCATCATCGCCGCCGCCAAGGAGCGCGGGGCCATGGTCACCGTCGCCGCCGACATCCTCTCGCTGACCCTCATCGTGCCCCCGGGCGAGCAGGGCGCCGACATCGCCGTCGGCAACACCCAGCGCCTGGGCGTCCCGCTGTTCTTCGGTGGCCCCCACGCCGCCTACATGTCGGTGCGCAAGGGCCTCGAGCGCTCCCTGCCCGGCCGCCTGGTCGGGGTCTCCAAGGACGACGCCGGCCTGCCCGCCTACCGCCTGGCACTGCAGACCCGCGAGCAGCACATCCGCCGCGAGAAGGCCACGTCCAACATCTGCACCGCGCAGGCGCTGCTGGCCATCACCGCGTCGATGTACGGCGTCTACCACGGCCCGGAGGGCCTGAAGGCGATCGCCCGGCGTGCCCACCTGCACGCCAGCACGCTGGCCACCGTCCTGGCCGATGCCGGCTTCGGGCTCGCGGCGGAGGAGTTCTTCGACACCCTCACGGTCAAGGCCGCCGGCACGGCCCAGGCCATTGTCACCGCCGCCGAGGAACGTGGCGTCAACCTGCGCCGCGTCGACGCCGACACCGTGGGCATCTCCACCGACGAGACCACCACCACCGACCACCTGGTCGCCATCGCCGAGGCCTTCGGCGTCGCCGACGCGGCCACCGCGGTGGAGCGCGCGGAAGCCGGCGCAGCGGAGAAGCTGCCCTCCGCCGTCGTGCGTTCGAGTGAGTACATGACGCACCCGATCTTCCATTCGGTCCGCTCGGAGACCCAGATGCTGCGCTACCTGCGCCGCCTCTCGGACCGCGACCTGGCCCTGGACCGCACCATGATCCCGCTGGGCTCGTGCACCATGAAGCTCAACGCCACCGCGGAAATGGAATCGATGTCGTGGCCGGAGTTCGCCTCCATCCACCCCTACGCCCCGGCACACCAGACCGAGGGTTGGCGCC
The DNA here is from genome assembly GCF_056680475.1 of Arthrobacter sp. ASL1. Taxonomy (NCBI): domain Bacteria; kingdom Bacillati; phylum Actinomycetota; class Actinomycetes; order Micrococcales; family Micrococcaceae; genus Arthrobacter; species Arthrobacter sp. ASL1. The sequence continues at coordinate 2,866,161 of NZ_CM155284.1, forward strand.
AGCTGATCACCGATCTGGAGAACCGGCTGAGCGCCATCACCGGCTACGCGGGCGTCTCCATCCAGCCCAACGCCGGTTCGCAGGGTGAGTACGCGGGCCTGCTGGCCATCCGCCAGTTCCACGTCGCCAATGGCGACGATGCCCGCACCGTCTGCCTGATCCCGGCCTCCGCCCACGGCACCAACGCCGCCTCCGCGGTGCTGGCCGGCCTGAAGGTCGTGGTCGTCAAGACCGCGCCGAACGGCACCATCGACGCCGCCGACCTGGACGCGAAGATCGAGGCCAACCACGACTCGCTGGCCGCCATCATGATCACCTATCCGTCCACCCACGGCGTGTACGACGCCGATGTGCGCGAGGTCTGCGACAAGGTCCACGCGGCCGGCGGGCAGGTCTACATCGACGGCGCCAACATGAACGCGCTGGTCGGCCTCGGCCAGCCCGGCAAGTTCGGTGGCGACGTGTCCCACCTGAACCTGCACAAGACCTTCTGCATCCCGCACGGCGGCGGCGGACCCGGCGTCGGCCCGGTCGCCGTGGCCGAGCACCTGCTGCCGTTCCTCCCCGGAGCCCCCACCGGGGAGGCCACGGACCGCAACGGCACGCCCGTCGCGTCCACCACCTATGGTTCGGCTGGCGTGCTGCCGATCTCCTGGGCCTACGTGGCCATGATGGGCGCCGAGGGGCTGACCAACGCCACCAAGAATGCACTGCTGACCGCGAACTACGTCGCCTCACGGCTCAACGAGTACTTCCCCGTGCTCTACACCGGCAACAAGGGCCTGGTTGCCCACGAGTGCATCCTGGACCTGCGCGATGCCACCGCCAAGACCGGCATCACCGCCGAGGACGTCGCCAAGCGCCTCATCGACTACGGCTTCCACGCACCCACGCTCGCCTTCCCGGTGGCCGGGACGCTGATGGTCGAGCCGACCGAGTCCGAGGATCTGGCCGAGATCGAGCGCTTCATCGAGGCCATGATCGCCGTCCGGAAGGAAATGGACCAGGTCCTGGCCGGTGACTTCACCGCCGAGGAATCGCCGCTGCGGCTGTCCCCGCACTCCGCTGCCGCCGTCGTCTCCAGCGAGTGGGACCGCAAGTACACCCGCGAACAGGCCGCCTTCCCCGTACCGGGACTGCGCCAGGACAAGTACTTCCCGCCGGTGGGGCGCATCGACGGGGCCGGCGGCGACCGGAACCTGATCTGCTCCTGCCCGCCTCCCGAGGCATTCGAGAACTAACCCGGATCCCCGGAACCCGACGAAAGGCAGACTCCCCGTGAGCACCGAAACCACCACCACGCCGAAGCAGACGCCCCTGCACGGCGAACACGCAACGCTGGGCGCGAACTTCACCGACTTCGGCGGCTGGGACATGCCGCTGAAGTACGCCTCCGAGCTCGCCGAGCACCAGGCGGTCCGCGAGGCCGCCGGACTCTTCGACCTCTCCCACATGGGCGAGGTCTGGGTCGAGGGCCCCGACGCGGCCACGTTCCTGAACACCGCACTGGCCGGCAACATGGCGGTCATGAAGGTCGGCAAGGCCAAGTACTCGGTGATCTGCAACGCCGAGGGCGGGATCATCGACGACCTGATCACCTACCGCCGCGCCGAGGACCGCTTCCTGGTGGTCCCCAACGCGGGCAACGCCCCGGTCGTGGCCGCCGCCCTGGCCGAACGTGCCGCCGGGTTCGACGTCACCGTCAAGGACGCCTCCGCCGACACGGCGCTGGTCGCGGTCCAGGGTCCGATCGCCGAGTCGATCCTCCTGGGGCTCGTGTCCGCCGAGGACGCCGAGATCGTCACGGGCATGAAGTACTACGCCGCCGACGAGGTCACCGTGGCGGGGATCGACGTGTTGCTGGCCCGCACCGGCTACACCGGCGAGGACGGCTTCGAGCTCTACATCCCCAACGCCGACGCCGTCGCCCTGTGGAAGGCACTGCTGGAGGCCGGCACCGACCGCGGGCTCATCCCCGCCGGGCTCGCCAGCCGCGACTCGCTGCGTCTGGAGGCCGGCATGCCGCTTTACGGCAACGAGCTGTCCCTGGAGACCACCCCCTTCGACGCCGGACTGGGCCCGATCGTCTCCTTCAAGAAGGAAGAGGACTTCGTCGGCCGCACCGCACTGGAAGCCAAGAAGGCCAACGGCGCGGCGCGCAAGCTCGTGGGCCTGAAGGGGCTCGGGCGTCGCGCGGGCCGTTCGCACTACGCTGTGTTGAAGGACGGCAACGTCGTCGGAGAGGTCACCTCGGGACAGCCCAGTCCCACGCTGGGGTACCCGATTGCCCTCGCCTATGTCGACGCCGCCCTGGCAGAAGTCGGCACCGCACTGGACGTCGACCTGCGCGGCAAGCCGCAGCCCTTCGAGGTCGTGGCCCTGCCGTTCTACACCCGCAACAAGTAACGCCCACCCGTACTGGATCCCAGAGACAAAGGACAACACCATGAGCAAGGTTCTTTCCACCCTCCGCTACTCCGCCGAGCACGAGTGGGTCGACGGCGCGACCCCGACCAAGGTCGGCATCACCCAGGTGGCCGCCGATGCACTCGGCGACGTCGTGTACGTCGACCTGCCCGAGGTCGGCTCGACCGTTACCGCCGGCGAGACCTGCGGCGAAGTCGAATCCACCAAATCGGTCTCCGACCTCTACGCGCCGGTCACCGGCACCATCGTCGAGCTCAACCAGGAAGCCGTCGACAACCCGGCACTGCTGAACGAGGACCCCTACGGCACCGGTTGGCTCTTCACCGTCGAGGTATCCGAGGAAGGCCCGCTGCTCTCCGCCGCGGACTACGCCTCCGCCAACGGTGGTGACGTCGAGTGACCACGACGATGGCGCCCGTGGCCGCCCCGTCCCTGACGGCGTCGTTGGCCGAGCTGGATCCCGAGGTCGCTGCGCGGATCGATGCGGAGTTGGCCCGCCAGCAGGAGGGCCTGGAGATGATCGCCTCGGAGAACCACACGGCGCAGGCCGTGATGGCCGCGCAGGGTTCGGTGTTGACGAACAAGTATGCCGAGGGCTACCCGGGCCGGCGTTACTACGGTGGCTGCGAGCATGTGGACGTGATCGAGTCGTTGGCGATCGAGCGGGTCAAGGCCCTGTTCGGTGCCGCGTTCGCGAATGTGCAGCCGCACTCCGGCGCCCAGGCGAATGCGTCGGTGATGCACGCGTTGATCCGTCCCGGTGACACGGTGATGGGTTTGAACCTGGCCCATGGTGGGCACCTGACGCACGGGATGAAGATCAACTTCTCCGGCCGGCTCTACAACATCGTCCCGTACGGGGTCGACGAGGCCTCCTACGAGGTCGACATGGACCAGGTCGCCGCGCTGGCACACGAGCACCGGCCGAAGATGATCGTCGCGGGCTGGTCGGCGTATCCGCGGCAGCTGGACTTCGCCCGGTTCCGGGCGATTGCCGATGAGGTCGGTGCGTACCTGTTCGTGGACATGGCGCACTTCGCGGGCCTGGTGGCCGCGGGGTTGCACCCGTCGCCGGTTCCGCATGCGCATGTGGTGACGTCCACGACGCACAAGACGTTGGCGGGTCCGCGCGGCGGGATCATCCTGACCAACGATGCGGAGGTGGCCAAGAAGGTCAATTCGGCGGTGTTCCCGGGTCAGCAGGGCGGGCCGTTGGAGCATGTGATCGCGGGCAAGGCGGTCGCGTTCAAGATCGCCGGAACCGCTGAGTTCGCCGAGCGCCAGGAACGCACCCTGGCCGGTGCCCGGATCCTGGCCGGGCGCCTGACGGCCCCGGATGTGTCCGCGCGGGGGATCAGCGTGTTGACCGGGGGCACCGATGTGCACCTGGTGTTGGTGGATCTGCGTGATTCGGTGCTTGATGGCCAGCAGGGCGAGGACCTGTTGGCGCGGGTGGGGATCACGGTGAACCGCAACGCGGTTCCGTTTGATCCGCGTCCGCCGATGGTCACGTCCGGGTTGCGGATCGGGACCCCGGCGTTGGCCACGCGTGGCTTCTCCGAGGAAGCGTTCACGGAGGTCGCGGAGATCATCGCCGAGGCGTTGATCGCCGGCACCACCGAGGGTGGTGCCGACGAGACAGTGTTGGCTTCGCTCGCCGAGCGGGTTTCCGCCCTGGCGGCGGCCCACCCGCTCTACCCCGAGGTGGCCCCGCTCTCCTGAGCCGCGCACCGTCGTCGGACGCAGTGCCAGCGGGCCCGGGGGCTCGATTTCCCCGGGCCCGCTGCGCACCACCACCTCGACGACGCGTCACCGGGGGAAGCCCACCAGCCTCCTCCTACCCGTGGATCCGGCCCCTGCCGCCTCCGCACCCCCTCTCGTTCAAAGGAAGTACCAGCATGGCCATCAGTGTCTTCGACCTCTTCTCGGTCGGCATCGGTCCCTCGAGCTCCCACACCGTCGGACCCATGCGGGCCGCCCAGCGCTTTGCCGCGGGACTCGTGGAGCAGCAGCTGGCAGCCACCACCGCCGACCTGCGCATCGACGTATACGGCTCCCTCGCCGCCACCGGACGGGGACACGGCACCTTCACCGCGGTCATGTTGGGCCTGGAGGGCTTCGCGCCGGAGAAGATCCTGCCGGACCAGGTTGAGGAGCGCCTGGCCGACATCGCGGAAACCGGCACGTTGCGCTTCTGCGCCGAACTCGGGGCCCAGAACGACCTGAAGTACGCGGTCGAGGACATGGTCCAGCACCCGCTGACCGTCCTGCCGCGCCACACCAACGGCATCCGCTTCCAGGCCCTCGACGCCGATGGCGGGGTTCTGCTCGATGAGACCTACTTCTCCGTCGGCGGCGGTTTCATCGTCCGCGAGGGCGACGAGGATGCGGCCGCCGCCGAACTCGACGAGGTCAACCAGGAGCTCCCCTACCCGTTCCGCACCGCTGCTGAACTGCTGGGGCACTGCAGCGCCAGCGGGATGGGCATCGCCGACGTCATGCTGGCCAACGAACTCACCTACCGCAGCCGCGAGCAGATCCGCGAGGGCCTGCTGCACATCTGGACCGTCATGGAGGAGTGCAAGGACTCGGCCATCGCCCGCGACGGGCTGCTCCCCGGCGGGTTGAAGGTCCGCCGTCGGGCGCCCGACTGGCATGAACGCCTCACCAAGGAGGACAAGGACCGCGATCCGCGCTACTGGCAGGAGTGGGTCAATCTCGTCGCCCTGGCGGTCAACGAGGAGAATGCCTCCGGTGGACGGGTCGTCACCGCCCCGACCAACGGCGCCGCCGGGATCATCCCCGCGGTCATCTTCTACGCCACGCATTACCTGCCCGGCATCGAGTACGCCACCGGTGCGGACAAGGAGGACATCATCGTCCGCTTCCTGCTGACCGCCGCTGCCGTGGGCGTGCTCTACAAGGAGCAGGCCTCCATCTCCGGGGCCGAGGTCGGCTGCCAGGGCGAGGTCGGTTCGGCTTCCTCGATGGCCGCTGCCGGGCTCGCCGAGGTCCTGGGCGGCAGCCCCGCCCAGGTGGAGAACGCCGCCGAGATCGCCATGGAGCACAACCTCGGGCTCACCTGCGACCCCATTGGCGGGCTCGTGCAGATCCCCTGCATCGAACGCAACGCCATCGGCGCCTCCAAGGCGGTCAACGCCGCCAAGATGGCCCTGATGGGCGACGGCGAACACCGCGTCTCCTTGGACGAGGTCATCATCACCATGCGCGAGACCGGCAAGGACATGAGCGACAAGTACAAGGAGACCGCCATGGGCGGCCTCGCAGTGAACGTCGTGGAGTGCTAGAAGCACCACAGGACGCCGGGCTGTCGCTGCGCCGCCTGGTTCCCGGCGACGAGGACCAGGGGCTGGCCGCCCACGCCGAACTCGCCGCCGACGGTTTCGATTTCCTGCTCGGTTACGACGACGGCGAGGACTTCGCGGCGTATGCCACCCGCCTGGCTGCCCAGGAACACGGCAGGGAACTGCCTGAGGGCTTCGTCCCGCACACCTTCCTGGTCGCCGAGGTCGAGGGCCAGCTCATCGGCAGGATTTCGATGCGGCACGAACTGACCCCGATGCTCGCCTCGATCGGCGGCCACGTCGGCTATGCCGTCCGGCCCGGGGTCCGCCGTCGCGGTCATGCCGGCGCGCTCCTGCGCGGGGTGCTGCCCCTCGCGGCCCGGCAAGGTCTGGATGCCGTGCTGGTAACCTGCGATGACTCCAACGTGGCATCGCGACGCGTCATCGAGGGCGCAGGTGGCGTCCCGGACGGCGCCGTCGAGCTGGTTCCCGGGCACTCCAAGCTGCGCTACTGGGTTCCCACCGGCGTTTAGGCCCGATCGCCGATTCCGGCGGTCTGACTAGGGGCGTACCGCACGGCCGTCATCCCGCGGGCATGCCCTGTTCGCTGCGCCGCCACGATGCTACGGTGGGCTCACGGACCCAGTAATCACGCGGCGAAGGCGTCGCGTGGGAAGGAGTTTCCCCATGGCCAATAGGGCAGGTTCCAGCGGAATTGATGCCACGTTGTTTCGACAGGAAGGCCCCTGGTGCACGGCCTTCGTAGATGCCTCGCTCGGTACAACGGCGGCCCAGGAGGCCGCTGATGCCCTGCCCGACGCAGTCGCCCAACTCCTGAAAAGCCAGCAAGCCAGCGCCGAGGACATCGAAGCCATGCGCTCCGCGCTCCATCCGGCAGAGGGGCGACCGGCCCCCGTCTCGCGTTTCGTCGCCGTCACCGGCGGGAAAGTCGTCCTCGATGAACTCGTCCAGGGTGTGAAAACCGGGTCACCGAAGGTGGACTGCAGCGAATTCCCCAATCTCGTCCCCCTGGCCCGCGCCCACGGCGGCCAATTCCCCTACCTCGTGGCCGAGGTCGGCCGCGATGGCGGAGAGGTGCGCTTGCGGCACTCGGCGGTGGCCGGCGTGGCAGAGGAGTACCGCGTCGCCGGCGACCGGGAAGAAGCCCATCATGCCCGGCGCGTCCCCGGGCGCTACGAGGAATCGAAGAACCAACACCAGACCACCGAGATCTGGCGGCGCAATGCCGACGAGATCGCCCGTCTCGTCGACGAGGTCGCCCGTGACACGCGTGCCCGACTCGTGGTGCTCGCCGGTGACACGAAGGCCCGAGAACTGGTCCTCACCCAGTTGGCGGAGCCGACCCGTGCCCTGGCGGTGACGCTGGACCAGCACACACGCACGGGCGGCGCCGATGCCCATGCCGTCGAGAAGGACATCGAGGCGCACGTCGCCGCCTTGCTGGCGGACGACATCCGTGAGCTCGCGGAGCGTATCTCAAACCAGGCCAATGCCCCCCAGCCCGGAGCCGTTCTCGGTTTCGATGAGGTGGTCTGGGCCCTGCAGCAGGGCCAGGCCCAGACCGTCGTCGTGGCCGAATTCCAGGACGAACATTCCCTGCTCGCCCTCGGTGGCGAGCCCTGGTTGGCCGTGGAGGATTCCGACGTCGAAGGTGCCGACGCGCTGGGATCGTGGCCCGCGCCCGAGGTGTTGTTGCGGGCCGTTGCCATGACCGACGCCTCGATCCGCTACGTCCCGGCCGGCGTCCTGCCCGATGGTGCGGGCATCGCCGCGCTGCTGCGCTGGCCCAAGGGCGCGGCATCGTGATCTGAGCCGGAAACGAGGAGGCCGGGGCCCGGTGGTATCGCCACCGGGCCCCGGCCTCTCCGCCTTCCGGGACGCTTCCGAGCAGACTGGTGCCGTCCCGTGCGGCGTCAGCCCTTGAGCGCCGCCTGTATGGCGTCGATGTTCGATCCCATCCAGTCCAGATATCCGGAGTTCTCCGGCAAGGTCTCGGTGAAGTCCACCACCGGCACCCCGGCCTTCTCTGCCTGGGCCCGCACGGCCTGGGTCTGGGGGCTGCTGGTCTGTGCGTTGTAGGCCAGCAGCGAGATGTCACCCGATGAGAGCTTCTTCTCCAGCGCGTTCAGCGTCAACGGCGAGACGTCATTGCCCGCTTCGATGGCACCGCTGAAGCCCTCGGGGGTTCCGTCGGACAGGCCGGCGCCCTCCAAAAGGTAGTAGGGGACCGGCTCCGTCATCGCGTACTCGGCGCCCTTGGCCGCCGGTGCCAAGGCGCTGAGCCGCGTCTCCAACGCATCCACGCCGTCCTCGAACTGGTCGGCGTTGGCGGTAAAGGCCGCGGCGTCCTCCGGTTTCAGCTCACCCAGGCGCTTGGCCACTTCCGTGGCGACGGCCGCAGCAGTGGGCAGGTCGTACCAGACATGCTCATTGAAGGCCGCATGGTCGTGTCCTTCGTGTCCGGCTTCGGCTCCGTGGCCCGCCTCGGAGGACTGCTCGCCGGCGTGGGCGGCCTTCGAATAGTCCACGGCGGTGACGATGTGGGCCTTGTCCGTTCCCAGGTCCTGGGTCAGCGCGTCCATGAAGGCGTCGTAGCCCCCGCCGTTTTCCACGACGAGGTCGGCATGGGAGAGCGTGAGCTTGTCCTGGGGCGTGGCCTCATAGGAGTGGGGGTCCTGGGAGGCCCTGTTGATGATTGATTCGACGGTGACCGCGTCGCCGGCCACCTGGCGCACGATGTCCCCGTAGGCACTCGTCGAGGCCACCACGGTCAGGGAGCCATCGTCGCCGGCGGGGGCTGGGCCCGAGCAGGCCGCCAGGCCGAGGCCGGCCAGAAGGACGGGGATGACGGCGAGTCGGGATCGCATGGGTGGCCTTTCGAACGGGGATGGGAACCGTCACAGCCTATAGTAAATGAGAATCGTTTGCATCTTGGGTCAGGCGGTCGTCGTGGCTCCGGGGGGAGACGTCGCCTGGTCCGGCATCGGCCCTCCCGGGCCCGACAGCCTTGACCACGGCCACCGCGACCGCCGTTGTCACCGGGATGGCGAGCACGAGGCCGATGGACCCGACGAGGATGTGGGCGACCTCCTCGGCCATCTGACCGGTGGTGAAGGTGTCCAACAAGGGCCGGTCGTAGAGGCTGACCAGGACCAGGACGGGCAACGCCGCCCCGGCGTAGGCAAACGCGATGGTGTAGACGGTGGAGGCGATGTGGTCGCGGCCGATGCGCATGGCCGACGTGAAGAGATCCCGGGCGGAAGAGCGCGGCGATAGCTCGGCGAGTTCCCAGACCGCCGAGGACTGGGTAATCGTCACGTCATTGAGCACTCCGAGACCGGCGATCAACAACCCGCAGAGCAGAAGGCCGGAGAGACTCAGTTCCGGCACCGTGGTCGACAGGGTATAGCTGGTTTCGTCGCCAACGCCGGTCAGGTAGGCGGCGTCCGATACCCATACCGCCAGCAGCACCGTGACGGCCAGGCCGAAAAGGGTGCCGAGCAATGCCGTCGACGTCCGGGCCGAAAAACCGTGGGCAAAGTACAGGGCGCCGAACATGATCACCGTGGCGCTGACGAGCGCAACCAGCAAGGGCGGGCGGCCGTCGACCAGGGCAGGGAGCATGAAATAGCCGATGAACGCGAAGCCTCCGGCCAGACCGAGCAGGGCACGGAAACCGCGCCATCGGGCGACCAGGCAGACCACGAGGGCGTAGGCGATCGCGAGGAGCACCAGGGGGACGGTGCGCACGAAGTCGACGAAGACATAAGGTGCGGCGATGGCCGTGGACGCCTGGTGCAGGTCCAGGAAGCGGATCTGGTCACCGGGCTGCAGCGGACGGGATGCCACGGTTTCCGGGGGTACCTCCACCGGCACGGCGGCACTTCCACCACGTGGGATGACATAGGAGACCTGGCAGGAGAGTTCCTTTCCCCCAGCCTCCGCCATGCCCTTCGACGACGGACAGGTTTCCTCGACCGTGCGCTCCACGGTCCCGGTCTCCATCGCCACCCCGGTGGCCACGCCATAGGGGTCGCCCAGCGAGACCCGGTCGGCAGCAGGCCCCGGCCACAGCAGGAACGTGCCGATCACGGCGGCGAGAGCGGCCGGAACGAGCAACACTGCCAAAAGCAGATGGGCACGCCGGCGCCGACGGGGATCGGCCAAGATCTGGACATCGGACGCGTGGGCATGGCTGCCGCCCATGGGGCTCCTTCAAGGGGGGATGGTGGAGAGCCGGGGACGGCCACTGCCCCTAGTCTAGGGACTCCGCGTCCGCCCGCGGTCCGATGCCCCGCCACCCAGCCGCCCCTTGCGGTCAGGGTTCGCGATCGCCCCTGCCATAGGGCCGACGCAGGTCAGGACGCCGTTCATCGGATGCGGACCATGCGGCGATCCACGGCCCCGTGCCCTCGGATGCATCGACGATGCCCTCCTCGGCCCAGGTGTAGTCGCCGGCCAGCACCCGGTGCGCGAGGGTGGAATCGCCGTCGTCGGTGTTGTCCCACAGGTCCGTGAACAGTCGTTCGACGCGTCCGCGCGACTGCCGGCAGAACGCCTCGGCCAGCTCCCGTGCGGCATCGGCGTGCTCCGGGTCGGTGGCCCGCAGCGACTCCACCCGCGAGACACAGGCCGACATGGCGAACAGCTCGGCACCGATGTCCACCACCCGGCCCAGGAACACCTGCCGCGTCTCCAGGCCGGCCTGCCAGCGCGCCATCCCGGCGAAGGTATGCCGCGCGAGCCGCCGGCTCGCCCGTTCGACGTAGCGCAGGTGGGTGCCCAGGGAGCCGGCACCCGAGTACGACGTCGGCACCATGCCCGCTCCCGTGGCCAACGTGGGCAGCCACCTGGCATAGAACCCGGAGGCCCCGGCTGCCGCGCGGGCCTTCTCCGCCAGCGTTGCGTCGGCCCGGGCCAGGTCGCCCGCCGCCTTGAGGTGGGCGTCGACCGCCTCCCGGGCGATGAGCAGGTGCATGATCTCCGTCGAACCCTCGAAGATCCGGTTGATGCGCAGGTCCCGCAGCAGCTGTTCGGCCGCGACGGCGCGTTCGCCGCGGGCGGCCAGGGAATCGGCGGTCTCGTAGCCGCGGCCGCCGCGGATCTGGACGAGGTCATCGGCCATCCGGCAGGCCATCTCGCTGCAGAAGAGCTTGGCCAGGGCGGCCTCGATCCGCACGTCCTTCATCCCCGCATCGGCCAGGGCGGCCGAGAGCTCGAACACGGACTCCACGGCGAACGACGTGGCGGCGATGAAGGCGATCTTGGAGGCCACCGCCTGGTGCTTGCCGACCGGCCGGCCCCATTGGACACGTTCGGCGGACCACTCCCTGGCGATCTTCAGGCTCCACTTCCCGGCGGCGGCGCACAGTGCCGGGATCGAGAGGCGGCCGGTATTCAATGTGCTCAGGGCGATCTTCAGTCCCTGGCCCTCGCGCCCCAGCAGGTTTTCCGCCGGCACCTGGACCCCGTGGAAACGGGTCACCCCGTTCTCGATCCCGCGCAGGCCCATGAAGGCGTTGCGGTTCTCCACCACCAGGCCCTCGCTGTCGGCTTCGACGACGAACGCGCTGATCCCGCCACGGGCCTCCTTCCCCTCGGATCCGGCATGGGGCAGTACCCGCGCCATCACCACCACCAGGTCCGCCACGGCACCATTGGTCGTCCACAACTTGGCCCCTTCGAGGACATAGGACTTCCCATCCGCGGAGAGCTCCGCCGTCGTGCCCAGCCGGGCGGGGTCCGAACCGACATCGTTCTCGGTGAGCAGGAACGCGGTGATCGCCCCGGCGGCACAGCGCGGGAGGAACCGCTGCTTCTGCTCCGCGTTGCCGAACATCTTCACCGGCTCGGGTACGCCGATGGACTGGTGGGCCGAGACCAGCGCCCCGATGCTCGGGCTGACGGATCCCAGCAGCATCAGCGCCCGGCCGTAATAGGCCAGCGACAGGCCGAGCCCGCCGTATTCGGTGGGGATCTTCATGCCGAAGACACCGACCTCTGCCAGCGTGCGGATGTAGTCGTCGGGAATGCGTGCCTCGCGTTCGATCAGCCGCCCGTCGAACGGGGCGATGGCGGTGCGCAGCGTGTCCAGGAAGGCCTCCCCGCGAGTCTGCTCTTCGGGCGAGGGCCGGGGATGCGGGTGGATGAGGCCGAAATCGGTGCGCCCCAGGTAGAGGCCCTGGGCGAAGCTGGGCCGGGCGTCCCCGGCATCGCGGGCGGCCTCGGCCACTGCCCGGGCGGTCTTCTCGTCGATCGTGGTGCGTGCGCCGGTGGCGTCCATGGACACTCCCCTGGGATCTCGACGTGTCGCAGGCCGCGCGGTGGCAGGCACCGGGGCCCGCCGCGGGACGGCGGCCCTCACGCTGTTCCCCTAGGCTACGCCGTCGACGCAAGAGCCGACCGGGGTGGTGTTGCCCACAGCGGCGTTGCTGCCCGAATTGCCCCAAACTTCATATGACATCATGGTTTCCATGACCGATACCCGCTGGCTTTCGCCCGAGGAACGCGAGTGCTGGCTGGCACTGATCTCCGTATCGATGCAGTTGCCGAGCCTGCTCGACAGCGAGCTGCACCGCCAGGCGCGGATCACGCTCTTCGACTACAACGTGCTGGCCATGCTCTCCGAGGCCGATGACCACCTGCTGCCCATGAGTGAATTGGCCGGACGGACCAACGCCTCGCTGTCCCGCCTGAGCCATGTGGTGAAGAAGCTCGAGGGCCGCGGCTGGGTCGAACGCACGCAGAGTCCGGTGGACGCGCGCGTGACCGTGGCCCACCTGCGCGACGACGGGATGGAGATGCTGGTCGGTCTGGCCCCGGAACACGTGAACTCGGTGCGCCGGATCGTCTTCGACGGATTGGACCAGCAAGACGTGGAGGATCTGGCCCGGATCGGCCGCAAGCTGGTCGGACGCATGGACCCGGAGCACTGGATCCTGCGGTGACCTGCGCGGCGGCGAGTCGGCCCCGGAAGGGGGCCTCGGCGTCGTACCCTGCGTTTGGTGTTCGGCCCCCCGGCGTTCTAGGATGGTAAGGCGTTAAGTCACGTGCCCGTTGTGGTGTGCTCCGACAGGAGCGGACCAGATCGAGAGCGTGGTTACCCGTATACCGAATAGCGCGTCCCGACCGAGTAGGGAAAAATGCTCACCCGGGACGCTGTATTCACCGTTCTTTCGCGCAAGTAAGGCGCTTCGGTTGGTTCTCACCCAGCCTGGTTACCTTCGCAAGTCGCAGTAATTCACGGTGTCACAACTGGTGGCGGGACTCTTCAACGCAGGTTCAGAGGCAGCAACACCGCGCTGTGATCTGTTTTATCGAGTACCGCCAATATTTACTACTACTGAGGAGTGATCATGGCAGCTGTATGCCAGGTGACAGGTGCAGTTCCGGGATTCGGACACAGCATCTCCCACTCGCACCGCCGCAACAAGCGTCGGTTCGACCCGAATATCCAGAAGAAGCGCTACTGGGTTCCGTCCCTGCGCCGCAATGTCACGCTGACCCTGTCGGCGAAGGGCATCAAGACCATCGACGTCCGTGGCATTGACCGCGTTGTCGCCGACCTGCTGGCGAAGGGTGTGAAGCTCTAACATGGCAAAAGCACAGGATGTACGCCCCATCATCAAGTTGAAGTCGACTGCCGGGACCGGGTTCACCTACGTGACCCGCAAGAACCGTCGTAACAACCCGGACCGCATGGTCCTGAAGAAGTACGACCCGGTTGTCCGCAAGCACGTCGAATTCCGAGAGGAGCGCTAAACATGGCCAAGAAATCCATGATTGCCAAGAATGAACAGCGCAAGGTCATCGTTGAGCGTTACGCCGCAAAGCGCGCGGAACTGAAGAAGACCCTGGTCGACGAGACCGCGACCGACGAGGCACGCGAAGCCGCCCGCCTGGGCCTGCAGAAGCTGCCCCGCAACGCATCGCCGGTGCGCGTGCGCAACCGCGACTCGATCGACGGCCGTCCGCGCGGCACGCTCCAGAAGTTCGGGATCTCCCGTGTCCGCTTCCGCGACATGGCCCACCGTGGCGAACTTCCGGGCATCACCAAGTCGTCCTGGTAGACACCAGCGATTTTCCCCGAGGGTCCCTTCCGGCAACGGAAGGGGCCCTCGGGCGTTAACGTCCCCCGCAGGTCGGCGGGCGGGTTTACGCCGAGGGGGACATGAGCCATGCCCACGCACGCCGCCAGCGGCCCGGCGGGCGGGGTGCCGGAGGGGTGCCCGCAGGGGATCCCTGGTGCGGGCCCAGCCCGGCGGTGGCGCGGCGTTCACGCCAGCGCCGGGCCTCGGTGTCCGGGTCGCGCAGCGCGGTGATCACCGGCGGGCCGCCGAGCAGTTGGCGTCGGGCCTCGCGGATCCGCGCGTTGAAGTCGGCGATCGTCTCGCGGACCTGCGCCTCGCCGGGCAGTGCATCCAGGGTCTCGTCCAGCACCGCGTCCTCGGTGCGCAGCAGCAGCGCGGGCGGACCGACCCCGCTGATCCGTTCGCGCTGCATCAGCGACTTGAGCCACCAGTCGGGGTCGGTGGAGGACAGCGAGGGAAGTGGTTTGCCGGCATATTCGAGGTGGTCGAAGTCGCCGCGGGCGATCGCCCGGTCGATGGTTGGATTGGCGATTTGCCAGGCCTCGTCGGTGGCATGGAAGACCGGCGGATTCTCCAAGGGCCCCTCGGCGGCGATACCGGCGCGGTCCGCCTTCGCACGGAAGGCCGACCCCGACCGCTGCTCGTATTCATCCACGGGCGACGGCGCCTGGGCGGCGTCCAGGGCGTCCCGGTAGCGGACGGCATCCAGCCGCGTGGCGTCGTGGTCGTGGGAGGGTGTTCGCGCCATGATGGCTACCGCCTCGGGGTCGGGATCTGCTGCCAGCTTACCGAGATGCTGGTTCGCCCGGCAATGGATTGGCCGATGGCCCCCGAGGGAGGCCGGGGGTTGCGCCGCTGGTTCCGGTGGCCGGGAAGCGGCGGATGATGGGTCTTCCGGACACCGGCGGCCGCCCCGCCGGGGCGTTTTCCGCGGCGGGCGAATGAGGGGCTGACACGGCTCCCAGAGGCCCGTGAGGCCAAAAAACCGCCAAAATCCGGGGAAAAACCAAAAAATTCGGGCCAAAAGCCCTGAAACTGGGCGTGTCTGTCGGTGAGGACTGGTAGTTTCCTTCTCAGTAGTCCCCGCAACCGCGGGGCAACCCGGCCGGAAACGGACGGGCACGTAACAGTCCAGGAGGAAATACATTGGCTTTGAACCGAAGTGAACTCGTTGCAGTCGTCGCCGAGAAGACCGGCAACTCCCAGGTCGCCGTGAACGCCGTGCTGGATTCGGTGTTCGAGACGTTCGTGGAGCAGGTCTCCAAGGGCGAGAAGGTGTCGATCCCGGGCTGGCTCGCCGTCGAGCGCACCGACCGTGCAGCCCGCACCGGCCGCAACCCGCAGACCGGCGAGAGCATCCAGATCCCGGCCGGCCACTCCGTGAAGCTGACCGCCGGCTCGAAGCTGAAGGCTGCCGTCTCCAAGAAGTAGATCCCCCTTCTGTGGATCCGAGGGTCCGTTCCGCCATCCGGCGGAACGGGCCCTCGATTGCTCTGCGCCCGATCCACTACCACCAAGCGTTCTACGTAGCGTAGAATTTAGGCGATCCGGCAGTCGTCTGCCGAGGCACCCCAGGTACCGAAGGACAACGATGAATCCCTCCAACACCGCCCGCCAGCACGCACCGCGGACGACGGCTGCCCCGCGCCCGGCCCCGGGCAAGATGAGCCGCTCCGTCCTCGCCGCTGCTGCGGCCGCCCTCATGGTGGCCTTGGCCCTTGTCGTGGCGCCGTCGGCCTCGGCCCATGATTCGCTCATCGGATCGACCCCGAAGGACGGGGCCACCGTGGACGGTGCGCTGGAGACGGTGGAACTCGACTTCAGCGGCGAGCTCAAGCCAATCGGCAACCAGGTCAGCCTCAGCGACGCCGAGGGGGCCAAGCACGACGCCGAGACCTCCATCAGCGGAAGCACCCTGACCGTGGACTTCGGCAAGGCGCTGCCCGCCGGCAAGTACACACTCGTCTGGCGCGTGGTCTCCAGTGATGGACATCCGATCGAAGGCACGACCGCCAACCACGAAGCCCTGACCTTCACGGCACAGGGCGAAGCCGCCGTCTCGTCCGCGCCGGCCATGTCTTCGCCCGCCACGGCACCGTCGAGTGCACCAGCGCAGGACCAGTCCTCTGCAGCTGCTCCGGTTGCCGGTTCCGAGCAGGACAATTCCTCCGGAGGCCTGCCGGGCGCCGTCATCTGGATCATCATCGCCGTGGCCGTGGTTGCCGCCGCGGCGACCGTCGTGGCCAAGGCCCGGCGCCAGGGCGGGACGGGACGATAGCCGGTCGGTGAGCCAGGACACCGGGGCCGCCGACGTCGCAGCCGAGGTGAGAGAATGGAAGGCATGGAAGCAGGGTTGAAGCAGTGAGTCAAAGCGTCTTGCCGGGTCGCGGCCCGGCTCCCTCGACCCCGCCGTCACCCGGTTCGGCACCCGCTGGGCGGAAGTCCACACGCCTCTGGCAGATCCTGCTGCTCCCCGCCATCCCGATCGGCCTGCTCGTGCTGGCCGTCGCCCTGGAATTCTCGGGGGCTGCGCAGGGCACCGAATTGGCCGATCCCGGGGCCTTCACCCGGTGGTCCCTACCGGTCGCCACCCTGATCCAGCACACCTCCATGGCGGTCACCATCGGCGCCCTGGTCTTCGCTGCGACCGTCCTTCCCCGCTCGACCAAGCCGCATCGTGCCCGCAAGGGCTCCGGGGGAACCGACGGCGGGGAAGAGCACCCGGCGTTTGCCCGGGCCATGAACGTCGCCGCCGGCGCGGCCGTTGTCTGGACGCTTGCCGCGGTCGCCGTGCTCATCCTGACCTTCTCCGATGTCGCCGGCCTCCCGCTCTCGGCGGACGCAGCGTACACGGACTCCATGAAGGACTACATCCTCAACATCTCGCTGGGCCAGGCCTGGTCGTGGATGATCGTCATCGCCGCCGTCGTCAGTTCCCTGGCGTTCGTCGTCCGCTCGCCGGTCGGGGTCGGACTCAGCGCCGTGTTCTCCCTCGTCGGCATCCTCCCGCTCTCGCTCATCGGCCATGCCGCCGGCGGCGACGACCACTGGGGTGCCACCAACGCGATCCTGCTCCACCTCTTCGGCATCTGCCTCTGGGTCGGCGGCATCGCCGTGCTGGCCTGTGTCGCCCCGTTGCTCGGTGCGCCGGCCCCCGGAAAGTACCGTTCGGCCCGCCCGGTGCTCGCCGGCGTCGTGCTCCAGCGGTTCTCGGGACTGGCCACCCTGGCCTTCTTCGTGGTCTTCGCCTCCGGGGTGATCAGCGCGTATGTGCGCATGGACCACTGGTCCCAGCTGCTCAGCGGCTACGGGGTGCTGGTCATGGTCAAGGCCGTGCTGACCTTGGCCCTGGGGGCACTGGGGCTGGCACACCGGCGGTGGGCCATTCCCCGGCTGCTCTCCGGCGCGGCATCCGCCACCGGGACCGCCTGGCGCATCGTCGCCGGGGAGACGATCCTCATGGCCTCCACCATGGCCGTGGCGACGGCCCTGGCGCGCACCGCGCCGCCCGTGCCGGAGGAACTGCCCCCAGAAGCCACCCCGGCACGCATCCTCACCGGCTACGACCTGCCGCCCGAACTCGTGCCCTCGAGCTGGCTGACGGTCTGGCGGATCGACTGGCTCTGGCTGGCCATCATCATCTTCCTCGCCTTCGCCTACCTGAAGGGCCGGCGCACGCTGGGCCAACGCGGCGACAGCTGGTCGGTGCTGCGCACGGTGTCCTGGTTCGTCGGCCTCGCCGCGCTGTTCTACATCACCTCGGGCGCGCCGGCGGTCTACGGCGTCGTGCTCTTCTCGATGCACATGGTCGGCCACATGGCCCTGACGATGGTGGCACCGTTCTTCCTGGTACTCGGCACCCCGATGACGCTGGCCCTGAAGGCGCTGCCCTCGCGCACCGACGGGACGCGTGGTCCCCGCGAATGGATGCTGGCCGGGATCCACTCCAAGTTCTCCCAACTGGTCACCCATCCGATCTTTGCCGGGGTCAACTTCGCCGGTTCCATCGTGCTGTTCTATGCCACCGACCTGTTCTACTTCGCCATGGCCGAACACACCGGGCACGAGCTGATGAACTTCCACTTCCTGGTCACCGGCTACATCTTCGCGCTGAACATGATCGACGGGGACCCGCTGCCACGGCGGGCCGCCTACCCGATCCGGCTCGTGCTGCTGCTGGCCACCATGAGCTTCCACGCCCTCTACGGCGTCTCGCTGATGGGCAGCAACCAGCTGATCCAGGCGTCCTGGTTCGGCAACATGGGCCGTGACTGGGGGGCGCTGCCACTGGAGGACCAGCGGCTCGGTGCCGGAGCCATGTGGGGGATCGGCGAAATCCCCACGCTGCTGCTGGCACTGGGCGTCATGATGACCTGGAACAAGGCCGACCGCCGCGAGGCGATCCGATCGGACCGCAAGGCCGACCGCGACAACGAGGCCGACCTGCAGGCCTACAACGCCATGTTCGCCCAGCTGAAGGAAGACGACCGGAGGCTCGATCGCGGTGGCCGCTAAGTCCCCTGGCCGGACCCCGCCACCCGGGGTCCGCGCCCAGAAGACCGCGCTCGTGGCCGCCCGCTGGCTCGCCCTGGTCGTGCTCATCATCGTGGTCGTCATCGCCGTGACCAGCTGCTCCTCGGGATCCGGTGCCGGACAGGCCCCGCCGTCGAACCCCCACGAGGGCTCCGGGAGCGCATCCCCCTCGACGCCGGCTCCCACGGGATCGGCCGCAAACGCCGTCGCCGCGGGAATCGAACGGGCCGCTTCCTACAACTTCACGCTCTCCGCCGTTGCCTCGGCGGCGGACCTCGAGGCCCTGCGCGCCGCCCCACAGGACACCTTGCAGGGCGCCACCGTCACGCCCGCCGCCTGCCGGAACGCCGTCCGGGAACTGAACTGGTCACCGGCCGGACTCGGGAAGGACGCCGCCCGCACCGACTTCGCCGCCGAGGGCGTGGACGCCACCGGCTCGGTGGAGGTCGCCCGCATCACCGACCGGTCGGCACTGGACGGGCACTACGCCACCGTGCGGCAGATGCTCGGCACCTGCTCGGACGTGACCCTGTCCATCTCCGGCACCGATGTGCCGCTGCGCAGCACCGCGCCTGCCGGAAAGGCCACGGACGCGAAGTCGGCACTGCTGTGGAGCCGTGCCGGGAAGGGGAGCGACCTGCGGCAGCAGGCGCTGGTCCTCATCGGGGAACGCAACGGGTACGTTGCCATGGTCTCCTTCATCGGCACCAGCGGCCTGGACGACGCGAAATTTGCCACCATGGCCGATGGCATCCTCGACGCCACGCTGAAGGACCTCGCCTGAGCCGACCCGGGCGGCCGGGGGCCTGCTCGGGCACCGTCGCCCCGGCGTCGTACACCGTCATCCGCCTCCCGGCCCGGGAACATTCCCGGCCATAATGGGGTTGAGACCCTTACGTCAGCCGACAACCAACGGGAGCCTTTTCATGAGTGCAGATTCCACCGCCACCGCCGATTCCGTCCGCGCCGCCTACCGGGTGCGGGCCTCAGACCTGGTGGGCCGCAACTGGCTGAACACCGGCGGCAAGCAGCTGGGGCTGGGCGACCTGCGCGGCAAGATTACGATCCTGGACTTCTGGACCTTCTGCTGCATCAACTGCCTGCACGTGCTCGACGAGCTGCGCCCGCTGGAGGAAAAGTACTCGGACCTGCTGGTCATCGTCGGCGTCCACTCCCCGAAGTTCGAGCACGAGGCCGATCCGGTCGCCCTCGCGGCTGCAGTGGAGCGCTACGAGATCGCCCACCCCGTCCTGGACGACCCGGAGCTGGAGACCTGGCAGGCCTACTCCGCCCGCGCCTGGCCGACCCTGGTGGTCGTGGACCCCGAGGGCTATGTTGCGGCACACCTCTCCGGGGAGGGCCATGCCGCCGGGCTCGAATCGCTGGTCGACGAGCTGGTGGCCGAACACGAGGCCAAGGGCACCCTGAACCGCGGCGACGGACCCTACGTCGCCCCGCCGGCCCGCGAGGGCGACCTGCGCTTCCCGGGCAAGGTCCTGGCGCTGGCCGACGGCACGTTCCTGGTCGGCGACTCCGGCCACCACCGCCTCGTCCAGCTCGACGGCGACCTGTCCACCGTCATCCGCACCATCGGCTCGGGGGAGCGCGGCCACGCCGACGGCACCGCCGACACGGCGGCCTTCAACGAACCCCAGGGTCTGGCCCTGCTGCCCGCGGACGTGGCCACCGTGGTCGGCTACGACGTCATCGTCGCCGACACCGTCAACCACCGGCTGCGCGGGGTCGACCTAGCCACCGGGAACGTCACCACCGTGGCCGGCAACGGCATCCAGCGCCTGCTCGACGCCGAGACGGCCCGCGCTGCCGGCGATGCGGCCAACGATCCCGACGCGTGGGTCTCCGACCTCGGTGCCGAACCGCTGGACACCTCGCTCTCCTCGCCGTGGGACGTGCTCTGGTCTGCGGCCTCCTCCCGGGTCATCATTGCGATGGCCGGCACCCACCAGATCTTCGCGTTCGACCCGGTCACCGGTGCGCTGGACGTCTTCGCCGGCACCGGGCTGGAGGGCCTGCAGGACGGGGCGCCCGGGCAATCCTGGTTCGCCCAGTCCTCCGGACTGGCCGACGACGCGGCGGGCAACATCTGGGTCGCCGACTCCGAGACGTCGGCGCTGCGCGTGCTGCGCCTGGACGAGGCAGGATCCGTCGCCACGGTCGACACCGCGATCGGCGCCGGGCTGTTCGACTTCGGCTTCCGCGACGGCGAGGCCGACCAGGCGCGCCTGCAGCACCCGCTCGGCGTCACCGTGCTGCCGGACGGGTCGGTGGCAGTCGCCGACACCTACAACGGTGCGGTGCGCCGGTACGATCCGGCCACCGGGACGGTGTCCACCCTGGCCCGCGATCTGGCCGAGCCCTCCGATGTCCTGCTGGACACCTCGGTTGACGGGGACCCGGTGCTGCTGGTCGTCGAGACCAACCAGCACCGCCTGGTCCGCCTGCCGCTGCCGAAGGAGGCGCTCACCGTCGACGAGGGTGCGGCGCAGACCCAGCGGCCCAAGACGCCGGTCGCACCGGGCATCCACGAGATCAGCGTGCGCTTCTCGGCCCCGAAGGGCCAGAAGCTCGATGACCGGTGGGGGGACCCGACGCAGCTGAAGATCTCCTCCTCGCCCGAGGAACTGCTGCTGGCCGGTGGCGGCACCTCCACCGGCCTGACGCGCACGCTGGAACTGAACCCGGACATCGCCGATGGGGTCCTGCACATCACCGCCCGCGCCGCCTCCTGCGACGGCGAGCCCGGCGGCGAGATCCCCGACCATGCCGCCTGCCACCTCTACCAGCAGGACTGGGGCATCCCGGTGGTGCTGGAGCACGACGGCGACACCGGGCTGACGCTGGACCTGCGCGGCCTGGACTAGGCACCCCGACCCCACCAGGCGGCGGGAAGTCCCACGACGGGGCTTCCCGCCGTCGTCGTTGGGTGACCGGCGCCATGGTGAAGACACGGCGACGAGAGTATTGTTAGCATCGCTAAGCAACTAATTGTCCGCGCGCGACGACGCCCAGCCGCCGACCCGGATGCGAGCCCAGGAGTGCCGTGCCCCCGCAGGAAACCGAAGAATTCGACGACGACCTTGCCGCCCGGTTGCGGGTGGCCATCATGCGCGTCTCGCGGCGCCTCCGCGTGGAGGTCGGGGGCGGCATGGTCACCGCCGGACAGTATTCCGTCCTGGTGGCGCTATGGCATGATCCGCAGACCCTGGGGCAGCTGGCAACCCGCGAACGCGTCACCGCACCCTCGATGACCCGGATCGCCAAGGCGCTGGAAGAGGGCGGCTACGTGGAACGCACCGGGCACCCCGACGACGGCCGGCAGGTGCTGGTGGTCCTCACCGATGCGGGCCGGACAGTCGTGGACCACGTCCGCAACCAGCGCACGGCCTGGCTCTCCCGCCACGTCGCCGACCTCGACGCGGACGACCGGGCCACCCTGCGTCGGGCCGCCGAACTGCTGACGGAGATGAACGCCCGATGAGCCAGATGTTCAAGGCGCTGGCCACACCGAACTATCGGCTGTGGGTCTCCGGGGCACTGGTGTCCAATATCGGGACCTGGATGCAGCGCGTGGCGCAGGACTGGCTGGTGTTGACCGTGCTGACGGACAATTCCGGAACGGCCACCGGTATCACCACCGGGCTGCAGTTCCTCCCGATCCTCTTCCTGGGTCCCTACGCCGGGCTCGTCGCGGACCGGTACGACAAACGCAAGCTGCTGCTCATCACCCAGACCATCATGGGGCTCTGCGCGCTCGTCCTCGGCCTGCTGGTGCTCACCAACACCGCCGAACTCTGGCATGTGTACCTGCTGGCCTTCGTGCTGGGGCTGGCCAGCGCATTCGACGCACCGGCCCGGCAGGCCTTCGTCTCCGAGGTCGTCGGACCGGACGACGTGCCCAATGCCGTGGCCCTGAACAGCGCCTCGTTCAACCTGGCGCGCCTGGCCGGCCCCGGCGTCGCCGGTCTGGTCATCGCCTGGTTGGGTACCGCCCCGGCGTTCCTGATCAACGCCGCCAGTTTCGCCGCGGTGCTGCTCTCGATCTGGAAGATGAAGCCGGAGCTGCTCTACACGCCCAAGCCTGCGGTGCGCGCCAAGCACCAGATCCGCGAGGGCATGCACTACATCAAGGGCCGCCCCGACCTGGTCATGATCCTCGTCCTGGCGGGCGTGATCGGTACCTTCGGGCTGAACTTCCAGATCACCAACGCCATGATGGCCACCCAGGCCTACGGGGTGGGGCCGGGGGAGTACGGGCTGCTCGGTTCCGTGATGGCCGTCGGGACGCTCGGCGGTGCCCTGCTGGCCGCCCGCCGGGGCCGGTTCAGGCTGCGTTACCTGATCGGTGGCGCGATCCTCTTCGGCGTGTTCAGCATCGGCGCCTCGGTGATGCCGACGTTCTGGCTGTATGCCCTCGCCCTGATACCGGTTGGATTGGCCTCGCTGACGTTCCTGAACAGCTGCAACACCTCGATCCAGCTCTCCGTCGAGCCGCGGTTCCGCGGACGCGTGCTGGCGATCTACATGATGGTCATCCAGGGCGGTACGCCCATTGGCGCCCCGCTGGTCGGGTGGCTCGGCACCGAGTTCGGGGCCCGCTGGTCGATCGCCGCCGGCGGCATCATCGCCCTGGCCGCCGGTCTCTGGGCGCTGCAATTCGTCCGCCGGGGCCGCCTCAACCAGCCGGTGTTCGCCACCGGCGACGGCCAGCCGGCCGGAGCCGAGCCGGAAGCCCAGGGCCACGACGTCCAGGAACAGGACCTCCGGGGCGGGGACGACGACGCCCGGGAGGGCCGATCGGCATCGAGCCAGCGGCCGGAGTAGCCCGGGTCAGTATCCGACGACCGGCGTCACGGTCACCGAGTCGCCGGAGAGCTCCAGCTTGGCCGTGAAGCCGAAGTCGTGCTCGATGGTGTTCTCCATCCTGACTCCGGTCATCAGGTTCTGTTCCACCAGGTTCAGGGACGTGCCGACCTCCAACGGACGCAGCACCCAGCCGCCGTCGTAGGGGCCGATTTCGACCTCCGGGTACCGGGTGATCTTCCAGTGGATCGAGTCCGAGGAGACCCGTGCCTCGGTGTCGTAGCTCAGGGGGCAGCCGGCGGGTTTGAGGACCTGCTGCTTCGCGCAGTCGTCCAGGTACTGGTGCAGTTGTGCGTCGACGTCCTTGACCAGCTTTTCGGTGGGCTTGGTCGTCAGCTGGAGACCGTCGGTTCCGGCCGCGGATGCGGAGTCGACGACGACGCGGCGTTTGGCCCCCTGGAAGTACTTGTCCCGGTAGCTGGACTCGACCACCGCGGGGAGGAAGACGGGCAGCTTCGCCGCACCCTTGGCCAGCGGAGCCGCCTGGCCGTTGACGCGCACCTCGTTGGTCGTGTCCGCGGTGACGGTGACCTGCGGAAGGTCGGTGGCGGCAAACGCCCAGCGGTCGAAGAACAGCCAGTCCCGGCCCGTCCGGGTCAGGTGGAACACGGTTTCGTGGTCCTTCCCGTTGACCTGGTACGTGGTGGTGACCTCGACCTTGCCGTCGGTGACCTCCCGGGCGTCCTGCACCGTGAAGCCCTCGATCGGCTGGACGGCGGCCTGCAGGGCCTCGCCGTCCAGCAGCAGGGCGTTGCCCTTCGGGGCCGCGGGGTCCAACAGGCCCATGGCCTGTTCACCCTCCCCGGCCTGCAACATCCCGAAGTATGAGCTGACCTGCCGTTCGGGCCCGAAGACCTTCTGGTTCACCAGCGTGATGGTCACGACGGCGGCGATGGCGAGGACCATCAGCACGGCCAGCCAGAGGGCCAGGACCCGGATGGGCGAGGAAGCGTTTTTCACCTGTTACACGTTACCGGGAATGCCGTCGCCCCCGTGAAACGAGGACGACGGCGGTGATCGGCCTAGCGGCGACGGCGACGGCGGGTGCCGAACATGCCGCGCATGAATTCCTTGCCCAGGATCCCGGCGGCCTGAAGTGCGAAGTCCATGACGGGATTGTCCTGCTTGGCCGGCGGCCGGCTCTTCGACGGGCGTCGTTCCTCGGGCGCCCGCCCAGGCTCCGCATCGCCAGTGGCGCCCTCCGTGCCCGGGGCGACGGCGTCGTCGTGCCCTGCGGCGCGGGCCGCGAGGACCTCGAAGGCGGATTCACGGTCCACCGCGGTGCCGTACTCCTGCATCAGCGGGGAGGAGGCGGCGACCTGCCGGACGGTGTCGGCGGGGGAGGCGCCCATGTTCGAGGTGGGGCTCCACATCCGTGTCCACGCGACGGGGGTCGGCGCCCCCCTCTCGTTCATGACGACGACGACCGCCTCGCCGGTACCGGCCTGGGTCAGCGCCTCGTTGAGGTCGTAGTCGCTGGACGGGAACGTGGAGACGGTGGCCTTCAGCGCCTTGGCGTCGTCCGGGGTGAAGGCGCGCAGGGCATGCTGGACGCGGTTGGCCAGCTGGCCGAGGATCTCCCCGGGAACGTCCTTGGGGGTCTGCGTGATGAAGAAGACCCCGACGCCCTTGGAACGGATCAGGCGCACCGTGTTGGTGATCGAATCCATGAACGCCTTGGAGGCGTCGTTGAAGAGCAGGTGGGCCTCATCGAGGAAGAAGACCAGTTTCGGCTTGTCGGCATCGCCGACTTCCGGCAACTCCTCGAAGAGGTCGGCCAGCAGCCAGATGAGGAACGTGGAGAAGACCAGCGGCTGCTGCAGCAGCGAAGGCAACTCCAGGCAGGAGAGCACCCCGCGGCCGTCGTCGGCGATCCTGAGCAGTTTCGTGGTGTCGAATTCCGGTTCGCCGAAGAACTTCTCCATGCCCTTGGCCTCGAGGGCGACCAGTTCGCGCAGCAGCACCCCCGCGGTGGCCGAGGACAGCCCGCCGAGTTCGGCCAGGTCGGCCTTGCCCTCGTCGGAGGTCAGGTGCTGGATGACCGCCCGGAGGTCCTTGAGGTCGTAGAGCTCCAGGTCCTTTTGGTCGGCGTAATGGAAGACCAGCAGGAGGCTGGACTCCTGCGTCTCGTTCAGCTCCATGATGCGGGCCAGCAGCACGGGCCCGAACGAGGAGACGGTGGCGCGGATCGGGATGCCCTCGCCGCTGCCGCCCAGGCTGTAGTAGTCGACCGGGAAGGACGCCGCCTCCCATTCCATGCCGACCGACTGGGTGCGCGCGAGCAGCTTCTCGCCGCCCGTGCCCGGGGTGGAGAGCCCGGTCAGGTCGCCTTTCACGTCCGCCAGGAACACCGGGACCCCGGCATTGGAGAGCTGCTCGGCCATGACCTGCAAGGTGATGGTCTTGCCGGTGCCGGTCGCCCCGGCCACCAGGCCATGGCGGTTCATCATCTTCAGGGGCAGCCTCACCTGCGCCTCGGGATGGACTTGGCCGTCGACCAGGGCCGCGCCCAGGGAGATCGACCCGCCTTCGAAGGTGTAGCCGCTGCTGATCTTCTCGACTTGCTGTTCCGGTGTGCTCTTCGCCATGGGGTCAGCCTATGCGCACGCAGGCCGCGTCGCACGGGATTTCCTCAATGACGTGCGGCGCGGTCGCTGTGGTGTGCGGCGCAGCCGGCTCATCCGATGGCGGAAACCATGGGGCCGGGGGCTACGGGACCGGATGCGACGGCACCGCCCCCGTCGGGTCGGCTATCCCAGAAAGGCGGCCAGGTTCCCGCCGTAGGCGGAGAGGCCGAGTGTTTGGGCCAACCGCAGGGAGGGCCGGTTGTCCAGCGCGGACCGCCAGACGACCAGTCCCGAGAGGCGACACGCCTCCGCGCAGGCAGCGCGGCCCAACCGATAGCCCAAGCCGCCCCCGCGAAATCCGGGAGCGACGAGGATGCCCACGTCCGCCGGGGCCCCGTCCCACAGGTGCAGTACTGCGGCACCGGCAATCCTGCCGTCCACATGCAGTAGCAGGACAGTATGTGGTTCGTCGGCCAATCCGGCCTCCGACCATTCGCCGTCGGTGACAACGGACCGCAGTGCGGCCAGGGATGCGCGGTTTCCGACTGTGATGGATGGGTCCCGGACGCGTGCACAGCCCGTCCCGTAGAAGTGACGGGCCGGGCCGATGACCTTCGTGGCGCGGGCGGTTCTGCTCCAGAACAACGGATCCATGAGGCCCCCAGCAGGCAGCCCGCGAATCAGGAGTTCAAGCTCTGCGCGACGCTCCGGCAGGCACCGCACGCGGACCGAAGTGCCGACCTGCACGACCAGGGCACCGTCCCAATCGCCCTCCCGCCCAATGACCCGGGTGGGGGCACTCCGCGACGGCGGGCCGCCCAGGACGTGATCCCAGTAGGTATCGACGCGGTGGCGCACGGCGGAATCCATGTCGACATCATGCCAGCGGTGGCCGCCTGCCGTCATCCGCCGGCACCGTCGACGGCATCGCCGGCTCAGAAGGGGTTGAGCAGGCGGTGCACGAATTGCTTGGTGCGCTCCTCACGGGGTGCGCGCAGGACGGTATCCGGGTGCCCCTGCTCGACGACGACACCACCGTCCATGAACACCACGTGGTCCGCGACCTCGCGGGCGAAGGCCAATTCATGGGTGACCAGGACCATCGTCCACCCTTCCTGGGCCAGTTCCTTGATGACCGTGAGCACGTCCCCGACGAGCTCCGGGTCCAGTGCAGAGGTCGGCTCGTCGAAGAGCAGGAGCGAGGGCTTGAGCGCCAGGGCACGGACGATGCCCACCCGCTGCTGTTGGCCGCCGGATAGCTCGTGCGGGTACTGGCCGGCCTTCTCCGCCAGCCCGACCCGCTCCAGCAGCGATGTCGCCTCCGCGACGGCCTCGGCTTTCGGGCGTCGTTGGACCTGGATGGGACCCTCGATGACGTTCTGCAGGACGGTCTTGTGCGGGAAGAGGTTGTAGTTCTGGAAGACCATGGCGCTGCGGGTGCGCAGCGACTGGGCCACCTTCGTTCCGGTCGAGGCCGAGAACGTGACGGATGGCCCACCGGCGAAGGCAACGGTACCGGCATCGGGTTTCTCCAGCCCGTTCAGGCAGCGCAATACCGTCGTCTTGCCCGAGCCGGACGGCCCAATGAGCGCCAGCACCCCGCCCGAATCCACGGTCAGGTCAATCGAGGTCAGGACGTGGTTGCTGCCGAAGGACTTCTGCAGCCCGGTCACCTGCAGCAGCGGCTCAGTGGGCGACATAGCGATCCAGCCTTTCCTCGATCTTCGACTGCCCGGAGGAGAGGACCAGGCAAAAGACCCAGTAGACCAAGGCGGCCTCCAGATAGAGCAGCATGAACTGCTGGCTGAATGCCGCCACTTCCTGGGCCTTGCGGAACAGCTCCGTCACCAGGATCAACGAGGCGAGCGAGGTGTCCTTGACCAGCGAGATGAAGGTGTTCGACAACGGCGGGACGGATACCCGGGCCGCCTGCGGCAGGATCAACCGGCGCAGGGCCTTGCCGCGCGACATGCCGATCGTGTAGCCGGCTTCCCACTGACCGCGGGGCACCGAGAGGATCGAGGCGCGGATGACCTCGGCGGCGTACCCACCGACATTGAGCGAGAAGGCGATGAGCGCGCTCGGCCAGGGGCTCAGCGTCACCCCGATCGAAGGCAACCCGTAGAAGATCACGAACAACTGCACCAGCAGCGGCGTTCCACGGATGACGGAGATGTAGGCGCGGGCGATCCATGCCAGCACCCGGCTGGAGCCAATGCGCATCAGCGCTACGAGCAATGCCAGCAGCAGGCCGAGCACGAAGCTGGCCAGCGAAAGGGGGATGGTCCCCGCCAGGCCGCCGAGCACGATCGGCCACAGCGAGTCCAGGAACAGGGCCCAGTCGATGTTCATGGGGTCAGACTACGCGCCGGGCCTACTTCGAGACGTCCTCGCCGAAGTACTTGTCCGAGAGCTTGGCCAGGGTCCCGTCGGCCTGCAGTTCCCCCAGCGCGTCGTCGACGGCCTTGACCAGGTCATTGCTGCCCTTCGGGAACGCCAGGGCGCTCTCGGAGGTCTCCTTAGTCTCGGCGGCGACCTTGATCCCCTCGTCCGGAGTGGATTTCTGGTAGTCGAGGTAGGTCAGCTGGTCGTTGATCGTGGCGTCCACCCGGCCCTGCTTGAGCAGTGTGACGGATTGGGCCCACCCTTCGACGCCCTGGACCTTGGCGCCTGACTTTTCGGCCAGGGTCTTCCAGTTGCTGGTCAGCGACTGGGCCGTGGTCTTGCCCTCCAGGTCGGCGAACGAGGAGATGCTGTTGTCGTCGGCCCTTGTGACGATGACCCCCTTGCTGATCGTGTAGGGCGTGGAGAACTCGTACGCCTTCTTGCGCTGGGCGTCGATGGTCACCTGGTTGGCGATGACGTCGAACCTGCCGGCCTCCAGGCCGGCGAAGATCGCATCCCACTGGGTCTCCTTGAATTCCGGCTTGACCCCGAGCTTGTCCGCGACGGCCGTGACGACCTCGACGTCGTATCCGGTCAGGTCCCCGGTGCCGCCCTCATGATACGAGAAGGGCTTGTAGGTACCCTCGGTGCCCACCGTCAGCACGCCGGCGTCCTTGACCTCCTGCAGCGTCAGGCCGTCCGCCACCTTCTCGGACGGGGTCCCCGATTCCGGGCTGGAGGAGCAACCGGAGACGGCGAACGCCAGGGCGAGGGTGGCGGCGGCCAACGGCAGGAGACGACGGTTCATGGGGTGGGGTCCTTCGGGGCGGGCGGACGGTGGTCCGGGATCGGCAGGGGCCCGGCGGTCACCGGGAATTTCGAACGCTAACACCCCCAGCGTCGACGGGCTGTCGATTATTCCGAAGTACGACGGCGGTGCGCTACTGCAGGTGGTCCATGGCTTCACAGGGGCTGGTGCCCGGATCCGTCCGGTGGATGTGCAGGGCGAGGCGCGAGACCAGGCTGCCGAGGTCCCGGGCATCTTGCTCGGCCAGCCCGGCCAACAGCTCGCCCTCGGCGATGGCCACCCGCTGCTCGTACTCGGCGAGCATGTGCCGACCGGCAGCAGTAGCAATGATCTTGCGGGCACGGCGGTCCGCCGGATCCGGAATGCGTTCCACGACGCCGGCAGAGACGAGCGCGTCAAGAAGGTACGTCAGGACCGTTCGGTCAATGGCCAGATGCGTGCCCA
Source organism: Arthrobacter sp. ASL1 (assembly GCF_056680475.1). NCBI lineage: Bacteria > Bacillati > Actinomycetota > Actinomycetes > Micrococcales > Micrococcaceae > Arthrobacter > Arthrobacter sp. ASL1. Next base: position 2,895,622 of record NZ_CM155284.1, read on the forward strand.
GTGCCTGCTGGTTCGGGGGGTCCTGGTGCACCACTGTCGACAGCACCTGGTAGCCGCGGATGCCGGAGGGCATGCCCTCGACGGCGCTCTCGAAGAGGACCTGGTAGCCGCGCAGCACCATGCCGAGGTTCCAGCCCAGGTCGCCGGGTACCGACGTTTTACCGTGCTTTTCCACCGCTTCGTCCACTTCAACCATGGGCCAACTCTACAACAATGAGCGATGTTGCACAGATATTCTGTCGGATATATAGTCTGTGGAACAACATAAATATCTACTAGTCCTTTCATGGAGGGTCCCGGATGAAAAATGAGCTGTCCTTGGCGACAACGGCGACCATAGGGGTCCTCGGCGCAGGCCGCGTCGGCACCGCCGTGGCGCGGCAGGCGCTCAAGGCCGGCTATCGGGTGAAGGTGGCCACCTCCAAACCCGTCGATGAGATCTCGCTCATCGTCGAAGTCGTCATTCCTGGAGCCATCGCCGTGGAGGCCGCCGAAGCCGCGGCCGCCGACCTCGTGGTGGTGGCCGTTCCGCTCCATAAATACAGGTCGTTGGACCCGGCCCTGCTGCTGGGGAAGCCGGTCATCGACGTCATGAACTACTGGCCGACAACCGACGGCGAAATCGACGAATTCATCGACGACCCACGCGGCAGCAGCGAGATCGTCGCCGATTTCCTGTCCGGCGCGCTGGTCGTGAAATCGCTCAACCACATCGGCTACCACGACCTGGAGGAAGACGACAGGCTGCCCGGGGCAGGGGATCGCCGGGCGTTGGCCCTGGCAGGGGACCATGGCGTAGCGAAGTCCCTTGTGGCCACGTTCATCGACCGCCTGGGCTACGACGCCTTCGACGCGGGCCCGTTGGCCGCGGGGCGCTTCTTCGGCCCGGGCACGGAGGTCTTCAACGGCAGCCACTCGCTGGAACAGATGTCGACGCTGCTCGCCGACGCCTCGGTCGCCGCGTAGGCGACCTCCACAACCAGGAGAATGGAGAATGACCATGGAAATCGGCGCCTACAGCTTCGGTGACACCCAGCGCAACCCCGACGGCAGCGAACGAACCACGACCGAGGCCGTGCAAAACCTTTTCGAGGCGATCGTCCACGCCGATGGGGTCGGACTCGACTACTTCGGAATCGGCGAACACCACACCACCTCGATGCCGGCCTCGTCACCCGGAACGATCATCGCGGCCGCTGCCGGCGCCACGCGCAGGATCACCCTGGGCAGCGCGGCCAGCATCATCAGCACCGATGACCCCGTCCGGATCTTCCAGCAGTTCGCCACCGCCGACGCCATCGCCGGCGGGCGCGTGGAAATCACCGCCGGCCGCGGTTCGTCGGTGGAGACTTTCCCGCTCTTCGGCTACGACCTGCGGGACTACGACGAGCTCTACGCCGACAAGCTCGACCTGTTGATGACGATCAACAACAGTCCCACGCCCACCGTGGACTGGTCCGGGAAGCGCAGGCCGGCCATCGGCGGCCTGGCAGTGGTCCCGCGACCCGCCAAGCCACGGCTGCCGATCTGGTTGGCCACCGGGGGAAACGCCGGATCGTCGGCCCGGGCAGGGAAACTCGGGCTGCCGATCTCCTATGGAATCATCGGCGGCGCACCCCACCGCTTTGCACCACTCGCCGAGCTCTACCGGCGTTCGGCAGCGCAGGCCGGGCACGCGGGGGAGCAGATCAAGGTTTCGGTGGCGGCCCTCGGGCTGGTCGCCCCCACCAAGCAGCAGGCGCTGGACCGGTTCCATCCCGGCTGGCACAACCTCAACGTCGAGATGGGCCGGCTGCGTGGCTGGCCCGCGCCCGACAAGCGCGACTTCCTGGCGCAGGCCGAAGCGCCGGGCGCCTACTACGTCGGTGATCCCGACGAAATTGCCGCGCGGATCGTCCACCTGCACGGCTACCTCGGCCACGTCCGCCACTTCCTCCAGATGGATATCGGGGGGCTGCCGCACGAACACTTCCTGGAATCCCTCACCCTGTTGGCCACCGACGTCAAACCACGCGTGGAGCGGTTGTTGGCGGCCAAGTGATCGACCGCTGCAACGTCAGCTGTGGAGAATGACCGGGACGAGCATCATCGCCGGCACCGCCGCGATCGTGGTGAGCAGGACGGTGTCCTTCGCCACCACCAGGCCCTGCTCGTACCGGGAGGCGGTGACGAAGACGTTCTGCGCCGACGGTAGCGCCCCCATGATCACCACGGCGAACAGGTCCGGCCCCTCGAGACGGAAGATCAGCGAGCCGGCCACCCAGGCCAGAACGGGATGAACGAGCAGCTTCAAACCGGTGCCGACCAGGACATCGGAGCGGCGGGCCGACACCTTTTCCAACGGCTTGGACCCGACCAGCGAGATCCCGAACGCAATCAGCATGGCCGGGATCGAGGCGCCCGCAATGAGTTCGACGGGTTCCTGGATGGGCTGGGGCAGCTTCCACCCGAAAACGGCGAAGAGCAGGCCCACCAGCGATGCGACGATCATGGGGTTGCGCAAGGTGGTGAGGACCATGGCCGTGGGGGTGGTCCGGCGGCGTGAGCTGCTGGCATCCAGGAAGATCAGGAAGATCGGGCTCCACAGCGCAAGCTGGAACAGGATGACCGGGGCAGCATGGGACGTGTTGCCCAGGACGTAGGCGGCGATCGGCAGGCCCAGGTTTGCCGAATTCACGGTTGAGGCGCTCATGGCCCCGATGAGGCGTTCGGGGCGGTCCCGCTTGAGCCACCAACCGGTGATCGCGAAGTAGAGGAGGGCGACGCCGGCCGCACTGACGGCTGCGACGCCGAGGCTGGGGCCCAACACGGCTGCCGGATCGGAATCCGCGACGGTGATGAACAGCAGGGCCGGGCTGGCGACGAAGAACGTCAGCCGGTTCAGGACGAAGCGGGCATCGGGTCCGAGGACCCCGGTGCGTCCGACGAGGTAGCCGACGATGATGACGGCCCAGACGACGGAGAAACCGGAGAGGACCCCGAGCACGTCCTAGAAGTCCGCCGGCATTCCGGCGATGGCGTGCGGCGGGCGCACGTCGCCGGTGGAGAGGGACTCCGACGGGTCGGAACCGAGGGCGACCATGGAGTTGTTCGCGTCGACGTGGACCACCCGCGGGACGTAGCTGCGGGCCTCGGCGGTTTCCATCTCTGCATAGCTGATGAGGATGACCGTGTCGCCCGGGTGGACGAGGTGGGCCGCGGCGCCATTGATGCCCAGTACCCCGCTGCCGCGGTCCCCGGCGATGGTGTAGGTCTCGAGCCGGGCACCGTTGGTGACGTCCACGATGCTGACCAGCTCGCCGGGGAGGATGTCGGAGGCCTCGAGGAGGTCGAGGTCCACGGTCACCGAGCCGACGTAGTGCAAATCGGCGTGCGTGACGGTGGCGCGGTGGATCTTTGACTTGAACATTGTGCGTTTCATGGCAGACCTATCCTACGCGTCGCCCGGCGTCCGGGGCGCGTACCCGGACACAAAGAGAGCGGGCGACGGGAATCGAACCCGCGTGTCCAGCTTGGGAAGCTGGCGCTCTACCATTGAGCTACGCCCGCAAAACACCCGCCGGTCCGTTCGTACCCGCGGGTGCATCTCAGCATATCCCACACGCCGCTGACATGCATCTTGTGTCGTCCGGGCCGCCGGTTTCAGCCGGCTCCCGCCGGATGACTGGTGTGGTGCAGGCGGTTCGACACGGCTTGGGTCAGCGGTTCGGCCATGCGGGTTGCCACGGGCCCCAGGACCGCCAACAGCATCACGTAGGTGGTCGCCAGTGCCGCCAGTTCCGGCGAGGCCCCGCCGCCGGCCACCGCCAGGCCGGCGATCACGATGGAGAACTCGCCGCGGGCGATCAGGACCGTGCCGGCGCGGATCCGGCCCGGTATCCCGATGCCGGCCCTCCAGGCTGCCCAGGCTCCCGTGGCGACCTTCGTCACGGAGGTGAGCGCCGCCAGCCCCAGCGCCAGCAGGAAGACCGGCGGAATGGTGGCCGGGTCGGTGTTGATGCCGAACACCACGAAGAACATGGCGGCGAACAGATCGCGCAACGGGGCCAGGACCTTGGCCGCCGAGTGGGCCGTGGATCCGGAAATCGCGATGCCCAACAGGAAGGCGCCGACGGCGGCGGATACCTGCAGGGCGGCGGCGACCCCGGCGACCAGTAGGGCCGCCCCGATGAGCTTGAGCAGGAAGTTCTCCTGGTCCGGGGAGTGGATCAGCCGGGAGATCAGTGGGCCGTACCGCAGGGCCAGCAGCAGGACCGCCGTGACAGCCAGGAGGGCGATACCCACGGCCCGCAACCCGCCCAGGAAGCTCACCCCGGCCAGCGCCGCCGTGAGGATGGGCAGGTATACGGCCATCACCAGGTCCTCGAGGACGAGGATGGACAAGACGACGGGGGTTTCCCGGTTGCCCAGCCGGCCCAGGTCGGAGAGGACCTTGGCGCAGATGCCGGAGGAGGAGATGTAGGTGACCCCGCCCAGCACCAGGGCGCCGATGACCCCCCACCCCAGGATGAGTGCCAGCGCGGCGCCCGGCGCGAAATTCAGGACCAGATCGATCAGGCCCGCCACCCAGGAGCGGCGCAACCCGGTCACCAGTTCCTTGGCGGTGTATTCGAGGCCGAGCATCAGCAGCAACAGGACCACGCCGAGTTCGCTGGCGATGTCGCCGAACTCCGCGATGCCGGAGAGCGGCACGATGCCGCCATGCCCGAAGACCAGCCCACCCAGTAGGTACAGCGGGACCGGGGACATGCCGATCCGACCCGCCAAACGTCCGAGCAGCCCGAGGCCGAGGAAGACAGCCCCAAGCTCGATCAGGACGAGGGTGGTGTGGTCCACTGGCGGGTCCTATCCGTTGTTGAGCAGGTGGGCGGCCTTGTCCAGGCCATCGGGGGTGCCGACCACGATGACCACATCCCCGGCCGCCAGCTCAAACGACGGCGGCGGGGAGGCATGGACCTGGCCGCTGCGGGAGATCGCGACGATGGAGGCGTGGGTGCGGGTGCGCAGGTGGGTGTCCCCGAGGGTCCGGTCTGCATAGGGGCTGTCTTGGCTCAAAACGAATTGCTGGGTGCTCACTCCGGGCAGCTCACGGTGCTCGGCGGTGAGGTCAGCCACCAGTTGCGGGGCGCCGAGCAGCCCGCCGATCGCTGCGGCCTCCTCGTTGGTCAGGGGGATGGCCGCCTGGCAGGCGTCGGGGTCCTGGCGCTCGGAGATGATCAGCTCCATGCCGCCATCGCGTTTGACGACGACACCGACGCGTCGCCCCGTCGCCAACATCACGTCGCGACGTACCCCAATTCCGGGGAGGGGGGTTTCTTCCAGATTCATGCTTCCAGCGTAGACCTCGGGCCGCCCGGCAGCACGGGCCCATCTGCGGGAAAGCAGATGGCCGCCGCCGGGAACCCGGCGGCGGCCATCTGGAGGTGGACTTGGGGCGCTCAGGCGCCCGGGGCAGTCCCGCCGTCGTCCGTCGTGGCGGTGGGTGCCTGCCCGGCAGGGGAGCCGTCGGGGGCGAAGTCCCGCTTGATGGCCTCGACCCCGTCGGCCGGGATCTCGAAGCCCAGCTGGTGTCCGGGATTCAGCACCAGGCCGGCGCCGGAGAGGTTGTCGATGACCGCTGCCCCGACCACGCGCACGGCGAAGGGGGCCTCGGCGATGTAGGTCTCCGGAATACGGTTAACGTGCGTGAACAGGGCGATCACCGGTTCGCCGTCCTTGTTCTGCAGCAGCAGCGGCTGGACGTTGTCGGTTTCCTCGGTCACCTGTTCACGGCTGAGAAAGAAGACCTCCTCGGACAGGAACGTCGCGATGACCTGTCCCGCCTGGGTCTCGTCGGCCTGCCCGTCGTGGAGCACCGTCTCGAGATGCGTCTGCGGTTCGTCGGGATCCGGGGTTCCGGTGGGGGTCTGGGTTGGCTCTTCGCTCATGCCATCCAGCCGATCACGCCCGCCGACGAAGCGCAACCCGCCCCGCCGCAACGAAGGGGCAACGGTTCGGGGAACGGCGCGGCCCCGAATTAGACTGGAGCCAAATACCCCACCGGATGCCAAGGATGCCCCATGACCGAGTTCCAGTACGAGGACCTGCTGCCGATCGGCCAGGACGAAACCACCTACCGCCGCATCGCCACCGAGGGCGTGCGCCCCGTCGAGGGACCCGGAGGCAGGACGTTCCTCGAGGTGGATCCGGAAGCCCTGTCGCACCTGGCGCGGACCGCATTGCACGACATCTCGCACTACCTGCGCCCGGCCCACCTGCAGCAGCTGCGCAACATCCTCGACGACGAGGAGGCCAGCGCCAATGACAAATTCGTCGCGTTGGATTTGCTGAAGAACGCCAACATCGCCGCCGGCGGCATCCTGCCGATGTGCCAGGACACCGGCACGGCCATCGTCATGGGCAAACGCGGGCAGCGTGTGCTGACCCAGGGGCCGGACGAGAAGGACCTGTCGCAGGGGATCTACGACGCCTACACGCAGTTGAACCTGCGCTACTCCCAGCTGGCACCGTTGACGACATGGGAGGAAAAGTCCACCGGCAACAACCTGCCGGCCCAGATCGAGCTCTACGCCGACACCGAACCGGGCCATGAGGACCAGTACAAGTTCCTCTTCATGGCCAAGGGCGGCGGCTCGGCCAACAAGTCCTTCCTCTACCAGGAGACCAAGGCGATCCTGAACGAGAACGCCATGTTGACGTTCCTGGACGAAAAGCTGCGGTCGTTGGGAACGGCTGCCTGCCCTCCGTACCACCTGTCGATCGTGATCGGCGGGACCAGCGCCGAATTCGCCCTGAAGACCGCCAAGTACGGCTCCGCGAAGTACCTGGACAACCTGCCCACCACCGGCGCGATGACCGGACGCGGCTTCCGCGATGTGGAGCTCGAGGAGAAGGTCCTGGAACTGACGCGCCACTTCGGGATCGGCGCCCAGTTCGGCGGCAAGTACTTCTGCCATGACGTGCGCGTGGTGCGGCTGCCCCGCCATGGGGCCTCCCTGCCGGTGGCGATCGCCGTTTCCTGTTCGGCGGACCGCCAGATGCTGGCCAAGATCACCGCTGACGGTGTCTTCGTCGAGCAGCTCGAGACCGATCCTGCCCGCTTCATGCCCGACGATTCCCACCCGGCCCTCGCCGCCCACGACGACGAGACCGACGGGGTCACCGGAACCGGCGGCTCGTCGGTGGTCAAGATCGACCTGAACCGGCCCATGGACGATATCCTCGCCGAGCTGTCCAGGCACCCCGTGAAGACCCGGCTGTCGCTCACCGGGCCGCTGGTGGTCGCCCGGGACATCGCCCACGCGAAAATCCGCGAACGCCTCGACGCCGGAGAGGACATGCCGCAGTACCTCAAGGACCACCCGGTCTACTACGCCGGCCCCGCGAAGACACCCGAGGGCATGGCCTCCGGGTCCTTCGGCCCCACCACTGCAGGACGCATGGACTCCTACGTCGACCAGTTCCAGGCAGCCGGTGGTTCCATGGTCATGCTCGCCAAGGGAAACCGCTCCCGCCAGGTGACCGAGGCCTGCAACAGCCACGGCGGCTTCTACCTGGGATCCATTGGCGGCCCCGCGGCCCGGCTGGCCCAGGACTGCATCCGCAAGGTCGACGTCCTCGAGTACGAGGAGCTGGGCATGGAGGCCATCTGGAAGATCGAGGTCGAGGACTTCCCGGCGTTCATCGTGGTCGATGACAAGGGCAACGACTTCTTTGCCGAGACGCTCAAGCCGACGTTCACCGGGATCCCGGTCCGCGCCCGGTAGCAGGGGCCCACGGGGCCGCCGGCGGCGTCAGCGCGCTGCCGCGGACCGGGCCCACTCGGGCATCCAGCCGGTTTCCTCGGCGCGGCGGGCCTCGCGTTCGGCGGCGGCCTGGCGCAGCGCGTCCTGCACGGCCGCCTGCCGTTGGGCCTCGGCCTGCTTGCGGGCAGTACCTTCGCTCTCTGCCTCCCGGGCCTGGACGAGTTGGTCGGAATACTCTTCGAAGGTGGCGACGCCCTCGGCGCGCATCTTCCGCGCCGCCGTCGTGCCCACATAACGCAGGTGCCACGGTTCGAAGTTGTAGCCCGTCGTCTGCTGCTGGTCCTTTGGATACCGGATGATGAACCCGAACTCGGCGGCGTGCGCGGCCGTCCACTTCCCGGCCGGCAGATCGGCCAGGCAGGCCCGGAGGGAGCACTGGCCGCTGGCCGCGCCGATGTCGACCGAAAGGCCCAGCTGGTGTTCACTGGTCCCGGGCCGCGCCGAGATCTTCGAGGCGTATTCCTTGCCATACATGTTCGTGTACCGGTGGAACAGGGCCACCTGGTGGTCGTAGGAGCGGTAGGCGCTTTCCACGATGAGCCCCTGTCCGTCCTCGCGGGCGGCGGCGAGGAGCTTCTCCAGGGCAGTCGCCGCCTGGGGAACCATCCGTGATCCGGAGCCGTCGACGGGCACCAGCTTCTTCGGCGTGTAATCCCGCGGCCGCAGCGGGTGGTGCTCGTTGACCAGCACCAGCGGGGAGGTGGGGTCGAGGGTGTAGGCCGCGAAGTCCTTTTCCTGGCTGTCGACCGCCGATTTCCGCTCGTGGCCGGCATCCCCCGCGGTGGGCGTCGGATCCGACGACGGCGATGCCTGGGTGTCCTGGAGGTCGCCGACGGGGGAAGCCAGTGCCGCGCTGGTGGGCAGCAGGAAGGAGACCGCGAGGGCGACCGTGGTGGCCACCGCGGCCGGACGGCGGTGCAGGCGAAGGGATGTCGGCATGGGCTTCATGGTGTGCCGGACGGTCCGCGACGCTCGCGGTGCCGCTCAACCCACCGACTTCAGGATAACGCCGTCCGGGCCGCATGGGCTAGTTTGGAACCGTGCTGATCTCAGACCGCGACATCCGGACAGAACTGGACTCCGGGCGCATCGGGCTCGACCCGTATGACCCCCAGATGATCCAGCCCGCCAGCGTCGACGTCCGCCTGGACCGTTTCTTCAGGCTTTTCGACAACCACAAGTACGCCCATATCGATCCGGCCCAGGAACAGCCCGAGCTGACGCGGCTCGTCGAGGTCGACCCCGCCGAACCGTTCATCCTGCATCCGGGGGAATTCGTCCTCGGGTCGACCTACGAGCAGGTCACGCTTCCCGACGACGTCGCCGCCCGGCTCGAAGGCAAGTCATCCCTGGGGCGCCTGGGCCTGCTGACGCACTCGACCGCCGGGTTCATCGACCCGGGGTTCTCCGGGCACGTGACCCTGGAGCTATCGAACATGGCGACGCTGCCAATCAAGCTCTGGCCCGGATCCAAGATCGGCCAGTTGTGCTTCTTCAAGCTGTCCTCCGCCGCGGAACACCCCTACGGTGACGGAAAGTACGGCAACCGGTACCAGGGCCAGCGCGGCCCGACGGCATCACGGAGCCACCTGAACTTCCACCGCACCGAGCTCGGCGCGTAGCCTCCCAGCCCGCGGGCCGGACCCGCGGGTCAGCCCCGGCCGGTGAACGGCATCCCGGTGGCGGTGACCACCAGCGAATCCACCGTGACCTCCAACGGCAGCTCGGCCAGCTGGCGCACGAGGCGGGCAGCGTGTGCCACGTCGAAGACCGGTTCGATCCGGGTGCTGCCGTCGGCCTGCACGGTCCCGGTGGTGAATCCGGCGGTGAGCTCGGTCGCGGTGTTGCCGATATCGATCTGCGACGCGGTGATGGAGAAGCCTCGTCCGTCCAGCGAGATCGACTTCGTCAACCCGGTGATGGCGTGTTTCGTCGTCGTATAGGCGACGGAGGAAGGCCGCGGGGCGTGGGCGGAGATGGACCCGTTGTTGATGATGCGCCCACCCTGCGGGGTCTGGGCCTTCATGGTGCGCACCGCGGCGGCGGCACAGAGCATGCTGCCGGTCAGGTTCACCGCGACGACGTCGTTCCAATCGCCGACGGTGATCTCGTCCACTGCCGCCCTCGGCCCGAAGGTCCCGGCGTTGTTGAACAGCACGTCCACCCGCCCCCAGGTCCGGGAGACGGTGTCGAACAGGGCCTGGACCTGCTCGGGGACGGTGATGTCGGTGGGGACCACGAGGGCCCGCGGGTGGCCGTCGGCGGTCTGTTCCAGGGCTCCGGGCCGGCGTCCGGCCACGGCCACGCGCCAGCCGGTGGCCAACAGTTCGCGGGCCACGGCCCGGCCGATTCCCGACCCGGCGCCGGTGACGACCAGGACTCCTGGATCGGGCGTGTGGGGGTGCAGTGGTGCGGTCATGGGGTGTCGTCTTCCGCGTGGTGTGGCGTGCCCGGCTTGTGCACGGGGATCAGGAGGGCCAGGCCGACGAGCAGCACCAGCATGATGCCCAGGATGCCGTAGCGCTGGGCTCCGCCTGGGGCGACGTGCGGGGCGGCCAGCGCGATGGCGGCCGAGAACAGCGCCGGAGCCAGGAAGGACACCGCCCGTCCGGTGGTGGCGTAGAGGCCGAACAGCTCGCCCTCCTTGCCGGTCGACGCCAGCCGGGCGAGGAACGCGCGGGAGGAGGCCTGGGCGGGGCCGACGAACAGGCACAGCAGGAGGCCGAAGACCCAGAAGCCGGAGGCACCGGGGGAGAGGAAGACGCCGGTGGCGGCGACCAGCAATCCGATGAGGGAGCCGACGATGACCGCCTTGGGGCCGATCTGGTCATCGAGCAGTCCGCCGATCATGGCCCCCGCGGCGGCGACGACATTGCCGACGATGGCGAAGATGATGACCTGGCTGAGCTCGAAGCCGAACGTCCCGGCGGCGATGACGCCGCCAAAGGTGAAGACGGCCGCCAATCCGTCGCGGAACACGGCGGCGGCGATGAGGAAGAAAACGGTGTGCGGCTCGGTGCGCCACAGCGACTTCACGCTGCGCGCCAGCTGGCGGTAGGACTCCAGGAAGCTCACGCGCGCCATCTTCTGGCGGCGCTTGACCTCGGGGACGGCAAAGAGGACCGGCAAACCGAAACCGAAGAACCACAGCGCGGAGAACACGGCGACCAGCCGGAGGTTCAGCGACCCGTCGGTGGAGGCGCCGGGCCAATCCACCACGGGTTGGACGAAGAGGAAGAGCACCAGCGCCAGGGCGAGGATGCCCCCGAGGTAGCCCATCCCCCAACCGAATCCGGAGACCTTGCCGATCGTCGCCGGGGTGGAGATCTGCGGGAGCATCGCGTTGTAGTTCACCGCCGCGAACTCCGAGAAGACGCTGGCCACCGCGATCAGCGTGGCCCCGAGGATGAGGAAGCGCGGATCCGGCAGGACGAAGAAGCAGGCCGCAGTCGCCAGGGCGACCAGCACGGTGTTCACGCCGAGCCAGAACCGCCGTCGACCCCCTGCGTCGGAGCGCTGTCCCGTCACCGGGGCCAGGAGGGCGATGACGACGCCGGCGATCGCCAGGGCATTGCCCAGGACCGCGGAGTTCGCGTCGGTGTCGCCGAAGAGGGAACTGGTCAGGTAGACCGTGAACACGAAGGTCGTCATCACGGCGTTGATCGCCGCGGACCCCCAATCCCAGGAGGCCCAGGCCAGGACCTGTTTCGAAATCGTCGCCGCACCGCGGGACGGGAGGGCCGTGGGCGTGGCGTTCGGGCTCATGCCTGCATCGTAACGCCCTCCGCGAAATAACCGGCGAGACAAACCCCAAAAGGGGGAAATGCATTGATCAACTGTTAAACTCAATTCAAAACCTGACCGAACAAGCTGCGGTGTGGAACCATGCGTGGCCCCGACCCCTTCAGGAGCACATAGTGGCAGTGGTTCTCATCGCACTCTTTGCGGTGAGCGCCGTCGCGCCGTTGCTGTTCCGCAGGTTCGGCCGCGCGTCCTTCTACCTGCTTGGCGCGGTCCCGGCGGCGGCCTTCGTTTGGCTGCTGGTCAACTTCCACTCGTTCACGTCACCAGACCAGGCGGCGCTGGCCGGCGAGCCCAACGCGCCGCCGGGGATCGTCCTCGAATGGATCCCGTCCCTGCAGCTGGAACTCGCTTTCCGGATGGACGCCCTGGCCGCGGTGTTGAGCCTGCTCATCCTGGGCGTCGGCGCACTCGTGCTGTTCTACTGTGCCCGGTATTTCAAGAACGAGGACGCCAACATCGGCCCCTTCGGCGCCCAGCTGCTGGCGTTCGCCGGCGCGATGTTCGGCCTGGTGATCTCCGATGACCTGATCCTGCTGTTCATCTTCTGGGAAATCACGACCATCCTTTCGTACCTGCTCGTCGGTTTCGCCCGGGCCCGCATCTTCGCCCGCCGTTCGGCGCTGCAGGCACTGCTGGTCACCACCTTCGGCGGGCTGGCCATGTTGCTTGGCCTGGTCATGATCGGCCAGAGCGCCGGCACCTACCGGCTCTCCGAGGTCATGGCCATGGCACCGGACCTGGTCTCCCGCGGCACCCTCATCGACGTCGCCATTGCCCTGGTCCTGATTGGAGCGGTCAGCAAATCGGCACTCGTGCCCTTCCATTTCTGGCTGCCCGGTGCGATGGCCGCGCCGACTCCTGTTTCCGCCTACCTCCACGCGGCCGCCATGGTCAAGGCCGGCATCTACCTGGTGGCGCGTCTGGCCCCCGGCTACTCCGACACCGCCTATTGGGATCCGCTGGTCATCGGGCTGGGCCTGGCGACCATGCTCATCGGCGGGTGGCGGGCCCTTCGCCAGACGGACATCAAGCTCATCCTGGCCTACGGCACCGTCTCCCAGCTCGGGTTCCTCATGCTGATCATGGGGCAGGCCAACGCGGACGCCGCCATCGCGGGACTGGCCATGATGCTGGCCCACGGCTTCTTCAAGGCCGCGTTGTTCCTGGTGGTCGGGATCATCGACCACCAGGCGGGAACCCGCGACGTCCGGCTGCTCTCCGGACTGTGGCGGACCACCCCGAAGCTGTTCGTCGTCGCGCTGCTCTCTGCGGCGTCGATGGCGGGCATCCCGCCGCTCTACGGGTTCGTGGCCAAGGAATCCGTGCTCGAGGTCCTGGCCGCCGGGGACGGTGCCTGGGGCACCGTGGTGCTCATCGGCGTCGTGCTCGGGTCCATCCTCACCGTCGCCTACAGTGCCCGGTTCATCTGGGGCGGGTTCGCCGGCAAGCAGGGCATGCCGGACACCCCGTTCAAGGCCATCCCCTGGCTGTTCCTGGCGGCACCGGCATTGCTCACCGCGGTGACGGTGGCCTTTGGCCTGTACCCGGCACCGATCGAGCACGCGGTCGCCTCCTTCTCCAGCCTCTTCCCGGCCTCGGGGCAGCCCATCCACCTGGCCCTGTGGCACGGCATCACCCCGGTGTTGGGGCTCTCGGCCATCATGGTCGTCGGCGGCCTGCTGCTCTTCCACTGGCGCACCGGTTTCGGCGCCCTCCAGGCACGGGTGCCGGCGCTGCTGGACGCCGAGCGGATCTACAAGGCGACCCTGAACGTCATCGACGAGCTCGCCGTCTGGGTCACCGGACGCACCCAGCGCGGTTCGCTGCCGTTCTACCTGGGCGTCATCCTGTTGGTGGCCCTCATCGTCCCGGCCTTTGCCGCCTTCGCCAACGACACCCCGCTGCCGACATCGATCGCCTGGTTCGACACCCCCGCCCAGCTGGTCACGGGCCTGTGCATGATCGTCGGCGCCCTGGCCGCGGTCCGGGCCAACAAGCGCTTCCTGGCGGTGCTCATGGTCTCCGTCACCGGATACGGCATGGCGTTCATCTTCGCCCTGCAGGGCGCACCCGACCTGGCGCTGACCCAGCTGCTGGTCGAGACGATCGTGCTGGTGGCCATGGTGCTGGCACTGCGGGTGCTGCCCCCGCCCCTGTGGACGCAGAACCCCTCCGGCCACCGCGTGGCCCGGGCGGTCCTGGGGATCGGATTCGGGCTGGCCATGATCGCCATCGCCGCCACCGCCATGGCCTCGCGCACCGCAGACCCCATTTCGCTGTCCTTCCCCGAGCTGGCCTACTACGGCGGGGCGGGCAAGAACATCGTGAACGTCACCCTCGTGGACATCCGTGTCTGGGACACCTTCGGGGAGATCACCGTGCTTGCCGTGGCGGCGACCGGGGTGGCCTCGCTGATTTTCGTCCGCGGCCGCGGCGACGCCCGCCGCCGCGCCCACGACGTCGAACCCGGGTCCGTCGGGCGCGCCCGCGCGGACGGCTCCGGGGGCAGCCGGTCCGCGGCCGCGCTGGCGACCGCACGGCATTTTGCCCAGTCGGCCAAGGACGCCTGGCTGGTGGCCGGCAAGACCATGGCACCGGAAAGCCGGTCCATCATCTTCGAGGTCGTCGCCCGCCTCGTGTTCCATACGATCATCCTCTTCTCGATCTACCTCCTGCTCGCCGGGCATAACAGCCCCGGCGGGGGGTTCGCGGGTGGGCTGCTGGCCGGGCTGGCCATGACGATCCGGTACCTGGCCGGTGGGCGGTTCGAGCTGGTCGAGGCCACCCCCATCAGCCCGGGCACCCTGCTCGGGCTGGGGTTGGGCACCGCGGCCCTGTCCGGCGTCGTGCCCCTGCTGCTCGGCGGCCACCTCTTCCAGTCTGCCGTCCTCGAATTCGCATTGCCGTTCTTCGGGGAACACAAGTTCGTCACCGCGACCTTCTTCGACATCGGCGTCTACCTCGTCGTCGTCGGCCTGGTGGTGGATGTGCTGCGCAGCCTGGGATCGGAGATCGACGAGAAGACCGAAAAGCGCGGTGCCCGCTCCGGCGGGGGCCGGCGCAGCACCGAGGCCCGGCAACGGACGGGGGCCGGACGATGACCGTGAACGTGACCCTGCTGCTGGTGATGGGCGTGCTCTTCGCCGCCGGTATCTACCTGCTGCTCGAACGCAGCCTGACCCGTGTCCTGTTGGGGATCATCCTGGTCGGCAACGGGGTGAACCTGTTGATCCTGGCCGCCGGGGGGCCGAGCGGGCTGGCCCCGCTCTATGAAGCGGGAACACCGGCCGAGGACTATGCGGACCCCCTGCCGCAGGCGCTGATCCTCACGGCGATCGTGATCACCTTTGCGGTCACCGCGTTCCTGCTGGCCATGATCTACCGGTCCTGGGTCATCGCCCGCCGCGATGAACTCACCGACGACGCCGAGGACCGCCGCGTCGCGGAGAAGAGCGCCTACGACTTCGAGGAGGACTCCGAGGTCGCCGTGGAGACCTCCGAGTTCCCCGAGGACGCCGATGACGACGGGGCCATGGAGCGGACGGGCGAATCGGCCCATGCAACCGCTGCCCGGGAGGCCGGGGAACGGCTCGCCAATGATTTCCGGCAGGCTTCCTCCGAGGAGAGCGCCGGCACCAGCAACCACCGCAGGAACAGGAAGGCGCGATGATGGGCACACAGACCGCAATCGATTTCGCGCCTTTGGCGGTCCTGCTGCCGATCTTCGGGGCGGCCCTGGCCTTCGTGCTGCGGCGCCACGTGATGGCCCAGCGCAGCGTGACGATTGGAGCGCTGGTCGTCACCCTCGCGCTCGAGTCCTGGATGCTCGTCTCCGCCTGGCAGAACGGGGCGCAGGCGGTCATGATCGGTGGCTGGGCGCCACCGTTCGGCATTGCGCTGGTGGTTGACGAGTTCTCCGCGTTGATGCTGGTCGTCTCCACCGCTGTCAGCCTGACCGTGTTGCTCTATGCCACCGGACAGGGCATGGCCGACGGGGACGAGGACGGACCGGTCTCGGTCTTCCACCCCGCCTACCTGATCCTGGTGGCCGGCGTCTCCAACGCCTTCCTGGCCGGTGACCTCTTCAACCTGTACGTCGGCTTCGAGATCCTGCTGACGGCCTCTTACGTGCTGCTGACATTGGGTGGGACCACTGCGCGCATCCGTGCCGGGGTGACCTACGTGGTCGTGTCAGTGGTCTCCTCCGTCTTGTTCCTCGTGGCGATCGGCATGATCTATGCGGCCACCGGCACCGTGAACATGGCCGACCTGGCCGGCAAGCTCGCGGACATCGACCCGGGCACCCAGATGGTGTTGCACGTGATGCTGCTGGTCGCCTTCGGCGTCAAGGCAGCAGTCTTCCCGCTGTCCTTCTGGCTGCCCGACTCCTACCCCACGGCGCCGGCCCCGGTCACCGCGGTGTTCGCCGGGCTGCTGACCAAGGTCGGCGTCTACGCGATGATCCGCACCGAGACCCTGCTCTTCCCGGGCGACCGGCTCAACGGGGCCTTGATGGTGGTGGCCCTGCTGACCATGCTCGTCGGGATCCTCGGTGCTCTGGCGCAGGCGGACTTCAAGCGGATGCTCTCCTTCACGCTGACCAGCCACATTGGCTACATGGTCTTCGGCCTGGCCACGGGCAGCGCTGTAGCACTCGCTGCGACCGTCTACTACGTCGCCCACCACATCATCGTGCAGACCTCGCTGTTCCTCGTCGCCGGGCTCATGGAACGCCGGGGCGGCACCACCAACGTGGACCGGCTCGGGTCCCTGGCCAAACTCTCCCCGGTGCTGGCAGTCCTGTTCTTCGTCCCGGCCATGAACCTGGCCGGCATCCCGCCGTTCTCCGGCTTCCTGGGCAAGCTCGGGCTGCTGCGCGGCGGCGTCGACCTCGGCACCCCCCTGGCCTGGGCCCTGCTCGCCGGGGCACTGGTCACCTCGCTGCTGACCCTGCTGGCCGTGGCCCGTGTCTGGAACCGCGCCTTCTGGCGTCGCGCGGACGACGCGGAGGACCCGGATCCGATCCTGCTCATCACCGCCGACGGCGGAACGCACCCTGCCACGGGTGAGACCGCCACGATCACCCCGACCCGCCGTGCCGGCCGGGGGGAGGGTGACCTGCTCCCGCGGACCATGGTCTACTCGACCGGGGCCCTGGTGCTGCTCGGGGTCTCGCTGACGGTCTTCGCCGGCCCCCTGTTCGACCTGGCCGACCAGTCAGCCCAGCAGATGATGGAACGCACGCCGTATATCGACGCCGTTTTGGGCGGCACGAATGCCGGGGGCGGATCATGAGCCCGCACCGGCACCACCTGCGCCCGGCACGGCCCTCCGAGCTGCTCACCGGTGCCCGGGGCGCCCGCGCCAGGGCACGGCGGCGACGCGCACGGTTCCTGATCGAGCTGCCGCTGACGGTCTGGATGGTGGTGGTCTGGGGAGCCCTCTGGCAGGACTTCAGCCCGGGCAACCTGGTCTTCGGATTCGTCATCTCGCTGGCCGTCGTCGCGACGTTCAAGCTGCCCCCGGTCGAGCTCAGCGGACGGTTCAACGTCTGGCAGGCAGGGCTGTTCGCCCTGCGGTTCATGTGGCAGGTCGTCAAGGCCAGCATCCACGTCGCGATGGTGGCAGTCTTCCGCGGACCGACGGTCCGCAACGCCGTCGTGGGCATCCGCATGCGCAGCCACGAGGACCTCATGGCCACCGCGCTGGGCCACGTGCTGACCCTCATCCCCGGCTCCTTCGTCGTCGAGGTCGACCGGACCACCTCGACCCTCTACCTCCACGTTCTGGACATCAACGACGAGGCGCAGGCCGAAACATTCCGACGAGAGGTGCGCGACATCGAGGCGGCGCTGATCCGCGTCATGGGCAATCGTGAGGACTTGGCGGCACTGCGCGCCGAGGATCCCGCGGGCCCGGATGCCGCGCAGCCGCAGGGTCCGCAGAGGGAAGGGAAACCATGATCATCATTGCCGCCTGGATTTCCGGGATCGCGCTGGCCATCGGTGGCGTCATGGCCCTCATCCGCCTGGCCCGCGGCCCCTCGATCCTGGACCGGACCCTGGCGCTGGACGTCCTGCTGATCATCATCATGTGCGGGCTCTGCCTCGACATGGCCGTGAACCGGCACCTGAACCACATCGTGTTCATCGTCGTCGGCTGCCTGGTGGCCTTCATCGGCTCGGTGACCATAGCCCGCTACGTCACGGATCGGAGGACCCCTTGATCGTCATGGCCCTGGTCGACGGCGGAACGGCCGACACCGTGCTGGACTGGATCACCGCCGTCTGCATGATCGGCGGCGCCCTGATGTCCGTTGCCGCGGGGATCGGCCTGCTGCGCTTCCCCGACCTGTTCTCCCGCATGCACGCCGCCACGAAACCACAGGTGCTTGGGTTGTTCCTGCTGCTGCTCGCCGTTGCCCTGCAGATCAGGGCGTGGGCTGCCGTGCCCGTGCTGCTGCTCGCGTGGTTGTTCCAGCTGCTCACCGCCCCGGTCACCGCACATATGGTGGGGCGCGCCGCGTACCGGACAAAGCACCTTAAACCAGACACGCTGGTCCTCGATGACCTCAATGAAGTGGTCTCCGAGGCCCAGCGCCGTCTGGACGAACGGGGGTAGCGGTCTCGCTACACCTCGTCCATGTTGTCGACGAAACGGGCGATCGCCTGCTGCGTGCCACGGTTGGTCAGCACCTGGATCACGGCGGCCACGACGGATGAGAGCACCGCGAAGCCCAAGGCATGACGCAGGGTGGCCTCGGCTTGGGCGTCCTTGTCCTTCGCCTTCGGGGGCGTCTCCCCGGTGATCGCCGACCACACGACGTCAACGAGCTTGCGCCCGGCGAAACCGGCGCCGATCGACACCACCACGCCGACGATCTTTAGTAATGCGTTCACGAACGATTCTCCCGTCGGTAGGTGATTACCCTCCCAGCATAACGCGCTGTAGACTGGCCCCACTGAATCACCTACGACAGGGGAGCGTCGCCGACCGGCCATGGCCGGATCCGAGGACGCTGAGAGTGCGGATTGCCGCAGACCCTCGAACCTGCTCCGGCTCGTACCGGCGAAGGGAGTCGAGAATCTCAGGATGCGCGGGTCCCGCGTTGTCCTCCCCTCCTTGAACACCAAGGAGGAAAACCTCATGAGCAGCACCTTCACGGCGGCTCCGTCCGTCCGCTACACCTGGCGCGTCGTCGACATCGTCGTCGCATCCGTCATCGCCGTTGCCTCCGGCGTCATCTTCTGGGCCTGGAACACGACCCACCACCTGCTCGACTTCCTCTTCCTCGCTTTCCCGCCGTCGTCGGCACTGTTGGCGGGGATGTGGCTCTTCCCTGCGGTGCTGGGCGCGCTCATCATCCGCAAACCCGGCGCTGCCCTGTTCTGCGAGATGGTGGCCGCCGTGGTCTCCTCGCTGCTGGGTTCCGAATACGGGTGGACGGTCTGGGTCTCCGGCCTGGTCCAGGGCCTGGGCGCCGAACTGGTGGTCGCCCTGTTCCTCTACCGGCACTGGTCCCTTCCGGTATCCCTGTTGGCCGGGCTGCTGACCGGCGTCTTCGGCGGCGTCAACGACGCCTACGTTTTCGCCTGGTTCCCCGACTACACGACGACGATGAAGTTCGCCTACGTCGTCTGCATGGCCGTGTCCGGCCTGGTCATCGCCGGGCTGGGTAGCTGGGCGCTCACCCGTGCGCTGTCGCGTACCGGTGCGCTCTCGGCGTTGGCGTCGCGGCGGGCGGCGCAGGAGCGGACCTTCGGTTGATCCGATGAGCCGCCACCTGCCCACACCTTCCCGGGCTCCCGCCCGATTCCAGGACGACGGGCACGATGCGGTCCGCCCCGCGGCCGTCAGCGCCCGCGGCTGGGGCTGGCAGCATGCCGGGCGAGACAAGCCCGCCCTCAGGGGACTGGACCTGGACATTGCCGCGGGCGAACGGGTGCTGCTGGTCGGACCCTCCGGGGCCGGGAAATCCACGCTGCTCCACGCTCTCGCGGGTGTGCTGCAGGACGATGGGGACAACGCCTCGGCCGGCCAGCTGCTCATCGACGGCCGGCCGGCCGACGCAGCGGCGACCCGCACCGGACTCATGCAACAGGATCCCGAGACCCAGGTCGTCCAGGCCCGGGTCGGCGACGATGTGGCGTTCGGCGCGGAGAACCTCTGCGTCCCGCCCGCGGACATCTGGCCGCGGGTTTCCGCGAGCCTGCGGTCGGTCGGCCTCGACCTGCCGCTGGACCACCCCACCTCCGCGCTGTCCGGCGGACAGAAGCAACGCCTCGCGTTGGCCGGGATCCTCGCGATGCGCCCGGGGCTCGTATTGCTGGATGAACCCACGGCGAATCTGGACCCCGGCGGGGTCATCGAGGTCCGTGACGCCGTCGTGGAGTCCGTGGCGCGCAGCGGCGCGACGATGGTCATCGTCGAGCACCGGCTGGCGGCCTGGGCCGACGCCGTGGACCGGGTCATCGTCCTGGAGCCGGGAGGAGGAGTGGTGTGCCAGGGGCGTCCGGCCGACATGTTCGCCCCCGGCCCCGTCCGCGACCGGCTCATCCGGGCCGGGATCTGGGTCCCCGGCCACACCCCGCAACTGGACCGCCGCGAACCGGCCACGGCAGCGGGCCCGGGACTGCTGCGCGCGCGGCGCCTCGCGGTCGCCCGGACCCCGCGCACCGTTCCCGCGGTATCGGGTGTCGACCTGGAAGTGGTTGCCGGGCAGGCGTTGTGCATCACCGGGTCCAACGGGTCGGGCAAATCGACGCTGGCGCTGACCCTGGGCGGATTGCTGCCCGAACGCTCCGGAGAAGTGGAGGCCCTTCCGGCACTGTGGGGGGCGGAAGCCCCTGCCGGGGCCAACGGCGACGGCCCCCCGGGGCGTCCGTACCTCTGGCGTGCCGGTGAACTGGTCGCCCGCATCGGAACCGTCTTCCAGGAACCCGAACACCAGTTCGTGACCGCCAGTGTGCGCGACGAGCTCGCCTATGGCCCCCGGCACGCCCGACGCCCGGGCGGCAGGGAACGCCTGTACGACGACGAGGAAATCGAGCTGCGCGTGGAGGGCCTGCTCGACCGGCTGGGCTTGCGGGAGCTGCAGGACGCCAACCCGTTCACCCTTTCGGGAGGGGAAAAACGCCGGCTGTCGGTGGCCACCGTGCTGGCGGCCCGACCCCGTCTGTTGATCCTCGACGAACCCACCTTCGGGCAGGATGCCCTCACCTGGCGTGAACTCGCGCTGCTGCTGCGCGAAGAGCTCGACGACGGGGTCGCCATCATCGCCGTCACCCACGATACCGATTTCGCCACCGCGTTGGGGGCAACGACCTACCCGGTGGACTCCGCCCCGTTGCCGGACCAGGGGCCCCGCCTACCGGAGCCCGCTGTGCTGGAGCGCGGGGGCGGGACACCGGGAATCGAACCCGATGCCCCAGCCCGGGCCAGCTTCTTCGGCAGGTGCAACCCGCTGGCCAAGCTGGCGGCCGTCGTCCTGGCGACGACACCGCTGATCGCCTCGCTGGACCTGGTGAGTTCGAGCCTGGTCGCCGTGGCCAGCGTGCTGTTCCTGCCCTTGGCGGGGATCAAGCCGTTGCGCTTCCTCATCCGGGCCTGGCCGTTGCTGGTGGCCGGGCTCTTCGCCGCCTGGGGGACCGCCCTGGTGGGCAACGACACCGGTGCGGTGCTGCTGGACCTGGGCGTGGCCACCATCAGCGAGGGATCGTTGGCCTCCGGTCTGGCCACGGGCCTGCGCGTGTTCGCCGTGGCCGTGCCGGCGGTCATCGTCCTATCGAGCACCGACCCGACCGATCTGGCCAATGCGTTGGCCCAGCAGGCCAGGTTGCCGCATCGATTCGTGTTGGGGGCCCTGGCCGGGATGCGGTTGATCGGGTTGCTGGCCGAGGAATGGACGACGCTGGGCATGGCCCGCCGGGCCCGGGGCGTCGGATCCCAGGGCGGGGCCGTGCAGCGGCTGAAGGCCAACGCCGGCCAGAGCCTGGGGCTGATGGTCCAGGCCATCCGCCGTGCCTCGCGTCTGGCGGTCACGATGGAGGCCAAGGGATTCGGGGGCCGGCAGCGCACGTGGGCCCGGACCGCCAGCTTCGCCTGGCGGGACGCGGGGCTCATCAGCGCGGGCCTCGCGCTCGGAACTGGGGCCGCCGTCGCCGCGCTGGCGGCCGGGGCCTGGAACCTCGTCTGGGCGTGAGCCGGGGGCGCCGACTCAGCGCATGTACTCGAAATGCCACGCCTCGGCATAGGGCGAGCCCTGCTCGTACACCTTGTGGTGCACCCACCCGAACCTCTTCGAGTAGGCCTTGAGCCAGATGTGGTATTTGCCGCCGAAACCGTAGTCGCGCGTCTCGGGGAAGTCGATCGCCAGGCCCCACCCGTGGTTCGACGTGCCCGGTTGGGCAGCGATCATCCGGCCCAGCTCGCGGTACAGGTATTCCTGGGTGCCCCGCGTGCGGTAGGTCAGGTCGATCTCGAGGTTGCGCCCGAACTTCTTCCTGAACGCCTTGTTCATTTTGGTCAGGTCGCCCAGTGCCGGCCCCGCGATCAGGTTCTGCCCCGGGTCCCAGGAGATCGCGACGAGGTTCGAGGACGCGAGCCGGCCATTGGCCATGCGGCGGATCTGTGCCGCCGTCGTGCGCCGGGACCACCTGCCCGTCCGCGGCTGGCTGCGCCGCAGCGTGCTCGCCCGAACCCAGCCGGTGGCGCCCGCGGTGCGCACGCAATACCAGCCCCTGGGGGTGGCGTGTGCCTTCTCCATCCGGGTGTCCCGCCAGGCGACGGTCCCGGCAGGGAGGTCACCGATCATGACCGCGCCGTTGGCGAGGTAGGACAGGTCCGAGCCGTTGGCCGAGAAATAGTACCTGGCGGTGGTGGGCAGGCCGTTGCGCGTGGAGGTGTAGGCCGGTTCCTTCGAGGTGTCGGGCTTGAGGTACCGGTGCGAGACGTATCCGGTCTTGCCCCGGTAGCTCAGCCGATACCAGCCGTTGGCGGCCACACCGGTGGCGGTGAACCGGGCGTTCTTCGCCAGCGTGCCCAGCCGCCTGCCACCGGAGGACGCGGAGGTCCTGACGTTCAGTGCGGCCAGGGTCTGGACCCGGGCCCTGATCGGGGCGACCTTCGGGGCGGCTGCCTTCTTCGTCGCGGCGACGACCTTGGCATACCGGTTCGAGATGTACCCGGTCCTGCCGCGGTAGCTGATCCGGTACCAGCCGTTGGAGGCCCGCCCGGTCGTGGTGACCGTGGTGCCCTTCGCCAGCGTCCCGAGCCGACGCCCCGCCGTGCCGGCGCTGGCGCGGACGTTGAGGTTCGCCGTCGTCCTGATCCGGGTCGATGCCGCGGCCGCCGTGTCCGGGACCAGCAGCCTTCCGGCCCCGCCCAGGAGCGAGGCGGCGGCCACCGCGGCGACGCCGAAGAGCCGGCGGCGGTCCAGGGCCGTCTCGGCCGGGTCGGGTGCAGGTGTGGTTTCCATGGGGGTCCTTCCCCGTTGGTGGTGCCTAGCGGATGTCCCGGACCATGGCCGAGAGCTCGTCGTGCAGTTCGTGGTCGCGGCCGATGGCGGTGCCGTCGATGGAGGTCACCGGTGCCAGCAGGCGGATGCTGGAGACCAGCCACACGGCGTCGGCCTCCATCAGGTGGTGGGGTTCCAGCGGGCCGTAACCCAGCGTCCAACCGGCCTGCCGGGCCGCGGAGAAGACCGCGCCCTGGGTGGTCCCGGGCAGGATGCCGGTTTCCAGCCGGGGCGTCACCAGGCGCTTGACCCCGTTCTCCCGGGTGGCCAGCAGCACCGTGGAGGTCGGGCCCTCCAGGACGCGCCCGTCGCTGGAGGTGAAGATGACGTCGTCGGCACCGCGCGAGCGGGCGTGGCGCAGCGCGGCCATGTTCACCGCATAGGACAGGGTCTTGGCGCCCATCAGCAGCCACGGGGCCCGGTCCGCGAGCGAGGAATCGTAGCCGCGGTCCAGCAGGACGACGGCGATGCCCTCCTGCCGCTGGCGCCGCCCGGCTTCCGGGGCCGGGGAGACCGTGATCCAGGCGGCGCCATGCGCCCCGCCTTCGGCGCCGCGGGTGACGACCAGTTTCACGACGGCCTCGTCGGCGCCATCCGGTTCCCCCGGTTCGGCCAGTGGCGAGGATACATGCCACCCGTCCTGCCCGTCGCCGTGCGTGCCGGGGCGTTCCGCCTCGTAGTGGTCGACCGCGGTGGCGATGGCTCGGCGCCAGGCGTCCTCGTCGGGCAGGGCCAGCTCGCAGCTGGCCGCGGACGAGCGCAGGCGCGCCAGATGGGCGTCGAGCTTCCGCACGGTCCCGCCGGTGTAGAGCATCGACTCGAAGATGCCGTCCCCGCGGACGACCCCCTGGTCGGTGACGAGCAGTTGTGGAACGGAGGCGTCGGCCACCCGGCCGGCAGGCGTGGCGGAGTCCACGAAAACCAAGACAGTCATGCGCACCAGATTACCCTCGGGCCATCGGCCACGACAGCTAGGCTGGTACCGACCGTTCAGGCTGGAAGGTGCATCGTTGACTGAGTCATTGTCGTTGTTTCTCTGGGGCGATCTTCCCGGGTGGCTAGTGGCGATCCTGTGGACCATCGACATCGGCATCCGGGTGGTCATGCTCGGTGTGGTGCCCGGCAACCGGCGCCCGACCACGGCCATGGCCTGGTTGCTGTCGATCTTCTTCCTGCCCGTCGTTGGATTGGGCCTGTTCCTGCTTTTCGGCAACTTCAAGCTCTCCCAGCGTCGGGTCGACCGGCAAGCCGACGTCAACGAGCGGGTCTTCGAGGCCACGCAGCACCTGGACCTCCACGACGACGACCTCGATGCCCCGGACTGGGTGCAATCCGCGGCGCTGCTCAACAGGAACCTCGGGGCCTTCCCCATCCAGGAGGGCAACCGGATCGAATTCATCACCGATGCGCGTGATTCGATCCGGCAGATGACCGAGGCAATCCACACCGCGGAGAAATACGTCAACGTCCAGTTCTACATCGTGGGGGACGACCCCGAACTGACCGATCCGTTCCTGCGCGCCCTCGAGGAGGCCGTCGTCCGCGGGGTCAAGGTCAGGTTCCTCTTCGACCACCTCGGCACCATGCGCACCCAGGGCTACCTCAAGCTGCTGCGCCGGCTGGAGGCCAGCGGCATGGAGTGGCGCCGCATGCTGCCGGTCTCCCCGTTGCATTGGAAATGGCGGCGTCCGGACCTGCGCAACCACCGCAAGATCCTGGTGATCGACGGCGAGGTCGCCTACAGCGGGAGCCAGAACCTCATCGAACCCGGCTACAAGCGGGCCTCGGCGCACAAGATCGGCCGCGAATGGATCGACCTGATGGCCCGGGTCAAGGGACCACTGGTGACCGCCCTCGACGTCGTCTTTGCCACCGACTGGTCGCAGGAGACCGACGAGAACCTGATCGAGCACGTCAATGAGGGCGGTGTGCCGACGGCCCGTGGCGACATCACCGGACAGCTGGTTCCCAGCGGCCCCGGGTTCATCGCGGAGAACAACCTGCGCCTGTTCAACACGCTGATGTACTCGGCCACCGAGAAGCTCACCATTACCAGCCCGTACTTCGTCCCGGACGATTCGATGCTCTACGCCATCACCACCGCAGCCCAACGAGGCGTCGAAGTGGAATTGCTGGTGTCCAGACGCGGCGACCAGCCGCTGGTCCACCACGCCCAGCAGTCCTACTACCTGCAGCTGCTGCGGGCCGGGGTGAAGATCTACCGCTACGCCGAGCCCTACGTCCTGCACACCAAGTGCTTCACGGTCGACGACGAGGTGGCGGTCTTCGGTTCCTCCAACATGGACATGCGTTCGTTCTCGCTGAACCTCGAGGTCTCCGTCATGCTCATCGGCTCGCGGGCCGTGCGGGAGATCGACCGGATCCAGGCCGAGTACAAGGAGAAGTCCACGCTGCTGACGTTGGAGGACTGGCAGGGCCGCTCGCGGCTGAAACGCTACGTGGACAACGTCGCGCGGCTGACCTCGACGCTGCAGTAGCGGGCCGCTGCAAGATCTCCGGCGGCACCGCCGGGGGGGCAGCCGGGGATCAGCCGGCCGGATGGCCCTTGGAGGGGAGGCTGGCGCGGAAGATCCGGCGCGCGACCAGCCCCCCGACGCCGGGCAGGCCCATGACCAGGAAGGCGCCGCGGCGCAGGAGCTGCCCGGTGCGCCCCGCCGGGATGAAGAACGTGGCGTTGCGCCGGCCCGCGGCCTGCTGCTCCGCGGTGATCGGCCGCCAGCTGGCCTCGTAGGCGGCCAGCCCGGCGGCCACGTCGTCCCCGTGTTCGCGCAGTGACGCCACCAGTACGCGGGAGCCCGCCAGCGCCAGCGATGCGCCCTGCCCGGCCAGCAACGAGACCGCGTAGGCCGCATCCCCGGTGATGACGACCCGGCCGCGGCTCCACTGCGGGCATTCGGACTGGGCGACGACGTCGTAGTAGACCTCGCCACCGGCCCGGCTCATGACGTCCGGGATGCGCCAGCCCAGCCCGGTGTAGGCGGCGGCCAGGTGGGCCGCCGGATCCTGCGGGACCGCCGGGTCGGCCGTGGCCTCCACGGCGAACACGGCCACCCGTCCATCGGGCATGGCATAGAGCCCGGCCTGGCGGTGCAGTGAATCGGTCAGGGTCACCACCGGCCCCAGGTCCCGCGCCAACGGGGGGTCCTCCACGATGAAACCGGCCACGTGGTAGCCGAGCAGCCGCAGCGAGTCCTCCCCGCGGGCGAAGACTTCGCGGCGGACCGTGGAGTGGATGCCGTCCGCCCCAACCACCAGCTCCGCCTCGAACCGGGCCCCGTCCCGCAGGACGACGGCGGCCGGCCTGCCGGGAGCCCCGGGGCCGGTGCCGGTCGATCCCGGTTCCACCGCGACGACGTGAGCGGACTGGTGCACCGTCACCGCGTCGGGCAGCCATTCGCGCAGGCCGTCCTCGATGTCGGGGCGCAGGATGCTGAAGAACCGGCCGTCGGCGGCCCGGAGGAAGGCGTCCATGGTGAGTTTCGCCGTCGTCCGCCCGGTCCCGTCGACGTAGCGCAGCGAGTCGTACAACACGCCGCGGCGGCGCAATGCCGCCAACAGGCCGATGGCGTCGGCGGCCTCGAATCCCGGGCCGAAGAAGTCGATCATGTACCCGGCCGGTCGTGGGCCCGGGGCCTGCTCGAGGACGTCGACCACCCAGCCGTCGGCGGCGAGCTGTCCGGCGATGGCCAGCCCGCTGATGCCGGCCCCCACGATGACCGCGCGGCGGCCTGGGGCGGCGGGACCTGGGGCGGGCGCGGCGTTCATTCCCCCAGCGTAGGTCCCCCGGCCCCCGAAGCGTAGGGGTCGCCCGATGGATTGCCGGCTCCCGCACGCGCGTCGAAAGTGGTGCCCACCGCCTGCAGGACACCGCGGGACTTGGTCCTGACCTCGTCCCACTCACCGGCCGGGTCCGAGTCGGAGGTGATGGCGCCCCCGAGGCCCAGGCCCAGGTCCCACCGGCCGTCGTGCCCGGGGCCGCGTTGGGCGATGAGGGTGCGGATGACCACCGCCAGGTCGGCGGCCCCGGTGTGGGAGAAATAGCCCGCCGCGCCGGCGTACACCCCCCGGGGGCGCCCGTCCTCCAACCGGTCGAGGATGGCCATGGTCGAGATCTTCGGCGCACCGGTCATCGAACCGGGAGGGAAGGCGGCGGCAACGGCCTCGGACCGGGAGGCATCGGGGAGCAGCCGGGCCTCGACCGTCGAGACCAGCTGGTGCACCGTTGCATAGGTCTCCACAGCGCACAGGCGCGGTACCCGCAGCGTCGACGGGTCCGCGAACCGGGAGAGGTCGTTGCGCAGCAGGTCCACGATCATGATGTTCTCCGCCCGGTCCTTCGGCGCCGTGGCCAGGTCCTCGGCGAGTGCGGCATCCTCGACCGGGTCGGCGGCACGCGGGCGGGTGCCCTTGATCGGCTCGGCACGCAGCAACCCGGTCGCGTCGACCGAGAGAAAGCGTTCGGGGGAGGAGCTGGCGACGGCGATGGGGCCCCACCGGATGAAGTGTGCGAAGGGTGCCGGGCTGGAGCGGCGCAGCGACAGGTATGCGGCCCACGGTGAGAAGCCGGCGTCGCGGTCGTCGCGCCGGCCAGCGACGCTCGCGTGCAGGGTCGTGGTCAGGCAGATCTCGTAACTGTTGCCGTCGGCGATCTCGCGCTGGGCAATCCGGATCTTGTCCAGGTAGCCGGTCCGCGAATCGGCGGCCGTGAAGCACGGCGCCGGGCCGGACCCCGCAACGGCCAGTGGGCCGGCCGGGTCACTTTCGGGCAGGACGGCCTCCGTCGCATCCAGCCACCCCTCGGCGTCCGGGGAGGCCAGGGCCAGGAGCCAGGCTTCGGACCGCTCGTGGTCCAGGACCACGGCCCGTCCCGGGTGGAACAGGGCCGCATCGGGCGTCGGGCTCGAGGTGTTGTCGACGCCGCCGGATTCCCGGCCGAGCTCATAGCCGAGCCAGCCGAGCCAGCCCAGCACGAAACCGCACTCGAACCCCTCGGGCGCTTCCAGCCGTGCGGTGCCCCAGTTCCGGTCAAGCCAGGCGAAGAAATGCCCGGCCAGGCGCGTGCGGGTACAGCCGATGGCCACCTCGGTGGTCCCGGCACGGTGTTCGATCCGCAGGGCCTCCGGGCCGCGGTCGTCGGCCAGGATGCTGAAGCGGCTGCGGGTGGCCCCCGGGGTTCGGGCGGTCGAGGAGTCCAGGAATACCGCGTGCTGGCCCGTGAAGTGCCTCTCGAAGACGCCGGCGGCGTCGATCGGCTTGCCCGGCAGGGGCAGCCGCCGGGAGAGCAGCGTCGGGGCGGCGGTGGCCTGGATCTCGGGGCGCAGGGTCTCCTGCAGGCCGGGAAGCTGGGCCAGGGCGCGCAGGGTGTCGGCCGGGGCGCTGCCGTCCGCACGGTTGAACACCAGGACATCGGCGGCCTCGGGGACGGGGTCCGTGTCGAGCCAGACGCGCTCCTGCGCGGCCCAGCGGTCCCAATGCGGGGCGAAGGTGTCGCCGTCGCGCTCCAGGGCCCGCCGCCGTCGTGCGGCATCCTCGACCTCGACCCAGACGACGGCGTCCAGGTAGGGGCGTGCCTCGCGGCACCCCGCACCCACCCCCTCGACGATGACGAGGTCGGCCGCCACGGTGCTGCGGCGCTCGCCGTCGGCGTCGTGGACCCAGTCCCAGGAGGTCCAGCGGGCGTCCTCGCCCCAATACAGGGATTCCAGGACCTGGCCGACGTAGCGTCCGCGACCGTCGGCCAGGCCGTCCCAGCCGGTGTAGACGTCCTCGAGGTGGAACACCGAAACGCTGCGGTGGGCCCGCAGGGCGGTGGCCAATTCCAGGGCCAGGGTGCTCTTGCCCGCGCCGGAACGGCCGTCGACCGCGATGATGGCGGGGGATCTACGCGCCACGCGTGTGTGCGGTCTGGTTCTTGATGTGCTGCACCAGGCCCGGCAGCGCTGCGGCGATGAGCTGGGACGTCGTCTCGAAGTCGGCGTCGTCGCCGTACCAGGGGTCGTAGATGCCCTGGCGCGCCGGTGCCTCACGGGACAACCCGGGGTCGAAGGAGCGCAGCATGCGGATCTTGGACCGGTTGGTCTCGTTGCCGGCCAGGCGCCGCAGGTGGTTGAAGTGGTCGGTGTCCAGTGCCAGGACCAGGTCGGCTTCGCCGAAATCGGTGGCAGTGAACTGGCGGGCCACATGCCGCGAGCTCTCGATGCCGTGCTGGGCGAGCTGTTCGGCGGCCCGCGGGTCGATCGGGTTGCCGGTCTCCCAGTCGCTCGTGGCGGCTGAGGCGATCTCGACACCCTTGATGCCGGCGTCGTCCACTGCCTTGCGGAGCATGTACTCGGCCATCGGCGACCTGCAGATGTTCCCGGTGCAGACTGTCATGATCCTGTACATGAAACCAGTCTATGCACCTGGCGGCCCGGACGGCAGGGCACGCGCGGGCGGGGCTACTGGTGCATGAACAGCAGCAGCGCGGCGACGAAGATGAACAAGGTGCCGAACACCAGGTTCAGGATGCGCTGGCCGCGGGCGTTGCGCGTGAAACGGCGGAACCCCTTGGCGGTGGCGGCGAAGAAGAACCACATGACCAGGATGTCCACGGCCACGATGGTGCCGATGAGCACGAGGTACTGGGCCAGCAGCGGTTCCTGCGGGCGGATGAACTGCGGGGTGAAGGCCAGGAAGAAGACGATGGCCTTCGGGTTGAGCAGGTTCACCCACAGGCCCCGCCGGAACATGGAGGTGGCCGGTTCGTTGGCCCGGACGTCGAGTGCGGCGGTATCGGCGTCGGGTTTGGCCCGCAGCAGCCCGATGCCGAGGTAGACGAGGTAGGCGGCGCCGAGGTAGCGGACCACGGCGAAGGCGATCGGTGAATTGGCGACCAGGACGCCGACACCGGCGGCGACGACCAGCACATGCACCAGCAGAGCCGCCTGTTGGCCCAGGATCCCCCAGAAGGAGCGGCGGAACCCGGAGTTCAGGGCGTTGTTCATGGTGTTGATGGCCCCGGCGCCGGGCGTGAAGCTGATGAGGAGGCAGGCACCCAACAGCGAGAGCCAGAGCGAAAAGGTCACCCGAGGATCCTACGGGGTTCCTCAGTCCTGGCCGATGCGGGCGATGAGCTCGACGCTGGGCATGATGAACACGGCCGTGGTGTCCGCGGCCCAGGCACGCCAGCCGGCGGCGATCCCCTCGAGGGCGGTCTGGTCGGCGATGCCACGTTCGAGCGCCTGTTCGGCGTAGCTGGAGTGCAGGGAGCGTTCGGCCCAGCCGAGGCCGAATTCGTTGCGGCGTTCGGTGGTGCCATGGATCCAGGTCGACGCGGAGATGTCCAGCTCGGCCGCGTCGAATCCGGCGTCACTGGCCCAGGACAGCAGGCGGCGCCCGGCATTGGGTTCGGCGCCGTTGGAACGGGATATGGCGTCGTAGACCTCCCGCCACCGGGTAAGGGCCGGCGCCTCGGGGAACCAGGACATGGCCGCGTAGTCTGCCTCGCGCAATGAGACCAGCCCACCGGGGGCGGCCACTCGGCGCAGTTCGCGCACCGCGGCCACCGGATCCGCGAGGTGGTGCAGGACCTGGTGGGCATGCACGATGTCGAAGGCGCCGTCGTCGTACTGCAGGTCGTAGATGTTGCCCGTCTCGAAGGTGGCGTTGTCGACCCCCTCCGCGGCGGCGCGGTCGCGGGCGGTGGCCAACACGTCCTCGGAGCGGTCGATCCCGACGGCTTGCCCGGCGCCGTCGGGGGAGGCGATGTGGCTGGCGAGGTCCAGGGTGATGGATCCCGGACCGCAACCCACATCGAGCAGGCGCAGGCCGGGGGCCAGATGCGGCAGCAGGTGCGGGGCGGAGTCGGCGGCGGTGCGTACCGCATGGGCGCGGACGACGCTCTCGTGGTGGCCGTGTGAGTAAACCTCGTTGTCCATTCCCCGAGCCTAGGCGTGCGGGGCAGTGACCGGCAGCTACATGTCGAGTTTTTTCGTCGCGTCGTCCACCGCGCGCGACGCGTCGGCCATGAAGCGGGAGATGAGGGCGATGTCGGCGTCGGTGTAGGAGCCGATGGCAGCGCCCAGGGCGCGGGCCAGCGGGGCGAACATGCGCCGGCCCTCGGCCACGGCGTGGTCCGTGACGGCGATCCGCACCACGCGGCGGTCGTCCTCGGAACGGCGGCGGACCACGTGGCCGCTGCGTTCCAGCCGGTTGATGAGCGCCGAGGTCGCCGGCGGGCTCAGGTGCAGTTCGCGGCCGAGCATCGACGCCGTGGGTGGCCGTCCGGCCTGTTCGTGGCGCATGATCACGGAGAGGGCGTTCAGGTCGCTGCGGTGCATGGAGTTGTCGCCGCTGGTGGTGTCCACGAAGCGGTCCGACGCCTGGGTGAATTCCTGCAGGAGCCGGACCAGCTGGAAGTTCGCTCCGTTGTCCACTGTCGAAGTCTAGCGCCGATCAGTTATGATTCCATGGTGAAACTATTTCAGGATGGAAGTACTTTGAAGGCCGAACCGCCGCACCGTCGTGCGCGCCTGTTGGTCTGCGCCGTGCTGGTGCTGGCCTGGTTGGGCATCGCTGGCATCGGCGGACCGACATTCGGCAAGCTGGACCAGGTCCAGAGCAACGACCAGTCGAGCTTCCTTCCCGCCTCCGCGGAGGCCACGCGTGCCCTGGAATGGCAGCAGCGGTTCGACGGCAGCGGCGCCATCCCCGCCGTCGTCGTGCTCGAGGCAACTGATCCAGCGGCCCTGGCCGGCGTGGACCTGAAGGCCCTGGCCGCCGATGTTGGCGGCCTGGACGCCGTCTCGGGCGACGTGGCGGGGCCGTTCCCGTCCGAGGACGGCCTCGCGGCCGAAATGATCGTCCCGCTCGAGGGTTCGGTGGACACGGACCAGGCCGTCGAGGCCCTGCGCCACCTGCTGGGGGCGGACCTCCCGCCGGGGGTCACCGCGTATGTCGCCGGCCCCGCCGGCCTGACCGCGGACCTGATTGGTGCGTTCGCCGGGATCGACGGGATCCTGCTGCTGGCCGCCCTCGGTGCCGTGCTGGTCATTCTCCTGCTGGTCTACCGATCGCTGTTGCTGCCGTTGGCGGTCCTGTTCACCTCGGTGTCGGCGCTCTGCGCGGCGATCCTTGCGGTGTTCTGGATGGCCAAGACCGGATGGATCGTGCTCGACGGCCAAAGCCAGGGAATCCTGTCCATCCTGGTCATCGGCGCCGCGACCGACTATTCGCTGTTGCTCGTCGCCCGGCACAAGGAGGCCGTCGCCGATGGCGCGGGACGGCTGCAGGCGGTCAGGGCGGCCCTGCGGGGGGCGGCGGCGCCGATCGTGGCCTCGGCCGGAACCGTGACCGTCGGCCTGTTGTGCCTGGTCTTCTCCGACCTGAATTCCAACAAGGCGCTGGGTCCGATCGGCGCCTCGGGGATCGTGTTCTCCGTCCTGGCCACGCTCACCTTGCTGCCCGCACTGTTGGGCCTGCTGGGGCGCGGCGCGTACTGGCCGCTCATCCCGCGCCACCACGACCACGTCCCGGCGTCCCCCGTGGAGGGTGCCGGCATCTGGGCGCGGACGGCCCGGCTGGTGCGCCGCCACCCCCGCCGCATCTGGATCGCCACGGCCGTGGTCCTGCTGGCTGGATGCGCCGGGGTCACCCAGCTGCAGGCCACCGGCGTCCCGCAAAGCGAACTGGTCCTCGGGCAGACCGAGTCCGCGGACGGGCAGGACGCGCTCGCCCGGCACTTCGACGCCGGTGCCGGCAGCCCGGCCACGGTCATCGTGGACGCTGACCGCGGTGAGGCCATGCTCGAACGGGTCAAAGAAGTCGACGGGGTCGCCAGCGCCTACCTGCAGGCCCCCGGCGGAGCGCCCGCCGGCGTCGGGGAACCGGGCGCGCCAGCACGGCCCCAGGTCGTGGATGGGCACGTCCTGCTCTCCGTGACGCTGTCCGATGCCGCCGACTCGGCGGCCGCCCAGGAGACGGTCACCGCGCTGCGCACGGCGACCCACTCGGTGGATCCCGAGGCGCTGGTCGGCGGTCCGAGTGCCGTGTCGCTGGACACCAACCTCACGGCCGAGGCGGACCTGGTCAAGATCATCCCGCTGGTCCTGGGGGCGATCCTGGTCATCCTGGTCCTGCTGTTGCGCTCGATCGTGGCCCCGGTGCTGCTGGTGCTCACGACGGTGCTCTCCTACGGGACCGCCATGGGCGTCTCGGCCCTGGTCTTCAACGGGGTCTTCGACTTCCCCGGGGCCGACCCGTCGGTTCCGCTGTTCGGATTCGTCTTCCTCGTGGCCCTGGGGGTGGACTACAACATCTTCCTCATGACCCGGGTACGCGAGGAATCGCGCAGGCACGGCACCCGGGACGGGGTGCTGCGGGGGTTGGCCGTCACCGGGGGAGTCATCAGTTCCGCCGGCATCGTGCTGGCGGCGACGTTCGCGGCCCTGGGCGTCATCCCGATCATGTTCCTGGTCCAGCTGGCCTTCATTGTCTCCTTCGGTGTCCTGCTCGACACCCTGGTCGTCAGGTCGCTGCTGGTCCCCGCGCTGGCCTACGACCTCGGCGAGCGGATCTGGTGGCCCTGGAAACTCAAGTCCCATGCCGGCGTCGACGCCGACACCGGGCGCCCGGCCACCCGGCCCGTGAGATCCGGCACACAATAGGGGAGGGGGCGGAGCCACTGCTAGACTTGGTGGCAGTGGCTCCACGCTTCCCGGCTCCGGTCGGGTGCACGCGGGCCCTGCGTCGACAGATTTGAACCTTTTCCCGCCGCCCGGGCATCGAAACATGATGCGCCGGCAGCAGCGGCGGAAGGCCCGTCGCCTCCGGGCGATCGGCGGAGCACCCCATCCCGGGGGCCCAGGCCATCCTCTTCTTCGGCGACCTGCGCGCCGAACCCGGTTGCGCATAGCAACGACCGAAAGCAGCCCGTGAGCGTTTCCTTTACTTCCCTTGGCGTGCCCGCACGCCTGGCCGACATCCTGTCCGCCCAGGGAATCGATACCGCCTTCCCGATCCAGGAAGCCACCCTTCCCTCCACCTTGGCCGGCAAGGACGTGCTCGGCCGCGGCCAGACCGGCTCCGGCAAGACCCTGGCCTTCTCCCTGCCGCTGGTGGCCCGCCTGGCCGCCGATCCCAAGCCCCGCAAGGCCCGCTTCCCGCGTGCCCTGATCATGGCGCCGACCCGTGAACTGGCCACCCAGATCAGCAAGGTCGTCATCCCGCTGGCCGAAGGTGCCGACCTGCGCACCGCAGTCGTCTTCGGTGGCGTCTCGCAGGTCCGCCAGGAAAAGGACCTCAACGCCGGCGTCGACATCCTCATCGCCTGCCCCGGACGTCTGGAGGACCTGCTCAAGCAACGCGTCGCCGACCTGTCCCGCGTTGAGGTCTCCATCCTCGACGAGGCCGACCACATGGCGGACCTCGGTTTCCTGCCGGTGGTCAAGCGCATCCTGGACCAGACCCCGCGGGGTATCCAGCACATGCTCTTCTCCGCCACCCTGGACAACGGTGTGGACAAGATCGTCCAGCGCTACTTGAGCAACCCGGTCGTCCACTCGGTGGACTCCTCGCAGGCCGCGGTGGACACCATGGACCACCACGTCTTCATGGTCGACGCCGACTCCAAGAAGGAGCTGGTGCTCGAACTGGCATCGGGCACCGGGCGCCGCATGATGTTCATGCGCACCAAGCACCACGCCAAGAAGATGGCCGTCTGGCTCTCCAAGTCCGGCGTGCCCGCCGTGGACCTGCATGGCAACCTCAGCCAGAACGCCCGTGACCGCAACCTCGCCGCCTTCTCCGGCGGGGACGCGAGGGTCCTCG
The DNA here is from genome assembly GCF_056680475.1 of Arthrobacter sp. ASL1. Classification (NCBI taxonomy): domain Bacteria; kingdom Bacillati; phylum Actinomycetota; class Actinomycetes; order Micrococcales; family Micrococcaceae; genus Arthrobacter; species Arthrobacter sp. ASL1. The sequence continues at coordinate 2,930,572 of NZ_CM155284.1, forward strand.
TGGCCACCGACGTCGCCGCCCGTGGCGTGCACGTCGACGGCGTCGAGCTGGTCGTGCACATCGACCCGCCCGCCGAGCACAAGGCCTACCTGCACCGCTCCGGGCGCACGGCACGCGCTGGCTCCTCCGGAACCGTGGTCACCATCGCCACCCCCGACCAGCAGGGTGATGTGAAGTCGCTGATGCGTGCCGCAGGGATCAAGGTCCCGCTCGAGCGGGTCACCCCGCAGGCCGCGGCCGTCGCCGCCGTACGCGGGGACAAGGCCGAGTCCGTCACCTACGTGGCGCCGCAGCCGCATTCCGCCCCGCGGGCCAAGACCCTGGCCGACTCCGATGCAGCGGGTGGCCGCGGCCGTCGCCGCGGTGGCCGCGGCAACTCGCGTCCGGGCCGGACGGAGGCTCCTTCCGGAGACCGACGTCCGGCACGTGATGGCGCGGACCGTCAACGTGATGGCCGCAACCGCGGCGAGAACGCCGGACGACCCGCCACCGGCGAGCGCAGCGAACGCACCGAGCGCGGTGGACGCAACGGTGGCCAGCGCAGCGAGGGCGCGGGCGGCCGCGCAGGCGGCAGCCAGCGTGCCGGCGGCCGTAGCCGCGCCGGTCAGCGCCAGGGCGCCCCGCGCACCGACGGGCGCGGCGGCGACTCCAGCCGGTCGTTCTCGTCGGCACGGCCCGCCTCGTCGGGCAACCGTGGTGGCAACACCATCGGAGACGCCATCGGGTCGAAGACCCAGGAGGCGCTCGGCGCGGGTCGTCCCGGCCGCGGCCGGGGCAGCCGCCGGGCCGGCGCCCCGCAGTCCAACCACAAGTAGGCCGCAAACCGCCGCTCACCCAGGGCGGCCAGTGGGCTCCCGAAGGCGCCGTTTCCCCTGTTTCGACACGGGGGGACGGCGCCTTTTTGTGCCCGTACCCAGCCCGAAAACCAAACTTGAGCGGGCTACACTCAAGTTCGAGTTGACATCAAAACAAGCACGAGTAGACTTGAGTGCAGAACGCTCAACCTCCCGGGTTGGGCGGAGAACCCCAGCATTTCCCACCGGAAAGAAGGATGCATTATGTCCCGTGCCGTAGGTATCGACCTCGGAACCACCAACTCGGTCGTCTCCGTCCTGGAAGGCGGCGAGCCCACCGTCATCGCCAACGCCGAAGGCGCACGCACCACGCCTTCCGTGGTGGCCTTCTCCAAGGGTGGAGAGGTCCTGGTCGGCGAAATCGCCAAGCGCCAGGCCGTCAACAACATCGACCGCACGATCGCCTCCGTCAAGCGCCACATGGGCACCGACTGGAGCACCACGATCGACGACAAGAAGTACACCGCCCAGGAGATCTCCGCGCGGACCCTGATGAAGCTCAAGCACGACGCCGAGTCGTACCTGGGCGAGAAGGTCACCGACGCGGTCATCACCGTCCCGGCCTACTTCAACGACGCCGAGCGCCAGGCCACCAAGGAGGCCGGCGAGATCTCGGGCCTGAACGTGCTGCGCATCGTCAACGAGCCGACCGCTGCCGCACTGGCCTACGGCCTGGACAAGGGCAAGGAAGACGAGCTCATCCTCGTGTTCGACCTCGGCGGCGGAACGTTCGACGTTTCCCTGCTCGAAGTCGGCAAGGACGAAGACGACTTCTCCACCATCCAGGTGCGTTCCACCTCCGGCGACAACCGCCTCGGTGGCGACGACTGGGACCAGCGCGTCGTCGACTGGCTGCTGGCCCAGGCCAAGTCCAAGGGTGCCGACCTGTCCAAGGACAAGATCGCCCTGCAGCGCCTGAAGGAAGCGGCCGAGCAGGCCAAGAAGGAACTCTCCAGCGCGACCAGCACCAACATCTCGCTGCAGTACCTCTCGGTCACCGCCGACGGTCCCGTCCACCTGGACGAGCACCTGAGCCGCGCCAAGTTCCAGGACCTGACCAAGGACCTGCTCGAGCGCACCCGCAAGCCGTTCAACGATGTCATCAAGGAAGCCGGCGTCAAGGTCTCCGACATCGCCCACGTCATCCTCGTCGGCGGCTCCACCCGCATGCCGGCCGTCGCCGAACTGGTCAAGGAACTGGCCGGCAAGGAAGCCAACAAGGGCGTGAACCCGGATGAGGTCGTCGCCGTTGGCGCCGCACTGCAGGCCGGCGTCCTGAAGGGCGAGCGCAAGGACGTCCTGCTGATCGACGTGACCCCGCTGTCGCTGGGCATCGAGACCAAGGGCGGCATCATGACGCACCTGATCGAGCGCAACACCGCCATTCCGACCAAGCGCTCCGAGACCTTCACCACCGCAGATGACAACCAGCCGTCCGTGTCCATCCAGGTCTTCCAGGGCGAACGCGAGTTCACCCGCGACAACAAGCCGCTGGGCACCTTCGAGCTCACCGGCATCGCACCGGCCCCGCGTGGCGTGCCGCAGGTCGAGGTCACCTTCGACATCGACGCCAACGGCATCGTCCACGTGTCCGCCAAGGACAAGGGCACCGGCACCGAACAGTCGATGACCATCACCGGCGGCACCTCGCTGGCCAAGGAGGACATCGAGCGCATGGTGCAGGAGGCCGAGGAGCACGCCGCAGAGGACAAGGCACGCCGCGAGGCAGCCGAAACCCGCAACGCCGCCGAACAGTCCGCCTACTCCGTGGACAAGCTCATCAAGGACAACGAGGACAAGCTGCCCGAGGAGGTCAAGACCGAGGTCCAGGCCGACGTCGACGCCCTGAAGGCCGCCCTCGAGGGCCAGGACAACGACGATGAGGTGAAGGCCGCCTACGAGAAGCTCCAGGCGTCCCAGACCAAGCTCGGCGAGGCCATCTACGCCCAGGCCCAGGCCGACGGCGCAGCCGGTGAATCCGGTGGCGAATCCGCTGGCACCGAGGCCCCGGAAGAGGACATCGTCGACGCCGAGGTTGTCGACGAAGACGACGAGAAGAAGTAAGGCGGTTCGATTCCGATGCCACACCACGGCAACGAAGAAGAGCACGGCGAGGAGCCGGTGCGCTTCACGGACAAGCGCAAGGTCGATCCCGACACGGGTGAGGTGCGTGATGCCGCAGGGCAGGAGGACGTGACCGCAGCCGGGGACGGCGCCGAAACCGAGGATGCGCTGGCCCAGGCCGAGCAGATCCTCAACGAGGCCGGCCAGGAGCAGCCGCCCGCCGCGACGACCGACGTCGAGGCGGAGCTGCGCAACGACCTGCTGCGACTGCAGGCCGAGTACGTCAACTACCGCAAGCGCGTCGAGCGCGACCGGGAAGCCGTCCGCGACCTGGCCGTCCAGTCGGTCCTGTCCAGCCTGCTGCCGGTGCTCGATGACCTCGACGCCGCCCGCAAGCACGGCGACCTGGACGATGGTCCGTTTGCGGCGGTGGCGAAGAAGTTCGACACCATCCTGGCCGGCCACGGTCTGGCCCGCATCGCGGAAACGGGGGTCGCCTTCGACCCCAAGGTCCACGAGGCACTGATGCAGCAGCCCAGCTCCGAGGTCCCCGAGGACCACGTGGCCCAGGTGCTGCGCAACGGCTACCAGAAGGGCGAGCGGGTCATCCGCGCGGCCCAGGTGGTCGTCTCCACCGGCGAGTAACGCCACCCTTCCCCGGCCGTCCCACCCCGTGGGGCGGCCGGGGTCCCCTTAATTTTCAGAACCAACCAGAAACAGGAGGCGCCCGATGGCCAGTCAGGATTGGGTCAACAAGGATTTCTACGCCATCCTCGGCGTCTCCAAGGATGCCAGCGACGCCGACATCAAGAAGTCCTACCGCAAGATGGCGCGCAAGCACCACCCCGACACCAACCCCGGGGACGCCACGGCGGAACAGAAGTTCAAGGACATCACCGAGGCGAATTCGGTGCTGTCCGATCCGGAGGAACGCGAACAGTACGACGCGATCCGCGCCATGGGCTCCGGCGCCCGATTCTCCGCCGGGGGGGCCGGCGGACCTGCGGGCGGCGGCGGCGCCGGATTCGACGACGTCTTCGGCAACCTTTTCAACTCCGGCGGCGCCCGCCGCGGTGGCGGGTTCTCCGGTGGTGGCCAGGTCCCGCCCGAATTCGCCGACCTCTTCGGCGGCGGCGGCGGGTTCGGCGGCTTCCAGCAGGCACCCCAAAAGGGCGCCGACCGCACCGCCTCGACCACCATCTCCTTCGCCGGGTCCATCCGCGGCACCACCATCGGGCTGCGCGAACCGGATGGCGAGGTCATCGACGTGCGCATCCCGGCCGGCATCCGCGACGGACAGAGCGTTCGCGTGCGCGGCAAGGGCCAGCGCGGACCGGCCGGCAACGGCGACCTGATGGTCAAGGTCTCGGTCAAACCGCATGCCTTCTTCGCCCGCGAAGACAACAACATCCGGATCCACCTGCCCGTCGGCTTCGCCGAAGCGGCACTCGGGGCCACCCTGGAAGTCCCGACCCTGACCGGCGAGACCGTGAAGATGAAGGTCCCCGCGGGAACCTCCGCCGGGCGGACCCTGCGCCTGAAGGGCCGGGGGGTCAAGACCGCAAAGGCCACCGGCGACCTGCTGGTGACGATCGACGTCGTCGTCCCGCAGAAGCTCAACGCCGAGGCCCAGGAGGCAGTCAGGTCCTTCGCCGAGGCCACCGCGGACGCCGACCCCCGGGCGGGCCTTGCCGCGAAGGCGGTACTCTAGCGCCGGGGTACCCCGCCGGGTAGCTGCATGACGATACGGACAGACCACGAGGAGGGAAGCACATGTCAGAGGGCAAGGCACTGGCCATCAACGACCGGTTCATCCCGGTCTTCGTGATCTCCGTGGCCGCCGAACTGGCCGACATGCACCCGCAGACGCTGCGCCAGTACGACCGCATGGGACTGGTCTCGCCCTCGCGGCAGCGCGGCAAGCAACGCCGCTATTCCAAGCACGACGTCGAACTGCTGCGCGAGGTCCAACGCCTCTCCAAGGACGGCGTCTCCCTGGAGGGCATCCGCCGGGTGCTCGAGCTGGAGAACCAGGTGGCCGCGCTGCGCTCCCGGGTGGCCGAGCTCAGCCAGGAGCTCGCCGACGTCAGCCGCCGCTCCTCGGAACTGCAACGGGTCTTCGCCGCCGGCGCCGGGGTCGGGGACGTCGTCAGCCTCTCGCGCGGCCAGCGCCCCCGTGCCCGGAGCCAGGCCGTCGTCATCTGGCGTCCGCAGGACTAGGCGCCCGCGCCATGGCGACCCCACCACCGGAGACGGTGGCCGACCTGATCGCCCGGGCCGAACGGCGCTTCCAGACCGCCACACGCCGCCGCGACGGACTCGACCAGCGCCGCAAGGCGGCCATCGACGGCGTCGCCCACGCCCTGCGGCCGACGTCGATGGGCCCGGCCATCCCGGCCCGGCACCTGCTGTTCCTGGACCTCGACGGCCCCGAACCGCTGGCCGCCATCGTGCTCGGGGATCCCGACACCGCCACCCACCTGACCTGGCAGGTCTCCGGCGCCGGAATCCGCCCCGGCACCGCCATGTGGGGCAGCGCGCGCGAGGCCGGGGAACTGCTGCTGGCCCAGCGTGCCGCCGGAGCCGAGCGCCCCGCCATCATCGCCTGGCTTGGCTACCCGGCACCTGGCCTGCTGCGGGCCATCTTCAACCGCTCCGCCCGCGGTGCCGTCGAGCGGCTGGCCCACGACATCCGGCGCATCGGCGCGCTCCTGCCCGACGGCGTGCACACCGCCATCGAGGCCCACTCCTACGGGGCCACCCTGGCGGCCCACGCGCTGGCCCGGCTCGCCGCCGAGCCGGTGCCCGCCGGCTCCCGGCGCCCCCGGATCGACACCTTCGCCACCACCGGCTCCGCGGGCATCCCGGCCAGGCTGCTCGAGGATCCCCGGACGCTCGGCGTCCCGGTCGACCGCCATTTCGAGGCGGTGGCCAGCCGGGATCTGCTCGCCCGGTGCGGGCGCCTGCTCAGCGGGCGCACCGGCGCCGCCGGGCTGCCGTTCGCCGTCGAGGGCCATCCCGGATCCGGGTTGCACGCCGTCACCGGGCACAACACCTCCCGCTACGTCCCCGGGGCCGCCCACGCCGAGTACGGCTACCGCGACCCGGGCACCCTCTCGCTGCACAACCTCGCCCGCATCCTCGGTGGTTCGACGCCCACCTGGACGTAGCATGGCCTCATGAACGAGGAGCGCATGGCCCTGGCCGATTTCACCCAGCGCGGCCAGCGCTGGGTCCTGGCCTACACACTCGACCTGCCGGTGAACCGCTGGGACGCCTGGATCGCCATCACCAGCCGCGACGGCCTGGGCCAGTGGTTCCCGGCGACGATCGTGGGGGAGTGGACGATTGGGCGCGCCCTGCGCTTCACCTTTCCGCAGGATCCCGATGGCGAGGCCATGGCAGGCCGCGTCGTGGACGTCGAGGCCGGCGCCCTGCTCGCCTTCACCTGGGAAACCGACTCGTTGCGGATGAACCTCACCGAGTACGACGGCGGCACCCGGCTCGTGTTCGCAGCCTCCCTGGATGGGCAGGGCCGTGGTGCCCGGGAGGGGGCCGGATGGCACGTGTGCCTGGCAGCGCTGCGGGAGTCCACCGGTGCGTACGTCGAGGAAGCCGACCGCGACTTCAGGCAGCTCTTCGAGCGCTACGCGGTGGAATTCGGCCCCGCTGCGGCCACAGTGCTTCCGCCGTCGTCCTAGTCCTTGGCGGTATTCCGGCGGTAGGCCAGGTCGAAGACCAGCCGACCGGCCGCCTCGGCCTTGCCCTCGAAGCTCGTGCGGATCCGCCCCTCGTAACGTGGCGCCCATCCGCCGAGGTCGTCGGTGAACCCGGGCTCGGGCTCGTGGCCCTCCAACCCGTCGCGGCGCACGCGCGTCAACGGTGAATCCGCTCCGGCCAGTTCGCCGGGATGCAGGGCGGTGAAGTCGGGGCAGTCATCGAGGATCCGGCGCATCTGCTCGGCGTAGTCGGACCAGTCGGTCGCCAGCCGCCAGATACCGCCCGGGGCCAGGACCCGTGCAGCCTTGGGCAGGAAGGATTCCTTGATGAGCCGGCGCTTGTGGTGGCGGGTCTTGTGCCAGGGGTCCGAGAAGAAGATCCACAGCTCGTCCACGGAGCCGGGTTCGAGCATGACGTCCAGCACCTCGGGCGCATTGGCCTGCACGGCCCGCACGTTCGTCAGCCCCTTGGCATCGATCCGGGCCATCAGCTGGGCCAGGCCGGGGAGGTAGACCTCCACGGCGAGGAAGTCGCGTTCGGGGTGGGCCTCGGCGGCCGCCGCGATCGCCTCGCCGAGTCCGGTGCCGATCTCGACGGTCAGCGGTGCCTTGCGTCCGAAGGCCTGCTCGGCGTCGAAACTGAATTCCTCGTGGACCGAGGTGTCCGCATGGTGCCGCGGGACCTGGATGACGTAGTCGCCGGAGAGCCGCTCCCAGGAGTCCTTGCGCTTGCCGTGCAGGCGCGATCCGCGGCGGACGAAGGACACCGGATCGGTGCGGTAGAAGCTCAGGTCGTCGACGGCCCGGCCACGGGCCGGGGGCTTGGGCACTGCGGGATCATTCATTGGACCAACGTTAGCCGCCGCCGCCCGCCGTGCGCTATTTGCCGGCGGGGCCATGGCTGTAGGTGACCTGGGCCTTGGGGTGCGAGGACGCCAGCAGCTCGGAGACCGTGACGAACCGGTATCCCCGCGCCTCGAGCCCGTCCAGGATGCGGGGCATGGCGGCCACGGAGGTCGGCTGGATGTCGTGCATCAACACGATGGCGCCCGGGTGCGCATCGCGCAGCGCCGTGCGTGCCACCACATCCGCATTGAGGTGTTTTCCATCGAGGGTGTCCACATCCCAGAGGATCACCGGTGTGTGCACCAGCCGGTTCACCTCGGCATTGGTCGCCCCGTAGGGCGGCCGGGTCAGGGTCGGGGCGGAACCGGTGGCGGCGGCGACCGCGTCGTCGGCGAGACCGAGGTCCTTTCGGGCCTCGTCCGGGGTCAGGCCGGTCAGCGAGCGGTGGGACCAGGTGTGGTTCCCGATTTCGTGGCCGGCATCCGCGGCCTGCTCCAGTACGTCAGGGTAGCGCCGGGCATTGGGTCCCACCACGAAGAACGTCGCCCGGGCGTCGTGGTCGGCCAGCAGGGACAGCAGCCGTTCGGTGGACGGTCCCGGCCCGTCGTCGAACGTCAGGGCTATGCACTTGGCCTTCCGGCAGTCCGGGGTCGCACGCCGGGTCGGATTCGCGGTGGCCCGTGGTTCGGGACCGGCGCTCCGCCGTGCCCCCTCCCCGCCGGTCCCGTCGTCCTCCTGCGCCGACGTGACGGGTGCCGGATCCATGCCCGCCGCGCGGACGGCGAGCCCGCGCCTGCTGAGCAGCGGGAGCAGGTCTTCGGTCGTGATCCTTGCGACCACGGGCGAAGCAGCTCCCGGAGCCACCGAGGAGTCATCGAACTCGACCAGGGCGTTGCCGGCGGAATCGAAATTCACCGAGTCGAACAACCCGGCCTCCGGCGCCGCCGCCTTCTCGGGGAAGACATCCTCGTTGGCGGCCAATTGCTCGGCCGTCAGGGACCGAAATCTCTCCCATTCGCCGTCCGTGTCGAACAGTTCGCGGGAGGACAGGGCCTGGCGGTCCTCCCGGTCGTACCACAGGGTGCGGTAGGCGGATCCGCCGCTGGCGTCCAGGAAGGTGTAGGTGGTCTGCCGGACGCCGAGCATCCGATCCGAGGACCCCGTGAGGGTCGTGGTGGTGTTCAGCTCCGGTGGGGCGACGCCGGCGAAGGGCTCCGGGGGGAGGCCGTCGAGGTAGGCGTCGATCGTCTCCTGGAGTGCCCGTTCCTGGCTCCTGCCGAACTCCGGTTCGGCGGCCACGGTGTACCAGCTGGCATAGATGTTGTGCTGCTCGTCCGAGCGGCTGGCCCGGTCCACCCCCGCGAGCAGGCGTGCGTCCAGACCCCCGCCGGCTGCCGTGCCGGCGTTGATCGGCGCCGGCGTGCGGACGCCGTCCCCGGGCACCGGCAGGGACGCGTTGGGGGAGAGCGAGCAGCCGGCCAGCAACAAGGCCACCAGCGCGCCGACGACCGCCCATTGCAGGGGTCGCCGCCAAGTCATCATGGGTTCCATCTTCACCTATCGAGGTTACCGCCCGGTACCTAATGCGGGGATCCACGGGTGATCGTTGGCAGGACCCCAGCGCCCGACGGCGGAAACCAGGGTGATCCCGGATGGCGGGGAGCCGGACCAGCGGGCACACTGGAAGGCATGAGCGGACCCGTGAACCTGATCATGAACATCATCTGGCTGGTCTTCGGTGGCCTGTGGCTGGCGTTGGGTTACCTGCTGGCGGGCATCGTGTGCTGCGTGCTGATCGTGACTATCCCCTTCGGGCTGGCCTCGTTCCGCATCGCCAGCTACGCGCTGTGGCCGTTCGGGCGGACCATCGTGGATCGTGGGGGACGCACCGGTTTCTTCTCCACGATCGGCAACGTCATCTGGATCGTCGTGGCCGGCCTCTGGATCGCCATCGGACACGTGGTGACGGCCATCCCGATGTTCGTCAGCATCATCGGAATCCCGCTGGGCATCGCCAACCTCAAGCTCATCCCGGTTTCCCTCGTTCCGCTGGGCAAGGTCATCGTCCCCTCCGGATCGCGCCTCCCCATGGGCCCGGCCGCCTGACGGTTCCCCGGCGACGGAGGGGCGGCTACATTGGTGGTGGGCCGCGGCCTCCGCGGCATGGCCACCCCGCTCCTGTCTCCTCGTACCTGCCGGTGGCCCGGGTCCGGAACCTGGGAGGTTCCCCATGCAAGACATCGTCAATTGCCTGTGGTTCGACGACCGCGGTCTTGAGGCCGCCCATTTCTATACGGGGCTGTTCCCGAATTCCCGGATCCTGGGCCAATCGCCGGGACCGGACCCGGACGTCCCGATGACCATCGCCTTTGAGCTGGATGGCCGATCGTTCGTAGCGCTCAATGGTGGGCCGATGTTCACCTTCAACGAAGCCGTCTCCTTCCAGATCATGTGCGATACCCAGGACGAGATCGACCACTACTGGGACGCGCTGACAGCCGGCGGGGAGGAATCGCGATGCGGTTGGCTCAAGGACCGCTTCGGCGTGTCCTGGCAGGTGGTGCCGGTGCGCCTCCCGGAGCTGCTTTCCACCGAGGATCCTGCCGCCGCCCAGCGCATCGTCGAGGCCTTCATGCCCATGAACAAGATCGACGTGTCCGTTCTGGAGGCAGCCGCAGCCCGCGGGTGAACCCGCCTGCGGATCCAGCGCCCCGCCCATGCGGCCTACGCCCACGGAATAATCCATGATCGTCAAGACTTGAGCGTAGTAGACTCAAGTATCAGATGGGATTGGAGAGCTAGGAAAGGATCCGCATGGACACGAGATTCACCACCAAAAGCAAGGAGGCCCTCTCGGCCGCGGGCATGAACGCGTCGACGGCCGGCAACGCCCAGGTCGAGCCCGCGCATCTGCTCAAGGCCCTCATGGACGAACGCGGATCCCTGGCGGTCGAACTGCTCAAGAAGGCCGGCGTCGACCCGGAAACCGTCTCCGTGGCCGCCAGCGGCGCCATCCATGACCTGCCCGCATCATCGGGCAATACCGTGGCCCAGGCCCAGAATTCGCGCGCCTTCCTGCAGGTCATCAACTCGGCCACCCAGGCTGCGACCGATCTCGGATTCGGGCGGGTCTCGGCCGAGCACCTGCTCCTCGGCCTGGCAGCCGACTCCGGAAGGGCCGGGGAGATCCTCAGGAACGCGGGCGCGTCCCCGGACGCCTTGAAGGCCGCGGTCGAGGGGCTGCGCGGGGACAAGCCGCGCGACACGGAGGACCCCGAAAGCACCTTCGAGGCGCTGGAGAAGTTCGGGACGGACCTGACGGCCATCGCCCGGTCCGGGAGGCTCGATCCGGTGATCGGCCGGGATGCGGAAATCCGGCGGGTGATCCAGGTGCTCTCGCGGCGTACCAAGAACAATCCCGTGCTCATCGGCGAACCCGGTGTCGGGAAGACCGCCGTCGTCGAGGGGCTGGCCCAGCGCATGGTGGCCGGCGATGTCCCCGAATCCCTGCGGGGCAAGAAGCTCGTGGCACTGGACCTCGGGTCGATGATCGCCGGGGCGAAATACCGCGGAGAATTCGAGGAGCGGCTCAAGGCGGTGCTCGAGGAAATCCGTGACTCCGATGGGCAGGTGGTCACGTTCATCGACGAGATCCATACCGTCGTGGGTGCCGGGGCCTCGGAGGGGGCGATGGATGCCGGGAACATGCTCAAGCCCATGCTTGCGCGCGGGGAACTGCGCCTGATCGGTGCCACGACGCTCGACGAGTACCGCCAGAACATCGAGAAGGACCCCGCGCTGGAGCGCCGTTTCGCCCAGGTCTATGTCGGGGAGCCGAGCGTCGAGGACACCATCGGGATCCTGCGTGGGCTCAAGGAACGCTACGAGGCCCACCATAAGGTCGAAATCGCCGACTCGGCACTCGTGGCGGCAGCCACGTTGTCCAACCGCTACATCTCGGGCCGGCAGCTGCCGGACAAGGCCATCGACCTCGTCGACGAGGCGGCCTCCCGGTTGCGCATGGAGATCGATTCGGCCCCGGAGGAGATCGACGAGCTGCGTCGGGTCGTGGACCGCATGACCATGGAGGAGCTCGCGCTCAAGGGAGAAAACGACGCCGCTTCCCGCGAACGGCTGGAGGCGTTGCGCGCGGACATGGCCGATCGCCGGGAGCGCCTCGACGCGCTCAATGCCCGGTGGGAGGCCGAAAAGGCGGGCCTGAACCGCGTGGGCGACCTCAAGGTCAAGCTCGGTGAACTGCACTCCAGTGCGGAGCGGTTCCAGCGCGACGGTGACCTCGAGAAGGCCTCGAGGCTGCTCTATGGGGAGATCCCGGAACTCCAGCGCCAGGTTGACCAGGCGCAGGCCGCGGAGCAGGATGGGCGCCCCGAGTCCATGGTCTCCGAGGAGGTCACGGCCGACGACATCGCCGAGGTCATCTCGGTCTGGACGGGCATTCCGGCCGGCCGCATGCTCCAGGGCGAGAGCCAGAAGCTGCTCGGCATGGAGTCACTGCTCGGCGAGCGTTTGATCGGCCAGCAATCGGCGGTCGCGGCCGTCTCCGACGCCGTGCGCCGGTCCCGGGCCGGGATATCCGACCCCGACCGGCCCACGGGTTCATTCCTGTTCCTCGGGCCGACGGGTGTGGGCAAGACGGAGCTGGCGAAGGCCCTGGCGGACTTCCTCTTCGACGACGAGCGGGCCATGGTACGCATCGACATGTCCGAATACGCCGAGAAGCACTCGGTCTCCCGGCTCGTCGGGGCGCCCCCGGGCTATGTCGGATACGAGGAAGGTGGCCAGCTCACCGAAGCCGTCCGCCGCCGCCCGTACTCGGTGATCCTGCTCGACGAAGTGGAGAAGGCCCACCCGGAAGTGTTCGACATCCTGCTGCAGGTGCTCGACGACGGGCGGCTCACCGACGGCCAGGGCCGCACGGTGGACTTCCGCAACGTCATCCTGGTGCTCACCTCGAATCTCGGATCGCAGTTCCTTGTCGACCCGTCGCTGGATGATGCGGCCAAGAACCAGGCCGTGATGAACGTCGTGGACGCCTCGTTCAAGCCCGAATTCCTCAACCGGCTCGACGACGTCATCCTTTTCGATCCCCTCTCGCTCGAGGACCTGGGTCGGATCGTGGACATCCAGGTGGCCACCCTGGCCCAGCGGCTCACCGCACGGCGCCTCGTCCTGCACGTCAGCGATGCGGCCAGGGAGTGGTTGGCCCTGACCGGATACGATCCCGCCTACGGGGCACGCCCGCTGCGCCGGCTTGTCCAGCGCGAGATCGGGGACCGGCTCGCCCGCCAGGTCCTCTCCGGCGGGATCGTCGACGGGGACACCGTGGAGGTCGATGCCCTGGAAGACGATAGGGGCCTCACGGTCGTTCGGGCCGGGGCAACTGACGTGGAACGCGCCTAGGCCTTCGACGACGGCAGCAGTGAAGCCGTCGTCGTGCCGTCCTGCAGCGCGAGGAAGCACGCGACGCTGCGGTCCCCGGCCTCCCAGGTTCCCGAGGAGGGGCGGCTGAACGCGTAGTTCCAGCTGCCTTTCAGGGCGGTGTCGGGATCGAGGCGGATGGCCCGGCAGGCATCTTCGGCCTTCGACGTCACCCGGGGATCTCCGGGGTAGGGGACGTCGTCCAGCGTTTCGACACCGATCAGCTGGGCCTCATGGGGCGTCGAGCAGGTGACGATCGTCGCCGGCTTCAGGGGGGACGTGAAGTCGGAGAGGCAGTCACCGACCTCGAACTGGTGCGGAGGGGCATGCTCGGCGATGATCCCATCGATGCCCGGAGACGGATTCCGAGCGACGGGGGCTGCGGCCTCGGGGGCCGGATGCATGGCGTGGACGAGCCGGGTGATGCCGAAAACGAGGATCAGCATGATGCCGATGGCGCCGATGGCCAGCCATGCCGGAGCGATCCCGAACCGGTGGGACTTCTGCGTTTCGGCCGGGCGCGGAGGCTGGTAGGACGGCGCGTGCCGGTCGCTGGGCTCCTGCACGGTCGCTCCATTCGGGGTAAGTGCGGCGATGAGAGTATTGCCACCTACTGTAGCGGCCGGAACAGGCCCGGCGGGGACGGCGTCGGGGGTCGAAACATGTTAACCTAGGAATACGAAAGAAACAGCCACATTCTCCGGGGCCTTCCTCTTGAATTGAGGGACCACCTCCGGATCTAGCGAAAAAGGGGGTCACGCCATGGGGCGCGGCCGTCAGAAGGCAAAAGCAACTCGGCAGGCCAGGGATATCAAGTATTATTCCCCGGCCACCGATCTGTCTGCCCTGCAACAGGAATTGGGTGGTGGCCGCGGCCATGCCACCCGGACCTCCTCACCTGCCGATGATTCCAGCGACGCGGACTACGCGGAGTATGGGGACCGGTACTCCAGCGACGACGACGACGGCGAATCCCGTCGCCTAGGCTGACCGCCGCGCCAGCAAGGTGCGGCGGCGATGATTTCCACCCGAAGCGGTGCCGAGGCGCCGGGCGGCATGAAAATGCCGCCCGCGCCTTTTATCGTGCCCGGAAACGAGGATGAGATGGATCTCCCCATCGCCAATGCCCACCGGGCGGCCATCCGCTCCATCGAGCGCATCGTTGCCGAAACCGCGCCGCCCCAGGACGCCGACACGGCCCGGGACGGCATTGCCTCCATGCTCGCGGGCGGATCCGTTCTCGCGTTGACCGGGGCGGGCATCTCCACCGATTCGGGGATCCCCGACTACCGCGGCCCCCGTGGCTCGTTGCGGTCCCATCGGCCAATGACCTACCAGGAGTTCAAACACGATCCGGCGGCCCGGCAGCGCTATTGGGCGCGTAGTTTCGTCGGCTGGCGCCGCATGGCCATCGCGGAACCGAACGAGGGGCACCGCCTGGTGGCCGCGCTGCAACGCGCCGGCGCCATCAACGGGGTGGTCACGCAGAACGTGGACGGGCTGCATCGCCGCGCGGGGTCCCCGGACGTGGTGACCCTGCACGGTGACCTGGCCGAGGTGAAGTGCCTGAACTGCGGATTCGTGGAGTCGCGTCCCGGCCTGGACCAGCGTCTGGCCGCGGCCAACCCCGGGTACCTTGAGCGCATCGTCGTCGATCCGGATTCGGTGAACCCCGACGGGGACGTCACCCTCTCGGACGCGCAGATCGCCGACTTCACCATGGTGGGTTGCCTCTCCTGCGGCAGCGTCGAGCTCAAACCCGATGTGGTGTACTTCGGCGAAAACGTGCCGGCCGAACGCAAGGAAGCGGTGCGCCGCCTCGAAGCCGCATCCACGGGCCTGCTGGTGATCGGATCCAGCCTGGCCGTCATGAGCGGCTACAAGCTGGTGCTCAATGCCGTGGCCAACGGCCACCAGGTCGCCATCATCAACGACGGACCCAGCCGGGGCGATGCCAAGGCGCACTGGCGTTGGCGCACCCGGGTGACGCCGGCACTGCGGGAGCTTGTCGGGACACTGCCTGCCTCCTGAACGACAACGGCCGCCGGTTCCCCCGCGGGAACCAGCGGCCGTCAAGGCCGTGGCGTGGGTCAGCCGGCGTAGGCGCCGCGCATGAGGACGGCCCCGCCGTCGACACCCTTCGCGCCCTGGACGAAATCAGACCCGCTGGACGGCGCGTCATCGGTGATCGTCCCGACGGATCCGGCAACCCAGGCCGGAACGCCGCGGTCGTTCAGCCGGGAGACGGCGGACTGGGCAGCATCGCCGTCGACGATCGCGATCATGCCCACGCCGAGGTTCAGCGTCCGCTCGAGGTCCGCCTGCGGGACGCCACCGAGCCCGCCGACCAGGGAGAAGATCGCGGGCAGCGACCAGGTGGAGCGCTCGACGGTGGCCATCAGGCCCTGCGGCAGCACCCGGGCCAGGTTGGCGGCCAGGCCGCCGCCGGTGACGTGGCTGAAGCCGTGCAGCACGGAAGCCCCGCCGGCGTTGAGGTGGTCCATCAGGTCCAGGCAGTCCGCCGTGTAGATGCGGGTCGGGACCAGCAGCTCCTCGCCGAGGGTTCGGCCCAGCTCGGAGACCTCCCGGTCCAGGGCCCACCCGGCGTGGTTGATGACGCGGCGGACCAGCGAGTAGCCGTTGGAGTGGATGCCGGAGGAGGCCATGGCGATGACCGCGTCACCGGAGCGCACGCGGTCGGGGCCCAACAGGGCATCGGCCTCGACGACGCCAGTGGCCGCACCGGCGACGTCGTATTCATGCTCGCCCAGCAGGCCCGGGTGCTCGGCGGTTTCCCCGCCGACGAGGGCCGTTCCGGCCATCGAGCAGCCCTCGGCGATGCCGCGCACGATGTCGGCGATGCGCTCGGGGACGACCTTGCCGCAGGCGATGTAGTCCGTCATGAACAGCGGCTTGGCCCCGACCACGACGATGTCGTCGACCACCATGCCCACCAGGTCCTGGCCGATGGTGTGGTGGATGTCCATGGCCTGCGCGATCGCGACCTTGGTCCCGACGCCGTCGGTGGAGGTGGCCAGCAGCGGCTTCGTGTAGGTGACCAGCGCGCTGGCATCGAACAGGCCGGCGAAACCGCCGACACCGCCGAGGACCGACTCGTTGTGGGTGGCCTTGATGGCGTCCTTCATGAGCTCGACGGCACGATCGCCCGCCTCGACGTCGACGCCCGCTGAGGCGTAGGTGATGCCGGCGGATTCGGGCTGGGAGGATGTCATTCTTCGGGCGTCCTTACTTCGAGCTCGGGGTCTTGTCGGCGGGGGTGAGGGAATCCTCGAATTCTGCGTCCGGTCCCGGGTCGCACCCGTCGCTGCCGGCGTTGGGACGCTCGAGCAGGTTCTTGCCGAGCAGGTCGCTCCCGGGCAGTTCGATCGGGTAGTTCCCGGAGAAGCAGGCGGTGCACAGGCGTTCGCGCGGCTGCTCGGTGGCGGCGATCATGCCGTCCTGGGAGATGTAGGCCAGGGAGTCGGCGCCCACCGAGGTGGTGATCTCCTCGATGGTCGCCCCGTTGGCGATCAGCTCGGCGCGGGAGGCGAAGTCGATGCCGTAGAAGCACGGCCACTTGATGGGCGGCGAGGAGATCTTCACGTGGATCTCGGCCGCGCCGGCCTCGCGCAGCATGCGCACGACCGCACGCTGGGTGTTGCCCCGCACGATCGAGTCGTCGACGACGATGACGCGTTTGCCGCGGATGACCGGTTCCAGCGCGTTGAGCTTGAGCTTGATGCCGAGCTGGCGCAGGGTCTGCGAGGGCTGGATGAAGGTCCGCCCGACATAGGCGTTCTTCACGAATCCGTGGGCGAAGGGGATCCCCGATTCCTCGGCAAAGCCGATGGCCGCGGGGGTCCCGGACTCGGGCACGGGGATGACGATGTCGGCGTCGGCGCCGTTCTCGCGGGCCAGCTGCCGGCCCATCTCCACCCGGGACTCGTAGACCGAACGGCCGTTGATGGCCGCGTCCGGGCGGGCGAGGTAGACGTACTCGAAGACGCAGTGCGCCGGGGTGGCCTCGGCGAAGTGCTGGGAGCGGACGCCTTCCTCGTCGATGGCAATGAACTCGCCCGGCTGGATCTCGCGGATGAAGCTGGCGCCGACGGTGGCGAGGCCGGACTGCTCGGAGGCCACGACCCAGCCGCGCTCCAGCCGGCCCAGCACCAACGGGCGGACGCCGTGCGCGTCGCGTGCCGCGTACAGGGTCCCCTCGGTCATGAAGACGAAGCAGAAGGCGCCCTTGAGCTGGGGCAGCAGCTCCATGGCCGTCTGCTCGAACCCGGTTCCCTCCCGGCCGGCCAGCAACGCGGTGACCAGCGCGGTGTCCGTGGTGTTGCCCTGGGCGAGTTCGCCCCGGAACTTGGAGCCCTGCTCGGCGACGACCATGTCCATCAGCTCGGCGGAGTTGATCAGGTTTCCGTTGTGGGCCAGGGCAACGGTGCCCTCGGCGGTCGCGCCGAGCGTGGGCTGGGCATTGGCCCAGTGACTGGCGCCGGTGGTGGAATACCGGCAGTGCCCGACGGCGATGTGCCCGGTCATCGAGTTCAGGGTGTTCTCGTCGAACACCTGGGAGACCAGGCCCATGTCCTTGTAGACGTTGATCCGCTGGCCGTCGGACGTGGCGATGCCCGCAGACTCCTGGCCTCGGTGCTGGATGGCGTAGAGGCCGTAGTAGGCCAGTTTGGCCACGTCCTCGCCGGGCGCCCAGACACCGAAGACCCCGCATTCGTCCTGCGGGCCCTTCTCTCCGGACATAAGATCATGTGAAAGCTTTCCGTCACCGCGCACCATGGTCAACATTCTCTCACGTTGGCGGCGTCCGGCTGGTCCCGGGGCCGGCTACTTTGTCACGTCCCCGTCATCCACCGGAACGGCGCGCGCCCGACGGGTGCGACGGCGCAGCACGGTGTCCACTGCGAGGAAGGCGATGCATCCGAGCAGGATGCCTGCCAGGCCGAAGACGACGGCGAAGAACCCGAACACCGACCCGCGCGAGAATTCGCCGCCCGGATCGCCGGCGAGGGCGGTGAACATGGCCGCCAGCACGCCCACGACGGCCCCGGCGCCGGCGAAAGGCCAGAATTTCGGGGAACTCGATACGGTGACCTCCACGGAGCCCGCAGCGCGGGAACGGTCATCGGGGGAGGCGGCAGAACGCGGGGAATCCATGCCTTAAAGGGTACCGAAGAGCGGCAGGTGTTCGGACAAGTCGGCGCGTAGCCCCGAGGCCGAGACCGCACCGGAGGCGCGTGCCTCATCCCATCCGACCTCACCGGTGGCCAGGGCCAGCCAGGTCGCGGCGTCGAGTTCGATCACGTTGGGCGGGGTTCCACGGGTGTGCCGGGGGCCGGCCACGCATTGGGCGACACCGAACGGGGGGACCCTGACCTCCACCGAGTTCCCCTCGGCCGTGTCGGAGAGCTCCTCGAGCGCATAGCGCACGGCCATGGCCACCGCCGGCCGGGACAGGGCTGCCCGGTGGGCGGCATCCGCGCGCCGCCAGGTTGCCACGGCGGGCAGGCCCTGCTCGGCGGGAATCCGCCGTCGTACCCCCATGCCCTAGTCCAGCAGGTCCAGCACGGGGCGGGCCACGCGGATGCGGCCCACGGGTTGCCCCCCGCCCAGGATGGGGGTGCTGATCTTCTCCAGCACTGCGGTCATCGCGTCCACCTCGATGGCCCCGACCGAGGCCAGCAGGGTCAGGCCGACGAGCGAGGCGGCCCGGCTGTTGCCGTCGCGGATCTTCACAGCGGAGGAAATGCCCGCGCCGGTGCCCAGGATCAGCACGCCTTCGGCCCCGAGCTTGGCCAGCACCTCCAGGTCCTCCATGACCACGGTGTTCTCCTCGCCGTGACCGTGGACGGCCCAGGGGTAGTCGAGCATGGCCGTGGCGATGGTGGCCGCCCGGGCGTCGGAGGCCTTGTTGCCCGGCGACCCGGAGAGCCGTCCGGTCGCCGCGGCCAACCCGCGCAACGAGATGGCCGGCACCGGGGCACCGCACCCGTCGACGGCCAGGTGGGCGATCTTCTCGCCCGCGTACTCCTCCACGACCTCCACGACGCGGCGCTGCAGTGGATGTCCGGGGTCCAGATAGGTTTCGGTGTCCCACCCGTTTTCCGTGCAGGCCCACAGGAACGCCGCATGCTTGCCGGAGCAGTTGAATGCCAGCCGCGACGGTGCGCCGCCGGAACGGATGGCGGCCAGCCGGGTGGCCTCGTGGCGTGGCCAGGCGGTGGGGCAGCGCAGGTCATCGGCAGACAGGCCGGCCTTCGCGAGCATGGTGGCGGCCAGCTCCTGGTGCTCGGTGCTGCCCACGTGGCTGGCGCAGGCGAGGGCCACCTCGGCGCCGCGTAGCGGGACACCGGACTGCATGGAGGCCAGCGCCTGGAAGGGCTTGAGCGAGGAACGCGGGAAGATCGGGGCGTCGATGTCGCCGAGGGAGCGCAGGACCGCGCCGTCGGCACCGAGGACGACGGCGGTGCCCGCGTGGCGCGATTCGATGAAGCCGTTGCGGTCCACGACCGCCAGGTCCGCGAAGTCGGGGGTGGTCTGAGACATGGTCCTACTCTATGCTGCCGTGACCCCGCAGGTGGGCGGGGACGGACGGGGTCAGGAGCCGGAGGGGCGGGCCAGGACGGCCACCAGGAACGAGGTGTCCCCGGGGTAGGGATGCAGCTCCCAGCTCGAGAACAGGTGGTCCACCGTGAACCCCGCGGCGCGGGCCTCGGTCAGGAAGACCTCGGGATCGTAGCCGCGGTCGGTGCCGAAGCCGATCACGGCACGCCCGCCGGGAACCAGCTGGGCGTGGAAGCGGCGCAGCACCTCCCCGGCTGTCCCCGGGGCCAGGAACGTCATGACGTTGCCGGCGCAGACCAGCAGGTCGGCCGCGTCGCCGGCGGCCGGCGCGTCGAGTTCGGACAGGTCCCCGACCCACCAGTCGACATCCGGGTGGTCGGCCCGTGCGGCCTCGATGAGTTCCGGGTCGGCATCGACGCCGGAGACGCGGTGCCCGCGCGCCGCGAGCTCGCCGCCGACGCGTCCCGGACCGCAGCCGGCGTCCAGCACCCGGCTGCCCCGGGGGAGCATGGCATCGATGAGCCGTGCCTCGCCGTCGAGGTCCGCCCCCTCGGCACGCATGGCCTCGAACCGCTGGATGTACCACTGTGAATGGCCGGGGTTCTGCTTCCGGCGGGCTTCCCAAAGTGTTTCTTTACGCACGTCCACCACACTACCCAAGCCCACGGGTCGTTGCCCCGGTACGCTTGGGGATCGTGAAGGTACTCGTCATTGGCCCCGGTGGCCGCGAACACGCCCTTGTCCGTTCCCTCCTTGACGATCCGTTCGTCACCGAGGTCCACGCCGCACCCGGCAACGCTGGCATCGCCCGCGACGTTCCGGTCCACGCCGTCAACGCCCAGGACCCGGCAGCCGTCGTAGCGTTGGCCCGCGAACTGGGTTCGTCCCTGGTCGTCGTCGGACCCGAGGCGCCCCTGGCCGCTGGCGTCGTCGATGCCCTGCAGGCAGCGGGAATCCCCGCCTTCGGCCCCACGCGTGAGGCCGCCCAGCTGGAGGCCTCGAAGGCGTTTGCCAAGGAGATCATGGCCGTCGCCGGCGTGCCCACGGCCATGGCGCGGGTGGCAACCAACTCCGCCGAGGCGGCCGACGCCCTCGACGCGTTCGGCGCCCCCTACGTGGTCAAGGACGACGGGCTCGCCGCTGGCAAGGGCGTCGTTGTCACGGACGACCGCGAGGCCGCGTTGGCCCATGCCGACGAATGCTTTGCCGCCGGGGGGTCCGTGGTCATCGAGGAGTTCCTCGACGGGCCCGAGGTCTCGCTCTTCGTCGTCTCCGACGGCCACCACGCCGTCCCGCTGGCACCGGCCCAGGACTTCAAGCGCATCTTCGACGGCGACCAGGGGCCAAACACCGGCGGCATGGGCGCCTACAGCCCGCTGGAATGGCTGCCGGCCGGCTTCGTCGAGGACGTCATGGAGCGCGTGGCCCGGCCGACGATCACGGCCATGGCGGGCCGCGGTACCCCGTTCGCCGGTGTGCTGTACTGCGGGCTGGCCCTGACCCGGCGCGGCATCCGCGTCATCGAATTCAACGCCCGCTTCGGGGACCCCGAGACGCAGGCGGTCCTCGCCCGGCTCAAGACCCCGCTGGGTTCCCTGCTGCTGGCCGCAGCCAACGGCACCCTGGACACCATTGAACCCCTGACCTGGCGCAGCCAGACCGCTGTCGGCGTCGTCCTGGCTTCAGCCCGGTACCCCGACAGCCCGGTCACCGGCGATGCCATCACCGGCCTCGACGAGGCGGCGGACCTCGAGGGCGTCAGCGTCCTGCACGCGGGAACCGCAGTGGACGACTCCGATGCCACCGTCTCCGCGGGCGGTCGGGTCCTGGCCGTGGTCGGCCTCGGCCGCGACCTGGCCGATGCCCGCGAACGGGCCTATGCGGGGATCGGCAAGATCGGCTTGGCAGGCGGACAATACCGCACCGACATCGCGCTGCGCGCCAGCCAGGGCGGCATCATCATCGAACAGGAGGCCAACTGATGGCCGGCTTCGAGACCGAGACCCTCCAGCTACCGGGTTGGGAGCATCTGTATTCGGGCAAGGTGCGAGACCTCTACACACCAGCCGGGATCTCCGCTGCGGATGCCGACCGCGTTTTGGTGGTGGCCAGTGACCGGATCAGCGCCTACGATTTCGTCCTCGAGACGCCGATTCCGGACAAGGGCAAGGTCCTCACCCAGCTGAGCCTGTGGTGGTTCAACCAGCTGGACGGCTTCGCCAACCACGTCATCTCCACCGACGTGCCCGATGCAGTGGCCGGGCGGGCCATGGTCTGCAAAAAATTGGAGATGTACCCGATCGAGTGCATCGCCCGCGGTTACCTGACCGGGTCGGGGCTGGCCGAGTACAACGCCAGCCGCACGGTCTGCTCCCTGCCCCTGCCCGAAGGGCTGGTCGACGGGTCCGCCCTGGAGCCGGCGATTTTCACCCCGTCCGCGAAGGCCGAAGTCGGCGAGCACGACGAGAACATCACCTTCGACGAGGTGATTGAGCGGGTCGGAGCCACCGTGGCTGATCGGCTGCGGGAACTGACCCTGGGTGTCTACACCCGGGCCGAGCAGATCGCCCGGGAAAGGGGCATCATCCTGGCCGACACAAAGGTCGAGTTCGGCATGGACCCCGCGAGCGGGGAGATCACGCTGGGCGACGAGGTCCTCACCCCGGACTCATCGCGCTTCTGGGACGCCGAGACCTACGAGCCGGGTCACGCCCAGCCGTCCTTCGACAAGCAATTCGTCCGGGACTGGCTGACCTCGGACGCCTCCGGCTGGGACCGCACGGCGGACACACCGCCACCGCCGCTGCCACCAGAGGTCGTCGAGCGCACCCGCGACCGCTACATCGAGGCCTACCAGCGCCTGACCGGGAGCGTCTTCTCCGCCTGAGCCGCTCGGACTTGTTCTCCCAGCTCCCGCCCGGCGTGGACAACGAAAGCGACGGCGAGGCGACCCCCGACGGAGCGCACCGCCGTCGTCATCGGCTTACTTGTCCCGGCGTGAGGCCCTGATCTCGGTGGCCAGCTCTATCGCCAGCGAGGCGCGGTCGGGGGAACCGGCCAGCGCGAAGGCCTGCTGGGCCCGGGCCAGGTGGTCGACGGCCTCCGTGCCGTTGCCCATGCTGACCATGCACCGTGCCGTGAGCAGGTCGATTTCCCCCTGCAGATGCTGCGAGAGCATTTCGCGGTCGGCCTCGACCGGCGCCAACTCCTCCAGTGCCTGTTCGGGCTGCCCGTTCAGGTGGAGCCACCGGGCGCGGATGAGCCGCAATTCGAGGGCCTCGGCCGGGTTTCCCCCGATCACGCTGATGGCCAGTTCCGCCTTTTCGATGCACTCCACGGTTTCGGGTTCGACGACTCCGGCCGCAAGCCGCATCGATGCCGACGCCTTGTTGAACCTGGCCCACTGCTCGATGTCGCTGGCCGGCAACAGGCGCTGGGCGGCCAGCTGGTGGTTGCTCAGACCAGCGGCAATGTCCTGCCGCTTGAAGGCCACGTTGCCGATGGCCCAGTAGGCGTTGCCGGCCGTTTGGCTGGGCGCTCCGTCGGCCACTGCCTCGGCGAGCGCCTCGCAGCTGGTCCATGCCGAATCCAGCTGCCCGGATTCGGCCAGGGAGGCGATCAGGGCGAACAACGCACCGATGTAGATCAACGAGTCGCCGGGAAGGTTCTTGCCCTGGTCCACCGCGTTGATGGCGTGTTCCACGGCGATATGCAGCTTCCCCAACCCCAGGTAGGCGTTGGCCACCAGGGTTTCGGCCCGGACTTTCAAGGCGAGCGATTCGTCGGTGAGCGGGTGGTTCAGGACCTCTTCGGCGGCGGTGCGGTATTCGTCATGCCGCCCCTGGTCCCGCAACGCCTCGGCACGCAGGAACATCATGTTCCACCAGGCGCTCGAGTTCTTCAGGCGCAGGGCGACGGATGCCGCCTCGGTGGCCGTTGCCTCGGCGTCGGAGTACTCGCGGGCGGTGAAGGATTGCCGGGCGCGGTGCTCCAACAGCACGAATTCGGCCTCGTCGGCCGAGACGGGGGTGTTCCAGGAGTCCATGAGCTCGCGGTCAAGGTTCAACCGGGCCGACAATTCGGTGATGATTTCCGCAGTTGGTTCGCGACTTCCGGTCTCCAGAAGGGAAATGTAACTGGTGGAGTACTTGCCGTATCCCAGTTGGGCCTGGGTGAGCTTCATCTGCTGTCGAGCGTGGCGCAGCTTCTCGCCGAATTTGATTCCCATGGTGGACCCCTTAGAACTACTGATGGTGAACAACAACGCGACTCGCAAAAGCTTTAGGCGCAAAGCCTTGACGAAACATGTTCCGTCCAATTTACAATGAATGTTAAGTGATGCGCCACTCACTGACGCGATACCCGCATGACCCACGGCGACCACTCAAGGAGAAAACATTGAAGAAGCTTGTTGCAGCTCTTGCGGCCACGGCCGCCCTGGCCGCCGGCGCGGTGCTTGCTGTCGGCGATTGGCCGCATGCCACGCCCGCAGTTGGGGACTGGCCCCATTCCTCGGTCGCCGTAGGCGATTGGCCCCATTCGACGATCAACGTGGGTGACTGGCCGCACTCGTCCGTCAACGTGGGCGATTGGCCGCACTCGTCCGTCAACGTCGGCGAATGGCCCCACTAGGCAAGAACCTGTCGTCAGGACATCGCCGATAGCCGGCGATGTCCTGACGAAACACCGGCCCGGATCCCGCAACGCGGGGTCCGGGCCGGCGTGTTTCCAACCGGGGTCGTCAGGTCAGGCTCTGCTGCCAGGCCGCATGCAGGGCGGCGAACCGTCCGCCGGCCTCCTTCAAGTCGGCCGGGCTGCCGTCCTCGACGATCCGGCCATCATGCACGACCAGCACGCGGTCGGCGATCTCCACCGTCGAGAGCCGATGCGCGATGATCAACGCCGTGCGCTGTCCGAGGAGCGTCTGCAGGCCACGCTGGACCAGCCGCTCGCTGGGGATGTCCAGGGACGAGGTGGCCTCGTCCAGGATGAGCACCGCAGGATCGGCCAGGAAGGCCCGGGCGAAGGAGATCAATTGGCGTTGGCCGGCGGAGACCCGGCCGCCTCGCTTGTTCACGTCCGTGTCGTAGCCGTCCGGCAAGGACCGGATGAACTCGTCGGCCCCGACGGCACGGGCTGCCAGGACGATCTCATCGGGGGAGGCCCCCGGTTTGCCCAAGGCGATGTTCTCCGCGACGCTTCCGGAGAACAGGAACGCCTCCTGGGTCACCATGACCACCGCGCGGCGCAGGTCCTCGTTGGCCAGATCCCGCAGCTCAACGCCGTCCAGCGCAAGGGATCCTTGCGAGAGGTCGTAGAACCGGGCAATCAGCTTGGCCAGCGTCGATTTCCCCGCCCCGGTCTGGCCGACGACGGCGATGGTCTGGCCGGCGGGGATGTCCAGGTCGAATCGGTCCATGACGACCGGGCCTTCTCCATATCCGAACACCGCGTCGCGGAACTGTATGTGCCCCGCGGGACGCTCCAGGGGAACCGGCTGGCTTGGCTCGACCACCGTGGGCTCCTCCTCGAGCAGCCCGGAGACCTTTTCCAAGGCCGCGGTGGCGGCCTGGAGCGAGCTGTAGAACATGGCGATCTGGTCCACCGGCTGGAAAACGCGCTTACCGGCCAGCAGCAGGGCCACGAGGATGCCGACCTCCAGGGTGTCGTCCAGGACCCGGAACCCACCGAACAGCAGCAAGGCGGCGACGGTCATGTTGCCGATCAACACCAGCGACGGCTGCAGGACACCGAAGAGGTTGATGGAGCGGATGGAGTTGTCGCGGTAGTCATGGGCCACGGAGCCGTATGTGGTGTCGTTGTCCCGCTCCCGCCGGAACGCCTTGACCGCGCGGATACCCGTCATGGTCTCGACGAAGGAGGTGATCAACCGCGCCGACACCACCCGTGATTCGCGGAAGACGGTTTCCGAGCGCTTCTGGTACCAGCGGAAGATGATGGAGATGGGGACGGCGGCGCACAGCACCACCAGCCCCGAACGCCAGTCCATGAGGAAGATGCTGGCCGCGGTGAAGATGATGAAGACGATGCCGGAGACCAGTTGAGATATGCCCTGGTCCAGCAGTTCGCGGAGGGTCTCCAGATCGGAGGTTTGCCGGGAGATGATCCGGCCGGAGGTGTACTTTTCGTGGAACTCCAGGCTGAGCAGCTGGGTGTGGCGGAAGACCCGCATGCGCAAGGTCAACAACATCGCCTGGCTGACCTTGGCCGTGCAGAGGTTGTACCAACCCAGCAGGACGCCGGCCAAAACGGCTGAGACCAGGTAGGCGGTGCCGGTGATCGTGAAGGGCGCCGCATTGCCGCCCACGAGTTGGGGCAGGGCCCAATCGATGGCCCAGGCGATGATGACCGGGAACGACGCGCGGGCCAGATTGGAGATGACCACCAGCACGACGGTCAGGGCCAGCATGGGTTTCAACGGGGAAGCGAGTTGCCCGAGCAGGTTCCACGAGCGGGCCCTGACGCGGGTCCGGTCCTCGCGGTTGAGCAGGATCTGGTCCTCGTTGCCGACGCCGCGTGTGTCGCTCATGCTTGGCTCCCCTGCCCGGAATCGGTTTGAAGGACGTCCTCCACTGTCGGGGGTTCGTCCAAGCTGGCGATGACGTGCCGGTAGTGGGTGTTGCGGGCGAGCAGCTCGGTGTGGGTTCCGACATCGTCGATGCGACCCGCGCGCAGCAGGGCGACCCGATCGGCGAGCATGACGGTCGAGGGGCGGTGTGCCACCAGCAACGTCGTCGTCCCCGCCAGGACCGAACGCAGGCGCTCGGTCACCGCCTCCTCGGTTCGCACGTCCAAGGCCGAGAGCGGATCGTCCAGGACCAGGACCCGGGGCCTGGCGGCGATGGCACGGGCCAGGGCGATGCGCTGGCGCTGTCCGCCGGAGAGCGAGAGCCCTTCTTCGCCGATGACCGTATCCACGCCGTCGTCGAGGTCATAGGCGAACCCTGCCTGGGCCACGTCGAGCGCTTGGGCCAGGGCCTCCCCGGGATCCTGGCCGGGCGGCAGGTTGGCCCCGAGCAGGACGTTGTCGGCGATGGACGAGGAGAACAGGGTGGTGTCCTCGAAGGCCACCGAAACGGTACTCCGCAGGACCTCGAGGTCGAGGCGGCGGATGTCGATGCCGTCGATGACCACGGCTCCACCGGTGACGTCGTAGAGGCGGGGAACCAGCTGCAGCAGGGTGGACTTGCCGCTTCCGGTGACGCCGACCAGTGCCATGGTCTCTCCGGGTTCGACCTCGAGGTCGACGCCGGCCAAAACGGGAGGCGACCCGGGGCGGGTGTCGGGGAAGGCAAAGGACACGTCGCGTAGGCTCAAGCGCCCCTCCGGTCGTGCAGGCGATTCCGGGGTCGTGGGGGAGTCGATGGTGTTCTCGGTGTCCATGACGTCGAAGTGCCGGTCCAAAGCCGTTTTCGTCGTCAAGGTCATGCCGAGCAGCATGCCGATGCCTTCCACGGGGCCGGCCAATACGGCAGCGGTGGCGAAGAACGCCACCAGGTCGCCCACGGTCAGTTCCCCGCGGGCGGTGAGCCATACGCCGACGATCAGGCCGACCCCCAGGGTGATTTCGGGAACCGAGACCACCAGCATGAGGAACCCGGACAGGGAGCGTGCCTTCTTGATCTCGGTATCGCGCAGTTGCCGCGCGCGGACACCGAACCCCTCCAGGGCCTGGCCGTCGCGCCCGAAGGCCTTGATGACCCGAATGCCGTGCACGGACTCCTCGACGTTGGTCGCCAGGTCACCGGCCTGGTCCTGGCTGAGCCGGCTGGCGGCGCGGAAGACGTTGCGGAAGTAGAAGGCCCGGATGGTGATCGGCACCGCTCCGACGAGATAGATCAGCCCCAACAGCCAGCTGCTGGTGAACATGAACCACAGACCGACCACGACGGTCACCGTGGAAACGACGAGCATGATCGAGCCGAAGGCCAACCAGCGTCGGACCAGGCCCAAGTCGGCCATCGAACGGGACAGCAGCTGCCCTGAACCCCACTTGTCGTGGAAGGCGACCGGCAGCCGCTGCAGGTGGCGGTACAGCCGGATCCGCAGGTCGGTTTCGATGCGGGCCGCGGGGGTGATGACGAAGATGCGCCGGAAGAACACCAGCACCGCCTCGGCCAGGCCCAGCAGTGCGACGATGGCGGCACTGATCCATACATCGGTCGTCGAGCCGCCGATGTGGAGGACCGAATTCACCATCGTGCGCAGGACCTGGGGGATCGTGAGGGCGACCACGCCGGCGCCGAGGGCGCAGAGGAAACCCGCGATGAGGCGGGGAGCGAACGGGCGGACCTGCGGTCCCAGTCTCGCGATGGTTTGACGGAACGACGCGGGTGCGCCGGGATCGATCTGGCTGCTTTGGTGTTGCACCACGGAGGGTGTCCTCATTCTGTTGTGTTTGCCTGAAGCAATCAAAACATAGGGTACAGCTAGCGGTTGGGATCCACCAATCGCCCCGTGGTGCCCTGCGTCAGCGCCGGGTGGTGAGGGTGACGACGACAGCCTCGGGCGGGCAGGCGATGCGGACGGGGGCGAACCGCGAGGTGCCGATACCGGCGGAGACCTGCAGCGGTGCGATCCTGCCGGCATGTTCCCAATTGGTCAGGCCGCGGGCGCGCCAGGTGGGCAGGTCGCAGTTGCTGACGAGTGCGCCGTACCCGGGAATGCAGATCTGCCCACCGTGCGTGTGCCCGGCAAAGATGAGGTCGGCACCGGTTCCGGTGAACTGGTCCAACACCCGCTGGTACGGCGCGTGCGCCACCCCGATCCGCAGGTGTGGGGCGTCCTGCCCGGTGGAGGAGCCGGCCGGCCAGCCGGCGAACTGGTCCAGGTGCAGGTGCGGATCGTCCACGCCGGAGAAGTCCAGCCTCAGTCCGTGGTAGGTCCGGGAAATCGCGCGGTTGGTCAGGTTGACCCAACCCGCGGCACCGAAACCGGCATGCATGTCACGCCAGGGCAGCTCGCGTTGGGCAAGGTCTTTGGACTTCCCCCGGCGGCCGGTGAGGTAGCGCAACGGGTTCTTGAGAGTCGGGGCGTAATAGCAATTCGAGCCGGGCACGAAAACGCCGGGAAAGCCCATCAGGGGACGCAGGGCCTCGAGCAGCTCCGGGACGGCCTGCCGGTGGCTCAGGTTGTCGCCGGTGTTGACGACCAGATCCGGGCGCAGATCGGCCAGGGATTCCAGCCAGCGCTTCTTGGCCTCCTGCCCCGGGACCATGTGGATGTCCGACAGGTGGAGCACTCTCATGTCGTCGTAGCCCGGGGGCAGGATCGGGATCGTCTCATGGCGGATGGTGAACGCGTTGCGCTCCATCATGCCGTAGCCGAACGCGACGCCACCGAGCGCCGCGACGGCTCCCGCACCGACCCCTACCAAGGGGGCGGCGCGCTTGATGGTCTGCATGAATTCCCGAGTCGCGGCCATGGGCGCGGTGCTCTCCTTAGGTGGTTCCGTTACTGTCCGTTGTCCCCATTATTGCCGTTGTCGTTCGTTGAATCATTCCCCGACGTGTCGCCGGAATTGGAATTACCCGAGTCCGAGGACTTCTTCGGTTCCTTGCCCAGGCTCTCGGCGGGGTAGTAGTCGATGACGTTCTTCATGTAGTTCATCCACAGCGGTGATGCCAAAGTGGAGGAGTCGGGGTTTTCATAGCGTTGGCCATTGATCAGTTCTCCCGCGATCTTCGCGTTGCCGTCGAAACGGCCGGTCCAGGCGGCGGTGGCCATGCCCGTGGTGTAGCCGACGAACCAGGTAGAGGAGGCCGAGTTGTTAGTGCCGGTTTTTCCGGCGATATCCTGACTGATGGAGCCCTTGGCCACGCGCTTGCCGGCGATCCTCTTCAGGGTCCCGTTGAGGCTGTCGATGACGCCCGGTTCGATGACCTGTTCGCAGGAGATGCCGGGGACCTTGTAGGAATTTCCGGCGGCGTCGGTCACTGATTCCAGTGCCCGGTTCTCGCAATACTTGCCCTTGTTGGCGAAGGTCGCGAAGGCGGTGGCCTGTGCCATGGGTGTAATCGGCATCGAACCGATGACGAACGAGGGATTTGCCCCGGTGATCGGTTTGCCGGTCGAGGCATCCAACAGCCCGACTCGTTTGGTGACGTCGGCGATCTTGCACAGGTCCAGCTCGGAAGCCTCTTTGACCGTCGCGGTGTTGATGGACCAGTAGAGCCCGTAGTCGACGGTCATGCGTTTCTTGTATCCCTTGGAGAAGTTACCTACGGGGTAGCCGCCGTCTACGGTGACATAGCCCTTCGGCGTGCATGAGGCCTTCCAATGGAACGACGCGGGATAGTTGTCCCGACTGGCGTCCACCACGTCGGACATCTTGCGGCCATCCTCCAGCCAGGCGATGGCAGTGTAGGGCTTCATCGTCGAGCCGCCCTGGAACCCGTTGGTCCCGCCCATGCTCCGGCCCACGTTGAAGTTGTACGTCGTGTAGGACTTGTCATCGGGGACCGCGCCGTACTTCTTGTTCTGCGCCATGGCCAGGATGTTTCCCGTACCCGGTTCGATGGTGACGATGGCCGCGCCCATGTTCGAGGAGTCCCCCGCTGGGATGATCTTCGGCGTCTGCTTCTCGGCTTCCTTCTGCAGGCGCGGATCAAGCGTGGTCTTGATCGTCAGCCCGCCGCGGTAGAGCAGGTTCTCCCGGTCGGCCTTGGTCTTGCCGTAGGCAGGATCCTGCAGGATCAGCTGGGCCACATAGTCGCAGAAGTAGTTCGCTTGGTCGGCAGCCACGCACCCGGACTTCAATTGCTTGGGATTCAGGTCCAGTTTCGTCTTCACGGCCTTGTCGTATTCGGCCTGGGTGATCGAATCCGTGTTGAGCATGGCCGCCAAAACGGTGTTGCGCCGGTTGAGCGTCAGCTCCGGATTCTTGATCGGGTCGAAGGTGTTTGGGCGCTGGACCATGCCGGCGAGCATGGCCGACTGCGGGATGTTCAGGTCCTTGGCATGGACCGAGAAATAGCGTTCCGCTGCAGCCTCGACACCGTAGGTGGTCCCGGAGAACAACACGAGGTTCAGGTATCCCTGCAGGATCTCCTTCTTGGTGAATTCCTTCTCAACGGAGATCGCCAGCTTCGCCTCGCGCAGCTTGTCGGCCATGTTCTTGGTGCCCGAATAGGTGATGTCGGACTTGTCCGCACCCTTGAGGAACGCGGCGTTGATGAGCACGTTGTTGACGTACTGCTGGGTCAGCGTCGAGGCGCCCTGTTGCGAGGAACTGGTGAGGTTGTGGGCCGCGGCGCGGGCAATGCCGCGCAGGTCCACGCCGTTGTGCTCGTAGAAGCGTGCGTCCTCGATGGAGACGATGGCGTCCTGCATGTTCTGGGAGATCTTGTCGATCGGGACGGGTGTCCGGTTCTCCGCGTAGAAGGTGGCCAGCTGGGTTCCATCCTTGGCCACGATCTTGGATGGCTGGGAGAGCGGTGCCTGTTTCAACTCCGCCGGCAGCGCATCGAAGAAATCCATCCCGATGGCGGCTGAGGAGCCGGCGACGGAGGCGGCAGGGATCAGCATTCCCGCGGCCAGGACGCCGCAGAGCGCGCTGACCCCGAAGAAGGCCACGATCTTGCCGAGGGTGGTTGCCGTGTTAAAGAAGGGGGACTTTCGAGACGCCATGCCCACCACTTTAGCTGGAACGGCTAACGTATCCGGTATGACGAAATGGGAGTACGCAACTTTACCGCTCATAATCCATGCCACGAAGCAGATCCTGGACCAGTGGGGCGACGATGGCTGGGAGCTCGTCACCGTCATCCCCGGGCCCGAGGGAAATGCCCCGGTGGCCTATCTCAAGCGTCCCAAGCAGTAGTCGGAAAGGACCCCCAAAAATCGTGGAAAACCAGCCTTCATCAGCCGTTGAGCAGCGCTTGGCCGACCTCGGGTTGACGCTGCCGCAGGTGGCCAAACCCGTCGCCGCCTATGTTCCTGCAGTGATCACCGGGAACCTCGTGTACACCTCGGGGCAGCTGCCGTTCATTAATGGCGAACTCACAGTCACCGGCAAGGTCGGCGCCCAGGTGGACGCCGATGTGGCCAAGGACCAGGCGGCCATCGCCGTGCTCAATGCGCTGGCCGTCGTGAAATCGATGGTCGGCGACCTGGATCGTGTCACCCGGATCGTGAAGGTCGTGGGATTCGTCTCCTCCGATCCGTCCTTCACGGGCCAGCCCGGAGTGGTGAACGGTGCGTCCGAGCTCCTGGGCACCGTCTTCGGCGACGCGGGCATCCACGCCCGATCGGCCGTCGGGGTCGCGGCCCTGCCGCTGGACGCCGCGGTGGAAGTTGAACTGATTGCCGAATTCAGCTGATTCACCCCGCCCGTGCGTCGGAGGCGTCTCGGGCAGCGGGGGAGGTCCCCGTCCCGAAGGGGCCGACCTGCCCCGCACCGGCATGTTGCGACGCCTTTTCCCGCTTCCGCCGTCCCAAGCCGGGGCGGCGGAAAGCTGGACCACGTTTGGCACCCGGGCCCCCCGGGCAGCGCGCAAGGCCTCATCCGTCGTGTTGCTCAGGGACTCCCCGCAGGGGGTCCAGACGTATTTGGGGTACCGCCCCGGCGGCTCGCCACTCGGCACGGTCGCCTTCCCGGGAGGCAGCTTCGAGGCTGAGGACGAGGACCTCACGGGCTGGTTCGGCCCCTCCGTTGGCTGGTGGGCCGAACGACTCGGAGTCTTGGACCACCGCATCGCCCGCAGCCACATCGTCTGCGCCGTGCGCGAGTTGTTCGAGGAGACAGGGATCCTCCTGGCCGGAGCCGATGAGCTCTCCATCGTCGAGAACTGCATGACCGAGGAATGGATGCAGGTCCGCGAGGCCGTGGCCGGCCAGGATGTCGGTTTCACGGCGATGCTGGCCAAACGCGGCCTGGGGCTGCGCACCGACCTGCTACGGCCGCTATCGCACTGGATCAGCCCGGATTTCGCCCACCGGCGTTTCGACACCCGCTATTTCGCTGCCGCCCTGCCCCCGCAGCAGGAGGCATCCCTCCTGCGCGGCAAGGGCGTGTGGGCCGGGTGGAAATCCGCATCCGCGGTCCTCGAGGACCGCACCCGCACGGTGTTGGGTGACGAAGTCGGGCAGGACGACACCCGCGGGCTGGACCTGAGCCGGATCACCACGCCGGCCGTCGAGTTCATCCTCGAGAAGATCGCGACCACCCGTGGGTGTGTCGCCTACCTCTCCCACCGTCGCCCGGTGAAGTCCTACCACCCCAAACTGGTGGCCGTGGACGGTGTCTACTATCTCGACGTGAGCATCAGCACGGCCTCCGAGGGAGGCGCCGCCGCCCGCGGACGCTGACCGGCGGCCGTCGGCAGCAGAAAACGACCCCCGTCCCCGGTGGTCCGTCGAAATGGCGGAACCCGGAGTGCGGGGGTCGTTTGGCGTCGGGTGCCCGGCGCGGCGAAAAAGGGCCTAGCGGGAGCGCTGGCGCAGACGCTGGATATCCAGGATGACGACGGCTCGCGCTTCCAGGCGCAACCAGCCGCGCTGTACGAACTCCGCCAGTGCCTTGTTCACGGTCTCGCGGGAGGCGCCGACCAGCTGGGCCAGTTCCTCCTGCGTGAGCTCGTGGGCGACCAGGACGCCGTCGGTCGCCGGGCGGCCGAAACGGTCGGCGAGGTCGAGCAGGGCCTTGGCCACGCGACCGGGGACGTCGGAGAAGACCAGGTCGGCCAACGACTCGTTGGTACGGCGCAGGCGGCGGGCCAGGGCCTGCAACAGCTGCACGGAGACCTCGGGGGAGGTCTTGAGGACCTTGCGCAGGTTCTCGTGGCGCAGGCCGGCCAGACGCGTCTCGGACACCGCGGTGGCGGTGGCGTTGCGCGGGCTCGGGTCGAACAACGCCATTTCGCCGAAGAGCTCGCCCGGACCGAGGACGGCCAGGAGGTTCTCGCGGCCGTCGGGAGCCGTGCGTCCGAGCTTGATCTTGCCCGAGACGATGAAGTAGAGCTGGTCTCCCTGGTCGCCTTCGCGGAACACGGATGCCCCGCGCGACAGATCGACTTCGGTCAGTTCCTCGGTCAAGGCCGAGAACACTTCGTCGCTGAGCGTCGTAAACAGTGGTGCCCGGCGCAGTACCTCGATGTCCATGAATTCTCCTGTCAAGTGTGTTGGCGCTGGTCTTATTGTGCCGTAGTCAGAGACGATGTGACACCTTCCACAACGATAGTGGCACGTTTTCAGCCCTCAGCACCAAAAGTCGACCCGGGCGTGCCCGTAGACTGAACGAGCGGTGTGGGTGCCCGGGATACGCCGGTTCCCCGCCGCGGTTCGATGCAACGGGTTGGAGTTTTTGGTGATTTTCGGGTTCGGCTGGCTCGACATCCTGCTGGTGTTGTCGTTCGTTGCGTTCCTGGTTTCCGGGCTGCGCAAGGGGTTCTTCGTCACCTTGGGCGGCGTGGCGGGGCTCATCGCCGGTGGCGTGGCCGGCTTCTACGCCATCCCCTTCGTCTCCAGCTGGGTCTCCAGCGCCGGGTGGCGTGTTTTCTGGGTCATCGCCACCGCCGTCGTCCTGGTCGTCCTGGGCCACTCCATCGGCGTGGCGATCGGCAACCGCATCCGCATGATGCTGAACTTCCCGGTCATCAAGACCTTCGACCGGTTGCTGGGCGGGATCGTGAACGTCCTCGTGGCGGCCCTGGTGATCTCGGCGATCGCCTTCTCGGCCGCGACCATGGGCCTGCCCTTCCTCTCCCAGCAGATCGCCTCGTCCCAGGTCATTTCCGCGATCCGCAACGCCACCCCGGACCCGGTCTCGAGCGCGATGGCCAAGGCCCGCTCGGTGGTCATGGGCCAGAGCATTCCCGACATCATCGAACCGTTCGCCCCCGTACCGGAGGCAGCGCCAACGCAGCAGGGACCAGCCAGCGAGGCCACGCAGAGCCGTTCGGCATCCGTGGTCAAGATCACCGGGACCGCGTTCGCCTGCGGGGTGAACCAGACCGGCAGCGGCTTCGTCGCGGCCCAGGACCGCGTCGTGACCAACGCCCACGTCGTGGCCGGTATCTCCGAACCGGTCGTGAACACCCGCGATGGCCGGGCGCTGCCGGCCCGCGTGGTGCACTTCGACGCCTCCCACGACTTGGCGGTGCTCGCCGTTGACGGCCTGGGCCTGAAGGCGGTCCCGTTGGGCCAGGACCTCTCCACCGGGGACCGGGCCACGTTCATGGGCTACCCCGCCGGCGGCCCGTTCCAGGCCAAGGGCGCCGTGGTGCAGTCGCTGCGCACCGTCTCCGTGCAGAACATCTACGGAGCAGACGCCTCGCCACTGCAGATCTACCAGCTCGGAGCCGACGTCCAGCAGGGCAATTCGGGAGGCCCATTGCTGGACGACGCCGGCAAGCTGGTGGGTGTCGTCTTCGCCAAGGCCAAGGGCGACACCCGCGTCGGGTACGCGCTTTCGCTCAAGGAGGTCGGGCCCGTCGTCGAGCACGCCTCCGGCTACACCGACACGGTCTCCACCGGGGCCTGCTCCGCCCACTGAGGCCCGCGGCCGGCAACCGTCAGCGGATCCAGTCCAACGTGGCCCCGTGCTGGCCGGTGTAGGCCACCGGCCGCCCGTCCAGGGTGAGGGTGAAACGGTCGCCCTGTCCGGAGGCGACCGTCGCGCCGGAATCATCGAGGAAGAAGTTCTCGTTGGAGATCCACCGGCAGTCCAGCGTGGCCATCGTCGCGGCGAAGCGGGCCCGCTCGTCGGGTGCCAGGTAGGCCAACACCGCCGAATGGAAGACCACCGCGGTGTGCGTGGGCGGGACCGCGGCGACGAGGTCGGCGACCCGCTCGTTCAGGTCCCCGGTGACGAGGTGGGGACGGGCCGGCCCCATGCCGGCCAGTGTGGCCAGGGCGGTGCGCAGCGTGGCCAGGCGCTCGTTCTGGCCCGGCCAGACCAGCGCCTCGAGCCAACGCACCGTCTCCGGATCCGTTCCGTCCAACGGGTTCACATCGACCCCCGTCCGCGAGGCCACCGTGGGCAGCACCTCTGGCAGCGGTGGATTCCCCGTGGTGGTACAGCGCAGCAGGGGAGTCCCCTCCCCGAGGCGGATGCCGCCGTCGTACTCATAGGAGTAGCGGTCCGGCAGCAGGCAGAGCCCCGCGGAGGGACCGACCTCGACCAGGGCCAACGGTTTGCCGGTGTCGGCCGCGATGAGCCCGAGGGCGGGCAGCAGGGTGGCGCAGCGGCGCGGTTCGTTGGTCTGCGTGCGGTGGCCCAGGACCACGGCGCGGATCTCGGGCCAGTGGCCGCGCAGGAAGGCGTCCCAGGTAACGGCGTCCGCGTCGGGGCAGCCCAGGAACCGGCTGGCGGCGAAGACCAGGTTCGGTTGGCGTTTGGCCGCCGGCAGGGTGGCGATGAGGGAGGCCAGCACCGGGGTGGCCGCGACGTGGGAGGCCCACCCGGCATAGACCGCCGAGTGGCCGGCGAACCAGGTGCGGGCGTACTGGTCGTAGGTGGCCGCGGTGTGGGTCGGCGCGTCGTGGCTGCCCTGGACCATGGGTGCGCCTAGCCGCGCGTGGCGAGCTGGTCGATGGCGTAGCTGTACCCGTTGATCCCGGCACCGATGAAGACCGCGGCGGCGACCGGGGAGACGTAGGAGTGGTGGCGGAACGCCTCGCGGGCGTGGACGTTGGAGAGGTGGACCTCGATGACGGGCAGCTCGACGGCGGCGATGGCGTCGGCGATGGCGATCGAGGTGTGCGTGAAGGCGCCCGGGTTGATGACGATGCCGGCCGCCGTCCCGCGGGCGGCGTGGATGGCGTCGATGAGCACGCCCTCGTGGTTGGACTGGGTGAAGTCGACCTCCAGCCCGTGCGCGGCGGCCCGGTCCCGGCACAGCGCCTCGACGTCGTCCAGGGTCGCCGTGCCGTAGATCGCCGGTTCGCGGGTGCCCAGCAGGTTCAGGTTGGGGCCGTTGAGGACCAGGATGCGCAGGGGTGCCGAAGCGGAGTCGGGAGCGGAGTCAGTCATGGCCCCATTAAACCCCCACGCCCCGCCCACAGCTGGTGTGTGACGGGGCGTGGCAGGATCCGGCGGTAGCCGGAGCGCGGGTCAGCGGCGCACGGAGTCGGCGATCTGCTGCATCACCGTGGCATCGGCCAGCGTGGTCGAGTCGCCGACCTCGCGGCCCTCGGCGACGTCCTTGAGCAGGCGGCGCATGATCTTGCCCGAACGCGTCTTGGGCAGTTCCGGGACCACGAAGATGCCGCGCGGCTTCGCGATGGCACCGATCTCCTTGGCCACGTGGGCGCGCAGCAGTGCCACGACGTCCTCCCCGTCCTCGGGCTCGCGCTGCAGGATGACGAACGCGTAGACCGCCTCGCCGGTGGTCTCGTCCTTGGCGCCGACGACGGCGGCCTCGGCGACCAGCGAGTTGGCGACCAGCGAGGACTCGATCTCCGTGGTGGAGAGGCGGTGACCCGAGACGTTCATGACGTCGTCGACCCGGCCCAACAGCCAGATGTCCCCGTCGTCGTCCTTCTTGGCGCCGTCGCCGGCGAAGTACATCCCCTCGAACCGCGACCAGTAGGTGTCCTGGTAGCGCTGCATGTCGCCCCAGATGCCGCGCAGCATCGCCGGCCACGGGTCGCGGATGACCAGGTAGCCACCCTCGCCGTCCGCCACGGACGCGCCGTTCTCGTCGACGACGTCCACGGTGATGCCCGGTACCGCCACTTGGGCCGATCCGGGCTTGGTCGCGGTGACCCCGGGCAGCGGGGCGATCATGTGGGCGCCGGTCTCGGTCTGCCACCAGGTGTCCACGATCGGGGTGGGTTCGACCTTGCGCTCGCCGTTGGCCCCGGCGTTGGTCCCGATGACGTCGCGGTACCACATCCACGCCTCGGGGTTGATGGGTTCGCCGACGGAGCCGAGCACGCGCAGCGAGGAGAGGTCGTAGCCGTCGGGGATCTCACGGCCCCACTTCATCATGGTGCGGATGGCGGTGGGGGCGGTGTAGAGGATCGAGACGCCGTACTTCTGGACGATCTCCCACCAGCGGCCCTGGTGCGGCGAATCGGGGGTGCCCTCGTAGATGACCTGGGTGGCGCCGTTGACCAGCGGGCCGTAGGTGACGTAGCTGTGCCCGGTGACCCAGCCGATGTCGGCGGTGCACCAGAAGACGTCGCTCTCGGGGTGCAGGTCGAAGGTGTCGCGGTGGGTGACGGCGTTCTGCACCAGGTAGCCGCCGGTGGTGTGGATGATGCCCTTGGGCTTGCCGGTGGTGCCCGAGGTGTAGAGCACGAACAGTGGGTGTTCGGAGTCGTGGCCCTCGGCCGTGTGCTCGCCGGAGGCGGCGGGCACGACGTCGTCCCACCAGAGGTCCAGCCCGTCGGTCCAGGCGACGTCCTCGCCATTGCGCTTGACGACCAGCACGTTCTGCACCGAGCCGGCGCAGTTGGCGACGGCCTCGTCGACGGCGGGCTTGAGCGGGCTGGGCTTGCCGCGGCGCCAGGTGCCGTCGGCGGTGACGACGAGCTTGGCCTCGGCGTCGTCGATGCGGCTGCGCAGCGCGTCGGCAGAGAACCCGCCGAAGACGACCGAGTGGATGGCCCCGATCCGGGCGCAGGCCAGCATGGTGATGACGGCCTCGGGGATCATCGGCAGGTAGACGGCGACCCGGTCGCCCTTGGACACGCCGAGGGATGCGAACGCGTTGGCGGCGCGCTTGACCTCGTCGGTCAGCTGCGCATAGGTGTAGGTGCGGGTATCGCCCGGTTCGCCCTCGAAGTGGATGGCCACCCGGTCGCCGTTGCCGGCCTCGACGTGGCGGTCCAGGGCGTTGTAGGCCGCATTGACCTTGCCGCCGACGAACCATTTCGCCACCGGGGCCCCGGACCAGTCGAGCGTCTGCGTGAAATCGGTGTCCCACGTCAGGACCTCGCGGGCCCGGTCGGCCCAGTAGCCCAGCCGGTCATCGGCGGCCCGCTGGTACAGGTCCTCGCGGGCCACTGCGGTGGCGGCGAAACCGGCGCTGGGCGCAAAACTGCGGTCCTCATGTGACAGGTTGTCGAGGGTGGAGTGCTTGTCCGACACGATGTCGATCCTTTCGGAGCGGAATATGG
Organism: Arthrobacter sp. ASL1; assembly: GCF_056680475.1. Lineage (NCBI taxonomy): Bacteria > Bacillati > Actinomycetota > Actinomycetes > Micrococcales > Micrococcaceae > Arthrobacter > Arthrobacter sp. ASL1. The sequence goes on from NZ_CM155284.1 coordinate 2,969,162, forward strand.
GTGCTGTGAGTCAGGCTACAACCGATCGCACATCAGCGTGTCCTCCGTCACGGTGTGAGACGTTCACCGCGACGATTCTGCGGTGAACGGTTGATTCCGGGCCCTTCGGAGGCAAAAATGAGCCCGAACCTGCATCCGCGCCACGGCCGTCCTCTATAGGCTGGGAACCGAAGCAGACCGCAGCCCGCCACGCAGATGGCGGCGAAAGGAGTCATCGTGGCCACATCCTCCGCCGATCCGTCGGGGACCGCCCCGGCGTTGGCCGGCCCATTCACGCTGCGCGAGATCGTGGTGATGGCCGGCGCGCTGCTGCTGCTGATCGGATCCGTCGTGCCGTTCCAGGTCGGCGGCGGTTCCTACGCCAACGTGTGGACCTTCCATACGACGGCGTTCAACCAGTTCATCACCCTGGCCCTGCCGGTGGTTGTCGGGGTGGCCTTCGCCTGGCGGCGCCTCTCCGGCCGCACGAAGGTCACGGCCGGCTCCCTGACCCTGGACCAGCTGGCCTCGGTGGTTTCGCTGCTGGGCATCCTGTACTTCTTCATCTCCTCGGTCATGTCGATGAACCCCGCCTTCCTGTTGGGCCTGCTCGGCTCCCTCGTCATGGCCGGCGGCACCGCAGCGGCCCCGTACATCCCGGGCTTCGTCCTCGACTTCGCCCCCGGGAAGACCGCCCTGCTGACCCGCCCGATCCGTCCCAGTGCACCCCGCGCACCCCGTGCTCCCCGCGCGTCCGGCACGGCGGGCACAGCCGGCGCCGGTGCGGCCCCGGTCCATCCGCCGGCCCCGGTCCATCCGCAGGCCCACACCCCGGCCGAGCAGGCGGACCAGTCCACGGTGCCCTCGGTGGCCACCGGCCTCGCAGCCACCCACAGCACGACGCCGGAGCCCACCCCGGGTGCCTGGCCGCGCCCGGGTGCCGAAGAGCCGGGGGAGGGGCCGGCCGTCGATCCGGCCCTGGCCGACCCGCAGGCCGACTCCGGGGGCGATGCGCCGTCCGCCACCACCGGCGATGCCGCCGGTGATGCCGCCGGGACCCAGCCGGACGAAGCCGCGTCCGAGGACGGGTTGGCGGGCGCCACCGACGCTCCCACAACGTCCGAAGCCGACACGCAGGACGCCCCCGCGCCAGAAACCACGGTCGGCCCCGCCGTCGGTGGGAACACGGCCACATCGGGGGAGGACGCAGTGGGCCCTCCCGGCCAGACGGCGCCGAAGACCCCGGTGGCCGCGGAGCAGGAGGAGGTCTCGTTCACGGCCACCAGTTCCGGCCACGACGGGCCCGAACACCAGGCCTTCTGGTTCGCCGTGCCCGACCGCCGCACCGCGGTCAGCGAGGCCACGGGCCGCAACGCCTTCGTCCTCGAACCGGGAGAGTGGATCCTGGCCCTGGAGGACCGCGGCTACGAGTTCCTCGTCCAGGATTCCGACGGCTCCGTCGGCGTGCTGCGCGACCTCGGCCGGATCGAACGGGCCTGAGCGTGCCGACACCGAGCACCGCCACGCCCCGCCCGCGCGGCGGCGAAACCGTCATCGGGCTCAAACGCCGGGCCCGCAAGATCAACCGGCTGCTCGGCGAGGCCTATCCGTATGCGGTTCCGGAGCTGGACTTCACGAACGCCTTCGAGCTGCTCGTGGCCACCATCCTCTCCGCGCAGACCACCGACGTGCGCGTGAACGCGACCACCCCGGCGTTGTTCGCCGCGTACCCGACCCCACGCGCCCTCGCCGAGGCCGGCCTGGAGGACGTGCAGGAACTCATCCGGCCGACCGGATTCTTCCGGGCCAAGGCCAACAACATCGTGGCCATGGCGCGGGCCATTGTCGATGAGCACGACGGCGTGGTCCCCGGGCGGATCCAGGACCTGGTCACCCTGCCCGGGGTGGGGCGCAAGACGGCCAACGTCGTGCTCGGCAACGCCTTCGACGTCCCGGGCATCACCGTGGACACCCACTTCCTGAGGCTCTCGCGCCGCTTCGGCTGGACGGAGGAAACCGATCCGGTCAAGGTCGAGCACGCGGTGGGCGCGTTGTTCGAGAAACGGGACTGGACGATGCTCTCGCACCGCGTGGTTTTCCATGGGCGCCGGGTCTGCCACGCCAGGAAACCGGCCTGCGGCGCCTGCCCGGTTGCCACCCTGTGCCCGTCCTACGGCGAGGGGGAGACCGACCCGGTGAAGGCCGCGAAGCTGCTCAAATATGAGCTTGCCCCCGGGCGGGGGGAATTGCTTGACCTGATGCGTGCGGGCAAGACCCGTCGGGAACTGCGCGCCCTGGGCCACGGGCTGGGGGCATGAGCGCCCCGGTCCCACGGGCCCACTCCGCGCTCGATGCCCGCGGTGACCTGCTCGGCGTCATCGAACGCCACCGACCGCTGGTGGAAGCCGGCGACGACGGGATCAGCAGGGTCCCCGCCTCCTGGATGTTCGAGGGCATGGACCATGCCTCCGCCCGGCGTGCCGCGGTGCTGGTTCTGTTCGGCCGGCTGGACGACATCGATGCGGCCGCCACCGCCACCACCGTGCCCGCCGACCTGGACGTGCTCTTCGTCGAACGGGCCGCCACGTTGCGCCAGCACGCCGGGCAGATCGCGTTTCCGGGCGGGACCATCGACGACACCGATGCGACAGCCGTGGCGGCGGCGTTGCGGGAGGCGGAGGAGGAGACCGGGCTCGACCCGGACGGCGTCGAGGTCCTGGGTGAGCTGCCGGCCGCGGAACTGCCCGTCACCAACTTCGTCGTCACCCCGGTGATCGGCTGGTGGGACCGGCCCAGCGAGGTCTTCGTCGTCGACCCCGGCGAATCGGCAGCGGTCTTCCGCGTCCCCGTGGCCGACCTGGTGGACCCGGCCAACCGGTTCCGCGTCGAGATCAACCGGGAGGGCCGCACCCACCACTCGCCGGCCTTCGACATTGACGGACGGATCATCTGGGGCTTCACCGGCATCGTGCTGGCGCGGCTGCTCGATGACCTGGGCTGGAGCCGTCCGTGGGATGCGGCGAAGGTCCGCCCGTACCCCTTCGACTAATCCGGGTCATTTGGCGTCGGCGTAGGATCCGACGGTCACGACGCCGACCGGGAACTGCACGGGAATCCGTCCGAACATCAGCGCCGCCGCCCGTTCCGCGGCCTCCTGCACCATCGACGAGACCCGTTCGGCCGCTTCGGCGGGCACGTGCAGCATCACCTCGTCGTGCAGGAAGAAGACCAGTTCGCCGTCGTCCCGCCCCTCCGACTTCGCCGCCCGCAGCCGCAACCGGATGTCCGCCAGCCAGCACAGCGCCCATTCTGCCGCGGTTCCCTGGACCACGAAGTTGCGGGTGAACCGCCCCCGGGACCGGGCGGCGCCATCGGCACGGCGTTGCTCCTCTGCGGAGGCGGCCCGCTGGCCGGCCAGCCAGCGTTCCGACGCCGCCGGGGAGCACCGGCCCAGCCAGGTGCCCACGACGCCACCGCCCTCGCCGATCCGGGCGGCCCGTTCGAGCACCCCGATGGCCTGCGGGAACGTTCGGGTCAACTGGGGCATCAGCCGTCCTGCCTCCCCGGTCGTCGAGCCGTACATGGCACCGAGCATGGCGATCTTCGCGTGGGCCCGGTCGCCGCCGAAGCCCTGGTCGGCAATTCCCTGGTAGAGGTCCCGGCCGCGGGCCGCATCGGCCAGGCCGTTGTCGCGGCCCAGCGCGGCGAGGATCCGTGGTTCCAACTGGGCGGCATCGGCGACGACCAGCACGTGTCCCGCGTCCGGGCGGACCGCGTCGCGGATCGTGTGCGGGATCTGCAGCGCGCCCCCGCCGCGGGAGGCCCACCGGCCGGTGACCACGCCGCCGACCACGTATTCGGGCCGGAATCGGCCGTCGTGCACCCAGGCGTCCAACCACGCCCAGCCGTTGGCGGTATGCAGCCGGGACAGCTTCTTGTAGCGCTGCAGGACCTCCAGGGCCGGATGGGAGTACTCCCGCAGCTCCCATTGCCCGGTGCTCTTGGCGTCCACGCCGACCCGATGCAGGGCACGCAACAGCTCCTGCGGGGAATCCGGGTTCAGTCCGGGTGCCCCCAGGGCCGCACGCAGTTCGACCGCGACCTCTTCGGCACGGGCCGGACGTGCCCCCGGGGCCGTGCGCGGGCCCAGCGCATCGGCGAGCAGCGCCTCATGGACGTCGGGGCGCCACGGGATGCCGTGGTGGCGCATCTCGGCGGCGACGAGCGCACCGGCCGACTCCGCGGCGAGCAGCAGCTGCAGCCGGCGGCCGGGCGGGGTGGTGGGTACGGCGCGTTGCTGTTCGAGGAATTCCGCGGCCACCGCCTCCACCGACGTCCGCTCGTCACGTGGTTCGGAAAAGAGGGCACCCTGGTTCTCCGGCACCCGGGCCGGGGGCAGGGCCGCCGGATCGGCATCCTCCCGGTCGGCGCCGCCGGCGCGCAACCCCTGGGTGTAGCCGGTCTCTGCGGCGGCCGTGGAATGGCGCAGGATCGACCGCGACAGCGCCAGATCGCAGGCGCGTTCGACGGTGCACCCGGCGGCCAACAGCCCCGGATACCAGTCGGCTGTCCGTGCCCAGACCCACCGGGGCCGGCGGGCCTCCAGCTCCCGCACGAATCCGGCCAGCTGGTCACCGGGCAGCATGACCGGTGGCCCCTCGGCCGTGCCGGCCTCGTCCAGCAACTGCACGACGGCGGAAGCCACCCCCTGCCCGGGGGCAGCCTGGGCGGTGGAATGGGTGGCGAGGACTGCATAACCGGGCACCCTCCCATTCTTGCAGGGTCGGGCGGCCTGGCCCGCCCCCCACAACCACCGCGCACCGGCCCCACCACCCGGCTTGTCCACAGGGCAGCGTCAGCGGTCCTCGACGTGCCGGCGGCACCACGAGGGTGGTGACATGAACGAACTGCCCGCCTATCTCCCACCACCCCCGGCCGCCGGGCCCGGAGACGGGGAAGCCAGCACCTGCCTGCTCGTCACCCGCGACGACGGGCTCGCCGACCACGTCGCCCTCGTTGCGGCCGCCTGCGGGGTGGTCCTGGCCGTCGAACGGCACGTCCCGGACCGCTGGCCCCCCAACTGCACCCTGGCCCTGTTCGGACCGGATACCGCCGCGGATGGCCTCCCGGGAGGCCCCCGCATCCCGCTGATCCTCGTTGGCTTCGCGGAGGACAGGGACGAGCTCTGGCGGGCGGCCGCCAGGGATCCAGGGGTCCGCGTGGCGATCCTGCCGGAGGCCTCTGCCTGGTTGGGTGAATTCCTGGGGGAGCGGGAACTGCACTCGGGGCACGGCCGCGTCACGCTATTCTCGGGTGCCACGGGCGGCACCGGGACCACCACGTTGGCCGTGCTGACGGGTTTGGCGGGCGGACGGCAGGGAGGCCGCGTGTTGGTGGTCGACGCCGATCCCCACAGCCGGGGGATCTGGACCCTGCTCGGGCGTCCGGCGTCCGGCGGCGTGGGATGGGAGGACCTGGTGCGCTCCCGTGGCCAGATCGCCCCCGGGCATCTGGCCGGGATACTCCCCCAGGTCGACGGGACCTCCGTGTTGACCTGGACCGGGGGCCGTCCGGAGCCGGTGTCCGGTTCGACGGTGAACGAGGTCCTCGCTGCGGCCCGCAGGAGCTTCGACGCGGTCGTGGTCGATGTGGGGCGGACGGCCGGCATGGACGAGACGCTGGGCTTGCTCGCCGACTCCGTGCTGGTGGTCGCATCGGCGGCGGTTCCGGGCCAGGCGCAGGCGTTCACCCCGACCGGGCCGGATGCAGGGGTCCCCTGGCGGATCGTGGTGACCGGGAGCCTGCCGACCGGCCTGGACGCCCCACGCGTGGCCTCGGCAGCCGGGCTGGACCTGCTCGCCTACCTGCCCCCGGCGGCCGTGGTGGCGGCCGCGTCCCGCGAAGGACGCCTGGGCTCGGTGCTGGCCCGGCCACGGATCCGACGTCTGGTGGAATTGCTGGTGGCGTGGAGCTGGCCGGTGGCGCCGGGCGCTACCGGCCTCGAGAAGGTTGCGTCATGACCGGGCAGCCGGCTGCTTCCCCGCATGCTGCGGGACGGGAGAACGGCCGCCGTCGGTGGGTTCCCGTATCTTCGGGTCCCGACCGGGAGCCGGGTGGACGACTGGATGAGCGCGTTCTCGACGAGGTGCGCCGGCGGGCCCTGTCCGGCGGGGGCCCGTTGACCGGTGCAGATCTTGCCGGTGCGGTCCGCGCCTCCGGCCTGGTGGTCGGCAGCGGCAGCGCCGCCCAGGTGATCCGCGCACTCCAGGAGGACCTGCACGGCCTGGGGCCCCTGCAACCTGTCGCCGACGAGCCCGGAACCACCGATGTGCTCGTCGATGCCGAGGGGCTGGTGTGGCGGGACGGGGACGGTGGGTTGGTCCCGACGTCGTTGAGGTTCACCGAGCCCGAACAGATCCGGACGCTCGCCGTCCGGTTGGCTGCTTCGGGGGGCCGGCGCCTGGACAGCGCCCAGCCCTTCGCCGATGTCGTGGTGGGGCCATACCGGATCCACGCCGTCCTGCCGCCGATCTCGGCGGGAGGCCCCCTGATCTCCGTGCGCATCCGCGCCGGGAAGTCGGCCGGCTTGGGATCGGTCTTATCCCGGGGCGCGGCCAACCCCTGGCACGCGGTGCTGCGGGCCGTGATCCGGGCACGGTTGAACTTCCTGATCAGCGGCGGCACCGGCAGTGGGAAGACCACCCTGCTCGGTGCGCTGTTGGGCGAAGCCGAGCCCTCGGAACGGCTGCTCATCGTCGAGGATGCCCGTGAACTCGAACCCGCACATCCCCACGTCGTCAGCCTGCAATGCCGGACGGGGAACATCGAGGGGGCCGGGGAGGTGGGCATGACGGACCTGGTCCGTCAGGCACTGCGCATGCGACCCGACCGGCTGGTGGTGGGCGAATGCCGGGGGGCCGAGGTCGCCGACTTCCTGACGGCAATGAATACCGGACATGACGGCGCGGGCGGCACCGTCCACGCCAGTTCGGCCGAAGCGGTCCCCGCGCGATTGGCGGCCCTGGCCTCGCTGGCGGGCATGACGGGCCCGGCGCTCGCCGTCCAGGCCTCCAGTGCACTGGATCTGGTGATCCACATGGGGCGCCTGGCTGGTCGGCGCACACCCCGCGAGTTGGGACGGTTGGTCGGTGATGGCCAGGGATTCCTCGCCGTCTCGACCATCATGCGACTGGACGACGATTCCAGCATGCAACCCGGACCGTCCGCAGGCTGGTTTGCGCAGGTGCTGGCCGAGAGGTCCATCCCGTGTCCCTGGTGATCCTGGCAGCATCGCTATTCACCGGTATTGCCTGTGGGCTCGTGCCAGCCGGGCACCGGTGGCCGCGGGCCCAGATGTCGGCACCGGTCGGCAACCCGCTATCCGGTCCGCGGGCGTGGTGGGGCGTGCCCTGGCGCCGTTCGGCCGCCGCCGACGACTTGGACGCCCACGTGGTCGCCATCCGGCAGATGGGTGCGTTGCTGCGTTCGGGACGGCATCCGGTCGAGGCCTGGGCCCTCCTCGAAACGACGTGGGCCGAACGAGTGGCATCTGCAGCGGATCATGGCCGGGAGAGTGGGTTTGCCCGGCGGCGGGTGGGCGTGGCCACGGGGGCAGCCGGGGCGGCGAACGACGTCGTGGACGCCTCCCGGGCTGCCCTGATAGCCCATGAAACAGGTGCGGGCCCCTCCGTTGGCATCGAACGGCATCTGCATGCTGCTCCCCGCTACGGGCATGCTTGGAAGCGGTTGTGCTGGTGCATTCGTCTCTCCGAATCCACCGGTGCACCGCTCGGGGACCTGTTGAACAGGCTGGCGGGCCAATTGGAGGCCGAACAGGACTGCCGCCGCGCCCTGGACGCGACCCTGGCGGGACCACGCATGACTCAGAAGTTGCTGGCGTGGTTGCCGGCGTTGGGATTGGCGTTGGCCCAGCTCATGGGTGCCGACCCCTTCATGCTGCTCGTGGGAACGCCCACCGGCCGTGTGTGCCTGGCTGCCGGCGCCGCATTGTGGTGGGCGAACGCGATATGGTGCCGGCGGCTCTTGAGCCGCGCGGGGCCGGCTGGACGGGGCCGGGTGCCACGAAGGAGGGGCTCCCCGTGATGGTCCTGATCGCGGCCCTCCTGGCCGGTGCTGTTGCCTGGTGCTCCATCGCACCTTGGTACTTGCGGCACCGCAGTGGCCGCGGACCCCTGGCCAGCAGTACACCGGAACGGGCATCCCAGCCGCCCGCCGCCGCGGACGCACCCCTCCTGCTCGAACTTGCGGCCACCTTGCTTGATTCCGGTTTGCCGGTGGACCGCGCCCTGGCCACCTTGGCCCGGGACGTCGAACCATGTAGGGGATTGGGGCCGGTCGTCCGCTCCCTGGAACTCGGAGTGGGGTGGCGCCGGGCCTGGCAGGCCGCCCCTCCCACCCTGCGCGGTCTGGGTGAGGCGCTCGCCTTTGCCCAGCTCACAGGTGCCGCGACCGCTGATCTGCTGCGGGCGGCGGCGGAACAAGAACGGCGAGCCGAGGCCCGAAGATCCGAAAAGCAGGCAGCGGAGCTGGGAGTGAAGCTGGTCATCCCGTTGGGTGTCTGCGCGCTCCCGGCGTTCATCTGCCTGGGCATCGTCCCCGTCGTGATGGCCCTGCTGCCGGATGCCGGATAGGTGCTGGCCGGGCGGAAGACGAGCCCCCCACAAGGGCCCAGTCGTCCGGGTTTTCCAGATCCCGTCGGGGTGACGGGCCGCCGGCATTTGGAGCGGATCACAGTGGAGTCAGGCCCCGGGGTGGGGCCGGTATCGATGGAAAGCAGGAAAGAACATGAACGAGAACCAATCATCGACCACAGCGATGACGCGGAGCCGGGAACCCGAGGCAGCACCCCTTACGGACGAGGACGGCATCGCCACCGCGGAATTCGCGATTGTTGCCCTGGCGGCCGTCGGATTCGCCGGCCTGCTGGTCGGCATCCTGAGCAGTGGCGATGTGCGCGAGCTGTTGATGGGCCTAGTCCGGCAGGCCCTGTCCTTTTAGGCCCGGACCATGCCTTTCACCCATCAACGTGGCAGCAGCACGGCGGAGTTCGCCGTGCTGCTGCCGGCCGTGGCCGCCTTTCTCGCGCTGGCCTTGGGGGTCGGCGTCTGCGGCACCACCCAGGTGAGGCTGGAGCAGGCAGCCCGGGCAACCGCGAGGGAAATTGCCCGCGGCGAGACCTCGGCCGGCGCACTCGAGACAGGACACCGGCTGGCAGGGGATGCGGCGCGCATCAGGATCGGCACTGCCGGTCCGTATCGCCGCGTGGAGGTCAGCACGCGGTTCACGTTGCCATGGTTCGGCGGGCCCGAACTGCTGGTGCTCTCCGCATATGCGGAAGCCAAACCCGAAGTCGGAAGCGGTGGGCCAGGTGGCGGCGATGGGCGATGAAGTGCCCCGAGCCCGCTGGCTCACGCGCGGCTCCGGCGTCACGCAGCGCGGTTCGGGGACCGTGCTCGTCGTGGCACTGGTGGCCGCATCGGTCTTCGGGCTCTTGGCCATCCTGGCGGTCACCGCGGCGGTCTCTGCGGGGGGCAGGGCGGCCAGTGCCGCGGACCTGGCCGCGCTGGCTGGCGCCGATGCCGCGCGTGGCCTGTCCCCGGGTGAACCGTGTGGTGTTGCCGCGGACGTCGCCGCGCGCAACGGTGCACGGCTGGTGGATTGCCGGAGGTCGACGCCCGACGGCGTCATCGTCGAGGTCTGGACCTCGGTGGCCGTGGGCCCCGGAACGGACTGGCTGGCCGGATTGGGAGTGGAAGGAGCCGGCCGATCCCGGGCCGGGCCGCCGACCCGACCCTGGCGGCCGCCGGGCTAGTTCGCTGCGAGCCGGGCGTGGCGCAGCAGCAGCCCCAGCAACGTGACGGCGCCGGCCTTGTCCAGGGGATTGTTCCGGTTGCCGCACTTGGGCGACTGGACGCAGGAGGGGCATCCGGCATCGCATTCGCAGGCCATGATCGCCTCGCGGGTCGCGCTCAACCAGGTGGTGACGCGTTCGAACGCGCGCTCCACGAAACCGGCTCCGCCCGGATAGCCGTCATAGACGAAGATGGTCGGCATTCCGGTATCCATATGAAGCGCGGTGGATACGCCACCGATGTCCCAGCGATCGCTGGATGCCACCAATGGGAGCATGCCGATGGAAGCATGTTCTGCGGCGTGCAGGGCTCCCGGGGCCGCATCGGGCAGGATGCCCGCACTGGCCATCTCCCGCTCGGGCACCGTGAACCAGATGGCCTTGGTGAACAGGTCGCGGGCGTCGAGCTCCAGCGGCTCCTCGCCCAGCACCTCGTTGCTGGCCACCGCCTTGCGTTGGAAGGAGACCACCTGGGTGGTGACCTTGACGTCTCCGAAATGCACCTGCGTCGGTCCCCAGTCGCGGGTGCGTTGTGTCTCGATCACGTCGATCGTGGTGATGTCGCGTGCCTGCGTGTAGTAGTCGGGCGTTGCCCGGTTCACCAGCACGCAGTGGTCCTGCTCGTTGAGCTCCTCCACCACGTAGGTCGAGCCCTGGTGGACATATACGGCCCCCGTGTGGGCCTGGTATTGGGTTTGCGGCGAATCCATCGTCCCGAGTAGCGCGCCGGTCTGGGCATCGATGATGTTCATCGGCCCTCCCCCGTCCGCCCGCAGGTTCACCATCGAGGCGGCGCTTTCAGGGTGGGTCCAAAACCAGCCCGACGGGCGGCGCCGAAGGTATCCGCGGTCGACCAGGGAATCCAGGAGTTCTCCTGCGGAGGGCCCGAAGAGGTGGACCTCCTCGAGGCGCAGTGGCTGTTCGGCGGCTGCCGCGCAGAGGTGTGGACCCAGCACATAGGGATTGGACGGGTCGAAGACGGTGGCTTCCACCGAGGCATCGAAGATCGCCTCCGGGTGGTGGACCAGATAGGTATCCAGTGGATCGTCGCTGGCCACGAAAGCTGCCAGGGCGTCTTGGCCGGCGCGTCCTGCCCGGCCGATCTGCTGGAAGAAGGACGCCCTGGTCCCGGGCCACCCGGCGACCAGCACGGTATCCAGGCCGGCGATGTCGATGCCCAGTTCCAGTGCCGACGTCGAGGCGATTCCGAGGAGCTCGCCGCTGCGCAGCTGGCGCTCCAGGGCCCGCCGTTCCTCCGGAAGGTAGCCCGAGCGGTAGGCTGCGATCCGGCCCGGGAGGCTGGGATGGATCTCGTCGACCAGACGGCGGGCGATGGTGGAAATGGTCTCGGCCCCACGTCGTGACTTGATGAAGGCGATGGTCCGGACCTGCGCGCTGACCAGGTTGGCCAACAGGTCCGCGGTTTCGGCGATGACGGTCCGCCGCACCGGTGCGCCGTTCTCCCCACGTGAATCGGTCAGCGGCGGCTCCCACAGGGCGACGACGGTCTGGCCGTGGGGCGAAAAGTCGGTGGTCACTTCGGAGGCCTCGGCGCCGATGAGCCGCCCGAACGAACGTCCCGGTTCGGAACTGGTCGCCGACGCCCCGATGAACACCGGGGTCGCCCCATAGTGGTCGCAGATCCTTCGGAGGCGCCGCAGGAGATTGGCGACATGGGAGCCGAAGACCCCCCGATAACTGTGGGCCTCGTCCACGATGACGTAGGAGAGGCGTCGGAAGAAGCGGGCCCATGCCGGGTGGTTGGGCAGGACGCCGAAGTGGAGCATGTCGGGATTCGTCAGCACGAAGTTCGCATGGTCGCGGATCCACCGGCGTTCGCCGGGATCGGTATCGCCGTCGTACGTGGCGACTTTGAGCGTCGGCAGGCCCAGGCCCGCCAAGGCCGATTGTTGGTCTGCAGCCAGGGCCTTGGTGGGGGAGAGGTAGAGCACGACGGCTCCGCTGGCCTGCAAGGTCACGGTCTGGTCGAGCTCGGCCCGGTGGATCGCATCCAGGGTCGGCAGCAGGTATGCCAGTGACTTGCCCGACGCAGTGCCCGTCGCCACGATCGTGTGGTGGCCCTCGTGGGCGCTCATGGCCGCCTGCACTTGATGCAGCCATGGGCTGCCGGCACCCGAGCGGCCAAAGGCCTCGACCACCTCCGGGTGCACCCACTCGGGCCACGGGCCAAGCACCGCCTCGCGGGCCGGCACGACGCGGACATGCGTCAGCGTCTCCGGTGAAACGCCGTGCCCCAACTGGGCAACGAGTGGATGGTGTTCGGTCACCGCACCATTGTGGCATCGACGGCCGACACCGTGGGCGTGCTCAGTCCCGCTGGCCCTCAAGTGTCACGATCGTGCCGATGGGGGTCCAACCCAGGAACTGGTACAGGGCCTGGCCGTCGACCGAGGCGACCAGCAGGCCCTCCTCGACGTCGTGCTCGAGCGCCAGGGACACCAGGGCGCGCATGACCAGGCTGCCCAGGCCCTTGCGGCGGAAGTCGGGGGCAGTGATGATCCGGTCGAAGACGGCGAATTCGTCGACCACCGCGACATGTCCGCTGGCGGCGACAACCTCGGGATCGTCCTCAAGGTGGATGGAGACATAGGAGTGCTTGCCGTCGCGCTCGGTTTCGATCGTGAAACCCTCGGCCGGCAGGGGGGACTCGACATCCTGTCCGGTCATGTCGGCGACCATCAGCGCCTCGTCCGCTGCGACAACGCTCAGCCCGGCCGCGAGGGCCGCTTCGCTGACTGAATGCGAGTCGCCGGTGACCGCGGTCAGCCGGCGTGCAGGGTGCTTGTTCAGGGTTTCGCCGACGGCCACGAGCTCCTCGGCGCTGGGCTCGTGGATGATGTATTCCCAGTCGCCGCTGGTGTCGTGGCGAAGGGCGGCATGGACGCGCCCTTCCTGGCGGCTTTCATAGCCGCGTGCACCCACCCAGCCGGTGACCCAGGTGCCAATCAAATTGTCGTTCGCAGTCGATCCCATGCTGCCGACATTACCCGGTGCCGGGTGCATGAGGGGATCCGATGCCGTAACAGTTTCCATTTGGTAGTGAATTGTTAACATCGTTTCGCATCTTCGCCGTCGGGCCGTGGAAGGCTCGGGCGCAGCGGCACGGCAGGACCCGTTTCCGCGCATTACGCTTAACGAATGTCCCAGCACCGCATCGTCCTCTTCTACGCCTTCACCCCGCTTGCCGACCCGGAGGCCATCCGTCTCTGGCAGCGCTCGCTGCTCGAACAGTGGGGGCTCCGGGGACGCATCCTGATCTCGAGGGACGGCATCAACGGGACCGCCGGCGGCGAGATCCACGCGGTCAAGCAGTACGTGAAGGCCACCCGCGAGTACCCGGCCTTCCATCGGATGGACGTCAAATGGAGCGACGGTTCGGCCGAGGACTTCCCCCGGATATCGGTCAAGGTCCGTGACGAGATCGTCTCCTTCGGAGCCCCGGGCGAGCTCAAGGTGACGGTGGACGGGGTGCAGGGTGGTGGCCGGCACCTGAGCCCGGAACAGGTGCACGAACTGGTGGACAGCCGGCGCGCGGCCGGGGAAGAGGTGGTGTTCTTCGACGGGCGCAACGCCTTCGAAGCACAGATCGGCAAGTTCAAGGACGCCGTGGTGCCCCAGGTCGAGACCACGCACGACTTCATCCGGGAACTCGACTCGGGCAAGTACGACGAACTCAAGAACAAGCCCGTGGTCACGTATTGCACCGGCGGCATCCGCTGCGAGGTGCTCTCCTCCCTGATGGTCAATCGAGGTTTCCGCGAGGTCTACCAGCTCAAGGGAGGCATTGCGCGCTACGGCGAGCAGTACGGCGACCAGGGCCTATGGGAGGGGTCGCTCTATGTATTCGACCGGCGCATGCACCTGGAGTTCACTCCGGAGGCAGTTACCGTCGGCCGCTGCGTGGGATGCGAGGCCCCGACGAACAAGTTCGAGAACTGTGCCACACCGTCCTGCCGCAAGCTGCGGCTGTTCTGCCCCGACTGCGCAGCCGATGACGCCCTGCGGCTCTGCCCCGATTGCTACGCTTCCGGCCGCCAGTCCGTCGAGGCGTCGACCACCACCTGATCGGCCTCCTCGACGGCGAAGACCTCGAAACCGCGGGCCCGGTAGTTGGCCAGTGCCGCCGGGCCATCCAGCGAGCACGTATGGACCCAGACGCGGCGGACCGGGGCGATGCCCGGCCACCTGGTGTGCAGGTCCCAGGCACGCGCCGTGCCCTCCCCGAGCAACGGCCCACCCAATCCGCGGCCGAGCTGTTCGGGGAACAAGCCGAAATAGACGATCTCCACCACGCCGTCGGGTGAGCCGGCGAGCTCGAGGTAGCCGCCCGGCGCGCCGTCGACGGTGAGCACCCACGTCTCGCAGCCCGGACGGCTGACAACATCGGCCCACTGGCGGCGCGTCAGGGGCAGCCGGTCTGCCCAGTTCCATCCGCTACCCACCGACCGGTAGAGGAACTTGCTGAACTCGGGCGTGATATCGCGGACACGCTCGATGCTGCATCCCGCCGGCAGGGCCCGGGAAGAGGGGCGGAGTGCGTCGACGGAGAGCATCTCCAGCGACGTGGTGGTGACCTGGGGCATGGCAGCTCCTGGAAGTGTGTGTGGTGGCCTATGCACCGGAAGCCTATCGGCCACTAGGCTCTGCAGCGTGAATACTACGGATGCCTTTGCCGTCATTGACCATGCCCCGCGCAGCGACGACCAGGAACTGCTGGAGGCGCTGGCCGCTGACCTGCGTGCCGCGCGCTACCACCACGACGCCGTGACCGCCCTCCTGGGCGAGCCGGCCCACGAGGCGCTCGGGCGCGACCAGATCGTCCCGGCGATGCTGGCCAGCGACGATGCCATCTCCCGCGGGGAGCCGGCCCCCTTGGTATACCTCGTCAGGCTCTGGCTGCTGGGAATGCCACTGGATCCCGGGCAAGTGGGCGCCGCCCTTCCACGGCTCGGGGCCGTCGGTGCCCTTCGGCTCGGACTGATCGAACCCGACGGCGGGCTGTTCCGGGCGGCCGTCGATGTCCGCCCCCATGCCAGCGACGCGGACGCGGAGGTCTGGGTGGCCAGCGATCTCGGGGCACACCAGCGGCCGGGAGTGCTGGGACACGACCACGTGCTCGGCATCGGACAAGCATCGCTGACCTTGGCCCAGGCCGTGATCCGACGCCCGGTGGACCGCGCGCTGGATCTCGGGACCGGCTGCGGCGTCCAGCTCTTCCACCTCCTGCCGCACTGCCGCCAGATCGTGGCCACCGACGTCTCGGAGCGCGCCCTGGCCTTCACCAGGTTCAACCTGCTGCTCAACCACCAGGCCCTCCACGTGGACCCGGCCCGCCTCGAGGACCGGGTGGAGCTTCGCCTGGGTTCATTGCTCGAACCCGTGGAGGGGGAGCGCTTCGACCTGGTGGTCTCGAATCCGCCCTTTGTGATCACCCCGCGGCATGCGGGCGAGCGCTCCGAGGACCAGTTCACCTATCGCGACGGTGGCATGGCGGGGGATTCGCTCGTCGAGTCACTGGTGCGCGGGCTCCCCGACGTCCTCGCCCCCGGCGGCGAGGCGCAGATGCTGGCGAATTGGGAGATGGCAACCAGTTCAGGCGAGGACTCGACCCAAGAGACAAACGTCGTCACCATGGTCGATAAGTCAACCAATGACAATTCCCCTGATGACTGGAGCCGGAGGCCGCGGTCCTGGGTGCGGGAGGGGATGGAGGCCTGGTTCATCCAGCGCGACCGCACCGAACCGGCCCTGTATGCGGAAACCTGGCTCCGCGACGCTTCGCAGGGCCGGGACCGGGATGCCTACGCCGCCTCCTACGCCGACTACCTCGCGGATTTCGCCACGCGGAAGGTGCAGGAGATCGGTTTCGGAATGCTCTGGTTGCGGCGTCCGGCAGTACCCGGCCGGATGCCGTTCGGTGTTCGGTTCGAGGAGATCACCTATCCGATCGAGCAGCCCATTGGGCCCCACCTCGGGGCCCAGATCGACGCCGCCGACTCGCTGGCCGATCGCGACGTGGCCGATCTGCTGCTCCAGGTGGCGGACGACGTCACCGAGGAGCGGCACCAGCGACCGGGCGCGGAGCACCCCGGCGTGATCCTCCTGCGCCAAGGGGCGGGCCTCCGCCGGACCGCATTGCTCTCGTCGCAGGAGGCCGGATTCGTTTCCGCCTGCGACGGCGAATACACCGTCGGCGTCCTGGCCCAGGCCGTGGCGTCGCTCATCGAGGGCGACCCCGACGAGACCGTGGAGGGCCTACTGGCCAGTGTTGGCCGACTTGTTACACAGGGGTTCCTGACGGAAATGCGAAACAAAGGCTAAAGTTTTTCCACATGACGCAGAACACATCCGTGGGACGCCCGCCCGACGACGCGAGCATCCGACGACATACGGACAACCCGGTGGTCATCAGCGATCCACAAGCCATCCGGGCCCTGGCCCATGAGGCGCGACTGGAGGTCCTGGAGGAACTTTTCGCCTCCCAGACCACCCGCACGGCCACCGAGCTTGCCTCACGGTGCAACCTCACCCCGAGCGCGATGAGCTACCACCTGCGTGCGTTGGAGAAATACGGCTACGTCGAGCGCGCCGCCAGCGAGGGTGATGGCCGTGAGCGCCGGTGGAAGGCGGCGGGCGACCAGCTCGTGGTCGGTTCCCTGACCGATTCCATCGCAGCGAAGAACGCCTTCCTCAACGTCCAACTCAATGCCTTCCGCGAGCGCTTGACCGCAGAGATCAACCGCCGTGACACCGAGCGCAAGGCGGGAATCGAGCCGGCACCGGGCCGGGCGCCCGTCCTGACCACGGGCATGGTGTTCCTGCGCAAGGAACTACAGGATGAGTTCGCCAAACGCGTCTATGCCCTGGTCGATGAATACGAGGCGATGGCCG
This sequence comes from Arthrobacter sp. ASL1, assembly GCF_056680475.1. NCBI lineage: Bacteria > Bacillati > Actinomycetota > Actinomycetes > Micrococcales > Micrococcaceae > Arthrobacter > Arthrobacter sp. ASL1. The sequence continues at coordinate 2,985,924 of NZ_CM155284.1, forward strand.
AACCGGAAGAGCGCGGAGTTGAGGGCGAACGCATCTACTACATGCTCTCGTTCCTACCCGAAAAACGCGGCTCCTCAAGCTGATCCGCCGAACGCGGCATTGGCCACACCGGGTCGCGCGGCTTGCGGTGGGTGGCCCCGGACCAGCTAACCTAGTGCAAGAATGAGCAGGCGCGCCCCGTTTGGCGTGCCGTCAGCTGCAAATAGGAGTGTTGTGCCCGCCAAGGCCAAGGAAAAAACCGGCAAGAAACTCGTGATCGTCGAGTCACCGGCCAAGAGCAAGTCCATCGCCAAATACCTGGGCGATGGCTTCGTCGTGGACGCATCCGTCGGTCATATCCGGGATCTTCCGCAGCCCTCGGAGCTGCCGGCGGAACTGAAGAAGTCCCCGGTGGGGAAGTTCGCCGTTGATCTGGAAAACGACTTCGAGCCGTACTACGTGGTCTATCCGGATAAGAAGAAGAAGGTTGCCGAGCTCAAGGCCGAGCTCAAGGATGCAGACGAACTCTATCTGGCCACCGATGCGGACCGCGAGGGCGAGGCCATCGCATGGCACCTGCTGCAGGTCCTCAAGCCGAAGGTCCCGGTCTACCGGCTGGCCTTCACCGAGATCACCAAAGAGGGCATCGCCCGGGCCATGGAGAACATCCGTGAACTCGACACCGATCTCGTTGACGCCCAGGAAACCCGGCGTGTGCTGGACCGGCTCTACGGGTACGAGATTTCACCGGTGCTGTGGCGCAAGGTTGCCCGCGGCCTGTCCGCCGGCCGTGTGCAGTCCGTCGCCACGCGACTGGTCGTCGAGCGCGAACGCGAACGCATGGCGTTCCGCTCGGCTTCCTATTGGGACCTGGCCGGCGAATTCGCCACTGGCGCGGGGGAGTCCTTCCGCGCCAAGCTCGTGGCCGTCGATGGCGGCCGCATCGCCTCCGGCCGCGACTTCGATGACCTCGGTGCCCTGAAGACCCCCAAGTCGGGCACCGCCGTCGTGCATCTCGACGAGACGGCCGCCACCTCCCTGGCCACCGGCCTGCAGGACAGCGCCTTCGCCGTCACCAGTGTCGACACGAAGCCCTACACCCGCCGTCCCGCGGCGCCGTTCACGACCTCGACGCTGCAGCAGGAGGCCTCCCGCAAGCTGCGCTGGTCCTCCAAGTCGACCATGCAGGTCGCGCAGCGCCTCTATGAAAACGGCTACATCACCTATATGCGTACCGACTCGGTCTTCCTCTCCAACGAGGCAGTCAACGCGGCCCGGAAGCAGGCGGCGGAGCTCTACGGGCAGGATTCCGTGCCCGGGAAACCGCGCGTGTACAAGTCGAAGTCCGACAGTGCGCAGGAAGCCCACGAAGCCATCCGCCCCGCCGGCGATGCCTTCCGGCGTCCGCGCGACGTGAAGTCCCAGCTCGGCGGCGACGAGTTCCGGCTCTACGAGCTGATCTGGAAGCGCACCGTCGCCTCCCAGATGGCCGATGCCAAGGGCTCGACCGCCTCCGTCCGCCTCGCCGGCGAGGCCACCGACGGACGGCGTGCCGAGTTCTCGGCCTCCGGTACCGTCATCACCTTCCGCGGGTTCATGGCCGCCTACGAGGAGGGCAAGGACATCTCCGCGCAGGAGGAAGCGGAGAACGACGCCGAGCGCCGGCTTCCGCAGCTGGCCTCCGGGGATGCCCTCAACGGCACCGACATCACCGCCAGCGGGCACGAGACCTCCCCGCCTCCGCGCTACACCGAGGCGTCGATCATCGCCGAGCTCGAGGACCGCGAGATCGGGCGCCCCTCGACCTTCGCCCCGACGATCTCCACCATCATGGACCGCGGCTACGTCACCAAGCGCGGCGGGGCACTGGTCCCGAGCTGGATCGCCTTCTCGGTGATCCGCCTGCTGGAGGAGCACTTCGCGAAGTACGTCGACTACGGCTTCACCGCCCGGCTCGAGGACGACCTGGACGAGATCGCCAAGGGACACGTGGCACGCTCGGCGTGGCTGAAGGACTTCTACTTCGGTGCCACCGAGGGAACGGGCCTGCAGGGCATCGTGGAGAACCTCGGCGACATCGACGCCCGGGCGATCAACTCGATCGACATCGCCCCGGGAATCGTGCTGCGCGTGGGCAAGTTCGGCCCGTACCTGGAACGGCCGCTGCCGGCCGACGCCCCCGAGGGCACCGAGCCCGAACGGGCCAACGTCCCCGAGGACCTCGCCCCCGACGAACTCACCGCCGAGAAGGCCCTCGAGCTGATGGAGAACTCCGGGCCCTCCGAGCGCGCCCTGGGGACCGACCCGGAATCCGGACGCGAAATAGTCGCCAAGGACGGCCGCTACGGGCCCTACGTGACCGAGGTGGTGGTCGAACCCACCGCGGAGGAACTCGCCGCCTTGCCGGTCGAGTACTACAAGAACGGCAAGCCCAAGCCGCCGAAGAAGCCCGTCAAGGTCAAACCGCGGACCGGTTCGCTGTTCACGTCGATGTCGCTGGAGTCCGTCACCCTCGAGGATGCGCTCAAGCTCATCTCGCTGCCGCGGGTTCTCGGCGCCGACGCCGAGGGCGTGGAGATCACCGTGCAGAACGGCCGCTTCGGCCCGTACCTGAAGAAGGGGACCGACTCGCGCTCGATCGGCAGCGAGGAGGAGATCTTCACCATCACGCTGGAGCAGGCGCTGGAGATCTACTCGCAGCCCAAGCAGCGCGGCGGCCGGGCCGCGACGCCGCCGTTGGCGGAGTTCGGGCCGGATCCGGTCTCCGAAAAGCCGATCGTGGTCAAGGAGGGGCGCTTCGGTGAATACATCACCGACGGCGTCACCAACATCACGGTCCCGCGGGGAACCAGCATCGAGGAACTCACGCGTGAGCGCGCCGTCGAGTTGCTTGCCGAGAAGCGCGCCAAGGGCCCGGTGAAGCGCGGTGCCCGCAAGGCCCCCGCCAAGCGGCCCGCCGCCAAGAAGAAGTAGCGCGGGCGGAGGCCACGATGCGACTGGGCGTCCTCGACATCGGCTCTAACACGGTGCACCTGCTGCTCATCGATGCCTACCCGGGTGCCCGGCCGACGGCGTTCGCCTCGCACAAGCGGCCGCTGTCGCTGGTGGCCTACCTCGACGAGACGGGGGCGATCACCGACGAGGGACAGCGTGAACTCCTCGACTTCGTCCACGAGGCCTCGCGCTTCGCCATCAGCCACCGGGCAGAGGACCTGCTGGCGTTCTGCACCTCGGCGATCCGCAACGCCAGCAACGGCCCCGAGGTGATCGAGCGCGTCGTGCGGGAAACCGGGATCCGGTTGACCGAGCTCTCCGGCGAGCAGGAAGCGGGCATGACCTATTACGCGGTGCGCCGCTGGTTCGGCTGGAGTTCGGAGCGCATCCTGGACCTGGACATCGGTGGTGGATCGTTCGAAATGGCCTACGGGACGGACGAATTCCCCGAACTGGCGCTCTCCGTGCCGCTGGGTGCCGGCCGGCTGACGCGTGACTGGCTGCCGGGCGACCCGCCCCGTACCGCGGACGTGAAGGCGCTGAAGGCCTATGTGAAGGACACCCTGGCCGAGCCGGCCGCGGTGATCGCCGCCCGTCCGCGACCGACCCTGGTCACCGCCACGTCCAAGACCTTCAGGTCGCTGGCCCGCATCACGGGTGCGGCACCGAGCGACGAGGGCATCCACGTCAAGCGCGTGCTGCGGCTGGAGGACCTGAAGTTGTGGGGCCGTCGGCTGGAGGCCATGACCGCACGGGAACGCAGCGAGCTGCCGGGGGTCTCGGAGATCCGTGCCCAACAGATGCTCGCCGGCGCCATCGTCGCGGCCACGGCGATGAACCTGCTGGGCATCAAATCCGTGCGCATCTGCCCGTGGGCCCTGCGCGAGGGACTCGTCCTGCGCCGTTTTGATCACCTGATCTTTGACGGCCCGTTACCTCTGGGGAGTAGCGTGGGAGTGGGCCAGGTCGAACTGGGTCAGTTGCCGGGGTTGCCCGCCACGGGCGCCATCGAATGAGAAGAGGGGACTAGGCAATGTCGAAGGATTCGATCCAGGTCGGGTTGTCCAGTGCGTCGGTGTTCCCGCTGAACGTCCACGATGCCTTTGCCGTCTCACGGGACATCGGGTACGACGGCGTCGAGGTGCTGGTCACCGGCAACCACCTTTCGCAGGATCCCCGCAAGCTCAACGAGCTCAGCTCCCGCTATGACCAGCCGATCCTGGCGATCCACGCGCCGACCCTGTTGTTGACCCAGCAGGTGTGGGGTGGTGCGTGGTCGAAGATCGAGAAGTCAGCGGCGATGGCCAGGGAGGTGGGGTGCGACGTCGTCGTGGTCCACCCGCCGTTCCGCTGGCAGGGCAGCTACGCCACGGGATTTGCCGACGGTGTCGCCCGCATCATGGACGACTATGGGGTGCGCATCGCCGTCGAGAACATGTATCCGTGGAGGGCCCGCGGCCGCGAGACGAAGATGTACCTGCCGCATTGGGATCCCGTCCCCCAGCCCTACGAGTTCGTGACGTGGGATTTTTCCCACGCGGCGATCGCCAACGTGGATTCGTACCAAGCGGTGAAGGAACTGGGCGATCGTCTCAGCCACGTGCACCTGTGCGACGGCCTGGACAACGGAAAGGACGAGCACCTCGTCCCCGGCCGGGGCACCCAGCCGGTCGTCTCCTCCATGGAGTACCTGCGCGACAGCGCGTGGGACGGCCACGTCGTTGTGGAGGTCTCGACGAGGAAGGCAAAGGGAGCCGGCGAAGGCGAGGAATGGCTGGCCGAAACGCTGCGCTTCGCCCGCCAGCACCTGGCACCCGTCACGGCCGACGCCCCCGCCGACTCGGCAACGCACGCCTCCTAAGCGGACGGGCACCCGGCGTGCGAAAATGGGACCATGTCTTCCACGAGCACACCACGGACGAGCCCCCGTACCGTCCAGCGACTGGCCTTCATCGGCACCGGCAACATGAACGGGGCGATCCTGCGCGGGATACTTGCCGGTGGATTCGACGCCGGGAACATCACCGCCACCGTCCGCGGGACGGAGAAGGCCGCGAAGCTGGCCGATGACACCGGTGTCCAGGCGGTCGCCACCCACGATGATCCCGCCGCGAACACCCGGGCCGTCGCGGGTGCCGACGTCGTTTTCCTCGGCGTCAAGCCGGTCGGCATCCAGGATGCCTGCCGGGAAATCGCCGCTTCCCTGTCCCCGGACACCATCGTCGTCAGCGTCGCCGCCGCCGTGACCACGTCGATGATCGAGGCCGCGCTGACCGCCGGTCAACCCGTCGTGCGCTCGATGCCGAACACGCCCCTGACCGTCGGCAAGGGGGTCGTCGCGCTGGCCGGTGGAACCGCCGCGAGCGAGGCCGACGTCGCCGCCGTCGTGGGGCTCTTCGCCGGGGCGGGCCTGGTCCGGGTGGTCTCCGAGGACCAGCTCGACGCCGTCTCGGCGGTGAGCGGCTCGGGGCCGGCCTATGCGTTTTACCTGGCCGAGGCGATGGCGCACGCAGGGGAGCAGCTGGGGCTCGATGCCGAACTCGCCCGGGACCTGGCCCGGGCCACGGTGGCCGGCGCCGGCGCCATGCTTGATGACCCGGAGGCGGATCCCTCGGCCCTTCGCACGGCCGTCACGAGCCCGAACGGAACCACCCAGGCCGCGCTGGAGGGCTTTGACGCGGCCGGCATCCCCGCGGGCATCGCCGCCGGCGCCCGGGCCGCCGCGGAGCGGGCAGCGGAGATCACGCGGGAACTGGCCGGCTGACCGGCCCCTTGCGGTGGCAGCGCGCCGCCTCGGGAGGTTTACGGGCGGGCGGCGAACCGTTCAAGCAGGTCGACGTGCCCGGACACGATCAGCACGTCGCGCCGGGTGACCTTGGTGTCGGGCTGGGCATAGGTGAAATCCTCGCCCGGTGACTTCACGCCCACGATCGTCACGCCGTACTTGGACCTGACCTGGGATTCGCCCAGCGTGAATCCCTGGGTCTCCTTCGGCGGGTACATCTTCACGATGGCGAACCCGTCGTCGAACTCGATGAAGTCCAGCATGCGACCGCCCACCAGGTGGGCGGCGCGTACTCCCGCATCCGCCTCCGGGTAGACCACATGGTTGGCGCCGATCCGCGAGAGGATTTTTCCGTGCGAGGGCGTGATCGCCTTCACCCAGAGATGCTCCACGCCGAGGTCCACCAGGTTGACGGTGATCAGCACGGAGGACTCGATCGACGTGCCCACGCCGACGACCGCCGAGGTGAAGTCCTGGGCGCCAAGCTGGCGCAGGGCGTCCACGTTCGTGGCGTCGGCCTCCACCACGTGGGTCAGGGTGCCTGCCCACTTCTGCACCAGTTCCTGGTTGCGCTCGATCGCCAGGACCTCGCGGCCCTGGCGCACCAGCTGCTCCGCCACCGCGGCACCGAAGCGGCCGAGTCCGATGACCAGGACGGGGGCATTGTGATCCGACTTGTTCTCAGCCAATGATCGGCCTTTCCTCGGGGTAGTGGTAGAGCTGGTTGCGCTGGCGCAGGCTCAACGCCGTCGCCAGTGTAATCGTGCCCACGCGGCCGGCGAACATGAGGGCCGAGAGCACGTACTTGCCCTCCGGGGGTAGTTCGGCGGCCAGCCCGGTGCTCAACCCCACGGTGGCGAAGGCCGAAATCGAGTCGAAGAGCACGCGGTCCATGGACTCGCCGCTGATGGCCAGCAGCAGGCCTGTGGCGACACTGACCAGGGTCGCGCCGAGCACGACGACGGAAATCGCCACCCGCATGGTGCTTTCCGGGATGCGCCGCCCAAAGGCCCTGATATCCGAATCACCGCGGGCCTCGGCGACGATGGCCAGGAACATGACTGCAATGGTGGTGACCTTGATGCCGCCCGCGGTCGACGCGGAACCGCCACCGGCGAACATGAGCGCATCGGTGAGCAGCATGGTCGGGGCTTCCAGCTGGTTCTGGTCGACGAGGTTGAACCCCGTCGACCGCGTCATCACGGAGGCGAAGAACGAATGGATGAGCTTGTCCCACACGTCCATGCCGCCGATGGTCGCGCGGTTGTTCCACTCCATCGCCCCCCAGCCGAAGCCGCCGAGGACGAGCAGGGCGCCCGAGACGACGATCGTCAGCTTCGTGTGCAGGTTCCATTTGCGGTAGCTGCCGCGGTAGACGATGAGGACCATCAGCACCGGGAAGCCCAGCGAGCCGATGATCGCGCCGACCATCAACGGGACCAGCACCCACAGGTCGGTCTCGTAGGGGACCAGGCCGTCGGAGTGCGGGGTGAAGCCGGCGCTGTTGAAGGCCGAGACGGCGTAGAAGATCCCGTGCCAGATGGCCCGGCCCAGTGGTTCGCCGAGGATGAGGAACCGTGGGGCCAGCGCCAGGGCGAGCAGGGCCTCGATCGTCACCGACGTGGTGATGACGATGCGCAGCAGGGTGCCGACCTCGCCGAGGCGCCCGACGTTCTGGATGTTCATGGCTTCCTGGGCGCGCAGCTTGCCGCGCACGCCCAACCGCTTGCTGACGGCCAGTGAGAGCACCGAGGCCAGCGTCAGGATCCCCAAACCACCCATGAAGACGCCCAGGAGGATGATCACCTGGCCGAACAGCGTCCAGTGCGTCGCGGTGGATACCACCGTCAAACCCGTGACGCAGACAGCCGACGTGGCGGTGAACAGGGCATCGTGCAAGGGGGTGAATTCCCCGCTGGCGGAGGCGGCCGGCAACGACAGGATCGTCGTGAACAAGGCGATGACCAGCGCGAAGACACCGATGGCCAGACGCGCCGGCGACGTCGCGGCGACGGCATCCACGAAGTCGCGGGACCCCTGGAGGAAACGCGGCACGGCGTTCGCCCACGTCAGCATCGTGGGTTGCGGTGGGGACGACATGGTCTGCGGCGGCTCCGGGAACGGTAGATTCCGGGCGTTTCCCGGCACTGTCCACAGTAAAGCACCCGGCGTCGCCTGCGCCTTGAAGCAATCGCCGAAGCGACGCCGATCACAGCTCCGGCCGCCGGATCGCGTAACCTGAGCCGGTGAGCATGAGTACACCGCCGTCACCACCCACCGAGGTCCTCTGGAGCGAGGACCTGATGTCCTACCGCTTCAGTGACAGCCACCCCATGCATCCCTCGCGGCTGGACTTGACCATGCGGATGATCGAGGGGCTGGGGATCCTGGAGCGCCGGAACATCTCACTGCTCCCGCCCCGGGTCGCCAGCGACGACGAGTTGGCTGCCGTCCATGACCGGGACTATATTGCCGCCGTCCGGTACGCGGGCGAACACCCCGGCGAGGTGAACGAGCAACGGGGCCTGGGCACCGAGGACGACCCCGTCTTCCCTGACATCCACGTCGCCAGCGCCCGCTTGGCCGGGGGATCCATCCAAGCGGCGGACGCGATCCTGGCCGAACGCGCCCTCCACGTGGTCAACTTCGCCGGCGGCATGCACCATGCCGCTCGGGGCCGGGCCAGCGGGTTCTGCATCTACAATGACGCCGCCCTGGCCATCCAGCGGTTGCTCGACGGCGGCACCCGGCGGGTGGTCTACATCGACGTGGACGCCCACCATGGCGACGGTACCCAGGCGATCTTCTGGGATGACCCGCGGGTGCTGACCATATCGCTGCACGAATCGGGCATGTCGTTGTTCCCGGGCACCGGATTCGCCAACGAGGCCGGGGGACGGGACGCCCTGGGCAGCGCGGTCAACGTAGCCTTGCCGGCCGGAACCACCGACGCCGGCTGGCTGCGGGCCTTCCACGCCGTGGTCCCCCAACTGGTGGCCGCCTTCGGCCCGGAGGCCATCGTCAGCCAACACGGTTGCGACGGACATCGCGGCGACGATTTGAGCAACCTGCGCCTGAGCGTGGACGGGCAGCGCCAGAACGCGCTGGACATCGCCGACCTGGCCCAGCGCCATTGCCAGGGCCGCTGGATCGCCACCGGCGGTGGCGGATACAACCTCACCGACGTCGTCCCGCGCACCTGGAGCCATCTGGTGGCCATTGCCGGCGGGCAACCGGTCCCCTTGCGCACCGAGGTGCCCGCAGCCTGGTTGGAATATGTCCTGGACCGCTACGGGGTACGGGGGCCGCAGCTGATGAACGACGAGGTGGACCTGTGGTGGCGCTCCTGGGAAGTCGGGTACGACCCGGCAGATGCCATCGACCGCACGATCATGGCCACCCGCAAGGAGATCTTCCCTGTCTACGGGCTGGACCCCTGGTTCGACTGAGCGGACCACCGCGTGGTCGCGATGCCCTGGGCGATATATGCGGATAGGGTGATGAAATGACTTCCGACGATGTCTTCTCCGTCCTGGCCGATCCCACGCGGCGCCGGATCCTCGACGAGCTACGGGAAGGCGAGAACTCGGTGGGCGACCTCGTGCAGGCCCTCGAGGTATCCCAACCGACCGTCTCCAAGCACCTGAAGGTCCTGCGCGAGGCAGGCGTCCTGCGGATGCGGGCCGACGGGCAACGGCGGATCTATGCCGTCGAACCCGGGGCCCTGTACCCGGCGGCGACATGGCTCGCCGGATTCCCGCCACACGCCGCCGTGGACCCCGTCGCAGCGGAAGCCGGGCGCGGAGGATACAACACGCCACCGCCGATGGGCAACACCCAGGGATCGGCGTCCCCTGCCCCGTCGGCCGCGACGGATGCGACCGCCCGCGCCCTGGAGGCAGCGGCGTCGTACCGCGCCACGCAGCAGGCGCAGCAGGAGACGGCCGCGATCACCGTCTCCGGGGCGGACGGCCGGGAAAACCCCGCCGTTCCGGGAAGCACAAACGCCCCACAACAGCTCGGCCGGACCGTCGGACGCACCGTCGAACAGGTGACCGGACGTGCCCAGGACCTGCTGGAACGGCTGCAGAAACCCAAGTTCGGCCGCCGCCGCTAGGTCCACGGAATGGCCTGATCCACGTTACGGGCGGCTCCCGGTATTTTTACGGCCGGTTGTGACCGTCGGCCACCGGCGTGCCATGGTACTTACCGGAGCGCCGACGCTCACCCCATGGGTGCCGTCGCGCCCATCTCAAGTTCAAAGGAGTACCGCTTGGATCAGCATCTGCTCGATATCCGCGAGGACGTTTTCCACCGCAACCAGGGGGAATCCGAATTCCACCAGGCCGTGACCGAGGTCTTCGAGAGCCTCAACGCCGTCATCGACAAGCACCCCGAATACGCCGACGCGGCCATCCTGCAGCGCATGTGCGAACCGGAGCGCCAGATCATCTTCCGTGTCCCGTGGGTCGACGACGCCGGCAAGGTGCAGATCAACCGCGGCTTCCGCGTCGAGTTCAACTCCGCGCTCGGCCCGTACAAGGGCGGATTGCGCTTCCACCCGTCCGTGTACCTGGGCATCGTGAAGTTCCTGGGCTTCGAGCAGGTCTTCAAGAACGCGCTGACCGGCATGCCCATCGGCGGCGGCAAGGGCGGATCCGACTTCGACCCCCGGGGCAGGTCCGACGGCGAGGTCATGCGCTTCTGCCAGTCGTTCATGACCGAGTTGTACCGGCACATTGGCGAGTACACCGACGTCCCCGCCGGTGACATCGGTGTCGGCGGCCGGGAGATCGGCTACCTCTTCGGCCAGTACAAGCGCATCACCAACCGCTACGAATCCGGTGTCCTCACCGGCAAGGGCATGGGCTGGGGCGGCTCGCTGCTGCGCCCGGAGGCCACCGGCTACGGTGCAGTGCTCTTCGCCCAGGAAATGCTGAAGACCCGGGGGGCGAGCTTCGATGGCCAGCGTGTCGTCGTCTCCGGTTCGGGCAATGTGGCCATCAACGCGATCGCCAAGGCCCAGACGCTGGGCGCCAAGGTCGTGGCTGCCTCCGATTCCGGCGGCTACATCGTCGACGAGGCCGGCATCGACGTAGAGCTGCTGCGCGAGATCAAGGAGGTTGAGCGCGGCCGCATCAGCGACTACGCCGACCGCCGCGGCTCCAAGGTCGACTACGTAGAGGGCGGCAGCGTGTGGGATGTCGATGCCACCGTCGCCCTGCCCAGTGCCACGCAGAACGAGCTGGACGCCACCGCCGCCAAGCGGCTGGTGGAATACGGGATCGTGGCCGTCGCCGAAGGCGCGAACATGCCGTGCACCGCCGACGCCACGCAGATCTTCCAGGATGCCGGCGTCCTGTTCGGCCCGGGCAAGGCAGCCAACGCCGGGGGCGTGGCCACCTCCGCCCTGGAGATGCAGCAGAATGCCAGCCGCGATTCGTGGAGCTTCGGGCACACCGAACGCCGCCTCGAGGAGATCATGGTCGGCATCCACACCACCTGCGCGACCACCGCCGACGCCTACGGCAAGCCCGGCAACTACGTTGCCGGCGCCAACATCGCCGCGTTCACCAAGGTCGCCGACGCCATGCTCGCCCTCGGCGTCATCTAGCCGGCACCTGCCGCAGTCGGCAACCACCATCGAGGGACCATCCCGCCAGGCGGGCTGGTCCCTCGATGTCTGCCAGAGTAGTGGCATGGAGAATCCAGAACCGCTATCGGGACACCGGATCGAACCCGCTGCGGTGGACCAGGGCGATATCGACGCCTACCGTACGCTGGCCGGGGACATCGCCTCGGGCACCGCGGTGGTCGCCGCACGCCAGCACGGCCGGGACGTCGCCGCGACGGTGACCGGGTTCCTCGACGTCTCCTACGATCCCCCGACGATGCTCGTGAGCCTCTATGCCGACGGCCGCATCGCCGAGGCGGTCGAGGCTGCCGGGGCGTGGACCCTCTCGCTGCTCTCGGGGGAGCACGAGGGTACCGCGAACTGGCTCGCCAGCCCCGGGAACCCCGTCTACGGACTGCTCAACCAGATCCCCTTCCGGCGTTCCCCGGTGTCCGGGGCAGCCGTCATCGAGGGGGCGATCTCCTGGTTCGAACTGCGCACGACGGCGGTACACCGGGTGGCCACGCACCTGGTCGTGGCCGGCGAGGTGCTGTCCATGGGCGGCGGTGATGACACCCAGGCTGCGAATGACCCGCTCGTGCACTTCTCCCGCGAGTACCGCCACCTGCGCTAGGAGGAGCCTGCGGCAGAGTGGTCGCACCGCGTCATATTCGCGGCCGGGCACACTGCCACGGATGCGGCCGCGCTAGGCTGAAGCGATGACGACCCGTTGGTATGCGTATTTTGCGTCGGCTCTGGAGGAGCCCGCGACACGCTGATTGCGCATGCCCACCTCCAGAGCCGACAGGGCCGGAACACCAGTTCCCGGCCCTTTGCCATTGAAACGGCGGCCCTGGACGGTGTGGTCACACCCCGGTAGGTAACCCGGGGCCGCAGTGGAAGGGCACGACGCCACCACCGAAAGGCCCCCGATGACCACCACCGGCCACGAAACCGCGACAGCCCCGAACACCGATGAACACATCGTCGCCTACGCCCCGCTCGCCACCCCCGCGGAATTGAACATGGAACTGCCCGCCGGCCCGGATGCCCAGTATGCCGTCGCCCGGGCGCGCGAGGAGGTCCGCGCCGTCCTCGCCGGGTTGGACGAACGACTGCTGCTCATCGTCGGCCCCTGCTCCATCCACGATCCGGAGGCAGGGCTGGAATACGCCCGCGCCCTGGCACGCGTCGCCGCCCGCCACCGGGGGGAACTGCTGGTGGTGATGCGCACCTACTTCGAAAAGCCACGGACCACGGTGGGCTGGAAGGGCCTGGTCAACGACCCCGGGCTCGACGGCAGCCACGACATGGACACCGGACTGCGCATGGCCCGGCGCTTCCTGCTCGACGTGACCGCACTGGGCCTGCCCACCGCCACAGAGTTCCTCGAACCGGTCACCCCGCAGTACCTGGGCGATCTGGTGTCCTGGGGTGCCATCGGCGCCCGGACCGCGGAAAGCCAAATCCACCGGCAGCTGGTGTCCGGCCTGTCGATGCCCGTCGGGTTCAAGAACGGCACCGACGGCGGACTGCAGGTCGCCCTCGACGCCTGCGCGGCGGCCTCCGCCGGGCAGGCGTTCCTGGGAATGGATCCCCAAGGACGCGCCAGCATGGTCCGTACCGACGGCAATCCGGATGTTCACCTGGTGCTGCGCGGAGGGGCTTCAGGACCGAACTACTCGGATGCCGACATCGAGGCTGCCGCCAGTGCGGCGTCCGCAGCCGGGGTGAACCCCCACCTCGTCGTCGATGCCAGCCATGCCAATTCCGGGAAGTCCCACGAACGCCAGTCCATCGTGCTCGAGGAGCTGGCCGCCAGCATCGCCGCCGGGCAAGACCAGCTGGCCGGAATCATGGCCGAGAGTTTCCTGGTGCCCGGTGCCCAGAAGATCATCCCGGGGGCACCGCTGACGTACGGGCAATCTGTCACCGACGCGTGCATGGGATGGGAAGCCACCGAGACGGCGCTCGACACACTGGCCGCAGCCGTCAGATCCCGCATGGCGGCAAGATGACGGGAAACGGTTGCCAAGAGTTTCACAATCTTCCCACCAGCCACTAAGGTGGGTTCCTAGATGGTAGTGCGCGCGGATTGATCCGGGCGATGCCTCGCTGGGGGTGTTCCTTTCAGCCAGTTCAGGAGAAAATGCCGATGGCCGACGCTAAGAACTTTTCGAACGCGCGCTTCATGACGGTGGCCGAGGTCGCCGAGATGATGCGCGTCTCGAAAATGACCGTGTACCGTTTGGTGCACGCTGGCGACCTTCCAGCCGTGCGTTTCGGCCGCTCCTATCGTGTGCCGGAAACGGCCGTCGAGGCCTACCTGAACACCGCCCGCGTTGACGGGGCATCGGAGACCGCGTGAGAGCGTGGTCTGCGCCGGCCCCTCGGGCAAGGTAACCTGTTAAGGAACATTTAACGTCCGCGATGGTTGCTGCCTGCTCCCCGCGTGGCCGTCAGCAGTAATCAATCACCAGTCTGTGAGGAACCAAATGGGCTCAGTTATCAAGAAGCGCCGCAAGCGGATGGCCAAGAAGAAGCACCGCAAACTGCTTCGCAAGACGCGTCACCAGCGTCGCAACAAGAAGTAGCCACGCAGCGGGACAAGTTCCTGCGCGAAGGCGAACGATGGCGGGTCCACCCTCGGGTGGCCCCGCCATCGTCATGTCCCGGACCGTCCACCCCGGTGCACAGGGCAGGCATCAGCCGCGGAAACGTCGCTTCATCATCATCAGGCCCCGCCAGAGTCCATACACCGCGCCCGAATAGGTAGCGGCCCGCAGGCCGATGGTCGCCGCGCGTCGGCCGCGCCGGAAATCGTAGACCGGCCAGTGGTGGGCCAGGGCGTGACGGCGCAGCCGGGCATCCGGGTTGATCGCCACGGGATGGCCAACCACTGTCAGCAAGGGCACGTCATTGTAGGAGTCGCTGTAGGCCCAGCTGGCGGACAGGTCCAGCCCGTCACTGGCCGCCAGCTCCGATACGGCTGCTGCCTTGGCCGGACCATGCAGGATCTCGCCCACGAGTCGGCCGGTGTAGACACCCTCGTGCTGGTCGACCACCGTCCCCAACGCGCCCGTCAGGCCGAGTTTCGCGGCGATCACATCGGCGACCTCCAGCGGAGTCGCGGTGACCAGCCAGACCGGACGATCGGCATCGAGATGGGCCTGCGCCAGCGCCCGGGTGCCGGGCCAGATGCGGCTGGCGATAAACTCGTCGTAGATCTCGCCGCCCAGTGCCGACATGTCGTCGACCAGGATGCCCGCGGCCAGCGCCAGCGCCTGGTCCCTGACACGGTGGACCGAAGCGAGGTTCTCCCCACGCAACAGGAAGCTGGCCTGCTGGGCGCCGATCCACAGGGCATGGCGCAGGCTGAACGCACCCCGGCTATACATCTTGCGGGCGACAGCAAACAGGCTGGCCCCGCGCATCATCGTGTTGTCGACGTCGAAGAATGCGCCGGCCTGGCCCACCGGACGCTGCGTATCTATCGCGGCGGCTGACTGGGGCTGCTCTGGCATCCGCCCAGTCTATCCACAAGCCATTTTTCCCGGGACCGCTGGCCGGAGTCCGGTCCGGCGGAACCCTGCATTCGGCCGCCATCCGGCGAACGAATCCGTCGCAGAGGGGTCGTGCCAACAGGCGGTCATGTGTGGGGCCGGGGCGGTGCAGGGCGGTAGGTTTGGATCATGGAATCTTCGGAACGGGAACCGAGAGTGCGGCTGTTGACCAAGTCTGGCTGCCATCTCTGCGCCGCGGCTCGCCAGACCGTCGAATCCGTGACCCTGCGGCATGGGGTGGGATGGGATGAGGTGCTCATCGACGACGATCCGGAATTGGTGCGGCGCTTCGGCGAGGAGGTCCCGGTGCTCCTGGTCGATGGAGTGCAGCGCGACTTCTGGGTCATCGATCCGCTCCGACTCGCAAAGCTGATCGGCGCATGAAACCGGGGGGAAAGCTCCTCCCGGAAGCGACGCTGGGCCGCATGACGCTGTACCTGCGCGCCCTGGAGGCCCTACGTGAAGCCGGACGGGCGACCGTCTCATCGGAGGTACTTTCCGCGGCGGCAGGGGTGAATCCGGCCATCCTGCGAAAAGACCTGTCTCTCGTGGGCACCTTCGGTACGCGTGGCGTTGGCTACCGTGTGGAGGTGCTCGCCGCGCGCATATCCACGACGCTCGGCCTCGAGCGGGAGTGGCGCGTGGCCATCCTCGGTGCCGGCAACCTCGGACGGGCACTGGCCGGCTACTCCGGCTTCCAAGACGGGGGATTCAGCGTCGTGGCCATCTTCGACATCGCCGAATCGGCGGTAGGACGCCAACTCGGCGGGCTCACCGTCCGCCACGTGGACGAACTCGCCGAGGCCGTCGGCGGGCTGGGCATCAACATGGCCGTCCTCGCAGTTCCGGGGGGTGCCGCCCAGGGACTCTGCGCACGGGTGGTTTCCGCCGGCATCACCAACATCCTCAGTTTCGCCCCGGTGGTATTGCAGGTCCCCGAGGGGATCCGCGTGCGGAAGGTGGACATGGCCCGGGAGCTCCAGATCCTTGCCTACCACGCCGCGTTCGGTGCCGACCGGGACGGCACCTGAACCGCCCCGGCCGAACTTTCCGGACTACTTCCGGAAGCCGCCATGCTTGTGCAGGGCCACCGCGCCGATGTACTCCGAAGAAGGCCGAAGCCAGGAGCAGACGATGCCGGCAATCCCCAACCCGATGGCCAGGAAAGCCAGCAAGTCGAACTGGGACAGCAGACCCACGAGGGAAATGACCGCCAGCACCGTTCCGGTGATACGTGCTCCGTTGCTGCCCTTGCGGATGAAGGTGGCGATCAAGGCATAGATACCCGCGCCGATCACCATGATGAACAAGACAGCGATCTTCATCGGGCCGATGATCGAAGCCATGTCGAGGCCTGCGTCCCGAAGCTCCTGGTCCATGGCGGGGTCCTGGGTGGTCATCGCCTGGTTGATGGCATCCAGTATGACGGAGTTCGGCACGAAGAGCAGGATCAGCCCCTGGATGAGGGTGACCAGCCCGGCCGCCATGATCAACCAGAAGGCCGCATTGACCTGAGGCGGCCGTGCGGGCCGTGCCCCGGGAGCAAGGTCGGAGCCCGGTTGCCCGCCCGGGGGCTGCTGGGGATAGCCGTAGTACTGCTGATTCGGGTATGCCTGGCCCGGCGGCGGCAGATTCGGTTGGCCGGGCTGCCCATAGCCCTGTGCGCGCGCGTCGCCCGGTTGGCCATACTGACCGTATGCGGGCGGTTGCCCCGGTGCGGCCTGGCCATAGGGCGGCGATTCCCCTTCGGGAATCCGCTGGCCGAATTTTGGCGGCTCCGGAACCGGCGGGGTTCCGCCTCCCTGCTCGGGACGGGGGTCCTGGTCGGGATCCCGCGGATGGGGGGTGCTCATGATCTGTCCTCCGATGGTCTGGCGTGCGGTCTGCTTGTCTCCAACACTAATGTGCCCATGCCCGGCGGGGGCATCATCCTGTAGGTTGAATCCGCCCGCCCGCGACGTGTCGGTGAGCGGGATCACCGCCGGGCTTTAGGCGTGGACGCAAAGGTTTGAGAGACTGGACGCATGCCTGCTGCCACCGTCCACCTGCTCCGCCATGGAGAGGTCCACAACCCGGACAAGGTGCTCTACGGCAGACTTCCCGAATTCCATTTGTCGGAACTCGGCCGCATCATGGCCGAGCGGGCTGCCGGCTATTTCAGCGCCCAGCGCGAAGCCGGTGCCAAGATCGTGCATCTGGCGGCGTCTCCACTGATCAGGGCCCAGGAAACCGCACGTCCGACGTCAGAGTCCCTGGGCCTGGAGATATCGACCGATGAGCGGATCATCGAGGCAGAAAACCACTTCGAGGGGCTGTCCGGCGTGAAGGGCCATCTGGCCCAGCCGCGCCATTGGCCGTACCTCGTCAATCCATTGCGGCCGTCCTGGGGGGAGCCCTACCGGGCCCAGGTCGACCGCATGATGGCCGCGGTGAAGGACCACCGCGACCGGGCCGTGTCACTCGGCGGCCCCGGTGCCCAAGCCGTGCTGGTCAGCCACCAGCTGCCCATTTGGGTCACGCGCCTGGCCGCCGAAAACAAGCACCTGTGGCATGATCCCCGACGGCGTCAATGCACGCTTGCGTCGATCACCAGCCTGGATTTTGAGGGGGAACGGCTCGTCGCCGTTCGTTACACCGAACCCTGCGCTGACCTTTTGGCCAACGCGGCAAACATCCCCGGAGCCTAGCAACATGCCGTCCCGTCCCGATTCATCTTTTCCCGAGCGCCGCCGAGTGCTGCGTGCTGCTGCCCTCCTCGCAGCGGTCATCCCGTTGGCGGCCTGCTCGGCCGATGACGATCCCCTGGCTGAACAAGCCCGGGCCGGCAACGGCAAGAACTACATTGCCGGGGATGGATCGGTCCAGGAATATGGCCGCGATTCCCGCGGCAAGCCCCTGGACCTGAACGGGACCACGTACGACGGTGAGAAGATCGGCCCCGAGCAGCTGAAGGGCCAGGTCACGGTCCTGAACTTCTGGTACGCAGCCTGCGCACCCTGCCGCCTGGAAGCTCCGCATCTGGCAACGTTGAGCAAGGCCTTCGCCAAGAAGGGCGTGCAGTTCTACGGGGTGAATGTGCGCGACGGGAAGGCGACCGCAGCGGCGTTCGAGCGCACCTTCGATATCCCCTACCCGTCGATGCCGGACGCGGACGGGTCCATCCTGCTCTCGATGACGGAATATGTGCCGCCGCAGGCAGTACCCACCACCCTTGTGCTGGACCGGCAGGGCCGGGTCGCCGCACGACTCCTCGGCGAGGCCGATGAGTCAACGCTGAAGGCCCTGATCTCCGACCTGGTCGCCGAGCCAGCGTGATCGCCGGGCTCGCCACGGTCTTGCCGGCGCTGAGTGCCCAGGCCAATCCGTTCGCCGAAGCCGTCCAGGACGGATCCCTGTTGTTGTCCATACCGGTGGCAGTCCTCGCCGGCCTCGTTTCCTTCTTGTCCCCGTGCGTCCTGCCGCTGGTCCCCGGATTCCTCGGGTACGTCACCGGCCTGACCGGGGCCGACCTGGCCGACCAGAAGCGCGGACGCATGGTCGCCGGTATCGGGCTCTTCGTGTTGGGGTTCAGCATGGTATTCATGCTGGTGGGCGTCGTCTTCACCAAGGTTTCGGTCTGGCTAATACACGGAGGGGATTGGGTCACCCAGGCCCTGGGGCTGGTGGTCATCGTCATGGGGATCGTTTTCATGGGCGGTTTCTCCTGGTTCCAGCGGGACCGGAAGATCCATCACCGTCCACCGGCCGGATTATGGGGAGCGCCTGTGCTCGGCATGACCTTTGGATTGGGCTGGGCGCCCTGCATTGGCCCGACCCTCTCAGCCGTTCTGGCCATGAGCACCGGGCCGGAGGCCAATGTGACACGTGGCGCGCTGCTGACCTTCGCCTACTGCCTGGGTTTGGGCGTCCCCTTTCTGCTCATCGCCTTGGGCTTCCGCCGCGCCGCCGGCACGCTGGCGTTCTTCAGGCGCCACCAACGCGCCGTCATGCGGGCCGGTGGCCTCCTCCTCGTCGTCCTTGGTGTCCTGATGGCCACCGGACTGTGGGGCGACTGGGTGCTGCAATTGCAATCGTGGTTCAAAAACGACGTAAGGATGCCGATCTGATGGCATTGACCAGGAATACAGATCAACCGTCATCGTCCGGTCCGGGCAAAGGAAAGAAGCCCCGGGACGGCGACGTCGCGGTCCCCGCTCTTGGCCCGCTCGGTATGCTCCGGTGGGCATGGACCCAACTCACCAGCATGCGCACCGCGCTGTTCCTGCTCTTGCTGCTGGCGGTGGCCACCGTCCCGGGCTCGCTCTTCCCACAACGTTCGGTGAACCCCACCGAGGTGACCGCTTACCTCGACAACAAGCCGGTGCTGGGCCAGTGGCTGGACGCCTTCCAGCTCTTCGACGTGTTCTCGAGTGTGTGGTTCTCGGCGATCTACCTGTTGCTGTTCATCTCCTTGATCGGGTGCGTCTTCCCGCGCGCCAAGAAGCACCTGCAGGCCCTGCGGACACCGCCTCCGCGCACACCGGCCCGGCTATCGCGGCTGCCGGAAAACGGGACCCTGGAAGTTTCCGCGCTCCCTGCGGATCTTCCCGACAGCCAGGTCCTTGCGCGCTCGGCGACCCTGCTGAAGAAGCGAGGCTACCGCGTCGAGCAGCGACCCGACGGCCAGACCCCGTCGGTGGGCGCCGAACGTGGCTACATCCGCGAGGTCGGCAACCTGATCTTCCACTTCTCGCTCATCGGCGTGCTGTCCGCCGTCGCCATCGGCGGCGTCTTCGGTTACAGCGGCCAACGCATCGTCGTCGAGGGGGAATCCTTCGTCAACACACTGGTCTCCTACGACTCCTTCACTCCCGGGACCGGGTTCAAGGAAGGCTCGCTGAGTCCCTTCTCCGTCACCCTCGATGATTTCAACGTGACCTACGACCGCGAATCCACGACGCACTTCGGCCAGCCCATCGACTTTCACGCCAAGGTCACGACCTCGGAACCGGGAAGCGAGCCGAAGAAACAGGACCTGCGCGTCAACCACCCGCTGCGGATCGGCGGGACGGCCGTCTACCTGGTCGGCAACGGGTACGCACCCGAGATCACCGTCCGCGACGGGAATGGCGACGTGTCCTACTCCGGACCGGTGGTCGCGGTCCCGCAGGACGCTGTCCTCACCTCCCTGCTGGTGCTCAAGGTGCCCGATGCCCGGCCCGACCAGCTCGGCTTCGTCGGGCTCTTCCTTCCCACGGCCGGCGTCAACTCGTCGGGGGTGGGCATCTCCCTGGATCCCAGCCCGGTACTGCCACAGCTGCAGCTGAACTCCTACTACGGGGACCTTGGCCTGGACTCGGGGGACCCGCAGAATGTCTTCGTGCTCGATACCGACAAGCTCACCGAGCTCAACAGCCGCAACCTCGACGCGGGCGGGCTCATCGTCAATGCCGGGCAGACCGTGAAGCTGCCCCAGGACAAGGGGTCCATCACCTTCGACGGCATCAAGCGCTACGCGGCACTGGATATCCACCACGACCCGGGTAAGCTGCCCGTGGCCATCTTCGCCGCGTTGGCCCTGCTTGGCCTGGCCGTCTCCCTGTTCACCCCCCGCCGTCGTGCCTGGATCAAGATCCATCCGGTCGGGGAAGGGCCCCGCGACGGTGACGACCACGGCGGGCGTATCATCGAATACGGGGTGCTGGCCCGTGGGGAAGATCCCCGCGTGCGGCAGGAGGCCCGGGAGCTTCGCACACTTCTTGAGCGCGAATTCACCGGCGCCAGCCGGACCAAAGTTTAGGAGACAGAGGAACACGCATGCCAACGATCAATGAACAGCTCGGCGCCTACAGCGACCTCTTCATGCTGCTGGCGGCCATGGCGTACGCCATCGCCTTCATCGCCTTTGCCTGGGATCTGGCCAAGTCCAACCAGACCATCAGGGAGCTGGAGTCGGGGCTGCTGGCCGAGGAAGCCAAGCAGCTGGCGACCGTTGGCGCCACGTCCGCTACGGATCACCAGGACCGCGGCCCGCACGCGCCCGCCGCCGATGACGGCGTGCTCGTCAACGAATCGATGAACTACATCCACAGAGCCGGCAGGCGCACCGCGGCGCGCGTGGGTGTCTCGATCGCGTGGATCGCCGCGGCCATCCACGTGTTCGCCGTGGTCTCCCGCGCCATCGCCGCCGGCCGTGTGCCATGGGGCAACATGTACGAGTTCCTGACGACCGGTGCCATGATCGTTGCCCTCGTATTCCTGGTCGTTCTGCTCAAGAAGGACCTGCGGTTCATGGGGACCTTTGTCATGGGTCTGGTCACTCTCATGCTGTGCGCCGCGACCATGGGCTTCCCGACCCCTGTCGCCCATCTGGTACCGGCGCTGCAGAGCCCGTGGTTGATCATCCACGTGTCCATCGCCGTGTTGGCCTCCTCCCTGTTCACCATCACCTTCGCCTTGAGCGTGCTGCAGCTCTTCCAGGCGGACCGCCAGTCCAAACTCGCCGCCGGCAAGCCGGACAGGCTCGCCTTCCTCCGCATGGTTCCCAGCGCCGCCGCACTGGAGAGCTTCGCGTACCGGATCAACGCCGTGGCCTTCGTGATGTGGACCTTCACGCTCATGGCCGGCGCCGTCTGGGCCGAAGCAGCCTGGGGCCGGTACTGGGGTTGGGACACCAAGGAAGTCTGGACCTTCGTCATCTGGGTCGTCTTCGCCGGATACCTCCACGCCCGGGCAACCCGCGGCTGGACCGGAACCCGCTCGGCGTGGCTGAGCATCATCGGCTACCTGTGCATCGTCTTCAACTTCACCGTGGTGAACCTGTACTTCAACGGCCTGCACTCCTACGCAGGCGTCTAGGAGCACCGGCGAGGGGCCCGGCACGGAGAGCATCAACGCTCCGGCTGGGCCCTTGCTCATGCGGCGGGGCAGGGGCCTGTCGCCGTCCAGCCGTCGTGGCATTTCGGTGTCGGGTCCGAGTGCGCGCTGCGACGAAGCCGGGAATCTCGGGCTGCACATCGGCCGGGTGCCGGTGCCCTACGCTGGATCAATGACCTCGATGCCAGGGCCCGACCGGCCGCTCCCATACCTGCGCACGGCAGCGCTCCCGTTGGCCCTTGCCGTCCTGGCCATCGTCGCGGCGTTGGTATCAACGTTCCTGGCGGCCGTCGTGGCGAAGCTGGTGCTGTTGGGCCTGGCCCTGGTCCTGATCCTGGCCTGTGGCGTGAGCCTGGGTTTGCTCGTCTACCGCATCCGGAAGTCCGCGTCGACGCCCCAGCGCTGAGGCGAGTGGCGGAAACTAGGACGTGGGGGGATTGGTATCCCGGTCCGAGGGAAGCCCGTCACTGTCGCTCGGCGGTTGCTCGTCCTTCTGGTCCTTGGCCTCCCGGGCCTTCAGCTCCGCTTCTCGACGGCGCAGCTCCTCGTCCTTGGCGCGCTGTCGGCGCTGTGTCTCGAGGCTGCGCAGGAATTCGGGGTTGTCGTCGGGGGCCGAGGGGCCCGTGGTCGGACGCTGCCGGGCCACGGGGCCGGAAGCCGAATCATTGGGCCGCCCCAACCAGAACCACAAGCAGGCGCCGACGAGGGGCAAGAGGATGATGGCCACGATCCATCCCGGCTTGGCGATGCTCCGCACCCGGTGCGCCGGTGTTTGCGCACACTGGATCAACGCATAGATGGTGACGGCGAGGGCCACCAGTGCGCCGAGCAACAAATTCCTGACCATGCTTCCAGTGTAGTGAAGATTCCGCCCACCGGGTGCAGCCGGTAGAATCGGACTGTGCAGTTCCTCAAGTACACCATTATCCGGTTGGTTCTCTTTTTCGCCATATTCGCGGCGTTGTACTGGGGCCTGCGTTTTTCCCTCTGGCTGGCAGCCCTGGTCGCGGCCGTCGTGGCATTCTGCATCGCCTACCTGTTCCTGAACCGGATGCGGTCCGCCAGCGTCCAACAGGTCCAGTCCAGGGTGGCGGACCTGCGTAGCCATCCCGGATCCCACAAGAGTGCCCTCGAACGCGAGGACGAGGAAGCCGAAGACCGCTTCCAGTAGCCCGGCGGCAGGTCAGCCCTGTTGGCGTAGCACCACGGTGACGACCATGCCGATGGCGAACAGGATGCTGTAGGCCAAATTGATGAATCCGGTGTGTTTGAGCACCGGGATCAGGGCCTTCCTGTCGCGGCTCTTGAGCATGACCCACGCAGGCATCAGGCACAGCGGGGCCACCAGCACCACGAGCATGAGCCACGGATACCCGCGCAAGAGCAGCAACGGCAGAAGGATCGGCAGGGCCAGCATCAGGACGTAGGCCACACGCGCCCAGTCGTCGCCGAGCCGGACGGCGAGGGTCCGTTTTCCCACCTCGCGGTCCGTGGGGATGTCGCGCACGTTGTTGGCCATCAAGAGCGCAGTGGCGATCAGTCCCGTCGCGCAGGCACCGATCCAAGCGGTGGCGGGAAGCTGCAGGACCTGCGTGAAGGTGGTGCCCAGGGTTGCCACCAGGCCGAAGAAGAGGAAGACGAACACATCCCCGAGGCCCTGGTAGCCGTAAGGCCGCTCGCCGCCGGTGTACCCCCAGGCAGCGAAGATCGCGGCGACGCCGACCAGCAGCAGCGGCCACGCCTGGGACAGCAGCACCAGGACCAACCCCGCAACCGCGGCGGCCCCGAAGCAGGCGAACGCGGCGGCCTTGACCTGGCCGGGCTTCGCGGCCCCCGATCCTGTCAACCGCAGCGGCCCGACCCGGACGTCGTCGGTCCCGCGGATGCCATCCGAATAGTCGTTGGCGTAGTTCACCCCAATCTGCAGCAACAGGGAGACGAGGGCGGCCAGGATGGCGCGGAACCACCAGATGTGGCCATCCACCCCAAAGGCCGCCGCCGTGCCGATGATGACCGGGGCGATCGCCATCGGGAGGGTGCGCAGCCGGGCGCCTTCGATCCATTGGGCGGGCGTGGCCACGGCGGGGTCCTCTCGGTAGGATGCTGGCGGTTTCTCCAGCGTCCTATTCTCTCCCCAGGTCACCCAACAGGGAAATTGCCGCGCGGCGGTCGGGTTTCCCACCGGGCAGCGTCGGCAGTTCGGGGACCACGAGCAGCCGATGCGGGACGGCTGCCCGGCCCAGAGCCGAGCGCACGGCATCACGGATGGCTTCCGCGGTGACGTCGCCGGTGACCAGCGCGCCGACGACGGAACCCCATTCCGGGTCGGGGACTCCGAGGACCAGTGCGGAGCGGATTCCCGGCAGCGTTTCGATCGCGGCCGCGACGGCACCTGCGGAGACCTTGACTGCCCCGGTGTTAATGACGTCGTCGATGCGTCCGTCGACCCGCAGTGTCCCGTTCTGGTACGCGCCCAGATCGTCGGTGGTGAACCAGCGGGTCCCCTCGCCGTCGACCGAGAAGTGCGCTTCGGTGAGTCCGGGGTTGCCCAGGTAGCCGCCGGCGACGACGTCGCCGCCCAGGTGGATCCTGCCCTCCAGGGTGGAGATGCGCACCCCGGGAAGCGGTTCGCCGTCGTACACGCAGCCGCCGCAGGTCTCGCTCATCCCGTAGGTGCGGATGATCCGCAGCCCATGGGAGCGCGCGGCGGCCCGCAGGGGCTCAGAGGTCGCGCCGCCGCCGAGCAGGATCGCGTTGAAGCGGCGCAGCGCCGAGATGGTGTCCGGTTCCGGATCGTCGAGCAGCCGGGTCAACTGGGTGGGCACCAGCGAGGTGATGCGCACCCGGTCGGTCAGCTCCGCGGCCGCGGCGGTGAAGCCCTCCGGCGTGAAGCGTGCGTCCAGGTCCATCGCCCAGGGGCGGGTCCCGGCGTACAGGCTGCGGGTGAGCACGGCCAGTCCCGCCACGTAGTGCACGGGCAACGCCAGCAGCCACTGGCCCTCGGCGCCCAGGTATTCCGCCGTCGCCATGGAGGAGGCGGCAAGGGAGTCGACGGGCAGCACGGTGCGTTTGGGGGTGCCGGTGGAACCCGAGGTGCGCACGACGGCGCCGCTGCCCCCGGGCGCGTCGGTCGCCTGTTCCAGGCGGTGGCTGCCCGGGCTGTCGCCGGGCAGGACCTCGACGGCCGGACCCTCGTCGTTCAGGGCCGCCGCGAGGGCGGCCAGCAGGGGTTCGATGTCCATGCGGTTCGCCTAGAAGTAGTAGGGGTGCCCGGACCAGTCGGGCTCGCGCTTGCCCAGGAACGCGTCCCGGCCCTCCACGGCCTCGTCCGTCATGTAGGCCAGGCGGGTGGCCTCCCCAGCGAAGACCTGCTGCCCGGCCAGCCCGTCGTCGGCCATATTGAAGGCGAACTTGAGCATGCGGACCGCCTGCGGGGACTGCCGGGCGATGTCGGCCGCGTATTCCAGCGCGACCTCCTCGAGGCGCTCGTGGTCCACGGCCTCGTTGACGGCCCCCATGGCCACCATGTCCTCAGCCGAGTACTCGCGGGCCAGGAAGAACACCGCGCGGGCGTTCTTCTGCCCGATCTGCCGGGCCAGCAGGGTCGAGCCGTAGCCGGCATCGAAGGAACCGACCGTCGCATCGGTCTGCTTGAACTTGCCGTGCTGGCGGGAGGCGATCGTCAGGTCGGAGACGACGTGCAGGGAGTGCCCGCCGCCGGCCGCCCAGCCGTTGACGACGGCGATGACGACCTTGGGCATCGTGCGCATCAGCCGCTGCACCTCCAGGATGTGCAACCGGCCCGCACGCGCCGGGTCCACGGATTCGGCCGTGTCCCCATCGGCGTAGCGGTATCCGTCGCGGCCGCGGATGCGTTGGTCCCCGCCCGAGCAGAAGGAATGGCCGCCATCCTTGGGGGAGGGGCCGTTGCCGGTCAGCAGCACCGCGGCGACGTCGGAGGTCATGCGGGCGTGGTCCATGGCGCGGAAGAGCTCGTCGACGGTCCCGGGGCGGAAGGCGTTGCGCACCTCGGGCCGATCGAAGGCGATGCGCACGGCGGGCAGGTCCCGCAGGATCCTGCCGTCGGCACCGCGTTCCACCTGCCGGTGGTAGGTGATGTCCTCGAAGTCGAAGCCGTCCACGAGCCGCCAACGGGTCGGGTCGAAGAGATCGGATACCTGGTCGGGAAGGGATGCTGTGTTCACCCGCACCAGTCTAGACGCGGGGCCCGCCCCCGGCCGCCGCCCGGGATACAGGTCAACCCAGGCAGAACTCGTTGCCCTCCGGGTCGGCCATGGTGTACCAGGTGAACGGGCCCTGGCTGGCCTGGTAGAGGAACCGGGCGCCGCGCCCCTCCAGGGCGGTCCGCAGGGCGTCCTTGTCCGCATCGGCCTCTGTCAGGTTCATGTCCCAGTGCACCCGGTTCTTCACCGCCTTCGGCTCCGGGACCAGCTGGAAGACAATGCGTTGGCGAGGCGTCGAGCCGAGCTGGCCGCTGGGGCAGATCGCGGCGCCGTCCTTCCAAACCAGTGCGCCGTTGAAGACCCGGGTATCCGCATCGCTGGCGTGTCCCTCGTCGATCATGCGCCGGATGAACGCCTCGTCGGCCGGTTCCACGCTCCAGCCGAGCGTCTCGGCCCACCAGCCAGCCAGAATGTGCGGGTCGTTGCTGTCTGCGGTGATCTGGATCTGCATGCCCATGGCTGCTCCCTGCTCCGGCTGTTGGATGAGGGCCATCCTACGAGCCGGGTCCGCCGGGGTACAGGGCGGCTGGATCTGCTGACAAGCACGATTAACGGCGGCGGAGTCGGGCCGGACTACACTATCTTGTCCCCTCGAACCACACCGGCCACATCGCAGTGCCCGGAACCCGGAAGGAATCGGTGTGTCCCACCCCGACCACAAGACCACCTTGGCACAGCCACCCCAGGGGCACCCGGATCACGCCGAGACGGCGACGGCCGGCATTACCGCCGAGGGCTACAAGAAGACCCTGACCCGGCGGCACGTCCAGATGATCGCCATGGGTGGCGCCATCGGCGTCGGCCTCTTCATGGGTGCCGGGGGTCGCCTGGCATCGACCGGGCCATCGCTGATCTTCTCCTACGCCATCGCCGGGCTCATCGCCTACTTCCTGATGCGCGCCCTCGGCGAGCTGATCATGTACCGCCAGTCCTCCGGCTCCTTCGTCAGCTACGCCGGCGAGCTGTTCGGGTCCAAGGGCGCCTTCCTCGCCGGGTGGATGTACGTCCTGAACTGGATCATGACCGGCATCGCCGAGCTGATCGCCATCGGGTTGTACTTCCAGTTCTTCTTCCCGGGCGTCCCGATCGAGATCTCGGCGGTCTGCGCCCTGGCCCTGCTGGTCGCGGTCAACCTGTTCAGTGCCAAGGCATTCGCCGAGTTCGAGTTCTGGGCCTCGGCACTGAAGGTCACCGCCATCGTGTTGTTCCTCGTCGTCGGCATCGTCATGGTCGTCATGAACACGCAGATCGGCGACGGCCACGCCGCCGTGTCCAACCTGTGGGCCAGCGAGGGCGGGATGTTCCCGCGCGGCTTCTTCGTCTGCATCCTGGTGCTGAACTCCGTGGTCTTCGCCTACAACGCCATCGAGCTGGTGGGCATCACCGCCGGAGAGATGGAAGACGCCGCCCGCGAAGTCCCCCGGGCGATCCGCGCCGTGGTGCTGCGCATCGTGGTCTTCTATGTCGGTTCGGTGACGCTGCTGGCCATGCTGATGCCGTGGGACCAGTACAAGGCCGGCGAAAGCCCCTTTGTCACCGTGTTCGACCAGCTGGGTGCCGCCTGGATCGGGGATGTGATGAACTTCGTGGTCATCACCGCGGCCCTGAGTTCCTGCAATTCCGGGCTGTACTCCATCGGCCGGGTTTTCCGGGCGATGGCCAACAACGGGCATGCCCCGAAGTGGCTGGCCCGGATGAACAGCCGCTACGTCCCGTGGGCGGGCATCATCACCGTCGGCGCCGTGTATCTGGTCGGCATCCTGGCCAACATCTGGCTGGGCGGCTCCCACGCCTTCGACCTCGCGCTGAACACCGCATCCATCGGCGTCATCTTCACCTGGGGGACCATCTTCGCCTGCCAGCTGATGCTGCGCCACCGCAAGGGGAAGGTCTCCAGCCTGCCGATGCCGGGGGCACCCTGGACCAGTTGGGCCGGGATCATCTCCCTGCTGGTCATCACCGTGCTGATTTCCTTCGACAGCATGAGGGACCCGGCGACCGGCGAGGTCTTCCACCTGGGCCTCTACACGATTGCCAGCATCCCGGTGATCGCCGTGGCCCTGTGGGTCGGCTGGCTGCGGGTTCGCAACAACCAGCCCGCCAGCGCGTTCTATTCCTGATGCCGCAGGGCGAAGAACGACGCCGTCGCGCTGGCGAGGATGTGGCCCTCTCCATCGCGGACCTCGCCTGAGGCGATGGCCGTGGAGCGCCCGTAGTGCTCCACCTGGCCGACGGCCGAGACCAGTCCGGAATCGACAGTCATGGGCCTGCGGAACCTCACGTGCAGGTCCGTCGTCGTCCACGTCGTCCCGGCGGGGGAGAGGGACTCCACGCTGAACCCCAGCGCCGTGTCGAGCAAGGTGGACAGGAAGCCGCCGTGGCCGGTTCCGATGGTGTTGAACTGCTGCGAGCGGGGCACGGTCTCGAGGCGGACGGTTCCCTCATCGGCCTGCACGGTGCGCACGCCCACGGCGGTGAGCAGCGGTGACTCCGGCAGATCGCCGGCGATGATGGCCCGCAGGAAATCCAGCCCCTGGCGTGAGCCACTCTCGCGACGCAGCCGTTCCGAAACGGCGGTGATGTCGGTGTCCTCGGGCTGGGCCTCGTGCAATGTCGGCATGCCCACAGCGTAGGCGCGGTAGGCTCCCGGCATGGAATCGTTGCGAAGCCAACAGGATGTCGATGCCACCGCCGACGTGGTTTGGAGCGTGCTCGAGGATGGGGCCCAATACTGCACGTGGGTTCCGGGCGTGGAGGATGTGGAGGGCGACGTCGACGACGGCCAGTCCATCACGCTGGTCTCCGACGGCGGCGAGGAGCGGACGGCCGTGAGGATTGCCGCCACGGCCAACCGCCGCCTGATGTCCTGGCGGACCGGCACCGGTTTCGGGCTCGACAGCACTGAGGTGACGTTCGAGGTGGCCGATACCGGGTTCGGCTGCACGGTGGTGCTCACGCGCACCGACGGCGGCCTGCTCCACGGGGTGCTCGGCAACGACGACGAGGATCCCAAGGCCCGCCTGGACGCCTTGGCCGCCGCCCTCGCGGCTGCCGGGGAGGCCCGCGCCGCCCACCGGGAGACCCGCAGCACCGCGGACGAGGAAGCCGGGGCCGGCGGCCCGGCCGACGCGCCCGGCTCGGCCCTGAACCCCGGTTCCGGCGCCGTGGAATCGGACGAGGGCTGACACCTCGACAAAGACCACGGGCCCGGCACCACCCGTGGGGTGGTTCCGGGCCCGCAGCGTCGTGTCGCGACGGATTAGCTGTTCTCGTCCGCCAGGATCCCCGTGTCGTGCGCGTCAGGGGTCTTGGTGCCGCGGAGCGAGGCGCCGGCGGTCTCGGTCATGAACCGTACTGAGATCACTCCGATAACTGCCGCGATCATCATGTAGACAGCCGGGAAGAGAACGAAGCCACTGGCATTGATGACCGCCTCGTTGACGATTGCGGCCGTACCGCCCAGCAGTGCCGTTGCCACGTTGTAGGTGATGGCGAAACCGGCAAAGCGCACCTGCGAAGGAAACATGGCGGGGAAGGTGGCGGTGATGGTCGCCAATTGCGGGATGTAGAGCAGGCCGAGCACCGCGAAGCCGAGGATGGCCAGTCCGAAGTTCATGCCGATGAGCCAGAACATCGGCACGGCGAAGACGAACAACCCGATCGTCGAGGCGAGCCACATGGGCTTGCGCCCCACCTTGTCGGACAATTTGCCGGCGAAGGGAATGACGGCCATCATGGCCAGCTCGCCGAGGATGATGACGACCAGGGACTTGTTAGCGTCCACGCCGAGTTGGGTTTCCAGATACGTCGGCATGTAGCTCAGCAAGGTGTAGTTCACCATGTTCAGGCAGGCGACCAGGCCGAACATGACAATCATCGGGCGCCAGTGTTCGGCGACGAGCGCTTTCAAGCTGCTTCCCTGCTCCACCTCCCCGCGTTCCTCGAGCTCCAGGAAGACGGGAGTGTCCTCGAGCTTGTTCCGCAGGTACAAGCCGACCAGTCCCATCGGCAGGGCCAGCATGAACGGGATCCGCCAACCCCAGGCGTCCATGGCCGCCTCGGGGAGCACGAGCTGGAAGACCAGCATGACTCCGGCACCGAGCGCGAAGCCGCCCAACGTCCCGAATTCCAGGAACGATCCAAAAAAGCCGCGCTTCTTGTCCGGTGCGTACTCCGCCATGAACGTCGCCGCACCACCGTACTCGCCGCCGGTGGAGAAGCCCTGCACCATGCGCAGGAGGACCAACAAGATGGGGGCCAGGAGCCCCACCATTTGGAAGGTGGGCAGCACGCCGATGAGGAAGGTGGCTCCGGACATCATGAGGATGGTCAGGGTCAACACGGTCTTGCGGCCGAGCTTGTCCCCGAGGGGGCCCCACACCAGCCCGCCCAGAGGGCGAACCACGAAGGAAACCGCAAAGGTGGCCAAGGCGAGGATCGTGCCGTATTCGCCGGGGAAGAAGTGGGCGGTGATGTAGGTGACCGCCACCGCGTACACGCCGTAATCGAACCACTCGGTCAGGTTGCCCATCGCCGAGGCTGCCGTTGCCTTGCGGATCGTCGAGAGGCCCTCGGGTGTTTCCACGTCAGGTGCGGTGTTCGCGCCACGTTCACTGTCATTGTCTGGCCCGTCCTGCGGGACGTCGCCCGCAACGGGGATGTGCTTGCTGTCTTCCGGTGGCACTGCTGCCTCCCAAATTTCTTCAGCTTGCGTCAACCGGACACCCCTCCGTTCCCTGAAGCTGGTCGGAACAGTGCCGGTCCACGATCCGGCAAAAGCACCGGAGTCGGTCAAAGCCCATTATATTACCGGCCGGTGTATTATGGGTCAATTTCGTCATCAACCCCAGTTGAGTTGACCGACGGCGGCGCGAATGGGAATCTTTTAGTGAACGTTTGGTCGGTAATTGTGTCCTGGGACGCACCACCGATCGGTGGCGACGAAGCCTGAACGAGGGCCAACCGAAGAGGAGTTTTGCATGTCCGAAGCATTCCTGGTGGGCGGAGCCCGCACCCCGGTCGGCCGTTACGGCGGGTCCCTGAGTTCCGTACGTCCCGATGACCTGGCGGCCCTGACGGTGAAGGCCGCCGTCGAACGCGCCGGCGTCGACCCGACCCTGGTGGACGAGGTCATCTTCGGCAATGCCAACGGTGCCGGCGAGGAAAACCGCAACGTGGCCCGCATGGCCTGGCTGCTGGCCGGATTCCCGGACACGGTTCCGGGCATCACGGTGAACCGGCTGTGCGCCTCCGGCATGTCAGCCATCACGATGGCCTCGCACATGATCAAGGCCGGGGCCGCGGACATCGTCGTCGCCGGCGGCGTCGAATCCATGTCGCGGGCCCCGTGGGTGATGGAGAAGCCCTCCAAGGCGTTCGCCAAACCCGGAGCGAGCTACGACACCTCCATCGGCTGGCGCTTCCCGAACCCCGAATTCCTCTCCGGGGAGCTCTCCCGCGACGGCAAGGCGACGTTCTCCATGCCCGAAACTGCCGAGGAAGTCGCCCGTGTCTTCGGTACTTCGCGCGAAGACTGCGATGCCTTCGCCGTGCGATCCCACGAACGCGCCCTGGCCGCGATCGCCGCCGGGCGCTTCGCCGAGGAGATCGTTCCCGTCACCGTGAAGGGCCGCAAGGGCGCCGAAACGATCGTCGACACCGACGAGGGGCCCCGCCCGGGCACCACCCTGGAGGTCCTGTCCGGACTGCGCCCGGTCGTGGCGGGCGGAACCGTGGTGACGGCCGGCAACGCCTCGACCCTGAACGACGGCGCCTCGGCCATCATCGTGGCCTCCGAAGCCGCCATCGAGAAATACGGCCTGGTACCCCGCGCCCGCATCCTCGATGGCGCCTCGGCCGGCGTCGCCCAGGAGATCATGGGCATCGGCCCGGTCCCCTCGACCCGCAAGGTCATGGCCCGCACCGGGCGCAGCATCGCCGACCTGGCCGCCGTCGAACTCAACGAGGCCTTCTCCTCGCAATCGCTGGCGTCCATGCGCGAACTCGGCCTGGACCCTGGCATCGTCAACAACGACGGCGGCGCCATTGCACTGGGCCACCCGCTGGGCTCCTCGGGGTCGCGGATCGCGATCACCTTGCTGGGCCGGCTCGAACGCGAGGCCACCTCCGGATCCAAGCTCGGGTTGGCCACCATGTGCGTCGGCGTCGGACAGGGCGCAGCCCTGCTCGTCGAGGGCGTCTAGGCGTGGACGGGCAATCTCCCCGGCACGGCGCTGCCCGGCTGGATCCCCCCGCCTTCACCACCCTGCTGGTTACCGAGGCCGAGGACCGCCTGTCGGTGCGCCTGCACCGCCCGGAGGTCCGCAACGCGATTGACCAGGCGATGGTCGAGGAACTCCACGTCGTCTGCGCGTACCTCGAGGCATCCCCGAAGATCCTCATCCTCTCCGGCACCCCCGGGGACCCGGAAACGGGCGCAAAGGGGATCTTCGCCTCCGGCGCCGACATCGCCCAACTGCGCGAGCGCCGCCGGGAAGACGCCCTGGCAGGAATCAACTCGACGCTGTTCGACCGGATCGCGAAACTGCCGATGCCCGTCATCGCGGCCCTCGACGGGTTCGCCCTGGGTGGCGGAGCCGAACTGGCCTACGCCGCCGACTTCCGGATCGGCACCGAGGCCCTGCGGATGGGCAACCCCGAGACGAACCTGGGGATCATGGCCGCCGCCGGCGCCACGTGGCGGTTGAAGGAACTCGTCGGGGAACCGCTGGCCAAGGAGATCCTGCTGGCCGGGAAGGTCCTGCGCGGGGTTGATTGCCTGCGCGTCGGACTGATCACCGAGCTCGTCGAGGCCGCCGCCCTGGATGCGTCGGCGAACGCCCTGGCGGACAGGATCGGCGCCCAGGACCCGCTGGCGGTCCGCGTCTCCAAGGCCGTGTTCCACACACCCCGCGAAGCCCACCCGGTGATCGACACCCTGGCCCAATCGATGCTCTTCGAATCCCAGGCCAAGTTCGACAGGATGCAGGCGTTCCTCGACAGGAAGAAGAAATGACGACGATGACCACCACGAACACCATCCCCGCCCTGCCTGCACGCGTGGGGGTCCTCGGCGGCGGGCGCATGGGCGCCGGCATCGCCCACGCCTTCCTCGTCAACGGAGCCGACGTCCTCGTCGTCGAACGCGACGAACCCAGTGCCGCGGCGGCACGTGAACGTGTCGCCACCGCGGTCGGCAAGTCCATCGACCGCGGGCTGTCCGGCGCCGCGGGGGACTACTTGTCCCGGCTGACGGTGTCCACCGCATATGCCGATTTCGGTGACCGGGAACTGGTCGTCGAAGCCGTCCCGGAAATCTGGGACCTGAAGGTCTCCTCCCTGCAGGCCGTCGAGGCAGAACTCGCCGAGAACGCCGTGCTGGCCTCGAACACCTCCTCGCTGTCGATGACCGGGCTCGCCGGGCACCTCGTGCGGCCGGAGAACTTCCTGGGCCTGCACTTCTTCAACCCGGTCCCGGCCTCGACGTTGATCGAGGTCGTCATCGCCGAGCAGACCCGCCCGGACCTGGTGGACACCGCCCGCGGGTGGGTCGCCGGGTTGGGGAAGACCGCCGTCGTGGTCAACGACGCCCCCGGTTTCGCCTCGTCCCGGTTGGGGGTGGCGATCGCCTTGGAGGCGATGCGCATGCTCGAGGAAGGGGTCGCCTCGGCGGAGGACATCGACAACGCGATGGTGCTCGGCTACAAGCACCCGACCGGCCCGTTGAAGACGACCGACATCGTGGGGCTGGACGTGCGTCTCGGCATCGCCGAATACCTGCACGAGAACCTGGGGGACCGCTTCGCCCCGCCGGCGATCCTGCGCCGGAAGGTCGAGGCCGGCGACCTGGGCCGCAAGAGCGGCAAGGGCTTCTACGACTGGTCCTGAGCCGGCCTGCCCGCCCGTCCGCTGCGCGTGGCAGGATGGGCGCATGAACGAGGTGGACTGGGAAGGCGCCGTCAACGCCCGTCGCGTGGCGGGCGGGCTCTACCGGATGGGCCGCAGCGAATGGCTGACCGAACGCGGGTGGCGCCAGGCCCATGCCGACGGCATCCGCACCGTGGTGGACCTGCGCAACCATGACGAGCGGCGCCGCCGCCCCACCGATCCCGAAGTGGGGCCCGACGCACTGGCCGGCATCACGGTGCTGCACTGCCCCACGGAGGACCAGTCCCACGAGGGGTTCATGGCGGCCGCCGCGTCGGCTGACACCCCGTACCTGAGCGATCCGCGCTACTACCCGGCGAACCTCGAGCACTTTCCCGATCTCATCGCCGGGGTTTTCCGGGCCCTGGCACATGCCCGGGGCTCCGTCGTCGTGCATTGTTCCGCCGGGCGGGACCGCACCGGCATGATCGTGTCCCTGGCCCTCGCCCTGGCCGGGCAGCGCGATCTGGTGGCCACGCAGTACGACGCCGGGGCGCGCGGCATCAACGAGTGGCACCGGATCAGCCCGGTGAAACACCCCTACGAGCGGCATCTGGCCCCCGACGAGCTGGAGGCTGCCCTGGTCGGGCGCCAGAAGTCGCTGGCCGCGTTCGTCGACGGGGTCGATGTCGAGGCGTTCCTGTTCGGCCACGGGGTGACGGCGGAGGAGATCGCCGCCGTGCGGGGCCTGCTCGCCGGGCCATAGGCTGGATCCCATGAACCAGCTTGAACCGATCACCCTGCACGGCGACTCCGTCACCCTCGAACCGCTGTCCCCCGGGCACCACGACGGCCTGGTCGAGGCGGCCCGCGACGGCGAACTCTGGAACCTCTGGTACACCTCCGTGCCCACCGCTGACGCCATGGCCGCGGAGATCGAGAGGCGCCTGGCCCTGCAGGAAGCCGGCAGCATGCTGCCCTTCGCCACCCGGCGTATCGCCGACGGGCTGCTGCTCGGGATGACGACCTACATGAACATCGACCCGGCACTGCCGCGCGTGGAGATCGGATCCACCTGGAACCGGGCCTCCGCCCAGGGCAGCGGCAGCAACCCGGAGTCGAAACTGCTGCTGCTCACGCACGCCTTCGAAACGCTGGGATGCCCCGCCGTCGAGTTCAGGACCCACTGGATGAACCAGCAGTCGCGGGCGGCCATCGAACGCCTCGGCGCCAAGCTCGACGGCGTGCTGCGCTCCCACCTGCGCATGGCCGACGGGTCATTGCGCGACACGTGCGTCTATTCGATCACCGCCGCCGAATGGCCCCAGGTCCGTTCCGGCCTGCGGTTCCGCCTGTCACGGCGGTCATCGCCGACGGGCTGACCGGTGCCACCGCGTGGAATGGCCGCATGACTTTCCGTATTCGACTTGCCAGAACCCAGCTCGGGGGAGTTGGCTGGTGGGCATGGCAAAAATCCTCATCCTCGGTGGAACCCAGTGGCTTGGCCGGACCATCGCGCAGCAGGCCCTCGGGGATGGGCACGAAGTGGCCTGCCTGGCCCGTGGTACCACCGGAGGATTCCCGGAGGGTGCCACGGCCATCACCGCCGACCGGGACACCGACGGCGCCTACGATGCGGCCACCGGACACTGGGACCTGGTCGTCGAGCTGACCCGCAAGCCGGCCCACGCGAAGGCCGCCGTCGAAGCCCTCTCACCCCACGCGGAGCACTGGGTCTACGTCTCGTCCTGCTCCGCCTACGCGCTGCAATCGAAACCCGGGGCCGCCGAAGCCGCCAAGCTGCTGGCCGCCCTGGACTCCACCGCCGAATACACCGACGAGCAATACGGCGCCGCCAAGGCCGGCTGCGAATGGCTCACGGTCGCCTCGCGCGGCAACGCCGTCCTGCTGGTGCGGCCGGGCCTGATCGGCGGCCCCGGGGACCCCTCCGGGCGCACGACCTACTGGCCCCTGCGCTTCGCCGCGGACCGCAAACCCGTCCTGGTTCCCGACGACGAGGACGACGCCCGCTACGTCCAGATCGTCGACGTCCGCGACCTCGCCACCTTCATCCTGCGCGCCGGCCTGGATGGACGCCACGGCCCCGTCAATGCCGTCGGCGCCGAAATGCCGTTGGGTGACGTCATCGCCAGCGCCCAAAGCGCCGCCGGATACACCGGCGAGGTGGCTGCCTACCCGCTGCACCGCATGCAGGACGACGGCGTGGATCCCTGGGCGGGTCCACGTTCGTTGCCGCTCGTGTTGCCGCCGGGCAACGATTTTGCGGGCTTTGCCCGACGCTCGGACCGCAAGGCGCTGCGCTGGGGTCTGGTCCGGCGGCCGCTGGCCGAGACGTTTGCCGATATCATCGCCAACGACGGCGAAGTCCCGGCTGGGAACGAGGATGGCCCGCGCTCGGGTTTGAGCGCGGACCACGAGGCCCAGCTGATCGGCCAGCTCGCCTGAGCGCGAGCTACCTGCCGGCCCAGGGATTGGCCAGGGTCCCGGCGTAGAGCAGGCCCTCGGACTGGTTGCCGATGTCGAGCATCTGCTGGTTGTTGCGCAACTGCAGGCGGTTCAGGCAGGACAACTCGAAGTCATCGCCGAAGAGGTCCAAGGCGTCGAAGGCGGCCGCCGTTTCCGGGTTCCGGGCCCGGTAGGCGTGCAGGCTACGGGCCGAAGTCTCCCAGAAACCGTCTTCGCCGATCAACGACTCGCGCTCGAGCAACGGGGCCAGGAACCGCAGGAAACAGTCCACGATGTCGGTGAAGACGACCAACCGGCGTTCCGCATCCGGCACGTGCGCCCTGATTCGCTCGACGGCTTCGGGCAGGGCCGTGCGATCCCCCAGCACGGCGACCTCCTCGGCCAGGTCCTTGTGCAGTACACGCTGCGGAACGCCGTCGCGCAGGACCAGGATGACGTTCTCGCCATGGGGCATGAACACCAGGTCATAGGCGACCAGACAATGCACCAGCGGCACCAGATAGGCCTCGAAGTAGCGTCCGAGCCACTCCCCGGCGCCCAGGCCGGACCGGCGGATCATCGCGGCCGCGACCGACCTTCCGTCCGCATCCACGTGCAGCAGGGAGGCCATTGTGGCCAGCGACTCGCCGTCCTGCAACCGGTCCACGGGCGACTCGCGCCAGAGCGCGGCCAACATCTTGCGGTAGGGCGAATGCTGTTCGGTGGCCAAGTGGAACAGCGGGTTGGCGTAGCCGACGGCCGCGACTTCGCGGATGAGCTCCACGCGGCTGCGTCCCAGCTCCCGGTCGCCGTCGACGAGTGACTGCAGCCATTCGTTGATGGCCGGCGTCGCCTTCATGTATTCGGCCGAGAGCCCGCGCATGAACCCCATGTTAACCACGGACAGGGCGGTCTTGACGTAGTGCCGTTGTGGGGCGCTGCGGTTGAAGAACGTGCGGATCGACTGCTGCGGCTGGTAGAGGTCGCCCGAGGATCCCAGGTGCACCAGGTGCCCGGTGGCGATGTCCCCGGCAAAGGTGACCGCCAGCTTCTTCTCCCACTGCCACGGATGGACCGGCAGGTACAGGAAGTCCTCCGGATCCAGCCCGCTGGTCAGGCACGCCTCGTCGAGTCGCTCGGCGAAGGCGGCGCGTTGGTGCGGATCGAGCTCATCGTCCAGCAGGGCATCGACGTCCAACCCGCTGATGGCCGAGAAATGCGCGCGCATGGTGTGGGCCGCGATCCACTCGAGTTCGATCACCGCCCCGGCTTCGGGGGCGTAATCCAGATAATCGGCCGTCCCCAGCCCGGAACGCCCGTTGTTGGCGACGAAACAAGGGTGGCCCTCGGTCATGGACGCCTCGATGCGTTGGAAGTCGGCGACGGCGTTGCCGGTTCCCGCTGCCAGCTCGTCGGCGGTGGCGGTGGAATGGAGTTGCTTGAAGCAGTGCCCCGACAGCGTGCTGCCCAGCTCCTCCAGGTAGAGCGGCAGCTGCGCATCGGCCAGCCCCAGCTCGCCGCGGAAGAGCACCACGAACTCCTGGACGTCGGGGGAACCGGTGCCGGAGGCGGTGCCGTTCGCCGCGGTGGTCCGGACCTCGATCGATTCCGGGTCGACCATCCAGTGGTCCAGGGCGTGCACGGTGGCGGAGAACGCATACTCGACGCCGTGGCCCTGGACGGTCCAACCGCCGGGTGCCGGCTCGGGGTGCAGCAGCCGTTCGTGCGTGAATTCGGCGATGGCCTTGGCCAGGACATGGCGCTGGGCGGCGGCCCAGCGGGCGGGGGAGAGATGGGCGACGGCGGTCGAGGGCTGCCCGGTGGCAGCCGAGAAAGCGGCCCGGGTGCACCAGGAGAGCAACGCCCTTTTCGCCGGTGCTCCCGGAAGTTCCGGCAACTCGATGCGTTGCCAGGGGACGAAGCCCAACCGGGAATTCAGCGAATGGACGGCCGCGTTGCGGGCATCTGGTTCGACGATGACGCGCAGCACGGCAGGGTCCTTGAACAGCTGCTGCAGTGCCGCACGCATCGCGTCCTCGCTGAAGCCACTGCGGGGTACGGTGTCGTTGGCCTCCGGTTCCGGAAGCAGCAGATGCAGGCCGGCATCGCCGGGACGCCAAGGGTAGGCGCCGGCCAGCTGCGAGTGTTCGGGGGCGTAGGTCTCCAGCAGGAACGCCGGCCGGCCCCCTGTTTCGGCGATCAGCGCCTGGTGGTGCGGGTTCGCCGCGATCGAGCGGTGCTCGTCGCGGATCTCGTCGATGGAGGCGTCGGGCATGCCCCAGAAGCGGGCATGCTCGGTGGCGATCCACCGCTGCAGCAATGGGGCGTCGTCCATGGGGTCGACGGGGCGGAAGGTGAACCGGGTCGGTGCGGCGTTGTTGGTGCCAGTGCGGTCGGTCAGGATCTGGGTGGTCATGCGGTGGCCTCCTGAAGGGGCGTGGTGGACGGGGTGGGCGAAGGGTTTCCCGGGGTCCCCGGGGTGCCGAATTCCTGGAAGGCGATGCGTCGTTCGACCGGGTAGTGCTCGACGCCGGTGATCCGGTTGATGATCACCGAATTCCGGTAGGCGCCCATCCCCAGGTCAGGGGCGGTGAACCCGTGGGTGTGCAGTTCTGCGTTCTGGACCAGGATGTCCCCGGCGGTGCCCACCGAGTAGTCCCGGTCGACATTGAACCTGCCGTCCGGGAGCCGCTTGAGCCGGTCGGCGATCCCGGCCAAGAAGGCCGGCTCGCGGTAGGCGTACCCGGTGGCCAGGACGGCGGCGTCGACCCCGATGGTGTGGCTTCCGCCGTCGTCCGTGTTTTTGAGCCCCAGCTGCCAGCCGCCGCGGTCGGGCTCCAGCGATTCCAGGGACGTAGCGGCCAGCAACCGCACCTGGACCGACCCCTCGACGCTGCGGCGGTAGAGCATCTCGTGGATGTCGTTGACCAGGTCGGCGTTGATGCCCTTGAAAAGCGCCTTCTGGGTGGCGTTGAGCCGGTCGCGGCTCTGCTGCGGCAGCCCGTAGAAGTGGTCGGTGTACTCGGGGGATGTCATCTCGAGCGTCAGCTTCGTGTATTCCAGCGGGAAGAAGCGCGGCGAGCGCGTCACCCAGAGAAGTTCCTGGTCATCGTCGAGCCCGCCGAGCAGGTCGGCGAAGACCTCCGCGGCGCTCTGGCCGCTGCCGACGACGGCAATGCGACGCCGGGAGCGCAACCGGTCACGGTCCGCCCGGTAGGTGGAGCTGTGTACCAGCGGGGCGGTGTCGAATTGCCCTGCAGAGGCGAAGGCCCGGCGGGCAGCCGGGGGGACCTCGGGGCTGGTTCCGGTTCCGAGGACCATCCGGCGCGTGCGCACCTGCGACGTGCCGCCGTCGTGCTCCACCTCCAGCATGTAGACACCGGCCTCGAAGGAGGCAGCGACCACGCGCCGGCCGAAGCGGACGGATTCGAGCCGGTCGGCGGCCCAGCGCAGGTAGTTGTTGTATTCGGCGCGCAGTGCGTAGAAGTCCTCGCGGATGTAAAACGGGTAGATCCGACCGGCTTCCTTGAGGTAGTTCAGGAACGAATGCCGGTTGGTTGGGTCGGCCATCGTGACCAGATCGGCCATGAAGGGGACCTGCAGGTGGGTGCCCGCGAGCATCATGCCCGGGTGCCAGGACAGCTCGGGGGAGGCTTCCAGAACAAGGACATCAAGACCGGGCACGTTCTCCGCCAGAGCGGCGAAGCCGAGGTTGAAGGGGCCCGCACCGATGCCGACGGCGTCCAGGATCCGATCGTTTGGCGTGGTGTTGGGGCGTGGCATCAGCGGGTCCCTCCAGCGCTCGTGGGGATGGTGGACGCCGCCAGGGCGTCACCGTGGGCGCGGGCGGCGTGGATGATCGCGGTAATCTGCTCTTCGCTGGTGCGGGGGTTGAGCAATGTCAGCTTCAGGTAGCGGCGTCGATCGAGGGTCGTGGCGGCGACCATGGCCTCGCCGGAGGCATAGAAGCGGGCACGAATGGCGTCGTTCACGCGGTCTGTTACGCCCTCGGAGACGTGGTGCTCCGCCGGCGGGACGTAGCGGAAGACCACCGTGCTCAGTTGCGGGTCCGCGGCCAGCAGCAACCGTTCCGTGCCCCGCACGATGTCCGCGGCGGCAGCTGCGCGGTCCATGACCTCGTCGAACATGGCGCCGATCGGGCGGGCCCCGATGGAACGCAGGGTGATCCACAACTTGAGCGCGTCGAAGCGGCGTGTGGTCTGCATCGATTTCTCTACCTGGTTGGGGGCCTGGCCGGCCTCACGCGAGGGATTGAGGTATTCGGCGTAGTGAGTGATGTGCCCGAAGTCCTTTCCGTCGCGGAGCAGCAGGGCGCTGGAACCGATGGGCTGGAAGAAGGACTTGTGGAAGTCCACCGTCACGGAGTCCGCGGACTCGATACCCGACAGGCGGTCGCGGTGCCGTAGTGACGCCAGCAGGCCGCAACCGTACGCCGCGTCGACGTGGAACCACGTCCCGTGGGCGCTGGCAAGGCCGGCCACATCACGCAGTGGGTCGATGGCCCCGAAATCGGTGGTCCCCGCCGTGGCGACGATGGCCATGGCCTGGTGCCCGGCGGCGCGGCCCTCGGCCAGGAGGCGGGCGAGTTCGCCGGAGTCCATCCGGTGGTCGCCGTCGACGGGAACGGACACGACGGCCTCCTGGCCGAGCCCGAGCGTCGAGGCGGAACGGGAGACACTGAAGTGGCATTCTGCCGACGCATAGATCCGCAAACCCTCGAGCCGTTGGGGCAGGCTGCCCGACCGACTGGCCGTCGCCCGGTTACGGGCAATCAGGAGGGCCTGCAGGTTCGACTGGGTGCCACCGGAAGTGAAGACCCCGTCTGCCTCCGCGCCCAGGCCGGCCAGGCCGGCGGCCCAGTCGATGAGCCTGCGCTCGATCAGGGTCGCCCCTGCGCTCTGGTCCCAGGTGTCCATCGACGTGTTCAGGCTACTCACCAGCGATTCGGCGGCGACTGCGGGGATGGCCACCGGGCAATTCAAGTGGGCGACATAGCCGCTGTGGTGGAAGTAGACGGCGTCGCGGGTATAGAGCCCCGTGGCCTCGGCCAGGGCAGCCTCGGTGTTGCCCAGGGGGCGCTCCAGATCGACCGTGGCCAGCGCATCCTCCAGCTGGCGCGGGAAAGGGCCGGTGCTCGGTCCGGTCGCGGTGGCGATGGCCTGTGCGGCCGCCAACGTTGCCGCGTTGGCCTCGCCCACATATCGATGTGCAGTGTCGCCGCTCAACAGCGACTCGAGGCCGATGGCCAAGTCGGCCGAAGAAGCGCCGACCGGCTGCTGGAGCGTGGCAGTGGAAGCAGCGCGCGGGGTCGAAGAGTTCATGGGGTTCCTTCGAAGTCGAGAGTGGTGCAGGGTAGCCTTACCTAATGCGCAGCCATTAAAGACATAGAACCTATTCTCAATACAATTTATGTAACGATCTTCACGAAATGTCGGATTCGGTCAGGTGGGGCCATGGGCCACCTGTTCTCTGATTGACATCTCCCAATGGGGCGTGCGACGCTGTAACCGTTCTGTCCCCGAGGTGAGGAATCCCGTTGAAGTTCTCGGTCGTCATCGCCTAGTCCGGCGCCGTGACCGTCCGCGAAAACGCGGACATTCCTGGCGCTTTCGCCACCCAGGAGACCGGCATGCAGAACAACCACCCCATTTTTCTTGACCACTTGGCCTTTGCCTGGCCCGATGGGCGACGGGTCTTCGACGACCTCAGCGCAACCTTTGGGATCGGGGCCACGGGGCTCGTCGGATCCAACGGGACAGGGAAAACCGCATTGCTGCGCCTGATCGCCGGGGAGCTGACACCGGATGCGGGCACGCTGAGCGTGTCGTCACCGCCGGCCTACCTTGACCAAAAACCAGGCAGGGATCCCCGGCGAAGTGTCGCGTCCCTGCTGGGCGTAGCCGATCGACTCGCGGCCTTGCGCCGCATTCTGGGTGGGCAGACAGCTCGGCTGGAGGAGGACATGGCCACCGTCGGCGACGACTGGGAGCTCGAGGAACGCACCATCGCCTTGTTGTCTGGTTACGGTATGACGGATGCCGGCCCGGGTTTTCTCGACCGGACCGCGGGGACACTATCCGGAGGTGAGGCGATGGTCATCGCCCTGGCTGGCGTCGAATTGGCGGCGTGCCCGATCACGCTCCTTGACGAGCCCACCAACAACCTGGATCGGGAGGCTCGCGGTTGGTTGTACTCGGTCATCGAGCGATGGCGTGGGACCTTGCTGGTCGCGACCCACGACACGACGCTGCTGGGGCTCGTTGACGGGATTGCCGAAATGCGCCCCGTGGGCGTCCGGGCTGGGCTCCCCGGCTCAGTTGAGCTGCACTTCCATGGTGGCGGGTGGAGGCACTACCAGGAGGTCAAGGCCGCAGGGCGGGAGGCTGCCGAGCGCCGCGTGCGTGACGCCAGTGCCAAAAATGCTGTGGAACGACGTCAGCAGGTCGAAGCCGAGACGAAACTGGCCCGACGTGCCAAGCAAGGGCGCAAGGCGGCCGACAGCATGCCGAAGATCCTGGCTAATGAATTGCGCAAGCGCGCCCAGGAAACGGCCGGCCGGACTCGTCATTCCATGGCGGCCAGCAGTGACGCCGCGCGGGCCGAGCTCGACGCCGCCAAGGACGAGCTGCCACCTGATCTGTCGATCACCATTGACTTGCCTGCCACGAGGGTACCCTCCGGCCGGGAGCTGGTGCGCCATGTCGCGTCAGGGGGCGTGCAGTACGTGGTCACCGAGGAGGGGTTGGAACTGGTGCCCGGGCCAGGGCTGGTTATCCGGGGGCCCGAATGGATCGTCCTCGCCGGGCGCAACGGAGCCGGCAAGACGACCCTGCTTCGCGAGCTGGAACGCTCTGCGGCCGTACCGGTCGGCGTGCTGCGCCAGGATCTCGCCGCGGACGGTGGGGGGTGGCAAGGGCTGGATGCTTCGGCCTCGGTCCTGGAAAACGTGAGGGCGGCGGCACCGCAGACGCCGTTGGAGGAGATCAGGGCGCGGTTGGCCCACTTCCACTTCCGCGGCTCACGCGTCGGGCAGCCGGTG
This sequence comes from Arthrobacter sp. ASL1, assembly GCF_056680475.1. Classification (NCBI taxonomy): domain Bacteria; kingdom Bacillati; phylum Actinomycetota; class Actinomycetes; order Micrococcales; family Micrococcaceae; genus Arthrobacter; species Arthrobacter sp. ASL1. Next base: position 3,029,350 of record NZ_CM155284.1, read on the forward strand.
TCCCAGCTATCCGGCGGGGAAGTCTTCCGTGTTGCCTTGGCTCGAATCCTGCTGGCCGATCCGGCGCCGCAGCTGTTGCTCCTTGATGAGCCGACGAACAATCTTGATATCGAGACCGCGGAGCAACTGCTGGGAGCCTTGCGCGCCTACGCGGGTGGTCTGGTGGTTGTCAGCCACGACGAGGAATTCCTGGAACAACTGGGCAGGGAAAGCCCCCGAGCCCGCCGCTGGTGGGAGTTGCGGAGGGCAACTTCCGTCCCCTCCGCCGACTGGGAGGGATCGGGCTGATCGGCCGATGCGCTGAGGCGGCCCGGGTGCCGCTGGGGCACCCGGGCCCCACGGTCAGTGGGCTGCCCGAACCCGTGCCATCCGCGGCTCATGCGCGGGCGCATGGGCAATGGCCCGTGCTCCCACCTCAGCCAGGGCGATGATCCCGAACGCCACCAGCCCGTGCAGAATGCCGAGCGCCGGAGTCGAGAACGCAGCCAGCGCCAAGGCAATCTGGACCACGACGGCCACCACCACCCAGACGGCCCAGCGGATGCCGGCGCGGGCGATGAGCGCAACCACCAGGAGGGCCAGGGCCAGGATCGGGATGACATACATGCCGATCGTGCCATGGATCATGGCCGCAGCCGGTGGGCTGGAGACGTCTCCTCCGGATTCGAGCGTGTTGATGACGGTGAACGTCGTCCACGCGATCAAGGCCGCTTGGATGACGACGGCAGCCGCTATGACGTGGGCAAGGATCTTGTAGGTTTGCCGCATGATGGGTTTCCCTCCAACGGGAAGGGGGCGGATCCTGTGGGACCGTCCGGGAGTGGGCGCTATGCGCCCGGATCAAGTCGTCGGATGTAGGCCGACCACGACAGCTAACGCGGCGGCGGGAGCGGCCGGTGAAGTCACCCTAGACCCGGCCGGGCGGGTAGGCAATGTATTTACAAGAATTCCTTGCCGAATTCTTGTCATCCCCCGTGCCGTGCGCCCGGGATCACCTCGACGTCACGACCAGGCGGCTGCCAGCAGCTCGCCGAGCAACTCGTCGGGGTCCTGGTCGATGCCCCGGCCGGCGAACCAGGAACAGGCATTCCGGCAATCGCGCGCCAGCAGGTCGGCGCCCAGCGGATTCGCCGCCAAGTCGACCAGCTGTGGCAGGTCGATGACGACGAGCCGGGGTCCGGCGGCCAGGAGGTTGTAGGCGGAGAGATCGCCGTGGGCAAAGCCCAGCCGCGCAAAGCCGCGCATGGCCTCGACGAGCTGGTCGAAGTACGACTGCAGCAACACCGGCTCCGGCCGGGCCTGGTGGAGTCGCGGGGCCGCTGCGCCGGGACGCTCGGGATCCACGATGAATTCCATCAGGATCTCCGTCCCGTCGATCTGCACGGGATAGGGGACCGGGATTCCGGCCTCGTAGGCCCGGACCAGGTAGTCCCATTCGGCGTTGGCCCATTGTGCCGCTTCGACCTGGCGTCCGTAAGTGCTGCCATTCTTCATCGCGCGGGCGTCGCGTGTGCGCCGAACCGTGCGTCCTTCGGTGTAGATCGTGGAGCGGTGGAAGGATCGCTGGTCGGGGGTCCGGTAGCGTTTGGCCGCCAGGATGGATCGTCGTTCTGGGGTGGCCCGCTCGACGAGGAAGACGTCGGCTTCCTTGCCGGTCTTCAAGACGCCGAGTTCGGTGTCGATGGCGCCGGCATCCTCGATGACGAATTCAGGGTAGGGCTGCGGCCCGCGCATCAATTTCTCGATGCCGGGCCAGGTGGACCAGCGCTGGTCCGCGGAGAGGGCGTCATCGAGGATGTTCCAGTCGGCGGACCGTTCCTCCTGAGGACGAGGGCGACGGGGGTGGGGTAGTGGGTGGAATGTATCAGGGGCGTCGTGGTCGATGCGTGACGTCATGGTGTGGGGTACTCCCGGGGTGAGGATGCTGCATGGTCGGGGCGTGCGGTGCGATGCGGACCGTCATGATGACCTCCCGGGAGTTGGTGATGGTGGTTAGGCATGTTCATCAAACTACAGTGATCGGCAAAAGTCAATCACTTTCCAGGTAGCCCGCAAGGGCTTCATGTAAGCTGGATCCCAAATACTGACCGATCGTTCAGGAAGGACTTGTCGACGATGACAACGCAGACTGCCGAGCTCGTTCCCAGCTACATCCAGGATGCCTGGTGGACTCCGGAGGGCAGCGACGGTGCGACCGTGGTGCTTGACGCGAACACCGGCGAGGAGCTCGCCCTGGTCAGCGCCGACGGCCTCGACCTCGCCGCTGCCGTAGAGCATGGGCGGACCGTGGGCCACCGCGAACTCGGCCGGATGACCCTGCACGAACGGGCCCTGAGGCTCAAGGAAATGGCCCAATACCTCAACGAGCGCCGAGAGGAGCTCTACGAGATCTCCTACCGCACCGGGGCCACCAAGGTCGACAACATGGTCGACATCGACGGTGGGATCGGCGTCCTGTTCACCTTCTCCTCCAAGGGGAGGCGCGAACTGCCGAACTCCAACGTCATCCAGGACGGGCCAGCCGAGCCGTTGTCGCGAGACGGCTCCTTCCTCGGCGGCCACATCTACACCCGCATCCCCGGCGTTGCCGCCCAGATCAATGCCTTCAACTTCCCGGTGTGGGGCATGCTGGAGAAGTTCGCCCCGGCATTCATCGCCGGGGTCCCGACCATCGCCAAGCCGGCCACCCCCACCGGATACCTGTCCGCGGCCGTCGTGCGAATGCTCGTGGAATCGGGCCTGCTGCCCGCCGGTTCCCTGCAGCTGGTCTCCGGTTCGGCACGCACCCTGCTGGACGCCCTGGACTACCGTGACATGGTGTCCTTCACGGGGTCCGCCTCGACAGCGAACGCCCTGAAGTCGCACCCGAACGTCGTCGCCGGCGGCGTCCGCTTCACCGCCGAGACCGATTCGCTCAACGCGGCGATACTCGGCCCGGACGCCATTCCGGGAACTCCCGAATTCGACGCCTTCATCAAGTCGGTCACCACCGAGATGACCGTCAAGGCCGGCCAGAAGTGCACGGCCATCCGCCGGACCATCGTCCCCGAAGCACTCCGCGACGATGTCGTGGCCGCCGTGGGCGATCGGCTGGCGCGGCGGGTGGTCGTCGGTGATCCCCGTGCCGACGGGGTGACCATGGGAGCGCTCGCGTCGCTGGAACAGCTGCGCGACGTTCGGGGCGCCGTCGAGGCCATGCTGGCCGCCGGCGGGGAACTGGCCTACGGAACACTGGACGCACCCGTCGTTCGCACCGCATCGGGCGAGGAACGCGAGGTCGCGGAAGGCGCCTTCATGTCGCCGGTCCTGCTGACCTGGGCGGACGCGGACGCCGAATCCGTCCATTCACTCGAGGCCTTTGGCCCGGTGACCAGCGTGCTCGGCTATACCGACCTGGATGACGCGATCCGCCTCGCCGCCCGCGGCGCCGGTTCCCTGGTGGCCACCGTCTGCACCAACGACGGCGACACCGCGCGGGAGCTGACCACGGGCATCGCCGGATATCACGGACGCGTGCACATCCTCAACAGGGAAACAGCCCGCACCTCCACAGGACATGGTTCGCCGGTTCCGCACTTGGTCCACGGCGGCCCCGGCCGCGCCGGTGGAGGCGAGGAACTCGGCGGCATCCGCTCGGTCATGCACCACATGCAGCGCACCGCCCTCCAGGGCTCGCCCAACCTGCTCACCGCAGTCACCGGCGTCTGGCACACCGGTGCCGACAGGGTCATCGCCGGTGCCGCCGAATTCGGCGCGGTGGAGGATGCCATCCATCCGTTCCGCAAGTCCCTGGCCGAGCTGCACATCGGCGATGCCTTTGCCTCCCCGCTGCGCGAGGTCACCCTGCAGGACATCACGGACTTCGCGAATACCACCGGCGATACCTTCTATGCCCACACCGACGCAGCGGCGGCAGCGGCGAACCCGTTCTTCCCCGGCATCGTCGCCCACGGCTACCTGCTGGTCTCGTGGGCCGCAGGCTTGTTCGTCCAGCCCGCACCGGGGCCGGTCCTGGCGAACTACGGGTTGGAGAGCCTGCGGTTCATCACCCCGGTTCCCGCGGGGGACAAGATCCGGGTCACCCTCACCGCAAAGAAGATCACACCGCGTGTGACCGACGAGTACGGCGAAGTAGCCTGGGGCGCGATCATCCACAACCAGGACAATGAAATAGTCGCCACCTACGATGTCCTGACCCTGGTGGAGAAGGAAGACGCCACCTACAGGAACTGGACCTCGTAGCGGAACACCACCGACGAGAAATGGAGGACCTGCCCACCGGCAGATCCTCCTTCAAGTTGTGCGCCAAGCGATCCGCTTTCGTGCGGGTCAGTACGCCTTGACGCGCTGCTCGACGATCAGGTGGATCAGTGCGAAGCGTCCCTCGTTGTCGATGGCGGACAGCGCCGCCTCAAGCGCAGCCGGCACATCGGCGTCGTTCTCCACACGGACCCCGAAGCCGCCGAAGGCCTGCGCCATGATCGCGAAGTCGGGGTTCTGCAGCTGCGTGCCGGAGATGCGCTCGGGGTAGTCGCGTTCCTGGTGCGTGCGGATCGTTCCGTATTCCTGGTTGTCCATCACGATGACCAGCGGGGTCGCCCCGTATTGGGTGGCTGTGGCCAGCTCCTGGCCGTTCATGAGGAATTCGCCGTCGCCGGCGATGGTCACCACACGACGCCCTGGCGTGGCCAGCGACGCGGCAACGGCCGAGGGGATCGAGTAGCCCATCGAGCCGTTGCGGGCGCTGATCATCGAGGCGTAGCCGTTGGTCGGGAAATAGCGGTGCGCCCAGTTGGTGTGCTCGCCGGCACCGAAGGTGACCATGGCATCCTCGGGCAGCGATGCGACGAGGTGGGCCATGAGCGTGGCCATCTTGGCCTGGCCGTCACCGGGGGTGGCGTCGGGCAGTGCGGCGAACTTCTCCTGCTCCGCGCGCATGCGCTGGGTCCACTCGTGCCAGGAATCCTTCACGGGGAGGTCCATGCGGACCAGATCGCGGACGAAGACATCCGGCTTGGCGACGATCTGGTGGGAGACGGGCCCGGAACGGCCGCGCAGTGACGGGTCGATGGTGACCAGGAAGTTCTTCTTGTCCCAGTTCTGCCGGATGGCGAACCCGTCGGTGATCACGTCGCCGGGGACCGTGCCGACGAAGACCAGCAGGTCGGTCTCCTCCAGCAGGTCGTAGGTCGGCTTGGGCCGGCCATAGCCGATGGGCCCGACGTAGGAGGGGGAGTTGAACGGCACCGTGCCCTCGCAACGCCACTCGGCGGCGGCCGGGAGGTCATGCTCCTCCAACCAGGTGGTGAACGCACGGGCACCCTCGGCGCTCCAGTCGTTGCCGCCGAAGATGAACAGCGGCTTGTCCGCCTCCTTCAGCGCATCGTGCAGGGACTTCCAGTCGGTGACGGTCATGCCGCCGCTGGCCACCGGGATCCTCGGATGGACCTCGGCCGGGATCTGGCGCTTGATGATGTCCTCGGGCAGGCCCACGACGACGGGGCCAGGGCGGCCGGACATGGCGGCGAACATGGCCTCGGCGACGACCTCGGAAGCGCGTTCGGCGTGATCCAGGATCATCACGCGCTTGGCGTTGGTGCCGAACCAGGCCTTCGGGTCGAACTCCTGGAAGGCCTCCTTTTCGCGGTGCTCGAAGGGGATGAGTCCCACGAAGAGGACCATTGGCGTGGAGTCCTGCCACGCGGTGTGCAGGCCGACGTGGGCGTTGGCGGCGCCCGGGCCGCGGGTGACCATGGCGATGCCCGGCAGCTGGTTCATCTTGCCGTCGGCCTCGGCCATGTAGGCAGCGCCACCCTCGTGGCGGCAGACCACTGTGTCGATGGGGGAGTGGTGCAGGCCATCGAGGACGTCGAGGTAACTCTCGCCCGGGACGACGTAGGTGCGTTCCACCCCGTGTGCCACCAGCGTGTCCACGATGACGTGGCCAGCGGACTTGGTGGTTGGTCCGGCCGCGTCCTGGGCCGGGCTGCTGTCCTGCCCTGCGGGCTCGGTCTGGGTGGTTGTCACGGGGTGACCTCTTTCGCCGTTGAAATGGGTGTCACGGAACGACGCGGGCGCCCTGGAGGGGCCTCGGCATCATTGCCTGCTGAAGGCCAAATTACAGGACGGGCGGCGGCGACCCCAGAACGGGGGACACGTTGCCGTCATGTGTGCGATGCCGGTCACGTTCACTTGACCGGGTCGTGCGGAGCCCCCGCCACCCTAGGATGGTTCGGTGAACGGAAAACGGAAGGACCCGGCGGGCACGCGGCCACGCGCGGTCCTCCGCCCGTGGACCACGGATCGTGCCGACGTGCAGGCCGTGCTCCGCGCGTTCGCGGCACCCGGCATGGCTGGACAGACCCGCGCCTCCATCGCCTCCCTGGATGACGCCCGCGCCTGGCTTGCCCCGGTGGTTCCCGACCCGTCCGATGCGGCACCGCGATCCGTGGCCTTCGCCATCGACCTGGACGGGACGGCGGTGGGCCATGTGATGGTCTCCGCCATCGAACGGCGCCATCTCACCGGGTGGGTCTCGTACTGGGTGGCATCGTCGGCCCGCGGCCGGGGGCTGGCCTCTGCGGGAACCGCAGCGCTCGCCCGGTACTGCTTCGCGGAACGTGGACTCTTTCGGCTGGAACTGGGCCATCGGGTCAACAACCCCGCGTCCGGGCGGGTCGCCGCGGCGGCGGGGTTCACGCAGGAGGGCATCGAGCGGCAGAAGTTGCGCTACCAGGACGACGTCGGCACCTGGCATCGGTTCGACACGGCGCTCTGGGCCCGGCTGGCAACGGACCCCGCTCCCGACATCCTGGCGTTGGACATCCGCCCGGCCTGAACCGATGGGCTGCTCTGGCGCATCCGTCAGGTCGCGTCCCCCAGACCAGCTGCCACGAAGATCCGCCCGTAGATCCCGCGGATGACGTCTTCCTTGCGGGCGTTGTAGTCCATCACGGTTCCGCCCGCATCATTGGTCACCGCTGCGGCCACTTCCTTCTCCGCCCGGTACAGCACCCGGTCTTCCGGATGGCCGCGGAGCCAGTCGCGGAACATCCGGTGCCGGACCGTCTCGGGGCAGCCGGGACCAAAGACATGGAGATTGGCCGCGGGTGCGTCGAACCGGAAACAGCGGTGCTCGTGCCACCCGGGTTCCCGGACGACCAGGACGAACCCGGCGCCCTCCAGGGCGCTGCGGTAGGCGGATTCGTCGGCGGGGTCTGCGACGGTCAGGTCGATGTCGACCACCGGTTTGGCGGCCAGCCCGGGAACGGAGGTGGAACCGACGTGTTCCAGGTCCAGGACCACCGGACCGAGCGCCTTGCGGATCCGCCCCGCCAGCGTCATGAAGCGCCCGGTCCAGGCCGGATCGTGGTCGACGATGACCACCGGGCCAGGCGTGGGGCCTCCGGCAAGCCAGATGGCATCGTCCGGATCGTCGTCGTGGTGTTTCATGATTTCGTCGTCGGCGGGCATGGAGACCATGCTAACCAGTGGCCGCTTCGGCCAAGGATCCGGCCCGAAGCCTACGCCTCCTGGTAGGGGCTCGGCGGGTACTCCGTCGAGCCCTCCTGAGTTGCCTCGGCCGGGAGCTGGCGCCAGGACCACCAGCCGAAGAGGGACGCGCCGAACTGCAGGACCAGGACCGCCAGGGTGGCGAAGGCCGGCTGGTTGCCGAAGTAAACGATGACCTGGGCCACGGCCGAGGCGGCGATGACCAGCCAGGCCCAGCGCAGGCCATTGGCCACACCGACCAGGCCCGCGGGGACCAGCGCCGAGAAGACGAGCGACAGCCAGAAGCTGGCCGGGATGCTCCCCAGGTCCAACCCGCTGAAGATCGTGGGCAGGGCGGAGGAGAAGGCGATGAGCACGGTGATCACGAACCCCCACACCAGGGCCGACGCGGTGAAGGGCTTGACCTCGACGACGCGGCCGAATTTGCCCCGCAGCCGGTACTTGCTGAAGCGCCACAGCCCGTAGGCCGGGACCAGCAGGTAGGGGACCGCCTTGAAAAGGCCATCGAATCCGAACTGCAGGGCGATCACCAGCGGGCCGGCGAAGACGGCCAGGATCTGGATCCACCAGCCGAGGTCGTTGCGGCGGGCCAGCAGCAACAGGGCGATCCCGGTCAGGAGCACACCCAGGGAGTCCAGCGCCACGATCGTCGCGGTGTCGGTGCCCAGGGGCTGGTTGAACAGGGATTGGAAGAGCTGGTCCACGAAAGGCTGCCTATCGAACGGATGCGTGCATGCGTGGGCCACGGGCCACACGGAAGGGAACCCATCGATCGTACCGCCGCGCCGTCGTCGTCCTCGAATCCGCTACCGGCCGGTCGCGGCACAGCGGCCGGGCGGTCAGGCGCGCAGCCCGTCCAGCATCATGGCGATGGCGTTGTCCTCCACCTGCTGCGGGGTGGACGGCCCGTCGGGGCGGTACCACTCGACCAGGGAGTTGATGGTGCCGAACATCAGGCGAGTGGTCGTCCGCGGGTCGATGTCAGCGCGCAGCGAGCCCTCATGCTGGGCGGCGACGACGAGATCGGCGAGTAGGTGGTCGACGGCACGGCGGCGCTCCAGCGCGTGGCGTTCGATCTCCGTATTGCCGCGCAGCCGCAGCAGCAGGGTCACATAGGGCTGGCGGTCGACCAGGACCCGGATGGTGGAGCGCAACACGAATTCCAGGCGGGCAGCGGCCGTGCCGCTGGTCGCGCGGGGGTCCTCGCCGAGGGCTTCCAGCGGCACCAGGGCCTCGTCCAGGGCCTTGTCCAGCAGGTCCCCCTTGGAGGGGACGTGGTGGTAGATCGCCGATTTGCTGATGCCCAGGTTGTCGGCCAGCGTCCCCATGGACGTCGCGTCGTAGCCGTGCTTGTTGAAGACCTGCACGGCGATGGACAGGACGGATTCCTGGTCGTGGCCGGGGCGGCCACGTTTGGCCCCTGCGGGCTTGCTGGCGATGGTGGACATCGAACGATCCTACTTGTCGCGCAGGTCGTAGATGCGCCGCAGCTTGCCGAGGGAGCGCGGCAGGGACTCCGGGTCCACGACGTCGATCCGGCAGCTGGAGCCGACGTTGATCTTGATGGCCTTCTGCAGCTCGGCGGCCGCGGCGATGGCCCGGTCCGACGTGCAGTCCGCGCGCCGTTCGATCTTCACGGCTAGCTCGTCCATACGGCCCGGACGGGTGATCTCCAGCTGGAAGTGCGGGGAGAGGCCGGCGACCTTCAGCGCCAGCTCCTCGATCTGGCTGGGGAACAGATTCACCCCGCGCAGGATGATCATGTCGTCGCTGCGCCCGGTGATGCGTCCCATGCGCCGGTGGCCCGGGCGGGCGGTGCCCGGCAGCAGGCGCGTGAGGTCGTGGGTGCGGTAGCGGATGATCGGCAGCGCCTGCTTGGTCAGCGAGGTGAACACCAGCTCGCCGGGTTCGCCGTCGCGCAGTGCCTTCGACGGGTCGAACGCGTCGATGATCTCCGGGCGGAAATGGTCCTCCCAGATGTGGCTGCCATCCTTGGTCTGGTTGGACTCCCCGGCGACCCCCGGGCCCATGACCTCGCTCAGGCCATAGATGTCGCAGGCGTCGACGTCGAACATGACCTCTAGCTCGTGGCGCATCTCCTCGGTCCACGGCTCGGCCCCGAGCACGGCGACCTTCAGCGAGGTCGAGCGCGGGTCGATGCCGGCCCGCTGCATGGCGTCGCCGATGGTCAGCAGGTAGGTCGGGGTGCACAGGATCGCGTCGGGGGCGAAGTCCTGGATCAGGGTGATCTGCTTCTCGGTCTGGCCACCGGACATCGGGATGACCGTGGTGCCCAGGTGTTCGGCGGCGGCGTGGGCGCCGAGGCCGCCGGTGAACAAGCCATACCCGTAGGCGTTGTGGACCTTCCAACCGGGCTTCACTCCGGACAGGCGTAGGCAGCGCGCCCCCAGCTTCGCCCAGTCGTCCAGGTCGGACTGTGTATAGCCGACCACGGTGGCGCGGCCGGTCGTCCCGGAGGAGGCGTGGATGCGGGCGACCTGCTGCTGGGGGACGGCGAACATGCCAAACGGGTACGTCTTGCGCAGGTCCTCCTTCTCGGTGAAGGGGAACTTCGCCAGGTCGGCAAGTTCCTTCAGGTCGGTGGGGTGCACACCGGCGGCGTCGTACTTCTCCCGGTAGAGGGGGACGCGGTCGTAGGCGTAGGCCACGGTCTCCTGGAGCCGGGTGAGCTGCAGCGACTCGATCTGGTCGCGGCTCATCGTCTCCTCGGGATCCAGGGGGTTGGGGAGTTCGGTTTCGGCGGCTGTCTGCGTCATGGCTGGCCCTTTGGTGATTGCAGGTCTGGGATGGAACGGTACGACGCCGGTGGCTGGTATCCGGCGCCGGCTACCTAGCGCTTGGGGACGGTGCGCGACCGGCCGCGGAACTCGGCGACGATCTCCTCGCCGCCATCCGGAGTGGTCTGGCGGATCTGGATGTCGTAGATGCCGCTACGGCCGGACTGTTGGCGACGGGTGGCCTCCGCCGTGAGGATCCGGCCCGGTATGCCCGGGCGGATGAAGTTGATGTCAACGCCGGAGGCGACGGTGATCGTCTCATCGGAACCCTCGGACGGATTGCAGGCCATGGCGAACGCGGTGTCGCCGAGGGCGAAGATCATGCCACCATGGCCGATCCCGAAGCCGTTGAGCATCTCGGGGCGCAGGGTCATCGTGATGGTGGCCTCGCCGTCCGCGACGTGCTGGACTTCGATGCCCAACCAGGCGGCGGTGTTGTCATTGACCAGGACGGCATGCCGCGGCGGGGTGCCCGCGTTCGCCGTTTCGACGTCGGTGTCGGTCATGCTGGGGCTCCATCCCACGAATTACTGAACGTTCATTAGGTAATCCTGAATTGTGATTCAAGTCAAGCCATGACCGGACTGTGAAGGTGGAAGAAGGCGCTGAAAACGACCTGCCGGGTGCTGTCCGGTGACACGGAGGCGTTGACTAGTGGTGGGGATGCTCAGCGGAGCTGCGGCCAAGGGTCGACGGGCTCAGCGAATCGCGGCATGGCGAATTCGACCCCCGCGCGGCGGGTCCTTTCCTCCAACCAGTCCAGCGACGTCTCGACGTCATCCAGCGGCCGGGGCAAGGGGCGCAGGGGACGGTGGAGGCCCCGGGCGAAGTTGTCCCAGTGCACGGGGACAACGCGTCGGGCGCCGACTGCTTCGACCGTCTCCCGCCAGTAGTCTTCCCGGAAGGGGGCAGACTGTCTTCCGAGCGCTCCGATGCCAAGGTAGACGGTATCGGCTGGGTGGCCTTCGAGGGCGCCGGGGATGAAGCCGGCGCTGGCGTGGATCAACACGGTCCTGCCCCTGTGTTCCACGAAAAGGGAATAGCACTCACCGGTCCGGTAATCCCCGGCTTTGCCCGGCGGAGGCAGCGGCGCGGAGATCGTTCCCGGCATGAGGTCGCCCGGGCTGTGTGCAGAGCGCACAGCCGTGAGCTTGAACTCCCCGAACTGCAGGGGGTGGCCTTCCTGGACGGCCAGGAAACGTTCCTGGGGGAAGTGCTCACCCCGGGAAATCTGCCGGGTCGATTCGGAACCGAGTAGCCAGGCGCCGGTCGCTTGTGCGACCGAGGCGGAGTCGAGTGCATGATCGTAATGGGAGTGGACCACGAAGACGGCGTCGAGTCGGTCGATGCCTGCCAGGCGCAGTGCTGCCTTGATCCGTCGCGGATTTGGGGGAATCCTTCCGACGGCGGCGCGCAGGATGCCGGGTCTCGAGAAGAACCCGTCGGTCAGGATCGATGTATTGCCGTCGCGGAGCAGGACGGTCGACACACCCAGGAACACCGCGCGGACAGCGCCGTCATCCGCCGGTTCGGCGAGGGGTTCTATGGCTCCTGACCAGCGGCTGATATCCGGGGTACGGAGGCCCTCTCGGAGCAGCGTGCGCATGCCGGTGCCCGTGGGGAACGACCGGGGTTCCTTGCCGCGTCTCACAGGTCCCTGACCAGGGAACGGCCCACGGTCCGGCCGGTGAAGATGCAGCCTCCCAGGAACGTGCCCTCGAGCGCGTTGTAGCCGTGGGCGCCACCGCCGCCGAATCCGGCGGCCTCGCCGGCAGCAAAGAGACCGGGGATCGGTTGGCCGTTCATGCCCAGGGCGCGGCCGTCCAGGTCGGTTTGTATCCCCCCGAGCGTCTTCCGGGTGACGATCCACAGCCTCACCGCAATCAGTGGGCCGTGCGTGGAATCGAGGATGCGATGTGGTTTGGCGGTACGCGTCAGCCGGTCGCCGAGATATCGTCGGCTGTTGCGCACGCCCATCGTCTGCGCGTCCTTGGAGAAGTGGTTCACCATCTCGTTGTCCCGGGCCTGGATCTGCCGCCTGATCGCTTCATGGTCGAGCAGCTGGTCGCCCGTGAGGTCGTTCATGCCCTGCACGAGTTCCGGGAGCGTGTCGGCGACGATGAAGTCCTCGCCGTGCTCCTTGAAGGCTTCCACCGGGCCGGGTGCCGAGCGGCCGAGCCGTGAACGCAGCATCAGTCGGATGTCCCTATTGGTGATGTCGGGGTTCTGTTCTGACCCGGAAAGCGCGAATTCCTTCTTGATGATCGTCTGATCGAGAATGAACCAGGAGTAGTCGTATTCGGCGATGTCCGGCGTCGTACGCAGCAGTTTCAGGGTGCCCAGCGTGTCGTAGCCGGGGAGTCCCGGGGCCGGGAGCTGCCGGCCGCGTGCATCGAGCCAGATCGACGAGGGCCCCGGGAGGATGCGGATTGCGTGGTCTGGCCAGACGGGGTTCCAGTTCTGCACGCCCTCCGTGTAGTGCCACATCCGATCCCGGTTCACCAGGCGGACGCCCTGTTCGGTGGCAATGTCGAGCATCCGCCCGTCGACGTGTTCGGGGACCCCGGTGATCATCTTCTGCGGAGGGGTTCCCAGCCGTTCAGGCCACCATTTCCGGACCTGTTCGTGGTTGCCGCCGATCCCGCCGCTGGCGATCACGACCGCTTCGGCGTGCAGCTCGAACTCTCCGGTCGGCTGGCGGTTGGAGGGTGCCCCACGGCGGGCGGTGTCGGCAGCGAGAACCGTGCCGCGGACACCCGTCACGTGGCCGCCCTCGAAAATGAGCTGGTCGACACGGTGCCGGAAGCGGAACGTCACGAGTCCGGTCTCGGCTGCCGCACGGATCTTGTCGGCAAACGGTTCGGAGATACCGGTGCCGGTTCCCCAGGGGACATGGAAGCGCGGGACGGAGTTGCCGTGTCCGCCGAGGGTCAGGTCGCCGCGCTCTGCCCAGCCCACCATTGGTGTGAATTTGACGCCCTGCTCCTCAAGCCAAGGGCGCTTGTCACTGGCGGCGAACTCGACATAGGCACGCCCCCACTGTGTTGCCCATTCGTCCTCTGGATGCTCCCCTTCGGTGCGGTCCCATGCGGCGGAGCCTTGCCAGTCCTGCCAAGCCAGCTCAAAGGAATCCTTGACGCCGAGACGCCGCTGCATCGGCGTATCGACCATGAAGATTCCGCCGAACGACCAAAATGCCTGTCCCCCAAGGTTCGCGGCGTTCTCTTGCTCGACGATGAGAACCCGCTTTCCCGCGTTGACCAGCTCGTTGCTGGCAACGAGCCCAGCGAGCCCTGCACCGATGACGATGACATCCGCGTCCATCTGCTTCCTTTCGCCGACAGTCGGGAACGACCAACTGTCCGATACACGATGTATTCAGTACACTTTGTATCCAACGTCAAGGACTACGAAAAGGCAATGACTACCGGGATGTTGTTTTACGGTAAGGGGGCGCACGTACCCGCGGAGGGCAAGCGAGGCAGAAGGAGCACTCATGGTGGCAGATGTCGGCAGGCGCGATGTCGGTGTTCCGCGACGGCGGAGCGAGACTCGGGCCCGCTTGGTCGCTGCGGGGCGGGCGCTGCTTCTCGAACGGGGGCTTGCCCAGGTGACAGTTGACGCCATCGTGGAGCGTGCTGGATTTACGCGGGGCGCGTTCTACTCCAACTTCCCTTCGATGAACGAGCTGGTCTTTGCGCTCTATGCCGACCATTCCGACTCACTGGTCGGCAGGCTCGAGGAGGGCGGGCACCGAATCGCGGCGGCGCAGGAACCACTGACCGTCCAGCAAGCCGTGGATCGGGTGATGACTTCGCTGCCTTTCGATGTCGAATGGCTCAGGATCCGCGTGGCGTTGGCCGCGCAAGCCAGCCGCGAAGTCGACCTGGGAGAGAGGTTCATTCAACACGAAGCAGATTTTCGCGCCACCCTCCAGCCGGTCCTGCTCCGAGTAGTCGCCCAGGCCGGGCGTCGTCTGACCATCGATGGCGCGACCTTCACACGGGCGATGATCGCCGCCCACGACGGGATACTTGCCAACAGCTTCACCGACCCGGAAGCGCGCCGGCTGCGGGTGATCCTCTGCAGCGCCGTCCTTGACGGCCTGACCGTGGCGGTGGATTGACCGGACCGTGCCGACATCTGCTCGACGTGGTCCTGCCCACGGACCGAGTGCATGGCAGCGAGGTGGATGCCGCTTCCTTGCCCGACCCGCCGTTGTCAGCGTTTCGCGGCAACCACGTGCTGCCACTCCAACCACGCGTCGATCTCTGCGAGCAGCGCATCGCGCCGCGCCTCGGTGAGGAATGCCGAACGGACCGAGTTCGCTGCCAGCCTGGCCAGCGTAGCGGCGTCGAATGCGAAGGTGCTGGTCAGGCGTGCGACGTTGTCGTCCAGGTAACCGCCGAAATATGACGGATCGTCCGAATGCACCGAGATGTTCAGGCCGCGCTTGAGCATTTCCGGCAGCGGGTGGGCGGCGAGATCCGTGACTGCGCGGAGCCTGACATTGGAGAGCGGGCAGACGGTCAGGGGCACCTGGTCGGCGACCAGGCGCTGCACGAGATCATCATCCTCCATGGCCCGGATCCCGTGGTCGATCCGCGCTACCTTGAGGATGTCCAGGGCCTCGATGATGTAGCCGGGTGGGCCTTCCTCACCGGCGTGGGCCACGCATTTCAGGCCGGCCGCGTGAGCCCGCTCGAAGACCGCAGCAAAGTTCGACGGCGGATGCCCTACTTCCGCCGAATCCAGCCCGATGCCGATGATGGGGGCGTCCATGGCCAGCAGCTCGTCGAGGACCTGCAACGCGTCAGCTGCCGGCTGGTCCCGCAGGAACGCGGCGAGCAGCGCCGTGGAGATGCCGAAGTCCGTGGTGCTGGTGGACAACGCCCGGGCCACGCCGCCGATGCTCGTGGCCAGGTCCACTCCGCGCGCCAGATGAGCCTGCGGGTCGATGAAGATCTCCGCGTGACGCACCCCGGCAGCCGCGGCGCGACGCAGATAGGCCCTGGTCATCGTGGCGAAGTCGTCCTCGGTGACCAGTACCGCCATATTGGCGTAGTACAAGTCCAGGAACGATTGCAGGTCGGTGAATTCGTAGCGGGCCCGCAGGTCGGCCAGATCGCGGTACGGCAACTGGACGCCGTTGCGGGCAGCGAGCTCGAAGATCAGCTCCGGCTCCAGCGTGCCTTCGATGTGCAGGTGGAGTTCCGCTACCGGCAGCATCGGAGACGGGGGCGACGGGACGGGCGAGCCGGACATGGGGAAGGGCCTTTCGGAGGGAAAAGTCCTCCCATGATGCCAGATGCCGGCGCGGCTCCCCGAACCCCGCCGGCCTCCAGCCCTGGCACACCTATATCCGTTCGGTGGCCCCCAGCGCGTCGAGGGCGAAGGCGTAGTCCCAGGCCCGGTCCTTCCACGCCTCGTACCGGCCGGAAGCGCCGCCGTGGCCCCCGTCCATCTCGATCTTCAGCAAAATGGGCTCGGATCCGGTGGTGACTTCGCGGAGGCGTTGCACCCATTTGGCCGGCTCAACGTAGAGCACGCGGGTGTCGTTGAGGCTCGTGACGGCGGCGATGCGCGGGTAGGGCACAGCGGAGATGTTCTCGTAGGGGGTGTAGGACTTCATGTACCCGTACACGTCGGCGTCGGTGATCGGGTTGCCCCACTCCTCCCACTCCAGCGCCGACAGGGGCAGGTCCGGGTCCAGGATGCTGGTCAGCGCGTCGACGAACGGGACCTGGGCGATGATCGCGGTGTAGAGCTGCGGGGCCAGGTTGGCTACGGCGCCCATGAGGAGTCCACCTGCCGATCCGCCCATGGCAACGACCCGCGTGGGATCGGCCCACCCGGTGGCCACGACGTGCTCGGTGGCAGTGACGAAGTCGCTGAAGGAGTTCTTCTTGGCCAGCTTCTTGCCGTCGTCGTACCAGTGGCGTCCGAGCTCGCCACCGCCGCGCACGTGGGCGATGACGAAGACGACGCCGCGGTCCAGCAGCGACAGTCGCGGGATCGAGAAGCCCGGGTCCATGCTCATCTCGTAGCTGCCGTACCCGTAGACGAGCGCCGGGTTGGTGCCGTCGCGCTCCACACCGCGGCGGCGGATGACCGAGAGCGGGATGCGGGTCCCGTCCGCAGCGGTGGCCCACTCACGCTCCGCGAGGTAGGCGCCGGCGTCGTACCCGCCCTTGACCGGGGTCTCCTTGCGCAGCGACAGTGCGCCGGTGGCCAGGGTGTAGTCGTAGACGCGCGGGGGCACCAGGAAGCTGGTGTAGGCCAGGCGGATGACGGGGGAGTCGAATTCGGCGCCGGCAAGCGAGCAGGTGTAGAGCTCCTCGTCGAAGGCCGGTTCGACGACGGGCGCCTGTGCGTCGGTGCCCAGGCCGGCCAGCGGGAGGACCTGGATGCGCTCGATGGTGTCCTGGCGGACGGAGACGACCGCGTGGGTGGCGGTGACGGCGGTGCCCTCGATCTTCACGTCCTCGCGGTGGGGGAAGACGGTGGCCCATTGCTGGTCGGCCAGCGGCTTGGTGAACTCGTCGGCACGGACCAGGGAGACCATGTTGTTCACGGCGCCGCGGTTGTGGGTGAGCAGGTAGGCGCGCTCGCCGTCGGCCATGACCGGGTCCATGCCGTGCAGGATGTGTGCCTCGCGGCCGAGCAGGAGCCGGGGTGCGGCCAGCGGGTCGACGAGGTCCAGTGTGTGCGTCTCG
Source organism: Arthrobacter sp. ASL1 (assembly GCF_056680475.1). Lineage (NCBI taxonomy): Bacteria > Bacillati > Actinomycetota > Actinomycetes > Micrococcales > Micrococcaceae > Arthrobacter > Arthrobacter sp. ASL1. The sequence goes on from NZ_CM155284.1 coordinate 3,046,376, forward strand.
GAGAATTCGGAGTTGCCGATGGAGATCATCAGTTCGCGGCGGTCGGGGGAGAGGTCGAAGCCCATCCACATGCCCGGGTCGTCCTCCTGGAGCACGACGGCGTCCTGGGCCGGATCCTGCCCGAGGGTGTGGGACTTGATCTGGTACGGACGCCACGAATCGTCCACGACCGTGTAGAAGATGCGGGTGCCATCCGGGGAGAAGGCCAAACCGTAGAAGACGTTCTCGATGACGTCTGGCAGCAGTTCACCGGTGGTGAGGTCCTTGATGCGCAGCGTGAAGCGCTCGTCGCCGGCGTTATCCACCGCGTAGGCGAGCAGGTTGCCGTCCTCGGTGACGGCCATGCCGCCGATGGAGAAAAAGGGCTGGCCCTCGGCCTCGGCGTTGCCGTCGAGCAACACCTGTTCTCCCTCGAACGGCCGGCCGGGCTCGATGACCGGTGGCGTCCAATCGGCGACGGGATCGCCGGTGTCGGTGGCGGCGACCCGACACTGGACGGCGTACTGCTGGCCTTCGGCGGTCCGGGCGAAGTACCACCAACCCCGTTTGCGGGCCGGCACGGAGAGGTCGGTCTCCTCGGTGCGTTCCTTGATTTCGGCGAAGATCGTCTCCCGGAGCCCCTGCTGGCCGGCGGTCACTGCCTCGGTGAAGGAATTCTCCGTCTCGAGGTGGGCGAGGACCTCCGGGTTCTCCTTCTCGCGCAGCCATTCGTAGTCGTCGACGAACGTGTCTCCGTGGTGGGTGCGCTCCACGGGGCGCTTGGCGGCGACGGGCGGCTGCTGGGATGTGGGGGATTCGCTCATGGGAACCATTCAACGCCATGCGCGGTCCCCGCCGCCGGGTGTTCGCCAGCGGCGTGTTCGGCATGGAGTCAGGTGAGCGTCCGCCGAACCAGGTCGAGGAGTGTGACGAGGACCGATAATGAACCTATGGCGTAGCCGATGGACAGCGCCGCCCGGGCCAGAACACGTCCACGGCCGCCACGCTCACGGATTTGGCCGAGCGCGATGTGCCCTGCACCGACGGCGAAGACGGCCACGAGGGTGACGCCGGTGAAGATCAGCGCCACGAGGCAAACGGCGGCCAGGGCCAACGAGACCACCGACCACTTGTTGATGGCCGTAGTCAGCCGCGACGGTTCCTGCGAGACGTCTGCGATCACGTGGATTCCCCTATCGTCGCGTGTTCCCCGGAGCCTAGCCGAGCCTTCAGGGCATGGCTAGGACGTCTGGAACCCGCCACTGCTGTGCAGGAGCTGGCCGTTGATCCATGAACCTGCGTCGGAGAACAGGAAGCGGACCAGATCGGCGGTGTCCTTCGGCTGGCCCAGCCGGCCGGCCGGGGTGGCCCGGGCCATTTCCTCGCGGAGCCCATCATCCATCCACCCCGTGTCGATCGGCCCAGGATTGATGAGATTGGATCGCACGCCTCGATCCGCAAGCTCGATGGCCGCGGCTACGACGAGGCGGTCCAACGCCCCCTTGCTAGCCCCGTAGGGCAGGTTCTCCGCCGTATGGTCGCTGGTGAGGGCGACAATCCTGCCGTTCACGGTGCCGGCTGGGGCTGTTGCCGGAAGCTGCTCGGCGAACGCCTTGATGAGCAGCCACGAGGCGCGGGCGTTGACGGCGAAATGCAGGTCCCAACTGTCCACGTCGGTGGTCAGGATCGAGCTGTCCACCGATTCGCAGTGGGACAGCACGAGCCCGTCGACCCGCCGGCCCGCCGGGTGGGTGCCGATCAACTGAGCGGGAAGCGCGGGATCACCGAGGTCCCCCGGTGCCAGCGTGACCTCGGCACCCGCGTCCCGGCATGCTGCCGCCACGGCTTGCGGATCGTCGTCACCCCGGTCAAGGTTCAGGCGCTCGTCGTAGGGCTGCCAGAAGTTCAGGACCAGATCCCATCCATCCGCGGCGAGCCCCACGGCAATGGTGGAGGCGATCGAACGACGACGACCGACGCCGGTGACTACCGCAAGCGGCCGCTGCTGGGAAGGTGACATGGGATCGAGACTAGCGAACCGTCGTCGCGCAGTCAGCGTCTCCCGGTGGGAACCGGTCAATGTCAAGGCCTATCGCCGATCCGGCACGGGCGGGGAGGACCGTCAGGAGGCGGCAACCGCGCGCCGGAATGAGGCCAGGTCGCCCCATGCATCCGGTTCATCATGAGGATGCTCCTCATGGACGGTTTAGCTGGCATCCACTTCAGCTGGGCGGTGGCGAGCCAACAAGGCCGTGAGGGCTCGGTCCACGAACACCGAATCCTGGGTCCCGAAGAGCTTGCGGGCGGCCTCGAGGAGGTCCGCGTCAACCGTGGTGCTCAAACGTATGTGTGCCATGCCACGAATATGCCATGTCGGTCGCGCAGGGGGTAGGCGCAGCCGTCCGCCGGTTCCCTGCCATGTTGCGATGCCCGGTAGTCTTCCTCCATGATCGGCACATCGAGCACCACCGGGGATGCGGTGGCGGCATGAGACCGCTGCCATCAGAGGCGCGGGTCATCGCCGCTGCCGAAGCGCTCGCGGGCATGCTGGGCGGGAACCCGAACCACTCCGTCGCGGCGGCCGTGATGGACGCCTCCGGATCCATCCATGAGGCCGTGAACGTCCACCATTTCACCGGTGGTCCCTGCGCCGAAGTCGTCGCGCTCGGGGCGGCCGCAGCTGCCCATGCAGGACCGTTGCTGGCCATCGCCGCGGCCGGCGACGGCGGACGCTGCCTGATTCCGCCATGTGGCCGATGCCGACAGGTCCTACTGGATCTGCACCCGGATATCCTGGTCGCCGTCCCGGACGACAGCGGCCCCAGCATGCAACCGATCCGGAAGCTGCTGCCGTGGGCCTACCGCCATCCGGATGCGGACGCCATCCGGGTCGTGCGGTTCAATCAGCGCTATTTCGACGCGGTCGCAAGTGGCGAAAAGACAACGACGATTCGGTGGGATGACCCGATCGACTTGGGGCCAGCGGTGTTCGTCTTCGAGGACCATCAGGACACCCCGGTGCTGGAGGGAGAGGTGACGTCGGTCGAGCGCCACCCCCTGGCAGCGCTCACGCCCGTACAAGCCAGACTCGGTCCTGACGGTGATCTCGACCGTCTGAAGGCCGGACTTCGCGGGCACTACCCCGAGATGCCGGACGACGCACTCGTCGACGTTGTCTCATTTGAAATCCGGAAGTTCAAGTGATGCGGCAGTATCGGGTGCTTGCCGGATTGGGCAGTCGTGGGGTGTCTTTCCCATGATCGGACGGCTTCCCGCGGGAATTGAAGCCGTTGTATTCGACGTCGGGGAGACGCTGATCGATGAAACACGGGCGTGGACCGAATGCGCCCATGAGGTTGGGGTCACGCCCTTCACCCTCATGGCGGCACTAGGAGCCTTGATCGATCGGCGTCGTGATCATCGTGAGGTATGGCCGATGTTGGGGGTGGCTCCACCCGCGACCGGTTCGCGGATCTGGCCCGAAGACCTCTATCCCGATGCCCTGCCGTGTCTGGCCGCGGCAGCGGCGGCAGGCTACGTCGTCGGCATTGCAGGAAACCAGCCAGGCGGTGCCGAGTGGGTCTTGGCACGTCTGGGCATGGACGTGGAATTTGTCGCCTCGTCGGCCCAGTGGGGCGCGGCGAAACCATCTCCGGCCTTTTTTCAACGCGTCGTCGACGACGCGGGAGTCGCCGCCGGATCGATCGCGTACGTCGGTGATCGGTTGGACAACGACGTGCTGCCTGCGCGGGCTGCCGGCATGTTCACGGTCTTCGTACGCCGGGGCCCTTGGGGTTTGCTGCATGCGGGGTGGCCCGAGGCAGTGGACGCCGATCTCCGTGTTGATGGTCTGAATGAACTCGCGACGTACTTTCGGGGTGGCCATGCATGAGCCGGGGACAACCGGGACGAGCAGGGGTCCATTGGGCTCGAGCGACGACACGACCGCGTATTCGGAACCTGCAGCTGACGGATCGGCACCGTCCTACCGCTGAGGCGTCAGCGTCCGGGTGTACTGCACCTTGCCATTGGCGTTGATGAGCTTGACGGTGAACTCCGAGCCGTCGCCGGCCACGTCGACGTGGCCGAAGTACTGGTGCTCGCCGGAGCGCGGGGATCCCAGGGGAGGCCCGGCCTGCTGGAAGTCGACCCGCGGGCCGAACGTCAGGTCCAGCTCGTTGGGCCCGAACGACCCGGCATTGATCGGCCCGGCCACGAACTCCCAGAACGGGGTGAAGTTGCGGAAGGCCGCCCGCTCGGGGGAGTAGTGGTGGGCGGCGCAATAATGCACGTCCCCGGTCAGGAACACGACGTTCTTGATCCGGTGCTTCTTGATCGCGGAGAGCAGCCGGGCCAGCTCGAGCTCACGCCCCAACGGCTTGCCGTGGTCGGCGTTGGAAATCGACTCCTGCCCCTTGCCGTCGGGCACGATCAGCCCCAGGGGCAGGTCGTTGCCGATGACCTTCCACGTGGCACGCGAGGAGCGCAGCGAGCGGATCAGCCACTGCAGCTGCTCCTCGCCCAGGATCCGGGTCTGCTCCGTTTCCTTGCCGTCGGTGTTCGGTGACTTGTGCGAGCGCATGTCCAGCGCGAACAGGTCCAGGTGCGGACCGCGTTCGACGTGCCGGTAGATGCGGGCCGGTTCGAACCCGGTGCCCGGGCGCAGGGCCCGCCGATCGACAATCGGCATGTACTCCTGCCAGGCGCGGCGTCCGCGGGCGGCGAGGGTGTCGACGTCGCGCACCGTGTACTTCGGATCCTCGAGGATCTCGCCCGGGTACCAGTTGTTGGTGGTCTCGTGATCGTCCCACTGGGCGATCACCGGCACCTCGGAGTACATGGCGCGCAGGTTCGCATCCATCATGTTGTAGCGGTGGCGGCCGCGGTACTCGTTCAGCGTCTCGGCGATCTTGGAGACCTCCTCGGTGACGACGTTGCGCCAGATGGTGCCGTCCGGCTCCTTCATCTGGGCGGCGATCGGCCCGTCGGCATAGATCGTGTCACCCGAGTGCAGGAAGAAGTCCGGTTCCGTGGCGTGCATGGCGGCATACCCACGCATCCCGCCGATCTCCTCGTTGATGCCGTACCCCTGTCCGGCGGTGTCCGCGGTCCACACGAAGCTCTGCGGCCCGGACTCCTGCCACCGCCCGTGGCCGCGCGCCGGTGCCGTATTGAAGGAGCCCTGTCCGATCTCGCTGCGCCGTCCGTGCTCGTCCTCGAAATAGAGTTCGACGGCGAAGCGGGCTCCCGCCGGCAACTTCCTTGCGTCGATCTTGGCGGTGAAGTCCGTGGCGGCACTGGCCTGGGAACCACGGAGGTGCAGGGTGCGGCCGTGGCGTCCAAGCATTCGCCTCCCGTCGGCATCGAGCAGCCGCAGTGCCGCGTGCAGCCGACCCGGTCCCGAAGCCCGCGACCAGAGCACTGCGGAGTCAGTGGACACGTCTCCCATCGAGATTCCGGACGGCAGGGTGAGCCGCCGCGCCGCCAACGGCACGGCTGCCGGGCGCAGGGCGGCCACCGCGGGAGGCGCTGACAACGAGGTGGCGGCCAGCGCCGAGACGGCAGCGGCCCCCTTGAGCAGGGTGCGGCGGGCGGGCTGGGTGCTGTTCGGGTCCATGGGTTCAGCCAAGCGCATACGAACGACGGGCAGGTGGCCCGCAGGTGAACCAGGGCCGAACTCAGCAGGGGTGGCAGGATGGGGACATGGCCACCGACGACGCTGCCCCGACCCGTACCAACCCCGCGATTGCCGCCTGGGAGTCGGTCCTGGCCTATGCACCGCGGTTCCTCGAACACCTGCGCGCCTTCGGCCGCCAGCCCGGTTTCCAGGTCGCGGTCGCCGTCGATGGAAAACTCGTGGGGACCTGCAGCGGGGGATTCGCCGACGTTGCCGCGGCGACCCCGATGGACGATGGCCACCAGTTCCGCATTGCCTCGCACTCCAAGATGTTCACGGCCACCGCCATCCTGCAGTTGGCAGAGGCAAGGAGGCTCACGCTGGAGGACGCGCTCGCCGACCACCTGCCGGAACTGGCCGGCACCGACGCCGGCGGGGTGACCATTGGGGAACTGCTGTCCCATTCCTCGGGGCTGACCCGGGACGGCACCGACTCCGACTTCTGGGCCCTCGGCCGCCCGTTCCCCGACCGCCCCACCCTGCTGGAGACCGCAGCCCATGGCCGGGTCATCGCCCGGCACGAGCACTTCAAGTACACGAACATCGGCTACGGGTTGCTCGGCCTGGTCATCGAGGCGGCCAGCGGGCAGGACTACCGCGGCTACACCCGTGATCACCTGATTGGACCGCTCGAATTGCGCCAGACGGGGCCCGATTTGGACTCCGGTTCCGGGAGGTTGGCCACCGGGTACGGCTCCCTCACCGTGGCCGGCGCGCCCTACACGCTGGAACAGCGCACCGAGATCGAACATATCGACACCGGCGCGCTGAGCTCAGCGACCGGCTTCTACGCCACGGCGAAAGATGTGGTCCGCTTTCTGTCCGCCCTGCTTCCGGAAGGGGCGGGACGATCGGGGACGGGCACAGTGCTGGGCGAACATTCCAAGCGCCGCATGCAACGCAAGGTCGAGCCCTCCGGTGCCGCCGGACGGCACTACGGGCTGGGGCTGATCCTGCAGGACGTGCACGGCCAGCCGACCTTCGGCCACAGCGGCGGCTACCCCGGGCACATCACCCGCAGCTGGGCCCTGCCGGAGACCGGCGCGGCGCTCAGCGTCCTCACCAACGCCATCGACGGCCCGGCAACGTCGTGGGGCGAGCAGCTCATCGCGTTGGCGGCCCTGGCCGCCCGGGAGGCACCGTCGTCTTACTCCGGGATGTCACCGGCGGAGCTGTCCCGGTTCACCGGGCGCTTTGCCGGGCTGTGGGGCGTGCAGGACATCGTCGAGCTGGGTGGGAAGCTCTACAGCCTGGATGTGGGCGGCCCGCCTGACCCGGAGACGATCGAGCCGCTGGAGGTCCTCGACGGCTCGCGGCTGGGCTCGCGGGACCCCAATGGGTTCTCCGGTTACGGTGAGGAGCTCGTCTTCGAGTTCGACGACGCCGGCGCCGCAGCCTTCCGCGGGCCGGGCGGGATGCGCATGGTCCGGCAGGCGGACTACGTGGTGCCGGCCCAGCTGCCCAGCCCGGCAGGCTGACCGGGCGGACCCCCCATCCGTGGAAGGATCTACCACGCGCCGCTGAATACTCCCTGTGAGGCGGCGCACGATGCTCTATTGTCTAAGGAAGTCAAAGTCCCGTGAACACGGGCCGCACCACCAAAGAATGGGGTACCGACCTTGCGTCACCACCAGAGGACGGCCGGGCCCGGCCGACGTCGGAGCGGGGTGGTGGTGGCGGCTTTCCTGGCCGTTGCCGCCCTCCTGTTCGGCGCATCGGGCGCGGCCGCCGACACCACGTCATCCAGTTCGGCCGTCGAGGGCAAGACCTTCGTCATCGGCACCGACACCACGTTTGCACCGTTTGAATTCCGGGACTCCTCGGGCGAGCTGACCGGCATCGACATGGACATCCTGCGGGCCATCGCCAAGGACCAGGGGTTCAAGGTCGAGATCCGCTCGCTCGGCTTCAACGCCGCACTCCAGGCCCTGACCTCCGACCAGGTGGACGGCGTCATCGCCGGCATGTCCATCACGGACGAGCGCAAGCAGGTCTACGACTTCTCCGAACCCTATTTCGAATCCGGCATCCAGATGGCCGTGGCGAAGAACAACAACGACATCAAGGGCTACGAGGACCTCAAGGGCAAGACCGTCACCGCCAAGACCGGTGCCGAGGGCGAGACCTTCGCCAAATCCATCGCCAAGAAGTACGGCTTCACGGTCAAGTCCCTGGACCAGTCGGCCAGCATGTACGAGCTGGTGAAGTCCGGCAACGCCGTCGCCGTCTTTGACGACTACCCGGTGCTGGCCTACGGCATCGCCCAGAACAACGGCCTGAAGACGGTCACCGACAAGGTGCCCGGCGGCTCCTACGGCTTCGCCGTGAACAAGGGCAAGAACGCCGACCTGCTGGCCGCCTTCAACGACGGTCTGGCCAAGATCAAGGCCAATGGCGACTACGACAAGATCGTCAACAGCTACCTGGCCGATCCGACGGCGGCCCAGCCCACCACGTTCTGGCAGCTGCTCGGACAATCACTGCCCGCGCTGCTCAAGGGCCTGCAGAACACCCTGGTCGTCACCGGCATCTCGTTCGTCGTCGCGATGATCATCGGCCTGGCCGCGGGGTTCATGAAGCTCGCCCGCAACATCGTCGTGAGGGGGATCTCCACCACGTACGTGAACATCTTCCGCGGCACCCCGCTGCTGCTGTGGGCGTTCATGTTCTACTTCGGCATCCCCCAGCTGACCGGCCTGCCGATCAATATCTGGGTGGCAGCGGTCCTGACGCTGTCGCTGAACTCGGGCGCCTACGTCGCCGAGATCGTCCGCGGTGGCATCCAGTCCGTCGATCCCGGCCAGATGGAAGCCAGCCGTTCGCTGGGCCTGGGCTACGGCAAGTCGATGCAGAAGGTCGTCGTCCCGCAGGCGTTCAAGATGATGACCCCGTCGCTGATCAACCAGCTGATCATCATGCTCAAGGATTCCTCGCTGCTGCTGGCCATCGGCTTCGCCGAACTGCTCTACCAGGGCCAGCAGATCTACGCGGCGAACTTCCGCGTCACCGAGACGCTGCTGATCGTCGGCGTCATCTACTTCGTCGCCGTGATGCTGCTGACGAAGCTCGCCAACTTCGCCGACCGGAGGTTCAACAAGTGAGCACATCGACAACGGATACGACCCGCAAGCCGATGATCGAGGTCAAGGGCCTGCGCAAGTCCTTCGGGTCCAACGAGGTCCTGCAGGGCATCGACGCGCAGGTCGTCGAGGGTGAAGTCGTCTGCGTCATCGGCCCGTCGGGTTCGGGCAAGTCGACCTTCCTGCGCTGCCTGAACAAGCTCGAGGACATCTCCGGTGGCACGGTGGTGGTCGACGGGTTCGACCTGACCGACCCCAAGGTCGACATCAATGAGGTCCGCCGCCACATCGGCATGGTGTTCCAGCACTTCAACCTCTTCCCCCACATGACCGTGGTGGAAAACGTGATGCTGGCACCGGTCGAGTCGAAGAAGGCCAGCAAGTCGGAGGCCCGCCAGAAGGCCATCGAACTGCTGACCCGGGTGGGGCTGGCAGAGAAGGCCGACGCCCGCCCGGCGGCCCTGTCCGGTGGGCAGAAACAGCGCGTGGCCATCGCCCGCGCGCTGGCCATGAACCCGGGCATCATGCTCTTCGACGAGGCCACCAGCGCCCTGGACCCCGAGATGGTCGGCGAGGTCCTGCAGGTCATCCGTGATCTGGCCCATTCGGGCATGACCCTGGTACTGGTCACCCACGAGATGGGCTTCGCCCGCGAGGTGGGGGACCGGGTGATCTTCATGGCCGACGGAGTCGTCTGCGAGGAGGGGACCCCGGACGAGCTCTTCGGCAACCCGCAGCAGGAACGCACGAAGGAATTTCTCTCCAAGGTCCTGTAGCCGGGGAGGACATTGCACGACGGCGGGAATCGGGCACGTGCCCGATTCCCGCCGTCGTTATTTTTCGGGGAAGATCCGGTATCAGCCGGCGGCCCGTTGGACCAAGGCGCGGATGCGTTCCTCGACCTCGGGCGTCAACTCGGACAGGGCATACGAGCTCGGCCACATGGCCCCGTCATCGAGGGCCGCCTTGTCGCTGAAACCGAGCGTCGAATACCGGGCCTTGAACTTCGCCGCGTCCTGGAAGAACAGGATCACGTCCTTGCCCTTGGCATAGGCGGGCATGCCGTACCAGGTGCGCGGGGTCAACCCGGGTGCACTCTCGGTGACGATCGCGTGGATGCGCTCCGCCATGGCTCGGTCCGGTTCGGCCATCACCGCGATCTTGTCCAGCACGTCTTGCGTGCCGTCGGCGGCAGCTTTGGCCGGACTGCGGCGGGCGTCCTTCTTCAGTTCCTGCGAGCGCTCCTTCATGGCCGCGCGCTCGTCGTCGGTGAAGGCGGGTCCGCTGGAATTTTTAGCGCCGGTCTTCTGCGCCATCGTCGTGCTCCTCGTCGGTAGGTCCGGTGTGATGGATCCACCCTAGGCTCGCGGGCCGGGGATCGGCTTCTTCGATCCTGCTCGATCGGCCACCGCACGCCCCTGGGCGACGCCTACGATTTCCGCAGCCAGGGGGCCGGCCGGCGCGTAGATTGGGAACGTGGCAGCGGACGGCGCGGCCGTGGCATCCGGTGCCACGAAAGATCCCCATCGAACCCGAGGAGCGTGCACATGGAGAACGAGACAACGGGCGACCAGACTCCGTCACCTGACGAATCCACCAACGGCCTGTCTGGGGAGTCCGCCGAGCGCCGGTCGCCCGAATGGGCCGGAGGACACGAGGCGGACGACACTTCCGGACAGGACGCCGATCCGGAGGACCTGCCCGTGCATGAGACGGACGACGAGACGACCGTCTCGCCGGAGAACAGCTAGCGGCAGTCCCCCTTGTCCCCAAAGCCGAAGGGTGCCTACGGTGAGGAAGCAGGCGCCCTCGCCCAGGGGGCACGGCGCCGGCAGGCGACAGCCGTCGTCGTGCGAGGCATCGAGCGAAGGAGCAACGCATGAGTTCCAGTACCCCAGAACGCGACCCCGCCATGGAGGCGGTGCCCGACGCCGACTACGGCCTCGATCCCGAGGAATCCACCGGGGACCCGTTGGAACCGGTGCCGATGGACGGTCGAGACGGCCAGCCCGCCGAAGGCTCTTCCGACAGCGCCGCCACCATGGCCGAAGATGACCCGCTGCGCGATCCCGTCTACGTCGAGGAGGAAGACCCCGCCTACGTCGACGGCGAGGTGGATCTGCTCGAGGACGAGGGGGAGTTGAATGACCCGGAAGCCGACGAATTGGCCAACGAGTCCATCGACGAGGAACGCACAGGCGACCTGGATCGGCGGCTGGCCGCGGACGCAGGGGACGACTTCGGCGGCCTGGCCGACCCCGAAGCCGATGACCCCGGAACGGACGAGGGCCTGGCCGAGGAACTGGGCGACGATCCCGACTCGGCCTCCCGTTAGCCCGACGGGCCCGTTCCCTTCCGGAGTGGGCCCGTTTTCGTGTCCGGCGGTCTCCCAATCCGGGCCGGTGGTCAGCCCAGGACGGCTTCACCGACGATGCAGGCCAGCGCGGCTGCCGGAAGCAGCACGTGGGGTACCACTGTCGCGAATCGACGGCTTCGCGTGGCCGGCTCCGGATCCGAGCCGTTCGGGTCGACGATGACATCGGGCTCGTCCCGCAGGGCAGCCACGACGGAGTAGGTGCTGGCGCCAAGCAGGATGGCACCCGAGATGACGGCGACCCACCACGGATCCCACGAGGCCAACACGGGATATCCGCGCTCCGGCGCGAACAACGCCGCGCCCGTGGCGCTGAGAACCGCGAGGCCGAAGACGACGGCGAAGACCCAGAGATGTCGGACGCCGACAGTGAAATACGCGGGTAGCCCGAGGACGAGGGCCACCGGAACCAAGAAGAGCACCAGCTGTGGCAGGGAAAACTCCCCGCGGGTGCCAGAGAACACCGAGGAGACCGCCGGCGCGAAAGCTAAGAAGGCCAGGAGCGAGACCGCCGGGCCCAGGACGACCGGATCCAGGGCAGTGATGGCCGGCACGGTAGTCACATCGAGCTGTCCAGCATAGGCCCGCGGTTCCCCGAAGGCTTCCGCCGCCGTCTCCCCGGAATCGGCGATATGTCCACGCACGACGGCCACCGCATCGCCAATGGCGTCGCCACGCACATCACGCAAGCGCAGGGTCAGGATGAAATCGTCGATCCAGGCGTCGTTGGTCTGGGTGCTGGTCATCGTTCTGCTCTCTTTCCGGCGGTAGAGGACGTGGAGGGTAACTCGTCGGCGGGCCCGGGGTCCGGTCCGGAACCCCGGAGATGGGCCAGCGTGGTCGAGGTGAAGCGTTCCCACGCGGAGCGCTGGCCGTCCAAGGCGGATCGGCCCGCTGCGGTGAGGGAAAAATACTTGCGGCCGGGGCCCGAGGTGCCGGCCTTCCATTCGGTGGCTACCCACCCCGCCGACTCGTACCGGGTCAGCAAGGGGTACAGCGTTCCCCCCTTGACCGTTCCAAGCCCGGCCCGCTCCAGCTCGGCGATGAGCGCGTACCCGTAGGACGGGCCGGCCTCCAGTGCCCGCAGGGCACACAGCCCCAACACGGCCCGCATCCAATCGGAGGGCCATCCCGCGTCGGGGGCACCGTCGTCGTGCCCTGGTTGCCGTTCCTGCATGTCTAGATTGTCAGTCTAACTAGTTGGCGTGTCAACTACCGACCGGATCCCGGGGTCGCGGAAAAGTCCTGCCAATTGACGGATGGGTCACGGGCCACATATCCTGAACGAACGGTCAGTAATTCGAAACTTGTCACAGTGAGGTGAGCCCCCATGGCTGCACGGAACGACCCGAAAGGGCCTCTGTCCACGGTGCTGACGCCCGAGGAAGAGGCGGCGCAGGAGCATTTCGACGCGGTCATCGCCGACGACTCGCGCATCGAGCCGCGCGACTGGATGCCGGAGGGGTACCGCAAGACCCTCACCCGCCAGATCTCCCAGCACGCGCATTCGGAGATCATCGGCATGCAGCCGGAGGCCAACTGGATCAGCCGCGCCCCGAGCCTGAAGCGCAAGTCGATCCTCATGGCCAAGGTCCAGGACGAGGCCGGCCACGGGCTCTACCTCTACTCCGCCGCCGAGACGCTGGGCACCCCGCGCCACGTGCTCAACGACCAGCTGCTCACCGGCAAGGCGAAGTACTCCTCGATCTTCAACTACCCTGCCCGTTCCTGGGCCGACATGGGGGCCATCGGCTGGCTCGTCGACGGGGCCGCCATCGTGAACCAGGTCCCGCTGTGCCGCGCCTCCTTCGGCCCGTACGGCCGCGCCATGGTCCGCGTGTGCAAGGAGGAGTCGTTCCACCAGCGCCAGGGCTTCGAGATCCTCATGGAACTGGCCGCCGGCACCGAGGCCCAGAAGCAGATGGCCCAGGACGCCATCAACCGCTTCTACGAGCCCTCCCTGATGATGTTCGGCCCGCCGGACGGCGATTCGCCCAACTCGCAGCAGTCGATGAAGTGGAAGATCAAGCGCTTCACGAACGATGATCTGCGCCAGCGCTTCGTCGGCATGATCGCCGAACAGGTCAAGGTCCTGGGACTCACCCTGCCCGACCCCGAACTGCGGTTCGACGAGGAAACCGGGAAGTGGCTCCACAAGGACCTGAACTGGGCCGAGTTCAAGGCGGTGATCTCCGGAAACGGGCCCTGCAACGCCCAACGGCTGGAGCGCCGCCGCGACGCCCACGCCGACGGCGCCTGGGTCCGCGAAGCCGCAGCGGCCTACGCCGAGAAGATGGAACAGAAAGCCGAGGTGGCCTAGGTGGCCCAGGAAACCAACCAGCACGACGCCGGTACCCCCTCCACGCGCGAATGGCCCCTGTGGGAGGTCTTCGTGCGCTCCTCGCGCGGCCTCTCGCACGTGCACGCCGGATCGCTGCACGCCCCCGACGCCGAGATGGCCGTGCGCAACGCCCGCGACCTCTACACCCGCCGCAACGAGGGCGTGTCCCTGTGGGTCGTCGCCTCCGAGGACATCGTCACCTCCGACCCGGATGCCAAGGGCCAGTTCTTCGAGTCGCCGCAGGGCAAGGACTACCGTCACGCCACGTACTACAAGAAGAGCGAAGGCGTGAAGCACCTGTGAGCCACACCGAGACCCACGAAACCGACAGCTACGGCGACTCCACCGCCTCGGCCACGCGCATCACCCCGGGCAACGCCCTGCGCCCGGAGGACATCCAGTTGCAAAAGGACGCCCCCTCCGAGCCGGTCGCCCAGTATGCGCTGCGCCTGGGCGACGACTCGCTGATCCTGGCCCAGCGGTTGTCCCATTGGATCTCCCGCGGACCGGAGATCGAGGAGGACATCGCCCTGGGCAACATCGCCCTGGACGAGCTCGGCCACGCACGCTCCTTCCTCTCCTACGCAGGACTGGCGTGGGGCAAGAGCGAAGACGACCTCGCCTACTGGCGCGAGGAGTCCGAGTTCCGCTCCCTGCACCTCTTCGAACAGCCCAACGGCGACTTCGGCGTCACGATCGTGCGCCAGCTCGCCGTGGCGATCTACCAGCACCTGCTCTACACCGCCCTGCTGGACTCCTCTGATGCGACCATCGCGGCGATCAGCGCCAAGGCGGTCAAGGAGGTCGACTACCACCGCGACCACGCCATCATGTGGACGCGCCGCCTGGGTATCGGCACCGACGAATCCGCAGCCCGGATGCGCCACGCCCTGGAGGTCATCTGGCCCTACGTCGACGAGCTGTTCCTCGACGAGGACCTGCACGACGAGCTCGGCGACGCCGGCGTGCGCCCCTCCACCCTGCGCGAGCCGTGGCTGGCCGAGTTCACCGCCGTCTTGGAATCCGCCGAACTCGAGGTCCCGACCGTGCCCTTCGCGATGTGCAACGGCCGCGGCGGCGAGCATTCGGAGCACCTGGGCTACGTGCTGGCGGAGATGCAGGTGTTGGCCCGCCAACATCCCGGCGCCAGCTGGTAAGGAGCACCCCATGAGCAGCACCATGACCGATCTGCAGGCCATCGCGGCCCGCGTGACCGACCCGGAAATCCCGGTGTTGACCATCGAGGACCTGGGCATCCTGCGCGGTGTCCACCTCGATGACGACGGCGGGGTGCGGGTGGTCATCACCCCCACCTATTCGGGGTGCCCGGCCATGGACGCCATCCGGGAGGACCTGCAGACCGCCTTCCTTGCCGAGGGCTACCAGGACGTCTCCGTGGACCTGGTGCTCTCACCTGCCTGGAGCACCGACTGGATGACCGAGGCCGGCAAGACCAAGCTCGAGGAGTACGGGATCGCCCCGCCCACCGGAACCGGCCACCGCGGCACAGTGACGTTGGGGATGGCGGTCAAGTGCCCGCGCTGCCACAGCCTGAAAACCAAGGAACTTTCCCGCTTCGGGTCCACCTCCTGCAAGGCGCTGTACCAGTGCCGGGAGTGCCTGGAACCCTTCGACTATTTCAAGGTGCTTTCATGACAGAGACGACCCAGACCCCCGATAGCGATGCCACGGGAGTTGCGCCCCGCCGTCGTGCCTCGTTCCACACGCTCACCGTCGGCGAGGTCCGCCGGCTGACCGCCGCGGCCATCGAGGTTACCTTCGTGGTTCCCGCCGAGCTGGTTGACGACTACGACTACCTGCCGGGGCAGTACGTTGCGCTGCGCAAGGAACTGCCCGACGCCGACGGGAACGTCGCGGAGGTGCGGCGCAGCTATTCGATCTGCGCCGAGCCGAAGCCAGGCGAGATCCGGGTCGCCATCAAGCGCGACCTCGGTGGACTCTTCTCCACCTGGGCCAACGAATCGCTGCAGGCCGGCGACACCATGGACGTGATGAGCCCCTCGGGCGCCTTCATTTCCAAGCACAAGATGACCGGGCTGAACGACCCCGACTCCATCGACACCACCACCAGCCACAACTTCGTGGCCGTCGCCGCGGGATCGGGCATCACCCCCGTCATGGCGATCGCCCGGACGGTGCTGGCCGCCAACGACCACGTCCACTTCGACCTGGTCTACGCCAACCGCGCCGCAATGGACGTGATGTTCCTCGAGGAACTGGCTGACCTCAAGGACCGATACCCCTCGCGCTTTGCCCTGCACCATGTGCTCTCGCGCGAACAGCGGATCTCCCCGTTGCTTTCGGGCCGGATCGATGCCGAAAAGCTCACCACCTTGCTCGGCTCGGTGATCCGCACGGACCAGATCGACGAGTGGTTCCTCTGCGGACCCTTCGAACTGGTCCAGCTGGTGCGCGACAACCTCGCCGATCAGGGAGTGCCGGCCGAGAAGGTCCGCTACGAGCTCTTCACCACGGGGCAGCCGACCCGTCCCGAGGGCCATAGTGGACGCCCGGTCATCGAGGACGATTCCGGGGACAACTACGAGATCGAGTTCAAGCTCGACGGCCTGCAGGGTGCGGTCAAGTCGCCCATGTCGGCCCGGGAGACCATCCTCAACGCCGCACTTCGGGTGCGCCCCGATGTCCCGTTCGCCTGTGCGGGCGGGGTCTGCGGCACCTGTCGCGCCAAGCTGCTGACCGGCACGGTGAGCATGGAGGAAAACTACGCGCTGGAGCCCGAGGAGATCGACGCCGGCTACGTGCTGACCTGCCAATCGCACCCGACCTCGGACGCAGTGTCCGTGGACTACGACGCCTAGGAGCCACCGATGATCGACCTGCAGATTGCCGACGGCATCGCCGAAGTCGTCCTGAACGCCCCGCAGAAGATGAACGCGCTGGACGCCGAGGCGCTGGGGGAGCTCTCCCGGGCCTATGAGAACGCGGCCCATGCCGTGTCCACCGGCGAAGTCCGTGCGCTGCTGCTGCGCGGCGAAGGCCGAGGGTTCTGCGCCGGTCGGGACATCTCCGGCGTCGTCCCCGCCGACGACGACGTCCAGGGCTACCTGGGTGGGTTGGTCGAACCGCTGATGCGCCAGATGGCGGAGTTCCCGGCGCCGACGTTTGCCGCCGTGCAGGGCGCGTGCCTCGGGGTCGGCCTCGGCTTGGCGATTGCCACCGACGTGGTCTACGTGGCGGAGAACGCCAAGATCGGGTCTCCGTTCGCCAACCTCGGGGCCACTTTGGATTCGGGCGGGCACTGGTTGTTCACCGAACGCCTTGGCGCCCACCGCACTTTGGACATGGTCTACACGGCCGAGCTGATTTCCGGTGCCGAGGCCGTGCGCTCGGGGCTGTTCAGCCGGGCCATGCCAGCCGAGGACCTGCTGGAGACCACCCGCGGCATCGTCGGGAAAGTCGCCCGGGGGGCCACCCAGGCGTTCGTCGCCTCCAAGCAGCTTGTCGCCGAGGTCCGCGACCAGCGCCTGGGGCTCTGGGAGTCCATGGCCAACGAGAACCGCGCCCAGGACGCACTGTGTGCCACGGACGACTACGCCGAGGGGTTCAAGGCGTTCCAGGAGAAGCGGAAGCCGGACTTCAAGGGCTGAAGCGAGAGGCAGTCACCCACCGGCTCTTCGTTGTGCAGGGGTTCGCTTGAGCAGCTCCGGGCAGGTCCAAACGGCCAGGTCGGCGAGCGGGATCCGAACCTCCCGACCGGGGCCGCGGGGTTGTTACACAGAAGATCCTATTTGAAAATTATGAGTAACTCTTTATGTCATAAATTCGAGATGGGTGCTTTATGGGTAACGAATCGTCCCGTGCGCACGGTGCGGGCCGGTGGCCCGGCATTGCCTGGGAACCACAAACGTGGGTGCCAGCCGCTGCCGGATTTGGAGGCCAGTCCGCGTCCCGGGCTGGGCGCCCTGAGTCGGCACTCCCTGCGCATATTGCGGAGCAAGTTCCGGATCCAGACGGCGAAGTGCTTCAACTGGCCCATGAGGCCTCAAGCGAGCTCACCAGACTCGATGCTGAGATCGGGCACAAAGCCGCACGGTTTGCGCCAGTACTGCTTCGGTCCGAATCTGCCTCTTCGTCGCAGATCGAGAACCTGACGGCTAGCGCCCAGGCCATCTTCAGCGCCGAACTGGGTGTCAAGAAGAGCCGGAATGCCCTGTTGATTGCGGCGAACACGCGGGCAATGTCGGCGGCCTTGCAACTGGCGGAGAACATTTCGGCCACGTCGATTCTGGAGATGCACCGGGTGCTCATGGCCGGACAGCACATTCATCCTGCAGGTCAGTGGCGGGATGAGCCGGTCTGGATCGGTACGCGCGGTGATACTCCCTTTGGCGCCGATTATGTAGCACCGCACCACGAACGGGTTCCTTCCTTGGTCGATGATGTAGTCGCCTTCTCCGTGCGTCTCGACATCCCACCACTCGTCTCGGTCGCCGTGAGCCATGCTCAGTTCGAGACGATTCACCCATTCACCGACGGCAACGGCAGGACAGGGCGCGCTCTGGCCCAGTCGATCCTTCGGTTCCGCGGTGTGACGAGAAATGTGGCTGTTCCCGTCTCTGCGGGACTGCTGGCCGACATCGATGGTTACCATCAGGCGCTCACCGCCTACCGTGCCGGAGACATCACGCCCATCATCAGGGCATTCGCCAACGCCGCCTTGAGAGCTGTGGCGAACACGCGTCAACTGGTCGAGGAACTCGAAGACATCCAGGAATCGTGGACGGAGCGGCTTCGCGTCCGCAAGAGCAGCAATGCGTGGCGGCTTCTGGATCTCGTGGCCCGACGACCGGTGATCGACTCGGCCACGGCGGCAGCCGAACTCGGCGCGAAGCAGCCAAACGTTTATCCCCCGTTGAAAGCCCTGGTTGAAGCAGGCATCTTGCAGTCAAAGGCGGAACACCGGCTCGGGCCGTTCTGGCGTAGCGATGAGATCCTGGATGTCATCGACCGTTTTGCCCAACGTGCCGGCCGCCGGCAGAAGACCTGGGCGGGCATCTTTCATGATCGCTAGGCGGTCTGCACTGCTGTGCAGGCCTGCGGTAGGCCGGCCGGTCTGGTCGGAGCGGCTACCGTGGGGGCTTTTCGTGGCCGTCCTGTTTCGTGGACGTCTCCCTGAACCGTTCCCACGCCGACTGGCGTGACATGCCGAGCGACTCTCCTATGGCCGCCCAGCTGATGCTCCGCCGTCGTGCGGCACTCACCCACGTGCGCAGGTGGTGTTCGACGTCGTCGCGCGCGTGGGCGACCCGGGGGAGCTGGGCCAGCAACTCTCGTTCGTTGAGTCGATCCCAGGGTGCCCCGTGGAAGTCCGCTGGCTCCGGGGGCGCCGACCGGAGAAGCTCGAGGGCCGACTCCGAACATGAACGGCAAATGGACGCCGTGGGTGCGCCCACCAGCCAGCCGGTCTCGGCGCGTGGGCGGAGGCAAAAGGAGCACATGAAGGGGTGGTCGCTGTCGGCCGCGTCTTCAATCTGCATGTTTCCGCCTCTCCATGGGGTCAGCCTACGTTCTCTTGCCATGTCAGGGATAACCTGACAGTCTGTCAGGAATTACCTGACATGACAATGAGGATAATGATGACCGCCAACGACGTGGGCGCCCGCCGGACAACGCACGGCAGGGCTTCTGCCTTTCGCCACCTTCTGGCAACAGGAGCCGCCGAAGACTTTGGCGACACATTGACCCGCACCGTTCTGCCCATCCTCGCGGTGGCGACGCTGGGTGCAGGCGCCGAATTCGTCGGCGTGCTCAACGCCATCGGCCTGGGGGCCTTCTTGCTGTTGGGCATGCCGATCGGACGATTCGTCGACTCGCGTCGGGATCGACGCAAGGTCATGGCTTCGGCGACGTTGGTGCGTTGTTGTGCGGTGACGGCATTGGCCCTGGCCTTTATGGGTGGTTGGATCTCGGCGCCTGTGCTGGCGGGAGGAGCGGTGCTCGTCGGCATCGCCGACGTCGTCTTCACCACCGCCCACGGCACGGTCGTCCCCGCACTGGTCCACCCCGAAGGGCTCAAGGGTGCCTACTCGCGGTTGGCCGTCGTCGGACAATGCACGTCCATTGCGGCGGTAGTGGTTGGAAGCGTGCTCTTGGCCTCGCCCGGGATCCTGGGGGTCCTGGTCGTGGCGGCAAGTGCCTATGCGGTGTCGGTTCTGTTGCAACGGGGGATCGCGATGGTCCCGGACGTCGTCGCCTCTGGCGGAGCAGGGCGGCGACGAGCACGTCTGCTTGACGGATTCCGCGCACTTCGTCGTCGGCCGGTCCTGTGGAGGCTGACGCTTTCCGGGAGTCTGACCAACGCCGGAGCGATGGTCGGCAATACGGTCATGCCGGTCTTCGTCATGCGTGACCTGTCCATCGCCCCGGCGATCTTCGCTGCCTTGGGGATGGTCTCGGCCGTCGGGGCGATTCTCGGGGCGGCGGCCGGACCGCGCCTCACGAAGAAGCTGGGTCTGCGTCGACTGCGGCTGGGGACCGCTGCGCTGTCGATGCCCGTGGTTGCCATGACCGTTTTCTGCCGGCAACTCGCCGGTCCGGATCTCCTCTGGCTGGCTGTCGAATCCCTGGGCTGGGCATTTCTGGTGTCCGCGGCTGCAGTGGCCGGAGCCGATGTCCTGCCGCGCAGCGTCGATTCATCCGAATTGACCTCGGTGGGATCAGCCCAGCGCACGATGACACTCGGCGTCATGCCGATCGCGGCACTGGTGGGCGGGGTAGCCGCGACCCTGGTGGGAAGCGTCCCGGTGCTCTGCTTCTGGGTTCTCCTGGCGGGTGCCGCGGCGATTCCCCTGCTGCGGCGGGACTCCCTGGGTTCATTCTGACGGCGACCGGGCCGGTCCGCCGCCCGTCAGCGGGTGTCGACGTCCTCGAAGATCAGGAACGTCTGGGTATCCAGGACGCCGGGCATCGACTGGATGTTCTCGAACACCACGCGCCGCAGGTCCACGTTGTCCTTGGCCCGGACCAGCAGGATGACGTCGAAGTTCCCGCCGACTAAGCCGATGTGGTGCACCTCGGGCAGCGCGGCCAGGCGGTCGCGCAGTTCGCGCCAAGAGTGCTGGCGAAGCTTGAGCGTGACGTAGGCGGAAGAGCGCAATCCTGCCTTGACCGGGTCGACGACAGCCATGTAACGGGTGATGACGCCCTCGTCCTGAAGGCGGTTGATCCGCGAATAGGCGTGCGCGCGGGAGACATGGACGTTCTGCGCCACCGTCGTGACGGACTGCCGGCCATCACGGGTCAGCTCGGCCAGGATGCGATGGTCGACGTCGTCGAGCTTGACGGGAACCGAGTCCATGGGATCCTCCCAAATCAGGCGTCCACGATTCATCGTGTAACACCGCTCACAGTGACATTATGTCTTCGAGAATACGCTTCTTGTTCTCAATATTCCAAGCATCCCTCGACAAGTGGATACGATCCGGTCCTGCTTCGCATACTTGAGTCACGAAGTGCTTTCGACGAGGCCTGCCTTCAAGCGGCCCGCCGGGCGTCCGGGATTCTACAAAGGAGTACACCATGAGCGCCGTGCCAGGTGAGCAGCATGCCACCGAAGCCGCTGACCTCGACACCGTCTGCCGCCACTTCGGCATCTCCGTCGAGGACTATCTGCTGCCCTCGCGGGGCCAGATCCAGATCGTCGACGAATTGGGCCAGCTGCGCCCGGTCGAGGACCAGGGAACCGAACCGGGCCACGAGTACCCGCTGCCCGACGACGAGACCCTGATGGCAGCCTACGAGCAGTTGGTCGTTGGCCGCCGGGTCAACGACCAGAACTCGGCACTGGTACGCCAGGGCCGGATGGCCGTCTATCCCTCCAGCCATGGCCAGGAAGCCTGCCAGGTCGCCGCAGCCCTGTGCCTGGGAGCGGACGACTGGATGTTCCCGACCTACCGCGACTCGGTGGCCGTGATGGCCAAGGGCGTCGACCCGCTGGAGACCATGATCCTCTTCCGCGGCGACTGGCACGGGGGGTACGACCCGCGAGAGTACAAGGTCGGCATCCAGTCCACCCCGCTGACCACCCAGTTGCTCCACGCCGTCGGCGTTGCCCATGCGGCCAAGCTGCGTGGGGAGGACACTGTCGTGTTGGCCATGTGCGGCGACGGCGCCACCAGTGAAGGCGACTTCCACGAGGCGCTGAACTTCGCCGCGGTGTTCAACCTGCCGGTGATCTTCTTCGTGCAGAACAACCAGTACGCCATCTCGGTGCCTCTGGCCCAGCAGTCGGTGGCACCGTCGCTGGCCCACAAGGCCGTCGGCTACGGCATGGCCGGCGAGCGCGTGGACGGCAACGATCTGGTAGCACTCATGGCAGTTCTCGGCCGCGCCGTCGAGCTGGCCCGCACCGGCTCCGGCCCCCTCCTGGTCGAAGCCCACACCTACCGCATGCAGGCCCACACCAACGCCGATGACGCGACGCGCTACCGCCAGGACACCGAGGTCCAGGCCTGGCAGGCGAAGGATCCGCTGAACCGGATGACTGCCTACCTGCAGGGCAAGGGGCTGCTCGACGACGCCGCCTCCGAACGCATCGCGGCCCATGCCGAGGAGACCGCGAAGGCCCTGCGCGACGGGCTGAACCAGGACCCCGACGTCGATCCGCTGGAACTGTTCCAGCATGTCTACGCCCACCAGACCCCGCAGCTGGCCGAACAGGCCGCCCTGCTGGCGGATGAACTCTCCCGGGAAGGGGAAGCCAAGTGAGCCCGCACATCACCACCTCCTCCGAGGCCAACGGCAACGTCAGCGCGGCCACGGCCCAGGCCACGGTCCGCGCGGCCGAACGCGCCGAGGCCTCCGGGCCGAAGCCGGTCACGTTCGCCAAGGCCCTGAATTCGGCGCTGGCCGACGCCATGGAAGCCGATGCCGCCGTCGTGCTCTTCGGCGAGGACATCGGCACCCTCGGTGGCGTCTTCCGCATCACCGATGGGCTGACCGCCCGCTTCGGCGAGGAGCGCTGCTTCGATACCCCGCTGGCAGAATCCGGAATCGCCGGAATGGCCATCGGCATGGCCATCAACGGGATGCGCCCGGTGATCGAGATGCAGTTCGACGCGTTCGCCTACCCGGCCTTCGAGCAGATCGCCTCCCACCTGGCCAAGATGCGCAACCGCACCCGCGGCGCACTGGACATGCCCGTGGTCATCCGCATCCCGTATGCCGGGGGCATCGGCGGCGTCGAGCACCACTGCGACTCCTCCGAGGCCTACTACGCACACACCCCGGGTTTGAAGGTCATGACCCCCTCGACGGTGGCCGACGCGTACACGATGATGCGCGAGGCCATCGATTCGGACGACCCGGTGGTTTTCCTGGAGCCGAAGAAGCTCTACTTCTCCAAGGACCCGGTGGACCTGGACGCGCTGCGCGCCGAGTACGACGCCGCTGCCTCCTCCGGCGCGCACCTCACCGAAGGGCGGGCCGCCGTCGCCCGCGCCGGCACCGACGCGACGCTGATCGCGTACGGGCCGTCGGTGTCCACCGCGCTGGCCGCCGCCGAGGCAGCCGCGGCCGAGGGCCGATCGCTTGAGGTCATCGACGTGCGGTCCATCGTGCCCTTCGATGACGAGACCGTCTGCGCGTCCGTCCGCAAGACCGGCCGCGCCGTTGTCATCGCCGAGGCCCCCGGGTTCGCCTCGGTCGCCTCCGAGATCACCGCCCGCGTGCAGGAGCGCTGCTTCCACTCACTGGCGGCCCCCGTGCTGCGGGTGACCGGGTTTGATGTCCCGTTCCCGTCGCCGAAGCTGGAGCACTACTTCCTGCCCAGTGTCGACCGCATCCTGGACACCGTCGACCTGTTGCAGTGGGAGGACTAGACATGGCCATCAAGGTATTCCTGCTGCCCGATCTGGGCGAGGGCCTGACCGAGGCCGACCTGGTGAACTGGCTCGTGGCCGAGGGCGATGAGATCGCCGTCGACCAGCCGATCGCCGAGGTCGAGACCGCCAAATCGCTCGTCGAGGTGCCCAGCCCCTTCGCCGGTACCGTGCACCAGCTGCACGGTTCGCCCGGCGACACGATGGACGTGGGCAAGCCGTTGGTCAGCGTCGAGGACGGCACCGCGGCTGCTGGCGCCGCTGCCGCTAACGCGGCGCCGGCCGCGACGGCCTCCTCGGAGGAGCAGGCACAGCCCTACCGCGAGGAAGAACGGGCCGGTGCCTCCGAGGGGTCCGGCAACGTGCTGATCGGCTACGGTACGCCCGGCGGGGCCGGGTCGACCCGGCGCTCGCGCGCCCGGCGCGGTACCGCTGCGCCGGCGTCCGAGTCGTCTGCCGCCGCGGTCCGTGCCGAGACTGCACCCTCCCCGGCCGCGGTCCGGGCCACGGCCCCCGCGGTCATCTCGCCGTTGGTGCGCAAGCTGGCCCGCGACCACGGCATCGACGTCGCCACGCTGTCCGGATCCGGTCCCCGGGGCCTGGTCCTGCGTGCCGATGTCCAGTCCGCCATCGGCGGTTCCTCCGGCACGGCTCCCGCGAGCACGGCCGTCGCGACAGCGGGGCACGCATCGAAGTCTCCGGCGGGGGCCGAGGAGGATGCACGCTCCGGGTTGGGAATCGCAACACGGACTCCGTTGAAGGGAGTGCGCAAGTCGATCGCCCAGGCGATGAGCACCTCGCGCCGGGAAATCCCGGAGGCCACCGTCTGGGTCGACGTCGACGCCACCGAACTGGTGACGATGCGCTCGAAGCTCAAGGCAACCGCCCCGCAGGATACTCCGGGGCTGCTCGCCTTCATCGCCCGTTTCACGGTCGCCGGTCTGGCACGGTACCCCGAGCTGAACACCCGCATCCAGGACGCCGCGGATGGCGGCCAGGAGATCCTCACGTTCGACGGCATCAACCTGGGCATTGCCGCGCAGACCGATCGCGGCCTCATGGTCCCGAGCATCGCCAACGCCCAGGACCTCAGTTCCCGGCAACTCGACGCCGAGGTCCGGCGCCTGGCGGCGGTGGCCCGCGAGGGCAAGTGCACCCCAGCCGAGCTCACGCGGGGCACGTTCACGTTGAACAACTACGGGGTCTTCGGCGTCGACGGTTCGGCCGCGATCATCAACTATCCCGAGGTCGCGATCCTTGGCGTGGGGCGGATCATCGACCGTCCCTGGGTGGTCGATGGGGAACTACAGGTCCGCAAGGTGACCGAGCTGACGCTGACGTTCGACCACCGGGTGTGCGACGGCGGAACGGCGGGCGGGTTCCTGCGCTACGTCGCCGACGCCATCGAAAATCCCGGCTCGGTCCTCGCCGACCTGTAGACGACAACGTGGCCCGAACCGTATCCTTCGCAATGGTTCGGGCCGCGCCCTGTTCGCCGGTCTCCCGGGGATCTATCATGTCGTCATGGAACCACTTCCAGTTGAGTACGAACGCTACCTGGCGACCCTGGATCCGCGGACCGCTGCGGGTCTGAGGTCGGCCTTCCAGGAGTCCGCAGCCGAGCACGAATACGGTGTTCTGGTGCGCGGCGTGGGGTCCCACCATGTGCAGGCACTGGTGGACGAGCATGTTCCGTATGGTCAGGTCCGCGTGGGCTGACATCCCGACGAACGGTCCGATGCCCCGTGTGCGTGGCTACGAACCAGCGCATCAATGCGTGACGTCGATTCGGCGGTCGTCGCTGACCCGTCCTGCGCGTTCGGGGAGTCGTTGCGGGCGATGGCCAAGAACGAGACCATCGCCAGACCCAGTGCAGGAGCCCATGGAGACGACACTCTCCGCCGATGCTGCAATATCAGCGGCGTGGGCCGGCGGCATCCGGGATGCCCTTGGACCGGCTCGAGCCCGAACACCGGCTGGCTCTCGAGGCCGCGGCCCCCGCCCTGCAGGCGCTTGGCGGGTTTCTCCGCCAGCGGGCCTGGTCGCGCCCGCGGATGATCAGGGCCGCTGCGCGGCCCGCGGCCCCGTCCACCAGGCCACCGTGGAGGTGGCGCCGTCATGAAGGGGCGTCGGTGCGAGCCCGACGTCGGCTTCGCTGCGGCTCGAATCCATGACGAACGGGTCGTCGAACTGATAGGCCATTTCGGCCATTTCGCGCATGGCGGTGTTGGCCAGCCCGAGCGTGCGGAGCAGCCGTGTGGGCATCCCGGAAACCTTCGGGGCCGGCAGTCCGGCGGCGGTCGCGTACGCCAAGGCCATCGCGGCCTGCGTCGTCGGTGGGGCCGTCGGGGCGTGTAGGACGCGGTTCCACAACCCCGGTCGTCCGGCCGCTTGGATCATGGCGGCCGCGAGGTCAGGGATGTAGGTGAATGAATGCGGCAACCGCGGATTGCCGAGGGTGAAAAGCCGGTGTCCGGAAAAGACCGCCTCGAGCATCCTGGAGCCTGCGTGCGCGCTCTCCGCCCCGGGGCCATAGAAGTCCGACGCAACGACACTGACGGTCGCGGTGTCCGAGACGGCGCGGGCAGCCAGCAGCTGGGCCCGGAGCCCGCGCTTGCCCCCCTCGGCGGCTCGGGGTGAATCCTCGCGCATGACCTCGTCCGGCCGCGAATACGAGTAGAGGCTCTCCGGGAAGATTGCGGGGATGCCAAGTCGGTTCGCGGCAGCCAGCACCACTTGATCGGCCCGGGGCAATATCGCGCGCCAGGCGGCGGCGGTGTAGGCGGCATGGACGCAGTGGAAGACCGCGGCGGCGCCCTGGATGGCGGATTCGATCGCCGCGGGGTCGGTTGCGTCCGCCCGGACGAGGCGGATGAGCCGGTGGTGTGGACCCGTGCCGGAACGGGTGGCCAACGTGACGGTATGCCCGTCGGCGGCCAGCTGGAGGGCGATCGTCGTGCCGACGGGTCCGGATCCGGTCACGAGGTAGTGCAGGGACATGGCGTGCTCCTTGTTTGGTCCCGAAAACGAGAGCGGCGCTCTCGCAAATTACGATATCCGTGTTCGAATCATTGGTCAAGAGCGGTGCTCTCTAAAGTTGACGGTGCTCGCATTGATGGCCTTTGATAGTGGGATGAGCGAGACATTGACGCCGCGCCAGCGTGCACGGGAGCAAACGATGGCCGACATCCTGCGCATCGGAGGGGAACAACTGGCGAGCCAGGGGGCCGCGGGCCTATCGCTGCGTGCCATCGCACGCGATCTCGGTGTTGTCTCCTCCGCGGTGTACCGATACGTCGCAAGCCGGGACGAACTGCTGACCTTGCTGATCGTCGAGGCGTATACCGACCTCGGGGCCCGTGTAGAAGCCGTCGTAGCCGAGGCGCCGGCTGAAAGCTTCGCCAGATTCGTTGCCCTTGCCGGCGCCGTTCGCGGGTGGGCGCTGGAAGAACCGGCGCGCTATGCGCTGCTCTTCGGCACTCCGGTCCCGGGATACCAAGCGCCCGCCTCTCGAACCAACGACGTCGGAACCCTCGTCGTCGTGGCCCTGATCGGGATCCTCGAGGAAGCCTGGGCCGACGGGGCCATCTCCGACCTGGCAGCCGAAGATTCCGCAGGTCGTGACCTGCCACCCCTGCTGGCGGCGGATCTGGAAAACGTGCGGGCCGAATATGGGCTCCTCCTGCCGGCGGATCTGATCCTCCGGGGCATGGCGTGTTGGTCGAGCCTGTTCGGAGCCGTGAATTTCGAGGTTTTCGGCCACTATGGACCTTCGACATTCACTGATGCCGGCGAGATGTTCAGCCAGACGGTTCGATTGCTGGCCAAGCAGGTGGGTTTGCTGCCGGACGCCGGATCCGCAACCGGCTAGCTCCGCACGCACTTCGTCGCACAAGCCAGAGGCGGG
Source organism: Arthrobacter sp. ASL1 (assembly GCF_056680475.1). NCBI lineage: Bacteria > Bacillati > Actinomycetota > Actinomycetes > Micrococcales > Micrococcaceae > Arthrobacter > Arthrobacter sp. ASL1. The sequence goes on from NZ_CM155284.1 coordinate 3,073,594, forward strand.
ACGCGGCTGGCACCACCACCGGGCTGGCACGACGCCCCCCGGGTGTCCGCTTCGCTTAACATTTCCCCGCCGCCCGGGCTTCGGCTCACGCGTATGCCCCACGTCGTCCACGGGGGATTAGAGTCGGAGCAACACAGCTGACAAGATACGGACGCGGCGGCCCATTGCTGGGAGCGACCGACGCCGGGGCGGGGATGGGCGATGCCAGAAGAGGAAACTCCCGGACGATGGATCCAGGCGGGGATGCGGACGTGGTTCCTGCGGCTTGAGGGGTTCGGGGTCAATGCCGGGTTGGTGGTCGGCGACGAACGCGCCGCGGTCATCGACTCCGGTGCAGGACCCGATGAGGCCGCCCGGCTCTACGCCGCGGTGCGCGAGCTCACCGACCTTCCGTTGGTCCTGGTCAACACCCACGCCCACGGGGACCACTTCTTCGGCAACGCCTTTTTCGCGGCACAGGGGGTGGACGAGATCTGGGCCCACGCCCGCGCGGCACACGCCATCGCGGACAGCGGGAACGGCCAGCGCCCACTCGTTCTGGCGGTCGACACGGCCATGGCCACGGCCGACGGGGAACACACCGCGATCGTCGTGCCCAACCACGTCGTGAACGAACAGCCGGTCGACCTGGACCTGGGCGGGCACTCCATCACCTTGTTCCATCTGGGCCGCGGACACACCGACGGGGACCTGCTGGTCGGCTCCGGCACCGTCCTGTTCGCCGGCGACCTCGTCGAGGAAGGGGCCGATCCGTCCTTCGAGGATTCCTACCCCCGCCAGTGGGGCCAGGTCCTGGGCAAGATCATCGCCATCGACGAGCTCTACCCCTCAATCGTCCCGGGGCACGGCCGGCTGGTCGGCATGGACTTCGTGCGCACCCAACTCCAGCAGCTGCGCCAGGGCATCAGGATGTGTGCGTCGGCGATCAGCGAATCGTCGGCCGACGCGACGAAGGCCATCCCGATCCTTCCCTACAGCCCGCTGCAGTCCCGGCATCTGGTGGTGCGCATGAAGGACACCGCCGGCATACCGGGGGCCTAGCGCCATCGACGCCACAGGGGGACCCAGCGGCCGGGGCGGACTGGGGAAGATGGTCTTCCGCGTCTACGCGCCGTCGCTGCTCTACGCGGTCGGACAGGGCTGCGTCCTACCGGTGATCGCGCTGAGCGCCCGCGATTTCGGCGCCACCGTGGCCCAGGCAGCGCTGGTGATCACACTGATCGGCATCGGCTCGCTGGTCACCAACGTCCCGGCCTCGCTGTTGGTCGCCCGCCTGGGCGAGCGCATCGCGATGATCGGTGCCGCGCTCTGGGCCACCGCCGGCATGGCTGCCTGCCTCGTCGCGGGAAGCCTTTGGGTCTTCGCCGCCGGGGTGCTGATGATCGGCATGGCCGGCTCGGTCTTCAACCTGGCCCGTCAGAGTTACCTGACCGACGCCGTGCCGTTGAGCCACCGTGCCCGCGCGATGTCCGGGCTGGGCGGGACCCTGCGCATCGGGCTGTTCATTGGCCCCTTCGCCGGGGCGGCGGCCATGCATTTCCTGGGACTTCCCGGTGCCTATTGGACCGGGCTGGTCGCCATGTTCGCCGCGACGATGGTCAGCATCGGCATTCCCGAACTCGAGGGACACGGCAGGCCGGCCTCCGGGGCGGCACAGGCGGCGGGGGAGACGGCCGGACAGCGGCACGACGCCGGTGCAGTCACCCTGCGGGGGATCATCGCCGCCCATTGGCACATCTACGCCACGGTGGGACTCGGCATCGTGATGATCTCCGCGGTCCGGGCCACCCGGCAGGCGGTCATCCCGCTGTGGGCCGAGCAGCTGGGCATGGATGCCTCGGCGACATCGCTCATCTACGGCGTCTCCGGGGCCGTCGACATGCTGGTGTTCTACCCCGCCGGCAAGGTGATGGACCGCAAGGGCCGAACCTGGGTGGCCGTGCCGTGCATGCTCGTCATGGGCGTTGCGCTCGCCCTGATGCCGTTGACCGGCGGACCATGGACGCTGCTGTTGGTCGCCATGCTCCTGGGTTTCGGCAACGGCATCGGCTCCGGCATCGTCATGACGCTGGGAGCCGACCACTCACCGGCACTGGGTCGACCGCAGTTCCTGGGCTTCTGGCGGCTGATCTCCGATGCCGGGGTCATGGGGGGACCCGTGCTCCTCTCGGCGGTCACCGCAGCGGCGACCCTGGGGACGGGCGTCGTGGCGGTTGCCGTCGTCTCCTTCGCCGGGGCCGGCCTCTTCGCCTATTTCATCCCCCGGATGGCGACGCCGGGAAGCCTGGACGAGCGACGGCCCGGCGGGGCCGGCTAAACGGTCAGCGCCAGCGGCCTCGTCGACGCGTCTGGTGGGAGAAGATCCCCGAGAGCAACCCGAACAGGCACCCGGCGGCCCCGATGACCAGCAGCGCACCGGAGACCAGGTACCAGTTCTGCTGGGTCGTGCCGGCGGTCGGGCCCAGCTGCGAAACGAAGAAGTAGACGCCGGCAGCGCCGATGAACCCCACGATCCCGGGGAACCACAACAGCGTCGGCCACATCCCCGACGAGGCCCAGAACGCGTCGGGCCCGTCCCAGCAGTTCCATGCCGGCTGACGGCGCAGGATGATGAGCCCGGCCAGCAGGCCCCAAAAACCGGCCACCAGATACGCCGCCACGATGTCCGATGGCCGGTGCCAGCCCAACGCGAACGTCGAGATGCCGGTGACCGCCGCATAGAGGCCACCACAGGTGGCGATCAGCGGCCGCCACCGCGGGGAGGTGACCAGGAATACGGCGATCAGCGCCGACGTCGCCACCGTCGTGTGCCCGGAGGGGAACGAGTTCATCGTCGCCTCGGAGATGCCCATGTCCGGGCGGGAGAGCACGAGGTGCTTCAGCAATTGAGTGCTGCCCGCCGCGACACCGAACGCCAGGGCAGCCACCACCGGGGCGTACAGGCTGCGCCGCACAATGGCCGCCATCACCAGCGACACCAACGCGATGGCGCCGGAGACGAGGGGGAGATCGTTGAGGAAGGACACGGCTGCCGCCCGTGTCCGGCCCTTGTCGACGAAGGAGATGGCCCCGCGCAGGGCGTCGTCGTCGGCCTGCTGACCGGTGGGGGTGAGCACGAAGGCCCAGTAGGCGACGCCGAACAACCCGGCCAGCACCAGCATCGCCAGGATCCAGAGTCCGGGGTTGCGGGCAGCCCGATGGGGGCCGCCTCCGACAACGGGTATTTCCATGGTGTCGTTCATTTGCCTATAGCGTCCCACAATCCGCCTCCGCTCCGGCGGAGCCGACGCCGATACGATGTGTTGATGGTTATCCCGGACAACGCACCCGCCGCCGACGCCGTTCCCGAACCGGACCCCGGCGAGACCAAGGCCACGTCGATCACCTGGCCGGCCTTCGACGAGCTGGCCTCCGCCGCCCACGTGGTCTCGCTGCCGATGCGGGTCCGATTCCGCGGCGTCACCCATCGCGAGGTCCTGCTGTTGCACGGCCCCGCGGGGTGGGCCGAATTCTCTCCCTTCCTCGAATACGACGACCAGGAGTCGGCGCCCTGGCTGCGCTGCGCCATCGAGGCCGGCTGGCAGGGATTCCCCGACCCGGTCCGCACCACGGTCCCGGTCAACGCCACCGTCCCCGCGGTCCCCGCCGCGCAGGTCGAGTCCGTGCTGACCTCCTTCGACGCCGCCCACACCGTGAAGATCAAGGTCGCCGAAACGGGCCAGACCCTGCACGACGACGTGGCCCGGGTCGCGGAGGTCCGTCGCCTGCTGCCCGGTGCGGCGCTGCGGGTGGACGCCAACGCCGGCTGGACACATGACCAGGCCATGGAGGCCCTCGAGGCACTCGCCGGCTTCGACCTGCAGTACGCCGAACAACCGGTGGCCGGCATCGGCGGGCTCGGCCGGCTGCGCGCCGAGGTCATCCGCCGCGGCCTGGGTGTACTGATCGCCGCCGACGAATCCGTCCGCAAGGAATCGGACCCGCTGGCGGTCGCGCGTGCCGGGGCCGCGGACCTGATCATCGTGAAGGCCCAGCCGCTCGGGGGCATCCGCCGCGCCCTGTCCATCGTCGCCGAGGCAGGCCTTCCCGCCGTCGTCTCCTCGGCGCTGGACTCCTCGGTCGGGATCCGCACCGGCGCCGCCCTGGCCGTGGCGCTTCCCGAGCTGCCCTACGCCTGCGGGCTGGGCACCGTCTCCCTGTTCGACGCCGACGTTTCCGCCGATCGCTATGAGGCGCGCGATGGCGTCCTGGACCTGCGGACCGTGGAAGCGGATCCCGACCTGCTGAGCCGCCATGCCGCAACGGACGAGCGGCAGAAATGGTGGATGGAGCGGCTGCGCCGTTGCGCCGCTCTTCTGGAGGCGGACCAGTCCTAGGATGGTGGATATGACCGCGCCCGCTACGCAGCTGACCTCGTTCGATGCCGCACGCTCGGCGGTGCGGACGCTGTCGGACGACGGGGTCCGCGAAGTCGTCCTGTGCCCCGGATCGCGCAGCGCCCCGCTGGCCTACGCGCTCGCCGAAGCCGAACAGCGCGGCACCCTGCGCGTCCACGTGCGCATCGATGAGCGCGACGCGGGATTCACGGCACTGGGCCTGTCCCTGGCAACCAGCCGCCCGGTCGCCATCGTGACCACATCCGGTACCGCCGTGGGGGAGCTGCTGCCCGCCGTCATGGAGGCCAACCACGCAGCGGTTCCGCTCGTGGTCGTCTCCGCCGACCGGCCCGCCGAACTGCGCGGCACCGGAGCCAACCAGACCACCCGGCAGGACGGGCTCTTCGGAACCCACGTGCGCTGCAGCGTCGACGTGCCGGCCGGCATCGATCCGGCAGCAGACATCCGCCGCGCGCTGCTGGCCAGCGAGGGCATGATCCTGACCGGCGGCGACACCGACCTCAACCCCGTGGCCGCAGGCACCAACACGGCCCCGCCGGCGACGCAGCACACCCACCTCCAGCAGTCCGTCCGCGGACCCGTCCAGGTCAACCTCGCCTTCCGCGACCCCCTGGTGCCCGACGACGAGGACGCCGCATCCCCGACGACTGTTGCCGGCCCCGCTACGCCGCAAGCCATACGGCTGGATCCGATGGCGGCGGGCATCGACGGCGAACTGATCGACCTCGTGCGCGCGGCCGACCTGCCCGAACGGCGCACCGTGGTGGTGGCCGGCCATGATGCCACCGCCCTGGCCGAGCGGTTCGCCCGGGCGCTGGGCCTTCCCCTGCTGGCCGAACCGAGCTCCAATGCCCGCTTCGGGCCCCAGTCCATCGGCCCCTACCGCGTCCTGCTGGAGGCGTTCGACGCCCGGATCGACCGCGTGGTCGTCTTCGGCCGTCCAACCTTGAGCCGCCCGGTTGCCCGATTGCTGGCCAACCGCGAACACGCCTCCGCCCTGTACGTTCCCGAACCGGTTGCCTGGTTCGAACCGGGACGCCGGGATGACCGGGTCATCACCGAACTCAATGAGCTCGCCGCATTCGCCGGCCGGGCACCCGGGGGATGGCTCGAAGAGTGGAAGGCCGCCGCGGTTCGCGCGACCTCAATCATCGAGGACACCACGGCATCCGCGGCGCTGAGCGGGCTGGACCTGGCCCGGCTGGTCTGGGAGACTGACACCGGACCGCTGGTCCTGGGGTCCTCGAACTCCATCCGTGATGCCGATCTGGCGGCAGTTCCGGCGGTCTCGGGGCGTCCCGTCTACGCCAACCGTGGCCTGGCCGGGATCGACGGGACGTTGGCGACGGCCACGGGCATCGCCCTGGGCACCGTGCCGGCCCCGGGGGAGCGGACGACGGTCCTGCTCGGCGACGTGACCTTCCTGCACGACGTCGGCGGGCTCTTCATGGGGGCAGGGGAGAGTGTGCCGCCGATGGACCTGGTGGTCCTCAACGACGGGGGCGGTGCGATCTTCTCCACGCTCGAGCACGGGGCCATGGCCGAACAGCCGGCGTATGCCGCGACCGTGGAACGGTATTTCGGGACCCCACATGCCGTGGATCTGCGTGCCCTGGCCGCCGCCTACGGGCTGGACTACGTCCGGGTCGACGGACGACGCGCGCTGGCCGCCGTGCTGGCCGCGGGCCCGACGGCCACCTCGGAGACCCGGCGGCGCATCGTCGACGTGCGGATCGACCGCACCGGATTGCGCGCTTTGCACCAGGGCATCATCGCCAAGGTCGCCGCCGCGTGAAATAGGCGTGGCCCCCGCCGAAGCGGGGACCACTCGGTCGAAGCCAGGCTCCCCGCGGGTCAGAGGACCTTCGAAAGGAACAGCTGGGTGCGTTCGTGCTGCGGGTTCCCCAGCACGTCGTCCGGCTTGCCTTGTTCGACGACGACTCCGCCGTCCATGAACACCACCCGGTCACCGACTTCACGGGCGAAGCCCATCTCGTGGGTCACGACCATCATGGTCATGCCCTCGTCGGCGAGTCGGCGCATGACGGCCAGGACGTCGCCCACGAGTTCGGGGTCCAGGGCTGAGGTCGGCTCGTCGAAGAGCATCATGTCGGGGTCCATCGACAGGGCACGGGCGATGGCGACCCGCTGCTGCTGGCCACCCGAGAGCTGCGCGGGGAAGGCATCCCCGCGGTCGCCGAGCCCGACCTTTTCCAGGTTTCCCTGCGCGATCTTACGTGCCTCTGCCTTGCCGCGCTTCTTGGCACGACGCTGGGCCAGGACCAGGTTGTCCAGGACGTTCAGGTGGGGGAAGAGGTTGAACTGCTGGAAGACCATCCCGATCCGGGTCCGGACCTTGTCCAGGTCAGTCTCCGGATCGGTGATGTCGATTCCCTCGACGAGAATCGTTCCCTGGGTGGGCTCCTCGAGCCGGTTGACGCAACGCAGTAGCGTCGATTTGCCCGACCCGGAGGGGCCGATCACGCAGACCACCTCGCCCTGGCCGACATGGAAGTCGATGCCGGTGAGGACTTCCTTGTCGCCGAAGCTCTTGTGCAGGCCGCGGACCTCGATGGCCGGGCGACCCTGATCAGGAATTACCGCACTCATGATCGTTACCGTCCTCTGTTTTGGTGGCGTTCGAGCTTGGCCACGAGTTGGGTCAGTGGCAGGGTGATGACCAAATACATCAGGCCGGCAATGATCAGCGGCGTCGAGTTGCCCATTTGCGAAAGTGAGTCGCGTGCGAACGTGGTCAGCTCCCGGTCCCCGAGGGCCATGCCCGCGATGAACAGCAGCGACGTGTCCTTGATGATGATCACCAGTTCGTTGGTCAGGGGAGGGGTGATGATGCGGAACGCCTGAGGCAGGACCACGGAGATCATGGTCCAGCCCGGTGCCATGCCCAGAGAGCGGGCGGCTTCGCGTTGCCCTGCCGGAACGGCCTGGATACCTGCGCGGATGGTTTCGGCGATGTAGGCACCGGATACCAGGATCAATCCGATCAAGCCGCCGCCTGCGCTACCTCCTGGCGGGTCCCACGAGGCGAAGGCGAGGGGGACGGCGAAGGCAAAGCCGAAGATGACCAACAACGCGGGCAGCCCGCGAAAGAGCTCGATGTAGCCCGTGGCTAGCCAGCGGTAGGGGGCTACCGGAGACAATTTCATCAGGGCCATCAACAGCCCTAGCAGCAGACCCCCGGCGAATGCGATGGCCGTATAGATGATGGTGTTCTTGGTCGCCGTGATGATGATTTCAGGGAAAAGTTGTTTGGCGATCTCGACGTCGAAGAAATTGAACTTGATGGTCTTCCAGTCCGCAAAGAAGAGCAGGGCCGCGACGGCGACGACAAAGATGACGTAGAGGCTGCCCCGGAAGAGGCGCCTACGAGTGGAGGGTTTCAACGGTGTGGCCTTCCGGACGGTGTCAGGGGTTCGCCCCGGGGAAATTCCCCGGGGCGAACCCGCCTGGACTACTTCGTGGAGAAGTACTTGTCGTAGATTTCCTGGTACTTGCCGTTGTCCTTCAGTTCAGCGAGCTTGGCATCAAGTTCCTTCAACAGGGCCTCGGTGCCCTCCTTCTTGACCGCGAAGCCGTACTGTTCGTCGGTCTTGTACTTCGCGACGATTTCGAACTTGCCACCCTGGGTGTGTTCAAGGTTGACGGGGAGGTCCTGGAGCACCGCGTCCACGCCCCGGGACTGCACCGCCGGGAACAATTCGGCATCCGAGGGATAGGCCTTGACCTTGGTGTCGGACGGGACGTGCTCGCGGGTGTACTTCTCTCCCGTGGTGCCCTGCTGGACTCCCACGGTCTTGCCGGCGAGGTCCTCGATCGACTTGATGTCCGATCCCGCCGGAACCAGCAGCGACTGCTCGGAGTCGTAGTAGCCGTCGGTGAAGCCGAGCTTCTTCTTGCGGTCCTCGGTGATGGTCATGGCGCTCGCGCCCATGTCGCACTGTCCGGCGGCCAAGACGACGCCGGACTGCAATCCGTCGAAGCCCACGTCCTTGACCTGGAGCTTCAGGCCCATCGAATCGGCCATGGCTCCCACCAGGTCCATGTCGAAGCCGGTGTATTTCCCACCTTCCTCGTATTCGAAGGGCTTGTAGGGGATATCCGAGCAGACCGTCAACGTGCCCGCCTGGACAAGGCCCAGGTCGTTGCCGCCAGCGGAACCGGAGCTGGCCGCCCCGCTGTCGGAGCCGCCGCAAGCCGTCAGGGACATCAGGGTGACGGCCGAAACGGCCAGGGCCTTGGTGAAGGTGGAGTGAATCCGCATCAATGTTTCCTTCTCGAGTGATCCGACGGACTTCCGCGTCGGAATTGACATTCTAGACCGGAAAATCCCGGGATGAGATGTTCATCACAGGCTACAGGAGTGTTTTGCAAGTAAACAAGTGCTGCGGGTGACAAAAACTTTACAAGTTGAGGGCCTCGCGCATGGGTCGCATCTTGGCCCAGGATTCGGCCAACTCGGCGGCCGGGTCGGAGGCGGCCACGATTCCGCATCCGGCATACAGGCGCACACGGGTGGGGGATTCGACCACGCCGCCCCGCAACGCAATGCCGAATTCCCCGTTGCCAGAGGTGTCCACCCAGCCGACCGGGCCCGCATACGGGCCCCGGTCCATGCCCTCCAGCTGGAGGATGAGCTCGTCGGCCACCGCCGTCGGGGTGCCGCAAACCGCTGCCGTGGGGTGGAGCACCTCGGCGAGGTCCAGTGCGGAGGGCGAGGTGCCGTCGTCGTGCACGCGCAACTGAGCCTCGACGTCGGAGGCCAGATGCCAGACGTTGGGCAGCTCGAGGACGAACGGCTCCTCGGGGGCGGTCATCCCGCTGACCAGCGGGCCCAGCTCGGCGGTCAGCGAATCGATGGCCAGACGGTGTTCATGGCGTTGCTTTTCGCTGCCCGAGAGCATGCGTGCCGCGTAGCCCTCGTCCCCGGCCGGAGCCGTGGCGCGGTCCAGGGTGCCGGCCAGGACGCGGGCCCGCGCCGTGTCGCCGGTGACCTTGACCAGCATTTCGGGGGTGGACCCGATGAGGCCGTCCACCGAATACGTCCAGCAGTCGGCATAGCGCAGGGCCAGCTCGCGCAGGACCTGGGACACCGCGATATCGGCCCCCAGCTCGGCCACCGCGTCGCGTGCCAGCACGAGTTTGGTCAGGTCGCCGGACTCGATGGACCGGACCCCCGCGCGGACGGAATCCTCATACTGCCGTTCGGAGACCTGCCCCGGGACCAGCCGGTCTTCGCCGGGGACCAGATCGCGTTCGGGGGAGGGGTCCTCGAGGAGATCGGCGAGCAGCCGCTCGGCAGCCGCGGCGCTGAGGTCGGCGTCCGGGTCATCGGTGGTCAGCGTGATCCAGCCGGAGTCGCCCGAGCGGCCGACGACCAGCTGCGGGACGACCAGCCGGGAGGCATAGGAACTGGTGGCCGAGAAGGCGATCGCGGAGAAGGCGATCGGGCCGGTGCCGGGCAGGCCCACGCCGTCGTCCACCGCGGCATCGGCGGCGACGCCGGACCACCAGCGGCGCAGGGTGGCGAAGCGGTCTGGACCCTCGGCGGTGAAGCGTGCCACCTCGCCGAAACCCACGAGACCCTCGCCCCGGCGGCCCCAGACGAGGGCATCGTCGCGCACCAGCAGGTCCAGGAAGCCGCTGTCCTGTAAGGCGGACCGGGAAAAGGTGATGCTCCGCAGCATGGGGACGGGGAAGGCCACCGCCGCCGGCGCACCGCTTTTCGGCACGGTGGAGCCGGGAAGGTCAATGTTCATGATGGCACCAGCCTACCCGCGGCCACGGCGCGGTTTTTCGCCCTCGCGTCGAACTTTGAGACACTGGGTGGGTGAGCCGTGCATCGCTGGAAAAGCGTCCCGAAGAAGTCCAAGCCATGTTTGACGACGTCGCGCCCCGCTACGACCTCGTCAACGACATCCTCTCGATGGGCCAGACGCGCCTCTGGCGCAAGATCGTGGTCGACGCCGTGGGTGCGGAACCCGGCCAGCGGGTGCTCGACCTGGCCGCGGGTACCGGCACGTCGTCCGAGCCCTACGCCGACGCCGGCATCGAGGTCGTGGCCTGCGACTTCTCGCTGGGCATGCTGCGCGTGGGCAAGCGCCGCCGCCCCGACATCGACTTCGTGGCCGGGGATGCCACCAACCTGCCCTTCGCGGACGAGAGCTTCGATGCCACGACCATCAGCTTCGGGCTGCGCAATGTCGGTGACCCCCATCAAGCCCTCGCCGAGATGCTGCGCGTGACGAAGCCGGGCGGCACCGTGGTGGTCTGCGAGTTCTCCCACCCCACCTTCGCCCCGTGGCGCACCGTCTACACCGAGTACCTGATGCGCGCATTGCCGCCCATTGCCCGCAAGGTAGCCTCCAACCCGGCCGCCTACGTCTACCTGGCCGAATCCATCCGCGCCTGGCCGAACCAGGACGGGCTGGCCGGCTGGATCGCGCAGGCCGGCTGGGAGTCGTGCCGGTACCGCAACCTCTCGGGCGGCATCGTCGCGGTCCACCGCGCCACCAAGCCACTGGACGGCGATTCCGCCACGGCCGCGGAGCGCCAGGCGAAGGCCTCCGAGTACCTGCGCCACCGGGCCTCCCGGCCGACGCTCTAGCCGCCACCGACAGGGAATCACGTGTCTGTACTGATCGTCGGGGCCGGTCCCGCCGGCTCGACCGCCGCCAGCTACCTGGCCCGCGCCGGGGTCGAGGTCACCGTCCTGGAGAAGACGGCCTTTCCCCGTGAGAAGGTCTGCGGCGACGCCCTGACGCCGCGCGCCGTCCGAGAACTCGCGCGCCTGGGGGTGGACCATGCCGATACCGGGATCTGGCGCCGCAACCAGGGGTTGCGGCTGGTCGCCGGCGGACGTTCGATGGAGATCCCCTGGCCAGAACTCGGCGACTTCCCGGACTACGGGTTGATCCGCACCCGTGAGGGCTTCGACGAGACCCTGGCCCGGCACGCCCAGTCCGACGGCGCCCGTTTGCTCGAACGACATGCGGTCACCGACGTTGTCCGGGACACCACCGGGCGGGTCGTCGGTGCCCTGGCGAACATCCTGGACGAACGCGGCCGCAAGACCGGGGAGACCCGCGAATTCCGCGCCGACATCGTCCTCGCCGCCGACGGGAACTCGACCCGCACCGCAGTCAGCGCCGGACTGCACAAGCGCGACGACCGCCCGCTCGGCGTGGCCTACCGGACCTATTTCACCTCGCCGCGGCACGACGACGACTGGATGGAAGGCTGGCTGGAGCTCCCCGACAAGGCCGGCCGCCCGCTGCCCGGCTACGGCTGGGTGTTCGGCGTCGGGGACGGGACCTCGAACGTCGGGTTGGGCATCCTGAACTCCACGCGCGAGTTCGGCAAGCTCGACTACCGCCAGGTGCTGCGCGACTGGACGGCCGCCATGCCCGGCGAATGGGGCTTCAGCGAGGAAAACCAGGTCGGCCCCATCCGCGGGGCCGCACTGCCCATGGGCTTCAACCGGACACCGCACTACACCCCCGGGCTCATGCTGCTCGGCGACTCCGGTGGCATGGTTTCGCCCTTCAACGGCGAGGGCATCAGCTATGCCATGGAGTCCGCGCGCATGGCCGCCGAGATCATCCTCGACGCCCGCTCCGGCCTGCACGGCACGACGCCGGGTTCACGGGAGGCGCTGCTGGCCTCCTATCCGGACATGGTGCGTCAGGCGTGGGGCAGCCACTTCACGCTGGGGCGCGTCTTTGCCCGGCTGATCGGCAATCCGCAGGTGATGAAGCTCGCCCTGCGCACCGGCATGAGCACCCCGGTCCTCATGCGGTTCGTCGTGCGGATGCTCGCCAACCTCACGGACGACGGCGGCCGGGGGTTTGAGGATAGAGTGATCCATGTGCTGGAACGGCTGGCACCTCCCACGGATAACCGCCGGCCACCCCGGGCGCGACCCGAGAAACGATCCACCCCGATGACAAGCAGGTCCCAGAACCGTGAATGATTCCCCGACCAACTGGACGACCGCCGGCCACGGCGTGCCGGAATCCGTTGACCTGTTCGCGGAAACCTCGGCCCTCGCCGCCGGCATCAACCTGCCTCCCGGCTTCCGGGCCGTCGCCGAGGACCCCGAATTCGGGCCGGCCATTTCACAGGGCATGGCAAAGGTCGAGAAGGTGTTGCGTGCCGCTGTTGCGAATTCCGATCCACTCATCGACGCCACCAGCCGCCATCTCGTGGAGGCCGGCGGCAAGCGGGTCCGTCCCCTGCTGGTCATCCTCACGGCCCTGCTGGCTGACGGGGTCACCCCCGAGGTCATCAAGGCCGCAGCCATCGTCGAACTGACGCATCTGGCCACGCTCTACCACGACGACGTCATGGATTCGGCTCCCTACCGCCGTGGTGCACCCACGGCGCATGAGGTGTGGGGCAATTCCACGGCGATCCTAACCGGCGACCTGATCTTCGCCCGTGCATCGGTCATCGGTGCCGAACTCGGCGTGGACGCCGTCGAAATCCAAGCCCGCACCTTCGAGCGGCTGTGCCTCGGGCAGCTGCACGAGACCGTCGGGCCCCGGGACGGGGAGGACCCCGTAGCCCATTACCTCAACGTGATCGCCGACAAGACGGCGTCGCTGATTTCCACCTCGGGCGTCTTCGGCGCGCTGTTCGGGGGATCACCCGAACACGTCGACGTGATGCGTGACTACGGCGAAAAGGTGGGGGTGGCGTTCCAGCTGGCCGACGACGTCATCGACGTCACCGGTGCCCAGGTGAGCTCGGGCAAGACCCCGGGAACCGATCTGCGCGAGGGCGTTCCGACGCTCCCGGTCCTGCTGCTGCGCCAGGCTGCGGCGGTAGGCGACACCTCGGCCACCGAGGTGCTGGCTCTGGTGGATGGGGACCTGTCCTCCGATCAGGATCTGGCCCGCACCGTGGCCGCCCTGGCCGATCACCCGGTCACCCAGCAGTCGTGGGCAGTGGCCCGCCAATGGTCCGCCGACGCCATCGAGGCCCTGGCGCCCTTGCCCGAGGGCCCCGTGAAGTCGTCCCTGGCCGCTTTCGCCCACGCCGTCGTCACCCGCGAGAACTAGCCGGGCGGGCAGCTGGTCAGCCCAGCCGTTCCAAGGCCGCAGCCAGCTCGCGGGCCTTGTGCGCCCGGACCTCGACAGGAACGCGGTGCCGCAGCTGGCGGTAGAGGTCGTCGTCCGCATAGCGCGGGAAGACGTGCTGGTGGTAGTGCCAGACGTGCTGATTGCCGGCCGGCTCGTTGTGTTGCCGGGTCGAGGTGCCCTCCGGATCCCAGGCCAACTTCATGGCCAGGGCGACCCTGCGGGTCGTGATCATGATGGCCGCGGCGACCTCGTCATCCAGGTCGTAGAGCGACTCCAGGTGCGCGGTGGGGATCACCATGGCGTGCCCGCCGTAGTTGCCGAAGCCATCACAGGCCATGATGACGGCCACCAGCCGGTCGCGGTGGACGAGGTCGGTCGGAGCGCAGAGGTTCCCGGCGGACAACGGCCCATCCGCCAGGAGCTCGCAGAAGGGGCATTCGTAGCCCGGCGGCTCATGCCTCAGGTAGGGAACGGCCGGCATCTGGGCTAGTCCTCCAGTTCGGGTTCCAGCTCCTCGAAGACCCACTCGAACATGTCGAGTACGTACTCGCTGAAGGTCCCCTCTTCGCTTTCCCAGGTTCCGCGGTCGTTGCGCCGCCGATGGACGATGGGGTCGGGGATGTTCAGCTGATCCTCGCGGATGCCCCAGACGTATTGCTCGTCTTCGTCTTCCATGAACAGCAGGTAGCCGTCTTCGACTTCGAGTTCGTCGGGGTCGAAGAAGAAGTAGTAGGCCTCCATCAGGTCATCGCAGGCGCCGATGGCAAGGTAGAACTCCCCGAGAACCTGCGGGATGTCGACCCGCGCGTCCTCAAGCTGCTCGCGGAGCTCTTGGGGGGTGAGCCCGTCCTCGGAAACCCACTGGTCATCAAGGTATTTGGGGATCAGGGATCGGAACTTCTCCACGAACATTTCAGCCATGCCTAAATACTATCCGTCCCCGGCGTCAGTAAACGTCGCGCGCCGACAGGGCCAGCCACAACTGGACCCGGTCAGGGGTGTTCGAGGGGTCGAACCCGCTCAAATCGGCGATCTGTTGCAGGCGGTAGCGCACCGTGTTGCGGTGTAGCCCGAGATCCTCCGCGACCGTTCCCACGCTGCCGTTGAGTTCCAGGAACCGCCGCAGCGTCACCATGAGTTCGGCGCCGTGCGCCGCGTCGAAGTCCGCCAGTGGCTCCAGGGCCTCTGCCGCCAGCGCCTGCAACGGCACGTCGTGGGCTGCCAACAGCAACGAGGTCAGCGAAATCCTCGACGGGTGGTTGACCAGTCCTCCGTGGCGCAAGGCTTCGACCGCCTCAAAATAACTCCAGCGCAGTCCGGTGACCTGGGAGTAAGAACCCCCGTAGGAGACCCGGGCCGGCACCCCCGCCCCCGAGAGATAGGCCGCGAAGTCGGACGCGGCGGATTCGCCGTCCCCGGCGTCCAGGACCACGGCGAGCCGGTCCTCGACCATGGCCGAAACGCATTTCTCCCGGCCGGGCGGCAGCGGCAGCGTGGGAATCGACCTCGACGTGGGCCCGACCGGGTCAATCAGCAGGATCGTGTGTGCGGCGTTCGGGGAGATCCCCACCGATTGCAGGCGCAATGCCGCGTCCTGCCCCTCGATGACCCCGCGGGTCAGGTCCGTCAGGACCTGGCCGCTGACCGTGCGCCGCGATTCGCGCAGCCGGGCGCGGTTCGCCAATTCGACGCTGATCAGCGACTGGGCATACTCAACCAGCCCGCCTCCGGTGCCGGCCCCCTCCACGAAGAGCGTGCAGCGGTCCTGCAGGCCGGTGGCAATGGGGACGGTCAGCCACCCCTCGGCGGCCGGGGCGGGTCCGTGGATTCGTGCCCCGTACTGGCTCAACGACACCGGACGCTGCAACTGCGCGGCCAGTTCACGCAGCAACCCATGCAAACCCCCGCCGCCCAGCAGGGCCGATGCGAGCCGCTGGTGCCCCTTGAGCAGGCGTTCCATCCGTGCCACGTTGTCCGCGGCGAGCTCTTCGGCCACGATCCGCGTGATGGCCACGAACGGGGTCTCGTAGGGCACCTCAAACAAGGGGAGCCCAACCTCGCCCGCCCGGCGGATGACGGCGGCGGGCACCTTGGCATGCGTCAACCCGGTGCCGTAGCCCAGGGCCAGCACGCCGGCCCGGATGGCATGGTCCACGAATCCGGTCTGGGCGGCCACGGTCTTCTGCCGTACGCCCGTGGTCAGCAGCACCTCGCCACCGGCCAGGAACGGCGTGGGATCGGCCAACTCCGTCACCGCCGCCCACGAGATAGGTGCCTCTCCCGCGTCAGCGGGATCGGTCAGTGCGGTGAGCCGCAGGGAAGGAGTAGCCAGTAGTCCGGCAAGCGTCATCGCCATGGAAGGCATTCTACCTAGCGGCTGTGCATCGGCCCCATGGATGTCGCCAGGGTTGGATGAAGTGACGAACGCGCCGCGAGCGGTCTTTGTGACGTGTTCAACAGCCGTCTACGGTATAGGGCATGACCACTCCACCGCAGGGCGGGGCCGCGACAGCCTCGACCCTTAAACGGGAAACCTTCTCATCCCGAAAATTGTTCATCCTCTCCGCGATCGGATCCGCCGTCGGGCTGGGAAACATCTGGCGTTTCCCCTATGTTGCCTACGACAATGGTGGCGGGGCCTTCCTGATCCCCTACCTCTGCGCCCTGTTGACGGCCGGCATCCCGCTGTTGTTCCTGGACTACTCGGTCGGGCACAAGTTCCGTGGCTCCGCGCCATTGGCCTACCGCCGCATGCACCGTGCAGCCGAGCCCTTGGGCTGGTGGCAGGTCCTGGTCTGCTTCATCATCGCCATCTACTACGCGGTGATCATCGCCTGGGCCGCCATGTACACCTACTTCTCCTTCACGAAGGCCTGGGGCGACAAGCCCGGGGACTTCCTGATGGGTGATTTCCTGCAGGTCGCCGAGACGCCGACACTGGGCTTCGACTACGTCTCGGGCGTCTTCTGGCCCCTCCTGGTGACGTGGATCGTCGTCATCGCCATCATGGTCGCGGGAGTGAACAAGGGCATCTCGCGTGCCAACGCCGTGTTCCTGCCGCTGCTGGTCGTCATGTTCATCCTGCTGGTCGTGGCCTCGCTCTTCCTGCCGGGTGCCGCCGAGGGACTGAACGCGTTCTTCACCCCGAACTGGGAAGCCCTCGGCGACCCGGGCGTCTGGGCGGCCGCGTATGGGCACATCTTCTTCTCGTTGTCCGTGGCGTTCGGCATCATGATCACCTACTCCTCCTACCTCAAGCGCAAGACCGACTTGACCGGATCCGGCATGGTTGTCGGGTTCGCGAACTCGGCCTTCGAGATCCTCGCCGGCATCGGTGTCTTTGCCGCCCTGGGCTTCATGGCCCAGGCTTCCGGTGGGGACATCACCGAAGTGGTTGACGCCGGCATAGGATTGGCCTTCGTGGCCTTCCCGACCATCGTGTCCCAGGCCCCGGTCGGCGCTCTGCTCGGGGTGCTCTTCTTCGGGTCGCTGGTCTTCGCCGGCATCACCTCGCTGATCTCCATCCTGGAAGTCATAGTCGCGGCCATCCAGGACAAGATGGGCTGGCCCCGGGTGAAGTCGGCACTGGCCGTCTCGGTCCCCGTCGGCCTGATCTCGATCGTGCTCTTCCCGACCACCACCGGGCTGTACCTCCTCGATACCTTCGACGCGTTCGTGAACAGCTTCGGCATCATGCTCGGCGCCCTCGTGGCCGTCGTTGTCGTGGCCTGGTTCCTGCGCAAGCTGCCGCTGCTCTCGCGGCACCTGAACCGGTTCGCGAGCATCAAGATGAAGAACGTCTGGATGGTCCTCGTTGCCGTGGTCGCCCCGGTGGCCTTGGGCTACATGTTGATCAACGAATTCATCACCAAGATCCAGACACCCTACGAGGGGTATCCCGTCTGGTTCCTCGGGGTCTTCGGCTGGGGCATGGCCGGAGCCCTGGTGGTGGTGGCCATCATCCTCACGTTCATTCCTTGGAGCCGGAACTCCAAGGCCAACCACGATCCCGAGTACGACGCCGTCAAAGCGGCCGAAGATGCCGAAGAAGGGGCAATCCGATGACACCCGTCGCGATCACCATGATGATCATCGCCATCCTGACCGTCTGGGGCGGCCTGGCCCTGGCCCTGGTCAACCTGTCCCGCCATCCGGAGGAGCCGGAGGACGAACTGCCCGAGGTCGTCACCCAAGACGCCTAGCCCGGGCCAAGGCCCACCACCGCGGCGGCTCCACCTTCGGGTGGGGCCGCCGCAGTGCTGTGCGGATGCATAGCATCCGCGGCAGAAGGCTGTGCCAAGCACCCTAGCGTTCACGACGACGTGAACCGTAGGCTCAAGGCAATGCATGGCGCCCGCATGATCGGCGTCAGAACACCAATGAGGAAGGAAGACGCCGTGGAGATCCAGTACCGGCTCGAACAGAAGCGCAACATCACCGGGGTCTTCCCCGGCCCCGTCTCGCAGGCGTTGGCCGAACGCCGCACCGCCGCCGTGGCCGCAGGCGTCGCCTCATCCGTACCCGTCTTCGCAGCCGACGCTGACGGCGGCGTCATCGTGGATGTCGACGGGAACACGTTCACCGACCTGGGGTCCGGCATCGCCGTGACCACGGTTGGCGCCTCCAATGCGAAGGTCGCCGCCGCCGTCAGTGAGCAGACCGCGCGTTTCAACCACACCTGTTTCATGGTCACCCCGTACGAGGGCTACGTGGAGTTGGCCGAGAAATTGGCCGAGCTCACCCCCGGCGAGCACGCCAAGAAGAGCGTCTTCTTCAACTCCGGGGCCGAGGCGGTCGAGAACGCCGTCAAGGTGGCGCGGGTGGCGACCGGCCGGACCGCCGTCGTCGCGTTCGACCACGCGTACCACGGGCGCACCAACCTCACCATGGGCCTGACCGCCAAGGCCGCACCCTACAAGCGGGGATTCGGCCCGTTGGCCTCGGAGATCTACCGGATGCCGATGAGCTATCCGTTCCGTGAGGAGAACCCGAACATCTCCGGCAAGGAAGCCGCCGAGCGCGCGATCCTGTCCATGGAGAAGCAGATCGGTGGGGACCAGATCGCCGCGATCATCATCGAGCCCATCCAGGGCGAGGGCGGGTTCATCGTCCCGGCCGATGGTTTCCTGCCGCGCATCGCCGAGTGGGCGAAGGAGCAGGGAATCGTCTTCATCGCCGACGAGGTCCAGTCCGGGTTCTGCCGTACCGGTGCCTGGTTCGCCGTCGACCACGAAGGGGTCGTCCCCGATATCATCACCCTGGCCAAGGGCATCGCCGGCGGCTTGCCGCTGTCCGCCATCGTCGGCCGGGCCGAATTGCTCGACGCCGTTCACCCCGGTGGACTGGGCGGAACTTATGGTGGCAACCCGGTGGCCGTAGCTGCCGGTCTCGCTGCCGTGGGCTACATGGCCGAGGCCGACCTCAACTCCCGCGCAAGGGCCATCGAAGAGGCGTTCTATGCGCGTCTTCGGCCACTGCAGCAGGAACTGCCGGCCATCGGGGACCTTCGTGGCCGGGGTGCCATGCTGGCCATCGAGTTCGTCAAGGCCGGCGGCAAGGAACCGGACGCCGAACTGACGAAGAAGATCGCAGCGGCCTGCCTGGCGGCGGGGGTCATCATCCTTACGTGCGGGACCTACGGCAACGTGGTGCGCCTATTGCCGCCACTGGTCATCTCCGATGAGCTGTTGGCCGACGCGTTCGACGTCCTCGAGGACGCCATCCGCACGAACGCCTGATAGCAGGACCAGGAACCACGACGGCGGTGTGCCGGCCCTGATCGGGCCGGGGTGCCGCCGTCGTCGTCTCACAGGCGGCGGACGGGACCCTAGCGGGACGGATCCGAGGCGGTCGCCGCGGACCGGGTGGCGGACTTCGCCGCGGGGATGGTGGCCCGGGTGCGCGGCCTTCGCAGCATGTCGACGGCCAGCAGGACGATGGCGACCCACACGAAGGCGAAACCGGCCAGGCGCTCGGGCGGCATGGCCTCGCGGAAGACGGCCACCGCAATGATGAATTGCATGACCGGGGTCAGGAACTGCAGGGTGCCCACGGTGCTCAACGGCAGGCGCCGGGCGGCAGCGCCGAAGAGCAGCAGCGGGACCGCGGTGACGATGCCACTGGCGGCCATGAGCCAGAAGTGTCCCGCGCCGTGGGTGAGTACGGTCGCCTGCCCGTGCGACATCAGCCAGCCCATGTAGACCAGGGCGGGCACGGTGAGCAGGGCCGTCTCGACGGTCAGGCTTGTCACCGCGGTGGCGGTGCGGCCCACCCGGTTCTTCACGAACCCGTACAGGCCGAACGAGAAGGCCAGGGTCAGCGCAATGACCGGTATGGAACCGTAGGCGAACGTCAACACCAGTACGGCGGCCAGGCCGAACGCCAGGGCGGTCCACTGGAGCCGGGACAGCTTCTCCTTCAGGAAGACCACACCGAGCGCAGCGGATACCAGCGGGTTGATGAAGTAGCCCAGAGATGCCTCCACCGTGTGGCCGTGGAGCACCGCATAAGCGTAGGTGACCCAGTTGACGGTGATGAGCACGGCCGCGAGCGCCAGACGCAACATGGCGGAGCGATCGCGGATCAGCGTCCGCAGATCTCCCCATGCCCGGGTGACGCCGATGAGGATGATGCAGAAGACCAGGCTGAACACGATGCGGTTCGCCACGATCTCGGTCGCCGAAGCGACCGAGATGGTCATGAAGTACAACGGCAGCACCCCCCACAGCCCATAGGCACCGAGCCCCTGCAACAGGCCGGCACGGCTCGGGGCGGGGGCTCCCTGCACGTGGCGTGTCGTGACAGGGGCGGTGGGGGTATCGCGGGGCATACCCTTGCCAACCCGGCGCGTGGCCAGCCTATTCCGTCCCGGGGTTCAAATACGTCTGGATCGTCTGGACGGGTCGACCGGTCTGCACCAGCTGGCCCCGGCCCGGAGGCAGCGGCCTGGCGCGGATGTTGTTGATCAGCCCGCCCTCGGAGCGGTCCCCGCTCATGATCAATGCGGCGGTACCGGCGTCGCGAAGGGTGGAGAAGAACGACTCGTACATGCCACGGCTCGCACTGCGGACCTTGCGGGTGAGGATGACGTGCAAGTCCAGTTCGTCGGCCATTGGCAGGTAGTTCGTGAGGCGGCCCAGGGGGGAGGACCCGCTGGCCGTGAGCACGTCGTAGTCATCGGCGAGGATGACCAGTTTGGCCTTGCTCGGCCGGTGTTCCTCGTCGCCGCCGGTGGTGCGCAGCTGCAATTCCGCGGCCAAGGCCCCCGAGAGTTGCTCGCCAACGATCGCACTGCCGGCATATCCGCCCAGGTAGTCGTCGGGAACGACGTCGTCCAACCCCTTGCGCGGGTCGTACACCCCGAAGAGCAACTCATCGGGGGTGTGCTGCGAGACCAGCGTGGCGATGATGTTGCGGAGGATGTTCGATTTGCCGGTCTCCTCGTCGCCCAGCAGGATCAGGTGCCGGTCCTTGGCCTGCAGGTCCAGCACGTGGTCTCCCAGGTCCGCTTCGCGCAGACCCAGCGGGAAGTGCCCGGGATGACGCGGTACCGGCGCCTGGTCCCAGCCGACACTCGCGGGCAGGACACGGACCTTCATGGCCGTGTCACTGGTGTGTTGGGAGACCTGGGCGACGAGGTCGCGGAGTCCGTCGGACATGTCCTCGGCCTCGGCGATGCCGTCGATGCGGGGGAGGGCGACATGGCCGATCAACTTGCGGTCCGACAGGGCACGTCCCGGCGCCTCGGGGTTGACTCCGGGGGCGATCTTCCGGTCGATCTGCGAGTCGGAGGGTTCTGCCAGTGCCGTCTCGATCTTGTTGCCGAAGAAGCCCTGTTGCGCCATGCGCAGTTCGGCATTGCGGTTCAGGGTCGTCACGACGTGGATGCCGTAGCCGCCGCCGCGCATGATCAATGCGTTGACGCTCTCCCGGATTTCCTCGAAGTCGTCGGCGATCTGCCCATACCCGTCGATCACCAGGAAGATGTCGGCGCTGGGCAGCTCTGCCAGCCGGCTGTCGGCATGCATGCGCCGCATGGTCGCCTGGGAATCGATCTGGTGGTTCTCGAACACCCGTTCACGCACCAGCAGCATGCCCATCAGCTCCTCGACGGTGCGCCGGACGACCTCGCGGTTGGTGCGGATGGCGATACCGCCCACATGTGGCAGCCCGTTGAGCGGAAGCAGTGCTGAACCGAGAAGGTCGATGCAGTAGATGCCGACCTCCTTGGGCGAATGGGTCAATGCCATCGACGTGACCACGGTACGCAGCAGGGTGCTCTTGCCCGATTGCGGACCGCCGGTGATCATGAGGTTCCCCCCGCCCGCTGTGAAGTCGATTTCCCACAGGCCCTGCCATTGCTTGGCCGGGTCATCGAGCAGGCCGATGGGAACGCGCAGCTTGCCGCCGGCTCCGAGTTCCAGCCCGTGTTCGCCGGGGTGCACCCCTCCGGTCGCCGCGTCCAGGGAGATGGCCGCCGGCAGCGGAGGCAACCAGATCTCCTGCACCGAGCGCGGGAAGGAGCGCAGCGTATCCATCAACGTGGACATCACGGTCGGGCCCGTGGTGCGCTTCGCTGCCTTGTCCCTCGGTCCGGAGGAGGCGCCGTCGTCGTTCCCGGTAGCCTCCTCACCCGCGTAGCGGGGGATGGGGACGACGTCGGCCACCTCGAGGGGTGCCTGCTCGTCGGGCTCCTCTTCCTGGACATCCTCCAGGGGGCCCGAGACGTAGCCGGCCTTGAAGCGGGTGTACACGGTGGTGTCGACCTTGAGGTAGCCATACCCGGGGACCGGGGGCAGGTGGAACGCATCGGGGGTGTCCAGGACCGTGCGGGACTCGGACTCCGAGAGGGTGCGCAGCCCGAGGCGGTAGGACAAATAGGTTTCCAGTCCCTTGAGTTTCCCGGACTCGACGCGTTGGCTGCTCAGCAGCAGGTGGACGCCGATTGAGCGGCCGATGCGGCCGATGGACAGGAACAGGTCGATGAAGTCGGGGCGCGCGGTGAGCAGCTCGCCGAACTCGTCGATGATCACCACGAGGTGGGGCAGCGGTTCCATCTCCTCGCCACGGGCGAGCCGCTCCTGGCGATGGACCTGGTAATCGGTGATGTTGGCGATGTTGCCGGCCGCCTTGAGGACTTCCTGGCGGCGCAGGATCTCGCCGTTGAGGCTGGCGTAGACCCGTTCGACCAGGGAGAGGTCATCGGAGAGGTTCGTGATGATGCCGGTGACCTGGGGGGCACCTTCGAACGGGGCAAACGTGGCGCCGCCCTTGAAGTCGACCAGGACCATGGCCAGCATGTCGGGCGAGTGGGTGGCCAGCAGGCCGAAGACGAGTGAGCGCAGCATCTCTGATTTGCCGGAACCGGTCGCCCCCACGCACAGCCCGTGGGGGCCCATGCCGAACTGCGCGGATTCCTTCAGGTCGAGGACCGTGGGCCGGCCTGCCGCGTCGGGTCCCAGCGGGATACGCAGGAACTCCGCGTCGCCGCGCGGTTTCCACGTGCGTTCGATGTCGGCGCGGCTGAGTTCCGGGGTGAGCCCGAGCATGCCGAGAAAACTCTGGGCACCTTCGCTGGAGCCGCCGTGCTCGAGGGAATCGGCAGATAGCCGCAGCGGGGCCATTTCGTGGGCCAGTGCGTCTGCCGTCGCCACGGCGAGGGGATCCAACGTGCCCGTGGACACCTCGGGATGCACGGGGTCCGAGCGGTAGTCCTGGACCTGGAATCCGTCGGCTGTCTGGGTGATGCGCACGGTGACGTCGCTGGGTTCCTCGCTGCGGTCGTGGACCAGATGCAGGATCGTGAGGCCGACAT
This sequence comes from Arthrobacter sp. ASL1, assembly GCF_056680475.1. Lineage (NCBI taxonomy): Bacteria > Bacillati > Actinomycetota > Actinomycetes > Micrococcales > Micrococcaceae > Arthrobacter > Arthrobacter sp. ASL1. The sequence continues at coordinate 3,096,906 of NZ_CM155284.1, forward strand.
CGGCGGGGGAGAGGAACCGGTCGGCCAACGGAAGTTCCTGGGACTGGGAACCGTGGGAGTCGGAGACCACCACCAGGCGGGCCAGCGGTTGGCCCGCCTTCGAACCGACCTTCTTGGCCTCGACGGCGATCTTGGCACGGCGCTGCAGATCGCCTCCCATGGCCTCGGCCAGCGCGCCCAGATCCGGGGCGATGCGTCGCGTCAGTTCGACGCCCGAACTCTGGGACTGGTCCGCCAGATGCGGCAGCCACGTGGCCCACTGCCAGTCGTCCCGGAAATGCTCGGGCGTGCCGATGCCCAGCCCCAGGTCCTCGGGGGAGTGGAACGCGCAGGCGGAAACGAGCAGGTTCCGGGTGGTTGCCAGGACGAAGTCGCGGTCGCCGATGATGCTGACGTTGCCCACGGAGTCCAGTGGGATCGTCACTGGCATATCCGGGCTCGTGGCGAAACGGCGTTTGAGGATCTCGGCCTCGGCGGCCATGAAGGTGTCGACTTGCTGGGTGGCGCCTGCCGCCTCGCTGACGGCGATGTCGCGGCAGGGTCGTTCGCCGGACCCCAGCCGGACGTCCAGGAAATCCTCGTTCGACCTCCGGCGTTCCCAGAGGCGCATGGGGGTGCGGACGATGTCGAAGAGGGCCTCGGGCGGCGGTGCGCTTTGGCGCGTCACCGCCAGGGCCTCGATCTCGTCGGCACGCATCTTCACGCGGGAGCGCTCCAGATACCGCATGTAGTTGTCGCGGGCCTGGGTGCGCGTGCGGACGGCCTTGCCCCGATTGGAGAACATCATGAAGACGCCGATGACCACGGTCATGATCATCATCAGCGCGCCGATGGCGGCAAAGGGTGAGTTGCGGAACATCATCATGGCCGTCATCGACACTGCGCCGCCCAGCATGGGGATGATCGCCATCAGGTTCAGACCCGGTGCCTCGCCCTCGACCGGGGGCGGCCCATCGAGCTGGAAGGGGCGGAAGGTCCGCAAGGGCGTCGAGGTCCGGGCAGGACGGTGGATGATTCGCTGCGACATCGGCTACCGGGCCCCGTTGGCCTGGGCGAGGACGTGCGCGGCCAACGCCGTGGAGGCCTCGCGGTGGGCCGGGAGCATCAGCGGCAGCGAGATTTCCGCTCCGGCGGCCAGGTGCCGGTCGTACCCGATGGCGTGTGCCTCGAACCCCAGTCGGGACAACCGCCCGGCCTGGTCGAGGGCCTGGAAGGCCGAGGAGCGATCTTGTTGCATGACGAGCACGGTCAGGGGGAGGCTGCCCAGGATGGGGTGCGAGCGCCACGTGGCCAGCGCAGCCAATGCGTTATCCATCCCGGAGAGCGTCGACGGGACCACGAAGACCGCTGCATGGCAGTCCGCCAACGCGGCCTGGGTATCGGCGGCGTCCAGTCCGGTCGGGCAATCAAGCAGGGTCACGGGGAAGTAGCGGGAAACGGTGGTGGTGGCTTGGCGGAGCTCCGGGGCGGTGGATCGTTGCGGGGCCGTCGTCCGCGGGCCGGTCGCATAGAGCCCGTCGGATGCCTGGCCGAGCAGTTCCGCCAGGCGGGCGGCCCCGGGCTGGGAGCCGCCGGTGAGGTCGGGGACGACCGCATCGACGGCCGGGGCCCGCTCGAGCCCCAGGCGCAGGGCAAGGCTGCCATGACCGGGGTCCAGGTCGAGGACGCAGACGCTATCGGGCCGAAGTGCGGAAAACGTGCGGGCCAGCAGCGCTGAGGCGGTGGTTTTCCCCGCACCGCCGCGCGTCGAGACGATGGCGATCCTCCGACCGGTGGTGACGGGTACCTGGACCCCGGCGGCGTGCTCGCTGGCCTGGGTCGCCGCGTGCCTGCCCCCGAAGAGTGCGCCCAGCGTGCGTGCCAGGCTGCCGCCGCTGGACCGTACCCGCGAGAGGCGACGCCTGTCGTTTTCCAGCGGGGATCCTAGGGCATTGGGAGCCCCGGCCGGGGCCGCGGAGGGGGGCCTCGTGGGATCCGGCGACGGCGGGGTGCCGCGGCGGTCGCGGCGCGAGGGCGGGGACGGGGTCCAGGGATCGTTCACGGGCTGGCCCCACGGATCGATTTGCTGGCCGGGGACGGCAGGGCCGTGGTTCTGCGGTGCTGTCATGAGTGCTCCTCCGTGCTAGAACGTGGCCAGCATTTGGGTGTACACGCCGAAGTACCCGACGAGCAGCGGGATGGTGGCGAGAATGGCCAGCATTTCGAGGCGCTCGCAGACCTGTCGTATCCGCGCCTCGATGTGGTCCGGAAGGTCCACCGCCAGCCCCAAGCCGATCAGGATCGCGATGACCAGCAGGGACAGGCCGACGATCCACACGGTGTCCTGGTTCAGCCGGTTGAGCGCCGCGGCCCCGGCGGCCACGCCGACGGCGGTGGCTCCATACAACGCGTAGCGTTCGATGGCCAGCGGGAACGCGCGCGAGCGCAGCAACGTCGCCAAGGCCAGGGCCAACAGCAGCGGAAGCGTCCATTTCGGGTTCCGCGTGTCCGACGCGACGAGCCACATGCCGGCGGCCGTGGATCCGGCGGCGGCCACGGTCGCCAGGGTCAGCCCGGAATGGGCCGAGCGGATGGCGCCGATGGCATCACGACGCCAGATCGAGGACCCGTTCGCCCGGCGGTCGTCCAGGGACGCCAACCCCGACAATGAAAGGGCCAGGGTGGGCAGCAGGCCCAGCGCCAGGACCGAGCAGATCGCCGTGATGGCGCCGACGCCGACGAACAAGTCCGCGTCGGAGGTGCCCGATGCCCACCGCGCCAACGGCAGGGAAACGGCCCAGATGCCGGTGAGTGCGCCGAGCACGCATGCCCCGAGCAGGACGGCCCGCGGATGGCGCAGGACCGTTGCCAGGCACGCGACGAAGACCGCCGTCCCCGCGGCAGCCAGCAGCAGCCGCAAGGGCACGTCCGCCGACCAGTGCAACAGGCCGATCATGCCGGCCCCCCAGCCAGCTCCCATCAGCGCCGTGGCGACCGGCCGGGATGCCGCTGCGACCGAGGCACCGAGGGCCAGCAGGCCGGCACCGACCGCGAGCAGGATCCACCATCGCGCGTCCGGCAGGTACCTGCCCAGCAGCAGGTCCAGCGCCAACCAGAGGCCCAATGTGGCGAAGATGCCCGACGCCGTGACCAGGTGGGCCCGTCCCCAGGCTCCGCGCACCTCGCGGGACTGTTCGACCACGGTGTCGGAGATGTCGTAGACGACGGCGGGGGGAGGGGCCTCGCTATTGCTGATGAGGGTGAGCCGGGCGCCGTCGTGGACCTGGGCCTGCGACAGTGACTCCTGGGCGGCGATGGGCTCGCCGGCAGCCGTCAGCAGCACCTTGGTGGAGACCCCGTCGCCGGGGGAATCCCCGAGCAGGTCGAGGATCTGGGGCATCAGTGTCCCCACGGCCTCCGTAGCCGGAAGGAGCAGATCGGCATTGCGGCGCTCTCCGACCAGGGTCACGCGTGTATAGGGCAGGGCCATGGCGGGTTAGCTCCCCATCCTTCCGGGGGTCGGGAAATCTGCCGGCAGCTGGTACCGGTCCGGCAGGACAAGGGTGTGGGCGGAGCGCTGCTGCAATTGCTCCTGCTGCTGCTGCTTCTCTTGCGCCCGGGTGGCGAGGAGGTTGGAGATGAAGGAGACCCCGACGCACACTGCGGTGATCAGTGCAGCGGCGACGAGGCTGAACAGGAACTGCTTCGTCGTGGCCTTCCAGCGGCGTTCGGTGGGGTTCGCTCCATAGAGGAGCGCGTCCGTCACCCGGTTGCGGCGGACGGCGACCGACTCGATGAGTTGGCTGTCGAATTCTGTCGCCACGTGGTCCTCCCAGTCGGCTGCATGGCTGTTGTGGGTCCATCATGTCAGGTCGATGGATGAAAAGTCGTCGAAACCCCCGGGGATGGGTAGTTCTCCCCATGCTGGACGCTTGACCGTGTTTGCCGCCGTGGCGTTAGCTGGTGATGAGCCACGGGGGACGGGACCACCGCCCCGCATCGACGAAGGGAAGAGGATATGAGCTTCAAGGGAAAGATGGACGTCAACGCCATCAACGACGCAGCCCAACAGTCCAGCGGTTCGGGCGACGAACTGGTTCGGCTCGTCGAGGAACTGGTCGACGGGGTCGAGGACCTGCGAACGACCTTCAAGGGCGCAGGTGCTGCCTCCTACCAGAACTTCATGGTCGAATCGCAGCGGGTCCAGAAGGACCTGATCACCGCACTGTCCGGCATCTCGCAGGGCCAGGCCCAGTCCGCGAAGGAATACGTCACCATGGACGACACCATGGAAGCCGGCGGCAAGGACGCCGAGGCCGTTGCCTCCGGTGCCAAGACCTCCTCCTTCAAATTCGGCCAGTAGCGGCTTCCGGGGCGCGCCCGAGCGGGCCCACCCCACGGCGCGGTAGCGCCCCACCACCAAGACCGGTCCACGCGGACCACCACGGAAGGATCTGAACATGGCAACAGGTAACGACGACGTCATCCAGTTCGACAGCGACCACGCCTCGCGGATCGAAGGCGACATCATCCGCATCGCCGGGCGCATCGAAAGCATCATCGGTGACCGCGAAGGTCAGGTGAAGTTCGTCAAGGACAACTGGGACGACAACAATGCCGGCGACACTTACTCCAGCGTCGAAAGCGACTGGATCGACGCAGCGGACGAGACACTGCAGCTCGTGCACAAGGCGCGCAAGCTGCTGGGCGAGAACAGCGTCACCGCCAAGGACGCCGGCGGCAGGGTCGTCGGCATCTGGAGCTGACCTCCAGCGCTGTGGGATACGGCGCGAGCCCGCATGAACAACCGCCAACGGGGCGGACGGCCAGCACGGCCGTCCGCCCCGTCCGTGTGTGCGCTCCCACAGGAATGCGCCACGCGGCCACGGTGCAATTAGACTAGGTGGCTGTGCGTTAATCCCCTTCAGGTCTGGCGCACCCCGTGGAGTACCGCCGAAAGGAAAACCAGTGTCCAACCCAGCTGCAGACCGTCCGCTGCGCGTCGCCATCATCGGGGCCGGCCCGGCGGGCGTGTACGCCGCGGACATCCTCACGAAGGCCGAGCGCGAATTCGAGGTCAGCATCGACCTCTTCGACGCCTACCCGGCACCCTACGGGCTGATCCGCTACGGTGTCGCCCCCGACCATCCGCGTATCAAGGGCATCGTCAAGGCACTGCACAAGGTGCTCGACCGCGGCGACATCCGCTTCCTGGGCAACGTCGCCTACGGCCGGGACATCACCCTGCGCGACATCCGCGACATGTACGACGCCGTCATCTTCGCCACGGGTGCCATCAAGGACGCCGACCTGTCCATTCCGGGCATGGAACTGGAGGGGTCCCACGGGGCCGCGGATTTCGTCTCCTGGTACGACGGACACCCCGACGTCCCACGCGAGTGGCCGTTGGAGGCGAAGGAGATCGCCGTCATCGGCAACGGCAACGTCGCCCTGGATGTCGCCCGCGTGCTCTCCAAACACGCCGAGGACCTGCTGGTCACCGAGATCCCCGAGAACGTCCATGCCGGCTTGGCCGCCTCGCCGGTCACCGACGTGCACATCTTCGGCCGCCGCGGCCCGGCCCAGGTCAAGTTCACCCCGCTGGAGCTGCGCGAACTCAGCCACTCCCGGGACGTGGACATCGTGCTCTACCCGGAGGACTTCGAGTTCGACGCCGCCTCCGACGAGACCATCAAGACCAACAACCAGGCCAAGACCATGGTCAACACGCTGACCAACTGGCTCGTCGAGCAGGAGGACCGCGAGGAGCAGGAAGAAGCAGGCACCCGAACCCCGGCCTCGCGCCGCCTGCACCTGCACTTCCTGCACACCCCGGTGGAGATCACCGGTGACGACGGCAAAGTCGAGGGCATCCGCTTCGAGCGCCAGGAACTCGACGGCACCGGCAACGTGCGCGGCACCGGCGAGATCGTGGACTACCCGGTCCAGGCCGTCTACCGCGCGATCGGCTATTTCGGCTCCGAATTGGCCGAGGTCGGATTCGACCCGCGACGCGGTGTCATCCCCAACGACGGCGGGCGGGTCCTCGGCGACGAGGGCGAACACGTGCCGGGCCTCTATGCGACCGGCTGGATCAAGCGCGGCCCGGTGGGGCTCATCGGCCACACCAAGGGCGATGCGCTGGAAACGATCGGCAACCTGCTCGAGGACCGGCTGGACCTCCCGGTGGCAGCACACCCCGACGAACAGGCGATCATCGACCTGCTCACCGAACGCGGTGTCGAGTTCACCACCTGGGAGGGCTGGATTGCGCTGGACGCCCACGAACACGCCCTGGGCGAGGCGGCCGGCACCATCGAGACCGCAGCGGGCCCGATCACCCGCGAACGCGTCAAGGTCGTCGAACGCGACGAGATGGTGCGCATCTCCCAGCAGTAGAGTGGCTCAACGCAGCAGCCCGGCCTCCCCACGGAGGCCGGGCTGCTGCGTTGTCACCGGAACGTTCCGGCGGCGGGGAGGCTAGGCCTTGCCGGCCATCTCCGACGCGCCATCGGTCGTCCCCAGGGCGCCGGCTGCGAAGCCATCGCGCAGGAGCTGGCCGAGGTTCGCGTCGACGTTCGTCCAGTACTGGAAGAAGCGCTCACGGATGTCGTCACGGGTGATGCCGCCGACCTGGCCGAGCAGGTTCTCGTGGAACCGCTCCTTGGATTCGGCGCTGAAGACGTCGCGGTACAGCGTCCCGGCCTGCCCGAAGTCGCTGTCCTCGGAGTGCAGGGTCTGCGCGGCGCGGACCATGGCACCGTCCGTTTCCCAGCCGCCCTCGGCGCCACGCACCGGGTCGGCCGCCGGGCCACCGTAGGAGTTGGGGGCGTACACGCGGGCGTCGGCACCGTTGAAGTGGTACTGCATGTTGCCCTCGTGCTGGTAGGTCTCCACGTGCGCCGCGTGCGGCTGATTCACCGGCAGCTGGTTGTAGTTGCTGCCGATGCGGTTGCGCTGGGCATCCGGGTAGGAGAACACGCGGGCCATCAGCATCTTGTCGGGGCTGATGTCGATGCCGGGAACCAGGTTCGACGGCGAGAAGGCAGCCTGCTCGATCTCGGCGAAGAAGTTCTGCGGGTTCCGGTTCAGCGTGAAGTGGCCGACCGGGATCAACGGGTAGTCGGCGTGCGGCCACACCTTGGTCATGTCGAAGGGGTTGAAGCGGTAGGTCTTGGCGTCCTCGTACGGCATGACCTGGACGAAGACGTCCCAGGTCGGGAAGTTCCCGGCTTCGATGTTCTCGTACAGGTCGCGGCGGTAGTAGTCGGCGTCGGATCCGGCCAGACGCTCGGCTTCCTCGTTGCCCATGTTGTGGACGCCTTGGCGGGACTCGAAGTGGTACTGCACCCAGAAGCGCTCGCCTTCGGCGTTGATCCACTGGTAGGTGTGCGAGCCGTAGCCGTTCATTTCGCGCCACGACGTCGGCAGGCCGCGGTCGCCCATGACGTAGGTGACCTGGTGGGCCGTCTCGGGCGAGAGGGTCCAGAAGTCCCACTGCATGTCGGCGTCGCGCAGGGCGGAACCGTTAAGGCGCTTCTGCGAGTGGATGAAGTCGGGGAACTTCATGGCGTCGCGCAGGAAGAACACCGGCGTGTTGTTGCCGACGATGTCGTAGTTGCCCTCGGTGGTGTAGAAACGCAGCGCGAAGCCGCGGACGTCGCGCCAGGTGTCGGGGGAGCCCTGTTCGCCGGCGACCGAGGAGAAGCGCGCCAGTGTTTCGGACTTCGCGCCGGGCTGGAACACCGCGGCCCGGGTGTACTTCGAGACATCTTCGGTGATGGTGAGTTCGCCGAAGGCGCCGCCGCCCTTGGCGTGGGGGTTGCGCTCCGGGACACGCTCGCGGTTGAACGAGGCGAGCTTCTCGACCAGGTAGCGGTCGTGCAGGGCGGTGATGCCGTCCGGTCCGGACGTCAGCGAGTGTGCGTCGCTGGCGACGGGGGAGCCGCTTTGAGTAGTGGTGAAGTTCTCAGACACGAGGTTCTCCTTCAGATGGTGGTTTGCTGGCTGGCTGGCTGGGTCTCAGGCGACGCGTTCGCGGGCCGGGGCCCGGGAAGCGGCGGCCTCGGCGGCCTGCGCCGCCTCGCGGCATGTGGCGCACACCCCCTGGTAGACCACGTCGGCAACCTGGATGCTCATGCCGTGCGAGTCGGAAGGCGACAGGCAGGGTGCGTGGCCAACCGCGCACTCCACGTCTTCGATCCGACCGCAAGACATGCACACCGCATGGTGATGGTTGTCGTCCACGCGCGTCTCGTGCAGAGCTGCGGAGCCTGGCGGGGTGAACCGCCGTAGCATCCCCAGCGCCGTGAGGTCGTTGAGCACGTTATAGACGGATTGCATGGACATTTCCGGCAACTCATCGCGCACCCCGGACACCACGGTGTCGGCGGAGGAATGCGGATGTGTCTCCAGGAAGCGGAGCACGCCCAGGCGCTGGCGCGTGACGCGCAGCCCGTGGTCGTGCAGTTGCTTCGTGTAATCCATGTCTCCCATTCAACGCGTTATTTTGATGAAGTCAAGATAGGGCAGGCTAAGTTTGCGCTCGGGCAAACACCAGGCGATCCGGCCCCGGGCCCGCCCGCGGCGCCGGCGTTGACGCGGCTACAATCATGCGGTGGCCCGACTCCTTGCCGACCTCGCGCCGTTGCGCGTCAGCCCCGCCTTCCGACGGCTGTGGCTCGGCAACGCGCTCTCGGCCGTCGGCAGCCAGTTGACGCTCATCGCCGTCAGCCTCGAGGTCTACAAGCTGACCTCGTCGAGCTTCCATGTCGGCCTGCTCGGGCTCTTCGCCCTGGTGCCGCTGGTCCTCACGGGCCTCTATGGCGGGGCAGTTGCCGATGCGTACGACCGGCGCAAGGTCGCCCTGGGCTCCGCAGTCGTGTTGTGGTTTGCGACGGCGGCCATCGCCGCCCAGGCTTGGCTGCAACTGGACAATGTGTGGCTGCTCTACGGGTTGATCGCCGTGCACTCCGGGGCGACCGGCATCAACCAGCCGACCCGGGGCGCCATCATCCCCGCACTGCTGGGTGCCAAGCTGCTTCCCTCGGCCAACTCGTTGAACATGGTAACGTTCGGCATCGCGATGATGGTGGGGCCCCTCCTGGGCGGAGTCCTCGTCGCCCAGGTCGGTTATGCCTGGACCTACACGATCGACGTCGTCACATATCTGGCGGCAGTGGTCTCCGTCTATCTCCTTCCGTCCCTGCCGCCCCGTGGCGGGGTTTCCCGGGCGGGCTTCAAATCCGTGGTCGAGGGTTTCGGCTTTTTGGCCGGCCAACCGAACCTGCGCATGACCTTCCTGATCGACCTGACGGCGATGATCCTCGCCGCGCCACGTGCACTGCTGCCTGCCATCGGTGCAGTGCTGATCGGTGGAGGTGCGACCACCGTGGGGATCCTGCTGGGGGCCACCGCGCTCGGTGCGTTCCTGACCGGGCTGTTCTCTGGCCCCTTGGCGTCCATCCATCGCCAGGGGGTTGCCGTCTTCTGGTCCGTAGCCGCCTGGGGGATCAGCATCGCGGCCTTCGGCGCGGTCGTCCTCGGTGCCGTCCGCGCGGGACCGGCCCCCGCGGATGGCAGTTCTTCCGGATGGCTCTGGGCTGCAGCCGCCTGCATGGCTGCGGCAGGCATTTCGGATGCGATCAGTTCCGTCTTCCGGACCACGATCCTGCAGACGGCAACACCCGACCACCTCCGCGGTCGCCTCCAAGGTGTCTTCATCGTCGTCGTCGCCGGCGGTCCGCGCGTCGGCGAATTGTTTTCCGGAACGCTGGCCGGTGGCGTGGGCGAGGGGTGGACGTTGCTGGCCGGCGGCCTGGCCTGCGTGCTGGTGGCCACGCTGCTGATGAGGTTCACCCCGGGCTTCCTGCGCTACGACGCGCGGAACCCGGTGCCATAGAATGGATGGGACCGGTGCCGCCGCGTCCCCGGTGCGGGTGTGATCCGCGGCGCAACCGGAACACCATGCGCGCATGAGTCGTTATGCAGGGAACCCACCGTGATCACGGATGGGCGGAGCACTACCAAGGAGTGGAACCCGGTGCACAACCATTTCAACGGTGTCAAGACTGCAGCCCTGCTCGGGGGCATGTTCGCCCTGCTGCTGGTCATCGGATCGCTGATTGCCTCCGGGACCGGAAACTCGGCATTCATCTGGATCTTCGCCCTGATCGGGCTGGGCACGACGGCCTACGGTTACTGGAACAGCGACAAGATCGCCATCAGGTCCATGCAGGCCTACCCGGTCTCCGAACAGGAACAGCCGGCCATGTACCGCATCGTGGGTCAGCTCTCGCTGAGCGCGGGCCAACCGATGCCGCGCCTCTATGTCTCACCGACGGCCGCGCCGAATGCGTTCGCCACCGGCCGCAACCCGCAGAATGCCGCCGTCTGCTGCACCGAGGGCATCCTGAACCTGCTGGATGAACGCGAACTGCGCGGTGTTCTCGGCCATGAGCTGATGCATGTCTACAACCGTGACATCCTCACCTCCTCCGTGGCCGCCGCGGTGGCCGGCGTCGTGACCTCGGTTGCCCAGTTCATGCTCTTTTTTGGCGGTGGAGACCGCCGCAACGCCAACCCGCTGGCCATGATCGCCACCGCCCTGCTGGCACCCCTGGCTGCATCGCTGATCCAGATGGCGATCAGCCGCACCCGCGAGTACGACGCCGACGAAGACGGGGCGACGTTGACCAACGACCCGCTGGCCCTGGCTTCGGCCTTGCGCAAGCTCGAGACCGGTGTCCAACGGGCGCCGCTGCCGGAGGAGCAGCGCCTGGTCAACACCTCGCACCTGATGATCGCCAACCCGTTTCTGGGGGGAGCGAAGAAGCTCTTCTCCACGCACCCGCCGATGGCCGATCGCATTGCCAGGTTGGAGAAGATGGCCGGCAGGCCGCTCGGCTGACAATTCGCGGCCAGAACACCAGCACGCCCCGGAGGAGGAGCCCGCGGCCGGGCCGTGCCACCGTCGCAGTCGTGCGGAACGGCGGATCGGCCGGCCCCTTGCCTGTCCATTCCCACCATCGCAGGAGGTGTGACGCGGCACGACATTCATTTGGTCATTGCGCAAGACGGGCGTAACGTCAGCAAGCAAGGCAAGCCTTGCCTGAACCTGACCGACCACACGGAAGCCCACCATGATCGCGAATTTCCTGATCGGCCTGCGCGAAGGACTAGAAGCCGTCCTCATCGTGGTCCTCTTGCTCGCCTACCTCCGCAAGACCGGCCGCCAGCATCTGGTTCCCCGCATCATGCTCGGCGTGGCGGTCGCCGTGGTCGTTTCCCTCGCCTTCGGTGCGCTGCTGACCTTCGGGCCGCGGGGCCTGACCTTCGAGGCGCAGGAAGCCATCGGCGGAGGGTTGTCCATCATCGCGGTCGGATTCGTCACGTGGATGATCTTCTGGATGGCACGCACCTCCCGCTTCCTGGCCGGCAATCTGCACCACAAGGTCGATGCCGCAGCCGACGGTAGCGCCTGGATGCTGGTCATCGTTGCCGCCTTGTCCGTCGGTCGCGAGGGCTTGGAAACGGCGCTGTTCATCTGGGCCGCAGCCCGGGCCACTGGCGAGACCTGGCAGCCGATCGTCGGCGCCGCCGCCGGCCTGGCCATCGCCGTCGCCGTGGGGGCGCTGATCCACCGCGGCGCCATCCGGGTCAATCTTTCGGCCTTCTTCACCTGGACCGCCGCGGCGCTGATCATCGTCGCGGCTGGCGTGCTCGCCTACGGCATCCACGACCTCCAGGAAGCCGGATTCCTTCCCGGCCTCAACCACCTCGCCTTCAACGTCTCGGCGGCCATCCCGCCATCGAGCTGGTACGGCACCCTGCTCAAGGGCATCTTCAACTTCTCCCCGGCGACCACGTGGCTCCAGGCCATCGCCTGGACCGCCTACGTCGTCCCCGTGTCCTATTTCTACGTCCGCGGTTTGCGTGGCCGGACGTCATCCGTCCGCGGCATCAAGACGGCCGCCAACGCCTGAGCCGCCGGCCCACCCACCGAACCACCACCACCACCACCGAGGAACCCCATGACCCGAAACCGCCCGCTGACCGCCCTGGCGGCCCTCGCCGTGGCCTCGCTGGCCCTGGCCGGCTGCACCGACAACAACAGCGCCGACGCCGCCGCCGACGGTGCCATCGGTGTCAGCAGCACCGCCGATGCCTGCACCGTCAGTACCGACACCGCACCGGGCGGGACCATGAAGTTCACGGTAAAGAACGAGGGCACCCAGGTCACCGAGTTCTACCTGCTCGCCGAGGACGGGCTGCGCATCGTGGCAGAAGTCGAGAACATCGGCCCGGGCCTGAGCCGCGACCTGGTCGCCACCGTGCCCGAAGGCAAGTACTTCACCTCCTGCAAGCCGGGCATGGTCGGTGACGGCATCCGGTCCGTCTTCACCGTGACCGCGCCGCCCGCCGGCGAGGAGGTCAGCGCCGACCGCGCCGCACTGCAGAAGACGGCGACGACCCAGTACGCCAGCTATGTGAAGGACCAGTCCGAACAGCTGCTGGCAGGAACCCGGAAATTCGCCGCAGCCTACGCGGCGGGGGACGAGGCGCAAGCCAAGGACCTCTACGCCACCACGCGCACGCACTGGGAACGCATCGAACCCGTTGCCGAATCCTTCGGCGACCTCGACCCCATCCTCGACGCCCGCGAGGCGGATCTTGAAGACGGTCAGAAGTGGACGGGCTGGCACCGGGCCGAAAAGGACCTGTGGCCGCCGAAGACCGGGTACACCGCGCTCAGTGCCAAGCAGCGCACCGTGCTGGCCGAGCACCTGGTCGCCAACACCGAGGAGCTTACCCACCGCACGAAGTCCGTCGAGTTCTCGGCCGACAAGCTCGCCAACGGCGCCAAGGCCCTCCTGGACGAGGTCGCCAGCGGCAAGGTCACCGGTGAGGAGGAGATCTGGTCGCACACCGACCTGTGGGATTTCCAGGCCAACATCGACGGCGCGCGCATTGCCTATGAGGACCTCCGTCCGCTGCTGGCCGAGAACGACAAGGACTTGGACGCCACCCTGGAGAAGAACTTCGCCCAGCTGCAGGAACTGCTCGACCAGTACAAGCAGGGGGACGGCTTCGTCTCCTACACGGACCTCAGCAAGGCCCAGGTCAGGGAACTCAGTGCCGCCGTGGATGCCCTGGCCGAACCGTTGTCCCGGCTAACCGCCGCAGTCGTGAAGTGACCATGGATTCCCAGCACGACGGCGGAACCCCCTCCGCGGAGCCGGCTCCATCGCGGAAGGGACTGAGCCGCAGGTCACTGATCACCGTGGCAGGCATCGGCGGCGTGGTCGGCGCCGCCGCAGGTGCGGCCGGTGCCGAGGCCCTGGACCGCCGGGCCGCAGGGCAGCCGGCCAACGACATCGTGCCCTTCCGCGCGGAGCACCAGGCCGGCATCGACACCACGGCGCAGGACCGGATGCACACGGCAGCCTTCGACGTCAGCGCCCCGGACCGCGACGGGCTCATCTCATTGCTGAAGGACTGGACCGCGGCCATCGAGCAGATGACCGCGGGCCAGCCCGTCGGCGGGCCCGGAGGGGCGACCGGCGGAGTATACGAGGCACCGCCGGAAGACACGGGCGAGGCGCTGGGTCTCTCGGCCAGCCACCTGACGGTCACCGTCGGCTTCGGCCGGACGCTGTTCGCCCGGGACGGCAAGGACCGTTTCGGAATCGCCGATCGGCTCCCCGGGGCGCTCATTGACCTGCCGCACTTCCCGGCGGACGCGCTGGAGGAGGCCCGCAGCGGTGGTGACCTGGTGGTGCAGGCCTGCGCCGATGACCCGCAGGTCGCCGTGCACGCCATCCGCAACCTGGCCCGGATCGCCTTCGGCCGGGCGACGGTCCGCTGGAGCCAGATCGGCTTCGGCCGCACCTCCTCGACCTCCCGTGACCAGGCCACCCCGCGGAACCTCTTCGGCTTCAAGGACGGAACGGCGAACATCAAATCGGAGGACTCCGAGGTGCTGGCAGAGCATGTCTGGGTCTCCGGTGCCACGGGCGCCGAGTCGTGGATGAACGCCGGCACCTACATGGTCGTCCGCCGCATCCGGATGCACATCGAAACCTGGGACCGCACGTCGTTGCGGGAACAGGAGCAGGACATCGGACGGACCAAACGGGACGGGGCGCCGCTGTCGGGCGGCACGGAATTCACCGAGCCCGACCTGGCCATGCGGGGCAACGCTGGGCCGCTGATCCCCGCCGACTCCCATGTCGCCCTGGCCCATCCGAGCCGCAACAAGGGTGTCCAGATGCTGCGCCGGGGCTTCAACTACACGGACGGGTCCGACGGGCTGGGCAGGCTGGACGCCGGGCTGTTCTTCATTGCGTTCGTCGTTGACCCCCGGACCCACTACGTGCCCATGCAAACTGCCATGGCCAAGCACGACCTGCTGGCCGAATACCTCAGGCATACCGGCTCCGGCCTGTTCGCCGTGCCACCGGGCCTGCCCGGCTCTGGCGGCTACCTGGGCGAGACGCTTTTCGCGGCCTGATCCCGCCGTCGCCGCACTCCCCGGCCAGTTCCCCAAGCGCGAACACCGCGCCCCGAGCGCGGCGCGGTGTTCGCGGGTGGAGCGGTGTCCGGTTCAGCGCATGTTCACGAATTGCAAGTCGGCATCCTCGAACTTGCGCAGCAGCTCCATGGTCGCCTGGAGGTCGTCCCGGGACTTCGAGGAGACGCGCAGCTCGTCACCCTGGATCGTGGACTTCACGCCCTTGGGGGCCTCATCCCGGATGAGCTTGTTGATCTTCTTCGCCACGTCCTGGGCAATGCCCTCCTTGATGGAGGCCTCGATGCGGTACTCCTTGCCGGAGGCAAACGGCTCGCCGGCATCCAGGGACTTCAACGAGATCTTGCGCTTGACCAGCTTGGACTGGAAGACGTCCAGGACCGCGTTGACGCGCTCCTCCGAGTTGGCCTTCATCAGGATGGTGTCGCCGCTGAAGTCGAGCTCGGCGCCGATGCCCTTGAAATCGTATCGCTGGGCGATTTCCTTCTGGGCCTGGTTCAGTGCATTCGAGACTTCCTGGCTGTCGACCTTGCTCACGACATCGAACGTGGATTCGCTGGCCACGGGTCCTCCTCGGTAGGTTGCTGTTTGTCCAACAGCCTATCCGCACCGCAGCACGCGGGCACGTCCGGCTGCGCGACGACGTCCGGCATGGGCGGGCACGTGGCGGTTCGGGCGCCGATTCGATTCCTGGCCAAAACTTCGGTAAAGTTTCTACTCGTTCCACGCGGAACGTTCGGCAGATTACCCGAGCGGCCAAAGGGGGCTGACTGTAAATCAGCTGGCATTGCCTTCACTGGTTCGAATCCAGTATCTGCCACACCCGGTCCCGGCCAGGACCGACAAGAACCCCGGACTCACCAGTCCGGGGTTTTTGCTTGCCCGCCGGACGGTTCAGGCGGCCAGTTCATTGCCGACCTGCCGGACGTAGACGTCCCACAAGATCAGGTGCGCATCGCGCGATGCATTCATGACGGCGTCGTAGTGGGCCCACTGCCACGCGGTCGCCCCGTTCGAGTCCGGGGGAGCGGACGGGCAATCGCCGGGGGTGCGCCACCCCGCCCCCGTCCAGATCGCCTGGATCTGGCCCGCGCTCGTGGCGGCGGAGGTGGCATCGTCCAATGGGCGCGGCAACCGCATGCGCCGTTGGATACGCGGAGCCTCACCCACTGCAAACAACTCGGAAGCCGATACCTCCATCACGTTCGGCAGCAGGCGCTGATAGGCATCGGCCAGGTCCAGGCTCATCCGGATGGACTCACGCAGGAGCTCGCCCTCGATCACGAACAACAAGGTGCAGCGCGGCATGTGGTCCTCCTCAGGTGTGCCGAGTGTGCATATGCCGAGCCTAGGCGGGCCTCCAGGCCGCGCGACAGGGGCCCGCAGCACTGTGGATAACTGCGCGGGAGAGGCCGCGGCGGGAGACATGAAGCGGTAGGGGCGACTACCGTGGAGGCATGGCTACCATCGACATCACCGAAGACCAGTTCCAGCAGACCATCGAAGGCAACGACATCGTCTTCGTCGACTTCTGGGCCTCCTGGTGCGGACCGTGCAAGCAGTTCGCGCCGGTCTTCGCCCAGGCAGCCGAAAAGCACGCCGACATCGCCTTCGCCAAGGTCGACACCGAGGCCGAGCAGGGCCTGGCCGCCGCGGCCGGCATCACCTCCATCCCCACCCTCATGGCCTTCCGTGACCGTGTGCTGGTCTTCTCCCAGCCCGGGGCCATCGGTGCGGCGCAGTTCGACGACCTGATCGAGGCCGTCAAGGGGATCGACATGCAGGAAGTGCACGCGCAGCTGGCCGATCAGTCCCAGGGCAACTAGCCGGGCACCAGGGGGCGCACCGCCGTCGGAACCGGGCCCGGACGGCTGGTATGTTGTGGATCACATACCTGTTCGAGACCCATGAAAGGTGCCATCCATGTCCCCTGAAGACAACGTGGCAAATGTTGAGTCCTACACGCATGGGGGAACTGATCCCGGCGTCCTGACGGAGACCATCGGGGCGAACTTCCGGGCGACGGCTGCCCGTTTCCCGGACAGCCAGGCACTGATCGAGGTGGCGACCGGGCGTAGCTGGACCTATGCGGAACTGGACCGCATCACGGACGAGGTAGCCCGCGCCCTGATCGGTATTGGTGTGGGCCCCGGTGAGCGCGTGGGGATCTGGAGCCCCAACTGCGCCGAGTGGACGATCCTGCAGTACGCCACCGCCAAGGCCGGGATCATCCTGGTCAACGTGAACCCGGCGTATCGCCTCGAGGAACTCTCCTTCGTGGCCGCGCAGTGCGGGATGCGCGCCCTCGCCGTGGCTCCCTCGGATGCGCAGAGCGACTTCACGGGCATGGCTCGCACCGTCGCGGCCCAGGACAACCCGCTGCGCGAACTCATCCATTTGCCGGCGCCCGAAGGCCATGCCGCGGGGCAGACCGGAACGGTGGGCGGGGACGTGCGCGAATTCGACTGGGACGAACTGCTCGACCAGGCAGCAGAGGTGTCGGCGTCCCGGCTCGAGGAGGTCCTGGCCTCCCTGGACACCCACGACGCCATCAACCTGCAGTACACCTCGGGCACCACCGGCTTCCCCAAGGGTGCCACCCTGAGCCACCACAACATCCTGAACAACGGCTTCCACATCGCCGAGATGCTCTCCTACACCGAACGGGACCGCGTCGTGCTGCCCGTGCCGTTCTTCCACTGCTTCGGCATGGTCATCGGCAACCTCGCGGCGCTCTCGCACGGGGCGGCCACCATCCTTCCCGGACGATCATTCAAACCAGCGGAAACGCTGCGGGCCGTGCAGGAACACCGCGGAACGAGCCTGTACGGGGTGCCGACGATGTTCATCGCCGAGCTGGCCCTGGCGGACTTCGCCGACTACGACCTCTCCACGCTGCGCACCGGGGTGATGGCCGGATCGACCTGTCCCGTGGAGGTCATGGAGCGGGTCATCTCCGAGATGAACATGGGTGAGGTCGCCATTTGCTATGGCATGACCGAAACCTCCCCGGTGTCCACCATGACCCGGACGGACGATTCCCTGGAACGCCGGACCCAGACGGTGGGGCGGACGATGCCGCAACTCGAATCCAAGGTCGTGGACCCGGTCGGCGGCGGCATCGTGGCCCGCGGCGCGGTCGGTGAACTGTGCACCCGCGGCTACGCCGTCATGAAGGGGTACTGGAACGAACCGGAGAAGACCGCCGCGGCCATCGACGCCGACGGCTGGATGCACACCGGCGACCTGGCCTCCATGGATGCGGAC
Organism: Arthrobacter sp. ASL1; assembly: GCF_056680475.1. Taxonomy (NCBI): domain Bacteria; kingdom Bacillati; phylum Actinomycetota; class Actinomycetes; order Micrococcales; family Micrococcaceae; genus Arthrobacter; species Arthrobacter sp. ASL1. The sequence continues at coordinate 3,114,682 of NZ_CM155284.1, forward strand.
GGCTACGTCCGGGTCGAGGGCCGGATCAAGGACCTGATCATCCGGGGCGGCGAAAACGTCTCCCCGCGGGAGATCGAGGAGTTCCTCTACCGCCATCCGGACATCCAGGACGTGCAGGTCATCGGCGTCCCCGATCAGAAGTACGGGGAGGAGATCATGGCCTGCATCATCCTCAACGACGGCGCCGCCGAGATGACGCTGGAGACCGTGCGGCAGTTCTGCACCGGGCAGATCGCCCACTTCAAGATCCCCCGCTATGTCCAGATCCGCAGCAGCTTCCCGATGACGATTTCCGGGAAGATCCGCAAGGTGGAGATGCGCGAGGAGGCCGTCCGGCTGGTCGCCGGCAGCTGAACCGGGTCCGGCTCAGCGGCCGCGGTGATCCAGCGGCGCCAGCCGCGGGCCGAACATGGGCTTGCGGAACCCGGTGAGGCCCACCAGGCGGACCACGCGCTGGCGGTGTCCGGCATAGGGGGCCAACAGTTCGAGCATCCCGGCGTCATCGGTGGCCCGGCCGGTCAGGGCATGGCCGATGTAGGCGGCCAGGTGGAAGTCCCCGACCGATACCGCATCCGGGTGGCCGTGGGTGCGCTGCAGGGTCTCCGCAGCGGTCCAGGGGCCGATCCCCGGGATCGACTGCAGTTTCCGCCCCGGGTCCTCCTCCAGGGCCACGGCGCCGAGCCGGTTGATCCCGGAAGCCGCCTCGGCCGCGCGCAACAGGGTACGACGGCGGGAGTCATCCACGCGGGCCGCATGCCAGTCCCAGCCGCCGATGCGCCGCAGCCGGTGCGGGCCCGGGGCGATGGCCATCCTGGCCGGCGCGGGCCCCGGGGCCGGTTCGCCGAACCGCGACGCCAGGTACCGCCACGCGTGGCGTGCCTCGATCGTGGTGACCTTCTGCTCGAGGATGACCGGCACCAGCGCGTCGAAGACCCTCCCGGTGGCGGGCAGGCGGATCCCCGGGTTCCGCCGTCGTGCCTCGGAGATCCACCGGGGCAGCAGGACCCGCGGGCCGGCGTCGAACCCGGACCAGTCGTCCCCGGCACCGAGCATTCCCGGAGCCGAGGCGATCGCCGAAACCGCCCCCGGGCCCCAGGCCCGCAACCGCACCGCGGGGCCGGCGGCCTCGTCGGCCGGGGCCGGTTCCACGGTGGCCAGCAGTGTCGCCGGGCCTCCGTCGCTGGCGAAGCACAGCCAGGCCCGGTCGGCCCCGACGCGGGTGCACGGGTCATGGGTGCCGCGCTGCAGCACACCCAACGTCGAGCGCAGGTCGAACCCGGCCGGTGCGCTCCAGGTGTCCTCGGCGTCCGGTGCGTCCACGGGCCCACCCGGCCGCAGCAGGTCGGCGGCCGCCAGGGGGGTGCGGCGCGTGGAGGAGGTCATCCATCGATGATCCCACCTGGTGCCGACACCGTGCACACCCTCACGCCCCCGACGATGACCCCGGGTTTCGTTCGACCGGGTGCGGGCCGGGCGGCGGCGGTAGAGTCGTTCCCATGAAATACGCTGAATCCGTCCTTGAACTCATCGGCAACACCCCGCTGGTCAAGCTCTCGAAGGTCACCGAGGGCATCCGCGCCACCGTCCTGGTGAAGCTCGAATACTTGAACCCCGGGGGGTCCATCAAGGACCGCATCGCGCTGAAGATGATCGAGGAGGCGGAGAAGTCCGGCGAACTGCAGCCCGGCGGCACCGTCGTCGAGCCGACCTCGGGCAACACCGGCGTCGGGCTGGCCCTGGTGGCCCAGGCCAAGGGCTACAAGACCATCTTCGTCACCCCGGACAAGGTCGGTGAGGAAAAGCGCGACGTGCTGCGTGCCTACGGCGCCGACGTCGTGGTCACCGCCACCTCGGTGGCCCCCGATTCGCCCGATTCCTACTACGGGGTCTCGGACCGGCTGGTCCGCGAGATTCCCGGCGCCTACAAGCCCGACCAGTTCAACAACCCCGCAGCCCCGGACAGCCACTACGAGTCCACCGGGCCCGAGATCTGGAACGACACGGATGGCCAGCTGACCCACGTGGTCATCGGCGCCGGCACCGGCGGCACGATCACCGGCACCGGCCGCTATCTCAAGGAGGTCTCCGCCGACCGCGCCTCCGGGCCCGTGAAGGTCATCGGCGCGGACCCGGACGGCTCCGTCTACTCCGGCGGTGGCGGCCGGCCCTACTTCGTCGAGGGCGTCGGCGAGGACATGTGGCCGGGCAACTACGACCCGTCGGTCCCCGACGAGGTCATCTCCGTCACCGATGCCGACTCGTTCGCCATGACCCGCCGGCTGGCCCGCGAGGAGGGCCTGCTGGTCGGCGGCTCCTCCGGCATGGCCGTCGTCGCCGCATTGCGTGCGGCGAAGGACCTGGACGAGGACGACGTCGTCGTGGTCATCCTGCCCGACGGCGGCCGCGGGTACCTGGGCAAGATCTTCAACGACACCTGGATGAAGTCCTACGGTTTCACCGCCGACGGCGAGGAGGCAACCGTCGCCGACGTGCTGGCCGCCAAGGCCGCGGGCCTGCCGGAGCTGATCCACACCCACCCGGGGGAATCGGTGCGCGACGTCATCGACATCATGAACGAATACGGCGTCTCCGTGCTCCCGGTCCTCTCCGCCGAGCCGCCCGTGCGCCTGGGCGAGGTCGTCGGCGCCGTCGACGAACGCACCCTCACCGCCCACCTCTTCGCCGGCGAGGCAACCCTCACGCAGGCCGTCGAGGAGCACGTGGGCGAGCCCATGCCGCTGATCGGCGCCCGGGAGTCGATCGCCGCGGCCCGCATCCGGCTGCAGGACGCCGACGCCCTGCTGGTCACGCGCGACGGCGGCCCCGTCGGGGTGCTGACCCGCCACGACCTGCTGAACCACCTGACCCACTGACGTAACCACACCCAGCGAAAGGGAGAACACCCATGAGCACCCAGGGAATCGGCTTCAACACCCGCGCCATCCACGCCGGACAGGCGTTCGAACCCCACACCGGCGCCGTCGTGCCGCCCGTGCACTTCTCCACCACCTACGCCCAGGACGGCATTGGCGGGCTGCGCAACGGCTACGAGTACGGCCGCGGCACCAACCCCACCCGCGACTCGCTGCAGGAACAGCTCGCGGCGGTGGAGAACGGCACCCATGCCTTCACCTTCGCCTCCGGGTTGGCCGCCGAGGACTCGCTGATCCGCGCACTGATGCGCCCGGGGGACCACATCGTGCTCGGCAACGACGCGTACGGTGGCACCTACCGGCTCATCTCCGGGATCTTCGGCGACTGGGGCATCGGCAACACCCCGGTGGACATGGCCGACCCGCAGGCGCTGGCCGCCGCGATCGCCGCACAGCAGACGCGGCTGGTCTGGCTCGAGACCCCGTCGAACCCGATGATGAAGATCACCGACATCGCAGCGGTCGCACAGGCCACGCACGACGCCGGGGCCCTCCTGGTCGTGGACAACACCTTCGCCACCCCCTACCTGCAGCAGCCGCTGGACCTGGGCGCCGACATCGTGGTCCACTCCACCACCAAGTACATTGGCGGGCACTCCGACGTCGTCGGCGGCGCGGTCATCGTCAAGGACGCCGGCCTGGCCGAGAAGATCGGGTTCCTGCAGTTCGCTGCCGGGGCGGTCAACGGCCCCATGGACGCGTTCCTGACCACCCGCGGGCTGAAGACCCTCGGCGTGCGCATGGACCGGCACTCCGAAAACGCCCAGGCCGTGGCCGAATGGCTGCAGGGCCGGCCCGAGGTCGAGAAGGTCCTCTACCCGGGCCTGCCCGACCATCCGGGACATGAACTGGCCCGGAAGCAGATGAAGCGCTTCGGCGGCATGGTCTCCGTCCAGTTCACCGGCGGGGAGGCAGCCGCCCGCACGATCGCCGAATCCACCCGGGTCTTCACCCTGGCCGAATCCCTCGGCGGCATCGAATCGTTGATGAACTACCCCTCGGAGATGACCCACGCCTCCGTGAAGGGCACCGAGCTGGCCGTCCCGGAGAACCTGCTGCGCCTGTCCTGCGGCATCGAGGACGTCGAGGACCTGATTGCCGACCTCGAACAGGCCTTCACCCGGCTGTAGGCCGAAAACGCCGGGGCCATGACCTCGGCGGATGACGCCGGCCCCCGGCCTGCGCCCGAGGGGCGGCAGGCCGGGGGCCGGCTCTTTCCGGGACCTACAGGCCCAGCGTCGCGAACTTGGCGGCCCGGCGCCGCCGCCGCGCCCCGGCCGGCACGGCGGCCGCCACGGAGAGCTCGTACTCGATCGCCACCGCCAGGCCGGCGCAGAAGCCGCGGGGATCCACCGCGGCCTCGCGCTCCTCGGGGACGATGTGGTCGACCAGCCCGATCCGGTGTAGCGATGCCACGTTGACGCCCTGCTCCGCGGCCAGCTGCGGGGCATGGGCGGCGTCCCGGTACACGATCGCGCTGGCGCCCTCCGGCGGCAACGGCGACAGCCAGGCATTCTCGGCCGCGACCACCCGGTCGGCCGGCAGCAGGGCCAGTGCCCCGCCGCCGGAGCCCTGCCCGAGCAGGACCGCGACGCTGGGGGCAGCCAACCCGATGAGGCTGTTCAGCGACCGGGCGATCTCCCCGGCCAAACCACCCTCCTCGGCCTCGGGGGAGAGGTCGGCACCGGCGGTGTCGATGACGGTCAGCAACGGCAGCTGGAGCTCCTCGGCCAGCTGCATGCCCCGGCGCGCCTCGCGCAGCGACCCGGGACCCATCTCCGGGCCGCCGTGCCGGGGCCGCTGGTGGCCCAACACGATGCACGACTGTGTGCCGAAGCGGGCGAGGGCGAGTCCCAGTCCGGGATCGTTTTCGCCTTGGCCGGTGCCGTTCAGCGGCAGGGCGTCATCGGCACCGGCCGCCAGCAGCCATCGCAGGTCCGGGCGGCGCGGGAGCCGGGAGATCTTGATGGACTCCCAGGCGTCCAGCGTCCCGGGTCGCGCGCTGGCACTGGCCGGAACCGGGAGGTTCCCCGCCGGCTGGGTCGGCAGCAGGATCCGCAGGGCCCGGTCGATGATGTCGGGGAGGTCCTCCGGGGGGACCACCGCGTCGATGAGTCCACACCGGTAGAGGTTCTCCGCGGTCTGCACTCCATCGGGGAAGGGACGGCCGTACAGGGTCTCGTAGACCCGCGGGCCGAGGAACCCAAGCAGGGCACCCGGCTCTGCGACCGTCATGTGCCCCAGCGAACCCCAGGAGGCCATCACGCCGCCGGTGGTGGGGTGGCGCAGGTAGACCAGATAGGGCAGGCCCTTCTCCTTGTGCCGGCGCACGGCGTCGGTGATCGCCACCATCGAGAGGAACGCCAGGGTCCCCTCTTGCATGCGGGTTCCGCCGGAGGCGGGCCCGGCCAGCAGCGGCAGCCCCTCGGCGGTGGCCCGCTCGACGGCCTCGGTGATCCGTTGGGCCGCGGCGCGGCCGATCGATCCGGCCAGGAAGGTGAACTCGGAGACGATCACGGCCACCCGGCGGCCTCGGATCCGGCCTTCCCCGGTGAGCACCGATTCGTCGTGGCCGCTCTTGGCGCGCGCGGCTTCCAGATCGGCGGTGTACTTCGCCCCGGCCTGCGGCTGTTCGGCGGGGGCGTCCCAGGAGCGGAACGATCCCTCGTCCAGCACGATGTTCAACAGGGCGGTTGCCGTCAGCCGCCGCGTGGTCGTCGGTGCCATGGCTAGGCCCGGGGTCCGGTGGCGTCATCGTCACCGGCGGCCAGCCAGGAGCGGATGGATGCGGCGTCGGCGTCGAGGCCGGGGGGTGCAGTGTGGGCGGTGCGGGTCCGCTCCTCGGCGGTCTCGGCGTCGAAGAAGCGCAGCGGCGGGCCGGGCAGCGTGATGTTGCCCAGTACCGGATGCTCCACGTCCAGGAGCAGCCCCTGGGACTTCACCTGGTCCCAGGCGTAGACCTCGTCGAGCGTGCGGACCTTGCCGGCGGGCACCCCCGCCTCGTTCAGCTTGTCCAACAGGCTGGCCGGATCGTAGGCGCTGAAGGCGTCCTCGATGACTCCGATGAGCTTGTCCCGGTGCGCGACGCGGTCGGCGTTGGTGGCGAAGTCCGGATCGGCGGCGTCGATGCCGAAGGCGCCGGTCAGCGCCTTCCAGAGCTTGTCGCTGCCCACGCTGATCTGGACGTTGCCCCCGCGGCAGGCGAACAGGCCGTACGGGGCGATCGAGGGGTGGTGGTTGCCCTGTGCCCGCGGGACTTCCCCGGCCACGGTGGCGCGGGTGCCCTGGAACGCGTGGACCCCGACAACGGAGGCCAGCAGCGAGGTGCGCACGACCTGGCCGCGGCCGGTCTTCTCGCGCTCGAGCAGGGCGGCCAACACGCCGTACGCCCCGTACATGCCCGAGAGCAGGTCGGAGATGGGCACGCCCACCCGCTGCGGGTCATCGGGTCCGGACCCGGTCAACGACATCAGACCGGCCTCGCCCTGGACGATCTGGTCGTAGCCGCTGCGTTTCGCCTCGGGACCGTCGTGGCCGAAGCCGGTGATGGAGAGGATGACCAGGCGCGGGTTGATCCGCTGCAGCTCCTCCATCGAGAAGCCCAGCCGGTCCAGCACCCCGGTCCGGAAATTCTCCAGCAGGGCATCGGAGCGGTGGATGAGCGCCGTGAGCGTTTCGCGTCCCTCGTCGGACTTCAGGTCCAGCGCGATGGATTCCTTGTTGCGGTTGCACGAGAGGTAGTAGGTCGCCTGCCGGTCATCCTCCGGGCCGACGAACGGCGGGCCCCAGCTGCGGGTGTCATCACCGGTGCCGGGGGTTTCCACCTTGATGACGCGGGCGCCGAGGTCCCCGAGCATCATGCCGGCATGCGGGCCGGCCAGGGCTCGCGTCAGGTCCAGGACGGTGTAGCCGGCCAGGGGGCCGGTGGAAGGGGCGGGGGCCGTTGATGATGCAGTCGTGGGGTTCACGAAGGCTCCTTTCGGGGCGGGGAAGAGCGGGGGAAACAGGCCCGGGAGGGCCCACGGTGGGTCCTCCCGGGCAGCGTATCGCGAGCGGTCAGAGCCAGCCGGGGACGACGAGCGTCACCCAGGCCAGCACCGGGCCGACGACGACGACGATGCCGCCGTACGCCAGGATCTGCTTGTAGAACCTGTCGGCGTCGATGCTCTCGGGCGCATTGGCGAGCACCAGGGCGCCGTTGGTGGAGAAGGGCGAGACGTCGACGACGGTCGAGGCGATGGCCAGGGCGCAGACCACCCCGACGGCGCTGACGGCACCCGAATCCAGGAACGGGATGGCCAGCGGGATGAGGGCCGCCAGGATCGCGGTGGAAGAGGCGAAGGCGGAGACCACGGCGCCGATGTAGCAGATCATCAGCGCGGCAAGCATCGGCATGCCCATCTGGGCGACGCCGTCGGAGACGTAGGTGATGGTGCCCGCCTCCTCCAGCACGCCGACGAAGGTCAGCATGCCGCAGATCAGCAGGACGGTGGACCAGCTGATCTTGTTGACGGCGCCCTTCTGCGCCTGCGGGGACACCAGGGCGAGGATGACGGCGATGGTGATGGAGACGAATCCGACGTCGACCTTGAATCCCAGGGCGATGACGGCCAGGGCGATGAGGCCGATGACGGTGGCGATCTGCGGGAAGGTGACCGGGCCTGCTGCGGCACCGGAGGGGCCGTCGCCGGCGGGGTCGCGGGGGCCGTAGGTGCCGCTGCCGGCACCCTTGTAGTCGACGCCTGCGGCGCGGGAACCGACCGAAGCGCCCATGCGGGCCTCGGAGACGCTTTCTGCGAAGTGCGCGACGCGGCTGCCGGCCAGGGCCTTGCCACCCAGGACGAAGTAGAGGATGACGGCGATGACGGTATTGAAGATCAACGAGCTGAGGAACAGAGCCGTGGGGCTGAAGTCGAAGCCGGTGTCGGCAATGAGCCCGTTGACGATCACTCCGTAGACGGCGATGGGGGAGAACCCGCCGGCCTGGGCGCCGTGGACGATGAGCATGCCCATCATCAGCGGGTTGATCTTGTACCGGGCGGCGAAGCCCAGGCCGATGGGGGCCATGATGGCCACGGCGGCCGGGCCGAGGGCGCCCACGGAGGTGATGACAGCGGTGATGATGAACATCACCCACGGGATCAGGGCGATCCGGTTGTCCACGAGTTTCACGGCCTTGCGGATCAACAGGTCGATGGTCCCGTTGCCCTGGGCGATGGCGAACAGGTAGGTCACCCCGACCAGTGTCAGGAACAGGCCGCCGGGGAACTGGGCGAGGATGTCCTTGGTGTCCATCCCCAGGAAAAGCGCCCCGAGGACGAAGGCGCCGACGAAGGCGAGCGCGCCCATGTTGATGGGCAGCACCGTGGCGAGCAGGAACATCACCGCCAACACGATGATGGAAAGGATCGGAGCAGACATGGGGGGAGCCTCCAGAAGTTCGGGTGCGGGTGCGGGTGTGCAGTTCGTCACTCTCAGTGGCCTAGCCTCCTAGACCCTCTGTCACTTTGTCAATAGGATGTCGTGTGTACTGTGGGGGAACACGACGAGGAGGTGCACCATGCGGGACCCGGGCAAGGCGACGACGTTGGGCAAGGTGGCGCGTCCGCGCCTCTACGAACAGCTCATGGAGCAGATCCTCGGCTACGTTGAATCCGAGCAGCTCGGGCCCGGCGACCGGCTCCCGGCCGAACGAGACCTGGCCGACCAGCTCGGGGTCTCGCGCGCCACGCTCGCCCAGGCGCTGGTCGCCCTCGAGGTCCTCGGTGTCATCGACGTCCAGCACGGCACGGGTGCCGTGCTGGTCTACCGGCCGAGCATGGCGGCGCTGTTGCGCAAGCTCCGCGAACACCAGAACCGCCTGCCGGAAATCGTCGAGGCGCGCAGCACCCTGGAGGTCAAGCTGGCCGCGCTGGCGGCGGAACGGCGTACGCCGGAGGATCTGGCCGCGATCGACGAAGCACTGGCGGTGATGGCCGACGAGATCGCCCGGGGCGAACGGGGCGTCCACGGCGACGAGCTGTTCCACCAGGCCATCACCGCGGCCGCCCATTCGGCGGTGCTGGCCCAGATGATGGGCTTCATCGGGGAGATGATCCTGGAGACCCGCATCGAATCACTGGGCCAGCCCGGACGCCCACAGATCTCGCTGGCGGCGCACCGGGGCATCACGGAGGCCATCCGTGCCGGGGACCCGGACGCCGCCGCCGCGGCCATGGGCGGGCACATCGCCGTGGTCTCCGACGTGCCCCTGCTGCACTAGGCGACCGGCAGCTTCCGGTCCACGACGACGGGAAGGCGGGTTTCGGCGTCGTACTCCATGACTTGGCGGCCACCGATGAACACGCGCAGGGCCCGCTGCATGACATCCAGCGGGTCGCCCGACCAGAGGACCAGATCGGCGTCCTTGCCCGGTTCGATGGAGCCGATGCGGTGCTCGAGCCCGAGGACCCGCGCCGGGTTGATGGTGATCGAGCGCAGGGCCGCCACGGGGTCCAGCCCCTCCTTGATGGCCAGCGTGCACTGGTGGACCAGGAAGTTGATCGGGATGACCGGGTGGTCGGTGATGATGGAGATCTCCACACCGGCGTCGTGGAGCTTGCCGGGGTTGGCCAGCGAGCGGCCGCGCAGCTCGACCTTGGACTTGGTGGTGAACAGCGGACCGATGAGCACCGGGATGTTGCGTTCGGCGATGACGTCGGCGATCACGTGGGCCTCGGTGCCGTGGTCCAGAACCAGGTCGTAGCCGAACTCCTCGGCCAGGCGCAGGGCGGTGGCGACATCGTCGGTGCGGTGGCAGTGCTGGCGCCACGGGATCTCGCGGCGCAACACCATCGCCAGGGCCTCCATGCGCGGGTCGATGGCGTCCGGGTCGGCCTTGGCCATGTAGTTCCGGGCCTCAATGAAGGCCTTGCGGATGACCATCGCGGTGCCCAGGCGGGTGGACGGGGTCTGCTTCTTCTCCCCGTAGATCCGCTTCGGGTTCTCGCCGAGGGCCGATTTCAGGCCGCTGGGGGAGCGCAGGACCATCTCGTCGATATAGCGCCCGTGCGTGTGGATGGCCACGGCGAGCCCGCCCACCGGATTGCCCGAGCCCGGGTTGACGTTGACCGTGGTCACACCGCCGGCCAGGGCGTCGTCAAAGCCGGGATCGAACGGGTCCACGGCGTCGATCGCCCGCACGGCGGCCATGATCGGGTCGGTCATCTCGTTCACGTCCGCTGTCGAGCCGGACTCGCCCTCGGGGTGCATGCCCAGGTGCACATGCGCGTCGACGAAGCCGGGCAACAGCCACTGGCCGCCGCCGTCGAGGACCTCGGCGTCGTCAGGTGCCTGGACGTCGGGACCACAGGCCTCGATCTTGCCGTCGCGGACGATGACCGACCCGTCGTACGGATCCCCTTCGATCGGGACGACGTGGACGTTCGTGATGGCCAGCAGACTCATGGTGGGAGCCCTTTCGAAAAGACGGGGTGGATGTCCCGAGCCTATCGCTGCGCGGTGATCCATCCCACATTGGCCCGCCGGACAGGTGGCCCGCTCAACGCCGGGGCAGGCCCTTCGCGGCACGGCGCTCCGCCTGGCGGGCCGACCGCGCCGCCCGCGACTGCTCCTTGAAGTAGGCCATGCTCTGCGGCAGCCACAAGAGCACGACCCCGATGAGCAGGGTCGCGCCCAGGACCCCCAGCCGCGGGCCGCGCAGCACCAGCGGGATGCCGCCGATCAGGCCCATCGTCGTCAACCAGGCCCGGCCCGCCAGCTGGCCGCGCAACAACCGCCAGGCGCCGTAGCCCACGCCGACCGCCAGCAGGGCCAGCAGCAGCGCCAGGGCGATCAGCCCGGACCGGCTGCCGCCGACCAGCAGCCGGGAGTTGCCCCAGGAGGCGATGCCGAATCCGAGCAGGACCAGGGCCAGCACGGCCCACCAGATGACGGCCACGCGCAGGGCGACGGGAAGTTTCTTCACGCCAGCCAGCCTACTGGGTGTGCCCAACCGCACAGGCCCCGCCTCGTCGTCGCGCCCCATGCTCCTGTAGACTGGGATCTCACCGATATCCGGCTTCCCTCGCATCCTGCCCAATTCTTGAGGCAGGAGCTCATCGTGTGTGAGTCCGCAGCGTGCGGGCAGTTTCTTCATAGGGGAGCGGCCGGACTGGTGTTTGAGTCCGAATGTGCCGCGGATCCCGCCTCGTAACGAGTGCCGGGTCTTCCGCCCCTATGAACGAGGTAATTCTTTATGTCTTCCGACATGTCCACCAATGTGCCCGAAACGCCCACCGCAGAAGCTTCCGTGAAGTTCGCTGACCTCGGCATCGACGGCCGCGTCCTCGCCGCCGTCGAGGACCTGGGCTACGAAACGCCCACCCCGATCCAGTCGGCCACCATCCCGCTGCTCCTGGAGGGCCGCGACGTCGTCGGCCTGGCCCAGACCGGCACCGGCAAGACCGCCGCCTTCGCGATCCCCGCCCTGTCCCGCATGGCCGAATTGGCCGATCAGAACGGCACCGCACGCAACACGCAGGTCCTGGTCCTCGCACCGACCCGCGAGCTCGCGCTCCAGGTCGCCGAGGCCTTCACCTCCTACGCCAAGCACATGGGCGACTTCACCGTCCTGCCCGTCTACGGCGGCTCCCCCTACGGCCCGCAGCTCTCCGCGATGCGTCGCGGCGCCCAGGTCGTCGTCGGCACCCCGGGCCGGGTCATCGACCACATCAACAAGGGTTCACTGGACCTTTCGCACCTGCAGTACGTCGTGCTCGACGAGGCCGACGAGATGCTGCGCATGGGCTTCGCCGAAGAGGTCGACAAGATCCTCGAGGCCACCCCCGAGGACAAGCAGGTCGCCCTCTTCTCCGCCACGATGCCCGGCTCCATCCGCCGCATCTCCAAGCAGTACCTGCGCAACCCGCAGGAGGTGTCGGTGAAGTCCAGCACCACCACCGGCAAGAACACCCGCCAGCGCTACGTCCAGGTCATGGGAGCACACAAGCTCGACGCCATGACCCGGATCCTCGAATCCGAGGCCCACGAAGGCGTCATTGCCTTCGTGCGCACCAAGATGGCCACCGAGGACCTCGCCGACAAGCTGAAGGCCCGCGGATTCACCACGGCCGCCATCAACGGCGACATCCCGCAGCAGCAGCGCGAACGCACCGTGGAGAACCTGCGCAGCGGCAAGATCGACATCCTGGTCGCCACCGACGTCGCCGCCCGCGGCCTGGACGTCGAGCGCATCAGCCACGTCATCAACTTCGACATCCCGCACGACACCGAGTCGTACGTGCACCGCATCGGCCGCACTGGGCGTGCCGGCCGCCAGGGCGACGCGATCCTGTTCATGACGCCGCGTGAGAAGCACATGCTGCGCGCCATCGAGAAGGCGACGCGTCAGCCGGTCGAGGCCATGACCCTTCCGAGCGTCGACATCGTCAACGACAAGCGCCTCGAGAAGTTCGCCGGCCAGATCTCCGAGACGTTGGCTTCCCAGGAGCTGTCGGTCTTCCGCAACCTCGTCGAGAAGTTCGAGGCCGAGCATGACATCTCGGCCGTGGAGATCGCCGCGGCCCTGGCCCACATGGCCCAGGGCGGCCGCCCGCTGCTCATGCAGGAGCTCCCCACGCCTCCGGCCAAGCAGGCCCGCATGTCCAAGGGCGCCAAGGACGGCTTCGGCTCCCGCGGCCCGACACGCACGCTCACCGAGGGCAACGCGACCTACCGCATCGCCGTCGGACGCCGCCAGCGCGTCATGCCCGGCTCGATCGTCGGGGCACTGGCAAACGAGGGCGGCTTCAACTCCGGCCAGATCGGCGGCATCGACATCCGTGCCGACCACACCCTCGTGGAGCTTCCGGCCGAGCTGTCGCAGGACCAGTGGAACGCCCTGTCGCGCACCCGTGTCGGCGGCGAGCTGATCCGCCTGGAGCTGGACACCGGCCGTGCACCGCGCCGTGACCGCGAGGGCGGCGACCACGGCGGCTACCGCAAGGACCGTGGCGGCTTCGACGGAAACCGTGGAGACCGTGGCGATCGTGGCGGTTTCCGCAACGACGACGGCAACCGCGGCGGTTCGCGCAAGCCCCGCACGTCCTCGCGCAGCTTCGAGGGTGGACGCGGCCGCAGCTACTAGCAGCCACTGGTCCCGTCCGTCGGGACCGCCACCGTGACGCCATCGGAAGGCCGGGCATTTCCCTGTGGGGGATGGCCCGGTCTTCCGGTCGTTAAGCCCCGCTCCCAGGGGTGCTCGACACCCCCGGAGCCCGGATTCACGGCGTTCCTGTGGCGTCAGCCACAAGGGGCGGTCCCGATTTCATCCGGGCGGAAATTGCTGGTAAAGTTTTTTTCCGTTGCCCCCCTAGCTCAGTGGTAGAGCGCGTTCTTGGTAAGAACGAGGTCACCGGATCGATTCCGGTGGGGGGCTCTGAGTAGGAAAGCCCGCGTCCGTGTCGACTCGCGAGAGAAACCGACGCCTACGCGGGCATTCCCATTCGTGGCGGTGTAGCTCAGCTGGTTAGAGCGCACGACTCATAATCGTGAGGTCCCGGGATCGAGTCCCGGCACCGCTACTACAGGAATCCGTCCCGCACTGCGGGGCGGATTTCGTCATTTCAGGGCCCGCGCTCCGGCTGCCCGCCTATGCTTGATGCATGGATCCAGCGGCCGACATCGTTCCCACCCGACCGGCCGCCGACGCCACCGCAGCCACCGTCCTGCTCAGCTCAGGCATCGACTGGCCCGCCGACGGCTCGACGCCGCGATGGGCCCTGCAGGCAGTCAACGGGGCACGCGCCGACGTCGTGCTGGAGCCCGGGACGCGCTGCTCCTTCGCGGTGGAACCCGGGCGGTGGTGCCTGGGGCACACCCGCGTTGACGGCGTCGAGGACTGGGCCCACGTCGACTGCCCCGACGCGGCAGCGGCGGCGCGCGGAACCCAATGCGCCTCCTGCCTGGCCCGGGACGACGCCCGCCACATGCACGACTTCCACCGCTCCGGCATCGCACCTCCCGGGTTGCGTGCCTACCTCGCGAAGCCACAGTGGCTCTACGTCGCCACGTTCGCCCACGGCGCCTCAAAGATCGGCACCGCGGGCCAGGGCAACAAATGGCGCCGGCTGGCCCAGCAGGGGGCCGTCATGGCCTCCTATGTGGCCCTGGCGGCCGACGGACGCATCGTCCGGGTCCTCGAGGACCTGGTGACCGACCGCCTCGGCCTGGGGCAGGCAGTGCGCGCCTCCGCCAAGACCGCTGGGCTCACCGACCCCGGGCAGGGCGGGCCCTCGGCGTCGGGGGTGTACGACGCCGGATCCCTCGCCACGATGCACCGGGCCCAGGTGGAGGGGGTCCGCCGACTACTCGCCGACGACCCGGAAGCGGCCGGGCTGGACGTCCAACCTGCCGACGGGGACTTCGAGCCTTCCGCCCCGGCCGGCCCGCTGCTCTGCGCCTGGAATGCCGGGGACCTGCACCCCTATCCTGGGTGGCTCAGCGCCAGCAGCCACGGCTTCACCGTCGAGGCCGTCCTGGGCCAGACGCTGGGTGTCAGGTTGGACGGATCCGAGCGCTTGTACGCCGCGGATGCCTCGGTGCTCAAGGGCCGGCGGGTGGTGCCCGGCGAGCACTCAACTGCGGTGCCCGCGGCGCAGGACTCGCTGTTCTGAACCGATAGACTTGATGGCATGATCAGCACACCCTGGGAATCGGCGTCGGGCCTCTACAAGGTCCTGGTGATCGCCTCGATGGCCGTCTCCGGCCTGGGCATCATCCTGGCGCTGGTCGGCGCCAACACCGGGAACCGGCCGCTGATGTACACGGCCGTCGGGATCATCCTGGCCGGACTGCTGACCCACGTCGCCGGACTGGTGGTCCGCGGACGCGACGTCAAGACGTACCGGAAGCAGAATCCGCCCGTGCCGAAACAGCGCCAGGGCCGCTAGGGTAGCTGCCTGGAAGCATCCGCCGCACGGTTTTCCGCGACGTGCTTGCGTGCATGCGCCACGGCGGGTTCCAACTCCTCGAAGACGTGCCGGTAGTGCCGCAGGGCCTCGATGACGCCGACGGTTTCGGCCATCTTGGAGTGCTCGGGGCGGATGCCCTTGACCAGGACCGTGATCTTGCGTCGCTCCAGGGCCCCGATGATGTCGACCAGTGCGCGGGCGCCGGTCGCGTCGAGCATACGCAGGCGCGACAGCCGCAGGATGACAACTTCCACGCCGGTCACCGCCTGGACGTCCGTGAGGATCTTTTCGGCCGCCCCGAAGAACATGGCACCGTCGAGGCGGAAGAGCGCAATCCGCTCATCATCCGGGTGGGCGTCACCGGGCAGTTCCTCGCGTGCGGCGCCCGAGGCCTTGGCCACCGAGCGCAGCGCGAAGAAGGCCGCGACCAGCACCCCGATCTGGATCGCCTCGATGAGATCGAAGGCCACGGTGATGATGGCCGTGACCACGAACAAGGTCGCCTCGGAACGGCCCGAGCGCAGGATCGATGCCGCCGTATGGCGGGAAACCATGCGGGTGGCCGTCACCATCAGGATTCCGGCCAGTGCGGCCAGGGGGATGCGTCCGACCAGTTGTGAACCGGCGTAGACGATCACCAGCAACAGCAGGGCGTGGACGATCGAGGCCAGCCGGGTGCGGGCCCCGCTGCGCACATTCACCGCGGTGCGGGCGATGGCGCCGGTGGCCGGCATGCCCCCGAACAGGCCGGCCGCTATCGACGCCAGCCCTTGTCCGGCGAGTTCGCGGTCCGGGTGGTATTGCCCCGTGGTCGAACCGTGGGGCCCCACCAGCCCCGCGGCGACCCGCGCAGAGAGCAGCGATTCGATGGCGGCCAGGGCGGCCACCGCCACGGCGGGGCCGGCCAGCTCTGCCATCAGGGGCAGCGAAGCCGGCGGCAACGCCGGTGCCCCCAGGGCCGCGGGCAGTGCGCCGATGCGGGGGATGTCCAGGTGCAGCCACTCGGCCACGACGGTGACCAGGGCGATGGCGATCAGGCTTGCCGGTAGCCCGGGGTGCAGGCGCGGGGCGGTGACCATCAGGGTGGCCACCACGGCCACGATGGCCACGGTGATGCCCGCCGTCGGCCACTGCGCACCGCCGGCGGAGATCCAGGCGGCAACGACGGTATTCAGCCCAGACGGTGCCTCGGTGCCCGTGGCCAACGGCACTTGTTGGAGAAAGATGATGGCGCCGATCCCCAACGTGAAGCCCTCGACCACCGGCCACGGGATGAAGGCGACGGCCCGCCCGACGCCGGCCAGGCCAATGGCCAGGACGATCACTCCCGCCATGATGCTCAACAGGGCGATGGACCCCACGCCATGGGCCGCGACGATGGGGGCCAGGATCACCACCATCGCGCCCGTGGGCCCGGAGACCTGCACCGGGGAGCCGCCCATCACGGCGGCGACCAGCCCCGCAATGACGGCGGTGACGAGGCCGGCGGCGGCTCCCACGCCGGAGGTCACCCCGAAGGCCAGTGCGAGGGGAAGCGCGACGATGCCGACGGTGACGCCGGCCAGGATGTCGACCCGCCAGCTCGAGGGCAACAGCGCATAGTCGTCGGCGCTGGGCAGGAAAGCGCGCAGGGAGGGGCGTGCCATCAGTGGGCCGCCGTCTGGTGCTCGGCGTTAGCGGCGCCGCGGGCGGACGCCATCCGGTCGTTGAGGAATCGGCGGGCGATGGCCAGTAGTTCTGCCACCCCGGGATGGGCCAAAGTGTAGTCGACGTGGCTGGCCCGCCGTCTCGACGTGACCACGCCGTGCCGGCGCAGCACGCGCAGGTGCTGGGACAGGTGGCTGGCCTCGATCTCCATGGCTGCCAGCAGCTGGGCGACCGTGGCGGACTGCTCCGGGGAGTCGACGAGGATCTCGAGCGCGCGGATGCGGGCCGGGTGGGCCAGGGCCTTGAAGAGGTTCGCCTTGATCTCATACAGGGGCAACTGCTCGTCGTCCAGGAACATGGTTTCCTTTCCGGTGGAGTGGAATGATGTTTTCATCATATCGGAGGCCCGGCCCGGCACCGGCAGCGGCCGCCGTGCCTTAAGCTGGAAACCGCGCACGCGCACCCACCGACCCGCCCGACAGCGAGGACACCATGAGCATCAACCCGGCCCTGGAAGGGCGCAGCTACCCGGCGGGGGAGGCCTACGTGGTCTCCCGCGAGAAGATCCGCGAGTTCGCCGCGGCGACCAAGGCCACCCACCGGTCCCACTACGACCAGGAGGCCGCCGCCGGCCTCGGCCACGCCGACCTCGTCGCCCCTCCCACCTTCGCGATCATCGTCGCCCAGCGGGCCGATGCCCAGCTGATCGCCGACCCGGAATCGGGCATCGATTTCTCCCGGGTCGTCCACGCCGACCAGCGCTTCACCCTGCACCGTCCCATCGTCGCCGGCGACGAACTCGTGGCCGAACTGCACGTGGACAAGGTGCGCGCCATGGGCGGCGGCGCGATGATCACCACCCGGTCGGAAATCAGCACCACCGACGGGGCCGCCGTCGCCACCACCACCTCGTCGATCCTCGTCCGCGGGGAGGAGGCAGCATGACCCCCATCGACTTCGCCACCCTCGAAAAAGGCCAGGACATCGGCAGCACCACACTGCACGTGAACCGCTCCGACCTCATCCGCTACGCCGGGGCCAGCGGCGACTTCAACCCCATCCACTGGAACGAACGGTTCGCCACCGAGGTCGGGCTGCCCGGCGTCATCGCCCACGGCATGTTCACCATGGGCGCCGCCGTCACACTGGTCGAGGACTGGACGGGTGACCCCGGGGCCATCGTCGACTACCAGACCCGCTTCACCAAGCCCGTCATCGTGCAGGACCCGGAGGGCACCAACCCCTCCGATGCGCCCGGGACGGCCCTGGAGGTCACCGGTGTCATCGGGGCCCTCGACGAGGCGGCGCGGACCGCCCGGGTGGACCTGACAGTGGTCGCCGACGGACAGAAGGTCCTCGTCAAGGCGCAGGCCCTGGTCCAGTTCTGATGCAGAAGCTGCTGTCCGGGCTGACCACCACCGAGGTCGGTGGACCCGCCTCCGACGTCGTCGAGGCGACCACCGAGGCGGAGGTCCTCTCGGCCGTGCGCGCGGCGGACGACGCCGGGACCAGGCTGCTGCTCGTCGGCGGCGGCTCCAACCTGGTCATCTCCGACGACGGGTACGACGGCACCGTGCTGCGTATCGCGACGCGCGGTGTGGACATCGTCCCCGGCACCGATGGCACCCCTTCCCGGGTCACGGTCGCCGCGGGTCATCCGTGGGACGACGTGGTGCGGACCACCCTGGACGCCGGACTCGCCGGGCTCGAGGCGCTCTCCGGCATCCCGGGATCCACCGGGGCCACCCCCGTGCAGAACGTCGGCGCCTATGGCGCCGACGTGTCCAAGAGCCTCGAATCGGTCCGGGCGTGGGACCGCCACGAGTCCCGGCTGGTGGACTTCGTCGCCGCTGACCTGGCGTTCGGCTACCGGGATTCGCTGCTCAAGCGCACCACGGTGGAGGGGTCCCCACGTTACGTCGTCCTGGACGTCACCTTCACCTTGGAGGCCTCGACGCTCGGAGCGCCCATCGCCTACGCCGAACTCGCGCGCACCCTGGGTGTGCAGGCCGGCGAGCGGGCCGAGGCAGCAGCCGTCCGCTCCACCGTACTGCGCCTGCGCGCCGGCAAGGGCATGGTCCTCGATCCGTCGGACCGCGACACCTTCAGTACCGGGTCCTTCTTCACGAACCCGATCGTGGACGCGGACACCGCCGCGTCCCTTCCCGCCGACGCCCCGCGCTTCCCGGCCGCCGGCGGCACCAAGCTCTCCGCAGCCTGGCTGATCGACCGGGCAGGGTTCGCCAAGGGGTATGGCCTGCCCGGTACCGCAGGAGCCGGGCTGGCCGGCGGCCGGGCCTCGCTGTCCAGCAAGCACACGCTGGCCATCACCAACCGCGGCGGCGCCACCGCGCAGGACATCCTGGTTATCGCCCGCGCCGTGCGCGACGGGGTCCGCGAACATTTCGGCATCACCTTGCACAACGAGCCCCTCCTCATCGGGATCGACCTCTGAGATGAGCGCCCCGCCCGCCCCGCGCATCGTCGTGGCGCGGGCACGCCTGTCCACGCTGGGCCTGCTCGCCGCTCCCGGGGCGGGGGCCACCCCGGCCTCCGTCGTGCGGCACCTGGGGCTCGTCCAGGCCCAGGATCTCGGACAGGCGTTCTGGGCCCTGGGCGTCCGGGCCCCCGACAGCACCGCGTCAACGGTCCGCGCTGCATTCGACGCCGGAACCATCGTGCGCACCTGGGCGGCCCGCGGCACTCTGATGCTGGTCGCCCCGGAGCTGCTCGACGACGTCCTCACCGTCACCGGACCGCGCATGCGCGCCCAGACGGCCACCGGTTTCCGCAGCTCGGGCATCGATCCGGCCGACGTCTCGGCACTGGCGCCCGTCGCCATCGAGCGCTGCGCCGACGGTGCCACGCGCGGACAGCTCCTGGAAGCCATCCGCACCGCTGGCCAGGACACCTCCGGGCAACGCGGCTACCACCTGCTGATGGCCCTGTCGCTGGTCCGCGCCATCGTCCAGGGGCCGATGGCCGACGGCGGGGGAGTCCGCCAGCTCTTCGTCCCCTACCGGGCCGTGATCCCCGGCACCGGGAACGACGGCGGGGACCCGGAGGCGTCCCTGGCGCGCCTGGCACTGCGGTACTTCGCCGGCCACGGCCCGGCCACCGTCGGTGACTTCGCCTGGTGGCTCGGCCTGCCGCTGACGCCGGTCCGCACGGCCCTGGCCGACCTGGAAACGGCCGGTCGCCTGGCCCAGCGGCGGCTGGGGGCAATCGACCACTGGATGGCGCCCGGCACCGCCGCTGGCCTCGACGCCGGTGCGCCGGGGCCCGGGGCACGTACCGTGCTCGCGCTACCCGGTTTCGACGAGTTTCTCCTGGGCTACCGGGACCGCAGTGCCAGCCTGCCTGCGGAGCACGCACAACAGGTCGTTCCCGGCGGAAACGGGGTGTTCCGCCGGACCATCGTGCACGGCGGGGCCACCATCGGGACCTGGGATGGCGACGGGACAACCGTTCCCTTCGGCGGGACCCTCGGGCCCGCGGCATCGCGTGCGTGCGCCGCCCGGCTGCGCGAATACGCGCGCTTTTGGGCACGGTGAGGTCACAATTAAGCCCCCGTGCAAGTCACCGTGGACTTTTGCTCCGGCACTGACGCACTATGGAGGCATGGAACACGAGACAAGCCTGGAACACGCGATGGATCTGGCCGAGGGCAACATGAAGGAAGCCAAGCGCCTGCTCGATCAGGGCAAGGCGGCACACGCCGCCGGGGATATCACCGATGAGCGCATGGCCTCTTTGCAACGCCTCTACGACACGGCCAACGAGGACGTGGGACGCGTCCGCCACGACAACTGATCCGCCGGCGTCCCCTGGGCGGGACGCCTCAAGACCAGGGGCGCCACGGGTACCTGAACTGCTCCCCCGGGGGTTGGACTGAAGAATTCGGTTCCAACCATTCGGGGGAGCAGTTCAATCCGGTGGTGTCCCTGTCCTTTGTGCGGTGCCGGACCCGCCTGATCGATCACCCGAGCGCCGGTTCGACCGCGGAGAAGACGGGCTCCTGGCCGCGGGTGAAGACCCCGACAGTTGCCGGGGGGATTTCCATCCAGTGCCGTTTGCTCCAGTGCAGCTCCAGGGGTTCCGAGGCCACCAGCTGCGCGTCCGGAGGCAGTTCCTCCGAGAGCCCCGTGCCCGGCCCGAACCCCTCGCCCACGTGGAGGGTCACCTGTCCAAAGGAGTGGAACAACGACGGGGCCACCGCCTGGGGCGCCTCCGGGCTGACCCAACGGAGGACGATGAGCCGGTCCCCGTCGGAGGCCGCGATAGTCGCCCGGAACGGTTCCGCCTGGCCGCTGTCCCGCCGGGCCCGTTCCACACGCGAGACCATCCGGGTCAGTGCCCGGACGGGATCGTCGCGCAGCCCATAGGTCAGGGCCAGGAAGAAGCAGACCTCGGTGTCGCCGTTGCCCTTGATGTGGGGGTAGAGCGCGGGATCGACGTCGAGGGTCAGTTCCCTCTTGAGGTCGGGAAACCCGTTGATCTCCCCGTTGTGCTGGAACATCCAGCCGTCGTGGACGAACGGGTGGCAGTTCTCCTGCGCGATCGTTCCCCCCGGTGCCGCGCGTACATGGGCCAGGAAGCACCCCGATTCGATCTGGGCCGCCAGATGGCGCAGGTTCTGGCTGTCCCATGCCGGCGTGATCTCCCGGTATTGCCCCAGCTTGCCCCGCAGGCCGGACCATGCCAGGCCAAACCCATCGCCATTGGTGGGGAAGGCCCGGTCACGGAACTGGGAGCTCATCGCCCTGTGGGGCAGGTAAAGGCCCCGGGCGAGCAGGCTCTGGTCCAGCAGTGAGTGGTTTGGCTTGGTCAGCACCGTCTCCAAGGTGATCGGTGATCCCAGATAGGCAAGCCAACGGCACATGGTTCCCTCCGGCGATGGACTTTCGGTTCGATCTCGACCCTAGTGCCCCGCCGGCTGGTGGCCTACAGCCGGCCGAGGGCGATGGCGAGCATGCGGCGCAGCGGTTCGGCGGCACCCCAGAGCAGCTGGTCGCCGACAGTGAAGGCCGAAAGGTACTGCGGGCCCATCTCCAGCTTGCGCAGCCGCCCCACCGGGATGTCGAGGGTGCCGGAGGCGGCGACCGGGGTCAGCTGGTTCATCGTGGCGTCCTTGGAGTTCGGCACCACGGTGGCCCACTCGTTGTCGGCGTCGAGCAGGCGCTCGATCTCGTCCAGCGGCACGTCCTCGGTCAGCTTCAATGTCAGGGCCTGCGAGTGCGAGCGCATGGCGCCGATCCGCACGCACAACCCGTCGAGCATGACGTGGTTGTCCGCGTCAGTGCCCAGGATCTTGTTGGTCTCGACCCCGGCCTTCCACTCCTCCTTGGACTGCCCGTTGCCCAGGTCCGCATCGATCCAGGGGATCAGCGAGCCGGCCAGCGGGACGCCGAACTCGGTGGCATCCAGGCCGCCGCGCTGGGTGGCCAGCACCTTGCGGTCGATCTCCAGGATCGCCGAGGCCGGGTCGGCCAGCTCGTCGGCCACCGAATAGTTGATGTCGCCGAACTGGTTGATCAGTTCGCGCATGTGGCGGGCGCCGCCGCCGGAGGCCGCCTGGTAGGTCATCGCGGTGCCCCATTCGACCAGGCCGTTGCGGAACAGGCCGCCCAGGCCCATGAGCATGCAGGAGACGGTGCAGTTGCCGCCGACGAAATCCAGGGTCCCTGCGGCCAGCCCGGCGTCGATGACCTGGCGGTTGACCGGGTCCAGGACGATGATGGAGTCGTCGTTCATGCGCAGCGTCGAGGCCGCGTCGATCCACAGGCCCTTCCACCCACGGGCCCGCAATTCGGGGTGGACGCGTTTGGTGTAGTCCCCGCCCTGGGCGGTGACCAGGATGGGCAGCTTGGCGAGCTCGTCGATGTCATGCGCATCCTGCAGCACGCCAGCGCCGGAGGCGAAGGCCGGGACCGGCCCACCCGGGTTGGACGTCGAGAAGAAGACCGGGTCGATGCCCTCGAAGTCGCCCTCGTCGAGCATGCGTTGCATGAGCACGGAGCCAACCATGCCTCGATAACCAATGAATCCAACGGAAGAAGTCATTCATCCATCGTAAGGCGACAACGGGGTCGAACCCCAGCCGGGTTACGTGTGGAGGGCGCCCATGCCGGGGATCGGGCGGCTTCGGATCCCGTCGCGCGGGGTCCCGGGCTACTTCCCGGAGAGCAGTTTGGCCCGCCGGTTGATGGCCCAGAACGCGCCGAGCGCGAAGGCCTGCGTGATCGTGAAAAGCACGATGATGCCGCCGATGACCGCGCCGGTGATGATCATCCACAGGCCCAGTGCCGCGCAGATCAGCCCCAGCAGCGGGAAGAGCATGAAACCGAGTGCGAAGAGCGGTTCCGGCGTGGAGGTCAGTTCCCTGAAGGCTTCCTTCACCTAGCTGCGCTCCCAGAGTTCGTGGCGGTATTCGGTCCCGTTGGCGCCCGTCAGCCAGCCCTCGGCCGGCTCGCGCAGCGCGAGGTTCCAATCCTCCGGCAGCCGGGGCGCGTGCGTATCACCGGCCACGTGGGAGTTGATGATGGTGACCATGGCGGTGTCGGCCAGCGGCTCGTAGGCGGCGTAGACCTCTCCGCCGCCGCAGATCCAGATCTCCTCGGCGCCATCGGCGCCGGCAGCGGCGTCGAGCCCCTCCTGCAGCGAGTGAACGACGACGGCACCGGCGTCGGTTGCCTCGGCTGCGGTCGTGTCATCTGAGGTCAGCACGATGTTGGAGCGCCCGGCGAAGGGCCGGAACCTGGCCGGGATGGAATCCCAGGTGCGCCGGCCCATGATGACCGGGTGGCCCCAGGTGGTGTTCTTGAAATGGGCCATGTCCTCGGGCAGGCGCCAGGGCATGGATCCCTCGTGGCCGATGACCCCGTCCACGGTCTGCGCCCAGATCATGCCGACGCGTGCCGTGCCGGGGGAGTTCTCCGCCCGGTGGCCGGGGGCTTCGGCGGCTGCCGGCGTAGCGGCGTGGCGGCTCATACGGCCACCGGTGCCTTGATGGTGGGGTGGTGCTGGTAGCCGATGACCTCGAAGTCCTCGAGGGTGTAGTCCAGGATGCTTTCCGGGGTGCGCGCCAGGCGCAGGCGCGGGGAGTCGTAGGGTGTGCGGCCGAGTTGTTCGTTGACCTGCTCGAGGTGGTTGTCGTAGATGTGCACGTCGCCGCCGGTCCAGATGAAATCGCCGACCTCGAGGCCGACCTGCTGGGCAACCATGTGGGTGAGCAGGGCATAGGAGGCGATGTTGAACGGCACGCCGAGGAACATGTCGGCGCTGCGCTGGTAGAGCTGGCAGGAGAGCTTGCCGTTGGCGACATGGAACTGAAAGAACACATGGCACGGCGGCAGGGCCATGTTCTCCAGTTCGGAGACATTCCACGCGGAGACCAGATGGCGGCGCGAATCCGGGTTGACCTTCAGGGCCTCAACCACTTGGGTGATCTGGTCGATGTGTCCACCATCGGGGGTCGGCCACGAACGCCACTGCACACCGTAGACCGGGCCGAGCTCGCCGTTCTCGTCGGCCCACTCATTCCAGATCCGCACGCCCTGTTCCTGCAGCCAGGACACATTGGACTCCCCGCGCAGGAACCACAGCAATTCGGCGGCCACCGATTTGAAGTGGACCCGCTTGGTGGTGATGAGCGGAAAACCGGCGCCGAGGTCGAAGCGGATCTGGCGACCGAACACACTGCGCGTCCCGGTGCCGGTCCGATCGGACTTGGGGGTGCCGTTCTCCAGCACGTCGCGCAGCAGGTCCTCGTACGGGGTAGGAATAGTCACGCCCGACAGTCTACCGGCCGTGGCTACCCCGCACCCAGCGCACCCAGTGGGACGCCGACCAGCAATCCCACGGGCAAGCCGACGACGACCAGCAGGATGACCGCCACGGTCCATCCGCCTCCACGGCTCCCGACGTTCACTGTCAGGCCCATGCCGGTGCCCTCACGTTTGGGGACCATCATCTGGGGATCGGCGGGGTTGTTGTAGAGGATTCCACCCCAGAGCCACAGTCGCTCCTCGGCGGCCTCCTCGGCATCCGGGTGGACCCCGACGGCAGCGGCCCGGCGCCGGGCCCAGCGGGAGCCGCACCGGAACGCCCATCCGATGACCACCAGTGTGATGCCGGCGAAGGTCAGGGCAAACCACCCGCCCACATATCCGGGGCGGAGCCAGCCCTCGATCGCCAGGCCGGAGAACAAGATCGCCAGCAGCACGGTGGCGGCTCCCAGGCCCTCCTTGCTCCCGCGGACCATTCCCTCGCGCTGGAACCTGCGGTATGGCGAGGGCCGTGTCCGGGCCGGGGACAGAGCCGGGACGATGGCGGCCAGGAAGGCCATCAGGACGGTGATCCCGAGGCCGACCCACAGCATGCCGAAGACGGTACCCGGGGACTCAGGATGGCCGCAGCCACGGGGCAGGGGAGCCAGAGCAGCCGCCGGCCGCGCATGAGCTCCTTCGCGCTGACCGTCCCCATGCCGCCGAGTCTACGTCGCGTCCGGCGCCCGTCTGGATCGCATCAACCGGCCCCGGACCAAGTCAACAACGGTTTCATCGTCGAACGGCGAGTCCCGGGCAGCTTCCACCAGGGCCTCGACCGCCGCTTCCAACGCCGGGTACCCGGCGGGATTTGTCCCGGTTCCAGCCTTTGCAGCTGCCGCCGTCGGCCGGCCGGACGAGACGATGGTACCCAGCCGGCGGCGCGACTCCAGCGCCCCGGAAGCCTCCAGCTCCTTGTAGGCCCGGCTGACGGTGCCGATGGCGACGCCCAGGTCGGCGGCCAGCGCGCGGACCGTGGGCAGCCGGTCTCCGGGACCCAGCTCGCCGATGGCGATGAGCGAGGCGATCTGCCGGCGGATCTGTTCGAAGGGAGGGACCGCGCCGTCCAGGTCGACGGTGATCGATGTCGTCATGGCCGGGGCCCGCTACCGGCCCGGCCGGTGAGGGTTCCGCCCGGGCCCGTACCCGCCGACGGCCCGGCGCCCGGTTGCCCCGTCCGGGAGAACTCCGCCGAGGGCAGGAAGATGGCCAGCGCCGTCACGATGAACAGCACGGAACTGCTTGTCCAGCGGATGGCCTGCCAGGCCAGCGGGCCGCCGTCGTTGCCGAGCACGGCCGCCCCATGGAACCAGGAAGCCGAATCCATCAGCACGATCATTCCGGCGGCCATGAACAGGTTCGCCGCGCCCAGACGGAGGATCCGATGCCGGCTGAGGGTACGTAGCCGGGCGTCTTCGCCGATGCTTGCCCGTCCCAGATCGGATCGCCGTCCCACCACCAGCCACCAGCCGATGGCGGGGAGGGCGGCGATGGCCAGGCCAAGGGATGTCGACAGGACGAGCGAGCGGTCGCCGTGGGGTGTGGCCAGGGACAGGACGAGCACCACCACGTACACGATGGCGCCCGAACGCCAGGCAATGGTCGGAACGATTGGCTTCGGTCCGCCCGACGGGGCATGGCGCTCGCCGGGGTGCAGGCAGTGGCCGCGACGCAGCAGCGCCTCGACCCCGAGCATGCACGCGAAGTAGAACGCAAAGGGCAGGCTCGCGGCAACCAGCGGCCCCTCGACCCCGGTCAGGTCGGGTGCCGGGAATCGCATGTTGGGTCCGACGTCACCGGGCAGGGCCAGCAGCGCGATTGCCAGCGGGACCGTCAGCGCCGCCGTGGCCAGGGCGTGGGACCGGGTGAGCAATTGACGCGCGGCACCGAAGCTGCCGGGGAGGTATGCCGTACCCAGCGGGCTGAACCGATCGCCCACGGCGACCAGCCGCGGTGGGGCTGCCGCCGCCATGGCAACCAGCACAACATATTGTGCGATCACCAGTGTCGTGACCAACCATCCCCACGGCTTGTCCACGCCGGAGGCGGCGGCGCCGACCATCAGCCCGCCGCGCCCGCTCCACGCTTCCTGGCTCAGCGCCGCATGCTGGGCCGCGGCCAAGGCCGAGCCGGCGGCCGTGAGCATGATTCCTCCCAGGACGAGGATGGCGGTGCGCAGCAGGCGGTTGAGTCCGATCAGCCGGATCGTGTGGTTGTCGGAACCGGACAATCCGGCCAGGGGGCGCCGCTTGACGATGACCAGGGCCGCGATCCAGGTGGCGGCAACGGCCACCAACAGGGCCGCCAGCAGCCACGGCCCGGATTCGGAACCGGCCCGGAGCCCATCAACGGCCGGGATCGACTCGGAGCCGGGCGTTTCGCCGGCCGACACATCCAGGCCGGGGATGGGTGGAACGGCAGGGCTTGACCACGCCCAGGCGATGGCGGCCAGTCCGAGGGCGGTGAAGGTGGCGAAAATGCCCGCCAGGACGCGCGGGAGGTGGTCGCGAAGGGCTCTGGCGTCCAGCGAGGCGCTCCTGATGCGCGCATGGGGCCGCGGCCAGGTGAACTGGGCCAGGATGTACACGAGGCCGAGCCAGAACCCGGGGGAGGCGGTCGCCCACGCCAGGCCGAGGACCGAATGGCCGGACGGGTCGATCGAGGTCCAGTTGGAGCCGTTGCCGTCGTGGACATACGTGGGGGCGGCGACCCGCACCAGATCCTGCAGGCCCGAGGTGCTGGAAGCGAAGAACGCGATGACGGCGGTCCACAAGGCGTGGCTCCTGGCCGAACGGGTGGGGTCTCCGGATGCCGGGGTCCGTGCCTGCAGGCGCAGGAACCCGTAGAGCAAGGCGGCGCCCACCGCGACGGCGAGGGCGATGGCGGGCCCTTCGCCCGTGTTGGTCCATCCGGTCATGATGCATCCTTCCGCTGTTTGCACCAATGTATCGAATCATTGATACAAAAGTACAGCCACGGAGGGTGCGGGCCAGCGGCAGGAGGCGCCGGCGTCGTGCGCCGCCTATTCGGCGAGCATGTCCTGGTATTCGGGGTAGCGGTCGAGATAGTCCTGCACGTAGCTGCATTCCGGGATGATCTTCTTGCCGTCCGCCCGAAGTTCGTCCAGCACCATCGTGACCAGGGCGCGGGCATAGCCGCGGCGGCCATGTGCCTCGTCGATGATGGTGTGCTGCAGGGTCACGATGCCGGTGGCCGGATCCGTGCTGTAGCCGACGATCCCGATGAAGACGTCGCGATGCCACAGTGCGTAGCGTCCCCGGTCCGGGTCGTGCTCCATGCGCAGGTCCTCGTGCACGATCTTCTCCGGGCGTTGGCCCGGCACGGCCGGCTGACCTGGGTGGTCGGCGTTCACGTTACCTCCTGGAGGGGCTGATACCTGGTCCCCCGAGCCTACTCGGCGGCCCGCCATCGCGACCAGCCTCGGGCAGGATCAGTCATCGAAGGTCTCGAAGACCTCCACGGACACCGGTTTGCGCAACTTGGCGAGCGGCTGGTGGACGACCACGATCGCACCCGGCCGCAGGAAGGGGTCCTCGGCCGGCAGGAAGGAGGCCAGCCGATCCGGCAGGCGATCCGCCAGGACGGCGAAGACGGTCGGCAACACGGGGCGATGGGTGCAGACCGCCTGGGGGATTCCCTTCTTCATCAGCTTCAGGATGGTCTTGCGCACGTTGTCCGGCTTCCGCCGACCCTCGCGCTCGGTCAGGGCCGGGGCGAGCTTGACGCCCAGGTCGTGGCGCTTCAGGTACGGGGAGACCGTTTGGATACAGCGCTTCCAGGGGCTGCTGGCCACGCGGCCCGGCTTCCATGCCGAGAGCAGGGCGGCGACTTCCAGGGCCTGGCGCTTCCCGGTGGCCGCGAGCGGGCGCTTGCCCTCCTCCTGGGTCCAGCTGGCCCGCGGCTTGGCCTTGGCATGGCGCACGACGATGAAGGGCACGGTCGCCAGCCGGCCGGCGATGTGGGCGGCCTCGAGGGCGTCCAGCGGATCGATGTCCGACGGATTGGCCAGCCAACGCCGCGCCTCGGCCGGGGCGACCCAGCGGCACGAATCGACCTCGCGCCCATCCGGGACCGCGTGTTGGCCCGAGACGTCCGCGGCCCAGTAGTAAACCACCTTTTGGCCGGAGCCCACGGGGTAGCGGATCGCCGGCAACGGGATGCCGAGGGTGATGTCCAGCCCGACCTCCTCGCGGACCTCACGGACCGCGCATTGCGGGAGGGTCTCCCCGGCGTCGAGCTTGCCCTTGGGCCAGGACCAGTCGTCGTACTTGTCGCGGTGGATCAGCAGGACCTGGAGGCCCTCCTCTCCCACACGCCACGGCACGGCCCCCGCGGCCAGCACCTGCGCGGCACCCCCGGTGACGATCGGGTCGTCGGAGGAACGAAGGACAAGCGACATCAGCGGTGTGCCGCCCGCCGCTGGCGCGACTCGAGCAGCCAGGACTGGACATCGGACAGCGGCTCGCCGTCGGGGCCGAGGTGGTGGCGGGTCCAGCCGCCTTCGGCGTCCAGGTGCCAACTGGCCGTGCGCTCGTCGAGGTAGCGGTCCAGGATGCGCTGCAGTTCGGCGATGTCGTCCTTGTTGGACAACCGCACCAGGGCCTCCACCCGACGGTCCAGGTTGCGGTGCATCATGTCGGCGGACCCGATGTAGATGACGTGTTCGCCGCCGTTGTGGAAGGCGAACACCCGCGAGTGCTCCAGGAAGCGGCCCAGGATGGAGCGGACCCTGATGTTCTCGCTCAGTCCCGGGACGCCGGGGCGCAGCGAGCAGATGCCGCGCACGATCACGTCGACCTGGACGCCGGCCTGGCTGGCGCGGTAGAGGGCGTCGATGATGGCCTCGTCGACCATGGAATTGACCTTGATGACCACCCGGGCGTCGCGGCCGGCCTCCCGGTGCTGGATCTCCTGTTCGATCCGGTCGAGCAGCCCCGAGCGCAGCGAGCGCGGTGCCACCAGCAGGCGCTTGAACGTGGAACGCGGGGCGTAGCCCGAGAGCTGGTTGAACAGCCGGGAGAGGTCCTCTCCGACCTGCTCGTCGGTCGTCAGCAGGCCCAGGTCCTCGTAGTAGCGGGCGGTCCGCGGGTGGTAGTTGCCGGTGCCGATATGGCAGTAGCGCCGCAACCGGTCGCCTTCGCGGCGGATGACGAGCGAGAGCTTCGAGTGCGTCTTGAGCCCCACGATGCCGTACACGACGTGGACCCCGGCCTCCTCGAGCTTGCGGGCCCAGGAGATGTTCGCCTGTTCGTCGAAGCGGGCCTTGATCTCCACCAGGGCCAACACCTGCTTGCCGGCCTCCGCGGCGTCGATCAGGGCATCGACGATGGGCGAATCGCCGGAGGTCCGGTAGAGCGTCTGCTTGATGGCCTGCACCTTCGGGTCCGCTGCCGCCTGCTCCAGGAACGCCTGGACGGACGTGGAGAACGAATCGTAGGGGTGGTGCAGCAGGATGTCACGGCGCCGCATCGCGGCGAAGACGTTGGCCGCCTTCGAGGTCTCCGACTCGTTGAGGAACCGGCTGGTGTGGGCCAGCTGCTTCGGGTAGTGCAGGTCGGTGCGGTCGATCCCGGCGATGACCGAGAGCCCGCGCAGGTCCAGCGGTGCCGGCAGCGAGTAGACCTCGTCCTCCTCCACGCCGAGTTCGCGCATCAGCAGGTCGCGGATGGTCGGGTTGATGTCGCTGGCGACCTCCAGGCGCACCGGCGGGCCGAAGCGGCGGCGCAGCAGCTCCTTCTCGAGGGCCTGCAGCAGGTTCTCGGCGTCGTCCTCCTCGACCTCGAGGTCCTCGTTGCGGGTGACCCGGAACGTGTGGTGTTCGACGACCTCCATCCCCGGGAAGAGATATTCCAGGTGTTGGGAGATGACGTCCTCGAGCGAGATGAAGCGCGCGAGCCTGCCTGCCGAGTTCCCGGCGCGGGGACCGTCGACGGAGATCAGCCGCGGCAGCACGCCGGGGACCTTCAGCCGGGCGAAGAGCTCCTTGCCGCTGACCGGGTTGCGGACGATCACCGCCAGGTTCAACGACAACCCGGAGATGTAGGGGAACGGGTGTGCGGGGTCGACCGCCAGGGGGGTCAACACGGGGAAGACCTGCGCGACGAACCAGCGGCTGATCTCCTCCTGGGCGGCCTGGTCCAGCTGCTCCCAGCGGGTGATCTGCAGCTGTGCGGCGGCCAGGGCCGGACGCAGTTCCTCGGCGAACACGCGGGCGTGGCGCAACTGCAGGTCCCTGGCACGGACCAGGATCTCCTGGAGCTGGTCGATGGGGCTCACGCCGGCGGCGGAGGGCACCGCCAAGCCGGTGGCGATGCGGCGCTTCAGGCCGGCGACGCGGACCATGAAGAACTCGTCGAGGTTGGACGCGAAAATCGACAGGAAATTGATCCGCTCCAACAGGTACAGGTCGGGATCCTCCGCCAATTCCAGCACCCGGGCGTTGAAATCCAGCCAGCTCGTCTCCCGGTCCAGGAAGCGGTCGAGGCTGAAATCGCCCTCCGGTGCCAGCGGCGGGTCGAACACCGGCAGCTCGATGCGGTCCTGGGTCGCCCGGGCCGAGGGCATGTCGCCGTCGCCGAAACTCGCTGCGGTGGTGGGGGTCGTGTCCATCGGGTCCGTCCTCACGTGCACATCGTCTGGGGGAGTAGCAGGAACCGTCGTGCCCACACCACCGGCGCAGGCGCGACGATGCGTCCGAAAATACCTTACCCGGCGGCCGTGGTCCCGTGTGCGTACATCACATCGACATCCCAGCGGGTGAAACCGAGCTTGCGGTAGAGGCCGACGGCGGCCGTGTTGTCGGCATCGACATAGAGCATGACGGCGGTGAGCCCGCGCGAGCGCAGGTGCTCGATGCCGGCCACCGTCAGGGCACGGCCGAGCCCGGTGCCCTGGGCTGACGGGACCACCCCGACGACGTAGACCTCCCCGACGGCCTGGTGCTCCCCGGTCGTCGGGCTCTTCATGGCCGGGTGGACCTTCGTCCAATGGAATCCGGCGATCGAACCGTCCTTGGCCTCGGCGATCAGAAAGCCCTCGGGCTCGAACCAGTCCTCTTCCATGCGGGCGCGCAGGTCGCCGGCGGTGAGGGCGCCCTGCTCGGCGTGGTCGGCGAAGGCCGCTGCGTTGGCTGCGAGCCAGGCCTGTTCGTCCTGCCCCGGCACGAAGGCGCGCAGGTGGTAGCCGGAGGGCATCCGGGCCGGCGGCAGGCCGGCGTCGTGCACCAGGCGCATCCTCCAGAGCTCGCGCACCGGGGCGAACCCGTGGTGCTGGGCCAACCGGGCGGCGGCCTCGTGGTTTCCGTGCGACCACGCCTGCAGCGATTCCAGCGGTGTCTGCGTTCCGAGGGCGGCCACCAGGGCGGCGGCGATCCCGTCGTTGCGGTATTCGGGGTGCACGACGATCTCCAGGGTGCCCGGCTCCCCATGGGGGGCGGCGACGGCGACGGCCACTCCCACCAGCTCGCCGGAGGGCCCTCCCTCGTCGTCGGCCAACCAGGCGGTGACGACCAACAGGGCGTCTGCTGCCTCGTCGGAGCGCAGGTCCACGAGGGTCTGTTCACTCAGCGGCGGGTTGCCGTCGGTATCCTCGGCCGCGGAGGCCAGGGACGTGATCCGGTCCAGCAGATCGACGTCGGGCCGGCCGGTGGCGGTGGTGATGGTCCAATCGGTGCTCTGGGTCGCGCTCATGGAACCAACATAGCCGCGCTCAGCCCCCTTGTGCAGCCGGGGCCTCGTCCTCGGCGCGTGCCGGGGCGAACCGGTACCCGACGTTGCGCACCGTGCCGATGAGCTGCTCGTGGTCGGCACCGAGCTTGGCGCGCAACCGGCGCACGTGCACGTCCACGGTGCGGGTGCCGCCGTAGTAGTCGTATCCCCACACCTCGTGCAGCAGCTGGTCGCGGCTGAACACGAGCCCGGGGTGCAGGGTGAGGTGCTTGAGCAGCTCGAACTCCTTGTAGGTCAGGTTCAGCGGCGCACCGTGCACGCGGGCGGTGTAGCTGGCCTCGTTGATGACCACGCCGCCGGCGCGGATCTCGGTGGCCTCCTGGTTTGCCGCAGCGGCCGACAGGGAGGTGACCAGCCGCAGGCGGGCCTCCACCTCGGCCGGCCCGGCGGTTTCCAGGACGACGTCGTTGGCCTGCCACAGGGCGGAGACAGCGGCCATGCCGCCCTCGGTGAGCACCAGGATGATGGGGGTCTCGACGCCGGTGGTGCGCGCCAGCTGGCACAGCGAGCGCGCGGTGGCCAGGTCCTTGCGGGCATCGAGCATGATCGTGTCGACGGCGGGCAGCTGCAGCAGGGTCGCCGAGGCCGCCGGCAGGATCTTCACCTCGTGGGAAAGCAGCTCCAGGGCGGGCAGCACGCCCACCGACGAGCCGGGCGCATTCGTCAGCAGCAGGATGCTGGCCATGCGGCGACCTCCTTTCCCATGTCCCTCTGGACCGATGCGCGACGTTGGGACCGGAAGTTGTGGACAGTATATGTGGAGCGTCCCCCGCGCCCACAGCCAACGGCCGATGAGGCAGGATGTATGACGTGAGAACCAAAACCTTTGCCGCCTCGTCGCTCCTGGCGATTGCCGCCCTCATTGCCTCAAGTTACGCCGGTCCGGCGGCCGGGAGCTGGGCCATATGGGCGGTCCTGTGCGCGTGCGTCGTGGTCTTCGCCGGGGGCTTGCCGCGGCTCATCGGGTTGCCGGCCCCGCTGCCGTTGGCGATCGTCATCGCGCTCGCCGGCGTCGGGTCGGCCACGACCGCCGTCGTGGTGCCGATGCCCTCGCCGCTGCAGTGGATGGGGGCCTTTTGCGCCGTCGGGGTGATCCTGGTCTTCCTGACGCAACTGCTGCGCGGCACCGGCGAACGCCAACGTCTCGAATCGACGTTGGGAGGCTGCGTCGGCGTGCTCATCGCCGTGTTCGGCAGCGGGTGGGTCGGGGCCGACCGCCTGGCCCCCAACGCCGCGGATGGCTCGATGATGCTGCTTTCCGGACTCAGCCTCGCCGCCGCCGTGCTGGTTTCGTCGCTGCGCTGGCCGACACGCATCACCGCGCCGCTGGGATTCGTGGCAGCGGTCCTGGTGGGCGGCATCGCCAGCGCCGTGTCCACCGACGTGACGGTCGTCCCCGGCATCGTGGTCGGGGCCGTCGTCGGAGCCGTGGCCGTGTGCCTGCGCGTGATGTTGGTCTCCGAGGCCTCGGTGCTGCGTGGAAGCGCGATCACCGCGGTGGCCCCCGGGGTCCCTGGGACGCCGACGGACCACCCGGCCGGTGAAGGCGCCCCGGGGAAGACCGTGCTGGATCTCTGGGGGGCCATTGCCGGCGGTATCGCGGCGGTGATCGCCTCCGGTGCGCTGGTCTATTACACCGAGCGGCTGCTGCTGCGCTGAACCCGTCCGCCACCGGCTGTCACCGAATCCGTTTCCCGGCGGCGCGGCGTTAGGATGGTGCCATGGAATCGAATTACATGGCACTCGAGATCTTCTTCATCACCCTCCTGGTGCTGGCCGGGCTCGGCATGGCCGGCTTCGCCGGCCTGGTCGTCACGCGCCTGTTCAAGGGCCAGAAGTAACCGGGTTCGTACTGCATGCCCACTGAGATCCCCACGGACCTGACCCCCGAGCTCGTCCCCCTCTCCTGGCTGATCGGGACCTGGGAAGGTGTTGGACGGCTCGGTGAAGGCGAGGGCGAGGACGAGCACTTCATCCAGCGCATCGAGTTCACCCACGACGGCGCCCCATACCTGTCCTACCGGGCGGAGAGCTGGCTCGGCGACGAGCAGGGCAACAAGCTGCGCCCGCTGACCACCGAACAGGGCTACTGGTCGCTGGACCGGCCCCTGCAGGACGCCGACGGCGGGCCCGGCATGGTCCCGGGCGAGATCGTCCCGGCACTGCGCTCGGCGGACGACGTCGAGGCACTACGGGCCCCCGAGGGCGGCTTCAACATCGTGGTGAACATCGCCCACCCCCGTGGGGTGAGTGAGCTGTACTACGGCAACATCAACGGGCCGCGCATCGAACTGGCCACCGACATGGTCGTCCGGGGGCCCCACTCCCGTGATTTCACCTCGGCCACACGCATGTACGGCCTGGTCAATGGCCAGCTGTTCTGGCGCTGGGACGTCGCTGTCGGCGGCGAGCCGCTGTCGGCCCATGCCTCCGCAGCCCTATCGAAGCAGGTTTGAGATGACGTGGCGTTCACCCCTGCTGGACCGGCCCGGTGCCGTGGAGGGAACCGGCCGCGACGCCGGAGTGGCGGCCCACTACGGCGAGCCGCTGCCGGAGCAGCGCCGGCTCGACCGTGGCGAAGCGGTGGCGGATCTGTCCCATCACGGGGTCGTCACCGTCTCCGGTCCGGACCGGCTGTCCTGGCTGAACAGCCTGTCGAGCCAGCTGCTGTTGGGGATGGAGCCGGGGCAGAGCACCGAGGCCCTGTTCCTGACGCTGCAGGGCCGGGTCGAATACGACTGCCGCGTCATCGACGACGGCGAGGCCACCTGGCTACTCGTTGAGGACGATGAAGCCGGCCCACTCGCCGCGTGGCTGGATTCCATGCGGTTCATGCTCCGCGTCGAGATCCACGACGTCACCGCCGACTGGGCCGTTCTCGGCGCCGGGGCGAAGATCCCCTCGCTGGCCGGGCGCCAGTCGTGGCAGGATCCCTGGCCCGGCGTAAGCCATGGCGGCTACGCCTACTCCGCCGGCGAACACCCGGGGACCGGACGGGTCTGGATCGAGTACCTGGTTCCCCGCGGCGAACTGGAATCCGCCGTCGGTGAGCTGCCGTTGGCCGGGACCATGGCCGTCGAGGCGCTGCGCATCGCCGCCTGGCGGCCGCGCGTGAGCACCGACGCCGACGAGAAGACGATTCCCCATGAGCTGGACCTGTTGCGCACCGCGGTCCACCTCGAGAAGGGGTGCTACAAGGGCCAGGAAACGGTCGCCCGCGTCCACAACCTCGGGCACCCGCCACGTCGGATCGTCTTCCTGCACCTGGATGGCAGCGTGCACACGCACCCCGCCGCCGGCAGCGAGGTTCGTCTGGGGGAGAAGGTTATCGGCAAGGTCACCTCGGTGGCTCTGCACTACGAGGCCGGACCGATCGCCTTGGCGACGATCCGCCGCAACACCGATCCGACGGCGACGCTGACCGTGCGCGACGGTGACGAGGACTACGCGGCGAACCAGGAGACCATCGTGGCGACCGACGCGGGCCAGGTCGTGGGCCGGGCCACCGGATTCCTCCGCCCGCCGCGCTAGCCGCAGCTGGCGCGGTAGCCGGCCCACCGCCGTCGTGCGCCTTTACTCGTCGCCCAGGCTGGCCCGGGTCAGCGATCCGGTAAGCGTGAAGCCCAGCGCGTCCGCCATGAGCTGGGCTGCCTTGTTGCTCACCTCGGCGGAGAACTGCGCCACGAACCCCTCGGCCAGCGCATTATCCGCGGCGATCGCCGCGATGTAGGTGCCCAACCCGTGGCGTCGAAGCGCGGGGGCGGTGAGCACCACCAGATCGGCGACGAGCCCCTCCCACACCGTGTACCCGGCACCGGCCAGGGGGGCATGACCCTTCTCATCCACCAAGGTGAAGGCCTTGGCCCGTTCGGCCAGGTGCACCCCGGCCAGGTCGTCGCGCGGGCACAGGGCCTCCAGCTCGATGGCCGTGGCCGGATCGTGCGACACCAGCGTCGTCGTCGACTCCTCGAGGACCGGAGGGTGGTCGGCGTAGTACAGGAGCGACTCGCCCAATCCGCGGGCGGCGACATCGCCATGGGAGCGGATCAGCCCCAGCAGTGTGGATTCGGCGGCGAGCTCCTCGTCGTGGATCCCGGCCGCAGCACGGAGCAGCCACTGGGGGCCGGCCAGGACCGAGCCGCCCATGAACCGCACGAAGGTCACCGCGGTCGCGTCGTCGTCCCGGTGGTTGATGCGGCCCGCGTCGACCCCCATCGCCACGGAGGCGAGCGCGGAGTCGGCCATGTGCAGGCGCCGCGCCCACGCCAGCGCGATGATGGCACGGGTGCCGGTATCCAGTTCCATGAACCCCAGCCTACTAACCTGCCGGGGGCTGGCCCCGGAACCGGCTAGCCGAAGAGCACTGCCGCCTCGTCGTAGCGGTGCTGTGGGACCCGCTTGAGGTTGTTCAGGGCAGCCTGGAACGGCACCCGGTGGATGTTGGTGCCACGCAGGGCGACCATGTTCCCCCAGGCCCCCTCGTGGACGGCATCGACCGAAGCCATGCCCAAGCGCGTCGCCAGGACCCGGTCGAACGCGCTGGGGACACCGCCGCGCTGGATGTGGCCGAGCACGGTGGCCCGGGATTCGATCCCCGTGTCCGTCTCGATCCGGAAGGCCAGCTGTTCGCCGATCCCGCCTAGCCGGGGGCGGCCGAAGGCATCCAGCCCGCGGTCCGAGTAGGCCTCGTCAGCTCCCTCGGGAACGAAGCCCTCGGCGACGACGACCAGGGGTGCACGGCCACGGTCCAGGGCCTCTCGGACCCAGGCGTTGATCTGCTCCATGGTGACCCCCTGCTCGGGGATGAGGATCGCGTGAGCGCCCGCGGCCATGCCGCAGTGCAGGGCGATCCAGCCGACATGGCGGCCCATGACCTCGGCGACCATGCAGCGGTGGTGGGATTCGCCCGTGGTGCGCAGGCGGTCGATGGCCTCGGTGGCGATCGCGACTGCGGTATCGAAGCCGAAGGTGTAGTCGGTGGCGTCCAGGTCGTTGTCGATCGTCTTGGGAACGCCGACGATCTTCAGCCCGGCATCGGTCAGCCGCTTGGCCGCCGCCAGGGTCCCCTCCCCGCCGATGGCGACGACCGCGTCGACGCCCAACCGATCGAGGGTCGCGGAGATCCGTTCCGGGCCGCCGTCCTCGCCGTCGAACGGGTTGGTGCGTGAGGTGCCCAGGATCGTTCCGCCCTGCTTGGAGATGCCGCGGACGCGTTCGCGGGGCAGAGGGACCGTCTCGCCCTCGACGACGCCGCGCCATCCGTCCAGGAAGCCGACGAATTCGTGGTCGTAGCTCTTGATGCCGTTCAGGACCGCCCCGCGGATGACGGCGTTGAGGCCCGGGCAGTCTCCGCCGCTGGTCAGGATTCCGATGCGCATGGTGATGGTGTGTGCTTTCGTCAGGTTCACGTCCCGGCTGGGGGGACCTTGCTCGGAGCGCGACGCTGAGCTCATCACCGTCGATGCTAGCAAGTGGCAGGTGAGACGGCCACCACAGCTGCGGCGGTGGCCGTCACAGGCCGGGTACGAACTGCCCGACGCCGCAGGATCCTGCTACCGGCGTCGTTGTCCACCGATGATGCGCTCCAGTGGGATGGAGCCATCGTCGTAGGGCAGCACCAGCCAGAGGACCAGATACAGGGGCAGGCCGATGAACGGCAGCAGGAAGCTCAGCAGGATGGCGATCCGCACGATCGTCACATCCCAACCGGTGGCGCGGGCGATGCCGCCGCCGATGCCGGCGACCACGCGCTGCGGGCCGCGGCGGAACGAGATGGAGCGGAGGGTTCGGTAGACGGATTCCATGGGAAGTCCTTTCATGGGGTGGGACGGGGTGGGAGACGGTCGGAGACCGAGGGTATCAGGACCCGCTGGAGGTCGCCCCGGGCGAGCGGCGGGCGGCGACCAGGCCGCCGATGACCAGGACCAGGCCGGCGCCCAGGAACAGGGAGATAGCGACGGCGCTGCCGCTGAGGGTGATGTCGTAGAAAACGGACACCAGGATCAGCAGTCCGAGGGCCACCACGACGAGTCCGAAGACGAGCGTGCCCAGCGGTACTCCGCGGGGTTCGTCGGGGACCGCAGCGGCCTCATGGGCCTCGTAGTGGGATGCCCCGACGGTTTCCGGCCAGTCCGCCTCCGGGATGGTTTCGGTCGGGGTGCGGGGGGTGGCGGGGGAGCGGTCCGGCTCCGCCGTCGTGTCCGGCCCGGTGGAGCCGATCGGTTCGGTCGGGTTCGACGGGCGGAGGGGCTCGGTCGGCTGGCCCGTCCCCGTCACGGGCTGCTGGCCTGCGGGGCGTTCGGGGTCGTGTCCGGTGGTGGGCTCGCTCATGGCGTGACCTCCTGTGAGGTGATGTAGATGGAATTGAACGCCCCGTCGATGTCCAGGCGCAGGACCGGGCCGGAGGCATCGGGGTTGATGTTGATGGTGTCGCTCCGGGCGACGCCGGAGTACTTCTGGGCTCCGTCCGTGTCGTGGACTTCCAGCGAATAGAACGCCGAGTCACCGGTGACGAGCACCGGGATGTCGTCCGGGACGGTGACGTTGAGGCTGCTGAAGACATTGGTGATGGACAGCGTCGTGTCAGTCGTCAGGTCGCGGGAATAGTGGGTCAGGTCGAGGTTTCCCTCGTTGAACACGTACGTGTAGTCGTTGCCCGAACGTTCCGCCACCGGCCCCGGCCAGCCTCGGTCCGCCGAACCGCTGTAGCCCAGGCCGCCGACGAGGACGGTCGGCACCAACAGGGCGATGGTGAAACCGGTCAGCGCGCCCCCGCGGATCCTCCGGATCGAGGCGCCGATGAGCCCGGCACCGAGCACGGTGATGGCCGCGGCCAACGCGACGGTGATCTCGCGGCCGCCGTAGTCCAGCAGGCCGTTCATCGCGGTCAGGATGACGGCACCGGCCACCAGGACGGCAAGCCCCAGGATGATCGCGACGGCGTGGCCGGGCACGGCGGCCCGGCGGGGAACCGGCGCTCGGCGCGGTGCCGGAGCCGGGCGGTAGGCCGGGTCCCAGCCCGCAGACGGTGCGGTCCCGGGTGCGGTCCCCGGTGCGGATTCCGGGCCCGGCCCGGCGTCATGGCCGGGGCCAAAGGAGGGGGCGTAGGTGGAGCCGCCATCCGCGGTGCTCCACGCGGGGGCAGCATACGGGTTCGAGTGGTCCCGCGGAGGCTCCGGGGAGCTCTCCGGGGCCCCGGCAGGGGAACCCGGAGCGGTGCCGCCGTCGTGCCCGGTGCCCGTGCGGCGGGACTGGCGGGTGGTGAAGAACCAGATGACCGCGCCCACGACCAGTACGGTCCAGACGAGCTCGCCCCACCAGGAATCGCCGTTGTCGAAGCGCCAACCGCCGAGCACCAGGGGCCCGTTGAGGAGCCCGATCGCGGCGAAGACCACTGCGCCGGTCATGCCCGAGCTCCACCGGCCGCGCCCGGCCTCTTGCAGGTGGATGCGCCCGTCCGGGCCGGGCAGCAGCGCCCAGGCCGCGCCGTAAAGCAGCAGGCCGACGCCGGAGAAGATGACGATGAGCAGGACGAGGCCGCGGGACAGGGCGGTGTCGATGCCGAAGCGCCGGCCCAGGCCCGAGGAGACGCCGCCGATCCAATGGCGTTCGCCGCGCTGGATGCCCAGGCCCCGGATCCAGCGGAAGAAGGAGTTTTCTGCAGGTGCGTGGTTCATGTCTTCCATCCTTCCGTGCGGCCGGGGCCGCCGCCATCGGGGTCTGCCCTGAACGGCCCCTGATCCTTCCCCCCACAACCCCTGTTCGGGGGCGTGGACACCGGTGGGGCGTGCTTGGATGGGACCATGACCGAATTCCCCACCAGGCCCCCGCTCGTGCGCGCCGAACCGCGCGTGCTGGGCGGAGTCTGCGCCGGGCTCGCGCTCCATCTGGGCCAGCCCGTGCGCACGATCCGGATCGGCATGGCCCTGCTGACCCTGGTCGCCGGGGCCGGGATCGTGCTCTACGCGTGGCTATGGGTGATGGTCCCCTCCCGCGAGGACGCCCTGCAGGATGCCGAACGTGGGCGGGCCGGCCGACCCGTCTCGCTGGCCCGGGAAACCGGCGGCGAGGGCACGACGGCGGGGCCCGGCTCGCCCGCAGCGGCGGGACCGGGTGCCGGGTACCGCCCGTGGAGCCGGCCGGGGCTGCGGCTCGGCAGCCTGGCGGGACGCGAGATCATGGCCGGTGCCGGGCTGCTGCTGCTCGGTGTCCTGATCTTCGCGCAGATGCAGGGCCTGCCCGTGGCCTGGGGGCTCATCTGGCCTGCCGTGTTGATCATCGCCGGGGCCGTGTTGGCCTGGCTGCAACTCGATGCGGTGAGCCGGCGGGGCCTGCGCAAGGCCGCGGGCGCGGACCGGGCCATGGGCATGGTGCGGCTACTCGGAGGCGTCGCCCTCGTGGTCCTGGGGCTGATTTTCCTGGTTTCCGGTGCCGTGAGCCTCGAGGCGCTGTGGAACGGGGCCTTCGTTGCCGTCATCGTGCTGGGCGGGGTCGTACTGGTCCTGGCACCCTGGGGGCTGAGGTTCTGGCGGGACTTCGAATCGGAACGGGCCAACCGCGTCCGGGTGGGCGAGCGGGCCGAGATCGCGGCCCACCTGCACGATTCGGTCCTGCAGACCCTGGCCCTGATCCAGAAGCGTGCCGGCGACGAGGCCCAGGTCCTGCGGCTGGCACGGGCCCAGGAACGCGAACTACGCCAATGGCTCTACCGGGAGACGCCCGTGGCCGAGGGTGACATCTGCGAAGCCATCCGGGCCGAGGCCGCACGACTCGAGGAATCCCACGCCGCCGTGATCGACGTCGTCAGCGTGGGCGAGCGTGAGGGCCTGGACGGGCACGACGCCGTGGTCCAGGCCGCCCGCGAGGCCATGCTCAACGCCGCCAAGCACGCCGGCGGAACGGTGTCGGTCTACGTGGAGGCCTCCGCCACCGGGGTCGACGTCTTCGTCCGGGACCGCGGTACCGGCTTCGACCCGGAGGCCCTGCCCGGGGACCGTTTTGGGGTCCGGGAATCCATTGTCGGGCGCATGCAGCGCAAGGGGGGATCCGCGACGATCACCAGCAGCGCCGGGGGCACCGAAGTCCACCTGGCCATTAAAAACGAGGCAAACGAGGAGCAGAACCGATGAACACCGGTGAACCGACACGAGGGATGCAGCCGATCCGCGTCGTGGTCGTCGACGACCACGCCATCTTCCGGTCGGGGTTGAAATCCGATCTGGATACCCGCCTGCAGGTGGTCGGGGAGGCGGCCACGGTGGACGGGGCGATCCGCGCCGTGAACGAATTGCGCCCCGACGTCGTCCTGCTCGATGTCCACCTGCCCGGCGGGCGCGGGGGCGGCGGGGCCGAGGTGGTGGCCGGATGTGCGGGCATGCTCGGCGATGTGCGTTTCCTGGCCTTGAGCGTTTCCGACGCCGCGGAAGACGTGGTGACGGTCATCCGCGCCGGCGCCCGGGGGTACGTGACCAAGTCCATTTCCGGGCAGGACATCTCCGACGCGGTGGTGCGCGTGGCCGCCGGCGATGCGGTCTTCTCGCCGCGGCTGGCCGGATTCGTGCTGGACGCCTTCGGCACGCAGGCCGCCGTGAGCGCGGACGACGAGCTGGACCTGTTGTCCGCCCGGGAGCTCGAGGTCATGCGCCTCATCGCCCGTGGCTACACGTACAAGGAAGTAGCGAAGGACCTGTTCATTTCCGTGAAAACGGTCGAAACGCACGTCTCGAAGGTGCTGCGCAAGCTGCAGCTCTCCAACCGGCACGAACTCACCCGGTGGGCCGTGGATCGCCGCATCCTCTAGCAACGGTTCTGCCCCGTGGTCACGACGGCCCGTGGGGCTTCGGGGCCGCGGGGCAGAAGCCGACGGGTGG
Organism: Arthrobacter sp. ASL1; assembly: GCF_056680475.1. Taxonomy (NCBI): domain Bacteria; kingdom Bacillati; phylum Actinomycetota; class Actinomycetes; order Micrococcales; family Micrococcaceae; genus Arthrobacter; species Arthrobacter sp. ASL1. The sequence goes on from NZ_CM155284.1 coordinate 3,156,656, forward strand.
GTAGACGGCTACCGGGCCTGGCCCAGCAGGTTGGCGATCCGGCCCACACCCTCGGCGAGATCGTCGTCGCCCAGGGCATAGGACAGCCGCAGGTAGCCCGACGGGCCGAAGGCCTCGCCCGGAACCACGGCCACCTCCGCCTTCTCCAGGATCAGTGCCGCCAGGTCGGCAGACGTTGCCGGGCGCGCGCCGCCGATGTCGCGCCCGAGGATCCCGCGGACATCGGCGTAGACGTAGAACGCGCCCTTCGGGGTCGGGCAGTCCACCCCGTCGATCGCGTCAAGCGCCGAGACGATGGCCTTGCGGCGGCGGTCGAAGGCGGTGCGCATCTCGGCCACTGCATCCAGGGGGCCCGAGACGGCGGCCAGGGCGGCCATCTGCGAGACGTTGGCGACGTTGGAGGTGGCATGCGACTGCAGGTTGGTGGCGGCCTTGATGACGTCCGCCGGGCCGGCCATCCAGCCCACCCGCCAGCCGGTCATCGCATAGGTCTTGGCCACGCCGTTGAGGATGACGACCCGATCGCCGAGCTCCGGGGCAGCCGTCGCGATCGAGGTGAACTTCGCGTCGTCGTAGGTCAAGTGTTCGTAGATCTCGTCCGTGACGACCCACAGGCCCTTGGCCGCCGCCCAGCGGCCGATCTCGGCGACCATCTCCGGCGGGTAGACCGCGCCGGTCGGGTTTGATGGGGAGACGAAGACCAGGATCTTGGTCCGGTCGGTGACCGCCGCCTCGAGCTGGTCGACGGTGACCAGGTAGCCCTGCTCCGGCCCGGCGAAGACCTCGACCGGCACGCCACCGGCCAAGCGGATGGACTCCGGGTAGGTCGTCCAGAACGGGGTCGGGACGATGACCTCGTCGCCCGGATCCAACAGGGTAGCGAAGGTGTTGTAGACCGCCTGCTTGCCGCCGTTGGTGACCAGCACCTGGGCAGGTTCGATGGCATAGCCCGAGTCGCGTTGGGTCTTCGCCGCGATCGCCGCCTTCAGGTCGGGCAGCCCGGCGGCGGGGGAGTAGCGGTGGAACCGCGGATCACGGGCAGCGGCGATGGCGGCCTCCACCACGTAGTCGGGCGTCGGGAAGTCCGGCTCGCCGGCACCGAACCCGATCACCGGACGCCCGGCGGCCTTCAGCGCCTTGGCCTTGGCGTCCACGGCGAGCGTGGCTGATTCGGCGATGGATCCGATGCGTCGGGAGATGCGTGACATGGGGTCGCTTCCTGGGGGTCGGGGCGTGGAGCCTGGCAGTTTCCAGCTTAGCGGCGTCCCGGCGCGCCGCCCAGAATGCGTCCGTGCGCGGAACGGCGCTTGCCACCCGCCCCGTGTAGGCGCCGGTCGGTTCGACTTGTGGGGGTCGAATGCGTAGACTGTTTCCTCGGTGTTGGAATACGCCTCGATGCGGTGTGCTTGAAGGCAAATCGCTGTGGGGAGGACCACCAATCCCAAAGGGTAGTGGCGCAATTGGTAGCGCAGCGGTCTCCAAAACCGCAGGTTGCAGGTTCGAGTCCTGTCTGCCCTGCGCAGTGGCAACCCACACAGCAGGTGTGGGGGCTCGGCGAAATCCACGTCACGGTGTGTTGCGGCCGACAGGCCGCGGTACACCGTGATTGTTTCAAGAAGCGAAGAACGCGAATCGAGGCACAGTGACCGAAGCAACAGCGGGAGGCTCCAAGGGGTCCCCCCGCGGCCGCAAGCCGGCCCAAGGTGGGCTCTTTGCGCGTATCGCCTTGTTCTTCCGTCAGGTCATTTCCGAGCTCAAGAAGGTCGTCACCCCGACCCGCAGCGAGTTGGTGAACTACACGCTGACCGTTCTGGGGTTTGTGATCCTGGTGATGCTCATCGTCAGCGGGCTGGACCTGCTGTTCGGGAACGGCGCGATCCTCGTCTTCACGAACCCGCCGGAGCGGTAGGAGCGGTCGACGCCCACTTTGTGGGTCCGACAGCCCGCGACCTCGCCACGATGAAATGTTCTGGTTTACCAGTCAAAGAAAGCAGGAACCGCAGTGTCCGAGCAGGAACTCGAACCGCAGGCCAACGACAAAGCCGTTGAGCAGGCAAACGAGGCCGACGCCGTAGAGGTGTCGGCCGATTCCGTCGTTTCGGAAGAGCCGTCCGCCCCCGACGCGTCCGAGGACACCGCGAACGACGACGCACCGAGCGCCGACGACGCAGCGCCCGAGGGCGAGGACGCCGCACCGAGCGCCGACGACGCAGCGCCCGAGGGCGAGGACGCCGCACCGAGCGCCGACGACGCAGCGCCCGAGGGCGAGGACGCCGCGGGCGATGCGGACGCCGAGGACAGTGTCCCGGAGCTCTCCCCCGAGGAGGCCGTCGTGGCCGCCAAGGAGGAGTTCCGCACCCAGCTGCGCCGCCAGCCCGGTGACTGGTACGTCATCCACTCCTACGCCGGTTACGAGAACCGCGTGAAGGTGAACCTCGAGACCCGCGCCCAGACGCTGGGCATGGAGGAGTTCATCTACGAGATCCAGGTCCCCATGGAAGAAGTCGTGGAGATCAAGAACACGGCCCGCAAGATCGTCCGCCGCGTGCGCATCCCCGGCTACGTGCTGGTGCGCATGGAGCTGACCGACGCATCGTGGGGCACCGTCCGGCACACCCCCGGGGTCACCGGGTTCGTCGGCAACGCCCACGATCCGGTGCCGCTGAGCCTGGATGAGGTCTACTCGATGCTCGAGCACACCATCGTGACCGAGGAGCCGTCGACGGATGGCAGCCCCTCCAAGCCGGGCCGCGCCCCGATCACCGAGGTCAACGTCGACTTCACCGTCGGCGAGTCGGTGACGGTCAACGACGGGCCGTTCGAGACCCTGCCGGCGACGATCAGCGAGATCAAGCTCGAGTCGCAGCAGCTCGTGGTCCTCGTTTCGATCTTCGAGCGCGAGACCCCCGTGACACTGTCGTTCAGCCAGGTCACCAAGATCCAGTAGGGATCACCGAAGACTTCGTCTCCCGCGCGGCCGCTTTCCGCCGCGGGAAACGATCCGGCCGCCGCGCCACGGCGGCCACCAGCCCCGGACACGCTCCTGTGTTCCGAGGGAAACGCATTGAGTAGAAGGACCCGAAATGGCCCCGAAGAAGAAAAAGGTCACCGGCCTCATCAAGCTGCAGATCCAGGCAGGTGCCGCCAACCCGGCCCCGCCGATCGGTCCCGCACTTGGTCAGCACGGTGTCAACATCATGGAGTTCTGCAAGGCGTACAACGCCGCCACGGAATCCCAGCGCGGCAACGTCGTCCCGGTGGAGATCACGGTCTACGAAGACCGCTCGTTCACGTTCATCACCAAGACCCCGCCGGCAGCCGAGCTGATCAAGAAGGCAGCCGGCGTCGCCAAGGGCTCCGCCACCCCGCACACCGACAAGGTCGCGAAGCTGAGCCGGGCACAGGTCGAGGAGATCGCCAACACCAAGATGGAGGACCTGAACGCCAACGACATCCAGGCCGCCGCCAAGATCATCGCCGGCACCGCCCGCTCCATGGGCATCACCGTCGAGGGCTAATACCGCCCCACCCGTTTCCGCCACCGGCGGGAACACCCCCCCAACATCAAAGAACGACGCCGGAGCCTCCATCCGGAGGATGCCACCGGCGTCGTAGTGGCAGGGTCCAGCGCGATCCACGAATGACCACGACTGCATAAGGAGAACAAGCAGATGGCAAAGCGCAGCAAAGCATTCCAGGCGGCTGTCGCCAAGATTGATGGCGACAAGCTGTACACCCCGACCGAGGCCATTGCCCTGGCCAAGGAGACGGGTTCGGCCAAGACCGATTCGACCATCGAGGTGGCCTTCCGCCTCGGCGTCGACCCCCGCAAGGCCGACCAGATGGTCCGCGGCACGGTCAACCTGCCGCACGGCACCGGCAAGACCGCACGCGTCCTCGTCTTCGCCAACGGCGACAAGGCCGAAGCGGCCATCGCCGCCGGCGCCGACTTCGTGGGCTCCGATGACCTGATCGCGAAGATCTCGGCCGGCTGGACCGACTTCGACGCCGCCGTGGCGACCCCTGACCTCATGGGCAAGGTCGGCCGTCTGGGCAAGGTCCTCGGGCCGCGCAACCTGATGCCGAACCCGAAGACCGGCACGGTGACCATGGACGTCGCCAAGGCCGTCACCGACATCAAGGGCGGCAAGATCGACTTCCGCGTCGACAAGCACTCCAACCTGCACTTCATCATCGGCAAGGTGTCCTTCGACGCCGAGAAGCTGGCGGAGAACTACGCGGCGGCACTCGACGAGGTCCTGCGCCTGAAGCCGTCCGCCTCGAAGGGCCGCTACATCTCCAAGGCCACCGTGGCCACCACCTTCGGCCCCGGCATCCCCGTGGACCCGAACGTGACCAAGGTCGTTGCCGGCGCCTAGCGCCAGCCGTCGCCCGGTCTCCGGGCGGAGAAATGGCCCCCGCATCCTGCTTCGGCAGGAAGCGGGGGCCTTCCTTTGTCTCCCCGGCCGGTCCGGCATGTGGACTGCTCCGGGCCCGCCTCTTTACGCGGCGGTCCGGGGCACGTAGGCTATTGATTGATAATTCCCAATCAGTGGTGCGGCATCATGTCGTTTCCAGAACCCCGGCGGAGGGCGCCATGCCAGGACAACTCACGATCGAGGACCTTCCGGTCCCCGCGACGGTCGACGGGGCCGGAGGGCCCGACTTCGCCGCCGTCCAGCAACTCTTTCGGGATGCCGCACGCGAAGAACTGGGCCACGAGGACCTGGTCTCCTCCGATGCCGTGCAGCTTGCCCGCATCCAGCCGAGCCCCTATGGGCGCAATCTCCTGCTGGTGGCTCGCGCCGGCATCGAGGCGACGGCGCCGGTCATCGCCGCCGCGCTGGTATTCCTGCCCCAGGCCGAGAACCTCAACGCAGCCGACATTGACCTTGTCGTCGCGCCCGCGTGGCGCCGGCAGGGGGTTGGCACCCGGCTGCTGGCACGGGCTACTGAGCTGTGCGGCCTTGAGGGGCGCACCATCCTGAATGGGTACGCGGAACTGTCGCTCTCGTCCGGCGACTCCGTAGGCGATCCGGGTGTCGGAATGACGATCATGTCGCCCGAGTCGGGTGCCGGATGGGTGGCGGCAGGTGCGCCCTCCACGGCATTCGCCAGCACGCACGGCTTCACCCTGGGCCAGATCGAGCGCGGTAGCCGTGTGGACCTGAAGCCGGCGACGGCCGTGGTTCTGGATCGACTTGAACGCCAGGCGGTTGCCGCCTCGAGCGGATACGACACGCTGTCGTGGACCGGGCCCGCCCCGGCCTGGGCCGTCGAGGACTACTGCCGCATCATCGAGCGGATGGACACCGACCCGCCCCTTGGCGGGCTGGAATTCGAGCCGTCACGTTGGGACGACGCCCGGCTGCGCACCATGGAGGACCGCCGCCGGCGACAGGGCACCACCTCCGTCGTCACCGTGGCCCGACAGGTGGCCACCGGGCGGTTGGTGGCCTATACCGAGCTGGTGGTCTTCGCCGGACGGGACGACGTGGCCTACCAAGAGGGCACGCTGGTCCTCCCCGAGCACCGGGGGCATCGGCTGGGTCAACTGGTCAAGGCGAGGAATCACCGCGACCTGGCACGACTCCAGCCCATGGTGGAGCGGATCTACACCTGGAATGCCGCGGAGAACGCATACATGTTGCGCATTAATGAGGCACTGGGATTCACGGCCTGCCTGGTCGAGGCCGGATGGATCCGCAAGTAGGGCCGGCGCGCCGGCGGCGCCCGCGCGGCGGCCCACGCTCGGGTGGGGTCCCCGGATCGCCTCGATTTGGCCGGGCCGGGCCGGTCGGGATATGGTTGGGGAACCAAAGACCGTCGGTCGGTGGTGCCCCGTGCCAGCACGGGAATCCATCCGAAAGTCCCAGCTAAGGGGCGGCCTACGCAGGTGAACGAAGTTTTCCTCCCCCATGCGGTCTACATTGCTTGGGGTTGAGAAGCCCCGTGCATCTGCGCGGGGCGTTTTTTATGCCAGCCCCCCCGGGGTGTGTGGGCCGGGAAGATCGACTCAGAGACAATCCCCGGAAGGAGGGTTATGGCAACGCAGATCAAGATTTCCGCAGTTGAGGAAATCGTCAACGACTTCAAGGAGTCCGGCGCCGCTGTCCTGACCGAATACCGTGGGCTCACCGTTGCACAGCTCAAGGAGTTGCGCCGTTCGCTTGGTCAAGACACCAAGTTCGCGGTCGTGAAGAACACTTTGACGGGCATTGCAGCCAAGGAAGCAGGCATCGAGGCATTCGATGGCCAGCTTGCCGGCCCGACCGCTATCGCCTTTATCAAGGGCGACGCAGTGGCCGCGGCCAAGAGCCTGACGGATTTTGCCAAGGCCAACGAGAAGCTGGTCATCAAGACCGGCTACTTCGATGGCAAGGCCATGGACGCGTCCCAGGTGGCCGCACTGGCCGCACTCGAGTCCCGTGAGCACCAGCTGGCCCGCGTGGCCGGTGTCCTCCAGGCCCCGGCTTCTGCCGCGGTCCGCACCATCGAGGCACTGCGTGCAAAGCGTGAAGAAGAGGGTGGTGCAGCATCGACTCCGGCCGAAGCTCCCGCCGCTGAGGCCGAGGAAGCACCTGCTGCCGACGCTGCCACCGAAGAAGCCTAAGGGCCCTTCACACCACCAAACATCTCGCGGCATCCAATCATGCCGCCCCATGGAAAGGACGCCACATCATGGCGAAGCTCACCACCGAAGAGCTCCTTGAGACCTTCAAGGAAATGACCATCGTCGAGCTCTCCGAGTTCGTTAAGACCTTCGAGGAGACCTTCGAGGTCTCCGCCGCTGCTGTCGCCGTTGCCGGCCCGGCCGGCGGCGCCGCCGAGGCCGCCGAGGAGCAGACGGAATTTGACGTCATCCTCGAAGGCGCTGGCGAGAAGAAGATCGCAGTGATCAAGGAAGTTCGCTCCCTGACGTCCCTCGGGCTGAAGGAAGCCAAGGACCTCGTGGACGGCGCCCCCAAGGCCGTTCTCGAAGGTGCCACCAAGGAAGCTGCAGAGAAGGCCAAGGAGGCCCTCGAGGCCGCCGGCGCGAGCGTCACGGTCAAGTAGCCTCACCGCACTTCAAGCGGGGCCCCGTACACCTTCCGGTGTGTGGGGCCCCGCTTTTTTAAAACGCGCGTCGGCTGTTGGGGAAGTCACATTCATTCGGATTGCCGGGCCCGATTTGCTACCGTGATAGGTAACGACTTGGTAACGCGCGGCACGGAGGGAGATGGATCGCATGTCCAGCTCCACGGCTACGGCCTCCCGCTCGGCCCCGGCAGACCCCGCCGCTTCAACGATCCCGGGCGCTTTGGAAGGCAAGATCGAGACGCCTCGGAAGGGCGGCCGGCTGGCCTTGCTGGACGGGCTGCGGCTCCTGGCGGCCATCGGGGTCATCCTCTACCACTACACCGCGTGGCATCACGGCTACTGGGGAGTCGAACCGGCCAAGGCGGCGTGGCCCTACCTGTCCCGCGTGAGCGTCTTCGGGAACATGGGCGTGCAGCTCTTCTTCGTGATCAGCGGCTTCGTCATCCTGCTTTCCGCCTACGGCAAGCGGCCCGCCCAGTTCATCGGATCCCGTGTCGGCCGGCTGTTCCCAGCGTACTGGGTGGCTGTCCTGGCGACCGGCGTGTTGATTTTCTTCATCTGGCCTTCGATGGGGGAGCGGCTCTCCTTCGCCGACTGGGCGGTGAACCTGACGATGATGCAAACGGGATTCCACGTCCCGCACGTCGACGGGGTCTACTGGACCCTTTGGGTCGAGATGCGCTTCTACGGACTCGTCCTGGTCCTGATGATGCTCGGCTGGGTGACCCGAAAGCGCCTCCTGGCGTTCGCGGCCATCTGGCCCATGCTTGGTCTGCTGGCCCCGCTGATTCCGAGCAACTTCGTGCGCCAGGCCCTCATCCCGGAACATGCCGCCCTCTTCGCCGGCGGGATGTGCCTGTTCCTGATCTTCCGCTTCGGTCACACGCCACTGCGGTGGGCCGTGCTTGGCCTGAATGTCGTCCAGGCCGCCTGGCTTACTGGAAAGACGGGTAGCTCCGAAGCAATGGACCTGGTGGGGTATGCCATTCCACCACAGGTCTACTGGGGCATTGTTGTCGGGATCTTCGCGATCATCGCGGTTTTGGTGCTGACGCCGCTGCGCCGGGTGGATCTGCCCGGCATGGCCCTGGCGGGAGCCCTGACCTACCCGATCTACCTGCTGCACGAGATCTGGGGATGGTGGATCATCGACCAGCTCAGCGGGCACCTCCCGCGTCCGGTCATCCTCGCCATCGCGATGGCCGCCGCGGGCATCGCCGCCTATCTGGTCTACCGGTTCGTCGAGCAAACGATCGGGCGCCGTCTCGGCAAGGCGGTCACCGCTGCCGTGGACGCAGTGGTTTCCCTGCGGGGGCCGGCGCGCGCCTTCGCCGCCCGCGCACGTGCGGCAGAGGACTCCCGCAAGCCAACCTCCCGGGTGGTACCCCACAACCCGGGGGGAATCACCCGGGGGCTGTAACCGGCCCCCGTCTGCTCAGGCGTCCCGGGAGAGCAGCAGGGCCTCGCCCTGCCCGCCGCCGCCGCACAGGCTCACCGCGGCCTTTCCGCCGCCGCGCCGCTGCAACTCGAGCGCGGCATGCAGTGCCAGGCGTGCCCCGGAGGCCCCAATAGGGTGGCCCAAGGCGATGGCACCCCCATGGACATTCGTCTTCTCCAGTGGATAACCCAGGTCCTTCAACGACTGGCATGCAACCGCACCGAAGGCCTCGTTGATCTCGATGAAGTCCAGATCGGAGACGGACCAGCCGGCCTTGTCCAGGGCGGAGTTGATGGCGTTTGACGGTTGTGAGTGCAGGGAGGTATCCGGGCCGGCTACCTGCCCCGGAGCGCCGATGACGGCCAGGATGTCCAGTCCCTTGCTCTCTGCGTATTCGCGGGAGGCGACGACGACGGCTGCTGCCCCATCCGAGAGGGGGGATGAGTTGCCTGCGGTGATGGTCCCGTCCTTCGCGAAGGCGGGGCGGAGACCGCCGAGCGTCTCCGCGGTGGTGTTGGGGCGGATTCCCTCATCCGCGTCGACGATTACCGGATCGCCCTTGCGCTGGGGAGCCGAGAGCGCGACGATCTCGGCGTCGAACACACCGGATTTCTGGGCTGCGGCTGCCCGCTGGTGCGATGCCGCAGCAACCTCGTCCTGCGGGAGCCGGTCGATCCCGAGCTCGGCATTCTTGGCTTCGGTACCCACCCCCATGGACTGTCCGTCAAAGGCATCGGTGAGTCCGTCGTGGTCGACCGAATCAATGGCGGTGAAGCTGCCGTAGTTCCATCCTTTCCGGCTGCCGGGCAGAAGGTGCGGGGCGTTGGTCATCGACTCCTGGCCGCCGGCGATGACCACATCCGCCTCGCCAAGGCGGACCATGCGGGCGGCATCGGTGATGGCAGCCAACCCGGAGAGGCAGACCTTGTTGATGGTGACCGTTGGCACGTTCCAGCCAATGCCTGCCTTGATGGCCGACTGGCGGGCCGGATTCTGCCCGCATCCAGCCTGCACGACATGGCCCATGATGACGGCCTGGACATCGACAGCCGGGACTCCTGCCTTGTCCAGGGCCCCGACGATGGCGGCGGCGCCCAGGTCCACGGCGGTGAAGCCGGCCAGTTGGCCCTTCAGTCGGCCGAATGGGGTGCGGGACCCCGAAATGATGACTGCGTCGCGGGGGTCGGACATGGTGCGCTCACTTTCGTCGAAAACAACTCTTTACCCAATTATGGTGACGCAGACCATAATGACCAAAGCGCGGAGAGCCGCCGGCGCGGGAAGTGCGGGTGAGCCCGGAATCGCGGTGGGGCAGGAGGTCCGCCAAATTTTTTTGGTTCCGATGCGGGCCTTTTGCCCGAACATCTAGTATGGTGGACAGATTCTCTACAGGCGTGTAATGTGGATCCTTGCGTCTTCCCTCTTTCCAGTCGGCCTTCATATAGCGGTGGGCCCGATGTTCGGTGGTGTTCCGGGTTCCTCATCCCGGGCGGGGATGGCGTCGGAAACCTGACGGTCTGTGGAAGGATCCATCTTGGTCGCCTCGAGCACCTCAAATCATCAAACCGCTAGTTCGGCTCGCACCGCGGAAGCGGCTGGCCGAATCACATTCGCAAAGATCCACGAACCCCTCGACGTGCCGAATCTGCTGGCGCTTCAGGTCGAGAGCTTCGACTGGCTCGTTGGCAACGAGAACTGGAAGTCGCGGCTGGAGAAGGCCCGTGCCGAGGGCGTTGCCGGTGTCGCCGACACGTCCGGGCTGGCCGAGATCTTCGAGGAGATCTCCCCGATCGAGGACTTCCAGGGCACCATGTCGCTGAGTTTCTCCGAACCTGAGTTCGCGGACCCGAAGTACACCGAGGCCGAGTGCAAGGACCGCGACGCGACCTATGCGGCCCCGCTGTACGTCAAGGCCGAGTTCATGAACAACAACACGGGCGAAATCAAGCAGCAGACCGTCTTCATGGGCGATTTCCCGCTGATGACCGGCAAGGGCACGTTCATCATCAACGGCACCGAGCGTGTCGTCGTCTCGCAGCTGGTCCGTTCCCCGGGCGCCTACTTCGAGCGCACCCCGGACAAGACCAGTGACAAGGACATCTTCACCGCGAAGATCATCCCCTCGCGTGGCGCCTGGTTCGAGCTCGAGATCGACAAGCGCGACCAGGTCGGCGTCCGCCTCGACCGCAAGCGCAAGCAGTCCGTGACCGTGCTGCTCAAGGCTCTCGGCTGGACTGAAGGCCGCATCCTCGAGGAGTTCGGGCAGTACGATTCCATCCGCGCCACCCTGGAGAAGGACGCGACGGAGACGAAGGAAGAGGCGCTGCTCGACATCTACCGGAAGCTCCGTCCGGGCGAGCCGCCGACGGTCGACGCAGCCCAGGCATTGCTCGACAACCTGTACTTTAACGCCAAGCGCTACGACCTGGCCAAGGTCGGACGGTACAAGATCAACCGCAAGCTCGGCGTCGAGACCCCGCTGGATTCGCCGATTGCCTCGGTGCTGAACATCGATGACATCGTCGCGATGATCAAGTTCCTGGTGGCCCTGCACGCCGGTGAAGCCACCGTTCCCGGCATCCGCAAGGGCGAGAAGGTCGACATCCGCGTGGAGGTCGATGACATCGACCACTTCGGCAACCGCCGCATCCGCGCCGTCGGCGAGCTCATCGAGAACCAGGTCCGCACCGGTCTCTCACGCATGGAGCGCGTCGTCCGCGAGCGCATGACCACGCAGGACGTCGAGGCCATCACGCCGCAGACGCTGATCAACATCCGCCCCGTCGTGGCCGCTATCAAGGAGTTCTTCGGGACCTCCCAGCTCTCGCAGTTCATGGACCAGAACAACCCGCTCGCCGGACTGACGCACAAGCGCCGCCTGTCCGCGCTGGGCCCGGGTGGCCTGTCCCGTGACCGTGCCGGCATGGAAGTCCGAGACGTCCACCCGTCGCACTACGGCCGCATGTGCCCCATCGAGACCCCCGAAGGCCCGAACATCGGCCTGATCGGCTCGCTGGCCACCTACGCCCGCATCAACAACTTCGGATTCATCGAGTCCCCGTACCGCAAGGTCGTCAACGGCAAGGTCACCGACCAGGTCGACTACCTCACAGCGGACGAGGAACTCGAGGCGATCATCGCCCAGGCGAACGCCCCGATGACCGACGACCTGCACTTCGTCGAGGACCTGGTCCTTTGCCGTGAGCGTGGCGGCGGCGGCGAGCCCGTGCTCGTCGAGCCGCCCGAGATCGACTACATGGACGTCTCCCCGCGACAGATGGTCTCCGCGGCCACCGCGCTGATCCCGTTCCTGGAGCACGACGACGCCAACCGCGCCCTCATGGGTGCCAACATGCAGCGCCAGGCCGTGCCGCTGTTGGCCTCCGAGGCGCCGTTGGTCGGCACCGGCATGGAAAAGTACGTCGCGGTCGACGCCGGTGACTCCATCACCGCCGGCAAGCCCGGCGTGGTCGGCGAGGTCTCCGCCGACCTGGTCACCGTCATGAACGACGACGGCACCGAGTCCGCCTACCCGATCATGAAGTTCGCCCGGTCGAACCATGGCAACGCCTACAATCAGCGTGTCCGCGTCGCCGAGGGCGATCGCCTGGAATACCAGTCGATCATCGCCGATGGCCCGTCCACCGACAATGGTGAACTGGCGCTGGGCAAGAACCTGCTCGTGGCGTTCATGTCCTGGGAAGGCCACAACTTCGAGGACGCGATCATCCTCTCCCAGCGCATGGTCTCCGACGACGTGCTGACCTCGATCCACATCGAGGAGCACGAGGTCGATGCCCGCGACACCAAGCTTGGTGCCGAGGAGATCACCCGGGACATCCCGAACGTCTCCGAGGAGGTCCTGGGCCAGCTCGACGAGCGCGGCATCATCCACATCGGTGCCGAGGTTGAGGCCGGGGACATCCTGGTCGGCCGTGTCACCCCGAAGGGCGAGACGGAACTGACCCCGGAGGAGCGCCTGCTGCGCGCCATCTTCGGCGAGAAGTCCCGCGAGGTCCGCGATACGTCCCTGAAGGTGCCGCACGGCGAGTCCGGAACGGTCATCGGCGTGCGCATCTTCGAGCGCGACAACGACGACGAGCTGCCCCCGGGCGTGAACCAGCTGGTCCGCGTCTACGTCGCGCAGAAGCGCAAGATCACGGACGGCGACAAGCTTGCCGGACGCCACGGCAACAAGGGCGTCATCTCCAAGATCCTGCCGATCGAGGACATGCCGTTCCTGGAGGACGGCACGCCGGTCGATGTGGTGCTGAACCCCTTGGGTGTCCCGGGCCGCATGAACGTGGGCCAGGTGCTGGAGATCCACCTCGGGTGGGCAGCCAAGCAGGGCTGGAAGATCGAGGGCGAGCCGGACTGGGTCAAGGAATTGCCCAACCTGCCGCGCGAATCCGGCCCGACGACCGTCGCCACCCCGGTGTTCGACGGCGCCCACGAGGACGAGATCCGCGGGCTGCTGGACCACACCAACGTGACCCGCGACGGAGACCGCCTGATCGGGAACTCCGGCAAGGCACGGCTGTTCGACGGTCGTTCCGGCCAGCCGTTCCCGGACGAGGTGTCCGTGGGGTACATGTACATCCTGAAGCTCCACCACCTGGTGGACGACAAGATCCACGCACGCTCCACCGGACCGTACTCCATGATCACGCAGCAGCCGCTGGGTGGTAAGGCGCAGTTCGGTGGCCAGCGCTTCGGCGAAATGGAAGTCTGGGCCCTCGAGGCCTACGGCGCCGCCTACACGCTGCAGGAACTGCTGACGATCAAGTCCGATGACATCCACGGACGTGTGAAGGTCTACGAGGCCATCGTGAAGGGCGAGAACATCCCGGAACCGGGCGTTCCGGAATCCTTCAAGGTGCTCATCAAGGAAATGCAGTCGCTGTGCCTGAACGTGGAGGTCCTCTCCACCGAAGGCAATCCCATCGAGATGCGGGACTCGGACGAAGAAGTGTTCCGGGCTGCGGAAGAGCTGGGCATCGACCTCTCCCGGTCGGAGCCGAGCTCCGTCGACGAGGTTTAGCACGAGGGGCGGAGGCCCGGCACCCTTGCCGGGCACCCGCCGTCGTACCCATTCCTTTTCCCCTCCCCGGCAGGTCCAGAACCTGCCGATGAACACCAGACTTCTTCAGAACAAGAGAGAGACAGGGACCATATGTCCAGCGAATCCTCATTCGGCACCATGCGCATTGGCCTGGCCACCGCGGAAGAGATCCGCGACTGGAGCTTCGGCGAGGTCAAGAAGCCGGAGACCATCAACTACCGCACCCTGAAGCCCGAGAAGGACGGTCTTTTCTGCGAAAAGATCTTCGGTCCTTCCCGCGACTGGGAGTGCTACTGCGGCAAGTACAAGCGCGTGCGCTTCAAGGGCATCATCTGTGAGCGCTGCGGCGTCGAGGTGACCCGCGCCAAGGTGCGTCGCGAGCGGATGGGCCATATCGAGCTCGCCGCACCCGTCACCCACATCTGGTACTTCAAGGGCGTTCCCTCGCGCTTGGGCTACCTGCTGGACCTGGCGCCGAAGGACCTCGAGAAGGTCATCTACTTCGCCGCCTACATGATCACCTCGGTCGACGAGGAGCGCCGCCACGCGGAGCTTCCGAACCTGCAGGCCCAGCACGACGTCGAGCGCAAGCAGCTCGTCGACAACCGCGACTCCGACATCGCGGCGATCGCCCGCGATCTGGAGAACGACCTCGGCAAGCTCGAAGCCGAGGGTGCAAAGGCCGCCGAGAAGAAGAAGGCCCGCGACCTGGCCGACAAGACGATGGCCCAGGTGCGCAAGCGGGCCGACGCCGAGATCGAACGCCTCGAGCAGGTCTGGGACCGGTTCAAGAACCTGAAGGTCGCCGACCTCGAAGGCGACGAGGGCCTGTTCCGCGTGCTGCGCGAGAAGTACGGACTTTTCTTCGAAGGCTGCATGGGCGCCGAGGCCATCCAGAAGCGTCTGGAGACCTTCGACATGCCCGCGGAAGCCGAACTGCTCCGCGACATCATCAAGAACGGCAAGGGCCAGCGCAAGACGCGTGCCCTGAAGCGCCTGAAGGTCGTCAACGCGTTCCTGACCACGACCAACAGCCCCATGGGCATGGTGCTGGACGCCGTGCCGGTGATCCCGCCGGAACTGCGCCCGATGGTCCAGCTCGACGGTGGCCGCTTCGCGACCTCCGACCTCAACGATCTGTACCGCCGCGTGATCAACCGCAACAACCGCCTGAAGCGCCTGCTCGATCTCGGGGCCCCCGAGATCATCGTGAACAACGAAAAGCGCATGCTCCAGGAAGCCGTTGACTCGCTGTTCGACAACGGCCGTCGTGGCCGCCCGGTCACCGGACCGGGCAACCGCCCGCTGAAGTCGCTCTCCGACATGCTCAAGGGCAAGCAGGGACGGTTCCGCCAGAACCTGCTCGGCAAGCGCGTCGACTACTCCGGCCGTTCGGTCATCGTCGTCGGCCCGCAGCTGAAGCTGCACCAGTGTGGCCTGCCCAAGCAGATGGCACTGGAGCTCTTCAAGCCGTTCGTGATGAAGCGCTTGGTTGACCTCAACCACGCGCAGAACATCAAGAGCGCCAAGCGCATGGTCGAGCGCTACCGTCCGCAGGTCTGGGATGTGCTCGAGGAGATCATCACCGAACACCCGGTGCTGCTCAACCGTGCACCCACCCTGCACCGTCTGGGCATCCAGGCCTTCGAACCGATGCTGGTGGAGGGCAAGGCCCTCCAGTTGCACCCGTTGGTATGTGCCGCGTTCAACGCCGACTTCGACGGTGACCAGATGGCAGTGCACCTGCCGCTGAGCCCAGAGGCCCAGGCCGAGGCGCGGATCCTGATGCTCTCGAGCCACAACATCCTCAAGCCCTCCGATGGCCGCCCTGTGGCATTGCCGTCGCAGGACATGATCATCGGCCTGCACCACCTGACCACCAAGCGTCCGGGGGAAGCAGGCGATGGACACGCCTTCAGCTCGGTTGCCGAGGCCCTGATGGCGCTGGACCGTGGCGATCTGCACCTGAACGCACCGGTGAAGATCCGGGTGGATGGCTTCGTGCCCTCCGCCGAGCAGGTTGCACCGGAAGGTTGGGTGGAAGGCACCCCTGCACTGATCGAGACCTCCCTCGGACAGGTGCTGTTCAATGAGACGCTGCCCGCGGACTACCCCTGGGTTGCCCGTGTCGCCGGTAAGGACGCACTCTCGGACATCGTCAACGACCTCGCCGAGCGCTACCCGAAGGTCGTGACGGCGGCGACGCTGGACAACCTCAAGGACTCCGGCTTCAAGTGGGCGACCCGCTCGGGCATCACCGTGGCCATCTCGGACATCACCTCGAACATGGACAAGGCCGCCATCTTGGCTCCCTACGAGGAGCAGGCTCTGAAGGTCCAGGCCCAGTTCGACAAGGGTCTGATTGCCGATGACGAGCGTCGTTCCGAATTGATCGACATCTGGACCAAGGCGACCGACGAGGTTGCCGAGGCCATGCGTGCCGGCATGGAGGAACTGAACACCATCAACCGCATGGTGACTTCGAAGGCCCGTGGTAACTGGCTGCAGTTGCGTCAGATCGCGGGTATCCGTGGCCTGGTTTCCAACCCCAAGGGCGAGATCATCCCGCGTCCGATCAAGTCCTCCTACCGTGAGGGCCTGTCCGTTCTCGAGTACTTCATCGCCACCCACGGTGCCCGTAAGGGCCTGGCGGATACCGCGCTGAAGACCGCCAACTCGGGTTACCTGACCCGTCGTCTGGTGGACGTCTCTCAGGATGTCATCGTCCGTGAAGCTGATTGCGGCACCGAGCGCGGCCTGACCGTGCCGATCGCCTACGTCGACGAGATCGGTACCGTGCGCATGCATGAGACGGTCGAGAACTCCGCGTACACCCGCACCCTGGCCGTCGACGTGGTCGATGGATCGGGCAAGGTGCTCGCCGCGGGCGGTTCAGATGTGGGAGATGTCGTCATCGACGAGCTCTTCAACGCTGGCGTCCAGGAGATCAAGGTCCGCTCCGTGCTGACCTGTGAGTCCGCCGTGGGCACGTGTGCACTGTGCTACGGCCGTTCGTTGGCCACGGGCAAGACCGTGGACATCGGTGAGGCCGTCGGCATCATCGCCGCACAGTCCATCGGTGAACCGGGTACCCAGCTGACGATGCGTACCTTCCACACCGGTGGTGTTGCCTCGGCAGAAGACATCACCCAGGGTCTGCCCCGCATCCAGGAGCTCTTCGAGGCCCGTACACCGAAGGGTGTCGCCCCGATCTCCGAGGTTGCCGGACGCGTGACCATCGAGGACGCGGAGAAGCAGCTGCGAATCGTCATCACCCCCGATGACGGCTCCGAGGAAATCGCCTACCCGGTGCTGCGCCGTGCGCGCATGCTCGTGGCAGACGGAGATTCGGTGGCGGTGGGCCAGCAGTTGGTTGCCGGCGCCATCGACCCGAAGCAGGTTCTGCGAGTTCTTGGACCCCGCGAAGCCCAGAAGTTCCTGGTCCGCGAAGTCCAGGAGGTCTACCAGTCCCAGGGTGTGGGCATCCACGACAAGCACGTGGAGGTCATCGTTCGCCAGATGCTTCGTCGCATCACGGTGATCGAGTCCGGCGAAACCGGGCTGCTGCCCGGCGAGTTGGCCGAACGCAGCCGCTTCACCAACGAAAACCGCAAGGCGGTTTCGGAGGGCAAGACGCCTGCATCCGGTCGTGACGAGCTCATGGGCATCACCAAGGCCTCGCTGGCTACGGATTCCTGGCTCTCCGCCGCTTCCTTCCAGGAGACCACGCGTGTCCTGACGCAGGCAGCGATGGAAGGCAAGTCGGATCCGTTGCTGGGCCTGAAGGAGAACGTGATCATCGGCAAGTTGATCCCGGCCGGTACCGGTCTGGATCGCTACACGCAGGTCACGGTCGAGCCCACCGAGGACGCCAAGGCCAACCTCTTCACCGGTCCGAGCGCCTTCACGGGCTTCGACTATGAAGGAGTCGAGCCGGGGATGAGCCCCGAGTTCCACGCCATTCCGATGGATGACTACGATCTCGGGAACGACTTCCGGTAGTCTCAGCGGTCCATGGACATGATGATGGCCGGCATCCCCTGGGGGTGCCGGCCATCATCATGTCCAGCGCCATCGCAGACATCAAATCAGGCGACTAGTCACCTGGGTGACGTATCTCCTGATCCGTGGGTCGGGAGCAGGATCCGAGGTTCCGTCACTGCCGCCACCGGGCAGGGAGCGAGGTTCCGGGGAGGTGGACGATGAATCGTGCCGGGGGATAGGCGCGCGATGAGACCGGAAGGCTGAACAAGGGCCGGACGGGGCGTGCCGAGACCCATTGGGCCGTGTCCAGCACTCCGAACTTGCGGGGCTCCGGCTCGAAGCCGGCGCGGGGGAGCGCGTAGAGCCGTCCGGCGGTGAAGCCGGGTGCCTTCAGATCGTTGGCGAAGACCGTGCGCCGGTACCAGCGGAGCCGAGACGAACGGTGCATGGCCATCGAGGCGTTGGCGATGAGGAAAGCATTGTCCCGGTCCACGAGTGCATAGAACATCGCCCAGTGCGGATCATGCGTACCGAACACCGCTTGCCGGCGGCCGAATGCGGAGGCATCAGAGGATTCGCGCTCGGTGCGGAATTCGGTGATCCCCTGGCGGTTGGACCCGTGGAAGATATATCGGTCCGTGGCCGCGAGATAGTCGAGGAATTCCGGGAACGCCTCCACGGTGCCCTCGGTGCCGGTGGCCGCGTCGGCCAGCAGATCGAGTTCCAGGCGGGCCAATGCCGGGCGGCGCGCCGCCCGGATGCGCCGGCGAAGCAGCGGGCGATATTCCATGGGAATAGTGTGCCACCGGCTGGGGCCGACGGTTACAGGGCGCCTTCCGTGTCGTGTTAGGATATGGGTAATTGTTTTTATGTGTGGCAAATGGACACGGTCCGGGTTGCGGGGAACTTGCGCAACAAATGCCACACTTTTGCACGCCTACGGTCGACTCCGCAAGCGCTGCGATGAAACGACCAAAAGCGCAGTGTCCGGTAGCCGCATGTGGGGCTCGGGCGCAGCAGAACCAAGAAACCGGAGGACACGAAAGTGCCTACTATTCAGCAGTTGGTCCGCAAGGGCCGCTCGCCGAAGGTCAACAAGACCAAGGCCCCTGCCCTGAAGGGCAACCCGATGCGTCGTGGCGTGTGCACCCGTGTGTACACCACCACCCCGAAGAAGCCGAACTCCGCGCTGCGTAAGGTCGCCCGCGTGCGCCTGGCCGGCGGCGTTGAAGTCACCGCGTACATCCCCGGTGTCGGCCACAACCTGCAGGAGCACTCCATCGTGCTGGTCCGCGGCGGCCGCGTGAAGGACCTTCCGGGTGTCCGTTACAAGATCGTCCGTGGCGCACTCGATACGCAGGGCGTGAAGAACCGCCAGCAGGCTCGTTCCCGCTACGGCGCCAAGAAGGAGAAGAAGTAATGCCTCGTAAGGGTCCGGCGCCCAAGCGCCCCCTCGTTTCCGATCCGGTCTACGGGTCCCCGCTTGTCACCCAGCTGATCAACAAGGTCCTGGTCGATGGCAAGAAGTCCACCGCTGAGCGCATCGTCTATGGTGCCCTCGAAGGTGTGCAGGCCAAGATCAACTCCGATCCGGTCGTCGCCCTCAAGAAGGCCATGGACAACGTCCGCCCGGCCATCGAGGTCAAGTCCCGCCGTGTCGGTGGCGCCACCTACCAGGTGCCGATCGAGGTCAAGCCGGGCCGCGCGACCGCGCTGGCACTGCGCTGGCTCGTGGGCTACTCCAAGGCCCGCCGCGAGAAGACGATGATCGAGCGCCTCATGAACGAGGTCCTGGATGCGTCGAACGGTCTGGGTGCCGCTGTGAAGCGCCGCGAAGACACTCACAAGATGGCCGAGTCCAACAAGGCATTCGCCCACTACCGCTGGTAACCGGCCTCATGCACGACGGCGCGGCGGGGCACCCCCGGTGCACCACCGCCGTCGTGCAGGAATCCACAGAATAAGGGAGACAACGTGGCACAGGACGTGCTCACCGACCTCACGAAGGTCCGCAACATCGGCATCATGGCCCACATCGATGCCGGTAAGACCACTACTACGGAACGCATCCTGTTCTACACGGGTGTGAACCACAAGATCGGCGAAACGCACGACGGCGCATCGACGACTGACTGGATGGAACAGGAAAAGGAACGCGGCATCACGATCACGTCGGCCGCCGTGACCTCCTTCTGGGACAACAACCAGATCAACATCATCGATACGCCGGGCCACGTTGACTTCACGGTCGAGGTCGAGCGCGCACTGCGCGTGCTCGATGGCGCCGTTGCCGTCTTCGACGGCAAGGAAGGCGTGGAGCCGCAGTCCGAGACCGTGTGGCGCCAGGCCGACAAGTACGACGTTCCGCGCATTTGCTTCGTGAACAAGATGGACAAGCTCGGTGCCGACTTCTACTACACGGTCGATACCATCGTGAAGCGCCTGGGTGCCAAGCCGCTGGTCATGCAACTGCCGATCGGCGCCGAGAACGACTTTGTCGGCGTCGTGGACCTTGTCCAGATGAAGGCCCTCGTGTGGCCGGGCGACTCCAAGGGCGACGTGACCATGGGTGCCGCCTACGAAACCCGCGAGATCCCCGAAGATCTCCAGGCCAAGGCCGAGGAATACCGTGCCAAGCTGATCGAGGACGTTTCCGAGTCCTCGGACGAGCTGATGGAGAAGTACCTCGAGGGTGAGGAAATCACCAACGAGGAACTGGTCGCCGGCATCCGCAAAATGACCGTCAATTCCGAGGCCTACCCGGTCTTCTGTGGTTCGGCCTTCAAGAACCGTGGCGTTCAGCCGATGCTCGATGCCGTCGTTGCCTACCTTCCCTCGCCGCTCGACGTCCCCCCGATGATCGGGCACGACCCGCGCAACGAGGAAATCGAGATGACGCGCAAGCCGAGCGAGGAAGAGCCGTTCTCCGCACTGGCGTTCAAGATCGCGACGCACCCCTTCTTCGGGCAGCTGACCTTCATCCGCGTCTACTCCGGCAAGGCGTCTTCCGGCCTCCAGGTGATGAACACCACCAAGGGCAAGAAGGAGCGCATCGGAAAGCTCTTCCAGATGCACGCCAACAAGGAGAACCCGGTCGATGAGGCACATGCCGGACACATCTACGCCGCGATCGGTCTGAAGGACACCACCACCGGTGACACCCTGGCCGCCATGGACGCGCCGATCGTGCTCGAATCAATGTCCTTCCCCGACCCGGTAATCTTCGTGGCCATCGAGCCGAAGACCAAGGGTGACCAGGAGAAGCTCTCCACTGCCATCCAGAAGCTCTCGGCCGAGGACCCCACGTTCACGGTTTCGTTGAACGAGGACACCGGCCAGACCGAGATCGGCGGCATGGGCGAGCTCCACCTCGACATCCTGGTGGACCGCATGAAGCGCGAGTTCCGCGTCGAGGCCAACGTCGGCAAGCCCCAGGTGGCCTACCGCGAGACCATCAAGAAGGCCGTCGACAAGGTCGACTTCACGCACAAGAAGCAGACCGGCGGCTCGGGTCAGTTCGCCAAGGTCCAGATGGCCTTCGAGCCGTTGGACACCACGGATGGCGTGTTCTACGAATTCAAGAACGCCGTCACCGGTGGACGCATCCCGCGCGAGTACATTCCCTCCGTGGATGCAGGCATCCAGGCAGCCATGCAGTTCGGCGTCTTGGCCGGTTACCCGATGGTCGGCGTGAAGGCAATCCTGCTTGACGGTGCCTACCACGACGTCGACTCGTCCGAGATGGCGTTCAAGATCGCCGGCTCCCAGGTGTTCAAGGAAGGCGCCCGCCGCGCCAACCCGATCATCCTGGAACCGCTGATGGCCGTCGAGGTCCGTACTCCCGAGGAGTACATGGGCGACGTCATTGGTGACCTGAACTCACGCCGTGGCTCCATCCTGTCCATGGAGGATGCCGCCGGCGTGAAGGTTATCAAGGCCAACGTTCCGCTGTCGGAGATGTTCGGCTACATCGGCGACCTGCGGTCCAAGACCCAGGGCCGTGCCGTGTACTCGATGAAGTTCGATAGCTATGCCGAGGTCCCCAAGGCTGTTGCCGAGGAGATCATCCAGAAGTCCCGCGGCGAGTAATCGTCCAGGGAACTAGACTGGTCGCGGACCGAAAGGTAAGCGACACCGGGTTTGCCGGCCGGGCAGGGATGTCCGGCCGGCCTCCCCAAGGCGTACGTGGTGTTCCCTTAGCGGAGCCGAACGGAAACCGCAATTTCAAGAAATAAACAAGCCCACAGTAGACTTAATCGAGATTCGCCTGCGAACCGCGCGGGCGAGGTAAGTCTTCTGAATACGTTCTAGGAGGAACCTGTGGCGAAGGCAAAGTTCGAGCGGACTAAGCCGCACGTTAACATCGGCACCATCGGTCACGTTGACCATGGCAAGACCACGTTGACGGCTGCCATTTCGAAGGTGCTTGCTGACAAGTACCCCGATCTGAACGAGCAGCGTGATTTCTCGGCGATTGACTCCGCCCCGGAAGAGCGCCAGCGCGGCATCACGATCAACATCTCCCACATCGAGTACCAGACGGAAAAGCGCCACTACGCGCACGTCGATGCTCCGGGTCACGCTGACTACATCAAGAACATGATCACCGGTGCCGCCCAGATGGACGGTGCGATCCTCGTGGTCGCCGCGACCGACGGCCCGATGGCCCAGACGCGCGAGCACGTGCTGCTGGCCCGCCAGGTTGGCGTTCCGACGCTGCTGGTGGCCCTGAACAAGTCCGACATGGTCGATGACGAGGAACTCCTCGACCTCGTGGAGATGGAAGTTCGCGAACTTCTGTCCTCGCAGGAATTCGATGGCGACAACGCCCCGGTGATCCGCGTTTCGGGCCTGAAGGCCCTGGAAGGCGATCCGAAGTGGGTTGCGGCCGTCGAGGAGCTCATGGAAGCTGTCGACACGTTCATCCCGGACCCGGTTCGCGACAAGGACAAGCCGTTCCTGATGCCGATCGAGGACGTCTTCACGATCACCGGCCGCGGAACCGTTGTCACCGGCCGCGCCGAGCGCGGTACCTTGGGCATCAACTCCGAGGTCGAGATCGTCGGCATCCGTCCGGTCCAGAAGACCACGGTGACCGGCATCGAGATGTTCCACAAGCAGCTCGACGAGGCATGGGCCGGCGAGAACTGTGGCCTGCTGCTCCGCGGCATCAAGCGTGAGGATGTCGAGCGCGGCCAGGTTATCGTCAAGCCCGGCTCGATCACCCCGCACACCGAGTTCGAGGCCAACGTCTACATCCTGTCGAAGGACGAAGGCGGACGCCACAACCCGTTCTACTCGAACTACCGCCCGCAGTTCTACTTCCGCACCACGGACGTCACCGGCGTCATCACCCTGCCCGAGGGCACGGAGATGGTCATGCCCGGCGATAACACCGAAATGAGCGTTGTGCTGATCCAGCCCATCGCCATGGAAGAGGGCCTCGGCTTCGCCATCCGCGAAGGCGGCCGCACCGTCGGCTCGGGACGCGTCACCACGATCACCAAGTAGTCTCTGCCTGATGATCTGACCTGTAGGTCGGAAGAGGCCCCGTCGTTCATTCGGCGGGGCCTTTTCATGTCCGGAACCAGGAATGGCCGCTACCCTCCACCGTTTGCGTGGGGCAAGTGGCCGACACACGTGTGTTCTTGGGCACGGCGGATCGGCATGGATTGGTAAATGCCGCCCCGATCTGACACACTGGATAAGTTGTTCAAGCGCCTCTTTGTGCCTTGTGCCCGCCGATCGGTCCGCCGATACCGGGGCCGAGGCCGGTTTCGACAGAGATTGCGTCCCGCCCGGGATAATGCCCGGGGCAGGGGCGGATACGACAGAAACATCGAGGCCCAAATATGACCCGCCCCCTTCTTGCGGGTCGTGTAGCCGATATTAGGCGACACGCCCGACCGCGGGGGTCGGAGCTTCGGCGGGGTGAGGAACCCGGGAATGTCCGGATTCAGCCCGTGCGGAGCGTGCCGGTCCGCAGGGACCAGTTAGTGCACAGTAACTGTACAGAGAGTGCTACTTAGAAAGAGGCATGACGCCATGGCGGGACAAAAAATCCGCATCCGGCTGAAGTCGTATGACCACGAGGTCATTGACGTTTCTGCCCGGAAGATCGTTGAGACGGTCACGCGCGCAGGCGCAACCGTAGTTGGCCCCGTGCCGCTGCCGACGGAGAAGAACGTGTACTGCGTGATCCGTTCGCCCCACAAGTACAAGGACAGCCGTGAGCACTTCGAAATGCGCACGCATAAGCGTCTGATCGACATCGTCGATCCGACCCCGAAGGCTGTTGATTCGCTGATGCGTCTCGACCTGCCGGCGGACGTCAACATCGAAATCAAGCTTTAGGGGAGGTGCTGAGAAACTATGACCGCAACCCGTAATGTGAAGGGCCTGCTGGGCACGAAGCTCGGCATGACCCAGGTCTGGGACGAGAACCACAACCTCGTCCCCGTCACTGTCGTGCAGGTAGATTCCAACGTTGTGACCCAGCTCCGCAATGCGGACCGCGACGGCTACGCAGCCGTGCAGATCGGCTACGGCCAGATCGACCCGCGCAAGGTCACTAAGCCGCTGGCGGGCCACTTCGAGGCCGCAGGGGTCACCCCGCGCCGCCACGTGGTCGAGCTGCGCACCGCGGATGCCGAAACGTACAACCTGGGCCAGGAACTGTCCGTGGAGGTCTTCGAGGCCGGCCAGAAGGTCGACGTCGTAGGCAAGTCCAAGGGCAAGGGATTCGCCGGTGTCATGAAGCGTCACGGCTTCTCCGGTGTCGGTGCATCGCACGGTGCCCACAAGAACCACCGCAAGCCCGGTTCCATCGGCGGAGCTTCCACTCCCGGCCGCGTTTTCCAGGGCCAGCGCATGGCTGGCCGCATGGGTGCCGAGCGCGTGACCACGATGAACCTTACGGTTCATGCAGTGGACGCCGAGAAGAACCTCCTGCTGATCAAGGGTGCCGTCCCCGGCGCCCGCGGCCGGGTCGTCCTCGTACGCACCGCCGTGAAGGGAGCATAAGCACCATGGCTAACACCGCACTGAAGGTCGAGCTTCCTGCCTCGATCTTCGACGTTCAGACCAACGTTCCGCTGCTGCACCAGGTCGTCGTGGGCCAGCTTGCTGCCGCCCGTCAGGGTACGCACAAGACGAAGACCCGCGCCGAGGTTTCCGGTGCCGGTCGCAAGCCGTTCAAGCAGAAGGGCACCGGCCGAGCCCGTCAGGGTTCCATCCGCGCCCCGCATATGACCGGTGGTGGCGTGGTCCATGGACCGACGCCGCGCGACTACTCGCAGCGCACCCCCAAGAAGATGAAGGCGGCCGCCTTGCGTGGAGCCCTCTCTGACCGCGCCCGCCACGATCGCGTTCACGTGATCGAGAACTTGGTTGCCGGCTCCGCACCGTCGACCAAGGACGCGCTGGCCACCCTGCGCGCTCTCACCGAGCGCAAGAACATGCTCGTAGTCATCGACCGCGCCAATGATGTTGCAGCACTGTCCGTGCGCAACCTGGTGAACGTCCACGCTCTCTACGTCGACCAGCTGAACACTTACGATGTTCTGGTCGCCGATGACGTGGTCTTCACCAAGGCCGCATTCGATGCCCTGGTCAACAAGGAGGACGCCAAGTGAGCGCCACCTTCTCCAAGTCCCCGCACGACGTCATCCTGGCGCCGGTCGTTTCGGAAAAGAGCTACGGCCTGATCGACGAAGGCAAGTACACCTTCCTGGTCGACCCGCGCTCAAATAAGACGGAAATCAAATTGGCGGTGGAGAGCATTTTCTCCGTCAAGGTTGACTCCGTCAACACCATCAACCGTGCAGGTAAGC
The DNA here is from genome assembly GCF_056680475.1 of Arthrobacter sp. ASL1. Classification (NCBI taxonomy): domain Bacteria; kingdom Bacillati; phylum Actinomycetota; class Actinomycetes; order Micrococcales; family Micrococcaceae; genus Arthrobacter; species Arthrobacter sp. ASL1. Next base: position 3,182,052 of record NZ_CM155284.1, read on the forward strand.
GCAAGCGCACCCGCTTCGGATGGGGAACCCGCAAGGCTACAAAGCGTGCGATCGTCTCCCTTAAAGAAGGCACAATAGACATCTTCGGCGGTCCGCTTTCCTAAGCGGAGACCACTTTAACGAGGAATAAAACATGGCAATCCGCAAGTACAAGCCGACTACCCCGGGCCTGCGTGGCTCGAGCGTAGCCGACTTCGCAGAAATTACCCGGACTACCCCGGAAAAGTCGCTGCTCCGTCCGCTCACCAAGACCGGCGGCCGCAACAACTCCGGAAAGATCACCACCCGTCACAAGGGTGGTGGACACAAGCGCCAATACCGTCTGATCGACTTCCGTCGTCATGACAAGGACGGCGTGCCGGCCAAGGTCGCTCACATCGAGTACGACCCGAACCGCACCGCCCGCATTGCGCTGCTGCACTACATTGATGGCACGAAGCGTTACATCATCGCCCCGAACAAGCTCTCCCAGGGCGATGCGGTGGAAGCCGGCGCGAACGCAGACATCAAGCCAGGCAACAACCTGCCGCTGCGCAACATCCCGGTGGGTACCGTGATCCACGCAGTGGAGCTCCGTCCCGGCGGCGGGGCCAAGATGGCCCGCTCCGCAGGCGCCTCGGTCCAGCTGGTTGCACGTGAGGGCCGCTTCGCGCAGCTCCGCCTGCCCTCCGGCGAGATCCGCAACGTCGACGTCCGCTGCCGCGCCACCATCGGCGAGGTCGGCAACGCCGAGCAGTCGAACATCAACTGGGGCAAGGCTGGCCGCATGCGCTGGAAGGGCGTCCGCCCGACCGTGCGTGGTGTCGTGATGAACCCCGTCGATCACCCTCACGGTGGTGGCGAGGGCAAGACCAGTGGCGGTCGTCACCCGGTCAACCCGAACGGTAAGCCGGAAGGCCGTACCCGCCGTTCGAACAAGGAAAGCGACAAGCTCATTGTGCGTCGCCGTCGTTCCGGCAAGAACAAGCGATAGGAGCCTGGAAACATGCCACGCAGCCTGAAGAAAGGCCCCTTCGTCGATCAGCACCTGTATGTAAAGGTGGCTGCTGAGAACGAAAAGGGCACCAAGAACGTCATCAAGACGTGGTCCCGCCGTTCGATGATCGTCCCCGACATGCTCGGGCACACGATCGCCGTGCACGACGGACGCAAGCACATTCCGGTGTTTGTCACCGAGTCGATGGTCGGGCACAAGCTCGGCGAATTCGCTCCAACGCGGACTTTCCGCGGCCACGTGAAGGACGACAAGAAGGGCAAGCGCCGCTAACCCGCAAGGGTTAGTGAGTGCTTAGCACTTCTTCGATAGACGAGAGAAGGAAAGCAATGGAAGCCAAGGCAATTGCGCGCCATATCCGCGTAACGCCTATGAAGGCCCGGCGCGTCGTCGACCTTGTTCGTGGCAAGCAGGCGAATGAGGCTCTGGCGATTCTGAAGTTTGCCCAACAGGCAGCTTCGGAGCCGGTATTCAAGGTAGTAGCGTCGGCCGTGGCAAACGCCCGGGTCGCCGCAGATCGTGACGGTGTCGGATTCAACGAGGACGAGCTGTTCATCAGCGAAGCCCGCGTTGACGAAGGTGCAACGATGAAGCGGTTCCAGCCGCGTGCCCAAGGTCGCGCATTTCAGATCAAGAAGCGCACCAGCCACATCACCGTGGTTGTTTCAACCCCGGAGAAGGGTGGGGAAAAGTAAATGGGACAGAAGATCAATCCCAATGGGTTCCGACTTGGTATCACCACGGATCACATTTCGCACTGGTACGCCGACAGCAACAAGCCGGGTCAGCGCTACAAGGATTTCGTCCGCGAGGACATCAAGATCCGCGAGCTGATGACCACTGGCATGGAGCGCGCCGGCATCGCCAAGGTGGAGATCGAGCGCACCCGCGATCGTGTCCGCGTTGACATCCACACCGCCCGCCCGGGCATCGTCATTGGCCGCCGCGGCGCCGAGGCCGATCGCATCCGCGGCGAGCTGGAGAAGCTCACGTCCAAGCAGGTGCAGCTGAACATCCTCGAGGTCAAGAACCCCGAGATCGAAGCGCAGCTGGTTGCCCAGGGCATCGCCGAACAGCTTGCTTCGCGTGTGGCTTTCCGCCGCGCGATGAAGAAGGCCATGCAGTCGGCCATGCGCGCCGGAGCAAAGGGCATTCGTGTCCAGTGTGCCGGTCGCCTGGGTGGGGCGGAAATGTCCCGCAAGGAGTTCTACCGCGAAGGCCGTGTGCCCCTGCACACCCTGCGCGCGAACATCGACTACGGCAAGTTCGAGGCCAAGACGACCTTCGGCCGCATTGGCGTGAAGGTCTGGATCTACAAGGGCGATCTGACCAGCAAGGAACTTGCTGCACAGAACGCCGCGGCTCCGGCTCGTGGCCGTGGCGATCGTCCCGGTGGACGTCCCGCAGCTGGTGGCGACCGCCGTCGTCGTAACGACCGCAATACCGGTGCTCCGGCAACCGGGGCTGCCCCGGCAGCCCAGGCTCCGGCGGCCGCAGAAGGAGGACAGGCTTAAATGCTTATCCCACGCCGAGTGAAGTTCCGCAAGCAGCACCACCCGTCCCGTACGGGTACTGCCAGCGGCGGCACCACGGTCGCCTTCGGTGACTACGGAATCCAGGCCCTTACCCCGGCCTACGTGACCAACCGTCAGATCGAAGCAGCCCGTATCGCCATGACCCGCCACATCAAGCGTGGCGGCAAGGTCTGGATTAATATTTATCCGGACCGCCCGCTGACCAAGAAGCCGGCCGAAACCCGTATGGGTTCCGGTAAGGGTTCGCCGGAGTGGTGGGTTGCAAACGTCAAGCCGGGTCGGGTTCTCTTCGAACTCTCCGGTGTTACCGATGAGGTAGCTCGCGAGGCCCTGCGCCTGGCGATCCACAAGCTGCCGCTGAAGGCACGCATCGTGCGTCGTGAGGGTGGTGAATAGGAATGGCAATTGGATCCAAGGATCTCGCCACCGAACAGCTGGACGGTCTTGATAACGCCCGTCTGGTTGAGGAGCTGAAGAAGGCCAAGGAAGAGCTGTTCAACCTGCGCTTCCAGTCCGCCACCGGTCAGCTTGAGTCGCATGGTCGTCTGAAGTCGGTCAAGCGTGACATCGCGCGCATCTACACGGTGATGCGTGAGCGCGAACTGGGCATCCGCCCGGAGGTCACCGCCCCGGTCGAAGACGTCAAGGCCGATAAGAAGGCCAAGAAGTCCTCGAAGAAGTCCGAGTCGGACGAAGCACCTGAGGAAGCCAAGTAATGAGCGAGAAGGAGAACGCAGTGGCTGAAGCAGCAGAAGCTCGCGGTTACCGCAAAACCCTTCGCGGGTACGTGGTTTCCGACAAGATGGAAAAGACCATCGTCGTTGACGTCGAGGACCGTGTGAAGCACGCCCTCTACGGCAAGGTCATGCGTCGCAACAAGAAGATCAAGGCCCACGACGAGGCCAACACCGCCGGCATCGGCGACCTGGTCATCATCGCGGAGACCCGGCCCTTGTCCAAGGACAAGAACTGGCGCCTCGTCGAGATCGTGGAGAAGGCCAAGTAGCCTCCCCACGATCCCGCATGGATCTCGGCACGGCGCCGGTGTGCACCCCTCGGGGGAGCACGCCGGCGCCGTGCTTTTCTCGTATCCGGACGCTCGCCCTGCCCATATCATGCGATTGGCCCGGAGCGCACTTCTGGCGTAGACTTATGTTTCTGTGCGCTCTGCAGCGGGGACTATCCACCTTCGCTGCAGGCATTCGTGCGCGGCCCGGTGCGATCCGGAGCCGGCGTGCGGCACGGCTCTGCGGCATCACGCCTCGGCCCTGTCTCCCCAGCAGCATGCGGATTCCCTGTGGATCCCACCTGTTTGGAGATGGGGGTAAGCGAGCGCCGCAGATGGACCATATCCGTTCCGCAAGGCTCCCTGGGAGAACCGGCGAGACGACAGGAGTTGAAAGTGATTCAGCAGGAGTCGCGACTCAAGGTGGCTGACAACACCGGTGCTAAGGAAATCCTTACCATCCGTGTTCTCGGTGGATCTGGACGTCGCTACGCAGGCATCGGCGACGTCATCGTCGCCACCGTCAAGGACGCAATCCCTGGCGGCAACGTCAAGAAGGGCGATGTGGTCAAGGCCGTCATCGTCCGCACCAAGAAGGAACGTCGCCGCGTCGACGGTTCCTACATCAAGTTCGACGAGAACGCAGCGGTCCTCCTCAAGGCGGACACCGAGCCGCGTGGAACCCGTATCTTCGGTCCCGTCGGTCGTGAACTTCGCGACAAGAAGTTCATGAAGATCGTTTCCCTGGCTCCGGAGGTGCTGTAACCATGGGCGCAAAGATCAAGAAGGGTGACCTGGTTCAGGTCATCACCGGTGCCAAAGCCGAACGCGGTGGAGATCGCGGCAAGCAGGGCAAGGTCCTGAAGGTGTTCCCGGAGGCGAACCGCGTGCTCGTTGAGGGCATCAATCGCGTCACCAAGCACACCCGGGCCGGCCAGACCGAAAGTGGCGCCTCCACCGGCGGCATCCAGGTCGTCGAGGCTCCCATCCACGTTTCGAACGTCGCGGTCCTTGACCCCGAGTCGAAGAAGCCGACCCGCGTTGGCTTCCGCGAGGAAACCGTGGAAAAGAACGGCGTGAAGAAGACTGTGCGTGTTCGCTACGCCAAGGCTTCCGGAAAGGCACTCTAATGACTGAAGCAGCAGTAAAGGTTCAGCCGCGCCTGAAGGCCAAGTACGCCTCCGAGATCCGCGAAGCCCTGCAGACCGAGTTCAGCTACACGAACGTCATGCAGGTGCCGAGCCTGGTCAAGGTCGTCGTAAACATGGGCGTTGGCGAGGCCGCCAAGGACTCCAAGCTCATCGAAGGTGCCGTGCGCGACCTGACGGCCATCACCGGCCAGAAGCCGCTCGTGACCAAGGCCCGCAAGTCGATCGCCCAGTTCAAGCTGCGCGAGGGGATGCCGATCGGCACCCACGCAACGCTGCGCAACGATCGCATGTGGGAGTTCGTCGACCGCCTGGTGACCCTGGCTCTGCCCCGTATCCGCGACTTCCGCGGCTTGAGCGGTAAGCAGTTCGACGGAAATGGCAACTACACCTTTGGCCTCACGGAACAGGCAATGTTCCACGAGATCAACCAGGACAAGATTGACCGCGTCCGCGGCATGGACATCACTGTGGTGACCACGGCCAAGACCGACGAAGAAGGCCGCGCGCTGCTCAAGGCGTTGGGCTTCCCGTTCAAGACCGACAACTAGATCAACTACGTTACAGGTCCGCGTTTTCGCGGAAACCGTAGCGAGGAAGGGCCTCAGCCCAAATGACAATGACAGATCCTGTCGCAGACATGCTGACTCGTCTGCGCAACGCGAACTCGGCATACCACGACACCGTGTCCATGCCTTCTTCCAAGCTGAAGGTGCGCGTTGCCCAGATCCTCAAGGCGGAAGGCTACATCGGCGACTTCGTCGAGGAAGCCGCCGAGGTAGGCAAGAAGCTGACCATCAACCTGAAGTTCGGTCCGAGCCGTGAGCGTTCCATCGCTGGCGTCCGCCGCATTTCCAAGCCGGGCCTGCGCGTTTACGCGAAGTCCACCAACTTGCCGCATGTCCTTGGTGGACTCGGCATTGCCATCCTGTCCACGTCCTCGGGTCTCCTGACGGACCGCCAGGCAGCCAAGAAGGGTGTAGGTGGGGAAGTCCTCGCCTACGTCTGGTAACGGGAAGGGAGAAGCACCATGTCACGTATTGGACGACTTCCAATCACTATCCCTGCCGGCGTTGACCTGAAGGTCGACGGCTCCGATGTCTTCGTGAAGGGCACCAAGGGCGAGCTCAGCCTCACCGTTGCGTCCCCGATCACGGTTGCGTTGGAGGACAACACCCTGACGGTGTCCCGTCCGAACGACGAGCGCCAATCGCGTTCGCTGCACGGACTGACCCGCACGCTGATCTCTAACCTGATCACGGGCGTCACCGAGGGCTACTCCAAGAAGCTGGAAATCCACGGCACCGGTTACCGCGTGCTGGCCAAGGGCGCCAACCTGGAGTTCGCTCTGGGCTACTCGCACCCGGTCGTCGTTGAAGCTCCGGAGGGCATCACGCTTGCCGCCGAGGGCAACAACAAGGTGGTTGTCTCCGGTATCAACAAGCAGCAGGTTGGCGAAGTTGCAGCCAACATCCGCAAGCTCCGTCGGCCGGATCCCTATAAGGGCAAGGGCATCCGCTATGAAGGCGAAGTTATCCGCCGCAAGGTCGGAAAGGCTGGTAAGTAAACATGGCTCTTTCAATCAAGGGTAAGAGCAAGGCTGCCGCTCGCGGTCGTCGCCACCTGCGCGTACGCAAGCGCATCACGGGCACGGGCGTCCGCCCGCGCCTGGTCGTCAACCGCTCCGCGCGCCACATCTTCGTCCAGGTTGTCGATGACAGCCAGGGCGTCACCGTGGCATCCGGCTCCACCATGGAAGCCGACCTGCGCTCCTTCGACGGTGACAAGACCGCCAAGGCCAAGCGCGTCGGCGAGCTCGTCGCCGAGCGCGCCAAGGCCGCCGGCATTGAGTCCGTGGTCTTCGACCGCGGTGGCAACAGGTACCACGGCCGCGTGGCCGCGGTCGCCGACGGCGCAAGGGAAGGTGGGCTGGCACTGTGAGCGAAGCTACTAACGAGAAGGAAACTCAGGTGTCTGAAGCCACTGACGCAGCTGCGACGACCACGACGACGGAGAACACCTCCGGCGCCCGTCGCAACGACAACCGCGGCGACAACCGCGGGCGCGGCGAAGGCCGTGGCCGTGGCGAGGGGCGTGGCCGTGGCCGCGACTCCAAGGACAGCCGCAACGACGACAAGGACAAGTTCCTTGAGCGCGTCGTAGCCATCAACCGCGTGTCCAAGGTCGTCAAGGGCGGACGCCGCTTCAGCTTCACCGCACTCGTGGTGGTGGGCGACGGCAACGGCATGGTCGGTGTGGGCTACGGCAAGGCCAAGGAAGTTCCCGCGGCCATCGCCAAGGGCGTCGAGGAAGCGAAGAAGTCCTTCTTCCGCGTTCCCCGCGTCGGCTCCACCATCCCGCACCTGGTGCAGGGTGAAGCCGCCGCTGGCGTCGTGCTCCTGCGTCCGGCGTCCCCGGGTACCGGCGTTATCGCCGGTGGTCCGGTGCGTGCCGTGCTTGAGTGCGCCGGTATCCATGACGTTCTGTCCAAGTCCATGGGCTCCACCAACCAGATCAACATCGTCCACGGCACCGTGGCCGCGTTGAAGGCCTTGGAAGAGCCGGCTGCCGTGGCAGCCCGTCGTGGACTGCCGATGGACGAGGTTGTGCCGGCCCAGATGCTGCGTACGATCAACCAGAAGGCAGGTGCGTAAGTAGTGGCGAAGAACATTGTCCCGAGCGACGCAAAGCTGACGATCACCCAGACCAAGTCCACCATTGGTGGCAAGCAGAACCAGCGCGACACCCTGCGTTCACTGGGCCTCAAGCGGATCGGCCACACCGTGGTCCGTGACGCCGACCCCGTAACCGTGGGCATGGTCAACAAGGTTCCGCACCTCGTAAAGGTTGAGGAGGCGAAGTAATCATGGCCAATGAAAAGGCACTCAAGGTTCACCACCTGCGTCCGGCCGAAGGATCCAAGACCGCAAAGACCCGTGTGGGTCGCGGCGAGGCTTCCAAGGGCAAGACCGCAGGCCGTGGCACCAAGGGCACGAAGGCCCGCTACCAGGTCAAGGCCGGCTTCGCGGGCGGGCAGCTTCCGCTGCACATGCGCCTGCCGAAGCTGCGTGGCTTCAAGAACCCGTTCCGCGTCGAGTACCAGGTCGTGAACCTGGACAAGATCTCGGAGCTGTTCCCCGAAGGTGGCGACATCACCGTCGAGAACCTGGTCGAGAAGGGCGCCGTTCGCAAGAACCAGCCCGTCAAGGTCCTGGGTTCCGGCGACATCACCGTCAAGGTCAACGTGAAGGCCGACGCCTTCTCGTCGTCCGCAGCGGAAAAGATCGCCGCTGCCGGCGGTTCGGTGACCTCGCTTTAGGTCCCCGTGACAGCACGGTTTAGCTGAAAGGTCCCCAACGCCCGGGCACAGTCCGGAGCGCTGGGGACCTTTCGCATCGCCGCGGTCGGGTGGGTACCGCCCCCGATCGGCAGGGACCCCGACCCGCCCGTAGGGCTCCCGTACCTTCCCACTGCTTCGAAGAGCACCGAGAACCGGTAGACTCTCAGAAGTCCATTCCGGCATCAGGCCGAAACCACATCCTTCAGGAGGACGCTTGCTCAGCGCCATTGCCCGGGTATTCCGGACGCCTGACCTGCGACGTAAGTTGTTGTTCACGCTCGGCATCATCGCCATCTACCGTCTCGGCGTCTACATTCCCGCACCCGGGGTCGACTACGGCAACGTCCAGCAGTGCCTCGAAATGGGCAACACCTCGGGCGGCCTGTACCAATTCGTCAACCTGTTCAGCGGCGGCGCCTTGCTGCAGGTGTCGATCTTCGCCCTGGGCATCATGCCCTACATCACGGCGTCGATCATCGTTCAGTTGCTCCGAGTTGTCATCCCTCGTTTCGAGGAGCTGCATAAGGAAGGCGCTTCCGGTCAGTCCACGTTGACGCAGTACACGCGTTATCTGACCATCGCCCTCGGTCTGCTTCAGGCAACGACGCTGGTGTCGTTGGCCCGTAGCGGCAATCTCTTCCAGGGCTGTGCGTTGCCGATCGTCCCCGACCAGACCATTGTGCACATCCTGCTCATGGTCATCGTCCTGACCGCCGGAACAGGCCTGATCATGTGGATGGGCGAGCTGGTCACGGAAAAGGGCGTCGGCAACGGCATGTCCATCCTGATCTTCGTCTCCATCGCCTCCGGCTTCCCTTCTTCCATGAGCACCATCGCGCGCACCCAGGGCTGGGGCGTCTTCAGCGGAGTCATCCTGATTGGACTCTGTGTTGTTGCGTTGGTCGTTTTCGTCGAACTCTCCCAGCGCCGAGTCCCCGTGCAGTATGCCAAGCGCATGGTGGGACGCCGCACCGTCGGCGGCAGCTCGACCTACATCCCGATCAAGGTGAACATGGCGGGCGTGATCCCCGTGATCTTCTCCTCGTCGATGCTTGCCCTGCCGCAGATGCTCGTCCAGTTCAACATGCGCCCCGACGGGTCCCTGCCCGGCTGGGCCGTCTGGATCCAGGCGAACTTCAGTGGCAGCAGCCCGCTCTACATGGCCGTCTACCTGATGCTGACCATCTTCTTCACCTACTTCTACGTGGCGATCACGTTCAACCCGACGGAAGTCGCGGACAACATGAAGAAGTACGGTGGCTTCATCCCGGGGATTCGGGCCGGCAAGCCCACCGCGGACTACCTGTCCTATGTGCTGAGCCGCATCACCTTCCCCGGTGCCATCTACCTTGGCTTCATCGCCTTGACGCCACTGATCGCCTTCGTCTTGATCAAGGCTGACCAGAACTTTCCGTTCGGCGGCGTCTCGGTCCTCATCATGGTTGGTGTGGGCCTCGAGACGGTCAAGCAAATCAATGCCCAGATGCAACAGCGACACTACGAAGGACTTCTGCGATGACCAGACTCTTGATCATTGGCCCGCCCGGTTCGGGCAAGGGAACCCAGGCAGTACGCATTACCGACCGGCTGGGTATCGTGGCCATCTCGACCGGCGATATCTTCCGAGCCAACGTCAAGGGCGGAACGGCGTTGGGCGTGGAGGCCAAGAAGTACATGGATGCCGGTGACTACGTCCCCGATTCGGTCACCAACCGCATGGTGCGCGACCGGCTGAAGCAGGACGACGTGCTCAACGGCTTCCTGCTGGACGGCTACCCGAGGACATCGGCGCAGGTGGATGAGCTGGACGCCATCCTAGGAGAAGAGGGCACCGCCCTCGACGTGGTCCTGCAGCTGACCGCGGATCCTGAGGAACTGGTCGCCCGGTTGCTCAAGCGCGCGGAGATTGAGGGGCGGGCCGACGACACCGAGGACGTCATCCGCCACCGTCTGGACGTCTATGAGAAGCAGACCCAGGTTGTGGTGAACCGCTACCTGGAACGTGGCATCGTCCGCCACGTCGACGGACTTGGGGACATCGACGTGGTCACCGAACGTGTCCTCGCCGCGCTCGAGGGCACCGCAGTCTAGGCAGGTCCCCCCCACCGGGGATGCAGACGGCCGTCACCGCACCGAGTGCGCACGTGGCGGCCGTCTTGGCTTCCCCGGCCAGCGGCCGGCGTGCCGCACAGAGATTGACCACCGAACCGGAGGAACCCGCATGGCATTCGGCCAGCCCAAGATCGAGTACAAGTCCAAAGACCAAATCCTCAAGATGCGCGAAGCAGGGCTGGTGCTCGCCGAGGCCCTGGACTCGGCAGTGGCAGCAGCCCAGATCGGCACCACGACCGCAGAGCTCGACCGGGTCTTCGAAGCGGTCCTGGACAAGCATGGCGCCAAGTCCAACTTCAAGGGGTACTACGGGTTCCCCGCCACCATTTGCGCCTCGGTCAATGACCGGGTGGTCCATGGGTTCCCCTCCGATTACGTCCTAGCCGACGGCGACGTGCTCAAGATCGATGGCGGGGCGATCATCGAGGGCTGGCACGCAGACTCGGCACGGACGGTCATCGTCGGCACGGCCGACCCCGCGGACCAGCGGCTGTCCGATACCACCGAGGAAGCCATGTGGCGGGGGATCGCGGCCCTGGCCAATGCCCGGTTTGTCGGGGAGATCGGCGAGGCCATCGACGACTTCGTCTCCTCCCGTGACGGGGCGCCCCTCGGCATCCTCGAGGACTATGTCGGCCATGGCATCGGCACTGAAATGCACCAGGCGCCCGACGTGCTCAACTACCGTTCCGGGCACCGCGGCCCACGCGTGAAGCCGGGCATGTGCCTGGCCATCGAGCCGATGTTGGTGCGCGGGGACATCGAAACCCGGGTGTTGGATGACGACTGGACTGTCGTGACCACCGACGGCTCCCGCGCCTCACAATGGGAGCATACGGTGGCCGTGCACCTGGGCGGGATCTGGGTCCTCACGGCCCATGACGGCGGCGCCGCAGGACTCGCGCCATTCGGGGTCACCCCGACTCCGCTGCAGAACTAGCCTTCTTCTCCCCGGTGCGGGGGAGTGGGGCAAGGCACCGGATTTCGCAATATTCGATCTGCCGCGTAGGATTGCTTGTTGGTTGTCTCTACGTTTGTGCCCAAAAAAACTCCCGGTTAAACCCCGGCTGCCGGGCACGGGCGCTCGTCAGCCAAGAACATACACGCCGGAAGCACCAGCAACCGGCACAAACGTTAGCGGAGGATATGGCCAAGAAAGAGGGTGTCATCGAGGTAGAAGGCGCCGTGTCGGAAGCACTGCCCAACGCGATGTTCCGCGTTGAGCTGCCGAACGGACACGTGGTACTTGCCACTATCTCGGGAAAGATGCGTCAGCACTACATTCGAATCCTTCCGGAGGATCGCGTAGTGGTGGAACTCAGCCCGTACGACCTCAATCGTGGACGCATCGTCTACCGCTACAAGTAAAGACTTCTGCACCCCGGTCCGCCGGGGCACGAAGGTAGTTACAGTTCCACTGAAACAGCAACCGCAAAGGACCCAAACCGTGAAGGTTAACCCTAGCGTGAAGCCGATCTGCGACAAGTGCAAGGTGATCCGCCGTAACGGGCGGGTCATGGTGATCTGCGAAAACCCACGCCATAAACAGCGTCAGGGCTAAGTCTCCTTCGGGAACCTGAACCTGCGCGTAGTAATCGAATACTGGCAGTACAGCGTCCACTTACGCGGGACGCGCACCCCCGGCACGGAGGCCGGGGACCTGGCAACAGGGTGTGTACTGCTCCATACCTCCGCGAAACATGTGAGGAAGACACCAATATGGCTCGTCTCGCAGGCGTAGACATCCCGCGCGAAAAGCGCGTTGTCATTGCGCTGACATACATCTACGGCGTGGGCAAGACCCGTGCAGAACAAACCGTTGCCGAGACCGGGATCACCCCGGAAACTCGTGTCAAGGACCTCAGTGACGAGCAGCTCGTCGAGCTGCGTGACTACGTTGAGGGAAACTTCAAGGTCGAGGGTGACCTCCGCCGTGAGGTTGCAGCCGACATCCGCCGCAAGGTTGAGATCGGATCCTACGAGGGCATTCGCCACCGCAAGGGCCTGCCGGTCCGCGGACAGCGCACCAAGACCAACGCTCGTACCCGCAAGGGTCCGAAGCGCACCGTCGCCGGTAAGAAGAAGACCCGCTAAACAGCGGTTTCAGCCAAACATCTCGTAGGAGTTAGCAATGCCCCCAAAGACTCGTGGAGCGGTTCGCAAGCCGCGTCGCAAGGACAAGAAGAACATCGCGCTGGGTCAGGCGCACATCAAGAGCACCTTCAACAACACCATCGTGTCCATCACGGACCCGACCGGTGCCGTCATCTCGTGGGCCTCGGCCGGCGAGGTCGGATTCAAGGGCTCCCGCAAGTCGACCCCGTACGCCGCGCAGATGGCAGCCGAGTCGGCCGCCAAACGCGCCCAGGAACACGGCATGAAGAAGGTCGACGTGTTCGTGAAGGGACCGGGTTCCGGTCGCGAAACCGCTATCCGCTCGCTGCAGGCCGCCGGCCTCGAGGTGGGGTCCATCCAGGACGTCTCCCCGAGCGCCCACAACGGTTGCCGCCCGTCGAAGCGCCGCCGCGTCTAGTTTGACCCGATGCCGGTATGTGCCGCCGTCGTCCCCTGGAACAGGGGGCGACGGCGGCGCGCGCCACATGCGGTTCACTCGCCCGATCTAGACGGACGCCAGACGGCAGACGTCGTTTCCACCCACATGTGTTGCGTCATATAGCGGACGCTCGCTGAAAGGAAATGTAAGTGCTTATTGCACAGCGCCCCACCCTTACCGAAGAAGTAGTAGCCCCGAACCGCTCGCGGTTCACGATTGAGCCCTTGGAGCCGGGTTTCGGCTACACCCTGGGCAACTCGCTGCGCCGCACGCTGCTGTCCTCGATCCCTGGTGCAGCTGTCACCAGTGTTCGCATCGATGGAGTATTGCACGAGTTCACCACTGTTCAGGGTGTGACGGAAGACGTCACCGAGCTGATCCTGAACATCAAGAGCCTTGCTGTGTCCTCTGAGCACGACGAGCCAGTCGTCGCCTACCTGCGCAAGCAGGGCCCCGGCGTCGTCACGGCCGCGGACATCACCCCGCCGGCCGGCGTCGAATTCCACAACCCGGACCTGCACATCGCGACGTTGAACGCGAAGGGCAAGTTCGACATGGAACTGACGATCGAGCGTGGCCGCGGCTACGTCTCGGCGGCGCAGAACAAGAGCCTTGATGCCGAGATCGGCCGTATCCCGGTCGACTCCATCTACTCGCCCGTCCTGAAGGTGACCTTCCGCGTGGAGGCAACCCGTGTCGAGCAGCGCACCGACTTCGACAAGCTCATCGTCGATGTCGAAACCAAGGACTCCATCCTGCCGCGCGACGCCGTCGCCTCGGCCGGTACGACCCTGGTTGAGCTGTTTGGCCTGGCCCGCGAACTGAACTCTGCAGCAGAGGGCATCGAGATCGGCCCGTCCCCGACGGATGCCGCACTCGCCGCCGACATGGCGCTGCCGATCGAGGATCTCGAGTTGACCGTTCGTTCGTACAACTGCCTCAAGCGTGAGGGCATCCACACGGTAGGCGAGCTGGTAGCCCGCTCCGAGGCCGACCTCATGGACATCCGCAACTTCGGTGCCAAGTCCATCGATGAGGTCAAGGCGAAGCTGATCGAACTGGGTCTGTCCCTGAAGGATTCCCCTCCCGGGTTTGACCTGGCCGCTCGTGCTGCTGCCATCGACGAGGACGACGCCGAATACGGTGACGAAGAGGCCTAGGCCGACTTCAAAGTAATGTACTTTGCCCGAGGGACCCGCGCGGTGACGCGTTGGCCGGCGGGCACCATCTGAGGAGAAAACTACAATGCCTACCCCAACCAAGGGAAAGCGACTCGGAGGCGGAGCATCCCACGAGCGCCTCATGCTGGCGAACCTGTCGGCTCAGCTCTTCGAGCACAAGTCGATCACGACGACGGTGACCAAGGCCAAGCGCCTGCGCCCGTACGCCGAGCGCCTGATCACCTTCGCCAAGCGCGGGGACCTGTCCGCGCGTCGCCGCGTCCAGGCCGCCATCGCCTCGCGTAGCCGGACCAACAAGTCCGTCGTTCACGAGCTGTTCACCAACATCGCGCCGGCCATGGCCGAACGTGAAGGCGGCTACACCCGCATCACCAAGATCGGCAACCGCAAGGGCGACAACGCCCCCATGGCCGTCATCGAACTGGTGCTGGAGCCCGTTTCGCCGAAGCAGGCCGTCGTGAAGGAAGCCGAGAAGGCCGCCGAGACGTCCGCTCCGGTCGAGGCCCCGGTAGTCGAGGAGACCGAGGTCGTTGAGACCGAGGCCACCGAGGCTCCCGCGGAAGCCGCCGAGGAGACCGAAGAGAAGAAGGACCAGGCCTAGGCCCGGTCAGCTTCCGGGGCCGGGCCCGTCCAAGAAATTGGGCGGGCCCGGCCCTTTTTGGCGCCCACTGACTCCCACGACCTAGGATTGTGCCCATGGATCCCACCCCTTCGCCTCTCGGGTCCGGCGCGGCCCAGGACGGTTGCACCGTGCCGGACGCGGCAATCAACGAACCGGCAACGGTGCGGATCCGGCTCACCCTGGCCTACGACGGATCCGGATTCTCCGGATGGGCGATCCAGCCCGGCCGCAGGACCGTACAGGGCAGCCTGGAAGAAGCCCTGGCCCTGTTGTTCCGCCGTCTGGTCCGCACCACGGTGGCCGGCCGGACGGACGCGGGCGTGCACGCCCGGGGCCAGGTGGTCCACTTCGACCTGACGGAAGCGGAGTATCGTGCGCTGCCGCGCGGCAAGGACCTCACCGAGGACGAGGCCCTGTTGCGGCGCGTCCGGGGCGTCGCCAGCCGGATCGGGGGAGAGGTCTTCGTCCATGAGGCCCGCGCGGCCGCTCCCGGGTTCGATGCGCGGTTTTCCGCCCTGTGGCGCCGATACAGCTATCGCATTGCGGATGGCGCCGGGCGCTGGGACCCGCTGACCCGCGGGACCACGCTCTGGCATCCACGGGAACTGGACCCCGGCCTCCTGAATGCCGAGGCCGGGACAGCCGTCGGACGACACGACTTCCTCTCCTACTGCCGTCCCAAGGACTTCGCCACGACCATCCGCACGCTGGAGGACTTCTCCTTCAGCAGGCACGACGACGGAATCCTCGTGGCCAGCCTCCAAGCCGATGCCTTCTGCCACAACATGGTCAGGACCCTCATCGGGGCCACCCTGCGCGTGGCCGATGCCGAGGAGGAGCCCGGCTGGATCGAACGCCGGCTCGCGGAGCCGGTCCGTGACCACAGGACCCGTCTGGCCGCGCCCCATCCGTTGGTACTCGAGGAAGTTGCCTATCCGGAGGACCGGAGGCTGGCCGAACGTGCCGAATCCACCCGTGCACGTCGCCGGCCCGAGGACGTCCGACCCGTGGGCCACGACCGGTGACGCAAGGCATGGTCGTGGCTTTTGGATGCAGGGCTTCGATGCGCTAAAGTTGGTAGCTGTTGTGCGTGTCCTATGCCTGACACAACTTTCTCCGCGTGACGGCCCAGTTGCAGGGCCCTGGTCTGTGGAGACTGCAGGCAGCTAATGGATGGCCGGTTGGATTCAGACCTCACCTGAAGAACTGGTACAGCGCATCGATAACACAGTGTTCCTTTTTGCCGGTGGATCTCACAGCCACCGCAGGCGGAATGCTTGACCAGTATCCAAGGAAACGAAGGCAATAACCGTGCGTACGTACTCTCCGAAAGCCGGCGACGCAGTTCGCCAGTGGCACGTCATTGACGCCACTGACGTCGTTCTGGGCCGTCTCGCCAGCCAGACCGCAACCCTGCTGCGTGGCAAGCACAAGGCAACTTTCGCCCCCCACATGGACATGGGCGACTTTGTCATCATCATCAACGCCGAGAAGGTCGCCCTCACCGGCGCCAAGCTCGAAAAGAAGCGCGCGTACCGCCACTCCGGTTTCCCGGGTGGCCTGAAGTCCGTGAGCTACGCCGAACTGCTCGAAAAGAACCCGGTTCAGGCCGTGGAGAAGGCCGTTCGCGGCATGCTCCCGAAGAACTCGATTGCTGCCGAGCAGCTGTCCAAGCTGAAGGTCTACCGCGGTGCCGAGCACCCGCACGCTGCGCAGCAGCCCAAGACCTTCGAAATCACCCAGGTCGCGCAGTAGCGCTGGGCCCCGAAACAAGAGACTAGTTTTCAAGGAGAATCGTGGCTCAGAATACTGAAGAGCTGAATGAATTTGAGGGTGCGGCTCCCACCGCCTACACCTCCGAGTCGTCCGCAGCCGAAGAGACCGTCGTCAAGGAACGTCCGGCGCTGACCGTCGGCGGTTCCGCCGTGGGCCGTCGCAAGCAGGCCATCGCCCGCGTGCGCCTGATCCCCGGCACCGGCGGCTGGATCGTCAACGGGCGTACGCTCGAGGACTACTTCCCGAACAAGCTGCACCAGCAGGAAGTCAACGAACCGTTCAAGCTCCTCGAGCTGGACGGCGCGTACGACGTCATCGCCCGCATCCATGGCGGTGGCCCCTCGGGCCAGGCCGGTGCGCTGCGCCTCGGCGTTGCCCGCTCGCTGAACGAGATCGACCGCGAGAACAACCGCCCGTCGCTGAAGAAGGCCGGCTTCCTGACTCGTGACGCCCGCGTCATCGAGCGCAAGAAGGCGGGTCTGAAGAAGGCACGCAAGGCCTCGCAGTACTCGAAGCGCTAAATCGCTTCAGCGGAACCACGTCGTTCCGCAACGAGGACCCCACGGCAGAAGCCCTGGGGTCCTCGGACGTTAACAAGCATTCTCGGCTGGGCGAGTAAACGGCACCCGGTTGGCCGAAAGTGTGGCCGGATCGTTGCGGGTGTGCCCAATATTCCACCAGGCGAGCGATAAGATGGGCAGGATGGCTACATTATTTGGCACCGATGGCGTGCGTGGAAAAGCAAATGTACTGATCACCCCGGCGCTTGCCATGAACCTGGCAGAGGCAGCCGCCGTGGTGCTCGGCCTGCAGACTGTACCCGAGGGAAAACGCCCCCTGGCGGTCGTTGCGCGCGACCCTCGGATCAGCGGTGACTTCATTGCCTCGGCCATCGAGGCCGGATTCGCCTCGGTCGGCGTCGATGTGTTCGACGCCGGAATCCTTCCCACGCCTGCGGCCGCATACCTCATCGCCGACATGGAAGCGGACTTCGGCGTGGTCATCTCGGCATCGCACAACCCGGCACCGGACAACGGGATCAAGTTCCTGGCCCGCGGGGGCCAGAAGCTCTCCGACGCCCAGGAAGACGCCATCGAAGCCCAGCTCCAGGAGGACCCCCCGCGGCCCGTCGGAGGCAACGTCGGCCGCATCCGGCGCTTTGCCGACGCCGAGGACCGGTATGTCGTCCACCTGCTCAAGACCATGCCCCACCGCTTGGACGGGCTCAAGGTCGTTTTGGACTGCGCCCACGGCGCTGCCAGCGGCTGCTCACCCGAGGCTTTTGCCACGGCAGGCGCCGAGGTGGTCGTCATCGGGGCCAGCCCGGACGGCAACAACATCAACGATGGGTACGGTTCCACCCACCTGGAAAAGCTCCAGGAGCGAGTCGTCGCGGAAGGCGCAGACCTCGGCATTGCCCACGATGGAGATGCCGACCGCTGCCTCGCCGTTGACCACGAGGGAACTGTCATCGACGGCGACCAGATCATGGCGATCATGGCCGTGGCGCTCAAAGAATCCGGCCGGCTCAAGGACAACACCCTCGTCGCCACGGTGATGAGCAATTTGGGCCTGAAGATTGCCATGGAGAACGCCGGTATCCATGTCGCCGAAACCGGAGTTGGTGACCGCTACGTCCTGGAGGAGATGCGTTCGGGTTCCTACACGCTGGGCGGTGAGCAATCCGGCCATGTCATCTTCGCGGATTTCGCCACCACCGGTGATGGCGTGCTCACCGGGTTGCAGATAGCCTCCCGCGTTGCGGCAACCGGAAAATCACTCAAGGAGCTGGCCACGGTCATGACCGTGCTGCCGCAGGTCCTGATCAACGTCAAGGGCGTCAACAAATACGGTGCCCACACGAACACCGCGGTTTCGCAGGCCATCCTGGGCGCCGAAGCGGAGCTTGGCGGTTCCGGACGGGTACTGCTTCGTCCCTCGGGCACCGAACCGGTCGTCCGGGTCATGGTTGAGGCAACCGACCACGCTGTGGCCGGTGCGGTGGCCAATCGGCTTGCGGGCGTGGTCCTGGCCGAACTGGCCCTGTAGATCCCGCCGAAGCAGCCGGAAAAGGGCAAAAGGGTGGGCCCCATCCGATGGATGGAGCCCACGGGTCGAGACGATCGCTGGCTGCGACCGGGAGTGCCAGGTCTTAGCCGCGCGTCGTTCTGAGGGAATCGCGGATCTCGGTCAACAGGAGGACCTGCGCATCGACTTCTTCTTCTACCGCGGGCATGCCAGCGGCCAGACGTGCGTCGCGGCGCTCGATGATCTTGTTCATCGGCATCACTACGACGAAGTAGATGGCTGCAGCCACGAGCAGGAAGTTGACGACGGCGGTAAGGAGGACACCGATCTTGATCGCGTGTTCCGGGCCAACGGCCAGGAAATTGTCAAAGTTCGGCGTACCCACGAGCACGGAGATCAGCGGCATCAGCACGCTGTTCACCAGTGCGTCGACGACGGTGGCAAATGCGCCACCAATCACAACGGCGACGGCAAGGTCTACGACATTGCCCTTCATGATGAATTCCTTGAATCCCTGTAACATGCGGCTCACTCTACCCAGACTGAATGGCGAATGTCGGGAATTGGACGATGAACGTCATGAATATGTCGTGAATAGTGGATTCTGAAGGTTGTCAGATCTTCCGCAGCAGCATCCGGCGGATCGAATGGTCACTGTCCTTTGTCAACACCAGCTGCGCCCTGCCCCGCGTCGGCAGGACGTTTTCCCGCAGGTTGGGCTCGTTGATCCGCCGCCAGATCCCCAGGGCCGTTTCGCGGGCCTGCGAATCGGTCAGGCTCGAATAGCGATGGAAATACGACGCCGGATCGGCGAAGGCACCGCTGCGCAACTTCATGAAACGGCTGACGTACCAATTCTCAATGGCGGGCGTTCGGGCATCCACGTAGACCGAAAAGTCGAAAAAGTCGCTGAGCGCGAGTCCTGCGGTACCGTCCGATCGGACCTGGGCGGGGGCCAGGACATTGAGGCCCTCGACGATGAGGACGTCGGGGCGGTGCACGATGACTTCCTTCCCCGGGACAATGTCGTACGTCAGATGCGAATACCAGGGCGCCCGAACCTCGTCGGCACCGGACTTGACCGTTGATACGAAACGCAACAGCGCACGGCGGTCATATGATTCGGGAAAGCCCTTGCGGTGCATGAGCCCGCGACGTTCCAGGACCTCATTCGGATAGAGGAATCCGTCGGTCGTCACCAGCTCGACGTTGGGTGTGTCCGGCCAGCGGCGCAGCATTTCCTGAAGGACGCGGGCGGTCGTGGACTTGCCGACGGCAACTGATCCCGCGACGCCGATGACGAATGGGGTGCGGCGGGTGGACTCGCCGAGGAAGGTGTTGGTGGCCTGGTGAAGTTGCCCCGCCGCCTGGACATAGAGATTCAACAGGCGCGACAGCGGAAGGTAGACATCTCGGATCTCCGTCAGATCCAACTTTTCACCAAGCCCGCTGAGCCGGATCAGGTCGCCTTCGTCCAGCGGTTGGGTGATCTCGTTGGACAACCGTGCCCAGGTCTGCCGGTCCAATTCCACATAGGGGGACACTCCGGCGTCATTGTCTCGGGGTGAGGTCACCCCTGAATTGTGCCAAGGCCGGGGCGATTACCCCAAACCGGTGTTGCCGTTTAGTCGTGCGCAACGATCAGGCGCCCGCAGCCGGCCATGGCCGGGGAAGGTGCCCAGGCACGGTATTCTTGGGTCCATGTGTGGAATTGTTGGCTATGTAGGCCGTCCAGGAAAAACGACCGGTGACCACGGTGCCCTCGACGTGGTGCTCGAGGGTCTGCGGCGGTTGGAATACCGCGGCTACGACTCCGCGGGAGTGGCCGTGCTCGTAGAGTCCGGTGTCGAATCCCGGAAGAAGGCCGGCAAGCTGGTCAACCTCATCAACGAACTCGATGCCAACCCGTTGCCCGCATCGTTGACCGGGATCGGCCACACCCGATGGGCAACGCACGGCGGTCCCTCGGACAGCAACGCGCACCCCCACCTCGCCGACGGTGGCAAGCTGGCGATGATCCACAACGGCATCATCGAGAACTTCGCGGAGCTACGCAAGGAACTGCTTTCCGCCGGATACACCTTCGAATCCGAGACCGATACCGAGGTAGCGGCCGTCCTGCTGGGCGACATCTACGCGCATGCCGGTGGACGCGATCTGGCCACGTCCATGCAGCTGGCGTGCCAACGCCTCGAGGGCGCATTCACGTTGTTGGCCATCCACGAGGAACAGCCAGGCGTCGTCGTCGCCGCCCGCCGCAACTCGCCACTCGTCGTCGGATTGGGGGAGGGGGAGAACTTCCTGGGCTCCGACGTCTCCGGGTTCATCGACTTCACCCGCCGCGCGGTCGAGCTCGGACAGGACCAGATCGTCACGATCACCCCGGACAACCACACCATCACCGACTTCTACGGCAATCCGGCGGAAGGCACCGAGTTCCATGTGGACTGGGACGCCGCCGCGGCAGAGAAGGGCGGCTTCGACTCCTTCATGGAGAAGGAGATCTTTGACCAGCCGGCCGCCGTCGCCGACACCCTGCTGGGCCGTTACGACGCCGACGGCCGGATGACGCTGGACGAATTGCGCATCGACGCCTCCGAGCTGGCCGGGATCTCGAAGATCATCGTGTTGGCGTGTGGCACCTCTGCCTATGCCGGGTCGGTTGCCAAGTACGCCATCGAGCACTGGTGCCGCATCCCGGTGGAGGTCGAGCTCAGCCACGAATTCCGCTATCGCGATCCGATCGTGGATGCCAGCACGCTGATCGTGTCGATCTCGCAGTCCGGGGAAACCATGGACACGCTGATGGCAGTCCGCTATGCCAAGGAGCAGGGTGCCAAGACCCTGTCCATCTGCAACACCAATGGCTCGACGATTCCCCGCGAATCCGACGCCGTCCTCTATACGCATGCCGGACCGGAAATCGCCGTGGCGTCGACCAAGGCCTTCCTCGCACAGATCACCGCCACGTATGTCCTCGGCCTGTACCTCGCGCAGCTGCGCGGCAACCTGTTCAGCGGGCAGATCAAGGACATCCTGGCCGACCTGCAGGACATCCCAGCGAAGATCCAGGACGTCCTCGACCGGGCCGATGTCATCAAGGAACTGGCCCGCTCGATGTCCGACGCCAGCTCCGTGCTGTTCCTCGGCCGCCACGTCGGCTACCCGGTGGCCATGGAAGGAGCCCTCAAGCTCAAGGAGATCGCCTACATCCACGCCGAAGGCTTCGCCGCCGGTGAGCTGAAGCACGGGCCGATCGCCCTGATCGACGATGGCCAGCCGGTGTTCGTCGTCGTGCCTTCCCCGCGGGGACGGCACTCGCTGCACTCCAAGGTGGTCTCGAACATCCAGGAAGTCCGGGCGCGCGGCGCCAAGACCCTGGTGATTGCCGAGGCCGGCGACGAGGCAGTCCGCGACTATGCGGAGTTCGTCTTCCACGTTCCGGAGACCCCGACCCTCCTGATGCCGCTGCTGGCCACCGTGCCGTTGCAGCTCTTCGCATGTGAATTGGCCAGCGCCAAGGGATTCGATGTCGACCAGCCGCGCAACCTGGCGAAGTCCGTCACCGTCGAGTAGCGTTCGACCGCACCCCCCTGCAACGCCCCGGAACCTGCGTGGTACCGGGGCGTTTGCGTGTCTACCCGAGGGCGCGATCGGCCAAGCCGAAGACATAGGCCGCCTGCCCGGCGTGCTGGGTCGTGTCGTTGAGGACGCTGACCAGCCGCGACGCTGCCGAGACCTCCGGCTGCCACCGTCGATCCACGACCCGGTGAAAGTCCGTCTCCTCGAGCGACCCGACGATCGCCAGGGTGGCCTGGTGCACCGCCGCATGGTATCCGCCCAGCAGGCGCCCATCGGTGACGGAGAAGGCAGCAACATCGTGGACGCCATGGCCGAATCCCGTGTCGTGGGGACCGTAGGGCAGGTTGAACCGTTCGGCCCAGCCACCCTGCTGCCACTGCTGTCCGTCGGGAATCCGGTGCCCGCCGTGTTCGGCGGGTGCGGACCGTCCCGCGAGCACCGCAGCGAGGTCGGCCAGGTGGTCGTCCTGCACGCGCGCCAAGTGCCACACCAGCCAGGCGACGGAGTTTGACGCGGCATCTGGCTGGTACGACAACCAACGGGGATCGGCGTCGTGGACCAGGACGGAGACGGTTTCTGCAACACGGCCGAAGCCATCGACGAGCAATTCCAGGGCGGCCGGAGAGGACATGGTGGCTCCTTCAAGGTGGGGGAACCGAGGCTACCCCCGTACGCCCGACGGCCCAAGCCCTCCGCGTCGTCGCGGAGCCGAGCGTGCTGGCGTTATTGACGACGGCGCCGGTACCCATGCGGGCCTGGCCCGGGGCAACAACAGATAAGCTGGTGGCATGATTGTCGGCATTGGCGTTGATGTAGTGCAGGTTTCCCGGTTCAGAGCCCAACTCGAACGCACCCCGGCCCTTCGCGAGCGGCTGTTCGTACCGGCAGAACGAGAATTGAACATCCGTTCCCTGGCTGCGCGGTTTGCCGCCAAGGAAGCCGTCGCCAAGGCCCTCGGAGCGCCAGTGGGAATGAACTGGCAGCACTGCCAAGTGGTCGTCGACGCAGCAGGGGACCCCCAGGTGCTGGTGGACGGGACGGTCGCCGACGCCGCCATCGCGAAAGACGTCCAATATTGGCACCTGTCCCTCAGCCATGATGGCGACCTGGCCACGGCCATGGTCGTTGCGGAGCGCTAGACCATGATCAATGTATATACGGGAACACAAATCCGCGCCGCCGAAGCCGGACTCCTCGAGGCTGGAGAAGGCGCCGGGCTCATGCGAACGGCGGCCCACGGACTCGCCCACCACACCATGGCACTGCTCCGCGCTCGCTATGGGGCCGTTTACGGCGCCCGGGTCGCAGCCCTGATCGGCACGGGCAACAACGGCGGTGATGGGCTCTATGCGCTGGCCACGTTGGCAGGTCGCGGCGTTTCCTGCACCGCCATCTTGCTGGGGGACCGCGCGCACCCGGAAGCACTGGCTGCCTTCCGCCGCACCGGCGGCCGGGTGATCGACGGCGGGGTTCCGGCCTCGGGTGCCCGCGGGAAAACCCGCTTCCGTGCTGCCGCCGAGGCGCTACGAGGTGTCGACCTGGTGATCGACGCAGTGCTGGGCACCGGGGCGCAGGGGCGCCTCTCCCTGCCCGAGGTCCCCGCCGATCTGCCGGTGGTGGCCTGCGACCTGCCCTCCGGGGTGGACGCGGACACCGGGGCGGCGCCCAGCGGCGTCCTGCCAGCGGATCTGACCGTTACCTTCGGGGCGATGAAGACCGGTCTCTGCGTCGGGACCGGCCGTTTGCTGGCCGGCCGTGTCGAGGTTGTCGACATCGGTCTGGAAGCGGTGCTCGGCCAGCCCGACCTGCGGATCATCACCGGCACCGACGCCGGCGCCCTCACTCCCCGGCCGACGGGGGACCTGCACAAATACTCACGCGGCGTGCTCGGCCTGATCGCCGGTTCCGACCGGTATCCAGGTGCTGCGGTGCTGGCCGCGACGGCCGCCGTGAACACGTCCGTCGGGATGTTGCGCACCCTGGCCCCGGAACGCCCCGCGGCGTTGCTGGCCGCAGCCGTCCCCGAAGCGGTTCCGGCCGAGGGGCCCGACGTGCGGGTCGACGCCTGGGCCATGGGACCCGGGATCGCCGAGGACGAGGACCAGCTGGCCGCCGTCGAGCAGGTTCTGGACTCCCACCAGCGGGCGGTCATCGATGCCAGCGCGCTGCGTGCCCTCCAGCCGGCCCAGGGGCATACGGGACTCGTCTTGACGCCCCACGCCGGTGAACTCGAGGACCTTTTGGGCAAGGCAGGGGTGCGGGTCACGGTCGCCGACATCGAGGCCGATCCGGTCCGCTGGGCCCGCTGGGCGGCCGTCGGCTATTCATCGGTGGTGCTGTTGAAGGGCCACTCGACGATCTGCGTGGCCCCCGACGGATACATGGTGGTCAGCCTCAACGGGCCGGCCCAGCTGGCCACGGCGGGCAGCGGCGACGTGTTGACCGGGATGCTGGGCGCGATGCTCGCGACTTCCGACGCCGCAGGAGACTCGACGCATGGCCTCGTGGAACTGGCCGCCGCGGCAGCCTACCGCCACGGGGAAGCGGCCCGCATCGCGGGTCGGGACGGCGGCTTCGGTGCCGGCCGGCTGGCCCAGGTAGCCGGCAGGGAAGGCTACCTGGCGTAATCAGCCAGCCGGATCGAACTTGCGCCCGAGCGCGGCGACAGTCCAGCCGGCTTCCTCCCACTGGGCGTGATCCAGTACGTTGCGGCCGTCGACCA
Source organism: Arthrobacter sp. ASL1 (assembly GCF_056680475.1). NCBI lineage: Bacteria > Bacillati > Actinomycetota > Actinomycetes > Micrococcales > Micrococcaceae > Arthrobacter > Arthrobacter sp. ASL1. The sequence continues at coordinate 3,206,652 of NZ_CM155284.1, forward strand.
GACGGGTTCCGCGCACCCAAGGGGCCAGGTCCGCGGGCGTCAGCGCCTTGAACTCGTTCCACTCCGTCAGCAGCAACACCAGGTCGGCATCGCGGACGGCATCAGCCACCGAGTCCACATACCCGAGGCGGGGGAACCGCCGTCGTGCATTCTCATTGCCCTCCGGGTCGTAGACCGTGACCTCGGCGCCGTTGTTGTACAGGCGCCCGGCGACGTCCAGTGCCGGTGAGTCCCGGACGTCGTCGCTGTCGGGCTTGAACGCCACGCCGAGCACGGCGATGCGCCGGTCGGCGACGGAATCGTCGAGCATCTGGTGGGCCAGCGAAACCACCCGGTCACGGCGACGCAGGTTGATGTCGTCGACGTTGTGCAGGAAGGCCATCGTGTGGTTCAGCCCCAGCTCGCTGACCCGCGTCTGCAGGGCCCGGATGTCCTTGGGCAGGCAGCCCCCGCCGAACCCGATCCCGGCATTGAGGAACTTCCGGCCGATGCGCGAATCGAAGCCCAGGGCGTCGGCCAGCGTGCGGATGTCGCCGCCGACCGTCTCGGTGACCTCGGAGAACGCGTTGATGAACGAGATCTTGGTGGCGAGGAACGCGTTGGCGGCGACCTTGACCAGTTCGGCGGTCTCGAAGTCGGTGATGATGAGCGGGGTGTCCTGGCCCAGGGCCCGCGCGTAGACCTCGCGCAACCGGGCTTCGGCAGCAGCGGAGTCGATGCCGAAAACCAGCCGGTCAGGGGTCAGGGTGTCCTTCACGGCGAATCCCTCGCGCAGGAATTCGGGGTTCCACGCCAATTCCAGCTCCACGCCCGGCCGTGCCTCGGAGGCAATGACGCCGGCCAGGCGCCGCGCCGTGCCGACCGGGACCGTGGACTTCCCGACGATGAGTGCATCGCGGGTGATATGCCGTGCCAGCGACCTGACGGCGGCATCGACATAGCGCAGGTCTGCCCCGCGATCGGCGGCGCGTTCGGGGGTTCCGACGCCGACGAAGTGGACATCGGCCCACCCGCCGATCTCGGCGTAGTCGGTGGTGAACCGCAGGCGCCCCGACCGCACGTGCTTGACCAGCAGCTCCGGCAGGCCGGGCTCATGGAACGGCAACTCGCCCTGGGACAGCCGGTCGATCTTCGCCTGGTCGACATCCACCCCGATGACCTCGAATCCGAGCTCGGCCATGCACGCTGCGTGGGTCGCGCCGAGGTAACCGGTACCGATCACTGAAATCCTGAGCGTCATCTGCGCCTAACTGTTGTGTGGGGCGGGGTGGACTCCGACCATGTTAACCGTGCCGGGTGGGTTGCCGGTGGGAAGACGGTGAATGCACACTGTCCGCTGGCGGAATGTTGGGCGTTCGCGCGGCGTACCGTGGCGATCAGGCGGGGCCGGCTGTGTCGTGGGCTTGGGCGGCGAGGTAGGCGTGCAGTGCCTCGTGCTGGTCGCGTGGTTCGAAGCCGGTGGCGTGGATGCGAGTCAGGTCCAATACCGAGTTCAGGGGGCGGGGGGCCGCCTGTTTGCCGGCGAAGTACTCCGCGGTGCTGATCCCGGTGACGTCGCCGCGGTTCCGTCCCGCGGCGGCGTATGCCTCCACGGCGATGTCGGCCCAGCTGGCCGGTTCACCGGCGTTGGTCAGGTTGTACGTCCCGGCAGGTGCCCCGGTGGCCAGCAGGTGTGCGATGCCCGCGGCGATGGTGTCGGTGAAGGACAGGCGGCCGTATTGGTCGTTGACGACGGCGGGGCTGATGCCGCGTGCGGCGAGGGCGAGCATGGTCTTCACGAAGTTGTTGCCGTCCCCGATGACCCAGCTGGTGCGGATGAGGTAGTGCTCCGGCACGGTGGCGACGGCCAGGTCCCCGGCGGCCTTGGACTGGCCGTAGACACCCAGCGGTGACAGGGCGGCGTCCTCGGGGTAGGGGGCGGGGGAGGTGCCGTCGAAGACGTAGTCGCTGGAGACGTGGACCAGCCGCAGGGAATTCTCGGTGCAGATCCGCGCCAGGGCGGCGACCCCGGTGGCATTCGCCGCCCAGGCGGCGGTCCGGCCGGCCGGGGTTTCGGCCTCGTCCACGCGGGTGTAGGCGCCGGCGTTGATGATCGTGGCGTATCCGGACCAGTCCCGCGCAGCCAGGCCCGCGGTATCGGTGAGGTCCAGGTCGGTGCGGGTGGCGTAGTCGATGTCGTCGCGGTCGGCGAAGTGCCGACGCAGTGCGGTGCCGAGTTGTCCGCCGGCGCCCAGGACGAGGGTGCGTAGCGGGGCGACGGGGTCGACGTCGGCGAGCCGGGGGTGGGCGCGGTCCTTGTCGGAGAGTTGGGCTTGTTCCAGGGGGATGGGCCAGGCGATGGCGGCGGTTTCGTCGGCGAGGTTCACGAACGCGTACTTCGAGGTGGCCTCGGCGGACCAGTGGTCGTTGACGAGGTAGGTGTAGGCGGTGTCTTCTTCCAGGGTCTGGAAGGCGTTGCCGACCCCGCGGGGGACGAACACCGCGGTGTCCGGTCCGAGCTCGGTGGTGAAGACCTCCCCGAAGGACGCCCCGGCGCGCAGGTCGACCCAGGCGCCGAAGATCCGGCCGGTGGCCACGGAGACATACTTGTCCCAGGGCTCGGCGTGGATGCCGCGGGTGGTGCCGGCGGCGGCGTTGAAGGAGATGTTGTTCTGCACGGGCCCGAAGTCCGGCAGGCCCAGGGCGGTCATCTTCGCGCGTTGCCAGTTCTCCTTGAACCAGCCGCGGTTGTCCCCGTGCACGGGCAGGGACACCACGAGCATCCCGGGGATGTTCTCCACGGGCGTGGCGGCCAGGGGGGCGGGGCCGGTGGGCTTTTCGTGGGTGGCCATGGCCTAGTGTCCTGCCTGTTGGTACTTCGCCTCGGTCGCCGCCTTCTGCGGACGCCACCAGGGCTCGTGGTCGCGGTACCAGGTGACGGTGTCGGCCAGGCCGGCGGCGAAGTCGGCGCGGGCCGGGGCCCAGCCGAGTTCGGTGCGCAGCTTCGTGGAGTCGATGGCGTAGCGCAGGTCGTGCCCGGCCCGGTCGGTGACGTGCTCGAACGCGTCGGGTTCCTGCCCGAAGACCTGCAGCAGGGCCTTCACGACGTCGAGGTTGTTGCGTTCGCCGTCGGCACCGATGAGGTAGGTTTCCCCGATGCGCCCGTGGTTCAGGATCGTCCAGACGGCGCTGGAGTGGTCATCGGCGTGGATCCAGTCGCGCACGTTGGCCCCGCTGCCGTAGAGGCGGGGGCGCACCCCGTCGATCAGGTTGGTGATCTGGCGGGGGATGAACTTCTCCACATGCTGGTAGGGCCCGTAGTTGTTCGAGCAGTTGCTGATCGTCGCGGCCACCCCGAAGGAGCGGACCCAGGCGCGGACCAGCAGGTCAGATCCGGCCTTGGTCGAGGAGTACGGGCTGGAGGGGTTGTAGGGGGTGTGTTCGGTGAAACGCTGCGGGTCATCGAGTTCGAGGTCCCCGTAGACCTCGTCGGTGGAGATGTGGTGGTACCGGGTGCCGTGTTTGCGGGCGGCCTCGAGCAGGGTGAACGTCCCGGTGATGTTGGTATCCAGGAACGGACGCGGATCGTGCAGCGAGTTGTCGTTGTGCGACTCGGCGGCGTAGTGCACGACGGCGTCGGCCTCGCCGAGGAGGGTGTCCACCAGGGAGGCGTCGCAGATGTCGCCTTCGACCAGGCGGAACCGCTCCGGATCCAGGCCTTCCAGCGAGGCCGTGTTCCCGGCATAGGTCAGTTTGTCCAGTACGGTGACCCGCGCGTCGGTGTTCTCCAGGACGTAATGCACGAAGTTCGAACCGATGAAGCCGGCACCGCCGGTGACCACGAGATTGACCATGGGCAAGACATTACCCGGTCGCGCCGCCGTCGTGCCCTACCGTTCCGGGGTCACGACACAGTACGGTTGGGCCCATGAGGGGAATCATTCTCGCCGGTGGTACGGGCTCGCGGCTGCACCCGATCACCCAGGGCATCAGCAAGCAGCTCGTCCCGGTCTACGACAAGCCGATGATCTACTACCCGTTGGCCACGCTCATGCTCGCCGGCATCAAGGAGATCCTGCTCATCACGACCCCGCACGATGCGGACCAGTTCCAGCGCCTGCTCGGCGACGGATCGCAATGGGGTCTTCAGTTGAGCTATGCCGTGCAGGAGTCCCCGGACGGGTTGGCCCAGGCGTTTTTGATCGGCGAGGACCACATTGGCGACGGCAAGGTCGCGCTCGTGCTCGGCGACAACATCTTCTACGGTTCGGGCCTGGGCACCCAGCTGCAGAAACTCGGTGACCTCACCGGCGCCGCGGTCTTCGGGTACCACGTGGCGGACCCCCAGGCCTATGGCGTCGTGGAATTCGACGCGCAGGGCAACGCGGTGTCGTTGGAGGAAAAGCCCGAGAACCCGCGCAGCAACTACGCGGTGCCGGGCCTGTATTTCTACGACAACCGCGTCGTGGAGATCGCCCGGGCGCTGAAGCCCTCGCCGCGCGGTGAGCTGGAGATCACGGACGTGAACCGCCGCTACCTGGAAATGGGCGAGCTGAAGGTCTCCGTCCTGCCCCGGGGCACTGCCTGGCTGGACACCGGGACGTTCGAGTCACTGAATGACGCGTCCAACTACATCCGCACCATCGACGCCAGGCAGGGCCTGAAGCTCAGCGCCCCCGAGGAGATCGCCTGGCGGCAGGGCTTCATCACCGACGCCCAGCTCGATGCCCTGGCCCGGCCCCTGGTCAAGAGCGGCTACGGCCGGTACCTGCTGAACCTGCTGGATTCCGCGAACCAACGCGTCGGCAGCTGATGCGACAATGATGGCGTGACTTCGCAAACTGCGCCCCGGGTAGAGGAAGGCGGCACCATGCCCACGGACCAGGGGTTCGGGCCCGGTCCGGATTTTGAACGCCGGGCGGAAATCGACCTCTCGGCGATCCGGGACAACGTCAAGCGCGTGATCGAACTCGCCGCACCAGCGACCGTCATGGCGGTGCTCAAGGCCGACGCGTACGGGCACGGTGTCCTGCCCGTCGCGGCCGCGGCGCTGCAGGCCGGCGCGGGTTGGTTGGGGTTCGCCCACATCAGCGAGGCACTGGTAGTGCGCAAAGCGGGGATCACCGCCCCCACGCTGGCCTGGCTGCACACCACCGACGCGCCCTTCGCCGAGGCCATCGCCCGGAACATCGACCTCGGGGTCTCCGGCTGGGAGCTGGACTACATCGCCGCGGCAGCCAAACAGGCAGAACGTCCCGCACGCGTGCACCTGAAGATCGATACCGGACTGGGCCGAAACGGCTGCCCCCCGGCCCAATGGGAACGGCTGCTCGGGGCTGCCGCGGCCTACCAGGAGGAGGGGCTGCTGCGCGTGGTCGGCGTCTTCACCCATCTGGCGGTCGCCGATGAACCGGACCGCGGCGAAACCGACAGCCAGCTGGAATTGTTCCGTGAGGCGGTGAGCCTCGCAGAAGACGCGGGTTTCGACCTGGAGGTGCGTCATGCGGCCAACACCCCGGCCATCCTGTCCCGCCCGGACGCGCATTTTGACCTGGTGCGCCTGGGCCTGGGCATGTACGGGTTGAGCCCGTTTGCCGACCAGACGTCCCGGCAGCTGGGCCTGCGGCCGGCCATGCGGCTGGTGGCACGCATCGCCAATGTCAAGAACGTCCCGGCGGGTCAGGGCGTCTCCTACGGGTTGACCTACCGGACCGCCGAGCCGACCTCCCTGGCGCTGATCCCGATGGGCTATGGCGATGGCGTGCCGCGATCCGCCGTGGAGGGCCCGGTGCTCATCGACGGGCGCAAACTGCTCAGCCGCGGACGGATCGCGATGGACCAGTTCGTTGTCGACCTCGGCCAGGTCAGCGACCCGGCCTCGCTGGTCGGGGCCGAAGTGGTCCTCTTCGGTGGCGACGGGCCTTCGGCCGACGAATGGGCGGCCGCGGCACACACCATCAACTATGAGATCGTCACACGGATCTCCCCGCGCGTGCCCCGCTTGTACGTCGAGGGATCCTGGGGGCCCAAGGATGCCTGACACCACGGCCACCGCCGGCCGGGAAGCCGAGGCAGGGGCCCCCATCTGGACCGCCGAGGTCAACACGATTGGAGCCGAATCGACGCAGGATCTCGCGGCACGCATCGGCGCCGCACTGCTGCCCGGCGACCTGCTGTTGCTCACTGGGGAACTCGGCGCCGGGAAAACCACGTTCACCCAGGGGCTCGGGGCGGGCCTCGGCGTGCGCGAGGGCATCATCTCGCCGACATTCGTCCTCTCACGGATCCACCCGTCGGTAACGGGGGGCCCGGACCTGGTGCATGTGGACGCCTACCGGCTCTCCGGTGCCGGGGAACTCGAGGACCTGGACCTGGAAGCGAGCATGGACCGCTCGGTCACCGTGGTCGAGTGGGGGCTCGGCAAGGCGGAGCAGCTCAGCGACTCGCGGCTGGAGATCACCCTCGTCCGCGAGACGGGCTCCACGATGGCCGGACACGATGGTGCCCCCATCCTGGAATATCCGGAAACGGATGACGACGAACCGCGGACGATCACCGTCGTCGCCTTCGGCCCCGCGTGGACGAACCGCCGGCTCTTCTGAGGCTAGGGATTCGCGGCATCTCGCCCGGTGACCGTCGCCAGGCCGGCGCGCCTGGCGCCGTGCAGCGATGGGGAGTTCTCCCCATCGCGGAGTCGTCGCACCCCACCTAGGCTGGATTGGATGGGAAGGCTGGCAGGCATGAGACTGGTTGACGTGGAATTGCCTGCGGGCTGGAGACGACTCGAGGCCTTCGGCTGCAACTATCTGGCCTGCCACACGGGGCTCGGCGGGGCAGCCGATTCGGGCCGGGGCGACGGTCAGGTCGGCGAGGCTCCCGGGCAGACCGGCGACGCGGTACCGGTGACCGTGCAGGGGCTCGATATCCTCTCCCGACCGGTCGGAAACCGTGCGACCGGCATTCCCTGGGGGTCCGTTCCGTCCAGCAGCATCATTGCGGTCGAGTACCAGTCCCGCAACATCATGCAGGGAATCGGCGGCCTCTTCGTGGTTGACGTCGGGAGGACCCACATTTCCGGTTTTTCGGCCCGGCGCATGGATCTGACGCACCGGCGTACCGGGGTGGCCCTGTTTACCAGGCGTTGGGTCATGCCCCTGGGGGAGCGTACGCTGGAGATCGCGGCAACGTGCCCCCTCGACCATTTCCGCCGCCATATTCAGGACTTCGACGAGCTGGAAGACAGGATCCAAGTCGCCGCATGAACGCCCCATCGACCGGTGACCGGGAGGCCGCCGATGCCGCTTGGCCCAGTGGACCCCTGATTCGACCCGCCGCGTGGGACATCATGGTTCAGGCGTGGCCGGGTCGGGGGCTCCGCCGCTCGACCATCCGCAAACGGCGGTCCCTGGTCGCGGAGCTCGCAGCCCAGGGGTGGGTGGATGCGGCGGGCCGCTTCAGCGAGCAGGCCCGCGAAGTGCTCCCCGCCGCAGCGAATCCGACATCCATCTGGAACGCGACCGGACGCCACCAGGGGTTGACGTCCGACGTCAGGATCTATGGCGGCTCCGAGGACAGCACGCTGAGTGTCGGCCCCGACGCTGCCACCTTGCGAGGAGCCTCGGGTGACCACGCGCCGGTCCAGGGCGCGGAATTGCCCGTGGCCATCAGGAACTTGGATACCCATGAGATCCCCACACTCCTGTGCGCCTGGGCCGGGGTCCGGCCGGGGGCCCCACCAGCTGACCAGCGGCTGGAACTCCCGGTCCCCGTATTCACCGCCCGGGCCCACGGGACGGCGGGGCCGCCGCCCCACGAATTCGAGAACGCCCGGGAGCTGTGGAACGACGATTGGTTCGTCTGGGACGTCGTGACCCCTGCGGGGACCGGACACGGGTTCATCGGGACCGTTGACAACGGGAATTTCGCCTTCGGACACGTGGCGTCCGCCGGTGTCCCCATGATCCGCCTGGTGCCGATCAGAAGTGGCGAGATCTGGCGGATCCTCGAAGCTGCCCAGCAGATCTGAGGACGCGCGGCTGACAGGGATCCTGCGCCCGCATACGATGGAGCCGTGCTTATTCTGGCCATCGACACCTCCGCCACCGCTTCCGCCGCCTTGCTGAGGACCCGTTCCCCGGGCTCGGCAGCCCAATTGCTGGCGTCGTTCCACACGGACGAGACCAACACCCACTCCGAGGTCCTTGCCCCCGGCATCCAGGGTCTTCTCGCCGAATCGGGAAGCTCGGGTGCGGACATCGACGCCATCGTCGTCGGCGTGGGGCCCGGCCCGTTCACCGGACTGCGCGTGGGCATCGCGACGGCACGAGCCCTCGGTTTCGCATGGGGGGTCCCCGTCCACGGGGCCATGAGCCTGAACGCCTTGGCGCACGACGTGCTGGTCGACACTTCACCCAGTGGTGACCGCGACCATGGCTTCACCGTGGCCATCGATGCCCGGCGCAAGGAGCTCTACTGGGCGCGTTACGCCGCCGACGGCACCCTGCTGGACGGTCCCCGTGTCGGCGCCGCCGAGACGCTGCCCGCCGTGCCCGTCCACGGTGCCGGGGCGGGCATCTATGGAGAACGGCTGGCCGCGAACGGCGCACGGGTAGTGGACCGGTTCGCCGACCGCCAGCCCTCGGCGGCTTCGCTCGGTGCCTGGGCCATCCGGATCCTGGCGGCGGGCGGGGAACTGCTGCCCACGACCCCCCTCTACCTGCGTGATTCGGACGCAAAGGTGCCTGCGCAGATGAAGGGTGCACCGGCGTCGTGATCTACCGGGACATGACCGAGGCGGATATCCCGGCCGTGTGGGAACTCGAGTGCCGGTTGTTCCCCGAGGATGCCTGGCCGCTGGAGATGTTCCGCGACGAGTTGGGACAGCCGACGACGCGCAGATATTGGGTCGCGGAGGATGGCGGGAACATCGTCGCCTACTGCGGGATGATGTGCGTGCTCCCGCTGGCGGATGTGCAGACCATCGCGGTCCTGCCGGAATTCGAGGGGCAGGGCATCGGCTCCACGCTGCTGGGCCAGCTGATCGACGAGGCCCGCGAACGCGGGGCACGGGATGTCCTGCTGGAGGTCCGGGCCGATAATCCACGGGCCCAGACGCTCTACACCAGGTTCGGGTTCGAGCACATCCACACACGCCGCCGGTACTATCCGGGTGGCGTGGATGCGCTCGTCATGCGGTTGGAGCTGGACCCGGCCTAGCCCCCTTCGGCGCGACGGTTGCCGGGGCAGATGTCCCGCGCGAGACGCGACACGTCGGCGACGGACTCCTCGCCCTGTCGGTCGATCTCGTTGACCAGGTCCGCGGCCTCCGTCCACGCCGAGAGGGCCGTCGATTGGGGCACGCCGGAATGAAGCTGCGAACAGAGTTCGGCCCGACGATGGGCACCGGCCATGGTGGCGCTCGAGACCAGCGAGAGTGCGGCGTCCCTTCCGGCCTCGGCATCGCACTGCTCCACCGCGAGGTGCCGGCGTTGACGCCGATCCGGCCAGAGGCGGATGAAACGCTCGACGAAGGCCGCGGCCGCCGCGGTACCGAGCTGGTCCACCACCGAATGCGGGGCAGCGGCACACACGAGGGTGCTGGCTCCGGGGGCATCCCGTGGTTCGGCGCGGGTCATGGGATCATGGTGCGCCGCCCACCCCTCGGAACCACTCAAGGCATGCTCAAGATCGGCTCGAGGTTGTCCCGGTCGGGACTGCAGGGAACTTGCGCAAAAGTTTTGTAACCCCAGGTGCTGGTTCTGGGGCTGGAAACCGGCGCCGATGATTTCTTCACCAAGCCCTTCAGCCCCCGCGAGTTGCGGGCACGCATCGAAGCCATCATGCGCCGTCGAGCCCGGGACCGTGAGGCGTTGCAGGCAGCGTCGGTCGGCGACGGGGAGCAGGTGCCGGACGCCGCCGCGGATCCGAGCACGGCCGGGAACGGCGAACCGGTGGGCAGGCTTCGTCTCAACGGGCTGGTACTTGATCCGCCCGCGATCTCCGTTCGGGTCGATGACGGTGAAATCGCCGGAACCCCGACCGAGTTCACGCTGCTCCACGCGATCCTGGCCAGCGGGCGAACCGCCCGGACCAAAACCTCCCTGGTCCGTCGGCTGCGCGACGAGGACGCGGACTCCGGCCCCTTCGTGTCCGAGGCCGATGAGCGCAGCGTCGAGGTCCACGTCCGAAACCTGCGACGCAAACTCGGCGACAATGCCAAGGCCCCCGCTGGATCGAGACGGTCCGCGGGATCGGCTACCGGGCGGCATCCGCGGCGTAGTCCGGCCGCCGCCCGCTCCCCGGGGGGCCCCGGTCCTAGATGCGGTGACCGGCGATGACCTTGCGGGCCGCAGCCAGGTGTTTGGAAGTGCATTTCCCGCCGTAGCCCGCGGTCCAGCTCCAGCCGTTCTTCTCGGTTCCGGACAGGCGGGCTCCCATGGCAACGGCCATGCAGTCTGCCATGTGTTCCGTGCCGTTCCGGTTGCCGTAGACGGCGTTCATGCGCCGGGCCATGGCCGCGAAATCGTAGGTGAAGGCGCGGTATTGCAGAATGTGTGCGCACTCGTGGTACTGGATGGCGATGGCCTGCGGATGATTGGGATCCAGCCGCCCCCCGAAGCCGCTGCTGGTATCCAGGGTGATCCGCTCGACGTATTTCCCGGTCCACCCGCTGGCCTCAGCGTAGTTCCCGAGTCCCGGCCCTGCGGTGATCGGAACCGACCGGCACCACCGGGAGATGTTCTTGGCGGCCGACTGTCGCCAGCTGAGCTTGCCCGTCTTCGTGGAAAGTGCAACTTTGGAGACCCGCGACGTCTGGATCCAACCGGTCGCCGATCCGTATTCGACCTGGACGCGGCCCCTGGCCGTGGCGCTGCCCCGGCTGGCCAGCGTGTAGTCGGCCGGGACAGTGGCGAGCTTTTTGGCCGAGGTCGAGGACGCATAGAGCGGTGTCGCGCTGGAAGTCTGGAACTTCCCGTTCACGGTGCGCCGGACATCGGTGCGCTTGGCCCACCCGGTCCTTCCCGCACTGTAGAGCTGCAGGTAACTGCCCGAGACCCGGCCCGTGGCCACCAGCTGCTTGCCGCGGGTGATGGTGGCGACCGTGCTGCCTTTTCCCGGGGCTGAATGCAGCGCCGTTTTCCGCACCGTTTCGTACCGGGGCTGGGACAACTTCCGCGCGTACGACGCGGGGAACCAACCGGCCTTGCCTGCATGCGTAGTCCGGATCCACTTGCCCTTCATCGACCGGGCGACGAGGTAAGCGCCGACTTTGACCTTGGCCAGCTTGCGGCCGGACGCCGAGGGCGTCGCCCGCAGGTCATAGGCGCGGGTGACCTGGTACTGCACAGGCGGGGTCGACGGGACCTTGGCGGTAGTGATGGCGCGGCGTGGTGCCGAGGCCGCCACCGCCGTCGTACCGGAAACCGCTGCAACCACCGGGGCGGTCGGGACCGTGGCTCCGGAGGCGAGCGCGGGGACGGGGGCGAGGCTGCCCAGCAGCAATGCCAGTGCTGCGACGAGCGCGGTGCGGCGCATGGGTGGTCCTTTCCAGACCCGGTCCGCCGTCCCTGTCGTCAGGTGCCGCATCGCCGGTGCGATCAATGGTCCTAGGGATCGTAACCGAAGGAATGCCGCTCCGCCATGGTGTCTTGCCTCATGCCACGGCCGACCTGGCGTCGGCACTAAACTGGGTGCATGACTTCCCCCGCTCCGCTGGTCCTCGGAATCGAATCCTCCTGCGACGAAACCGGTGTCGGGATCGTCCGGGGAACCGAGCTGCTGGCCAACACGGTGTCCTCGTCGATGGACGAACACGTCCGGTTCGGCGGGGTGATCCCCGAGATCGCCTCCCGTGCGCATCTGGACGCGTTCGTCCCCACGCTGCAGGAGGCGCTCTCGACCGCCGGGGTCACCCTGAACGACATCGACGCGCTCGCCGTCACCTCCGGACCGGGCCTCTCCGGCGCGCTGATGGTCGGCGTCGCTGCCGCGAAGGCCGTCGCCCTGGCCACCGGCAAGCCGCTCTACGCGATCAACCACCTGGTGGCCCATGTGGGGGTGGGGGTGCTAGACGGCGGCACCTTGCCTTCCAGCCTTGGCGCACTGCTGGTTTCCGGCGGGCACACCGAGATCCTTCGCGTGAACTCGCTGGCCTCCGACATCGAACTGCTGGGGGCCACCATCGACGATGCCGCCGGCGAAGCCTACGACAAGGTGGCCCGGCTACTCGGGTTGGGGTACCCGGGCGGACCGGTGATCGACAGGCTGGCGCGCGAGGGCGATCCGAAGGCCATTCGGTTCCCGCGCGGCCTGACGCTGCCCAAGTTCCTCGGCACTGCAGAAGCGCCGGGAAAGCACCGGTACGACTTCTCCTTCTCCGGGCTGAAGACCGCCGTGGCCCGTTGCGTCGAGCAATACCAGGCCCGTGGCGAGGAGGTTCCGGTTGCCGACATCGCCGCATCCTTCCAGGAAGCGGTCGTGGACGTGGTGACCAAGAAGGCGGTCATGGCCTGCACCGAGCACGGCCTGGAGAACCTGCTGCTGGGCGGGGGAGTGGCGGCGAACTCCCGCCTGCGCGAACTCCTGGCGGCCCGCTGCACGTCGGCTGGCATCAACCTGCGGATCCCTCCGATCGGCCTCTGCACCGACAACGGGGCGATGGTTGCGGCGCTGGCCGCGCAACTGGTGATCAACGGTGTCCGGCCCACAGGCATCGGCTTCTCCGCCGACTCCGGCCAGCCCGTGTCCCAAATCAGCCTGTAGACGCGACGGGTACGCGAGGGAAGGACGCTGGACGACGGGGATCTGTTCCGCCGTGTCAGCGGGATGACGTCCACCAACGGCTAGCTGTTCCCGGGAACGGCTTCGTCGAGCGGCGACGGGGTACAAGCGACGGCATCGCACGTCGTGGTACCGGCGTCTTGGCCTTTAGGCAATGTGCATCCGGGCGATGTTGTCCTGGACGACGGCACGCAGGTCACCGGAATTGGCAGCGGCGATCTTACGCTGCCACTGGTAGCCGGCTCCACCGTTGATGATGCGTTCGACGTCGCCGAGCTCATTGCTGCAGCCGAGTTTTCGGGCGATCGGTTCGAGCCGGTTGATTTCGCGCATGAGGTGGTCGGTGACCAGCATTTCGTCGCCGGCGGCGTTGAGGATGATGATGGCATCCATGCCGTAGCGGGCTGCGCGCCACTTGTTCTCGGTGCGGTGCCAGGGCGGCATGACCCCGATGGTCCCGCCGTTGTCGAGGGTGGTGGACATGTCGTCCACCAGGCACTGGGTGAGCGCTGCGATGGCGCCAATGTCCTGCAGTGAGGACAACCCGTCGGCGATGCGCATCTCCACGGTGCCGAAGCGGGGCACCGGGCGGACGTCCCAGCGGATCTCGGAGATGTCGTCGATGACGCCGGTGTGCAGCATGTCCCCGACGTAGCCTTCGAAACCCGCCCAGTCGTCGAAGTGGTAGGGCAGCCCGGCGGTGGGCAGCTGCTGGAACATCAGGGCCCGGTGGCTGGCGTAGCCGGTGTCCTCTCCGCCCCAGAACGGACTGGAGGCGGAGATGGCCTGGAAATGCGGCTGGTAGTTGACCAGTCCGTCGACGATGGGCAGTGCCTTGTCGCGGCGGTCCAAGCCGACGTGGACGTGTACGCCGTAGATGACCATCTGCTGGCCCCACCACTGGGTGCGGTCGATCAGCCGGGCATAGCGTTCCTTGTCGGTGACCGGCTGCAGCTTCGGGGTGGCGAACGGGTGCGACCCGGCACAGTAGAGGTCGATGCCCAGCGGGTCGGTGACTTGGCGGATGACCCCGAGGTTCTCGTGCAACTCGGCCTTGGCCTGGGCGACGGTCTCGCAGACGCCGGTGACGATTTCCACGGTGTTCAGCAGTAGCTCCTGCTTGATGTGCGGGTGCTCGTCGTCCGGGTCCAGCCCGCCGTGCGCGGCGTGTACGCCCTCGAGGACCTGCTGCGCCACCGAACGCAGGTCACCGGTGGTGTGGTCAACGAGCGCTACTTCCCATTCGACGCCGAGGGTGGACTGCCGTGAGGTGGCGAAGTCAATCTGCATCCGGGCTCCTGACATGTGAAAAGGTTCGACCCGGCCATTCTATTGGGTGCAGGGGAGCAGCGCCGTCGGCATGGCCGCAGCGCCAGGGCGCGGGGCTCCCGGCGTCGGGCCGGGGGAGGGCCGCGGTCCTAGAAGTCGGTCGGCCGGTTCTCTCTCGAGGAGAAGACCGACTCGGGCCGTGGGAGGGTCTTGTCGTCGACGGTGATGTCCACCAGTTCGTTGTAGAACGCGATGAGGCCCGCGATCTTTTCGACAGCAGCGTAGGGATGCGGATAGGACCAGGCCACACCGGCGGCGCCCGGGGCGTCCCAGTACTCCTCGGCTCGGCCCTTGTAGGGGCAGTGGCTGTGGTTGGTGCTGCCGTCCAGCCGGTCCAGGGCGACGTCGCTTCGCGGAAAGTAGTAACGCGTGGGAAGACCCGTTTCGAACAGGAGCACCGGCCGGTGAGTTTCGGCGAGTGCGACGCCATCGAGGGTTACGGTGACGTGTCGGGAGCTCTGCAGGGCCTCTACCCGCTTGTGTGGATCGCGGGGATGGCCGAAAACCTCCTCGTCCTCCTCGAACCAGTGGTCGATGATCCCGGGCTGCCAGGTCAGCACGAGGCGGTCCTGGAGGTCCGCGTCGTCGAGTATCCAGGCGGCATGGGACAGGATCTTCCCGTCGAGGTGGAGATCGAACCACTGCGCCACCGGACCCTTGGGCAGGAAGAAGCTGCCGCCCGGGGTGGGCGGATGGGCAGCGGGCCGCAGCAGCTCCGTGCGGACGTCGTTGCGCGGGAAGGCGTACGAGGGAATCGGGAACGCGTCATCCCAGAACAGGATCGAAGCCCGGCTGTCCACCACGGTCGTGTCGCCGACCACGGCGCGGACCCACTTGTCACTGGTTTCGAAGCGCATGTGAACCACCCGTATTCCGTTCCTGTCAGTGCAGGAATCCTACGCCGGCTCGGCATCTTCGGATATGCCGCGGTCCTGCCGGGGCGAGGCGACGGCCCCGGCCGGGGTATCCGGGCGGAAGGCTAGACCGGCTCCACTTCGATCGCGACCCGGCGCTCGCCGATCCGGGTCAGCACCAACGTGGCGCGGCGCTTGGCCTTCTTGCCGGAACCGGCCAGCAGCGTCTTGCGCAGTTCCTCGGGCGCCACGTCGAGCCCGCGCTTCTTGATGTCCAGCACGCCGATGCCCGCCGACTTCGCCCACATGCGCAACGCCTTGACGTTGTAGGGGTGCACGCGCAGCACCTTGTAGGCCCGGGCGAACGGGGTCTCCACCAGTTCGGGCGCGCAGAAGTATGCGATGTGTGGGTCCAGCAGATGCCCGCCGACCTTGTCCAGCGCCTCGGCCACCAGGCCGGCGCGGATCACGGCGCCGTCGGGCTCGTACAGGTATCCCTCGATGTCGCCCACGGGAACGCCGCCGCGGATGGCGGCCCCGGGATCGAAGTCGTCGGAGGCGGTGAGTTCGTGCGACCCCCCGCCGCCCAGGACGAGTGCCGCCCGGCGGACTCCCGGTCGGGCCAGCGGGCCGAACCAGAGCGCTGCCTCGGTGACGTCCCCGTTAACCGAGACCCACTGGGCCTCGCAGCCGGCCGGCAGGGATTCGTGCGGGATGCCCGGGCCGAGCTTCACCCCCACCGGCAGGCCGCGGTCGGCGAGCGACTCGACGTACGACAACGGCGGGCTGAAGGCCTCGGGGTCGAACAACCGCGAGGTGCCCGAGGTGGAGGTGGTGCGCCGGGCAGGGTCGAGCCAGACGGCGTCGAACCCCTCCAGATCGAACGCGGTGGCGTCGGCGTTGACGACCCTGGCGTTCGGCCAGGGCATGAGGTTCACCGTGGCCGCGGCAGCGGTCGTCTCGTCGATTTCGACGGCGGTCACGTCCAGTTCCAAGGAGGCCATGGCCATGGCATCGGCGCCCAGTCCGCACCCGAGGTCGGCAATCCTGGACAGCCCGGCGTTGATGAACCGGCGCGCATGCAGCGCCGCGACGTTCAGCCGGGTGGCCTGCTCCAGACCGGCACGCGTGAACACCATATGCGAGGCAAATGGTCCCAGCTTCATGGCACCCTGCGCGCGCAGCCGGGCCTGGTGCACGACGGCGGTGACCAGTTCTGGCCCATGCCCCTCCTTGCGCAGGCGCAGGTTCAATTCCAGGGCGGCCTGGTCCGTGGCAGCTGCCTCGGCGGGAAGGGAATTGAGCAGGCCGAAGCCCTCGGGGGAGAGGACTGCAGCGAGGTTTTCCGTGGCTGGTGCGGGGGAGGGCATGAAAACAACCCTAACGTCGCCATGGGGAGTTCTCCCCATGGCAGTCCACGGCAGGGCGCGGTTAGTGTGAGGTGTCGGTTTTTGCAAGTTGGGTGCCTAGCCCACAGGTGGCAGGGGCACCCAAAGACGCACGGATGAAAGGTGGGGTCTGGTGGGTGGCATGGACAGTTACGACATCAATCCGGCAACGGTCCGGGCGGCACTGTCCAACGTGACGACCGATCGCGAGGACATTGCGCCCAAGCGCGAGGCCATGTTCGAGAAGATGGAAGATCTGATGGAAGCCGCCAAGATGCGTGCGGTCTCCACGGCCTTGTCTTCGGTGTGGAACGACCTCATCGCATTGCAAGCGGAAGCAGCCGAGACGCGCATCGAAAATGCGGTCAACGGCATGGAGGGGTCCGTCCAGGCTTTCGAGCAAGGTGACATCTCGATGATGGAGAGTGCCCAGGCGACGATGCGGCAGAGCCCCGAGCTGGAAATCGACGACGCCATCGTCGTAGAGGGATAACCATGTCGATCGATGCCACCGGCCTGCACGACTGGCCGAAACCGGACAACATGGACACGGCAGCCGAGGGTCTGACGAAGAAAGGCAAGGAACTCCGCGAAAAGGTCGAGGACTGCGAGACTGCCTGGAAGGCCCTGTACCCCGGATTCAAGACCGATCACGCCGCCGTCCAGGAAAAAGTTGAGCAGATGTTCGACCTGATCACGGCCCACGGTGATGCAGTCGAAGGGGCCACCTATCTGGTCGAGCAAGCCGTCAACGGGTTCGCCTCCAGGGTGCGGGAGCTTGAGCTCCGCCGGACTGAGGCCAACGAGCGCATTGCCGAACACGATCGGATGGTCGGCGAAGGGGACCTTCCCGACGGTGGAATCTACACCACCGATGCCGTGCAGACCTACGTTAACAACGTGGTCGGGGATCTGGTGCAGGCTGCGGAGGAGTGCGGCTCGGAGTTGGAAGGGATCGACGGTCAGGAGATCGCCGATGCCGGGTTCGTTGCACCAAGCCCCGGGCCCTCGGACGCGGTCACCGTGGCAGGGTGGACACAATTCTCGCGGGTCACCTACAACTACACCGTTCTCGAGAACGTCGAGATTCCCGTGTGGGACTACACCACGACGGCCCCGAGCGCTGACTGGGTGATTGATTCCGATGGCGTCATCAGCAGGGCTCCCTTCATCAATGGTCCGGAGGTGGTGGGGTCCCGCGTGGAAATCCAAGAAGTCGAGCACACGGGTACCAAGAAGTCCTGGACCGGGATGCGCACACCGGTGAATCCCTGGGCCTATGAACATTTTGACTGGTACAAGGACCGGGTGGATGCCCATGCCGAGCGATACACCACCGCGGGGCCGCGATTTTGGGATGTCAAGGGGCGTCTTCTGGATTTCGAGGAGGCGATGCGCAGCGGCGGGAACTTCACCCGGGCTCTCCGGGTCGCCGGGCCGATCGCGATGGTCGTCGGTGCGGGCCTGACGTACAAGAGCGAGTACGACAAAGCGCTGGAAGAAGTGGCTGCGGAGCACCCGGACTGGACGGACGAGGAAATCCGCAACCGCGCCGGTGAGATGTCAGCCGTCCAGGGCACCACCCAGGTCGGGCTGGACCTTGCTGCTGGATTGGGCGGTGCCGCCATCGGTACCGCGATCGGCGGACCAGTGGGTACAGTCATCGGCTTCGGAGCGGGCATCGCCATCAGCTGGATTGCGAACGAGACCGGCTTCAATGATTGGGTTAAGGACGGGGTCCAAGAGGTGTGGGACTGGGGCACCGATACGGCCGAACCAGTGACCGATGCCATCGGGGACGCCTGGAATTGGGCATTCGGCTAGTGTGCAGCACTGCTAGCCTGAGGAGGACGCCTGCACCGGGATATTGGTCCACGCCTCAAACCCAGCAAGGACAAGGAGGGCGCACGTGACGGTCGAACAATGGGGGCCGTGGGTGGCAGCAGCCATCGGCCTAGTGAACCTGGTCGCCGGAATCCAAGCCTATCGCGGCCGCTATCGAGCCTGGCTGATGCTCAAGGGCTCCCTGTTTCCGGGCTGGCCGGGGCTGGCCTCCTTGTATCTGGGAGTAGCCTTCACGTTGATCGGCGTTTCATCCTGGGTGATGGACCATGGGCCTTCGGCGCTCAAATTCATGCTCTTCATCCTGCTCTTCCCTTCGTTGGTGCTGGGTATCATCGCGATGTTCTGGCTGCCACCAATGCTGCTGCCGGCGTGGGTCAAGGAGACGCGTCGAAAGTTCACGTCGGGCCAGGACCGTCTCTCCCAGGCGATGGCACCGGGTGGGGCGTTGTACCGGCGTCTCGGGGTGGATCCCGAAAACCAGCCGCGTACCCCTCCGGAACATGACTCCCCGGACGAAGACGAGAAGGGGCCGCGGAACTGATGGCCGAATTTAATGTTCGCGCTTGGCCACATGAACGGTTGAAGGGCGTCAGCCTTCCGGTTCCGCGGGACTGGGTGCGGCTCGATTCTGCCGCCGACACCATGGTCTTGTCCTACCCCGAGGTGGCGGTTGGGACTTTCAAGCCCAATATCGTGGTGCGCAGCCTGCCGACCTCCGGTTCGCTCCCAGCGCTGGGTGCGCAGGCATTGGCCGGAATATTGGGAGGCATCCCGGGCTCCCATTGCATCGCCCACGACCGGGGAGAAATTGCCGGACGGCCGGCCCGCGGGCAACTGTTCACGTTTTCCGCCGATGACTACAACGTGTTGGTTGACAGGTGGGTCTTCTTTGCAGGAGCCGATGCCGTGGAGATCGCCGCTCATTACACGGTTGAACAGCAAGAAGACATCGCCCCCCTCTTTGCCGCGGTGCTCGGGGGCGCCGGCGTCGAAGACGTTCTCGAGCATGGACCCATGCCGGAGCCCATGCGTGAGCCGCCCATCGATGGGTACCTGCAGGAGACATCGGGGATCCGCGCCGAGGATTTGGGCCGTATCCCACTTCTTCAGCCCTACCGGCCGGTGGGTCCGATCCTGACGGACGACGCCTTTCAGCTCGTCTTGGAGCACGCAGGGCAGCAGCGGATGATGAAGGCGCGCATGTTGTCGGTCGCCGGGGAATGTGCCGAGCTGGTGGCGGCGGGCCTCATGGAACCGGATGGGGCTTTTACCCATGCATTCGCCATCCTCTCGGTACCCCTCCGGGAGGTCCGCCGCAGATTTGTGGTGGAGGGGCGGTACGGCACCCAAACCACACAACTGGATGCCTGGGCAGGCGGTGGGGGAGTACTGGTGGCGGCGCGGGCCTCGCACGCCCAGTTGGTATGGGGCAACGAGGAACATGCCGTCCCACCGGGCTCAGTCCGCTTGGAAATCGTCCGCGAAGGCACCCTGGCCGGTGTAGTGGCCGCCTGGGCCGGTCTGGGCCCGGCTTGGTCGGTACTGGGACGAGTCGACCAGGTGGCCCCGGGTGCATTTGAAGCCAGACTCGAGGGTGCTGGGGGTCCGCCGGAGAATGCAGATCGTCCGCTGCGCAGGATGTGGGAGCAGCCGTGGTTTGCGTGGCGCTTCCGCATGCCCGACCTCGACATGGAGAGGTCATGGTTGAACGCGGGAACCGCTGGCCACTTTGCGATTGGCCGCACATCGGCAGAGACCATGATGATCCAGGCCACCCCGTCAGCCCATGTCTGGAAGACCATGAGCCAGGAGATCGGCCTGGCGCTGCAACTCCACTAGGTCAGGTCGGCCGGTTCTCGCTACACGAACCGGGACATCCAGAGTATTTTCGGTTTCTCTCGGTACATCGATCTGCTCACTGGTGTTCGGCGGATGCCGCCTTTTCAGGGGGATTCTGGCCTACGCCGGTGTCACCAACCTCGCGGCATAGAATGGCCAGCGGACGGGCGGGTACCGTTGAACCATGCATACCCACCACGACGTCCCCGGCTCCCAGCCAACGGCATCCGCCGCGTTGGGACTGGCCGGCGCGATGGGGGATCCCGCCTTTTCCGGCGACGATGGTGGAGTCCTGGGCCGCTTCCCCGAGGCCGTCGCCGCTCACGGGCTCACCGATGGGGCCCGGACTCGAGGTGGCGGCCCGGCCCGGGGATACCGGATCGCGCTGTTCGCGTCGTTGGCAGTGGGCGCGGTGACCGGGCTGTCGCTCATGGCGGCTTGGATCCTGCAGATTGTCTTGACCGGTTCGTACATCCGCGTCGGGGGCGACTACTTCGGCACCGGCATCGAGGCCGCGGCAACCCGCGAACTGCTTTCCCTCCCGGTCGGCGGATTCGTGGTGGTCCTGCTGTTGTGCCTGGCGGGTATGTGCGCTGGCATCTGGGGCGTCCAGCGGAGCAAAACGGCTTAGCCCCATGGATCGGGCCACCATGATCGCCGTCAGGTGAGTTCCCGGCGCCCTCCTGTTTGCCTTGTGCTGGCCTTTTTCTGGGGCTCTGGGTGATCCTGTTCCCGGTCCTGGGATGGCTGCTGGAGGTCGCCCGCCCGCTGGCCGCGGTCGTGGCACTTTTCATCTGGTTCCCCAGCCTGCTCATCGGCATCGTCGGGATGTTCTGGCTTCCTCGGTTTCGACTCCCGTTGTGGATCGAGGATGGCCTCGGGAGATCCGCCGAGGGGTGGGCACCCTGTCTCTGGCGGTCAAACCCGGTGGGAGCCCCTCCGGCAAGCTCGGTGTGCCCCGTGATCAATGGCCCGAGCGCCGGAGGTCCGGGGGGGCCGTAGCTGCCAACGGGGAATTCCGCCTTTCCCAGGGCTGGGGTAAGGCGGGCAGGTGACGCTCCGCCGTCGTGCATTTTGGCACTCACCTTGACCGAGTGCCAACGACCTCATAGAGTCTGTACTGGCACTCGAACCCATCGGGTGCTAATAGCCTGAGGTACTTGCCAGCTGGCACCGCGACGACGGTTGGTACACCCCAACGGCCCCGTAACCATTGGTAACTCACGCAAAGGAGAGATCCGCATGTCGGTCTCCATTAAGCCTCTCGAGGATCGCATCGTTGTTCAGCCGCTCGAGGCCGAGCAGACCACGGCTTCCGGCCTGGTCATCCCGGACACCGCCAAGGAGAAGCCCCAGGAGGGCAAGGTCGTGGCAGTGGGCCCGGGTCGCGTTGACGACAACGGCAACCGCGTTCCCGTCGATGTCGCCGAGGGCGACGTCGTCATCTACTCGAAGTACGGCGGCACCGAGGTCAAGGTCGGCGGCGAAGAGTACCTGGTGCTCTCGGCCCGCGACGTCCTGGCCATCGTCGTCAAGTAGTTCCCCAGTGTGAAGCCCCGGCCGCAAAGGTCGGGGCTTCACTCGGTTACCAAGGAGTAGCAGCATGGCTAAACAGCTTTCATTCAACGACGACGCCCGCAAGGCGCTCGAGGCCGGCATCAACAAGCTGGCCGACACCGTCAAGGTCACCCTCGGCCCGCGCGGCCGCAACGTCGTCCTGGACAAGAAGTGGGGCGCCCCCACGATCACCAACGACGGCGTGACGATCGCCCGCGAGATCGAGCTCGACGACCCGTACGAGAACCTCGGCGCCCAGCTCGCCAAGGAGGTCGCCACCAAGACCAACGACGTCGCCGGCGACGGAACCACCACCGCCACCGTGCTCGCCCAGGCCTTGGTCAAGGAAGGCCTGCGCAACGTCGCGGCCGGCGCCGCCCCGGGTGAGATCAAGCGCGGCATCGAGGCCTCCGTCGAGGCCGTCGCCGCCCGCCTGGCCGAGAACGCCCGACCCGTCGAGGGCCAGGACGTCGCCAACGTGGCGGCCATCTCCGCCCAGAACGACGAGATCGGCGAACTCCTGGCCAAGGCGTTCGGCACCGTGGGCGCCGAAGGCGTCATCACGATCGAGGAATCTAACACCACCTCGACCGAGCTGACCATCACCGAGGGCATGCAGTTCGACAAGGGCTACCTGTCCCCGCACTTCGTCACCGACGCCGAGCGCCAGGAAGCGGTCCTCGAGGACGCCCTCATTCTGGTCAACTCCGGCAAGATCTCCTCCGTGCAGGACTTCCTGCCGCTGCTGGAAAAGGTCCTGCAGGCCAACAAGCCGCTGTTCATCATCGCCGAGGACGTTGAGGGCGAAGCCCTCTCGACCCTGGTCGTGAACAAGCTGCGCGGCACCCTGAACGTCGTGGCCGTCAAGGCCCCGGGATTCGGCGACCGCCGCAAGGCCATGATGCAGGACATCGCGATCCTCACCGGCGCCCAGGTCGTGTCCCCGGACCTCGGCCTGAAGCTGGACCAGGTCGGCACCGAGGTCCTCGGCTCCGCCCGCCGCATCACGGTCACCAAGGACAACACCACGATTGTTGACGGCAAGGGCGAGACCGCCGATGTCGACGACCGCGTGGCGCAGCTCAAGGCCGAGATCGAGCGCACCGATTCGGACTGGGACAAGGAGAAGCTCCAGGAACGCCTGGCCAAGCTCTCCGGCGGTGTCGGCGTGATCCGCGTCGGCGCGGCCACCGAGGTCGAGCTCAAGGAACGCAAGCACCGCATCGAGGACGCCGTGTCAGCGACGCGTGCAGCCATCCAGGAAGGCATCGTCGCCGGCGGTGGCACCGCCCTGGTCGACGCGCTCTCCGTGCTCGACACCGACCCGACCGTCACCGCCCTCGAGGGCGACGCCGCATCGGCCGTTGGCATCGTGCGCCGCGCCCTGGTCCAGCCGCTGCGCTGGATCGCGCAGAACGCCGGCTTCGACGGTTACGTCGTGGTCAACCGTGTGTCCGAGTCCGCCGTGAACTCCGGCTTCAACGCCAAGTCCGGCGAGTACGAGGACCTGCTGGCCGCCGGTGTCATCGACCCGGTCAAGGTCACCCGCTCGGCACTGCGGAACGCCGCTTCCATCGCCGCCCTGGTGCTCACCACCGAGACCCTGGTCGCCGAAAAGCCGGCAGACGACGAGAACGACGGCCACAACCACTAGGCCAGAGTTCGACGCCGGACCCTCCTATCGCACCCCGGTGTGGTGGGAGGGTTCCTGCGTTAAGCGGTGTCCGGATAGCATCTGGTCCATGGGCGAGCAGGAGCATCCCCTCGCGGGAGGGAACGTGGCCGCAGGCGTGGTCCGGGTGGGGGAGACCGTGCGCAAGCCCGCGACGGCCTCGACCCCGGCCATCGGATCCCTGCTGCACCACCTCCGGGCCACGGGTTTCGCGGGGGCGCCGCGCTTCCACGGCCTCGACGGGCGGGGACGGCAGATCCTCGACTACGTGGATGGCCCGCTCGCCGACACCCTTCCGCCGATGTCCCTCCACGACCTGGACCGGGTCGGGCGGCTGATCCGGGACCTGCACGACGCCACCTCGACCCACGTCCCCGCCGAAGGTGCGGTGTTCTCCGTCGAGATCGCCCCCGATCGGGAGGACCTGATCTGCCACCACGACCTGGCGCCCTGGAATCTGGTGTGCGCGGACGCGGGATGGGTCTTCATCGACTGGGACGGTGCCGGTCCGGGCAGCCGCCTCTGGGACCTCGGCTATGCCGCCCATGGTTTTGTTCCCCTGCATGCCGGCGGAACGCCGGCGGTGGACGGGCCGCGCCTGCGCGCCTTGGTGGATGGGTATGGGCTGTCGGCCAACGAACGGAAACGTCTGCCCGAACTCATAGAGAGTCACGTCCGCGGCATGTACGGACTGCTGATGGACGGCCACCACAGGGGACGCCAGCCGTGGGCGCAATTGCATGCGGAGGGCCACGGCGACCACTGGCTGGGCGCCGCGGACTACATAGCCGCGAACCTGGCGTTCTGGGTCGAAACACTGGCCGACGGCGTCGAAGAGTAGCGCCACGGACCGCCGCCAGCCCCGGGACCGCTCTGATGGCGACGACCGGTACCATGGCGTGCGTCACTGTTTCCCCTCAACGGAAGGCTTCTTGATGGGCCCGACCGACCCCAGATTCGACGTCGTCATCGTTGGCGGAGGCCACAACGGCCTCACGGCGGCCGCCTACCTTTCCCTCGCCGGCAAGTCAGTCCTCCTGCTGGAAAAGCTGGACGACGTCGGCGGCGCGGCGGTGTCCGCCCGCCCCTTTCCGGGCATCGACGCCAACCTCTCGCGCTACTCGTACCTGGTGAGCCTGCTACCCCAGACGATCGTGGATGACCTCGGACTCGAGGTCTCCTTCGTCGGACGCCGGTACTCCTCCTACACGCCCGACCCGGCAAGCCCCACGAGGGGCCTGCTCATCGACGACGAAGCCCCCGAGGCCACGGCCGACTCGTTCTCCACCATGGGGGCTCCGCCGGGGGAGGCCGAGGCCTTCACGACGTTCTACGCCGACTGCCACCGCCTCACCCGGGCCCTGTGGCCGACCATGACCGGCCCCCTGCCAACCCGTTCGGAGGCCAAGGCCCTCGCCGTGGCGGCCGGCGCCGGGGACACCTGGGAACGGCTGATGGAACGCCCTCTCGGCGAGGCCATCACAGGCGCCCTGCGTAACGATGTGGCGCGCGGGGTGGTGCTCACCGACGGGCTCATCGGGACCTTCGCCACGGCTCATGGAACCGACCTCCAGCAGAACATCTGCTTCCTCTACCACCTCATCGGCGGGGGGACGGGGGAATGGCGGGTCCCCCGTGGTGGCATGGGATCCGTGTCGGCCGAACTGGAGCGATCCGCCCGCAACGCCGGAGCCGTCATCCGCACGGGTGCCGAGGTGCTCTCCATCGGTCCCGACGGCTTGGTGGCCTACCGTCACGCGGGCGACCAGGAAACGGCCAGCGCAGACGTCGTGCTGGTCAACGCCGCGCCCGCCGTCCTGGGCCAACTGCGACGAGGGCGTGCCGCAATAGTTCCGGCAAACCCGAACCATCAACGGGAGGGCGCCCAGGTCAAGGTGAACCTCCTGCTCACCCGCCTGCCGCGGCTGCTGGACGACACGGTCACCCCCGAAGCCGCCTTCGGCGGCACCTTCCACATCAACGAGACCTTCACCCAGCTCCAGCACGCCTACGAGCAGGCCGCCGCCGGGCAGGTGCCCGATCCGTTGCCCTGCGAAATCTACTGCCATTCCCTGGCGGACCCCAGCATCCTCTCGCCCGCGTTGCAGGAGGCCGGCGCCCACACGCTGACGGTTTTCGGCCTGCACGTTCCCGACCGCCTCGTCACCGGGGACACCAACGAAGCCCTCCGCGACCAGCTCCAGGCGGCGGTGTTCGCCTCGTTGAACTCGGTGCTCGCCGAGCCCATTGAGGACCTGGTGATGCCCGACGCCGCGGGTCGTCCCTGCGTGGAAACGAAAACCACCCTGGATATCCAGCGGGCCCTGGGCATGCCGCGCGGCAATATCTTCCATGGCGGCCTCGATTGGCCGTTCGCCGAAGACGGGGCCCCGTTGGAAACTCCGGCGCAACGGTGGGGCGTGGCCACGGACGATCCGCGCATCCTGCTCTGCGGATCCGGTGCCCGGCGTGGCGGAGCCGTCAGCGGCCTCGGTGGCCATAATGCGGCCATGGCCGTCCTGGAGATGTCCGACGCCACCGATCGGTAACGGTCCGATAACGGCAAGCTGCTAAAGTGGTCGGCCGTGGGCCGCATGCCGCCCGCCGGGGGGACGACCAGACCAGCCACAGGAAAGCAGATCGCCATGGCCGAGCCACGCCACGCATCTCCACGTCCCGAGGCCGCCATTGAACGTCCGGCCCCCGTGAAACCGCACTACCGTCCCGAGGTGCAGGGGTTGCGCGCCTTTGCCGTGCTCATGGTCGTCACCTACCACGTCTGGCTCGGCCGGGTCTCCGGCGGCGTCGATGTCTTCCTGTTCATCTCGGCGTTCCTGCTGACCTCCTCGTTCGCCTACAAGGTGTCCTCGGGTCGGCCGATCGGACTGCTCGCCTATTGGCTGCACCGCTTCAAGTCGTTGTTGCCGGCTGCCGTCGTCGTCCTTTTGGTGGTCCTGGCGGCCACGGCATCGCTGCTGCCACGCACGCGCTGGGGCGAGGTCTTCGAACAGACCTGGTCCACGCTGTTCTACGTCCAGAACTGGACGCTGGCCCGCGACTCGGTGGACTACTACGCCCAGAACCACGGGGCGGCCAGCCCGCTGCAGCACTTCTGGTCGCTGTCGATCCAAGGCCAGGTGTTCATCCTCTGGCCGCTGCTCATCGCGGCGGCCGCCCTGGTCTGGAAGCTGCTGCGCCGGGCCCATCCCACCCTCGGGTTCGGGGCCGTCCTGGCCGTGGCGTTCGGTCTCGTGTTCGCCGGATCGCTGGCCTATTCCGTCCACATCACCACCACCAGCCAGTCCTGGGCCTACTTCGACACCGGCGCGCGACTCTGGGAATTCGCCCTCGGTTCGCTGCTGGCCGTCCTGATCCCGCGGGCCGGACAACTCCCGATGGCCGTGCGGATCCCCATGGGCTGGGCCGGGTTGGCCGCCATGCTCGCCTGCGGGATCCTGCTGCAGGTCCAGCAGCAGTTCCCCGGATACATCGCCCTGTGGCCGACGCTGGCCGCCGCGGCGGTCATCATCGCCGGCCGGACCGGCCATCCGTGGGGCGTGGACCGGCTCCTTGCCGCCCGTCCGCTGACCCGGCTGGGCGACATCTCCTACGCCCTGTACCTCTGGCACTGGCCCATCCTGGTGATCTTCCTGTCGACCCGCGGCGCCGGGGAACCGGGTTTCCTCGGCGGCCTCGGCGTCATCGGGCTGTCCCTGGTCCTGGCGTGGGCTACCACCAGGATCGTCGAGACCCCCTTCCATGCCTGGTCCTGGCCGCGCGCCCGCCGACGCCGGCTCGGCCTGGTCGTGGGCCTGCTCATCGGGGTCGTGGCCATGCCGCTCAGCGGCTGGCAGGCCCGGGTGGCGGCGTACGAGACCAGCGCCGTCGCCCAGCCCGCCGAGGACAACCCCGGTGCGGCCGCGCTGGAACCGGGGTTCGAGTTCTCCGGGGACCGGGATTCTGCAGTGCTCCCGCTGGCCAGCCAGCTCTCGACGGAATGGTCCAATTACGGTGGCGAATGCACCCAGGGTTACGAGCTGACGGATCCCGCCATGGAGTATTGCCAAATGGGTGGGAACCCGGCCACCGCCGCGAAGACGATCATCGTGCTGGGCGACTCGCACGCCCAGCACTGGACCGCAGCCCTGGACGCCGTGGCGCAGCAGAACAACTGGGCCTGGGTGCTCGTCACCCGCCCCGCCTGCCGGTTCGGCGCCGAAAGCCAGGAACGCGACGCCGGCTGCAACGCGTTCAACGCGGCGGCCACCGACTACGTCCTGGACCACGACGCCGATGCCGTCCTCACGCTGGGAACGCTGACCTCGTTCTACCCGGACTCGAAGGAGGGGACGCCTGCCGATGCCGAACGGATCGTCCCCGGCTACGAGGACGGGATCCGCCCGTTCCTGAAGCAGGGCAAGCAGGTCATCGCCATGCGCGACACCCCGCGCTTCACGTTCAGCGTCCCCGAATGTGTTGACCTGAACGGCGCGGATTCGCCGAAGTGCAGGGCACCGGTCGATGAGCTGGTGGCCGTCCACTCACCGCTGGCGGACCTGCGCACGGAGAACCGGGATGGACGCCTTCCCGGGAAGCTGGGGTTCCTGGACATGACCGATGCGCTTTGCCCGGACGGCATCTGCCGGCCGGTCGTGGGCAACGTGCTGGTCTACATGGACGAGTCCCACCTGACGAAGACCTATGCGCGCACCACGGCCGACATCTTCGAACGCAAACTCCGGGACGTGCTGGCCTGGTGAGCGGCCCCGGAACGTTGCGTTGCACACACTGCCAGAGCCGGGGCATACCGACAGGGCCCCGAAGGTTCTAGGATGTAATGAATCCCCCGCTGGCTCGCGAAAGGTTCCCCGTGTCCGAGTTCAATCCCTTTGCCCTCGAAGGCCTCACCTACGACGACGTGCTCCTGCTGCCCGGCCCGACGGACGTGATCCCCTCCGAAGCGGATACCTCCACGCGGCTGACCAAACGGATCAACATCAACATCCCCCTGCTCTCCGCGGCCATGGACACGGTCACCGAGGCGCCGATGGCGATTTCGCTGGCCCGCCAGGGAGGCATCGGCATCATCCACCGCAACCTCTCCATCGACGACCAGGCCCGCCAGGTCGACCAGGTCAAGCGCAGCGAATCCGGAATGATCACCGACCCGGTGACCATCAGCCCGGACGCCACCTTGCAGGAGCTCGACGACCTCTGCGGCCACTACCGGGTCTCCGGACTGCCGGTCGTCGACGCCGGCAAGAAGCTCTTGGGCATCATCACCAACCGCGACACCCGGTTCATCCCGCGTGAGCAGTTCATGACCACACGGGTCTACGAATCCATGACGGCCATGCCGCTGATCACCGCCCGCGTGGGCGTTCCCCGCCAGGAGGTCATCGACCTGCTGAGCAAGCACCGCATCGAGAAGCTCCCGCTCGTCGACGACGCCGGCATCCTGCAGGGCCTGATCACCGTGAAGGACTTCGACAAGGCCGAGCAGTACCCGATGGCCACCAAGGACGACGAGGGACGGCTGCGCGTCGGCGCCGCCGTCGGCTTCTTCGGCGAGGGCTACGACCGGGCCATGGCACTGGTCGACGCCGGAGTGGACGTCCTGGTCGTTGACACCGCCAACGGCCACAGCCAGGGTGTGCTGGACATGATCGCCCGGCTGAAGAAGGACCCCGCAGCCGCCCACGTCGACGTCATCGGCGGCCAGGCAGCCACCCGCGAAGGCGCCCAGGCCATCATCGACGCCGGTGCGGACGCCATCAAGGTCGGCGTCGGACCGGGCTCCATCTGCACCACCCGCATCGTCGCCGGTGTCGGCGTCCCGCAGATCACCGCCATCTACGAATCCGCCAAGGCCGCGATCCCCGCCGGGGTGCCGCTGATCGCCGACGGCGGCCTGCAGCACTCGGGGGACATCGGCAAGGCGCTGGTCGCCGGGGCCGACTCGGTCATGCTCGGTTCCCTGCTGGCCGGCACCGCCGAGTCCCCGGGCGACCTGGTCTTCATGAACGGCAAGCAGTTCAAGGCCTACCGCGGCATGGGGTCGCTGGGCGCCATGCAGACCCGCGGCAAGAACACCTCCTACTCCAAGGACCGCTACTTCCAGGCCGACGTCCCCACCGACGAGAAGCTGATCCCCGAGGGCATCGAGGGCCAGGTGCCCTACCGGGGCCCCGTCTCCGCCGTCGCGCACCAGCTGGTGGGCGGGCTGCACCAGACCATGTTCTACGTCGGCGGACGCACCATCCCCGACCTGAAGGAACGCGGGAAGTTCGTGCGGATCACCGCCGCCGGCCTGAAGGAATCGCACCCGCACGACATCATGATGACCGTCGAAGCACCGAACTACCGGTCGCGGTAGCGCCGGTGGCCCCCTCGCCCGTCCAGCTGAAGAAGCTCGCCCGCGCCCGCATGGAGCGCACCGGCGAAAGCTACACGACGGCACGCAAGGCCATCCTCGATGGCCGCCCCGAACGACCATCGGCACGCCCGGCACCGGCCGGGAAGGCGGCCACCAGCGGGAAACGGCGGACCGGCGACGACACCCCTGCCGTAGCCGTGACCCCGGCCGCGCCGGAGCCCGGTGAACTGCCCGAATATCCGGCACCCGCCGACGTCACCCAATACGACGCCGGTCTCTGGCAGCGCGTCCTCACCCAGTCCGGGGTCACCGACCCGGTGACCGGGAAGCCGTTGAGCGAGGCCATGCTGGCAGGGCTGGCCGGCGGGATCGGCTTCATGGTGTTCGTCTTCGAGTACGAGGAGACCACCACCGCCAGCGTCGTCACCCGGGCCCACCCGGAGCCCTACACCGAGAACCTGCTGTCGCGCTGCGGAGCCGTGGTGCGCGAGCAGAAAACGGGCAGCGCCCGGTTGGCCGCCCAGTACCTCGACGAGGGACTGGACGAGGGCCGGGCCGTCGTCGTCCGCGTCAGCCGCGCCGCCCTGCCCTGGGTCGACGCCGGCCTGGCCGACGCCGATGAACCCGTGGACGTGGCGGTGCTCGGCGAGCACGACGACGGCAACCTGCTCATCGACGATGGTTCCGGCGGGTTGCAGCTGATCTCTCCCGCGGATTTGGCCACCGCGCGCGGCCAGCGCAAGGCGGGCAAGAACTGGCAGGCCTGGATCCCCGCATCCACCGGCCCCGACGTGGCGACCCTGGCCGCCCACGTCGTGGCGGCCATCGGCGAGACGACCGGCCGCCTGCTGGGCACCCGCGAGCTGGACGGCATTCCGGATCATTTCGCCAAGAACTTCGGGGTCGCCGGATTGCGCACCTGGGCCGGCCGGCTGCTGGACACCACGACGGCCTCGGGCTGGACCCGGATCTTCGCCGAACCCGGGCGCCTGGCCCACGGGCTGGAGATGGTGGCCCTCTTCCTCGCCGACGGCCGCTACGGGGGACCCGGCGGGCTCCGCGGACTCTACGCCGAATTCCTCGACGAGGCCGCCGCCCTGCCGGGGCTGGCGGCCCTGGGGGAGTGCGCGCCGGCCTACCGTGAGCTGGCGGCCCACTGGGATGGACTGTCCGAGGCCATCGACCCGGATGTGGACCCCGCGGACCGGAGCCGGCACTTCGCCGACCTCGCCGCGCGGGCCACCCGGATCGCCGACGCCGAGGAGCATGCCGCACGCCAGTTGGCCGACGTGCTGGCGGGGCTGGAAAAGTCCACGTCACCGCGGGGATAGATTTTGCCTCCCCGCGCGTTGTAACCGGTAGGCTTATCCAAACGAACCTATTGAGGAGACCAGTTATGGCCACCGGGGGCAATCCGATGTTCCAGTCCAAGGCGTTCCGCGAACAAATGCGGCCCGCCGGAGACTCCACCGCCAACTCCCAGCGGACCGCGGAGCCGATGAGCGCGCAGTCCCTGCAAGACCTCTACAACTCCCCGTCGGCCGGGCCGGCCCAGACCGGCCGCCTGACCTACAACGACGTCGTCTCCAAGACGGTGTTGATGTTCGGCGCACTGGTGATCACCGCTGTCATCGGCTGGCAGATCCCCGCACTGATGCTGCCCGGGGTCCTCATCGGCCTGGTGCTGGGGCTGGTCAACAGCTTCAAGCGCGAGCCCTCGCCGGTGCTCATCATGCTCTACGCCGCGGCCGAGGGCCTGTTCCTCGGCGGCATCTCGCAGATCATCGATGGTCTCTACCCGGGGGCGGCCATCCAGGCGGTGCTCGCCACCTTCTCGGTCTTCGCCGTCACACTGGTCCTGTACCGCTCGGGCAAGTACCGGGCGACCCCGAAGATGACCCGGATGTTCTTCATCGCCATGGGCGCCTACCTGGTGTTCAGCCTGGTGAACCTGGGCCTGATGCTCTTCGGCGTCACGGACGGCATGTTCGGCCTGCGCTCGGGCTGGTTGGGCCTGGCGATCGGCGCGTTGGCGGTCCTGCTGGCCACCTACTCGCTGGTGCTGGATTTCACCCAGATCCAACGCGGCGTCGAGCAGGGCGCCCCGGCCAAGTTCGCCTGGACCGCAGCCTTCGGCCTCACCGTCACCATGGTGTGGCTCTACGTGGAGATCCTGCGCATCATTGCGATTCTGCGCGAGATGTAGCAACACCACCACCCAGGACGACGGCGGCGCCCGGCCCGGGCGCCGCCGTCGTCATGTATTGAACCCCGGATCCGCCACGGCGCTACCGTAGGGGGATGTCCAAGCAGGAAGGGACCAGCTCATGAGTGCACCGACGTCCGCGCCCACCGGCCGGCAGTTCACGATCCGCGGCGGAGGCGCCACGGCGGTCATCACCGAGCTGGCCGCCGGCCTGCGCAGCTACCAGCGCGACGGCATCGACCTGGCCCAGCCCTACGGCGAGGACTCCCTGCCGCCCTCGGGCTCGGGCATCCTGCTGGCCCCCTGGGGCAACCGGATCCGTGACGGCCGCTGGGAACTGGATGGGCAGCCCCAGCAGCTGGACATCACCGAGGTCAAGAACGGCAACGCCATCCACGGCCTGCTGCGCAACACCGGCTACCGGGTCGAGTCCTCCAGCGACTCCTCGATCTGCCTTGCCGCCGAGATCTTCCCGCAGCACGGCTTCCCCTTCCGGATGACCCACACGGCCACCTACACCCTCGACCCCGAGGGTGGGCTCTCGGTCACCCAGGACCTGGTCAACCACAGCGAACGCCCCGCTCCGGCGGCGCTCGGTGCCCATCCGTATCTGCGCCTGGGCGAGGTCCCGACGGAGGACCTGGTGCTCACCGTCGAGGCCGACACGGCGCTGGTCGCCGACGACCGGCAAATCCCCACGGGCACCACACCGGTCTCGGGGGAGAACGACTTCCGCTCGGGCCGCCGCGTCGGCGACGTGCGCGTCGACGTCGGGCTCACCGGGCTGACCCTGCACGACGACGGGGTGTACCGCCACCAGCTGATGGCCCCGGATGGGCGCGGTGTCGGCATCTGGGCGGATGCGACCTTCGGCTACGCCCAGGTCTTCGTGACCGAGAAGTATGCCGGACAGCCGCTGGCGGTGGCGATCGAACCGATGAGCGCCCCGGCCAATGCGTACAACTCCGGGGAGGCACTGCTCTGGCTGGCCCCGAATGAGCACCTGATCGGGCGCTGGGGCATCGAGTCATGGCTCTAGCCGCCGGTCCACGGCGCCGCGACGTCACCGGCGACATGCCGTATGGGGTGCGGATCGCCGCGGCGTGGAGCTGGCGGGTCGCCATCATCATCGGGTGCGCCGGCCTGCTGCTGTGGCTGCTCAGCCACGTGTCGCTGCTGGTCATCCCGCTGATGATCGCCGCCCTGCTGGCCGGGCTGCTGATGCCGGTGGTCCGGCTGCTCAAGCGCTGGCAGGTCCCCAACGGACTGGCCACCGGGTTGACGATGCTGGCCTTCCTGGCCGTCATCACCGGCTTGCTGCTGTTGGTCGGCCGGACCATGGCCCGCGGCATGATGAGCCTGTGGCAGCAGGCCCTGACGGGCATCTCGCAGGTCCAGCACTGGCTCTCCACGGGGCCGCTGCACCTGACCAACCAGGATGTCGACAACTACGTCGACGGCGTCCTGAAACAACTGCAGTCCAACAGCGACACCATCCTCAGCGGTGCTGTTTCCTGGGGGAGCACGCTGGGACACTTCGCCGCGGGCCTGCTGTTGGCGCTGTTCTCGCTCGTCTTCTTCCTGCTCGAGGGCGAACGCATCTGGTCCTTCGTCGTCCGGCTCATGCCCAGCCGTGCCCGGGCCGCCACCGACGGCGCCGGACGCAAGGGATGGGTCAGCCTGGTCAGCTACGTTCGAGTCCAGCTCTTCGTCGCCTTCATCGACGCCGTCGGCATCGGTGTCGGTGCCGCGATCCTCGGTGTGCCGCTGGCGTTCCCGCTGGGCGGGCTGGTCTTCATCGGATCCTTCATCCCGGTCATCGGAGCGCTCGTCACCGGTGCCCTCGCTGTGTTGCTGGCCCTGGTCGCCAACGGCTGGGTCAACGCGTTGATCATGCTCGCCGTCGTCCTGCTGGTCCAACAGGCCGAATCACACATCCTCCAGCCACTGGTCATGGGCCGGGCGGTGAGCCTGCACCCGCTGGCCGTCGTCCTGGCCGTCGCCGGCGGCTCGCTCATCGCCGGCATCGCCGGGGCACTGTTCGCGGTGCCCGTCCTGGCGGTGCTGAACACCATGGTCCGCTACATCGCGGCGCGCGGCTGGGAGACCCCCGACGCCCGTGCCACCGATGGCGACCCGCCGCCCGGACCCGCTACCGCGCTCACGGCACCGGCAGACATCGACGGCGAATCCGATGCCGTCCAGCCGAACCGCCCACGCACCGGAGAGCCACCCCGGTGACCGAAACCTTTCACGAAAGCGCCACCATGCAGCAGCCCCTGGAAACCACAGCCCACGACACCCTGCCCGTCAGCCTGGCCGACATCGAAGCGGCCGCCGAACTGCTGGAGGGCGTCATTGCCCACACCCCGATCGAGCACTCGCGCGCACTGGGTGTGCTGACCGGCAGCGACGTGTACCTCAAATGCGAGAACCTCCAGCGTGCCGGTTCCTTCAAGGTCCGCGGTGCCTACGTGCGCATGGCCCGGCTGACCGAGGAGGAGAAGGCACGCGGCGTCGTCGCAGCCTCGGCAGGCAACCATGCCCAGGGCGTGGCGGTGGCCGCCGACCGGCTGGGCATCAAGGCCCGCATCTACATGCCGCTCGGCGTTGCCCTGCCCAAGCTGACGGCAACCAAGGACCACGGCGCCGAGGTCGTCCTGCACGGGCACAACGTCGACGAGGCACTGGCCGAGGCCCAACGCTATGCCGACGCGACCGGAGCGGTGTTCGTGCACCCCTTCGACAACGCCGACATCATCGCCGGGCAGGGGACCATCGGGCTCGAACTGCTCGAGCAGCTGCCGGACGTGGACACGGTGCTCATGGGTGTCGGCGGCGGCGGGCTGCTGGCCGGTGTCGCCACCGCGGTGAAGGCCAAGGCCGCCGAACAGGGCCGCCAGATCCGCATCATCGGCGTCCAGGCCGAAAATGCGGCATCCTACCCTCCCTCGCTGGCCGCCGACGCCCTGGTACCGCTGGAGAAGGTCTCCACCATCGCCGACGGCATCGCCGTGGGCCGTCCGGGGCAGCTTCCGTTCCAGATCATCCGGGAACTGGTGGACGACGTCGTCACGGTCAGCGAGGATGCCCTGGCCCGGGCCCTGGTGTTCCTGCTCGAGCGCTCCAAGCTCGTCGTCGAACCCGCCGGCGCGGTCGGCGTCGCCGCCCTGCTGGAGGGCAAGCTGGCCGAGCTGGGCATCGATTCCAAGCGCACCGCCGTCGTGCTCTCCGGGGGCAACATCGACCCGCTGCTGATGCTCAAGGTGATCCAGCGCGGACTCGCGGTCGCCGGACGCTACCTGACCGTGCGGATGATGCTCGATGACCGGGCCGGCGAGCTGGCCACCATCTCCCGCGTCATCGCCGAGTCCGACGCCAATGTCACCGGCGTCGACCACACCCGCATCGGCGGTTCGCTGTCGATGGGGGACGTCGCCATCACCATCGACATGGAGACCAAGGGGCACCTGCACTCCGAGCAGGTGCTGGACAACCTGCGGGCCGAGGGATTCCAGCCGGTCATCATCACCACCTAGGACACGGTCCTTAAACGCCTGCGGGCCGCATCTCCGTGAAGGAGGTGCGGCCCGCAGTGGCGTGTGGCGTTCCGTTAGCCCTTGTACGGCTTGGCGGCCAGGATCTCCACATCGATGGACTTGCCGTTCGGGGCGGTGTAGCTGAGCTTGTCGCCCACCTTCTTGCCGTGCACCGCCGTACCGATCGGGGACTTCTCGCTGTAGACCTCCAGGCCCGAGTCGCCGGCGACCTCGCGGCTGCCGAACAGGAAGGTGGTCTTGTCGCCGGCGATGGTTGCATCGACCATCATGCCGGGTTCGACGATTCCGTCATCGGCCGGGGCGTCGCCCACTTCGGCCTTCTGCAGGAAGTCCTTGAGGTAGGCGATGCGGGCTTCCGCCTTGCCCTGCTCCTCCT
Organism: Arthrobacter sp. ASL1; assembly: GCF_056680475.1. Classification (NCBI taxonomy): domain Bacteria; kingdom Bacillati; phylum Actinomycetota; class Actinomycetes; order Micrococcales; family Micrococcaceae; genus Arthrobacter; species Arthrobacter sp. ASL1. The sequence goes on from NZ_CM155284.1 coordinate 3,242,413, forward strand.
TGGCCGCGTGGTAGCCGCCGTTCTCCTTCAGGTCGCCCTCGGAACGTGCCTGTTCGATGCGGTCGACGATCTCGGCCCGGCCGGGACCCTGCAGGTGCTCGAGTTCAGTGGACAAGCGGTCGTAGGCCTCCTGGGTGAGCCAGAGAGCCGGTTCATGGTTGGTGGTCACGGTTACTTCTCCTTGTAGTAATGGCCGGTCAGGTGACCGGCCGCCGAACTGCAGTGTTTGCCCGCCGGAGGCGATGCAAGCAAAGACCCCGCCGTGCGTGGTGAAGAACCGCGGTCCGTCACCAGGTCAAGGCGGGGTGGATCGTATTAGATTGATTTTACCCATTATCCGGCCAAAACCCCAAGTGGTAGTGCACCCGGCGGGTCTTGTTCCGGTTAGCCGGCCACCCAGCAGGTCGTCGCTCCGCCGGTCACGCCGAGGGATTCGGTGCGCAGGTCGAAGTCCTTCACGGTGGACTGCCGCCCGGATCCCTCCGTGGGGCCGAAGGTGACGGTCTTCCAGCCGACCACCGCGTAGGACTCGTTCATGACCTGCAGGTTGCAGGAGACGGTGTCCTGGCGTTTCTTCTCCAGCTGGATGGTGACGTTTGCCGTCGTGTCGGAGGTGATGTCGAAGGCGACATCCTTGCTGGTGTAGGACTTGACGTTCCACCAGGTCATGAGCCCGGCCACGGCGATCCCGAAGGCCAGTGCGACGCAGATCACGATGATTCTACGCCGACCGCTGAACGGGCGCTTGGGTGAGCCATACCGAGTGGCTACGCTGGAGGGTGGCGCACCGTCCGTTGATGGAGTCGGCGCCGGCTGCTGGGTGTTCATCCCCTCCAGTCTATGTCCTTTTGCGGGACGGCAAATCGCCGGCCCGCCAGCATCGAGGAGCAGTTCATCGTGGAAGAAGCCCGGGTTGTTCCCGTCCCGCCGTCGGAGGGGTTCCGTCTCCTGGCAGTACATGCCCACCCGGACGACGAATCCAGCAAGGGTGCCGCCACGATGGCCGCCTACGCCGCCGCCGGGGCCCGCGTGATGGTCGCCTCCTGCACCGGGGGTGAGCGCGGGGACATCCTTAATGCGAAGGCCGGCGAACTGGCCCATGCCCATCGTGACCTGGCGGGGTTGCGCCGCAAGGAAATGGCGGAGGCCGCTGCGGCCCTGGGCGTCGAACACCGGTGGCTCGGCTTCGTGGACTCCGGGCTGCCGGAGGGTGACCCATTGCCGCCCCTGCCGCATGCCTCGTTTGCCACGCAGCCGGTCGGCCGTGCCGCTGTCCCCCTGGTGAAGCTGATCCGTGAATTCCGCCCACACGTCGTCACCACGTATGACGAAAATGGCGGCTACCCGCACCCGGACCACATCATGACCCACAAGGTCACGATGGAGGCGGTCGAAGCAGCAGCCGATCCGGGGCGCTACCCCGAGCTGGGCGAGCCGTGGCAGGTCCCCAAGCTGTACTACGACCGTGCCTTCAGCCCCGACCGTTTCCGGACCCTGCACTATGCGATGGAGGAGAACGGCATCGACTCCCCGTACGCGGAGCGGATCAAGGCGTTCGAGGAGCACCCCGACGAGGAGATGTTCCGCTGGGTCAAGCACCACGAGACGACGACGCAGATCGCCTGCGCCGACTTCTTCGGTGCCCGGGACCGGGCGCTGCTGGCGCACCGCACGCAGATCGATCCGGACGGCTTCTTCTTCGCCGTGCCGACGGCGATCTTCGAGAAGTACTGGCCGTGGGAGGACTTCGTCCTCATCTCCTCCCAGGTCGAGTCGCAGACCCCGGAAACGGACCTCTTCGCGGGCCTTCGCTAGCACTTCGCCCACCGCCCGCCCGGGTAGACTGGATGGGCCAGTCTGCGCCGGTACCGTCAAGAAAGAGCGTGTTCGTGAACCTGTTGTCCTCCCTGGCTGTCGCCGCCAGCTCCGCCCCGGCCGTTCCGACCGGCGACGCCGCCCGCGAAATCGGACCGGGTTTTGCCGGTTTCGTCGCCACGGCGGCCATGGTCATCGTGGTGATCTTCCTCATCCGTGACATGAGTCGCCGCATCCGGCGCGTGCGTTATGCCGGAACGGCAGAGGAGCGTCAGGCCGAGCTGGTCGAGCGTGGACGCCAGCGTCACGCCGAGGGCGAGGAATTCCCGCCGAGCAGCCGTCCCGGGCCGGACGGCGACACCGGCCCCGGTCACACGCAATCGCACGACGACGGCGAGGCCGACGACACGAGCCGGGGCGGGGACCGCTAAGCACGAAAGCTGATCCTCAGACAACCGAATGGCGTTGCGGTAGGGATGCCCGCTGGGCGGGTTCGCCGCGCATGCTGCGGCGCATGGCCAGTCCCGATCCACGGAGCTCCCGGGGTGCCGCGCGTCGTCGGCAGCAAGGACCAGCTCGCTCGAAGCACCGCGGTCTCCCCAGTGCGTGGTGGCTTCATCGGCATTGCGCCCACCGGATGGTGTGGGTGGTTACCTGACGGCCAGCACGGCGATCATGATCGCGATGTAGTGGCAGGTGAACCCGCCGAGCGTGAAGGCGTGGAAGAGCTCGTGGAAGCCGAACCACTCGACGTGGAGGTTCGGCCGCTTGAGCGCATAGAACACGGCACCTGCGATGTAGAACGCCCCGCCGACGCAGACCAGGACGGCGGCCGGGACGCTGGCGGCGAAGAAGTCGCCGATGAAGACGAGACAGGCCAGGCCCAGGGCCACGTAGACCGGCGTGTACAACCAGCGCGGCGCATCGGTCCAGAACAGGCGGAAGGCGACGCCGAGGACGGCACCGATCCACACCAGCCACAACAGGAACGACGCCTTGGCCTGCGGGAGCAGGGCCCACGCCAGGGGCGTGTAGGAACCGGCGATCACCAACATGATGTTCGTGTGGTCCAGTCGCTTGAGCACGCGCTTGACCTTGGGCGTCCAGTTCCCGCGGTGGTAGACCGCTGACACGGTGAACAGCAGCAGTCCGGTGAAGGCGTAGACCGCGGAGGCGATCTTCCCCGCCGGCCCCGGAGCCAGGCAGACCAGCACGATGCCCGCAGCCAGGGCCAGCGGTGCCGTACCGGCGTGGATCCAACCGCGCAGATGGGGTTTGATCTCCTCGACCGGGTTGGAGGGAGGTGGCGTCATGCTCCGATTCTACCGGAGGGTAATGTTGCATTGGCGGGGCCGTTGCCCCATTGCAGGCGTGCCGCCGGGCCAGCGGGTCCAACCACCCGGTAACCTAGAGGCGCGGCAACCGTGCAGAGTTGATCCGTGTCGGCCGAATGACGGGAAGGGGACAACGTGCGGTTGCCCGAGGTCCTCTACCGCCTGTACGGCAAGGTGCTCCAGAAGGACATCCCGGCCGAGAAACTGCCCGGGCACATCGGCATGGTCGTGGATGGAAACCGGCGCTGGGCCAAGCTCGCCGGCGCCCCGACGGCGCATGGCCACCAGGCCGGGGCCGACAACATCGTCGAGTTCCTGGGGTGGTGCAAGGAGCTGGACATCCGCACCGTCACCCTCTATATGCTCTCGACCGACAACATGAGCCGCTCGAACGACGAGCTCGACGCACTCATGGGCATCATCGCCAACATGCTGGATCGTCTGGCCGAACAGCGTGACCTGTGCATCCAGCCCATGGGTGCCTACGACGAACTGCCCGACTACCTTTCCGACAAGCTCCACGCGCTCGGCGAATCGTCGAAGGACGCCACGGGGCTGCACGTGAACATCGCCCTCGGCTACGGCGGCCGCCGCGAGATCGTCGACGCCGTCAAGGAGCTGCTGCTCGACGCCGACGCCGCGGGCCGGTCGATCTCCGAGGTGGCGAACGACCTCGAGATCGATGACATTTCCCGTTTCCTGTACACCCGTGGCCAGCCCGATCCCGACCTGGTCATCCGCACGTCCGGGGAGCAGCGCCTCTCCGGTTTCCTCACCTGGCAAAGCGCCTACAGCGAGTTCTACTTCTGCGAGGCCCTGTGGCCCGACTTCCGCAAGGTCGACTTCCTGCGGGCATTGCGGGACTTCACCGACCGCCAGCGCCGCTTCGGTAGCTGAAGCCGGGCGCCGTCGTTTACTGACCCGTTACCGGCATTCCACGTATTCGGGTGTGTCGAGCGCCGGGATTTAACCTGCCGGGGCTAGCTTGAAGGCATTGGCAGGCACACCCGCCCGCCAATGCGGAAAGGCCACCGAACGTTGAGACACACTGTCAACGCGGGAAGGCCGGTCCCGGCCTTATGGCCTGACCGGATCCCCCGCAGAACGGTTACCTAGGGGCGCAACGCCCCTGTTGGGAGTCATCGTGGCAGTAGAAACCCAGTCCAAGAACGTTGCGGATTCCGCGGTCTTCGCCTCCGAAGCCGCCGTGGAGACCCCTTCCGGGACGGCGGGGCAACTGCCCACCGCCGCTCCCGACCGGGCCGCCCCGGACCCCGCGACCAGTGCGGGCAAACGGCAAAGCGTCGGGGTGAAATCCTACGTCCTGGACACCTCGGTCCTCATCGCCGATCCCCGGGCGGTGCTGCGTTTCGCCGAACACGAGGTGATCGTCCCCATCGTGGTCATCACCGAGCTGGAGAAGAAGCGCCACGACCCCGACGTCGGCTACTTCGCCCGCAAGGCGTTGCGCCTGCTCGACGAATTGCGGATCGAACACGGCGGCCTGGACAAGGCGCTGCCCATCGGGGATGAGGGCGGGTCGCTGCGGATCGAACTGAACCACATTTCCACCGAGGTGCTTCCGGTCGGCTTCCGGGGGGCCGACAACGATTCCCGCATCCTCGCCGTGGCCAAGAACTTCTTCGACGAGGGCCGCGACGTCACGGTCGTCTCCAAGGACCTGCCGATGCGCGTGAAAGCCTCGGCCATGGGCCTGCAGGCCGACGAATACCGCAACGGGCTGGTCGCGGACTCCGGCTGGACCGGGACCGCCGAACTCGACGTCGCCGATGCGGATGTGGAGGAGCTCTACAACAACGAACCCGTGCTCATCGAGGCAGCGGCCGAAATGCCGGTCAACACCGGGCTGGTGCTGCTCTCCAACCGCGGCTCTGCGCTGGGCCGGGTGGGGGATGACGGGTTCGTCCGGCTGGTCAAGGGCGATCGCAACGTCTTCGGGCTCCACGGCCGATCCGCCGAGCAGCGGTTGGCCATCGACCTGCTGATGGACCGCGATGTCGGGATCGTCTCCCTCGGGGGACGGGCCGGCACCGGGAAGTCGGCGCTGGCGTTGTGCGCGGGCCTGGAAGCGGTCCTGGAACGCGGGGAACACAAGAAGGTCGTGGTCTTCCGGCCGCTCTATGCGGTCGGCGGCCAGGAGCTCGGCTTCCTGCCCGGTTCGGAAGACGACAAGATGAACCCGTGGGCGCAGGCGGTCTTCGACACGCTCGGGGCGCTGGTGTCCAAGAACGTCATGGACGAGGTCATCGACCGCGGAATGCTCGAGGTCATGCCCCTGACCCACATCCGGGGGCGCTCGCTGCATGATTCGTTTGTCATCGTCGATGAGGCGCAATCGCTGGAGAAGAACGTGCTGCTCACGGTGATGAGCCGCATCGGACAGAACTCCAAGATCGTGTTGACCCATGACGTGGCCCAACGGGACAACCTGCGGGTGGGTCGTCACGACGGAGTGGCCGCGGTGGTCGAGACCCTCAAGGGGCACCCGCTCTTCGGGCACATCACCCTCACCCGGTCGGAACGCTCGCCCATCGCCGCCCTGGTGACCGACATGCTGGAGGAATCCGGAGCCTAGCCCTCCACCGAGCGCACCACCTTTGCCGGCGAGCCCACGACGATGGACCTTTCCGGTACGTCCCGGGTGACGACGGCGGCGGCGGCCACCACCGCATCGTCGCCGATCGTCACCCCCGGAAGGATGGTCGCATTCGCCCCGATCCAGACGTTGCGGCCGATGACCACGGGCGCCGGGTGCATGTCCGCCCGGCGGCCCGGGGCCACGTCGTGGTTCAGCGTCGCGATGACCACGTTGTGCCCGATCAGGCAGTCGTCACCGATGGCGATGCCTCCCTGGTCCTGGAACTTGCACCCGGCATTGATGAAGACACGGCTTCCGATTTTTGTGTTCTTGCCGAAATCGGAGGAGAACGGCGGGAAGAGCGTGACCGTTTCGTCGATAGCCGCACCGGTCAGTTCCGTGAGCAGCTCCCGCACCCGTTCCGGTTCGTGGTAGCCGCAGTTCAGTTCACCGGTGATGCGCAGCGCCTCCTGGCTGGTCCGGTGCATGACCTGGTGCCAGGGCGAGTCGCCCGTGATGGTCTGGCCGGCATTGAGCGCTTCCAAAAGTCCGTCGAGGTCCATGGTGTCCTTACAGGAGGCTGGGTTTGGCCGGTCAGCCGCGGTTCCGGCCGCGGATGATCCAGGGGATGTGGTCCCGGACGTCGGTGAGATGCATCGATTGTTCGACGAAGAGGTCGTCAAGCATGTACTCGTCCACCGCATGGATGGTAAGCCGGTGGCCATTGCCCTCGGCGGGGCCGTCGAGGGCCTCGCTGTAGACGCAGACCGCCGTCTGGAGGTCGATGAGCAGCCGGGTCCGACCGGCCTCGAGCAAGGGGAAGCCCTCCGTGTGCGCAGCGTAGGTGATGTTGGGGGAGACCACCGCCTGCAATGCCGGGCGTCCGTCGTGCCGCGTTTCGGCCAGATCATGGATCTCGACGCGGTTGGACAAGGGGAATTCCAGCGGTATCGGGGCGCTGCCGGCAAGTTCCACGGGGTCGAGCATCGCGGCCCACCGGGCGTCGCCGAACACCGGGTCGCCGTAGTCGGCCTCCGGACGGCGGGTGATCAGCCCATCGTCGTCGTACACGGGGGTCACCAGCCGGGGAGGAAGCAGCCACGAGGCGCGGGTCCCGGCGACGTAGAACGCGTCACGCGAGGCGTTGATCGACGTGGTGCTGAACAGCAACTGGCCCTCCGGGTCCTCGATGCGCAGGGCATCCGGCCGGCGCAACCAGGCGCTGACGCGGGGGATGGCCTCCGGTTCTTCGGGTTCAGCCCGGTCGACCGTCGCCGGTGCAGAGAGGGCGTCGAGCGGGGTGTGCTCTTCCTGGAGGCCGACGGGGGCTTCCGGGGAGGGAAGGCCGGTGGGGGAGCCAGCGAACCATTCGGCGTCGAAGCGCAGGGTCCGCCACCGCCATGGAGAGGATCTGCAGAGGCGCCGGAACGCGGCGGCCTCCTCGCGGGAGACCGCGGTCGGGCCTTGTGGGGCCGGGGCCGTCGATGACGTGTCCATGTCCACAGTCTAGACACCGTCGCCGGTTCCTCCGCCCGGCCTGCGTTAGCGTAGGACCATGATCGCGGAGATACTGGCACTGCGGGATGCCGCCCCTGCGGCCCTGGTACCGCTGCTGCTGGCGTGTCTGTTGTTCATCGTCAATGGTGCCCGCCTGACATGGATTGATGCCCGCACCCATCTGCTCCCCAACCGGATCATCCTGCCGTGGTACCCGTTCGCCGCCGTGCTCCTGGGGGCCACCGCCGCCCTGGCCGGGGACTGGGAGGCACTGGGCCGGACGCTGCTGGGCGGGCTCGCACTGTTCGGCTTCTACCTGCTGTTGCACGTGATCCAGCCGCGCGGCATGGGCTTGGGGGACGTGAAGCTGGCCGGCATCCTGGGGCTGTACCTGGGCTATCTGGGCTGGCCGCACCTGTTGCTGGGGACCCTGGTCGCCTTCCTGCTCGGGGCCGTGGTCGGCATCGTGCTCATCATCCTGCGCAGGGCGGGTTTGAAGTCGGCGCTGGCCTTTGGCCCCTACATGATTGTCGGCACCGCCGTCGCGCTTCTCGTGGCAGGGTAGGGGAATGCCGACTCCCGAATTCATCCTGTCCCTGCGCAAAAAAATCGGAAACGACCCGCTCTGGCTGCCTGGTGTCAAGGCCGTCGTCCAGCGTGATGACGGTGCCCTATTGCTCGTCAAGCGGGCCGACAACGGCCGGTGGACGCTGCCTGCGGGAATCATCGAACCCGGTGAGGAACCTGCCGCCACCGCTGTCCGGGAAGTCATGGAGGAGACCGGGGTGGCGGTCGCCGTCGAACGGCTGGCCGGCATCGGCACCACCGATCCGGTGACCTACCCCAATGGCGATCGTGCCCAATACCTCGACATGGTCTTCGCCTGCCGGTACCTCTCCGGCGCGGCCAGGGTCAACGACGACGAGAACACCGATGTCGCCTGGTTCACGGACTCCGAACGACCAGCCTTGCCTCCGAAGCATGCCCGGGCCGTGGCCTGGGCCCGCTCGGCGGAGACCGGTGCGCATTTCGTGCGCTGATCGTTTCCTCGCGGCCGTTCTATGACTGTTTCCCCGGCCGCGAGCAGGTTCTGCGGACGCTCTCCCTGAAGGCCACCGAGGAGATGCGGCGCCGCGTATCCGCCTTGCCGATCGCCCCGGACGCGCCGGTGGGCCGCTGGCATCGCCCGCGCCATCGAAAACCTGTTGGCCGAGATGATGAGAGGCGTAAGGATTCCGGCGTTCGAACCCGGGATGGTGGGACTCATGGTGGTCGGCGGGTTGACCGAAGCGCTGGTCGCCCATCTGACTACCCCGTCGGAGGATTGGATCCCGTCACCGGAGCCCATCGCATGAATGGAGCGCGACACTGTTCGGATGGCCGGGGGCCCGCCCGGACCATGGTCATGGCCGGTCCGCGGGTCTAGGCTGGCGTCACGGAAGCCGCCACAGGTCGCCACCGATTCATACAGGGTCGGTTGGCGCGAACCGAAGGGGAGACCATGGGATTCGAGCAGTACCACGAACCACCGGCCGAGCTGTCGGAGGAGACCCGGACCTTCGCGCGCATGTGCGCGAACCTGACCGAGGAAGCCGAGGCCATCGGCTGGTACGAACAGCGGATCTCGCTCGAGACCGATCCCATCGCCCGCGCCATCATGGAGGATTCGCTCGGCGAGGAGTTCAAGCACTTCTGCATGGAGTTGGAGTACTTGTTCCGGACCAAACCCAAATGGGGGCAAACGGCCCGTGGGACGTTGTTCCGCACCGGTGACATCGTCGCGAACGGAACGGCAGCCGAAGAGGCTGCCGGATCCGGCGGGCCGGCAGCTGGTTCGGCACCACCCCAGGACGCGTCGACATCATCAAGTGGTGACGGATCCCTGGGAATCGGCTCGTTGAAAGGAAGCGAATCATGACCTCCAACCACCTGCACCGCGAGCTCGCGCCCATCACCGATGCCGGCTGGAAGCTGCTCGACGACGAAGCCCGCGACCGGCTCACCACCACCCTGGGCGCCCGCAAGCTCATCGACTTCACCGGCCCCTTGGGGTGGGACCACTCGTCCACCAACCTCGGCAGGACCGAACGCCTGCCCGGGCCCGATGACGAGGGCATCACGGCGCGGCGTCGGCGCGTGCTGCCGCTGACGGAGATGCGGGTCGAATTCACGGTCTCCCGCGACGAACTACTGGACGGCGAACGGGGTGCCGCGGACGTGGACCTGGCCAACCTCGACATGGCCGCCGTGAAGATCGCCAGCGCCGAAAACAGGACCGTATTCCATGGATGGCGCCAGGCGAACATCACCGGCATCACGCAGGCCACCTCGCTGCCCACCGTCCCGCGGGTGGAGAACTTCTCCGACTATCCGCAGCGGGTGGCCCGTGCCGTTGACCTGCTGTTGGAGGAGGGCATCTCCGGACCCTTCGGCCTGGCCCTGGGCCCGGGCCACTACACCGCCGTCGTCCAAGCCACCGAACGCGGTGGCTATCTACTTTCCGAACACCTGCGCCGCATCCTGGAGGGGCCGATCGTGTGGGCCCCCGGCGTGCGGGGTGCGGTGGTGATGAGCCTGCGCGGCGGGGACTTCCTGTTCGAATCCGGGCAGGACCTATCCATCGGCTACAGCCACCACGACGCCGATGACGTGCACCTCTACCTGGAGCAGAGCTTCAGCTTCCGGGTCGCCACACCAGAGGCCGCCGTCCACCTGACCGCGGGTGGCGAGTGACCTTGCCTGGACCGGGCAGGGCACTGCAGGGGCCCGGGAAACAGTGCCGAGGCTAGGACCTGCCATCCGACGCGTCGGAGGGTCCCCGAGACGCGGCAGCCTGCTTGGTTGCACGCAGTTCGGCCTCCGCCTGCAGTGCCTCGTCGCCGGAGATGGCCTCCCCTCGGGCCACCATGCCCGGGGTATCGGACAGGGGGATTTGCTTGAGCAGGAGCGCCAGCACGAAGGCGAGGGCGATGAACGGGACCAGGTACCAGAAGACCGGGGCCAGAGAATCGGCGTACGCGGTGACGATGCCGTCCTGCAGGGCCTGCGGCAGCTTGTCCATGACCGAGGGATCCAGCGTTGCGGTGGACTGTCCCGCGTCGGCCGGGGATGCCCCCGCCCCGGTGAACACCGCGGTGAGCTTCTCCGAGAGGTTGTTGGTGAAGATGGCCCCGAAGATGGCTACACCCAGGGACGCACCGACCTCGCGGAAGTAGTTGTTCGTGCTGGTCGCGGTGCCCACCATCTCGGCGCCGACGGCGTTCTGCACGACCAGGACCACGACTTGCATGATCAAGCCCAGTCCGGCGCCGAAGAAGAATAGGAACACGCAGATCAACCACAGCGGGGTTTCGGCGGCCAAAGTGGTCATCGCGAGCATGGCGGCCGCCGTGAGCAGGGTCCCGGCGATGGGGTAGGCCCTGTACTTTCCGGACTTGGAGATAGCGATGCCGGACCAGATGGACGTTCCCATCATGCCCGCCATCATGGGCAGCATCAGCAGGCCGGAGACCGCTGCCGACGTCCCCGAGGACATCTGCAGGAACGTCGGGACGAAGGCGATGGCCGCGAACATGCCCAGGCCCAGGGTGAAGCCGATGGCGGTGGCCGTGACGAACACGCGGTTGCGGAACAGCGACAGCGGGATGATCGGATCGACGGCACGCAACTCGGCGACGATGAAGGCGGCTGCGGCGATGACCAGACCGGCACCCCACATCCACGTGGATCCCGCGGTCCAGCCGTGGTCGGCGCTGCCGCCGAAGTCGGTGAAGAAGATCAGGCAGGTCGTGGCGATGGACAGGAACACCACGCCGGCGATGTCGATGCGCTTTGTCGCCTTCTTGTTCGGCAGGGTCAAAGCGAACCAGGCGATGGCAAAGGCGGCGATGCCGATGGGGATGTTGATGTAGAACGCCCACTGCCACGTCAGGTGGTCGACGAAGAACCCACCGAGCAGGGGGCCGGCGACAGCGGAGAGGCCGAAGATGCCGCCGAGGGGCCCCATGTACTTGCCGCGTTCGGATGCGGGAATGATGTCGGCGATGATGGCCTGCGAGAGGATCATCAACCCGCCACCGCCGAGGCCCTGCATGGCGCGGAAGAAGACGAAGACCCAGAAGGTTCCGGCAAACGCGGCACCAACGGAGGCCAGTGTGAACATCCCAATGGCGATGAGGAAGAGGTTGCGCCGGCCCAGCACGTCACCGAACTTACCGTAGATCGGCATGACGATGGTGGTGGCCAGCAGGTAGGCGGTGGTGATCCAGGCCTGGTGTTCGACGCCGCCGAGCTCCCCGACGATGGTGGGCATGGCCGTGGAGACGATGGTCTGGTCGAGGCTGGAGAGCAGCATTCCGGCAATCAGCGCCGAGAAGATGATCCAGATGCGCCGTCGTGTCAGCGCAAGCGGCCCTGAGGCCTGCGGGGGAGCAAGAGTGCTCATGGGGTTCCTAGGTATTCTGTTCGGTCGGTGCTTCAGGAGGCGAAGAGCCGGGCCGCATGGGAGAAGTTGGAGGTGAGGATGGCGGTGAGCCGGGTGCGGGCCTCATCGTCGGACTCGTCCGCGCTGGCCCCGGGCTCCGCGGTGCAGCTTCCGTCGTGGCCGATGAATTGCTGGAAGCTGGTCATGCCCAGATGGGAGACGAGCATGGCAACCAGGCCCGCATACGGATCACCCGAGGGGAGCCCCTCGCGTTGGCAGATCAGCTCGGCCAGGGCCCGCTGGCGGTGCATGGAGGAATCGATCATGCGTTTCATCAAGGCCGGTTCGTCGTGCATGGCCTGCATGAACGCATGGATGTCGGTGCGGGGGATGTCCAGGGCGGCAAAGGCCGCCACGAACAGCTCCAGCAGGGCATCCTTCAGTGTCTGCGGGGGGACCGACCCGGTGTCGTCTGCTGCGGCTGCGGGCCCGGACGCCAGGAAACCGGCGGCAAACGGCTCGATCGGGTCGGCGCTCTTCGCCCCGAGGACGGCGTCCTCCTTGGTGGCGAAGTAGTTGAAGAAGGTGCGTCGGGAGACCCCGACCGCCTCGCACAGCTCCTCGATCGTGAATCCGTTCAGTCCACGTTCTGCGGTCAGCGTGCGGGCGTGCGCCGTCAGCGCGGCATAGGTTTCCAGCCGACGGCGTTCTCGGGTCCCGAGGTCTCCCGTTGCACTTTCGTTCATATAGTGCATCTTTGCACCATTCAACCTGGAGTGCATAATTCTCGCCGTGTGGGGTTGGCCACAGGCGGCGTGGTCGGAGACGACGGAAGGCGACCCCCCTCCGGGAGCCGCCTTCCGTCGTCGTGCTGGTGGTGCCGCTACTTGCCCGAGGGGGACGTCATCGTGGTGACGTCCAGGGCGGTGTCGAGTTGCTCCTCGGTGAGTTCACCGCGTTCGACGTAGCCCAGGGCCACCGTCGCCTCGCGGACCGTGAGTCCCTCGGCGACGGCCTTCTTGGCGATCTTGGCAGCATTCTCGTAGCCGATGAACTTGTTCAGCGGGGTGACGATCGAGGGGGAGGCTTCGGCGAGGAACCGGGCGCGCTCCACGTTGGCCGTGATGCCATCGACCATCTTGTCGGCCATGACGCGCGTGGTGTTGGTCAGCAGGCGGACGGATTCGAGCAGGTTCGCCGCCATCACCGGGATGCCGACGTTGAGCTCGAAGGCGCCGTTGGTCGAGGACAGGGACACGGTGGTGTCGTTGCCGATGACCTGGGCCGCGACCTGGATGGCCGCCTCGCTGATCACCGGGTTGACCTTGCCGGGCATGATCGAGGAGCCGGGCTGCAGATCCGGGATCGCGATCTCGCCCAAACCGGTGTTGGGGCCCGAGCCCATCCAGCGCAGGTCGTTGTTGATCTTCATGATCGAGTAGGCGATGTTGCGCAGCTGTCCGGAGGCCTCGACAAGGCCGTCGCGGTTGGCCTGCGCCTCGAAGTGGTTGCGCGCCTCGGTCAGCGGCAGACCGGTGTCCTCGGCGAGCAGGTCGATGACCCGCTGCGGGAAGCCGGCCGGGGTGTTGATGCCGGTGCCGACGGCGGTGCCGCCGAGTGGAACCTCGGCCACACGTGGCAGTGAAGCCTCGATGCGCTCGACGCCGTAGCGCATCTGCGCCGCGTAGCCGCCGAACTCCTGGCCCAGGGTCACCGGGGTGGCGTCCATGAGGTGGGTGCGCCCCGATTTCACGACGTCCGCGAACTCCTCGGACTTGCGGCCCAGGCTTTCGGCCAGGTGCTGCAGGGCGGGGACGAGGTCGTTGAGCAGGGCGTCGGTGACGGCCACATGGACCGAGGTGGGGAACACGTCGTTCGAGGACTGCGAGGCATTGACGTGGTCGTTGGGATGGACGCGGGTGTCGCTGCCGGAGGCCTCGAGCGCCCGGTTTGCCAGTGCCGCGAGGACCTCGTTGGTGTTCATGTTCGACGAGGTACCCGAACCTGTCTGGAAGACGTCGATGGGGAACTGCGCGTCGTAGTCGCCACCGGCGACCTGCTCGGCGGCGGTGACGATCGCCCGCGCGACCTCCTCATCGAGCACCCCGAGTTCCGCGTTGGCCAAGGCCGCGGCACGTTTCACCCGGGCCAGCGCCTGGATGTGCCGGCGTTCGAGCCTCTTGCCGGAGATCGGGAAGTTCTCCACGGCGCGCTGCGTCTGGGCGCTGTAGAGGGCGTCGGCCGGAACCCGGACCTCGCCCATCGTGTCGTGTTCAATGCGGAAGTCATCCTTGCTAGCCATGACTTCACCATACGCCGCCCGCGGTGCCGGACGGGCCCCGTGTGGCGTCAGATGGACCACATCGCGGCCTACAGGTTGCCGAACCCCGTCACCACTTCGGCCTTGCCTTCTTCCAGCCGGTAGGTCACGCCGATGACCGCCGTCTCGCCCGCATCGACGGCGTCGGAGATGATCTTCGAGGTGTCCACCAGACGGTGGGCCGACTGCTTGACGTGCTCCTCCACGGTGGTGTTCACGTCCGTGATGCCGGCCCGCTGGGCGGTGATGACCGACGGGGTGATTCGCTCAACGAGGTCGCGGATGAAACCCGGGGGCATCGTCCCGGACTCGAAGGATTCCATCGTGGCGGTCACGGCGCCGCAGCTGTCGTGCCCCAAGACCACGATGAGCGGCACGTGCAGCAGGGCCACGCTGTATTCGAGCGAGCCCAGGGCCGCATCGTCGGGGACGTGTCCGGCGGTGCGCACGACGAAGACATCGCCGAGGCCGACGTCGAAGATGATTTCCGCGGCCAGTCGGGAATCCGAGCAGCCGAAGATCACGGCAAAGGGATGCTGCGTGTTCACCAGCGCCGACCGGCGCGAGGCATCCTGGTTCGGGTGGTTGGTGGTACCGGAGACGAAACGGGCGTTGCCCTCGCGCAGTTTGTTCCACGCTTCGGCGGGGCTCAGGGTGGCGGACGTGGACTCTTGGGTTTCTTCAGGCATGTCCACAGATTACATCCGCGTGCGCGTGCGGCTACTTCTTCGTTGCTGCGTCCCGATCCTGCATGACGGCGCGGGCACTTTCGCGCAGCACGTCGTCACCGGAGTCGGAGCTGAGCAGGATGGTTGAGCCCTTGTCCTGAAGGAGCCAGGTCACCTGGGCGTCCTTGGAGAGGACCTTCCAAGTGGTCCCGTCGACGTCGACGGTTCCCGCGGGGGAAGCGTCCTCGGTCATCTTCGCGATCCATCCGGGGGTCGCGTCCCCGGTCTGGCGGACCTCGACGAAGCCATCGTCGTCCGTGACGTAGCCGAAATCCCAGTAGTCGATCTGGTCCGAGGACCCTGAGGTCCAGCGGGCGAAGTTCGCGTACCAGCCGTCGGGCATCTCCGGGGAGACCGGGGTGAAATCGGCGGCTTGACCCGCCTGTGAGGCAACCACGGAGACGTTCACATCGGGTTTGAACTGGTCGGCATTGCTGGGTGGATTCAACGCCACCACCGGAACGGCGACGGCGACCGTGAGCAGCACGGAGATGATCATGCCCTTCAACGACTGGTTGGCGCGCTTGGACTGGGCCGGCGTCAACACCGGGGTCACCGGCGGCTCGTCGGTCTCTGGCTGGCTCCGGGGTGCTTCACTCACACCTCCATTGTCCCCGATTTCCCGCCCGTCCGGTGACGGGGTGTCGGTCATCACCCTGTCATGGACCGCTCCACCCGATATGGTGGGAGGTGCTGCCCCTGGCATCCACACCCACTCGACGACGAGGAACACCGTGACAGAAGCCACTAATTTTGCCCAACTGTCCCCACGACTGTCCGTTGGCGACGCCGAACCGGACCGCAACCTGGCGCTGGAACTGGTACGCGTGACGGAGGCGGCGGCCATCGCCGCCAGCCCCTGGGTCGGATTCGGCGACAAGAACTCGGCCGATGGCGCGGCCGTCGACGCCATGCGTTCGCTGCTCTCGACCGTATCCGTCAACGGCACCGTCGTGATCGGCGAGGGCGAAAAGGACGAAGCACCGATGCTGTTCAACGGCGAGCAGGTCGGTGACGGCAGCGGCCCCGAGGTCGACGTTGCCGTCGACCCGATTGATGGAACCCGGCTGACCGCGCTCGGCATCAACAACTCCGTTGCAGTGCTGGCCATGTCCGAGCGGGGATCGATGTTCGACCCCTCGGCCGTGTTCTACATGGAGAAGCTCGTCACCGGCCCCGAGGCCGCCGAGCTGGTCGACCTGCGCCTGCCGGTGAAGCAGAACCTCTACCTCATCGCCAAGGCGAAGAACAAGCCGATCAACCAGATCACCGTCTGCGTGCTCGACCGCGATCGGCACAAGAAGCTGGTCCAGGAGATCCGCGAGGCCGGGGCGCGCACCAAGTTCATCATGGACGGCGATGTCGCCGGGGCCATCGCGGCCACCCGCGAGGGATCCGGGGTCGACGCGCTCATGGGCATCGGCGGTACGCCCGAGGGCATCGTCACCGCCTGCGCGATCCGTGCACTGGGCGGCGTCATCCAGGGACGACTGTGGCCCACGGACGACGCCGAGAAGCAGAAGGCGATCGACGCGGGCCACGACCTGGACCGTGTGCTGACCACCAACGATCTGGTCACCAGCGACAACTGCTACTTCTCGATGACGGCCATCACCGACGGCGACCTGCTCACCGGGGTGCGCTACAAGAACGACAAGATCTTCACGCACTCCATCGTGATGCGCTCGAAGTCCGGCACCATCCGGACGGTCGAGGGCGAGCACCAGTCACGCAAGTGGGAGCCGTACACCCGCTAGCCTTCACGGCAGGACACACTGCACGACGGCGGCGCCTCCGCGGGGAGGCGCCGCTTTCGACTGTCCCGGGGGGCCGGCCGGCCGCTGTCCGGCAGCTCTCGGCGTCAGCTGCGCCCGGACGTCGTGACCGCGAAGGCCAGGGCCGGTTCGTCGCCCTGGTGCTTGGCCACCACCGGGGCCTCGGCGGCCGGGATGAACACCGACTCGCCACGGGCGAGGCGCAGGTCCCCCCGGGGGGAGTCCAACAGCAGTTCCCCGGCCACGCAGATCACGGTCAGTGGCCCGTTTTGCGCCACCGCGACGTCGTCTCCGGCCATCCCCGGAACCGGCCCCTCGGAGCCGGCCAGTTCGATGCGCTGGAGCTGGAACTCATCGAAGGGAGGACGGTAGATCTCCTGGCCCAGCATCCCGTCCTCGGCCTCGAGATATGGAACGCCGACGCTGGTGAAGTCGACTGTGTCCATCAGCTCGGGCAGGTCGATGTGCTTGCCGGTCAGCCCACCACGCAACACGTTGTCGGAGCTGGCCATCACCTCCACGCCGAGCCCGTGCAGGTAGGCGTGGATGTTCCCTGCCGGGAGGTAGATCGCCTGCCCCGGCTGGAGGGTGAGGTGGTTGAGCATCAGCGATACCAGCACTCCGGGATCACCGGGGTAGAAGCCGGCTAGCGATTCCAGTTCCGCCAATCCGGGATCCCCGAGCTCGTGACGGCCGCAGGACACCGCGGCGGTGGACGACTCGACCAGCTGCACCACATCGACTCCACCGGAGAGCAGGTCGGTGAAGGCACCGCGCAGGTCGCCCTGCGCCAGGGTGGAGGCCGTGCGGCGGGCGGCGACGACCGCCCGGCCCCCGTCGTCCGGAATGCCGTCGTCCGCGGCGATCGTGTCGGCCAACCAGGTGAACAGGGATGCCGCATCGGCCGCATCACGGAAGCCGCACAACGCCGAGAAACCGGTCAGTGCGAAGAGGATCTCGGGCTTGTGGTTGTCGTCCTTGTAGTTGCGGTGCGGGGCGGCCCGATCGACGCCGGAAGCCTCCTCGGCGGCGAAACCGGCCCGTGCCTGGTCCAGGGTGGGATGCACCTGCAGTGACAGCGGCTGGTCTGCGGCGAGGATCTTCGCGAGGAAGGGCAGCCGCCCGTAGCGGTCGGCTGCCTCCTGCCCGAGGAAGCGGACCGGATCGGTGGCCACGAGCTCATCCAACCTGGCCGACCCGTCCCGGTCGGGGTGGCTGGCCATCGATGGCGAATCGGGGTGCGCCCCGATCCACATCTCCGCCGCAGGTGCGCCGGTCGCCGTGACGCCGAGCAATTCGGAGATCGCCGTCTTCGACCCCCAGGGGTAGTCCCGGATGGTGTTGCTCAGGCGGT
Source organism: Arthrobacter sp. ASL1 (assembly GCF_056680475.1). Taxonomy (NCBI): domain Bacteria; kingdom Bacillati; phylum Actinomycetota; class Actinomycetes; order Micrococcales; family Micrococcaceae; genus Arthrobacter; species Arthrobacter sp. ASL1. The sequence continues at coordinate 3,260,258 of NZ_CM155284.1, forward strand.
ACATTCTGCTCCTTGGGGTCTGGTCCTGCAGGGGGCGCTGCTACCCAATCTAGGCCAGACGCCGCCATCTCGCAGTCCCCGCGGGCCCATCGATGGCGGCGCCGGATCTCCGAACCGTGGACCGGGGAGGGCGGCGTCCATCGATGCTGGCAGGGTTCCCTGCACGGCAGGTTAACCCCGGGGGTCCTGCCGGGAAACGTTCGCGCGCCCCGGAACCACCGGAGAACGCAGCCCCCCGCGGAGGTGGTGGCTACGGCGCCCTGCACTCGTTGTTGTTGGCCGCGATCTCGGCGATCAGGTTCCGTTGGCCGTTGAGTTCCAGCTGCACCAGGTACTCCTCGGTGATAGGCGAACCATCCGGTTGCGTGGTCGGAACCGACCCGGGGTCGGACCCGGGCTCGATCTGCTCCTGGGTCATCGACCCGGCGTCGGTGGCGGATTTCGTGGCGGCGTTCGTGGACTCCGAGCCCTGCGAGGACTGCCCGGTGGCGTTCTTGGCGGCAGCTGACTTGGAGGCGGCGGCGGCCTTCTTGGCCTTCTCGGCGGCTGCGGCCCCGTCCTTCGTGGCCTCCTGCAGCAGGGCATCGACCCGGGTGTGGATGAGGTCGAAGTCGGGGTAGGTGGAGAACTTCGTGCTGAAGTCCGGGGCACCGAGCGTCAGCCGCTTGAACGGCGTCTTGCGCGTCTTGTTGGCCAGGTTGATGAAACTGCCCAGTTGGGTTTGCGGGATGTCGGTCTCGACGAGGTCCTCGCCGGCCGACATGATGCCGGAGAACTTGGTCAACACGGTCGATGGCTTGAACTGGTTGATCATCGCCTGCTGCAGGCACTGCTGCCGGCGGATGCGGTGGTAGTCGGTGGTGAAATCCCGGGAGCGGGCGAACCACAGGGCCTGCTTGCCGGTGAACTGGTGAGTTCCCGGAGCGAACCAGTGGGTCTTGATGTCGGTCCCCGCCCACTTCTTGGCGTTGTAGGGGACCCAGCCGCCGGACTCGACGGTCACCCCACCCATGGCATCGATGAACGAGGAGAAGCCCCCCATGTCGACGACGACGTAGGCCTGGACCTGTACGCCGGTGATGCCGGTGACGGCATCCATCATGGCCTCGGCCCCGGGGTTCTTCTTCCCCGGGTACAGATTGGCGTACTTTTCCTCGACGACCGGATACAGCGAGTTGATGATGCACTCGTCGCCGCAGTTGTAGCCGCCGGGAAAGACCTTCCGCAGCGGCGAGTCTGCGGGGAACGGGGCGTTCTGCAGGTTCCGGGGGATGGAGATCATGGCTGTCCGGCCGGATTTGGCGTCGATGCTCACCAGCGTCATGGAGTCCGGCCGGAGACCGACCCGGTCGGCACCGGCATCGCCACCCATGAGCAGGATGTTGTAACGGCCATCCACGGGTTCCATCGACGGGCCGGAGGCAAAGACGTTCTGGATGGTGTCACGACCGGTGTTCAGGATGAACGACCCGTAGCCCAGGGCCCCGCCGGTGATGACCATGAGGACCACGGTGCACGCGGCGACGATGCCGCGCATTCCCGGTGCCAGCAGGCCGGGCCGGATGATGACCAGGGTGTTGATGAACATCAGGATCCACCCGATGGCCAGGACGGCCAGCACGATGGCCAGGATCAGCTGGACGGTCGGCCGGGCCAGCAGTTCGATGACCAGGCCCTGGTTGACCAGGGCGACCACGACGCCGACGATGAGGACCGCCCAACAGGTCAGGGTGACGGCCAGGACCCTGCGGCCCAGCGTCCGGTTGCCGGCGACGACCTGGGCGCCGCCGGGGATGAAGACGGTCAGTGCAAGCAGGAAGAAGGCCCGTTTGGTCCGGGTGCCCGTGGAGGCCTGCTCGGGGTCGCGGACCGGGTTGTGCAGGCGGGGGTTCGTGAGGTTGTTGTCGGCCATGGATCAGGAACCCTGGCCCAGCTCTTCGGCGACTTGTCGGCGCAGGTTGGCGCCCTTGTCAGCGGCCTGTTGGCGCAGGCCGGCAGCGAAGGCGACCAGCCGTGCCCGCAATTCGCCAGCCAACTCGTCGGTTCCACTGGCCAGGGTGCGGGCGGCCAGCAGGCCCGCATTGCGGGCGCCACCGATCGAGACGGTGGCCACCGGGACTCCGGCGGGCATCTGCACGATCGAGAGCAGCGAATCCATGCCGTCCAGCGTCTTCAGCGGAACCGGGACGCCGATCACCGGCAGGGGCGTGACGGCTGCGAGCATGCCGGGCAGATGGGCGGCGCCCCCTGCCCCGGCAATGATGACGCGGAGCCCGCGTTCATGCGCGGTCCGCCCGTAGTCGATCATGTCCTGGGGCATGCGGTGCGCCGAGACGACATCGGCCTCGAAGGGGATGCCGAATTCGGCCAGGGCCTCGGCGGCCAGGCGCATCACGGGCCAGTCGGAATCGGATCCCATCACGACGCCGACCAGGGGCTGCTGGGTGCTCATGGGGCTAGGCTCCTTTGCTGGCCGCGTCGGGCACGGTGCCGTCGCGGATGATGGTGGCCGCCTGCGAGGCGGCATGGCGGACGTCGTCGATCGTCTGGCCGGGGGTTCCGACCACATTGACGTGGCCGATCTTGCGGCCCGGCCGAACGGCCTTTCCGTAGGCATGGACCTTGGCGCGGGGTTCGGCGGCCAATGCCGCGGGGAAGGCCGAGTAGAGGTCGGGATTTGCGCCACCGAGGAAGTTCTTCATAACGGTGACCTCCCCGAGCGCCGCGGTGTCGCCCAACGGCAGATCCAGGACCGCTCGCAGGTGCTGCTCGAACTGGCTGGTCACCGACCCGTTCATCGTCCAGTGCCCCGTGTTGTGCGGGCGCATGGCCAGTTCGTTGATGACGAAACCCGGGCCGCGGCCCGGGGTCTCGAAGAGCTCCGCGGCCATGACCCCGGTGACACCGAACTCCTCGGCGATGTGCAGGGCCGCCTGCGCGGCCGCCTGTGCGGCCGCCGGGTCCAGTCCGGGCGCCGGGGCGATGACCTCGTCGCAGACGCCGTCGACCTGGATGGTGTGCACCACCGGCCAGCCGCGGGACTCGCCGGAGGGGGCCCGGGCGACCAGCGCGGAGAGCTCGCGGCTGAAGCCGACCTTCTCCTCCGCCAGCAGGGGGTCCCCGGCCGCGAACCAGTCGGCACAGGCACGGGCGGCGTCGGCGTCGGCGAGCATGCGCACGCCCTTGCCGTCGTAACCTCCGCGCGGGGTCTTCAGGACCACGGGCCAGCCGGTGGAATCGCCGAAGGAGACGAGTTCCTCGACCGACGCAACCTGGGCCCAGACGGGGTTGGGCAGCCCGAGGCGTTCGATGGCCGCGCGCATGACGAGCTTGTCCTGTGCATGGATCAGGGCGTCGGGACGCGGCTGGACGTTGATGCCCTCGTCGATCAGGGCCTGCAGGTGTTCGTTGGGCACGTGTTCGTGGTCGAAGGTGAGCACATCGAGGTCGGTGGCGAATGCGCGCAACGTGTCCAGATCACGGTAGTCGCCGACCGGGGCATCGGCCACGGCCGCCACCGCGGAGACGTCCTCGGCCTCGGCCAGGACACGGAGACGGAAGCCGAGATTCGTCGCTTCTGGGGCCATCATTCGGGCAAGCTGGCCGCCGCCGACCACGCCAATCACAGGAAAATTCACCCTTTCAGGGTACCGAACGCCGGGCCGGGGGCTGGCCGCGACGGGGCCGGAACCGGGCATTTGTCAGGAAACTTTGAGCCGCTGGCGATAGAATGAAGGGCTGGCTGCGCCGTGTGACGCGCTGTGCCGGCGCTTGCGGAGACCTTGCACCCCCAGGTTGCGGCCCGCCCCGAATACCGTCTGTGGAGGAACATGCTCAAGGAGATCGCGGAAAAATGTCGCGGCCTATTCACTATGCTGTGGCGCGAGGTCATGAAGTTCGGCGTCGTCGGTGGCGTGGCCTTCATCATCGACACGGCGATCTTCATCTGGATGATGAACGGCCCGATGCACGGCTCGGAAGTCAAGGCCAAGATCGTCGCCGGCATGGTCGCCACGATGTTCTCCTGGGTAGCCAACCGCTACTGGACGTTCCGCCATCGCCGTCGCGCGTCCGTGGTGCGCGAACTGGTGCTGTTCATCCTCATGAACGGCATCGGCTTGTTCATCGCTGCGGCCTGTGTGTGGGTCACCAAGTACTGGATCGGTTTGACCGACTCCACGAGCCTGTTCATTGCCGGTTCCGTCGTCGGGCTGGTTTTGGGCACGATCTTCCGCTTCTTCGCGTACCGGTTTTGGGTCTTCACGGAGGAACTCGATGCGGAGCCAGGATTCGACCATGACCGGGAGCTGCTCGGCCAGCGTGCCCCGCACGCCGCCCCGGTCCCCGGAGCCGGTGACCAGGACGTCGATCCGGGAACCATCCAGCGGTCCTGACGCCCCCGGGCTCAGGGGCGGCGGACCACTCGTTCGTCGTCGAGGATCCGCTGCGTCACACTCGCCCCGGTGCCGAGCAGCACCAGCGGGGAGGTCCCGTTGAATTGCGAGACGGCGGCGCGCAATGCCGCGGGGAATTCAGCTCCGGGGCCCAGCAGGGCCGTGCCGTCCCCGGCGTCCAGCCCGAAGAGCTGCTCGTAGTTGAGATCCCCCGAGCCGTCGGCCATGGTCAGCGCCGGGCCCGAAGCCGGCACGGGGTCGGCCAGGTAGTAGTCGCCGAAGCCGCGCACCTCTCCCGCGTAATCCAGGGCACCGGACGGCAAGTCCCCGGGAAACGAGAGCGCCAGGGCGCCCAGGGCGACGGCGACGACCTCGGCGTGCGGGAATGCCTCGGCCGCTGCCACCGGTTCGGCGGTGACCACGAGGTCGGGTGCGGCAGTCGACCCGGCCGGTGCTCCCGCTGCTTCGGCCGGGACGATGATCTCGGCTCCGGTGGCGAGCACGGCGAATCCGATGGCCAGGGACTTCCAATGGGCCGGCAACTCGACGAGTACCCGCGTGCCGGGGCCGGCGTCGAATTCCTCGGCCAGGAGGTTGGCCGACTTGGCCACCCAGTTGTCGAAGACGTGTCCGCTCAGTTCAATACGTTCGCCGGGTTCGCCGTACCATGTCAGCAGTGGTGCCGCGGAGCCGCGGTGCCGCGCGAGCAACCGTTCCGTAAAATCTAACGAATTGGTATCGGTGGCCATGGGTGGATCCTCTCGAAACTGTGAAAACGCTGGTAATTCGGGGGAGTGCCGGACACGCCCGTTGATGTCGATGGTATCCGGGCGTGTTGCGGCATGAATTGGGTCGCATTCGTGGCTAGAATCCCCCGCTCCACTTGACGGGGGTGAGTTACACCATTGTAATTAGATGGCGAAGCGGCTTTTTCCAGACTACGGATGAAGTCGTGGCCCACACGACCAGGTGACGGACCGACGGACAGCGAACGTCCCGAGGCCCGGTGTGAGGCCGCCACGAGACACAGTCAACCAGCGGAAGGGCTCACATCATGGGGAACGCAGAGCGCATTCACGATCCCAGCCACGCCGAACAGGCTTCCACACGGTACGGCTCACGGGGGGTCCCCGCCGATTGGTTCCTGGATCCTGCCGACGACGCAGCTGCCGATAACTACCGCGGCACCGGGCTGGACCTGGATGACCAGGCCACCGCATTCCTTGCGGCCCACGCCACCGATGTGGAGGCCCCCGGGGCCCTGTTGGCCCCGGTGCGCGAGCTCCCCATCGAGCGGCCGACGCCGGCGCCGGCCGAGGTCGACCCACAGCAGCAGCTGTGGCTCGGGCTGCCCGGTTTCCCCGGTGCCGAGGATGAGGGCGAGCTCGGATGGCAGACAGAGGCCCTGTGCGCCCAGACCGACCCCGAGGCATTCTTCCCCGAGAAGGGCGGATCCACCCGTGACGCCAAAAAGGTCTGCGGCGCCTGCAACGTCCGTTCCGAGTGCCTGGAGTACGCGCTGTCCAACGACGAGCGCTTTGGCATCTGGGGCGGGCTCTCCGAGCGCGAGCGCCGCCGGCTGAGGAAGCGAGCGGTCTGATTCACTCGCAAGTACGCGTCACGGCCGTCGTCGTCGCACACGATGGGGAACGCTTCCTTCCGGTGACCCTTGAGGCATTGGCGGACCAGACCCGGCCGGTCGACCATTTCATCGGCGTCGACGCGGATTCGCGCGACGGCTCGGCCCAACTTCTCGTCGACGGCCTGCCCGCGGGCAGCCCACACGTCAAAGCCCGCCCACGCGGTTTCGGCGCCTCGATACGTGCCGGGGTGACCGGGGTCGATGCGCTGCCGCGCCGGGCCGGGGACCACACGACGACGGAGAACCTCCCGAAAGCCGAGCCGGGGATCCAGGACTGGATCTGGCTGATCCACGACGATTCGGCGCCCGATCCAGAAGCGTTGGGCACGCTGTTGGAGGCCGTCGAGACAGCGCCCGCCGTCACCATTGCCGGCTGCAAGCAACTCGACCGCGACAGCCCCCGACGCCTGGTGGACGTCGGCCTGGGGGTCAGCCGCTGGGGCGAACGCCTGACGATGATCGACGTCGATGAACTCGACCAGGGGCAGTACGATTCCCGTTCGGACCGGTTCGCTGTCAATTCCGCCGGTCTGTTGGTGCGCCGCGACGTCTGGGAACAGCTCGGCGGATTCGACCCCGCGCTCCCGGGCCTCGGTGACGACGTCGACTTGTGCTGGCGCAACCGCCTCGCGGGTAACCGCGTGGTCGTCGTCCCGGCCGCGAAGATGTACCACGCCGCCGACACCGTTCGTTCGGTCGCCGGCCCGCTGGCCAGCCGCCGTGCCGAGGTCTACCTCAGGCTCAAGCACACCTCTGCCTGGAAGGTGCCCTTCGTGGCGATCGGCGCCGTCATCGGCGCCTTGGTCCGGCTCGTCGTCTCGTTGTTGGCCAAGGACCCGGCCTTCGGATTCGGCCAGCTCAGCAGCACGTTGGCCGCCGTGTTCTCCCCGATGTCGCTGCGTGCATCGCGACGTGGGGCCCGGCGCACCCGCAAGCTACCCCGATCCATCGTGCGTCCGCTCATGGTGCCCCGACGCGAGGTCTGGGCGCACCGCCGCAACCTGCTGCAGGCGGCCGTTGCCGGCACCGTGCACGGCGATGGATCCGGGGGCGTCTCCGAGGCATCCAACCCCTCGGGCGACAATTCCGATGACTTCGCCGCCATAGCCGCCCCGAACCGCACCAGCGCCTCGGTCAGCGCACTGATCGCCGTCCTGGTCGCTGCCGTGCTGGCCCTGCTGGGCCTGCGCACGCTCTTCGGTGCGGAGGCGCTGGCCGGTGGCTCGATGCTTCCGGTGACCGACACCGTTTCGGGGATCTGGGCGCATGCCACCAATTGGTGGCAGGACGTCGGCACCGGGATGCCCGGTCATGGGGACCCCTTCGATGCGGTGCTCGGCGTGCTGTCGTTTCTGGGTTTCGGGGCACCGAATGCCGCCATGGTCGTGCTGTACATCGCGGCCATGCCGTTGGCCGCGCTCTTCGCCTGGTGCGCACTGGGCTGCGTCACCGCCAGCCGCGCCACGCGGATGCTCGGCGCCCTCGTCTGGTCGTTGGCACCTGCGCTGCAGGTGGCCCTCGGCTCCGGTCGTCCCGGCGCCATCGTCGTCCACGTGCTGTTGCCGCTGGTCGCCCTGGGCATGATCCGCGCCGTCGGCGGCGGTCGCCCCCGCGCCGAGCAGCATGCCGTGCCGGCACTCACCGATCCGCCCTCGAAGGCCGGCCTCCACGGGGTCCCCTCCTGGACCGCGGCCGCGGGTGCCGCGCTGGCCATGGCCGCCGTTACCGCAGCTTCCCCGGCACTGCTGGTGCCGGCCGTGCTGCTGGTCATCGTGTTCGCCATCCCGTTGCGTGGCCGGGCCCGCACCCTGTGGTGGACCCCGGTCCCGGCACTGGTCCTGGCCTTGGGATCCGTGCCGGCGGCACTGGAGAACCCCCGGGTGCTGCTGGCCGATCCGGGTGTCCTGCAACCCTTCACCGCAGCCTCCCTCTGGCAGCAGGCCCTGGGCTTCCCCGTGGCCTTCGACCCATTCGGTGGTGCCAACGGCCTGGGCTGGGCCGGGGACCTGTTGCCCGGCCCGTGGGCGTTGGTCGCCGCACTGGTGGTCGGGGCGCCGTTGCTGCTGCTGGCCCTGGTCGGCATGCTGCGGCGCGGACGACGCGGCTCGATCATCCGGGCGGGCTGGATCGCCGGCCTGCTCTCCCTGGCGATCGGCTACGCCATCCAGGCCCTGCCCTTCGGCCTGTCCGCCGGTCGACCGGTCGCCCCGTTCACCGGCCCGTTCGTCTCGGTCTTCGCCCTGGGTGTGCTGCTGGCGGCCGCCGGCGGCCTCGACTGGATGCGCAGCATCCGCCACCAGGGAACCCGGCGGCTGGGCCGTGTGGTAACTCCCGCCTTCGCCGCCGCCGTCGTGCTGGTCCTGGCCTCGGTCACCGTGGCCTCGACCCTCTGGCTGGTTCCGCGCACCGCTGCCGCGGACCAGGTGGCCGCCGGAGGGGCCACGGACTTCGGCCTTGGCCAGTCGGTGGTCCCCGTTCCGGCACGCACCCTGCCGGCCACCGCGGCCGACCGCGGCACCTCGCCGCTGCAGGACCGCACGCTCGTCCTGGCCCCCGAGGGCAACGACGGCGGGATGACCGCCACGCTGATGACCGGTGCGGGCATGGGGCTGGACCAGCTCTCCGCGGTCTCGACCACCTCGCGGCTGACGGGCAGCCTCACCGACCCGCAGGTTGCCGAGGATGGCGAGGCCGCCATGGAGCTCCGCCGGGTCGTTGCCATCCTGGCCTCCGGCCAGTCCATCGATCCGCGTGCCGAACTGGCCCGCTTCGGTGTCAGCTTCGTGGTCCTGCAGGCCCCGCAGGAGGCAACTGTCGCCGCCGGCCGGCTCGACGGGGTCCCCGGGCTGGCGCCCGTCGGCTACACCGGATCCGGCTGGCTGTGGCGGGTGACACCCGCCGAGGTGATCAAGGGGGCCGGCAATCCCACGGATTCCACCGCACGGGTCCGCCTGCTCGACGACTCCGGCAAGACGACCTCGCTGATCGGATCCACTGCGGGCCGCGTGACGCGGGAAAAGGTGCCCAATGGGCCCCAGGGGCGCACCGTGGTGGTGGCCGCGCAGGCCGATCCCGGGTGGCACGCCAGCTACGACGGCAAATCCCTGCAGGCAACGACCAACGGTTGGGCGCAGGCGTTCGAGCTGCCGGCGGCCGCCGGTGAACTGAGCATCCGCTATACCAGCCCGTACGCGCTGCCCCTGCGGGTGCTGACCATCCTGGTCTTCGCCATCGCCTTGCTGTTGGTCATCCCGATCCCGGCCGGCCGCCGCTTTGCGGCCCGCCGTGTCGAGGAGTTCCGGACCACCGGCAACGCGGAATCAGTGCGCGAGATCGACGAGACAAACGACGAGTACCTGGATGACGAGGACGACGGCGAAGCCCGCCTCGACCGCCCGCCGGGCCCGGAGGAGCAGCGACCATGACCCGCACCCGCACCGCGCGCCGCGGACGCACCGCCGCCGTCACCCTGGGGGCAATCCTGCTGGTGGCCACCGGCGGCGGCATCGCCGCCGGGTCCCTCAATGGCCCGCTGGCGGGCGCGGAACCCGTGGACGTTCCCCGCGTCACCGTTCCGGCAGGGGACTTCATCGCCCAATGCCCGGCCACCGCGCGGCTCGTCGAGGGCGCCGCCGACCGCGGAACGGACCCGGCCTTTGCCCCCGACTCCGACTCGGCGAAGACCTCGATCCGCGCCACCGTGCTCGGCGACGCCGCCAAACGACTCCCCGGCGCGAAGCTGGCGACACTGGACGGATCGACGTTGCGCACGCTGTCGGACCGGCTACCGGAAGCCGAAGCCGCCCAGGGCAAATCGACGAACGACAGCGGCTTCACCGGCCGCCAGGCGCGGACCGTCTCGAAGGTCCAGGAATCCGGGGCGACCGTGCTGCGTGTCCAGCCGCTGGGCGGACAGCAGTCCACGGCGGGCGCCGTGCGCAGCTATGTCGCCGGGGACGGGGACCTGGCCGGGCTGGCCGCGGCCAGTTGCCAGGCGCCGGCCAGCGAGCAGTGGCTGACGGGGGCCTCCACCACCGTCGGCAGCACCGCGCTGCTGACCCTGGCCAATCCGTCGGCGACGCCGGCCACCGTGGACCTTGAGCTCTTCGGTGCCCAGGGGCGCATCGAGGCAGGCAACTCGCGCGGCATCGTCATCGCCCCCGGGGAATCCACCTCGATGGTCCTGGCCGGGCTGGCCGCCGGCGAGAAATCACTCTCCGTCAAGGCAACGTCCACCGGCGGGGCGGTCACCGCGGTCATCCAGCAGAGCATCCTGCGCGGCCTGACGCCCGGCGGGGTCGACTTCATCGAGCCCGCAGCGGCTCCCGCAGAACGCCAGGTCGTCCCGGGCGTGCAGATCCAGGACCCCAAGACGCAGAAGGCCGTGACCTCGCAGAAGGGCTACGGCGACGCCGTGCCGACCCTGTCGCTGACCGTTCCGGGATCTGCCGACCAGCGCGTCAAGGTCCGCCTCGTCGGCCCGAAGGGCCAGGTGGCGCTGCCCAGCGACGGCCAGTACGCCGCGGCTGCCGGATCCACGACGTCGGTTCCGTTGACGGGGGTCCCTGCCGGCACCTACACGGCCATCGTCGACTCGGAGGAGCCGGTGGCCGCCTCCGTGCGGATGACGAAGGGAACCAAGGCCAAGGAGCGGACGGACGCGGCATGGGCCGGAGCCGCCAAGCGGCTGGGCGGCGAGCACCTCGTGACCGTGCCAGAGGGGGCCGCATCGCAGCTGGCCTTCACCGCACCCGACGGCCAGGCCAGCGTCGAGCTGCGCCCCATCGACTCCGACGGCACGGTGGGCAAGGCGGTCACCGTCCGCGTCGCCCCGGGCCAGACGGCCGAACGGAAGATCGCCTCATTGGGCAAGGACGTCGTCGCCGTGACCCTCAGCGCCAGCGGCGACCCGGTCTACGGCGCCCTGCTGGCCACGCACGGATCCACGGGCATCTCGTCGTTGCTGCTTCCACCGGCCACACAGGGCCCGCGTGCGGTTCCGGTGGACCTGCGCTACTGAGCATCCGCTGGACTCAGCGGTCCCCGTCCCACGGCCGGTAGTCGGGGTCGATCTCCTCGGGGGTGCGCGCCAGCAAGTCGGCCACCTGCTCGACCACGGCCAGATGCACGAGCTCGGGCAGCAGCAGGTCGGTGCCGGCCAGCTGTTCGACCGGGCGCCGGTGGATGACCACCCGGGCCGGTCGCCGCGGCGTCGCACCCAGTGAACGCCCCAGGGGCACCGGGGAGCCGGCGGCCTGCGCGAAGTCCAGCGACTTCGCGTTCGGCAGCAGCTCCACGGTGAACTCCATCGCGGCGATGGGCTGGCCCCAGAGCACCTCGAGACGTTCCGCGGACTCGGCGACCAGGTCCTCGAATCGTTCGGCGCGCGTACGCGAACCGGGGAGGTCCGGTGGCATCACGTCCCCCCGCAAACCCCTGCCGTGCCGGTTGCGCCGACGCCGGGTGAAGGCGCGGGGCGGCCGCTGCGCTGCTGCCCGGGCAACGGCCCGGGGACTGTCGGGGGACCCGTCGTACCCCAGGGTGAAACCTTCGGCCATAGCCCAGAGCCTACCGAAGTCCGGCCGGCCGGCAGCGGCGGGAAACGGTTCCCGCCATGCCCGGCTGCTTAGGCCACCGCCGGCAACCCGGGGGGTAAGCTGTTTTCTCGTGGGATCCCTTCGACTTTGTTCACGCTCCGCATGCCGGCAGTCGGCCATTGCGACGCTGACGTATGTCTATGCCGACTCCACCGCGGTGCTGGGGCCGTTGGCCACATACCCGGAACCACATTGTTACGACTTGTGCAACGAGCACGCCCAGCGCCTGACGGTGCCGCGCGGCTGGCAGGTGCTGCGCCTGGAATTGCCCGACGCGCCCCGGCTGGCCCCCGACGAACTCTCGGCCCTGGCCGATGCCGTGTCCGAGCCGCGGCGTCCCGCCCAGCACCCCGCCGAAACCACCGTCGAGCCGGGCAGCGGCAGCGCGCCGTCGTCGTCGGCCCGGAACGCACGGACGCGGATGGAACCACCGGCCGACGCCGAGGGCGGCCGCGGGGCCCTGCGCATTCTGCGCGAGCCCCGCTAAGCCCATAAACTGGGCGCATGGCCCATATTTCATCTGAACTGCTCGGGATCCTGCGCTGCCCGCTGACCGGATCGACGCTTCAGCAGGATGGCGACGAACTCGTGGCCACCGCGCCCGACGCCGCCGGCAACACGCCGCGCTACAGCCTCAGCGAAGGCATCCCCGTCCTGCTGCGTCCCGCCGACGCCGCCCCCGCCACAGCACAGGAGACACCCACAGCATGAGCTTCGACTACAAGATCGCCGACATTTCCCTCCACGAGGCCGGCCGCCACCAGATCCGCCTGGCCGAAAACGAGATGCCGGGCCTGATGTCCCTGCGCGAGGAGTTCGGCGCCTCCCAGCCGCTCGCCGGGGCCCGCATCGCCGGCTCCCTGCACATGACGGTGCAGACCGCGGTGCTCATCGAGACGCTCATCGCCCTGGGCGCCGAGGTCCGCTGGGCCTCCTGCAACATCTTCTCCACCCAGGACGAGGCCGCGGCGGCCATCGTCGTCGGATCCGGAACCCCCGAGAACCCGGCCGGCGTGCCCGTCTTCGCGTGGAAGAACGAATCCCTCGAGGATTACTGGTGGACCGCCGAGCAGATCCTCACCTGGCCGGGAGCCGACGCCCAACCCGAGCTGGGCCCGAACATGATCCTGGACGACGGCGGGGACGCCACCATGCTGGTGCACCTCGGGGTCGACTTCGAGGCCGCCGGCGCGGTCCCCGACGCCACCGACGCCGACAGCCACGAGTACACGATCGTGCTGGACACCCTGCGCAACGCCCTGGCGAAGGACCCCCGGAAATTCACCCGCATCGCCGCCGGCATCCGCGGCGTCACCGAGGAGACGACCACCGGGGTGCACCGCCTGTACCAGCTCGCCGAGGCCGGCACGCTGCTCTTCCCGGCGATCAACGTCAACGACTCGGTCACCAAGTCCAAGTTCGACAACAAGTACGGCATCCGCCACTCCCTGCCCGACGGCATCAACCGCGCCACCGACGTGCTCATCGGCGGCAAGGTCGCCGTCGTCTGCGGCTACGGCGACGTGGGCAAGGGGGCCGCCGAGGCGCTGCGCGGCCAGGGGGCACGCGTCATCGTCACCGAGATCGACCCGATCTGCGCCCTGCAGGCCGCCATGGACGGCTACCAGGTCGCCCGCCTCGAATCCGTGATCGGCCAGGGCGACCTCTTCATCACCACCACAGGCGGGCAGGGCATCATCATGGCCTCCCACATGGGGCAGATGAAGGACAAGGCGATCGTGGGCAACGTCGGGCACTTCGACGACGAGATCGACATGGCCGGCCTCGCCGCCGTGCCGGGCATCCGCAAGGTCGAGATCAAGCCGCAGGTCCACGAATGGGTCTTCGGCGCCGACACGGCGGACGCGCACTCGATCATCGTGCTCTCCGAGGGCCGCCTGCTCAACCTCGGCAACGCCACCGGCCACCCCAGCTTCGTCATGTCGAACTCCTTCGCCAACCAGACGATCGGCCAGATCGAGCTGTTCTCCAAGCACGGCAAGCAGAACGACGCCGGAACGGGCCCCGCGTACGACAAGCAGGTCTACGTCCTGCCGAAGATCCTCGACGAGAAGGTCGCCCGGCTGCACCTGGACGCGCTGGGCATCGAGCTCACCGAGCTGAGCCAGGGGCAGGCCGACTACCTCGGGCTGGATCCGGCCGGCCCGTACAAGGCGGACCACTACCGGTACTGATCGGAAGGCACGCGACGGGGACCCCGGTGCGAGTGGCTCACATCGCCGCGCCGGGGTCCTCGTCGTCCTCGAGCCGGATCGTCGCCGACGGGCAGAGCTCCTCGGCAGCGCGGACGGCCGCCCATTCGGACTCCGGTGGATCGGCGTCCGTGAGCTCGACGAATCCTTCGTTGGCCTCCGGATTGCTGAACACCTTCGGGGCCGTGTACCCACAATTGCCGGAAGCGATGCACGTGGCGTGGTTGACGGTGACCTTCATGTGGTGGGGTTCCTCTCCGCTCCCGGCGGGCCGTGGACTGCCGGGGGCAACGGGCGATGTTCAACCGCGATATTGGCGGACCAACGGGCAGGTGTACGGATCACGGTTCCTCAAGCCGACCTGGTTGAGGTAGGCCACGATGGTGCGCACGGCTTGTCCCGGAGTCGTTTCGGTATAGGGGATGCCTTCTGCGGCGCAGTGCTGGCGGACCAGGACCCGCAGGGCAGGCAGATTCGGCCGCGGGGCCATCGGGAACAGATGGTGCTCGATCTGGTATTCCAATCCACCCATGAAGAAATGGACCCAGCGGCCGCCGCGGATATTGCGGGACATGTGTACCTGGCGCCGCAGGAAGTCGATCTCGGCGTCGTGGGGAACAGTGGGCATCCCGATGTGGTTCGGCGCGAACGCAGCGGCGAGGAGGAAGCCGAAGACCGTAATCTGGACTGCGAGGAACGCGATCGCCATCCCCGGTGGCATCACCACGAAGAGCAACGTGAGGTAGGCGGCTTGGCGGACACCGATGAAGAGGATGTCGCTCCAGCGCCGGGAAACGTGGCCGGTGGAGAAGATCGTCTTGAGTGAAATGAAATGCAGGTAGAAACCCTCGAAAAACAGCAGCGGTATGAAATAGACGCCCTGGTACTTCGCGAGCCTGGCCATGACCCCCGTACGCCGGTCGCTGGCCTCGGGGGTGAAGGCGAGGACACTGGACGCGACGTCGGGGTCAGCACCTTCCTTGTTCGGATTGGCATGGTGCGTGGTGTGTTTGTCCTGCCACCAGCCGTAGCTCATCCCGACCATTAGGCCCGAAAGCGTTCGGCCGGCCCACTCGTTCCACCCGGGGGTGGCAAACACACCGCGGTGGGTGGACTCATGGGCGAGGAAGGCGATCTGAGCCATCACCACCCCGATCAAGACGGCCACGATGAGTTGGTACCAGCTATCACCGATGACGACCACCGCGACCAGTAGCGCCGCCAAGGCCAGGGTCCAACCGGCCAACAATGACCAGTAGAACCCGTAGCGGCGATTCATCAGCCCGGCGTCGTTGGCCGCGGCACTCAACCGCTGGAAGGACTGGGTATACCCCTTGCCGTTCATGGGAGGGGTCCGATCGGGCTCCGGTAGCCGTTCGACGGTGTTTCGGTGCAGCGTGGGAAATCGCCCCCGTCGCACTGGCCATGATTTTCCATGGGCTCAGTCAATCACTGGAACACGTTCGGTTCCACGATAAATGTGTGGCCGGCGTGACCGCGGTGGCCGCGGGTGACGTGGAGTTCCCCCGTGCGGGGATGGTCAGGAGTCGTAGGGCAGGCGGTGGATGCGTTCGCGCACCTGCTGCTGGCGCTTCGCGGTGGTGGTGAGCCGGCGGTAGTCCCGCTCACGCCGCTCGGCCACCACGGCGAGCAGGAACTGCTCGGGTGGGCACGGCGGGGGAGCGGGGGAGACCAGGGGGCGCAGCTCGTTGGCCAGCTCGATCGCGACGCGCTCCCGGGATGCCGGAGCCATCGACGGGGCCTGGCGGATGTAGCGGGCGGCCCGTCCGGCCAGCACATCGGGGATCCGCCCGACGTCGGCCAGTTCGGCCCAGGGCCTCAGCTGCGACGGGACCGGGACCGTCAACGCCGTGACCTTTCCGCGGCGTTCGCGCATCGAATAGGTGCCCGCCAGCATGTCGCCCAACCGCTTGCCGCGCTCGTTCGAGAACGAGACGATCAGCGCCAGCGAACCAAACAGCGACAGGATCTCCAGCAGCGCGAGCATCGCCCGGATGAAGGCGTGGCGGAAGCGGATGGAGCCGCCGTCGTCCCTGACGATCCGCAACCCCATGACCAGCCGGCCCAGGGACTTGCCGCGGGACAGCGTCTCGACGGCGACCGGCACGGCGACCATCCACAACACGACGACGGCGATGACCAGCGCCCGGGCGGCGGCCGAATCAAACCCGGCCAGGAGGCGTTCGATCAGGATGAGCGAGCCGACCAGGCCGATCGCGTACGCCAGGTAGTCGATGATGCAGCCCACGGCGCGGAGCACGAAGCTCGCCGGGCGCAGGTGCAGCACCACGGCCTCGCCGGTGATGATCGTGCTCACGGTGTTCCTCCGACGCGGCTGGGTGGCTGGCGGCCGATTCCCGGGCTGACCCGGCGCAACGCGGCCGTCCTCCCAATCTAGCCGACACCGCCGGGATAGGCTGGGACGGTGGATCTCGACGCGTTTGTTGCCGTGCATCGGCAGGAGTGGGACCGCCTCGACGCCCTCTCCGGCCGCCGTCGGTTGACCGGCGCGGAATCCGACGAGTTCCTCGGCCTCTACGAGCGCGTCTCGACCCACCTGTCGATGGTCAGCTCGATCGAACCGGACGCCATCGTCTCCGCGGATCTCTCGGCCAGGATCTCCCGGGCCCGCACGCGCTTCACTGGCGCCCGGACCTCGCTGCCCGAGGAGGTCGCCACGTTCTTCGTCTATTCGCTGCCGGCCGCGTTCTACCGGATCCGCGTGCTGACGGTGGTGCTGGGTGTGGTGTTCTGCGTGATCGGGGTGGCCGCGGGGCTCTGGGCGGCGAATACGCCGGGGGTACTCAAGGCCATGGGCTCGGACGCGGACCTGCAGCAATATGTGCAGCACGACTTCGTCGACTACTACTCGGAGAACCCCGCGGCATCGTTCGCCGGCGCGGTGTGGACCAACAACGCGCTGATCGCCGGCATGTGCGTCGCGTTCGGGATCACCGGGCTGTACGTGCCCTATGTCCTCTACCAGAACGCGGTATCGGTGGGCATGGCCGGCGGCTTGATGTCGGCCTTGGGCGAGCTGGACACCTTCTTCCTCTACATCCTGCCGCACGGCTTCATGGAACTGACGTCGATCTTCATCGCCGGCGCCGCCGGGCTGCGGATCTTCTGGGCCTGGGTGGCCCCCGGCGCCCGGACACGGATCCAGTCGCTGGCCGTGGAGGGCCGCTCGTTGATGACGGTCGCGCTGGGCCTGGTCTTGGTGCTCTTCGTCTCCGGGCTGGTGGAGGGATTCGTGACGCCCAGCGCCCTGCCGCACTGGATGCGGTTGGGCATCGGGCTGCTCGTGCTGGCCGGCTATTGGACATACACGCTGGTCCTCGGGCGGCGGGCCGTGCAGGCGGGGTTCACCGGCGACCTCGGGAAATACGACGCCGGGGCCACCGCGGCCACCGCCTAGGGATTTTGAAAGCCAACAGGGAAGGACACACCCATGGAGAACAAGAACGACGTGCCCGAGGGGCACGATCCAACGGCAGGGGAGGCCGGACGGCCGGTGCCGTCGACGCCCGATTCGGAGGTCCCGGAATTCCTGAAGGGCCCGGATCCCGACGAGACGGACAGCTCCGGGGACGCACGGACCGCCGATGTCCGGGACCCGCGTGAAGCCGCTGCCGACCCGGCCGCCCCCGGCCAGGAGACCGTCATGGACCGCGACGCGTGGGAAGCCGAATTCTCCTCCGCCCCTGATGCCGAGCCGACCGGGGGGTCGCCGGAACCGGCCAGCGGACAGCACGTCGCGGCCGACGGTGCCGGGCCGCACGACGGTGAAGCGGTTTCGGCCAGCGTCGGGTCGGCGGACCGCGGGGACACCGCCGAAGCCGTCGGCGCCGGCAGTGGGCGGGACGCATCCGCCGATACGACGGCCCACGCGACCACCGAAAACGATCCGGACCACACGCGCGCCCTCCCGGCATGGGACCAGGACAACGACGCCGTGCGGGAGACCCACGGCGCCGACGCCGCGGCCGACGGGGACGTGCAGCCCTCCGTTGATGCCGAGCATGACCACGAGCGCAGTGGCACCACCGGCGCCGCCGCCGCCGGGGTAGGCGCCGGAGCCGGTGCCATGGCCGCCGGGGACACTCCGCCCACCGCAGGCGCAGATGCCGAGCCGGCGGATCCGGATGCCGCGCAGCGCACCGATGCCGTGTTGGCGGCCAAACGCCGCGGCGGGGCACCGCGGCAACCCGGTGAAGACTCCGACCCGGACGCCCAGCGTCGGCAGAACGCCCGCGATGCCGCCTTGACGGCCAAGCCCCGGTTCGCCCGCTTCGTGCAGACCCTGCTGGCCATCTTCTTCCCGTTCCTGCTGGTCATCGGCGCCATCCGGGCCGTCGCCAGTCCATGGTTCCTGTGGCTGGAATACCACCGGCCGGGCTTCCCGGTCGATGCGTATGGCTTCAGCCCGGCAGAACGGCTGACCTACGGCAACTACGGGGTCGACTACATCAACAACTCGGCGCCGTCCGCCTACCTGGGAAACCTGGTCGACGGGAAGGGCGACCCGCTGTTCCTGGGCACCGAGGTCTCCCACATGGCCGACGTGAAGTCAGTCATCGGCATCACCTACGCCGCCGGCATCATCATGGCCATCCTGGCGGTCATCATCTGCCTGTACCTGGGCCGCCGCTATGCCGGGGGCATCCGCCGGGCATTCTTCGCCGGGGCGGTCATCACCCTGGTGGCCATGATCGCGTTGACCATCCTGGCAGTGCTGAACTTCGAGACCTTCTTCACCGATTTCCACGAGCTGTTCTTCGCCCAGGGGAACTGGACATTCCATGCGAACGACACCCTGATCCGGCTCTACCCGACGCAGTTCTGGATGGACGCCGGGATCGTCATTGCCGGACTGGTCCTGCTGGTCTCAGTGGTCTTCCTCATCACGAACTGGCCGACTCGCAAACGACGCGAACGCTCACGGCTGCGCCAGGGGAACCGCGACCTGGGCCTGGACTGACCCCAGACCGGAACGCGACGGCGGGCCGTGGCCCCGGGGATTTCCCCCGGTTCCACGGCCCGCGGTGTCTGCGGCGGCACCGGCGTCGTCGGGGCACGGCGCCCCGAAGCCCGGATCAGGGGATCAGCCCCAGCTGGGCATCCACAGGCGCAGCCGCCACGCCTCATAGGGGATCGTCTGACCCGTCCAGACCGGCCAGAAGAACGCCGACACCAGCACCACCACCGCCAGGAAGGCGGTCACGCCGATCAGCCCGGCCCTCCGCCGCGCCACGGAGGCGCCCACCCCGCCGACGGCCAGGGCGAGCACGAACGTCAGCGCCAGGACCATGAACGGCTCGAACGTGATCGTGTAGAAGAAGAACATGGTCCGCTGCGAGTACATGAACCACGGACCGAAGCCGGCGAGCATGCCGGCCAGGATGGCCCCGGTCCGCCAGTCGCGGCGGCCGGCCCACCAGAGCAGCACCACCAGCAGCGCCAGGGTCGCCCCCCACCACAGGATCGGGTTCGGCAGGTCGGTGACCACCGTCGCGCACGAGCCCGTCGGGCATCCCGGGGAACCGGCCTCACTGCCGTCGTAGTAGAAGAGGACCGGGCGGCCGGCGAACAACCAGGTCCAGGGACCCGACTCCCAGGAGTGCGGCGAGCTGAGCCCCTGGTGGAACTCGTAGGCGCTGCGGTGGTACTCCCACAGCGACCGCAGCGGTGCCGGCAACCAACCCACCCCCTCGCCGGGGTGTTGGGCGGCCCAGTCCCTGTCGTAGGCGCCCGCGGTGGCGAACCACCCCCACCAGGTCGAGATGTAGGTGAGCACCGTCAGCGGGATGATGAGGAAGAAGGCCGGGACGCCGTCGCGCAGGATCCCGGCGCTGAACCAGTGGCGGACGCCGACCACGCGCCGCGCCTGCAGGTCCCACAGCACCGAGAGCAGGCAGAACACCGCGACGAAGGAGAGCATCGACCACTTCACGCCCAGACCACCGCCGAGCGCCAGGGCGAACACCAGCCGCCACGGCCGCCACGCCATCCACGGTCCGTGATCCAGGAAGCCCGGCGGTGGCATGCCGGTGCCAGGATCCACCGCCGCGGCGACCTTGCGTGCCAGCAGTCGCCGCCCGTGGGTGCGGTCGCGCAGCAGAGCGTAGAAGGCCGCGACGATGAAGAACATCTCGAAGATGTCCAGCAACGCCGTCCGCGAGAGCACCAGCTGGTGCCCGTCCACCGCGCTCAGCCCGCCGGCCACCGCGCCGAGCGTGACGGAGTTGAACAGCCGCTGGGCGATCAGCGTGACCAGCAGGACCGCCAGCGTGCCGACCACCGCCGCCGAGAACCGCCAGCCCAGCCCGCGGTCGGTGCCGAAGAGCAGCATCCCCACGGCGATCATCCATTTGCCCAACGGCGGGTGGACCACGTATTCGGCGCTGTCCAGCGGGGCCGGTTTCCCGTCGACGAACGCCTGGTTGGGATCGTCCGGCCACTCCATCGGGTGCCCGTGCGAGATCATCGTGTACGCGTCCTTGACGTAGTACGTCTCGTCGAAGGTCAGCGCGTGCGGCGTATCCAGGTTGACCAGGCGCATGGCCCCGGCGATGACGGTGATGACCAGCGGGATCAGCCAGGACAGGTACGACGCCGGTGCCGCCACCACCTGCAACCTCGCCACGAGTGCGTCGTAGGTGAACGCCGAACGCGGGGTCTGGACCCAGCGGGGACGGGAGGTTGTCAGGGCGCTCACGCCACAACTCTACCGGCGGGTGCGACGGTAGGCTGGCGGGGTGAACAACGATCCCGCAATCCCCGCCCCCGATGCCCCCGAGACCGCTGCGGCAGGCGGATCGACGGGGCAGATCGTCCTGGCCGCCACGCCCATCGGCAACCTCGGGGATGCCACCCCGCGGCTCGTGGAACTCATGACCAGCGCCGACATCGTCGCCGCCGAGGACACCCGCAGGTTCCACCACCTCGCCCAGGCGCTGGGCCTGAAGATCCCCGGCCGGGTGGTGAGCTACCACGAGCACAACGAGGATGCGAAGACCGCCGAACTGCTCGCCGAGGTCAGGGCCGGCAAGACCCTGCTGATGGTCTCCGACGCCGGCATGCCCGCCGTCTCCGACCCCGGGTTCCGTTTGGTGGAGGCCGCCGTCGCCGAGGACCTGGTCGTCACGGCAGCCCCCGGCCCCTCCGCGGTGCTGACCGCCCTGGCGCTCTCCGGCCTGCCGACCGACAGGTTCACCTTCGAGGGCTTTTTGCCGCGTAAACCGGGGGAGCGGGCCTCCCGGCTGGCCGAGCTGGAGAAGGAACGGCGCACCATGGTGTTCTTCGAGGCCCCGCACCGCCTGGCCCCGATGCTGCGCGCGCTCGCCGACGCCTTCGGGCAGGACCGCCGGGCAGCGGTGGCGCGCGAGCTGACCAAGCTGCACGAGGAGGTCCGCCGGGGCACCCTGCTCGAACTGCTCGAATGGGCCGAGGGCCAGGTGCGCGGCGAGATCGCCGTCGTCGTCGGCGGCGCCGCCGCGGATGCCCCGGCCCGGGCCGTGGACCACGTCGCCTCCGTGCAGGAGCTTGAACGCGGCGGGCTGCGGCTCAAGGACGCCGTCGCCGCCATCGCCGAGCGAGAGCGTCTGCCCAAGCGCGAGCTCTACGCGGCCGTTCTGGAGGCCCGCCGATAAGTACCCCTTTGGCGCCGTCGATCCGTGGGCAGTTGATGCGGACCAAACCATAAAACCCTATGGACCTGATGGCTGCAAGAGTATACTGGTTTCCTAAGTACCGGGAGGTCGGTCATGCCAACCAAGAAGCGAAGTACAGCCCACAGCGGGACGGGCCTGCGCTCTGATGCCGAGGAGCTGGGCCGGGAACCTGCGCTGGTGGATTTCTCGCAGACAGCCCGCACGCAAGTGACGGCAGGCAAAATGCACTTCATTGTCGTGCCGAAAGTCGACGCAGGTACCGCCGTCACGAAGGAATTGGAAATCGACTTCATCGAGGGAGTGCGCAAAGTCGCTTCCGCCATGAGCCCGGGCGCGGAGATCCTGCCCATGGGACTTGATGACCGAACACTGAGCGCCGTTCTCACGACGTCGCGTTCCATCCAGGCCGCGCAGACGGCAGCCGCCGCAGCGCGGGAAACCCTCAGCCCCCAACTGGCCCGAGCAGTCCAATCGACCGAGAACGCCTGGCGGCGCATCGAACTGGACCACGGACTCCTCACCTCCAGCGAAGTGGCCGAGCAACTCGGGTCCACGGCCAAGAACCAATCCGAATATGCGGCTGCCCAGCGCAAGCAAGGCAAGTTGATCGGCATACACCGTGGCGGAGCCATCCTGCACCCCGGGTTTCAGCTCGCCAACGGGAAGATCCGTGCGTCGATGCCGGCGCTGATCTCGTCGGCTGCGAGGCTGGACCTTCCACTGGACGAGCTGGTGCAATGGCTGTGCGCGTCCAATGAGGCGTTTGACGATGACCTGCCCGTGCAGCACTTGGACGATGCCGCTGCACTGCTGGAGGCGCTCGACGACGACTTCGGTGCCATTTGGTGACCGGACCGCCTGATCCGTTTGATCCCGAGGCCAGGACGCTGCCGGCGGGAGCCCCCGTCTACCGGGTCACCGGAAACGTCCTGGGGCGAAACCCTAACGACTTCAACCCCGGATACGGCAAACCGACACGATTCGCGTTCTTTACCAGCCCGCACGGCATGTTCGTGCCGGTCCTCTACGGTGCTTCATCACCCGATGTAGCGGCTTGCGAGACACTGCTGCACCGTAAGCTTCGAAACGGTGGAATCCTCCAGCCGCGGGAATACCGGGACCAGATCATGGTCAGGTTCTTTGTGGGGCGTGATCTGTCTCTGGCCAATTTTCAGGGGACCGGATTGTGGAGACTCGGGGTCACCGCCAACGAACTGACCGATACGAGCTCAAAGCAGTACCCCAAAACCGTGGCGTGGGCAGCCGCCGCTCACGCAGCAGGATTTGACGGGTGCATATGGACGAGCCGTAAATGCAATGACGGGGATGCGTACGTTTTCTTCGGGACGGCCGTCAGCCCCCTGGACCTCGAGCAGGATCCCACCTTCGCCAAACTGTTCGCCGGGGGTGACGGGTTGGACTGGCTCATTGACTTCGGCACGCGCTCAGGCGTCGAAGTCAGGATTTAGGTCGACAACACCAACCGCCCCCCTGCGGAACTGGGGGCCTGACGCGTGCTGCCAGCTGTCCGACTCACAGTCCTTCCGCAGGAACATCAGGGGGGTGGATCTACAGGAACTTCACGGGTGCACCTCGCGTGCTCGAGGATTCCGCCGGGCCGCTCGCCGGGTTCTTCCCGGCCCTCGCGACAGGGTCTGGCGGGGTGGATGTACGACCTCCCGGGCGGATGCACAACGAACCCCGCGCGTCATGATGCAACCCTGCATTTACACTCTGCCGCCCCCCTCGCTAACGTGACGGGTGAAAGAACGCCATCCTGAAACGTGGGAGAGACCAACGATGACCATCACCCCCGAGCGCGAAGCAGAACTGCTCGCCTCCGTGCCCACCGGCCTGCTGATCAACGGCGAATGGCGCGACGCCTCCGACGGCGGGACCTTCGACGTCCACGACCCGGCCACCGGCAAGGTGCTGGCCACCCTCGCCTCCGCCACCAGCGAGGACGCCATGGCCGCCCTCGACGCGGCCGACGCCGTGCAGGCCTCTTGGGCCCGCACCGCACCGCGCGAACGCGCCGAGATCCTGCGCCGCGCGTTCGACCTGGTCCAGGCCCGTGCCGAGGACTTCGCCCTGCTGATGACGCTGGAAATGGGCAAGCCGCTGGCCGAATCGCGCGGCGAGGTCACCTACGGCTCCGAGTTCCTGCGCTGGTTCTCCGAGGAGACGGTGCGCGACTACGGCCGCTACATCACCTCCCCCGAGGGCAAGAACAAGATCCTCGTCCAGCGCAAGCCGGTCGGTCCCTGCCTGCTGATCACCCCCTGGAACTTCCCGCTGGCCATGGCCACCCGCAAGGTCTCCCCGGCGGTCGCCGCCGGTTGCACGATGGTGCTCAAGCCCGCGAAGCTGACGCCGCTGACCAGCCAGCTCTTCGCCGCGACGATGCTGGAGGCCGGGCTGCCCGCCGGCGTGCTGAACGTCGTCTGCTCCAAGTCCGCCTCCGGTGTCTCGGGACCGCTCATGCAGGACCCGCGCCTGCGCAAGGTCTCCTTCACCGGCTCCACCCCGGTGGGCAAGCAGCTGCTCAAGGACGCCGCCGACAACGTGCTGCGCACCTCCATGGAACTCGGGGGCAACGCCCCGTTCCTGGTCTTCGCCGACGCCGACCTGGACAAGGCCGTCGAGGGTGCCATGGCCGCGAAGATGCGCAACATGGGCGAGGCCTGCACCGCCGCCAACCGCTTCCTGGTGGAGAAGTCGGTCGCCGCCGAGTTCACCGCCAAGTTCGCCGAGGCGATGGGCGCGCTGACCCTGGGCCGCGGCACCGAGGACGCCTCGAAGGTCGGCCCGCTGATCGACGGCGGTGCCCGCGACGATGTGCACTCTTTGGTCACCGCCGCGATCGAAGCGGGGGCCGAGGCCGTCACCGGCGGTGCCCCGCGCGAGGGCGACGGCTACTTCTACCAGCCCACGGTGCTGGCCAACGTCCCCAACGACGCCGAGATCCTGCGCAGCGAGATCTTCGGCCCGGTCGCACCGGTGACCACGTTCGAGACCGAGGAGGAGGCCATCGCCCTGGCCAACGCCACCGAGTACGGCCTCGCCTCGTACCTCTACACCGCCGACTACAACCGCATGTTCCGCGTCGCCGAGCACCTGGACTTCGGCCTGGTCGGCTTCAACGCCGGGGTGATCTCCAACGCCGCGGCGCCGTTCGGCGGTGTCAAGCAGTCCGGCATGGGCCGCGAGGGCGGCTCCGAGGGGCTCGCCGAATACACCAGCGCGCAGTACATCGGGATCGCCGACCCGTACGCGGTGTAGCACCACAGCGCACCACAAGGTACGACGGCGGAAGGCCGGGGCGGTTGCCCCGGCCCTCGTTGTCTGCGGGGCCGGTTCGTCAGCCGCGGAACAGCGAGGCGGGCCAGGCCCGCGCGAGAAACTGCCGGCCCGGCGTCGCCGCATCGGAAAACGCCTGTTCGATCTCCCCCAGGGCGGCCACGAGCGCCTCGTCGACCGGAAGCTCGCGCGTGGCATGCTGCCGGTGGATGCCCGTCGCCGGTCCACGGGGGACGAGTTGGCGTTGCGGACCGGTGTCGCGCGAATAGGTCGCCCGCTCGAAGGCAACGCGCACCCGGTCCAACGCCGGGGAGACATCGGGCAGGTGCCCGGCCAGCCGGGCGGCGTAGCCCGCATCGGTTTCGCTGGGCTGTTGTGCCAGCCCGTAGTCCCGTCCCAGCGCCAGCAGTTCGCCCCAGGCGGCCCGGGGGCCATCGTGCCAGTCATCGGGATGGTGGATGCGCCGCAGCCGGCGGGCCTTGGCCCACCGCCGCAGCCCCAGCGGACCGAACAGCCCGGCCAGCACCAGCACCAGCACGATGGCCACCTGCGCCCCCGGGCCGGCACCGCCGTCGTTCCCGGTGCCCTGCGATCCGGCAGCGGCCGGCGTCGACGCCGGCTCGCTGGGCGTGGCGGCGTCGGGGCGTGCGGCGCGGCTCGGCTCGTCGTTGGTGGTCGGCGTCGCCGCCGGGCCTCCGGCGGGGCTGTCGCTGGCGTAGGAGGGGGTCGTCCCCCTGCCGGGGGTGGGCTCGAAGGGCACCCAGCCGAGGCCGGGGAAGAACAGTTCGGGCCAGGCATGGGCGCTGCGTGCGCTGAGTTCGTATCCGGCCCACTGCTTGCCGTCGCTGCCCAGCGCCGAGGAGCCGTTCGTCCGCCCCGGCGCATAGCCGACGACAATGCGGCTGGGAATGCCCAGCGAGCGGGCCATCAGGGCCATCGCCGAGGAGAAATGGGTGCAATATCCGCTCTTCTTCTGCAGGAACGCCTCGACGACGCCGATGCCGTTGCCGTCGTAGCCCTGTTCCAGCGGCGTCTGCTCCGAATAGGTGTAGTCGGTGCTGCGCAGTTCGGCCTGCAGGGCCACCGCCTCCTCGTAGGCGGTGGTCGCGCCGGCCTCGCGTGAGATCCGCCGGGCGGTGTCGGTGATGATGGCCGGCAGGTCCGCTGGGGTATCCGAATAGACGGGGGAGAGGTGCAGCGCCCCGGCCCGCGGGTCGGCGGCCAGGATGGCCGAGCTGGCCTCCAGGGCAGCCGCGTCGATGACCGGGACCTCGGAGGTGACCGTGTAGTCCAGGTCCAGGCTCGATGAACGGGTGGCGGAGAACATCGTCTGGGTCTCGCGGTTGTAGCCCCAGGCCTCGGCCAGCCCGGTCACCGAGGCAGCGGCCCGGGGCATCGGCAGCCAGGGGCTCAGATAGTTCCCGGTGACCACCCGGGTGTGCACCGTCGTCGTGTCATCCGGTGTGCCGGACAGCGGGAGGATCTCCCCGGGCGGCGGGTCCAGGGCGGCGGTGCTGGTATCGCGGGAGACGGTGACATCACTCGGCTCCCAGCGCTGGGCGCCCAGATCGGAGATGACGGCGGTGCGCAGGTACAGCGGTTCCGGGGAGTCGGTGTAGTAGGTGACGGTCGTCAGCCCCAGCCGGTCGCGCAGGTTCACGCCCAGGTTCAACACCGGGTTGACGCCGCTGGGTTTGCCGAACAGGTAGAGCCGCTGCCCTTGGGGCATCAGGCCCTGGGTGAAACCGGGCACCGCCAGCGGGACCAGGAGCATCAACACCAGCGACCCGGTCGCGATGGCCGCGGCCTGGCGCGCGACCCCGGTGCGCACGGCCGCAGCGGGCGCGGTGGAGCGAAAGGCCACCCGGGCCGCGGCGAGCACCAGCAGGAATCCCATCGCCGTCAGGGACACGTGCAGCAGCCCCGCCCCGTCCGTCTTGACCACCGAGGAGGTGATGAGGAAGACCGACAACGGGATCGCGGCCAGTGCCGGCGCCCGCAACCCGAGCACCACGATCTGCACCATCAGCCCGGTGAGGCCGGCCGCCAGGCACGTGAAGAAGACGATCGGATCCTCGGCCAGGACCGGCTGGGCCTGCGAAAGGATCGCGTCCTGCGCCTGCGAATAGAAGGCCAGCGCCCGGCGCAGGGTCTCGGCGGTGGGGACCACCCCGAGCAGTGCCGTCGTCGGCAGGAACTGCAGCGTCAGCATCACCACCAGTCCGGCGGCGGATGCGGCGAGCACCAGCGCGTAGGAGCGGCCCAGGACGCGCACGATCGTTCCGGCGGCCAGCATTCCGGCCACGGTGACCGTCGCGTTCTCGAACCAGCGCCGGCCATCGATGACGTCCCACAAACCGCTGACCGGGGCCATGACGGCGAACAGCAGGGCAGCGAACAGCAGCCATTCGCTGCCGCGGGGCCGGCGCCGACGGCGCTGCCGGGAGGGGGGCGCAGGCGGTCGCCCGACGGATGTCGCGGTGTCGGTGGCGGTGCTCATGACCGGACCCGGGGCCCGGTACGGCGTTCCTGGGCGGCCAGCTCCAGCCAGGTCTCGGCCAGGGGCGTGGCGGGGTCCGTCGGCAGGGCCGTCCAGCCGGAGGAACGGAAGACCCGGGTGGCCGCCAACGCCGCGGCGGGCCGGCTGGCCACCACGAATGCCGCAACGCCGCGGTGCGTGCCGATGCGGTCCACCCAGGCCGTTGCCTGGTCCGCATCCAGTGCCCCGGTGAAGAGCAGCAGCGGGCCGCTTCCGGTGCCGAATCCGGCGGCAGGGGCGGCATCGCCGGCGGGGTCATCGTGCGCCGTGGCCGGTTTCAGGCCCACCGGGGCCATCCTCAGTTGCAGGTCCACGGCGGCATCGGGGCCGGAAAACCGGCCCGCCGAGACGCCCGGGGAACCCGAACCGGTGGTGGCCAGCGGCCCACCGGTCTCGTCGAGGACGTCGAGTTCGTACCCCTGCCCGGCCAGATGGGCCCCCATGGACACCACGGCGGTGATGATCCAGTCGAAGCAGCCGGTGGTGGCCCCGGCGGCCCCCAGGAAATTCGGGATTTCCGCCGGGGCGTCGAAGCCGAGGTAGCTGCCCTGGAAGGGGCCGGGCCGGGTGTCGACGACGAAGGTGGCCCGCGGGGTCCGCTGGAACTCCTCCTGCCGGACCATCAGCGTCTGGTGCCGGGCGGTGGCGGGCCAATGCACACGGCGCAGCGAGTCGCCGTCGCGGTACTCGCGGGTCATCACATCGTCGTTCTCGGGGGTGGCCTGGTGGTGTGCGGTGGCCGTGCCGCGGGTGCCGGTGCTGCCCAGCACCCCGGTGGCCGGCAGGTGGACCACCGGGGGGACCACGGTCAGCGGCGAGGCCCGGTCCACGGCGATGGGGCGCACGGCCAGACCGAAGGGGTCCGTCAGCCGGGCGCGCAGCGGCCCCACCGCATACACGCCACGATGCGTGGGTCGCAGCCGGTACCGGTACTGCGTCGCGGAGCCGTCCGGTGCCCGGGAGCCCGTGGGGCGGTCCGGATCCGCGGGATCGTCCGAGGCGAAGGACGGGGTGCTGCCGAAATCGGTGGGCAACTGCTCGTCCAACACGGTCCCGGCCGGGAGCGGGGAGCCATGGTGCAGGGCCAGCACGACCTCGGTGGGGGACCCGGCAACCACCGCGTCGGGGGTGAAGCTGCGCCGCACGTGCAGCCGGGTGCGCCCCAACCCGACCGCCGCCGCCGCGAGCAGCGGGGCGGCCAGCAGGAAGATGGAGATGTTCACCAGTTCGCGCCGGCCCAGGAACCAGGCCAGCAGCAGGGTCGCCACCCCACCGACGAACAGCGCCCATCCGCGCGGGGTCAGGAAGGCCATCCGCAGGCGTTCCCGCAGCGGCGGCGGGGGACCGTCGTCGTGCCCTGTTCCCTGCCCCCCGTCCATGGTCCGCCCCCGCTAGCGCTGCGCAGGGGCGCGGACCGGCACCTGGGCCAGCAGCGTCTCGACGAGGTCCTGGACGGTGGTCCCGGCGACCTCGGCCCGGCGCTGCAGGACCAGGCGATGGGCCAGCACCGAGGGACAGTTGGCCACCACGTCGTCCGGGAGCACGAAGTCGCGCCCGTTCAACGCGGCCTCGGCCTTGGAGGCGCGCAAGAGCTGCAGCAGGGCACGGGGACTGGCGCCGAGCCGGACGTCCGGGTGGGTGCGGGTCCCCTGGCCCAGCGCCACGATGTACTCCTTCACCGCGGCGGAAACATGCACCGCCTGCACGGAGCCGATGAGCCGCAGCAGCGTGTCCGTGTCGACAACGGGCCGCACCCGGTCCAGCGGGGAGGTGGACTGGTGGGTCTGCAGCATGGCCAGTTCGGCGGTGGTGTCGGGGTAGCCCATCGAGACCCGCGCCATGAACCGGTCGCGTTGGGCCTCGGGCAGCGGGAAGGTGCCCTCGAGCTCGATCGGGTTCTGCGTGGCGATGACCATGAACGGTTCGGACAACACGTGGGTGGCCCCGTCGACGGTGACCTGGTGTTCCTCCATGCACTCCAGCAATGCCGACTGCGTCTTGGCCGAGGCCCGGTTGATCTCGTCGCCGATCACCAGGTTCGCGAACACCGGACCGCGGCGGAACTCGAACCCATGGCTGTCCTGGTTGTAGATCGAGACGCCCGTGACGTCGGAGGGCAGCAGATCGGGGGTGAACTGGATGCGGTTGACGCTGGCGTCCACGCAGCGGGCCAGGGTCTTGGCCAACAGCGTCTTGCCCACCCCCGGCACGTCTTCCAGCAACAGGTGGCCCTGGGCCAGCAATACCCGCAACGCCGTCCTCGCGACGTCGGCCTTCCCATCGATCACGGTGGCCATGGCGTCCAGGATCCGGGTGGTGACCGCGCCGAATTCCTCGGCCGAGGGCAACGCGAGTTCCGTGGCTGTCGACACTGCGGGTGCTCCCTCGTTCGCTCCGGCGGGTTACTGCTGCCCAGCCTACCCATCAATGGGGTGACGTGGGACACCATGGGGGCCGCAATCGAGGCGCCGGCGGCAGCGGGAGGCTCCCGCGGCGGTAACCTAGGCACGACGCCGATTCCCCTTCCCAGGAGAACCCCCATGTGCCCCTCGCCCGACGCAAACGAACCGGCCGCCGGACCGGTGCAGGACCCGGGGGCCGTGACGGCCGTGACGGCCGGGGTCACCCCGCCGGCCTACCGTGCCGACGATGCGCCCGCCGATGCCGATGCCGCCGCCGGTGCGGCTCCCGACGGCACCCCGCGGCGCGCGGCCACGGCGGCACACGGCGGCAAGCGCGACACCACCTACCCGCCGGCCCCCGAAGCGCTGGCCGTCCCCGTGGTCGACAACCACACCCACCTGGATTTCCGCGACGGCGATGTCAACATCACGGTGGCGCAGGCGCTGGACACCGCCAATGCCGTCGGGGTCTCCGGCATCATCCAGGTCGGCTGCGACGTCGAGTCCTCCCGGTTCGCCGTCACGGCGGCCGAGACCGACCCGCGTGTGCTGGCCGCGGTGGCCATCCACCCCAACGACGCCGCCAGGCTGGCAGCCCGCGGCGAGCTGGATGCCGCGCTCGCCGACCTCGACGCGCTGGCATCGCACCCGCGTGTACGGGCCGTGGGGGAGACCGGGCTGGACTACTTCCGCACCGGTGAGGAGGGCCGGCCCGCGCAACAGGACTCATTCCGGGCGCACCTGCGGATGGCTGTCGCCCACGGCAAGGCAGTGCAGATCCATGACCGCGACGCGCACGCCGACATCGTGCGGATCCTCGGCGACGGCCCGCGACCGGACACCGTCGTCTTCCACTGCTTCTCCGGCGATGCCGACCTGGCGCGGATCTGCAACGCGAACGGGTGGTACATGTCCTTTTCCGGGACGGTGACGTTCAAGAACTCCCACGGGTTGCGCGAGGCGTTGGCCGTCGCCGATCCGTCGCTGGTTCTGGTGGAGACCGACGCCCCCTTCCTGACCCCGCACCCCTATCGGGGTCGCCCGAACGCCAGCTACCTCATCCCGTACACGGTCCGCTCCATGGCCGGGACGCTGGGCGGCGACGTTGACGGTCTGTGCTCGCGCATCGCGGCGAACACGACGGCGGCCTACGGCAGCTTCCGGCAGTAGCCGGCGCTAGCCTGCCGGGCCGCCCGCGCGGGTCACGACACGGTCACCAGGATGTGGTTTTCATCACGAAACGACACCGGTTAGGACCGGAACTTTACGGGCGTCTCCCACGAATACAAGGTTGAAGCTTGTCACAAAATAACGAATCGGTTACGGTAGTTCCTGAGTAGCCGGGATCGGGGAAGGTCTTCGGGGCTCGACCACAGGCAGTTTTCGTTCGCTTGGACGTTCCGTTCGTACGCCCAATCGGCTCCTGCCTGCGCGCGAACCGCTGCAAGAAAGCTTGGACCCGGCCCTCCGTGTGATTCGGAGGGGCCCACCGATCCCTGCTATCTCCCCCGTGCCCGGAGCACCACTAAGACTGGAAATCCGTGCAGAAAGCCTTCAAGAACCGCTGGGTCAAGACCGGCGCCCAGGCGGTTGCCTTGACCGCGTTGATCCTCGGCCTCGTCTCCTTTGTCGGGGCCAACAAGACTGTCGCCGTCACCGTCGATGGCCAGACGCAGAGCGTCCAGGCCTACGGCAACACCGTCGCCGAGATGCTCGCCTCCGCCAACATCGACGTGGCCGCCGACGACCAGGTCTCCCCATCACTCGATGCCGCCGTGGACGATGGCTCCGCCATCACGGTCAACCGCAACAAGTCGGTGGATGTCTCGATCGACGGCATCGACCGCGTCGTGCACACCACCGGCCTCACCGTGGCAGACGTGCTGGACCAGCTCGATGTCGGCTCCTCGGCGGATGTCTCCACCGGCCCCCAGCTCGAGCTGGCGTCGCTGAGCAGCCCCCTGGAGATCTCCACGGAGAAGACCCTGGAACTCACCGCCGACGGCAAGACCCGCAAGCTGAGCACCACCGAACGCACCGTCGGCGACGCGCTGGCCGCAGCCGGGGTCAAGGTCGGCTCCGACGACGAGCTCTCCGTCTCACTGGACACCGAGGTGAAGGACGGGCACGAGGTCGTCATCGTCCGGGTCAAGACGAGCACGAAGACCGTCACCGAGGCTATCGACCACGGCGTCGAGAAGTCCACGAACAACGATCTGGAACTGGGCAAGACCAAGACCGTCACGAAGGGCCAGGACGGCGAACGCACCCTGACCTACAAGGTCACCACCCACGACGGCCACGAGGTCTCCCGCAAGCTGGTCGGCGAGACGACCACGACCCAACCGGTCGATGCCGAGGTCGCCGTGGGCACCAAGAAGCCCGAGAAGAAGGAAGAGCCGAAAGAGGAGGAGCCGACGAAGGCCGAGCCGGCGAAGGCCGAGGCCTCCACCGGTGGCGGGACCACCGCCTCGGCCGGTGGCGTCTCCGCGACCTGGAAGGCCCTGGCCAAGTGCGAGTCCGGCGGCAACTGGGCCATCAACACCGGCAATGGCTACTACGGTGGCCTGCAGTTCAGCCAGAGCAGCTGGCTCGGCGCCGGCGGGGGCAAATACGCCTCCCTGCCGAACCAGGCCAGCCCGGCCGAGCAGGTCGCCGTGGCCGAGAAGCTGCGTGCCAGCGGCGGCTGGGGCCACTGGCCCGCCTGCTCGTCCAAACTCGGACTGCGCTAGGGCCGCAACGATCCGGACCCGGTCCGGTCGCCGACGAGGGGTTCCGCTTCACCTGAGCGGGACCCCTCGCCGTCTGCGGTCCCGGTGGCCGGCGGGTAACGGCCGGCCGTTCGACCTCAACTAGGATTGGACCCGTGACTGACGACTCCCAGACCCCGCAGCCCGCCACCGGGCAGGTCCCCGACGCGCCCCCGGCACGGGACGCCGCGGGAACCCGCCTGCTCGGCGCGACCGAAATCCGGCGCCTGGCCGCGGAACTGGACGTCCGGCCCACCAAGACGCTGGGGCAGAACTTCGTGATCGATGGGAACACGATCCGCCGGATCGTCGCCGCTGCGCGGCTGGGCTCCGACGAAACCGTGCTGGAGGTCGGCCCCGGCCTGGGATCGTTGACCCTGGGCCTGCTCGACGCCGCCGCCCGGGTGGTCGCCGTGGAAATCGATCCCAAGCTCGCAGCCCGGCTGCCGCAGACGATCGCGGAGTTCCGTCCCGACAAGGCGGCGAACCTCGACGTCGTGACCGCCGACGCGATGCGGGTCACCGACCTGCCGCACGCCCCGACGGCACTGGTCGCCAACCTGCCCTACAACGTCGCCGTCCCCGTCGTATTGCACCTGTTCGAGCACTTCCCGACCCTGCGCCACGGCCTGGTCATGGTCCAGGACGAGGTCGCCGACCGGCTCTGCGCCGGTCCCGGCAACAAGACCTACGGCATCCCCAGTCTCAAGTCCGCCTGGTACGCCGGCATGCGCAAGGCCGGGGTCATCGGCATGAACGTCTTCTGGCCCGCGCCCAAGATCCACTCCGGCCTCGTCGGCTTCGAGCGCCACGATCCGCCGGTCACCACCGCCAGCCGCACCGAAGTCTTCTCCGCCATCGACGCCGCCTTCGCCCAACGCCGCAAGACCCTGCGCGCCGCACTGGCCGGCTGGGCCGGTGGCGCGGACGCCGCCGAACGAGCCCTGCGCGCGGCCGGGGTCGATCCGCAGGCCCGCGGGGAACGACTGGTCATCGCCGACTTCGCCCGCATCGCCGAAGCGCGTCGCGCCCTAGCCGACGGTTCCGGGGTCCAGGGATGAACCAGCCCGTCATCGCCCGGGCACCCGGGAAGATCAACGTCTCCTTCCGGGTCGGCCCGCCGCGCCCCGACGGCTACCACCCGGTCGCCAGCCTCTACCTCGCCGTCTCCCTCTTCGAGGACGTCGCGGCCACCACCCGCGGGGACGATGACATCACCGTGGGCCTCAGCGATGCCTCCACCGCGGTCGAGGACCCCGAGGCGTTCCCGTTGGGGGAGGACAACCTCGTGGTCCGCGCGGCCCGGCTGCTGGCCGAACACACTGGCCACTCCGGGGGCGTGCACCTGGAGATCACCAAACGGGTCCCCATTGCCGGGGGCATGGGCGGCGGCTCGGCCGACGCCGCCGCCGCACTCGTGGCGTGCAACAGCCTCTGGGGCACCGGGTTGACACGTGAGGAACTCGGGCGCCTGGGCGCCCGGCTCGGCGCCGATGTGCCCTTCGCACTGTCCGGGGGCGCCGCCGTCGGACTCGGGGTCGGCGACCAGCTCTCCCCGCTGCTGCTGCGCAGCCGGACCGACTGGGTCCTTGCCCTGGCCAGCTATGGGCTCTCCACCCCAGCCGTCTACCAGCAGCTGGACCTGCTCCGGGAGGGACAGGAGATCGAGGTTCCGCACGACGTGGACCCCGACCTGCTCCACGCACTGGTGGACCACGACCTGGTCATGCTCTCCGGCTTGCTCGCCAACGACCTCACGGCCGCTGCCGTCCACCTCGCGCCCGAACTGCAGGCCGTGCTGGACATGGGCCGCAGCGCCGGGGCGTTGACGGCGCTCGTCTCCGGATCCGGACCCACCGTGGCCCTGTTGGCCGAGGGCCCCGGTCACGCCGGGCAGCTGGCCACCCAGCTCATCGACGAGGCGGGCATCGACACCCGCATCGTCCACGGCCCCGTCCCCGGGGCCCGCATCATTTGAGCCCGCCGCACACAAACCCCACCCACTAAGGACACAACTTTGGCACACCTGCTCGGCGCGGAGAATGTCTCCGTCGCCTTCGCCACCCGCACCATCCTGGACGGGGTCACCCTCGGCCTGGAGGAGGGTGACCGCATCGGCATGGTCGGACGCAACGGCGACGGCAAGTCCACGCTCATGCGCCTGCTGGGCCAGCGCCAGAGCCCCGACTCCGGCCGGGTGACCAAGCGCAAGGACGCCACCGTCGGCTACCTGGACCAGCAGGACGTCCTGGACGGGGACCTCGAGGTCGGCCAGGCCATCGTCGGGGACGCCGCCGACCATGAGTGGGCCGCCAACCCCAAGATCCGTGATGTCATGGGCGGACTCGTCGGCGAGGTCGATTGGCATGCCACCGTCTCCAGCCTCTCCGGCGGACAACGCCGACGCGTGGCGCTGGCTAAGCTGCTCATCGGCGACGACGATGTCGTCATGCTCGACGAGCCCACCAACCACCTCGACGTCGAGGGCGTCGCCTGGCTGGCCCGCCACCTCAAGCGCCGCTGGCGCTCGAACGACGGCGCACTGCTCGTGATCACGCACGACCGCTGGTTCCTCGACGAGATCAGCACGCGCACCTGGGAGGTCCACGACGGCATCGTCGAGCCCTTCGACGGAGGCTATGCCGCCTACGTCCTGGCCCGCGCCGAACGCGATCGCTCGGCCGCCGTGGTGGAGAACAAACGCCAGCAGCTGGTCAAGAAGGAACTCGCCTGGCTGCGCCGCGGCGCTCCCGCCCGCACGGCGAAGCCGAAGTTCAGGATCGAGGCCGCCAACGACCTCATCGCCGACGTCCCGCAGCCCCGCGACACCGTGGCACTGTCGAAGATGGCCACGGCCCGGCTGGGCAAGGACGTGTTGGACCTGGAGCACGTCTCGCTCGCCTACGACGGCGCCGCCCCCTTGTTCAAAAACGTCACCCTGCGCCTGGCCCCGGGGGAACGGCTGGGCATCGTCGGGGTCAACGGGGCGGGCAAATCCACCCTGCTGCGCCTGCTCGACGGCCAGGTCGAGCCCACCGAGGGGCGCATCAAGCGCGGTAAGACCGTCCAGACCGCCGTGCTGACCCAGGAGGTCACCGAACTCGATGAGCTGGCCGACCGCCGGGTCATCGAGGTCATCCAGGACGAGAAGAACGTCTTCCAGATCGGAGGCAAGGAGGTCTCCGCCGGCCAGCTGATCGAACAACTCGGATTCACCCAGGAGAAGCAGTGGACCCCGGTCCGCGATCTCTCCGGTGGCGAACGCCGTCGCCTGCAGCTGCTGCGACTGCTCGTCGGCGAACCCAACGTGCTGATGCTCGATGAGCCCACCAACGACCTGGACACCGACACACTGGCCGCGGTCGAGGACCTGCTGGACTCCTGGCCGGGCACCCTTGTGGTGGTGAGCCATGACCGTTACCTGCTCGAGCGGGTGACCGACCACCAGGTGGCGTTGCTCGGTGACGCCAAGCTGCGCGACCTGCCCGGCGGCGTCGAACAATACCTGCAGCTGCGTGAGGAGGCCTGCGCCG
This sequence comes from Arthrobacter sp. ASL1, assembly GCF_056680475.1. Lineage (NCBI taxonomy): Bacteria > Bacillati > Actinomycetota > Actinomycetes > Micrococcales > Micrococcaceae > Arthrobacter > Arthrobacter sp. ASL1. The sequence continues at coordinate 3,296,322 of NZ_CM155284.1, forward strand.
GCACGTCGGGCGCCACCACCGGCCCTGCTGCCCCTGACTCGGCGGGGACTGGCTTGTCCGCGTCGGACTCCGGCCCAAGTGAAGCCGAGAAGCGCGAGGCGCGAAAGGAGCTGAACAAGATCGAACGCCAACTCGCCAAGCTGGCAGCCCAGGAGGACAAGTTGCACGCCAAGATGGCGGCTGCCTCCGAGGTCGGCGACTTCGACGGGTTGGGCACCTTGAACGCCGAACTCAAGCGCATGCAGGCCGAGCACGAAGCGCTCGAGGAATCCTGGCTGGAGGCAGCCGAGAACGCAGGGCAGTAGACGCCGTTGTTTATGGCAGAATAGATAACCGTGTTCCCCGGGAGCACGATCCGCCCTGGTGTAATGGCAGCACCCCAGCCTTTGGAGCTGTGGAGTATAGGTTCGAATCCTATGGGCGGAACAACCTCCAAGCACCGGCTTTTCCCTTCCTCCCCCGCCGGATATCCCGTTGCACGAACTAGGATGGGTCCGGACGGCTGCCGGCAACGTCGCTGGCCGCATCGAAGGTCTCTGGGGAGGGGAACCATGCAGCAATATCGACATGCGTTGCAGCGTGATGAAGAGTCCTGGCACCTGGCCGAGGACGTCGAGTGGATGGAAACCGCCACCCGCACGGCGGCTGCCGGAAACGGAGTGGTGCTCCACGGCGATCCCGGGGCCGGTCAGGATGAATTCGCCTGGAACATTGCACATCGCCTCGCCGCACGGGCTGGCCTGCTCGAGTTGGCGTGTCCACCCGATGCCGCCACGTCCGCCTCCTTGGCTGCCTTGGTTGCGGCGCCGCCCTCCCCGGGCAGGGTGCTCTTCATCCCAGATATCTCCGCGTTCACCGGACCCGAACTGGAACTGGTCGCGCGGTTGGTGCTCCGGGACCGTGCGATCGTGGTCGCGGCCGCCGCGGACCCCCATGGCGCGCCTGGTGCGCCCCTGACACAGCTCGTTCGGCTCGAAAGGATCCGGGTCCGGGACATGAGCCTGGACCTGGGGATGGACTACCTGAAAAACGGCCTTGACGGGCAACTGAGCGACCGTGCAGGCTATGCCATCTGGGAGAACGGTGGCGGAAACCGCGCCATGATGCGGTTGATAGCCGCGGACTGGCGGGAAGCTGGCTTCCTGGTGCGCGAAGAGGACGTATGGGTCATTCGGGGGAGCACGCCGCCCGTGGGGCTCCGGTTGGCCAGATATTGGCAGCAGTGGCTCGCGAAGCAGGATGTCCAGGTCCGGGACGTCTTCGAGATGCTGGCCTTGGCCCGGGAACTGCCCCTGAACATCCTTCTGGCGCTGGGTGGTGCCGAGGTCGTGGACGCGGTCCACGACTGGGGTTATCTGAACCTGCGCGATTCCATGCGACGCGATGTCAGCTTGCGCGGCATGATCAATGTCCAGACCATCGCGGATCAGGTTCCGCCGGGCCGCAGCAGGCACTTGCTGGACCGCGTCACCGAATATGTGGACCAGCGGGACCTTCATCGTCCTCCGGGCCTGGTGCCATGGCGGCTGCGCTGCGGCCTGCCGGTGGACCCCGAACGGTTCATTGAAGGGGCCGAGCACCTGCTGACCACGACCTCGCCGATGGATGCGTTGGAAATGCTCAAGCAGGTGCCCGACGATGTCGAGCCCGCACGCGTGGACGGGGTTCGAATTGGCGCACTGTTGGCCGCGGGCGAATTCGTGGATCTGTGGACCCGCATCGGCAACCTTCGGTTGTCCGCGCCCGGGGGCGGGGGGGCGTCATCCGTCCCGGTGGGTGAGGGCGACAGCCGTACGGCACCTGCAGCCCAATTGATAGCCGCGTCCTGGAAGGGCGACTACCGCCCCATTCTGGACGCGGACGAGTCGCAGCCCCGCCTCGCGGAAGGGGCATCCTGGCTCTGGCAGCAGATCAGGCACGAGGCGATGGTGCTCAGCGGAAGGGTGCAGGAGGGCCTGCACGCCGATCGGGAGCTGATGCATGTGCTCGAGCAATCGGGGGCGGCGCCGTTCCTGGTCCAGCGTGCCCGCATGGGAGTCTTCGACGTGGAGTGTTTGGCCGGTGAATGGACCCGTGCGGTCGCGACCTTGGCGGGTGGATGGAACGCCGAATCCGGCGCGCCGGGGCCGGGCAAGGCAGGGGCCACCTACAATGCGATCGCCCACGTGCTCAGCGGGGAGTATGAAATCGGTGCCGATATTCTTCAGCGGGAAATACCGCAACTCCGGGTCCTGGGCCGACACGACGTCCTGCCCTTGGTGTATGCCGTCCGGGGCGCCGCCTTGGCGGGGGCGGGTCGCCGCTCCGAGGCCCTGGCATCGTTGGCCGCCATTGAACTGCCCCGCAGTACGGGACATGGGCTGTGGCGGTTCGAGTGGTCGGCGACGTTTTTCACGGCACAAGCCATGGGCCTTCTCGGACGCGTGGACACGGCCGTCGAGATCCTCCTGGAATTTGCTGCACAGGACCGCGCACTGGGCAACTATTCCCAGGAATTGTTGTCCTTGTCGGCTGCTGTGCAATGGGGAGATGAACCGGCGCTTGACCTCTTGGCCGCCGCGGCGGATCGAGTAGATGGGCGATTCTCCGAAGCGTGCACTTGGGTGGTCCGCGGGCTGCGCAATGGGGACCCGACGGAATTGGAGTACGGGGCCTTGCTGTGCCGGACCATCGGCCAGCACTTCTTCGGGGACTTTGCCCAGCGACGTCTTGAAGCGCTCAACGGCCCATGCCCGCATGCCGAGGTCGAAACCGGGAATGCAGGTGAGGCGTCCCGTCCAGAAGCGCCCGTTCGCGATGCCAACCACGGAATCCAGGTATTGACCCCTCGCCAGCGCGACATCGTCCGACACGTGCTGGCCGACCGGAGCAATGGTGAGATCGCAGCGAGCATCGGCCTGTCCGTGCGCACGGTGGAGAGCCACTTGTACCAGGCCTACGCGAAACTCAACGTGTCCAACAGGTCGGAGCTGCGGGCCACATTCGCCGCCGACGATCCACCGTGGAAAGCAAGCTCTCAAGTCACTTAAGTAAGGATTCGACAAAACAAGTACCCGATCCCGAAACCTACTGGTGTTTCCTCTGCCGATTCGATCTACCATGAGGACCACATCGGTCCCGATGCATCGCTGGGGAGGGACCGCGGGGGTCTGAACTGAACTGGGGCGGGCATGAAAATGGTTGTGTCGAATCTGAATATCGAATGGCTGGGGGACAACCCCGGGCAGGGCATGCCGGGCAGTCGACCGGTGGAGGGCCGCACTGCCGCAGCGCAGTTGCGGACGGTCCTGGCGGATGAATCCAGCGGTGGAGCCATCGTGGCGGGACGCGCGGGAAGCGGGCGCCGCCTGGTTTTCGACGAGGCCGTCGCCGGGCTGGTTTCGGCGCCACCGGTGGTCCACCTCAACGGCAGCTCCTATGCAGCTGCCATGCGCCATGGCGTGCTGACATTCCTCCTCTCGCAGCTGGACGACGACCAGATGGCAACGCGCCACGAGCTCGTGCACGGTTTGGCTCACCTCCTGTGTGGAGATAGCGGGCGCGCCATAGTCACACTCGGCAGTCCGGAGCTGATTGACGCTGAATCCGCGACGATCTTGGCCCAACTGGCGGCCATGCGGAAAATCTGGCTCGTTCCGGTCTGCGAACGGCTCGCCGACCTGCCGGAAGACGTGTTGGCATTGTACCGATCGGGACACTTGTCTCGGGTGGTGGTCCACAGCATGGATGTCACCGAAACGCGGTCCTTCCTGGAATCGGAACTGGGCGGCCCAATCTCGATGTTCGCCACGGCGTCCCTATGGCATCTGACGCAAAGTAACCGCGACATCCTGCGGGGGCTGGTGCGCGAGCTCGTCGCCGATGGGAAGCTGGTCCTGGAAGGTGGCTGCTGGGTCCTCGCCCCCGGGTCGCTCCGCGTGGGGCCGACGCTAACGGCTTTCGGAACCCGAACGATGACCGGTCTGGGGGTTGACGAACGGTGCCTGTTGTCAGCGCTGGCACTGGGTGGCTCCGTCACCGCCGAAGAGCTGAGGCACTCCGGGCTTTCCGACGACCTGGGGACGTTGCGGATGCGGGGGCTGGTGACCGTGGGTGAGGCGCCTGCCGGAATCGTGGCCATCGCGGTGCCGCTCCTGGGACACCTGCTTCGCAACGCCGCGGACGACGACCTGCGGCAGGAGCTCGAGGGAACACTGGCCCGGCTATATCCTGCACCCCGATCCGCACGCGTCCTCACCGAGGTACGGGCCATGCGGGACCTGGGGAATCTGGAGGCGCTGGTGGCCACTGTCGACGAGTTCGCTGCGGGAAATGGCTTTTCTCCCGAGGCCTGGCGAGCGGATGCCAGCCGGCAAGGGGCGATTGTCAAGGCGGTCGTGGAGTCGCTCTGCATCATGGGCAGAACTGAGCAGGCGATCCGGACATTGGCCCAGGCAACCGCCGGGTTGACGGTGGCTCTGCGGCTACATCCGGGGGATGCGCGCCTGATCCGGTCGTCACAGCTGTTGAGAGTGAAGAGCGCGCGGATAGCTGTCGCGGAAGGACGCCCCGAGGCGGTCCAGACGTTGCTCGAAGGTCCCAGCCGAAGCCATCGAGACATGCCGGAGGGCCGGATACAGGACGGTTCCGGCACGGACGGACAGGAACGTCCCATCGACGGCACCACCGTCGGAACAATATGGGCGAGTGAGGCCCTGCATTTCAAGGCCTTGGCAGTGCAGGCCGAGGCCTGGTCCATGACGTCCCGGCCCCAGGAATCGCTCGTCATCGTTCGACGGCTCCTGACCGATATCGAGGGGCTTCAAGCGACCGGCGTTCTCGACCAGGTCATGTCTGCCACGGAATGTGCGGAAATCGAATGCACCCTGCTGCGCGTACAACTCCTATCGGGGGAATGGCGGGCGGCGACCGATGCCGCCATCCGACTCGCTGGCGGGCACTATCCCGACATCCGGTCCATCGCCTATGGCGAGTTCGTGTTGGGACTGTTACACGGATTCTCCGGCGAAGCCGACGCGGCGCTCGGATTGCTGCTGCCCACCCTGCACCAGCTCACCATTGCCGAAGAGTCGGCGGAGCTGTCTGCCGTCGAAGCCGCCAGTGCGTACTGTCTGGCCGACCAGGACCGTGGCCCGGAAGCGGTCGACTTGCTCCTGCACAATCCGTCCTCCATGGACCGCATGAGGCCATTGGATTTCTTCAGTTGGGCTGCAGAAGTGTTTGCGTCCCTCGCAGTGTCCGGGCTGGATACGCCGCAGGCAGCAACTGCACGGCTGGTGGCGTTGGCCGATCGAGCACGCCGCGGGGGCAGGGCAGTCCTGGAAATGAATTCGCTGGCCATGGCAATGCGCCTCGGACGCACCGACGTGGCCGCACGTCTGCAGACGGTGTGTGAGTCATATCCGGTTCCCGGGACTCACGGCTTCCTACTGCTGGCCCACGGGACGGTCGATGCGGACCCGGCCATGCTGGCCGATGGACTGGAGCAGCTCGCCAGCCACGGGCAAACGGTGTACGCAGACGAGGAAGGCAACGTCCTCATGGCGGCGCTGGGCCACCGCGAACGACGACGCGTCTTCGCCGCCGTGACGCGCGCCCGCCGTCGCGGCGGCACCGAATCCGAGACGACTGGAGTCCCAGTCCACGAAACGGAGAACCGACCAGCGTGGTTGGAGCAGTTGACCAAGCGTGAAGCCCAAGTGGCCCAGCGGGTCATCTCCGGCATGACAAATACGGCCATTGCCCGCATGAGCGGCGTCTCTGTCCGAACTGTTGAAGGGCACCTGTATCAGGTGTATTCGAAACTCCAGGTACGAAACCGGCAGGAGTTGACGGCCCTCGACCGGGCTAGCCGACGTGTGGTGGAAGTCCAGTGAGCATCGAGCACCGGCTCCGGGTGGACCAATCCGCCGAATACGCAGAACTCGTATCCATCATGACCCGTCCTGGCCCGGGCGGTGCAGTGATCCTCGGTGGTGCGGGAATGGGCAAGACCAGCTTGGTCCAGGCTGCCCTGGCGCGCACCGACGTGCCCGTTCCCGCCCTTCGCCTGCATTGCACGCCGACCCTGGCTGCGATGCCGTACGGAGCCCTCTCGCCGTACCTGAGCACCCTGGCTCGAATCGAGGAGCCAGTACAGGTACTCCGCGAGATCAACATGATCCTGGACGGACTGCGCGAGGGGGGCGCCATCCCCATAGTCCTGGTGGAAGACGCCCATTTCCTGGACCCGGAGTCGTCCTTCGTCCTCTCGCTCCTGGTGGAAAATGCTGCCGTGAAGGTCATTGCCATTGGCGCGGGCCGGATCGAGGGCAACTCGACGCTGTTCTCGCTCACGGAATCCGGGCTGTTGTCCACGCTGGTCGTCCAGCCCTTCGACGCAGCCGGCGTGCGGTTCCTCGCCGAGGAGCTCACCGCGGGCGTCTTAACCGAGGGAACCGTGAAGGCCATCCAGGCCATGACCGGCGGAAACCCCAGCTTCGTCAAGGCGTTCGTGCAGTCCTGCCTGGATCAGGGGGTGCTGGTCCGGGACAATGAGTCAACGGGTGCCACCGATGCGCTGGGTGGGACCTGGCTGTTGGCCCGGTTGGCCCCGGAGCCCGATGAGGCGCTGATCGAACTGGTCCGTGAAATGCACTCGTCCCTGACCGAAGGCCAACAGCGCATCTTGGAGCTCATGGCCTTAGGCGGTCGCCAGCCCCGCGCCCTGCTGGTCGCCTGCGGTGGGAAGGATTATCGCCATCTGGTGGAATCGGGCATCCTGACCGCTGACCGTGAGGGCATGATCGAACTCCGCGCGGAGATCCATGCGATGGTTCTGCGTCACGTCATCGCCCCCGGCCATCGTGCCGAACTATATCAAGAGTGGGCGGGGCACCGAACGGAACTTGGGCTGGACGCAACCCCCTTGCAAGTCCTCTGGGGTATCGAAGTAGGCGCAAACGTGGCCCAGGATGAGGTAGCGGATGCCATAGCGACGGCCAACAACGAGCTGGACTATCCGCTGGCATGGAAACTCTGTGCCATTGCGGGCATTTCGATGGATTCGGAAATGGGGGGGCTGCTGGAAGCGCGCACCCTGCTGGGGCTGGGCAGGTATTATTCCGCCCGCGCCATCCTCATGGGTCTCGCGGAGAAGACCGATGATCCGGTAATCCTGCAGCGTGCACTGAATATGTTGTTCACGGTGGCGGTGTATCTGGGGCTCGAGGAACACGACCTGGACGCCTTGGAAGACCTGTGGAAAAACCGGTCCCGCCAGAGCAGCAATCGCCGGGGGTTCTCCCATGCGGCGGCCGAACACCAGAGCATCAACGCGTTGCTGGGCCTGTGGAGGAGCCTCCAGGATTCCGACCCCACCCAGGGCGCAGTGGCGGAAACCGAACGTCTCCTTGCCGACCCGGCATTGCCGATTGAGGGGCGCACCATTGCGCTGCTCCTCCTCAGCGATCTTCACTCCGTCAACGGCCGTACGGAGACCGCGCTCGGGCTGGCCAGACAGGCCATGGCGCAGCTCGATCTCGACGCCAGGCTGGCCGCCAACTACCAACTGTCCGTACTCTCGCGCATCGGATGGAACCTGGTATTTTCCGGTCGATATGCTGAAGCCGAGGAGTTCCTGGCGTCACACAGCGGTTCAACGGTGCGCCTGATGATCCACCGTCATGGGCCACTGTCCCTGATTCGTGGAATGGGCCAACTGCTTCGCGGCCAGACCAACCTTGCGCGTCACGCACTGTCCGGGGCGGTGGCCGATTTCCAGGTCAGCGACCGCGCCAGGCTGTTGCCATTGGCGCGCACCCTGAGGGACTTCGCAGACCAGCAGGCCCTGGCCATGCTGCCCGGCAAGTCGGTGACCCCGCCTCGAAAGGGCGTCCGCGGAGAGGAGCTGCCGGCAGACGCCCGTGCTGGAGCGTCGTCACCGCGCCATCTCCTGTACCAGATGGTCTCCACCGGAACCCCGGGGGGCAAGACCTTCCTTGAGAGATATCCGCTCCTTGAACGTGAATTCCTGGCCGGTACGTCAGACCGCCTCTTGGGCGACGGTGAAGCGTCCAAGGACCTTGGCAGGCGATTGTTCGAGCTTGCCAGTCCCATGGAAGGACAACGCGCGCAATTCCTAGCACGCCTAGCCGATCCGGACACTGCCACGGATGCCCTGGCATTGGAGGGTCTGGCGAGGGAATCCTCCGACGCCGGGGAATACCGGGTAGCAGCCGAAGCGACGGCACGGGCTGCGAACCTATATTCAGAGGAAGGAGATACCCGACGTTGCGGAGGCGTCTTGCGAGGCCTATTGCAACTGGTGCGTGAACACCAGCTGATTCCGGATGCCTATGTGTCCAGGGCACTGGCATTGGCCGAGCTCACCAGCCGGGAGGAGGAAATCGTCGAACTCGCCCGGAGCGGCAATAACAACGCGGAGATCGCCAGGGCCTTGACGGTCTCCCAACGCACCGTCGAGGGGCATCTGTACCGGGTGTTTTCCAAGCTGGGGATCACGGATCGCTCGGAGCTCAACGCGATACGTCTTCATGCGGGTATCTCCCGTGGACAAAACGCGTAGTCGATCCCGGCAGATGGGGTATGGTCCACGCGTGCAGGGGCGGTGACCACTTCATATGCTCTCTATCAGGAACACGGGGGCCGGAGACGCTCCCCGATGAACCTTCCGCTCCGGTGTAGCATTCTGCAAGCTGTCACCGGAGCCCCCGGAACGGAGTCGGCGGTTAGTGGGCCCCTTGTGGGCCCAGCCCCCCAGCGGCCGCCGACTCCTTGAAATGACGCCCCGCACCCACCCTAAATCGGGTGGGTGCGGGGCTCTTTTTCATGCAGCTGGCCGCCCCCGGTGTGACCGCTATGCCACTGAGTACGCACCGAGTAGGGCCCGGGTAATGACGGTGTAACGATTCGGCCAAAACGAGTATCCCGCCACTCGTGTGCTCGCTGGTACTGCGTTCTAGGCTCCAGAACAACCAGGCCGAAGAGGCCATCCCGGCCGATGGGCCGGAACACCAGGTCAACAACATGGGGGGACTACCAATGCGAATGAATACGGCCCGCAACACCGCCGGAGCGTGGTGCGATTCAGTGCAGTTCGCAGGGGTCGGGCATGTCGCAGCTTAGCGAGCGGATGTCCGGCACCGGTCTGGACTCGATCCCTGCCTGGGCCCCCACGGCCAGTCGCAAGTCGACCCCGACTGTTGTCTCGGCTGTTCACTGGCGCCAGCGCTATCGCCGCCGTCTTCTGGCCACGGACATCGTGGTGGTGGTGGCCTCCGTTGCAGCCCCCGTCCTGGTGGCGGCAGCCGGCCTGCACGATTCCGAGGGCATCGGAGCCCGTCTGGCGGAGTTCACCGGATCCACCGCTACACGGGATAACGGTTTGGGCAAGACGCTGCTGATGGGAATGCTGGTCGCCGGCTTTTGGCTCCTGCTGCTCCACCTGTTCCAGAGCCGGGCTGCCGGCCGCATCGCCATTGGTGTGTACGAGTACAAATCAGTGGTCGACGCCACAGGCGCCCTAGCCGGATGGATCGCCGTCATGGCGGTGCTGGGCGCCGACACCGGCCTGCGGGCGTTCCTGATGTTGGCCCTCCCCATGGGTCTCCTCGCACTGCTGGTCGGGCGGTGGGCGTGGCGCCTTTGGCTACGGGCCCAACGCCGGCTCGGACACGCGCTTAGCGACGTGGTCGTCTACGGGCAAGCCAAGGATGCGCCCTACGTGGTGCGCCAAATTGGCAAGAAGTCGGGCGCTGCCTACCGGGTCGTGGGTGTGGTGCTGGACGGCGAGCGCGATGCAGATGCAGAGAACCTCATCCGCGCCACCAGCCCCGGACTGCCATTGGTCCAGGGAGGGAACGGCCTCGAAGGCGAGGTCAGTCGGCTTGGCGCCGACGCCGTCATCGTCGCCGGCGCACTCCAGGGAGGCAACCGGGCCATCCAGGATCTGGGGTGGCGGCTGGAACGCACGCGCACCGAAGTCATCCTGGTGTCCTCGCTGACCAACGTCGCCGGCCCGCGGATCCACATGCGCCCCGTCGAGGGGCTGCCGCTCATGCACGTCGAACTGCCTACCTTCTCCGGCATGCGCCACGTGGTCAAACGTGCCATGGACATCGCCGTCGCCCTCGTGGCGCTGCTCGTCCTCTCCCCGGTATTCCTGGTCATCGGGCTGCTCATCCGTCATGACAGCAAGGGCGGCGTGTTCTTCAAGCAGGAACGCACCGGCCGTCGCGGCCAGCTGTTCACGATGTACAAGTTCCGCTCGATGGTCGCCACGGCCGAGCAGGACCTGCAGCAGCTGAAGGACCTCAACCAGGGAGCCGGGCCGTTGTTCAAGCTCAAGCAGGACCCACGCATCACGCGGGTCGGCACCTGGCTGCGCAAGTTCTCGCTGGACGAACTGCCCCAGTTCTACAACGTCCTCAAGGGGGACATGGCCGTCGTCGGGCCCCGTCCACCGCTGCCCTCGGAGGTTGCCGCCTACGTGGGGCACACCCACCGACGCCTCTACATCAAGCCCGGGGTCACCGGGCTGTGGCAGGTCAACGGGCGTTCCGACCTGGATTGGGAGGAAAGCGTCCGCCTGGACCTCTACTACGTCGAAAACTGGTCCGTCACCGGAGATCTGATGATCATGTGGCGCACCTTTAAGGTCATGATCAATCCGTCGGGAGCCTACTGATGAGCATCGCACCAGAAACCACCGTCCACCCCGCCCTGCGTGTCGCCGTCATCGGAGCCGGCTACTGGGGCCCGAACCTGGCCCGCAACTTCGCCATGAGCGGTGATTGGGAGCTGGTCGCCATCTGCGACATGGACGCCGAGCGGGCCGCCGCCTTAGCGCACAAGACCGGGGAACCCGCCGTCGTCACCTCCGTGGACCGGCTCCTGCGGGACCATGACATCGATGCGGTGGCGATCGCCACCCCAGCACGCACGCACCATGCCATCGCCATGCAGGCGATCGCCGCCGGGAAACACGTTTTGGTGGAGAAGCCTCTCGCCGACAACAGCATCCACGGCAGGGAAATGGTCAGGGCCGCACGGGCTGCCGGCACCATCCTGATGGCCGACCACACGTACTGCTATACCCCGGCCGTCCTGAAGATCCGCGACCTGTTGGCCAGTGGTGAACTGGGTGAGATCCTCTACATCGATTCGGTGCGGATCAACCTCGGCCTGGTCCAGCCGGACGTCGATGTGTTCTGGGACCTGGCACCCCACGACCTGTCCATCCTGGACTTCATCCTCCCGGGCGGGCTCAATCCCGTGGGCGTCTCCGCGCAGGGGGCCGATCCGCTGAATGCCGGCAAATCCTGTGTCGGCTACCTCAGCCTGCCCCTGCACAACGGCGCGCTCGCCCACATCCACGTCAACTGGCTCTCCCCGACGAAGATCCGCCAAATGGTCATCGGCGGTAGCCGCAAGACCCTGGTCTGGGACGACTTGAATCCGCAACAGCGCCTGAGCATCTTCGACCGCGGTGTGGACCTCGACCGGCAGGAAATGGTGCGCGGCGACGCCGCGGGCCGCAAGGGTGCCGCCATCTCCTACCGACTGGGCGACACCTGGTCCCCGGCACTGTCCGAGTTCGAGCCACTTGGGCTCATGGTCTCCGAGTATGCGGCGAGCATCCGCTCGGGCACCCCGGCGCCCACGGATGGCGAGTCCGCACTGCGGGTCCTCTCCGTCCTCGAGGCAGCCAGCCGCAGCCTCGCCAACCGGGGTCGCGACGGGCGACTTTTTCCCACCACTTCAGTCCTGGAGGCAGCACAGTGAACAACTACCAGCAGAAAATCGAAGGTGGCCGCTATCTGGTCACCGGCGGGGCCGGCACCATCGGATCCGAGATCGTGCACCAGTTGCTGGCCGCGGGTGCGGAGCACGTGGACGTCCTGGACAACCTGGTGCGGGGCCGACGCGACAACATCGCCGGCCCCCTGGCCAGCGGCCGCGTCAACCTGGTCGAAGGCGACCTCGCCGACCGCAAGCTCGTGCGCGAACTTGTCCAGGGCAAGGACGTGGTCTTCCACCAGGCGGCCATCCGCATCACCCAATGCGCCGAAGAACCTCGATTGGCCGTTGACGTCATGGTCAACGGCACCTTCAACGTCCTCGAGGCCGCCGTCGAGGCGAAAACACCGAAAATCGTCGCCGCATCCAGCGCCTCCGTCTACGGGATGGCCGAGGAATTCCCCACCACGGAGCGCCACCACCCCTACAACAACGACACATTGTACGGCGCCGCCAAGACGTTCAACGAGGGGATGTTCAAGAGCTTCCGGTCGATGTATGGCCTGGACTACGTGATGCTGCGCTACTTCAACGTCTACGGCCCCCGGATGGACGTCCACGGCGCCTATACCGAGGTGCTGGTGCGCTGGATGGAGCGGATCGACGACGGATTGCCGCCGCTGATCTTCGGTGACGGCAGCCAGACCATGGACTTCGTGTTCTCCGAAGACATCGCGCGGGCCAACCTGCGGGCAGCAGCCAGCCCCATCACCGACGGCGTCTACAACATCGCCAGCGGGACCGAAACGAGCCTGCGCCAACTCGCCCAGACGTTGCTGCGCGTGATGGGCTCTGACCAAAAGATCGAATATGGCCCCGAACGCGCGGTGAACTCGGTGGTCCGCCGGTTGGCCGACACGAAGGCCGCCGCCCGGGACCTCGGGTTCCGTTCCACCGTCAGCCTGGAGGACGGGCTTCTGTGGCTCGTCGAATGGTGGCGGCCTTTGCGTGAACAGGTCGCCGCCGGGAGGGCCCTCAAACACGCCGTAACCGTAAATAGCTGAGAAAACCACCGGAAACTGGGGAAACGGAAAATGAACAGAATCAGCGTCATGAAGCCATGGCTGGGCGCCGCGGAAAGCGACGCGGTGGCCGAGGTCATCGCCTCGGGCTGGGTCGCCCAGGGGCCGAAGACCGCCGCCTTCGAGCAGGCTTTCGCCGAGCACCAGGGCGTGGACCATGCAGTGGCGACGTCGAGCTGCACGACGGCGTTGCAACTCGCCCTGATCGTTGCAGGAGTGAAGGCGGGGGACGACGTCGTCGTGCCCTCGTTCTCTTTCATCGCGACGGCCAACGCACCCACCTACCTCGGCGCACGGCCCGTCTTCGCCGACGTCGACGAAGCGACCGGCAACGTCACCGCGCAGACCATCGAAGCTGCGCTGACACCGGCAACCCGGGCCATCATCGCCGTCGACCAGGGAGGCATGCCTCTGGACCTCGCACCCCTGCGCAGACTCTGCGAGGAGCGGGGCATGGCCCTCATTGAGGACGCGGCCTGTGGTGCCGGTTCAACCTACCGGGGCGCACCCGTCGGTGTCGGGGCCGACATCAGTGCCTGGTCCTTCCACCCGCGGAAACTGCTCACGACGGGGGAGGGCGGGATGCTGACGACCAACAACGAAGCGTGGGCCACCCGTGCCCGCCGGCTCCGTGAACACGCGATGGACGTCTCCGCGGCAGAACGGCATGGTTCGCTGCTGGCACCGCAGGAGAGCTACTCGGAGGTCGGCTACAACTTCCGGATGACCGACCTGCAAGCGGCGGTCGGCCTGGTCCAGCTGGGCAAGCTCGATGCCATGGTGGGCCGTCGCCGCGAACTGGCGGACATCTACCGTTCGGCGCTTTCGGACGTGCCCGGGGTGCGCTGCGCCACGGATCCCGACTATGGCACCTCGAACTTCCAGTCCTTCTGGATCGAGGTGCTCCCGGACTTTCCCATGGGACGCGAGCAGCTCCTCGAGAAGCTGGCCACGGACGAGATCTCCGCCCGCCGCGGCATCATGGCGGCACACCGCCAGCCGGCCTACGCAGGGCACCCAGGCCAGATGGCGCCGCTACCGGTCACCGAACGGCTTACGGACCACACGTTGATCCTGCCGCTCTACCACGATCTCGACGCGACGGATCAAGCGCGGGTCATTGAGAGCATCCGCATCGCCGGTGGTGCATGACCATGGCCAGCGTCCTGATGGTGGCAGCCAGCGGGCTCGCCCGCGAGGCGATCGCCTCCATCCGTGAGACGGGGGACCACCAAGTGGTCGGCGTGCTCGACGACGATCCGGCCCTGCACGGGCGGCAGGTTGCCGGTGCCCGTGTACTCGGTGGCATCGAATTGGCCGCCCAGTCAGCGGACAAATTCCTGGTATGCGCCGGTTCCGGCAGCGCCCGGGCAGCGATAGTCTCCCGTCTCGAGTCGCTGGGCGTCACGCAAGAACGCTTTGCCACGCACGTGCACGTTTCCGCGGTCGTTGGCAACGGATCGACCATCGGAGCCGGAACCATCGTCTTGGCCGGATCGGTCCTGACTGCCGACGTCCGCGTGGGACGACACGTGGTCATGATGCCCCGGGTGACGTTGACCCACGACAACACGGTCGCGGACTATGCGACCTTTGCCGCGGGCGTTTCCGCCGGCGGTGGCGTGGTGATCGGACGCTGCGCATACCTCGGCATGAACGCTTCCGTCCGGCAGGACGTGCACGTTGGTGAGCAAGCGGTACTCGGCATGGGAGCCGTGCTGCTGCGGGATCTGCCCGCGGGACAAACCTGGGTCGGCAATCCGGCCCGCGCCATCACACCGGCCGTCCAACGGCCGGCCATGGCAACGCCTCAAGGAGGAGACGCATCATGAAGGTCCTGGTTTGCCCACATCAGCTGGGCATGGGCGGAAGCCAACTCAATGCGATCGAGATGGCCGTTGCCGTGCGGCGACACGGGCATGAGCCCACCGTGTACGCGCCTCCGGGAGTGTTGACCGAGGCGCTGGAATCAACCGACGTGCCCTGGATTCCCGCGCCGGATGCGAGGATCCGTAGTGGCAAATGGGCTGCCCGCCTGAACCAGGTAATTCGTTCCGAACGGTTCGACCTAGTCCACGCGTATGAATGGCGGCCGTGCCTGCAAGCGTCCTTCGCCGGTGGATGGCGCACGCCGGTCCTCATGTCCGTCATGGCCATGGAGGTGCCGTCGTTCCTTCCCACTCACCTTCCACTGGTCGTGGGGACTCCCGCCTTGACCGACAGAATGAAAAATGAAGGCCGGACAGCGTATCTGTTGGAGCCGCCGGTCGACATGAACCGTCACCAGACACGCGACGCCGCCGGTGCACGCCAAACGTGGGGGATCGGGGACGCCGAGATCGTTATCTCGGTGGTTTCCATGCTGACGACCGACCTCGAGAAGCTCCAAGGAATCCTCTCCGCCATCGCCGTGGTCGATCGGCTGGCCCATACGGCCCCGCTGCGGATGCTCGTCGCTGGCGACGGTGAGGGGCTCGAGTCAGTCAGGATGAGGGCCGATGAGGTGAACCGGCGGCACGGCCGCATGGTCATCCAGCCCGTCGGGTTCCAGATGGACCCGACCTCGGTCTATGAATCGGCAGACATCGTCCTGGGCATGGGAAGCTCCGCCATCAAGGGGCTGGCCCACGGTAAGGCGCTGATCGTCCAGGGGGAAGGCGGGTATTGGCAGCTCGTCGACGAGTTCTCTGCCGAGTTCTTCATGACCAACGGCTGGTTCGGCAGCGACGGGGCGGGTGTACGGGATCTTCTGATCGCGCTGACCGACCTTATCGAGGACCCATGGAACCGTCGCCGGCTCGGCGCCTTGGGGCGCCAGCTGGTCGAGCAGCGCTACAGCCTGTCCCGGGCGTCCGCGGAACTGTCCGGAATCTACGTTGACACGGTCATGCGTCCACAACGAATCGCTGAGGCCACGAGATCTCTTGCCCGCAGCGCCGTGGCGAGCGCCAAGTACTACGCCGCGATGCAGTTCGGCAGCGTAGTTGAAAAAGAGGAGTGGGCACGACGGGGGGCCAACGCGTGAGCATAGACAACATCCCACTGGTGGATCTGGGCGCCCAACAGCTGGAAATCGACGAAGAAGTGATGGTGGGGCTCAAGCAGGTGTTTGCCACGACATCCTTCATCGGTGGACCAGAGGTCGGGCAGTTCGAAACGGATTACGCCGAATATCTGGGCGCGAAACACTGCATCGGCGTTGGAAACGGGACCGATGCCCTCGAACTCGCGCTCCGTGCCTCGGGCGTCGTGGCCGGGGGAGAGGTCATTCTTCCGGCCAACACGTTCATCGCCACTGCCGAGGCGGTGTGCCGCATCGGCGCCGTCCCGGTCCTAGTGGATGTGGATCCGGAGTATTTGCTCATCGATCCGGAACGGGTGCGGGACGCCGTGACCGAACGCACCCAGGCGATCATCCCCGTGCACCTCTTCGGCCAAACGGCATTCGTCGAGAAGCTGGAGCCAATTGCCAGAGAATGCGGTGCCGTTGTCGTGGAGGATGCTGCTCAGGCCCAGGGTGCGACGCGTTTCGGACGTGCTGCAGGTACCCTGGGGCGGGCCGCAGGGACCAGCTTCTACCCGGGAAAGAACCTGGGTGCGGCTGGGGACGCCGGTGCGGTGCTGACCAGCGACGACGGCGTCGCAAAACGCGTACGGTTACTGTCGGCGCACGGAAGTGCACAAAAATATCGGCATGACGCGGTGGGAATGAACTCCCGTCTCGATACAGTTCAAGCGGTCGTGCTCAACGCCAAGCTGGCGCGGTTGGAACATTGGAACGAGCGTCGTCGCACAGCGGCTGCGCGCTACAACGAGCTGCTCGGAGACATTCCGGGTATCGATCTGCCAATCCAGGCGCCAGGCAACGTAGACGTCTGGCACCTCTACGTGGTGCGTGTCGATGATCGGGACCGGATTCTGGAGTCATTAAATGCGGCAGGAGTTGGAGCCGGGATTCACTACCCAACTCCCATACACCTCACCGGCGCTTTCCTACATCTGGGTCTGGGCAATGGTTCTTTCCCCGTAGCTGAGAGGGCAGCCCGCCGCATGCTATCGCTACCAATTTTTCCGCACCTGACCGATGCGCAACAGATCCGCGTTTCCGATCTGGTGTCGCGAAGTGTGCGGTCGCCGTGAAGATCAGGGAGCGGAACGCACGGATCGTACGGCCGTCCAAGCGAAACAACGCCGGGAACGGCTTCGCGTGGAGCCTCGCTAATACCGTTGCGACCAAAATTGGGACATTTGGCATAGGCATCGTACTGGCACGTGTTTTGGGACCGGAGGCATTCGGAACTTACGCTGTCGCGCTCGTGGCCCTGTTGGCTGTCTTGAGTTTCAATGAACTCGGGGTCAGCCTGGCCATCGTCCGCTGGCCAGGCGACCCCAAACGGATTGCAGCCACGGTAGCGACTATTTCCTCCGTCAGCAGCCTCCTATTTGCGCTCGCAGCTTTGGCTGCAGCTCCGGCATTTACGGCATTGATGGGAGCACCTGAAGCAACACCAGTGGTACAAGTTCTGGCATTCAACGTCTTCATTGGCGGGCTTGTCGCTACGCCAGCCGCTTTGTTGCAGAGGAACTTCAATGAAAAGACCCGCACGGGTATTGACCAGGTAAATGTGTGGATCGGTGCCGTGCTGTCCGTCACCCTGGCTTTGACCGGTATGGGCGCAATGTCTTTGGCGCTCGGTCGCTTGGCGGGCGCAGTCGTTTCCGGTGCCTTATTTATTTTGTTTTCACCCTTGCCATTTAGATTCGGCTGGAATCGTGAACACGTCCCAGGATTGCTGCGATTCGGGTGGCCGTTGGCTGGTACGAGCATTGTGTTATTTTTGGTCGGCTACGCTGACCAAATCATCGGCGGTCACGTTCTTGGCGCCACCACTTTGGGATTTTATGTGTTGGCCTTCAACCTTGCCTCTTGGCCGCTTGGCCTAGTCTCACAGCCACTTCGACGAGTCGCTCCAGCAGCATTTTCAAGCCTTCAAGGCGAACCCGAACGCATGAAACAAACCATGAATTCGTTGGTGGGCCTTGTGGCCGTAGCCACCCTGCCAGCGTTTTTGGCATTGGCGGGTGCCGCGCGGCCGATTGTAGTTTTCGTCTATGGCCACGAGTGGCTTCCGGCAGCCGCTGCTTTGTCATGGTTAGTTGTCGCTGCGGCCTGCCGTGTTTTTCAAGAACTGATCTACGACTATCTCGTCGTTCTAGGGCGAACAGCAGCTATATTCCGCATCCAAATCGCGAGTTTGACGGTCCTGATCCCGGCGCTGCTTGCCGGAGCACACTTCGGTGGATTGGCCGGAATAGCAATGGCGCAGGCAGGGGTGGCGGCTATCGTGACTTTGCCGCTATACCTCCGTCAACTTCGCTTTGCAGACTTAAAATTGCGCGGCCTTTTCCGACGGGCCTTCGCCGGGCTCGCCGTGGGCCTGGCTTGCGGGCTCGCCAGCTGGGCGTTCTCACGCACGTCCATCACGGGACCCGAAGCGATTGCCCTGGCCGGAGGCTGTGCGATCGTAGCCAGCGGTCTGCTGTTGTGGTTCCGGAGGAGAGAGCTGGTCCGCCTTCGTAAAATCGGTGACTTGGCGGAAGATGAGGCTGCATCATGATTGGCCGCGCCTTACGGGGAGGCAGTCGCAGCGGTCAACGAGCCGCAATTGTTGGCATCCTTGCCTTGGCTCTGACAGCCTGCACGGGAGGCAGCCAAGCCAAAGTCGACTCTGACCAGTTCGCGGATAATGCCGCACAGAATCACGGTCCAACCAATGTGGAGATTCTCCACCTGGACCGGATCCCTTGGGAAGGCGGTCCGGAATACTGGAAACAATTCAGCCGAGCGAACGCCGCCGGCTGGAGCCGGGATGATTTTTTCCCGATAGTGGCTTGGTTCGATAGCGTCAGCACAGATGAGGAAGCCGCATACGACAAATCCCTTGGCATAAACACTTACATCGGCATGCCCGAGACGACGCCATACAGTCTATTTTCTGAGAATGACCTCTACTACATTGGCCCCCGGCTGAACGACACATATGCCGATAGTTCTTCTAATTGGGTGGGTCAACTCTTGGGAGACGAACTCGACGGACAGTTTCCTAAACCAGCCGATGGGCAAAGATATATGCGCGAACGCGCGCAAACTGTACCTGGAGGGTTTTTCAAGTACGCGAATTTCACACAAATCGTCATTGGACAAGATATCTCCGATTCTGATGCCGAGACCTATGTGAATGATTTCACCGACGTCGCATCGATGGACATGTACTGGTACTCCGTTCCCTACTGTTCGATCGAGCCATATCGCGACAACTACGTCGTTCCCATCGAACAGGAATTCTGTCGGACGGCTTCCAGCTACGGAAAAGCAGTCCGGGCCATGAGAATTCGCGATGCCGCTGACGAAAGGCTCCAACCGATATGGCAGTTTGTAGAAAACTACAACGGGGGACCGGGCGGCGAGCCGGTGACCGCGCCAATCCGTCCTGACCAACTCGAAGGCGCGGTCATGAGCTCATTGATAAATGAGGCCCGAGGCATCGTGTACTTCAACCAAAGCCTTTCCGGCGACTGTCAGAGCGGCAATGTCTTTCGCGATACTCAAGTCAACGCCGCCTCGTGCATGACGGAGACGGTTGATGCCGCAGGACGTGTCAACGGCAAGATCCACGATCTCGCGCGGGTGCTAAACACTCAGAGTTATGCCTACGACTTTGGAACCGGCCTGCAGACGATGCTCAAGGTCCTCGATGGTAATGCCTATATATTCGCCATGATCGACGGCAGCAGTAGTCCAGGGAATAGACAGTTCCACCTTCCTGATGGCATAACAGCGCAAGATATCGAGGTTCTCTACGAAGACCGCTCCTTGAAGTCTCACGACGGAACGTTCTCTGATGAGTTCCCGAACGAAGCCACGTATCACATCTACAAGGTGGAGCTATGATTCCAGCAATCGACCACGTCTTCCTTACGCGATTCAATCTGCCATCCGCCGGGGTTGAACATGCCATCCGGGCCCAGGAAGGGTGGTTGCGTGACAGGGTGGAACTGTTTGAAAGCGTTTGCCTGCCGTCGCTTCGGCAGCAGTCAGACCGTGCGTTCGCTTGGATCATCTACTTCGATCCAGAAAGCCCCGCGTGGTTGCGAAAGTGGATAGTCGGCGTCAATGAGGACCGGATCTTCCAGGCCGTATTCCGGAAGGAAGTCACGGCTTCGGCGTTGTATGAAGACCTGTGTGGGGCAGTCCCATTACGAGCTGGCAGGTTGTTGACGACCAATATTGATAACGACGACGGACTGGCCGTTGACTTCGTGGAGCGTGCCAACCAAGTAGCGGCGGAGACCACGGCATCGCGTCAAGCAATCTACTTCACCGCGGGACTGATTAAACGTTCGAGCGAACTGTACATCAGGGCCGACAAGCGAAACGCGTTCTGCAGCGTCGTGGAATCTTGGGAGCGGCCGGTGAGTTGCTGGGCGGATTGGCATAACTTGTTGGGTCGCAGCATGCCAGTGCGTGAAGTATCCGGAACTCCTGCGTGGCTGCAGGTCGTGCACGAACACAACGTGAGCAACCGCGTCCGGGGCCAGAGAGTCTCTCCTGTAGCCTACCGCCCCTTGTTCCCGGGGTTGTTAGAACATGTTTCCACTCCAGGCCGCCTGGAACTGCTGACTGACTTGGTGGCGAAATCATTGGTACGAGGTGCCGGTGAAATCATTCGAGCCGCAGTGAAGAAAATTCTGATGTGGCTCTTCGGCAAAGCCGGCGTTGAAAAGCTCAAAGGGCTTATTGCTAGGACCGTTACGCCGGGGGCGTCGAACTAAGTGTCCGTGGAAGTGCGGATTTGATTAAGGGGGCAATCATGAAAAGCCGAAGTCTTTACCGGTGGCACGAGAGGGGAAGCGCATCATGCTAGTTTGGGACTTCGTTCGGACGTGCTTAAAACGCTGGTACATTGTCGTTGCAGGTCTGCTTCTGACAGCCGTCGGCGTATATGGCACCTATCAGAACACTCCGATTTCCTACGAGGCGACAGCTAGTCTCGTTCTTATCCCTCCGAAGGATTCGGTGGTGATCGGCGATAACCCCTATCTCTATTTAGGGGGGCTTGACCAGGCACTCGGCGTCGTCTCGGTGCGAATGACCTCGCCGGACGTCACCAAGCTTCTGCGCCGGCAATATCCTGATTCGACCTTTACCGTGGCCAAGGACATGACGACCACTGGACCAATCATGGCCATAAATGTAACTGGCAGTGATGCGGGGAGCACCCTCAACTTGCTCGGTTCGGTAGTGGACCTGGTTCCACGCCAACTCACAGATCTGCAAGAAGCCTTGAACGTCCCCAAAGGTTCGAGAATCGGTTCTCTTCCATTGGCGCAAGACGATGAACCTACCGCGCTCACCAAGGATCGACTCCGAGCAGTTCTCGTTATCGGTGCCGCGGGCTCAACATTAACTCTGTTGATGACGGCCGGCTTCGATCGGCTAATGCTATGGCGCCGCGATCGGCGTTCGAGGCGCTCACCGTCACTCAAGAAGGGGAAAGCAAAGCGAGGGCCCCTTCGTAATGAATTGGCAGAATCACCGGAGCACTATACGCGCAAAGCCGACGGCGAGGGTCCCGCGGCGCCCCCTACAGACGCACACGAGCGAGTAAGTCTCCGATCTCAGGCGCGTGTGGTTAAGGTGGAACGGGCGGACCGGGACCTGGGCCCCAGCGGAATGTCTCCCGGTCAGGCAGCTGAATCTACTCGTCGAGGCATCATCACCATCGACCGGAGTTGAGAATGACCTTGTCTAGTAGGGTTGTTCGGAGGGACCGGACCTCCGTTGCGCGTACACCGATGGACGCGACGACTGTCCTGACCATCTACGCGACGCTTTTGCTGGCTATTCCCTCTGATTTGGCCGTTGGGCCACTGGGCGGAGCTGGCTCACCTTCAGCATTGTTCGGTTTGGGAATGCTCCTTTGGTGGTGTTGGCATCAGGTGCACGCCCGACGCGGGGTCGGTGTTGTCTTCATCTGGCACCCCGTAAGAACCACATTTGCGATTTTCGCGCTGTTCGTGTTGGCCAGTTTCGTGGTCGCATCAATTTCTCCATTGCCGATGACAGAGGCTAACGGTGCCGATAGGGCACTGCTACAAGTAGCCGGCTTTGCCGGAATCATCCTCGTATCCCATGACGGGATCCCCACCCGCTCGCGATTCCTCGCACTGGCGCGTCGAATTTCTCTCTTGGGTGGGCTGTATGCATCTCTGGGGCTGCTTCAATTCGCCACGAACAAGAGCTACGTCGACGCGATCAGCATTCCCGGCCTCCAACCGTCGGGTTTCGGAGGAATCGATATTCGTGGTGGCTTTGTAAGGGCGTCCGCAACAGGAATTCACTCTGTTGAATACGCCATGGTGTTGACCATGATCCTCCCCATTGCTCTGACATTAGCCTTGCGCGACACCGAGCGCTCGAAGATCAACCGATGGTTTCCTGCCGTCGCGATACTCCTGGCCTCGGTGCTGTCCGTTTCACGCTCTGCGTTAGTTGGCCTGGCGGCCGTTATGGTGGTGTTGGTCATGTCGTGGCGGCCCCGCGAACGCAAATTGGCACTGTGGGCGATCCTGGGGTCCGGAGCCGCCATATACCTGCTAGTTCCAGGCATGGCGGGAACGATGCTTGGCATGTTTGGAGGCAGCGATCCAAGCATCGTCTCGCGAACGGACAGCTATGGGCTTGCTGCTGCCTTCATCCAGGGTGCACCACTTCTAGGGCGCGGTCTGGGAACTTTTCTTCCAGCCTATCGAATTTTGGATAATCAGTATCTGGGACTGCTCATTGAAATCGGAATCCTCGGGACTAGTGCCTTTCTGGCGATGTTGGTCGCAGCCATGGTTGTGGCTTACCGAGGTGGATGGCGCACTTCGCCGGGCCTACACCGGGACCTCGCCACTGCAATGTTGGCAGCTGTCTTGGGCGGGGCGTTGCTCACGGGGTTCTTCGATGCCTTCAGCTTCCCGCAAGCATGTGGTCTTTTGATGCTGGCGACCGGGTTATGCGGTGCATACCGTTCCCTAGCCGATGGCCAGCTGGAGGCCCGACCGTGAAGAAGGGTACACCGAAGGCGCCGCGTTCTGTGATCGGAGCCACCCTTAGGCGGTGGTATGTGGTCGTCGCTGTTTTGATGTTGTTCGTGCCGTTGGCCCTCCACGCCAATTCGGTGCGCGGGGTGTACTGGATGAAATATGACGTGGTGTTCCTGCTACCAGCTGGAGCGTCGGACAACAATGCATTGCGGAACGGGGCAAGCAACATTGTCTTCTATGCCGCGATGATACAACGTCAGTACACGTCCACTCACAAGGTCGCTAAGGTCCAGACAAATGGGGCTCCGCTATATGGCAGTGGCGTGCGTTCAGGCGTCTCCATGTATTTGCCGGATACCGGTGGACAATGGCAGTCGAATTTCAACCGGCCGGCCATAACGGTTGAGGTGGTTGGAGAAACGGAAGAGGAAGCCAACTCGCTGGCCCTAGCGACGGCAAGGGAGATACGCGCTATGGCGCTTAAGCCGCAGGCCGATCTCGGGGTCGTTCCAAAGGCCTACATTTCGACGACGACCAATCCTGAACGGCCGGCCGCCGGATATGTTGACGTTCGCAATAAACGTGCTGTTGGCGCAATCGCGCTTGTTGCTTTCGGCGCGGGGACCGGGCTGGCCGTACTCGTGGACGTGGCTATTTTTAGAGTTCTCTCCTGGCGTCGCCGTAAAGCCACAAGCCGCCTGTCGGCTGCGGAACCGGGAGTACTTCTCCGGGCATCGCATCGAAATAGCTAAGAGGGTGGAATCATGACTGGCCAAGCGAGCGAATCGATGAAAAAAAATGGAAGGGCCTGCATCATTGTGGAGAACGGCGAGGCATTTCGGCTCCTCATTGATCGTGCCCGCCGCCATCTGAGCGACAATAAACATGGACGAGCCGCTGAAGACCTGCAGCAAGCGGCCTCGTTTGCCTGGTTCAATCATCCGGGCTTCTTTACGGATCCCGAACTCGAAAGTTTGTTGGCCGAGATCGGGCGGCGACTCCCGGCGGGTCGGAATGGTCGAAGTAGAAAATCATTCGGTGCGAAACGCGTGGTTCTGCACGTCGCGACGCAACTGTATGAAACGGGTGGACATACGCAGATGTTGGGTCGATGGTTACTTGATGATTCCGGGTCGCATCATCGGGTCGTTACCGTCCGCCAAGGCTCCACGCCATTCCCGCAGAAGGTCACGCAGATGCTGTCCGAGCCGCCCTTACAGCTGGACCGGGTGGCAAATACGTTGCTCGACCGTGCCCGGTGCCTCCGGCAGCTGGCGCAGGACGCTGATTTCGTCATTGTCCATGCTCATCCGGACGACGTTGTTCCGGCCATTGCGCTGGCTGGGCAAGCGACGCCCAGCATCTATGTCAACCATGCTGATCACGTCTTCTGGGCAGGCGCGTCGGTCGCCACCCTTCTACTGCATCTGCGCAGCAGCGGAGCTGAATTGTCGGTAACGCGACGAGCAGTCTCTCAAGAACGCTCATTCCTCATGAACCGACCGTTGGTACCTGCGGTTAGTAGTCTGTCGGGAGCTTGTGAGAGGAAAAAGCTCGGCATAGACGCTGGCCAGATATTACTTGTTACGGCTGCATCGTCCACAAAATATGTGCCGATCAACGACACAGGGCTGATACCCCTTCTCGAGGCTGCGGTGCTGGCGGATCCTCGACTCGTCGTACTTGCGGCGGGGCCGTTGCCCACCGGTGCCTGGGCGATGGCCAGCGTCCATACGGGCGGGCGCATTACTGCTCTGGGCCCGCTCCAAAGTGTCCAGGGCTTGTTTGCCGCTGCCGACATCTACGTGGACTCGTACCCTTTTTCCTCACTGACCTCGCTCTTGGAAGCAGGCAGCCATGGTCTCCCGTGTGTTAGTTACAGAGGACACCCCGATGAGTGCGCAGTCCTCGGGGCCGACAGCCCGGATGTCGAAGGGGACATCAACTATCCGAACACTGAAAGTGCGTTTCTCGCCGTCATCAGACAATTGGGGAACGACCCCGGGATCCGTCGTGAACAAGGGGACCAGCTGAGGGCAGCTATTCAGAAGAGCCATGGGCATTCTTGGGGGTCAAATCTGGAAAACCTGTATGCACGGGCACATAGCGCTGCATCCCATCGGCCAAGAGTTCTCGAACAGGTCGTTTCGGTCGGGCCACTAGACTTGGCAGTCGCCGCCCTACAGGAACGAACAGGCTACGCGCTTGGAATGGTGGGAGCTCAGCGATCTGTGCTGGGTGTTATGCCGCCTTTGCGTCGTCTAGCTGCCTGGCTGCAGGTCCGAAGGTCAGGGATCCGGGTGCGGCCGGCGGAGCTGCTCTCCGACAGTCACCGCATTCGCTTCGAGGAGTCAGTGGTGTACGTACGCCGCTTGATGGGTACCTGAACCGACAGAGCTGAGCTAGGCAACTCCCAAGGGGCGCGCAGATCGTCGTTGCCAGGCATCGGGGCGCCTCGAGGTGATCGGTCCGGTCAGAAACCAAAAGCCGACAGCTTGGTCGTAACCTATCAACCAGTCGGGAACAGTCAATTTGCGTTCTATGCGTGAGAGGTCTTCCGCGTTCAGGTTTGTGAATAGTTGGGAACCGGCATCCAGGTCGTTGCTCGGCAAGCTCACCAATTCATCTATGGACATTGTCCTAAACGTTAGTTGCCGTCCCCGGCGAGGCAATTGAACGCTATTGCCCAGCGACTGATCGACGGACTCCATATCGCAGACATTGGTCACGGATAACCTGTCTACTCCGGCACGTTCCATGGCGGCATCGAGGTCGAAACGGATGTCTGCCAGTATGAGTCGTCGACCAATGACCAGCTTTCGGACCTTGTAGGCCCGCCAAGACGCCCTCAACCATCGGAGTCGCCAACGGTTGCTCTCGAGCAGACGGGGAAGGCTTCTCGGACGTTCGCCACCTATGACACCACAGGTAGTTATGAGTGGAGTGAGCTCCGGGTAGAGCCTGGCGACGTGCTCATGGGCTTCGGTGAGTAGCGCAAGGTTGATGGTCAGGCTATTGTGCGTGAGCGGAATGTTGACCGCAGATACGCTCTTGCCCAACCGCCGCATGCGTGCGCCGTATTCCACCGCGTAGGCATGCCAGGCGAGTTCGCTGTCCTCCGAGAGCGGCTCCTCGCGTAGTTGTCGTGTGGTCGCCATGAAAAGCACCTCGTCGAGACTCTCAACGGCTATTCTCGATTCCGCTTTCGTCCCCGAGACGATCATTCGGTCCCGTACTTGTCCGCGCAGGATCCTCTCCCGATCAATGCCGATGGCGCCGACGAGTCCTTCCTCGGGGTGAGATGACAAATGGGCGGCGGCTTCCTCCAGACGGGCGAGGGAATGCAGGAACACATCTTGATGAATAAAAACGCAAACGGCATTGCGGGCCCGGCTGACGCCGTAGTTGAGCGCCGCCCCAGCCGTATTGAATCGATTATTCGCATTTTCGATGACGATGAGTTCTGTCCGGGGGGCTGTGGCATGTGCCTCGTTGACGGAGCGCCGGAGGCAAGCGTTGAGAAC
Organism: Arthrobacter sp. ASL1; assembly: GCF_056680475.1. Classification (NCBI taxonomy): domain Bacteria; kingdom Bacillati; phylum Actinomycetota; class Actinomycetes; order Micrococcales; family Micrococcaceae; genus Arthrobacter; species Arthrobacter sp. ASL1. The sequence continues at coordinate 3,322,759 of NZ_CM155284.1, forward strand.
ATCGACGTCATTGGAGACGCAGATAATGGTTACGGGTATCCGGGACGGCGGGCGCAAAGCGGTGTTCATTTGTTCCTCTCCGGGGTACTAATCGCCGGTGTAGATGACATCGACGAAGTAGTTGGTGTTGTTCCAAGAACCGGTTGGTATCGAGCCGCCGCTACCATATGCGTACCGCCCATTCCAAGGCGAAGGGACCACCGTGGCGGCGGAAAGGGATCCCCACCCGAAGTCGGGGGCGTAGTTGTACCTGCCTTCCGGGGCCAAGTAGGAAACGGTGTAGTTGCCAGGTTCGAGCGCGACGGGCGTGTCGAAGGCGGCGAATTCCCATCCCGAGGGAGTCTCGCCATTGAATGGCACACTCGCGAGAAGCGTGCCATCTGATGCGTAGAGGTAACCGGTGTGTTGGCCGGTGTTCAGCGTTGACTTGTAGAATGCCACTCCTTGGGCGGATACCGGTGAGGCCACTGAGAAGGCCATTCCCAATTCAACGGAGTCGCCGTCGCCCGTGACAGCGGCGTCAACTGGAGGCATTCCCAGCACAGATGTCGCGTTAGCCGGGAGCGCTGGAGGAGGAGCCGGGCTGTTCGTGGGCGAACCGCTCTCGCTTATCGGTGCGCTGCTGGTTTCCGGAGGTGACGTGGTGGCACTCGGGCTAATTGCCGGCGTGGCCGACGGGGATGTGGCTGGAGTCGGCGTTTCCGAAGGAGACGGAGCTACCGAGGGTTGCGTAGTCGTCGTGGACGACGGTGGGGCCGGTGTTTCGGTAACGTGGTAGATCAGGTCGGCGAAGTAATTGGTGGAATTCCAACTTGAATCAGGCATTGTGCCTCCGTCGCCATACCGATACACCCCATTGTTCCCCTCGAGGGTCAGCGCGCCGACAGCTGCCGTCTGCCCCAGCCCGCCAGCAGTGCTCACATAGCCACCTTGAGGGGCGAAGTATGAGACGGTGAACACCGTTCCGGCAGGGAGTAGCACTGGTTCATCCAATGGTGCGGTTTGCCAACCACTGGTGGTCGTAGCGGGGAACGTGACCGTCGCAAGTCGCTGACCACCCGAAGACCATACCGACCCGGTGTGCTGCCCGACAGCATCCGAAGCGCGGTAGTACCGGATGGCGCTCACTTCAATGTCCTTCGATGTCTTGAGTCGCAGACCGAGTTCAATCTGGCTCAAGTCATTAGGCGTCAGGTTTTCCGGAGTAGTTGATCCCAGGAAAGATGATGGTTCGCCATCAGCTGAAAGCGTCGTGAACGTCCACGTCACAGAGTCGAGAGCAGAGCCTTCCGTAGATTCCAGGCCCGCAATGGTGACAGAAATCGTTTTTCCTGCTGGAAGATTTTCGGCGGGAACGAACGAGAGAGTTTTTCCGTTATCGGAGCGGCTCGTGCTGCCAGCGATGTTGTCGTCTCCCGTTGCGGATACGGTCATCGTGTATCCATCCTTGAGCGCGGAATTGAAAGTCGCGCTGGGTGTCGAGTCCAATGCCACATCGACGGAACCGGACCCTGGACTCTGTTTCGCAAGTGTCAGGGGTACGGCGTCAGGTGCGAAGGCGACGTCCACGAGATAGCTTGTTGACGTAGTTGCCGACGGATACCCGTTGGAATAGCTGTACTGGCCGGATTCCCACTTAGTGTTCAATGGACCGAAATCGTGGCCTTCTGCAAATGCGCCTAGGGTCGCCGAATAGGGGCCGGTCGTCGTGTAGGAGGCTACGTATTCGGTTCCACTCGCGATGGCGACGGGCGTGTCGAACTTGGCATATTGCCAACCGGAAACGGACGAAGTGCCAAATGTGACCTCGGCCAGTTTTGTTCCATCCGTCGTGTACAAACGACCGGTGTGTGGTCCCGGGTTGGACGCATCCCGATAGTATTTCAAGCCTAGGAGCTTGCCGGGCCTGTCCGTCGTGAATCTGGTCCCGAGTGTGAGGACGGAATTATCGTTGATGTATCCGATATCGGGAACATCGGAGTCGTTGTAGATGCCGCATGGGCAGTCGCCTGCCGACCTTGTCGGCAGCACTGAGCGGAACGACCATTCGGCTCCGGCCGAGATGGTATGCCCGGCATCGTCCGCTGCGGCGATGGTGGCGGTATAGCTCGTTCCTTCGGCCAGTGGATCCTGAGGAGCGAACTTTGCCCTTCTCGTTGTTGCATCGTAGTTCGTTGAACCTGGGACAGCCGTCCCGGCTGAGGTGGTGACGGTGATTTTCACGCTGCTCGAAACTACAGGTTTCGACAACGTGGCCGCAATCTCCGTGGACGTGGGCACACTTACCGCGGTATCGCGCGGCGATTGCCCAGTGGCTTGGAGCGGTACGGCACTCATCGGTTGGAACAGAGCATCGACGTAGTAGTTGCCCTGCTGGTAGCTGCTGGCCGGGAAGCCCCCAGACGTGTCGTAGACGCCGGAGGGGTCAGCTCCGAATCCGCCGGCAACGGTTAGAGGTTGTTGCGCGATTCCCCGGTAGGCGAAGTACCAATTGTCGCCGGAATACCGTCCCTTAGGTGCCGAGTATGAAACGACGTAGTTGCTGCCGGCCACCACGGGGACGGATTCATCGAAGAGTGCCTGTTGCCACCCGGACTCGGATTCACCGGTGAAGGCCACCTTGGCCAGCCGCTCGCCTGTGGCACTCCAAAGGGTTCCAGTGTGTGCTCCCACGTTGTCAATGCTCTTATAGAAGCGGACGCCGGTAACGTGACCGTCAACCGTCGGAGTGAAGCGCAGGCCCAATTCGACCGAAGAACCGTCCCAACTGTCGGGATGCTCAGGTCTAGTCTGGCCGAACACGCTGTACGGACCTGGAACGGTCACTGGTACGGCCAACCCCAGCGTGGGGTAGTTCCCGCTGTCATCGACTCCACGAATCAGGAGTTTCGTAGAAGCCATGCCCGATTGTGTGTAGCTGAACGACCAATTGGCTGTTCCCGCGGCAGGGGTCCATGTTTTGCCATTATCGACGGAGTACTCCACTGCGGCTACGATGCCACTGGCGTCGGTCGCGGTTCCCTTCACGTTGACGATCGAGCCATTCTTTACCTCATCCGCAGGACCTGACGTGACTGTAATGACAGGCGGAGCCTTGTCCGTGGAAGGGGAAGGCATGGTAAGCCCGCTCATGAGCGTCGTCGGGAGGGCCCCCATATCCGCGAATAGGTTGAGCTGGGCCTGTTGCATTCGAGGGTCAGCTGGAGCGCCGTCTCCGTCGTGGGTTGCGTCGAGTCCCCACGTCCATTGGATGCTCCCCGCGGAAAAGACCAACGCCCCGCTTGAGGCCCGATACATGGTCAGGTGGTGGGTGGTTTGACCGCTGACGATCGTGTTGCCAAAGTCCGTCAGCAATTGAGGCGCTTCGCCCGTGGTCGTAGACAGTAGGAACTGCCCGGCTGGGCGGAACCCGTTGTCGAGTAGTTCATTTGATTCGTATCCGACCGTGTGCGGGGCCAGCTGAGTGCTAGTACCCGATGGCATCGTGGCGAGCGGGGTGTTCCGCCATAGGCGCAGCTTCCCCTCTTGTGCGTTGACTGTCACCGGAAGATCACCGAAATTCACTCTGTATGCAGTGCCTGTTAGTTCGTTTTCAGGTCTACCGCCACCTTGGCTCGGGGGCGAGAAGCGTGGATCGCGCCAGGTCCCCGTCCATTCTGAACTTGGGTCGATCTTGGCATTGCTCCATGTCTCCTTGTAGCTGACGAGCGTCCTGTATCCCGTGTCGGGATCGGTGCTTGACGGTTCGTAGCGCGTCCGCCAATATACTTCGTTGCCCGTGAGGAATTGGAGGTTCACCCCGGCATCGCGGGCGGCTTCGACGTTTGCCCGCTGGGCCCCGGACCAGTACTCGTCGTGGCCGACCGACAGGAACACCTTGTGGTTCTTCAGCAGGTCGCCGTGGCGATCGGTGTCGATGCCGGAAATGTAGCTGACGTCGTAACCGTTGCGCTCCATGAATCGAACCAATGGATATTCGGCGCCGAAATAGAAGTCCCTGGCCTCAACGCCCGCCCGGGTAGCGAATGGGCGGTTGTAGCTGATCTTGTATGCGCGTCCATGTGCTGCGCCCTGATAGAAATCTGCGCCACCGTATGTGTTGTAGGCCTGCCAAGTGGGATCTGAGGTTTGGTACACTACGTCGGATCTGCTGCTGTCGTCCCGGACGATGAAGGTTATGTGACTGCCTAGGCCCGTATCCGTTCGCGTCAGTTTCGCGATGTAGACGCCTGATACGGCCGTGCTCGGCACATTCCAGGAGGCCGATACTGCCCAGGTCCCGCAGTCAGTCAATTCGGTGGCGACATCCGATAGGCACTCCGGCTGATGCTGCGGGAGAATGGCCGATGGGGCAACGCTTGCGATCTTCCGCGCACCGAGCCCTTGATACCAGCCTGTCCGGTAGATATCGATTGTGTACTTGGAAGCATCTGTATCGATTTTGAAGTCGATTTTGTGCCCTACGTTCACGCTGATGTCGGTCGCAAATCCTTGAATTGATTCGTCGCCGGCTCCCCAAATATCCCAGATCTCAGGGTCCGTCCCTGGCTTGCTGTTTTCGCAGACAATCTTATTTGCGCCCGGCGAACAAGCGTCCGCCGCCCAGGTGATTGGCGCGGCTAGCAGGGGGATAAGCAACGCCGCTGCCGATGCCGACGCCAGTACTCGGCGCACGGCTGCTCGGGTCGCTCCAAAGGTGTGGCCACGGGTGCGCATGCGACTACTCATTTTCGATCTCCCAAGTGCTTGAAGCCATGTGCCAGCGTGTATTTGTCGTTTCGCGCGACGACGTCACCCAAGCCCTACGCATCAGACTAAGTTCGGTATTTGGACGTCGCAATGCCCTATCGCCCCGCGCCAATAAGTCGAGTATGTACGGCGCCGGTCCGCCCACAAAGCAAGTAGTTCCTGACGCCAAATCGAGTGTTGTTCAATGGGTGAGAGGCTCTCTGCTGCTGTCGTCTCGCTCCCATGGCGAGTGTGCCGAACTCCGGATGCCTCTCCGGGCGAGTAGGCGAGCCCTTGCCACAAGGCTTGTGTAGATGACGGCGTCAAGGGCACTCCAGGGTCCATTGACGCCGGCGAGAAGCTCTCGGAATGACTGCCTTGCGGAAGGGACATCGATCTGCATCCTCTGACGCTGTTCTGCTGACAGGAAGCCCAGCTCGGACTTACCTCGGTAGTTCCGACGCAGGATGGCCAGCAGGCTCGAAACAGTGCGTGGAGTGATGACCCGCGTTGGAGGCGTGTGCACGATGGCCTTTTCCGTGACGCCAAATATCTGGTCAACGTATAAGTCGTCGGCTGTGACTATCGGGAAACTACCCAAGCGGGCATGCGCGGATTCTGATAAGGCGTATGCTCCGGCACCCCAGAGCGCACGCTGCGTGGACGGCATCCGCTTGCGGGCGCGGTAGAACGAGCGCACTAGCCAGGTCGCAGAGCTGATGTCGTAGCGGTAAGCGGGCCGAGCAGCTAGGACGTCGCCATTGGCGAGCCGCTCGAAGACCATGCGTATGGCCGTCGGACTAATGTCGATGTCAGCATCAAGATAGAGACGTGGCCAGGTGCTGGCGGATGCGTCAGCGGCGTTGAGGGCCGCGACCTTGGAAGCCGCCCGCGTCTCAAGTACCCGCACACCGTCGAAAGCCTTGGCGATGCGAGCGGTATCGTCGCTGCAGCCGTTGCATGCCACGATGACCTCGACCTTTCCGGTTTCCAAAACGGGGGATAGTTTGGCCAGAGTCCGGCCGATGACAGACTCCTCGTTATGTGCGGGGATGATGATCGAACCCGTCGGGAAACTGCCCAGCATGTGATCATTTCGTTCGGTGGCTGTGGGCCCAGGCAGTGCATCCCAGCTGGATTCATCCATGATGATGCGCAGGATCTGGGGCCGCGTGGGCTTGTAGTAGCGCAGCACCTCCGTGAGGGCTACTGCATTGCGGAACCACCAGGCGTATCGGGCATCGTGGTATTTGCGGATATACCGGATGCGGTTCACCGCCAGAAGGGCATTAAGCTGCAGGGATGCGCCAGAGCCACCGCCGTGGTGGATGACACGGGCATCTGGTTCGTACCAAATCGTGACTCCGGCCTCGCGCGCCCGCCGGAAGTAGTCGACTTCTTCTGAATACAGAAAGAACTGCTCATCCCAGTCTCCCAGCATGTCGGCCACGTCGGCACGCACCATCACAGCGGCACCGGAGGCCCAGTCCACGCGGTGAGCATGCTGGTAGCTCTCGGACGCGTAGTCGGTTTCTGCCAACCACGAAGGCCTCGACGGAAATTTCGCGCCGAATAGTGCATCGCCGAAGGCCGTCGCCACGGTTGGCTCTCGTCTCAGCGACTCGTATGTTGATCCGTCACTGTCCAAAAGCTGAGGCACGACGACGCCTGCCGCGGATTCGACGATCCGGTGGTACATGGCGGAAATCGAACCGGGAAGAACTTCCAGATCGGGGTTCAGCACCAAGACGGTGTGCGTCGGACCGGATGCACGCCTGGCAACATTTATTCCGCTGGCGTATCCGAGATTTCCGCCGGTTGATAGCGCGTAGGCATCCGGGTAGGAAGTCAGCGAGCGGAGCGTTTCGTCCGATGAATCGTTGTCGGCCACCACCACGCGTAGCCGCATTGAACGGGCCTCGCGCCTAAGGCTGGACATTAGCGGATCTAAGGAATCCTTGTTGTTGTAGGTCACGATGTAGACCGTGACGTCTGCGGTTTCCTCAGGTCCGACGAAGGTACCGTCACCGGACCCTAACGTCGGCGTTCCAGCCTGGTGGGCCGGTGCAGGGAGCCCTCCAATATCGGATGGGTGGATGACAGCACTGTCCCGTCGAAGGTGGAGCAGACTGGGTGGATCATCGAGCAAATATCGGCGAGCGAGCCGGCGGGGTTCCAAGGCCAGACGCCACGCCCATTCCACCCCACGTCGACTTGCCCAAGTGGGTGCTCGCCGCATGGCGCCAGCGAGAAAGTCAACGACGGCGCCAAAAGCCAGTAGGACATCGGCTCCGGTATCAGCGCCATAGCGTGACATCCAAAGCTCTTGCCGGGGCTTGCCCAGTCCAACGATGAGTACCTGCGCGCCCGATTCATGGATCGTGCGGGCCAAGTCGAGAGAGGCCTCGTGGTCGGCCAACACGGATCGGTCTGGAGACCACATTCCTGCGACCCTCAGTGAGGGTCTCATTCTTGTCAATGTTCGGGATAATAGGCGTTGAATGATATAGGACCCCCCGAGGAAACCGACCGACAACGCCATCTCCTCCGCTGCATCTAAAAGGGGACCGACTAAGTCACTCCCCGCCAAGCGGGGCCATTCCCGGTCGGTGAGACGTGCAGCCTGGGCAGCGAGCGGTGCACCATCCAACAGTGTGAGCCATTCGACCGTTGCGGCGGAAGCAGGCGGACTCGAGGGGTGCCCCGGGGCGGGACCGGATGGGCGGAGGGAATCGCCCAGAGTGTCCTGCCATCGTCCCCCTCGGCCGAACTGCGCAATGTGGTCAAGGTTTGCAGACACCACAGCCAGGGGGGCGACAGAGCTTGGTACAACCGCCCGCAGCTGGCAACGTTCCGTAATTATTCGTATCGCTTCGGCTTCGTCGAGTAGATCGATGACGATTCCGACGAGTTTCACTTTCGGATGATCTGAGAACAAGGGCCTATACCTCCAGTGGCTTCAGGACGAGTCTGAGGTCCAGGGGTCGGGTAGTCGACGATGAATGGGCCCAGGACGACTCCAACCTGGCTGACGTCGACGGACAAGTAGCACGATTCGAGTACTCACTTCGGCGATGCCTAAACACGTTTGAGTACTCCAGCCTTCTCGAGGTAGCGCCTCCCGGTTGCCGGGCATGCCCAGTAGCCATCGTCCTTCTGAAGAGGAACGCCTGCCTCGCCCACCCAGCCCGCATGCCTGGCAGGAACGCCGGCGACAATCGCGTACGCCGGCACGTCCTTGGTCACCACCGCGCCGGCGGCCACTGTGGCCCAAGAACCGACGGACACTGGTGCAATGCAGACCGCTCGGGCGCCTATTGAAGCGCCCTCGCCGACGGTCACGCCCACTGGCTCCCAATCATCGGCGCCCTTGGCGCTGCCGTCAGGATTGATCGCCCGGGGGAAGAGGTCGTTAGTAAGTACGGCTGCGGGGCCGACGAAAACCCCGTTCGCGAGCCTGGCCGGCTCGTAAACCAGCGCATAGTTTTGGACTTTGCAATTTTGGCCCAGCCGTACGCGAGGTCCGATGTAAGCGCCGCGCCCGATGTTGCACCCGGCTCCCAAAACGGCACCTTCTCGTATCTGTGCCAAATGCCAAATATGCGATCCGACGCCAACACTCGCATCCGCCGCGACGTCGGCGCTCGCTTCCACATGGCCCATTGGTCCACCGCCCCCTGTTATCGCCCGACTTGGCGCTAAGACTCCCCGCGCCCAACGGGCGACTGTCAACCACGCTATGAGCAGAGCTGATCGGGTTCAACGGGTGATCTGAGAAGCGAGTGTAAAGCGAGTAGGGAGGTGATGGATGCCGCGAAAACCACGTGGTTTCTCAGGAAGCGCTTACCCTATCGCCGTGGCTGGGGCCAGCCTACATTTGGACGAAGGAACGGCGCAGCCCAAATTCTTCCGGCCAAGGGGGGACGGACATTCATGAAATCCAAACTGTGGATCATCGCAGCTTTTGCAGTTGCCGCAATCCTTGTGGCGGGGGCTTTGGTCCTGGATATAGGCACCAAGAGCTCCGGCGAGCCGACAGCCAATCCGCAAGTAATGGTGACGCCCACCCCGGCTCATTCACCGGCTGCCGCCACCTCTGCCTCGGTCAGTGGAACGACAAAAGGCAAGCAGGGCCCTGTGGGAGGGGACGCGGCCAAGCAAACGAATCCCAGCGCATCAGCAAACGCCAAGGGTCAACAAGGGGCTGCCTCGTCCAGCGATCGGCAGAAGGTCCCAGCTTCGCCGACGCGGGCACTGGAGATGCCAGACAAAAGCACTCCAACCCCGCACAAGCTGCCCAAATCCAAGGAGCGGGTCCCCGCCGTGAGCAGCATGCCCAAATCCGGGGCCAGCCGGGGGAAGTTGGTGAACGGATTCCCGAAAAAGGCGGTCAACCTACCGCCCAAAGCCAGCGTCGTATCCTCGTCCCTCGCGGCCCAGACCAAGCGACTCCTGGTGCAAGTTGATGCCAGAACCACATCATCGGAGAAGTCGGTTCTATCCTTCTACGCTGCCGACTTCGCCAAAAAAGGCTGGATTACTTCAAAGGGGTCGGCGGCCGATGGGTCACGGACGATCCGCGGTGCCCTAGCCCAAGATTCCGCTATCGTGACGGTGCGAGAACTACCGACCGGTCAAACCGGATTCTCAGTCTCCGGTGCATTCACGGTGGATGAGTAGCGTCGATGTATTTGAGTCTTTCGGATTGGACCACACGACGACAGAATTCAGCCGGCAATCGCGCGACCTCCGTGGCCTTCAAGGCTTCACCTACGGTAATTGCACTAGGGATTGTCAGCATGTTGACGGACATTTCATCGGAATCTGTCGCGGCAGTCCTTCCCCTTTACATCACCGGAGCCCTCGGCCTGTCGATGGTCGCCTACGGAGTGCTTGATGGATTGCACCAGGGTCTGAGCGCCGTTGTTCGGATTGCTGCGGGCTACACGGCCGATAAGAGCGCTCGGCCGAAACCTGTGGCCTTGACCGGCTATGGGCTCTCGATGATCGCACGCATTGGCCTTCTGTTTGCCCAGGGGTTCGCCGGCATCACGGCAATAGTGGGGATCGACCGCATTGGTAAGGGCATCCGGACAGCCCCCCGGGACTCGATGATCCAACAGTCATCCCAACCCGAACATCTCGCGCGCTCATTCGGACTGCACAGGATGTTGGATACCGTGGGGGCGACGATCGGGCCGTTACTGGCATTCGTTGTTCTACTACTTGTGCCGGACGGGTATCGAGTGGTCTTTGTGGTTTCGTTGGCGGCGGCCGTCCTAGGTTTCGCGGTTCTTGGTCTGTTGGTGCCAAATCTTCGGCTCCACAGGAACGATATTCCGACAAGGACCGGAGTGACGTCTGACGCTGACTACGTGCCCGGCAATTCGTCGCGGCCTCAGATCAAAGCGATATTCAGGGGGCGTCTTCGCCTGCTGCTCGTCGCCGCTGGTCTACTGGGCCTTGTAACCGTTGGCGATGGTTTTGTTTATCTGGCCCTCATGCAACACGGTGAAATGCAGACCACCTGGTTTCCCCTGCTGTTTGTCGGTTCGAATGCCGTATTCCTTGTCCTGGCAATTCCCCTTGGCCGCATAGCGGACCGGACCTCTCGTGCCGGGGTCTTTGTCCTGGGGCATGTGGCCTTGGCAGCTGCATATCTCTGCGCGGGTTTCGCCGGTAGCGTTCTCTCGGTCGCCATGTGCTTATTGCTGCTGGGAACGTTCTATGCGGCGACAGACGGCGTCTTAGCGGCGCTGGCGGGGCAACTGTCGCCTGAGGGAACAACCTCGACTGGCATTGCAGCAGCCCAAACCGTAGTCGCGGTTACGCGTCTCGTGGCGTCCGTAGCGTTCGGGCTACTGTGGGTAGTAATTGGGGCGACTCCAACCATGATCGGGGCAGCGGTGCTCTTATGCCTACTAATCCCGTGTGCGTGGTTGATCCTCCGCAAAGTGGCGGTGCGCAGCCCGGAGGAAGCAGTTCGATGAATACACCGGCGAGCCAACGAGTGTCTGGACGGACGCGTTGGGCCATCATGGCGACGATTGCCGTACTCGTGCTTGGCGGGGCAACCATCTATGCGATCCAGGCCTACCAACGATTTCATGAGCGAAATACCGGAGCTTCAGCAGCGTCTGTGGTGGAGAACCTGACGGGTGGCCAACGAATACTATTCAGGAATACCGCGTCCGGTAGCGGATACGGAATGGTGAGTTCTGTAACCGCCAGCGACCCTCAAGGGCCCCGCGAAATCGGGGCCACCTCGTGTGACCGGGTTGATGCGGCGGCAGGAATAGTTTCCTGTATGCGGATCGTACGCGGCATCCCCACGACTTTTGAAACCCAGGTGTTGAATTCATCCGAGCACGTCGTTGATTCGTGGCCCCTTCCGGGCGTACCCAGCCGTACACGTGTATCTGCGGACGGACTCATTGCGACGACGGCATTCGTGACGGGCCATTCCTATGCTGGGGACGCGTTTTCCACGGAAACGACGATAAGGTCGGAAGACGGAAGAAATTTTGGAAACTTGGAAGCATTCACGATGCTCGTCGGCCGGCAGGAACTGACCTCGGTTGACAGAAACGTCTGGGGCGTGACCTTCGCTGGTGGCAACCGCTTCTTTGTCACCGTTGCGTCAGGTGAGAAGACCTGGCTGATGGAGGGAAGCCTCGCCCGCCGGACCCTTACAGCCGTCCAGGAGAGTGCGGAGTGCCCCTCTGTATCGCCCGATGGCAAGCGCGTCGCCTACAAAAAGCGCAGGGCCGGGTTGGGGGCAGTCCACTGGGACGTCGCCGTTCTGGATTTGGCAAGCCACAAGGAGTTGGTCATCCCACTCAAGGATGGCTTCGATGACCAACTGGACTGGCTCGACAACGAGACCTTGCTCTTCGGGGCTCCTCGCAGCGGTGCTATCGGCGATAGCGATGTTTATAGCATCCAAGCTGAGGCAGGCTCAAAACCTCGGCTGTTCATAGAGCACGCGTGGTCCCCGTCCGTCGAACGTTGACCGCCATACCTCGGGTGGATTTCGATGTCTCTGGCTCGGTGAGTGGATCCTGTTCTCAGAGTCCGGCTGCCAGACGCTCACCATCTGCGTAACGGCGCTCCTGGGCCCGGGAAGGCGTTCGTTGGCGGTCGCAGTTCAGGTTAGGTGAACGAATGCTGTCCCTACGCGACGACTCCGTGCCGCCAAGGTGATGTGGTCGTTCATGTTCAACGCCGCGTCGGCGGTAGACTGACATCGCCCGGCCATGCGTCGGCACCGAACCACCAACACCGCAGGGAGTTCAACACTTGAGCGTGGAAGCCACCACACCGGCCGCCGTCATCGTCCTCGCAGCAGGGGCCGGGACCAGGATGAAATCGGCGAAGCCGAAGATCCTCCACGAGATCGGTGGCCGTTCCATGGTCGGCCATGCGATCGCCGCCGCAAAGGGGCTGGACCCCGAACGCCTCGTTGCCGTCGTCCGCTTCGAGCGCGACATCGTCGTCAAGCACCTGCTGGACATCGAGCCGGGCATCACCATCGCCGACCAGGACGAGATCCCCGGCACCGGCCGTGCCGTGCAGGTCGGCCTCGAACAGCTTCCGGCCGATCTGGAGGGCACCATCGTCGTCACCTACGGCGACGTTCCCTTGCTGACCACCGAACTGATCGGCGAACTGGTCACGGCCCACGAGTCCGAGGGCAACGCCGTCACCGTCCTCAGCGCCGAACTCGCCGACCCGGCCGGCTACGGGCGCATCGTCCGCGCCGCCGACGGCACCGTCGAGGGCATCGTTGAGCACAAGGACGCCACCGCCGACCAGCGCGCCATCAACGAGGTCAACTCCGGCATCTATGCCTTCGACGCAGAGGTCCTGCGCAATGCCCTGGCCAGCGTCACCACCGACAACGCCCAGGGCGAGATGTACCTGACCGACGTGCTGGGCATCGCCCGGAGTGACGGCGGACGCGTCGCCGCCGTGGTCACCACCGACCGCTGGCAGGTCGAAGGCGCCAACGACCGTGTCCAGCTCTCCGCGCTCGGCAAGGAAATGAACCGCCGTATCCTTGAACAGTGGATGCGCTCCGGCGTCACCATCATCGACCCGGACACCACCTGGATCGACGCCTCCGTCGCGTTGTCCCCGGACGTCACCCTGAAGCCCGGCACCCAGCTGCACGGCTCGACCGCCATCGGAACCGGCGCGGTCATCGGCCCCGACACGACGCTGGTCGACACGCATGTCGGGCAGAATGCCGAAGTCAAGCGCAGCGACGTCACCTCCTCGGAGATCGGCGCCGGCGCCTCGGTCGGCCCCTTCGCCTACCTGCGCCCGAAGACCCGCCTCGGGGAGGCCGGCAAGATCGGCGCGTTCTACGAAACGAAGAACGTCACCGTCGGCCGCGGCTCCAAGCTCTCCCATCTGGGCTACGCCGGTGACGCAGAGATCGGCGAATACACGAACATCGGCTGCGGCAACATCACCGCAAACTACGACGGCGTCAACAAGCACCGCACGACCATCGGTTCGCACGTGCGCACCAGCTCCAACACGGTGTTCATCGCCCCGGTCACCATCGGCGACGGGGCCTACACCGCCGCCGGCGCCATCGTCCGCAAGGACGTGCCGGCCGGTGCCCTCGCCCTGTCCGTGGCCCCGCAGGCCAACAAGGAGGGGTGGACCGCGGCCAAGCGTCCTGGCAGCCCCGCCGCGGAGGCCGCCGCCTCCGCCCTCGAGAAGAGCACCCCCACCGCGGGCTAACCGGCAGTCCACTACCTCACTCCACGAACTGCTCCATCCACCCCGACCAGACCGCACGAACCCCTCACAAGTGAGAAAGTGAACACATGAGCGAACTGAGCCACAACGTCGACAAGAAGCTGGTGTTGGCATCCGGCCGCGCACACCCGGAGCTGGCCGAGGAGATCGCGGCGGCACTCGACACCGAGCTGCTGCCCATGTCCGCCTATGATTTCGCCAACGGCGAGATCTACGTCCGCTCGGGGGAGAGCGTGCGCGGCAAGGATGTCTTCATCATCCAGGCCCACCCGGCGCCACTGAACAACTGGCTGATGGAACAGCTGATCATGATCGACTCCATGAAGCGTGCCTCCGCCCGCCGCATCACCGTCGTCTCGCCGTTCTACCCGTACGCCCGTCAGGACAAGAAGGGCCGTGGACGTGAGCCGATCTCGGCCCGGTTGGTCGCGGACCTCTACAAGACGGCCGGCGCCGACCGCGTCATGAGCGTTGACCTGCACACCGCGCAGATCCAGGGGTTCTTCGACGGCCCCGTCGACCACCTGTTCGCCATCCCGCTGCTGGCCGACTACATCCGCACCCGGGTGGAGGCCGACAACGTCACCGTCGTCTCCCCGGACACCGGACGCGTCCGCGTCGCCGAACAATGGGCGGAACGCCTCGGCGGCGCCCCGCTGGCGTTCGTGCACAAGTCGCGCGACCTCACGGTACCGAACCAGGCCATCTCCAAGACCGTCGTCGGCCAGATTGAGGGACGCACCTGCGTGCTCATCGACGACATGATCGACACGGGTGGCACCATCTCGGGGGCCGTCCGCGTGCTCAAGGACGCCGGCGCGAAGGACGTCATCATCGCCGCCACCCACGCGGTGTTCTCCGACCCGGCGGCACAGCGACTCTCCGAGTCCGGCGCCCGCGAGGTGGTCGTAACCGACACGCTGCCGATCCCGAACTCCAAGCGCTTCAAGCAGCTCACCGTCCTGTCGATTGCCCCCCTGATCGCCCGCGCGATCAAGGAGGTCTTCGAGGACGGTTCCGTCACGAGCCTCTTCGACGGCAACGCCTAGGCCCACCAGCACGACGGCCGGTGCTCAGCCCCCTTCCCCACGCGGGGTTGGGGGCTGTCCCGTCCCCGGTCGGCCGTTGGCTTGCGGCCTGCTAAACTGGGATGCAGTGCCCAGGCGAGGGAACTGCCGGATGAGGATCCGCAGGTTCCGTGATCGACAAGGCCCAACGCCCCACGGCGTCCATCCTGCGGGATCGGCTTCGTACGGTGTCCGGACCACGATCTGTCCGGGCAGACCGCAACAGCCACACCACCCAGGAGATACCCATGACGCACGACAAGGTCACCCTGCCCGCAGAGGTCCGCAGCGACTTCGGCAAGGGCGCTGCCCGCACCGCCCGCCGCGCATTCAAGATCCCCGCAGTCATCTACGGCCACGGTGCCGAGCCGCTGCACATCCTGCTGCCGGCCCAGGAGGCCACCCTGGCGCTCCGCGTGTCCAACGCACTGCTGACCATCGACGTCGACGGCGAAACCCACCTCGCCCTGGTCAAGGACGTCCAGCGCCACGCGCTGCGCCAGACCGTTGACCACATCGACCTGCTGACCGTGAAGAAGGGCGAGAAGGTCACAGTCGACGTGTCCGTGCACATCGAGGGCGAAATCGCCCCCGGCGCCGTCCTGGACGTGGACCACTACACCGTTTCCCTCGAGGCCGACGCCACCAACCTGCCCGAGTGGGTCAGCGTGAACGTCGATGGCCGCGAAGTGGGCAACCACGTGCTGGCCTCCGACTTGGTCCTGCCGAACGGTGCCGCCCTGCTCATCGACGCCGACACCGTCATCGCCACGGTCGACGAGCCGAAGGTCCAGGACCTCGGCTCGACCGAGGACGCGACCGAAACCGCAGCCGCCGAGGGCGAGAAGCCCGCCGCAGCCGCCTCCGCAGAGTAGGGAAACCTCCTGCCCTGATGGCAAGCAACACCTGGCTCGTAGCCGGGCTCGGGAATCCCGGGCCCGGCTACGCCCATAACAGACACAATGTGGGCCACATGGTCCTCGACGAACTCGCCGGTCGCGTCGGCGGGTCGTTCAAGGCGCACAAATCCAACGCGCAGGTCCTTGAGGGGCGTCTGGGCATCGGCGGACCGCGGGTCGTCCTGGCCAAACCGATGACGTACATGAACGTTTCGGGAGGGCCCGTCGCGGGACTGGCGCGCTTCTTCGATATCGACCCGCTGCATATTGTTGCGATTCATGACGAAATCGATATTCCCTTCAACACGATCAAGCTGAAGCTCGGCGGGGGAGAGGGTGGACACAACGGCCTGCGCGACATCTCGAAGGCCCTGTCGACCAAGGACTACTACCGCGTCAGGGTGGGGGTCGGACGCCCGCCGGGCCGGATGGACACCGCGGATTTCGTGTTGCGGGACTTCGGGACCACCGAACGCAAGGAGCTGCCGTTCCTCATCGATGGGGCCGCTGACGCCGCGGAACTGCTGGTCCGCGAAGACCTGCAGGCCGCCCAGCAGAAGTTCCACGGCGCGTAGTCCACAGCCGAAAGAACGAAATTTTTGTTTGACAACAATTTCACATATCATCGCTTCATGCCTTACGGCTCCCTTAAGCGGGGCCGGTAGCGGGCGGCCTCTGAGACTGGGCCACCCCCATCCCGCTACCGGTCCCTTTTTTCATGTCCGCTCACTGCCGCGGTAAGGCGTGACTCACATGAACGGGCCCCACCGTGCGTGCGATCATTAGGTCATGGATTCGTTGCGGAATCCACGGGGCCCGTGCCCCGACGAACATCCCCGATCCAAGGACGCGACGTACGTGGAAACAGTTACCGGACCCCGCGGGGCAGCAGATGCCGAACCGGCCCTGGCCCCGCTGGACAACACGGAAGTGCGCCGCCTGCGCGCCGACTTCACCCTGCTGGAACGGACCGTGAATTCCGTGCCCCTGGTCTATCTCGACTCCGGAGCGACGTCGCAGAAGCCTCAATCGGTCCTGGACACCGAGCAGCACTTCTACGAGAACTTCAACGCGGCCGTCCACCGTGGCGCGCATACCCTCGCCGTCGAGGCCACCGAGATCTACGAGGAAGCCCGCGAGAAGACCGCACGGTTCATCGGGGCCGGGACCGACGAGGTCGTCTGGACCTCGAACGCCACCGAGGCGCTGAACCTGCTCACCTATTCCTTCTCCAATGCCAGCGCCGGCAGGGGAGGGGAAGCCGCCCAACGCTTCGCGCTGGGCCCGGGCGACGAGATCCTGGTGACCGAGCTCGAGCACCACGCCAACCTCATCCCCTGGCAGGAGCTCGCCTTCCGCACCGGAGCGAGCCTGAAGTACATCCCGGTCGACGGTGACGGCGCATTGCGGATGGATCTTGCCGCGGACCTGGTCGGCCCGCGCACCCGCATCCTCGCCTTCACCCACGTCTCCAACGTGCTGGGAACCGTGGTCGACGTTGCAGCCCTCGTGGAGCTGGCCCGCGCCGTCGGTGCCCTGACGGTCCTGGATGGTTGCCAGTCAGTTCCGCACCTGCCCGTGGACGTGAAGGCACTGGATGTGGACTTCATGGCCTTCTCCGGCCACAAGATGCTCGGCCCCACCGGCATCGGCGCCCTGTATGGTCGGCGGGAACTGCTCGACGCCATGCCCCCCTTCCTCACCGGCGGCTCCATGATCACCACCGTGACCATGGAACGCTCCGAATTCCTGCCGGCGCCGACCCGCTTCGAGGCGGGTACCCAGCGGATCTCCCAGGCCGTCGCCCTGGCTGCGGCGATCGACTACCTGGATGAGGTCGGCATGGACCGCATCGCCGCCTGGGAGGAACACCTGGGCCGGCGCCTCGCCGCCGGACTCGCGTCGATCCCCGGTGTGCGCCAACTCGGCCCGGCCGGAGCCGCCCGCATCGGCACCGCCACCATCGACGTCCCCGGCGTCCACCCGCACGATGTCGGCCAGTTCCTGGACAGCCGCGGAGTCGCCGTGCGCGTCGGGCACCATTGTGCCCAACCGCTGCACCGGGCCCTCGGCGTCACCGCCAGCACCCGGGCGAGCACCTATCTCTACAACACGGACGATGACGTCGACGCCTTCCTGGGCGCTGTGGCCGACGTGCGCTGGTTCTTCGGGGTGGGCGCATGAGCGACCTGGAACAGCTGTACCAGCAGATCATCCTGGACCACGCCAAGCGCCGCAACGGGGAGGGGCTCGTCGAGTCGGAAGCCGGCCATGCCTGGGGTGAGACCCACCAGCACAACCCGGTCTGCGGCGACCAGATCCGGTTGCGGGTGGAAACCGAGGGCGAAGCCATCCACCGGATCAGCTGGGAGGGGGACGGCTGCTCGATCTCAATGGCCTCCGCCTCGGTGCTGGTCGACCTCGCGACGGGCGGAAGCCGGGAGACGTTGTTGGAGTTGGCCGAGCAGTTCCGCACCGTCATGCGCTCGCGTGGTGCCATCGAGGCCGACGAGGAGGTCCTCGGCGACGCAGCGTCCTTCTCCGGCGTATCGCGCTTCCCCGCCAGGGTCAAGTGCGCGATGCTCGCCTGGGTGGCCGCCGAACAGGCCCTGGCCGCCGCGGATATGGCGGGCGGCCAAGGCTAGGTCCTAGTCCTGCTGGTAGGCGTCGGGGATCCCGTCGCCGTCGTCGTCCCGGCGCTCTTCCTCCGCCAGCCGGCGGTAGCGCCGGTTGCGCGGGGCCAGCCAGATGGCGCCGAGGATCGCGGCGAGCAGCGACCCGGTGAGGATGGCGACCTTGGCGTGCTCGTAATGCGGTGACTCCAGCCCGAAACTGAGCTCGGAGACCAGCAGCGAGACGGTGAACCCGATGCCGGCGATCAGCGTCACGCCGAACAGATCGCCCCAGCGGATCGAGGGATTCAGGTGGGCGTGCCGGGTACGGGTGAGCAGGTAGGTCGATCCCATGATGCCGATCGGCTTGCCCACTACCAGTCCGATGATGATGCCCCAGACAACCGGATCCTGCAGCGCCTTGCCGATCCCCGCCGCGCCACCGAGCGCGACGCCGGCGGAGAAGAAGGCGAAGACCGGCACGCAGATGCCCGAGGACAGGGGCCGGAAACGGTGCTCCATGCGTTCGGAGAGCCCGGTTCCCTCGGCCTTGTCGCGCCGCAGCACCGGGACCGCGAAGCCGAGCAGCACGCCGGCGATCGTCGCGTGGACCCCGGATTCGTGCAGCAGCGCCCAGGCGATGAGCCCCAGCGGCAGCAGGATCACCCAGGCGGCCCAGCTGCGGGTCGCGAAGAGCTTCTGGAACCGCTGCGCCACGAAGAAGAAGGCCAGCAGCGGAATGAGGAACAAACCGAAGTATTCCAGCTTGAGGTCGTCGGTGTAGACGAAGGCGATGATGACGATCGCGATGAGGTCATCGACCACGGCCAGGGTCAGCAGGAACAGGCGCAGCGGCGAGGGTAGGCTGGATCCGATGACGGCGAGCACGGCGACGGCGAACGCGATGTCGGTCGCCGTGGGGATCGCCCAGCCATGCAGGGTCGACCCGCCCGTGCCGATGTTCAGCGCGACGTAGATCAGCGCCGGCACCAGCACGCCACCGAAGGCGGCGGTGACCGGGACGATGGCGCGGCTGAAGTCCTTCAGGTCCCCGATGACGAATTCCTTCTTCAGCTCCAGACCGGTGAGGAAGAAGAAGACCGCCAGCAGCCCGTCCGAGGCCCAGTGCCCCAGGCTCAGATCCAGGTCCACGCCGGGAAGGGGAACGGCCAGGTGGAAGTCGCGCAGGGCGAAGTAGCCGGCGCCCCAGGGGCTGTTCGCCCAGATGATCGCCAGGGCCGCCGCGACGATGAGGATCAGCCCGCCGATGGTCTCCTTGCGCAGGATCTCGCCGATGCGCAGGGATTCGCGGTAGCTGCCGCGGCCCAGGATGGTGCTGCGGGGAGGGGTGGGATCAGGTGTGGTCATCGGGGTCCTCGACTTCAAGTGGGCACAACGTTGTCATTGCCGACCAGACTTCCCGGCTCACCGCTTTCGACCCTACCGCGCCAGGTGGTGCCGGACACAAATCATGACAACGGCGGCACCCGGGTTCCGTAGCGACGGCGCACCGAGGAGACCACCGCCGGGAAGGTTGCCGCACAGAACAGGACGCCCGCCACCGCCCCCAGCGTGTTGGCCACGACGTCGGCCGGGGAGGCGAAGCGGGCGGCCAGCAGCACCAGCTGTGCCGTCTCGATCGCCGTGCTGGCCAGCAGCGCCGCCAGCACGACCATCCACCATCTGCGGGGGGCCAGGATGACCGCACCGAAGGCACCCCACGGGACGAACATGGCCACGTTGGCCAGCCACTCGACCAGGCCGTAGTCGAACCAGCCAGGGATGCCGTGGCCGTGCAGCCAGGAAAGGGCCCGGTCCAGGCCGCCCTGCACGGGCCGGTCGACCGGTACGGGCCAGAAAACGACGAACAGCACGGCGGCCAGGTAGAGGGCGGCCGGGACCACGATGTAGGCGAGGCGCTGGCGGCTTGGCAACAAGCCGGCCAGCGGCAGGCCGGTCCGCAGGGCCGCGAAGCCTAGGCCGGCTGTTCGAGCCACTTCTTGGCCTCGGCGGCCTGCAGGTTCAGTGCCTTGGCCAGGTACGGCTCGGCCGTCGCCGCGATCTTCCCGCCCAGGAACGGGATGGAGGAGGTGACATCGCCGGTGAGCTCGATCGTGGTGGCCCCGGAGGAGGCCACCAGCTTCTGCACGGCCTTGACCTTGACCGGCGCCCCGGCGACGTCGACCGTGACATCCGCGGTGCGGCTGCCATCGGCCGCGGGGGCGGACCAGGTCTCGTGCTGGGTGACGTTCAGCGTCTGGCCAACGAACTTCTTGACCATCTCGGGGAACCGGTCGGTCGGCACCGTGCGGACCGTCGTGGTGGTGAAGGCGCCGCTGACCGGGCCCGAGACGGTGAAGTCCGTCAGGGTGGCGCCGGCCCGCTGGCTGATGTGCTCGACGAAATCGCGACGGGTGAGCACGTCGACGACGGCCTCGGGAGGGTGGGGCAGCGTGGTGGAGGCGTTCAAGGCCATGGGGTCTCCTCGGCGATCGGGATGGTGGTATCGGAGTCCATGCTACGGGGTGGTGCGCCAAATCGCGGTAGGCTGGGAGCCACCCCGGCCTCCTTGTTGATGCCGGGCTTTTGTGCTGTTTCCCGGAAGGAACCCCATGGCCCTCACTGGCCTCCGCGCGGCCCTGGCTGCCGATCCGTCCTACGCGCGCGTGCGCACCTATGCGTCGAAGGACTTCAGCGCACGGAGCCAGGACCTCGAGGTGGCGGCCCCCGCCGGGCTGCGTGCCGCCCTGGTCACCGAGGTGGTCGACGGCTTGTCCGCCGGCGACGGCATCGTCCTGGCCGTGACCGCCACCGGCCGCGAGGCGGAGGAACTGGCCGGGGCGCTGCGCGCCTACCTGCCCGACGGCGCCGTCGAGGAGTTCCCCAGCTGGGAGACGCTCCCGCACGAGCGGCTCTCCCCGCGCTCGGACACGGTGGGACGTCGGCTGAACGTGCTGCGCCGGCTCGCCCACCCCGGGCAGTCCGGGGGCCCGCTGAAGGTGGTCGTCGCGCCGATCCGTGCCGTGGTGCAGCCACTGGTCAAGGGACTCGGGGAGCTGGCCCCCGTGCGGCTGGCGACGGGCGAGGAGAGGTCGTTCGACGCCGTCGTGCACGAGCTGGCGGACGCCGCCTACGCCCGCGTGGACATGGTCACGCACCGGGGCGAGTTCGCCGTGCGCGGCGGGATCCTCGATGTCTTCCCGCCCACCGAGGACCACCCGATCCGCATCGACTTCTTCGGTGACGAGGTCGAGTCGATGCGCTGGTTCGCCGTCGCCGACCAGCGCTCCTTCTCCAAGGCCGACAAGGCCGAGGGCGGGATCGCGGATCCCACGGTGCTCTACGCGCCACCGTGCCGCGAACTGCTGATCACCCCGTCCGTGATGTCCCGCGCGGCCAAGTTGAAGGCCGGGATGCCGGCCGCGGCCGACATGCTGGAGAAGATCGCCGGAGGCATCGCCGTCGAGGGGATGGAGTCGCTGGCACCGTTGCTGGTCGACGCCATGGTCCCGTTCGTCGGGGTGCTGCCGGCGGATTCCGTGGCCGTGGTGATGGAGCCCGAACGGGTGCGGGCCCGTGCCCACGACCTCGCCGAGACCAACGCCGAATTCCTCGCCGCCGCCTGGTCCACCGCCTCCGACGGCGGTGCGGCACCGGTGGACCTGATGCAGGCCGAGGGCCTCGGTGCCGCCCTGGAGGCCGGGAACTTCTCCACCCTGGCCGACACCCGCGCCACCGCCCTGGCCTCGCAGGTCAGCTGGTGGTCCATCACGTCGTTGACCCGCGACGGCGAGCTGGAACTGGATATCGACTCGCTGAACGTTGCGGCGCGCGAACCACGCGGCTACCAGGGCGAGGTCGCCGAGATGATGGACTTCATCGGCTCCCGCGTGCGCGATGACTGGCGCGTGGTCGTGGCCACCGATGGCCCCGGCCCGGCCCAGCGCCTCGCGGAGCTCTTCCACGATGCCGGCATCCCCTGCCACCGCGTCGACTCCGTGGACGGCGCCCCCACCGAGGGGCTGATCGAGATCACGACGGCGGTGGCCGGGCGGGGGTTCGTCTTCGACTCCCTGAAACTCGGGTTGCTCACCGAGGCCGACCTGCTGGGACGCTCCAGTGCCTACTCCGCCAAATCGACCCGCAAGCTCGCCGCCCGGCGCCGCAACGCGGTGGATCCGCTGCAGCTGAGCGAGGGCGACTTCGTCGTGCACGAACAGCACGGCATCGCCCGGTTCGTCGAGCTGATCCAGCGCAAGGTCGGCGGGACCTCGGGGTCCATGCGCGAATACCTGGTGCTCGAGTACGCACCGTCCAAGCGGGGGGCGCCCGGGGACCGGCTCTTCGTGCCGACCGACCAGCTGGACCAGGTCACCCGCTACGTCGGCGGGGAGACCCCCTCGCTGTCGAAGATGGGCGGCAGCGACTGGTCGAACACCAAGTCCAGGGCACGGCGGGCGGTCAAGGAGATCGCCGCGGACCTCATCCGCCTCTACTCCGCCCGGATGGCCTCCCGGGGGCATGCGTTCGGGAAGGACACGCCCTGGCAGTCCGAACTGGAGGAGGCCTTCCCGTTCGTCGAGACGCCCGACCAGCTGACCACGATCAACGAGGTCAAGGCCGACATGGAGCGGGAGATCCCGATGGACCGGCTCATCTCCGGCGACGTCGGCTTCGGCAAGACCGAGATCGCGGTCCGTGCGGCGTTCAAGGCCGTCCAGGACGGCAAGCAGGTCGCGGTGTTGGTCCCCACGACGCTGCTGGCCCGCCAGCACATCGAGACCTTCGGGGACCGCTTTTCCGGTTTCCCGGTACGGGTCGCCTCGCTGTCGCGCTTCCAGACGCCGAAGGAGGCCAAGGACGCCGTCGAGGGGCTCAAGAACGGTTCCATCGACGTGGTCATCGGCACGCACCGCCTGCTGTCCAAGGAGGTGCAGTTCAAGGACCTGGGCCTGGTGATCGTCGACGAGGAGCAGCGTTTCGGCGTCGAGCACAAGGAGGCGCTGAAGCAGATGCGCACCAATGTCGACGTGTTGGCCATGTCGGCGACCCCGATCCCGCGCACGCTGGAGATGTCTTTGACCGGTATCCGCGAAACCTCCACACTGGCGACCCCGCCGGAGGAACGCCATCCGGTGCTCACCTACGTCGGACCGCATACCGACAAGCAGGTCACGGCGGCGATCCGCCGTGAACTCATGCGCGAGGGCCAGGTCTTCTTCGTCCACAACCGGGTTTCCTCGATCGACTCGGTCGCCGCAAAGCTGCGCGAGCTCGTCCCGGAGGCGCGCGTGGAGGTCGCGCACGGCAAGATGAGCGAGGCCAGGCTGGAGCAGATCATCGTGGACTTCTGGGACAGGAAGTTCGACGTCCTGGTCTCCACCACGATCATCGAGACCGGACTGGACATCTCCAACGCCAATACGCTGATCGTGGACCGGGCGAACAACTACGGGCTGAGCCAGCTGCACCAGCTGCGTGGGCGTGTGGGCCGCGGACGCGACCGCGCCTACGCCTACTTCCTCTGGAACGCCGAAAAGCCGCTGGGTGAGGTCGCCCTGGAGCGGCTGAAGGCCGTGGCGGCGCACAACGAACTCGGCTCCGGCTTCCAGCTGGCGATGAAGGACCTGGAGATCCGCGGGGCCGGCAACCTGCTCGGCGGCGAGCAGTCCGGGCACATCGCCGGCGTCGGGTTCGACCTCTACATCCGGCTGGTCGGCGAGGCGGTGGCCAACTTCAAGGGCGAGACCGAGGAGAAGGTCGCCGACATGAAGATCGAGCTGCCGGTCAACGCCCACCTGCCCCACGACTACGTTCCGGGGGAGCGGCTGCGGCTGGAAGCCTACCGGAAGCTGGCGGCGGCGACGGATCCGGAGGCCATCGACGCGGTCGTCGCCGAACTCGTCGACCGCTACGGCGAGCCGCCGGCGGCGGTGGTCAACCTGCTGGAGGTCGCCCGTTTCCGGGTCAGGGCGCGGGCCGCGGGCCTGACGGATGTGGCGATGCAGGGCAACTTCATCAAGTTCGCGCCGGGGACCCTGCCCGAGTCGAAGCTGCTGCGCATGAACCGGATGTACAAGGGGGCGCAGCACAAGCCGGCGCTGGATGCCGTGCTGATCCCCAAGCCGAAGACGGCGTCGATCGGCGGAAGGGACCTGGCCGACGCCGAGATCCTCGCGTGGGCCTCGGGGGTGCTGGAGGCGCTGTTCGAGGACTGACCGCCCCGCGGCACCATTGCCACCCCGGACGCACGCGACCCGGCCGAACCTTTGGGGATTCGACCGGGTCGCGTCGTGTTCGGGAGCCTACCCCGTCCGCCTACCGGACGGCGCTGGGGCCGGTCGGCGTGGCGCCGCCCTCGTCGGTCCAATCGCTCGTCTCGCCGGCCGACCCGAGGGAAGGGTCGGAGATGTGGTCGTTGGCGTGCGAGGGGGCGCCGGAGCCTGCCTCGGACCCGTTACCGGACTTGGCGCGGTGCAGGGCGTTGGACGCGGTGTCCTTCACCTTCCCGGCCACGGTGCCCGCGGCCGACGCGGCAGCCGCGCCGACATCGGGTGCCTTGTCCTTGATGGCATTCTCGACGTCATTCAGCTTTTCCTGCGTGCGGGGGTCCTGCCACAGGTTCTGGACCTTGCCGCGGAGCTGGTCGTACTGTTCGCGGCCCGCCCGGGTGCCGAGGACGTATCCCACTGCTGCTCCGGCCAGAAATGTGAAGATGCGCATTTCGTTCCTCCTCTGCTCACGCGTGGGAACCGGTCTGGAACCCGGAATCCACACTAACGCGTTCGAGCCCGGGACGCAGTGCAATGCGTCGCGCACCGCACCCGCACGGCCGCGGGGGCGGGAAACGACGACGGGTGCCCTCCGGCTAGGCCGGCGGGCACCCGTGGAGGTGGTGTGGTGCTGCTACTTCCTGACGACCTCTGCGGCCGGGCGGCGCTCGGACTCGTGTGAGTCGGAGTGGCCGAGGATGGTCTGCGGGATGCCGAACGACAGCAGGGCCAGCACGAAGCACGCGATGCCCGGCAGCCAGGCGTTTTCCAAGGTCCAGAAGCTCAGCGCGTAGAGGGCGCCCAGGAACAGGATGAAGAACACCGCGAAGGCCAGGAAGTTGCCCGCGAAGTTGCCCTGGCCGGAATAGGCCTTGCTCTTGCCGTCTGAGTACACTGCGATTCTCCTTGTTGTGATGCGCCGGCTGGCGGTGGTGCGCGCTCGCGCTAGTAGCCGGCGGTGCCCTGCTCACCCTCTACAATAGCAACTCCCGAGCTGGCCCCGAGCCGTGTGGCCCCGGCCTCGATCATCGCCTGTGCGTCGGCGAGGGAACGGACCCCGCCGGAGGCCTTGACGCCCAGCTCCGGGCCGACCGTGCGGCGCATCAACGCGATGTCCTCGACCGTCGCCCCGCCCCCGGCGAAACCGGTGGAGGTCTTCACGAAGTCGGCCCCTGCCTCGACGGCGGCCTGGCAGGCCAGGACCTTGGCGGCCTCGTCCAGCAGCGAGGTCTCGATGATCACCTTGAGGATGGCACCGCCGTCGTGCACGGTGGCCGCGACGCCGCCGATGTCGGCGACCAGCGCGTCACGGTCCCCGCGGCGGGCCGCGGAGATGTCGATGACCATGTCGATCTCGCTGGCCCCATCGGCGATGGCCCCGGCGGCCTCGAAGGACTTCACCGCGGTGGTGGTCGCCCCGAACGGGAAGCCGATCACCGAGCAGGTCAGCACGCCCGAGCCCTGCAGCGCCCCGGCGACGGTCGCGACCCAGAGCGGGTTCACGCACACCGACTTGAACTGGTATTTCGCGGCCTCGGCGGCGACGGCCAGGATGTCCTCGCGGGAGGCATCGGGCTTGAGCAGCGTGTGGTCGATGTAGGAGGCGATGGTGGCGGGCGTGGGCTGGGTCATGGTTCCCTCTCAGGTGTGGGTCGGTTGGATCAGAGGCCGAGTGCCGCGCCGGTGTCGGCGCGGACCCGGGCCAGCCGGTCGCGGGCGCGGGTCCGCGCGGCGGGTAGGTCGTCGTCGGAGGCCACCGGTTCGATGACCTCGAGGTAGCACTTGAGCTTGGGCTCGGTGCCGCTGGGGCGCACGATCACCCGGCTGGCATCGGCGGTGGTGAACGCCAGCGCGTCGGTCGGCGGCAGTGCGGCGCCACCCAGCGCCAGGTCGGTGGCGACGTCGACCGGGGAGCCGGCAAACGACGCCGGTACCCGGGACCGCAGGCGGGCCATCAAGGTGCCGAGTTCATCCAGCGAGGCCACGCGCACCGAGAGCTGGTCGGTGGCGTGCAGTCCGTGCTCCAGCGCCAGGGCGTCGAGCGCATCGAGCAGGGTGCGTCCGGCGGACTTGAGGCGGGCCGCGAATTCGGCCAGCAGCAGGGCCGCTGACATGCCGTCCTTGTCGCGCACCAGGTCCGGCGCCACGCAGTAGCCCAGCGCCTCTTCGTAGCCGAAGGACAGGCCGGGGACGCGCGAAATCCACTTGAAGCCGGTCAGTGTTTCCTCGTGGGCGATCCCGGCGGCGGCGGCAATGCGGGCCAGCAGACGCGAGGAGACGATCGAGTCGGCGAAGACGGGCGGGCCGGACGCGGCGGCACCGGGCGCGCCGGCCGCCAGCCGGCTGGCGATGTGGACGCCCAGCAGGGCGCCGACCTCGTCCCCGGTGAGCATCCGCCAGCCGGACTCCGGGTCGTTGACGGCCGCGGCACAGCGGTCCGCGTCCGGGTCGTTGGCGATGACCAGGTCCGCGTCCGTTGCCAGGGCCAGGTCCAGGGCCAGGTCGATGGCGCCGGGCTCCTCCGGGTTGGGGAAGGCGACGGTGGGGAAATCCGGGTCGGGTTCGGCCTGTTCGGCCACCAAGTGGACATCGGGGAAGCCCGCGGTCGCCAGGGCCCGTGACATCGTGTCCCCGCCGACGCCGTGCATCGGGGTCAGCACGATCCGCAGGTCGGCACGGTGCCCCCGTTCGGGCGCGTCGGCCGGTACCAGGGCGGTGATGGATTCCAGGTATCGGGCCTGCACGTCTCCGGGCTCGCCGGCGGCGGGCAGCACGGTCCAGCCGGTGCTGGCCAGTTCGATGCCGTCCAGTGGGCCCGAGGCGGCGATGCGCTCGGCGATCCCTGCATCCATCGGGGCGACGATCTGGGCCCCCTGCCCGGAGTCGGACACGGCCCGTCCGCCCAGGTAGACCTTGTAGCCGTTGTCCTGTGGCGGGTTGTGGCTGGCGGTCACCATGACCCCGGCCTCGCACCCCAGGGCGCGGACGGCCCAGGCGAGCACCGGTGTGGGCAACAGGCCGGGCATCAGGAACGTCTCGATGCCGGCGGCGGTGAAGATGGCGGCGGTCTCCTCGGCGAAGACGTCCGAGTTGTAGCGGGCATCGAACCCGACCACGGCCCGCGGGGTGTAGGCCCCGGCGGCGGCATCGAACAGGTACCGGGCGACGCCGGCCGCGGTGTGCCGGACCACGACCCGGTTCATCCGGTTCGGCCCGGCACCCAATGCCGCCCGCAATCCCGCGGTCCCGAAGGAGAGCGTGCCGGAGAACCGGTCGGCCAGCTCCGCGGCGGCCGCATCGTCGGTTCGGGACGCCTCGAGCAGGGCCAGCAGCTCGGCGGCGGTCGCCGGGTCGGGGTCCGCGGCGGCCCAGGCCTCGGCGCGGGCGAAGAGGTCCTCGGGCAGCTGGGGGGCGGCATTCATGGTGCTCCTGCGGTGGTGTGTTTCTCGGATGGGCGGGGCAGTCCGGGTCAGATGCGCCCGACGATCTCCGCCAGCAACTTCGAGATGCGCGGACCGGCGGCCTGCCCGGCCTCGATGACCTCCGCATGGCTCAACGGCACCGGGCTGATCCCGGCGGCCAGGTTGGTCACCAGCGAGACGCCGAAGACCTCCATGCCGGCGTGCCGGGCGGCGATGGCCTCCAGGGCGGTGGACATGCCGACGAGGTCGGCACCGATGCGCCGGGCATACCTGACTTCGGCCGGGGTCTCGTAGTGGGGCCCGGTGAATTGGGCGTAGACGCCCTCGTCCAGGCTCGGGTCGACCTCGCGGGCGATCGCCCGCAGGCGCGAAGAGTAGAGGTCGGTGAGGTCCACGAACGTCGCGCCCTCCAGGGGCGAGGCGGCCGTGAGGTTGAGGTGGTCGCTGATCAGCACCGGCGTACCCGGGGTCCAGGCCTCGTTCAGCCCGCCGCACCCGTTGGTCAACACCATCGTGGTGCAGCCTGCGGCGGCCGCGGTGCGAACCCCATGGACGACGGCGCGCACGCCTTTGCCCTCGTAGTAATGGTTCCGGGCGCCGAGCACCAGCACCCGCTTCCCGGCCGGGGTCAGGATGGAACGGATGGTGCCGGTGTGCCCGACGACGGCGGGGGAGTGGAACCCGGGCAGGGTTGCCGCATCCAGGGTATGGGTGGTCTCGCCGATCAATTCGGCGGCCTCGCCCCATCCGGAGCCCAGGACGAGGGCGGTGTCGTGGGATTCGATGCCGGTCTGCTCGGCCAGGGCGGCCGCCGCGTCACGAGCCAGCTGGAAGGGATCTTCGTTGATTTCGTTCACGGCACCAACCTACCGTCGGTTGCCCCGCGCCCGGAACCGGCCCCGGCGTGCAAGTTACGGGCAGGTAGTGGAGAATGGGCTGACGTGAGCGTAGAACAGAGCAAAACGTCCCAGCGGCTGATCATCCTGGGCGGCGGCCCCGGTGGCTATGAGGCGGCAATCGTGGCCGCGCAACTCGGCGCTGACGTGACCATCGTCGAGCGGCAGGGCATGGGCGGCTCGGCGGTGTTGACGGACGTCGTGCCCTCCAAGACCCTGATCGCCACCGCGGACGCCATGCGCCGGGTCAGCGGCGCACAGTCCTTCGGCGTGACCGTTGAGGGCAAGGCCGATGCCAGTGCCGACCTCGGTGTCGTGAACGCCCGCCTGATGGAGCTCGCCCGCGAACAATCGGCCGACATCCGCATCGGCCTCGAACGCGCCGGCGTGCGCGTCGTCCTGGGCGAGGGCCGCCTGCTCGACAACCGCCACATCGCCGTCACCGGCAACGACGGCAGCGAGGAGACCCTCGAAGCCGACGCCATCCTGCTCGCCCTGGGTGCCCATGCCCGCGAGCTGCCCACCGCGATGCCCGACGGCGAACGCATCTTCTCCTGGACCCAGGTCTACAACCTCCAGGAACTCCCCGAACACCTCATCGTCGTCGGTTCCGGCGTCACCGGCGCCGAATTTGCCTCTGCCTACAACATGCTCGGGACCCGCGTGACGCTGGTGTCCTCCCGCGATCGCGTCCTCCCCGGCGAGGACGCCGATGCGGCTGCCGTCTTGGAGGATGCGTTCGAGGCCAACGGGCTGGAGGTTGTGGCCAAGTCGCGTGCCCAGTCAGTGGACCGGACCGCGGACGGCGTGCGCGTCACCCTCTCCGATGGCCGGACCCTGGACGGCAGCCACTGCCTGGTGGCCGTTGGCGGCATCCCGAACACCGCGGGCATCGGCCTGGAGGAAGCCGGCATCGAACTCGCCGAATCCGGCCACATCAAAGTCGACGGCGTCTCGCGCACCACGGCGCCGAACGTCTACGCCGCCGGCGACTGCACCGGCGTCTTCGCGCTCGCCTCCGTGGCCGCCATGCAGGGTCGCATCGCGATTGCCCACCTCATGGGCGACGGGGTCCGCCCCCTGAAGACCCACGAGGTCTCGTCCAACATCTTCACCAGCCCCGAGATCGCCACGGTTGGCGTGACCGAGGCGCAGGTCAAGGAGGGGAAGTACCAGGGCGACATCATCAAGCTCGACCTGGCCACGAATGCCCGGGCGAAGATGATGAACGTCAAGGAGGGCTTCGTGAAGATCATCGCCCGCAGCGGCTCCGGCACGGTCATCGGCGGCGTCGTGGTCGCCCCGCGCGCCTCCGAGCTGATCTACCCCATCGCCCTGGCCGTGCAGAACCGGCTGCACGTGGACGACATGGCCCAGACCTTCACGGTGTACCCCTCGCTCTCGGGCTCGGTGTCCGAGGCGGCCCGCCGCCTGCACAAGCACCTGTAGCCGTTCGCCTCCCGCGGCCCCACGGGAGGCGAACATGACGCGTCTGTGACGCCTAGGTGCGTCCAGTATGTGGACACAATGAGGGACGGGTGGTCAAAAGTTCTAGTATTACTCGAAGTATTGATCACACGCGCACAAGAGGTGTCCTAATAGTGTCCAGTTTGCCCACCACCGCCGTTCCGAAGGCGAACACGCGAGGTCGCGTGATCTTCTCGAGCATGATCGGCACCACCGTGGAGTTCTACGACTTCTACGCCTATGCCACGGCCTCGGTCCTGGTCTTCCCGGCGTTGTTCTTCCCGAACGCCACCAACATCAACGCCATCCTCAGCTCCTTCGCGATCTTCGGCGTCGCCTTCGTCGCCCGCCCGCTGGGCTCGATCATCTTCGGCCACTTCGGCGACAAGATCGGCCGCAAGGGAACGCTCGTGGCGTCCCTGATGACCATGGGCATCGCAACCTTCCTCATCGGCTTCCTGCCGGCTGCCAGCGGCGGGTTCGTCGTCCTGGCACCGCTGCTCCTGGTGCTGCTGCGCTTCGCGCAGGGACTGGCCCTGGGCGGCGAATGGTCCGGTGCGGCGCTGCTGGCCACGGAGAACGCCCCGGCCAACAAGCGCGCCATCTACGGCACGTTCCCGCAGCTCGGAGCGCCGATCGGCTTCATCATCGCCAACCTGGTCTTCGTCGGCCTGCAGCTGGGGCTGAGCCCCGAGCAGTTCCAGCAGTGGGGCTGGCGCGTGCCGTTCATCCTCTCCGCCGTGCTGGTGGCCGTGGGCATCTACGTCCGACTGAAGCTGGTCGAATCCGTCTCCTTCCAGAACGTGATCAAGCAGGAGAAGGTCGTCAAGTCCCCGGTCAAGCAGACCTTCCGCTTCCACTGGCGGCCCGTCCTGGCCGGCACGATCATCATGTTCGCCACCTACGTGCTGTTCTACCTGATGACGTCCTTCACGCTGACCTACGGCACCTCCCCGGCCACCGTAGACCAGGCTCGGGCCGCCGCAGAAGCCAAGGGCAAGGTGTTCGACGCCGCCGCCGAGGCCGCGTTCGTGCCCGGATTGGGTGTGCCGCGCACCGAATTCCTGTGGATGCTGATCCTCGGCGTCGTGTTCTTCGGCATCTTCACCGTCATCTCCGGCCCGCTGGCCGAGAAGTTCGGCCGCCGCAAGTTCCTGCTGGGCGTCTCGTTCCTGATCCTTGTCTTCGGCGCGACCTGGACGCTGATGTTCGGACCCGGGACGGGAGCCGCCATGGTCGGGCTGATCATCGGGCTCTCTTTGATGGGGCTGACCTTCGGACCCATGGCCGCCTACCTGCCGGAGCTGTTCCCGGCCAACGTGCGCTATACCGGCTCCGCGGTCGCGTACAACCTCTCCTCGGTCATCGGCGCCGCACCGGCGTCGTTCGTGGCCATCGCCCTGTGGCAGGCAGGTGGGGGGAACACCATGTGGGTCGGTGTCTACCTGGCAGGCGCCGCCGCGCTGACGATCATCGCGCTGATCATGACCGGTGAAACCCGCGACCGGGACTTCGAGAACAACGTGGGCTGATAGCCCACCGGGCCCAGCCGAAAAGACATTGGCCTGCCACCCCGTCAGGGGAGGCAGGCCAATGCCGTATCGGGCGGGGGTCAGTCCTGGATGCTGGCCAGGACCGCCCCGGCCGAAACGGTGTCGCCGGCAACTGCGGTGAGACCCGTGATGGTTCCGGCACGGTGTGCGGTGAGCGGCTGTTCCATCTTCATGGCCTCCAGCACAACCACGAGGTCGCCCTCGGCGACCGTGTCCCCGTCCGCGACGGCGACCTTGACGATGGTGCCCTGCATGGGGGAGGTCAGGCTGTCGCCGGTGACGGCGGCGCCATTGCTGGAGCGGTTCGAGCGCTTCCGCTTGGCCTTGCCGTTGGACTTGCCGCCGGAGCGTGCGCCCAACCCGGCGGGCAGGACGACCTCGAGGCGCCGGCCGCCGACTTCGACGGTCACTGACTGGCGTTCATCGGTGGCCTCGGGCATGGCCCCGGAGGGGGTCCACGGTTCGATCGTGTTCTCGAATTCCGTCTCGATCCAGCGGGTGTGGACGCTGAAGGGCCCGGACGCCGGTACGAAGGCGGGGTCGGCCATGACGGCGCGGTGGAACGGGATGACCGTGGGCATGCCCTCAACGACCATCTCGCCCAGTGCGCGCCGGGCGCGAGCGGCCGCCTGGTCGCGGGTGGCCCCGGTGACGATCAGCTTGGCGATCATCGAATCGAAGTTGCCGGAGACGGATTCGCCCTGTTCGACCCCTGAATCGACGCGGACTCCGGGGCCGGTGGGCAAGCGGAGGGTGCTGATGGCCCCGGGGGCCGGCATGAAACCGCGTCCGGCGTCCTCGCCATTAATGCGGAACTCGAAGGAGTGCCCGCGCAGTTCGGGGTCTCCGTAGCCCAGTTCCTCGCCCCGAGCGATGCGGAACTGCTCGCGGACCAGATCGATCCCGGAGATCTCCTCGGAGACGGTGTGCTCCACCTGGAGCCGGGTGTTCACCTCGAGGAAGGATATGACGCCGTCGGTGCCCACGAGGAACTCGCAGGTTCCCGCACCGACGTACCCTGCTTCGCGCAGGATGGCCTTGGACGACTCGTACAGGCGGCGGACCTGGTCCTCGGACAGGAACGGAGCCGGCGCCTCCTCGACGAGTTTCTGGTTGCGACGCTGCAGCGAGCAGTCACGGGTCGAGATGATGGATATGTTGCCGTGCGCGTCGGCCAGGCACTGCGTTTCGACGTGGCGGGGGGAGTCCAGGAAGCGTTCGATGAAGCATTCGCCCCGGCCGAAGGCCGCCGTGGCCTCCCGGACGGCCGACTCGTACATCTCGGGGATCTCATCGCGGGAGCGCACGACCTTGATGCCGCGGCCACCGCCGCCGTAGGCGGCCTTGATCGCCAGGGGGAGCCCGTGGTGGTCGGCGAATTCCAGGACCTCCTGCGTGGAACGCACCGGCTCCTTCGTGCCGGGCACCAGCGGCGCGCCGACCTTGGTGGCGATGTGCCGCGCCTGGACCTTGTCGCCGAGCTGGGCAATGGCGCTGGGCGGCGGTCCGATCCAGGTCAGGCCGGCGTCGATTACCCGTTGGGCGAAGTCGGCGTTCTCGGAGAGGAAGCCGTATCCGGGGTGGACGGCGTCGGCCCCCGAGGCGGCAGCCGCCTCGAGGATCTTGTCCATGACCAGGTAGGACTCCGCGGCATTTTGGCCGCCGAGTGCGAAGGCCTCGTCGGCCAGGCGGACATGTAGCGCCTCGCGGTCGGGCTCTGCGTAGACGGCGACGGAGGCGATGCCCTCGTCGCGGGCCGCGCGGATGACGCGGACGGCGATCTCGCCACGGTTGGCGATGAGGACCTTGGTCAGCTGGGGCATGGCAGGTAGAACTCCTTCACTTTGCTGTTTGGAGCCTACCCGCGCTTGTGGATTGTGTACGTAATTCCACGCCAGTCCCCGGGAGTCCGGCAGCGATTTTTGTAGGGGTCCTACAAAACCGGCGGTGGCATGGATTCGTTGGCGATCTCGCGCAAGGCCCCGAGGTGCTGCTCCCAGGTCGTGCGGCCCAGGGGAGTCAGCGCGAACCAGGTGCGTGGGCGCTTGCCCACGAACCCCTTGCGGATCCTGACGATGCCCGCAACCTCGAGCTGGGAGGCCTGCCGGCTGAGGACCGAGTCGCTGATCTGGAGGTGGTCCCGGACGACGGCGAACTCCGACTCGTCGGTGCCGGCGATGGCGGCGACGAGCGAAAAGCGCACGGGATGGGACAGCTGGTCCGAGAGCTTCAGCCGTGGATGGTCGTCGTGGTCTTCCTGCCCGGACGTCCCGCCAGTCATGCCCGGGCCTCGAGCCATGCGCCGGTCGCCGAGTTGACGGTGATGGCCGCCGCGATCAGGACCGCGAACCAGAGCTGGCCCGTGAACACCGTGCTGGCCAACAGGATGCCAATGACCCATAGGGCTGCCCAGATCATCATGAACGTCATCCACCGGCGCCCGAAGCCGCGCTTGGTCGACCGGCCGAAAACGATCATGAAGACCATGAAGATGCCGAGCCAGATGAGCATCGCGATCATGGGCAGCGCCACCAATGACTCGTCGAACCTGCCCACGAACCAGAACGCCAGCATGCTCAGCGAAGTGATCGCGCCCAGCCCGAGCAGCATGGCGATGTGCGGCCAGCCAGCCGCGGCGCGGGCCGCCGACTCGAGGCGGCCGGCTTCGTTCAGCAGGTCGCGGGCGGCCTGGGCGGAGGGGCGTGGCTGTTCCTGTTCCATGATTAGGTTCCACTTTGCGCGACGGGTCGGCGATCCACGGATTTGCTGGCTGCCGCGGATGTCGATGACCAGATGACCCCGAGGAGGACGGCCGTGCTGCTGGCCATCACCGTCAGCTGCGGCTTGCCCATGACGAGGCCGGTGATGAACAGGGCCGCCATGCAGGCGATGCCCAGAACGTAGCCGGTCCACGCGTAACGCTGGCCGTTGGATCGGGTGGAAACCTGGTGCGCGTGCATGCCGGCTCCTGGGGACGGGTGTGGTGCCGGCGGATCCGGCTACCTGGTCACTCCAGTCTAGAAAGTACTTTCCAATACCGCAAGTACTTTCTGGAACGATTTACCAGACTCAGACCCACACGTCCATGATCGACAGCCCGGCCGAGGACAGCAGGGCCCGCAAGGTGCTGACCGATAGGCCGACCACCGCGTGCGGGTCACCCTCCACGCTGGTGATGAACGCCGAACCGCGGCCGTCAATGGTGAAGCCGCCGGCACAGGGCAGCGGTTCGCCGGTGGCGACGTAGGCCTCGATCTCCGCGTCGCTGACGTCCTCGAAGGTGACCGAGGCGGAGGACACCGCGCCCAGCGTGGCCCCGGTGCCGCCGTCGTCCGCATCCGTGCTGCGATTGTCCACCAGCCAGTGCCCGGTGTGCAGGATGCCGGTGCGCCCACGCATGGACTGCCAGCGTTCGATGGCGACCTCGGGAGTGTACGGCTTGCCGTAGGGGACGCCGTCGAGTTCGAACACCGAATCGCAGCCGAGCACCACCGCGCCGTCGGCGGCATCGAGGGCCGCCACCGCCTCCGCCTTGGTGCGGGCCAGCAGCAGGGCCATGGTGGGAGGGTCCAGCTCGCCGCCCAGTCGTTCGGTGGCCTCGGTGACGGCGGCATCCTCGTCGACCTCCGAGACGATGGCCTCGAAGCCGATGCCCGCATCCGCGAGGATCCGTGCCCGCCCCGGTGATTGGGAGGCCAGGACCAGCAGCGGCAGGTCCTCATCGGGGGAGGAACCGATGGCGTGGGCTTCGAGGACTGTGGGCATGGGGTCGTTGACGCTCATGCCACTACCGTAGTGTGTCCTGTCGTTCCTCCGGATCGTGGGCCTCCCCGAACGGGAACCACGCGTTGGTGTCGTCGGTGGCATCGTCTGCCGCGGCGTGCGCAGCCTCGTGGCCACCGCCGCCCTCGCCATCACCGTTCCCGCCACCGTCGCCGCCGTTGCCGTCCGGTCCCCCGGACCCGGGGCCGGGGCCGCTGCCCTGTCCGCCTGCGGATCCGGCGGCTCCGGCGGCTCCGCCGGTGGACAGGGCAGCGATCTTCGAGCCCTCGACGTCGACATCGGGCAGGATCCGGTCCAGCCACTTCGGGATGTACCAGGCGTGGCGGCCCAGCAGGTGCATGATCGCTGGGGTGATGGTCATGCGGACCACGAACGCGTCCAGGATCACGCCGATCGCCAGCGAGAAGCCAATCGCCCGGATCATCGTCAGGTGGGAGAAGATGAAGCCGGCGAACACACTGGTCATGATCAGCGCCGCAGCGGTGACCACGGGCGCCGAATGGGCGAACCCGGAGCGGACCGCGGCACGGGGTTTCTCGCCGTGGGCAAACGATTCGCGCATGCCCGAAACGAGGAACACCTGGTAGTCCATGGCGAGACCGAACAAGATGCCGGTGAGCAGGATGGGCAGGAAGCTCATGATCGGGCCCGGTGTCTCCACGCCGAACACCCCCGAGAGCCAACCCCACTGGTAGACCGCGACCGTGGCGCCGAACGCCGCGACGAGCGAGAGCAGGAAGCCTGCGGTGGCCAGCAGCGGCACGATGACCGAGCGGAAGACCAGCAAGAGCAACACCAGCGATAGTCCGACGACGATGCCCAGGTACAGCGGCACCACCTCCGAGATGCGTTCGGAGACATCGATCTGCGCCGTCACCTGGCCGGTGAGGGCCAGATGCGCGCCGGTCTCGGCCTCGATCTGCGGTGAGGCATTGCGGATGTCGGTGACGACCTGTTCGGTGGCCTGGCTGGCCGGGCCGTCCTGCGGCACGATCTGCAGCACGCCCAGGGTGTGGGCGTCATTGGTGCCCACCGGTACGGCGGCGACGACGCCGTTGATGTCGCGCAGTTGGTCGGCGATGTCCAGGGTCTTGACCTCGGCCTGTTGGGCATCCAGACCGGCCGGCAGGTCCGCCACGGCGATGATCGGGCCGTTGTAGCCGGCACCGAATTTCTCGCTGATCAGGTCATAGGCCTGGTGCGCGCTGGAGTCGACCGGCTCGGCGCTGCCGTCGGGCAGGGCGGTGCGCAGTTGCAGCGCCGGCAGCGCCATGATGCCCAGCAGCAGGACGCCGACCATGCCCATGAGGATCGGGCGCTTGGTGACGAAGGCTCCCCAACCGCGGTTGCCGGCGGCATTGGGATGTGCCGCTGAGTCGGTGCTGGCCGCGGCCGCTGCCGAGAGCGTGCCGGCAGAGGAGCCGTCCGTCTCCGTGGCGGTTGCGGCCTTGCGCCAGGCCCGCTTGCTCACGAGCCGGGTCCCGATGATGCCCAGCAGGGCCGGGGTCAGGGTGATGGCGATCAGGACGGCCATGGCGACCGTGAACGCCGCAGATAGTCCGAGCACCGAGAGGAACGGCAGCCCCGGGACGGCCAGCGCCGAGAGGGCGATAATGACGGTCAGGCCGGCGAAGACCACGGCGTTGCCGCTGGTGCCGGTCGCCCGGCCGAGGGATTCCTCCATGTCCATGCCGTCCAGCAGCTGCCGGCGGTGGCGGTGCACGATGAACAACGAGTAGTCGATGCCCACCGCCAGCCCCAGCATCAGGGCCAGTGCCGGGGTGATGGAGGCCATCTCGATGACGCTGGACAGGGCCAGCGTACCGCCCACACCGGCGCCGACGCCGAGCACGGCCATCACCAGCGGCAGGCCGGAGGCGACAAGCGTTCCGAGCATGACGAAGAGCACGACGGCGGCGATCACCAGGCCGATGATCTCCGCGGAACCGAAGATGGAGGAGATGTCCTGGACGATGTCCTTGGAGTAGTCGACCTTGAGGCCGGTGGACGTGGCGGCACCGGCGATGTCCTGGATCTTCTGCCGGACCTCGGGTGTCAGGGCATCGGCCGAACCGACGAAACTGACGTTGACCGCCGCGGTGGTCCCGTCCTTCGAGACGAAGCGCATGCCCTGCGTCGACTGGGCCTTGCGCTCGCCGAGCGCCAGGTCTTTCTGGCCGTCCTCGAGTTTCTGCTCGGCATCCTTCAGCTTCTGCTCCGCCGCGGGCAGCTTGGCCTGCGCGGCCTTGAGCTCCTTCTCCCCGGCATCGAGCTTGGCCCGGTTCTCATCGATCTGCTGCTGGCCGGCGTCCAGCTTGGCCTCGTTCGCCGCGACGTCGCGCTCTCCGGCCTTGACCTTGGCCTGGCCGGCGGAGAGCTGGGCCGACCCGGAATCGAGCTTCTTCTCGCTGGCGGCGATCTCCGCCCACCCCGCGTCCAGCTTCTTCTGGGAGGCGGCCAGCTTCTTCTCGCCCGCGGCGAGATCCTGTTTCTTGGCAGCCAGGGTCCGCTGGCCCTGTTCTACCTGAGCGGCACTGGAGTCCAGCTGCTTCTTGGAAGCGTTGAGTTTCTTCACCCCAGCGGAGGCCTGGTCGAGCCCGGTCTGCTGTTTCGCCAGGTCTGCCCGGGCCGCGTCGATCTGCTGCTGGGTCATCTGCGCGCCGGGGTCGTTGTCTTCCAGTCGCTGTTGCGCGTTATCCAGGACCGCTGCGCTGTCATCGATCTGCTGCTGTCCGGCGGCAATCGCGCCGGGAACCTTGGACAGCGAGGAGACGCCGAACTGATCGGCGAGCTGGGCCGCCCCGACCTCATACTGCTTCTGGCCGGTGGTGATCTTCTGTTCGTTGGCCTGCAGGTCCTTCTCGGCCGCCGCGAGCTGTGACTTGCCCGAGGCGATTTCGGCGGCGCCGTCGTCGTGCTGCTGTTGTCCCTGGGCGAGCTGGTTCTTGGCCGCCTGGAGTTTCTGCCGGCCATCGGCGAGTTCCGCGCTGGGAGCTGCCAGTTCCTGCCTGCCCTGGGCGAGCTGGGCCTTGCCGTCGGCGAGCTGGGCGCGGCCATCGTCGATCTTGGCCTGGGCCTTCTTCAGCTCGGCGCGCCCGTCCGCGATCTTCTGCTGGTTCGCGGCGATCTCGTCCTTGCCATCGGCCAGCTGCTGCCTGCCGTCCTCGAGCTTCTGGCGTCCGTCGGCGAGCTCCTGGTTGGCCTTCTTGACCTGGACGGCCGCGTCGTCGAGCTGGGCTTGCGTGGTGAAGGGGTTGGACGCCTCGCGGACGTCCTTGAGGCCCTCGAGCTCGTCGAGCGAGGTGCCGATGGCCTTCTTCTGCACGGAGGTGAAGCGCGAGCCGTCGGCGGTCTGGTAGACGATCGAGCCGCTACCGCCGGAGAATTCCGGCATCTCGGCCTTCAGCTTGTCCAGGGCGCGCTGCGTCTCGGTGCCGGGGATGGAGAAGCTGTTGACCAGGGTGCCCATGAAGGCGCCAGCGGAGGCGCCGATGGCCAGCAGGGCGACGAGCCATGCGGAGACAAAGACCCAGCGGCGGCGGTAGGCCAGGCGGCCGAGCTTGTAGAGGAAGGTGGCCACGGATCAGGCCTCTCGGGTCGTGGCCGGTGCGGCCGAAACGGTCAGGGTGGGGAAACCGTCGCGCAGCTGCGCCAACGCTGAGGTCAAGTGGTCCTGCAGGACGGCCAGGGAGGCGTCGCTCAGGTCGCCTTGGGAGGTCTGGAACCAGTGGTCGACGGCGGCCCGGCCGGCGCCGATGATCGAGTTGGCGAACACCGAGGCGGTCAGCGCGTCGGTGCCGGGCAGCCGGGAAACGATGGCCTCGACGAGCCGCCCGGCGCAGTCGTTCCAGGATTCGAGCTGCAGCCGGTCCAGCTGGGGGCTGGTGTGCGAGGCGGCCACCAGTTCGGCAACCGGGGCGAGCAGGCTGCGGTCGGCCAGGCCGTTGAGCGCATTGACGGCCGCCGACATGATGGGCAACTCACGTGGCTGGACCTCGAAGATCTGCAGGACGTGCTCGACGAACGCCTCGATCGGTCCGTTCAGGGCCGATTCGAGGGTGGGGAAGTAGTTGAAGAAGGTCCGGCGCGAAACGCCTGCTGCCTCGGCGACCCGGTCGGCGGTGACGGCTTCGAGCCCCTCGGCGCGCAACAGGTCGAAGGCGGCGTCGACGATGGCCGTGCGCGTGGCGGTCTTGTTGATCTCGCGGCGCGACGGGGCGATGGAAGGCGTCTCAGGGGAGGGGCTCACCCTTATTACACTACGTGCAACTTTGCACGCTGTGCAAATTGACGCATTGCGGAACGTGGTAGAGGAACCAAAACGTCTAGGCTATATAGCATAAACGTTGTACGATGGAGGCATGTGGGACATCGACGCCGAACTTGTCGAAGACTGGTTGTTCAACTTGGACCAGTCGTCTTACGAGCAGGTCGTCGCGGGGCTGGAACTGATTGCCGAGCGAGGTCCGAATCTGGGGAGGCCCTTGGTGGACTCGATAGTCGGTTCTCGACATAAGAACATGAAAGAACTGCGTCCCGGTTCGAGTGGTCGGACTGAATTGAGGGTCTTGTTCGCTTTCGATTCCGCGCGGAAGGCGATTCTTCTGGTGGCAGGAGACAAGTCGGGTGATTGGAAGAAATGGTACTCAAAAAACATCCCGGTGGCCGACGAGCGTTTTGACGCGCATCAAGTGAAAATGAAGAGGAGATGACGGCAGTGGATCTGCGGGAAATCTTGGAAAATCGGCCGGTCGACCGGGACAGCGTAGATGCGCACAAGCATCGGATGCTTGAAGAGGTTCGTGCCTACCGATTGCGCGAACTGCGTGAGCTGTCGGAGCTGACCCAGGTTGAATTGGCTCAACGGCTAAAGCTGAGCCAGAATCGGGTCTCCCGGATAGAGCACGGCGACATCGAACGCGCGCAAGTCGATACGTTGCGGCGGTATGTCGAAGCCATTGGCGGGGAACTCAGAGTGGAGGTCGAGTTTGGGGATGAGCGTATCCAGATCGCCTAACCGTTCAGAAATGTGGCAGTCTTCGTGCAGCCTGCAAGTACGTCGCGGATGAGGGTGGATCGGACGACGAGGAAACGTGAACGGTCCCATGCTGCATCACAGCATGGGACCGTTCACGCCTGACTATGCGGGAGTTAGCTCCCGACGGGCTCCCCGATCGCCGTTTCACGTTCGGTGGCCGCGGCCTCGTCCTGGGCCGCGGCGAACTCGTCGGCGAACGGGTTGCCGTTGCGCGGTGCGTTGTAGAGCTCGTGGTTCAGGATGCCCTCGCGCTTCGCAACGATCACCGGAACCAGCGCCTGGCCGGCGACGTTGACCGCCGTGCGGCCCATGTCGATGATCGGGTCGACGGCCAGCAACAGGCCCACGCCGGCCAGCGGCAAGCCCAGCGTGGACAGCGTCAAGGTCAGCATCACGACGGCACCGGTGGTCCCGGCCGTCGCGGCCGAACCCAGCACGGAGACGATCGCGATCAGGATGTACTGGGTGACATCGAGCTGGATGCCGAAGAACTGGGCGACGAAGATCGCGGCCACCGCCGGGTAGATCGCGGCGCAGCCGTCCATCTTGGTGGTCGCGCCCAGGGGCACGGCGAACGAGGCGTAGCCGCGCGGCACCCCGAGGTTGCGCTCGGTGACCCGCTGGGTCAGCGGCAGCGTGCCGATGGAGGAGCGGGAGACGAAGCCCAGCTGCACGGCCGGCCAGACGCCGGAGTAGTAGGAGCGGACGTTCAGCCCGTGGGAGCGGATGAGGATCGGGTAGACCACGAAGAGCACCAGCGCGAGGCCGACGTAGATCGCGACGACGAACTTGCCCAGTGCGCCGATGGTGTCCCAGCCGTAGGAGGCGGTCGCGTTGCCGATCAGGCCCACGGTGCCCAGCGGGGCCAGGCGGATGATCCACCAGAGGATCTTCTGGATGATGGAGAGCAGTGAGGCGCTGAGGTCCAGGAACGGCTTGGCGGCGGAGCCGATCTTCAAGGCGGCGACGCCGACGGCGACGGCGATGACCAGGATCTGCAGTACGTTGAAGCTCACGCTCGTGTCAGCAACACCGTCGGTGATCTTCGTGCTGGCCCCCAAGCCCAGGAAGTTCTGCGGGATGAGCCCGGTGAGGAAGGCCCACCAGTCGCCGGTCTTGCCGGTGTAGTCATCCGGGGTGCCCTGGCCGGTGTTGGCCCCGGGCTGGAAGATGGTGCCCAGTCCCATGCCGATCAGCACGGCGATCAGGGCGGTGATGCCGAACCAGAGGATGGTCCGCCACGCCAGCCGGGCGGCGTT
Source organism: Arthrobacter sp. ASL1 (assembly GCF_056680475.1). Lineage (NCBI taxonomy): Bacteria > Bacillati > Actinomycetota > Actinomycetes > Micrococcales > Micrococcaceae > Arthrobacter > Arthrobacter sp. ASL1. Next base: position 3,364,527 of record NZ_CM155284.1, read on the forward strand.
GGTGACCTGCGCCAGGTTCGCGATCGATGCGACGACGGCGAAGAAGATCAGCGGGATGACCGCCGCGCGCAGCAGCGAGACGTAGCTGGACCCGATCGTGTCCAGCGTAGCGCCGAGCGCGTTCGGGGCGTCCTCGGTGCTGCCGGTGTACTTGGCGACCAGGCCCAGGACGACACCGAGGATGAGGCCGGCGACGATCTGCGGCCCGAAGGCGGTGGCCCAGCGGGGCAGTTTACGGTGGGGTGCGGTTGATGTGCTCACCGGACGACGGTAGGGCGGAAACATACACCGGGGGGAGTCGTTGTTGCGCTTTATGACGCGCCGGTGTCGCGGCCACCCTGGAGGGTCTGCCCTGCATCCCTTGGGAGACAAGGCATGCGCGGATCCATTCCCTGTCACACTGTGGCCCATCTCTCGTCCCCGGGTCGTCGCCGAACCCGGCGATACGGATGCCGGGCCCAACCATGGACGGTCCCCGTGCACGGGTGCATAGTTGACTTGAGGAGGCTGCACCATGCGATGCCATCGGGGTTCCCGCATCCGTCTGCCTTCGCCCACGCTCCGGGTGCGCTGCCGGAGGAGCGGTCCGGGGAAGGCGGTGTCCGATGATCCTCGTGTATGCCGGAGTCCAGGCTGACTTGCCGGGCCGGAGCGAACGCCGGCTTCCTCCCGAGGGGGAGGACCGACTGAGCCTCCGAATCCGGCGCCTGCTGCTCAACCGTCCGCCGCGTTTGGTCATGGGTGCGCTGGCATCGGGCGGCGACATCATCATCGCCGAAGCCGCCCTAGCCGAGGCGGTGCCGGTGCGGGTCGTGTTGCCTTTCGACGTACCCACTTTCGAAACCTACAGCCTCCTCGCCCATGGGGCTGAGTGGGTTGCGCGGTTCCACACGGTGCTCGCAGCCACCGGTCCACCGACGACCGGCCGTATGGATCCGGAAGACCCCGGGGTGTTCTTAAACCACAACCTCACCTTGGTGCGGCGTGCCTTGGCGTCGGCTGCCGCGTTGGAATCCGTGGAGGCGCTGGTGATCCGGCCGAAGGGCCTCGGCTCAGGCGGAGTCACCGATGACTTCGTCGACCACTGCCGGGCCCTGTCCATTCCCGTGCATGGCATCGATCCCGGGATATCCGGGCCAGACCGGTCTGCTTATTCGGAGTCGATCACGTCCAGTTCTGCGGACAGGAAGCCGGAAACGAGCCGGAACAACACCGGGAGGAAATCATGTCTACGGTAGGGGAACAGGGACAGCGAGGCGGAGACGCTCCGCCCTCAGGTCTGCCGGAACCACAGGATCCTCGCGACGCGCAAGACGTGTTGTGGCAGATCTTCAGCACCCACTTCAGCTGGTATGACCGCGCGGCATCCCGGGCCCGCTGGTCATATCAGGGGATCAAGGTCCTTTCCATCGCCAGTGGTGCATCAGTCACGGTGCTGGCCGCGCTGGCGGCGCCTCCTGCCTTCACCGCCCTCGTCGGGGCATTGATCATCTTCTTTGAGGGGTTGCAACAAGTCGGGCAATTCCACGCCAAGTGGTTGAACTACCGTTCGACCTCCGAACGCATGCGCAAGGAGGGTATCCTGTTTGCGGCCGGTGCCGGCCGCTACACCGAGCCGAAGCGACGCCGGGAAGTGCTGGCGGGCTTTCTCGAAGAGGCGTTGAGCACCGAAAATACGGCATGGTCGGAATCGGCCGGCCAAGGCGCCGAGCAACCCAAGGGCTGATTCCCATGCCCGAGTCGATTTTCATCAGCTACCGGCGGGCAACCTCGGGCGGAAGCGCAGGTCGGCTCTACGACACCCTCGCGGCCCACTTCGGCGACGAACACGTCTTTCTGGACGTCGATTCCATCGAACCCGGCGAGGAATTCGCGGCGGTGCTGTCCGAGACCCTGTCCCTGTGCCGGGCGGTCCTCGTCGTCATCGACCCCGCGTGGCTGGACGTCGCGACCAGCTCGGGTAACAGGAGGCTGGACGACCCCTCGGACTTCGTCAGGATAGAAATCGAACAGTCGCTCGCTGCGGGGGTCATGGTGTTCCCCGTGCTCGTGGGCGGGGCTCCCATGCCCGAGGCCGGGTCCCTACCGGCCTCGATGCGCGCGCTGGCCGGCAAACAAGCCGTGGAGATCAGTCCGTCTCGCTATTCCTATGACGCCGGGAGATTGATCACCGCACTCGAAGAGACCATCGGCCGGACGAGCCGCCGGCGCTGGAGCACCTTCCGGGCAAGGTGGAAACGGCAGCGGTGGACCAGGTGGCGGCCCCTCGCCGCTGTCGGCGCGGCCCTGGTCCTGGGCATCGTCGCCGTCATCATGTTCTCCCCGCGGGCCGGGCCCTCCGCCTGGGAACCGCTGCCCGATGCCCCGGTCGCCTTGGAAGGTGCGGGGGTGGCCGCGCACCAGGGGCAGCTGTGGGTCGTCGGAGGAGTATCCGGCCTCAGCGATCGGGCCCTGTTGGGGGCAGTGCACGTTTACGATCCGGAGACGGCAACCTGGAGCCCCGGCCCCACATTGCCGGCACCAGTGGCCTTCGCTTCGTTGGTCTCGACGGGTGAGACGCTGTTCCTCGTCGGAGGCCAGGCCAGCCAGGGGGCCATCCGCTCGACCCTGCGCCTTGACGATGGAGCTGCGGAATGGACGGTGGACGCGCCACTCCCGGCTGGCCGCGAAGCGGGCGCGGCGGCTTGGGATGGCAGCAGGATCATCTACGCCGGTGGTGTCGGCACCGACCATGCCGCGACGGATACGGTTTTCGCCTTGGAGAACGGTCGATGGACGGAGATCGGACCGCTCTCAACGCCCCGCGAAAAGGCAGCTGCCGTCAGTGACGCGTTCGGTACCGTATGGATTATCGGGGGCAGGGACCGACACGCAGCTGTTGCGGCCTTTGGAGACGTGGACATCGTCCAGGTGGACCGAACGGTACGGGGTCAAGCCATAGAGCCCGTCCACAGTGCCGCAGGCGCCTGGGTTCCGGGTTCCGGCCCGTGTGCCATCGCCGGTGACACTGGATCCGGCGTCACCGCGGGGGTGCAATGCCTGGACGGCCCCTCGGCACTCCCGACACTGCCTCAACCACGCGCCGGGTTGGGGGCTGCGGTATTGGGGCGGGATGTCTACGTGATGGGAGGCTACGGCGATGGTCAGCACGGGAGCGCTGGGTTGCACGTCTTCCATACCGGCGACTGAGGGCCGAACCAGCGGCCAGGGCCGGGGGCCCCAGGCAGGCGGCCAGGCTCAGCAACGTCCAGGCGAGAGCAGCGGGGGAGGCCGGACCGCCATTGGTGCGCCCGACACTACCGAAAACCGCAGCCAGAACTAGGCCTGAGGACAGCAACGAAGCCCACATCAGGTGTGGAAAGAAGGTCAGGAGCGAGTCATTGCTGCGCAGGTTGCCCTTGCCTGTGACAACGTAGTGGGTCGAGCGGCGAAACAGTGCCGACAGGGCAGCGGCAGCATAGACGGGAGCCGTAACGAGCGTCGTCAGCCACGGCACCACGATGGAGACCCGGCGTTCGCCCGGATGCAGGTACCAGCGCTTCATCCAATGGAAGACCAATAGCCAGCTGGACACCACCAGGCACCAGAGGGCCAAGAGCAGGGTCCCGCCGCCATCGACTCCAGGCGTGCCTCCGATTCCCAGCAGGTAGGCGAGCGATGCGCAGGATCCCAGGATCCAGACGATCCCTACACTCGGGTAGAACGATTGGAGGAACGCATAGGCCAGTCGTTGCCGACGATCCAGCCGACGGCGAAGGGGCCGGCCGGCACCCAGGAGGATGTGCCAGATTCCCACGGCCCAACGAGCCTGCTGCCTGAAGAAGTCGGTCCAGGTCGACGGCCCCTCTCCGACGGCGAGGATGTCCGGGGTGTAGACCCCGACCCAGCGGCGGCCGGTGCGAGAATTCGTAGCGGCCTGGACGGCCATTCCGGTCAAATGGTCCTCGATAATGGAATCCTGGTAGCCCCCGATCTGGTTCCATGCTTTCACCCGGTACACGTGGTTGGTTCCGATCAGCAGCGGCGCACCCAAGCCGTTCCCTCCCCGCTGGATGACGCCCGTGAAGAGGTAGCCTTGGGACGCCGCAGCCCGGGCGACACGGCTGGAACCGGTATTGCCGTAAACCTGTGGGGCCACGACGAAAGCCACATCGGGATCGCGGAAGTAGCCCACGGTGCGCTGCAGGAACTGCTGGACCGGAACATGGTCCGGGTCCAACTGCGCGACGACGTCGTAGGCCCCTCCATGCACATTGCGCCAGGCGTTGTGGTTTCCCGCCTTGGTGCCCGCCCGGAACATCCCCGACGCGGTGTTGTATTCCGGCAGTCCATGCCTGCTGAAGTGCCTGACGCCGAGGGACGCAGCGACGGCACGCACCGCGGGATCGTCTTCCTCGTCAAGGATCCAGACGTCCACCGAACCGTCGTACTCGATGGCCCGCATGGCACGCAGGGTGTCGGCCACGAGCTCCACGGGCTCCCGGGAGGGGACGATCGTGGTCACGACCGCCACCCGCAATCCGGCGACCGGGGCCAGGGGGACCGGATCCGTGGCGTTTGCCGCGAAGATGACGACCCCGAGGACCTGCATCGACCGAACCATCTCGGAGAAAACGACCAGGGCCCATGCCCCCCAGCCCACCAGCCCGCCGTCGGCACGCAGGGTCAGGGCCGTCGCCAGGGCGATGAACGCCGTCACCGCGACCAGCTGGAAACCGAACATGGATCCGAGCGCGGCGCGGTCCCGGCGGTTGGCGAGGGCGCGGAAGGCGATCCGCTGCAGGTGCGTGGTCGCGGGCCCGGCGAGCGAGGCGAAACCGGTGTAGTCCCGTGCTGCCGCGCCCGTCATGCCGATACCGCCCCGAAGTGATCTGCCCGGTTCCCGGGACCCGGAGTTTCGGCCCCTGTGCCTTCACCGTGCCCCGAGCGGCATTACCGCAGCATTACTGGTCTTAGCCGGCGGGCAGCAGCGCCCGGCGCAGTGTGTCCAGTCCCACCGAGCCCATGTTCAACGCCTGGGTGTGGAAGGCGCGCAGGTCGAACCCGTCGCCCTCGGCCTCGCGGCGGGCGTCGCGGATCTGCTCCCACAGGCGCTGCCCCACCTTGTAGGACGGTGCCTGGCCCGGCCAGCCGAGGTAGCGGGTGAACTCGAACTTCCGCTGGCCCTCGGAGATGTCCAGGTGCTTGGAGAGGAAGTCGTACCCCTTCTCCGGGGTCCACGGACCCGAGCCCCAGCGTTCGGGCATGTCCAGTTCCAGGTGCACGCCGATGTCGAACACGACGCGGGCCGCGCGCATGCGCTGCATGTCCAGCATGCCCATATGGTCGCCCGGATCGGCGAGGTAGCCCAGGTCCAGCATCAGGCGTTCGGCGTAGAGCGCCCAGCCCTCGCCGTGGCCGGAGACCCAGCAGGCGTTGCGGCGCCAGTTGTTCAGCGTGTCCTTGCGGTAGGTGGCGGTGCCGACCTGCAGGTGGTGGCCCGGGACGCCCTCGTGGTAGACCGTCGTGGTCTCCGCCCAGGTGGTGAACTCGTCCTCGCCGGCCGGTACGGACCACCACATGCGTCCGGGGCGGGTGAAGTCGTCCGAGGGGCCGGTGTAGTAGATGCCGCCCTCCTGGGTGGGGGCGATCATGCACTCGAGCCGGCGCATGGTGTCGGGGATGTCGAAGTGCACCCCGGCCAGTTCGGCGACGGCGCGGTCGGCCTTCTCCTGCATCCAGGCCTTCAGCGCCTCGGTGCCCTTGAGCTGGCGGTCCGTGTCGGCGTTGAGGATCTCCTTGGCCGCGGCAATTGAGGCACCGGCCTTGACCTGGTCGGCAACCTGTTCCTGTTCGGCGATCAGCCGGTCCAATTCGGCCACACCCCACGCGTAGGTTTCGTCCAGGTCGACCGCGGCACCGATGAAGCGGCGCGAGCACAGGGAATAGTACTCCCGGCCCACGGCGTCCTTCTCCGGGGCCGCGGGCAGCAGCTCGGCTTCCAGGAAGTCGGCCAGCCGGGTGTACGCGGCGGCCGCGTCGGCGGCGTTCGCCGTCAATTCCTGGCGCAGCGCGTCGTCGAGGTCGCCCTCGGTGGGGCTGGCGTTGGCTGCCAGGGACGTGAAGAAACCACCCTCCTTGGCGTAGTCGCGGGCCTGTTCGACGACGATGCGCACCTGGCGCTGCGCGGCGACGTGGCCCTCGTCCCGGCTCTTGCGCAGCGAGGCGACATAGCCGTCGAGGGCCGCACCGACGTTGGCCAGGCGGCCGGCGATGTGTCCCCACTGCTCAGCGGTGTCGGTGGGCATCAGGTCGAAGATCGCCCGGATCTCCTGCGCGGAGCAGGCGATGTTGTTCAGCTCGGTGATGCCGGTGGCGTGCAGCTCCAGATCCAGGCCGAGACGCTCGCGCATGGCGTCCAGGGTGATCGCGTCGACGTCGTCTACCGGCTCCAGGCCCTCCAACGCGTCGAGAGTTTCGCGCGCCGCGGCGCCGTAGGCGTCCTGGCCTGCGGGGGAGTAGTCCGAGTACTCGGTCTCGTGGCCGGGGATGCCGAGTGAGGTGGCGAAATCCGGGGCGAGCTCGAGCAGGCGGTCGAAGAAGCGGTCGGCGACGGCGTCGATGGCGCTCGGGGTCCGGGGGGCAGCAGATGCGGCGTTGGTCATAGTGACCAGACTAGCCGCTTGTGAAGCCCTTGCTGAAGGGTTTGCGGTGGGGAATTTTCGCGGCTTAGAAACGGCCGCTGCGCCAGGCCCCGGGATGGCCGGAGAGCCGGCGGCGGTGCCTGGCTTGGCTGCGCAGCGAATCGCGGCGGGAGCCGGTGGTCTCGGCCGCCGCGTCGTCGCCGCTGGAGCTCCCCTCGCCCGACAGCACGGCCAGGACGGCGGCCAGTGCCGCCACCTCCTCGGCGTCGGGGTTGCCGCGCATGACGCGGAACAGCTCCGGCGAGTTGCCCGCGGAGTGGGCATCGCCGTCGTGCAGGGTCTTGTCGGTGCCCCGGATCGCCTGGTCGCCGGTCACAGCGGGATGTTCCCGTGCTTCTTGGCCGGCAGCGAGGCGTGCTTGTCGCGCAGGGCGCGCAGGCCGCGGACGATCTGGGTGCGGGTGTCGGCGGGGGCGATGACCGCGTCGATGTAGCCCAGCTCGGCGGCCTGGTAGGGGTTGAGCAGCTCGGCCTCGTAGCCCTCGATGATCTCGTTGCGGCGGGCCTCGACGTCCCCGCCTTCGGCGGCGATGGATGCCAGGTCGCGGCGGTAGAGGATGTTGACCGCGCCCTGGGCGCCCATGACGCCGATCTGCGCGGTGGGCCAGGCCAGGTTCAGGTCGGCGCCGAGCTTCTTGGAGCCCATGACGATGTAGGCGCCGCCGTAGGCCTTGCGGGTGATGACGGTCAGCTTCGGCACGGTGGCCTCGGCGTAGGCGAAGAGCAGCTTAGCGCCGCGGCGGATGATGCCCTGGAACTCCTGGTCCTTGCCGGGCAGGAACCCCGGGACATCGACGAGGGTCAGGATCGGGATGCCGAAGGCATCGCAATGGCGCACGAAGCGGGCTGCCTTCTCCGAGGCGGCGATGTCCAGGGTGCCGGCGAACTGCAGCGGCTGGTTGGCCACGATGCCGACGCTGCGGCCCTCGACGCGGGCGTAGCCGATCATCACGTTGGGCGCGTAGAGCGACTGCATCTCCAGGAAGGCGCCGTCGTCGACGATGTTCCCGATGACCGTGCGCATGTCATAGGGCTGGTTGGCCGAGTCGGGGATCAGCGCGTCGAGCTCGAGGTCCGCTGAGGTGACCTCCAGCTCCTCCTCGAACTCCGTGGCCGGGGCCTCGGTGAGGTTGTTCGAGGGCAGGTAGTCCAGCAGTTCCTTGACGAAGTCGATCGCGTCGGATTCGTCGGAGGCCAGGTAGGTGGCCGTGCCGGTGTTGGCGTTGTGCTGCCGGGCGCCGCCGAGGGTTTCCATGTCGACTTCCTCGCCGGTGACCGTCTTGATGACGTCGGGGCCGGTGATGAACATGTGGCTGGTCTTGTCCACCATGACGATGAAGTCGGTCAGGGCGGGGGAGTAGGCCGCGCCGCCGGCACAGGGGCCGAGGATGACGGAGATCTGCGGGACGACGCCGGAGGCGTGGACGTTGTTGCGGAAGATGTCGGCGAACATCGCCAGCGAGGCGACGCCTTCCTGGATGCGGGCGCCGCCGCCGTCGTTGATGCCGACGACCGGGCAGCCGTTGCGCAGCGCAAACTCCTGGACCTTGACGATCTTCTCGCCGTTGACCTTGCTCAGCGAGCCGCCGTAGACGGTGAAGTCCTGCGAGTAGACGGCCACGAGCCGGCCGTCGACCGTGCCGTGGCCGGAGACGACGCCGTCACCGAGGGGGTGCTTGGCGTCCATGCCGAAGGCGGTGGTGCGGTGCACGGCCAGGGCGTCGAATTCGATGAACGAGCCCGGATCCAGCAGCAGCTCGATGCGCTCGCGCGCAGTGTTCTTGCCGCGGGCGTGCTGCTTTTCGATGGCGGCCGGGCCGGAGGGGGCCTGCGACAGCGACTGCCGGCGCCGGAAGTCGGCGATCTTACCCGCGGTGGTGGACACGTCGATCTGCTCGTCCGGGTCCTGGAGGCCGGTCTCGCTCATGCGGGAGACTCCCGTCTGCTTGAAAATAGTAGGAATGGCACAACCAACGTGCCCGCATGGCCAGTCTAATGACGCGCGGTGCCGGGTTGGCTGTAGGAACCCTACAAAGTCGCCCGGTCCAGATCAGCGGGATACAGGCACGAAAACCTTGTTACTGACGGGTAACATTTGGTGGAATCTTCCCGTAGGCTGGTTCCATGACCGAGTCTCCAGCACCCCAGAACCCTTCCGGCGACGCCGCCGGGTCCCGTCCCTTCGCCGGGCGCACCGTCCTGATGAGCGGTGGGAGCCGCGGCATCGGGCTGGCCATCGCGTTGCAGTTGGCCGCCGGGGGCGCGAACATCGCGCTGATGGCGAAGACGGCTACGGCGCATCCCTCGCTGGAGGGGACGGTCTACACGGCGGCCGAGCAGATCCGTTCCTACGGCGTCGGCGCGCTGCCGATCGTGGGGGATGTGCGCAACGACGCGGACGTCCAGGGCGCCGTCGAGGCGACCGTGGCCGAATTCGGCGGCATCGACATCGTGGTCAACAACGCCTCGGCCATCGACCTGTCCACCACGGATGCCGTGTCGATGAAGCGCTACGACCTGATGCAGGACATCAACGTCCGCGGCACCTTCCTGCTCTCCAAGCTGAGCCTGGATGCCCTACGTGCCTCCGACAACGCCCACATCCTCACCCTGTCCCCGCCACTGAACCTGGATCCGAAGTGGGCCGGCGCCAACCTGGCCTACACGATGGCCAAGTACGGGATGTCCCTGACCACGCTGGGCCTGGCCGAGGAACTGCGCGGTGACGGCATCGCCGTGAACTCGCTGTGGCCGGCAACGATCATCAACACCGCGGCCATCCGCAACCTGCCCGGCGGCGAGAAGATCGTCGGTGGGGCGCGCAAGGACTCGATCGTCTCCGACGCGGCCGCCGTCATCCTGGCCCGCCCGGCAGCCGAATGCACCGGCAACTTCTTCATCGACGAGGACGTCCTGCGCGGCGAGGGGGTCACCGATTTCAGCGGCTACAGCATGGGGGCTCCGGAGGGCCAGCTGGTTCCCGACATGTTCCTCTGAGGCCGAATGCGCGTCTCTCACGTTGGATACCGTGGGCCGGCTGCGCCGCTGCAGGCGGGGACGTCGAGCCGTCGACGGGGCCGGGCACCACTGAACACGGTGCGGCCGACCCGGACCGCTGCCGTGACCGGCCGACGGTCGCCATGCAGGGTATGAGAGTCCGGCTAGGCTTGAATCCATGACCGACCCCGCAGCACTGCGCGCCCCGCTGGATGCCACCGCCTTGCGCCGCGACCTCGTCGAACCGGGGACCATCCGCCGGCTGGACGTCGTCGAATCCACCGGGTCCACCAATACCGACCTGGCCGCGGCATTCACCGCCGGTCCAGGGGATTGGCCGGAGATCAGCGTGCTGGCCACCGACTTCCAATCGGCAGGGCGTGGACGCCTTGAAAGGTCCTGGCAGGCACCGCCGCGCAGTTCACTGGCGGTCAGCATTCTCTTGCGTCCGACCCCCGGCGGGGCTCCGGCACCTGAGGACGCCTACGGCTGGCTGTCCATGTTGTGTGCGACCGCCCTGGCCACGGCCCTGCGCGAGACCGCCGGGGTGCCGGCCGAACTGAAGTGGCCCAACGATGTGATCGTCGCGGGCCGCAAGGTCGCCGGGGTGCTGGCGCAGCTGGTCCCGGCAGCCGACGGGCCTCCGGCCGTCGTCGTCGGATGCGGGGTCAACGTCACGCTCGCGCGCGACGAACTGCCAGTGCCCACTGCCACCTCGCTGCTGCTCGAGGAAGCCGCCACGGTGGACACCACGGTGCTGCTGAGCGCCTACCTGCGCGAGGTGGCCCGCCTCTACTCCGGTTTCCTGCGGGCCGGGGGCCGGGCCCACGAACCGATCGACGGCGGTGCGGGCCTGCGTGAACGGGTCGCCGCGACCATGGCCACCCTCGGTGCGCCGGTCCGGGCGGAACTACCGGGAGGGAGCACCCTGGAGGGCACCGCCGTCGGGCTGGAATCCGACGGGGCATTGAGCGTGCGGACCGCCGACGGCACGACCACGGCCGTCCGCGCCGGCGACGTGGTGCACCTGCGCCGCACGGACGGCCGCTACGCCTGAGGCCCGGGGCAGCGGCCCCACGGTCACGCCTAGAATCGATGAGGACCAAGTGAAAGGACACGATGAGGCTGCGGCTGGCGGATGACGAGTGGGTGATCATCAAGACCCGTGCGCACCGCCGTGTCCTGAACCGTCCCGCCGTCGTCTTCATCGTCGTCGCGGCCCTGACCGCATTCGCCATGGGAACGCTCACCCGCCAGGACCTGCCGCAGGCGGTGTTGGACACCGTGCCGCTGTTGCGGGTTGTGGTCCCGATCGTTGCCGCGGTCCTGGTGCTGGCATGGTGCGTGATCCCGCTGCTCCGCTGGCGCCGGACCGTCGTTTTCCTGACCAACCAGCGCATCGTCGTGCGGCGCGGCGTCACGGCGAAGAACCAATGGGAGCTGCCGCTGGTGTTCGTACGGACCCTGCGCACCAGCCAGAAACTGCTCGAACGCGGCAGCGGCTCCGGCGCACTCGTGCTCGATACCTCCCATGGGCCGGTGAGACTGCCCCATCTGCCGCGGGTGGACCGCGTCCGGGCGCTGGTCGTGGGGGCCATTGAGCATTTACCCAGATCCATCGGGTTCGATGGTGTAGATATTGGTACAGAGGAACGCGTGGATGGGATCGGACATGGATGATGGGCAAGCAGCCGGTGAGCAGGGAGCGGAGAACCCCGCAACCCCCGGCCAGGAGCCCACACCACGGACCGCAGCGCTGCCGATCGTGAACCCCGCGTCGTCCACCGGGACCGCGGAATCCGATGCTGCCGACCGGAACCTGCTCGCCGCCCCGGAGCCGCCGCGTACCAGCACCGGGTCGCTGCCCGAACTCAGCCCCGACGCCGGCCCGGAAACCCGTGCCCTGCCGCTGGCCCAGGCGCTTGAGCGCGAGAAGGTCAAGGAATCGGCGCAGGACCTGGAGATGCTGCTGCTGGGGGCCAAGCGCACCATGCGCCGCCGCGACGTGGCCGCCGCCGCCGGCATCTCCCTGCTCAGCGCCCGCAAACTCTGGCGGGCCCTCGGATTCCCGAACCTGGGCGACGACGACGTCGCCTTCACCGAGAACGACCTCGAAGCACTGCAAACCATCCTCGGCAACGTCCGCTCCTCCAACCTGACCGAAGAGGCCGCCGTCTCGATCACGCGCTCCATCGGCCAGATGACCGACCGCATGGTCGTCTGGCAGATCGAGGCACTCGTCGAGGACATGGTCCAGAACCAGGGCATCAGCGACCCCGAAGCCCGCCGTCGGCTGGTCGACCGCCTCCCGGACCTGATCGACCCACTGGAGAAGCTGCTCGTCTACTCGTGGCGCCGGCAGCTCAACTCCGCCGTCCACCGTCTCGGCGTCCGTGCCGAATCCGGGCTGGCCTCCAGCGAACCCGGCCGCGACGGCAGTGAGGACGACGCCCCGCTGCCCCTGGCCCGCGCCGTCGGATTCGCCGACCTGGTCTCCTACACCTCCCTCTCGCGACGCATGAACGAGCGCACGCTGGCGCAGATGGTGCAGCGCTTCGAGAACAAGTGCGCCGAGATCATCTCCATCGGCGGCGGACGACTGGTCAAGACCATTGGCGACGAGGTCCTGTTCATCGCGGAGACGCCGCAGGCCGGCGCCCAGATCTCGCTCGCCCTGGCCACCGAGTTCGCCAACGACGACTTCCTGCCCAAAGCCCGCGTCTCCGTCGTCTGGGGGCGCATCCTCTCCCGCCTGGGCGATGTGTACGGTCCCACCGTCAACCTCGCCTCCCGCCTGACGGCGCTCGCCGACCCCGGCACCGTCTGGACCGACTCGGTCACCGCCGGCACCCTCGAGGGCGACAAGCGCTTCGTGCTGTCCCCGCAGCCGACAACGCAGGTGCGCGGATTCGGTGACATCAACCCCGTCGTCCTCTCCATGGGTGAGGGCGAGGGGCTCATCCTCGACTAGCCCGGGGGACGTCCTCTCCCTCCCGGGCATTTCATCCATCCCATAGACTGGGTTTCGGCCGGTTCTGCGTCCCGTTGGGGGGCACGGAAGAACGCGACGTTGATGAGGAACCCAGAACATGTCCCGATGGGGAGCGAACCCGGGCAAGAGCACGGGCTTCAAGGCCGCTGCCGTATCGGCCGTCTCGGCATTGGCCGTCACCGGTGCCATCATCTACCCGGGATTCAAGACCGCCGACGTGGACCTTAATGACGGTGGCGTCTGGGTGGTCAACAAGACGCTGAACAAGGTCGGGCATCTCAACTACCAGTCCAGGGTGCTCGACGGTGGCATCCTGACCCCATTGCCGAACTACGACCTCGAGCAGAATGCCGACAAGGTCTTCGTCCGCAATCTCGAACAGGGCGCGTTGACAACGATCGACCCGGCCATGGTCCAGTTCGCAGACGACAACGCATTGCCCGCCAACTCCTCCTTCTCGTATGGGACCGATGTGGTCTCTGTGGCCGATGCCGAGCACGGCATCGTCTACGCCACCGGCACCCAGGAGCTGGGCAGTTTTGCTTCCCAGGACACCCCGCCGCTGATCGATGCCCAGGGCAAGGTCCTCACCGCCGTCGGCGATGACGACCGGGTATGGGCCGTGGACATCGATGCGCAGAAGTTCATCAGGTGGAGCAGGCAGCCCGACGGTACGTTCTCCCAGGAGTCGGAGAACCACGTCGACGCCATCCCCAGCGGTGCCAAGCTCCAGCTCACCGTCGTCGGCGACACCGCGGTCCTCTTCGATGGAGGGGCAGGCACGGTGACCACGTCGGACGGCACGACGTCCGCCGTCGTCGATCCCACGGGTGGAAAGCTGCAGGCCGCCGGCCCGGATGCAGACCACGTGGCGATCGCGCTGGGCAACAAGTTGGCAAATGTGCCCTTGGACGGCGGCGAGGTCCATTATGTTGCGTTGAAGACCGGGGGCACCCCGATCCAGCCAGTCCGCGTCGGTCAGTGCACCTATGCAGCGTGGCAGGGCAGTGCCGAGTACTTGCGGGATTGCGACGACGATGGACAGGACGTCGCCGAGAAGGTCCCGGAGATGCCGAGCACCGCCGAGCTGAAGTTCCGGGTCAACCGTGACGTTGTCGTCCTCAACGACGTCACCTCCGGCCAGGTGTGGCTGGTCAACGAGGGCATGCAGATCGTCAGCAACTGGAGCGACCTGGAACCGCCGAAGGGCAAGGGCGAGGCGAAGAAGGAGGACTCCAAGGAGATCACCGACGCCATCGAATTGCCCAACCGGACCAAGGACAACAAGAAGCCCATCACCAAGCCCGATGACTTCGGCGTCCGCGCCGGACGCACCACCGCGTTACCGGTCTTGTTCAACGACGTCGATCCCGACGGTGACCTCTTGACCGCGTCGCTGGAGGGCAAGCAGCCCTCGGTGGGTACCTTGCAGCAGATCCATGACGGCACGGGCTTCCAGCTCGTCGTGCCCGAGGATGCCTCGGGGCGGACCTCCTTCACCTATGAGGCGAACGACGGTCGTGGGGGCCGAGTGACCGGCACCGCCAACGTCCGCGTGGTACCGGAGGGCGAAAACCACAAACCCACCCAGGAACGCGTGACCACGCTGCGGGTCCAACAAGGTGAATCCGTCACCCAGGACATCCTCAGTGACTGGAAGGATCCGGACGGCGATGACCTGCAACTGCTCGGTGGTTCCAGCGAGGACAAGGACATCGTCCGCGTCCGCCCAGACGGTGCCCTGACGTTCCAGGACAATGGCAAGAAGGTCGGCCGCAAGGAGATCACCGTGCAGGTCTCCGACGGTCTGGAGGGCGCCCAGGGCCGCATTGTGGTGGAGGTGTTGGCCAAGTCGGCGACCCCGCCGGTCACGGCGACCGACCATGTCACCGCGAATGTCGGGCAGGAAGTAACCTTTTCTCCGCTGGAGAACGACAACGATCCGACCGGCACGGAACTGCGGCTGGCCAATGTCGAATCGGTGAACGGCTTGGAGCTGCAGAGCAATTCCGATACCGGGACCGTTACGATCCGCGGCCAGCGGACCGGGACGTTCTACGCGAAGTACGTGGCCACCAATGGGCCGGCCAGCGCCCCCGGCCTGATCCGCATCGACGTCAAGGACCCGGAGCAGAACTCCGGCAATCCGGTCGCCGTTCGCGACGTCGCCCTGCTGCCTGCAGGCCAGGACGTGCTCGTCAACGTGCTGGGCAACGACTCGGATCCAGCGGGAGGTGTCCTGGTCCTGACCGGTGCCGAAGTGCCCGAGGACGCCCCGTTCACGGTCTCCGTGGAGCGCAACAGCTTCGTTCGGGTCACCGACGTGCGCGGGCTGACCGAACCCACCAAGGTCAAGTACACGGTCTCGAACGGCAACGGCGCGTCCACCGGTGAGATCAACGTGATCCCGGTTCCGGCACCACCGAAGCTGGATCCGCCCCGTCCGAACCCGGATGACGTCGTGGTGCGGGCCGGGGATGTGGCCACCGTTGATGTGCTGGAGAACGACGTCCACCCCAACGGGGCTGAGTTGACCCTGCGACCCGGACTGAAGGAAGCGGACAAGCTGGGCGACGGATCACTGATCAGCGTCGCTGACGACACCGTACGCTTCAGGGCCGGGGAATTCGATGGCAAGCCGCATACCGTCTCCGCCGTCTACACCGTGGCGGGTCCCGATGGGCAGGAGGCCAACGCCCGGGTCAACTTCCACGTCAAGCCAGTGGATCTGGACTCGAACTCGCCACCAACCCCGGAGCAGATCACCGGTCGTGTCTTTGCCGGTGGCACGACGGCCATCCAGGTTCCGTTGGGTGGCATCGACCCGGACGGGGACTCCGTCACACTCGTGCAGCTGGGCAGTGCCCCGAAGCTTGGCTCGGCCAAGGTCAAGGGTTCATCGATCGAATACACCGCCAGCAAGACCGCCTCCGGTACCGACGTCTTCTCGTACGTCGTCGAGGACAGGCTGGGCGCCCGGGCAACCGGAACGGTCATGGTGGGCGTCGCACCGCTGTCCTCGGAGAACAACCCGCCGGTGGCCGTCAACGATTCCATAACCGTTCGCCCGGATCGGCCGGTCTCCGTGGACGTCATGTCCAACGACACCGACCCCGATGGCGACCGCACCACGCTCGTCGATGATCTCCGTGCCTCCGATGGGGTCGACACGAAGGTCGTCAACGGCCGCGTCCAGGTGACCTCGCCGAAGGAAAAAGGCTCCCTGTCGATCCGCTATAACATCGGCGACGGTCGTGGTGGAACCGCCAGCGCGACGCTGACGGTCCAGGCCGACCCAGAGGCCAAGCTGCTGGCTCCCATCGCCCGCGATGACCGGGCTTCCCTGCAGGAAACCGTGGGCAAGGACGAGGTCACCATCCCCCTTCTGGAGAACGACGAGGACCCCGACGGGCGCGTCGATGACCTACGCATTTCGCTGCCGGACGAACCCAGAACGGCCACCGTCACCGGCGACAACCAGCTCAAGGTCAAGGTGGGCGACAAGTCCCAGGTCATCGCCTACACCATCACCGACCAGGACGACTTGAAGTCCACTGCCTTCGCACTGGTCCCCGGGGTCGGCGGGGCCCGCCCGGTCCTGCGTAGCGACAAGGCCCAGGAGATCATGGCGGGGGAGACCCTGAACCTCGAGCTCGGCGAACTGGTCCAAGTCCGGGACGGGCACAAGCCACGTTTGACCGACGAGAACAAGGTGTCCTCGGTCCCGGATAACGACGGCGCACTGGTCAAGTCGGCGACGGAACTGTCCTTCAAGGCCGACAAGGAATACTCCGGGCCGGCCTCGGTGACCGTCGAGGTCACCGACGGCTCCGGTCCCGATGACCGGGACGGGCTGACCAGCGTGCTCTCGATCCCGATCAAGGTGCTCCCGCGTCCGGAGGACAACAAGCCCCCGACGATCCAGTCGAACTCGTTGGATGTTGCACAGGGCGAGGATCCCGCGCGCCTGGATCTGAACCAGATTGCCAGCGATCCGGATCCCGGTGACGCCGGAAAGCTCAAGTTCTCCATTGGCGGGCAGAACATCGACGGCGTGGGCGTCAAGCTGGTCGATGGCCACATCCTCACCGCCACCGCCGACGCGAACACTCCCAAGGGAACCAAGGGCACGGTCAAGGTGTCCGTCACGGACGGGGAAAACGACCCCGTCTCGGCGAACATCGCGATCAATGTGCTCGCTTCTACGCGCGAAAAGCCCGTCGCCAACGACGACACCGTCGATGACGCCCGTCAGGGCCGTCCCGAGGTCGTCGATGTCCTCGCCAATGACCACAACCCGTATCCGGATCAAGGACCACTGAAGATCATCGGCGTTACCGGGCAGCAGGGGGACGGCGGCGCCGAGATCCGCGGCGACCAGTTGGCGATCACCCCGGCGAAGGATTTCGTTGGGAGCATGACCGTCCAGTACACGATCGGGGACGTGACCGAGGACCCGGCTCGGCAGGCGACTGGCAACGTCACCCTCAACGTCAAGGGCAAGCCCGACGCTCCCGGACTGCCCCTAGTGGAGTCCACTGGTGATGGAAAGGCAGTGATCAGCTGGGATGCGCCGTCGAACAACGGCTCACCCATCGAGTCCTACACCGTCTCCGGCGACGGGGTGAAGCAGCCCTGCCAGACGACCACCTGCACGATCAACGGCCTGAAGAACGACCACGTCTACAGCTTCACGGTCACCGCTACGAACACCGTCGGTGAATCCGATCCATCCGCTGCGTCGGCCGATGTCCGACCGGACGTCGAACCGGAACAGCCGGGAGCGCCCACCGCGAAATCAGGAGATGAACAGGCCACCGTAACGTGGAATACTCCCGTCAGCCGCGGTTCCGCGGTGACCGGGTACACGCTGGAAATCTCGCCGGCACCGGCGACCGGGGTCAGCCAGGTCACGGGCATCTCCGGGACCAGCCATACGTGGAAGGGCCTGAAGAACGGGGTCGCCTACCAATTCAGGGTCCAAGCCGTGAACAAGGCAGACAAGCCGTCGCAGTGGAGCACCTACTCAGCCTCGGTGGTCCCTGCCGGTAAGCCTTTCAAGCCGACGGCACCCGTCGCCGTGCGCTCCCAGTCCAACGTCAACGGCGGCGTCGTCAATGTGGACTGGAATGAACCAAACAACAATGGTGCGCCAATCCAGGGATACACGTTGAAGGTGCATCAAGGCGGGTCAGTGGTGCGGACCCTGTCCTCCGGTGAGACGCAACAGACGGTGACCGGGCTGAAAACGACAGGTTCGTACAGCTTCTCCGTGTTGGCGAAGAACAAGGTGGGCTCCTCACCCGAGAGCGGTCCTTCGACCGCGGTCACGCCGTATGGGCGGCCCCAGGCGATCGGCAAGCCGACGGCGACGGCGACGGGGGCCAACAACAAGGTCAAGCTCTCGTTCAAGAAGCCCGGTGCCAATGGTTCGGCGATCACCGGGTACCAGTATTCGACAGA
The DNA here is from genome assembly GCF_056680475.1 of Arthrobacter sp. ASL1. Classification (NCBI taxonomy): domain Bacteria; kingdom Bacillati; phylum Actinomycetota; class Actinomycetes; order Micrococcales; family Micrococcaceae; genus Arthrobacter; species Arthrobacter sp. ASL1. Next base: position 3,382,661 of record NZ_CM155284.1, read on the forward strand.
CGGCGGGTCCTGGACATCGATCGACGGGCCCGGATCGGTGATCACCACCAACAAAAACGGTGCTTCCCATTCCTGGCGGGTTCGTGCGCTGAATGCCGCCGGGGCTGGTGACCCGAGCCGCGCGTCCAGTTCGACCAGCTCGTATGGTCCTTTGCGCGATGGTGGCCGCCGGTCGGCCTCACCCGGTGACCAGTCGATCAGTTTCGCGTGGAATGCCGATGCGGGTGACTACGCCAACGGCCGCAAGGTCACCCTCAAGGCCTCCATCAGCGGAAACTCAACGCCCAACGATGGAAGTGAAAAGGTTTCGGTCGAGTGGGAAACCAAACGGACGTTGACGATCACGGCCACGGACTCCGAGGGCCAGAGGCTGTCGCGATCGATCAGTGAGACGTCGAATCCGAAGCCGCCGCCACCACCCAACCCGCGGGCCAAGATCCTCGCCGGCGATCCGAAACCCGGGTGCGGCAACCAATGCACGCGCGTGATGGTCGAGTTGAAGGGGTTCACCAGGAAGTACGAGGGAACGTGGACCGCCACCTGCTACGGCGATGGCGGACGAAAACGAATCAGTGATTTCTCCACCCCGGTCACCGTTGATGAGGATGGGGCGGAGAGCAAGCAACTGAACTGCGAAAATCCCAAGAACGCGAACCTTCCCCTGAGCGTGAAGTTGACCATGGGAGGCCTCACGGTCTGGTCCAACGAGGACTGGACCTGGCCCTACGCCGACTGAGGTCGCAGAGTTGGGGCCCATCCAGTGAGGTGCTGGCTGTGTGTAACCGGTGTGTTCGCTGGTGTGAAACCGGGCGGATGGGGAGTTCTCCCCATGTCGCCGATTTCATCCATCCATTAGAATCGGCGGTGGCCGGTTCTGCGTCCCGTTGGGGGGCACGGATGAACGCGACATTGATGAGGAAACCACAACATGTCCCGATGGGGAGCGAACCCGGGCAAGAGCACGGGCTTCAAGGCGGCCGCCGTTTCGGTCGTCTCCGCTCTCGCGATTACCGGGGCCGTCATCTACCCGGGGTTCAAGACCGCCGATGTTGATCTGAACGACGGTGGCGTGTGGGTCGTGAACAAGACCCTGAACAAGGTCGGCCACCTCAACTACCAGTCCAAGGTGCTCGACGGCGGTGTCCTGACGCCGCTGCCGAACTACGACCTCGAGCAGAATGCCGACAAGGTCTTCGTCCGCAACAAGGAACAAGGCGCCCTGACGACGATCGACCCGGCCATGGTCCAGTTCGCCGATGACAACGCGCTGCCCGCCAACTCCTCCTTCTCCTATGGGACCGACGTGGTATCGGTGGCTGACGCCGAGCACGGCATCGTCTACGCCACCGCCACCGAGGACCTCGGCAGCTTCGCCTCGCAGGACACCCCGCCGCTGATCGACGTGCAGGGAAAGGTCCTCACCGCGGTCGGCGATGACGACCGGGTGTGGGCCGTGGACGTCGATGCCCAGCAATTCATCAGTTGGATCCGCCAAGCCGATGGAACCTTCACCGAGGAGTCGAAGAAACAGGTCGACGGCATCGCCAGCGGTGCCAAGCTCCAGCTGACCGTGGTCGGGGACACCGCGATCCTCTTCGACGAGGCCTCCGGTTCCGTAATGACCTCCGACGGCAAGAAATCCACAGTGGTGGACCCGAACGGTGGCCAGCTGCAGGCCCCCGGTCCGGATGCCGACCACGTGGCGATCGCGCTCGGCAACAAGCTGGCCAACGCTCCCCTCCGAGGCGGCGAAGCAGAATACCTCACCCTGAAATCCAGCGGAACCCCGATCCAACCGGTCCGCGTCGGCGAGTGCACCTACGCGGCATGGCAGGGCAGTGCCGAGTACCTGCGCGATTGCGAGGACGACGGCCAAGACGTCGCCCAAAAAGTCCCGGAGATGCCGAGCACCGCCGAGCTGAAGTTCCGGGTCAACCGAGATGTTGTCGTCCTCAACGACGTCACGTCCGGCCAGGTGTGGTTGGTCAACGAGGGCATGCAGATCGTTAGCAACTGGAGCGACCTGGAACCGCCCAAGGGCAAGGGGGAGGCGAAGAAGGAGGACTCCAAGGAGATCACCGACGCCATCGAACTGCCCAACCGGACGAAGGACAACAAGAAGCCCATTACCAAGCCCGATGACTTCGGCGTCCGCGCCGGACGAACCACCGCTCTACCGGTGCTGTTCAACGATGTGGATCCCGACGGGGACCTGTTGACCGCGTCGCTGGAAGGCAAGCAGCCCTCCGTCGGCACCCTGCAGCAGATCCACGACGGGACCGGGTTCCAGATGGTCGTCCCCGAGGACGCCTCGGGGCGGACCTCGTTCACCTACAAGGCCAACGACGGTCGTGGCGGCGAAGCAACCGGGACCGCCAACGTCCGGGTGGTACCGGAGGGCGAAAACCACAAGCCCACCCAGGAACGCGTCACGACGCTGCGCGTGCAGCAGGGCGAGTCCGTCACGCAGGACGTGTTGAGCGACTGGAAGGATCCGGACGGCGATGACTTGCAGCTGCTCGGCGGGTCGAGCGAGGACAAGGACATCGTGCGCGTGCGCCCCGACGGCGCGCTCACGTTCCAGGACAATGGCAAGAAGGTCGGCCGCAAGGAGATCACCGTGCAGGTCTCCGACGGTCTGGAGGGCGCCCAGGGCCGCATCGTGGTGGAGGTGTTGGCCAAGTCGGCGACCCCGCCGGTCACGGCCACCGACCACGTGACCGCCAATGTGGGGGACGAAGTGACCTTTTCTCCGCTGGAGAACGACACCGATCCCTCCGGCACCGAACTGCGGTTGGCCAACGTCGAGTCGGTGAACGGGCTGGACCTGAAGGGCAACTCCGACACGGGGACCATCACCATCCGCGGCCAGCGGACCGGGACGTTCTACGCGAAGTACGTCGCCACCAACGGCCCGGCCAGTGCCCCCGGACTAGTGCGCATCGACATCAAGGATCCCGAGCAGAATTCGGGCAACCCGGTTGCCGTGCGTGACGTCGCGCTGCTGCCGGCCGGCCAGGATGTCCTGGTCAACGTGCTGGGCAACGACACCGATCCGGCGGGTGGGGTTCTGGTGCTCACCGGCGCCGAAGTGCCCGAGGATGCCCCGTTCACGGTGTCCGTGGAACGCAACAGCTTCGTGCGTGTCACCGATGTGCGTGGGCTGACCGAACCCACCAAGGTCAAGTACACGGTCTCGAACGGCAATGGAGTTTCCACCGGTGAGATCAACGTGATCCCGGTTCCGGCACCACCGAAGCTCGACCCTCCGCGGCCGAACACGGATGACGTCGTGGTGCGTGCCGGGGATGTGGCCACCGTTGATGTGCTGGAGAACGACGTCCACCCCAATGGTGCCGAGCTCACCCTGCGACCAGGCTTGAAGGAAACCGACGACCTCGGCGACGGCTCGCTGATCAGCGTGGCCGATGACACCGTGCGGTTCCGGGCCGGGGAATTCGATGGCAAGCCCCACACCGTCTCCGCCGTTTACACCGTGGCGGGTCCCGACGGGCAGGAGGCCAACGCCCGCGTGAACTTCCACGTCAAGCCAGTGGACGTGGCGGACAACGCACCGCCGGCACCCGAGCAGATCACCGGACGTGTGTTCGCCGGCGGCACTACGGCCATCCAGGTCCCACTGGGCGGCATCGACCCGGACGGCGACTCCGTCAGCCTCGTGCAGCTCGGCAGTGCACCGAAGCTTGGCTCGGCCAAGGTCAAGGGATCCTCGATCGAATACACCGCCAGCAAGACCGCCAGTGGTACTGACGTCTTCTCGTACGTCGTCGAGGACCGTTTGGGCGCCCGCGCCACTGGAACGGTCATGGTGGGCGTCGCACCGCTGTCCTCGGAGAACAACCCGCCGGTGGCCGTCAATGATTCCATCACGGTCCGACCGGACCGTCCAGTGTCCGTGGATGTGATGGACAATGACTCCGATCCGGATGGGGACAGGACCACCCTGGTCGATGACCTGCGTACCTCCGATGGGGTCGACGCGAAGGTCGTCAACGGGCGCATTCAGGTGACCTCGCCCAAATCGAAGGGCTCCCTGTCGATCCGCTACAACATCAGCGACGGTCGTGGTGGAACCGCCAGCGCGACGCTGACGGTCCAGGCCGATCCGGAGGCCAAGTTGTTGGCTCCGATCGCCCGCGATGACCGGGCTTCCCTGCAGGAGACCGTGGGCAAGGACGAAGTCACGCTGCCCATCCTGGAGAACGACGAGGACCCGGACGGTCGGACCGACGACTTGAAGATCACCTTGCCCGATCGACCGGGTGCCGCCACCGTCACCGGCGACAACCAGCTCAAGGTCAAGGTGGGCGACAAGTCCCAGGTCATCGCCTACACCATCACCGATCAGGATGACTTGAAGTCCACGGCGTTCGCGCTGGTTCCCGGGGCTGGAGGCGCCCGACCGGTGCTGCGCAGCGATAAGGCGCAGGAGATTATGGCGGGGGAGACTCTCAAGCTCAACCTCGGCGAACTGGTCCAGGTCCGCGATGGCCATAAGCCGCGACTGACCGACGAGAACAAGGTGTCCTCGGTCCCGGATAACGACGGCGCACTGGTCAAGTCGGCGACGGAACTGACTTTCAAAGCCGACAAGAAGTACTCCGGGCCGGCCTCGGTGACCGTCGAGGTCACCGACGGCTCCGGTCCCGATGACCGGGACGGGCTGACCAGCGTGCTCTCGATCCCGATCAAGGTGCTCCCGCGTCCGGAGGACAACAAGCCACCGACCATCCAGTCCAATTCGTTGGACGTGGCCCAGGGAGAGGATCCAGCACGCCTGGATCTGAACCAGATCGCCAGCGACCCGGACAAGGACGACGCGGGCAAGCTCAAATTTTCCATCGGTGCGCAGAACATCGAGGGGGTCAAGGTCGGACTCACCGACGGACACATCCTCACCGCGGAAGCCGACGCCAAGACGCCCAAGGGCACCAAGGGATCCGTCAAGGTGTCCGTCACCGACGGGAACAACGACCCGGTCTCGGCCAACATCGCCGTCAATGTGCTGGCCTCTACCCGTGAGCTGCCCGTGGCGGTGGACGATACCGTTGCGAACGCACATCAGGGTCGAACCGAAGTTGTGGATGTGCTGGCCAACGACCACAACCCGTATGCGGATCAGGGGCCGCTGAAGATCGTGGGCGTCACCGGGCAACAAGGCGATGGTGGGGCGGAAATTCGTGGTGATCAGCTCGCCATCACGCCAGGTGAAAAATTCGTGGGGACGATGACCGTGCAGTACGAGGTGGGTGACGTGACCGAGGACCCCGATCGGCAGGTCACCGGTTCGGTTACTCTGAACGTGAAGGGCAAGCCGGACGCCCCCGGCCTACCGCTGGTGGAGTCGACGAGTGACTCCATGGCCGTGATCAGTTGGGATGCGCCGTCGAACAATGGTGCGCCGATCGAGTCGTACACGGTCTCCGGCGACGGGGTACAGCAGACCTGCCAGACGACCACCTGCACCATCACGGGCCTGGAGAATGACCACGTCTACAACTTCACCGTCACTGCCACGAACGCTGTCGGCGAATCAGCAGCCTCGGCGGCCTCTGCTGATGCGCGACCGGACGTCGAACCGGAACAGCCGGGACCTCCGTCTGCCACGTCCGGTGATGAGCAGCTCACGGTGAAGTGGAACAAACCGGCGAGCCGTGGCTCGGCAGTCACCGGGTACACGTTGGAAATTTCACCGGCGCCGGCGACCGGTGTCAGCCAGGTCACCGGCATCTCCGGGACCAGTCACACCTGGAAGGGACTGTCGAATGGCGTTGCCTACCAATTCCGGGTCCAAGCCGTGAACAAGGCGGACAAGCCGTCGCAGTGGAGTACGTATTCCGCCTCGGCGATCCCCGCTGGAAAACCCTTCCAGCCTTCGGCGCCTGCCGCCACACGTGCCCAATCAGCGGTTAATGGCGGCGTGGCCAATGTGGACTGGAATGCCCCCGGCGACAATGGGGCACCCCTGCAGGGCTACACATTGAAGGTCCACGAGGGTGGCTCCACCGTCCGGTCGATAGCGGTTTCGGCGGGGGACACGAATCAGACGGTGACCGGGTTGAAAACCACCAGTTCCTACAGTTTCTCGGTACTGGCGAAGAATAAGGTGGGCACTTCACCCGAGAGCGGTCGGTCGACCGCGGTCACCCCCTACGGCCGACCCAAGACGATCGGGAAACCGGCGGCGACGGCGACAGGTGCAAACAACAAGGTCAAGCTGGCGTTCTCTAAGCCCGGCGCGAACGGCTCGGCCATCACCGGGTACCAATACTCAACCGATGGTGGGGCCTGGCAGCCGATCTCCGGTCCGGGCGCAGTCATCGGCACCAACGCAAACGGCGATTCACACTCGTGGCGGGTTCGAGCACTTAACGCCGCCGGCGCCGGCGACCCCAGCCCGGCTTCAAATTCGAACAGCTCATACGGTCCCCTTCGAGATGGTGGGGGACGCTCGGCATCCCACACCACGACATCCATCACCTTTAATTGGAATGGAAGCGTCGGAGCCTATGAAAATGGGCGCCAGACAACGCTCCGCGCATCTATCAATGGCGGAGTAGGAAGCGTCAGCGCGACCAAGGGTAGCTTCAAGGTCACCGGTCTCGACGAGAACAATCAGCAATCCCGGACTTTGACGATAACGGCCAAGGACTCTGCCGGTCAGACTAAAAGCTGGACGATCTCGGAGACGTCCAACGCCAAGCCCAAACCGAATCCCTCGGTGACCCTCCACTCGGATGAACGGATGTATGAGCCCACATGCGACATCAACTGCTACCGGCTGGCCGTGAAGCTTAGCGACTTCACGGGAGACTACGCCGGAACGTGGGAAGCGCGATGCTACGAAAATGGCAAGAGGGACAAGTTCAGTTCATATGTGCCGACGGTTAGTTCGGACAAGTCAGGGGAACAAGCCCTGACGTGCTGGCATGGGGCCGGATACAAGATGCCGATCTCCGTCAAACTCACAAAGGGCGACATGACCATATGGTCGAATGAAGTCACACAATGGCCCAACTAGACCACGGGCCCACGCGCCTCTACGACAGCCCACCACGAACCAAGGAACACACACCATGACGACGACCATGACCAACGACCAGGCCGAATGGTTTGCCGGTACGTTTGAAAAGCTGGTGGCCAACGTGGGCCAGGCCGTCCTGGGTAAGCAGGACGTGATCAAGCTGATCCTCACGGCCATGCTGGCGGAGGGGCACGTGCTGCTCGAGGACGCGCCGGGCACCGGAAAAACCATGCTGGCCCGCTCGCTCTCGGCCACGGTGCAGGGATCGAACTCCCGCATCCAGTTCACCCCCGACCTGCTGCCCTCCGACGTCACGGGCATCACGATCTACGACCAGAAGACCCAGCTCTTCGAGTTCCACCAGGGCCCGATCTTCGCGAACATCGTGCTGGCCGACGAGATCAACCGCGCCTCGCCAAAAACCCAGTCTGCACTGCTGGAGGTCATGGAGGAGTCGCGGGTCAGCGTCGACGGCAAGACCTACACGCAGGACCGCCCGTTCATGGTCATCGCCACCCAGAACCCCATCGAGCAGGCCGGCACCTACCGGCTGCCCGAAGCGCAGCTGGACCGGTTCCTCATCAAGACCTCCATCGGATATCCGGACCGCGATTCAACGGTGAGGCTGCTCTCCGGCGCCTCGACCCGGGACCGGTCGCTGGCCCTGAAGCCGATCATCACCACCGGCGCCATCGCGGATATGGCCGATCTGGCCACGTCCACCCACGTGGACGATTCGGTACTGCACTACATCGCCGAACTCACCGAACAAACCCGCGAGGCCCCGGAAACCCGCCTGGGCGTTTCGGTCCGCGGTGCCCTGGCCATGGTCCGCGCCGCCAAGGTGTGGGCGGCCTCCGAGGGACGCAACTTCGTGCTGCCCGACGACGTGAAGGAACTGGCCCCGTACGTCTGGACCCACCGCTTCGTGATGGACCCGGAGGCGGAGTTCTCCGGCGCCACGGCCGACTCCGTGCTGGCCCGCGTCCTGGTCGAGACCGCAGCCCCCCAGCAGCGCTCCGGCGCCCACGCCTAGGCCCGGCCGGAAGGTATCCACCCCAGCATGAGCACCCCCACGCAGGACTCCGGACGGAGGTCCGCCCGTAGCCGGCAGCGATCCGGGCGGCGCACCGGCGGATCCTTGGGCACCTTGGCCGCCGCCTGGTTCACGCGTCGGACCGGGCCCCGTCCCGGCTCCACGAACCAACGTTCGCGTCTGCACCCGACGTCGTTGTCGGCCGAAATCGTCAAGCTCATCCGGCTCGAGGTCCAGCCCGCCTGGCAACGGGTCTCCGGCTGGACCGCCACCCGGCTTGAGCCGGCCACCGAAGTGGTCAGCCCGCTCGGGTGGCTGCTGGCCGCCGTCGTGCTCGTCCTGGCGGTGCTCGGCGGGATCTTCGGCTGGCAGGAGGCGAAGATCGCGGCACTGCTCGGCGCCCTGCTGCTGTTGCTGGCCATCGCCTTCATCCTGGGCCGCTCGGTGTACCGGGTGACGCTGGATTTGAACCGCACCCGGGTGGCCGTCGGCGACCGGGCCGTGGGCGGCATGGAGGTGGCGAACGCCTCGCCGAAGGCGCTGTTGCCGGTCTCCATGGAGCTACCGGTCGGTGCATCCACCGCGTTCTTCCGGATCCCGCGTCTGGCCCCGGAGGCCTCGCACGACGAACTCTTCACCATTCCCACCCACCGCCGCGCGGTCATCCAGGTCGGCCCGGTGCGCTCCATCCGGCAGGACCCCTTCGGGCTGCTGCGCCGGCAGGTGAAGTGGACCGACGCGCAGGACCTGTTCGTCCACCCGCGCACGACCGCCCTGGGCGGCACCAGCTCCGGCTTCATCCGCGACCTGGAGGGCCAGCCCACCCGCGACCTGTCCTCCTCCGACGTCTCCTTCCATGCCCTGCGCGACTATGTCCCGGGCGATGATCGACGGCACATCCACTGGAAGACCACAGCCCGCACCGGCGAGCTGATGGTCCGCCAATTCGAGGAGACCCGCCGCTCCCACCTGGCCATCGCCCTGTCATCCAACACGGGGGAGTACTCCTCGGAGGACGACTTCGAACTCGCCGTCTCCGCCGCCGCATCCATCGGCCTGCAGGCCGTGCGCGAACAGCGCAACCTCTCGGTCCTGACCCAGGGCGGGCCGGTGCGCACCGAAACCGGACGCAACCTGCTCGATGACCTCACCCGCGTCGAGGGCAAGGCCCGGCGCAGCGACCTGGTGGACCTCTCGCGCATCACCGCCGACACGGTGCCCAACGCCTCGGTCTTCTTCCTCGTTACCGGCCCGGTCGCCACGCCGTCCGAGCTGCGCCGGGCCAGCACCCACGTCCCCGTCGGGGTCCGTGCCTTCGCCGTGCGCTGCGGGACCGGCCTGGCCCCGGCCCGGGCCACCATCGGGGACCTGACGGTCGTCACCATCGGAGACCTGGCCGAACTCCCGCTCATCCTGCACCAGGTGGCCTCGTGAACAACCTTCTCCAGAACCTGCGCCCCCACCTGCCCACCGCCCGTCGGGCCATCGACGCGGCCGTCCTGCTCGTCTGCCTCAGCCTCGGCGTGCTCGGCCTGCACGCAGCGTTCGGCGGCAACTCCCGCTACCTGTTTGCCGGCATCGGCGGTGCGGTCCTGGGTCTGGCCCTGGCCCACTGCATCGTGCGCTACCGGCTGGGCTTCCTGCCCGCGGCGGGGATCGGCATCGGCATCTACCTGCTGCTGGGCACCGTCCTGGCCACGCCGGCGGAGGCCTTCTCCGGGTTCCTGCCCACCCTCGAATCGCTGCGGACCCTGCTCGCCGGCGTCGTGCTGTCCTGGAAGGACGTCCTCACGGTCGCCCCGCCCGTCGGCATCCGCGCCGGCATGCTGGTGGTGCCGTTCCTCAGCGCCTACGCCACGGCACTGGTCGCCGGGCTGCTGGCCTGGCGGCTGCGTTCGCCCTTCTGGAGCGCGATCCCGGTGATGGTGATGTTCATCGTGGGCATCGTCTTCGGCACGCGGGAGGTCCCGCTGCCGTTGCTGCGCGGCCTGGTGTTGGTCATGGCGCTGGTCTGCTGGCTGGCCTGGCGGCGCCAGGTCGACCGGGCCGTCGGCCCCGAAATGCAGTCACTGCACGACGGCGGCACCTCCCCGCTCGCGCGGGCGGGGCTGCTGCGCCGGGTCGGGATGGGGGCCATCGTGCTGCTGGTGGCCGGTGGGCTCACCGCCATCGCGGCGCCCGCGCTGCAGGTTGGCGAACAGCGACAGGTGCTGCGCGACGCCGTCGTGCCCCCGATCGACCTCTACGACTATCCGAGCCCGCTGATGCGCTTCCGCACCTATGTCAAGGACCAGACGGAGGAGCCGTTGCTCTCGGTCTCCGGGCTGCCGGAGGGCCAACGCATCCGGCTGGCCGCGCTGGACACCTATGACGGGCTGGTCTACAACGTGGATCCGCGCTCGGGCGGGAACTTCACCCCCGTCGGCGACGCGTCGAACGTCAACGCCTCGGCGGCGGATGACCCGCGGCGTGCCCGCGGCACGCTGGACATCACCATCGAGGGCTATGACGGCGTCTGGGTCCCCGGTGGCGGGAAGCTGCTGGGCCTGGACGTGGCGGGGGACCGGAGCAGCGAGCTATCCCGCTCGTTGTTCTACAACGACGACGCCGAGACGGCGTTGGCGACCACGGGGCTGCACCGGGGCGACTCCTATACCGCGAACGTCGAGTTCCCCGTGCAGATCGACCGCAAGAAGCTGCAGGCCTTCGGCCTCTCCGACGTGACGATGCCCCGGCTGTCCAACGTCCCGCAGGTCGTCTCCGGCAAGGCCGCCGAGATGGCCGGTGACGGGGACACCGGCGTCGAGCGGGCCGCGGCAATGGAGGGCATCCTGCATGAGACCGGCTACTTCTCCAACGGCAAGGAGAACGAGGTGCCCAGCCTGTCGGGGCATGGTGCCGCCCGCATCGCCGCCCTGTTGGACGCCGACGCGATGATCGGCGACGACGAGCAGTACGCCGTGGCCATGGCGTTGATGGCCCGCGACCAGGGCATGCCCGCCCGCGTGGTGATGGGGTTCTACCCCGAGAAGTACAACCCGGCGGGCACCGTGCAGCTCACGGGCGCCGACGTCCACGCCTGGGTGGAAATCGCCTTCGAGAACGTCGGCTGGGTGGCCTTCACCCCGACCCCGGACAAGGACAAGGAACCAACACCCCCGCAACAGGAACCGCAGTCCGTGCCGCAACCGCAGGTGTTGCAACCGCCGCCCCCGCCGCAGGACGACGCGAAACTTCCCCCCGAGACCGCCCCGGATCCGCAGGACGCCGATGAAACGGACGACGGCTTCTGGGCCTTCTGGGGTCCGATCCTGACGGTCGTCGGCTACATCGCGATCCCCGTGGCGATCCTGCTGCTGCCGCTGCTCCTGGTCGCGTTGCTGAAGCTGCGCCGCCGCGCGCGCCGACGCCAGCGGGGACGGACCGGCGACCGGGTCAGCGGGGGTTGGGACGAGGTCATCGCCCTGGCCACCGATCTGGGATCGAGGCCCGAGCCCAAGGGCACGCGCCGGGAGAATGCCAAGGCGCTGGCGGGGGACTTCCCCGACACTGCCCGAACCAGTGTCCTGCTGGCCCACCGGGCCGACTCCGCGGTCTTCGGCCACGAGGAACCGAGCGAGGCACAGGTCACCGATTACTGGCACCATGTGGACGGGCACCTTGCGGGGATGAGTTCATCGGTAGGATTCTGGGGGCGCATGCGCGGAAAGTACTCGCCGCGTTCCCTGGTCCTGGACGCCCGTACCCGGATCAGCGCCCGGCGGGCGCACCGCGGGGACCGGCGGGCGGCAGTCCGTAGAGTAGAGACACACAAGGAAAAGGAGTAGCCGGTGGCCCAGAACCTGAACCTGGTCAACGCCGTGGCCGCGAAGCGACTGGCGGCCGGCCTGCTGGACATCGTGCCGGTGCTGCTCGCCTGGATGGTTTTCTACGGAACCAACCTCGCCACGCTGCAATCGAGCTCCTACCTGTCCTCGTCGGACCTGATCTCGGAGATGGCTACCTCATCCATGATCGTCTCGGTCTTCGTGCTCGCCTACGCCGTGGCCCTCTGGGGCTGGGAGGCCAACACCGGCAAGACGCCGGGCAACCTGGCCCTTGGCCTGCGCACCTGCGACGAGGACGGCTTCGCCCCCGGCTGGGGGAAGGTCTTCATCCGCCGGCTGCTGGTGGCCCTGGCGGGCATCATCCCCCTTGCGGGCCCCATCGTCATGCTGCTCTCCAACCTCTGGGATGCAAACCACCAGCGCCAGGGCTGGCACGACAAGGCGGCCCGCACCCTGGTGGTCGACGTGAACCAGGGGCGCAATCCGATCACCACCGGCGGGTTGTTCGGCCCCTCGGCCTTCGCCCCGGGAGGCATGACCGCACCCGGGCAGCCCGGCCACCCCGGTTACCTGGCCTCCGAGCACCAGTGGCCGGCCCTGAGCCCCGAGCTGGCCAACGGCCCCATCACCGGAGTGCCGGGGAAGGCACCGGCTCAGGCCAGCCAACCCGTGCCGGCGGCCCCCGCCGCCCCGGCGGCACCGCAGCCTGCCGATGCCGGCGCCGTGTCGGCGTCGTCCGCCTCACCGGTACTGGACCACGACGCTGCCCAGGCCGAGGAGGAAGCCGGACACACGCAATTGCGCACCGCCACGAGTGCGCCCGTGGCCAGCGGTGCACGCCTGCGCTTCGACGACGGCCAGGTCATGGCCCTGGCAACGACCGCACTGGTGGGGCGCAACCCCTCCGCCCGGGACGACGAGGAGGTCGGCGAGCTCTTCAACTACGCCGACATCGGCCGTTCGGTGTCCAAGACGCATCTGCACCTGGCCGCCGACAGCTCGGGGGTCTGGGTGACCGACCGCAATTCCACCAACGGCTCGGGGATCGCCGCCAAAAACGGGACCCGGCGCGAGCTGGTTCCCGGGCAATCCCAGCATGCCGAGCACGGCGAAACCGTGTACTTCGGCGACCGCTACTTCACGGTCGGTCCCGCATGAGCGGCGCCGAGCCGCTCCCCGCCGGCGACCAGATCTCGCTGGACTACGGGTTCGCCACGGACCGCGGGCTGCGCCGGCCGTTGAACGAGGACGCGCTGCTGGCCGAACGGCATCTCTTTGCCGTGGCCGACGGCATGGGCGGCCACGAGGCGGGGGAGGTCGCCAGCAGCATCTGCGTGGCCACCTTCGCCCGCGGACAGGAGGCGGCCGGCGAATGGCTGAATCCGGACGACCTGCAGGAATTCATGGTCTCCGCCGACCAGGCCATCCGCGACGCGGCCGGTTCGCGGGCCGGCACCACCGTTTCCGGGGCCGCACTGGTCAGACAGGGCGGGGCGCCCTATTGGCTGGTGTTCAACGTCGGGGACTCACGGACCTACCTGCTCTCGGAGGACAAGTTCCGGCAGGTCACCGTGGACCACTCCGAGGTCCAGGAGATGGTCGACAACGGCGAGATCACCGCCGAGCAGGCGCTGACCCATCCGCGCCGCAACGTCATCACCCGGGCGTTGGGCACCGGGGAGGACAGCGACGCGGACTTCTGGATGCTCCCGGCACGCCCGGGGGACCGGCTGCTGATCTGCTCTGACGGGCTGACCAACGAGGTCTCCGACGCATCGATCCGCGACGTGATCATGTCCCGGACCCCTCCGCAGATCGCGGTCGATGACCTGCTGCAGGCGGCCTTGCGCTCGGGAGGCCGGGACAACATCACCCTGATCATCGTCGACGTCAAGCTCGAGCACGACGACGACGAGTTCTCCGATACCGCCCCCCGCGAACAGATCGAGGACGGCATGACCAAACCACGCCTGGAGGGGAGCGCGGAATGACGGCACGGATCACCTATCTGCCGGGGCCCTGGCTGGCCCTGGTGCGCCACGGCCACTTGGTCCTGCTGCCCGATTCGACCGACCCGGGGCACGTCGACGGCCTCTGGGCCGCACTCGACGGATCCACGGGGGTCGAAAAGCTGCTGTCCGCGGTCCTGTCCGCACGGGGGCTGGCCCTGACGGGAATGGATCCATTCGGGATTGTCAGCCTCGAGCCCGACGTGCACACCATCCTGCGCGGACCGGTCTCGTTGGCCGCGGAGGGCCGCGAACTGAGCACCCACGTCAACGGCCACGGCGTCACCACCTGGATGGAACGGCGCATCCCGCGCCAGGAGAGCCTCGACATCGCGTTGGACGATGTACTGCGCCAGCACGACGGCGGTGACCAGCACTGGTTGCCGATCACCGAGGGCATCATCCGCTTCGGCCGCCTGCACGTCGACCTGCCGGAGGAAGCCCCCGGGGAGATCGAACCGCTGTCGGCGCCGCAGCCCATCATCCCGCCGGCCGACCTGGAACATGCCGAGCCCGCAACCGTCTCCCCAGCCGTGGCAGCACCGGCCGCAGTGGACGATGAACCGCGGTCCGTCGAACAGAAGTCCGTGAAAGAGACGGAATGGGAGCCCGATTCCGGCACTAACGCGGATATGGAGTCTCAGCCGGAGCCCGAGCCGGAAGCCGCCAAGGAACCCCAAACCGAGCCGGAACCCGAGCCCCAGCCTTCCGCACCCGAGCCGGAACCCGAACCGGAACCCGAGCTGGAGCACGACCCCCTCTCCGCCGAAGACGCGGACGATGCGAACACCATCATGTCCAGTTCCACCCTCGAGGGCGCTCCGGAGGCCCCCGCCAGCGCGGAGGAGCCGGTCTCCGATGACACCATCGCGGGACCGCATTCTGAGGACGAGGAACTTCCCGACCCGGAAGTACTCATCGACGCCGTGCCCTGGCTGGCCGCCGCCCGGGCCCAGGCGCGGGCCGACGAAGCCGAAGCGGGTGGCACAGCCCCGGGCGTCGAACCCGCCGCGCCGGACCAGGACCTCGACGACCTGCCGACCATCAGTTCCGCCCCGCACGCCGCCGCACCGCAGCCAGCCGGGGGCGTCGACGGGGAAACCCACCCCGGTGACCACGACGGCGATACGGTGATGCGCGGTGACCTGCCCACGCAGGTGCTGCCCGTGGCCCCCGCCGCCGGCGGAGGACAGCCGGACCCGGCGACCGGACCGCAGGTTTTGGGACGGCTCTGCCCCGCCGGACATGCCAACCCTCCGACGTCCTCCACCTGCGCCCGGTGCGGCGAGCCACTGAGCGAGGATCCCCGCGAGGTGCCGCGCCCGACGCTGGGCCGCATGGTGATCTCCGATGGGGAGGCCATCGAGCTGGACCGTCCCGCAGTCGTCGGACGCCAGCCCTCGGTCAGGCGCTCCGCGAGCGGCTCGATGCCGCGCGTCGTGCAGGTCAAGAGCCCCAGCGGTGACATTTCCCGGTCGCACCTCGAGGTCCAGCTCGAGGGCTGGCACGTCATGCTGGTCGACCTGAAGGCCACCAACGGGACCATGCTCGTGCGCGCCGGAATGCCGCCGCGCCGGCTGGGTCAAGGCGAGAAGGTGATGCTGCTCGACGGCGACATCGCCGACCTCGGCGACGGGGTCTCGCTGCGGTTCGAGGGCCTTCTGTGAGCGGTAAGCGTCCGCCGGCACCACCGCCGGCGATCGAGGGCTACGACTACCTGAACCTGCTGGGTTCCGGCGGCTTCTCGGACGTCTACCTGTACCAGCAGGACCGGCCCCGCCGGAAGGTCGCCGTCAAGGTCCTGCTGTCGGACCTGAAGACCGAAAGCGCCCGCAAGCGGTTCGAGTCCGAGGCCGACCTGATGGCCCAGCTGTCCTCGCACCCCTACATCGTGACAATCTTCGAGGCGGACATCACCGCCGAGGGCCACTCGTACCTGGCCATGGAGTACTGCTCCCGGCCCAGCCTGGACGTGCGCTACCGCCGCGCGCGCCTCGGTGTCGACGAGGTCCTCTCCGTGGGCATCCAGGTGGCCTCTGCCGTGGAGACGGCACACCGTGCCGGAATCGTGCACCGCGACATCAAACCCGCGAACATCCTGGTCACCGACTACAACCGTCCCGCGCTGACGGATTTCGGCATCTCCGGAACCACCGATGCGCTCGATGACGAGGCAGGGCTCTCGATCCCGTGGTCCCCGCCCGAGGCCTTCGGGGGAGGATCGCCCAGCGGGGTGCGCATGGATGTCTGGTCGCTCGGCGCGACGATCTACACGCTGCTGGCCGGCCGCTCTCCCTTTGTCCGCGCCGGGGCGGACAACTCCCAACGCGAACTCATCTCGCGCATCTCCTCCGCGCCGCTCGCACCGCTGAACCGCCCCGACGTGCCCGCCGCCTTGGAACAGACGCTGGCCACCAGCATGGCCAAGAACCCGTCGGCCCGCTTCGAATCGGCCCGCGACCTGGCCCTGGCCTTGCAGCGGGTGCAGTCCGAGCTCGGCCTGTCGGTGACCGCCTTCGAGGTGATGGAGGACCCGGCCCCCCGCGAGGACCCGCGGGAGGGGAACGACGGCGAGGCCACGCGGGTGCGCCAGGTCGTCTCGATCGATCCGGAAGCCAGCACCGGTTCCGGCAAACCATCAGCTTCCTGGGCGGGGCCGGAAGCGGACCCCACCGTGCTGCGGCCGGCACGACAAAGCCATTCCGCCGCCGCGGATCCCGATGGCGCCGCGGAGGCAGCGGCCCCCACCTCATCCGGGACGACCGGCACGGATGACGCCACGATCATGCGTGGACGGTTGCCGGACGGTTCACTGGCCGGCTCGCGGCAACGCCAGCCGGACGGGCGTGGCGACGGGTCCCGCCAAGGATCGAGTCGTTCCGGGACGCCGACCTTCGCCCCCGGGGAGGAACCCGGCGCCCCCGGGTGGGTGCCGCAGGTGCCACCGGGCACGCCGTCCCCGGAGCCCACCGGGCAACGGTTCCCCACCGGACTGGTTGCAGGCATCGGTGCCGTGCTGGCAATCATCATCGCCGGGATCTTCGTGGTCGCCGCCCTGAACCGGGGAGTCGACGCCGACCAGGTGTCCTCGGGTGCCCCACCGAGCCAAGGTCCCGCCGACCCGTTGCTCGGCAACGAAGGCGTGATCCCGCAGGTGAAAGGCTTCGCGTCGAAGGCCACCGGAGGCCAGGTCACATTCACGTGGAAGAATCCGGATCCGCGCACCGGTGATACCTACTACTGGGCTCCGGTCACGGCCACCGACCAGGGCGAAAACCGCAAGGTCGAGAAGCCCGCCGCCACGACGGAGCTCGTGAAAGGTGCCCCCACGTGCATCCAGGTGGTGCTGGTGCGGGAAAATGGGAAAGCATCCGATGCCAGCAGGTATTGCGCCAAGAGATAGTCTGGGTGGTGGATAATCCGTTGGGGGACGACCGAACGACGCAGGGGGCGTGACGCATGGCCGAAGTAAACATCGATTTCTGCGGGGAATGGTTCCCGATTGCCGACGAACAGACCTTCACCATCGGCCGCGAGGGCGATCTGGAAGTCGATGACAACCCGTACCTCCACCGCAGGTTCCTCACGATTGCCTGCTACGACAACATCTGGTGGCTCTCCAACGTCGGCTCGCGGCTGGCGGCCACCATCGCCGACGCGACCGGTGGTATGCAGGCGTGGGTCGCCCCCGGTTCCCGCATCCCGCTGGTGTTCGGCCAAACGAACGTCGTGTTCACCGCCGGGCCGACAACGTATGAATTCTCCGTACACCTGGCCACGCCGGCGTTCCGCCAGGAGTGGAGCGCCGACGACGGCGACGGGCAGACGACGATCGGCCCCGTCGTCCTGACCGATGCCCAACGCGCGCTGGTGGTGGCCCTGGCGGAACCGATGCTGCGCCGGGACGGCAACGGGCTCAGCTCCATCCCGACGTCCGCCAAGGCCGCCAGCCGCCTGGGCTGGCCGCTGACCAAGTTCAACCGCAAGCTCGACAACGTCTGCGACAAGCTGGACAAGTCAGGTGTCGCCGGTCTGCGCGGCGGCGCCGGCAAACTCGCCACCAACCGTCGCGCCCGCCTGGTCGAACACGCGGTCACCTCCCACATGGTGGTCCCCGCCGACCTGCCGCTGCTGGACGCGGAACTGAACGCCGACGACTGAAGAGGGCAACACATTCAGCCCCTATGGGTAGACGACCCCGATTCCTAGTCGCATTCGTCACGTCATCGAGGATGCGCAAGGGCTTGTTGACATTGAGTACAACGGCAGCTTGCGACATGGTAAGTGACCCTGAGAGCCGGACCTCACAGGGACTGCCCAATGTCGCATCAGGCTCGGCGCCCGGTACTACGATCTAAGTATTGGGCGCTTCACCCAGCCAGACCCTAGTGGCCAGGAAACCAACACGTACTCCTACGTCAGCTGTAACCCGGTCAACGCATCGGATCCTTCAGGGCTTGCCGGACGGCTCTGTGCTGGCGCTGCTGCCGGCACCCTCGGAGCGGGTGTGGCATTCATTATCTACGCTGACGCCTTCTTGGGCGTCGTGGCGACCGATGGATTGCTGCTACCAGCTGCCATACCGCTCGCCGAGTCCTTCGTTAGCCTTGTTTCGGAGGCCGTAGCCCAAAAGGCCGTCTGTTGGCTATCGAACACATGAAAGCGAGATGCACATGGACGAAGGTTTTGCGCGGCAGAAGTGGATCAGTGGTTATGTCCTGGCAGTGGTCAGCCTCATTTTCCTCGTAAACGCAGTGGTTTTTTTCGTAGCTGCGGGTTGGGGCTGGGGTGCGTTATTCGCGGTGCTGGGTGTTTCGACGGGATTCCGCGCATGGAGAATGCTTCGACCGAAAACAACCCGTTAGGTCGATGACGTCAAACTGTTGAAGCTACCCGCAGAGGTGCAGGCACGCCAGTGGCCTCCATAGATTTCCACGGGGTAACCCATGAAAATCATGTTCGCGGTCTGGGTGTTCTTGGTTGGCGCTGCCGTCGCCTTCATCTTCGTCGGCTGGGGCATGTTGTTTACCCTTTCTTTGGCGTCGTGAACGCCTACAACGCCTGGCACCTGCTCAAGCCGAAATCACCGGGGTAGTCGATGAACGTGCACACAACGACGCTAGCCCTATCCGGTCATGGGCCAGGACGCCGGAATCGTGACGGCGATGCCAATAGGTCTGGGTCCGCATCCCCTCGGGCCGCGGCGATTCCGGCACCGTAGCTGAACAGGTGTCCGAAGAAGCAGTTCCTCGTACGGCCGGTGTTGCGTGCCGTACTCCAAAGGGAGCCACCTCGAAACCGCAGCCGACTTAGAAAGAGTGCGCGCCGCCGTCGGGCTCTCGGGGAACCGCCTGACTAAGGCAAGCGGAAGCACCGCGGGCCGGGTCGCTATTGCTCCCACTCGTCGGGGCCGTGGGGCAAGATAGGGGGGTGACGAAAACCGAGCAGAACACCCCGGACCGTTCCACCCCCGGCTCCTCAGAAGGCGCCACGACCGCGGCCGGCGAGGAGATCATCCCCGCCGGGAAGCTGCGCGAGGAATACCAGCAGCTCATCGAGGACGTCCGCCGCTACCGGACCGCCTACTACGTCGAGGACAGCCCCCTGGTCTCCGACGCCGAGTTCGACGTCCTGTTCCGACGGCTCGAGGAGATCGAGCAACTCCACCCCGAGATCGTCTCGAACGACTCGCCCACCCAGGAGGTCGGCGGAGAGGTCTCCGCCGCGTTCTCCCCGGTGAAGCACCTGACCCAGATGTACTCGCTCGAGGACGTGTTCTCCCTCGAGGAGCTCACCGCCTGGCTGGAACGGGCCACGGTGAATGCCGGGACCCGCGCGGCGAAGCACCAGCTGCGCTGGCTGTGCGAGGTCAAGATCGACGGGCTGGCCATCAACCTGCTCTACCGGAACGGCAAGCTCGTGCGGGCCGCCACCCGCGGGGACGGCACCACCGGCGAGGACGTCACCCACAACGTGCTGACCATTAAGGACATCCCCACCGAACTGGCAGGGGACAACTGGCCCACGGAGGTCGAGGTCCGGGGCGAGATCTTCTTCCCCTCGCAGAAGTTCCGCGAATTCAACGAGGCCCTGATCGAGGCCGGCAAGCCCGAGCTGGCCAACCCGCGTAATGCCGCCGCCGGTTCGTTGCGGCAGAAGGACCCGGCCGAGACGGCCAAGCGTCCGCTGGGTATGTTCGTCCACGGTTTCGGCGTCCGCGAGGGACTCGATGCGGCCTCCCAGTCCGAGACCTACGAGCTGCTCAAGGGCTGGGGCTTGCCGGTCACCCCGTATTCGCAGGTGGTGGACTCCATGGACGAGGTGCTGGCCTACATCGAGAAGTACGGCGCCGACCGGCACTCACTGGTCCACGAGATCGACGGGATCGTGGTCAAGGCCGATGCCTTCGCCATCCAGCGTGCGCTGGGCTACACCTCCCGCGTGCCGCGCTGGTCCGTTGCCTACAAGTACCCGCCCGAGGAGGTGCACACCAGGCTGCTGGACATCCGGGTCAACGTCGGGCGCACCGGACGCGTCACCCCCTACGGGGTGATGGAGCCGGTCAAGGTCGCCGGCTCCACCGTGGAGATGGCCACCCTGCACAACCAGGACGTCGTCAAGGCCAAGGGCGTCCTCATCGGCGACACCATCATCCTGCGCAAGGCCGGGGACGTCATCCCCGAAATCGTCGGACCGGTACTGGCGCTGCGCGAGGGACGCGAGGACGAGCTGCACGAATTCGTGATGCCCACCCACTGCCCGTCCTGCGGTGAACCGCTGGCCCCGGCCAAGGAGGGGGACATCGACATCCGGTGCCCGAACGCCAAGTCCTGCCCGGCCCAGCTGACCGAACGCATCGCCCACCTCGGTGGGCGGGGTGCCTTCGACGTCGAGGCGTTGGGTTATGAGGCCGCCCTGGCGCTCACCATGGGCCCCGGACCGGATCCGGCCGGTCTCGGGGGCATCGCCGAGCCGGCCGGCCCCGGCCCGATCACCAATGAGGCCCAGATCTTCGACCTGGCCACCGGCCACGCCGACGACACCCTGCGCGACGCACTCGCCGAGGTCAAGGTCTGGCGGGAGAAGCGGTCCAAGGGGGCCGGTACCGGGTCATTCGAGCTCGTTCCGTACTTCTGGACCAAGGGCACCGAGAAGAAACCCTCGGCGCCGACCGCCAACACGAAGAAGCTTTTCGACGAGCTGGAGAAAGCCAAGGCCCAGCCGCTCTGGCGGGTCCTGGTCGCCCTGTCCATCCGCCACGTCGGGCCGACCGCCTCCCGGGCCCTGGCCACCCACTACGGGTCCATGGACGCCATCCGGCAGGCCGTGACCGCCGAGGACGCGGTCCAGAAGCTCGCCGACGTCGACGGGGTCGGGCCGATCATTGCCGAGGCGCTCATCGAATGGTTCGGCATCGACTGGCACCTGTCCATCTTGGAGACCTGGGCCGCCGAGAAGGTCCGCATGGAGGATGAATCCCACGGGCAGACCGAACGCACGCTCGAGGGGCTGACCATCGTGGTCACGGGTTCCCTCGAGGGCTTCAGCCGCGACGAGGCCAAGGAAGCGATCATCACCCGCGGCGGCAAGGCGTCCGGCTCCGTCTCCAAGAAGACCAGCTACGTGGTCGCCGGCGAAGCCGCCGGCTCCAAGCTGGACAAGGCCCAATCCCTGGGGGTGCCCGTCCTGGACGAGGACGGTTTCCGTGCCCTGCTGGAGAACGGCCCCGAACCCACACCGGACGACGGCGAAACCACGGGCGGAAACACGGACGACGCAACCACCACCGAGGCAGACACCACCGACGGAGACACCGCATGAGCCAGCAACCCGAGACCACCACCGACCTGGTCGCCGAACTGCTGGCCACCGCGCGGCGGGCCGCCGCCGCCGGTGCCGCCATCCTGGCCGCACGCCACGGCGTCCACATCGAGGCCGACACCAAATCCGCGGCCGGGGACTGGGTCACCGACTACGACCGCCGCGCCGAACAGGCCGTCCGCGAGGTCATCACCGCCGAACGCCCGCGTGACGCCATCACCGGCGAGGAGTATGGCAACACCACGCCCGCCGACGCCAGCCCGTACCGCTGGTCGATCGACCCGCTGGACGGCACCGCCAACTTCGTGCGCGGCATCCTCTACTACGCCACCTCCGTCGCCGTCGCCGGCCCCGCACCCGAGGGCACCGGCGAGCAGGTCTGGCTCGCCGGCGTCGTACAGGCGCCCGCCCTGGGCAGTACGTGGTGGGCCTCCCGTGGTGCCGGTGCCTGGCTCGGCGGCACCATCACCGGGGACGACGCCGGTGCACGCCGGCTGACCGGGCCCGTCGCCGGGGCGGCGGGTACCCTGGTCTCCACCGGGTTCGGATACGATGCCGAGCGCCGCGACTTCCAGGTCCGGGCCCTGGCCGCGCTCATGCCCGGATTCGCCAACGTGCGCCGGATCGGCTCCGCCGCACTGGATCTGTGCATGGTCGCCGATGGCACCCTGGATGCCTACGCCGAATACGGCACCGGCGAGCACGACTGGTCCGCCGGCGCACTCATCGCCGAGGAAGCCGGTTGCCCGGTGCTGCGCCCGGAGTCCGATCCGGGCTGGCAGGCCGCCGGGTACGTGGACTTCGGCAAACTGCCCGCGCCGCCGGCCGGCTGATACCAGCTCAGGCCGGGCGGATCAACAGCATCGACACCAGCACCACGACCAGCAGCGCAATGAACGCGATGGCGTGCACCCGGTCGGGCATCTTGCCCACCAGGCGTTTCGCGACCGCGATCGTGGGCAGCGAGCCGGCCAGCAGCCCAGCTGTGGCCAGCAGGTCGATGTAGCCGAGCCGCCCCGTCGACAAGGATGATGTGGCGGCCGGCAGCGAGAACGCATACACCGCTGCACCGACCACCGAGACGGGGACCGAAAGCGGGTTGGCCATCGCCGCGGAGGTCGCCATCGGCAGGCCCAGCCGGCGCAGCAACGGCACGGTCATGATGCTCCCGCCCACGCCCAGGAAACTAGCGACGGCCCCAATCCCGAGCCCGCCGGCGCTGGTGGTCACCGGGCCGAGTCGGCGTTCGGGGGCGGTCGGTGAACGCGCGATGAATCCGCGCCGCAGCAGCGAGTCGAGGATCGTGACCGCCAGGTAGGCGATGAACAACACGTGGAGCACCGTGTCGGGAACCCGGGTCGCCACCACCGCGCCGATCAGGGCGCCGACGGCGATATAGCCGGCCAGCGGGAACAGCATTCCGGTGCGCAGCCGGCCCGACCTCCAGTGCGCGAGCGTTGCCGACAGCGAGTTGACGATCATGACCGCCGTCGAGGTGGCCACCGCCACCAGCATCGCATCGGGCCCGACGCCGGAGGCCACGGCCACCGCGTAGACCACCGGCACGATCACGAAACCCCCGCCGAAGCCGAACAACACGGTCGTCAATCCGGTCAGGACACCGAAAGCGGCGAACACCAGCAGCGAGATGAGCATGGACCGATCCTAGGGGCAGGTAGTGGCAAAATAGACCACGATGACTTCCTCCGCAGCGCGCATCCCGTCCCGCATCACCATTCGCCAGGCCACGGCGGCCGACTATCCCGCGATCGGCAGGATTACCGTCGAGTCCTACCTCTCGGCTGGTCACTTCGATGATCCGGACCACCCCTACCTGCAGGTGGTCCAACAGGTCGCCGAACGGCACGCAGCCGCCGAAATCCTCGTGGCCGAGCGCGACGGCGCCGTCATTGGGGCCGTGACCCTGGTGCGCGCGGGCAACCCGTATGCCGACATCGCCCGGGAAAACGAGCTCGAGTTCCGCATGCTCGTCGTGGACCCCGCCGTCCAGCGATCCGGTGCCGGACGGGCGATGATGCAGGAGATCATCCGCCGCGGACGCGACCTGGAGGGCGTGGACACCATCTCGCTGACGACCGGCAGCAACTGGATGGCCGCCCAGGCCCTCTATACCCACCTGGGATTCCACAACGTCCCCGAGCGCGATTGGTTGGTGCCCGACACCGACATCCTGCTCAAGGTCTACGTCCTGCCACTCTGAGCCCCGGCCCCTCGAAGGGGAACCGCCTGCCGGTCCTGAACTAGACTGTTAGGGAAAACCCACCACCCATGAATTCGGGGAGATACATGCCTGCCATCAGTCGTGAGGACGTTGCCCACCTGGCGCAACTGGCCCACCTGGAGATGAGCGAGACCGAGCTGGAGAAAATGGCCGGCGAACTCGGTGTCATCGTCGACGCGATCAAGTCGGTGAGCGAGGCAGCCGGCGAGGACGTCCCGGCCACCAGCCACCCGCTGCCGCTGGTCAACGTGATGCGCGAGGACGTGGTCGGGAAGACGCTGACCCAGGAGGAGGCGCTGCAGAACGCGCCCGACGCCGAAGACGGCCGCTTCAAGGTCCCGGCCATCCTGGAAGGGGAGTAGGACATGAACGAGATCATCAAGCTCTCCGCCGCCGACCTGGCCGCGAAGCTCCGTGACGGCTCCGTCACCTCCACGCAGGCCGTGCAGGCCCACCTGGACCGCATCGCCGCCGTCGACGGCGGGGACCGCGGCATCCACGCCTTCTTGCACCTGAACGCGGACGAGGCGCTCGCCGTCGCCGCCGAGGTCGACGCCATCCGTGCCGCCGGTGGTGCCGGTGCCGAGGCCCTGCATCCGCTGGCCGGCGTGCCGATCGCCATCAAGGACCTCATCGTCACCAAGGGCCAGCCCACCACGGCCGGCTCCAGGTTCCTCGAGGGCTGGATGAGCCCCTACGACGCCACCGTGATCGAGAAGATCCGCGCCGCCAAGCTGCCGATGCTCGGCAAGACCAACCTCGACGAATTCGCGATGGGCTCCTCCACCGAGCACTCCGCCTACGGCGACACCCGCAACCCCTGGGACCTGGATCGGATCCCCGGCGGTTCCGGCGGCGGCTCCGCTGCGGCCGTCGCGGCGTTCGAGGCCCCGCTGGCCCTGGGCACCGACACCGGGGGGTCCATTCGCCAGCCCGGCGCCGTCACCGGGACGGTCGGCGTGAAGCCCACCTACGGCGGCGTCTCGCGCTACGGTGCCATCGCCATGGCCTCCTCGCTGGACCAGATCGGCCCCGTCACCCGCACGGTGCGGGACTCCGCGCTGCTGCACGAACTCATCGGCGGGCACGACCCGAAGGATTCGACCTCCATCGACCAGCCGGTCGCGGAGTTGGCAGCCGCCGCCGAGCAGGGCGCTTCCGGTGACCTCACCGGCGTCCGCGTCGGTGTCATCCGCGAATTGCAGGGCGAGGGGTACGACGCCGGTGTCCAGGCACGCTTCGACGAATCCCTGGAGCTGCTGCGCAGCGCCGGGGCCGAGATCGTCGAGGTCTCCTGCCCGAACTTCGAGTACGCACTGGGTGCCTACTACCTGATCATGCCCTCGGAGGTCTCCTCCAACCTCGCCAAGTTCGACGGCGTGCGCTACGGCAACCGCGTGTTGCCCACCGACGGCCCGATGACGATCGAACGCGTCATGGCCGCCACCCGCTCCGCCGGGTTCGGTGACGAGGTCAAGCGCCGCATCATCCTGGGGACCTACGCCCTCTCCGCCGGCTACTACGACGCCTACTACGGCTCGGCTCAGAAGGTCCGCACCCTGATCCAGAGGGACTTCGACGCCGCCTTCGCCCAGGCCGACGTGCTCGTCTCCCCGACTTCCCCGGTCGTGGCCTTCGAGCTCGGCTCCAAGCTGGATGACCCGCTGGCGATGTACCTCAACGACGTGGCGACCATCCCGGCCAACCTGGCCGGCATCCCGGGCATCACCGTCCCCGGCGGCCTCTCCGAGAACCTGCCGGTGGGCATCCAGTTCCTGGCCCCCGCCCACGAGGACGCCCGCCTCTACCGGGCCGGTGCCGCACTGGAGAAGCTGCTGGAGGACCGCTGGGGCGGTCCGCTGATCAACCAGGCCCCCGAGCTGGCCGAATCGTCCAAGGAAGGTGTCGCCTGAGATGGCCCACGCAACGGAAGAACTCGTCGACTTCGATGAGGCCCTGGACCGCTACGACCCGGCCCTCGGGTTCGAGGTCCACGTCGAGCTGAACACCGCCACCAAGATGTTCTCCGACGCCCCGAACGCCTTCGGCGACGTCCCGAACACGAACGTCACCCCCGTGGACCTGGGCCTGCCCGGCGTCCTTCCGGTGGTGAACAAGAAGGCCGTGGAGTACTCGATCAAGATCGGCCTGGCATTGAACTGCCAGATCGCCGAGTACTGCCGCTTCGCCCGGAAGAACTACTTCTACCCGGACACCCCGAAGAACTTCCAGACCTCGCAGTACGACGAACCCATCGCGTTCGATGGCTGGCTGGACATCGAACTGTCCGACGGCGAGGTCTTCCACGTGGAGATCGAACGCGCGCACATGGAGGAGGACGCCGGGAAGCTGACCCACATGGGCACCTCCGGGCGCATCCAGGGCGCAGACTTCTCGCTCGTGGACTACAACCGGGCCGGCGTCCCGCTGGTCGAGATCGTCACCAAACCGATCCTGGGCGCCGGCAAGCGCGCTCCCGAACTGGCCAAGGCCTACGTGGCGGCGATCCGCGAGATCGTGAAGAACCTCGACGTCTCCGACGCCAAGATGGAACGCGGGAACGTCCGCTGCGATGCCAACGTCTCGCTCATGCCCAAGGGCACGACGACGCTGGGCACCCGCACCGAGACGAAGAACGTGAACTCGCTGCGCGCCGTCGAGCACGCCGTCCGCTTCGAGATCGAACGCCACGCGGCAGTCCTGGACTCCGGCGAAAAAATCGTGCAGGAGACCCGCCACTGGCACGAGGACACCCGGACCACGACCTCCGGCCGCCCCAAGTCCGACGCCGACGACTACCGCTACTTCCCGGAGCCGGACCTGGTGCCGATCGTCACCACCAGGGAATGGGTCGAGGAATTGCGCGCGCAGCTTCCCGAGCCGCCGGCCGAGCGCCGCAAGCGCCTGCAGGCGGACTGGGGCTACGCCGACGCCGAATTCCGTGACGTCGTCAACGCCGGTTTCCTGGACGCCATCGAGGAGACCATCGCCGCCGGCGCCAGCCCGGCAGTGGCCCGCAAGTGGTGGATGGGCGAAATCTCGCGCCTGGCCAAGAACGCCGACGTCGAGCCCCTGGACCTGGGCGTCACCCCGGCGACGATCATCGAGCTGAACTCGCTGATCGAAGCCAAGAAGATCAACGACAAGATCGCCCGCCAGGTCCTCGAATTCGTCGTCGCGGGGGAGGGGACGCCGACCGAGATCGTCGAGAAGCGCTCACTGGCCGTCGTCAACGACGATTCGGCGCTCGGTGCCGCGATCGATGACGCCATGGCCGCCATGCCCGACGTGGTCGCGAAGATCAAGGAAGGCAAGGTCCAGGCCATCGGTGCCCTCATCGGCCCGGTCATGAAGGCCACACGCGGGCAGGCAGACGCCGCCCGGGTGCGCGAGATCGTGCTGGAGAAGCTCGGCGTCGAGGGCTGAGCCCACGCATCACCTGCCAGGGCGGGCGGATCATCGCGATCCGCCCGCCCTGGGGCGTTTCCGGGGTGGGGTTTCGGTATCCCTGCTGGCTTTCTGGGCCTCAGCCAGCTCCTCACATAATTATTCGTTAGCTTTGCTGCCCGGGCGAGGTGCTTGGCGGCCAATGCGAGCGATCCGCTCCGAAGAACAGCAACCGAAGAACGGGACGGCCGAAGACCGCCACCCAGCGGCCATCACTTACGTGGCCTCGGGGTGGGTTTCATCGTTCTGATCGATCGCCAATGCGGCCGGCAGCGGCAACCCGTACTTCTCACACAGGAATCTGGTCTGGCAGTACCGCTGGGCGTCGGCGGCCACGTTGCCCAAGATCGCGGAATTCATTCCAGCCCCGATAAGGATACCCACGAGGGGCACGGCCTTGGCGACATTCTGAACCGGGACCCTGGAGCCGGCCGGGCCTAAGTGCTGCATCAACTTCTCAAGTGCAGCCAAGAGACGATGGTCCGCGCGGAGCTTGTCTGACCACCTTAGGCGTCCCCTGATCGCGTCGGCCGCACGCGCAACGTCACGCAACGGTTCTGCCTTGGCCGCCTGCGCCATGAACGACCGGCGTACCAGGCGTTGAATGAACATCAGTTCATCGGGGTCTTTGGCATCGTAGCCGTAGGAGTGAGCAACGCGCGTTGCGATCGACGTGCTCAGGACCTGGATGACGAGGATATCCGCCGTCATCGCAACAGGGATACCGGCAACGGGGACCATAGCTAGCAGACCCATGGCGCCACCTTCGAATGCACCGGCGGTCCGCCATGTGAGGGTGTTGAAGGTCAACAACCGGTCACAGACCTTAAGTTCCTGCTGCCGTAGTTCGGTGAAACTGTTGAGTTCAAGACCCTGCTTACGGGCGAGCTTCTCGACACTCTTCGGGTCGTTAAGCTCCATGGCCCAGTCATTGACCAACTCGAGCAGCGAGACCCCGGCTCCCAGCGCCGGCCCCACGGCCTTGTTAGCGACCGCGTCGCCTGCGCGACGGATCGGCTTCATAACCGCCTCCGGCACGGCTTCCGTCACCCGACTCACGGCATTTCCCGCCACTTCACCGGTGCGATCGAGCGCGGCACTCGCCCAGTTCGGCAGACCACGACGGTTGTCACGGCGCTGCCAGTGCTTGTTGAGCGTGTCCCAAACCTGCCCCTCGTACACGCTCATCGTGGTCGCGCCATCGACGACTAGGTCGGTGTTAGTGCTCATTGAAGTTCTCCATTTCGAGTGTGATCGCTGGGTCCATAATGTCCTACCAGCCGCGAGGTGGGTGCATCCGCAATGCGCGGGGCGGGACAGAAGTCGACCCCGCGGCCACCTGCGGGTTAGGACGGAAGGGCACGGACCGGACATCCGGGCAGATGACGTGGAGGATTGACAGCGCGACCGTCTCTCAGCCCCTGGAGTACGAGTCATCCACTTACGCTGCGAGTCGCGCACCGCCGCGAAGTCTATGACCAGCGAAGAATGCGCGGCTGGCTCTCGAACTGTCTTCCCACGCGGCGTCCGTGGGGTGTGTACCGTTGGCCCATGACCGGTGAGCACACAGAGGCGCCTGCACGCACTGCCATCCCAGCGCACGACGTGGAGATCACCGACGACCTCGCCCGGTCCCTGCTGGCGGCGCAGCACCCGGACCTGGCCGGGCTGCCGCTGCGACGTGCCGCCAACGGCTGGGACAATGTCGTGTACCAGCTCGGCGAGGACCTGGCCCTGCGCCTGCCCCGCCGGAACGCCGCCCACCAGCTGCTGCTCAACGAAGTGCGTTGGCTGCCCTTCCTGGCGCCCCGGTTGCCGCTGCCCATCCCCGCCACCCTCAGGCGCGGACGGCCGGCCGACGGCTATCCCTACCACTGGGCCGTCGTGCCCTGGTTCGACGGCGTCAGCGCCGCATCCCGCACCCCAGCCGAGCGCGACGCCTACGCCGGCGAGCTCGGGCGCTTCCTGCGCGCCCTCCACGTTCCCGCGCCCGCCGACGCCCCGCGCAACCCAGTCCGCGGCGTCGCCCTGGCCACCCGGGCGTCCGCCTTTGCCGAACGTCTCGGCGGCGCGGTGGTGCCGGTCGATGGCCCGTGGCGGCACATCTTCCAGGCAGGCCTCGACGTGCCTCCCTACCAGGGGCCTCCGCTCTGGCTACACGGCGACCCCCACCCGCACAACCTCGTGCTCGCCCCCGGGGCCGGCCCCGTGCGTATCGCCGCGGTCGCCGACTTCGGGGACATCACGGCAGGGGATCCCGCCAGCGACCTGGCCGTGTCCTGGCTGCACTTCACCGCCGCCGGACGTGAGTCGTTCAAGGCGGAACTACGGCACGACGACGACACCTGGATCCGCGCCCGCGGCTGGGCGGTGCACTACGCGCTGCTCATGGCGCTGATGCCGCCCGGGGACCCGCTGCACGAGGTGGGCCTCCACGCGCTGCGCGAACTCGCCCGCTGACTCCCGGGCTGTGCAGCCGTCGGAGTCTGTCCTAGGGTGGGAAGACCCGACGAAAGGTGCATTCCTTGAAGAAGATCCTGATGGTACTGACCAGCATCGACAAGATCGGCGACACCGACGAGGCGACCGGCTACAACGTGGCGGAAGCCGCGCACCCCTGGAAGGTGTTCAAGGACTCCGGGCACTTCGTGGACTTCGCCTCGATCAAGGGCGGCCAGCCGCCGCGCGACGAGGTAGACACCGAGGACCCCATCCAGGTCGCCTTCACCGAGGACGAGACGACCCGAGCCGGCCTGTACAACACCGCCCGCGTCGACGTGGTCGACCCGGCCCAGTATGACGCCGTCTTCCTGGTCGGCGGCCACGGCACCATGTGGGACTTCCCCGACAGCGAGGGGCTGCAGAAGCTCGTGGGCAGCGTCTACGATTCCGGCGGAGTGGTCGGCGCGGTCTGCCACGGCCCCGCCGGATTGCTGAACGTCGAACTGTCCAACGGCTTCCGTCTGGTCGAGGGGCGCAAGGTGTCCGCCTTCACGAACGACGAGGAGGTGGCCGCCGGCAAGGACAAGGTCATTCCGTTCTTCCTGGCCGACCGGCTACAGGAGCAGGGTGCGACGCATGTCCAGGCCGACGTCTTCGAGGAGAAGGTCCAGGTGGACGAACGGGTCGTCACCGGCCAGAACCCCGCCTCGGCCGCCGGCGTCGCCAAGGAGATGGAGAAGCTGCTGGCCGAGGTCATCCACCAGGAAAAGGCCGAGGAGCAGAGTGAGTCGCAGGCGCTCCGGGCCGAGAAGGACGCGGAAAAGGCGGCGGCAGAGTCCGAGGCCGAATCCGGCCACTGAGCCCTCCAGCGCAGCGTTCGTTGCCGCCCGGCGGGGTCGCGGTGGTTAGGTGCGGACGACGAGGAGCCAGTATTCGGTCCCTTCGGGCACCTCCAGGGTGAGGATCCCGGAATCCGCGCCGAGCGGGAGGGTGCCGCTGCTGGCCCCATCGGCGGAACAGGTGCCGGCATATGAAGCGCCGAAAGTTGCTCGGAACTCCGCGTCGCCGGCGCAGGTGACGTAGATCCGCACCCCGGAAGCGTCCGCCAGGTCCGCGGCCGAGAGCCTGAAGCCGGCGGGGCCGGTCCCCCGGTGGTGCACGATGGGGACGGGAAGGCGCGCGGTTTCCACGCCGTCGGCCTGGGCCGCAGCCCAGTAGTCAGCCTGGGGGTCGGACAAGCCCACTGCGCCGGCGGGCTTGACGGGCTCGCGGAGCGCTGTCGGTACCGGCACCGGGACGGCATCGTCCCGGTCCGGTAGGGCGTTTGCGGTGCAGGCGGTGGCCAGGGCCAACACGGCAACGGCAAGACCCCCGGCGATGCGTCGTTGCATTGCGGCCTCCATGAGCGTTTGGACCATCGTCAGTGGCCCACCCGGAATTGTCAACTGAATTGACTATTATGGCGTGGCATGGCGCCGTGCGTCAGCCGCCGGTCCGTTCGGCCATGGTGGCCCGCAGTGCTTCGGCCACGTGCCGGACCGAGACCCGGCGCATCGACTCCGGCCTGGCCAGCAGGTCGATCCGACGCCGGTTGGCGATGCCCTCCAGGGGGAGCAGGACGACCCCGGGGCCCACGAGGGCGCCGGCCGTGTAGCGGGGGATGACGCCCAGGACGTTTCCGGTGCCGACGAGTTCGGCGACGGTCGCGTAGTCGTTGATCCGGTGGACGATGTCCGGCGCGCCGCCGGAGACGGCGGCGATGGCTCCGAGGATGTCGGCGGGGGAGTAGCCCTCGCGGCTCACGGCCCAGCGCTCGCCCACCAGGTCTTCGGGCCGCACGGCCCGGTATCCGGCCAGGCGGTGCCCCGCGGGCACGGCAATGTCCAGCGGCTCGTGCGCCAGCGGCACCACCGTCACCTGGCCCGCCGGCCAGGCCGGCGTGTGGTCCATCCGGTGGGCCAGGACCAGATCGTAGCGCGAGGCCAGGGCCGGGAAGTCGTGCTGGGCGACGTCCTCATCGGAAAACAGCGGTTGCGGGCCGCCCGACGCCTTCAGCCGGGCCAGCAGCGGGGCGAACAGGGATTGGCCCACCGAGTGGAACCCCGCGAGCGTGACCGGGGCATCGGCGTCGTTCTGGTAGTTTCCGATGGCCGCCCGTGCATCGGCGAGCGATGCGACGACGGCGGCGCCGGCGTCGGCCAGGATCCGTCCGGCGTCGGTCAGCACCAGCGTCCTGCCCTCCTTGCGGGTGAGCGGGACGTCGACTCCGCGCTGGAGCAGGGCCAGTTGCTGGGAGACCGCCGAGGGCGTCACGAACATCGCTTGGGCAACTGCCCGGACGCTGCCGAGGTCGCCGAGCTCGCGGAGGATCTGCAGCTGGTGGACTTCCATTAGCCCATCCTAAATCGTCCTTTGAGATACTCGCGCATGATCTTAACTATCGATGAGGCCGAACCGGTGCCAGACTGGGTCCAGACCCGGCGTGACCCGCCGACCGCCCGCAGCCCAGTGAGGAACCCATGAAGGCACTGTACAAATCCGGCCCGCACGCAGGGCTCGAGCTCGTCGACCGCCCCGAACCCGTGACCGGCCCGCATGAGGTCAAGATCCGGGTCATGACCGCCGGCATCTGCGGCACCGACCTGCACATCCTCGCGTACGACGACGCCGCGCAGGCCATGATCAACGCACCTCTGGTCCCCGGCCACGAGTTCTACGGCGAGGTCGTCGAGGTCGGGGAGCTGGCCACCCACGTCGCCGTCGGGGACCGCGTCTCCGGCGAGGGCCACGTGGTCTGCGGGATGTGCCGCAACTGCCGGGCAGGACGGCGCCAGATGTGCATCAACACGGTCTCCGTCGGCGTCCAGCGCGACGGGGCCTTTGCCGAATACGTCGTCATCCCCGAGACGAACGTCTGGGTCCACCGCGATGAGACGATCACCCCGGAGCTCGGGGCCATCTTCGACCCGTTCGGCAATGCCGTGCACACCGCGCTGGCCTACCCGCTCGTCGGCGAGGACGTGCTGATCACCGGTGCCGGGCCCATCGGGCTGATGGCGGCCGAGGTCGCCCGCCACGCCGGTGCCCGGAAGATCGTCATCACCGACGTCTCCGCACCGCGCCTCGAGCTCGCCCGCACCATGGGCGTTGACCTGGCCATCGACGTCTCGGCGTCCCGCATCCGCGAGTCCCAACGCGAGATGGGCATGGTCGAGGGCTTCGACATCGGCCTGGAGATGTCCGGGCACGCCTCCGCCCTGCCGGAAATGATCGACAACATGAACCACGGGGGAAAAATCGCGATGTTGGGGCTGCCCAGCACGCCGATCGACATCAACTGGGGCAAGGTCGTCACCCACATGCTCACGCTCAAGGGCATCTACGGACGCGAGATGTACGAGACCTGGTACGCCATGTCCGCCATGCTCGCCTCCAACGCCCAGCTGCGCGATCGCATCTCCTCCATCGTCACCGACCGGCTGCCCGCGACCGAGTGGGAGGCCGGCTTCGAGGCCGCCCGCGCCGGACAGGGCGGCAAGGTCGTGCTCGACTGGACCGTCTTCAACTAACCCGCCGTCCCGAAAGGCAGCACCATGTACTCCACCCTCAAGGGCCAGCTCACCGCCGACCTGGCGGCCATCGCCGACGCCGGCACCTTCAAGCACGAACGCCGCATCGACTCTGCCCAGTCCAGCCACATCGCCGCCGGCGCCCTCGGGGCCCCGTCCCGCGACGTGCTGAACTTCTGCGCCAACAACTACCTCGGCCTGGCCGACGACCCGCGCCTCATCGAGGCGGCCAAAACCGCCCTGGAGGAGCGCGGCTTCGGCATGGCCTCCGTGCGCTTCATCTGCGGCACCCAGGACCTGCACCTCGAGCTCGAGCGGCGCGTCTCGGCCTTCCTGGGCACCGAGGACACCATCCTGTTCTCCAGCTGCTTCGACGCCAACGGCGGGGTCTTCGAATCGCTCTTCGGCCCCGAGGACGCCATCATCTCCGACGCGCTGAACCACGCCTCCATCATCGACGGCATCCGCCTGTCCAAGGCCAAGCGCTTCCGCTACGCCAACCAGGACATGGAGGACCTGCGCGTCCAGCTCACCGCGGCCAAGGACATGAACGACGGCGGCGGGCCGCGTCGGTCGATCATCGTCACCGACGGGGTCTTCTCCATGGACGGCTACCTGGCCCCGCTCGCGGCGATCTGCGACCTGGCCGACGAATTCGGTGCCCTGGTCATGGTCGACGACTCCCACGCCGTCGGGTTCATGGGCGACACCGGCGCCGGCACCCCCGAACACGCCGGTGTCTCGGACCGGGTCGACATCTACACCGGCACCTTCGGCAAGGCCCTGGGAGGGGCCTCCGGCGGCTACGTCTCCGCCCGCTCCGAGATCGTGGCCCTGCTGCGGCAGAAGGCCCGCCCCTATCTGTTCTCCAATTCGCTGGCGCCGGCCATCGTCGCCGCCACCCTCAAGGCCCTGGAACTGGTCGTCGAATCAGCGGAGCTGCGCACGCAGCTGTTCGAGAACGCGGCCCTGTTCCGCCGTCGGATGACCGAGGAGGGCTTCGAATTGCTCGAGGGCGAACACGCCATCGTCCCGGTGATGTTTGGTGATGCCGCGAAGGCCGCGCAGGTCGCCGACGCGATGCTCGAGCACGGCGTCTACGTCACCGCGTTCAGCTTCCCGGTGGTCCCGCGGGACGCGGCCCGCATCCGTGTCCAACTCTCCGCCGCCCACTCGGCCGAGGACATCGAGGCCTGCGTGCAGGCCTTCGTGGCCGCCCGGTAAAGCCCATGGCCCGGGGGAGCGGTTCCGAACGGCTGGGTCGGAAGTTCGGCTGGCTGTGGTCCTCCTCCGCGTTGTCCAACCTCGCCGACGGCGTCCTGAAGGTCGCCCTGCCGCTGGTGGCCCTGCGCTTCACGGAATCCCCGACGCTCATCGCCGGTCTCGGGGTGGCCCTGAGCCTGCCGTGGCTGCTCTTCTCGCTGCCGGCGGGAGCCCTGGCGGACCGCTGGGACCGGCGGCGCAGCATGCTCGCGGCGAACCTGGTCCGTGGCGGGGTCGTGGTGGCCCTGGGTATCGCCTTCGCGGTGGGCGACGGAAACCTCTGGCTGCTCTATGCCGCGGCGGTCATCATCGGCAGCACCGAGACGCTGTATGACACCTCGGCGCAATCCATCCTGCCGCAGCTGGTCCCCACCGCCGCCCTGGACCGCGCCAATGGCCGACTGCAGGCCGCCGAGCTGACCACCAACCAGTTCATCGGCCCGCCGTTGGGCGGCCTGCTGGCCGCCGGTGGTGCCGCGTTGTCGTTCGCGACGCCCGCCGGGCTCTGGCTCGTGGCGGTCGGGGCCTTGTGGATGGTGCGCGGGAACTTCCGCATTGAACGCACCGGGCCGCCCGTGACCCTCCGCGGGGACATCGCCGAGGGCCTGCGTTTCCTGTGGTCCAACCCCGTCCTGCGCGTGCTCGCCGCCATGACCGGTGCGTTCAACCTGGCCACCAGTGCCGCCTTTGCGGTCTTTGTGCTCTACGCCGTCGGCCCGGGCTCCGTACTCCACCTGGATGGCGGCGGGTACGGGCTGTTGCTGGCCTCCACCGCGGCCGGCGCCGTGGCGGGATCGTTGTTCGCGGGCCAGGCCGTGGCCCGGCTGGGACGGGCCGCCTCGCTGCTGATCGCCATCTGCACCGGCACACTCCTCGTGGGCACGCCGGCGCTGACCTCGAACGTCTGGGTGGTCGGAGCGGTTTTCGTGCTCGGTGGGATCGGGATTGCCTTCTGGAACGTGGTTACGGTGACACTGCGCCAGCGCATCACCCCGGCCCGCCTGTTGGGCCGCGTCAACAGTGGCTACCGGCTGCTCGCCTGGGGCACCATGCCCATCGGGGCCGCGCTCGGCGGGTTGATCGGCGAGGCCTGGGGGCTGCGGGCGGTCTTCGCCATCATGGCAGCGCTGACGCTGACCCTGTTGGTGGGCCTCATCTGGGTCACCAACCGGCACATCGCCGAGGCCGAAGAGGCCGCCGAACGCGCTGCCCGCTGACGGTTCAGTAGTGGTATCGGCAGGCTGCGATCAGGATGTTCTCACCGTCGATGCGGTAGACCAACCGGTGCTCCTGGTCGATTCGACGTGACCAATAGCCGTGGAGGGCGTGCTTCAAGGGCTCCGGTTTTCCGATGCCCTGGTTCCCGTGGCGTTGCACGTCCCTGATCAGGGAGTTGATCCGTTTCAGTACTCGGCGGTCCTCGGTTTGCCACCTCAGGTAGTCATCCCACGCGGCGTCGGACCAGGTCAGCATAGCTATCCGGCATCCGGGATGGCACGGACGGTTCCCCGGCCCGACTCCAGCTGGTCGATGGCATCCATGAGACGGCGTGCATTGGACGGGCTGCGCAGCAAGTGCGCGGTTTCCACGAGTGAATCATATTCGGACTGGGCGACCATGACGACAGGCTCGCGGCCCGCGCGGGTGATGACCACTTCCTCGAGATCGTCGACCACGGCGTCCAGGGTCGCCGCGTAGTTGGCCCTCGATTCCGAGTAGCTCACAGTTTTCATGACAATCCTTTCACGTACAAGATATTGTACGCTCAATAATGATTTGACGGTAACCGCGTCTGCTGGCGTGGAGCCTTGGTGGATCCACAGGCAAAGGGCCGACCCGCTGGTGCGGATCGACCCTCGGGTGGATGGACTATGCGTTCGTCGCGGTGTGTGGCGGCAGATCCGGTTCGACCGGTGCCGCGTGGGCTCCGTGTCCTCCACCGCGGGCTGACTTGCGTTGTTCCCGCTTTTCCTTGCGTCCCTCGACCAGCCGGTAGAGGACCGGCACCAGGATCAGCGTCAGGGCGGTCGAGGACACCAGCCCGCCGATGACCACGATCGCCAAGTCCTGGGAGATGAATCCACTGGACCCGGTGACGCCGAGCGCCATGGGGGTCAGCGCGAAGATCGTCGCCAGAGCGGTCATCAGGATGGGCCGCAGGCGTTGCCGGGCACCGTTGACGACGGCGTCCTGCACGCTTTGGCCCTGTCTGCGGTATTGGTTGACGAGATCGATCAACACGATCGCGTTGGTGACCACGATGCCGATGAGCATCAGCAGGCCGATCAGCGATGCCACACCCATCGGCTTTCCGGAGACAAGCATGAGCAGGATCGCCCCGGTCGCGGCGAACGGGATGGACACCAGCAGGATCAGCGGCTGGATGAGCGAGCGGAACTCGGCGACCATCAGCAGGTAGACGATCGCGATGGCGACCAGCATGGCCAGGCCGAGCTGCTTGAACGAGTCCGTCTGCTGGGTGCTGACACCACCGAGCTCGACCGAAACGCCGTCGGGCAGGTCGATTCCGTCCAGCTTCTGCTGGACCGAGCTGGTCACGGCCCCGAGCTCCCCGTCGTCCGGGGTAAGGGACACCGTGGCCACCAGCTGGCCGCCCTGGCGGCTGACGGAGGAGGGCACGCTGGCGCGTTGGATGTCGGTGAGCTCGGAGAGCTTCTTCATTCCCGCGGCCGTTGGGATCGCGAAGTCCTCCAGGTCCTTCATCGAGGACACCGACGTCGCGCCGTCGACATAGATTGACAGGTCCTTCCCGTCGATGCGGATGCTGTCGACGGCCTGCGGGTTCGCGGCCGAGGCGACGAGCCCGGAGACCTGCATTTCCGTCAGACCGGCCTCGGCGGCTTTCTTGCGGTCGACCTTGATCTCGATGGTCGGCTGGTCGGCTGCGAGGTCGCTGGAGATGTCGGTGGCCTTGGGGGTGTCCTGCAGCGCAGCGAGGACCTTCTTCGAGGCATCCGTCAGGGCTGCCTTGTCGTCGTGCGCCTTCACAATCACGTCCACCGTACTGCTGCCGTAGGCGGCGGCCTGCCCGACGGAGATCGTGTCCCCGGCCGGGAGCTTGGACAACCGGTCCTGGATGGCGGTGCTGATGGCTGCCTGGTCACCGTCCTTGTTCGTGTTCACGATGTATGTCGCCGTGCTGCCGCCACCGCCCATCATCGCGGCCAGCCCCTCGCCGCCGACGCCCGCGGTGAGCAGGACGCTCTCGACACCGCTCGAAGCCAGCAGTGCATCCTCGGTGGCCTGGGCGGTGTTGCTGATGGTTTTCAGGTCGGCCCCGGAATCGAACTGCTGGGTGACTTGGAGGCTGTTCTGCCCGGTGCTTCCCAGGAAGTCGACCTTCAGCAGCGGCAGGATGCCGGCGGTCAGCACGAGGATCAGCAGGGCGCCAACCAGGGTCCAGGCCGGATGGCGCTGGGTTCCCCGCAGGATGGGCAGGTATCCGCGCTGCAGCCAGCTCTTGCGTTCCTTCTCCTCGGAGGCGGTGCGCACCTGGACGGGGTCGACGTCGTGGGTTGGCTGGCGCATGAACCAGAAGGCGAGGATCGGCACGATGGTCAGCGCCACGAACAGCGAGGACAACATGGCGATGGCCACCGTGAGGGCGAAGGGCCGGAACAGCTCGCCGACCATGTCCCCGACCAGTGCGATGGGCAGGAACACCATGATGGTGGTCAGGGTGGAGGCGGTGATGGCACCGGAGACCTCCTTGACCGCGGTCAGGATGGCGTGGCGCTTCTCCTCCCCGTAGCCCAGATGGCGTTTGATGTTCTCGATCACCACGATCGAATCGTCCACGACGCGGCCGATCGCGATGGTCAGGGCTCCGAGGGTGAGCATGTTCAGCGAGTAGCCGCCGAGGTTCAGCCCGATGAAGGTCACCAGGACCGAGATGGGGATCGAGATCGCGGTGACCAGGGTCGAGCGCAGGGAGAGTAGGAAGACCAGGATGACGACGACGGCGAATACCAGTCCCAGCAGGCCCTCGATGGCCAGGTGGCTGATCGACTGCTCGATGAATGGGGCCTGGTCGAAGATCGGGGTGATGGACCCTCCCTGTCCCAGCGCGGCCTTGAAGTCGTCCATCTTGTCGTTGACGGCATGCGAGATGGAGACGACGTCGGCGCCAGGCATCGCGGTGACCTGGACCGAGAGGCTGGGCACTCCGTTGGTGCGGGTGATGGACGTCTGCTTCTCGTTGGTCACCTTGACCGTGGCGACGTCGCCGATCGTCTTGACCGGCCCGGCTGCCGGGGCGGCAGGCACCTGCGGCATCCGGGCGCCCTGTTGCGCGGCTCCGGCGCCTGCCGGCCCACCTGGCGTGGAGGGTTGAGCCCCCGAGCCGGCCCCCGTTCCGGCGGAGGCCGACGCGGGCAGGAGGGGGAGCGCCTTGATGGCCTCCAGGGAATCGACGGGGTCGCCGGCCTGGACGGAGACCGACTGGTTATCCTCGACGATCGTCCCGGCGGGAAGGGTCGTTCCGTTGGAGGTGAGTGCCGAGGAGATGCTCTGCGCGCCCAGCCCGGCGGCGGCGAGCTTCTTGGCGTCCGGCGTGATGGTGATCCGCTGCTTCGTCGCACCGCTGAGCTGGACGTCGCGGACGCCCTCGATGCCCTGGATTTCCGGGAGGACCGCGGTGTCCAGGGTCCGGCTCAGGTCTTCGGCCGAGGCGTCGGAGGATGCTGTCAGCATCACGACCGGGATGTCGGACGTGCTACCGGCCAGGATCTCGGGGGTGGAACCCTCGGGAAGAGTAGAGGACACCGTGTCGATGGCTTCGCGCAGGCTCGACTCGAGCTTGTCCTGGTCCAGCCCGTATTCGGTGGAGACGGTGATGGTCGAGACCGACGGGGCCGACGTCGCGTTGACGGTATTGACGCCGCTGACACCCTTCAGGGCGCTGGACAGCGGCAAGCTGATCTGCTGGTCGATCAGTTCCGGGCTCGAGCCGACGGCGGTCGTCAGTATCGTCGTCTGGGGGATGTTGATCGGCGGGATCAGTTCCTGTTTCAGCGAGGTCATGGACACCACGCCGGCGACGGCGATGATGAGCGTCAACAGGGCGACGACCGCCCGGTTGGCAAGACTGAGTCGCGCGAGGTGGTGCACAGGGAATCCTTCGACGGAAAACAGGGAGAACGCAGCGGTAGGCTGTCAAAATAAGCATAGCTGTCGGCTAAGCATCCAAGAGGTGCAGTGGCCCGGGGGCGACGAAGGAGCGGGGACGATGGACGAACGGGAATCGCTGCTGGACCGTATCGATGCGCTGGAAGCTGCTTCGGCACGGATGCGCCTGGACGCCTCGGTGGAGGCGCTCATGTCGCTGCCATTGACCGTGCAGCAGCTCAAGGCCACGGCCGTGGTCATCACCGGAAACGGCGACACGACGGCCCAGCACATCGCCGAGGTGCTGCAGGTGTCCCTCGCCACGGTCTCCGGCATCGTGGATCGGCTGGTCACCCATGGGGTCGTAGTACGCCTCCCGGATGAGCGGGACCGGCGCGCTCGCCGGCTGGTGGCCACGGACCGCGGCCGGGAGATCATCCACTCGCTCATGATGGAGGCCGACGGGTTCCGACGGGCAGCCATGGCGCGCCTGGAGATCGAGGATCTCCGGGCCCTGGTGCAGGGCATGGAGGCGCTGATGCGGGTGGCGTTCGCGGGCGAGGAGCCCGCACCGGCCGGGGAGTAGCTGGCGTCTAGACCGGGTCGACGGACACCACTGCGAGGAATCCGCGCCCGGAAATCTCCGGCGGCGCCTCGTCGTTGCCGACCACGGTATCCAGGCGTTCCAGCGTGGTGCCCTCCGCTTCCCCGGGTGCCGGGGTGGCGACGGCGTTGCCCTGCAAGAGCACGGCGTGCTGGCCGCCGAAGACCGGGTGCGGACGCTTCTTGGACAGTTCCACGATCACGACATGGCCGCGGTACCCGGGTCCGGTGATCAGGTTCAGGTCCCGGATGTGCCCCTCCGGCAGGCTGGCGCTGGTCTCGGCTCCGCCGTTGAAGCGGAACGGACGGTACTTCTGCAGGCCCTGTTCCGCCCCGTCCACGGTGAGCAGCATGAACTCGCCCTCGATCACCGTCAGGATCCGTTCGCATCCCTCGAACGCCGAGAACGCGCCCTCTTTCGCCACGTCGGCGACGCTGAGCCGCCAGTCCCAGCCCGGCCCGGAAGGCGAGGTGCCCCCGGTGCCGGACTCCGCCGTCGTGCTGGAGCGGGCGATCTCCACCGTGGTGCCCCCGCCGTTGCGCCAACGCTCGGGGGGGAGATCGGCGAAGCGGATGAGGTGCGCTGGGGTGGGGTTCATGCGGGTGTCCTGACGTGAGGGGGTGCTGGCGCCTACTGTAGCGGGGCGGTGGCTGCCCCGTTGGCGGCGGCGAGGATCGTGCCGTCGGCGACGAGGGTGTAGACGGCTTCGATCTCGGGTGCCAGGTACCGGTCGGTGCCCGGGCCTTCGACGACGGCGCGGATGGTCTGGCGCACCGCGGTGACGATGGGGGAGGACTTGCCGGTGGCGAGTCCGCCGTCGCGCATGTCCAGGGCGCGGGCGCTGGTGAGCAGTTCCACGGCCAGCACGCGCTGCAATCCGTCGATGGAGCGGCGCAGCTTCAGCCCGGCGGCCCAGCCCATCGAGACGTGGTCCTCCTGCATCGCCGAGCTGGGGATCGAGTCCACCGAAGCGGGCACGGCGAGGCGCTTGAGCTCGGAGACGATGCCGGCCTGGGTGTACTGGGCGATCATGTGGCCCGAATCCACGCCCGGGTCGTCCGCCAGGAAGGCGTTCAACCCATGGCTGCGGGCCTTGTCCAGGAAGCGGTCGGTGCGGCGCTCGGAGATGGAGGCGAGGTCCGCGACGGCGATGGCCAGGAAGTCCAGCACGTAGCCGACCGGGGCACCGTGGAAGTTGCCGTTGGATTCGACGCGGCCGTCGGTGGTGACGACCGGGTTGTCGATGGCCGAGGCCAGTTCCAGGTCGGCGACGGATTCTGCGTGGGCCAGCGTGGCGCGCACGGCTCCGTGGACCTGGGGGGCGCAACGCAGCGAGTAGGCGTCCTGCACGCGGGTGAAGGCGTGCGAGCCCTCCTTCTGCTCGCGGATCAGGGTCGAGTCCTTCAGGACCGCGAGCATGTTCGCGGCCGAGGCGATCTGCCCCGGGTGCGGGCGCAGCGCGTGCAGATCGGCGGCGAAGACGTCGTCGGTGCCCAGCAGGCCCTCGATGCTCATGGCTGCGGAGAGATCGGCCGTGGAGACCAGGCTGTGTAGGTCCTCGGCCGCCATGAGCAGCATGCCCAGCATGCCGTCGGTGCCGTTGATCAGCGCCAGGCCTTCCTTTTCGGCCAGCACGACCGGCTCGATGCCGGCGGCGGACAGTGCCTCGGCGGCCTCTACGAGGTCGCCGGCGGCATTGCGGACCTTGCCCTCACCCATGACGGCCAGGGCGCAGTGGGAGAGCGGGGCCAGATCGCCGGAGCAACCCAGCGAACCGTATTCGCCGACCACCGGGGTGATGCCGGCGTTCAGGACCGCTGCGTAGGCGCGGGCGACCTCGGGACGCACGCCGGTGCGGCCGGTGGTCATGGTGTGCAGGCGGTTGAGCATGAGCCCGCGCACGACCTCGCGGTCGACCTCCGCGCCGGAGGACGCAGCATGGGAACGGATCAGCGAGCGCTGCAGTTGGGCACGGAGCTCAATGGGGATCTGCTTGGTGGCGAGGGCCCCGAACCCGGTGGAGACGCCGTAGTGCGGGCGGGTGTCGGTGACGAGCGCATCGATGACCGCGCGCGATTCCGACATGGCGCGCATCGACTCCTCGGAGATCTCGACGCGCCCATCGTGGCGGGCCACGCGCACGACGTCGTGCGCGGCCAGGGCCGCCGGGCTCAGGGTGATGGTCTCTGCCATGGGTTGTCCTTTCGGTGGGGCTCCCGGCAAGCGAGGCTTGCCAAGTGGTGCAATTCACGTTTCAATAAGTGAAACGTAAATTTTGGCTGGTGGCAAGACGAACCACAGGTTGGTTCTCCCATCCGCCACCCACCACCCCAGGAGGAACGATGGCCGAACCGTCCACGCGAACGGTGGAACGGGCGCTGCAGCTGCTCGGCTCCGTCTGCGATGCCGGGTACATCACCCTGGCGGAGGCGGCCCGTGAAACGGAGCTGTCGGCCTCGACCGCGCTTCGCCTGCTGCGCACGTTGGAGGCCAGCGGGTTTGTCCGCCGGGATCCCGAGGCCGGCTACCGGCCCGGGATGCGGATCGTCCAGCTCGGTGCCCAGGCCCTGAGCCACGAGTCGTTGGTCTCACTGGCCATGGAGTCGCTGCGCCACCTGGTCGCCTCCACGGGGGAGTCCGCCTACCTCAGCGTGCCCTCGTTGGGCGGCACGGCTGCCGAGCACAGCGTCTACATCGCCGTCGAGGAGGGAACCCACTCGGTCCGCCATACCTCGTGGGTCGGACGCAGCATCCCCCTCGAGGGCAGTGCCGTCGGCGTCGTCCTGCGCGGGCAGACCCCCGCGGAGGGCTACGTGGTCGTGGACCGCGGCGTCGAGAAGGACGTCACCGCGATCGCCGCGCCCATCACGGTCGGCCGCGGGGACGAGACCCGGGTGATCGCCGCGTTGTCCGTGGTGGCGCCCTCCTACCGCATGACCGCCGACCTCGTATCCGCCATCGGCCTGCAGGTCGCCGCGGAAGCACACACCATCCTCACCGCACACCAAGACACCGATGCCGGCACCGCCGCCGGCAGCAAGGAGAAGACGGCATGAGCCAGTCATTTACCCAGCACGATCCCTCACGCAGCATCCGGGCCGCCCGCGGCACGAAGCTGACCGCCAAGTCCTGGCAGACCGAGGCGCCGCTGCGCATGCTCATGAACAACCTGGACCCCGAGGTCGCCGAACGCCCCGAGGATCTGGTCGTCTACGGCGGCACCGGCCGGGCCGCCCGCTCCTGGGAGGCCTTCGACGCGATCACCCGCACGCTGGAGACCCTCGAGGACAACGAGACCCTGCTGGTCCAGTCCGGCAAACCGGTCGGTGTCTTCACCACCAACAAGTGGGCCCCGCGCGTGCTGATCGCCAACTCCCACCTGGTCGGCGACTGGGCCACCTGGCCCGAATTCCGCAAGCTCGAGGCCGAGGGCCTGATGATGTACGGGCAGATGACCGCCGGTTCCTGGATCTACATCGGCACCCAGGGCATCCTGCAGGGCACCTACGAGACCTTCGCCGCCATCGGGCGCAAGCTCTACGCGGACGACGGCGGCACCCTGGCCGGGACGCTGACCCTCACCGGAGGCTGCGGCGGCATGGGCGGTGCCCAGCCGCTGGCCGTGACCCTCAACGGCGGGGTCTGCCTCATCGTGGACGTCTC
Organism: Arthrobacter sp. ASL1; assembly: GCF_056680475.1. Classification (NCBI taxonomy): domain Bacteria; kingdom Bacillati; phylum Actinomycetota; class Actinomycetes; order Micrococcales; family Micrococcaceae; genus Arthrobacter; species Arthrobacter sp. ASL1. The sequence goes on from NZ_CM155284.1 coordinate 3,426,756, forward strand.
CGAGGAGCGGCTGCGTCGTCGCGCCGGCAAACGCTACCTCGACGAGGTCGAGACCGACCTGGATGCCGCGCTGGCCAAGGTCCTCGCCGCCAAGTCCGAGAAGCGGGCCCTGTCGGTCGGCTACGTCGGCAACGCCGCCGAGGTCTTCCCCGAACTGCTGCGCCGCCATCAGGCCGGCGAGTTCACCATCGACATCGTCACCGACCAGACCAGCGCCCACGATCCACTGAGCTACCTGCCCGTCGAGTACGCCCTGGAGCAGTGGGACGCCGAGGCGAAGGCCGATCCGGTCGGGTTCACGAAGAAGGCCCAGGAATCCATGGCCGTCCACGTCGAGGCCATGGTCGGCTTCCAGGACGCCGGCGCCGAGGTCTTCGACTACGGCAACTCCATCCGCGACGAGGCCCGCCAGGGCGGCTTCGCCCGCGCCTTTGAGTTCCCCGGCTTCGTCCCGGCCTACATCCGCCCGCTGTTCTGCGAAGGCATGGGCCCGTTCCGCTGGGTCGCCCTCTCCGGGGACCCGGAGGACATCCGCGTCACCGACGAGGCGCTCAAGGAGCTCTTCCCCGAGAACGCGCACCTGCACCGCTGGCTCGACGCCGCCGCCGAGCACGTCGAATTCGAGGGCCTGCCCGCCCGCATCTGCTGGCTAGGCTACGGCGACCGCGCCAAGGCCGGACTGCTGTTCAACCAGCTGGTCGCCGACGGCAAGGTCTCCGCGCCGATCGTCATCGGCCGCGACCACCTCGACTCCGGCTCCGTGGCCTCCCCCTACCGCGAAACGGAGTCCATGAAGGACGGTTCGGACGCCATCGCGGACTGGCCGCTGCTCAACGCCCTGACCGCGGCCTCCTCCGGCGCCACCTGGGTGTCCATCCACCACGGCGGCGGTGTTGGGATCGGACGTTCCATCCACGCCGGCCAGGTCTCCGTCGCCGACGGCACCGAGCTCGCCGCGGCCAAGCTCGAGGCCCTGCTGACCAACGATCCGGGCATGGGCGTCATCCGCCACGTCGACGCCGGCTACGACCGGGCCATCGAAGTCGCCGCCGAACGCGGTGTGCGCGTCCCGATGACCGACACGGTATAGGGCATGGGAAACACCTCGATGCCCGTCGACACGGGCACAGCCACCACGCTGAAGCCGCGCGCCCCCTGGCGGTTCTTCGTCTACAGCGCCATCGGCGTGTTCATGTTCTTCATCCCGATCACCCTCGGCGGCAAGAACACCATCGCGCTGGACCACCTGGTCACCCTCGTCTCCACCCTGCTGGGCGAGGGCGTGCGCTACATCGCCCTGGCCCTCATCCTGGCCGGGACCATCTACCCCTTCGCCACCGGCCGGTGGCGCCAGTCCGGGCTCAAGACGCTCTTTGCGTTCCTGAACATCCTGGGCTTGGCCACCGGCACGGCGCTGGTGTTCGGGGTCGGTCCTGCCTGGCTGTTCGATCCGGACCTGGGCCCGTTCCTGTTCGACAAGCTGGTGATCCCCGTCGGGCTGATCGTCCCCATCGGGGCGGTCTTCCTGGCCCTGCTCGTCGGCTACGGGCTCATGGAATACGTCGGCGTGCTGGTCCAGCCGGTCATGCGCCCGGTCTGGAAAACCCCGGGCCGCTCGGCGATCGACGCCGTGGCCTCCTTCGTGGGCAGCTACTCGCTGGGCCTGCTCATCACCAACCGGGTCTACCAGGCCGGGCGGTACACGGCGCGGGAGGCCGCGATCATCGCCACCGGGTTCTCCACCGTCTCGGTGACGTTCATGCTGATCGTCGCCAAGACGCTGGACCTCATGCACCTGTGGCTGCCGTATTTCTTCCTGACGTTCGCCGTCACGTTCCTGGTCACCGCCATCAGCGTGCGCATCCCGCCGCTGAGCCGGATCAAGGACGACTACCATCCGGGTGCCGAACCGCAGCCCGAGGTCCCGGTGACCTCCCGCCGCGTGGCGACCGCCTGGCGCGAGGCCATGGGCATGCTCCATCAGGCCCCGGGGCTCGGGCGGAACATCTGGGAGAACTTCCGTGACGGGGTGCTCATGGCCATGGCCATCCTGCCTTCCATCCTCTCGGTGGGCCTGATCGGCCTGGTCCTGGCCCGCTTCACGCCGGTCTTCGACTGGCTGGGATACATCTTCTTCCCGATCACCTGGGCCCTCCAGCTGCCCGACCCGATGCTGGCCGCCAAGGCCTCGGCAGTGGGGATCGCGGAGATGTTCCTGCCCGCCACCGTGGTCGCCGGCCACGAATCCGAGCTGCTGCGCCTGGTCATCGCCGTCGTCTGCGTCTCGGCCATCATCTTCTTCTCCGCCCTGGTGCCCTGCATCCTGGCGACGGAGATCCCCATCAAGGTGTGGCAACTGGTCGTGCTCTGGGCCCAGCGCGTGGCCCTGACGCTGATCATCACCACCCCCATCGCCTACCTCATGGTTGGAAGGTAACCGCATGACCGAAACAAGCACTGTCAACTCGTTGATGGCGGCCATCGCCGACACCGGACGCGACAGCCGCCGCGGCGGCTACTCCCGCCCCGTCTACTCCACGCCCGAACTCGAATTGCGCGACTGGTTCACCGCCGAGGCGACCTCCCGCGGACTCGCCCTCGAACGCGACGCCAACGGCATCATCTGGGCCTGGTGGGATCTACTTTCCGGGCACGACGGCGGTGCCCCCTCCGGCGCCGATCCGCGCCGGGGAGCCCTGGTCACCGGATCCCACCTGGACTCCGTGCCCGGGGGAGGGGCCTTCGACGGCCCGCTCGGCGTCGCCTCCGCCCTGGCGGCCTTCGACGTGCTGGCCGCGCGGGAGGCCGCCGGCCAGCTGCACCGCAACCGGGCGATGGCCATCACGGTCTTCCCCGAGGAGGAGGGCTCCGCGTTCGGCGTCGCCTGCCTGGGCTCCCGGCTGCTCACCGGAGCCATCGACACCGCCCGGGCGTTGAACCTGCGGGACGGCTCCGGCACCACCTTCGCCGATGCCTCCCGCGCCCAGGGGCTGGACCCCGACACCATGGGCCGCGATGAGGCGGCACTGGCGCGCATCGGCGACTTCGTCGAACTGCACGTCGAACAGGGCCTGGGCCTGAACTCGGAGGAGTACACCGACGCCGCCGGGCGCGGACCCGCAATGGCCGTCGCCTCGTCGATCCTCGGGCACGGACGCTGGCGGTTCTCGGTGGTCGGGCAGGGCAACCATGCCGGCACCACGCTGATGACCGACCGCGCCGACCCCATGGTCGCCGCCGCCCAGATGGTCCTCGCCGTCCGCAAGACCGCCGCCGCCCAGGCCGACGCCCGAGCCACGGTCGGCCGGCTCGAACCGGTTCCCGGCGGCACCAACGTCATCGCCTCGCGGGTGGACTTCTGGATGGACGTGCGCCACCCCGACGATGCGGTCACCGCCGCCCTGGTCGAACGCATCCACGGCCAGGCCCAGAAGATCGCCGCGTTCGAGGGCTGCTCGGTCGCCATGACGGAGGAGTCCTACTCGGGCACCGTGCACTTCGACGCGGCCTTGACCCGGGCGCTGCAGGGATCCGTGCAACGCACCACCCCCGGCGCACCGGCCCTGTCCACCGGCGCCGGGCACGACGCCGGGGTGCTGGCTGCCGAGGTCCCCACCGGGATGCTCTTTGTGCGCAACCCCTCGGGCATCAGCCACTCGCCCGAGGAACACGTCGAGGACGATGACGCCACCGCCAGCACCATCGCCCTGGCAGACACGCTGGAGGACCTGCTGTGAGCGGCACCGACCAGCAACTGGCCCGCGTCCCCGGACCCGTCAACGCCCACTCGCATGCCTTCCACCGGATCCTGCGCGGCCGCACCCACGAGGGTGCGGCCGGCGGGGCCGGGGACTTCTGGACCTGGCGCGAGCAGATGTACGCCGCCGCCGACCAGCTGGACCCTGCAGGCTACGAGCAGCTGGCCACCGCGGTCTTCGCCGAGATGGCCGTCACCGGCTGGACCGCCGTCGGCGAGTTCCACTACCTGCACCACGGCCCCGGAGGCACCGCCTATCCGGACCACGACATGGAACGCGCCCTGGCCCGGGCCGCCCGCACCGCCGGCATCCGGCTGGTCCTGCTGGACACCTGCTACCTCTCCGGCGGCCTCGACGCGGCAGGGCACCCGGTGGAACTGAACGAAACCCAGCTGCGCTTCTCCGACGGCGATGCCGCCGGGTGGGCCGCCCGCCACACCGCCCTGCGCGCCGCCCTCGCCGCCGACGAGCCCGCCACCGCAGCGGCCGGTGCCGGACTGGTCACCCTCGGTGCCGCCATCCACTCGGTCCGTGCCGTCCCGCCGGCCGCGCTGGAGGTCATCGCCGGCGCACTGGATCCGGGCGAGCCGCTGCATGTGCACCTGTCCGAGCAGCCTGCCGAGAACGAGGCCTGCCTCGCCGCCCACGGGCTGACCCCGACCGCACTGCTGGCCGAACACGGGCTGCTCACCGACCGGCTCTCGGCAGTGCATGCCACCCATCTGACCCGGGCGGACATCGCCGCGCTGGGCACAGCCGGCTGCTCGATCGTCATGTGCCCGACCACCGAGGCCGACCTGGCCGACGGCATCGGCCCGGCCCGCCAGCTCGCCGACGCCGGGGCAACCATCGCCCTGGGCACCGACCAGCACGCCGTCGTCGACCCCTACCTGGAGATGCGCGCCCTCGAACACGGCGAGCGGTTGCGCACCGGCATCCGCGGCAGGTTCTCCCCGGCAGAGCTCGCCGCGGCCTCCCGGACGGGTGGACTGCGCAGCCTGGCGCTGGCGGAAAACGACGACCACGTCCTCCTCGACACCGCCAGCCTGCGCACCGCCGGCAGCCGGGAAGCCCAGCTGCCCTTGACGGCCACCGCCGCCGACGTCCACGCTGTGGTCATCAACGGCATCGAGGTCGCCCGCGACGGGATCCACACCCGGCTCGGCGATCCCGCCGTCTTGTTCCGCAAATTCACCTACGAGCATCGGGAGTTCGCATGAGCGCCACCTTGGTGACCAACATCGGGGAACTGACCACCCTGGATCCCGATGGGCGCGTGTTGGCCGGCGCCGCCGTCGTGCTGGATCGCGGGCGCATCGCCTGGATCGGGCACCCGCGCCACGCTCCGGCAGCCGATGCCGTGTACGACGCCGGTGGCCGCGCCGCCCTGCCCGGCTGGGTGGATTCTCACACCCACCTGCTCTTCGCCGGAGACCGGGCCGCCGAGTTCGAGGCCCGCATGGCGGGACAGGACTACGCCGCCGGTGGGATCAGCGTGACGATGGAGGCGACCCGGGCCGCCACCGACTACGACCTCACCCGGCTGCTCATGGGCCGCGTCGCCGAGGCAGCCGCCGGGGGAACCACCTACCTGGAGACGAAAACCGGGTACGGACTCGACGTCAACGAGGAGGCACGCCATGCCCGGATCGCCTCCACGATCGTGGACCAGGTGACCTTCCTGGGCGCCCATCTGGTGCCGCCGGGTGCCGACGCCGATGAGTACACGGACCTGGTCTGCGGCGACATGCTTTCGGCGGTGCGCCCCTACGTGAAATGGGCCGATGTGTTCTGCGAACGCGGGGCCTTCACCGAGGAGCAGTCCCGCCGCGTGCTCGGTGCCTGCCGGGACGCCGGGCTGGGACTGCGCGTGCACGGCAACCAGCTCGGCACCGGCCCGGGCGTCCGGCTGGCAGTCGACTTCGGTGCGGCCAGCGTAGACCACGTGAACTACCTGGACGACGCGGACGTCGAGGCGCTCGCCGGCACGTGGTCCGGCTGGAACCGCGAGACGCGCTCCGGTGAGGTCGGAACCGTGGCCACCTGCCTGCCGGCCTGCGACCTGTCCACCCGCCAACCGCTGGCCGACGGGCGTCGGCTGATCGATGCGGGGGTCCAGATCGCCTTGGCGTCGAACTGCAATCCGGGGACCAGCTACACCAGCTCGATGCCGTTCTGCGTGTCCACTGCAGTGCTGCAGATGCACCTGAGCCTGACGGAGGCGCTTCACGCGGCGACGATGGGCGGCGCCCTGGCTCTGGGCGTCCAGGACCACGTGGGCAGCATCGAGGTCGGCAAGCGCGCGGACCTGCAGCTGCTCAACGCACCCTCGGCCGCCCACTTGGCTTACCGGCCGGGCATGCCGCTCACCGGTGCGGTCTGGCGGGCGGGGGAGCGCGTGGACCGCACCGCCGTGGGTTCGGCACCGCTGGCGTGAGCATGACGGGACCGCCACCACCGACGCCAACCCGCGATCTGGTCCAGGACTACATCCGGACCCGCCGCGTGTAGTCCTGGCTCTATTTCCTGACGATGCTGACGCGTACACTTGATGTAGTAGGCGTCAGTGGAGGAAACCATGCCCAAGGGTGCACACCGAGGATCCCATCAGGCCGAGGCCGTCCAAGAGGCCAGCGTTGTCGAACTGGTCGACTACGTGCGGACTCTCGATGAAAAGTCTGACTTTGATTCGGAGGCGGTGGTCGAAGCGACTTTGGGGACGCCCGCCGCCAAAACGGCCACAGCGCCATCGGGAGGTGCAGTGACACGGGCGCTGCTCGACTCCCAGCGCGGCCGTCTCATCATGGCCGCGATCAACATGGAGCGGAGCGTCGCGGCGCTCGGGCCGGCGCTGGCAGAGGTCGAGGTTGAAACCTCGCCCCAACTCGCTCGAAGCATGCAGTCCACAGAGAACGCCTGGCGCCGGATGGAAGTGGAGTTCGGATTGCTGACCAGCATCGAGGTCTCCCGGGCTGTCGGTTCAAAGTCGCCGAATCGGAGCTACGCTTCGGACCAACGCGCGGCCGGGAAGCTGCTTGCGGTGAAGCGGCCGGGAGGATATAGATATCCGGGTTTCCAGCTCGACCTCCGCGAGCACTCAGTTCGCCCGGTGATCCGCGACCTGATTGAACTCGCAACGGAGGCGGATCGGTCGGAATCCGGTCTGGCATTGTGGATGGCTTCCCCGAGCGGCTACCTTGACGGCTCCCGGCCGGTTGACCTTCTGGATGAGCCAGAAAAAGTGGTTGAAGCGGCCCGGCAGTCCTTCAACGTCCAATGGTGAGACGAAAGCCTCCGGAGCCATTCGAACCGCACGACTGGACGCTCGAAGCCGGGACGCCCCTCTTCCGGGTATACGAGAATCGTCCAGGTCGATCGGTAACGACCTTCAACCCGGGGGCCGGCGAGCCCACCCGCTTCGCGTTTTTCGGCAGCCCGGTCGTCCCTGTTCTATATGCCGCCGAGTCGGAAGAGGCGGCCGTCTGTGAATCCATCCTCCATGACGTGCCGCCCGGGCCCGGCACGGTTCTGTATGACAACGTCAAGGGACGCGTTTGTGCCCAGCTGGCGCCGACCCGCGACCTGAGGTTGGCCGCGTTCATGGGAGATGGTCTCCGGGCGCTCGGGACTGAGGCGAAATATGTGACGACGACGATGGCTTCCCAGTATTCGAGAACCGTGCTCTGGTCGGAATCCGCACATGCAGCCGGATATGACGGGGTGGTATGGATGAGCCATCGGCGCGAAACGGATCGTGCAGTCGTCCTGTTTGGCGACAGGGTGGCTGCGCAAGATGTGGTGCACGCACCCGATCTTGCCCACACGTTCGCTGCCGGTTCCGGCTACGACTGGCTCGCCGACTACCTGGCGAGCCTCAAGCTCGAGATCCTCATGACCTGAGGGCTCCCGCCGTCGTACAGGGTCCTGCCATAGGCTAGCCCAATGCGCAGCAAGAGCCTTTGGCCGGAAATCATCATCGTCCTGGGACTCTCGCTGGGGCAGTCGGCCATCTACGCGATCGTCTCGCTGTCCGACAAGCTGTCGCGGGGGCCACTCTCCGGCCAGACGACCACGATGAACAATGCGCTCAGCGACCGGCAGTTCTTCGACCTGACCTACCAGCTGCTGGACATCGTGTTCTCGCTGGTCCCGGTGCTGCTGGTGTTCTACCTGTTCCACCTGGCCGGGCGCAACGGGTTCCGTGACCTCGGCTTCGACCTGCGGCGCCCGGGGCGCGACGCCTGGCAGGGGGCCGGCCTGTTCCTGGTCATCGGCATCGGGACCCTGGGCGTCTACTGGCTCGGCAGGACGCTGGGGGTGACCACGGCGATCGTCCCCGAGGCCATGGCCCCCTACTGGTGGACCATCCCCGTGCTGCTGTTCTCGGCCATCCGCCACGGGATCCTCGAGGAGACGATCGTCATCGGCTACCTCTTCGACCGGCTCCGGACGCGGGGGTGGGGGATCTGGCCGATCATCCTCACCAGCGCCGTGCTGCGCGGCAGCTACCACCTCTACCAGGGATTCGGCCCGTTCGTGGGAAACGTCATCATGGGCGTGATCTTCGGCTGGATCTACACCAAGACCGGCAGGGTGATGCCGCTGGTGATCGCCCACGCGCTGCTCGATACCGCGGGATTCGTCGGGTATTCGCTGATCGGGCCGGCCATCGGGTTGGGGACCTAGGCCGGGACGAACAGCCCGCCCGAGCGTACGGCTACGCCGTGGGCGACCCCTCGCCCCGCCGCAGGTTTTGGTTGAGTTGCTGCTGCAAATTGAGCTGGGCTTGCTGGTTCAGCAGGCTCTTGGTTTGCATGTCCATGTTCTCATCATGGCGCAGGCGCCCCTGGTCGGCGAACACCCGGGCGTTGATTTCGTCGCGGAAGCTCTCCAGCTTGGACTTCTCCAGAATGGAGACCCTGAGCCTGCTTTGCCCGCCGCCATGGTTGGTGATGGTCAGCGCCGCGGACAAGGCATTGAGGAGCATCGACAGGCCGAGGATGAGGAGCAACCAGCCGAAGACGTTGTCCAGCAGGTTGATCCCGACGAGGAAGAAGATGAGCCCGAAGAGGGCCCGGCCCACCGAGAACTTCACCTCGACACCCACGCTGGCCGTGCTCGCCAGGGGGAATGCGGCGTCCTTGTAGCCCAGGGGGATGAGGCCGAACAGGGTGTTGGGGCTCCGCGAAACCACGCGCATACTGCTCACGGCGATTTCGGTTTTGAGCCAGAAAAGGATGACCGAGGGGCTGAATTTCTGGCTGGTCACATTGCCCTCACCGGGCGCGAAATTGATGTTGCTCACGACGTTCCAATCTGGATGAATCGAGGTTGGAACCCAGGAATCGATTCCCCTCGGGGCCGATGATGAGCCGAACAATACCCTGCGTTGTAAATACTGACAAGTACTTAAGTAGTGCCTTCCAACCAGAACGGGAACCGACTCTGGCCTAATAGGTGTAGGCGATACCCGATATGCTGTAGTCTGGGTTCATGGAACGAACCCCCTTAAGTCGCGCCTCGCTCATTGCAGCCGCCGCCGATCTCGCCGACAGAGAGGGTTTCCCCGCCGTGACGGTCTCCGCCGTGGCGCGGCAGGCCGGCGTCAAACCCGCCAGCATCTACTCCCACCTCACGGACCTGGCCGACCTGCTGGACGGTGTCCACGAGGTGGCACTCGCGGAATTGGCGGACCGCGTCGCCGGCGCCATCGCCGGACGATCCGGCCGCGACGCCCTGGCCGCCATGGCCCAGGCCCACCGCGACTATGCGAGGAGGCACCCGGGCCGCTGGGCGGCCCTGCAGCGGGCGGCCGCTCCCGGGGTCGCCGGATCCGACGCCGCCCGCAAACTCGTCGACTACACCTGGGCGGTCCTGCGTGGGTACCGCCTGCCCGACACGGAGCTGGTGCACGCCACCCGGTTCGTCGGCGCGACCCTCAACGGGTACCTGGCCCTGGAAAAGGCGGGCTCCTTCGGCCATCGCAACGAACAGACCGACCTGTCCTGGCAGCGTGCCATCGACGCGCTCGACCGGGCCCTGGACTCCTGGGATCAGAACCAGCCGGAAGGAACACGATGATCACCACACCCCTGACGCAGGACATCATCCGCGGCGCCGCGGAACTGGAGGGCGGCCCGCACGGCGTGCGGATCCACCGGCTGCCCGGCTGGGTCCGTCGGCAGTTCCCGGAGCCCCAGCTGCTGGCCGTGGAGGCGCAGCCCTCCGGGGTCCGGATCGCCGTGTGGACCACCGCGACACGGATCGAACTCGTCTCACATCTCTCACCGGTGCTCTACCCCGGGACCAACCGGCCGCGGGGGCGCATCGACGTCCTCGTGGACGGCGAGCTGCGGCTGGGCGATGAACTCACGGGCGGGGACGCCACCGAAATCGACCTCACCAATGGATCGATGCGCCACGTCCCCGGTCCGCCACACACCACCGTCGTCGATGGATTGGCCGCGACGTCGAAGGCCGTGGAGTTCTTCCTGCCGCACAACGAGCCGCTCGAACTGGTCAGCCTGGCCTCCGACGCCCCGCTCGCACCCCTGGAGCGGACGAAGCCGCTGTGGATCCACCACGGCAGCTCCATCAGCCAGGGGTCCAATGCCGCCTCCCCGTCTGCGATCTGGCCGGCGCTGGCCGCCCGGCGCGGCAACGTGGAGCTGCGCAACCTCGGGCTCGGGGGCAGCTGCTTCGTAGACCCCTTCATTGCGCGGGTCATCCGCGATGCGCCGGCGGACTTCATCAGCATCAAGCTGGGCATCAACATCGTGAACCTGGACGGGATGCGGGTGCGCGCCCTGGTCCCGGCGATCCACGGCTTCCTGGACACCATCCGCGACGGGCATCCCACGACGCCGATCGTGCTGGTGTCCCCGATCTTCTGCGGGATCCATGAGGACACTCCGGGCCCCGGGGGCTTCGACCCGGCCAGCATGGGCACGGAGCAGGTGAAGTTCATCGCCACCGGGACCCCGGGGGACGAGGCCTTGGGGCGGTTGACGTTGCAAGTGATCCGCCGGGAGATGCGTTCGCTGGCAGGACGCCGCTCGGCCGATGCGAACCTGCACTACCTCGAGGGAACCGACCTGTACGGAGCAGCGGATGCCACCGACCTGCCGTTGCCCGACAACCTGCACCCGGATACTGCGGCGCATCGGTTGATCGGCGAACGCTTCGCGGACTACGCCTTCGCGGATTCCGGACCCTTCGGTGCGGTGGGCAGCGGGGCGAGGGCGGCAGGAGCCGGGCCGGGCCGGTTGGCCGGTGGCGCATCTCAGTAGTTTCCGGGCAGCAGCGGGTAGGGACTACCTGTCCTGCGGTGAATAGTCAGGTACGGTGTGGCGCACCATCTGCCACCGGTACGGGCTACCGTCGGGATCGACGGCTGGCGGTTCAGTCGAGGCCACAGGCCGGGGCGCACCACGGAGCCCGCACCGGCCATCGGTCGGGTGGACCGTCACGATGGGGGTCTGTTGCGCCACCATCGACACCCCGGGGCCGCCGCACTGGTGGTGGAACCGCAGCGGTTGCCCACCCTCCCGTCGGGAACCCAGGCAGGGGACCCTGGCGGAGGAGTCGCGGCGGCCGGGGTGCCGCCGCCCGCGAGGGGCAAGACAAACGACGGCGGCCCGGGGGCCGCCGTCGTGCAGTTTCTTGATCCGGGACTCCGGGTCAGAGGGTGATGGTCCCCTGTGGGGTCTCAAAGGTCACCGACATGATGCCCGGGGTGCCATTGGGTGCTTCCCACTCGACGGCGACATCCCCCAGCGGCGACTCCGCCGGGGTGCCCAGCCATTCCCGGACGCGCTCGACCGAACCCGCGATCGTGATGCCGGAGATGCGGCTGTTGGGCTCCAGCGCCTTGGACGGGTGAAGGTGGTCGGTGCCGTCATCCCAGCGCAGCATGTAGGGCACCTGGGGGTCGGCGATCAGGCCCTTGATGCCGATCTGCTGCCAGGTCAGTTCCTGGCCGTCGGGGAACTTGCGGTTGCCCGGAACGGAGGAGCGGCCCAGGCGCTCCTCGAACGGGGCCAGATCGTCGACGCAGACGCACCAGCCCATCCAACCGCCGCCCATTTCGGAGCGGGCGCGAACGGCCTGCCCGAAGGGGGCCTTGTCCGACGCCGGGTGGTCCAGGACCTCCACGACCTCCAGATACTGCGTGTTCAGCAACGGGAAAATGACATTCCTCGTGCCGAAGCGGGGATGGATGCCGCCCTTGACGGACTCGATCCCCAGGGTCTTGGCTACACGGGCAGCCGTGGCGGCCAGCCCGTCTGGTCCGCATGCGTATGAAACGTGATCCAACCTCATCATGCGTTCATGATGGCACTTTGTGAGGTGTGTCTCGACTTAGGATCACCTAAGTCACATGGTGTGCGCATTTCCAGTCCGCGGCCTGGGCGATTGTTGCGCGCATCGTCACATTGGGCGGGCATGGGTTGCGGGGCATCGGACGATCTAGAACACTGGATGCAGGTCATGAGTGCCAGCGCAAAACCCCGGTTTGCTGGCCGGCAACCCTCCACTCGCGGTGGGGTGCCCCGGGTGAAGACCGGGTCCGCCTCCGCTCGGAGAACGGGCAAGCGCGGGTCACCTCCCGGCACCCCGAGGGGGCGTCGTGGAACAGGGGCCCCTGAGCAGTAGAAGGGGACAACACATGTCCGCATCATGGTCTTTTGAAACCCGCCAGGTCCACGCCGGACAGGCTCCCGATCCCACCACCGGTGCCCGGGCGCTGCCGATCTACCAGACGACGTCGTTCGTCTTCCCGAGCGCCGAGAGTGCCGCCGCCCGTTTCGCCCTGCAGGAGCTCGAGCCGATCTACACCCGCATCGGCAACCCGACGCAGGAAGCGGTGGAAAACCGCATCGCAGACCTCGAAGGCGGCGTCGGCGCGCTGCTGCTGGCCTCCGGGCAGGCAGCCACCACCTTCTCGATCCTCAACCTCGCCGGATCCGGTGACCACATCGTGGCCAGCCCGAGTCTGTACGGCGGAACGCAGAACCTGCTCAAGCACACGCTGCGCCGGCTGGGCATCGAGGTCACGTTCGTGGCGCACCCGGACAACATCGACGAGTGGCGTGCCGCGGTCCAGCCGAACACGAAGGCCTTCTTCGGCGAAGCGGTCTCCAACCCACGCCAGGACGTGCTGGACATCGAAGGCATCAGCCAGGTGGCCCACGCCGCCGGCGTCCCGCTGATCGTGGACAACACGCTGGCCACCCCGTACCTGATCCGCCCCATCGAATGGGGTGCCGACATCGTGGTGCACTCGGCCACCAAGTACCTGGGCGGCCACGGCACCGCCGTCGCCGGGGTCATCGTGGATTCGGGCAAGTTCGACTTCGCGCAGGATCCGGAGAAATTCCCGGGTTTCAACACCCCGGACGAGTCCTACAACGGGCTGGTTTTCGCCCGCGACCTCGGCGTCAACGGCGCCCTGGGGGCCAATCTGGCGTTCATCCTCAAGGCGCGCGTGCAGCTGCTGCGCGACCTGGGATCCGCCGTTGCCCCCTTCAACGCCTTCCTCATCGCGCAGGGCCTGGAGACCCTCAGCCTGCGCATGGAACGCCACGTGGCGAACGCGCAAAAGGTCGCCGAGTGGCTCGAGGCCCATTCCCAGGTCGAATCCGTCGCCTTCGCCGGGCTGGCATCCAGCCGCTGGTACGACCGTGGCCGCAAGTACGGGCCCCGGGGCATCGGCGCGGTCCTCGCCTTCGAGATCACCGGTGGCGAGGCGGCCGGGCGTGCCTTCGTCGACGGGCTGGAACTGCACTCCAACGTCGCGAACATCGGCGACGTCCGCTCGCTGGTCATCCACCCGGCCTCCACCACCCACTCCCAGCTCAGCGAGTCCGAGCAGGTGGCAGCCGGGGTGAGCCCCGGGTTGGTGCGCCTGTCCGTTGGCATCGAGCACATCGACGACATCATCGCCGACCTCGAGCTCGGATTCGCCGCGGCAGTGCCCGCCGGTGCCACCGCTGACGCAGCAGCAGGCGCTGGGGAAACCCAGGGCGCCCGGTGACCCAGGGCGTCGGCAACGTGACGGAACAGGTCCGCACCGGCAGCACGCCGGTCATCCGCGACGGCATCCTCAAGTGCGTCCCGATCGGTGGCTACCGGTTCGAGACGGGCGGCTGGCTGCCCGAGGTGACGATGGGATATGAGACCTGGGGAACGCTGAACCCCGATTCCTCCAACGCTGTCCTGCTGCTCCACGCGTTGACCGGCGACACCCATGTCGCCCGCGGACATGGCCGCGAGGACGGGTGGTGGGATGGGTTCGTCGGTCCCGGCAAGACCATCGACACCGACCGGTTCTTCGTGGTCGCGCCGAACATGGTCGGTGGATGCTACGGCTCGACCGGCCCGTCCAGCCTCGATCCGGACGGCCGGCCGTGGGGATCCCGCTTCCCGTTCACGACCGTCCGGGACTCGGTGCGCACCGAGGCCCGGCTCGCCGATTACCTCGGCGTCCAGCGCTGGCACTCCGTCGTGGGCGGTTCCCTCGGCGGAGCGCGGGCCCTGGAATGGGCCGTCGAGTACCCCGAGCGGGTGGCCCGCTGCGTGGTCATCGCGGCAACCGCCGTCGCCTCCGCGGAGCAGGTGGCGTTCGGGCAGATCCAGACCCAGGCCATCCGGCTCGACCCGGCCTTCAACGGAGGCAACTTCTACGGGGACGTGGCTGCCGCCGGATCGCTCGAGGCCGCCGGGTCGCTGCCGCGCGGACACGGTGCCGGCCCCATCGAGGGGCTCGGCATCGCCCGGCGCCTGGCCCACATCACCTACCGTTCCGAACCCGAACTGGAGATCCGCTTCGGGCACGAGGGCCAGGGCGACGAGGACCCGTTCGGCAGCGCGGACTACCAACGCGGCCGCTACCAGGTCGAAAGCTACCTGGACCACCAGGCCAGCAAACTGGTCACCCGCTTCGACGCGAACTCCTACGTCGTGCTCACCGAGGCATTGGTGGGGCACGACGTCGGACGCGGACGGGGCGGGGTCGAGCCCGCCGTGCGTCGGGCTGCCGGGGTGGAATTCTTCGTGGCCGCCGTCGACAGCGACCGGCTGTACCCACCGGGACAGTCCGAACGGCTGGCCGCCGCCCTGCCGGGCAGCCCGAAGGTGCAGTACATCAATTCACCGATCGGCCATGATGGCTTCCTGACCGACATTGAACAGCTCAACCAGGTTCTACGGGCGGGCTTCTACGCCTGATCCCCGGCCGGGCGGGTGACCTCCGGTGCGAGTGGCGTGAACGTGAAGAGCTCGGCAGGCGTCGTCCCCAGGGCAATGCAGATGGCCGTCAGCGTGGTGAACCTGACCGCCTTGGCCTTGTTGGTCTTCAGGATCGAGAGGTTCGCCAGCGTGATGCCCGTCCGTTTCGAGAGCTCGGTCAGGGTCATGCCGCGATCATCCAGCACCGCCGCCAAATGGCATTCGATGAGGTGCTCGTCCGCCCGTGGTGTGGATCGGGCATCAGACAACGCCCTCGACCTCGTTCTCCAGCCGTGCGCCTGATTGGAAGGCGATCGCCAGTGTGGCCGCGATGATGCCCAGGACCGTCAGGAGGATTGGCCAATCCGGTCGGGCGACCAGCAGGTCGGAATAATCAGCGCCGAACAACCAACCCCCGTCGTCGATTGGCGACGTGATGAGGCCCTCGATCACCTGGCCCGCGACGACATCGAACAGGCCCTGGAGCGTACTGCCGGCCAGGAGGGTGACGATGAGCCACTTCCAGCTGCGGAGAACGTGTTCGCCGAATGGAACCCCGCGGGCGATTCCGTTGATGATCCGAACGACCAGCAGGCAGGCGATCAGGATCGTGGCCAGATGCGCCAATGTCGGGCCGGCGGCGAGGACGCGGACCCACAGCGGCGCATCGCCCAGGTTGCTGACACTCCCATCACGGAGCTGGGCCACCGGTAACTGCGGTAGCCAGGTCAGGGGAAGGTAGCCTTCGCCAAACCCAAACGACAGCGCGGCCCTTCCCCGAACCAGGGTGACGAACTGGAAAAGGTCGCCGATGGCGGCGGCGACCGCCACCAGCCACACGACGGCCGTGGCCAACACGAGTGGGAAACGGCGGAACCTGGAACCACGTGACTTCATGCGCGCCCACCCCCATATTGAATAACGATAATATCGATAAACAATAAGCCCGAAAAGCGGGATAAGCAAGTGCTCCCGACGTCAGAGTCGGAACCGCAGACTCCAAGAACTTCGGCCCTGCCGTGGCCTTCTCCTAGTCGGCGGCGTCCTGCGGGTCGCCGGCTCCGATGCTATGGCTCGACGAGGCCGGGGCAAAGGGCTTCGCCTCCGGGCGCTTGGGCGTGATGCCATCGCCGCTGGACTGGTGGCGCAGGCGTCGGAGCACCCACGGTGCCAAATGGGTGCGTGCCCAGACCAGGTCCTCCCGGCGGGCGGTACGCCACGGCTTGGGTTCGGACGGCTGGGGCTCCAGGTGCTTGAGCTCGTGGTCGACGTTGAGGGTATCGAGGACCATCATCGCGATCGTGTGGTGGCCCAACGGCGAGAAGTGCAGACGATCGGGCGCCCACATCCGCGGCTCATGCAATTCGCGCATCGCCCACATGTCGGCGATGATCGCGTCGTGTCGGGCAGCGACGGTCCGGAGGTTCTCGTTGTAGATGGCCACCCGTCCGCGCATGGAACCGAGGACCGGCGTTTCGCCGATGTCGGGACCGTTGAACAGCAGCACGGTGGCGCCCGTTGCGGCGAGCCGGGCGATGAAGTCGTCCATCACCACGGCCAGCGCGTCCGGGTCACCGCCCGGCCGCAGGACGTCGTTCCCGCCGGCGCAGACCGTGATGAGATCTGGTTTCAATGCCACCGCGGGTTCAAGCTGCTCCGCCTGGATCTGGTTCACCAAGCGTCCACGGATCGCCAGGTTGGCGTAGGCGAAGTCGTCCACGCCCCGGCTGAGTTGTTCGGCGACGCGATCGGCCCAGCCGCGGTGTCCTCCAGGGCTCTGTGTATCCGGGTCCCCGATGCCCTCGGTAAAGGAATCCCCCAAGGAGACCATGCGCCGCCACGGATGGCCGGCGGCCCCGTTCACGGCGAGGAGGGAATTGCTCTGGTGTTCTGGTGCCGATGGCGCGTCGCTACTCACGGGTACATTGTTCCACCGGGCAACCAAGTTGACCATCCGGGCACCGGGGCGGGGAAAGACGCGTACGGTCATCGAGGCCCGCGCGTCGGCCAGCCACATGATTCAATGGCGGCATGACAGACACCTTGCCCCAGCCCATCGTTGCCTGGTCCCGCCCGGAAGCCGAGCGCGCGGGCACCCCGCTGCTCGTCCTCTTCCACGGGTACCTGTCCCACGAGAAGGACCTGATCGGGCTGGCCCCGATGCTGCCGGAGGAATTCACGCTGGCCTCGGTCAGGGCGCCCTACGCGATGGGGCCCGGCTATACCTGGTTCCCGCTGATGCACGAACCCGACTATTCAACCGAGCGGGTGGTGCAGGCCGTTACGGATGTCTGGGCCTGGATCGACTCGGTGAAGGACCAGCACTCCTCGGTGACCGTTCTGGGCTTCTCCATGGGCATGGCCGTAGCCACCTCGGTCCTGCGCCACCGCCCGGACGAGATAGCCGCCGTTATCGGCCTGTCGGGTTTCGCCGTTCCGGCGGAGGGCAACACGTTCTTCGACGACGCGGCGACCAAGTCGGCACAGCGCCCGCTGTTCTGGGGCCGCGGGCAGGCCGACACCGTCATCACCGACGACAAGATCGAGTTCACGCTCGACTGGGCCGGCGAACACACCGACCTGACGAAGATGCTCTACGCGGGTATGACCCACAGCGTGTCGGAGCCGGAGATGAAGCACGTCTCCGAATTCCTGCGCCACCACGTCCTGGGGGCCTGAACCGGAGGGCGTCCGGGGGCGGGCCTACTCGGCGGCGACGACGACGGACTCGTCGCCCAGGGTGACGACGTCGCCGACGTGAAGTTGCTTGCCGCGGCGGGTCTCGATGTCGCCGTTGACCTTGACCATGCCGTTTTCGACGAGTTCCTTGGCATGGAAACCGTCTTCGGCCAGGCTCGCCAGCTTCAGCAACTGGCCCAACCGGATCGAATCGTCGCGGATGCTGATGGGTTGGGGCTGCGCAGAAGTCATGACCCCATCTTGCTTCACGATGTGCCAGCCCGCCAATGCGCGGCTAGCATGACCTGCGATGAACTCTGCTACGGCGTCGGTCTCCACCGCGCGACACCTTCCCCTCTGGGCCGGTTTGGCCCTCGCCATCCTCGGCGGGCTGATGATGCCCATCCAGGGCCGGATCAATGGCGCCTTGTCCGAGCAGATGGGCGACGGCAACGCGGCGGCCGCCATCAGCTTCGCGGGCGGCACGGTGATCATGGTCCTGGTTTCCGTCCTCCTGCCCCATGGCCGGGCCGGGCTGGCCGCCATGCGCCGGGCCGTGGCCGGGCGCGAATTCCCTCGCTGGTACCTGTTGGCCGGACTCAGCGGAGGCTACATCGTCTTCGGGCAAAGCCATGCCGTCCCGCTGATCGGCGTCGCCCTCTTCACGGTGGCCATCGTGACCGGACAGACCATCAGCGGGTTGATGGTCGACCGTGTCGGGTTCGGCCCCGGAGGCAAGCGCTTCGTCACCGCCCGGCGGATGGCCGGAGCCGTGTTGATGATCATCGCCGTGCTGTGGGCGGTCTCGCCGCGGCTCGAAACGTCGGCCGGTGGATTGGTGTGGCTCATCCCGGTCCTCATGCCCTTCAGTGCCGGACTGTTCATGGGGTTCCAGCAGGCCATGAACGGCACGCAGACCGCCGCCTACGGCACGCCGATCACCGCGACGCTGGTGAACTTCCTCACCGGCGGAACGGCACTGTTCATCCTCTGGGGCGTGACGTCCCTGGCCTCGCCGCGCCACCTCGACTTCCCCTCCGAGTGGTGGCTCTATACCGGTGGCGTCTTCGGGTGCGTATTCATTGCCATCGGTGCACTCTTGGTGAAATCGCTCGGCGTCCTGGTCTCCGGCTTGTGCATGATCGCGGGGCAACTGATCGGTTCCCTGGCCATCGACATCATCCTGCCTGCACCGGGCACCGTGGTGGCGGTCGCCACCGTCCTGGGCACTGTGCTGACCTTGGTCGCCGTCGTACTGGCCAGCATTCCCACCGGACACAGGCCCCGGGTGCGCACGCCCCGGCAGTAGCCACCAATTGCCCGGCGACGTCGGGCTCGCGTTAGGCTGGACCGGTATCCCTGCCCCGTTACGGACCGCAACCAGCGGCCCGTGAACCATTGGAGTTAATTTCATGGCGCCCCAGTCCAAGCTCGACCAGGTCATCTCCCTCGCCAAACGGCGCGGCTTCGTCTTCCAGGCCGGTGAGATCTACGGTGGTTCGCGCTCGGCGTGGGACTACGGACCCCTCGGCGCCGAACTCAAGGACAACATCAAGCGCCAGTGGTGGCAGAGCTTCGTGCGCGGCCGCGAGGACATGGTCGGCCTGGACTCCTCGATCATCCTGCCCAAGCAGGTCTGGGAAGCCTCCGGTCACGTGGCCACGTTCACCGACCCGCTGGTCGAATGCACCCAGTGCCACAAGCGCCACCGCCAGGACCACCTCATCGAGGCGTTCACGCAGAAGAAGAAGCGCGAGCCGCAGGACGGCATGTCCGAGATCGTCTGCCCGGATTGCGGAACCAAGGGCGGCTGGACCGAACCGCAGCTGTTCTCCGGCCTGATCAAGACCTACCTGGGCCCCGTGGACAACGAGACGGGCCTGGCCTACCTGCGCCCCGAAACCGCGCAGGGCATCTTCGTGAACTTCAACAACGTGCTCACCGTCTCGCGCAAGAAGCCGCCGTTCGGCATCGGCCAGATCGGCAAGGCCTTCCGCAACGAGATCACCCCCGGCAACTTCATCTTCCGCACCCGCGAGTTCGAGCAGATGGAGATCGAGTACTTCACCGCCCCCGAGGATGCGCCGAAGTACTTCCAGGAGTGGGTCGATGACTGCTGGGCCTGGTTCCTGGACCTGGGCATCAACCCGGAGAACATGCGCCAGTTCGACGTCCCCGAGGACGAGCGGGCGCACTACTCCGCAGGGACCATCGACTTCGAATACCGTTTCGGCTTCAAGGGCTCCGAATGGGGCGAACTGATGGGCGTGGCCAACCGCACCGACTACGACCTCGGCTCCCATTCCAAGGGCTCGGGCACCGAACTGAGCTACTTCAACCAGGCCACGGGTGAGCGGTTCACCCCGTTCGTCATCGAGCCCTCCTTCGGCCTGACCCGGTCGATGATGGCCTTCCTCGTCGACGCCTACACCGAGGACGAGGCCCCCAATGCCAAGGGCGGCGTCGACAAGCGCACCGTTCTGAAGCTCGATCCGCGGCTCGCCCCGGTCAAGGCCGCGGTGCTGCCGCTGAGCCGCAACGAGGAGCTGTCGCCCAAGGCCAAGGCGCTGGCCGCCGAGCTGCGCAAGCACTGGAACATCGATTTCGACGACGCCGGTGCCATCGGCCGCCGCTACCGCCGCCAGGACGAGATCGGCACCCCATTCTGCATCACGGTCGACTTCGACACGCTCGAGGACCAGGCCGTGACCATCCGTGAACGCGACACCATGAGCCAGGAGCGCGTCGCCCTGGACCAGGTGAAGTCCTACCTGGCCGGGCGACTGCTCGGAGCCTGACCCCTGACGGGCCGGCTGCCCCACGGCAGCCGGCCCGTGGTTCTTTCCCCCCTTCCCATCAGTTTCAGGAGCAACATGAGCAACCTCACCTACCGAACGTGGCAAGAAGGCGATGACCTGGCGCTGCTGCAGATCCTCGGGGATCCGTCCACGCCGCAGGCCCACATCGACCGGACCATGCTGCGCGCCGACAGCGACGACCCCTGGGCGCGCACGCTCGTCGCCGTCGATGACGGGGTGCCGGTCGGCGCCGGTACGCTCTTCGAGTCCTCGCTGCACCCCGAACGGCTGTGGCTCTTCGTCGAGGTCGCCCCGGCCCTGCGCCGGCAGGGTGTGGCCACCGAGCTGCTGCGCCGGTTGCGCGAATTCCCGGCACCGTCGGGAGTCACCGCGCTGAAGTCCCGCTACACGGTCGAGGGTTCCGAGGGCGAGGCCGCCGCCGCCTTCACCTCCTCGCTGGGCCAGGAGCAGGTCATGCGTTCGCGCGGGGTCATCGTGGAGCCGGGCGCGCTGAAGCTGCCCGTGTTCGACGAGGACGGCCTCACCCTGGAGGAGGCGGCCACCGGATCCGTCGAGCTCACGCAGGTCGTCGCCGACTACTACAACGCCGTGCACGACTGGGACCGCGCACAGATGACCCTGGGCCGCGCCCAGACCATGCTGCTCAATGACGCCACCGGTGCCAAGGGAGCGATCGTGTTGCGCGACAAGCCCAAGGACGCCGGCGGCAGGATCCTCTCCTTCGCGATCAGCTACGAGCCGGATCGCATCGATGCCCCGGCCGATGTGCTGATGGGCTGGGATCCCACGCTGTCGGATTCCGACGCCCGCGAGGCCGTCCGCGGTCTGCTGGCGATGCTGGCCCACCAGTACCCGGTCAAGCTCGAGGTCGACGATGCCATGGCCCCTCTCTCGGACCTGACCGATGAGCTGATCACCGCCGGACAGGCCACCGTGGTGACGACGACGATCATCGTCGCCAACTAGCACCCACCCGGAGCCGGCCCGCGGATCACCGGGCACGACGGCGGTGTTCCCCTTGCGGGGGGAGCGCCGCCGTCTGCGCGTGGTGGGGTTCCGCTTTCCCCAGCCGACGTGCAGCGTTCGGAGGATTTGGACGGCTTTGAGAGAATAGGGGGGTGAGCGTGATTTCCCCCGATACCCAGACCCCGCCGAAGCTGGCGCTGCCTCCACTGCAGCTCGGCCGGCTCACCGTGGACACCCCCGTTGTCCTGGCCCCGATGGCGGGGATCACCAACACCGCGTTCCGCCGGCTCTGCCGCGAATACGGCGGCGGGCTGTACGTGGCGGAGATGGTCACCTCCCGCGCCCTGGTCGAGCGCAACGAGCAGTCCATGCGGATCATCTCCCATGACGACGACGAGGGCATCCGCTCCGTGCAGCTCTACGGGGTGGATCCGCCCACCGTTGGTGCCGCCGTGCGCCTGATCGTGGAGGAGGACCGTGCGGACCACATCGACCTGAACTTCGGCTGCCCCGTCCCCAAGGTCACCCGGCGCGGTGGGGGAGCGGCCCTGCCATGGAAGACCGACCTGTTCACCGCCATCGTGCAGGCCGCCACCCGCGAAGCCGCCCGCGGCGACATCCCGCTGACCATCAAGATGCGCAAGGGCATCGACGATGACCACCTGACCTTCATCGAGGCGGGCAAGATCGCCCGGGACGCCGGCGTCGCCGCCGTCGCCCTGCACGGGCGCACCGCAGGCCAGCACTACTCCGGAACCGCCGACTGGAACGCGATCGCCGAACTGCGCAACGCCCTGCCGGACATCCCGGTGCTGGGCAACGGCGACATCTGGAGCGCCGAAGACGCGATCGCCATGGTCGAGCAGACCGGCGTGGACGGGGTCGTCATCGGCCGCGGCTGCCAGGGCCGGCCCTGGCTCTTCGGCGACATCCAGGCCGCCTTCGAGGGGTCCGCCACCCGCTTCCGCCCCGGCCTGTCCGAGGTCGCCGCGAGCTTCTACCGCCACGCCGAACTCCTCGTCGACTACTTCGAGGACGAGCCCAAGGCCCTGCGCGACATCCGCAAGCACGTCGCCTGGTACTTCAAGGGATACGCCGTCGGCGGGGAGCTGCGCGCCGCCCTGGCCGCCGTGCCCACGCTCGAGGTCCTGGCGGAACTGCTGGCCCAACTTGACCCGGAAGCCCCCTACCCGGGCGAAGGTGCCGAAGGCCCGCGCGGCCGCGCCGGATCCCCGAAAAGGACGCACCTGCCCGATGGCTGGCTGGACAGCCGCACCCTGGGCGAGGAGCACCGGGCGCAGATCTCCGCCGCCGAGCTGGACGTGTCGGGTGGCTGAACGGGACCTGCGCCGCCATCCGGCCGGTTACACCCCCTTCGACCAGGAACGATGGGTCGCCGAACCGGAAAAGAAGTCGTACCGGACCAGCTTCGAACGCGACCGCGCCCGCGTCCTGCACTCCTCGGCCCTGCGCCGCCTCGGCGCCAAGACCCAGGTCGTCGCCCCCTACTCGGACGACTTCGTGCGCACCCGCCTCACCCACTCGCTGGAGGTCGCCCAGGTCGGCCGCGAACTCGGCGCAACACTTGGCTGCGACCCGGACGTGGTCGACACTGCCTGCCTTTCCCATGATCTCGGCCACCCGCCGTTCGGCCACAATGGGGAGAAGGCCCTGAACCGGCTCGCCGCCGATATCGGCGGGTTCGAGGGCAACGCGCAGACCCTGCGGCTGCTGACCCGGCTGGAAACCAAGAAGTTCCGCGACGACGGCTCGCCGGCGGGGCTGAACCTGACCCGGGCCACCCTCGACGCCGCCTGCAAGTACCCGTGGCGCCGCGACGATGCCCCCGTGCGCAACGGCAAGCAGACCGGCAAGTTCGGGGTCTACGAGGACGACCATCCCGTTTTCGCCTGGTTGCGCTCCGGGCACGACGGCGGTGCCACCGTGGCCCCGGAACCCCGGCAGAAGTGCGTGGAAGCCCAGGTCATGGACCTGGCCGACGACATCTCCTACTCCGTGCACGATGTCGAGGACGCCATCGTCGCCGGCCGCTTCCAGCTGCGCTGGATCCGCGACGCCGACCAGCGCGCCCGCGTCATCGACTGCACCCGGCGCTGGTACCTGCCCGACGTCGACGAGGCCACCATCGACGCCGCCCTGTCGCGTCTGGAGTCCACCGGCGAATGGGTCGAGCACTACGACCAGTCCCGCAAGGGGGCCGCGGCGCTGAAGGACATGACCAGCCAGTTCATCGGCAGGTTCTGCCAGTCCGCCTTCGACGCCACCCGTGCCGTCTACGGGCCCACGCGGCTGACCCGCTTCAACGGCCAGCTCATCGTGCCCGAGGAGACCGACCACGAGATCGCCGCGATGAAGGGCCTGGCCGCCGCCTACGTGATGACCAGCCAGGAGCGCCAGCCGATCTACCAGCGCCAGCTCGAGGTCCTCGGCGATCTCGTCGTGCTGCTCAACGACACCGGCGACCGCTACCTGGACCCGCTGTTCTCCGAGGACTGGCGCGCCGCCGCCGACGACGCCGGGCGCCTGCGCGCGGTCATCGACCAGGTCGCCAGCCTCACCGATTCCTCGGCCAAGGAATGGCACGCCACGCTCGTCCAGGGCCACTCCTTCAGCCTCGAGCTCTTCTAGCACGACGCCGGAACGCACCCCGGGTGCCCCGGTCACCCGGAACCGCGGGCCGGCGGTCCACAGGCCCCGGTCGCCGGGGGAGCGCCTCCCGGCCCGGGCACTAGACTGGTCGTCATGGCCGGCCTGATCAAACGCGAAGACATCGACGAGGTCCGCTCTCGCACGGACATCAAGGAAGTCGTCGACGGCTACGTCACGCTCCGCTCGGCAGGCATCGGTTCCTTCAAGGGACTGTGCCCGTTCCATGACGAACGCAGCCCCTCCTTCCATGTCCGGCCCCAGGTCGGCACGTTCCACTGTTTCGGCTGCGGCGAATCCGGCGACGTCATCTCCTTCATCCAGAAGATGGACCACACCACGTTCTCCGAGACCGTCGAACGCCTGGCCGCCCGCATCGGTTTCGAACTGCACTACGAAGACGGCGGAACCGGGCCCAACCGCCAGGAGGTGGGCCGCCGGCAACGCCTGCTCGATGCCCACAAAGTCGCCGAGGAGTTCTTCCAGGCGCAGCTGCTCACCGAGGAGGCGGCCACCGGACGCAAGTACCTCTCCGACCGGGCCTTCGACCGGGCCGCCTGCGAGCACTTCGGTGTCGGCTATGCACCCCGCGGTTGGGATCCGCTGCTCAAGCACATGCGCCACAAGGGTTTCCACGATGAGGAACTGAAGCTCACCGGCATGTTCTCCGAAGGAAACCGCGGCATCTACGACCGCTTCCGCGGCCGTCTGATCTGGCCCATCCGTGACCTGACCGGTGCCACCATCGGCTTCGGGGCGCGCAAGCTCTTCGAAGACGACCAGGGCCCGAAGTACCTGAACACCCCGGAAACCCAGCTGTACAAGAAGTCCCAGGTCCTCTATGGGGTGGACCTGGCCAAGCGCGAGATCACCAAGAACCGGCAGCTGATCGTCGTCGAGGGCTATACCGACGTGATGGCCTGCCACCTCTCGGGGCTCGGCACCGCTGTGGCCACCTGCGGCACCGCCTTCGGCGCCGACCACATCAAGATCGCCCGCCGCCTGCTCCAGGACGACGGCACCGGCGGTGAGGTGGTGTACACCTTCGACGGTGACGCCGCCGGGCAGAAGGCCGCCCTGCGCGCCTTCGACGAGGACCAGAGCTTCATCGCCCAGACCTACGTGGCCGTCGAACCCACGGGGGCCGATCCCTGCGAACTGCGCCAGCACCGCGGCCCGGAGGCCGTCCAGGAGCTCATCGCCTCCAAGCGGCCACTGTTCGAGTTCGCCATCCGGGCCGGCCTGAAGAAGTTCAACTTGGATACCGTCGAGGGACGGGTCCAGGCCCTGCGCGCGTCGGCACCCATCGTGGCGGCCATCCGCGATTCGGCCATGCGCCCTGCCTACTCCCGTGAACTGGCCGGTTGGCTGGGCATGGACATGGAAGACGTCAACCGCGCCGTCGGTGCCGCTGCCAAGCGGTCCCGGGAAGCCGGTGCATCCGGACAGCAGCACCCGGGCCACGACCGGGGTTCCCGGGCCGGCGGCGACGTCCGCACACCAGGGCGCGAGCAGCAACGGGGCCAGACGCAAAACCGGGCCCCGGGATATGGCCCGGAATCCGGGTACACCGGTTCCGGCGTCGTAGCCGAGACCTCGCAGCCGGCCTTCGACCGTCCCGACCTGCGCGACCCCGTGACCCGCATGGAACGCGAATCCCTGGAGGTGGTGCTGCAGCAGCCCGGCCTGCTCAGTGCGGACCAGTGGCAGGCGTTCTATGCCGCCCGGTTCCTGGCCCCCGTGCATGCGGCCGTCCACGATGCCGTCCGGGCCGCCGGAGCCGCCGGGGCCACCCCTGCCCAATGGGTGGAGTCCATCCGACAGGAGGTCCCTGAACCGCTGCGGTCCTTCGTCTCCGAGCTCGCGGTCAACCCCCTGCCGGCGAACTCCGAGGACGGATTGACCAAATACTGCCAGGGCATCATGAACCGGCTGTTCGACTTGCAGATCACCCACCAGAAGGCCGACCGGCTCGGCCAGCTCCAGCGCATGGACCCCGTCTCCGACCCCGATGGCTACCAGCGGATCAACCGGGAGCTGATGGAACTGGAACTGCGTCGGCGGGCCCTGCGGCAGGACTAGCCCCGGCAGGAGGCGGCGATTTAGCAACCCCGGCCGGGCTCTTGTATAGTCGTATCTGTTGCTTTCCCCCGTAGCTCAATTGGCAGAGCATTCGACTGTTAATCGAAGGGTTACTGGTTCGAGTCCAGTCGGGGGAGCGGATATTGGATGTCCCCGCCACCCCTCGTGGCGGGGACGTCCTGTTTTCCCGCCGATGTGGCTGCCCACTGCGCGAACGGATGCCCCGTTCCGGCCCCCGGACCTACGATGGGCGCATGGACTGGCTGGCAGCATCCGATTATTGGATGGCTCGGGAGATCCTGCAACGCGGGGTCGCCGCTCTGTTCATCGTGGCCTTTGCCTCGACGCTGAACCAATTCCGGCCCCTTCTCGGCGACCACGGCCTGCTGCCGGCTCCGCGCCTCCTCGCCGGACCCGGCGCGCGGGGCCCCTCGGTGTTCAGCCGTTGGGGGTATTCGGACCGAAAGCTGATCGTCGTCTGCTGGGTGGGCATCGCCATCGCCGCAACGTTGGTCGCCGGTCTACCGCAATCGGGCCCGGCGTGACTGCCACTGCTGGGCTTCCTGCTGCTGTGGGGCCTGTACCAGTCGATCGTGAACATCGGGCAGGTCTTCTACGGGTTCGGCTGGGAGATGCTGTTGCTCGAGGCCGGATTCACGGTCGGGCTCCTCGGCTCACACCAGGTCGACCCGCCACGGACCATCCTGCTGCTCACCGCGTGGCTGGTCTTCCGGCTGGAATTCGGTGCCGGCATGATCAAATGGCGCGGGGACCCGGCATGGCGGGATCTCACCGCGCTGTACTACCACCACGAGACCCAGCCAATGCCCGGGCCGCTCAGCCGCCGCGCGCATCTGGCTCCGCGCTGGTGGCACCGCTGTGAAGCTGCCGGCAACCATGTGGCCCAGCTCGCCGTCCCGTTCCTGCTCTTCGTCCCACAGCCGGTGGCGTCCCTGGCCGCAGCGGTCATCATCGTCACCCAACTGTGGCTGGTCGCCTCGGGGAACTTCGCCTGGCTGAACTGGGCCACCATCGTCCTGGCCTGCTGCGCCGTCAACGACACCACCTTCCGCACCGTCGTCCCGTTCCTGCCGGGAAAGGCCGCCCTGCAAGCAGGGACGGCGGAGATGGGGCCTCCGTGGTGGATCGTGCTCGTCTTGGCCGCAACCGTGCTGTTGGCCGCTGCCGGGTTCCCGGCCCTGCGCAACCTGTTCTCCCGGCGCCAGCTGATGAACGCGGGCTTCAACCGCTGGCAGCTCGGCAACGCCTACGGCGCCTTCGGCAGCATCACCCGCGAGCGTATCGAGGTGGTCATCGAGGGCGCGCACGATCGGGGGGCCCCTGGCGAACCGGAGGCGTGGCGCGAATACGAATTCCACGGCAAGCCCGGCGACCCCCGCCGCAGGCCGCGGCAATTCGCGCCCTACCACCTGCGCCTGGACTGGATGATGTGGTTCCTGCCGCTGGGATCGCTCCACCAGCGCTGGTTCCACGCCCTGCTGGCCAGGTTCCTGGAAGCGGACCCCGCGGTATTGGGCATGCTGCGCGTGGACCCCTTTCGGGGGAGTCCTCCGACACGCATCCGGGTGCTGACCTACAGATACCGGTTCGCGACATCCGTCGAGCGGCGTGCCGAGGGCTTGTACTGGATCAGGTCGGGCCGCCGGCTGGTGATCGGCCCCGTCGAACGCGCCTGATCCGGCCGGCGCAGCACCCATGGGCAGCCGGACACCCGTTGTTCGCCGTGCGTTCGCGGCGGCGTCGCCGGGTGGCGATGCGCCGGCCGTAGCATCGCGGACATGGCAAAAAGGCTCGTGGCGATCGGCGATTCCTTCACGGAGGGCGTGGGCGATTGGGAACCGCGCCTGCCCAACGGCGTCCGGGGCTGGGCGGACCGCGTGGCCAAGCAGCTGGGCAAGGCCGACCCGGAGTGGGAATATGCGAACCTGGCCATCCGCAGCCGGCGGCTTCGCGGCATCATCGAGGAACAAATCGAGCCGGCACTGGCCATGGAGCCGAGTGTCATCACCTTCTATGCGGGGGGCAACGACCTGCTCGAGCTCCGACAAGACGTGCCCGCTCTGTTGGAGGAGTACTCGCGGGCGGTCGCGCGCCTCTGCGCTTCGGGGGCGCAGGTCCTATTGTTCACCGGGTTCGACATCCCCCTGCATCCGGTGTTCGAACCGATGCGCCGACGCAACCAGGTCTTCAACGCCCACGTGCGCGACCTGGCCGCCGAACACGGCGCCACCCTCGTGGACTACTGGGCCTGGGATGTCTACCGGGACCGCCGCATGTGGGACACGGACAAGCTCCACATGAACCGTGCCGGCCACAGGTACCTGGCCATCCGGATCCTGGAGATCCTCGGCGTCGAACACCAACTCGCATTCGAGCCCTTCGGCCCGGCCGAACGGGTGACCGCCCGCCAGGCCCTGATGCGTGACGTCGAATGGGCGCGCCAGTGGGTCTTCCCGATGTTCGGGCGGCGCCTGCGCGGCGTCACCCTCGGCGACGACCTGCACCCCCGCTGGCCCCAGCCGATCCGACCGGCAGATGGAATGAAGAAGATGTACCGGAAACTCCGGCAGTGCGCGCCCGCCGGCTGACCGGGACAAGCCGCTGAAAGCCGGGCCACGATTCGGAATTCACCGACCCTCCTGCTAAAGTTTTACTCGCTTCATTCCCCCGTAGCTCAATTGGCAGAGCATTCGACTGTTAATCGAAGGGTTACTGGTTCGAGTCCAGTCGGGGGAGCCAGCAGAGGGCGTCCGCCCCGCCATGACGGCGGGTCGGGCGCCCCTTTTTCTGCTCAGGTCATGCGCGGCACCTGCCGCGGGCGGACCACCAGCCACAGGGCCGCGATGGCCAACAGGATGCACACCGCCATGACCGACCCCATGGGGGTGGCGCTGCCCACGCCCAGCAGTCCGACCACGGGGGAGACCGCACCGGAGAACCCAAACGTCGCGGCGCCGAGCAACGCCGCGGCCGTTCCCGCATGGGCTCCATGGCGGTGCAGGGCGAGTCCCTGGATGCACGGGAAGTTGAACCCGGTGGCGCAGATGTAGAACCACAGCGGGACTGCCGTTCCCCAGAACCCCAGGTGGAGCTGGTCACCGGCGACGATGCACAACGCAAAGAACACCTGGGCGATGGTGGCCCCGGCGATGATCCACTGGGCACCGAACCGATGGACCAGCCGGGCGCTGGTCTGCACGCCGGCGACCACCCCGAGCGAGTTGACCATGAACAACAGTCCGTACGCCTGCTCGTTCAACCCGTACACGTCCTGGAAGACGAACGGTGACGCGGACAAGTAGGAGAACAGCCCCGAGAAGTTCAACCCGCCCACCAACAGCAGTCCCACGAAGACACGGTCCCGCAGCACCAGCGAATAGCGTCTGAGGAGATTCGGCCCGGTCGTGGGACGCCGCTCCGGCGGAAGCGACTCGCTGAGCAGCAGCGCGGCCGTGGCGAAAGCGAAGATGCCGTATCCCGCCAGGGCCCCGAAGATGCCGTGCCAGTCGGTGAGCAGCAGGAGCTGGGAACCGATCACCGGGGCGAAGATCGGCGCCATGCCATTGACCAACGCCACGTAACTCATCATCTTGACCAACCGGAGCCCGTTGTAGAGGTCACGCACCATCGCGATGGCGACCACCGAACTTCCGGCCGCCCCGATGCCCTGCAGGACGCGGAAGAGCATCAACGGACCCAGATCCTCGGACAGGGCGGCACCGGTGGACGCCACCACGTGCAGCGCCGTGGCCGCGATGAGTGGGCCGCGACGGCCGAACCGGTCACTGAGGGGACCGACCAGCAGCTGTCCGGCGGCGAAACCGAAGACCGTTCCGGTCAAGGTCAGCTGGGCGGCCGCCTCGGTGATGCCCAGGTCGAGCTGCAGGGCCGGGATGGCGGGCAGGTACAGGTCGATGGTGAACGGCCCCAACGCGGTGAGCATGCCCAGCACCACGATCCGCAGGACCTTGGCTCGGCGATCGGGGGTGGGCACGGGGGCTCCGGGCACGAGCATCCTCAGGTCGGGGCGGGACTGGAATTCGATGGCCGACGGGGGCCGGGCACGCTCCTTAGCCTATCCCGGGGCGGTATCGACGGAGGTGCCCTGTGGCCCACGGCCCCCGAGCACGCGCCCCATGTCGCCCAAGATGGTAGGTTTTTGAGTGCACAGGCCCATCTGGGCCGCCACCGAAGGAGGACCAGGATGACACGAACAACGTCCGGACGTCGC
This sequence comes from Arthrobacter sp. ASL1, assembly GCF_056680475.1. Taxonomy (NCBI): domain Bacteria; kingdom Bacillati; phylum Actinomycetota; class Actinomycetes; order Micrococcales; family Micrococcaceae; genus Arthrobacter; species Arthrobacter sp. ASL1. The sequence continues at coordinate 3,457,208 of NZ_CM155284.1, forward strand.
CCGTCGTCGTTCAGCGGGTTGATCAAGCTTGTTGGCCGATTGGTGCCCAAGCAGCTGAACGATGAAGTCCAGCTGGCCATTACCCAGATGAAAACCAAGGGTATCCAGGCCGGCATCGGAGCCGGCCTCGCCCTGGTCGCCGTCGTGTTCCTGGCGTTCATGGTGGTCGCCCTCATAACTTCCGGCATCCTCGGGCTCGGCCTGGTCTTCAAACCATGGCTTGCAGCCCTCATGGTGGCCGTACTTTTCCTGGTGATCGCCGCAATCCTTGCCCTGGTCGGTATCGCAAAGATCAAGAAGCAACTCCCCCTGATTCCCGAAGATGCCATCCGTGGCGTGAAGTACGACCTCGGCGTGCTCAAGGAGGGCCGTTCCTTCGATCCGTCCACCCTGGACGAGAAGAAGTCGAAGGAGGACAAGGCCGCCGAAGCGGAGAAGAAAAAGGCCGAGAAGGACAAGGACAAGCCGGCACCGGTCCCTTACCACGAGCTGCTCAAGCGATCGCAGGCCCGCCGCGAGCATCTGGCCGAGGTCCGCGACGACCTGGCCCCGAAGCTCGACGTGAAGCGCCAGGCCAAGGAGAAGTCGGCGACGGCCAAGACGTACGCGCAGGATGGCAAGCTGCGCGCCCGCCATGCGCTGGACGAGAGGATCCACCAGCAGCCGCCGTCGGACGCCTCGCAGCTGTTCAGGGACCGCTGGCAGCCGCTGGCCGTGATGGGGGCATCGTTGGTCGCCTTGGCGGCGTTTGTGCGCAAGCTCCGCAAATCCTGACCGGGCCGGTCCCGCATCATCCCAGCTGAAGGCGGCGGTCGAATCGGCACCAAGTGGGCCTCGGGGCCGGCCGGGGACGGCAGCGAAAGGGGAAGCACGCGTGAAGATCATCGGCGCCGGTGGCCGTGATGACATCGAATACCGTGTGCTCACCACTTTCTGGACTGTTCCGAACCTGATCACCGTCCTGCGGTTCGGACTCGTCCCCGTCTTCATCTGGATGGTGGCCGCCGACCACTATGCCTGGGCCACGATCGTGCTGGTCGCGCTCGGGGCGACGGACTGGATCGACGGCTATGTGGCCCGCCGGCTGAACCAGATCTCGACGGTCGGAAAATGGCTGGATCCTGTGGCCGACCGGCTGGCGCTGATCGTCGTCGTCATCGTTTTCGTGGTTGACGGGATCGCCCCGGCCTGGCTCGTCTACTCAATCGTGATCCCGGACGTCGTGCTGATCATCAACACCCTCGTCCTCTTCCACGGCAGCCCGAACCTTCCCGTGAGCAACCTCGGCAAGATCCGGACGGCACTGCTGTTGGTCGGCACGCCCCTGCTGCTGCTCAGCCAGGTGGATGCCGCAGAGAGCGCGATGGTCGAAGGCCTCGCCACCGTGCTGCTCGGCATCGGCTGCCTTTTGCACGTCGTGGCCGCGGTCTTCTACTTCCGGCAGGCCCGGCGCAAGGCGCACACCCTGAAGTCCGGGGGAACATGGTCTGGCTAGCGGTCTGCTGCGCGGTCGCTGCCGCCTTCTTCCTGGCCTTTGGCACCCAGCGCCAGAGCAGTGCCGTACGTGCCAGCAGCGGCGGGCTCGCCGTGTCCTCGCGCGGTATCCTGCGCATGCTGGCTAACCCCCGCTGGCTGACGGGCCTGCTGTTGATGGGTTTTGGTTCCCTGCTCAACGTCTACGCACTGGCCTCCGCGCCCCTGACCGTCGTCCAGCCCATTGGTGCGATCGCCCTGGTGATCACTACCGTGGTCAACTCCCGCGACCAGGGAATCAGGATCAACCGCCCCACGGTGCTGGCCATCACCGCCTGCATCACCGGAAGCATCGGGTTCGTGCTCCTGGCAATCAGCGCCACCGTCTCCACACAGGAGGTCAGCCGCCCCCAGGAGCTGGCGACCGTGTTGCTCCTGGCCGTCGTCGTCGCCGTGCTGCTGGGCATCCTGGTCACGTTCCGGCACCGCATCGGGGCCTTCGTCTACATCATGGGGGCCGGCGTTCTCTTCGGATTTGTCGCCGTGCTGGTGCGCACCATCGCCATCGGGCTGATGGACCCCAATGGCAAGTTCCTGGGCAACATCGCCTGGTACGTCATCGTCGCCGTCGCCGTGGCCGGCCTGCTGGGAACCTACTGCGTGCAGAATGCCTATTCCAGCGGCCCACCGGACCTGGTCATCGCCGGGCTGACGGTCATCGACCCCATGATCGGCATCGCCATCGGGGTCGGCATCCTGGGCGAGTTGCGACCCGACGTGCACCCGGTCGTGGCAATGTCCATGGTAGGGGCCGCCCTCATTGCTATCGTGGGTGTCATTGCGTTGTCACGGCATCACCCAGATGTCCTGCAACGCCAGGAAGAAGCACGACGCCGGCAGGCGCCTTCGGGGGGGATGACCCCGCAGTAGGCACGACAGCAGCCGGCCCGACGCAGCCGACCAGTAGCCGTACCCACCCCCGAGCAGCAGGAGCCAGCCCCCAGTGAGCGGTGACAAACCCCTGACCATCCTCATCGCAGCGGACACCTACCCGCCGGACGTCAACGGCGCGGCGGTCTTCTCCCACCGCCTGGCCACCGCCATGGCCGCACGTGGGCACACGGTCCACGTTGCCGCCGCCCGCGAGGTCAACGGACCCGGGACCGTCGAGCACCGCATCGAGGCGACCGTCCACCGGCTGCGATCGCACAGCCAGCCGACCAAATCGACCCTGAGGCTGTGCCTTCCCTGGGAAGCGAAGCGTGACATGGCGCGGATCCTGGATGAGGTCAAGCCGGACGTCGTGCACGTCCAATGCCACTACATGATCGGCCAGGCGGCCGTGAACGAGGCCGCCCGCCGGGGGATCAGGACCATCGCGACGAACCACTTCATGCCGGAGAACGTCGATCCGTTCCTCCCCTTCCCGAAGTGGTTCAAGCGCATCGTGGCCCGCAACTCCTGGCGGGACATGGGCAAGATCATGGGCCTGGCGGCCGTGGTCACCACGCCGACGCCCTTGGCGGCACGGGCCATGATGCGCCACGCCCGCCTGAGCAAGGTCCTGCCGTTGTCCAACGGCATCAATGCGGCCAACTACCAGCTTGAGCCCGGCGAATTCCTGGAGGGAAAGCTCTGGCCCATGGTCCTCTTCGTCGGCCGTCTGGCCGTGGAGAAGAACGTCAATGTGCTCATCGAGGCACTGGCACAGACCACCGCGGAGCCGGCGCCGCACCTGACCGTCATCGGCTCGGGAGAACAGCGCGAGCCGCTCGAGCGCCGGGCCGCGGAACTAGGCGTGAAGCACCGCGTCCACTTCACCGGGCACATCGACGACGCGGCACTGCGCACCGCCTACCTCCAGGCCGATGTGTTCTGCCAGCCGGGGACCGCCGAGCTGCAGTCGCTGGTGACGCTCGAGGCGCTTTCCGCCTCGACGCCCGTCGTATTGGCCGATGCCATGGCCCTTCCGCACCTGGTCGACGACGGCGTCAACGGCTACCTCTTCGAGCCCGGCAACGCCCGCGAACTGGCCGGCAAGCTGGACGCCATCCTCGCGCTCGACCCCGAATCACGCGCACGGATGGGGGCCGCCGGACTGAAAAAGGCCGAACAGCACAGCGAGGCCAAAACGATGGACATCTTCGAAGCGCTGTACCAGGGTGCCAAGGCCGACGACTTCCTCCCGGCCTGAGTGGACTGCGTCGTTGCAGCCCGGGACGCTGGTTTCCATTAGGATGGCAAGGGCCGCAGCACCACCGGGCGGTGGTGGCAGGGGGCGATAGCTCAGTTGGTTAGAGCAAGGGACTCATAATCCCTGGGTCGTGGGTTCAAGCCCCACTCGCCCTACGCGTAAAGACCCCAGTCAGGCCGGGAATGCTCCCGGTCCGACTGGGGCCTTTTCTGGTTTCTGACCACAGTATGACCACAGTTAATGCTCAGCGGCCCCGGTTCAGGTGCCGCGACGGGCCCGGAAGTCGGCCAGGGAAACCACCTCGGTGGGCGCTGGATCCGGCTCTGGTTCGGTCCAGAGCGCGGTGGCCATGCGGGCTGCAGCGTCGTGCTTCATCTCGTCCAGGACGTGCTGGTAGCGCTTGAGCATGCTCATCCGGGACCAGCCGAGCGTGTCCATGACGACGCGGCCGTCGACGCCCATGAGGAGCAGGAAGGCGGCGGCGGTGTGCCGGCCGTCGTGGACCCCGACCTCGGGGACGCTCCCGGCCGCAAGGAATGCGTGCCAGGCGCCGTAGTCCTTCCGGGCGGCGATGGGTCGGCCGTTGCGGTGGCAGAACACCAGATCGACCTGCTCGCCGTTCTGCCACGTCCGGACACTCCGGCTCGCCCTTCCTGCGCTGCCATGGCCGTCTGTGCCGCCGGTGGGGACGTAGCGCCTCGATGAGGGGGCGGGATGCGGAGCGGCGCCCGCAGGAGAGTTTGCCGGCCACTGTGCTGCAGCCGTGTTCCCAGGGGATCCGGTAGTGCTCTCGGGTGAACGTCGCGGTGCCGGTCGCCAGGTGGATCCGGTCCCAGCCCGTGCCGAGGACTTCGCCCAGGCGTGGGCCGAGGCAGAGGCCGACCAGCCAGCGGATCCCGCCGGCGGTGGTCTTCTCCAGGCGGACTTGTCCTGCGAGGTGCTCCAGGTTGTCGGGCCGGACTCCGGATCGGTAGTCGAGCGTGGCCTGCTCGCCGACACGTGGTGCCGTCCAGCCCGTGCCTCGTCCAGTCGGCCAGCTGGGGCGAGCACCCGCTGGTCAGGCGGGGGGTCCGCTCCCGCGTGATGAGGTCGGCAGGTTCCCGCGCACTCCGCGCACTCCATATTGGTGGTCCCGTAGACGATCTTCCGCTTCGGTTTGCCGTCTAACGTCCAACCGACGACGACCTGGGCCCGCCGGCGCCCGTCCATCCGCTATGAGGAGCGTGTGTGGCAGCGGGCCACGGACGAGCCGACGAGCCGGAAGTCTTCGCTGGTGTCGACTTGGGGATCGACTCCGTCTTGAAACAACAAGATGATGTCGGAACCCCCGAACTGGAAGTAGCCGAATTCGTCTCCTTTGGCCACCTGTTTGCCCGCTGCAGCGGTCTGCGTCACCGACGCTACGTGGGACATGCCCACCGGCACGACGCCGACCACGCCGAGGTCGCCCGCTGGGGACTCGGCCGTGTCGATCGTGAGCACCCCACGTGTTTGGGAGAATTCATATCCAGTCGACGCGGCATCTTTCGACTGCAACTGCCCATCCTGTAGGACAACTTGCATGAATACTTTTCCGCTGATGACGAAGGACTCCTTGACGAGCCCGGCAACCGGCACGTGAAACCGGTGATATGCCGAGGGTGGCAGCATGTAGTGGGCGAACGTCCCCCCCAGCGAAGGTCTCGGCGTAAACACTTCCATCGATGAGTTGTTTGATATTGCCGTATTTGTGCGTGTTCTTGATGGTCGTCGCCGGAATGTTCGACTCTGCGTCGACGTCGTATACATTTTGGAAGCTACAATCGGCCGGCGACGTAACCACCCGGTTATTTCCCGGCTCCGTGATGGGCCGTAGCCCGGCATTCAATTCGCGGGCAAAAAACTGGTTGAATGTCAGCCAACCGCTCGGCATGTTCGGCGAACCATTGACCAGTGATTCGCTGATGCCATACTCGGGAGCGTTTGTGATGAACGAGTCGAGGATCTCCGGGCCGAATGATTCGGGGGTGTCCAAGAAACTCCCCCACTGGCGAGCGAACTCGGTGAGCCAGTTCCGAAAAGTATCCGAGTTCTCCACGATCGCCGCCCCATCGTCACCCGTCTGGTCGATCAGCCAGAAAAAGTGGGCGAGCCGATCGCTGACCTCTTTGGCATACCTGTGTTCCGGGGCCTGGGATCGCCACGCCTTCTTATCCGACTGCTGAGGTATCCACCGGATAAACCCATTCAGATAAGTCTCGTACTGCTTGAGATCTTGCGGCCATTCGAGCGCCGCAAACAGATCACGGTCCAAATCCCTCTCCGCCAACCCCCGCGCCGTCACCAACGACTGCTCGACCCGAGAGGCGAGCCCGTCCTCGTGATCAAGAGTGTCCTGAAGAGCTTTGATGATCGCCTCAGGTGTGCCCATGATGTGAACCTCTCTTGATGACTGTGCCAGCCGATGTCCTTGTCACTGTACTGCGATCGGCGTGGGTATTTGAAGGTCTGGAAGCCACCCGATATTGCCTTTGCGGGCCAGTGTTATTGCCGGCATCTGCCGGGGCTTCCCGCCATGAATCAATTCCCCGATTCGGTGGAACTGTTCACGGCGTTAGCCCCAATAGCCTGAATAACCGGGGAGTAGACGAGGAGCGTGACACTGGGAACGTCGCGTCGGTAGCGATCTCGCCGGAATCGGCAGGGGTGGTGCCCATGGGACGGAGGACGGCCCCGATGGTAACTTGATGGTAGTTTCTGGGTGTGACGGTGTTCGCCGTCGTAAACTTGGGATTGAAAACCCCGGAATCCCGCGGTGTTTGTGCCAGATGAATGCCCTCGGAATGCCGGGGCGGGACTCGTATATTCCTGGGTCGTGGGTTCGCGGCCCACTCGCCCTAACCCGCCGGCCGGTTTGCAACAGCGCACTGGCCGGACCCACGTCCAAGGCACCGGCTGGAAGGTCGGGCGCTGATCCGGAGGTCCCGCATGAACCGTGCGCTGCACATCGTGATGTTCACCGACCAGCATCCTCGGACGCTGGGCGGCATGCAGACGTCCGTCGAATTGCAGCGCAAGTTCCTGCTGCGGGCCGGCCACCGCGTCACGATCGTCTCGCCGGGGCTCCGCTCCCGTGCTGCGGCTCCGGATCCGGACGTGCTCACCATGGCCACCATCCCGCTCGGATCCGGGGAATATGGCATGAGCGTTCCGTCGCGGCGCGCCATCGACGTGGTGGTCTCCGGGCTGCGCCGTCGCGGGGAGGTCGACGTCGTCCACGTCCAAGCCGACTTCTGGGGCGCTGTCGTCGGCTACGCGGCTGCCGCGGCACTTGACGTCCCCGTCGTGCACACCATGCACAACCACCTCGAAGCCGGGCTGCGGGCCACGATGCCCCTGCCCGGCCTGTTCCAACGCGCCTTCGGCATGATGCAGCGACGGGTGTTGCGCACGGGGGAGCCCGCGCCGACCGATGCCTGGGCCTATCTGCGGGGCTTCGCGTCCCGAGCCGCAGTGGTCACGGCACCCTCCACCCACTTCGCCGAACTGCTCCAGGATCGTGGCGTGTGCCGGACAGTCGAGGTCATCCCCACCGGGCTCGATGACGATGTGGCCCGCGAACTACTTGCCGAGCCGCGGCACCGGACCGCTCGGGAGCGCCCGATGCTGACCTGGATCGGCAGGTTCAGCGCCGAGAAGCGGCTGATCCCCTTCCTGCAGGCCGTTGCGGCCTCGGGGATCCGCGCCGAGGTCCACGTGTTCGGCGACGGTGCCGAACGACACCGGGCCGAACGCCTGGCCGCCGACATCACGGCCTGCACCGTCACCTTCCGTGGGCGGGTGCCGTACCGGCAGATGCTGGCCGAACTGCGTCGCAGCGACGCCCTGGTCCAGACCTCGCAGGGTTTCGAGACCCAGGGAATGACCGTCTACGAGGCGGCCGCGCTGGGCACCCCAACGGTGCTCAGCGACCACCGAATCGCCGCCGACCTGCCGGAAGAGCTGGTCTGGCTCACGCCCGATGACACCGTGGACGGGCTGGCGCGGGCGCTGTCCCGGGCCACCGGGGAACTGCGCGCCGGCGGCCGGGAGCACGGCCCCGCCATGGACACGGACCGCTTCCTGCAGGGCCGGCAGACCGACCTCATGATCGATCTCTACCGTCGGGCGATCGCGGGCGGAAGGCCTCCGGGACCGGCAGGAGGATAGACGGGCGCCGATCCATGACCAGGGTCAGCGGATCGATGTACTCGCCGTCCAAGCGGACACCCCAGTGCAGGCAGACCCCGGAACAATGACCACCGGCGCCGACGCGCGCCACCGTCTGCCCGCGCGCGACAGCATCGCCGACCGACAGCTCGGCGGCGGCCGGCTCGAAGCTGGAGACCAGCCCGTTGCCGTGGTCGACCGTGGCGACCGGGCGGTCGACCACCACGCCGACGAAGGCCACCACCCCGGAAGCGGGAGAGCGGACCCGAGTGCCTGCGGCGGCTCGCAGATCCACCCCCCGATGGCCGGCGGCCCACGGCGACGACGGCGGGTCGAAACCTTCCAGGACGCCGTCCGGGCCGCCGGCCGGCCAGGCCCAGGCGCCGACTGGACTCACGGTGTTCCCCTCCGGCGCATCGGGTGCGGCGGGCGCCGTGGCGACGGCGGCACCGGGCACCACTGCGGCCAGCGCCACGGCGAGCACGCCGGCCGCCCGGATGAGTCGGGTTCGCGGGAAGGACATGCCACGATCCTGACGGGTCCCGGAATGGCGGAGGAGTTGGCCATCCCGGCCGGTGGAAAACCCCGCCGTCGAGCCGGCTGTGGAGGGCGCGCGGGCGGTCGGCGGGCCCCGGGGGCTGTAGTACACTTGTAACCGCAGTTCTGTGCGTCGATGACCTGTGCCCACGGGTCGGATGCGCAGAGAACTGACTTCGCGTATTGCGCCTCCATCCATTGCATGGGTGGATCATGCCGCCCACGGTCCGGAAACCCGGTCGGCGGCAGGGACCGGGAATCCGGTGCACAGTACCAGGGGCGCCACCAGCCGGTGGAAAGCCAGACAACCGAAACAACAGGTGGTTACCGCGATCCCGACCGGGATCGGACTGCTACCGCCGGAAGGAGTTGCGACATGCCCGTCGTAACCATGCGCCAGCTGCTCGACAGCGGCGTCCACTTTGGCCACCAGACCCGTCGCTGGAACCCGAAGATGAAGCGCTTCATCTTCACCGAGCGCAACGGCATCTACATCATCGACCTCCAGCAGTCGCTGTCCTACATCGACCGCGCCTACGAGTTCGTCAAGGCCACCGTCTCCCACGGCGGAACCGTGCTGTTCGTCGGCACGAAGAAGCAGGCCCAGGAGGCCATCTCCGAGCAGGCCACCCGCGTCAACCAGCCCTACGTCAACCAGCGCTGGCTCGGCGGCATGCTGACCAACTTCGCCACGGTCTCCAAGCGCGTTTCGCGCATGAAGGAGCTCGAGGAAATCGACTTCGACGACGTCGCAGGCTCGATGTACACCAAGAAGGAACTGCTGCTGATGCGCCGCGAGCTCACCAAGCTGCAGACCAACCTGGGCGGCATCCGCAACCTGACCAAGGCACCGTCGCTCCTCTGGGTCGTCGACACCAAGAAGGAACACCTCGCCGTTGACGAGGCCAAGAAGCTGAACATCCCCGTCGTGGCCATCCTGGACACCAACTGCGATCCCGACGAGGTCGACTTCCCGATCCCGGGCAACGACGACGCCATCCGGTCCGTCAACCTGCTGACCCGCGTCGTCGCCGACGCCGTTGCCGAGGGCCTGATCGCCCGCAGCAACAAGCAGAGTGGCAACACCGAGGCCGCCGCCGAGCCGATGGCCGAGTGGGAGCGCGAGCTGCTCGAGGCCAAGCCCGAGGAGGCCAAGGCCGCCGCGGAAGAGGCAGCACCGGCAGTCGAGGGCGAGCCGGAGGCCCCCGCAGCCGAAGCCGCCGCCGCAGTCGAGGCCCCCGCCGAGGAGGCACCCGCCGCCGAAGCCGCACCGGCCGAAGAGGCAGCACCCGAGGCTCCGGCCGAGGACGCCAAGTAACAACTGTTGGGTCACGGGAGCCGGCGGGCCATATGGCTCGCCGGCTTCCTTCAAACCGGGCCGTGTCCGTGATGGGGACGGCCCGTGGGAACAAGCTGGATCACCACTGAGAATGGGGTTGCACATGGCGAACTACACCGCCGCTGATATCAAGGCGCTGCGCGAGCGCACCGGCGCAGGAATGATGGACGTGAAGAAGGCCCTCGACGAGGCCAACGGCGATGCCGAAAAGGCCATCGAGGTCATCCGCGTCAAGGGACTCAAGGGCGCCACCAAGCGTGAGGGGCGTTCCACCGCCGAGGGCCTCGTGGCCGCGAAGGTCGTCGACGGAAACGTCGGTGTCATGATCGAGATCAACTGCGAGACCGACTTCGTCGCCAAGAACGAGAAGTTCATCGCCCTGGCCAACAAGGTCCTGGAAGTCGCCGTTTCCACCGGAGCTGCCGATCTCGACGCACTGCTGGCTGCCGACGTCGACGGCAAGAAGGTCTCCGACTTCGTCATCGAAGAGGGCGCCATCCTGGGCGAGAAGATCGTCGTCCGCCGCCTGGTCCGTCTCGAAGGTGCCACGGTCGATGCGTACCTGCACAAGACCTCCAAGGATCTTCCGGCGCAGGTCGGCGTGCTCATGGCCGTTGACGGTACCGGTGAAGCAGCCCAGACCGTCGCCCACGACGTCGCCGTGCACACCGCGGCACTGGCGCCGACGGTCCTGAGCCGCGACGACATCCCCGCCGAAACGGTTGCCAACGAGCGCCGCATCGCGGACGAGACCGCGCGCGCCGAAGGCAAGCCGGAAGCAGCACTCACCAAGATCGTCGAAGGCCGTCTGACGGGCTTCTTCAAGGAGACCGTGCTGCTCGACCAACCGTTCGCCAAGGACTCGAAGCAGATCGTCGGCAAGGTGCTTGAAAGCGCCGGCGTCTCGGCTACCGGGTTCGCCCGTTTCCGCGTAGGCTCCTAGCAGCTGAACGGCGGCCGGATTCCGCCCGCCCATGCGGCAATGACAAGGGGGCGGCCACCAGTACGGTGGCCGCCCCCTTGCCACGCCCAGACCATTCCAGACACCCAGCACGACGGCGGACCCCGGTCCGCGACAGGAGGCCCACCGTGGAAGCAACCCAGCAGGTAGAACCGACCCAGATCGCCAACGAGGCCGGGACCCGTCGCAGGGTCCTGCTCAAGCTCTCCGGCGAGGTTTTCGGCGGCGGCAAGCTCGGCGTCGACCCGGTGACAGTGCGCGGTGTCGCAGAACAGATCGCCGCAACCGTCGGCGAGGTCGAGACCGCGATCGTCGTCGGCGGCGGCAACTTCTTCCGCGGCGCCGAGCTGTCGCAGTCCGGCATGGACCGTTCCCGCGCCGACTACATGGGCATGCTGGGCACCGTGATGAACTGCCTGGCCCTGCAGGACTTCCTGGAGCAGGCCGGCGTCGAGACGCGCGTGCAGTCCGCCATCAGCATGGCCCAGGTCGCCGAGGCCTACATCCCGCGCCGGGCCATCCGCCACATGGAGAAGAACCGCGTGGTCATCTTCGGGGCCGGTGCGGGCCTGCCGTACTTCTCCACCGATACCGTGGCCGCGCAGCGGGCCCTCGAGGTGCGTGCCGACGTCGTGCTCATGGCCAAGAGCGGCGTCGACGGCATCTACACCGCCGATCCCAAGAAGGACCCCACCGCCGAGCGCCTGGCGACGCTGACATACGACGAGGCGCTGTTGAAGAACATCCGCGTCATGGACCAGACGGCCATGACGATGTGCAAGGACAACGGCCTGGAGATGATGGTCTTCGGCATGGAGGGCACCGGCAACGTCACCCGGGCCATCCGCGGCGAGGCCCTGGGCACGCGCGTCACCGTCTAGCACCGCCACCGTGGCATAGGATGAATGCTGAGCGTGGAACCCACCCCGGGAGCCGTCTGACGGGCCCGGATTCCTAAGGAGAGAGTAGTGATCGAGGAAACCCTGCAGGACGCCAACGAGAAGATGGAGCGTACCCTCGAGGCGGCGAAGGAGGACTTCGCCACGATCCGTACCGGGCGGGCGAACCCGGGACTGTATTCCAAGGTGCTGGTGGACTACTACGGTTCGGCCACGCCGCTGCAGCAGCTGGCCTCCTTTGCCGTCCCCGATGCCCGCACGATCCTGATCACCCCCTACGATGTCACCGCCCTGCGGGAGATCGAGAAGGCCCTGAGCGACTCCGAGATCGGTGCCAACCCGTCCAACGACGGCAAGGTCATCCGGGTGACCCTTCCCGAGCTGACGGCCGAGCGCCGCAAGGAGTACGTGAAGGTCGTCAAGGGCAAGGGCGAGGATGCCAAGGTCGCGATCCGCAACCACCGCCGCAAGGCCAAAGAGACCATGGACAAGATGGTCAAAGACGGCGACGTCGGCGAGGACGACGGTTCGCGCGGCGAAAAGGACCTCGACGCGATGACCAAGAAGGCCACGGACTCGATCGACGAGGTGCTCAAGCGCAAGGAAGCCGAGTTGCTGGACGTCTAATGCCCACTCCGACGCAACCCGACGGTGCCGGTAGCGGCCACGGTGAAGCGCCGGGGCCGGACCCCGCGGCACCGGCGCCGCTCTCGCGGAGACAGCTGCGCGAGCAGCGGGCCGCCAAACCGTCGCGGGCCGGCAGGAACCTTCCGGCGGCCACCGGGGTCGGCGTGGTCCTGCTCGCAGCGGTGCTGCTGGGCCTGTTCTTCCTGCCGTTGGCCTTCGTGGCGATCGTCGCGGTGTTCGCCGTGGTCGGTTCCTGGGAAGTCAGCCGCGCGCTCATGGCCGCGAAGACCGAGGTCCCGCTGCCGCCCCTGGCGGTCGGGGGCATCGTCTTGCCGTTCTCGGCCTACCTTGGCGGGCCCGAGGCGCTCGGGTTCGCCCTGGCCGGGAGCGTCCTGCTGGTGCTCGTCTGGCGGCTCGTGGAGGGCGCTGCCGGCGCGTTCCGTTCCGTGGTCGCCTCCACCTTCGTCCTGTTGTGGGTCCCGTTCCTCATCAGCTTCGCCGTGCTGCTGCTGCAGGAGGACCATGGGCACATCCTGGTCGCCGTCGTGCTGTTGCTCGTCGTTGCCAACGACACCTTCGGCTATCTGGTCGGCGCGTCCCTGGGCAAGCACCCGATGGCGCCGAAGATCAGCCCCAAGAAGTCCTGGGAGGGGTTCGCCGGGTCGTGTGCCGGGGCGATCCTGGTGGGCATCGGCTGCATCGTGTTCATGCTGGATCGGCCCTGGTGGGTCGGCATCCCGCTCGCGTTGGCCACGGTGGCCGCCGCGACCGCCGGCGACCTGGCCGAGTCGATGGTCAAGCGCGAACTCGGCATCAAGGACATGAGCAACCTGCTGCCCGGACACGGCGGCGTGATGGACCGGCTCGATTCGGTCGTGTTCTCCTTCCCGATCGGCTACATCATCTCGGTGTTGCTGTTGCCCGGGGCGGACGCCACGATCGGCCTTCCACTGCCCTAAGATGGGTGCAGTAATATGGCGGGCCAGCAGGCTTGCCGCCGTGATGTCCACCAGGAACGCAAGCTTGAGGGAAGTGCAGTGAGCCAGGAAAGCCAGCAGAAGACCCAGACCCCCTTCGAACGGGTCGACTCCAAGGAGTTCGGCTACCACGTCAAGCAGGTCGATCACTTCCTGGCCCGTGCCCGCGCCACCTACAACGGCACCGGCGACGACGACAGCGTGGTCACCAGCCACCTGGTCCGGCGGACCTCCTTCGAACCGCAGAAGGGCGGCTACGCTGCCCAGGAGGTCGATGCCGCACTGGACCGGCTCGAGGACGTCTTCGCCCAGCGCGAACGCGACGCGCTGATCGAGACCGCCGGCGAGGACGCCTGGCTCGAACAGGTCGGCCACCTCTCGGCGATCCTGCGCGGCCGGCTCCACCGCGAACCCGGCCAGCGCTTCCGCCGTCCCAGCCGGCGCAACGCCCCCAGCTACAACGTCGAGGACGTCGACAAGCTCTGCGGGCATCTGCTGCGGTACTTCGAGCAGGACGTGCCGATGAGCGTCGATGCCGTGCGCAAGGCGTCGTTCCGGGAGGCCGTGGGTGCCGACGGTTACGAGGAAAGCCAGGTCGACGCATTCCTGGACCGCGTCGTCGAGCTCATGGCCTCCATCGACTAGGAGCCGCTACGGGCGGCCGGCCCGCGGGGCGGCCGGCACCCGCTCGGGTGCGTGCAACCGGGTCATGACCGCGGTCGTTGCCCCCGGGGCCAGCCCCCGCGTCGCCAGCGAAACCAGCACCGTGACCACGAACGCCAGCGGCACGGTCCAAGCCGCCGGCTGCGTGGCCAGTCCCAGTGCCAGACCCGACAGACCGGGCAATGCCGAGGCAGCCAGCATGGCGGCCGCACACCCCAGCGCACCCGCCAGCATGCCGGCCACCGCCCCGGCCGCCGTCAGCCCCCGCCACCAGATGCCCAGCAACAGCAGCGGGCAGATGGTCGATGCCGTGAAGGCGAACACCGAACCGATTGCCCCGGCCAGCGCCAGCGTGCTGGTGCCCAGGGCGAGCAGCAGGGGGACCGCGCTGGCCAGGACCGCCGAATAGCGGAAGCCACGCACCGTGCCGCCGAAGAGGTCCTGGCTCATCACCCCGGCGAGCGATACCACCAGGCCCGAGGTGGTGGACATGAACGCCGCGAAGGCACCCCCGATGACCAGGGCCGTCAACAGGTTCCCCGCGGTCCCACCGACCACCCGTGATGGCAGCAGCAGAACCGTGGCGTCGGCGTTGCCGTTCTGCGCCAGTTCCGGAAGGTAGACCCGCCCGAGCACGCCCAGGACCGTGGGGAAGAGGTAGAACACCGAGAGCAATCCCAGCACGATCGCCGTCGTGCGCCGTGCGGAGGCCCCATCCGGGTTGGTGTAGAAGCGCACCAGCACGTGCGGCAGGCCCAGCGTGCCGAACAGCAATGCCACGATCAGCGAGATCGTCGAGTAGATCCCCGACTGGCCCAGCGCCTCCTGGGGTAGGTCGAAGGCCAACCCGTTGCCGGTGGCGGACCGCCCGGTGATCCCCAGCTGCAGCAGCAGGAACACGGTGGGCACCGCCAGGGCACCGAGCTTGAGCCAGAACTGGAAGGCCTGCACGAAGGTGATCGAGCGCATCCCTCCGGCCACCACGGTCAGGCACACGACCGCCATGACGATCCCGGCGCCGAGCCACCCGGGCAGCCCGGTCGTGATCGCCAGCGTCAGGGACGCCCCATGCAGCTGGGGCACGATGTAGAGCCACCCGACGACGACCACCAGGATGCTGGTCACCAGCCGGGCGACCCGGCTGTTCAACCGGATCTGCGCGAAGTCCGGCAGCGTGTAGGCCCCGGACCGGCGCATGGGGGCGGCCACGAAGAGCAGCAGCATCAGGTAGCCGGCCGTGTAGCCGATGGGGAACCAGAGCGCGTCCTGCCCGGAGACCACGATCAACCCCGCGATCCCCAGGAAGCTGGCGGCCGAGAGGTACTCCCCGCCAATGGCCGAGGCGTTCCACCAGGGCCTCACGGTCCGCGAGGCGACATAGAAATCCCCGGTCGTGCGCGACAGGCGCAGCCCGTGCACGGCGATCAGCACCGTGGCAAGCATGACGACGGCGATCGCCAGCAGCGCCGTACCGGTACTCACTCGCCGGTCACATCCCGGTACCGCGCCTCGTAGCGGGCGCTGGCCCGGTTGTAGAGGAACGCACCCAACAGGATGATCGGATAGACCCCGATCCCCAGCACGATCCAGGGCAGCGGGATCGTCAGGATCCGGATGGCATGGATCTGCGGCCAGACCGCGACCATGACGGCCAGGCACAACAGCAACAGCAGGAACCCCAACGCCACCGACAGGGACAGGCGCAATTGCGAACGGATCAGCGACCTGACGTAGAACTCGGCGGCCGGGTCGTGGCCGGCCCGCCGGGCGGGCAAGCTCAATGGTGCGCCCTCCGGTGCCGTCACGCGCACCCGCACCGGTGCCGTGGTGAGGTCCTCCGGTTCGTCCACGCCCGGGACGTTCACAGGGGGCGGATGCGGTTGGCGGCCAGGTTCTCACGCAGCAGCGGAAGCGCCCGGCGGCTGACCGGCAATTCGGTGTCGCCGATGACCACCGATGCCTTGCCCGGGGCCATCCTGACCTTCTCCACCCGGGACATCGCCACCAGGTATCCCCGGTGGATGCGCAGGTACCCGGCCGGGCCCCACTGCTGTTCCAGGTCGTTGAGCGGGACCCGGATCAGGTAGCTGGCGTCGGCGGTGTGCAGGCGGGCATAGTCGCCCTGGGCCTGGACATAGCGGATCTCGTCGCGGCGGATCATCTTGGTGACCCCGCCCTGGTCCACCGTGACGACCTCGGGCTCGGTGGGCCCGTCCTGGATCAGCTCGCACACCCGGCGCACCGACTCGGCGAGGCGTTCGGGACGGATCGGCTTGAGCACGTAGTCCACGGCAGCCAACTCGAAGGCCTCCAGCGCCTGCGCCTCGTCGGCGGTGACGAAGACGACGGCGGGGGGCCGGCTGAAGCGCGAGATGACCCGGGCGATGTCCAGGCCGGAGAGCGAGGGCATGTGGATGTCCAGGAAGAGCGCGTCGACGGCGAACTCCTCCAGGGCCTTCAGCGCGGCCGCCCCGGAGGTGGCCCGGTGGATTTGGCCCACCCGGGCATCACCATCGAGCAGGAAGGCCAGTTCCTCGACGGCGGGCAGCTCATCATCGGCAACCACGACATTGATCATGGCACCAGTCTAGGCAGCGATGTGAGCCGGGGCACTCAGGCCGGCGGGCCGGCGTCGTACCCGGGCTGGAACTTGGGGATGCGCAGCGTGATCAGCGTCCCGGCCCCGGGCGCGGTGTCGATGACCAGGCCATGGCCATCGCCGTAGAGCTGGCGCAGCCGCACGTCGACGTTGCGCAACCCCACGTGCACGCCGTCGGCGGTCCCGGCCAGGACCGCGCGCAGCGCCTCCGGGTCGATGCCCACCCCATCGTCCTCCACGGTGATTTCCGCGAACTCCCCGGCATCGGAGGCCGTCAGGCTGATCAACCCGCCGCCGGCCTTGCCTTCGAGCCCGTGGCGGACCGCGTTCTCCACCAGCGGCTGCAGTGACAAAAACGGCATGACCGTGCTGAGCACTTCGGGTGCGATGGACAGGGACACCCGGATCCGTTCCCCGAACCGTGCTTTCTCCAGCAGCAGGTAGCGGTCGATGGCCTGCAGTTCCTCGGCGAGGGTGGTGAAGTCCCCATGGCGGCGGAAGGAGTAGCGGGTGAAGTCCGCGAACTCGACCACCAGGGTGCGTGCCCGCTGCGGGTCGGTGTTGATGAAGGAGGCGATGGCGTTGAGGCTGTTGTAGATGAAGTGCGGGCTGATCTGGGCGCGCAGGGCCCGTACCTCGGCCTCCATCAGCAGGGCCCGGGACTCGTCGAGTTCGGCCAGCCCCAATTGGGCGGCCACCCAGGCGGCCAGTTCCGTGGTGGCGCGGACCAGCCCGGCGTTGGCGCGCGGGGCCATGGCCACCACGGTGCCCACCGCGACGCCGCGGACCAGGATGGGCGCGTAGACGCCATCAGCCCCGGGGGTGCGCACCACCTGGGTGCGGGCCGCCTGCACGGCCTCGCCGGCACCGCGCGCCAGATCGGTGGGGGCACAGCGTCCCGGATCGGCCAGCGGACCGTCGAGGGCGAGCACCGTCGTCGTATCCGTGATCGCCAACCCCTCGCAGCCCAGCACGTCGCGCAGATGCCGCGCGGCCCGGCCGGCACCCTCGGCCTGCAGGCCGGCGCTGAAGTGCGGGGCGGCCTGTGAGACCCGGTGCAGGGTCTCGTACGTCGCCCGGTCGGCGTCGGTGCCCAGGTCGCGGAACGAGCGCAGGGTCCGGAACCCGACGTAGAAGACCACGGCCACGGCAATGGTGAGGATCGCGATGATCACCGTGGTCTGGGAGGCGGCGGAAAGCATGGACACAGCCTAGACGTTGGGCGCCGTCGGCCGGGTGGGCGCGGCCGACGCAGAACAGGTGCTACCGCTCGCCGGGATGGCCCGACCGCTCGGCGCACCCAGGGCACCGTTGGGCCACTCGATGACGTGACGCACTTCACTATCGACCGCGGGTGGATGAAAGTGATGGGAGCCGACTTTTGCCGCGGGTGCCCGGAACGACACCGTCCCCCGCAGCGGATGGCATGACCACTTTGAGGAGGAACCATGGCACACCCCACCACCCCGGATCCCGCCCGGGACCAGCAGGCCGTCCCCGGGCCCGACGTCGGCGTCCAGACCGCCCGCCCGGACGAGGTCGCCGGCGAGTTCATCGCCGTCCAGGCCAGCGACGAGTTCCAGGAACTTCGCCGCACCCACCGCAGTTTCGTCTTCCCGATGGCCATCGCCTTCCTGGTCTGGTACTTCGCCTACGTGCTGCTGGCCGACTACGCCCACGAGTTCATGTCCATCAAGGTTGCAGGCAACATCAACCTCGGGCTCATCCTGGGGCTGCTGCAGTTCGTCTCCACGTTCGGCATCACCGCAGCGTACGTCCACTTCTCGAACAAGAAGCTGGATCCCAAGGCCACGGCACTGCGCGAACGCCTCGAGGCGACCGTCGATGAAGGAGACCTGAAATGACCATCCTGGCCGCGACCGCCGCGATGCCCCTGGCCGCGGCGGCCGAGTCCACCTCGGTGGGCAACCCGTTCGTGAACATCGGCATCTTCGCCCTCTTCGTCGGGGTCACCCTCGTCGTCGTGCTGCGGGCGAGCAAGAACAACAAGACCGCCGCCGACTACTACGCCGGCGGGCGGTCCTTCACCGGAACCCAGAACGGCACGGCGATCGCCGGGGACTACCTCTCGGCCGCGTCCTTCCTGGGCATCGTGGGGGCCATCGCCATCAACGGATACGACGGCTTCCTGTACTCCATCGGCTTCCTGGTCGCCTGGCTGGTGGCCCTGCTGCTGGTGGCGGAGATGCTCCGCAACACGGGCAAGTTCACGATGGCCGACGTGCTGTCGTTCCGCCTCAAGCAGCGCCCCATCCGCATTGCGGCCGCCACCACCACGCTGGCCGTGTGCCTGTTCTACCTGCTCGCCCAGATGGCCGGCGCCGGTGCGCTGGTGTCGCTGCTGCTGGGCATCGACGGCAAGCTCGGACAATCGCTGGTCATCACGGTTGTCGGCGGGTTGATGATCGTCTACGTACTGGTCGGCGGCATGAAGGGCACCACCTGGGTGCAGATCATCAAGGCCTGCCTGCTCATCACCGGTGCGTTCATCATGACCATCTGGGTGCTGGCCATGTACGGGTTCAACCTCTCCACGCTGATGGGGGCAGCAGTTGAAACCGCGGGCAACCCAGCCCTGCTGGATCCGGGACTGAAGTATGGGGCGTCGGAGACGTCCAAGCTCGACTTCATCTCCCTGGCGCTCGCCCTGGTGCTGGGCACCGCGGCCCTGCCGCACGTGCTGATGCGCTTCTACACGGTCCCCACCGCCAAGGAGGCCCGCAAGTCGGTCGTCTGGGCGATCTGGCTCATCGGCGCCTTCTACCTGTTCACGCTGGTGCTCGGCTACGGTGCCGGCGCGCTCATCGGCCCGGACCGGATTGCCAATGCCCCCGGCGGGGTGAACTCGGCGGCTCCGCTGCTGGCCTTCGAACTCGGCGGGCCGATCCTGCTCGGGGTGATCTCCGCGGTCGCCTTCGCCACCATCCTGGCGGTGGTGGCCGGACTGACGATCACCGCTGCCGCATCGTTCGCCCATGACATCTACGCCAACGTCATCGCCAAGGGCAAGACGACCCCGGAGAAGGAGATGAAGGTCGCCCGGCGCACCGTCGTCGTCATCGGCATCCTCGCGATCATCGGCGGCATCGGCGCCCAGGGCCAGAACGTGGCCTTCCTGGTGGCCCTGGCCTTCGCGGTCGCCGCCTCGGCGAACCTGCCGACCATCATCTACTCGCTCTACTGGAAGCGCTTCTCCACCCAGGGGGCCGTCTGGTCGATGTATGGCGGACTGGCCGCGGCCATCCTGCTCATCGTGTTCTCCCCGGTGGTCTCCGGCACGGAGACGTCGATGATCACCGGCGCGGACTTCGCGATCTTCCCGCTGAGCAACCCGGGCATCGTCTCGATCCCGCTGGCGTTCTTCCTGGGCTGGCTGGGCACGGTGCTCAGCAAGACCAAGGAGGATCCGGCCCTGCGGGCGGAGATGGAGGTCCGCTCGCTCACCGGTGTCGGCGCCGAGAAGGCGGTCGACCACTAGGAACTACGCATCGCCGGGTTCTTGAACCGGCAGGACGCTGGGGAGTCGGATCCTTTCGGATCCGGCTCCCTTCGTCGTTGTGCCAGCAGGGCACCCCAGAGACGGCCGCCTTCCGTGGCCCAGTAGGCTCGCACGATGCCGACCTTGACCCAGCGACTGTCCCTCGCCCGGCCGAACGTGGACGACGCCGCGGCGCTGCACGGGATCTACAGCGATCCGGCTGTATGGATGCACCACCCCCGGGGACGGCATTCCGCCAGCGAACAGACGCTCACGATGGTGGAGACCTGGATGTCCCTGTGGGAGCGGGATGGCTTGGGGCCGTGGGTCGTGAGGGAAGTCGGCAGTTCGAAGATCCTGGGCGGCGGCGGATGCGCCATCCGAGGGGGCGTCTACTGGAACCTGTCCTATCGACTGGCTGCCGAAACCCACGGCCGCGGCTACGCGACGGAGCTATCGCTCGAGGCGATCCGGCAGGCCCGACTCGTCAGCCCGACTCTGCCGGTCGTCGCCTCCCTGCTCGAACACAACAAGGCATCAGCCCGCGTGGCCGAGAAAACGGGCCTGGAATTGGCCCACCGGGGTCGCGACGCGCGCAACCCCGACCTGGGCGGCACGCGGCTGGTTTATGCAGATCGCGACCTTGGCCCGGGCGACCTGGCGAGGATCGTTCGCTGATTCCGTCGAACCTACTGCGTCCCGAGCAGCGGGCGCATGCGGTGAGGGATGAGCTCGGCCATCGACAGCGACGTGTCGGCCCGTTCGATGCCGTCGATGTCCAGGATGGCGCCGTGGACCCGGAAGAGGTCCTCCGCGCCACGGGCCACGACGCTGGCCAGGATGTCCGCAGTTCCGCTGAGCCCGTGGGCCTCCACGACCTCGGGGATGCGGGCCAGCGCGCTGGTGATCTCGCCGAGCTTCTTCTGCTGGACGTGGATGTGCACGAAGCTGGTCAGCGGGAAGCCCAGGGCCGTCGGGTTGATGCGGCGTTCGAAGGAGAGGAAGGCCCCGTGGTTCTCCAGCCGGGTCAACCGCGCCTGCACCGTGTTCCGGGACAGGCCCAGCGCCGCGGCCAGGGCGACGGTGGTGGCCTTGGGGTCCTGAATCAGGGCATCGAGGAGTCGGCGGTCGATTTCGTCCAAGTCAGCCATAGTGCACAACTTTATCAGGTAAGCAACGCTCCTGTTTGAGCACTCTGCTCAAGAAAATGTTTGATGGTTGTGCGCCCTGCGTCTTGTGAGTATCGTCACAGTAAGGGTCGGGCGATGATGCCGGGCCTGCCGTTCGGGCGTCGGATGACCTATCCGGCAACCGGCGAGTCGGCCGACGAACCACGAAGGACGCAGCGCAGACCATGAACACGACACAGCCAGCCGGTGACCGGGACGCGGGGCTGATCCAGCTCATCGATCCCAGCGGGCACCGCACCCCGAACGGGGAATTCGACCCCTGGGTCACCGACGTCGACGTCGAGGCCCTGCGCGGCCTCTACACCGACATGGTGGCCATCCGCCGGATCGACCAGGAGGGCACCGCGCTGCAGCGCCAGGGCGAGTTGGCCCTCTGGCCACCGCTGCTGGGCCAGGAGGCCGCCCAGATCGGTGCCGGCCGCGCGTTGGAGGACGACGATTTCATCTTCCCCTCCTACCGCGAGACCGGGCTGGCCTACTGCCGCGGAGTCGACGCGGAGGACACCCTGCGCGTCTGGCGTGGCAATGCCTACAGCGGCTGGGATCCGTTCGGCAAGAACATGGCGACCCCGCAGATCATCATTGGTGCCCAGACCCTGCATGCGGCCGGCTATGCCATGGGCATCAAGTACGACGGCGGTTCCCAGGCCGCGATCACGTTCTTCGGCGACGGCGCCACCAGCCAGGGCGATGTCAACGAGGCCATGGTCTTTGCCGCCAGCTACCAGGCGCCGGTTGTCTTCTTCTGCCAGAACAACCACTGGGCCATTTCTGAGCCGGTGGAACTGCAGAGCAACACCCACATCTCCGACCGCCCCATCGGGTTCGGGATCCCGAGCCTGCGCGTGGACGGAAACGACGTGCTCGCCTGCCTGGCCGCCACCCGCATTGCCCTGGACCGTGCCCGCACCGGCAACGGCCCGACCTTCATCGAGGCCGTCACCTACCGCATGGGTCCGCACACCACCGCCGATGACCCCACCCGCTACCGCGATGCGAACGAACTGGACCTCTGGGCCGCCAAGGACCCGATCGAGCGCCTGGAAAAACACCTCGACGGGCTCGGACTCGACACCGCTGGGCTCCAGGCGGGAGCGGCAGAGGTCGCCGACGCCGTCGCCGAGAAGCTCCGCAAGGCCATCATCGGCCTGGAAGACCCGCAGCCGATGGATGTCTTCGAGAACGTCTACTCGCAGCCGCACGCCACCCTTGACCGCCAGCGCGAACACTACGCGCTGTACCAGCAGCAATTCGCCGACGCCGGATCGGCGACGGAAGGGGGAGCACGATGAGCGCGCTGACCTTCGGCAAGGCCCTGAATGCGGGCCTGCGCCACTCCATGGAAGCCGACCCCAAGGTCGTGCTGATGGGCGAGGACATCGGAAAGCTCGGCGGGGTCTTCCGCATCACCGACGGGTTGCAGAAGGACTTCGGCCAGCACCGGGTCATCGACACCCCGTTGGCCGAGTCCGGCATCGTCGGCACCGCAGTGGGCATGGCCTACCGCGGCTTCCGCCCTGTCGTCGAAATCCAATTCGACGGCTTCGTCTACCCGGCCTTCGACCAGATCGTCAGCCAGGTCGCCAAGCTGCACTACCGCACGCACGGGCAGGTCTCGATGCCGCTGACGATCCGCATCCCCTTCGGCGGTGGAATCGGCTCGCCCGAACACCACTCCGAATCCCCGGAGGCCTACTTCGCGCACACCGCTGGCCTGCGCGTGGTCAGCCCCTCGAACCCGCAGGATGCCTACGTCATGCTGCAGCAGGCCATCGCCTGCGACGACCCCGTGGTGTTCTTCGAGCCCAAGCGCCGCTACCACGAGCGCGGCGACGTCGACCTCGACGCGGGGATGACCGGGCCGGACCTGGGCAGCGCCGTCGTCCGCCGCCGGGGCACCGACGTCACGCTCGTGGCCTATGGCGCCCTGGTCAAGACCGCCCTGGATGCGGCCACGGCAGCGGAGGACGACGGGATCTCGATCGAGGTCATCGACCTGCGCTCGCTCTCACCGGTCGACTACGCCACCGTCGAGGCGTCGGTGAAGCGCACCGGGCGGCTCGTCGTGACCCACGAGGCCGCGCAGACGCTGGGCCTGGGAGCGGAAATCGCCGCCAGCATCACCGAACGCTGCTTCTACCACCTCGAGCACGCCCCCGTGCGCGTCACCGGGTTCGACATCCCGTACCCCTACTCGAAGCTCGAAATGCACCACCTACCCGATCTGGACCGCATCCTCGACGGCGTCGACCGTGCGATGGACCGCCCCAATTCCCTCAGTTCCCTGGAAGGCTAGATGAGCACCGTGTTGAAGGTTTTCAAACTCCCCGACCTCGGCGAAGGGCTCACCGAATCGGAGATCGTCAGCTGGAAGGTCGCCGTCGGTGAAACCGTGAAGCTGAATCAGATCATCGCCGAGGTGGAGACCGCCAAGGCAGTGGTCGAACTGCCCAGCCCGTACTCCGGCGTGGTCACCGAACTGCACGAACAGCCCGGCACGGTGGTGGAGGTCGGAAACCCGATCGTATCCTTCGACGTCCCCGGCGAGCCGGGAAGCGGCGACGATGCGCCGGGCGCACCCGCGACGGCGGACGCCGAGACAGTTGCCGCCAAGCGCGAACCGACGCTGGTCGGATACGGTGCGGCGGTCGATACCGGCAAGCGCCCCGCCCGGAAGTCACGCGCCCATGCAGCGGCCTCGACGACCGCGACTGCGACCGCCGAACCACCGGTCGCCGCGGTCCTGACCGCACCCGCACCCGTCGAAACAGCCCCGGCCCCCGAGGTGGGGGAGCGGCCGCGCTGCACCCCTCCCGTGCGCAAGTTCGCCCGCGACCTGGGCGTTGACCTCGAACAGGTCACCGGCACCGGACCGTACGGGTTGATCACCCGCGAGGACGTCACCGCGGCCCACGGCAGCGGAACCGGCCATGGGGGCCCGACGTCGTCGGCAGCCACGGCGGATCCGCTCGCCGACGCCCCGGCTTCCGGGGGCCCGCGCACCCTCGGGGGAGCGCCACGCGAGGTGCGCACCCCGATCAAGGGGATGCGCAAGCACACGGCCCAGGCGATGGTGGACAGCGCGTTCACCGCACCGCACGCCACCGAGTTCCTTACCGTGGATGTCACCCCGATGATGGAGCTGCTCGAACGCCTGCGCGCGGACCCTGCCTACCGCGACGTGAAGCTCACGCCGCTGACGATCGCCTCGAAGGCCGTGTGCATCGCCCTGGAGCGCCAACCCACGCTGAACTCGCGCTGGGATGCCGAGGCACAGGAGATCGTGCAGCTGAACTACGTGAACCTGGGCATTGCCGCGGCGACGCCGCGCGGTCTCATGGTCCCCAACATCAAGGACGCCCAGTCCCTGGACTTCCGTTCACTGGCCGGCGCCCTGCGCGATCTCGCGGTGACCGCCAAGGAGGGCAAGACGGCGCCGGAGGCCTTGCGCGGCGGCACGTTCTCCATCACCAATATCGGGGTCTTCGGCATCGACGGCGGGACCCCAATCCTCAACCCGGGCGAGGCCGGTATCCTGGCGCTCGGCCAGGTCCGCGAACAGCCCTGGGGACACCGCGGCGAGGTCGTGCTGCGCCAGGTGACCACCCTGAGCCTGTCGTTCGACCACCGCCTGGTCGACGGGGAACAGGGATCACGGTTCCTCGCGGACGTCGGCACCATCATGGCCGATCCGGGCATGCTCATCACGATGCTGTAGGGCGGCCGGAACGAAAGCGGGGAGGCATCCGGGGGTGATCCACCGGGTGCCTCCCCGTTCGGTTGTGCTGTGTGGAACAGGCTGTCAGGCCAGTTCCATGATGTATTCCTTCACCACCGCGGCGCGCGCGTTGGCGAAGCCGTCGACCTCGCCGACGACCGTGAAGCCGCGGCGTTCGAGCACCTTCTGGCTGCCGATGTTGTCCGTGACCACGTGGGCGCGGATCGGGCGGGTGGCGATCTCCTGCAGGAACGCGTCCACGGCGGACGTCGTGACGCCCTGGCCCCAGTAGGCGCGGTCGGTCCAGAAGCCGATTTCCACGCCGTCGTCGGACGTGTAGGCCATGACGTTGCCAACGGGCTTGCCGTCCTGCTCGATCGTGCGCACGGTGACGTCGGGGTCGGACAGGATGGAGGACCAGTGGTGGTTGAACACCCCGCGGTCCTTGGGGTTCTTGGCGGTGAATGCGGCCATCACATTGGCCTCGGGATCCTGCTGGTGCTTGAAGAACCAGTCCAGGTCCGCGTGCTCGACGGGGCGTAGCTTCACGGTCTGTACCTCTCTATGACAACGGCGTCGGTCGTTCATGGTCCGGCTCGCGGACATGATTGCCTCCAGACTACCGGTGCCGGTCGCTCCTAGCGCACGGGTGCCTGCAGTGCGGCCACCGCCATGGCCACCAGCCGCCGCCGCCGGGCCGCCGGGTCCACCGCCGAGCGGTGGGCCGAATGGGGGGTCGAGTTGATCAGCCCGAGTACCGATTGGGCGCGGAAACGTGCGGCGGACTCGTCCTCGTCAGCGTGCAGCAGGCGCAATTGCGCCGTCCAGACCTCGATGTAGGCGCGCTGCAGCCGTCGTACGGTGGCGGCGTCCTCGTCCGCGAGGCTGGCCATGTCCCGGTCCTGGACCCGGATGACGTCGCGGTGTCCCAGGGCGAAGTCGACCTGGAAGCCGACGAGTTCGGCGAGCACCCCGGCGGGGGTGCCACCGGCCCGCGCCACCTCGCTGCCGCCGTCGTACAGGTCGTGGCTGACCTCGACGAGCAGTGCCCCGAGCATGGCGGCCTTGCCGGGGAAGTGGCGGTAGACGGCCGGGCCGCTGATGCCCGAAGCCTGCC
Organism: Arthrobacter sp. ASL1; assembly: GCF_056680475.1. NCBI lineage: Bacteria > Bacillati > Actinomycetota > Actinomycetes > Micrococcales > Micrococcaceae > Arthrobacter > Arthrobacter sp. ASL1. The sequence continues at coordinate 3,483,189 of NZ_CM155284.1, forward strand.
CCAGGTCCTCGATCGAGACGCCGTGGTAGCCGTGCAGGGCGAAGAGTCGCGCCGCCTCGGCGAGCAGGGTGGAGCGGCGGGAGGCCTTGGCCCGGCTGCGCCCGGTGGGCTCCGGGGTGGTGTCCGGCTGCGGATCGTGCTCCACGGTGCACCTCCTGTCGGCGTGGGCCAGCACACATTCGAGGCTGGACATTTCAGTTAATGAATACTAACGTCTATTTCAGTTAGTACCTATTAACTCAACTGGCAACCGGCCGTCGCCGGAACGCCTCCACGACGCCGAGGAAGAGCACCCATGGAAACCCTGGCCTCCCACCTGGACCCGGCGGCCGCATCGTTTGCCGACAACGACGCCGCCCAGCGCGGCCTCGTCGGCGAACTGCGCGCCCGCCTGGACGCCGCGGCCCGCGGCGGCAGCGAGAAATCGCGCCGCCGGCACACCGACCGCGGCAAGATGCTGCCGCGCGAACGCGTCGACGCACTGTTGGACGAGGGCTCCCCGTTCCTGGAGATCGCCCCGCTCGCCGCCGAGGACATGTACGACGGCGAATGCCCCGGGGCGGGCATCATCGCCGGGATCGGGCTCATCCACGGCCGCCAGGTGCTGGTCATCTCCAATGACGCCACCGTCAAGGGCGGCACCTACTACCCGATGACGGTCAAGAAGCACCTGCGCGCCCAGGAGATCGCGCTGGAGAACCACCTGCCGTGCATCTACCTGGTCGACTCCGGCGGGGCGTTCCTGCCCCGCCAGGACGAGGTCTTCCCGGACCGTGACCACTTCGGGCGCATCTTCTACAACCAGGCCAACCTCTCGGCGCGCAAGATTCCGCAGATCGCCGCGGTCCTGGGCTCCTGCACCGCCGGCGGCGCGTACGTGCCGGCGATGAGCGACGAGACGGTCATGGTGCGCAACCAGGGCACCATCTTCCTGGGCGGACCGCCGCTGGTGAAGGCCGCCACCGGCGAGGTCGTCACGGCCGAGGAACTCGGCGGCGCCGAACTGCACTCCACGGTCTCCGGCGTCAGCGACCACATCGCCGAGGACGACGGGCACGCCCTGCAGATCGTCCGCGACATCGTCGAGACCCTCCCGCCGCCGGCCGCCCCGGCCTGGGCCATTGCCGAAACCCGCGAACCGGTGGCCGATCCCGGCGAGCTCTACGGCGCGGTCCCCGTCGACGTAAACGGGCGCTACGACGTCCACGAGGTCATCGCCCGCATCACCGACGGCAGCGGATTCCACGAATTCAAGGCCGGCTACGGCACCACCCTGGTCACCGGGTTCGCACAGATCCACGGCCACCCGGTCGGCATCGTGGCCAACAACGGCGTGCTGTTCTCCGAATCGGCGCTCAAGGGCGCCCACTTCATCGAATTGTGCGACCAGCGCGGCATCCCGCTGGTGTTCCTGCAGAACATCTCGGGGTTCATGGTCGGACGCGACTACGAGGCCGGCGGCATCGCCAAGAACGGCGCCAAGATGGTCACCGCCGTCGCCACCTGCCGCGTGCCGAAGCTGACGGTGGTCATCGGCGGCTCCTTCGGTGCCGGCAACTACTCGATGTGCGGGCGGGCCTACTCGCCGCGCTTTCTGTGGATGTGGCCCGCCGCCCGGATCTCCGTCATGGGCGGGGCGCAGGCATCCTCGGTCCTCTCCACCGTCAAGCGCGACGGCATTGAACGGTCCGGCGGCAGCTGGAGCGACGCCGACGAGGAGGTCTTCAAGGCCCCGATCCGCGAGCAATATGAAAGCCAGGGCAACCCGTACTACTCCACCGCCCGGCTCTGGGACGACGGCATCATCGACCCCGCCGACACCCGCCGGGTGCTCGGCCTCGCCCTGGACGTCTGTGCCACCGAACCCCTGCCGGACACCTCGTTCGGCGTCTTCAGGATGTGAACCCGATGACCGAGAACCACCCCGAAGCACCGCTCTTCGACACCGTGCTGGTGGCCAACCGCGGAGAGATCGCCGTGCGCGTGATCCGCACGCTGCGCCGGCTGGGCATCCGCTCCGTCGCCGTCTACTCCGAGGCCGACGCCGGGGCCCGCCATGTGCGCGAGGCCGACGACTCCGTGTGCCTGGGCCCCGCGGCCGCGGCGGAAAGCTACCTGAACATCGACGCCGTGCTGCGCGCCTGCCGCACCTCCGGCGCCCAGGCCGTCCACCCCGGCTATGGGTTCCTCTCCGAGAACCTTGACTTCGCCCGGGCCCTGGAAGATGCCGGCATCACCTTCATCGGCCCCAGCGCCCACTCCATCAACCTCATGGGCGACAAGATCCGGGCCAAGAACCACGTCGCCGGCCACGGCGTCCCCGTCGTGCCCGGCGTGGCGGATCCCGCCCTGGACGATGCCGGCCTGATCGAAGCCGCCACCGGCGTCGGATTCCCGCTGCTGATCAAGCCCTCGGCCGGCGGTGGCGGCAAGGGCATGCACGCCGTCGAGACCGCGGCCGAGCTGCCGGCCACCCTGCAGACAGCGCGCCGCGTCGCCCGCAGCTCCTTCGGCGACGACACACTGCTGCTCGAACGCCTGGTCCGCAGCCCCCGCCACATCGAGGTCCAGGTCCTCGCCGACACCCACGGGAACACCATCCACCTCGGCGAGCGCGAATGCTCGTTGCAGCGCCGCCACCAGAAGGTCATCGAGGAGGCCCCCGCACCGCTGCTGGAGATGCTCGACGACGGCGCCGCCATGCGCGAGCGCATCGGCGCGGCAGCGGTCGACGCCGCCCGCTCCGTCGACTACGTCGGCGCAGGCACCGTGGAGTTCCTGGTCTCCGACGAGAACCCGGGCGAGTTCTTCTTCATGGAGATGAACACCCGCCTGCAGGTCGAGCACCCGGTCACCGAGGAGGTCGTCCGCGTCGCCGGCCGGCAGATCGACCTCGTCGAATGGCAGGTGCGCATCGCCGCCGGGAAGCGGCTGGACATCGCGCAGGACGCGATCACCCTCTCCGGGCACGCCGTCGAGGCCCGCGTCTACGCCGAGGACCCCGCCCACGGTTTCCTGCCCTCCATCGGGACGATCCTGCGCGCCCAGGACCCAACCGGCGAGGGCGTCCGCACCGACTCGGGGATCGCCACCGGCTCCGAAATCACCCCGGACTACGACCCGATGCTCGCCAAGGTCATCGCCCATGGCACCGACCGTGCCCAGGCCCTGGCCCGTCTCGACGCAGCACTGGCCGACACGGTGGTGCTCGGGGTGCAGACCAACCTGGAGTACCTGCGCGCCCTCATCGCCGAACCCGATGTCCAGGCCGGACGCCTGGACACCACGTTCATCGACCGGTGGGGAACCCAACCGAAGCGGGTCCCCACCGAGGCCGAACTGCAGGCGGTCGCCGCCCGCTTCCTCGCCCTGGAACCAGGGCCAGCCACCCGGTTCGGCGCGTGGAGCGCCGACGGCTGGCGGCTGGGCACCTACCGGGTCCGGACCCTGGCGCTCGAGATCGACGACGAGCTCTACACCGTCCAGCCCGCAACCGACGGCGAGACCGTGGAAGCCGCCGTCGTGCCCGCGTTCGAGCCTGTCCCCTGCACCGGTGGCCGTGAAGCCTGGATCGGCGCGGCCGGATACGGCGCCCACGTGCGCTGGCTGGACCGCCGCGCCGTGGTGCACCGCCGGTTGGCGGGCATCGAACGCGAGGAGGCGGGCGGAGATCCCGAATCGCGGTCGCCGATGCCCGGAACCGTCGTCTCCGTCCAGGTCGCCACCGGTGACCACGTCGAGGCCGGCCAGCCGCTGGCCGCCGTGGAGGCGATGAAGATGGAACACCCGCTCACTGCCGGGCTCACCGGAACCGTCACCGTCCATGTCGCGGTCGGCGACCACGTGGCCGCCGGCACCTCCGTGGCCACCGTCGTGCCCGACCCCACCGACACCGCCGCCGACACCACCCCCACCAGCTAAGGAACCACCATGCCGAACCTCGAACTCGAAGACGACTACCAGGACCTCTCCGACACCGTCCGCGACTTCGCCGACACCGTCGTCGCCCCGGTCTCCGCGAAGCACGACGAGGAGCACAGCTTCCCCTACGAGGTCGTGTCCCAGATGGGGGAGATGGGCCTGTTCGGCCTGCCCTTCCCCGAGGAGCACGGCGGCATGGGCGGGGACTACTTCGCCCTGGCCCTGGCCCTGGAGCAGCTTGGACGTGTCGACCAGTCCGTCGCGATCACCCTGGAGGCCGGTGTCTCCCTGGGCGCGATGCCGATCCACCGTTTCGGCACCGACGCGCAAAAGGAGGAATGGCTGCCCCAGCTGGCCAGCGGGAAGGCGCTCGCCGGGTTCGGCCTGACCGAGCCCGAGGCCGGATCAGACGCCGGTGGAACCAAGACCACCGCCAAGCTCAAGGACGGCAACTGGGTCGTCAACGGCAACAAGGAGTTCATCACCAACTCCGGAACCGACATCACGAAGCTGGTCACCGTCACGGCGGTCACCGGCTCCTCCGAGCGCGCCGATGGGTCGGTGAAGAAGGAGATCTCCACGATCCTCGTGCCGACCGACACCGCCGGCTTCACCGCCGAGAAGGCGTACAACAAGGTCGGCTGGAACGCCTCCGACACCCACCCACTGACGCTGAGGAACGCCACCGTCCCCGAGGCCAACCTGCTCGGCACGCAAGGGCGCGGCTACGCGAACTTCCTGTCCATCCTCGACGAGGGCCGCATCGCCATCGCCGCGCTGGCCACCGGCGCCGCCCAGGGCTGCGTGGATGAATCCGTGCGCTACGCCAAGGAGCGCAGCGCGTTCGGGCAGAACATCGGCAAGTACCAGGCCATCTCGTTCAAGATCGCCCGCATGCAGGCCCGCGCCCACACCGCCCGCCTGGCCTACTACGGCGCCGCGTCGAAGATGCTCGCCGGCAAGCCGTTCAAGACCGAGGCTGCGATCGCGAAGATGGTCGCCGGCGAGGCCGCCATGGACAACGCCCGCGACGCCACCCAGGTCTTCGGCGGCTACGGTTTCATGAACGAGTTCCGCGTCTCGCGCCACTACCGCGACTCCAAGATCCTCGAGGTCGGCGAGGGCACCACCGAGGTCCAGCTGATGCTCATCGCCCGCGAGCTCGGGCTCTAGGAGGCCACCATGAGCCAAACACCAGGGCACGACGACGGTGCCTCCTCCCCGGGGCGGCGCGTCACCCAGCGCGGACTCTACTTCGACGAGTTGGAGCTGGGCACCGTTTACGTGCATAGCCCGGGCCGGACGATGACCGAGACGGACAACGTCCTGTTCACCACGATGACCATGAACAACCAGGCCCTGCACCTGGACGCCGCGTTCAGCGCCAAGCAGCCGTTCGGGCAGCGACTGGTCAACTCGATGTTCACCCTCGCCACCCTGGTGGGCCAGTCCGTCGGCCAGCTGACCCAGGGCACCATCATCGGGCAGCTGGGCCTGTCGGACGTGAAGTTCCCACACCCGATCTTCCATGGGGACACGCTCTATACCGAAACCGAGATCACCGGGCTGCGGCCCTCCAAATCCCGGCCGGGACAGGGCATCGTGACGATGAAGCACACCGGCCGCAACCAGGACGGGATCGTGGTCGCCGAGGCCTCGCGGACCGCGTTGATGTGGACCGAGGCCGGACACCGCGCGGCGGGGGAGGAGCAGGCATGAGTGTCGACGGGCATCCCGCGTTCACCATGGGCCCGGCCATCCTGTTCTGTCCGGCAGACCGGCCCGAGCGCTATGCCAAGGCCGCCGCACGTGCCGACGCGGTGATCATCGACCTCGAGGATGCCGTCGCCCCGGCCGACAAGCCGGCGGCCCGCCAGGCACTGGCCGATAACGCACTGGATCCAACGCGGACGATCGTCCGGGTCAACCCCGTATCCACCGAGGATTTCGCCGCCGACCTGGCAGCCCTGCGCCGGAGCGCCTACACCACGGTGATGCTGGCCAAGACCGAACACGTTGAACAGGTCCGTCGGCTGGCCGACTACAGCGTCGTCGCCCTGTGCGAAACGGCGCTCGGCGTGCTCAACGCACCGGCCATCGCCGCCGAGGAGAATGTCGTGGCGCTGATGTGGGGCGCCGAGGACCTGGTCGCCTCGTTGGGAGGGACCTCCAGCCGGCACGACGACGGATCCTACCGCGATGTCGCCGTCCACGCGCGGGCCGCCGTGTTGCTGGCCGCCGGAGCCCACGGCAAGGCCGGCATCGACTCGGTGTACATCGACATCCCCGATACCGAGGGGCTCGCCGCGGAAAGCCGCGATGCCGTCGCCAGTGGATTTGCCGCCAAGGCCAGCATCCATCCGGCCCAGATGCCGGTCATCCGCGACGCCTACGCCCCGGACCCCGCAGCGGTGGAGCGGGCCCGGACCATCCTGGAAGCGGCCCGTACATCCCACGGGGTGTTTTCCTTCGAGGGACAGATGGTCGACGAGCCCCTGCTGAGGCACGCTCGCCGACTGGTGGCCCGCGCGGGGGAGTAGGGCGCACCCGCGATATCGCCACGTGTCACTGTCTTTTTGACATTTAAGTTGTGCACAACTAAGTTGTGCGTTATGTTTATGTCATGACGCCGACTGATCCTCTCGCATTGGACGCCCAGCTGTGCTTCTCCCTCTATTCGGGCGAGCGCACGGTCGGTGCCGCGTACCGCGAGCTGCTGGCCCCTCTTGGCCTGACCTATCCGCAGTATCTGGTCATGCTCGTGCTCTGGGAGGGGGACGACCAGCCCGTCTCGGCACTGGGCCGTCGGCTCGGCCTCGATAGCGGGACCTTGTCGCCGTTGCTGAAGCGGCTGGAGGCCGCGGGCAGGATCAGCCGCCGCCGATCGGTCGGAGACGAACGCGTCGTCCGGGTGCAGCTCACCGACTCGGGTGCAGCCCTGCGTGCCGACGCCGTTTCCATCCCCGCACAGCTGGCCTCACGGATGCATCTCACCAGCGGGGAAGCCGCCGAATTGCACCGCCTGCTCGGCAAGATCTGCGGCCGCGGCGCATAGACCACCGGAGCCCCCCAGGGGCATCCGGCCACCACCAACGACGACCACATAGGAGAAAAGCCCATGAAGACCCTCTACACCGCAGAAGCCCTCGCCACCGGAGCCGGGCGCGATGGTCACGTCGCCACCACCGACCGGCGGGTCGACTTCGACCTCGCCGTCCCCGAGGCAATGGGCGGATCCGGCAACGGGGCGAACCCCGAGCAGCTCTTCGCTGCCGGTTACGCCGCCTGCTTCCACAGTGCCCTCCAGCTCGTCGCACGCCAGCGCAAGGTGGACATCGAGGGATCCAGCGTCGGTTCCGAAGTGCATCTGGGCGGCATTGACGGCGGTGGATTCGGTCTGGCCGTGACCCTGGAGGTCACCCTGCCCGAGGTGGACGCCGGCGTCGCCCGTGAACTCGCCGATCGCGCACACGAGGTCTGCCCCTACTCCAATGCCACCCGCGGGAACATCGAGGTCAAGATCCGCGTCTCCGACGACTGATCAGTACCTCTCTCGCGGGCCGTTAGTGGTGCGGTAATAGCGCCGTTCCGGGCGGCCCGCCCCGTAGCGTAGCCGCACCCCGGCAGCGCCGGTCTCTGTGAGTTGTTCCAGATACCGCCGGGCGCTGACCCGTGAAATTCCCAAGGACTCGGCGGCTTCCAGCGCGGAGACATCAGCCGGTGCGGTGCGAAGCAGTTCCTGGACCCGTTGCAACGTCTCGGCACTGAACCCCTTGGGCAAGGGGGCGCTCCGTGGTGTTGAACCACCGAAGACCCGATCGATGTCGGCCTGCTGCGCCGTCCCGGAATCGTCGAGCGAGCGGTACGTGCTGGCGTAGTGTGCCAGCCGGTCGGCCAGGTCCTGCCGAGTGAACGGTTTCATCAGATAGTGGACGATGCCCCCGCGCAACGCGCTGCGCACCGTGTCCGCCTCCCGGGCGGCGCTGATGACCAGGACGTCCAATTCAGGGACTAACTCGCGGAGCCGGCGCAACAACTCGAGCCCCCCGATATCGGGCAGGTGGATATCCAAGAGCACCAGATCCGGGATCACGCGGCGGACCTCGGCCAACGCCTGAGAGCCGGTATGCGCCACACCGCACACCTCGAAACCCGGCACCGCGGAAACGAACCCGGTATGGATGCGGGCCACCATGAAATCGTCGTCGACGATGAGGACCTTGATCACTGCGAGACCTCCCGCGCTAGCACCGCGGTGAACACGGCGCCGCCGTCGTTGCGCACCGAGGCCGAGCCGCCCCGGCGCTCGCAGACAAGCCGGGTCAGGGCGAGGCCGAAACCGCGCCCTGCGGAGGATACCGAGGCCTTGGAGCTGTAGCCCTGTTGGAAAATCCGGTCCCGCTCGGCGGCTTCGACCCCTGGTCCCGAATCCCGGACGGTCACGATCACCAGGGTATCGTCGTCGGCCAGGCCAAGTTCCACGGAACCGTCAGGCAATCCGGCAACGGCATCAAGGGCGTTGTCGACCAGGTTTCCCACCACGGTAACCAGATCGCGGGAGAGCACCTCATCGACTTTGCCCAAGCTGCTCCCGGGCGCCAGGCGGATCGAGACCCCGCGTTCGCCCGCCAGACTGGACTTGGCGATGACCAGCGCCGCGATGGCAGGGTCGGCGATTCCTTGGGTGACGTCGTCGACGAGTTGAGTGCGGCTGAAACTCACGCCGTCGACGAACCCCAGGGCCTCGTCGTATTCGCCCAGTTGGAGGAGGCCGGAGATCGTGTGCAGCTGGTTGGCGAATTCATGGGTCTGTGCGCGGAGGGTATCCGTGGTGGTCCGGGTGGCTCCGAGTTCGCTTTCCAACGTGGAGAGTTCGGTGCGGTCGCGCAACGTCGTCACCCAGCCGACGGCCCGTCCGCGCGATTGCATGGGCCGCCGGTTGAGCACCACCAGGCGCTCACCGACCAGCAGCAGTTGGTCCATCTGGGCCGGCCCCCGCGTCAGGGCCGCGCGCAAGGCGTCGCTGACGCGCAAATCGTCGAGCGGCAGGCCTTCGGAGTGTGCTGGCCAACCAAGCAACTCGAGTGCGGCATCGTTGACCAGGGTGATCCGATCGCGGAGATCGATCGCGACAACGCCTTCCTTGACGCCGTGGAGAATGGCCTCGCGGTGCTCGACGAGTCCGGCGATCTCGTCAGGTTCCATGCCCAGGGTCTGGTGCTTGACCCGGCGGGAGAGCAGCAGGGACCCCACCGTGCCGACCGCCAGCGAGACGCCGAGGTAGATCAGTAGATTCGGCACCGTGCCGCCCAACCGCTCCCAGAGCGAGGGGTACGTTCGACCGATCACCGCGACGCCGACCAGTTCCCCGGAGTCGTCGAGGACGGGCACGTGGGCGACCAGGGTGCGCAACGAATTCGCCGTGACGGAACCGGTCCAGGCGCGGCCGTCCATGACGTCGCTGCGGCCCAATTGCAGTGGCTCGCCGAGCTGTCCGGGATCCGACGAGGCCACGATCGTGCCATCGCTCAGGGCCAATTGCGCCAGGGACGCGCCGGATACCGAGCGCACCGACTCGGCTGCTGCCGGCAGCGACGAGCCCAACTTGGGGGCAGCCTCGGGAAGAAGGGAACGCACGATCGGCATGGCCGCCAACGTCTCCGCCGCCGAAAGCGCCCGGCGGCTTTCCATGCGTTCGAACGTCCGCTCCGATTGCGCCAAGGAGATGAACAGGACCCCCACGAGAACCGCCAGCACGATCAGTAATTGCAGCGCCAGGAATTGGCCGGAGAGCGTGAACCGACGGCGATTCTGCGGCACGATGGTGCCGGCTGCTGGACGGGACACGAGCACGGCCTTCCGTGGCACACGGACGACGCCGATGCCGCATCATAGGGGCGGGGGAACGCCTGAACTCTACACAGTGTCCAGCCTGGGGGCGACTGCGGGTGGTAACACAATGAACACAAGTTCCATTGCGACCACAAGGGTGACCTGGGTCACGCCCGAACCTAACGTGGAGCCATTCGCACCCCAATGAAAGAGGTACACCATGCGCCGCAGAAGCGCGCTCAAGCTCTCCGCACTGGCGGCAGGCATCATGCTCGCCGCTTCCGGTTGTGGCGTCACCGGCTCCGCCGACAGCGCCGCTGGTTCCGAGGCCGCTGGCCCGGTGACCGGATTGCGCATCATGGTCCCGAACACCCCCGGCGGCGGCTATGATACAACCGCCCGCGTGGCCGCCCAGGCCATGGAGGAAGCGGAGATCACCAGCGGCGCCGAGGTCTTCAACCTGGCAGGTGCCGGCGGAACCGTCGGCCTGGCCCGCATCATCAACGAAAAGGGCAACGGCGATCTGGCGATGCTCATGGGTCTGGGTGTGGTGGGCGCCAGCTACACCAATGACTCCGACGCCAAGCTGACCGAGACCACCCCCATCGCCAAGCTCATCGAGGAGCCGGGCGCCATCATGGTCTCGAAGGACTCGCCCTACAAGACCATCGACGACCTGGTGAAGGCCTGGAAGGCCAACCCGGGCAAGATCAGCGTCGGCGGGGGCTCCTCGCCGGGCGGCCCCGACCACCTCCTGCCCATGCAGCTGGCCCAGACCATCGGTATCGACCCGAAAAAGGTCAACTTCGTTTCCTACGACGGCGGCGGCGACCTGCTGCCTGCCATCTTGGGTAACAAGCTCGACGTCGCTGCATCCGGCGCTGGTGAGTTCCTGAAGCAGATCGAGTCCGGCGACATCCGAGTCCTGGCCACGAGTGGCGAGGAGCGGCTGGACGGCGTGGACGCCCCGACCCTGAAGGAATCCGGCATCGATCTCGTCTTCAGCAACTGGCGCGGTCTGGTGGCCCCTCCGGGCATCTCCGACGAGGACAAGACGAAGCTGGTCGAGACCGTCACGAAGATGCACGAAAGCGATGAGTGGAAGGAAGCCCTGAAGAAGAACCGCTGGTCGGATGCCTTCATCACCGGCGACGACTTCGGCTCCTTCCTGAAGGACCAGGACCAGCGCGTGGCCGACGTCTTGCAGAAGTTGGGCTTGGCGTGAGCGAAGTCGCCACCCGGCGCACCAACCGCTCCGAGCTGGGCTTCGCGGCCCTGCTCGGAGCGGTTGGGGTGGTTGTCATCATCGACGCCGTCGGCCTGCATGCCCCGTATTCCCAGGCCGACCCCGTCGGCCCCCGTGCCCTCCCCTTCATCGTCGGGGGCCTGCTGCTGGTGTGTGCCGTTCTGCTGGCGATCACCGTCGCCCGAGGCGGCACCGCGGAACCCGATGACGGCGAGGACATCGACCCGAATACACCCATAGGCTGGCGCACGGTGCTGCCGCTGATCGGATTCTTCATCCTGAACATCGTCCTGATCAATCCGCTGGGGTGGGTCATCTCCGGCACCCTGCTCTTCTGGGGCAGCGTCTGGTCCCTGGGCAGCCGCCATTACGTTCGCGACGGCATCGTCTCGCTGGTGATGGCGCTGGGCACCTTCTACGGCTTCTACCTTGGCCTTGGCATCCACCTGCCGGCCGGCGTGCTCGAAGGAGTGCTGTAAATGGATACCCTCAACATGCTCCTGCAGGGTTTCGCCACCGCCGCGACGCCCATGAACCTGCTCTACGCCTGCCTCGGTGTCTTCTTGGGCACCGCGGTCGGTGTCCTTCCGGGGATCGGTCCGGCCATGACCATCGCCCTCCTGTTGCCGGTCACCTATGCCATCGAACCAACTAGCGCGCTCATCATGTTCGCCGGCGTCTACTACGGCGGCATGTATGGCGGATCGACCACCTCGATCCTGCTGAACACCCCAGGTGAGTCCTCGACCGTGATCACTGCGATCGAAGGCCACAAAATGGCCAAGTCCGGACGGGCGGCCCAGGCGCTCGCCACCGCGGCCATCGGCTCCTTCGTTGCCGGGACCATCGGCACCGCGTTGCTGGTCACGCTGGCACCCCTCGTGGTCAAGTTCGCGGTCAGCTTGGGTGCCCCCAGCTACCTGGCCATCATGCTCCTGGCCCTCATTGCGGTCACTGCCGTCCTCGGCTCGTCCAAGCTGCGCGGCTTCGCGTCTCTGGGGCTTGGCCTGGCCATCGGCCTGGTGGGCATGGACATCGTGACCGGGCAGGGGAGGCTCATTTTCGGCCAGCCCCTGCTTTCTGACGGTGTCGACATCGTCGTCGTCGCCGTGGCCATTTTCGCGCTCGGCGAGGCACTCTGGGTGGCGGCCCACCTGCGGCGCACCAAGTCCCAGACGATCCCGGTCGGCCGGCCGTGGATGGGCAAGAGCGATTGGAAGCGATCGTGGAAGCCCTGGCTGCGCGGCACCGCCTTCGGCTTCCCGTTCGGTGCCCTGCCGGCCGGCGGCGCCGAGATCCCGACCTTCCTGTCCTACGTGACCGAGAAGAAGCTCTCCAAGCACCCGGAAGAATTCGGGCACGGCGCCATCGAAGGCGTCGCCGGACCCGAGGCGGCCAACAACGCCTCGGCGGCAGGAACACTCACGCCCATGCTGGCGCTCGGTCTGCCCACGAACGCCACGGCTGCGGTGATGCTGGCAGCCCTGATGCAGTTCGGAATCGACCCGGGACCGTTGCTGTTTGAAAATGAACCGCAGCTAGTGTGGGCGTTGATCGCCAGCCTGTTCATCGGCAACACGCTGTTGCTGGTGATCAACCTGCCGCTGGCCCCGCTGTGGGCGAAGCTCCTGCAGCTTCCGCGGCCCTACCTCTACGCTGGCATCCTGTTCTTCGCCACGTTGGGCACGTTCGCCGTGAACAGCCAGACGTTCGACCTGGTTCTGCTCCTGGTACTGGGCCTGCTCGGCTTCGCCATGCGCCGGTTCGGCGTCCCGGTCCTGCCGCTGATCCTGGGCGTCATCCTGGGCCCGCGCATCGAGTTGCAGCTGCGTCGGGCCTTCCAGCTCAGCTCGGGGGACCCTGCGGGACTTGTTAACGAGCCGGTCGCCGTGGTCGTGTACGTGATCATCGCCTTGGTCCTGCTATGGCCCGTCGTCACCGCGATCCTGCGCCGTACCAACCCACGAGTGGCCGCTGCAGTGACGTTGCACGATGCAGAACGCATCACCGTCCATGACGACGACGCTGCCGGTCTCGATTCCGATTCCACACGATCCATGCAGACCGGAGCAGGGCAGGAACCCCAGGAACAGCAGAAGCAGAAACACTAGCTCGCTGCCCGGAGCCCTGATGGCCCGCCACCCCAGTTGATTGATCTGGGGTGGCGGGCCAACCTGTATGGGTGGTTGCCGACATGGCCCTCAAGGCTGCATCGCGTTGCGGAGGCTCGAACGCTTGACGTCGGTCCCTTCGTGAGACCACGTCGGTTGCGCAGGTCTGGTCCGATCTGCCTGCGGTGAAGCCCCGAAGCCGCCTCTTGCGTGTAGCGCTTGGGGTACCTCCCCTGGGCATGATTGCTGGCGGGTCTTACGGTATTTGGACGTTCGCAGTGACGCGCCAATCACGGATAGACACGATTTATGTTTTGTCTGTCTCAGTGGCAGGCCGACCTACGGTACTGTTTCAGAAACATTCATAGGGGACATCTCTTGCGGGGCATTGGCCGATCGACTAATGCCCCGAAACTCCGCTTTGGGTCACCGTCTAGAGAGCCAATTTGAACCCCACGTGAGATGGGGTAAAGCCGAGGCGTTCATAGAAGCGATGCGCATCTCCTCTAACTTTGTCGCTGGTCAGCTGAACCAAGGACACATCGCGCCGACGGCCCTCCTCGACGGCCCACTTCATCATCTCCGAGCCGAGTCCGTTGCCACGCAGCCGCTCATCTACCCGGACGGCCTCCACGGTCAGTCGAGTCGCGCCTGACCGCGCGAGACCGGGAATGACGGTCAACTGCATGGTTGCCACGACGGCATCCCCCTCGTCGAGCACAACTACCAGCAACTGCGCGGGGTCTGCATCGATTGCCCGGAAGGCATCCAGATACGGAGCGCGATGCTCAGGTGCCGCCGAATTCTCAGCTTGTCGAAGAGTGTCGTTGGCTAAAAGCTCGACAAGTGCGTTGAGGTCTGATTCAACAGCCCTGCGTAGATTGAACTTCTTTTCTGACAAGGTGAAGGTTTCCAAAGTCATGGATTCATCCTGACATGTCAGCGAGGGTACTGACGGACCAGAGCGGGACGATTTACGAGTCCCTACCCACTGGGATGGAACGTGCCGACGGCTCTCGAAAAGCGTCCGGTTAGCTTTCCGCTTACGGGCCCGGAGCGCCGCCTTCGATTGACGGTGGCATTACCGCCCCAAGAACGCCACAAATTCGGTCCGGGCCGGTCGATATTGCTGAATTCCTAGCTTGGCCGGACTAGGTCAAAGCGGCCCTCGGCAAGGATCTCGAAGTAGGCGCTTGGCCCGCCTGCGCGCAGGACTGGCTGGGCGAGCGCCGTCTGATAAATGCCGTTGGGAATCATGGCTTCATCGATGTGCACCGCGATGACTTCCCCGATCGTGAGCACACCCGTAGACGTGTGCCCGTCGGCGCCGCGCAAGGGAATGACGTCGCTGACCCGGCACTCGAAGCTCACGGGCGAGGCTGCGACACGCGGCGCACTGATATCAACTGAGTCAGCGGCTTCCAAGCCGGATGCGACGAACTCATCGACGTCGGACGTCGTGGATGTTGCGTTCATTTTTTCTGCGAGGGTGCGCGTGACGAGGTTCCAGGTGAATTCACCGCTCAGCTCAGCATTGCACGCGGTGTGCTTGCGGGCGGTACTTGAGAAGCCAATGAGTGGCGGCGTGTAGGAGAACGCATTGAAGAAGCTGTACGGTGCGAGGTTGCGAACTCCAGCGGGGGAAAGCGTTCCAATCCAACCGATCGGACGTGGTCCGACAATTGCATTGAACGGATCGTGCGGAAGCCGGTGGCCCTCTGCTGGGCGGTAGAAGTGCGAGGTCATCCGTTCAGTCAATCATCCATCGACAGCACGGACCTGTTCTTCCGCACAGGCAATATGCCGAGATCCCACGGAAAATACAAGCGACCCAAGGGCCATTCTCGGATTCGCCCAAAGAGCTAGTCCGCGCTGCCCGATACGGTCCAATTGCAGCGCCACTCGAGGGTGGATACACGACGTCGGGCGAGTTGGCTGGTGTCCCGTTTGCCGTTTCCCAAACTGGACCCTCGTCTTTGACCGCTGATTCCGCGATCCTCGCGGCTCGATGCTTACAGATTCCGAGCGCAGCGAATGTCGGACGCCGAAATCCGAATGCCCTGGAGGATGCCGAAGGCGTCGCCGTATTCGACGAGGCGACGGCAGAGGAGGGGTCGAATATCCCTTGGGCCCAGGTGAAGGCCGATCTCGGCTGGTCGTGACCTCTCATGTCGAACTTCGCCCCGCAGCAGTCCGCGCCCTGAAGCGAATTGATCATCAGGATCGTGACCGGATTCGCGGCACGAGCGCGCTCCTCGGCGAGGACCCACGACCGCAATGCGCCGGAGCACTCCGAGAGCGACCCGGTTTTCGAATCCGCGTCGGTGCCTACCGCATCAGCTACACCGCGGCCGACAGCATCCTTGCTGTCGCCGTCAGCACGCTGGGCCATCCCGGCAGCGTCTACGATCATTGACGGCCACCAGCAGGCCGCGCCCACCCTTCTGCCAGACTGGGCCCATGGACGAGGAACTGGACTCCACCTACAGCACGCTTGAGGGCGTGCCCTACGTCCGGCTTTTCGCCGACTACGGCGAGAGCCCGGTGTGGACGTGGGAACCACTGGATTATGCCGAGCTGCAACTTCCCCCGGACCTGGAAGCGCGGATGCGCACTTGGGAGGCGACGTTCTACGCGAGCGACATGGACCAGACGTCGCACGGTCCGATGGCACAGCGCCACCGGGCCGAGGGGATCCTGCTCGCAGGGCAGCTCGCCGGCGAACTGGGCTCGCCGCTGGCCGTGCACTATGCGCCGGCCGATCCCGAAGCGCTGTCCCTGGCCGGCCAGGACGACGTCGAAGGCCACCGGCCCTCGCTTGCCGACCCGACGATCTTCCACGTCGACACCTTCCCCGTCCGCCCGGCGGTCACGCGCGACATCGTCTGGATGCTCCAGCACCCCTTCGAGCGTCCCGACACCGGGGGAGCAGGACCCCTGGACGCCGATTGGAGCGACCTGGGAGACGACGACGGACCGGGCGGCGGCAGCCACTAGCAGCACGCCCGGTGTGCGCCCGCGGCCGCCGGTGCGCGATACTGGAGGCATGGAGTTCCGCGAGCCGCAGCACAGCACACTTCCCCTGCACGAGCCCCGGCGCATCGTCTTGCTCGGGTCGACCGGGTCCATCGGCACGCAGGCCATCGAGGTCGCCGACCATGCACCAGAACGCTTCCGCATCGTCGCGCTCGCCGGCGGCTCCAACGTCGAGCTGCTCGCCCGCCAGGCCGTCCACACCCGCGCCGAGGTCGTCGCGCTCGCCGAGGGCGACGTGGACGAACTGCGCCGGCGCATCCACGACCACGCCGAGCTGGCGGGACACAGCGGGTACCGCCCCGAACTGCTGACCGGTCCAACCGCGGCAGCCCGCGTCGCCGCCTACCCGGGTGCCGACGTCGTGCTCAATGGCATCACCGGCTCCATCGGCCTGGCCCCGACGCTCGCCGCGCTGAAGGCCGGGCACCTGCTGGCGCTGGCCAACAAGGAATCGCTCATCGCCGGCGGCGCCCTGGTCAAGGACGCCGCGGCCCCCGGACAGCTCGTCCCGGTCGACTCGGAGCACTCGGCGATCGCCCAGGCCCTGCGCGCCGGCACCCCCGAGGAGGTCGCCCGGCTCATCGTCACCGCCTCCGGGGGCCCGTTCCGCGGCATGACGCGCGCTCAGCTGATGGACGTCACCCCCGCCCAGGCGCTGGCCCACCCCACGTGGGACATGGGCCAGGTCATCACCACCAACTCGGCGACCATGGTCAACAAGGCGCTGGAGGTCATCGAAGCGCACCTGCTCTTCGACGTCCCGCTGGATCGGGTCGAGGCCGTGGTCCATCCGCAGTCGATGGTGCACTCCATGGTCGAGTTCATCGACGGCTCCACCATCGCCCAGGCGTCGCCGCCGGACATGCGCCTGCCGATCGCCCTGGGGATGGGGTGGCCGGCCCGCGTGCCCGGCTCCGCCGCCGGCTGCGACTTCACCCGCGCCTCCGAGTGGACGTTCGAACCGCTGGACGAGGACGCCTTCCCGGCGATCCGGCTCGCCAAGGCCGCCGCCCGCGCCTCGTCCACGCACATGGCCGTCTACAACGCCGCGAACGAGGAGGCCGTGCACGCCTTCCACGCCGGGGCCATCCGCTTCCCCGGGATCGTCGACACCGTCGAGGCGGTGGTGGAGGCGTACGACGCCGATGCCACCTCCGGGGGCGCGCTCACCGTGGACGCGGTGCTGGCCGCCGAGGCCTGGGCACGAAAAGCAGCCCAGGATCGTTGGGGACAGTTGTGACAGTTCTCCTCTTCATCGCCGGTGTCCTGATCCTCGCGATCGGCGTCGCCGTGTCCATTGCCCTGCACGAGGTCGGCCACCTGGTTCCGGCCAAGGCCTTCGGCGTGCGCGTGCCGCAGTACATGATCGGCTTCGGCAAGACGCTGTTCTCCCGCAAGCGCGGCGAAACCGAATACGGGCTCAAGGCCATCCCGCTCGGCGGCTATATCTCCATGATCGGGATGTACCCGCCCTCGGCGGCCACCGACGTGGATGGCAAGGTCAGGGCATCCAGCACCGGCATGTTCACCCAGATGGCCGACGAGGCCCGCAAGGCCGCCGCCGAGCAGCTGCAGCCGGGCGACGAGAACCGGATGTTCTACAAGCTGCCGGTGTACAAGCGCGTCATCATCATGCTCGGCGGGCCGTTCATGAACCTGGTCATCGCGTTCGTGCTCTTCGCCGTGCTGCTCTCCGGGTTCGGGACCGTCCAGTCCACGACCAACGTCACCGAGGTCTACCAGTGCGTGGTCAGCCAGGCGGACCAGAAGGCCCGCGGCGGCGACAACGCGGCGTCGAACTGCCAGCCGGGGGACCCGAAGGCCCCGGCCTACGCGGCGGGCCTGCGCCCGGGGGACCGGATCACCTCCTTCAACGGGCACGACGTGCGCGAATACCAGTGGGATGAACTGACCACCCTGATCCGCGCCTCCGCCGGGAACTCCTCGACGATGACCTACCTGCGCGACGGCACCGAACACACCACGACGATCACCCCGATGCTCACCCAACGCCCGGCCCTGGACATCAACGGCCGCGCCAAGACCGACGCCAACGGCAACACCGACCTGGTCGACGTCGGCTTCGTCGGCATGGGCTCCCAGGCCAAGCAGATGACCGTCCCGCTGACCGAGGTCCCCGGTGCCGTCGGGGAGAACGTGCGCGCCGTGGCCGGGATCGTCATCGACCTGCCCGCCCGCCTCGTCGCCGTCGGGAAGGCCGCGTTCTCCGATGCCCCGCGCGATCCCAACGGACCCATGTCGGTCGTCGGCGTCGGGCGCATCGCCGGCGAGGTCAGCGCCATGGACCAGATCCCGCTCAAGGACCGCTTTGCCACCCTCATCGGTCTGGTCGGCAGCCTGAACATCGCCCTGTTCGTCTTCAACCTGATCCCGTTGCTGCCGCTGGACGGCGGCCACGTCGTCGGCGCCCTGTGGGAGGGGCTGCGCCGCATGGTCGCGAAGGTCTTCAAGCGGCGCGATCCGGGCCCCGTGGACATCGCCAAGCTCATGCCGCTGACCTATGTTGTCGGCATCCTGATGTTGGGCATGGGTGCGCTGCTGATCTACGCCGACATCGTCAAACCGGTTAACATCTTTGGTTGACACCTCGGCCACCCGCACGGTGATCGCCACGGCGGCCGCCGGCCTGGCGATCGCCCTGGTCCTCTCGGGCTGCACCGGGCCGGACCCGGCCGACCCGTCGTCCCCGGGCACGATGGCGGCGGCCTCCTCGTCCGCCGATCCCCACCAGGTACACCTGGCCTCCGCCGAACCCGGTGTCCACTCCCTCGGCGGCACCGGCCGGGGACTGGCCATCGCCGCCAGCCGCGCCTTCTTCGACCACACACCCGCCGTCGTCGTCCTCGATGACGATGCGGGCGACGACGACGCGCACGCAGCGGCCGCCCGGGCCCAGGCGCTCGGCATCCCGCTGTTGCTCGCTCCGGGCTCGACGAAGCAGGCCGGCGCCGTGGCGGCCGAACTCGACCGGCTCGGTGCCTCCACGGTGATCCGTTACGACGCCCCGCAGAAGGCGGAGGAGGGCTCCGGCGCGGCGTCCGGGGCAGCCGCCGCCCCGTCCTTCGGGGCAGACGTAGAGGTGGTCGACGGCACCGACCCAGGTGCCCAACTACCCGATGTCGAGTCGGCGGCAGCGGGTGGGCCCCGCGCCGCCGTGGCGGTGAAGGGGGAATCCGACGCCGGAACGCGCGCCGCCCTGGCCACCGCCCGCGCCGCGGGGGCCACGGTGCACACCATGGCCTCGGCCGATCCACGCGCCGACGCCGAGCGCGGCTTCTTCCGCGATCATGCCGACGCCGCCCTCTACGCCGTCGGTTCCGGCTTCGGTCCCGCGCGGGAATTCGCGGCACTGGCCGCCACGGCAGCGACCGGCCCCGAACTGCCCGGCGGCGGGCAGATCGTATTCCCCGACCGGCGTATGGTCGCCCTCTACGGAACGCCCGGCACCGCATCGCTGGGCCTGCTGGGGGAACAGGGCGTCGACGCCTCCATCAAGCGGGCGAAGAAGCAGGCGGCCGCCTACCAGCCCTACAGCAAGCAGAGGGTCCAGCCGGCCTTCGAGATCATCGCCACCGTCGCGTCGGCTTCCGCCGGCAAGGACGGGACCTACTCGTCGTACGTTCCGGTCCAGAAGATCGAAACCTGGGTCAAGGCCGCCCGGAAGGCCGGGGTCTACGTGGTGCTGGACCTGCAACCGGGACGCAACGACTTCCTCACCCAGGCCAAGCACTACCAGAAACTGCTGGAGTACCCGAACGTCGGGTTGGCCTACGATCCGGAGTGGCGGCTGAAACCGGGTCAACGGCACATGGCCCAGATCGGCTCGGTCGATGCGGCCGAGATCAACCGGACCAACGATTGGCTGGCCGCCCTCACCCGCAAGCACCGGCTGCCGCAGAAGGTCGTGATCCTGCACCAGTTCCAACGCGGGATGATCCGTGACCGGGCGGACCTTGACACCTCGCACCCGGAACTTGCCCTGGTCCTGCACGTCGACGGCAACGGCACCCCCGCGCAGAAGATGGCCACCTGGAACCACCTGCGCCGTGACCTGCCGGAGGGCATCCGGATGGCGTGGAAGAACTTCGTCGACGAGGACTCCCCGACGTTCACGCCAAAACAGACGTTCGACGTCGAGCCGAAACCGTGGTTCGTGTCCTACCAGTAGCCGGTCCCGGGGCCGCCGTGACGGAACGTACACTGGGCGCATGACGATCATTGCCGTGGAATACGTTTACGCCGCCGACTCCGACACCGCCCGTGACGAGCACCGTCCGGGCCACCGCGCCTTCCTGGGCGGGTTGTCCGGCGATTTCTCGCTGGTGGCCTCCGGCCCCTATGTCGATGGATCCGGCGCCTTGCTGCTCATCAAGGCCACCTCCGAGCAGGCCCTGGCCGAGAAGCTCGGCGAGGACCCGTTCAACGCCAACGGGCTGGTCTCGGCGGTGCGCCTGACCGCATGGAGCCCCGTCACCGGTGAGCTCTCTCACCACGCCTGAGTCCGCCCCGGCCCCCGAAGTGCCCGCACAAGGGGGATAATGGGAACTGACGAACCACCACCTGAATACCCGGAGGATAATTTGACCTCGGTCAGCCTTGGAATGCCAGCCGCCCCACCACCGGTGTTGGCCCCGCGGCGGAAAACCCGCCAAATCAAGGTCGGATCGGTGGGCGTCGGCTCCGAATCCCCGATCAGCGTGCAGTCGATGACCACCACGCCGACCACCGACATCAACGCCACGCTGCAGCAGATCGCCGAGCTCACCGCCTCCGGCTGCGACATCGTGCGCGTGGCCTGCCCCTCGGCCGACGACGCCGAGGCCCTGCCGATCATCGCCAAGAAGTCGCAGATCCCCGTCATCGCGGACATCCACTTCCAGCCGAAGTACGTCTTCGCCGCCATCGAGGCAGGCTGCGCAGCGGTCCGGGTCAACCCCGGGAACATCCGCAAGTTCGACGACCAGGTCAAGGAGATCGCCCAGGCGGCCAAGGACCACGGCACGTCCCTGCGCATCGGCGTCAACGCCGGCTCGCTGCACCCGGACCTGATGAAGAAGTACGGCAAGGCCACCCCCGAGGCCCTCGTCGAATCCGCGGTCTGGGAGGCCTCGCTGTTCGAGGAGCATGACTTCCACGACTTCAAGATCTCGGTCAAGCACAACGACCCGGTCATCATGGTCGCCGCCTACGAGATGCTCGCAGAACGCGGCGACTGGCCGCTGCACCTGGGCGTGACCGAGGCCGGCCCCGCCTTCCAGGGCACCATCAAGTCGGCCACCGCCTTCGGAGCGCTGCTGTCCAAGGGCATCGGCGACACGATCCGTGTCTCCCTCTCCGCCCCGCCGGTGGAGGAGATCAAGGTTGGCGACCAGATCCTGCAGTCGCTGAACCTGCGCCCGCGCAAGCTCGAGATCGTCTCCTGCCCGTCCTGCGGCCGCGCCCAGGTCGACGTGTACACGCTCGCCGACCAGGTCACCGCGGGCCTGGAGGGCCTGGAGGTCCCGCTGCGCGTGGCCGTCATGGGCTGCGTCGTCAACGGCCCCGGCGAAGCCCGCGAGGCAGACCTCGGCGTCGCCTCCGGCAACGGCAAGGGCCAGATCTTCGTCAAGGGCGAGGTCATCAAGACCGTGCCCGAGGACCAGATCGTCGAGACGCTGATCGAGGAGGCCATGCGTATCGCCGAGTCCATGGACGCCCCCGAGGATGGTGCCGCGGCCGCCCCGACCGTGTCGGTGTCCTGACCCGGGACACCCACCGCCACCACCTCCGTCTTCCCGGCCGGCGTCATGCGGTTTCACACCGGCACGGATTCTGCGAGACTTTGCCCTAGGACGCCATCGCGTCGCGACGGGAAGGGGAGACGATGTCCAGGATCCTTTCCCGTGCCGTCCCCTGGTTCCCCGCCGCCAAGGGCCGTTACAGCGGTGGCGAGGAACTCGTCGACACCGTCAGGGTGCTGGCCGAGGAGGACACCCCGGCACTTCGTGGTCTCATCGCCCGCGACCCGGTGGCGAACATCTTCATGGACGCCCAACTCGAGGCCACCGGCACCGCGGCACCCACCGCCGGTGGATCGCTGGTCCTGGGCCGGTTCGACGGCGGCGGGCTGTCCAGTGCGCTGTGGGTCGGGGCCAACCTGGTCCCGGTACAGGCCGGCGCCGATGACGCCGTCGCCTTCGCCACCGCGGTGCTGTCCCTGCACCGCAACTTCTCCTCGATCTTCGGCCCGGCTGATGCCGTGCTGCCCCTCTGGGATTCGTTGCGCCCCGAATGCGGCCAGCAGGCCTTCGATGTGAGGGCCCGCCAACCCCTGATGGTTTTGGGCCAGCCGCCCGCCATCCTCCCCTCGACCCGGGTCAGGCGCTCCACGGCGCAGGATTACGACGCCGTCCTGCCGGCCTGCGCGGCCATGTTCCAGGAGGAACTGGGCTACTCGCCATTGGATGCCGGCGGCTCCTACTACCGTTCGCGCGTGCGGACCCTCATCCAGCAGGGCCACTCCTTCGTGGACACCGCCGCCGACGGCAGCATCCGCTTCAAGGCGGAGCTCGGCACCGTCTCGAGGCGCGCCACCCAGATCCAGGGGGTGTGGGTTGCCCCGGCCCACCGGGGGGAGGGCCTCGCGGCTCCGGCCATGGCAGCCGTCGCCGGGTCAGCCCTCGCGCTGGCCCCGATGACGAGCCTGTACGTCAACGACTACAACCTGCCCGCCCTGGCCACCTACCGCCGGGTCGGCTTCGAACAGGTCGGGGAGTTCGCCACCGTCCTGTTCTGATCGGCGAAACCCTGGCCTGCATCCGCCCACGGCCGCACGGGATTCGCTAGGGTGGAGAAAGAACAACCGGCACCGACGGCGCCGGAACCAACCGGCACGACGGGGGAACCATGGGCAGCGCACCAGCGCACCGCCACCCCAGGGGCGCAACGCGCCTCCCATCGCGTGCTGCCCGCGGCCGGACCGCCGCGGCCCTGCTGCTCGTGACGCCGCTGGCCCTGACGGCCTGCACCGGCACCGGCGAACCCGGACCCAGCCAGCCCGGCACCACCACGCCCCCCGCGAGCACCCAGGCACCGCCGTCGTCCCCGGTAGCCTCCACGGCGCCGACGGGCAGCCCCACGCTTCCGCCCTTGACCGGCCCACTGCCCTCCTTCACCGCGCAGGAGCTCGCGGCAGCCGCCGGCGAGATCGCCGGGGACCATCCGGGGTCACGGGTGCGGACGGCCGAGGAGATCGCGTCGCTGGCCGAATCGGGACGCAAGCTGCTCGACGACATGGATATCACCCCGGCGAAGTGCGCACCGTTCATGGACAACCAGGAAGCCACCCTGCCGGCGAGTGCGGCCATCGCCTCGGTGACGATCCCGGGTGCGACCGTCGAGAGCGAAACCTCGATCAGCCTGGCCTCCTACCCGCAGCCGGTGGACGCGGCCGAGGCGGTCTCCCGCACCACCGGACTGCTGCGCAGCTGCGGGACATTCACCCTCCAGCTGGGGAGTACCGAGGGCACCGCAACGCTCAAGGGCCGGATGGCCGACACCGATGCCGAAACCACGGCCGCCTACTGGATGGACGTGGCCGCAGGCGAGCAGAGCGTGGCCAGCTATACCGTCTCGGGCAGCGACGGGGCCGTCGTCGTCTCAGTCACCACGCGGGATGCCACGGAGGCCGACATCGTTCCCGAGGACGTCGCGGCCACCCTGGACGAGGCCCTCACGGCGCTCCGAACCCAATAACCGGACGCCACGTCCGGGCTCCGGCGGTGCCCCTGTTCGGCACTGTGCCGGGCAACGGGTAAATTGGAACCGTCCCGTCACGGACATCATCCCCACGACCAGCGGCGAAGCCCGCGGAAACGGACAGCAAGCGTGGTCCTGCGACTTTCCACCATGTTCCTGCGCACCCTGCGCGAAGACCCGGTTGACGCCGAGGTCGCCAGCCACAAGCTGTTGGTTCGGGCCGGCTACATCCGCCGTGCCGCGCCGGGCATCTACACCTGGCTGCCGCTGGGCATGCGCGTGCTGGCCAAGGTCGAGGCGATCGTCCGCGAGGAGATGAACGCCATCGGCGGCCAAGAGGTGCACTTCCCGGCACTGCTGCCGCGCGAACCGTACGAGGCCACCGGCCGCTGGACCGAGTACGGCGACGCCCTGTTCCGGCTGCAGGATCGCAAGGGCGCCGACTACCTGCTGGCGCCGACGCATGAGGAGATGTTCACCCTCCTGGTGAAGGACCTGTACAACTCGTACAAGGACCTGCCGGTGTACCTCTACCAGATCCAGAACAAGTACCGCGATGAGGCGCGTCCCCGCGCGGGCCTGCTGCGCGGGCGCGAATTCATCATGAAGGACTCCTACTCCTTCGACATCGACGACGCCGGACTGGATGCCGCCTACGCAAAGCACCGCGAGGCCTACCTGAAGATCTTCGCCCGGCTGGGCCTGGAGATCCTGCCGGTGAAGGCGACCGCCGGGGCCATGGGCGGCTCCAAATCCGAGGAGTTCCTGCACCCGACTGCCGTCGGCGAGGACACCTTCGTGCGCTCGTCCGGCGGATATGCGGCCAACGTGGAGGCCGTGACGACCATCGTGCCCGCAGACATCGACCACTCCGCCCTGCCGGCCCTGGACGTCAAGGACACCCCGGACACCCCCACGATCGACACACTCGTGGAGGTCGCCAACCGCATCGCCCCGAAGGCCGAAGGCACCTGGACCGCGATCGACACCCTGAAGAACGTGGTGCTGGCCGCCAAGCTGCCCACCGGTGAACGCCGGCTCGTGGCCATCGGCCTGCCCGGCGACCGCGCCGTTGACCTCAAGCGTGTCGAGGCCAACATCGCCGGACACCTCGAGACCGGCGGCGAAGTCGAGATCGAAGCCGCCACCGAGGACGACCTCCGGAAGAACCCCGGTCTGGTCAAGGGCTACATCGGCCCCGGCAATGGACTGGGCCAGGCGGTGCTCGGCACCGGGGGATCCACCGGGATCCTCTACCTCGTGGACCCCCGCGTCGTCTCAGGTACCTCGTGGATCACCGGGGCCAACGAGCCGGGCCGGCACGTGTTCGGTCTGGTTGCCGGACGAGACTTCACCTGGGACGGCGCCATCGAATGCGTCGAGGTCCGCGAAGGCGATCCCGCCCCCGACGGGTCCGGGCCGCTGGAAACGGCACGTGGCATCGAGATGGGCCACATTTTCCAGCTCGGCCGCAAATACGCCGAGGCGCTCGAACTCAAGGTCCTGGACCAGAACGGCAAGCTCGTCACCGTCACCATGGGTTCCTACGGCATTGGCGTCACCCGCGCGGTCGCGGCCTTGGCCGAGTCCAACCACGACGACCGTGGCCTGATGTGGCCGCGCAACGTCGCCCCGGCGGACGTCCACCTCATGGTCACCGGCAAGGGCGCAGACCTCTTCGAGGAGGCCGAGCGGATCGCCGCGGCACTGGACGCCGAGGGAATCGAGGTCATCTTCGACGACCGGCCGAAGGTATCGGCGGGCGTGAAGTTCGGTGATGCCGAACTGGTGGGCGTGCCCACGATCGCCGTCGTCGGCCGCGGCCTGGCCGAGGGGCTCATCGAGGTCAAGGACCGCGCCAGTGGATCCGCCGAGAACGTTCCCGTGGCCGACGTGGTGGACCACCTCATCCGCGCCGTCCGCAGCTAGTACCGGATCCCCGTGGACTGGGCTTCGCTGCTGCAAGGTTCCGGACTGGAGGACATCCAGACCGAAACCGTGCTGCTGGTCATCGTAGCGGGCTTGGCGGCCGGGTGGATCGACGCCGTCGTCGGGGGCGGGGGGCTGCTCCAGCTGCCGGCGCTGTTGCTCGTCCCCGGAATCACCCCGGTCCAGGCACTGGCCACGAACAAGCTCGGCTCCATCTTCGGGACGACGACGAGCGCCGTCACCTATTACCGGAGGGCGCACCCGGATCTGAAGACGGCCCTGCCCATGGCCGGGATCGCGCTGATCGGTAGCTTCGGTGGGGCCATCGTCGCCACCCTGCTGCCGCCGTCGGTCTTCAAGCCCATCATTGTCGCGGCGCTCATTGCCGTGGCCATCTTCACCGCGGTGAAGCCAACTGTCGGCGAACTGACGGCCCTGCGGCATTCCGGCCGCCGGCACTATGCCATAGCTGGCGTCATCGGCCTCGTGATCGGGTTCTACGACGGCTTGATCGGTCCGGGCACCGGGTCCTTCCTGATCATCGCCATGGTCATCTTCCTCGGCTACAACTTCCTGGCCTCCAGCGCCAAGGCCAAGATCGTGAACATGGCGACCAATCTCGGGGCGCTGGCCTTCTTCCTGCCCACGGGGCACCTGCTGTGGGGGCTGGGCCTGCTTCTGGGGCTGGCCAACATGGTGGGCGGCTACCTGGGTGCACGGATGGCCGTCAGCAGGGGCAGCAAGTTCATCCGGGTCGTCTTCCTTGTGGTGGTCGGAGTCCTCGTCCTCCGCCTGGGATACGACGTTCTCCAGGAGAACATCCTGCACCGTTCGTAGTCCTCCACCACGCAATCCATTGCGTCACTATCCCCTCACAGGGTTGTTTTTCCGGGGTTTTGGTGGGGTGCTGCCGGTAGAATCGAATACATGTTCGAGTCTTTGGCGGTTCCGGATCCTGGTCCCGCGGTGTCGGCGTCCCCGCCCGCCGCGGGGTCTTCCGGGGCGGGCCGGGAGGGCGTCGATGCCCTGGAGCTGCTCTCCGGCGTGCTGTCGCTGCTGCCGGTCGCCGATGTCGGTGGCCTGGGTGAAGCGGGGCTGGTGGATGTGATCGGCTTCGCGGAGTCGGTGAAGAACGCGTTGGCCGGGCTCCAGGCCCGGGCCGAGGTCGCCTTGGACGATGTGGTGCGTGCCCGGCAGGAGGCGGCCGGGGTGGAGCGGGCGAGGATCGGTGTCGGTGTCCATGCCCAGGTCGCGTTGGCCTGTTCCGAGTCCCCGAACACCGGTCACCGCTTGTTGGGGTTGGCCAAGGCGGTGGTCAACGAGATGCCCCATACCCATCAGGCGTTGGCCACGGGCCGGCTCTCGGAGTGGCGGGCCACGATGCTGGTTCGGGAGACCGCGTGCCTGAGTCGTGAAGAGCGGGGCATGGTCGATGAGCAGCTGCTGGCGGATCCGTCCGTGTTGGACGGGGTGGGGACCAAGACGTTGATCGCGCGGGCGCGCCGGCTCGCGTATGCGGCATCGCCGACGGCGGTGGCGGATCGGGCGCGGCAGGCGGTGGGGGACCGCCGGGTTTCGCTGCGTCCGGCGCCGGACACGATGAGCATCCTGACCGGGTTGTTGCCGGTGGTCGAGGGTGTGTCGGTGCTCAAGGCGTTGACGTTGGAGGCGGACCGGTTGGTCGGGGTCGGGGACGGGCGTTCGCGGGGGCAGATCATGGCCGATACCCTCGTGGAGCGCGTCACGGGGCAGGCGGTCGCGGGACAGGTGCGTCTGGAGGTCCAGGTCGTGATGACGGACCGGACGTTGTTCCAAGGCGATGCGGAACCGGCCCAGCTTCCCGGGTACGGGATCGTCCCGGCCCAGGTGGGGCGGGATCTGGTCCGGCGGGCCGGCGGGCTGGAGCCGGCCGGCGATGTGGCCGGGGTTGGTTCCGGGGAGTCGGTGGTGGCCTCGGCGGAGGGGTTGGCGTGGATCAGGCGGTTGTATACGGCTCCGGGGACGGGGGAGTTGGTGGGCATGGATTCACGGGCCCGGTTCTTCCCGGCGGGATTGGCGCGGTTCATCGCGGCCCGGGACCAGACCTGCGGAACCGCGTGGTGTGATGCCCCGGTCCGTCACAACGACCACGTTCTGGCGTGGGCTGCCGGGGGCAGGACAACCGCGGAAAATGCGCGTGGACGATGCGCCGACTGTAATTACGTCAAGGAATCCCCGGGGTGGGGTGCGGCCACGGTACCGGGGGACCGGCACACGACGATCACCACGACCCCGACCGGGCATGTCTACCGATCCCAGGCACCGCCACTACCCGGCGACACCAGCTAAAACACACCAGAGGAGTCGGCCCATGGGCACTCAGACGAGCGGTTTGAGCTGTTCGGCCCTGGGCAGCGCGGAAACATCGCCCTGGCTAAGGGCTGTAGCGACCCAGAGAGAGCGTTCCGCATCCTGGGGCAGCCCCTCCTCCGAAAACGTCAAGACATCTTCCACCGCTCGGGCGATGGACCAACCGACGGCCAGGTCGGCGTCCAGCCCGGCCGCGAGGCTGAGTTGGCGGCATCGTGCGCGAAGTGCAGCTGCTGGATCCCGGACCGGAAGGTCGCCCAAGCGGTTGTGAAGCATGGGCAGGACGGCGAATTCGCGGTCCCCGATGTACATCTGCGGGTCGATGGCCACGTAGTCATCCGTTCCCGGTCGGGCCAGCACATTGAAGTAGTGCAAATCTGCATGGACCAGGAAGTCGTTGTCATCGCGGCGTCCCACCGCACCCCGTGTCTGGCAGACCTTCAGGGCTGCCTCGAGGAGTCTGCGGGGGAGTATCCCGGGTCGGTCGGCCCATCGGGCAGGGAGCTCATCGTTCCACCGTTCGGCGAGGGCGTCGGTCCGTTCAAACGGCTCTGTGCTCTCGGCGGATCCGGGCAGGTCGGCCACCCTCCGGCTCAGCTGCCTCATCACGGTGCCCCATATTCGCGCCGCCATCGATGGGGGCATGCAGCCGATGTCCCGATCCGGGTCCAGCCTTTCCAGCAGGAGGAACCCGGCCTCAGCGCGGATGAGGCGGACGGCGCCTTCCCCCGCCCACAGGCGAAGGGCGGCAGCCTCGGTTGCCAGCTCGGGGGCGGGGATCTGGTACTTCAGGGCCAGATGCCTCCCGTCGACATCAACAACTGGAACGACGATGCCGGCATGGCCGGCAAACCAGGAACGCCCGATAACCGGGGCACGGCGGATATTCCAGAGGGCGCATTGTCTGGTAACGCGCGATTCGAGGTCCCGGAGCCACGCCGCTCCGCCGGAAACGCGAAGGGCATTGTGGCGCAGTTGGGCTGGTAGCTCACTGGGGTTTACGAAGGGGCTTGGATTCTCTGGGCGCACTACGACGTTCTGGTGAGGTCGGGGTTCGTCCCAGCCAGGACGAAGGACCGATCGGCCGCGAGCCAAGTTTCGGTGACCAGGGCCGGGCGGATGGCGTCCGGGGCCTGTGCAGCGGCATCGCGCAACAGGGCTGCCAGTTGCTCCTCGGACGCAGCAACCGATTCGATGGGCGCGGCGCCGAATTCGTCGGGCAACGCATAGGCTGTCGCCCGGGTCGGGGAGCAGTCATCCGGTAGGAGGTCTTCCAATCGGTGCCCCAGCTCTGATGCGGTGGCGGACAATTTCCAGCCGCCTTGGGTGGAGGTGCCGGGGTATTTGATGGCCGCCATTTGGTAGCCGTACGCCTGCCGGAACGCGGCATCAGAGGCCTTGCGTATAGAAGCGGCAGCACGATGCTGGTCGAAGCTCGGGGCCTCGGTGCCTCCCGTGCTGGAAGCGGGGTCCGCCGAGGACGTAGCGTCCGGTGACGCGGAAGCAGCAGACGTGGCGCCGTCCGGCGTGCACGAACCGGACGGGAGCCGGTCGTCCAGGGCTTCATGCCACGCTTGGTCGGGGGCGGTGATATCGACCGGGGGCAAGTCCGGCACCTTGGCATCGGCGGGAACCAATGCTGCAAGCCGTTGGGCTTCCAACCGCTGTTCGATGCCGGCGCCGAGGAGGGCAGCGGCCTCGCTGGGCTTGGCCGTGGAGGCGGCCTCGAGGAGGTTGTTGGCCGAGGTTCCCAATTCCAGGGACACCCGGGCCAGCGCCTGGGTCCCGGAGGAGGGGATTGCCGGGGGCGGGTTCGCGGAGGGTGCAGCCGGTGATTCGGCGTCGCCGGCATGTGCCGATGCGCCGCTTTCTGGTCCGGGCGATGTCTCCTGAGCGACCCGTGCAGCCAGGCCGGGTGTGAGAAGTTCCACATGATGGTGCAGCAGATTTGACGCCCGCTCGAGTTCCTGCGCCGACTTGGCGTTGACGGTCAGGGGGGCCACTTCTGGCAAGCCGGAGGGCGGGGATGCGGATTCGATAGCGCTGTTGTCGTCCGTGGGCCCGGTTCCGGTGGCCAGATCCGTTGCCGTTCGAGCCAAGGCCAGCATGCTCCGCGAAGCTGCCTCTTGAGCACTGATTTGGGGTCCTTCGCCGCGGAAATCCGGGCCCCACTCCTTCTTGGTCGTCGTGCCGATACCGACGACGATCACTGCCACCAGCAGCAACCCGAGCAGGCGAAGCAGGAGCTTCACCCGAAAGGAGGGGCCACGCCGACGTGTCCGTCGGGGGGATTCGGGGGAGCGGGAGCGCGTATCCATCGTCTTGATCATCCCACGACCACGCCACGACGAGGCGTACATGCCCGCGGTGTTCTTCGCTCCCGAGGGCTGAACGGGAGGGCAAGTCGTGGTCGGCGACGAAGGGTCGGCGGGGAATCGTCGGCGGGCCCGGGGAAATGTCGATACTCTGGTACGCACAACATCGAATATGTGGGAGGAAGTCATGTCCGAACAGCCGGCAAGCACCCCGTCCGAAGGACAGCGGCTCAAGGAGTATCTGGAACCCACTGTTTCCGCCCATGGTCTCTTCCTTGAAGAAGTCGAGGTCCGTTCGGGTGCCGACCACCGCACGGTTAATGTCGTCATCGACCTGGTCGAAGGCACTGGCAACGTCGACTTGGATGCGTTGGCCGAGGTGTCACGAGCCGTTTCGGAGGCCATGGACCGTTCGCCGGTAGAGCCCGGTGTGGCCTACGATCTCGAGGTCTCGTCCCCCGGTGTTGGCCGCCCGCTGACTCTTCCACGGCACTGGATCCGGAACGTCGGCCGCTTGGTGAAGGTCAACCTCATGGGCGAAGACAACATCACGGGGCGCCTCACGGGCGCCGACGACGAAACGATCACGATCGTGCCCGACATACCGGTGAAGAAGGGCATGAAGCCGAAGCAGGGAGAACCCCGCACCTTGGCGTATGACACCATCCGCCGCGGCGCGGTCGAGGTTGAATTCACCCGTTCAGGCCCCCTGGACGACGAAGCAGTAGAGATCGACGAGGCGCAGGAGGCCTGACATGGACATCGATATGAGCGCACTGCGACTCCTCGAATCGGAGCGCGAAATCCCGCTCCACCTGATCATCCCCACCATCGAGCAGGCCCTGGTGATGGCGTACCACAAGTCGCCTGGTGCCATTGAGCAGGCACGGGCCGAACTGGACCAGAAGACGGGGCGCGTAACCATCTGGGCGGCCGAAATCGACGAGGACGGCACTTCCGTCGGCGAGTTCGACGACACCCCGGAGGGATTCGGGCGCATCGCTGCAAGCACCGCCCGCCAGATCATCCTCCAGCGCCTGCGCGACGTCGAGGATGACAACATCCTGGGCCAATTCAAGGGCAAGGAGGGTGAGCTGATCTCGGGGCAGATCCAACAAGGCAACAACCCGATCATGATCCAGGTCAACCTAGGGACGATCGAGGCATTGCTGCCGCCTCCCGAGCAGGTCCCTGGCGAGAAGTACATACACGGCACGCGCATCCGCGCCTATGTCACCGATGTGCGCAGGGGCCCCAAGGGGCCGTCCATCACCCTTTCGCGTTCGCACCCGAACCTCGTGCGCCGGCTCTTCGAACTCGAGGTCCCCGAGATCGCCGATGGGACCGTCGAGATCGTTTCGCTTGCCCGTGAAGCCGGACACCGCACGAAGATTGCCGTTCGGGCCACCAGGGCCGGGGTCAACGCGAAGGGCGCATGCATCGGCGAGATGGGATCGCGCGTGCGCGCCGTCATGAACGAATTGCACGACGAGAAGATCGACATCGTCGATTACAACGAGGACCCGGCGCGCTTCATCGCCAGCGCTTTGTCGCCGTCGAAGGTCAAATCGGTCACCATCGTGGACGAGGCCATCCGCCAGGCCCATGTGGTTGTCCCCGACTACCAGCTGTCCCTCGCCATCGGCAAGGAAGGGCAGAACGCCCGCTTGGCAGCCAAGCTGACCGGTTGGCGCATCGACATTTCCTCCGATGCCAACCCGCAGGGCCGGGTCGAAGCCGTCCGTCCCGAGTGACCATGGGCGCACTGCCCCATGGTCGGGGCGAAAAGCGGTAGACTTGTCTGTGGTCCGGTCAGGTCCGGCCGTCCCCAACCCAGGAGTTGACCTCCCACGTGAGCTCGCAGCATCAGCCGCAGCGCACGTGTATCGGGTGCCGGGAATCGACGGACCAGGACCAGTTGTTGCGGTGGGTGGTGGATGGACTCGGCTCTTTGGCCGTTCCGGATCCCGCCCGTCGCAAGTCCGGCAGGGGTGCTTGGTTGCACCCCACACCGGAATGTGCAGGCCGTGCCGTGAAACGGCGGGCGTTTTTCAGGGCCTTCAGGGCCCCGGTGGACGACTCGCAGGTGGAATCGGCATTGGCAGCGCTGGGTGCGCCCCCGCCGGGAGGCAGCACCGAATTAACCGTCAAACGTGAAAGCGGGTCAGAAATCTGATGGAAACCCGATGAGTGTCAAGCGATGAGCGCCTAGCTATGACTAATCAGTTATGCGCAACGATCGGCATGCCGCCTCGCGGTGGATGCCGGCCAAGCCCAAAAAAGACGGTTCGCACCCGGTAAGAAGTGAGTGCAGGGGCGGACCGAGACAGGAGAAATGTGGCCAAGGTCCGCGTACACGAGCTCGCCAAAGAGCTCGGCATCACTTCGAAGGATGCAGTGGCAAAACTGCAGGAAATGGGCGAGTTCGTCCGTTCCGCCTCTTCGACCATTGAAGCGCCCGTAGTGAAGAAACTGCGGGGAGCCTTCCCCCAGCAGCAGCCGGCTGCCAAGGCCCCGGCAGTTGCCAAGCCCGCCACCAAGCCGGCAAGCCCCGCCCCGGCGGCCTCCGGCACCCCGACGTCCAACGCGCCGCGCCCCGGAGCCCGTCCTGCCCCGAAGCCAGCTGCAGCAGCACCGGCAGAACCTGCCCCGGCAGAGGCAACGCCAGCGGCGCCGACACCGGTTACGGAAAAGCCGGCTGCGGAAAAGCCCGCTGCCGAACAGCCCGCCGCCGAGAAGTCGGCTGCACCGCGTCCGACCTCGGCCAAGCCCGGCGCTCCGCGTCCCGGCAACAACCCGTTCTCCTCGCAGCAGGGCATGCGCGGCAAGGACTCCGGCCCCGGTGGCCCCCGCCCCGGAGCCCGCCAGGGCAATCGCCCCGGCGGACCGCGCCCGGGAAACAACCCGTTCGCCCCCCAGCAGGGCATGCGCTCCGGTGCCCCCTCGGGCCAGGGCGGACCGCGTCCGCCGGCAGGTTCCGGTGGCCCGCGTCCCGGTGCCCCGCGTCCGGGCGCACCGCGCACCGGTGCCGGTGCACCCGGTGCACCCGGTGCCCGTCCGGGCGGTCCCCGCCCCACGCCGGGCATGATGCCCAACCGCACCGAGCGCCCGGCACCCGCCGGCGCAGGTCGTCCCGGCGCGCCGGGACGCGGCGGTGCCCCCGGACGTCCCGGAGGAGCACCCGGTGGCGGCTTCGGCGGCAAGGGCGGCGGCCGCGGACGCGGCGGCACCCAGGGTGCCTTCGGCAAGGGAGGCGCCGGCCGCGGCAAGCAGCGCAAGTCCAAGCGTGCCAAGCGCCAGGAACTGGAGCAGATGAGCGCACCGTCGCTGGGCGGCGTGAGCGTTCCCCGCGGCAACGGGGAGACCATCGTGCGTCTTCGCCGCGGTGCTTCCATCACCGACTTCGCCGATAAGATCGAGGCGAACCCGGCGGCACTGGTGACCGTGCTCTTCCACCTCGGTGAAATGGCCACGGCCACCCAGTCACTGGACGAGGGCACCTTCGACGTCCTCGGCGCCGAGCTGGGCTACAAGGTCCAGGTCGTCTCCCCCGAGGACGAGGAGCGCGAGCTGCTCGAGTCCTTCGCCATCGACCTCGACCAGGAGCTCGAGGAAGAAGGCGACGAGGACCTGCTTCCCCGCCCGCCAGTGGTCACCGTCATGGGTCACGTCGACCACGGCAAGACCCGCCTGCTGGACGCGGTCCGCAAGACCAACGTCATCGAAGGCGAAGCCGGCGGCATCACACAGCACATCGGTGCCTACCAGATCAGCCACGAACACGAGGGCACCGAACGCGCCATCACGTTCATCGATACCCCGGGCCACGAGGCGTTCACCGCCATGCGTGCCCGTGGTGCGAAGGTCACCGACATCGCGGTATTGGTCGTCGCAGCGGATGACGGCGTCATGCCGCAGACCGTCGAGGCGCTCAACCACGCCCAGGCGGCCAATGTCCCGATCGTGGTCGCGGTGAACAAGATCGACAAGGAGTCGGCCAACCCGGACAAGGTCAAGGGCCAGCTCGCCGAGTACGGTCTGGTCCCCGAGGAATATGGTGGCGACACCATGTTCGTGCCGGTCTCCGCACTGCAGAACATGGGCATTGACGAGCTCCTCGAGGCGGTGCTGCTGACCGCGGACGCCGCACTGGACATGCGCGCCAACCCGAACAAGGATGCGCGCGGCATCGCCATCGAGGCCAACCTCGATAAGGGCCGTGGCGCAGTGGCCACCGTGCTGGTTCAGTCCGGCACGCTGAACGTCGGCGACACCATCGTCGCCGGCCAGGCCCACGGACGTGTCCGTGCGATGTTCAACGAGAACGGTGACAACCTGGAAACGGCGGGTCCGTCCCGTCCGGTCCAGGTGCTGGGCCTGTCCACCGTCCCGCGGGCCGGCGACACGTTCCTGGTCACCACCGACGAGCGCACCGCCCGCCAGATCGCCGAAAAGCGCGAAGCAGCGGACCGCAACGCCCAGTTGGCCAAGCGCCGTAAGCGCATCACGCTGGAAGACTTCGACCAGGCAGTGGCCGAGGGCAAGATCGACACCCTCAACCTCATCCTCAAGGGTGACGTGTCCGGTGCCGTGGAAGCCCTCGAGGATTCCCTGCTGAAGATCGACGTGGGCGAAGGCGTGCAGCTGCGCGTCATCCACCGCGGCGTCGGCGCCATCACGCAGAACGACGTCAACCTCGCCACCGTCGACAACGCGATCATCATCGGCTTCAACGTGAAGCCGGCGGAACGCGTTGCGGATCTGGCCGACAAGGAGGGCGTTGACATGCGCTTCTACTCGGTCATCTACGCGGCGATCGATGACATCGAGTTGGCGCTGAAGGGCATGCTGAAGCCGGAATACGAGGAAGCCCAGTTGGGCACCGCGGAGGTCCGCGAGGTCTTCCGTTCCTCGAAGTTCGGCAACATTGCCGGCTCGATCGTCCGCTCCGGCACGATCCGACGCAACTCCAAGGCGCGCGTCACCCGTGACGGCAAGGTCATCGGCGAGAACCTCACCGTCGACTCGCTGAAGCGCTTCAAGGACGACGCCACCGAGGTCCGCACGGACTTCGAATGTGGTATCGGCCTGGGCTCCTTCAACGATGTCAAGGAAGGCGACTTCATCGAGACGTACGAGATGCGCGAGAAGCCCCGCGCCTAGTCACGAATCCCGTACGACGCCGGACGCTCGCCTTTCGGGCGGGCGTCCGGCGTCGTCGGCCCTACTCTTAAAGCATCAACCAGCACACTGAATCCCCAGGAGGGCATCATGGCCGATCCGGCACGCGCGGCACGGCTCGCGCAACGCATCAAGGTCCTGGTCGCGCAGTCGCTCGGCAAGGTCGTGAAGGATCCCCGCGTCGAAAGCGTGACGATCACCGACTCCCGGGTCACCAACGACCTGCAAAACGCGACCGTCTACTACACGGTCCTCGGCGACGACGAGGCCAAGGCCGACGCCGCCGCCGGCCTGGCCAAGGCCAAGGGGGTTTTGCGCAAGGAGGTCGGCCGCAACCTGACCGTCCGGCTGACGCCGACGCTGGAATTCGTCGCCGACGAGATCCCGGTCAATGCCTCACATCTCGAGGAATTGCTGCGCGACGCCAAGGCGCGTGACGCCGAGGTGGCGGCCCTGGCCGCCGGTGCCCAGCACGCCGGGGACGCAGATCCTTACAAACACCCGGACGATGAAGAGGACCAGGACTAGCCACGCCGTACCGTCTGCCGCGGCACGCAGCCGCGATGGACGGACGCCGGGCGGTGCCGCTGCCAGCCACCCTAGGGTGGTCGGCAGCGGCACCGCCCTTTTTGTCGTGCGGGGTGTGTCACCAGACCCGCATCTTCACCAGCTTCCCCAGGGGCATCAGTGCCTCGGTGACCGCGATCATCGTGTGTCCCGAAACCTCGATATCGGCAGGCATGGTCGGGGTGGCCAGAGTCGTGGTGCCGTGGTGGCCAATCCGCGAGATCCGGTTGCCGAACAGCTCGGAGACGTAGACGGTGCCGCGTGCGTCCACGGCGACACCGGTCGGTGCCTGCAGACCGCTAGCCAGCAGCTGGGTCCTACCGGAATTCAGGTGGGTCCGGTAGACCTTCCCGTGGCCGAGCTCCTCGCCGGGCGCTCCGGGAAGGACCGAGTAGTACAGCCAGTTGCCGCGGATCTCGATATCGGTCGGGACGGGCTGCATCCAATACGTCAGCCCCATGGCACAGGTCGGGACCACCATGCCGCCTCCTGCGGCCGACGCCACCACCGCCGCGTCGATCGTGATCGGCTCGGCGGGGATCTTCTTGACGAGTTTCACGTGTCCGCGGTGGGAGACGTAAACGATGGCGTTCGCCCCGGCATCGCCGACGTACACGCCGTGGCGCGTGGGAACGGTCGAATAGGGATGCGAGAACACCTCACCCCGGGATTGGAGGAAAGGTGCCTGTGCCAGACATGATGCGCTGATGTGGCGGACCCCGTAGACGGTCCGGCCGTCGGGATCATGGCGCTTCTCGAAGGTGCTCAGGTCTGCCAGGGTCCGGATGTGCCCCCGGCTGTCCCGACTCTTGAGCTTCGCCGGCAGCAACGTGGACGGTGGCTCCTCCGGGTTCTCCGCCTGGTCGTTCTGCGTGTAGTAGGTAGTGCCGTGCCGGTAGGACACCCCGGCGATCTCCTTGCCCGGCGCGGAGACCAGCGTGCGCTTGTGTCCGTGGGAATCGATGCGCGTGAGCATGCCGGCCATCGATTCGGTCACCAGGTAGCTGTCGTGGGGCCCGAACGCCACCTTCAGGGGCGATACCAGGCCATCGGCCACATCGGCCACATCGACGACTCGGCTGGTCGGCGGGGAGGAATGGCCATGTCCGTGCCCGGTTCGGCCGGGGTGGGCCAGGGCCGGGCCCGAGGTCAGGGTGATGGCGAGTGCTGCAGCGGCAGTCGAGGCCGCAATGGAACGAAATCTCATGATGATCCGATCGGGAGCGTGCCGGGGTGCCGGCACGGGTGCTTCTCCAGAAGTCGCCGCCGATTAGGGGGAAGACTGGCAAATGAGCGGAAGTTCCGCCAAGGCGGTGATGATGCACACCCAGTAGTGCAGAAGGAGACCGGCGCATCCCCCAGTGGCCTCCGCGCTGCCGTGGCACGGGGCCACGCGTGAAGTGAGCGTAGGACCGAGTCAAAAGCATGTCAATAGCAGTGTGGGGCCGCCTGCGGGAACCAGGAACGACCTGTCCCGAAAATCCCTGCGAAACGCCTCCCGGCACACGGCTGCCCCCGCGTCCGAACCGTTCGGAGTCGTGGACCCCGCATGCGCACCTATACTGGGTGACGTGAAAAAAGGTGCCAGCACAGATCAGGCCGCCGTCGGATCGGGACTGGTGATCGTCGACAAGCCGCAGGGCTGGACGAGCCATGATGTCGTCGGGCGCACGCGTCGCCTGGCCGGAACCCGCAAGGTCGGCCACGCGGGGACCCTGGACCCGATGGCCACCGGCGTCCTGGTGGTCGGGGTCAACAAGGCCACCCGCCTGCTGACCTACATCGTCGGCGTCTCCAAGACCTACGAGGCCACCATCCGCCTCGGCGAGAACACCGTGACGGACGACGCCGAAGGCGAACTCGTGGAGGCGCGAATCGCCGCGGCAGTGACCGCCGACCAGATCCACGAAGGCGTTGCGGCACTGACCGGGGACATTCAGCAGGTCCCGTCCAGCGTCAGCGCCATCAAGGTCAACGGCGAACGCTCCTATGCCCGGGTGCGCAGCGGCCAGGACGTGGACCTGCCAGCCCGTCCCGTGACGGTCAGCCGGTTCGAGGTCCATGACGTCCGACGCCTGCGTGGCGGCAAGATCCAGGACGTCGACGTCACGGTCGAATGCTCGTCCGGCACCTACGTCCGTGCCCTGGCCCGCGACCTCGGCGAGGGGCTGGGCGTCGGCGGGCACCTCACCGCCCTGCGGCGGACCCGCGTCGGCCCGTATGGGATCGACGGGGCCCGGACCATGGAGGAACTTGCCGCGGAGTTCTCCCTGCTGGCCCTCGACGACGCGGCCCGGGCACTCTTCCCGAACCGGGAACTCAGCGCCGAGGAGGCCACGGAGCTGTCCTTCGGGCGCCGCATCGCCCCCAACGAGGGAAAAGAGGTCACCGCGGCCTTCGCCCCGGATGGCACCTGCGTCGCCCTCCTGAAGAACAAGGCCGACGCCGCCAAACCCGAAATCGTCTTCGCCACCGCCTGAACCACCACCCGACATCCCCGGTCGACGCACCGTCGTCGTCCCGGTGAACACCTGCCAGCCGCAAAGGAACCACCCACCGTGATCGTTGACGGATTCTTCATCGCCGGTGCCGTGATCTGCGCCCTCTCCGTCCTGCTCAGCGTGTTCGCCACGATCACGCGCGACCATCCGGACGACTACGCCATCATCTCCGTCGCCGCCGTGGAGGTCTTCCTGGTCGTCTACGGCATTTCCGCGGCCATCCGGCAGGCGGGCGGGCAGACGATTGCGGGGGAGCCCTGGGAATTCTGGGGATACGTTGCCACCGCCTTGTTCGTGCCGGTCGTGGCCTTCGCCTGGGCCATCACTGACAAGACCCGTTGGTCCAACGCCGTCCTGGCCGCCGTCGGCCTCACCGTTTTCGTCATGTTGTACCGCATGGAACAGATCTGGGATGGAGCACCCTTCGCATGAACACACCCGCCACGCAGCACAGCACCGGACGGCAGGCCGGGCTGGGGCGCATCATCATCGCCGTCTACGGAATCTTCGCGATCTCCTCCACCGCCCGGGCCGGCTACCAGATCATCACCAAGTTCGGTGAGGCCCCGCTGGCCTACGCACTCAGCGCCGTTGCCGCGGTCGTCTACATCATCGCCACCATCGCCTTGGCCTCCCACAAGCCCGGCAGTTGGCGGCTGTCGCTGATCGCCCTGCTCATTGAGCTGTTTGGGGTGGTTATCGTGGGCATCCTCAGTTTTGCCCTGCCGCAGGATTTTGCACATCCGGCCGTGTGGTCGCACTTCGGCCAGGGCTACGGCTACATCCCGTTCGTGTTGCCGCTGATCGGCCTGTGGTGGCTGTTCCGGCACCGGGAGCCAACCACCGCGCCCTAACGTGAATTCGGCATCACGGGCCGATCGTGAATAATGGAAAACGCGCCAGCCCGGCCATCGAAAACAGCCGCATCCCCAAGGAGCACAGTGCACTACTGGAAAGGCCTCGAATCCGTTCCCGCGGACTTCGGGCCATCGGTCGTCACCATCGGCAACTTCGACGGCGTCCACCGGGGCCACCGTGAGGTGCTCTCCACGCTGACTGCCCTGGGTGCACGGCGCCACGCATCCTCCGTCGCCATCAGCTTCGACCCGCATCCGGCCCAGGTCCACCGCCCGGACACCTGCCCGCCGCTGATCATGGGGTTGGCCGACCGCATCGACTCCCTGGCCGCAACCGGCATCGACGCGCTGCTGATGGTCCACTACACGCTGGAATTCGCGCAGGCCACCGCCGAGGAGTTCGTCAGGAACATCATTGTGGACGGGCTCCGGGCCTGCGCCGTCGTCATCGGACACGACGTGAGGTTCGGCCGCGACAACGCCGGGGACTTCGACACCATGGTCGAGCTGGGCCGGGCTTACGGCTTCGATGTCATCGGCATCGAGGACATCGGGGAGTCGCGGCGCTGGTCCTCCACCTGGATCCGCGAGGCGCTCACCGATGGGGACGTGGCCACGGCCAACGAGATCCTCGGCCGCCCGCACCGCATGCGCGGGGAAATCGTCCATGGTGCCGCCCGGGGCCGCGAGCTGGGCTTCCCCACGGCAAACCTCGCCGCGGATGCGACCGGCATCATCCCCGCCGACGGCGTCTACGCCGGATGGCTCGTCGACGAGTCCGAGATGGCCTGGCCGGCCGCGATCTCCGTCGGCTCCAATCCCACCTTCGAGGGGGTCAGCCGCCAGGTCGAGGCACACGTCATCGACCGCCCGGCCGAGGACGTCGGCGATTTCGACCTCTACGGCCAGCAAGCCGTCATCGAATTCGTCGCCCGCCTGCGCCCCATGGTCGCCTACCACGGGGTCGAGGCGCTGATCGAGCAGATGAACGACGACGTCGAGCGCGCCCGCTCCATCCTGGCCCATGACCGGGCCGGCGCCTGACCGCGAGCCCGCTCAACCGGTGACCCGGCCCGCAGCGGACGCCCCCATCCCCAACCTGCCCGCCCGGGCCCCCGAGCTCGACGAGGCGCGCCGGCTCGCCTTCGGGGCGGCCTTCGCCAGCGGCGGGGGACTCTACGACGCCGTCCGCCCGTCCTACCCGGAGGCCGCCGTGGACTTCCTGGTCCCCGGCGGCGCCCGCGACGCCGTCGACCTCGGCGCAGGCACCGGGATCCTCACCCTCCAGCTCCTCTCCCGCGGATTGCGCACGACGGCGGTGGACCCGTCCGCCGACATGCTGGCCCAGCTGCACCGCAAATCGAATGCCGCGGCCACCGTCCAGGCCACGGCCGAGGACACCGGATTGCCCAGCGCCTCGTTCGACGTGGCCACCTACGCCCAGGCTTGGCACTGGGTGGACGTGGCCCGCGCTTCGGTGGAAACCGCAAGGATCCTGCGGCCCGGCGGCCAGCTGGGGCTGCTCTGGAACCAGCTCGATGTCACCGTTCCCTGGGTCCACCGGCTGAGCCGGATCAT
Organism: Arthrobacter sp. ASL1; assembly: GCF_056680475.1. Lineage (NCBI taxonomy): Bacteria > Bacillati > Actinomycetota > Actinomycetes > Micrococcales > Micrococcaceae > Arthrobacter > Arthrobacter sp. ASL1. The sequence goes on from NZ_CM155284.1 coordinate 3,524,370, forward strand.
GCACGCCGGCGATGTCCACCGCCCCGAGTTCGTTCCGGTGACCGGCCCGGAGTTCACCGGCCTCGAATCGCTGCAACTGCACTGGGACCAGCAGGTCACACCGGAACACCTCATCGAACTAGCCAAGTCGCGTAGCTACTACCTGCGGTCCGGCACCGAGACCCGGGCCCGGGTGGAGGGCAACCTCGCCTGGTACCTGTACGGGCACCTCGGCCTGGAGCCGGGCCAACAGCTGGGGCTCCCGTACTACACGCACGCCTGGCGGGCCCACCGCCCGTAGGACCGGTGATGCTAGACTGGCTGGTGGTGTGCGCTGCAGTCCGCGGTTGCGTGTCACCACGCCGGAAACGGCACCTTACCTGTTCGCGGTACAACTCCAGGAGTTAATGTGGCCCTCGACGCTGCTGTCAAGACCGAAATCATCAAGGCTTACGCCACCCACGAAGGCGACACGGGTTCCCCCGAGGTGCAGATTGCTGTTCTGTCCCGTCGCATTCTGGACCTGACGGAGCACCTGAAGACCCACAAGCACGATCACCACACCCGCCGTGGCCTCATGGGCATGGTTGGCCGTCGTCGTCGCATGCTCGGTTACCTGAAGGACACCGACATCGTCCGCTACCGTGCGCTCATCGAGCGTCTCGGCCTGCGCCGCTAGTCGGATCCAGGGAAGCGGTTCCCCCGCCGGGCAACCGGCGAGGGGCCGCTTTCCGGCAACGGGCCCAGGCCCCGCGCCACCATCACCAGTGAAAACTGCAGGAACCAGCCATCTCGGACATTCGCGGTCCTCGGTAGTGGTCTACGGAAACCGGCACGACGCCGGACACCCCGTGGGCCTCGATCGAAGACCGGGTGCCCCCTCCGGTGGAACCGGAGGAGATCGGCTGGCCCTGCGCCAAACGAGAAACGGAGGTGACTCTCCATGGAGGGTCCCGAAATTCAATTCGCAGAAGCGGTCATCGACAATGGCCGATTCGGTTCACGCACCATCCGCTTTGAGACCGGGCGCCTCGCCCAGCAGGCCGCCGGTGCGGCCATGGTCTACATCGACGACGACACGTCCATGCTTTCCGCCACCACTGCCGGCAAGCACCCCCGCGAGGGCTTCGACTTCTTCCCGCTGACCGTGGACGTCGAGGAGCGCATGTACGCTGCCGGCCGCATCCCCGGCAGCTTCTTCCGCCGCGAGGGCCGCCCCTCGACCGAGGCCATCCTGGCCTGCCGCCTCATGGACCGCCCGCTGCGTCCGGCCTTCGTCAAGGGCCTGCGCAACGAGGTCCAGGTGGTCGTCACCATCCTGTCGATGAACCCGGACGACCTGTACGACGTCGTGGCTATCAACGCCTCCTCGATGTCCACGCAGCTCTCCGGCCTGCCGTTCTCCGGCCCCATCGGCGGCGTCCGCGTTGCCCTGGTCGACGACGGCAACGGCGCCCAGTGGGTTGCCTTCCCGAAGCACTCCCAGCTGGAGAACGCGGTGTTCTCCATGGTCGTGGCCGGCCGCGTTGCCGGTGACGACGTCGCCATCATGATGGTCGAGGCCGAGGCCACCGATCACGCCTGGAACCTGATCAAGGAAAACGGCGCCACCGCCCCGACCGAAGAGGTCGTTGCCGAGGGTCTCGAGGCCGCCAAGCCGTTCATCCAGGTCCTCTGCGACGCACAGGCCGACCTGGCCTCCCGCGCCGCGAAGCCGACCGTGGAGTTCCCGGTCTTCCGCGACTACGAGGACGACGTCTACGCCGCCGTCGAGTCCGCCGCCTCGGCCAAGCTGGCCCAGGTCTTCGCGATCGCCGACAAGCAGGAGCGCGACAACGCCTCCGGCGTCTACCGTGACGAGATCGTCGAACAGCTCGCCAGCGAAGGCAAGGAATTCGACGGCCGTGCCAACGAGGTCTCCAAGGCCTTCGGCGCCGTGACCAAGCAGGTCGTACGCCAGCGCATCCTCACCGAGCAGGTCCGCATCGACGGACGTGGCCTGACGGACATCCGCCAGCTCACCGCCGAGGTCGAGGTCCTGCCCCGCGTCCACGGTTCGGCGATCTTCGAGCGCGGCGAGACCCAGATCATGGGTGTCACCACGCTGAACATGCTCAAGATGGAGCAGCAGATCGACTCGTTGTCGCCGGTGACGCGCAAGCGCTACATGCACAACTACAACTTCCCGCCGTACTCCACCGGCGAGACCGGCCGCGTCGGATCCCCGAAGCGCCGCGAAATCGGCCACGGTGCCCTCGCAGAGCGCGCCCTGATGCCGGTTCTGCCGACCCGCGAGGAATTCCCCTATGCAATCCGCCAGGTCTCCGAGGCGCTGAGCTCCAACGGCTCCACCTCGATGGGCTCGGTCTGCGCCTCGACGCTGTCGCTGCTCAACGCCGGTGTGCCGCTGCGTGCACCGGTTGCGGGCATCGCCATGGGCCTGGTCTCCGACCAGGTCGACGGCCAGACCCGCTACGCGGCGCTGACCGACATCCTCGGTGCCGAGGACGCCATGGGCGACATGGACTTCAAGGTCGCCGGCACGTCCGAGTTCGTCACGGCCATCCAGCTGGATACCAAGCTCGACGGCATCCCCGCCTCCGTGCTGGCCGCCGCGCTGAAGCAGGCCCGCGAAGCCCGCCTGCACATCCTCTCGGTGATCAACTCCGCGATCGACGCACCGGATGAAATGAGCGAGTTCGCCCCGCGCATCATCTCGGTAAAGATCCCCGTGGACAAGATCGGCGAGGTCATTGGCCCGAAGGGCAAGATGATCAACACCATCCAGGAGGACACGGGCGCCGACATCTCCATCGAAGATGACGGCACCGTCCTGATCGGCGCGACCAACGGCGAATCCGCCGAGGCCGCCCGCTCCGCCATTAACGCGATCGCCAACCCGATGGTCCCGGAGGTCGGCGAACGCTACCTCGGCACCGTGGTGAAGCTGACCACGTTTGGCGCCTTCGTGTCCCTGACCCCGGGCAAGGACGGCCTGCTGCACATCTCCGAGCTGCGCAAGCTGGCCGGTGGCAAGCGCGTCGACGACGTCGAGGATGTCGTCTCCGTGGGCCAGAAGATCCAGGTGGAGATCACCAAGGTTGATGACCGCGGAAAGCTCTCCCTGGCGCCTGTCGTCGCCGATGAGGCCGAGGCCGAGTCCTCGCCCGCCAACGCGTAGGGACGAGATACACCCATGGCATTGATTCCTTTGCCGCTACACGGCTCGGGAATGTTCCCGTCGACCGCTGAGCAAGGTGCCCCCGGCACCGGCGCACCGATCGAGGACGGGGATCCAACCATCCTGCACGGGGAGGCCGGAGGGGCGCTGGTGCGCCGCTCCGTCCTCCCCGGCGGGGTGCGGGTGCTGACCGAGGCGATGCCCGGCCAGCGCTCCGCGACGATCGGCTTCTGGGTCGGTGTGGGATCGCGTGACGAGGCCGATGGCCAGCACGGGTCCACCCACTTCCTGGAACACCTGCTTTTCAAGGGCACCACCCGCCGCAACGCGATGGACATCGCCTCCGCCTTCGACGAGGTGGGCGGCGAATCCAATGCCGCGACGGCCAAGGAAAACACCTGCTACTTTGCCCGCGTCCTGGACGCGGACCTGCCGCTGGCCATCGACGTGATCGCCGACATGATCACGTCCGCCGTGCTCGATCCCCAGGAACTCGAGCAGGAACGCGACGTCATCCTCGAGGAAATCGCCATGGACAGCGACGACCCGGGCGACGTCGCCCACGAAAAATTCGTCGCCGCGGTGCTCGGTACGCACCCGCTGGCTCGGCCCATCGGGGGCACACCCGAGGCCATCCTGTCCATCGGTCGCGAGGCCGTCGTGGACCACTACCGCAAGTACTACAAGCCCAGCGAACTGGTGATCACGGTCGCCGGATCCCTGGACCACGATGCCGTCTGCCGCCAGGTCCTCGAAGCCCTGCGCACCGCCGGCTGGACGCTTGAGGACGGTGCCCTGCCCGAACCGCGCCGCAGCACCGAACCCGTCCAGGTCGCCGGCCAGCACACCGTTGATGTCATCCGCCGCCCCGTCGAGCAGACCAACATCATCATGGGATGCCCGGGCATCGTCGCCACCGATGAACGCCGCCACACGATGAGCGTGCTCAACGCCGTCCTGGGCGGTGGCATGTCATCGCGGCTGTTCCAGGAAATCCGCGAGAAGCGCGGCCTGGTCTATTCCACCTACTCCTTTTCCGCCGCCTACTCCGATGTGGGCTACTTCGGCATGTATGCCGGCTGTGCCCCGGGTAAAACCGGCCAGGTCATCGGGCTGCTCGGCGAGGAGCTGGACAAGCTGGCCGCCGACGGCATCACCGCGGAGGAACTGCGCAAAGCCATCGGCCAGCTCTCCGGCGGCATGGTGCTTGCCCTGGAGGACCCGGGATCTCGCATGTCCCGGCTGGGCCGCGCAGAACTGGTCACGGGCGTCTTCCAGGACCTCGACGAGTCCCTCGACCGCGTGCGGGCGGTCACCCGGGAAGGGGTCCAGGCTCTGGCCCGCGAAATGGCCTCCCGCCCGCGCACCATCACCGTCGTCGGGCCCTTCGACAGCCCGGCGGACTTCGGCCTCTAGCACGAAGCCGGCCCGCCGCACCGCCCGGGACGTGGTTTCGACCAGTAATCCACACCCAGCCCCTTTGCTCGGAATGGCGTGGTCTCGATCACACCACGCCACTCGTGCATACCTTTGAGCGGCGTAGTTCCTTGAAATTTGACGATGAGAGTCCATCTTATCGGCCGTCGTGAGCGTCGCCTGGGGTCACTTCATGCTGATTCCCCTGGACCTGGGCGCCGGCCTTTACCCGACCATCAGCCGTGGCGGGTTGCAGTTCCCCGAGCTGGGCGTCGCCCTGGTGCCACGCTGCTAGCCGCCGGCGAACGGCGGCAGGATGTCGATGACATCCGTGTCCGCCAGACGGCGCGTGTGGTCGCGGGCGCCGGTCTCGTTGACCAGGAAGCTGGACCGGGAAACGACCCGCAGCAACGGGGGACCGGACGTGCCGCCGGGAACCACCTGGGGCAGGTGCGACAGCAGCGCAGCCAGCGTGCCGCCGTCGTGCTCGATGTCGGCGAGGCGGACGTCCACCTCGGTGGTGCCGGCCGCGGCAGCGGCGGCGGCAAAGAACCTGACCTTCACTTAACCTCCGATGGCGCTCATGGAGCGGTCCGGCTGGACGAAATCCTGGTCGCCGAGGCCGGTGTGGTCCATGCCGTGGGCGCGTGGCTTGGCCCACATGGCGGCCCGCCACCGGTCGGCGATCTGCGCGTCGGTCGCTCCCGAGCGCAGCAGCGAGGTCAGGTCCGTCTCCTCGCGGGAGAACAGGCAGCTCATGATCCTGCCTTCGGCAGTGATGCGGGTGCGGCGGCAGTCGGCGCAGAACGGTTCGGTCACCGAGGCGATGATGCCCACCGTGCCCAGGACCGCGCCCGGTGTGCCGTCGGCTCCGGGGAGGGCGCTGACGACGTAGCGTTCGGCTGGGGCGCCGTCGCGGGCGTCGGGGGAGACGGACACGTCGTAGTGGGTGCGCAACAGCTCGCGGGTGTCCTCGGCGGTGACCATGTTGGTGCGGGTCCAACCGTGGTCGGCGTCCAGGGGCATCTGCTCGATGAAACGCAACTCGAAGCCGCGCTCCAGCGACCAGGCCAGCAGGTCCGCGGCCTCGGTGTCGTTGACCCCGCGCAGCAGCACGGCATTGATCTTGATCGGGCGCAGTCCGGCCGCATCGGCGGCCTCGATGCCCTCGAGCACCTTGTGGAAGAAGTTCCTGCGCGTGAGCTTGGCGAAGGATTCGGCGTGGATGGTATCCAGCGAGACGTTGATGCGGGAGAGCCCGGCGTCGGCGAGGGCCTGGGCCTTGGCCGCGAGCCCGACGCCATTGGTGGTCATCGAGATCGGCAGCTCCGGATGGTCGGCGCGGATCGACGCGATGATATCCACCAGGTCCTTGCGCACCAGCGGCTCTCCACCGGTCAGGCGCAGCTCGCGCACCCCATGCGTGTCCACGGCGATGCGCACCAGTCGGCGGATCTCCGCCCCGGTCAGCAGGCGTTCCGGGGGGAGCCAGGCCAGGCCATCCGCGGGCATGCAATAGGTGCAGCGCAGGTTGCACTTGTCGATCAGCGAGATGCGCAGGTCGGTGGCAACCCGGCCGAAACGATCGACCAGGCGCGGGTCGTCGCCCGGGGCCGGAGGCGGGATGGCGCCCGCTCCCGCGTCGGGGCCGGTGGTGCCGGGTGCGGGGATGGCCGGCAGGCCCAGCGCGACCGGGGCCCGCCCCTCGCCGGACTCGGCCGGGGTTCGGGGGTTGGTGCTGCACGTCATGCTCCGAGGGTAGTCCAGTTTCGGGCGGAATTCAGGGGCCGGTGCACCGTTGCCGTGGACACCGCGGGTGGGCCGCGCCGGTGGAGTCCGGCATGTTCCGGGTCATCACGGGTTTCAATCCGCAAATGCGTCATCTAAGCTGTTTTCATGACGCATTTGCGAGTTTCCGAGGCGGCACGTTTCCTGGGGGTCAGCGACGATACCGTTCGGCGCCTGCTCGATTCCGGGCAGCTGGCCGCGGGCCGGGATTCCTCCGGCCGCATCACCGTGGACGGGACCGAATTGGCGGCCTACATCCGCGGCCTGTCCAACGCCCCCACCGACCCGGCCGGCGTCGCCTCCTCGGCACGCAACCGCTTCGTCGGGCTCGTCACCGCCGTGACCGCGGACCGGGTCATGGCCCAGGTGGAGATGCAATGCGGCCCCTTCCGGGTCGTGTCGCTGATGAGCAGCGAGGCCGTGCGTGACCTGGGGCTGGAACCCGGCGCCGTCGCAACTGCCGTCATCAAGTCGACGAACGTCATCATCGAGACCAAGGGCTGACCATGGACCGGCGCATCATCCTCGTCCTCGCGGCCATCGTCCTGCTGCTGTCCGGCTGTGCTGCCGGGGGAGCAGCCGCCAGCCAGTCGAGCACTGCGGCGGGTTCGGGAACCGCGGGAGGCGGCACCGGCGTCGTGCAGTTCTCCGCCGCCGCCTCGCTGACGGACGTGGCCCCCGAATTGACCGCCGCCTACGCGCGGGAAACCGGGGACACGACCAGGATCCAGATCAACCTCGGCGCCTCCTCGAGACTGGTCCAGCAGGCCAACGCCGGCGAGCGGCCCGATGTGTTGGTCACCGCCGACACCGAGGCGCCGAAGGCCCTGGAGGACCCCGGTGCGTTCGCGCGGCCCGTGGACCTGGTGGCCAACCGCCTGGTGGTGGCCGTTCCCGCCGACTCCCCGATCACCGGGCTGGACCAGCTTCCCGAGGCCGGAGCCGTGGCCATCTGCGCCCCTGCCGTCCCCTGCGGGCGCGCCGCCCACGCCTACCTGGACCGGGAGGGCATGACGCTCGGCACCGTCAGCGAGGAGGCCGATGTCCGCTCCGTACTGACCAAGGTCACCGCCGGGCAGGTCGACGCCGGCTTCGTCTACGCCACGGATGCCGCGGCGGCCGGTGGCACGGTCCGCGCGATCAACCTGCCGCGGCTGGAACCGAACGTGTACCCGCTGCTCGTGGCGACCGACGCGCCGGCTTCCGCCCGCAAGTTCGCCACCTGGCTACGGGGGGACTCCGCGGCGAAGATCTTCCATGCGGCGGGCTTCTCCCGGCCGTGACCCGCATCCCGCTCTCGCCCCGCATGCTCCGGGCGACGACCCCTGGCTGGTTGTGGATTCCGGCGGCGATCGGCCTGGCCGCCCTCGCCGGCCCGCTCATTGCGCTGTTCGTCGCCGCGAATTGGCAGGACCTGCCGGCGCTGTTGGCCCGCGAGGACGCGCGGACCGCGTTGGGGCTCTCATTGGCGACCGCGGGGATGTCCACCGTGGTCTGCTTCATCCTGGGCCTGCCGCTGGCCGTGCTGCTCTCCCGCCTGCATGGGGTGGTGTTGGCGCTGCTGCGGGGGCTGCTGGTCGTGCCGTTGGTGCTCTCGCCCGTTGTCTCGGGGCTGGCGCTGCTCTATTTCTGGGGCCGGCAGACACCGGTGGGCGGCTGGCTGGACTCGATCGGTCTGGGAATCGGGTTCAGCCCGGCCGCCGTGATCCTGGTCCAGGTCTTCGTCTCGCTGCCGTTCTTCGTCGTCTCGGCGCTGAGCAGCATCGAGGCGGTGGACACCGACCTGGAGTTCGCCGGCGCCAACTCCGGGGCCTCCTCGGCCCAGATCCTCTCCCACATCACCCTGCCGCTGGCCGCCCCCGGCATCCTGGTGGGCACGCTGTTGGCCTTCGCCCGGTCGCTGGGCGAATACGGCGCGACGATCACCTTCGCCGGGTCCGTGGCCGGACGCACCCGGACGCTGCCCCTGCAGATCGAGTTGGCCCTGAATTCCAACGACCCGCAGGCCGCCCTGGGCATCAGCCTGATGCTGATCGGGCTGTACCTGATCGTGCTGGTCATCGCCGGCGCCGCGGTGGGCCGGATCTTCCGCCACTAGCGAGGCGGCCCGGCCGTAGGATGGAACGCATGGACTCCAGCTTCCGGCGCACCGTCGAGGACCACCGCGCCGCCGTGCACCGCCTGCTGGCACCGCTGGCCGGCCGGTTGGGCACCGAGAACGTGCCACTGGCCGACGCCCTGGGCCGCGTCCTGGCCGGGGACCTGCCGGCCCCGCGGGCGCTGCCGCCCTTCGACAACTCCCAGATGGACGGCTACGCCCTGCGGGTCGCGGATGCCGCCGGGGGCGTCCCGCTGCCGGTGGGGACGCCGATCCCCGCCGGGGCCGTCGCCCCGCCGCTCCCGGCCGGCACCGTCGTGCCGATCATGACCGGGGCGATGATGCCCGCCGGCGCCGACGCCGTCGTGCCCATCGAGCGCGCCGACCCACCACGGTTCCCGCCCGCCGGCGCCGGGGACGCCACGGTGGCCCTGCCCACCGGGACGCCGGCCGGGCAGTTCATCCGGGCCGCCGGCAGCGACATCGCCGCCGGGGCCACCGCCCTGGCGGCCGGCACCCGGCTCGGCCCGGTCCACCTCGGCCTGGCCGCGGCGCTGGGGGTGGACACCCTGGCGGTCCGCCGCCGTCCCCGCGTGCTCGTGCTCGCCACCGGCGACGAGGTCCGGGCCCCCGGAACCGAGCTGGCCCCCGGGCAGATCCACGACGCCAACTCGACGCTGCTCGCCAGCCTGCTCACCGAGGCCGGAGCCCGGGCGCACTGCGCCGGCATCAGCGCCGACGATCCGGACGCCTTCGCCGCCGCCCTCGCCGGGGAGCTCGGCCCGGCCGGCACACCCGCCCACGACCTGGTGGTGACCAGCGGGGGCATCAGCCAGGGCGCCTACGAGGTGGTCCGCCAGGCGCTGGCCCGCCACGGCATCGACTTCGGCTCGGTCGCCATGCAGCCCGGCGGCCCGCAGGGGCTCGGCCTGCTGGACCTGCCCGGCACCGCACCGACACCGCTGCTGGCCTTCCCCGGCAATCCGGTCAGCGGGGTCGTGAGCTTCGAGATCCTGCTGCGCCCGGCCCTGGCCGGGCTCACCGGCGCCGTCCCGCGCCGCCGGGTCACGGCCCACCTGTCCGGGCCGTTGGAACCGCCACCATCGGGCAAGCTGCAAGCACGCCGTGCCAGCGTGCGGATCCTGCACGACGGCGGGGCCGAGGCCACTGCCGTGGGCGGGCCCGGATCGCACCTGGTCCACGCCCTCGCCACCGCGAACGCCCTGCTGGTGCTGCCTCCGGACGCCCCCGCACACCAGGCCGGGGAACCGGTCGACGCCCTGATCTACGGAGACCTGACATGACCGAACCCGAAGCACCGGCCCTCAGCCACGTCCGCGCCGACGGATCGGCCCACATGGTCGACGTATCGCACAAGGCCGAGACCTCACGCACCGCCACCGCCCAATCGGTGCTGCACACCCGCCCCGACGTGCTGGGGATGATCGTCTCCGGCGACCTGCCCAAGGGCGATGCCCTCGCCGTTGCCCGGATCGCCGGGATCATGGCCGCCAAGAAGACCCCTGAACTCATCCCGTTGTGCCACCCGTTGCCGCTGGCCAAGCTCACCGTCGACTTCTTCCCCGACGCGGCGGCCGGCACCATGCGGATCGAGGCGACCGTCACCACCCGCGGGGTGACCGGCGTCGAAATGGAGGCCCTGACGGCCGCCTCCGTCGCCGCGTTGGCCCTCTACGACATGACCAAGGCGGTCGACAAGCATGCGGTGATCTCCGAGACGAAGGTGCTGGCCAAATCCGGGGGCAAGAGCGGGGACTGGACGCTGGACGGGGAGGGCGCATGAGCGACCACGCCCGCCGTGCCGCCGTGGTCATCGCCTCCACCCGGGCCGCCACCGGCGTCTACACCGACCGCAGCGCCCCGGTGATCACCGGCTGGCTCACCGGCCACGGCTTCGAGGTCGGCGACCCCGTCGTCGTCCCCGATGGCGAAGAAGTCGGTGCCGCACTGCGGCTGCTGCTGCACGAGGCGCCGGCCGTCATCATCACCAGCGGCGGCACCGGGCTCTCCCCGGATGACGCCACGCCGGAGATGACCGAGCCGCTGCTGGACCGCCGGATCCCCGGCATCATGGAGGCCATCCGGGCCGCCGGCCGGGCCAAGACCCCGCACGCTGTGCTCAGCCGCGGCCATGCGGGCACTGCCGGGCGCACCTTCATCGTCAACCTCCCCGGGTCGCCCGGCGGCGTCGCCGACGCCCTGGCCGTGCTGGACCCGATCATCGGACACCTCTGCGAACAGATCGAAGGCGGACATGGACATGGATGAACCCACCAGCGCAGCGGCCGGAGTCGTCGTCTTCTCCGGCATGGCCGCCGAGCCGATTGACGTGCAGACCGCCTGGGATGCGGTCGAGACCGCGGCCACCGGCGCCGTCGTCACCTTCGGCGGCGTGGTGCGCAACCACGATTCCGGCCGGGCGGTCGAACGGCTGCTCTACAGCGCCCACCCCAGCGCCGATGTGCGGATGGCCGAGCTGGCCGCCGACGTTGCCGCCCGGCATCCCGGCACCCGGCTCTGGGCCGCGCACCGCACCGGTGCCCTGGCCATCGGCGACGCTGCCCTGGTGGCGGCGGCCGCCTCCTCCCACCGGGGCGAGGCGTTCGACGCGTGCCGCGACCTGGTCGAGGCCGTCAAGCACGGCGTCCCGGTCTGGAAGGAACAGCACTTCGCCGACGGCGACACCGAATGGGTGGGCATGGCCTGAGGCGATAGCCTTGGGGGCATGACTGCACAGATTTCCGTTGCCATCCTCGGAGCCTCAGGACGGATGGGGGCCGAGGCCGTCAAGGCGGTCGGGAACGCCGAGGACATGGAGCTGGTCGCCGCACTGGGCCGGCATGACCCGCTGCAGGCGGTCCTCGACGCCGGGGCCACCCACCTGGTGGACCTCACCGTCCCGGACAGCACCGAAGCCAACGTCCGCTTCGCCGTCGAACACGGGATCCACGCCGTCGTGGGCACCACGGGCTGGACCGAGACCCGCCGCGCCAACCTGCGGGAACTGCTGGCCGAACACCCCGACACCGGGGTGCTGATCGCCCCGAACTTCGCGCTTGGCTCCGTGCTGGCCTCCTCCTTCGCCGCCCAGGCCGCCAAGTACTTCGAATCCGTCGAGATCATCGAGCTGCACCACCCGGAGAAGGTCGACGCCCCCTCCGGGACCGCGGTGCGCACCGCCGAACTGGTCTCGCGGGTCAGGACCGCTGCCAAGGTGCCGGCCAGCCCCGACGCGACCGAGACCCTGCTGGACGGCGCCCGCGGCGCCGACGTCGACGGGGTGCGCGTGCATTCGGTCAGGCTGCGCGGCCTCGTCGCCCACCAGGAGGTCCTGCTGGGCTCCACGGGTGAACAACTGACGCTGCGCCACGATTCGTTCGACCGCGTCTCCTTCATGCCCGGCGTGCTGCTGGGCCTGCGCACCGTCGCCTCACGCCCCGGGCTGGCCTACGGGCTGGACAACTACCTCGACCTCGGAGGCAACGCCTAAGTGAAGACCAAGCTCTGGGTCGGCGCCATCCTCCTGCTTTTCGCCCTGTACCTCTACGCCTCCTTCGCCAGCTCGGTCGCCCTCATCCGGGCGCCCGAACCGGTGGCCAAGGGCATCGGGGTCGCCGCCCTGATCATCCCGCTGCTCGGGGTCTGGATCCTCATCCGCGAGGTCCTCTTCGGATCCCGCAGCCAGCGCATGGCCGGCATCCTGGAATCCGAGGGCCTGCTGCCCGAGGACAACCTGCCCCGCACCCCGTCGGGGCGGATCGTGAAGGCCGCGGCCGACGAGGACTTCGTGCAGTACCAACAGGAGGCCACCGAACATCCCGACAGCTGGCGCAGCATGCACCGGCTGGCGCTGGCCTACGACGCGTCGGGGGACCGCCGCCGGGCCCGCGAGACGATGCGCCGGGCCATCGGCCTGTTCCGCGCCTCGGGGGATGCGCGGGCCACCACCGGCAGCTGAGCCGGACTCCGCGTCAGCGCCGCCGTCCGGCGCACAGGGCGGCGTGCACGCGGGACTACCCGGACCGCCCGGCCGCCGACCCCGCCAGCGTGTGCACCGCGGCTTCCAGGGGTCCGCGGCGTCCGGCCCACTTCAGCGCGATGCCGGCCAGCAGGGCGGCCACGACGAACCACAGGAACAGGCCCAACCGCGGCATCCCCGCGGTGGCCGTGCTGAGCAGGTCCAACGCCACCAGATGCCCCGTATAGAGCGTCAAGGTCGCCGATCCCGCACCGGAGAGCGGCCACAGCAGCGCCTCCCCGGCACCGCCGAGCAGTGCCGTCAGCGCCATGGCCACCAGCTGGCACACACCCAGCACGGCGATCGCGGTGCCGGCGACGTGCAGCAGGTCCAGCGGGGCGCTGCTGTGGGGGGCGGAGATCGCGAACCACCAGGGGGTCGTCTCGATGCCCGCCAGGGCCCGCCCGGAGTCCAGGGCGGGGACCAGCGGCAGGCCGTTTTCCCGGGTGATGGCACCCAGGGCGCCCATGGCGCCGGCGTGCGAGAAGACCAGCTCATCGGACAGGGCCCGCGCCGCCCAGGCCAGGGCGGATCCGCCCACGGCAAACGCCAACGCCACCGGTGGCAACGAGAGCCGGCAGCGGCCCAGCGCCAGGCCGAGCAGGATGAAGCCCGTCCACACCAGCACCGGGTAGTAGCCGGTGACGAACAGGTCGGCCAGCAGCGTGGCCGGGCGCAGCAGGTCCACCAGCCCGGGGGAGGCGCCCGTGGTCGCCGGCACGACATGCGTGCCGACCCACGGCAGCACCAGGTACCAGGCCACCGGCGCCAGCAGCAGCCAGCCGGCCGCCCAACACCACAACGTGCGCAGCCGCAGCCCCAGGAACGCGGTGGCGGCGAGGAAGAGCACCCCGTAGTGGACCAGGATCACCGCGACATTGGTGTCCAGCGAGCCGGCAAAGAGCCCGATCACGGTGATCAGCACCGCCCGCACCGCCACCGACCGCCGGTCCGCGGCCAGCCGGGCCGCAGTGTGCGGGGCGTTTCCGCCGGTCAGCAGGGCCAGCCCGACACCGGCCAGGATCGCGAACACGGCCGAGGCCTTGCCGGCGAAGAGCACGGCCACCCACGTCGCCTGCGCCCCGTCCGGACCGGCGTGCGTCAGCGGCATGATGTGGGTGGCCATCATCCCGAGCAGCGCGAGGCCGCGGGCCACGTCGACCCCGGCGATCCGCCGGGTGGGGGTCGTCGTGCGCTTGCGTGGCATGGGCTCCTGGCCTGTCGTCGAGGGCAATGGCGCGGTGGGACCCGCGCGTCGAATATACCAAGCCGGGCCCCGGCGGACCCGGTGCACGACGGCGGAACCCGGCTCCCGCCGTCGTGCACCGGAGCCGGGCGCGTCATCTTGGTCACGCAGCGTGCGGGGCTGCGGAATTTGGCGGGGCCTGCGGGTAACGTGGTGCCCATGCCTGCCTCGGATTCGAACACCCCGCGCCACGACTACCCCTTCGGCACCCTGGGCACCGCGATGGTCACCCCGTTTGCCGCCGGAGGCGCCGCCGACCTGGACCAGGCCGCGGCGCTCGCCGTCCACCTCGTCGACGGCGGCTGCGACTCGCTGGTGGTCACCGGGACCACGGGGGAGACCTCGACGCTGACCGACGAGGAGAACCTGGGCATGTTCCGTGCCGTCGTCGAGGCCGTCGGCGGCCGGGCGAAGGTCATTGCGGGGTCCACCACCAACGACACCGCGCACTCGATCCACCTCACGAAGGCGGCGGCGAAGCTCGGCGTCGACGGCGTGCTGGTCACGGCCCCGTACTACAACAAGCCCAGCCAGGCCGGGGTCCGCGCCCACGTGGAGGCCATCGCCTCCAGCACCGACCTGCCCGTCATGGTCTACGACATCCCCGGCCGCGCCGGCATCGCCATCAGCGCCGAGACCCTGATCCGGCTGGCCGAACACCCCAACGTGGTGGCGCTGAAGGACGCGAAGGCCGACTACCAGTCCACCACCCGCGTGCTGGCCAACACCGACCTGCACGTCTACTCCGGCGACGACGGGCTGACGCTGCCGCTGATGGCCGCCGGCGCCAAGGGCGTCATCTCCGTCACCGCGCATGTCGCCACCGCCGGGTACCGCCGCCTCGTCGACGCGATGCTCGCCGGGGACCTGGCCACCGCCCGGGCCATGCACTTCGAACTGGACCCCATCCAACGTGCCGTCATGTCCCACATCCAGGGCGCCGTCGCGGCCAAGACGATCCTGCACTGGCAGGGCGTGCTGCCCAACGCCATGGTGCGCCTGCCGCTGGTGGAGCCGACCGAGGAGGAGGCCGCGCCGATCCGCGCGGACCTGGCCGAGGCGGGAATCGACCTCTAGAAGGGAACGCCCCGATGTCCGACAGCGTCGTCGCCCCGGCAGATGCCGCCCGCCTGAGCCCCCCGCCGACGCTGGCCGACGGGACCCTGCGCATCGTGCCACTGGGTGGCATCGGGGAAGTCGGCCGGAACATGGCGGTGTTCGAAATAGGCGGGAAACTGCTCATCGTCGACTGCGGCGTGCTCTTCCCCGAGGAGTTCCAGCCCGGGGTCGACGTGATCCTGCCGGACTTCGGCTACCTCCGCGAGCGGCTCGACGACGTCGTGGGCGTCGTGCTCACCCACGGCCACGAGGACCACATCGGGGCCGTACCCTACCTGCTGCGCCTGCGCGGGGACATCCCGCTGATCGGCTCGAAGCTGACGCTGGCCCTGGTCGAGGCGAAGCTGGCCGAACACCGCATCACCCCGGTCCTGGTCACCGTCGCCGAAGGCCAGCGCCAGGTGCTCGGGGGCTTCGACTGCGAATTCGTCGCGGTCAACCACTCGATCCCCGACGCCCTGGCGGTCTTCATCCGCACCGCGGCCGGAACCGTCCTGCACACCGGCGACTTCAAGATGGACCAGCTG
This sequence comes from Arthrobacter sp. ASL1, assembly GCF_056680475.1. Taxonomy (NCBI): domain Bacteria; kingdom Bacillati; phylum Actinomycetota; class Actinomycetes; order Micrococcales; family Micrococcaceae; genus Arthrobacter; species Arthrobacter sp. ASL1. The sequence continues at coordinate 3,539,763 of NZ_CM155284.1, forward strand.
CCCCTGGACGGGCGGATCACCGATCTGCGGGCCTTCGCCCGGCTGGGGGAGGAGGGCGTGGACCTGTTCATGTCCGACTCCACCAACGCCGACGTCCCCGGGTTCACGACGGCGGAACAGGAGATCGGCCCGGTCCTGCAGAACCTCTTCGCCCGGGCCCGCAAGCGGATCATCGTCGCCTCCTTCTCCTCGCATGTCCACCGGGTCCAGCAGGTGCTCGACGCCGCCGCCGCCCATGGGCGCCAGGTCGCCTTCGTCGGACGGTCCATGGTGCGGAACATGGGCATCGCCGCCCGGCTGGGCTATCTGGACGTCCCCCCGGGGATCCTGGTGGACCTGAGGGACGTGGACCAGTTGCCGGACGAACGCGTGGTGCTGATGTCCACCGGTTCCCAGGGCGAACCCATGGCGGCGCTCTCGCGCATGGCCACCGGGGACCACCGGATCGCCGTGGGGCCGGGCGATACCGTCATCCTGGCCTCCTCGCTGATCCCCGGCAATGAGAACGCCGTCTTCCGCGTCATCAACGGGCTGATGCGCCTCGGCGCGGACGTGGTGCACAAGGGCACCGCCAAGGTCCATGTCTCCGGGCACGCCTCGGCCGGTGAACTGCTGTACTGCTACAACATCATCCGGCCGCGCAACGCCATGCCCGTCCACGGGGAGACCCGCCACCTGCTGGCCAACGCGCACATCGCCGAACAGACCGGGGTGCCGGTGGAGAACATCCTGCTGACCGAGGACGGGTCCGTCGTGGACCTGCGCGACGGCGTCGCCCGCCAGGTCGGCCAGGTCGACTGCGGGTTCGTCTATGTCGACGGGTCCGCGGTGGGCAGCATCACGGACGATGACCTCAAGGACCGCAGGATCCTCGGCGAAGAGGGGTTCATCTCGGTGATCACCGTCGTCAACCGCCAGACCGGCAGCATCGTCACCGGTCCTGACATCCACGCCCGCGGCGTCGCCGAGGACGAGAACGTGTTCGAGGAGATCAAGCCCAGGATCGTGGCCGCCCTCGAGGAGGCGGTGCGCAACAACCCCAGCCACACCACCTACCAGTTGCAGCAGGTCGTCCGCCGGACCGTCGGCGCCTGGGTCAGTCGCAGACTGCGCCGCAAGCCCATGATCGTGCCGGTCGTCCTCGAGGCCTGAAGCGTGTAAATCCGGGGTCTAGGGGACCCGACCCTGTACGGTTACGCGTATGGCGACCCGTACTTCCCCCACCCCGACGAAGGCCTCCGGCCGCAAGCCGGCGGGCAAGACCCCCGCGCGCGGCAAATCCGGCACGGGTTCGTCGCGGTCCGGTGGTGCGCGTCCCGCAGCCGGTTCCTCCCCCGTGGACCAGGACCTGGCCCTGCCGCTGCGCGCCATCCGCGGGCTGTGGATGGGCCTGGCCCGCATGGTCGGTGGGGCGTTCCGCAAGATCGGCCAGGACGTGCGCCCCGAGCGCGACGTCCGCCGCGACGGCACCGGTCTCTTCCTCGTCGTCGTCGCCGTCATCGTCGGAAGCGTTGAATGGTGGGGCCTGCGCGGCGTCGGCTGGTACGGCACCACCGTGCACAACATCTTCGGCGGCTCACTGGGCTTCATGGCCTCCCTGCTGCCGCTCGTCCTCTTCGTCGGTGCCTACCGGTTGTTCCGCCGTCCCGAGGAGAACCGCGCCAACAACCGCATCGGCATCGGCCTGACCCTGGCCACGCTGTCCATCGCCGGCATCGCCCACATCATCGCCGGCCTGCCGGCCCTGGACGCCCCGTTCGAGGAACTCTGGTCCGGTGGCGGCGTGGTCGGCTTCCTGGTCAGCGTCCCGTTGGCGGGCCTGCTGACCCGGTGGGGGGCCTTGGCCGTCATGATCGTGCTGGCCGTGCTGAGTCTGATGATCATGACCGCCACCCCGTTCCGCCATATCCCGGCACGCATCCGCCAGGGCTACGAGTGGATCATGGGACAGCCCGAACCCGGCGCGGCACCCCGGGACCCTTCCGACCCGGATGACCCGGCACACGACCAGAGCTACCTCTACGCCGACCGCGAGCGTGCCGCACGCCAGCCCAAACGCACCCGGCGGTTCGGCAAGGCGGCCCGCGCACGCCAACGCGAGGAGGCAGAGGCGGCAGCGGCCGAGGCGCTCTCCGGGGACGAGGCCTACGACAAGGCCGTCATCCACGACAACGACGAGGCCCCCACCACCGCACCGGAGCCCACCATCCCGCCGGGGGTGCGTCGTCCCACCGCCGCCGAAAAGGCGATGGAGAAGGTCAAGATCGACGTCGGGCTCGGCTCCGGCGCGGGAAGCGAGAGCGAACCGGCCACCGAGGCCCTGGACACGACGGCGATCAACGGCATGCTCGCCGCTGCTGCGGGCACCGGCGCGGGGGTCCCGAACGTCCCGGCCAACCCCGTCGCCCAGCCGGCACCGCTGACCCCGATCCCGCAGCGCACCGAGCAGCTCCAGCTCTCCGGCGACGTGGCCTACACGCTGCCCTCCTCCGACTTCCTGCCGGCCGGGCCGCCGGCGAAGGAGCGTTCGGAGGCCAACGACGCCGTCGTCAAGGCCCTGACCGACACCCTCGACCAGTTCAAGGTCGACGCCCAGGTCACCGGTTTCAGCCGTGGGCCGACCGTCACCCGCTACGAGATCGCCCTGTCGCCGGGGACCAAGGTCGAACGCGTGACGGCACTGTCCAAGAACATCTCCTATGCGGTCGCCTCCTCCGACGTGCGCATCCTCTCGCCGATCCCCGGCAAGAGCGCCATCGGCATCGAGATCCCGAACGCCGACAAGGAGGTCGTCGCCCTCGGCGACGTGCTGCGCTCGAACGCGGCACGCAAGACGGAGCACCCGATGGTGATGGGCGTCGGCAAGGACGTCGAGGGCGGGTTCGTCGTCGCCAACCTGGCCAAGATGCCGCACATGCTCGTGGCCGGTGCCACCGGCGCGGGCAAGTCGTCGTTCGTGAACTCACTGATCACCTCCATCCTCATGCGCGCCACCCCCGACGAGGTGCGCATGGTCATGGTCGACCCGAAGCGCGTGGAACTGACCGCCTACGAGGGCGTCCCGCACCTGATCACCCCGATCATCACCAACCCGAAAAAGGCCGCCGAGGCCCTCCAGTGGGTCGTCCGCGAGATGGACACCCGCTACGACGACCTGGCCAACTTCGGGTACAAGCACGTCGACGACTTCAACAAGGGGGTGCGCAACGGCAAGGTCGTCCCGCCGGAGGGTTCCAAGCGCGTCATCAGGCCGTACCCGTACCTGCTGGTGATCGTGGACGAGCTCGCCGACCTCATGATGGTCGCCCCGCGCGACGTCGAGGACTCGATCGTGCGCATCACGCAGCTCGCCCGCGCCGCAGGCATCCACCTGGTGCTGGCCACCCAGCGTCCGTCCGTCGACGTCGTCACCGGCCTGATCAAGGCCAACGTCCCCTCGCGCATGGCGTTCGCGACGTCCTCGGTGACCGACTCCCGCGTGGTCCTGGACCAACCCGGTGCCGAGAAGCTGCTGGGCCAGGGCGACGCCCTGTTCCTGCCCATGGGCGCCTCCAAGCCCATGCGCGTGCAGGGCGCCTGGGTCACCGAATCGGAGATCCACCGGGTCGTCGAACACGTCAAGGGCCAGCTCACCGCCGTCTACCGGGACGTCGTTCCCGCCGAGGCACCCAAGAAGGAAATCGACGACGACATCGGCGACGACCTCGAGGTGCTGCTGCAGGCCACCGAGCTCGTGGTCACCACGCAGTTCGGCTCCACCTCGATGCTCCAGCGCAAGCTCCGAGTTGGCTTCGCCAAGGCCGGCCGGCTGATGGACCTGCTCGAGTCCCGCGGCGTCGTCGGACCCTCCGAAGGCTCCAAGGCCCGCGACGTGCTCGTCAAGCCCGACGACCTGCCCACCGTGTTGGCCGCCATGCGCGGGGACTCGGCACCGGCCACCCCGCAGGAGACACCGGCCGCCGAAGCCGCGCTGGTCGAGAACGCCAACGCCAACCACTACGGCACCGACCTCGTCGCCCAGGACCTCGCCGCGTACCCGCAGGCCACCGAATACGACGACGGTGATGACGGGGAATCCGGCTCGGAAGACGCCTGGAACCTGACCGGACGGTAACCTGAGAGGGTGACTGAAACCCCAGCGGAACGCGCGCCCCAGCCCGCCCCGAACCTGAACATCGCCAATGTCCTGACGACTTTGCGGATCATCATGGTCCCATTCTTCGTCTGGGCGCTGGTGGCCGATAACCAGCAGCACTCAACGATGCGCTGGATTGCCGTGATCCTGTTCGCGCTGGCGATGTACACCGACAAGCTGGACGGTGATCTGGCCCGCAGCCGGGGGCTGATCACCAACTTCGGGAAGATCGCCGATCCCATCGCCGACAAGCTCCTGCTGGGGGCCGCCCTGGTCACCCTGTCCGGGTTGGGGGAGCTGTGGTGGTGGGTCACCATCGTCATCCTGGTGCGCGAGCTGGGCATCACCGTTCTGCGTTTCGCCGTCATCCGTCGTGGCGTCATCGCCGCATCGAAGGGTGGCAAACTCAAGACCGTCACCCAGACCGCGGGGTTGTTCCTCCTGCTGCTGCCCTTCACCCCCGACGTCGGCTGGCTGTCGGTCATCGCGTTGGTGGTCATCCTGCTGGCTGCGGCGATCACCATCTACACGGGGATCGACTACATCATCCAGGCCGCCCGGATGAAGCCAGCCGCGGGCGGTCGGGAGACCCGGTGAGCGACGACCGCACCGAGGCGGCGGCCGTACGCATTGTCGCAGCCGGGACGGACCGGGGCCTGACGGCGGCCACCGCGGAATCACTGACCGCAGGGTGGATCTGTGGCGCCATCGCGGATGTGCCCGGATCCTCGGCTGTCCTGCGTGGTGGAGTGGTCAGCTACCACAACCAGGTCAAGCAGGACCTCCTCGGCGTCGATGCCGACCTGCTGCGGGAGCGCGGATCGGTCGACTTCGAGGTAGCCCGCCAGATGGCCGAAGGAGCACGCCGCAGCTGCACTGCCGACGTGGCGGTCTCCAGCACCGGCGTTGCCGGCCCCGAGGCCCACGACGGCAAGGCGGTGGGGACCGTGTTCATCGGCTATGCCACCGGATCGGCCAGCGGGGCCCACGAATTTCACCTGTCCGGCGGACGCCAGCAGATCCGTGCCGCGGCGCGGGATGCCGCCTTGGAACTGCTGGCCGGATTGCTCGACGAGAAATAGTTGTACACACCCTGCGCGAGTGCTGGCAGTCCGGGCTCGGTTGTGGCTAGTGTGGGTGCCGGGAACAAAATGTCGATCCCGTGAGTTGAAAAAACTACAGGGTCCGCATCAGGACCCGGAGGCCAGGTAGACCCTGGCACAGGATCTGAAGGAGTAAGGCGATACACATGGTCAAGCAACCCGTATCCGTAAACGGCGTCGTCCGTTGGCGCGATGTGGGCCTGGCAGAAGATGCCCGTCGCGAGCACAAGGAGCACAAAATGGTAGTACTCCGCCACGAGATCGGTGACGTCCTGCGGGATGTCCGCCAGCGTCAGGGCAGGACCCTGCGCGAGGTCTCGCATAATGCGCGCGTTTCCCTTGGTTACCTCTCCGAGGTGGAGCGCGGACAGAAGGAAGCATCGTCCGAACTGCTCTCATCGATCTGCGGGGCCCTCGATGTCCCGCTCTCCCTGATGTTGCGCGAGGTCAGTGACCGCGTGGCAATGGCCGAGGGCGTCGACATCCCGGACACCGTCCCGTCGGACCTTGCCAACCAGTTCTCCAACGTCCTCCCGGAGGACTGGACCGAGGGCCTGCCCCAGGACCTCGCAGCGTCACACTAGCGGCGTACGGTCCGGCCCCGGAAAATGCCAGGGCAGCCGAAGCATCGAATCACTTGAGGGGAGAGGGCAGCTGCCGAGGCGGCTGTCCTCTTTCTTGTGCCGGCTCAGGCCCGATCATTCAGGTAGGAGTGGTTCAACTTCGCCAGCAAGCTGGCGAGGGTTTGGAGCTCGACATCCGGCCAATCGGCCAGCAGATCGCGGAAGATATGCTGCCGTGACTCCTGCGCCGTGGCCAATTGCCGGGCACCGACCACGGTGAGCGTGATGGACTGGGCCCGGCCGTCGGCCGGATCGGCGACTTTAGTCAACACACCAAGCTCCTCGAGCATCTTGACCTGACGGCTGACCGACGGCTTGCCGACACCGATCTCCGCCGCCAGCTCGGTCAACCGCAGCGTGCCGCGGCGCTGCAACGCTGCGAGCAGCCCGTAGGCGCCCGGTTCCATATCCGGGTGGACCTGTTTGGCCACCTTGTTCCCGTTGGCACGGGCGCGACGCCACAGGAAGCTGAGTTGCTCCTCCATGTCGTGGATCGCTTGGGTCCGCTGTGCGGCTTCGGCGGCTGCGGGGGCAGGTTCATTCATGGCACCATCTTAGGGTCGGAACGACCGGCACATGGAAGAATGGACGACGTGAGACGAAGCGACTTCTGGCGGCTGATGGATGACGAGTTCGGGGCGGGCTATTCCCGTGTCCTGGCTTCCGAACTTGTGTTGGCGGACCTCGGCGACAAGAGCGCCGAACAGGCCCTGTCGTCCGGCACGGAACCCCGGAGGATCTGGCTGGCCGTGTGCGAAAAACAAGACGTGCCACCCGAACGCTGGCTGGGGCGGGACGTCGCGCTCAAGAAATAATCCACCAGGACACGCCGTCTCGGATTCGAACGTGTGTTCGGAAGGGTTGTAGGCTGAGGCGGGAGACATGACACGGGTGCGGTCCCTGTTCTCCACAGGAACGAGGGCCGGCGCCAAATTGTCCGGTTCGGCGCATACCGTGTGAAGCAGGACGAAAACAGGCCCCAGGGCCGCAAGACAACCGAGGTGAATGATGGCCGCAGCAATGGACCGCGAAAAGGCTCTCGAATCAGCGCTGGCGCAGATCGACAAGCAGTACGGCAAGGGATCGGTTATGCGACTGGGGGATGAAACCCGCGCCAAGATCGAGGTCATCCCCACAGGCTCGATCGCCATGGACATCGCCTTGGGAATCGGTGGACTTCCACGTGGCCGTGTCGTGGAGATCTATGGGCCGGAGTCCTCCGGCAAGACCACTTTGGCGCTGCACGCTGTGGCCAATGCGCAACGCAATGGCGGAATCGCCGCATTCATCGACGCCGAGCACGCCCTCGACCCCGAATATGCCCAGAAGTTGGGCGTCGACACCGACGCGCTGCTGGTCTCGCAGCCGGACACCGGTGAGCAGGCGCTCGAAATCATGGACATGCTGATCGGCTCAGGTTCCCTGGATGTCATCGTCATCGACTCCGTGGCAGCTCTCGTTCCGCGTGCCGAAATCGAAGGCGAAATGGGCGACAGCCATGTGGGGCTGCAGGCCCGCCTGATGAGCCAGGCGCTGCGGAAGATCGCCGGTCGTCTGAGCCAGACAAAGACGACTGCCATCTTCATCAACCAGCTCCGCGAGAAGATCGGCGTCTTCTTCGGCAGCCCCGAGACGACCACCGGCGGCAAGGCGCTGAAGTTCTACGCCTCCGTGCGGATCGATGTCCGACGCATCGAGACGCTCAAGGAGGGTACGAACCCGGTGGGCAACCGAACACGGGCCAAGATCGTCAAGAACAAGATGGCGCCGCCGTTCAAGCAGGCCGAATTCGACATCCTCTACGGAGTGGGCATCTCCCGTGAAGGCGGCCTGATTGACATGGGCGTCGAGGAGGGGTTCGTGAAGAAGTCCGGTGCCTGGTTCACCTACGACGGCGACCAGCTCGGCCAGGGCAAGGAAAACGCCCGCAAGTTCCTGCGCGACAACCCGGACCTGACCGATGAGCTGGAACGCCGGATCAAGGAAAAGCTCGGTATCGGTGTCCAGCCCGAAGAGCCGGGTGATCCAAAGCTGCGCGCTGTGGGCAACGACTCCTAGCCCCGGGGCGCACGGGACGGGAACGCGATGGGTTCGAAGCCACACGACTACAGTGGCCTCACGGACGACGACGGCTCCGGGGGATCGCTGTTCTCGCCTGGCATGCCGAAGCCGGGCGAAGACAGCAACGCCGGACCTTGTGGACAGGCAGGTGACGACATGCCGGCGCAGCGCCCGGCCGGGATGACGCGGCGACGGCCTGCACCGGATCGTGATCCCGAGGCGGACCCGGATGCCGTGGCACGGGCCATCGTGCTGCGACAGCTCACCGGTTCCGCGAAAAGCCGGAAGCAACTGGCCGACAAGCTGGTCGAACGCGACGTCCCCGATGACGCGGCCAAGCGCGTGCTCGACCGCTTCGAGGAACTCCGACTCGTCGATGACGTTGCCTTCGCGGACTCCTGGGTCCGGGGACGGGCCCGCACGCGGGGGCTCTCCCGCAGCGCGTTGAAGTGGGAACTGCGGGAAAAAGGGGTCGCCGACGAAGCCGCCGAGGAGGCCCTGGAACAGGTCAGCGACGCGGATGAACTGGACATGGCCCGGGAACTCGTCAAGAAAAAGGTGCGGTCCATGGCGGACGGTCTCGACCGTGACAAGGGTGTCCGCCGCCTGGTGTCGATGCTTGGCCGCAAGGGATACGGCCCCGGGGTGGCCTTCCGGGTGGTTAACGAGGTCTGGCCCGCCGAACGCAGCTGACTGGCAACGACGCCCCTTGGGGCGGACAGCTGCCGGCCGATTCCCCAGCCCCTGCCCCGTTCGGTACTCTGGGGGGGTGAGTTTGACCATTCCCAGCACCGATTCCACCCTGGCCCCCGGCACCGCCCAGCGCAGCTATGAGGTCCGCACCTACGGCTGCCAGATGAACGTCCACGACTCGGAGCGTCTCGCCGGCCTGCTCGAGGAGGCCGGCATGGTCCCGCGGCAGGATCCCCACGGAGGCGGGGAAGCGGACGTTGTCGTGTTCAACACCTGTGCCGTCCGGGAAAACGCGGATAATAAGCTCTACGGCAACCTCGGGCGTTTGGCCCACGTGAAGGAACAGCACCCGGGCATGCAGATCGCCGTCGGCGGCTGTCTGGCGCAAAAGGACCGCGAGACGATCCTGCGCAAGGCACCCTGGGTTGACGTCGTCTTCGGAACCCACAACGTCGGTTCACTGCCGACGCTCCTCGAGCGCGCCCGGCACAACAACGAGGCCCAGCTCGAAATCCTCGAGTCACTCGATGTCTTCCCCTCGACGTTGCCCACCAAACGCGATTCCGTGTACTCCGGCTGGGTCTCGATCTCCGTGGGCTGCAACAACACCTGCACCTTCTGCATCGTTCCGTCGCTGCGCGGCAAGGAACGCGACCGGCGTCCCGGTGACATCCTCGCTGAGGTCCAGGCCCTGGTCGACGACGGCGCCATCGAAGTCACCCTGTTGGGCCAGAACGTGAACTCCTACGGCGTCGAGTTCGGCGACCGGCTCGCGTTTGGAAAGCTGCTGCGGGCGTGCGGCCAGATCCCGGGGCTGGAGCGCGTACGTTTCACCAGCCCGCACCCGGCGGCCTTCACGGACGACGTCATCGAGGCGATGGCCGAAACGCCGAATGTCATGCCGCAGTTGCACATGCCGCTGCAATCCGGGTCGGACAAGGTGCTCAAGGACATGCGACGGTCCTACCGGTCGAAGAAGTTCCTGGGCATCCTGGACCGGGTCCGGGAACGCATGCCCGAGGCGGCCATCACCACCGACATCATCGTGGGATTCCCCGGGGAGACCGAAGAGGACTTCCAAGCCACCCTGGACGTGGTCGAGAAATCCCGGTTCTCCAGCGCCTTCACGTTCCAGTACTCGAAGAGGCCCGGCACCCCGGCAGCCGAACTGCCCGACCAGCTGCGCAAGGAAGTCGTCCAGGAACGCTACGAACGGCTGACCGCCTTGCAGGACCGCATCTGTGCAGAGGAAAACGCCCGGCACGTTGGACGCCGGGTTGAAATCATGGTCACCGCGGGTTCCGGCCGCAAGGCGGAACAGACCCACCGACTCTCCGGCCGGGCGCGTGACCAGCGCCTCGTGCACTTCTCGGTGCCCGATGGAGGGGAACAGCCGCGACCCGGTGACCTGGTCACCGTGGAAGTCACCGCAGCGGCCGCCTTCCATCTCCTTGCGGATCCGGCGATGGTGGAGGACTACCAGCTGCGTCGTTCGCGTGCCGGGGATGCCTGGGACCGGTCGCAGGCCGATTCCTGCGGGGCCGGCGGCGGGTCCGCGGCCACTGCCAACGGCAAGGGAGTCTCCCTGGGGATGCCGGCGCTCCCGCGACGTGCGTAGCATTCGGTGAGGCCGCTCATTGCCGTCGTGGGACCAACGGGGACCGGCAAATCGGACACTGCGATCATGCTGGCGCAACGGTTCGACGGCGAGATCGTCAACGCAGACGCCTTGCAGTTCTACCGTGGCATGGACATCGGCACCGCCAAACTCGGCGTAGACCAACGCGGGGGGATCCGCCACCACCTCCTGGACATCCTGGACATCAGCGAGGAAGCCAGCGTGGCAACCTTCCAGATGCAGGCACGCGAGGCGATCGCCGGGATCCAGGGACGTGGCCGCCTCCCGATCCTGGTTGGTGGTTCCGGGCTCTACGTCCGTGCCGCGATCGATGAACTCGATTTCCCGCCCACCGATCCCGAGGTACGCCATCGGCTGGAGGCCGAGGCAGGCGAGCACGGCACGGCGGGGCTGCAAGAGAGGCTGCTGGCGGCGGACCCCGAATCCGCGGCGCGTGGGCTCGATGAGCGCCGGCTCGTGCGCGCTTTGGAAGTCCATGAGATCACGGGGCGTCCCTTCAGCTCCTACATGCCCCAGCGCGTGTACCGCCAGCCAACCCTCCAAGTCGGGCTCGACCTAGAGCGGCCCCTCCTGCACGAACGGCTGGAACGACGCGTCCGAAGCATGCACGAAGCGGGGCTCCTCGCCGAAGTCCGCGAACTGACAGCCCGCGGCCTGCGCGAAACCAGGACCGCCTCGCGTGCCATCGGGTATTCACAGTTCCTCCAGGTCACCGACGGCAGCTGCACCGTCGAGCAGGCCATCGAATCGACGACGGTGGCGACTCGACGTTTCGCCCGGCGACAACTCACCTGGTTCCGGGCCGACCCCCGGATTGCCTGGTTCGACGCCCTCGCCCCCGAGGCGCCCGGTGGGATCTGCAAGGCCGTGGGTGATTTTGAGGCGAGTTCGGGCACGTAGGCTAGGGACATGAGCACCACGGGCCCCGACCAGCACGCCGAACGACTCCGCGAACTCTCCGGGTTGGCCTTTACGAAGGGCCACGGGACGGGAAACGATTTCGTCCTGGTCGCGGACCCGGACAACACGCGGGACGTCCTGCCCGCACAGGTTGCCGCCGCATGTGACAGGCATCTGGGCATCGGCGCGGATGGTTTCATCCGGGCCATCAGATCCGGGACGCTGGCCGAGGGGCGTGCCCTGCTGGCGGAGAACCCTGACGCGGAGTGGTTCATGGATTACCGCAATGGCGACGGGTCGATCTCGGAAATGTGTGGCAACGGCGTACGCGTCTTCGTGCATTTCCTGGTCAGCCGTGGATTCGTGACGCTGGACGACGGCGAGGCCCTCACCATTGGCACGCGCGCCGGCGTGAAGGTCATCACCCGCTCCGCTGCCGGCTACGCCGTGGACATGGGGCCCTGGGAGTTCATTTTTCCGGACCAGGCCCAGGAGCGCGCACTGGACTCGATCGTGGACGCCGGCATGGCGGTGCCCCGTCCGGCGCTGAGCGTGAGCATGGGCAACCCGCATACCGTCGTCGCCCTGTCCGAGGCCGCCGAGCTCGACGATCTGGACCTGCATCATACTCCCGTGGTGGATCCCGTTCCGGAGCACGGCACCAACGTGGAGTTCGTTCTGCCCTCCGACCCGCTGGTCGACGCCGGGGTGGGGACGATCCGCATGCGCGTCCATGAGCGTGGAGTGGGGGAGACCCGCTCGTGCGGTACTGGTGCCTGCGCCGCCGTTGTGGCCATCCGGCATTGGGCCGGCGGCACCCCGGCGGATCGATGGGATGTACACGTGCCCGGCGGAACGGTGTCGGTGTCCTTCGTCATCGGTCCCGACGGGCGGGAGCATGTGGTCCTGGACGGACCGGCCGTGCTGGTGGCCGAGGGGTCCCTGGCCTAACGCCCAACCAGGTCGGCGCCCGGCATGTCGGCAGAGCGGTCGATGCGCAGGATGCGAAACGACTTGGCGGTGGAGTGCCGTGCCACGGTGAAACCGGCTGGCAGTTCACGTTTCAGCCAGCCCTGCAGGGAATCGGACCCGAGATTCTTCTGCACGACCAGCCACGCGGTTCCCCCGGGAGCCAGCCGCGGAATCCATTGAAGCAGGATCTGGTGCAGGGCCTCCTTCCCGACACGGATCGGGGGGTTGGACCAAATGGTCTGGAAGCGGAGGCCCTCGTCAACCGCCTCGGGAGTGGTGGCCACGATGTTCTGCAGGGAAAGCCCGGCCGCGTTCTCACGAGTCAACTCCAGACTCCGCTCGTTCACATCCACCGCATGGACCGTGGCACCGGGGGACGCCAGGGCCATGCTCAGGGCTATGGGCCCCCACCCGCAGCCGATATCCAGGAGCTCCCCCGTCGGGGCAGGAGCCGGAACCTCATGCAGGAGCACCGCAGTGCCCTTGTCGATTCCGTCGGGGCTGAAGATGCCGCCGGCCGTGTTGACCGTACGATCTTCGCCACCGAGGGACACCAGGATGTGCTTGCGGTTGAACGGCGTGGACGGCTGTGCGCTGAAATAGTGGTCCGAACCCATGAATGGAAGATTAACCGGCCGGAGGATGCCAAAGCGAATCAGCGGCCCCGGGCGCGCATTCCGCAAGTGGTAGGCTTGTCCCAATCACTGGGGTAGTCGATGTGCAGTTCGTATTCGGCCGCTGGAGGAAAACCTCGACGTGTCGGTGAGCCGGACTAGAATCGATGGAAGCACCTTCAAAGGGGAACATGACCACTCACAACGAGCCCAATCCACGCGACCACGACCTCAACGAGGACGAGATCCAGTCAGTCATCGACCGCATCCTGGCGACCGACGATGCAACCGGCCGCGCCGTGCCGCGCACCACCGGGGAATCGCCGTCGACACTGGGCGGTAAGGCCCTGGCCCTCGGCGCGAACGGCGGCGGGCATTCGACGGCCGACGGGGAGCAGCGGGACCTGGCAGAACGTAACGCCCTGCGCCGTGTCGCCGGACTGTCCACCGAACTCGAGGACGTCACCGAGGTCGAATACCGGCAGTTGCGCCTCGAACGCGTCGTCCTGGCGGGCATCTGGACGGAGGGCACCGCGCAGGAAGCGGAGAACTCGCTGCGCGAACTGGCCGCACTGGCGGAGACGGCGGGCTCCGAGGTCCTTGACGGGCTCGTCCAGCGGCGTATCAAGCCAGATCCCGGGACCTTCCTCGGTTCGGGAAAGGCCCAGGAACTGCGCGACATCGTGGCCAGCACCGGGGCCGACACCGTGGTCATCGACTCCGAGCTGGCACCGTCCCAACGTCGTGCCCTGGAGGACATCGTCCGCGTCAAGGTGATCGACCGGACCGCCCTGATTCTGGACATCTTCGCGCAGCATGCCCAGAGCCGCGAGGGCAAGGCGCAGGTCGAGCTCGCCCAGCTCGAGTACCTGCTGCCTCGGCTGCGTGGCTGGGGCGAATCCATGTCGCGGCAGGCCGGAGGCCGCGTCGGCGCCGCCGGCGGCGGCATCGGCTCCAGAGGTCCCGGTGAGACGAAAATCGAATTGGACCGCCGGCGGATCCGTGACCGCATGGCCAAACTGCGCCGGGAGATCAAGGGCATGAAGCCTGCGCGTGAGGCCAAGCGGTCAAATCGCAAGCGTAATGCCGTGCCGGCCGTGGCCATTGCCGGATACACCAACGCGGGGAAGTCCTCGCTGCTGAACCGCCTGACCGATGCCGGCGCATTGGTCGAAAACGCCCTGTTCGCCACCTTGGACCCCACCGTGCGGCGTACGGAGACCGAAGACGGTGTCGGCTATACGCTTGCCGACACCGTGGGCTTCGTCCGCTCGTTGCCGACCCAGTTGGTGGAGGCCTTCCGCTCCACGCTCGAGGAGATCGCCGACGCCGATCTGATCCTCCACGTCGTCGACGCTTCCCACCCGGACCCCGAGGGCCAGATCCATGCCGTTCGCCAAGTGCTCACGGAGGTCGATGCACAGAACATCCCGGAAATCATCGTGCTCAACAAAGCGGACATCGCCGACCCGTTCGTCGTTGAACGAATCCGCCAGCGCGAGACGAATCATGTCGTCGTCTCGGCCCGCACCGGCGGGGGCATCCCCGAGCTGCTGGAGCGGATCAGCTCCTCGATCCCGCGTCCCGACGTGGGCATGGAGTTGCTCATCCCCTACGATCGGGGGGACCTGGTGAACCGCCTGCACGGCACCGATGCCGAAATCCTTTCCACCGAACACACCCCCGAGGGGACCCGCATGTCAGTCAAGGTGCGTGGCGTACTCGCCGCGGAACTGGAGCAATTCGTCGTCCATGGCTGAAGTACAAGACGTGGTGGCCCTCCTGGACCGGGCCGTGGAACGCATGGGTGGCGAGAGCCGCACCGGACAGCATGAAATGACCCGACAGGTCGTGGAGTCTCTGGAGTCAGGGCGACACTTGCTCGTGCAAGCCGGCACGGGCACCGGCAAGTCGCTCGCCTACCTCGTCCCGGCGATTGCCCATGCACTCGAATCGGACAAACCGGTCGTGGTCTCCACCGCCACCTTGGCGCTCCAGGCGCAGATCGTTGGCCGAGATGTCCCCCGCCTACTGGAGAACCTTGCGGACGAGCTGCCGCGTCGGCTCGACGTCGCCCTGGCCAAGGGGCGCTCGAACTACGCCTGCAAGTACAAGCTCGGAGGCGGATACCCCGACGAGGATGAAGGGGCGCTCTTCGCCCTGGACGACGACGGTGCGGCACGACCGCTGACAGTCGGGGCCGGACCATCTTCCGCCTTGGGCCAGGAAGTGGTGCGGGTCCGGGAATGGGCCGAGGAGACTGAGACCGGGGACCGCGATGATCTGGTGCCCGGGGTCAGTGAACGGGCATGGCGGCAGGTATCGGTCAGTGCCATGGATTGCCTGGGCGCGCAGAAGTGCCCCATGGCAGAAGAGTGCTTCAGTGAATTGGCCCGCAAGAAGGCAGGCGAGGCCGACATCGTCATCACCAACCACGCTATGCTCGCCGTGTCGGCGTTCGAAGGGCTGGCAGTCCTGCCCGAATTCGACACCGTGATCATCGACGAGGCCCACGAACTCCAAGACCGGGTGACCAGTTCAGTCACGCGCCCGATTTCGGCGGCTTTGGTCTCTGGCGCGGCGACAGCCACCCGGAGAAATTGCAAGGGCGTGGCCGTGGAGGCCCTGAACCGCGCGGGCCAGGCCCTGGCCGACGCCCTCGACGGCGTTCCCGCAGGGCTGCTTCCCAAGGGGTTGAATGAAGAACAGCGCGGTGCCGTGGCCGCCGTCCGGGAAGCCGCTCGCGTTGCCCTGTCCGACTCGAAACCGGCCAACGGCGAAACCGCTGACGGCGGCCGGCAAATGGCACGTTCCCAGCTCCTGTACCTGACGGAACAATGCGATCGACTCGACGGACCGGCCGACGAGCGAGAAGTCGTCTGGATCTCGCGCCAGGGCAGCTTCACCCCGGGCGCCGGCTACACGGCTCCCGATGACTCCGCGCCGGCCACCATCAACGTTGCCCCACTGTCCGTCGCGGGCAAGCTCCGCGAGGGTCTATTCGATGGGCGAACCGTTGTTCTGACCTCTGCCACCTTGGCCATCGGCGCCGCCTTCGAACCCGTCGCCGGTTCATTGGGGCTCCTCGGTGAGGGCGCCCCGGCTTGGACGGGCATCGACGTGGGCAGCCCCTTTGACTACACGCGGCAGGGCATGCTCTACGTGGCACGTCACCTGCCGAAGCCGTCGAGGAGCGTTTCGCCGGAGGCCTTGGACGAACTGGCCGACCTGATCGGGGCATCGGGTGGGGGAGTGCTTGCGCTCTTCTCATCGCGCCGGGCCGCCGAGGAAGCCGCAGAGGCACTCCGCCCGAGGGTGGACCCGGATATCCTCTGCCAGGGCGAATCGAGCATGTCCACCCTGGTCCAGCAATTCGCGGACGAACGGGACACCTGCTTGTTCGGAACCATGACGCTGTGGCAGGGGGTCGATGTCCCCGGCCCCTCGTGCCGACTCGTGGTGATCGACCGGATCCCCTTCCCCCGGCCTGACGATCCACTGTCCACGGCCCGTAGCCGGGATGTCGCCAGGCATGGCGGCAACGGGTTCATGGCGGTTTCGGCCTCCCATGCCGCCGTGCGACTGGCCCAGGGGGCGGGGCGGTTGATCCGGTCCACCACCGACCGCGGCGTTGTCGCTGTCTTGGACTCGAGGTTGGCCACCGAACGATACGGAAACTTCCTGCGCGCCTCGCTTCCACCCATGTGGGCCACAACCGACAAGAAAGTTGTCCTGGGCGCCCTGGCCCGCATCGCATCCAGCTGATCCTGAACGCAAAGGCCCCCGTCCGCGGAAGACGGGGGCCGGGCGGACGGGAGTCCTAGATCGAGCGCATCACCGAAACGACCTTGCCCATGACGGTGGCGTGATCGCCGAGGATGGGTTCATATTGCCGGTTCTGGGGCAGCAGCCACGTATGTCCGTCTCGTTGGCGGAACGTCTTCACCGTGGCCTCATCGTCCAGGAGCGCGGCGACTATGTCGCCGTTCTCTGCATGCTGCTGGCGCCGGACGACCACCCAGTCGCCGTCGCAGATTGCCGCCTCCACCATTGAATCCCCGCTGACCTTGAGCATGAAGAGCTCGCCATGCCCGACCAGCTGACGGGGTAGGGACATGACATCTTCGACGGATTGGTCTGCAAGGATCGGCCCACCGGCAGCGATTCTGCCGACCAGCGGGACTCTTGCCACATCGGCGGACGAGTCCATCTCGACGACCGACAGGTCTGCGCGCTCCCTGGCCGTGTCCTCGGGCGCCTTCCCCGTCGTGTCCGAGGCAGCGGCGGTTCCGAGGCTGAGGGGCAGCAGGATTTCCATGGCCCGCGGACGACGGGGGTCACGGCGTATGTACCCAAGCTTTTCCAACTGGCTCAACTGGTGGGTGACGCTGGACAGGCTGGCCAGCCCGACCGTGTCCCCGATCTCGCGCATCGACGGTGGGTAGCCCTTGTCGGCGACGGCCCGCTGGATCGTCTCCAGAATCCTTCGTTGCCGAGCCGTCAGGCCCTTGGGTGCCTTCTTCGGCGCCGGAGTCTCCGCTGAGCTCATGGTCCATCCCGTCCTGGTAAATCGCCGGCGTACCGGGCCTGTGCGCAATCTGTCGGATGCGGCTGATGGACTCTCATCCGTTCAGCCGATGCCTCCACTCTAGGGCAGCGGAGACGGTCATTCAAAGATTTATTCGAACGTGTCTCGACAATGCTCGTACAAAGATGCTAAAAATGATCAAGAAGTTCGAATATGAGTTCGAAGAAGATTCGCGGCATCCGCGACAGGTACCCGCAGCGGCGGGTCGAAAGGAAGGCAAGACCATGGCTCACATCGCATTGACTGCCCCGGCGTTCGGCACGAATGATTGCGTCGACGCGCGGGTCGCCCGCGACATCCGTCGGGCACCAGTTTCCCCGCGGATCGAACTCACCCGGCGGGGTCGTTTCCTCCTGATTGGTCTGCCCTTGATGCTGGCGGCGACCGCGGCATTGGTACTTGCCGGCATCTTCACCGCACCCGTGATGGCAGCGGGATCGTCCGGAACCGCGCCGGTGGAGGCGACTACGGTCTCGGTGATGCAAGGGGACACCGTATGGGATCTGGCAGCGGAATTCGCGCCAGACCGGGATCGCCAGCAAGCCGTCGCGGAGATCACCGAAATGAACGACCTGCATGGTTCCGTGTTGGTCCCGGGGCAGCAGATCTTCGTTCCAACCGGCAGCTGAACCGTCATTGTGACTGCCGGCTCATCTTCAAATTCCTCGGGCGGCCCACCACGGAATTAGAATGGTGCGGTGAGTAATCAGCTGGAAAGACTGGCCAAACTGCCGTTGCGGGAGAATCTGCGCGGCATCGAACCCTACGGTGCACCGCAACTTGACGTCGCCGTCCTGCTGAACGTCAACGAAAACACGCATCCGCTACCGGAATCCGTCTGCAGGGCCATCACCGAGGACGTCACCGCGGCCGCCCTCACGCTGAACCGATACCCGGACCGGGAATTCACCGAATTGCGCGAACGCCTTGCAAACTACCTGGGCCATGGCCTGGTCGCGGAGAACATGTGGGCCGCCAATGGTTCCAATGAAGTCCTCCAGCAAATCCTCCAGGCGTTCGGCGGCCCGGGACGCAGCGTCATGAGCTTCCCACCGACCTACTCGATGTATCCGTTGCTTGCCAGTGGTACCGACACTTCATACATCGCCGGAAAGCGGGGTTTGGGTTTCGGGCTCAGCGCAGCCTCCGCCGCCGAGCAGGTCATCGCCGAGGCGCCTAGCCTCGTCATCTTGTGCTCCCCGAACAATCCGACTGGTACGGCCCTGGGCCTGGATGTCGTCGAGGCCGTCTACGACGCGGGACGGGCCAGCAACGCGATCGTCATCGTCGACGAGGCCTATGCCGAATTCGCCCTCGAGGGTACCGAATCGGCCCTGACGCTGCTCCAGGGGCGTGAACGACTGATCGTTACGCGAACCATGAGCAAGGCGTTCGCCTTGGCCGGAGCGCGGGTCGGCTACCTTGCTGCCGCACCCGAAATTGCCGACGCACTGCGGCTTGTGCGCTTGCCGTACCACCTTTCCGCCATCACCCAGGCGACTGCCAACGCCGCACTCAAGCAGGTAGATTCCCTGCTGGCCACGGTGGCGGATATCAAGAATCAACGCGACCGCATCGTCTCCGAACTCACCCGGCTGGGGCTCGAACCCGCAGTCAGCGATTCAAACTTCGTGTTCTTTGGGGGGCTCGAGCACGCCGGACGCACCTGGCAAGGGTTGCTTGACGCCGGGGTACTGGTTCGCGACGTCGGCATTCCCGGCCATTTGAGGGTCACGGCGGGAACCGAAGCCGAGACCACCGCCTTCCTTACGGCCCTCGAGGAACTGCTGTCGTCCGGGGACTCCGCCCCGTCGGATCACGACAGCTAGACTTGACTGCGGGCTGCCACATCTGCCGCCCTGCCCCACCACACCGAAGGAATGTCTGTGCCTGCAGAATTGCTCAGCGGTCGCCGCGCACGCATGGAGCGCGCCACCAGCGAGTCCACCGTCGTCGTCGAGCTCGACCTGGACGGAACCGGCGTTGCCAACATCAGCACGAGCGTCCCGTTCTACGACCACATGCTTACGGCATTGGCCAAACACTCGCTGATTGACCTCACTGTCCAGGCCACCGGCGACACCCACATCGATGTCCACCACACAGTGGAGGACATCGCGATCACCATTGGTGAAGTACTTCGGATGGCGCTGGGCAACAAGGCAGGCATCCGCCGTTTCGGTGAAGCCTCGATCCCTCTCGATGAGGCGCTGGCCCATGCCGTGGTCGACATCTCGGGGCGTCCGTACCTGGTACACGGCGGCGAGCCGGCGGGCCAGGAGTACCACCTGATCGGCGGACATTTCACCGGATCCCTGACCCGTCACGTCTTCGAGGCGTTGACTCTGCATGCCCAGATCTGCCTGCACATGCGCGTCCTCTCGGGGCGCGATCCGCACCACATCGTTGAGGCACAATTCAAGGCCTTCGCACGCGCCCTGCGCGAGGCAGTGGAACCGGACGTCCGGACGGGCGGCGCCATACCCTCGACGAAGGGGGCGCTCTAGGTGGCCGGGCCCCGCATCACCGTCCTGGACTACGGATCCGGCAACGTCCGCTCCGCGGTTCGCGCCCTCGAACATGTTGGAGCAGAGGTAAAGCTCAGCAAGGACGCCAAGGACATCCGAGAAGCGGATGGACTCGTGGTGCCCGGGGTGGGCGCATTCGCCAGTGTGATGCAGGCGCTGAAGGAGGTCGGGGCCGGCCCCCTCATTGGACGCCGAATCGCAGGCGGCCGCCCCGTGCTGGGAATCTGCGTCGGACACCAGGTCTTCTTCGAGGAGGGCGTTGAACACGGCCTCCGCACCGCCGGACTGGGCGAATGGCCCGGAACCGTTGAGCGCCTGGACGCGCCGGTGGTGCCGCACATGGGGTGGAATACCGTCGAGGCCGCGTCGGGCTCACGACTTTTCGCCGGTATCGAGGACGAACGGTTCTACTTTGTGCACTCCTACGCCGTGCAGAAGTGGGACTTCCCGGTGGCCCAGCCCCGCATGACACCGCCAGCGGTGACGTGGGCCGAGCACGGCAGCCGGTTCATCGCGGCTGTTGAAAACGGGCCGCTCTCGGCTGTCCAATTCCACCCCGAAAAGTCCGGCGATGCCGGTGCGCAACTGCTCGCCAACTGGTTGGGAACCCTTGCCTGATGTGGAGCATCCTCCTCATGGCCCTCGGTGGCGTCCTGGCCGGAGGCGCGCTGTCGCTACGCCAACAGAAGGCCCATATCTCCTGGATCATCACCGCATGGGTCTTGGCCGGCATGTCGCTGCTCGCGGCCTACATCTTGACCCTCGACTAGACCCCAGGGCCCGGACAACGGCAAACCAGTACCACCCGAGCCAACCCCCGACGACGACCGGAGACGAATATCATGAATCAGAACAGCATTCTCGAACTCTTGCCGGCGGTCGACATCGCGGACGGGCAGGCAGTTCGCCTCGTCCAAGGCGAAGCCGGCAGTGAGACCGGTTACGGGGACCCATTGGACGCGGCTCTTGCCTGGCAGCAGGATGGCGCCGAGTGGGTCCACCTTGTCGACTTGGATGCGGCCTTTGGCCGCGGGAACAACACCGAGGCCGTGTCGCGGATCTCCCGGGAACTGGGCATCAAGGTCGAGCTTTCCGGGGGCATTCGAGATGATGAATCCCTCGAACGCGCCCTCGAATTCGGTGCGGCGCGGGTCAACCTCGGGACAGCTGCCCTGGAAGCACCCGAATGGACCGCCCGGGCAATCGCCCGTCATGGGGACAAGATCGCCGTCGGCCTCGACGTCCGGGGCACCACGTTGGCCGGTCGCGGCTGGACCAGCGAGGGTGGCGACCTCTGGGAGGTGCTGGCCCGTCTCGAGGACGCCGGCTGTGCCCGCTACGTCGTCACGGACGTGACCAAGGATGGGACCCTGCGCGGACCGAACGTGGATCTCTTGCGCGAGATGTGCACGAGGACCAGTCGTCCTGTCATCGCCTCCGGCGGCATCTCCAGCCTCGCCGACTTGCGTGAATTGCGCGCCCTGGTACCAGATGGCGTCGAAGGGGCCATCATTGGCAAGGCCCTCTATTCGGGCCAGTTCACCCTGCCCGAGGCTCTCGACGTCGCGGGGCGCCGGTAGCCGATGCCCCCAGACGACCAGCCCATTCCGCGGGAAAAGCCCCATGGTGATGAGTCCGGGAGGCGGCCACGGATCGGCCGCCATTTGCCCGGCCACATCGAGGCGGCACTCCTCAAAGCGGGAGAGCGATCCGACTCAGCCGGCCAGCCGTGGTCGGGCCGTGATCTCACGGGTGAGGGCAACCCGCTGCACAACTTCGATGCGGATGACGGACAACCAGATCCCGCCTACGTCGCCGCCATCGACGCACTGAAGGCAGGCGTCGGTGATGAGCAGTCGGTGCACCGCGCCTTGTCGCACGCCCGCGTGTTCGTCCCCGTCATCGCCACGCTCGCCGAAGGGGCAATCGGCGACCACGGATTCACCGAGGACAAGGAAGCCGACATGGCCTTGGTGACCATCAAGGCACCCGACGGCCGGCTGGCTCTCCCGGTCTTCAGCAGCGTGGAGCGGCTGCATGCATGGCATGCCCAGGCCCGCCCCGTTGCCGTTTACGCGCCTCGGGCAGCACTGTCTGCAGTAGCCGAGGAAGCCCAGCTTCTCGTCATCGATCCGGGCGCGGACCTGACCTTCGTACTGCGGCGGCCAGCCATGTGGGCACTGGCCCAGCAGCGGGAATGGACTCCCAGCTACGCGGACAAGGGCCTCGTGCCGGTGCTACAGTCGGCCGCCGACGCCGACCCTGCCATCGTGGGCCTCACCGCGGCGCCCGGCAGGGGTGTTGCCTCCCGTTCGGCCGACGGCACGGTAGTGCCCGGGGGAGGTCCGGGGCCGGAATTGCGGATCGAGGTCACCATCCGTGCGGAAACGGGACGCGAGCAGGCGGCAGCCATCCTCCAGCGACTCCAGCAGGCCCTTGGCTCACACGCAGAATTCGCCGCCCGAGTCGATTCACTGGAACTGGCCCTCCAAGGACCAACCCGGATCTAAGGTTCCCGAGGCGCACAAAAAAGGAGGCCGTCGTGATCACGACGGCCTCCTGGAAGACGGGAAGAGAAGGAGTCAGTTCACCGGACCAGTGAGCTTTTCGCCCGGTCCCTGGCCCGGAGGGTCCTGGATCGTGGAGGCCTCGCGGAAGGCCAGTTGCAGCGACCGCAATCCGTCGCGCAACGGTCCGGCATGCTGGGAGCCGACTTCGGGGGCGGCCGCGGTGATCAACCCGGCGAGGGCGGTGATGAGCTTGCGCGCCTCGTCCAGGTCCTTCAGCTCTTCGGCGTCTTCGCCCTCGGCGAGTCCGCACTTGACCGCTGCGGCGCTCATCAGGTGCACGGCCGCCGTCGTGATGACTTCCACAGCCGCAACCTCGGCGATGTCGCGGACATGATTGGTCTCACCGAACGTGGCGTCCGGATTGGTTTCAGGGGTACTCATGCTGCTAAGCTTTTCACAGACCGACTGGTTTTGCTTATTCCGTGAGTTCCGCCCCAACGGGCAGGATGAACGGAGGCGGCAAAGCGAGTATGCAAGTGGAGGCCTACTCCCACCCGCAGTAACCGCCCAAGGTTGCCGGGTCACTCGGATCGGAATCTTGGTTCCGTGGCGTGCGATTGCACCCAAACCGAATTTTCAGGCCTCCATCTGCCGCGCAGCTGGAGGCCTTCTCCATGTTGCTGGTGGTTTCGGACAACGAACAGCAGGAGTTACACATCAGCGATCCACGCATTAATGATCGAATCCGCGTCCCCGAGGTGCGGCTGGTTGGACCCAATGGCGAACAGGTGGGCGTCGTCCGCATTGAGGACGCATTGCGTCTGGCCGCGGAGTCCGACCTTGATCTGGTTGAGGTGGCGCCGACGGCGAAGCCTCCGGTGTGCAAGTTGATGGACTTCGGCAAGTTCAAGTACGAAGCCGCCGTCAAGGCACGCGAGGCGCGCAAGAACCAGACCAACACGGTGTTGAAGGAAGTCCGCTTCCGGCTCAAGATCGACAAGCACGACTACGAGACGAAGACGGGCCACGCGCTGCGCTTCCTCGGAGCCGGCGACAAGGTCAAGGCCATGATCCAGTTCCGCGGTCGTGAACAGCAGCGCCCCGAGATGGGCATCCGGTTGCTCAACAAGTTCGCCGAGGACGTCGCCGCAGTTGGTGTCGTCGAGTCGAGCCCGCGCATCGACGGACGCAACATGGTGATGGTCGTCGGGCCGCTGAAGAACAAGGCCGAGGCCAAGGCCGAAGCACGCCGCCAGGCGCAGCGGGAGTCGGACAAGGCCAAGGCGACTGCAGTCAAGGAAGGTCGCGTCGACACGTCGGACGACAAGCCTGCGATGACGCAGTCCCTCGGGGACAACCTCCCGGATGAGTTCCAGGCACGTCTGGCACAGGTCGAGGCCGACAACGCCGAACAGGCCAAGAAGGACGCGGAGCAGGCCAAGAAGGATGCCGAGCAGGCCAAGAAGGATGCCGAGGCAGCCAAGGCCGCTCCCGCGGCCGAAGCGCCGAAGGCGACTGCACCGAAGGCCGAGGCGCCCCAGACTGCTGCACCGAAGGCCGAAGCGCCCAAGGCTGCAGCCCCCAAAGCCGCCGCGACCAAGCCTGCGGAGAAGCCCGCAGCGGCCCCCCAGCCGGCCGCGGCAAAGCCCGCAGCAGCTCCCAAGCCTGTGGCGACTCCGAAGCCTGTGCCGAAGCCCATGGCAACCCCCAAGCCTGCTCCGAAGCCGGCACCACGCAATACCGCGAAGCCGCGTCCGGGCAAGTAGCCCGATGCGGTATGCCCCTCGGGGCGGCACACCTGACCCACGGGTTTCCAACACCGGAAACCTGAAAGATCCCCGGCCTGAACAGGGTAACGGGAGCACGTAAGGAGAACGGCGGATATGCCGAAGTTCAAGACCCACAGCGGCGCCAAGAAGCGCTTCAAGCTCACCGGTAGCGGCAAGCTCAAGCGCCAACAGGCCAATCGTCGCCACTACCTGGAGCACAAGCCCTCCAGCCTCAAGCGTCAGCTGAAGGGCGACCGGATCGTTGCCAAGGCGGACACCAAGACCATCAAGCGGATGCTCGGCCTCTAAGCAGACGCACCGGGAACCACCGTTCCCACCCATCCATGGAGTTCCCCCGGGCTGGTCGCCGCATCAAAGGCACACCGAGGGCTAGATATTAAGGAGTACACACGTGGCACGTGTGAAGCGGGCGGTCAACGCCCACAAGAAGCGCCGGGTCGTTCTCGAACGGGCCAAGGGCTACCGCGGGCAGCGTTCGCGCCTGTACCGCAAGGCCAAGGAGCAGCTGCTCCACTCGTTCGTCTACAGCTACGGCGACCGCCGCAAGCGCAAGGGCGACTTCCGGCGCCTCTGGATCCAGCGCATCAACGCTGCATCCCGCGCCAACGGCTTGACCTACAACCGCCTCATCCAGGGTTTGAAGGCCGCCGAGGTCGAGGTTGATCGCCGTATGCTCTCCGAGCTGGCCATCTCCGACGCCAACGCCTTCACCGCGCTGGTCAAGGTCGCCAAGGACGCACTGCCGGCCGACGTCAATGCCC
This sequence comes from Arthrobacter sp. ASL1, assembly GCF_056680475.1. Lineage (NCBI taxonomy): Bacteria > Bacillati > Actinomycetota > Actinomycetes > Micrococcales > Micrococcaceae > Arthrobacter > Arthrobacter sp. ASL1. The sequence goes on from NZ_CM155284.1 coordinate 3,564,680, forward strand.
CGGCTACGCAGTCCGCTCCGAAGGCCGCCGCCGCGCCGGCAGCCAAGAAGGCGAGCGCTCCGAAGGCAGCAGCTCCCAAGGCCGCAGCCTCCGCCGAGGGTGAAGGTGTCATGAATGCCGTTGAGGGCGAGGACGCCCCCGAGGGCTACGTCATCAAGGGCAACCAGTCCAAGAAGTACCACGTCCCGGGTTCGACCTGGTACGAGCAGACCCAGCCGGAGTTCTGGTTCAACTCGATCGAGGCCGCCAAGGCCGCCGGCTTCGAGCCGGCTGGCGGCGAGTCCCGCCAGCAGTTCTCCAAGTAGCCAGCGCTGCTCGACGGGCCAGACCCGTTCGGCGAAGGGACGGAATCCGAGGGGATTCCGTCCCTTCGGCCGTTTAACCACCAGCACCCCTACCCCGATAAGGTTCTTCCCATGAACGCAGCGCATGCCTCCGAACCAGAGATGGCCAATCCGCGCGCCGAGCGGGTCAAGGAGGTCGCCCGGTTGGCGACCCGCTCCGGCCGGGCGAAGCGCGGGGCGTTCCTGGCAGAGGGGCCGCAAGCAGTGCGTGAGGCCCTGAGTGCCCACGACGACGCGGTCGCGACGGGCCGGCAGGGGATCGTCCAAGAGGTCTTCGCGACCCCCGAAGCATTGGAGCGCCACCCCGAACTGGCGGCACCGCGTGACCGGATCCGATGGCGGACCACGACTCCCGAGATCCTCGCGTCCATGGCCGACACCGTCACTCCGCAGGGCATCCTCGCCGTGTGCCGTATCCCCGAAGTGACACTGGATGAGGTCTTTGCCGGTACACCGCGCCTGGTCGCGGTGCTGTGCCGCGTGCAGGATCCCGGCAACGCCGGAACCATCCTGCGGGCCGCCGATGCCGCGGGAGCCGATGCCATCGTGTTGACCGAGGGGAGCGTTGACATCTACAACCCCAAGGCGGTCCGATCAACTGTTGGTTCGGTCTTCCACTTGCCGATCGTGACCGGGGCACCCTTCCGGACAGTGGTGGAGGCCGCCGGCGCGGCGGGGGTCCAGCTGCTCGCCGCGGACGGATACGGGGCGGTGGACCTGGACGTCCTGCAGGATGACAGCGCCTCACGACGGGCAGCTGAGGGCCTGGAGGGTTCCGCGGGCGCCCTGCCGGGGACCGCCGTCGTACCCGGTGACGCGCCGCGGCTGGAGGATCCCACCGCGTGGCTGTTCGGCAACGAGGCGCGGGGCCTGGACGAGGACGAGTTGGCTGCTGCCGGACACCGCGTGGCGGTGCCGTTGTACGGGGTCGCGGAGTCGTTGAATGTCGGCACCGCCGCAACCGTCTGCCTCTATGCCTCGGCCCGTGCACAGCGCCATTCCCGCTAGGCAGGCGACGGAGCGGACCGGAAGTGGCCGGCCGGCGTAGTAGCGTGTCGGTAGACGATTCCCGACGGCGCCCCGCGCCACGACAGAGGCGGAGAACATGGCAGCATCCGGTGGGAGCAAGGCGGTCATCGCGGCATTGGCGGCGAACCTGACCATTGCGGTCTTCAAATTCGTGGCCTGGCTGCTGACGCAGTCATCGTCCATGCTCGCGGAGGCGATCCACTCGGTCGCGGACTCGGGCAACCAGGTGCTGCTGCTCGTGGGCGGCAAGCGGTCCAAACGCCAGGCCAGCCCCGAGCACCCCTTCGGGTTCGGACGGGAACGCTACATCTACGCGTTCATCGTCTCCATCGTCCTTTTCACCGTCGGCGGGCTCTTCGCCCTGTACGAGGCGTACGAGAAGTTCAAGGACCCGCACGGCATCGAGGGCCCCTGGTGGTGGGTCCCCATCGCCGTCCTGGTCGGCGCGATCATCGCCGAGGCGCTGTCCTTCCGCACGGCCATCCGCGAGGCGAACCACGTCCGCGGCACGACCGGCTGGGTCCAGTTCGTGCGCCGGGCCAAGGCCCCCGAGCTGCCGGTCATCCTGCTGGAGGACCTGGGCGCCCTGATCGGCCTGTTCTTCGCCCTGATCGGCGTCGGATTGACCTTGCTGACCGGCAACGGGCTCTTCGATGCGGCGGGAACCGCGATGATCGGGCTGCTGCTGGTCTGCATCGCGATCATCCTGGCCGTCGAAACGAAATCCCTGCTGCTCGGCGAGGCCGCATCGCGGGAGAACATCGCGAAAATCGAAGCGGCCATCACGTCCGACGGCACCACGATCATCCACCTCAAGACGCTGCATCTGGGCCCGGACGAGATCCTGGTGGCCGCCAAGATCGGGATCTCCCGCGGGGTCACTGGCGAGGAGATCGCCGGGTCCATCGACGACGTCGAATCCCGCATCAGGGACGCGGTCGCGACGGCCACGGTGATCTACCTCGAACCAGACATCCCCCGGGCCGGGGCCGCCTCCGCGAACGTTGCCGGGAACGACGACGGTGCTCCGCGGTGAGTGGGCTGAAACAGATCGTCGGAGCAGCCCTGGTCGATGACCTGGACGCCCCGACCCGGCTCCTGGCCGCCCGCCGCACCAGTCCTCCGGCCTTGGCCGGGATGTGGGAATTTCCCGGCGGCAAGGTGGAACCGGGTGAATCGTGTGAGACCGGGTTGTTGCGTGAACTAAGCGAGGAACTCGGCATCGTGGCGGAGCTCGGGACCGAAATCGAGGGCCCGACCGACCAGGGCTGGAAGCTCGCGGGCCCAGCCGCCATGCGCGTGTGGCTCGCCGCGATCACCGGCGGGGAACCGGCTCCGTTGGAGGACCATGACGAGTTGCGGTGGGTGGACCTGGCCGGCGACGCAATCGCCGCCCTGGCCTGGATCCCCGCCGACGTGCCGATCGTCGAGGCCATCGTGTCACGCCACGCAGCCACACCCGCAGCAGCGGACCAGGGGGGCGGTGCGCGATGATCCTGCTCACCGGATTCGAGCCCTTTGGCGGTGACGCCACGAACCCCTCCATCGTGGCCGCACGCCAGGCGGCCGGGGAACTCAGTGCGGCGGGCCAGCCGGCCACCGCCGTCGAGCTGCCGTGCGTCTTCGCCACGGCACCGGGAGCCCTGCGACAGGCACTGAAAACGCACCAGCCGGAGCTGGTCATCTGCATCGGCCTGAACGCCGGAACATCCGCCATCACGCTGGAACGGGCCGCCCTGAACGTCATCGATGCCCGCATCCCGGACAACGCGGGGGAACAACCCATCGACGTGCCGGTCGTCGCCGGAGGGCCGGCTGCCTACTTCACGACCCTGCCCATCAAGCGCACTCTGGCGGGGCTGCTTGCCGCCGGCCTGCCCGCCCAGGTTTCCCAGAGCGCGGGCACCTTTGCATGCAACCAGGTCTTCTACACCCTGATGCACGAGCTGGCAGGAGGCGGGGTGCGCGGCGGCTTCGTCCATGTCCCCCCGACGGGCGCTGGCGGTGCCGACCCCGGGCAGCTCGCGCGCGGGCTGTTTCTCGTGGCCCGCGAGGCCCTGGACCCCGCCGCGGACCTCAGCCTCGGTGCCGGCTCCATCGCCTGAGCTCGCGCAGGACGTCGGCGGCGGACCGGACCGGCCGTTCGATGTAGCCTCCCGCAGCCAAACCGGCATCGCGCTCGAAGGCGTTCCGGGAGGCCGGATCGCCGGCGCGCCACCATGAGTAGCCGGCGGCCACCGCATACAGCGCCAGGAACGGCAGACCCAGGCACACCGCGTACTGCGTGCTGTGCCGGTCCTCGTGGGCAACCAGGCCCGGGAAGCGGGCCGGGTCGTCGTAGCGCGGGCGGAACAGGACCACATTGCCGACGGTGAAGGCTCCGGCAACCGGCAGCCGTGGGCGGTAGCCAGCGGCGAAATACAGACCGCGTCCGCCCTCGACCACCCGACACCCCGCAGCCCGGGCGACCAGCAGCCCGCCGGGGGTCGAGAGGTTCACCCAGTTGGCCACCGACCGCACCCGCAGCCAGTCCACCTCAGCCGCCGGCCCGCTGGACGCCGGTGAGGAAGTCGCGGACCAGCGGGCCGGCGGTCTGGGCGCCGCCGTTGCCCTCGGCCACGAACGCCGCGACGGCCAGGTCTCCCTGGATGGCGATGACCCAGGCATGGGCGTTGCGGTCGGCGTCGTATTCGGCCGTGCCCGACTTGCCGTAGACGGTCGGGCCCGGGATCTTCTGCAGGTCCACCAGCGTCCCGTGCGTGACGGTGCCGGCCATCATCTTCTTCAGTTCGGATGCTTCGCCGGAGGCCAGTTTCTTGGTGGGGGACTCGGCCGCATCCGGCTTCGGGGTGGCCAGCAGATGCGGGGAGACCGTCTGGCCGGCGGCCACCGAGGCGGCAACCGTAGCCATGCCCAGCGGCGACGTTTCGACCACACCCTGGCCGATCCCGTTGGCGGCCAACGTGGTTCCCGTCGAATCGTCGGGAATCGATCCGAGGAAGGCGGCCGCGCCGACGGAGGGTTTGGCGTTCAGGCCGAGGGAGGCTCCCGCGTCGGTGAGCTGGCCGGCCTTCATGGTGGAGGCCCCCTTGACGAAGACGGTGTTGCACGACTGCGCGATGGCCTCCGAGAGGGGGATCGTGCCCAGCTTGGCATCGGGGTAGCCGTCGTAGTTCTTGAACTCCTTGCCGTCGATGGTCAACGTGGCCGGGCACTTGACCTCGCTCGTGGGTTTGTCTCCCGCTCGCAGCATCGCCAGTGCCGTGACGACCTTGAAGGTGGAGCCCGGGGCGTATTTGCCGAGCATCGCGGTGTTCAGGCCCCGGTCCGCCGGGCCGGAGGCGGCGGCGAGGATGGACCCGTCGGAGGGGCGGATGGCCACGAGTGCCGAGGCCGGATCGACCTGGGTGAGCACCTTCTCCGCGAGCTTCTGTTTCGCGGAATCCAACGTGACGACGATGTTCTTGCCGTCGACGGGTTTCCGGCTGAACAGCTGGCGGACCTGCTGGCGCGAGGAATCGTAGACGTCCACCGAATAGCCGGTGGTCCCCGAGAGCCGGTCGTTGTATTGGGACTGCAGGCCGGAGAGCCCGACGACGTCGCCGGCCTTGATCTTCCCCTTCGACTTTTCGACGATCTCAGCCGTGGCCTGTCCGACGCTGCCCAGGATCGGGCGCGCGAAGGTCCGGGTAGGTGCCAGCGGTTCGGTGTCGGGGATGGCCCGGCCTCCGGGGATCGCCTTGATCTTCGTGTCGGTGGCGGTACGGTCCGCGTTGTCCCGCAGGGTGATCGCCTCGACGAACGCCTTGTCGCCGGCGCCCTTGACCTTGGATGCATAGCTGGCCGCGTCGATGTCGACCAGATCTGCGAGTTTCTTGGCCGCGCTGGCCGCCTGGCCGGCATCCAGGCGGGTCTTGTCGATGCCCACATGGACGACGGGCCGGTCCTTGACCAGGGCCTCCTTGTCGGTGCTGCGGATCTGACCGCGTGCGGCCTTGCTGGTCTTCAGGGCCACGTACTGGCCGGTTTCGAGTCCGGGAAGGGCGATGGAGGGGGCATAGTCGACCTGCCACGCCTTGGCGTCGGCATCGTAGGCGAGCTGGGCGGTGCTGCCGTAGGTCCAATCCGTTTCCGTGTCGTCCAGGTCCCACACGGTCTTGAGCTCCGCGGTCGCCGTTGGCGTGTCCTGGTTCTCGGAGGTCTGCACCGACTGGACGGTGGTCGTGTGCTTGACATCCTTCAGCGGGGCGAACGCCTCGGACAGGGCCGTGGATGCGGCCGAGGGGTCCTCGCCTTTCAGGGGCACTGAGGAGAAGTCAAAGGTCTCCAGGGCCTTGGCCAACGATTCGGCGGTGGGCTGGGGGTCCGGGACCTGCGGCGAGCACGCGGACAGGCCCCCCAGGGCGAGTGTGGACAGGACGGTCGTCAGCGCCAGGCGCCGGGCTACATGCATGGTGATCATTATTGCCGGGGTGTGGAGCCGATCACAAGGCGGCGCATATGCGCCTCCCGCGTCGGGAACCGGCAGGTGACGCGCATTCGGGCCGGTGGGATCGAACTACTAGACTGGGTCACAGCAACAGGACCACACCGCGATTGTGAAAAGGGCTGTACACCCCCATGTCTGAACCCACGCCACCCAACGGTGGAACCACCGAGGCCGCGAGCACGGCACCACACCCCACCGACGAGGCAGCCGTCCAGTCGGCGGTTGAGGCGGCACTGGCGGCGTTCGCCGACGCCGTGGACCTCGAATCCCTCAAGGCTGCACGCCTGGCCCATACGGGTGAGAAGTCGCCGTTGTCGCTGGCCAACCGCGAGATCGGCCAGCTGGACAAGGCAGACAAGGCCACGGCCGGCAAGCTGATGGGTGCCGCCCGCGGCCGCGTCAACAAGACACTGGCCGCGCGCACCACCGTGCTGGAGGAGGAACACGCGGCCCGCATCCTCGTCGAGGAGGCCGTCGACGTCACGGCGGCCCCGCACCGCCGTCGTGCAGGAGCCCGGCACCCGCTCTCCACCCTGCAGGAACGCGTCAGCGACATCTTCGTGGGCATGGGCTGGGAGATCGCCGAAGGCCCCGAGGTCGAGTCCGAATGGTTCAACTTCGATGCCTTGAACTTCCCCCCGGACCACCCGGCCCGCGAAATGCAGGACACCTTCTTCGTGGACCCGCCCGAGTCGCATCTGGTCCTGCGCACGCACACCTCCCCGGTGCAGATGCGCTCGATGCTCGAACGCGACCTGCCGGTCTACGTGCTGTGCCCGGGCAAGACGTTCCGCACCGACGAACTCGACGCCACCCACACCCCGGTCTTCCACCAGTTCGAGGGCCTGGCCGTCGACAAGGGACTGACCATGGCCGACCTGCGTGGCACGCTGGAGCACTTCGCCCGGCAGATGTTCGGTGCCGAGGCGGCCATCCGGCTGCGCCCGAATTTCTTCCCCTTCACCGAGCCCTCCGCCGAGATGGACATCTTCCACCCCGGCGCCAAAGGCGGTCCGCAGTGGATCGAATGGGGTGGTTGCGGGATGGTGCACCCCAACGTGCTGCGCGCCGCGGGCATCGATCCGGAGGTCTACTCCGGGTTCGCCTTCGGCATGGGCATCGAGCGCACGCTCATGTTCCGCAACGACGTCCCGGACATGCACGACATGATCGAGGGCGACATCCGCTTCAGCGAACACTTCGGGATGGAGATCTAGAGATGCGCATTCCCCTGTCCTGGTTGCGCGAATACGCGCAGGTACCGGCCGACGCCACGGCCGAAGACGTCATGGCCGAGCTCGTGAAGGTCGGCCTCGAGGAGGAGGACGTCCACCGTCCCACCGACTCCCTTTCCGGTCCCATCGTGGTGGGCCAGGTGCTCACACTGGTCAAGGAACCCCAGTCCAACGGCAAGACCATCAACTGGTGCCAGGTCCGCGTGGTGCCCGAGGGCCAGCCGCAGACGCTGACGAACGAGGGCATCGACCCCTCGGGTGTGCAGGGCATCGTCTGCGGTGCCCACAACTTCGTCGAGGGCGACAAGGTCGTGGTGACCCTGCCCGGCGCCGTGCTGCCCGGGGACTTCGCGATTTCGGCCCGCAAGACCTACGGCCACCTCTCCGCCGGCATGATTGCCTCGGTCCGCGAGCTGGGCATCGGCGATGACCATGACGGCATCCTGGTCCTCTCCACCCTGGGCCTGGATCCCGAGGTCGGCACCGACGCCATGGGGCTGCTGGGCCTCTACGACCAGGCCGCGGAAATCAACGTCACCCCGGACCGCAGCTACTGCTTCTCGATCCGCGGGGTGGCCCGCGAATACGCGCACGCCACCGGCACGCCGTTCACCGACCCGGCGACCGGGATCACCGTGCCCGTAGCCTCCGGGCCCGGCTACCCGGTGCGGATCGCGGACGACGCCGGGGCGTACGCCGCGCCGGGCTGCGACCGTTTCGTGGCGCGCATCGTCACCGGGGTGGACGCCTCGCGCCCGACCCCGCCGTGGATGGCCTCGCGCCTGCGGCTGGCCGGGATGCGCTCGATCTCGCTGGTCGTGGACATCTCCAACTACGTGATGCTCGAGCTCGGCCAACCGCTGCACTTCTACGATGCCGACGCCTTGCGCGGTGACATCGTCGTGCGCCGGGCGACGCCGGGGGAGCAGCTGCAGACCCTGGACGACAAGGTCCGCACGCTCCACGAGCAGGACGTCGTCATCGCCGACGACCGCGGGCCCATTGGGGTCGCCGGCGTCATGGGTGGTGCCGAGACCGAGGTGTCCGGGACGACGACGCGCGTGCTCATCGAGGCGGCCCACTTCAACCCCATCGCCATCGCCCGCTCCCGCCGCCGGCACAGGCTGCCCTCCGAGGCGTCCAAGCGCTTCGAGCGCGGGGTGGACTGGGAAGTCGCCGACGAATCAGCCCAGCGGGCCGTCGAGCTGCTCGTCGAGCTGGCCGGAGGCACCGCCGAGGACACCGCCACCGATGTGGGCACCCGCCCCGAACCGGCGGTCATCGACTTGCCCGAGGGATTCGCTTCCCGCCTGATCGGCGTCGACTATACCCCCGAACAGGTCCAGACTGCCCTGGTCGACCTCGGGGCCGGCGTCGAGGAGGCCGCCGGCGGGCTGCGGGTCACCGCGCCGTCCTGGCGGCCCGACCTGCGCATCCGCGAGGACCTGGTCGAGGAGATCGCCCGCCTGGTCGGCTACGAGAAGATCCCCGCGACCCTGCCGGTCGCCCCGCCCGGCCGTGGCCTCACCCGCGTCCAGCAGCAGCGCCGCCGCGTCATGCAGGGACTGGCCGACGCCGGCCTGGTCGAGGTGCTCAGCTACCCGTTCGCCTCCGCGGCGCAGAACGACACGTTCGGCACCCCGACCGCCGGCGAGGAGGTGGCCTCAGTGAAGCTGGCCAACCCGCTCTCCGCCGAATTCGGGTTCCTGCGCACCAGCATCCTGCCCGGGCTGCTGGAGACCGCACGCCGGAACCTCTCGCGCGGGTTCCGCGACCTGGCCGTCTACGAATCCGGGTTGGTCTATCTGCCCGGTGAGGGCGTGCTCGGCAGCCCCGAGATCCCGCCGCTGGGCGTGCGTCCGGCCGACGAGGTCCTGGACGGGCTGGACGCCGGCCTGCCGGACCAGCCGCAGCATATCGGTGCGGTGCTGTTCGGCCACGACTCGGCCCCCTCGGCCGGCTCCGCGCCGCAACCCCACGACTGGGCCTCGGCGCTGGACGTCGCCCGCCTGATCGGGGACATCCTCGGCGTCGAGCTCGTAGTCTCCCAGGGCAGCCACCAGGCGTTCCACCCGGGACGCACCGCCGCCCTGGCGCTGCGCACCGGTGAGCACGTCGGCTACGCCGGCGAACTGCACCCGAAGCTGCTGGCGGAGTTGGATCTGCCGGCCCGCTCGGTGGCCATGGAGGTCAACGCGGATGCGCTGTTCGACGCTGCAGCCGACCTCGTCGTGGCCCGGCCGCTGTCGACCTACCCGCTCTCCACCCAGGATGTGGCCCTGGTCGTGGACCGCGACGTCGTCGCCGGCGACGTGCTGGAGACCCTGCGCCTGGGCGCCGGCGAGCTGCTGGAGGACGTCGCGCTGTTCGACGTCTACCAGGGCCCGGGCATCGAGGAGGGCAAGAAGTCACTGGCCTTCGGGCTGCGCTTCCGCGCCGCCGACCGGACGCTGACCGCCGATGAGGCCTCCGCATCGCGCTCGGCAGCGGTCGCGGCGGCCGCCGAGAAGTTCGGCGCCGTCCAGCGCTGACCGGACCCCCTCCGACGAAGGGACAGGAACCTCCCAGCGGGGTTCCTGTCCCTTCTCCGGGCGTGCGGCGGGGTGTCAGGGCGCGGGTGGGTCCGAGAGGTCGGCCACGGTCGCCTCCAGCGCCCGCAGGGCCCGGTCCGCATCCAGCGTGAGGCCGACACCGTGGGCACCGCCGCCGATCGAGATCGAGCGTCCTGCCATTTCCCGGTCCGCGTACACGGGCAGGACCCGGGCGGCGCCGAACGGGGTGATCGTCCCGCGCTCGTATCCGGTGACGTCCCGAGCTTCCGCGGCGTCCGGCATGGACAGGCGGTTGGTGCCCAGCAGGGCGCGCAGCTTCGGCCAGGAGAACGTCCGGTCCCCGGTCACGAGGACGAAGACGTAGTCGTTGTCGCTGCGGCGGATGACCAGCGTCTTGATGAGGTCACGGGGTTCGATGCCGCGGGCCGCGGCGGCCTCGGCCAGGCTGGAGACCCGACCGTGGCGCGTCACCGACACCTCGAGTCCGGCGGCGCGGGCAGCGGCAGCGGCCGGGCCGTCGTCTCCGGTTCCGGCTCGGGTACCCGGCCCGGTGGGCACAGCGTTCTCCGTGGCGGATCCAGATCCCGGCGCCTCCGTGCCGGCCAACGCATAGGCCGAGCCGTCGGGGGAGCGGGATGCCAGCCCCGCGTCGACGAGGTAGCGGCGCAGGGCTACGGGATCGTTGGTGATTCGTTCCAGCCGGGAGGTGACCTCCGGCTCGGAGAGCACCTCGCCGGGGGACAGTGCCCGTTGCGCGGCCCACTCCAGGAGCTGATGGCGCTGGGCCGGTTTCGCGGGAAAGGCATGGATGTGGTCGTCGCGGACGAACTTGTCGATGACCTCGTTGCCGGAGGCGGGCCGCGCCGCGGCCGCCGGGGTGGAGAGCAGCGCGCGCAGGCCGGCGGCATCGATTCGCCACTCGGCGTCCTCGTCGCGGGCCAGCAGGCCAGCGGCGGCAAGCTGTGCCAGCCCCTTGTCCCGGCGCCCGGCCGCAACTGTGGTGTCCCGCTGTCGTGCCTCGTCGGTGATCACCTCGGCCAGCAGGAGCCGTTGCTCCGCGTTGGCCAAGGCGGCCACCACCGGTCGCCAGCCCTCGGCGGCCGGTGCCGCCCCGTCGTCGTGCCGTGTCATGGTCAGCCGCGATCCGTCGCGCCGCCGGGCACCAGGATGACCTTGCCGGTCGTCGCGCGCGACTCCAACGCCGTGTGGGCGGCGCCGGCATCCTCGAGCGCGAATCGCTCCCCGATGGCGACGTTCAGCGTGCCCGCGGCGACCAGCCCGAACAGTTCGGTGGAGCGCCAGCGCCGTTCGTCGGCGTCGAGCAGGAAGTCGGCGAGCTTGGGCCGGGTCACCGTCAGCGACCCGTGGGCGTTGAGCTGCTGGAGGTCGAACGGGGGGACCTGTCCGGAGGCGCCGCCGAAGAGGACCAGGGTGCCGCGGGTGCGCAGCGCATCGAGTGAGCCCTCGAAGGTGTCCTTGCCGATGCCGTCGTAGACTGCCGCGACGCCGGCACCGCCGGTCAGTTCGCGGACGCGGTCGGGGACCTCATCGTAGGCCAGGACGTGGTCGGCGCCGGCGGCCCGGGCCAGCTCGGCCTTGTCGGGGGTGGAGGTGGTCGTGATGACCGTGGCCCCGCGGAGCTTGAGCAGCTGGATGAGCAACTGGCCCACCCCACCGGCACCGGCGTAGGTCAGCACGGTGTCCCCCGGCTGGACCCGGTAGCTGTTGTTGATCAGGTAGTGGGCGGTCATGCCCTGCAGGGGGAGGGCGGCGGCGACCTCGTCGGAGACGCCGTCGGGAACGGGCAACGCCTTGTCCGCGTCGAGAACCATGAATTCGGCATAGCTGCCCGACCCCTCGGCCGTGGCCACGCGGTCGCCGACGGAGAACCCGGCCACGTCCGCTCCGACCTCCTCCACGGTGCCTGCACCCTCGGACCCGGGGACGAGGGGGTAGCGGACCCGGTAGACGCCGGAGCGCTGGTAGGTTTCAATGAAGTTGACCCCGGCGGCGGCGACGCGGACCAGCAGCTGACCGGGCCCCGGGACCGGGCGGTCGACCTCGACGCGTTCGAAGACCTCGGGGCCACCCGCGTGGGGGACCTGCAGGGCATAGGGCATGATGGGGGCTCCTTCGTTCGTACGCGGTCGTTGACCTCACTGTAGGCCGCGCGGGCGGGGCGCCGCAGCCCGCGGTGGCCCCGCGCACCTTGATGAATAATTATTAGCCATGGTGCATAAGTTCGTTGTAGGCTGTTGCCATGAGTATTTCGGTAGCCGTTTCCGGGGCCAGTGGATATGCGGGCGGAGAGGTGCTGCGCCTGTTGGCCCACCACCCCGACGTCACCATCGGGGCCATCACCGCGCACAGCAACGCCGGGCAGCAACTCGGGGCCCTGCAACCGCACCTGCACGCGCTCGCCGACCGCACACTCGTGGACACCACCGCCGAGAACCTGGCCGGTCACGACGTCGTCGTCCTGGCCCTGCCACACGGTGCCAGCGCCGCGATCGCCGCGCAGCTCCCGGAGACGACGCTGGTCATCGACGCCGGAGCGGACCACCGGCTCGAATCCCCGGACGCCTGGGAGACGTTCTACGGCGGCGAGCACGCCGGACACTGGCCCTACGGGCTGCCCGAACTGCCCGGCCAGCGGGAGAAGCTGCGCGGGGCCACGCGCATCGCCGTGCCCGGCTGCTACCCGACCTCGGCCCAGCTGGCCCTGGTCCCCGGATTCGCCGCGGGCCTGCTCGAGGCCCACGACGTCGTCATCGTCTCCGCTTCCGGGACCTCCGGTGCGGGCAAGTCGATGAAGCCCCACCTGCTCGGCTCCGAGGTCATGGGCGGCATGAGCCCCTATGGCGTCGGCGGCGGGCACCGACACACCCCCGAGATGGAGCAGGGCTTCAGCGCCGCCGCCGGCGAACCGGTCGGCGTCTCCTTCACCCCCACGCTGGCCCCCATGGCCCGCGGCATCCTGGCCACGGCCACCGCACGGGTCAAGCCCGGGGTCGACGCCGCGGCGCTGCGCACCGCCTGGGAGGCCGCCTACGCAGATGAGCCGTTCGTCCACCTGCTACCCGCCGGCCAATGGCCCTCCACCAAGGCGGTGCAGGGCTCCAACCACGCGACGCTGCAGCTGGCCTACGACGAGCACGCCGGCCGCGTGATCGTGGTCTGCGCCATCGACAACCTCGTCAAGGGCACCGCCGGCGGTGCCGTGCAGTCCATGAACATCGCCCTGGAACTGCCCGAAACCCGCGGACTCGAACTGGAAGGCATCGCACCATGAGCAACGCCCCAACAACGCAACCCGGTGGATCCGCCGTCGGCGTCACGGCCGCACCCGGCTTCCGCGCCGCCGGTGCCACCGCCGGGCTGAAGGCCTCCGGCACCCCCGATGTGGCGCTGGTCGTCAACGACGGGCCGCTGCATCATGCGGCCGCCGTCTTCACCTCCAACCGCGTTGCCGCCGCCCCCGTGCACTGGTCGCGCCAGGCGGTCTCCGACGGGCGCGCCGACGCCGTGTTCCTGAACTCCGGCGGGGCCAACGCCTGCACCGGTGCCGAGGGGTTCCAGAACGCCCACACCACCGCCGAAGCGACCGCAGCCGCGCTGGGCATCAGCGCCGGCGACGTGCTGGTCTGCTCCACCGGACTGATCGGCGAGCAGCTGCCGATGGACAAGATCCACGCCGGCATCACCACCCTTTCCGGGGCGCTGGCCGGGGGAGCGGGGAACGACGGCGGTGCTGCCGCGGCCACCGCGATCATGACCACCGACACCGTCCCCAAGCAGGCCGGCTTCACCGGTTCCGGCTACACCATCGGCGGGATGGCCAAGGGTGCCGGCATGCTCGCCCCCGGCCTGGCCACCATGCTGGTGGTCCTCACCACCGATGCCGACCTCGCGCCGGCCGAACTGGACGACGCGCTGCGGGGCGCCACGCGGGTCAGCTTCGACCGTGCCGATTCCGACGGCTGCATGTCCACCAACGACACGGTCATCCTCATGGCCTCCGGCGCCTCCGGTGTCCGGCCTGATGCGGATGAATTCGCCGAGGGGCTGGCCGGGATGTGCACCGACCTGGCCCGCCAGCTCATTGCCGACGCCGAGGGCGCCGCCCACGAGATCAGCGTCCGCGCCTTCAACGCAGCCAGCGTCGAGGACGCCGAGGAGGTCTCCCGCGCCGTGGCCCGTTCGAACCTGTTCAAGACCGCGATCTTCGGCCAGGACCCGAACTGGGGGCGCGTGCTCTCCGCCGTCGGGACCACCGGTGCCGCCTTCGAGCCCGACCGGCTGGACGTGGCCATCAACCAGGTCCAGGTGTGCCGTGCCGGTGGCATCGGCGAGGACCGTTCGCTCGTGGACCTGTCCGGACGCCAGGTCCTGGTGGAGATCGATCTCCACGCTGGGGACGCCGAGGCCACGATCTGGACCAACGACCTCACCCATGACTACGTGCACGAGAATTCCGCCTACTCCAGCTAGGACGCTGCCGATCATGAACACCCCCACCACTGCAGGCCCCCAGGAAACGCTCTCCGGGGATGCCTGGGACACAGCGCACCGCAAGGCCGAGGCGCTGATCGAGGCCCTGCCCTGGATCCAGCACTTTGCCGGGTCCACGATGGTCATCAAATACGGCGGGAACGCCATGGTCAACGACGAGCTGCGCCGGGCCTTCGCCGAGGACATCGTCTTCCTGCACCACGTGGGCATCCATCCGGTCGTCGTCCACGGCGGCGGGCCGCAGATCAGCTCCATGCTTGAACGCCTGGGTATCGAATCCGAATTCCGCGGCGGGTTGCGGGTGACGACGCCGGAGGCCATGGACATAGTGCGCATGGTGCTCACCGGTCAGGTCGGCCGCGAACTGGTCGGGCTGGTCAACTCCCACGGCCCCTACGCCGTGGGGCTCTCCGGCGAAGACGGCGCGCTGCTCCAGGCCGTCCGCACCGGTACCGTCGTCGATGGCGAAACGGTCGACCTGGGCCTGGTCGGCGAGGTCACCGGCGTCGAACCCCGGGCTCTGGTCGACCTGCTGGCCGCCGGGCGCATCCCCGTGATCTCCACGATCGCCCCGGAGGTCGGGGACGATGGTGAACCCACCGGCCAGGTGCTCAATGTAAACGCCGACACCGCCGCGGCCGCCGTGGCCTCGGCCCTCGGTGCCTCGAAGCTGGTCATCCTCACCGACGTCGAGGGTCTCTATTCCGACTGGCCCGACCGCTCATCGCTGGTGTCGTCGCTCACCGTTGCCGAATTGCGGCGGATGATGCCGCGGCTGGAATCGGGCATGATCCCCAAGATGGAAGCCTGCCTGAAGGCGGTCGAGGACGGCGTCGAACGGGCGCACATCGTCGATGGACGCCAACCCCATTCGATGCTGCTCGAGGTCTTCACCTCCGCCGGCGTCGGCACCCAAGTGGTCCCGGAGGAACAACCATGAACCAGACACCGACGACCCCAGCTGCCCAACCGCTGGCCGAGAGCGGCGAATTGGCTGCACTGCATGGACTGCATTCGGCCGAGCTGACCCAGCGGTACAACGCCTCCCTGATGGGCGTCTTCGGCACGCCGCAGCGGGTCCTGGTCCGCGGATCCGGCTGCGTGGTCTGGGACGCCGATGGCCGTGAATACCTTGACCTGCTCGGCGGCATCGCAGTCAACGCGCTGGGCCATGCCCACCCGTTCCTGACCTCCGTGGTTTCCAGCCAGCTGGCGACACTGGGCCACGTGTCCAACTTCTTCACCAGCCCCACGCAGATCGCGCTGGCAGAGAAGCTGCTCGGCCTGGCCCGTGCGCCGCAGGGATCGAAGGTCTTCTTCGCCAATTCCGGCACTGAGGCCAACGAGGCTGCCTTCAAGCTCGCCCGGCGCAACGACGGGGCGGGGACCGCCACGCCGCGGCGGCGCATCATCGCCCTGGAGAACGCCTTCCACGGCCGGACCATGGGTGCCCTGGCGCTGACATGGAAGCAGGGATACCGCGAACCCTTCGAACCGTTGCCCGGGGGGATCGAGTGGGTTCCCGCCGGTGACGTCGAAGCACTGCGCGCGGCGGTCGACGAGAGTGTCGCGGCGGTCTTCATCGAACCGATCCAGGGCGAGGCCGGGGTGCGCGGATACCCGCGGGGCTACCTGCAGGCCGCCCGGGAAATCACCCGGGCCGCCGGCGCGCTGCTGATCATCGACGAGGTCCAGACCGGCATTGGTCGCACGGGCGCCTGGTTCGCCTCCGAGGGGATCGAACCGGACGCGATCACGCTGGCCAAGGGGCTCGGCGGTGGGTTCCCCATCGGTGCCCTGATCACCTTCGGGGAGCGGACTTCGACACTGCTCTCAGCCGGCCAGCACGGGACCACCTTCGGCGGCAACCCCGCGGCCACCGCCTCCGCACTGGCGACGTTGCACGTCATCGAGAGCCAGGGGCTGCTGGATCACGTGCAGGACATGGGACTACTCCTCACAGCGGAGCTCGGGAAGCTGGATTTCGTCACCGACGTCCGCGCCCATGGGTTGCTCGTTGGCTTCGACCTCGAGGCCGACGTGGCAGCAGCCGTCGTGCGTGCCGCACTTGAGGCAGGGTTCATCATCAATTCCACCGGGCCGGCATCCTTGCGCCTGGCCCCGCCGCTGATCATCACCGCCGAACAACTACAGACCTTTGTCGACTCACTACCCGGCCTGTACGCCACGGCCCAGGAGGACCACGCATGAGCGCCCCGACCATCCGCCATTTCCTGGTCGACACCGACCTGACGCAAGCCGAACAAGCCGAGGTCCTGGACCTTGCCGCGGCGATGAAAGCCGATCGCTTTGGCTACCACCCCTACGCCGGGCCGCAGACGGTCGCGGTTTTCTTCGACAAGACCTCCACCCGCACCCGGGTTTCCTTCGCCGCGGGGATCGCCGAGCTTGGCGGCACGCCGCTGGTCATCAACGCCGGGGAATCGCAGCTGGGCCACAAGGAGTCCATTGCCGATTCCGCCCGCGTGCTGAGCCGCATGGTCTCCACCATCGTCTGGCGCACCTACGCGCAGGCCGGACTGGATGAGATGGCCGCCCACAGCCGGGTGCCGGTGATCAACGCGCTCTCCGACGACTACCACCCGTGCCAGCTGCTGGCCGACCTGCTGACCATTCGCGAGCACAAGGGCCAGCTGTCCGGTCTCTCCATGGCCTATCTCGGTGACTCCGCCAACAACATGGCCAACTCCTACCTGCTGGCCGGGGTGACCGCCGGAATGCATGTGCGCATCGCCGGCCCGCAAGGCTACCTTCCGGACGAGGCGGTCGTCGCGGCGGCCCGGGCCCGCGCCGCCGAGACCGGTGGATCGGTGACCGTCACCACCGACGCCGCACAGGCGCTGGCCGGAGCCGACGTCGTCGCCACCGATACCTGGGTCTCCATGGGCCAGGAGGACGAGAAGGCGGAACGCGTGAAGCTCTTTGGCGACTACCGTGTCGACGAAGCCGCCATGGCACGCGCCGCCGATGGCGCGATCGCCCTGCACTGCCTGCCGGCCTACCGTGAATACGAAATCGCCGCCGAAGTCATCGACGGGCCCCAGTCGGTCGTGTGGGACGAAGCCGAAAACAGGTTGCACGCCCAGAAGGCCCTGATGGCGTGGGTGATGGCCAAGTCGGGACTGGCCGCGGTCGAGGGCATCTCGGAGGGCCGGCAACGATGAGCTCACAGCCGGGCATCCAGCCCACCACCAAGATCGCCCGCCAAGCCCGTATCAAGGCAATCCTGGGGGCAGGTTCGGTGCGTTCCCAAGCCGAGCTCGCGGCATTGCTCGCGGCCGACGGAGTCCAGGTCACCCAGGCCACGCTGTCACGTGATCTCGTGGAAATGGGCGCCATCCGCGTCCGCGGCGTCGAAGGCGGACTCGTCTACGCGCTGCGCTCCGAGGGAGGGGACCGGGCGCCGCAGACCGGCATCACGCAGGAGGTACTGGACGCGCGGCTGGCCAAGCTCTCCGCCGACCTGATCGTCACCGCCGAGTCGTCGGCGAACATCGTCATCCTGCGCACCCCGCCCGGCGCGGCGAACTTCCTGGCCCTGTCGATCGACCATTCGATCATGCCCGACGTTCTCGGGACCATCGCCGGCGACGACACCGTCATGCTCATCACCCGCGACCCCGCCGGCGGCGCCGACGTCGCCGCACGCTTCCTGGAATTGGCCAACCCGCAATAGGCCGGCGCCGCTCAGCGGGGGAGTGCCGGTTGGCCGGTCCCCAGTCGATGGGCCGAACGCGGCTGGACCGTGCCCGGCTTGCTAGAGGTATTCTCCGATGAGCTCGCGCATGGCCGGCAGGTCGAACATTTCGGTGACCGCCAACGCGTTCTGTGGCCCGAGTTTCGGATCCGCGCCGGCATCCAGGAGGAAGCGCGTCAGTTCTTCGTTCTGGCGGAAGACGGCGCAAGTCAGCGCGGACTGGCCCTTGTCGTTGAGGCGGTCCACCGTGGCCCCGCGTTCAACCAGGGCACGTGCGAGGTCGTTGCGGCCGTTGTAGGAGGCCAGAATCAGGAGGGTGTCGCCCTTGTGGTCGGTGAGGTCCGCCGGCAGGCCCTCGGTGACGAGGGCCAGCAGCTTGTCGGCTTCCCCTTGACGAGCCAGGTCGAAGGTGGAATGAAGGAAAGCCAGTTCCTCTTCGGTGAGTTCCGGCGGGGTCTGGTCTGCTGGCTCGGTCATGCGTTTAAGCCTAACCGTCGTGGCGCAAGGGGCCGCATTGCATCGTTTGCATAGTTATGTAGACTAGTGAATAAGAAATGAATATTCCGGCGCGAAGCAGCTCCGGAACCCCCAATCCCAGAGGAGAACCCCGTGAAGGAACGCATTGTCTTGGCCTATTCCGGCGGCCTGGATACGTCCGTGGCCATCGGCTGGATCGGCGAAGCCACCGGTGCCGAGGTCATCGCCGTGGCGGTTGACGTCGGTCAGGGTGGCGAGTCCCTCGAAACCGTACGCGACCGGGCTCTGGGCTGCGGCGCCGTCGAGGCCTACGTGGCCGACGCCCGGGACGAGTTCGCCAACGAGTACTGCATGCCCACACTGCAGACCGGTGCGCTCTACCAAGACCACTACCCGCTGATCTCGGCCATCTCCCGGCCGGTCATCGTCAAGCACCTGGTCACCGCCGCCAAGCAGTTCGGCGCCACCACCGTCGCCCACGGCTGCACCGGCAAGGGCAACGACCAGGTCCGCTTCGAGGTCGGCATCCAGACGTTGGGCCCGGACCTGAAGTGCATCGCCCCGGTCCGCGATCTGGCCCTGACCCGCGACAAGGCCATCGACTACGCGGAGAAGAACAACCTCCCGATCGAGACCACCAAGAAGAACCCGTTCTCCATCGATCAGAACGTCTGGGGCCGCGCCGTGGAGACCGGCTACCTTGAGGACATCTGGAACGCCCCGACCAAGGACGTCTACAGCTACACCGATTCGCCGGAGTTCCCGCCAGCCCCCGACGAGGTCACCATCACGTTCCGCTCGGGCATCCCGGTGGCCATCGACGGCGTGGCCGTCACCCCACTGGAGGCCATCGAGCAGATGAACCGCCGCGCCGGCGCCCAGGGCATCGGCCGCATCGACATCGTCGAGGACCGCCTGGTGGGCATCAAATCCCGCGAGATCTACGAGGCACCCGGTGCCATGGCACTCATGGAGGCCCACAAGCACCTCGAGAACATCACCATCGAGCGCGAACAGGCCCGGTTCAAGTCCACCGTTTCCCAGCGTTGGAGCGAACTGGTCTACGACGGCCAGTGGTTCTCGCCGCTGAAGCGCTCGCTGGACACCTTCGTGGCCGATACGCAGCGCCATGTCAACGGCGACATCCGCATGGTGATGCACGGCGGCAGGGCCGTCGTCGAGGGCCGCCGCTCGGAGACCGGCCTGTACCGCTTCGACCTGGCCACCTACGACACCGGCGACGCCTTCGACCAGTCCAGTGCCCGCGGTTTCATCGACATCTTCGGCCTCTCGGCCAAGGTCGCCACGGAGCGCGACGAGCGCGTGGCCGAGGGCAAGTAGGCATGCCCGAGTCACACGGCACCAACGAGGGCGCGCTGTGGGGTGGCCGGTTCTCCGGCGGCCCCGCGGATGCCCTCGCGGCCCTGAGCAAGTCGACCGACTTCGACTGGCGGCTGGCCCGCTACGACATCGCCGGATCGCGTGCACACGCCCGCGTCCTGCACACTGCGGGCCTGTTGGACGCGGCCGAACTCGAGGGCATGATCACTGCCCTGGACCAGCTCGAATCCGACGTCACCGACGGCACCTACACGGCTGCCGAATCGGACGAGGACGTGCACGGTTCGCTCGAGCGCGGGCTGATCGAACGCGCCGGCCCGGCGCTGGGCGGCAAGCTGCGCGCCGGACGTTCGCGCAACGACCAGATCGCGACGTTGGGACGGATGTTCCTGCGGGACCATGCGCGGGTCGTTGCCCGCGGCGTGCTGGCGACCATCGATGCACTCATCGACCAGGCCGAGGCGCACCCGGATGCGGCCATGCCGGGGCGCACCCACCTGCAGCACGCGCAGCCGGTGCTGCTGGGGCACCACCTGCTGGCCCACGCCTGGGCGCTGCTGCGCGACGTACAGCGGCTCGCCGACTGGGACCGCCGGGCGGCGGTCTCCCCCTACGGATCGGGTGCCCTCGCCGGCTCCTCGCTGGGGCTGGACCCCAACGCCGTCGCCGCGGACCTGGGCTTCGACTCGGCCACCTGGAACTCGATCGACGGCACCGCCGGCCGCGACGTCTTTGCCGAGTACTCCTGGGTCGCCGCCATGATCGGCGTTGACCTGTCGCGGATCTCGGAGGAGGTCATCCTCTGGGCGACCAAGGAGTTCTCCTTCATCACGCTGCACGACTCCTATTCCACGGGGTCCTCGATCATGCCGCAGAAGAAGAACCCCGACGTCGCCGAGCTCGCCCGCGGCAAGGCCGGACGCCTCATCGGCGACCTGACCGGGCTGCTGGCCACGCTCAAGGGCCTACCGCTGGCCTACAACCGGGACCTGCAGGAGGACAAGGAACCGGTGTTCGACGCGACCGACACCCTGGAACTGCTGTTGCCGGCGGTCTCCGGGATGATCGCGACGCTGAAGTTCAACACGCCGCGCATGGCCGAACTGGCGCCGTTGGGGTTCGCATTGGCCACCGACATCGCCGAATGGCTGGTCCGCCAGGGTGTGCCGTTCCGCGACGCGCACGAGCTCTCCGGTTCGGCCGTCCGCCAGGCCGAATCGCGCGGCGTCGAGCTATGGGACCTGACCGACGCGGAATTCGCCGCCATCTCCCCGGAACTGACCCCCGCGGTCCGCGAGGTCCTGAGCACCGCCGGCTCCTTGGGTTCGCGGTCCTCGCAGGGCGGCACGGCACCGTCCGCGGTGGCCGCACAGCTGGCCGCATTGAAGGAGCAGCTGGCCCCCCTGCGCGACTTCGCGGCCTGAGGCTCCCACGCCACACACCTACCGCCGTCGTCCACGCTGGACGACGGCGGTAGTCTGCTCTCATGACACAGCCCACCACCGCGTCGCTGGCCGCTGCAGTCCACGACGCCACCGCCCAGGCCCGCGCCGCACTCGGGGCGCTCGCCCCCGAGGCCTTCACCGCACCGTCCTCGCTGCCCGGCTGGAACCATGCCCACCTGCTGGCCCACCTCGACGGCGTCACCCGTGCCCTGGCCCGGCAACTGGCCTACGCCGCACGCGGTGAGCGCATCGGCTTCTACGACGGAGGAATCGACGGGCGCAACGAGCGGATCGAACTGGGCGCCCTGCAACAACCCGACGCCCTGGCCACCAGGGTCCGCCAGGGCCTGGACCTGCTCGACGAGGCCATCACGGACATCCCCGCCGGCGGGTGGGACGCGGCAACGAGCTTCCGCGGCGACGGCACCGTCACCGACTGCGTGAAGGCCGCCTGGCGCGAGGTCCTCATCCACGCCACCGACCTGGACACCACGGTCACCCTCGCCGACTGGCCCACGGAATTCTCGGCCCACCTCTTCGAATTCCTCTCCCTGCGGGTGCCCTCCGATGTCCGGCTGCTGCTCCAGCCCACGGGACGCCAACCGCTCACCGTGGGCGGGGGGACCACCGGATACGTGGTCACCGGGATGGAATTCGACCTCGCCGCCTGGCTGGCCGGACGCGAACCCTCGGGACCCGTGCGGGCGACGGCTTCGGCCGACGGCGTCGACCTGCCGACCCTCCTGCCCTGGCCATCGGGGCTGGCTACCACACGGTGACCGCAACGGATCCCCAGCTCTCCCGCACCGCGCTCGAGGTCGCACCGCTGCTGCTGGGCACCATACTCACCGTCGAGCGCGATGGCCTGCGCGTCGCCGTACGAATCACCGAGGTCGAGGCCTACGAGGGCGAACGGGACCCGGGATCACACGGGTTCCGCGGCCGTACGACCCGCAACGCCTCGCTATTTGGGCCGCCCGGCACGTTGTACTGCTACTTCACCTACGGGATGCACCACTGCGCCAACATCGTCTGCGGCACCGAAGGGCGGGCCTCCGCGGTGCTGCTGCGCGGCGGGGAGATCATTGCGGGGCAGGAAACCGCCAGGGCACGACGGCGGAACCCGGCCCGGGCGCGGGACCTCGCCAATGGCCCGGCCAAGCTCGCCCAGGCACTGGGCCTGGACCTGGGCTGCGATGGATGGCAGATCGCCACCGGGCAGGAGGTCGGCGCCGGCGAAGACGGCGGAATCGGCTCCGGAGGTGGGGCGATCCTGTCGCCGCTGCCTGCGGTGGCGCAGCCCGGTGTGCGGACCGGACCCCGCGTGGGCGTCGCGGGGCCCGGCGGCAGCGACGAATATCCGTGGCGGTTCTGGCTCGGCGGCGAGGAGTCAGTATCGGTGTATCGCCGCGCCCAGCCGCGCAAACGCCGCAAACCGGCTGGAGGCACGCCGGGCACGAACTAGTATGGATGCGTGCATTCCACGACCGAGACCATGTCCGAACTCCTGGACCGCCTGTGTGCGATTGTCCCCGACTACCCCCAGCCCGGCGTGTCCTTCAAGGACCTCACGCCCGTCTTCGCCGACGCCGAGGGCCTGAGGCGGATGGTGGACGAGATCATCGCACCTTTCGCCGGGACGTTCGATGCCGTCGCCGGGCTCGAGGCACGCGGCTTCGTCCTGGCTGCAGCTGCCGCTTACGCCAGTGGGACGGGAATGGTGACCATCCGCAAGAAGGGAAAGCTCCCGCGGGCCCTCCACTCCGAGGACTACACGCTCGAATACGGCACGGCGACGCTGGAGTTGCATCGCGACGATGTCGCGCCGGGTACCCGTGTCCTGGTCCTTGACGACGTGCTGGCCACGGGAGGCACCATCAATTCGGCGGTGTCCCTGCTGCAGAAGGCCTCCGCCGAAGTGGTAGGCGTTGGGGTCGTCCTGGAGCTCACGGAGCTCGGTGGGCGCCAGCGGCTTGCCGGGCAGCGCATCGTGTCACTACAAGAAGTCTGATCGTCATCTGTCCGCGGGCGACCGGACAACCGGTAGACTTGTCGGCCTGTCATTTCGCACCAGGAGGATTCCATGCCGCAGTCACCCTCACCCGCCCCTGAACTGGAGCGAGAGCGGGCCTATGTCGAACGGTTGTACCGCCGGCTCGACGCGCTGCGTGAGGAGAAGACCCGGCAGCTGTCCCGAGTCAGGGGCAGTGGGGCCGTGGGCTCGCTGCAGAACATCTCCGAGCGCGACTCCTTCGCCAACCTCTACGAGAACCGCCTGGCGCAGCTCAATGCCGTCGAGGACCGCCTCGTGTTCGGCCGCCTGGACCTGGAGGGCACCGACGACGAGGGGGCTGGAACCAGCCACTACATTGGCCGCATCGGGATGACCGATGCGGACCAGTCACGGCTCATGGTCGACTGGCGTGCCCCAGAGGCTGGCGCCTTCTACCAGGCGACGGCCTTCGAACGCCACGGCGTGCGCCGTCGTCGCCACCTGATCCTCAAGTCGCGCACCGTCGTCGGACTCGAAGACGACGTCCTGGATCCCGAACTTCTGGCCGAGGGTGTCTCCCACCAGGGGGAGGGCGCCCTGCTGGCGGCCCTGACGAGCCGGCGGACCGGCCACATGGCGGACATCGTCAGCACCATCCAGGCCGAGCAAGACAGGATCATCCGTTCCCCCCTGGCGGGTGTTCTCGTCGTCCAGGGTGGCCCCGGAACCGGCAAGACAGCAGTGGCCCTGCACCGTGCCGCATTCCTGCTCTATGAGCATCGCGAACGGCTGAAGTCGGCCGGCGTGCTGCTGGTCGGCCCGTCGACTGCCTTCATGCGCTACATCGAACGTGTTTTGCCGTCGCTAGGGGAGACCGGCGTCGTGATGTCCTCCGTCGGACGCCTGATGCCCGGTATCAATGCCGTCCCCGAGCAGGACCGGGAGGCCGCGCGCATCAAGGGCCAACTCGGCATGGCCGATGTCATCGCCCGCGCCGTCGCCAACCGCCAGCGTGTGCCCGCGGGGCCGCGGCGCGTGGTTGTCGAGGGCACCCCGTTGACGATCAACCCGCGCCAGGTCCGACGTGCGGGTGACAAGGCCCGAGCCACTGGCAAGCCCTACAACGAGGCGCGTGGCACATTCGTGAAGGTCATGCTGCGCGAGCTCGCCGACCAACTGCAGCAGAAGCTCGAGGACTCATCCGGCAACGGCAACGCCGCCGACCGGTCGTACCTGATCGAGGACGTCCGCTCGTCACGCGACGTCAGGATCGCCTTGAACCTGTGTTGGATGCCCATGAGCCCAGAACAGCTGCTCACGGACCTCTACACGAAACCGGAGACCCTGGAGACGGTGGCTCCGGACCTGTCCTATGCGGAACGCCGGACACTGCGCCGGGCTGCCGACGCGCCGTGGACCGAAGCCGACGTTCCACTGTTGGATGAGGCCGCCGAGCTTCTGGGAGTCTTCGACGCGAGCGTCGGCCATGAGAAGGCCCAGGCAGAGGCCAGCCGCAAGCGAGACTTGGCCAACGCCGAACAGACCCTGAAGAACGTCAGCGCGACGCTTGCCGAGATCGGCATCGACGGGTCGGTCAGTGCGGAGGAACTGGCCGATCTCAATGAGGAAACGGGCCAGCGTCTCACGGCCGCGGAGCGCGCGGCCACCGACCGGACCTGGGCCTACGGTCACGTGGTGGTCGACGAAGCCCAGGAGCTCTCTCCGATGCAGTGGCGGTTGCTAATGCGGCGGTGCCCGCTCAAGTCCTTCACCGTCGTGGGTGACATCGCCCAGGCCAGTTCAGCCTCCAGCGCCGGCAGCTGGGCCGCTGCCATGAAGCCGTTCGTTGGCGGACGCTTCGACCTGGAGGAACTGACCGTGAACTATCGGACCCCGGTCCAGATCGCCGAGTCGGCTGCCCGGATGGCCCAAGAAGCCGGCTTGGCCGTATCGACGCCCAAGGCCGTTCGGGAAGGCGATTGGCCACCGGTCGTCGACCGGGTCGCATCCGATGGACTGGTGGAGGCCACGCTGGCCGCGCTTCCCGAGGAAATCAGGATCGCCGATGGGGGGCTGGTGTCCGTCATCGTTCCCTCGAGCAGGATCCGGGAGGTGCGCACTGCCGTGGTGAAGGAATACGGGCGGCGCGTGGGGAGCGGATCCGGTGCCCTTGACCAGGACATCGTGGTCACCACGGCCACCGCATCCAAGGGTCTGGAATTCGATGTCGTCATGATTCTCGAACCCCAGGAAATCGTTGACGAGGCAGGGGGGACCGTGGGCGACCTGTATGTGGCCATGACCCGAGCGACACAGCGATTGCATGTCCTGGCCAGCGGCAACATACCAGCAGGAATCGAAACCGGGGCCTGATCCCGGGCGGCATGCTGCTAGGTTTAATGGCGTGTCAATCAGTGAATTGAATCCCGCGATTGCGGGACAGCAGAACGATCCGTCCTTCCCCAACATCTGGCAGGAACTGAAGTGGCGTGGCCTGGTCCACGTTTCCACTGATGAAGCCGAGCTCGAACAGATGCTCGCGGGGGATCCGATCACCTATTACTGCGGCTTCGATCCCACTGCGGCATCGCTGCACCTGGGTAACCTGGTTCAACTCCTGAACATGCGCCGCCTCCAGTTGGCGGGCCACCGGCCGCTGGGATTGGTGGGCGGCTCCACTGGGCTGATCGGCGATCCGCGACAGACCGCCGAACGGGTGCTGAATACCAAGGAAACGGTCAACGCTTGGGTAGGCCAGCTACAACGTCAGGTCAGCTGGTTCCTGGCTTCAGACGGCCCCAACGCGGTGCGGATCGTGAACAACCTCGACTGGACGGCGCCGATGAGTGCCATCGATTTTCTGCGCGAGATCGGCAAGCACTACCGGGTGGGGACGATGGTCAAGAAGGACATCGTCGCCTCGCGCCTGAATAGCGATGAGGGCATCAGCTACACGGAGTTCAGCTACCAGATCCTGCAGGGCATGGACTACCTGGAGCTGTACCGCGACTACGGC
Organism: Arthrobacter sp. ASL1; assembly: GCF_056680475.1. NCBI lineage: Bacteria > Bacillati > Actinomycetota > Actinomycetes > Micrococcales > Micrococcaceae > Arthrobacter > Arthrobacter sp. ASL1. The sequence goes on from NZ_CM155284.1 coordinate 3,590,831, forward strand.
TGCCGCCTGCAAACAGGGGGGTCGGACCAATGGGGGAACCTGACCAGCGGAACCGAGCTGATCCGCAAGGTCGAGGGTGCCACCGTCCATGCCTACGGTACGCCGCTGATCACCAACTCGGACGGCAGCAAGTTCGGCAAGAGCGAGGGCAACGCCATCTGGCTCGATGCCGAGATGTGCAGCCCATATGCCTTCTACCAGTTCTGGCTCAATACCGCCGATGCCGACGTGTCTGGCCGGTTCAAGGTGTTCACCTTCCGGACGCGGGAGGAGATCGAGAACATAGAGCGCGACGTAGCCGAACGCCCATTCGCCCGTGCCGGCCAACGCCAGCTGGCCTATGACGTGACCTCACTGGTCCATGGCGTGGAAGCGACCGAGAAAGTCATTGCCGCTTCCGCCGCGCTCTTCGGCCAAGGGGCGCTTGAGGACTTGGACGAGGATCTCCTGGTGGCAGCAACTGCCGAACTGCCGAGTGCGAAGGTGTCGACCGACGCGCTGTCCGTGGTCGAGCTCCTCGTCGCCACCGGTCTGTCGGAATCCAAGTCGGCGGCACGCCGTACGGCGGGTGAGGGCGGCGCCTACGTCAACAACATCAAGGTAGCCGGCGCGGACGCCATCATGGATCCGTCCGCGCTGCTACACGGCCGGTACCTCCTGGTCCGGCGCGGCAAGAAGAACCTCGCGATGGTCGAGGTATCCGACTAAAACGGTTCCGGGCGGTCATCGCCACTTCGCTGGAGCCGCAGGCGGCAACCAAGACCGGCTGGCCCGAGACGTGAATCACGTCGGGGCCAGCCGGTCTTTTGTGTACCCGAGGGGCCTGGCCGTAGCCGGTAGGAGTCGTTTGATCCGCGGAATCCCGCGGAACCAGAGTCCACATCGGCGGTCGTCTTTCGACAACGGCGCCGATTTGCAGAGCCCCAGCCGCACGTGTAATGTTTTCTCTTGTCGCCGCCGCTACTGCAGCGGACAACGGAAACGAAAGCTTCCCGGACAGCGACCGAACCCCTTCAAATAATCGATAATCTCGAGTGTATTTCGTACGCCTTGATCACGAACATGAGGGTGGGGGAAGACCTGGATGATCGAAATCAAATCAAAAACACCGATTTGACAACGAGAAAACAATCCAATAAATTAGCTTAGTAACAACGAGAGAAAAGCAAAAACAAAGCAGTTTGAAAAATCTGCGGTTTGCTTGGAATCGTTAGTTGTCTGTTGTTTGAGAACTCAATAGTGTGCCATGTTTGTTGACACCGATTTTTTATGAATTGGTGAATGGTCTTTTGTGGGTGCACCCCCGTGTGCTCGCAGGGACATATTTGCCGGGTTCAGTAACTTGGTGCAGTCCTTCCCTTGTTTTCCCTTGGGTTGTTGGCTGTGTCTGTATTTTTTTACGGAGAGTTTGATCCTGGCTCAGGATGAACGCTGGCGGCGTGCTTAACACATGCAAGTCGAACGATGATCCCGGTGCTTGCACCGGGTGATTAGTGGCGAACGGGTGAGTAACACGTGAGTAACCTGCCCCCGACTCTGGGATAAGCCCGGGAAACTGGGTCTAATACCGGATATTCACTTCCTTCCGCATGGGGGGTGGTGGAAAGATTTATCGGTGGGGGATGGACTCGCGGCCTATCAGCTTGTTGGTGGGGTAATGGCCCACCAAGGCGACGACGGGTAGCCGGCCTGAGAGGGTGACCGGCCACACTGGGACTGAGACACGGCCCAGACTCCTACGGGAGGCAGCAGTGGGGAATATTGCACAATGGGCGAAAGCCTGATGCAGCGACGCCGCGTGAGGGATGACGGCCTTCGGGTTGTAAACCTCTTTCAGTAGGGAAGAAGCGAAAGTGACGGTACCTGCAGAAGAAGCGCCGGCTAACTACGTGCCAGCAGCCGCGGTAATACGTAGGGCGCAAGCGTTATCCGGAATTATTGGGCGTAAAGAGCTCGTAGGCGGTTTGTCGCGTCTGCCGTGAAAGTCCGGGGCTCAACCCCGGATCTGCGGTGGGTACGGGCAGACTAGAGTGATGTAGGGGAGACTGGAATTCCTGGTGTAGCGGTGAAATGCGCAGATATCAGGAGGAACACCGATGGCGAAGGCAGGTCTCTGGGCATTAACTGACGCTGAGGAGCGAAAGCATGGGGAGCGAACAGGATTAGATACCCTGGTAGTCCATGCCGTAAACGTTGGGCACTAGATGTGGGGGACATTCCACGTTTTCCGCGTCGTAGCTAACGCATTAAGTGCCCCGCCTGGGGAGTACGGCCGCAAGGCTAAAACTCAAAGGAATTGACGGGGGCCCGCACAAGCGGCGGAGCATGCGGATTAATTCGATGCAACGCGAAGAACCTTACCAAGGCTTGACATGGGCCGGATCGCCGCAGAAATGTGGTTTCCCCTTTGGGGCCGGTTCACAGGTGGTGCATGGTTGTCGTCAGCTCGTGTCGTGAGATGTTGGGTTAAGTCCCGCAACGAGCGCAACCCTCGTTCCATGTTGCCAGCACGTAGTGGTGGGGACTCATGGGAGACTGCCGGGGTCAACTCGGAGGAAGGTGGGGACGACGTCAAATCATCATGCCCCTTATGTCTTGGGCTTCACGCATGCTACAATGGCCGGTACAATGGGTTGCGATACTGTGAGGTGGAGCTAATCCCAAAAAGCCGGTCTCAGTTCGGATTGGGGTCTGCAACTCGACCCCATGAAGTCGGAGTCGCTAGTAATCGCAGATCAGCAACGCTGCGGTGAATACGTTCCCGGGCCTTGTACACACCGCCCGTCAAGTCACGAAAGTTGGTAACACCCGAAGCCGGTGGCCCAACCCCTTGTGGGAGGGAGCCGTCGAAGGTGGGACCGGCGATTGGGACTAAGTCGTAACAAGGTAGCCGTACCGGAAGGTGCGGCTGGATCACCTCCTTTCTAAGGAGCAGCTAGCATCGCGGGGCCTGCCACTTGGTGGGTTTTCTTGTGGTGTTCAGTGTTTGCCCGTTTCTGCCACTTGTGTTGGCAGGCGGGTGCTCATGGGTGGAATGTCAACGAATCATGGCCTGGGATCCGCGGATCCCGGTTATCCAGTACGCAGTCCCGTTGACGGGGTTGTTGGAACGATGCCGGGGGATGTGAATGGTCCTCGGGTCTTTGGCACACTGTTGGGCCCTGAAACAACAGGCCCCTTTTACCGGTTCGTGCCGGCACTTCTGGTGTCGGTCGTGGTGGTGGTTGGGTTTTGTTTGTTTTGGCTCCCGCGCATGGCCTATGCCACGTACCTTGATCCGGTCCCTTTTGGGGGGTTGGTGGTGCTGGTGGTGGGTGTGACGGGGTTGTTGTTTGGGAACTGCATAGTGGACGCGAGCATCTTGCAAGGACAACGCGTGATTGGCCTGCCTACCCTTTTTGGGGTGGGTGGTCTTTTGTGTGTTGTGTTTGCGAAAGCAATTATTTGAGAATCCCCAGCATCTTTTGGGTGTTGGTGGTTCTCTCGATCAAATGCTCTTGTGGAATGACCTTTTTGTGGTCAAGTTTTCAAGGGCGCATGGTGGATGCCTTGGCATCAGGAGCCGAAGAAGGACGTGGGAATCTGCGATAAGCCTGGAGGAGTCGATAACCGGACGTTGATACCAGGATTTCCGAATGGGGAAACCCCGCACGGCGTCATGTCGTGTGACCCGTAGCTGAACACATAGGCTGCGTGGAGGGAACGCGGGGAAGTGAAACATCTCAGTACCCGCAGGAAGAGAAAACAACAGTGATTCCGTGAGTAGTGGCGAGCGAAAGCGGATGGGGCTAAACCGATCCATGTGTGATAGCCGGCGGGCGTTGCATGGGCGGGGTCGTGGGACCAGCCATTCCAGTTCTGCCGGACTGGGGAAGTGAGGTGCGGGTGCATAGGCGAACCGGTTTGAAGGCCGGACCATAGGGGGTGTTAGTCCCGTAGCCGTAATGTCCTCCGCCGCTTTGTGTTGGTATCCCAAGTAGCACGGGGCCCGAGAAATCCCGTGTGAATCTGCCAGGACCACCTGGTAAGCCTGAATACTTCCTGATGACCGATAGCGGACAAGTACCGTGAGGGAAAGGTGAAAAGTACCCCGGGAGGGGAGTGAAATAGTACCTGAAACCATGTGCCTACAATCCGTCGGAGCCACCTTGTTGTGGTGACGGCGTGCCTTTTGAAGAATGAGCCTGCGAGTTAGTGCCGTGTCGCGAGGTTAACCCGTGTGGGGAAGCCGTAGCGAAAGCGAGTCTGAACAGGGCGTTCAGTGGCGCGGTCTAGACCCGAAGCGAAGTGATCTACCCATGGCCAGGTTGAAGCGTGTGTAAGAGCGCGTGGAGGACCGAACCCACTTCAGTTGAAAATGGAGGGGATGAGCTGTGGGTAGGGGTGAAAGGCCAATCAAACTTCGTGATAGCTGGTTCTCCCCGAAATGCATTTAGGTGCAGCGTTGCGTGTTTCTTGCCGGAGGTAGAGCGACTGGATGGCTAATGGGCCCTACAAGGTTACTGACGTCAGCCAAACTCCGAATGCCGGTAAGTCAGAGCGTGGCAGTGAGACTGTGGGGGATAAGCTTCATAGTCGAGAGGGAAACAGCCCAGAACGCCAACTAAGGCCCCCAAGCGTGTGCTAAGTGGAAAAGGATGTGGAGTTGCGAAGACAACCAGGAGGTTGGCTTAGAAGCAGCCATCCTTGAAAGAGTGCGTAATAGCTCACTGGTCAAGTGATTCCGCGCCGACAATGTAGCGGGGCTCAAGCACACCGCCGAAGTTGCGTCATCCAGGTACATAGGTAGGCCTTCGTGGTCCAGCCGCCTGGGTGGGTAGGGGAGCGTCGTGCCGGCAGTGAAGCCACGGTGTGAACCAGTGGTGGAGACGGCACGAGTGAGAATGCAGGCATGAGTAGCGAAAGACGGGTGAGAAACCCGTCCGCCGAATGATCAAGGGTTCCAGGGTCAAGCTAATCTGCCCTGGGTGAGTCGGGACCTAAGGCGAGGCCGACAGGCGTAGTCGATGGACAACGGGTTGATATTCCCGTACCGGTGAAGGACCGTCCCTACCGGACTGGCGATGCTAACCGCCCCAGACACCCACCATCCTTCCTTCGGGAAGGGTATCGGGTGCGAGGCGCGGGACCCGAGCCAGCGAGGTCAACGTATTAACAGGTGTGACGCAGGAAGGTAGCCGGGCCAGGCAATGGAATCGTCCTGGTCCAAGGGTGTAGGCCGAACGGTAGGCAAATCCGCCGTTCACATAGGTTGAGACCCGATAGGCGCCCACTTTGGTGGGTGATCCGGTGATCCTATGCTGCCAAGAAAAGCATCGACGTGAGGTCCAAGCCGCCCGTACCCCAAACCGACACAGGTGATCAGGTAGAGAATACCAAGGCGATCGAGAGAATCATGGTTAAGGAACTCGGCAAAATGCCCCCGTAACTTCGGGAGAAGGGGGGCCCCAACCTTGAACACCACTTGCTGGTGGGAGGGGATCGGGGCCGCAGAGACCAGGGGGAAGCGACTGTTTACTAAAAACACAGGTCCGTGCGAAGTCGCAAGACGATGTATACGGACTGACTCCTGCCCGGTGCTGGAAGGTTAAGAGGACCGGTTAGCCCCTTGTGGGCGAAGCTGGGAATTCAAGCCCCAGTAAACGGCGGTGGTAACTATAACCATCCTAAGGTAGCGAAATTCCTTGTCGGGTAAGTTCCGACCTGCACGAATGGAGTAACGACTTCCCCGCTGTCTCAACCATGAACTCGGCGAAATTGCAGTACGAGTAAAGATGCTCGTTACGCGCAGCAGGACGGAAAGACCCCGAGACCTTTACTATAGTTTGGTATTGGTGTTCGGTGCGGCTTGTGTAGGATAGGTGGGAGACGTTGAAGCGGGCACGCCAGTGTTCGTGGAGTCATCGTTGAAATACCACTCTGGCCGTACCGGATTCCTAACTTCGGCCCATGATCTGGGTCAGGGACAGTGCCTGATGGGTAGTTTAACTGGGGCGGTTGCCTCCTAAAGAGTAACGGAGGCGCCCAAAGGTTCCCTCAGCCTGGTTGGCAATCAGGTGGCGAGTGTAAGTGCACAAGGGAGCTTGACTGTGAGAGTGACAGCTCGAGCAGGGACGAAAGTCGGGACTAGTGATCCGGCGGCACGTTGTGGAACGGCCGTCGCTCAACGGATAAAAGGTACCTCGGGGATAACAGGCTGATCTTGCCCAAGAGTCCATATCGACGGCATGGTTTGGCACCTCGATGTCGGCTCGTCGCATCCTGGGGCTGGAGTAGGTCCCAAGGGTTGGGCTGTTCGCCCATTAAAGCGGTACGCGAGCTGGGTTTAGAACGTCGTGAGACAGTTCGGTCCCTATCCGCTGCGCGCGCAGGAAATTTGAGAAGAGCTGTCCTTAGTACGAGAGGACCGGGACGGACGAACCTCTGGTGTGTCAGTTGTACTGCCAAGTGCACCGCTGATTTGCTACGTTCGGAAGGGATAACCGCTGAAAGCATCTAAGCGGGAAGCCCACTTCGAGATGAGATTTCCATACACGTTTATCGTGTGGGAGGCCCCCAGCCAGACCACTGGGTTGATAGGCAGGATGTGGAAGCGGGGACTAAAGACCCGTGGAGCTGACCTGTACTAATAGGCCGATAACTTACACCACAAAACACCACACACCTTGTGTGTGGGCAAGCATGCTGCGTCCACTATGCGGTTGCGGGACAACAACCCCCAACCAACCACACCACCACCACCCGACCCACTTTGTGGGTCCGGGTTGTGGTGGGAAACACCCCCATGGCGGGGTGTGCTGGTTGGTCGGGGAGCGCCTGGCCATAATAGAATAGATACACCAACGCACCCCACACCCCCTCCAGGGGTTGGGGGAGCGCACGGTAACTGGTTTTCCCACCAAACACCCCCCGGGGTGCTTGGATCGGGTCGAAGAGTTACGGCGGTCATAGCGTGGGGGAAACGCCCGGTCCCATACCGAACCCGGAAGCTAAGACCCACAGCGCCGATGGTACTGCACTCGGGAGGGTGTGGGAGAGTAGGACGCCGCCGGACCATCATTGAAGTTGAGGCCCTCAGCCCCTGGTTGAGGGCCTCAACTCGTTAACAGGCGAAACTCGCAGTCGGTACAGCTTCCTGAACCGCAGCAGGTGCGATTGTGACGACTCGTCTAAGATTGAATGAGCTTATGAAGCCCCTAGGACAATTCCCAGGGCACCCGAGATGTAACCCAGATGCGGCCCGGCCGGATCTCAGAGAGGAACGGCCACCGTGGCTGACGAACGCAATAACTTCCGAGGGCCGCGGGACGACAAGTCCAAGCGCTCCGGATCGAACGACCGCGACCGGCGCGAGGGTGGCTTCCAGGGCGGCAACGACCGTCGTGAAGGTGGCTTCCGGGGTAAGCCGGAGCGTTCCGAGGGTGGCTACCGTGGGAACAACGATCGCAACGACGGTGGTTTCCGTGGCGGTAATGACCGCCGCGAGGGAGGCTTCCGCGGTAAGCCGGAGCGTTCCGAGGGTGGCTACCGTGGGAACAACGATCGCAACGACGGTGGTTTCCGTGGCGGCAATGACCGCCGCGAGGGAGGCTTCCGCGGTAAGCCGGAGCGTTCCGAGGGTGGCTACCGTGGGAACAACGATCGCAACGACGGTGGTTTCCGTGGCGGCAATGACCGCCGCGAGGGAGGCTTCCGCGGTAAGCCGGAGCGTTCCGAGGGTGGCTACCGTGGGAACAACGATCGCAACGACGGTGGTTTCCGTGGCGGCAATGACCGCCGCGAGGGAGGCTTCCGCGGTAAGCCGGAGCGTTCCGAGGGTGGCTACCGTGGGAACAACGATCGCAACGACGGTGGTTTCCGTGGCGGCAATGACCGCCGCGAGGGAGGCTTCCGCGGTAAGCCGGAGCGTTCCGAGGGTGGCTACCGTGGGAACAACGATCGCAACGACGGTGGTTTCCGTGGCGGCAATGACCGCCGCGAGGGAGGCTTCCGCGGTAAGCCGGAGCGTTCCGAAGGTGGTTTCCGTGGCGGTAACGACCGCCGCGAGGGAGGCTTCCGCGGTAAGCCGGAGCGTTCCGAAGGTGGTTTCCGTGGCGGTAACGACCGCCGCGAGGGAGGCTTCCGCGGTAAGCCGGAGCGTTCCGAAGGTGGTTTCCGTGGCGGTAACGACCGCCGCGAGGGAGGCTTCCGCGGTAAGCCGGAGCGTTCCGAAGGTGGTTTCCGTGGCGGTAACGACCGCCGCGAGGGAGGCTTCCGCGGTAAGCCGGAGCGGAACGACGGCGGCTACCGCGGCAAGAGTGATGATCGGCCCTCGCGCGATCTGAACAGCGGTGACGACACGCGGCGCAACTTCCCCGGTCTGGAGGAAGGCGAACGTCCGGCACATAATCCTGCCGACTTGCGCGTATCCAACCGAGCAGACCGCCCGCGTTCCCCCGAGATCGATCCCGACGTCACGGGTAAGGAGCTCGACCGGATCACCCGCGCCGAGCTGCGCTACCTAGATGAAAAGAACTTCGATTGGGTGGCGAAGCACCTGGTGATGGCCGGTCGTCTTATCGACATCGACCCCGAGGTTGCCTACGAGCATGCCATGGGAGCGAGCCGTCGCGGAGGTCGTGTCGCCGTCGTGCGTGAGGCAGTTGGCCTGACCGCGTACACCGCAGGCAACTACGCCGAAGCGTTGCGCGAATTCCGGACCTTCCGCCGCATCAGCGGTTCGAACATCCACCTGCCGGTCATGGCTGATTGTGAACGGGGATTGGGCAAGCCCGAAAAGGCGCTCGAGACCGCCCACAGCGAAGAGGCGAAGTCCCTCGACACACCGGGTCGCGTCGAAATGGCCATCGTGGCATCCGGGGCACAGTCGGATCTGGGCAATCGTGAAGCTGCGCTTGCGGAACTGCAGATCCCACAACTGGACATCAACCGGGCATTTTCATTCAGCCCCCGGTTGTTCGAGGCGTACGCCATGGCTCTCGAGGCGCTGGGCAAGAAAGGTGAAGCCGAGCTCTGGCGCCGCCAGATATCGCTGGCCGAGCGTGCCCTGGGCGTCGGTGAATTCTCCGATCCGGACATCATGGACCTTGGCGAAGACGAAGACGATGAAGAAGCACCCAGTGGCAGGCCACGTGCCCGTGACCTGGTCAATGACGCCGGCACCGAACCGGTAACGGATCGCGCGTTGGAGCAGCCCGAGACTTCTGCCGACGATGAATCCGATATTGCACCGGCAACGGACGAGGACAGCGGCGCAGACTCGGATGAGGACGGTGACGAGGACTCGGACGATGCCCCCTCCGAGGACTCGACGTCCAACGTGACGGACGGTGAAGGCGACGAACCAGTCGCCGGAAGCGCGCCGGACGCCCACTCAAACCCGTTCGATACGGAAAAGTAGGAGTTAGCCCTCCATGCTGATATCCGCCTTCGACGCCGTCCTGTCCGACTTGGACGGCGTCGTCTATGCCGGCCCGGACGCCATTGCCGGGGCCCCCGAGGCCCTGGGGCGCCTGGCCGGCGTCGGCGTCGAACTGGCATACATCACCAACAACGCCTCCCGTTCTCCCGAGGTCGTCGCCCGGCACATCCGCCAGCTCGGCGCCCCCGCGGACGCCGGGAGCGTCTTCGGGTCGGCTGATGCCGGCGCCGACCTGCTGGCCGAGCGGATCCCGGCGAAGAGCAAGGTCCTGGTCGTCGGCAGCGCCTACTTGCGTGACTGCATCGTCGCCCGTGGCCTGGCGTTGGCGGAGTCGGCGGAGGAGTCCCCGGCAGCAGTCATCCAGGGGTTCGACCCCGAGGTGAACTGGAGGGACCTCGCGGAGGCCGCCCATGCCATCAACGCCGGCGCGGTCTGGGTGGCGACGAATACCGACATGACCATCCCGCGGGCCCGTGGGATCGCCCCGGGCAACGGCTCGCTGGTCCAGGCCGTCGCCACGGCGACCCGGGTCCGGCCGGTCGTCGCCGGCAAGCCCGAGCCGCTGCTCTTCCAGGTTGCCGCCGAACAGCTCGAGGCGTCCCGACCGTTGGTGGTCGGTGATCGCCTGGACACGGACATCCTCGGCGGAAACCGTGCGGGTTTCGCCACCGCTCTCGTCCTCACCGGCATCGACGATGCGGCGGCCGTACTCGGCGCGCCCGCTGACCAGCGACCGCGCTACATCCTGGGGACCCTGGCGGAACTCTTCAGCGATTATCCCGTCGTGCGGGCCACCGGCAAGCAGATTGTCTGCGGAGCAGCTCGTGCCGGCGTAGAGGGCGATGCCATTACCGTGACCGGGTCGCGTGATGACCTGGATGCCTGGCGTGCGGCGTGCTGCGCGTGGTGGTATGCCAACCCGCGGGCAACCGAGCACACGACGCCGGACCTCAACTTCAGCTCATAGGGCACCCACCCGGTGTCGCCACCACAGGTCCGCAGCGAGGAGGAACATCTTGGACGACCAGCAGGTCCGGCCCGGTCCCGGGCCGACCGGTGATGCAGCCGTCGACGCGCAGCTCGAGGCGTTGGATGGGCTGGACGCCCTGCCCATCGAGGACCACCAGGCCGTGTACGGCGCACTCCACGACGGGCTCCGCCACGTCCTCGACGAGGACCCAGCGGACGCATGAACCGGCTCGACCAGGAACTTGTTGCCCGCGGGCTGGCGCGTTCACGCACCCACGCCGCGAAGCTGGTTTCCGCCGGGCGCGTCAGCCTTGATGGCTTGCCGGCGACGCGCGCGGCCAAGCAGGTCGGACCGGCCCAGCAGCTGACGGTGCAGGAGGGGACCGACGAGGAATTCGTCAGCCGTGCGGGCCACAAGCTGGCCGGGGCCCTCGACATCTTCACCGACATCGAGGTCTCCGGGCGCCGGTGCCTGGACGCAGGGGCCTCCACCGGCGGCTTCACGGACGTTCTGCTGCGCCGCGGTGCCGGAAAGGTCGTCGCCGTCGACGTTGGCCACGGACAGCTGGTCGACCAGATCCGCAACGATCCGCGCGTGGAGGTCCACGAGGGGATGAACGTGCGCCATCTGGCACCGGCCATGATCGGCGGTGACGTCGACCTCGTGGTCGCCGACCTTTCGTTCATCTCCCTGCGACTGGTCGTCGGGGCGTTGGCCGCGGTCACACGGCCATCCGGTGATCTGGTCCTGATGGTCAAGCCCCAGTTCGAGGTGGGCCGGGACAACCTGGGACGCACCGGCGTTGTCGGCAGTGCGGAATTACGTCGTTCGGCCGTCTCCGGCGTGGTGCGGGCGGCAGCCGACGCCGGTTTGGGACTGGCTAAACTGGCACGGAGCCCATTGCCCGGCCAGGACGGCAACGTGGAGTTCTTCCTCCGGTTGCGTGCCGGTTCAGCCGCCCATTACCCACATTCCGACACCGAAACCGCCAGACTGGCCGAAATTGACTATTCTTGAACCTGATCCCGATCTCCCGAAAATCCCGTGTCCGGGAGACGATTCGAACATACCTTCGTCTACGGTGAAGTAGGTCCACAAGGGAAGGAACGCATGAGACGAATACTGGTCCTGGCGCATACCGGGCGGGATGATGCACTCCGCGCGGCGCTGGACACCTGTCTTCGACTGCGTGATTCCGGGCTCGTTCCCGTCATGCGTCGCGACGAGGTCCGCAACCTGCACAACGCCCCCGATGGCAAGAGCCTCGAGGTGCAGATCCTGGGCGAGGACGTCCAGCTCAGCGACATTGATCTGGGCATGGTCCTGGGCGGGGACGGAACCGTCCTGCGAGCCGCCGAGATGGTCCGCGACTCCGCCGTGCCGTTGCTCGGCGTCAATCTGGGCCACGTCGGGTTCCTCGCCGAGAGTGAGCGCGCCGACCTGAGGCAGACCGTGGACTGGGTGGTGAACCGGCACTACGTGGTCGAGGAGCGCATGGCCATCGACGTGCAGGTCTGGCTCGGCAATCGGCGGATCGCCCATACGTGGGCGCTGAACGAGGCGGCTGTGGAGAAGGCCAACCGCGAACGCATGATCGAGGTGGTGATGGAGGTGGACGGCCGCCCGATCAGCACTTTCGGCTGCGACGGGATCGTCATGGCCACCCCCACCGGTTCGACCGCCTACGCGTTCTCCGCCGGGGGACCGGTCGTCTGGCCCGGTGTCGAGGCGCTGATCATGGTGCCGATCTCCGCCCACGCCCTCTTCGCCAAGCCCCTGGTGGTCGCCCCGACCTCCACCATGGCCATCGAACTGCTCTCCCGCACCGACGCCCAGGGCGTGCTCTGGTGCGACGGACGCCGCACCCTGGACCTGCCACCGGGGGCCCGCGTCGAGGTGACCCGATCGACGAAGCCCGTCAGGCTGGCCCGGGTCAACCGCACTCCGTTCAGCGAGCGGCTGGTGCGCAAGTTCGAACTTCCCACCAGCGGCTGGCGCGGCCCCGTCTCCGAGGTCCACCGGGACGCCGAGACCTCCGCCCTGCCGATCATCACCCCGCCGCTGCAGGTCGTCGAGCCGCGCAACTACCAACCGCGCCCCGAGACGGAGCAGCACCCATGATCGAGGAGATCCGCATATCGGACCTCGGCGTCATCACCCGGGCCACCCTGGAACTGGACCCGGGATTCACCGTCGTAACCGGCGAAACCGGGGCCGGCAAGACCATGGTCGTCACCGCGCTGGGGCTGCTGCTGGGCAACCGGGCCGACGCCGGAGCCGTCCGCCACGGCGCCAAGCAGGCGGTCGCCGAAGCCACTCTTCGGCTGCCCTCCGGCAGTCCGGCACTGGCCCGCGCCGAGGACAGCGGGGCCATGGTGGAGGAGCACGACGGCGCCGCCGAGTTGATCCTTGCACGCATCCTCAGCGCGGAGGGACGCAGTCGCGCAGCCGTCGGCGGCACCTCCGCCCCGGTGGGGCTGCTGACCGAGCTCGGAACGCACCTGGTGGCCGTGCACGGTCAAAGCGACCAGCTGCGCCTGCGCAGCGCCGTCGCCCAACGTGGATCACTCGACAAGTTCGGCGGGCCGGACCTGGCCGCCGCGAGGACCGCCTACCAGGAGACCTTCGATACCTGGAAGGCGGTGGCCGTCGAACTCGACGAGATCACCTCGGCGTCCCGTGAGCGGGTCAGGGAAGCGGAATCGCTGCAGATCGCGCTCGAGGAGATCGACGCCGTCGACCCGCGTCCCGGCGAGGACGCGGAGCTCAAGGCCGAAGCCCAGAAGCTCTCCAACGTCGAGGGCCTGCGGTCGGCCGCCGTGACCGCACACGGGGCACTCACCGGGGACGAGTTCAGCGAGGAACCCAACGCCGTCGGCCTCGTGGACACCGCCAAGCGGGCCCTTGAGATGGTCGCGGATGACGACCCGGAGCTGCGGGCCCTGGGCTCCCGGGTCGACGAGATCGGCATCCTCGTGGCCGACGTGACCATGGAGCTGGGCAGCTACCTGGCATCCCTGGACGGTGATGGCCCCGGTCGGCTGGCGGAGGTCGAGGAACGCCGTGCCGCACTCAACCAGCTCATCCGCAAATACGCCCCGACCATCGACGAGGTCATCGGCTGGACCGAGACGGCCCGCCGACGCCACATGGATCTGCAGGACGATTCCGGCCGCATCGAGGCCCTCAACGCCCGGCTGGAGGGCCTGGGGGAGCGGCTGGGCGGGCAGGCTGCCGCGTTGACCGCGCTGCGCACCACTGCTGCGGTACGGCTCTCCGAGCGGGTCAGCGACGAATTGGCTGCGCTGGCCATGCCCGACGCCCGGTTCGTCGTGGAGGTCGGCACCCTCGAGGAGCCGGCGCGCCACGGGGCGGATAACATCGCCATGCTGCTCCAGCCCCACGCCGGCAGCGCTCCGCGCCCCCTGGGCAAGGGTGCCTCCGGCGGCGAGCTCTCCCGCGTGATGCTGGCCATCGAGGTGGTCCTCGCGGAAACCGACCCGGTGCCGACCTTCGTTTTTGACGAGGTCGACTCGGGCGTCGGCGGGAAGGCCGCCGTGGAGATCGGGAAGCGGTTGGCCATGCTCGCCCGGCACGTCCAGGTGATCGTGGTGACCCACCTGCCCCAGGTGGCGGCCTACGCGCAACGCCACATCCGGGTGATCAAGAACTCCGACGCCCAGGCGCAGGACGGTGCCGGTTTCACCGCCAGCGACGTGCTGACACTCGACGAGGCCGACCGCGTACGTGAGTTGGCTCGCATGCTGGCCGGCCAGGAACACTCCGACACGGCCCAGGCCCACGCGGAGGAATTGCTCGAGGCGGCACGCCAGGCCATGTCGGGGCTGGCAACCTAGGCCATGTGGGACCGTGCTGATGTCGTCTCCGCGGACGATGGGGTGCGGTCCGGGCAGTAGAGTGGCCACAACCCGTCCGGCGAATAGATGATAGGCTCGAATTCCGTGGTGCAGCGAACAATTTCCAAGTCCCGGTCCGAAACTACCAAGCAGATTTTTGTCACCGGTGGTGTGGCCTCGTCCCTCGGCAAGGGACTGACGGCCTCCAGCCTCGGTCACCTCCTGCGGGCCCGTGGCCTCACGGTGACAATGCAAAAACTGGATCCCTATCTGAACGTGGATCCCGGCACGATGAACCCCTTCCAGCACGGCGAGGTCTTCGTGACCGACGACGGCTCGGAAACCGACCTCGATATCGGCCACTACGAGCGCTTCCTCGATGAGAACCTCGACGGGTCCGCCAACGTGACCACCGGCCAGGTCTACTCCCGGGTCATCGAGAAGGAACGACGCGGCGATTACCTCGGTGACACGGTCCAGGTCATCCCGCATATCACCGACGAGATCAAGCGCCGGATGCGCCTGCCTTCCGAGGCGCAGAACGCCCCCGACGTGATCATCACCGAAATCGGCGGCACCGTTGGCGACATCGAATCCCAGCCGTTCCTCGAATCGGCACGCCAGGTCCGCCAGGACGTCGGACGCGGCAACGTCTTCTTCGTCCACGTGTCGCTGGTGCCCTACATCGGCCCCTCGCACGAACTGAAGACCAAGCCGACCCAGCACTCCGTGGCCGCGCTGCGGTCCATCGGCATCCAGCCGGACGCCCTGGTGATCCGCTCCGACCGCGAGATCCCCGACGAGATGCGCGAAAAGCTCGGCCGCACCTGCGACGTAGACCCCGAAGCGGTCATCAACTGCGCGGATGCACCGAGCATCTACGACATCCCGGTCATCATCCATGACCAGGGCCTCGACGCCCACATCGTGCAGTCCCTGGGCCTGAAGTTCAAGGACGTCGACTGGACGCAGTGGACCCGGCTGCTGCACGCCGTGCACCACCCGGACCACGAGCTCGAGGTCGCCCTCGTCGGCAAGTACATCGAGCTGCCCGACGCCTACCTCTCGGTCACCGAGGCCCTGCGTGCCGGAGGCTTCGCCAACGAGACGCGGGTTAATATCCGCTGGGTCCCCTCGGACGAATGCGCCACCCCGGCCGGGGCGAAGAAGGCCCTGCACGGTGTCGACGCGATCTGCGTGCCCGGCGGATTCGGCATCCGAGGCCTCGACGGCAAGCTCGGTGCCCTGAAGTTCGCCCGCGAGACCGGCCTGCCGACGCTCGGGTTGTGCCTGGGCCTGCAGTCGATGGTCATCGAGTACGCCCGCAATGTCGCCGGTCTGGACGACGCCTCGTCCACCGAGTTCGAGCCCGATTCCCAGCATCCAGTCATCGCCACGATGGCCGAGCAGGAGGACATCGTCGCCGGCAAGGGTGACCTGGGCGGAACGATGCGCCTCGGCCTCTATGACGCTGTCCTCGGTGAAGGCACCGTCGTGGCCGAAACCTATGGGACAACTGAGGTCGCGGAACGCCACCGCCACCGCTACGAGGTCAACAACGCCTACCGGGCCCAGCTCGAGGAAGCCGGACTGGTCTTCTCCGGGACCTCACCGGATGGCAAGCTCGTCGAATTCGTCGAGCTCCCGGCGTCGAAACACCCGTACTACGTCTCGACGCAGGCGCATCCGGAACTCAGCTCGCGCCCGACCCGTCCGCACGCGCTCTTCACGGGGCTGATCAAGGCGGGGCTGGAGCACCAGAAGGCCGGACGGTAGGTCATGACCAACCACGGTCCACACGGCGCGGAGCTGGGCGACGAGCCCAGCCCGCGCCGAGTGCTCCATTCCGAGACGGTGTATGAGGGCCGCATCTGGAACGTCAGGCAGGACACCTTCGAGTTGTCCGCCGGCCACCAGCCGCTCGTCCGCGACTACATCGACCACCCCGGTGCGGTCGCCGTCCTCGTCCTCGACGCAGAGGGCCGGGTCCTGCTGGTGCGGCAGTACCGCCACCCCGTGGGCATGGCGCTCTGGGAGATCCCTGCGGGCCTGCTCGACGTGGCGGGAGAGGAACCCCTCGACGCCGCGGCACGTGAGCTCTCCGAAGAGGCAGACCTGACAGCAGGCCGGTGGGATCTGCTCGTGGAGATGTTCAATTCCCCGGGCTCCTCCAGCGAGGCCCTGCGGATCTACCTGGCCCGCGAACCCCGCGTGGTCCCCGGCCACGAGCGCTTCGAGCGCACCGAGGAGGAGGCCGAAATGCAGTGGCAGTGGGTTCCGCTCGAAGAGGCGGTGCAGGCCGTCCTGGCCGGCCGCATCCACAATCTCTCGGCCGTCGCCGGGGTTTTGGCCGCCTCGGCCGCCCGGGCCACTGGATTCACCGGCCTGCGTGCTGCCAACGATCCGTGGACCGCCCATCCCCGTCTCCGGTCATCGGATGGGTAGGGGCCGGTGAGCGCATGTCCACGGTCGTGACACCGGAACCCTCCGCCGGGGGCCGGGGCGAGGTTCCCGGACCGCTGGCCCGCGAGGTGGCCTCCTATCTCCAGCATGTCGCGGTCGAGCGGGGGATGGCCGCCAACACCGTCGCCGCCTACCGCCGCGACCTGCAGCGCTATGCGCTGTTCCTGGCGGTCCAGGAGGTCGTATCGGCCACCGACATCACCCGCCACCACCTCACGGCCTTCGCACAATCGCTCCGTGACGGCTCCGACGGCGGTGCCCCACTCAGTGCCCGCTCCGCGGCACGCAGCATCGTCGCCGTCCGCGGACTGCATCGCTTCTGGGCGCTCGAGGGCCTGACTCCGGACAACGCCGCGGCGGACCTGCACCCACCGGCCGTCGGGCAGCGGCTGCCCAAGGCCATCAGCGTCCCCGAGGTCACCGCGATCCTGGAATCAGTGCCCACCGACACCGAAGCGGGACTGCGCGACCGGGCGCTGCTCGAGTTCCTCTATTCCACCGGCGCACGCATCAGCGAGGCCGTCGGGCTCGACGTCGACGACTTGCACCTGGAGCGGCCCGCCGAGGGACCCGCCGTCGTAAGGCTGTTCGGCAAGGGGTCCAAGGAACGCATCGTGCCGCTGGGCTCCTATGCGGCCACGGCATTGGAGGCCTACCTGGTCCGGGGGCGGCCGGGCATGGCCGCCAAGGGACAGGCAACCCCCGCCCTGTTCCTGAACCGTCGGGGCGGACGGCTTAGCCGGCAATCCGCCTGGTCGGTGCTCAAGGCGGCCGCGGAACGTTCGGGCATCAACAAGGATGTCTCACCGCACACGCTGCGGCATTCCTTCGCCACCCATCTGCTCGAAGGTGGTGCCGATGTCCGCGTGGTCCAGGAACTGCTCGGGCACGCCTCGGTCACCACCACACAGGTCTACACCATGCTCAACGCCCAGACCCTGCGCGAGGTCTACGCCGCGGCGCACCCCCGGGCCCGTGGCTGAGCCGGGCCTTGCCGGCCAGCAGGGTACCGCCGTCGTCCTCTGCCTGCTCCAACGGGGCCCGGCCGACCGCCGCGAGGTCCTGCTGGGGCACAAGCTGCGCGGATTCGGGCACGGTAAGTTCGTGCTGCCGGGCGGGAAGATCGAACCGGGGGAGACCGCGCCGGAGGCCGCCGCCCGCGAACTGGCCGAGGAAACCGGGCTTGAAGCGGACCCATCGAGCCTGCATGAGATCGCGACCGTCCGCTTCATCTTCCCGGCGAGCCCTGCGTCGGACATGCACTGCACGGTGTTCCGAGCCGGGACCACCACGGGCACGCCACGGCGGACCGCGGAGCTCTCCCCGGCCTGGCACCCGGTGGACCGGTTGCCGATGGCGCAGATGTGGGAGGACTCCCCGCGCTGGCTCGTGCCGTTGCTGCACGGCAACGAGCTGGATGCCGAGGTGGTGCTCGCCGAGGACAACCTGTCCGTCGCCAGCTACTCCGCAACGCCCCGCCACTGAACGCGATGGCGCCCGCGGCGGGTGCCGCGGGCGCCATCGGGACGTCGTTCCGGGAATGTCCGGACCGGCTCAGAGTTCGCGCTGCTCCGGACCGTTGTAGGCCGATAGCGGGCGGATCAGGGCGTTGTTGGCGCGCTGTTCCATGATGTGCGCCGTCCAGCCCGAAATCCTCGAGGCGATGAATAGCGGGGTGAACATCTGGGTGTCGAAGCCCATCAGGTGGTACGTCGGGCCCGCCGGGTAGTCCAGGTTGGGCTTGATGCCCTTCGCCTCGGCCATGGCCGCCTCGAGCCCGTCGTAGAGCCCCAGGATCTCGTCGCGGCCGAAGTACTCGATCATCGCATCCAGCGCGCCCTTCATGGTTGGCACGCGGGAGTCTCCGTTCTTGTAGACACGGTGGCCGAAGCCCATGACCTTCTTCTTCGCGGCCAGCGCCTCCTCCATCCACTTCTTGGCGCGGGCGGCGGCATCCTCCCGGGATTCGTCCTTGCGGATGCCGATCTCCTCGAAGGTGTGCATGACCGCCTCGTTGGCCCCGCCGTGCAGGGGGCCCTTCAGCGCGCCGATCGCCCCGACGATGGCCGAGTGCATGTCCGAAAGCGTCGAGGTGATGACCCGGGCGGTGAACGTGGAGGCGTTGAAGGAATGCTCCGCATAAAGCACCATCGAGACACGGAAGGCGTCCACGACCTCGGGTGCGGCCTCCTCCCCGTTGGTCATCCAGAGGAAGTTCTGCGAGTAGTCCAGGTCCTCGCGCGGGTCGACGGGATCCTGCTTCCGGCGGCGGCGCTGGTCGTAGGCGACAATCGCAGGGAAGCGGGCCAGCAGCGACTTGGCCTTCTCCAGCTCCGCCTCCGGCGAGGAATCCTCGGCCAGCGGATGGTTGGCGCCCAGCACCGAGACCGCGGTGCGTGCCACATCCATGGGGTGGCAGTCCAACGGCAGCAGGTCCACCGCGGCCTTCACGTTGTCCTCCATCGCCCGGTTGGCGCGCTCGTAGGCGACGAACTCCTGCAGCTCCCCGGCGCTGGGAAGCTCGCCGGTCCACAGCAGCAGGGCGACCTCCTCGAAGCTCTTGGACGCGGCCAGGTCCTGCACCGGATACCCGCGGTAGAGCAGGGAATTGGTGTCGGAGTTGACCTTGGAGACGGCGGTGTAGTCGACGACGACGCCGGCCAGGCCCTTCTTGATCTCGGTCTCGTTTTCGCTCATGGTTGGTGCTCCTTTGAACCCGATGTCAGGTTTGCGTTGTTGCCGTCGATGTCGAGCCCGGGGACCTGGAAATTGAAGATCCCGGTATCGAAGCGGTTGTAGGCCTCGTAGTCCACCAGATCATACAACCGGGTCCGGGTCAGCATCTGCGGCACCTGGCTTTCCTGGGTGCCGTCGACGCTGATCGCCTCCAGCACGCGTTCGGCGGCGCCCATGGCGCTGCGCAGCAGGGTCACCGGGTAGATCACGAGGGCAACGCCGGCGTCGGCCAGGTCCTGGCGGGTGAAGAGCTCGGACTTGCCGAATTCCGTCATGTTGGCCAGCACCGGGACGTCCACGGCGGCGCAGACGGCCTCGAATTCCGAGAGGTCGCGCATGGCCTCGGGGAAGATCGCGTCGGCTCCGGCATCCACGAGCGCCTTCGCCCGGTCGATCGCGGCGTCGAGCCCGTCGACGGCACGCACGTCGGTGCGCGCCATGATGAGGAAATTCGGGTCTCGGCGGGCGTCCGCGGCGGCGGCGATGCGCTTGACCATGGTGTCCAGGTCCACGACGTTCTTCCCGTCGAGGTGCCCACACCGCTTGGGGTTGAACTGGTCCTCGATGTGGCAGCCGGCGAGTCCGGCGTTCTCCAGTTCCTGGATGGTGCGGGCCACGTTCATCGGCTCGCCGAACCCCGTGTCGGCATCGACGATGGCCGGCAGGTCGGTCATCCGGGCGATCTGTCCGGCCCGGGTGGCGACCTCTGTCAAGGTGGTCAGGCCGACGTCGGGCAGGCCGAGGTCGTTGGCGAGCACGGCCCCGGAGATGTAGACGCCGTCGAACCCCTTTTCGCCGATCAGGCGTGCCGAGAGCGGGTTGAACGCCCCGGGGAACTGGCGGGCGGTGCCCGGGACCAGCAGTTCGCGCAGGGTGCGCCGCTTGGCCTCGGGGGTGGCGGTTGAGTACAACATCTAGAACAG
Organism: Arthrobacter sp. ASL1; assembly: GCF_056680475.1. Lineage (NCBI taxonomy): Bacteria > Bacillati > Actinomycetota > Actinomycetes > Micrococcales > Micrococcaceae > Arthrobacter > Arthrobacter sp. ASL1. The sequence goes on from NZ_CM155284.1 coordinate 3,611,201, forward strand.
TCCCTTCGGTGCGGCCGCGGCGTCGACGATGCCCGGCGCCGCGGCGATGTTCAGCTGGTCCAGATCGCCGGCTGCCAGCTCGGGCAGGCGTGCTGCCGCGGCCAGGAACCGGTCGATCTCCTCGGGGGTGACCAGTCCCTGGGCCAGGGTGCGGAACTTGTTGACGTACTGCTCCCGGGCGAACGGGCGGGCGCCGAGCGGGTGGGCGTCGGCGACGGCGATCTCGTCGGTGATGACGGTGCCGTCCTTGAGCGTGATCTCCACGGAGCCGCCGAACGCCTTCTCGGCGATGTCCAGCGAGTGGTAGCGCCGGGTCCACTCGGCGTCCTCCTCCGTGGTGACCTTGTGCCACAGCGCCACGGTGTCTGCGCGTCCTGCCCGCTCGGGCGAGTACGAGTCGACATGGTGCCAGGCGCCGTCCTGGAGGGCCACGGTGAAGATGTACGGGATGGAGTGGTCCAGCGTCTCGCGGGAGGCGGTCGGGTCGTACTTCTGCGGGTCGTTGGCGCCGGAGCCGATGACGAAGTGGGTGTGGTGGCTGGTCTTGATGCGCACGTTGTCCACGTTGGCCGGATCGGTCGCCTCGGGGTGCTCACCGTGGAGCTTGCGGGCCAGGTCGATCCACGCCTGGGCCTGGTATTCGGCGGAGTGTTCCTTCGTGTAGGTGTCCAGGATGGCGCGCTTGGCTTCGCCGGCTTCCGGCAGCGGGACCTCGTAGGAGGCCTCGGGGCCATCGAGCATCCAGGCGATGACGCCGTCCTCGCCCTCGTAGATCGGCACGGGCGAGGTCTGGCCGCGCATGGCCCGGTCGGCGGCCTCGACAGCCATCTTGCCGGCGAAGGCGGGGGCGTGCGCCTTCCAGGTGGAGATTTCACCCTTGCGGGATTGGCGGGTGGCCGTGGTGGTGTGCAGGCCCTGGCCGACGGCCTGGAAGATGGTCTCGACGTCCAACCCGAGGAGGGTGCCGATGCCGGCGGCCGCGGAGGGGCCCAGGTGGGCGACGTGGTCGATCTTGTGCGCATGCAGGCAAATGGCCTTCACGAGGTCCACCTGGATCTCGTAGCCGGTGGCGATGGCGCGCACCAGGTCGGCGCCGGAAGCCCCGGTGTGCTGGGCAACGGCCAGGATCGGCGGGATGTTGTCGCCCGGGTGGGAATACTCGGCGGCCAGGAACGTGTCGTGGTAGTCCAGCTCCCGGACGGCTACCCCGTTGGCCCAGGCGGCCCATTCGGGTGAAACCTTCTCGGTGATGCCGAACAGCGAGGCCCCGGCGCCGCCGGAGCTCGGGGCGTGGGTGAGGGCCTGCGACCGTGCGGCGATGATCGGGCCGCGGTTCAACGAGGCAATGGCGACCGAGGCGTTGTCGATCACGCGGTTGATCACCATGTCGGTGACCTCGGCGGACACCCCCACTGGATCAGCGGCGACGGTGGCGATCTTGTGGGCCAGCTGATCTTCGCGGGGCAGGTTTTCGTCGGAGCGGTAGACGCGGACGTGGTGGTTGATCATGCGGTGGCCTCTTTCGGTAGTGCGTGGGATCTGATGTGGTCAAGGCTGTTGTGCAGGTGGAGCAGTGTGGCAGCGGCGGCCAGGCCGGGGTCCCCGGAGGCGATGGCGCGGGCGAGTTGGGCATGTTCGCGGGCGGAGGCGCGTAGGCGTTGCGGATCGTCGTGGGAGAGCCGACGTAGCCGCGCCAGATGCACACGCAGGCCGGTGAGGGCCTGGCGCAGATAGGGGTTGGCGGCGCTTTCATCGATCGCCTGGTCCAGTTCGCCGGCCAGCTGGTAGTAGGCATCGCGGTCGGTGGTAGCGTCCAGGGTCTCTGATGCCGTATCGAAGCGTTGCGCCAGGTGCGTGAACGGTTCGGGGCGTCCGGAGCGGGCGGCGCTGCGGGCCGCCTCGGTCTCCAGGGCGCGGCGCAGGGAGAACAAGTCGTCGACGTGGTCGAGGGAGACGTCGGAGACGATGACGCCGCGGCCGCGCTGGGCGACGGCTAGTCCGTCGGCGGTGAGCCGGGACAGTGCCTCGCGCAGAGGGGTGCGCGAGACGCCGAGGCGTTCGGCCTGCTCCACCTCGCCCAGGACGGTGCCCGGCGGCAACGCCCACGAGACGATGTCCCGCCGGAGGACCGCATAGGCCTTGTCGCTTGCCTTCATGCCCTCAGTGTATACAGACAGCACGGAAAGGTGCCAGAAATTTCAACCGCTCTTCGGTAATTACCTCAAAAGTCTTCGCGTCATGTATACAAAACTCTTGAAGCGTTGTGGGGTACACCATAGAGTGGCCCTGTACTTGCCCAACGATGTGGGAGTCACCATGACACCGGATTACCGAGAAACCTATGCTGCCAGCACCGAGAACCCGGCGGCCTTCTGGCTTGAGGCCGCCGACCTGGTGGAGTGGGGCACCGCACCGACCCGAGGACTCGATGATTCCCAGGCCCCGCTGTACGGGTGGTATCCCGACGGCCGGCTGAACATCACGGTCAACGCCCTTGACCGGCACGTCGCCGCCGGCCGCGGCGAACAGGCAGCCCTCGTCTACGATTCCGCGGTGCTCGGCTCCACGCGCAGCTACAGCTATGCCGAGCTGCTGGATGAGGTCTCCCGCTTCGCCGGGGTCCTGCGCGGTCTCGGGGTCGATACTGGGGATCGGGTCATCCTGTACCTGCCGATGATCCCGCAGGCAGTCATCGCCATGCTGGCCTGCGCCCGGATCGGTGCCGTGCACTCGGTGGTTTTCGGTGGCTTCGCCGCCAAGGAGCTGGCCGCACGCATCAACGACTGCCAGCCGAAGGCGATCATCACGGCCACCGGTGGCATCGAGCCCGCCCGCCGCGTGGAGTACCTGCCGGCAGTGGCCGAAGCGGTGGGGACCGCCACACACCAGGTGGACACCGTCGTCGTGCATCACCGGGATGGCTTCCAACACGACCGCGCCGAGTTCGGAGGGACACCTGCGGGATGGCATGACTGGGACGAACTTGCCGCCGTGGCCGAACCGGCCGGTCCCGTCGACCTGGCGGCCGGGGACCCGCTGTACGTGCTCTACACCTCCGGGACGACCGGTTCGCCCAAGGGCGTGGTCCGCGATACCGGAGGCTACGCGGTGGCCATGGCCTGGTCGATGCGCAACATCTACGGGGTCAATGCCGGGGACACCATGTTCACCGCCTCGGACGTGGGTTGGGTCGTGGGGCATTCCTACATCGTCTACGGCCCGCTGATCGCCGGAGCGACCACGGTGCTCTACGAGGGCAAGCCGGTGGGCACCCCCGACGCCGGTGCATTCTGGCGCGTCGTCGCCGAGCAAGGCGTCGACGTCATGTTCACCGCCCCCACGGCGCTGCGCGCGATCCGCAAGGCCGACCCCGAGGCCGGACTGCTCGCCGACCACGACACCTCGGGTCTGCGGGCCCTGTTCGTGGCCGGTGAACGGCTGGACCCCGACACCTTCGCGTGGGCCGGCCGCGTGCTCGGAGTGCCGGTGGTCGACAACTGGTGGCAGACGGAGACGGGGTGGCCGATCGCCTCGAACCCGTTGGGCCTGGAGGAGTTGCCGATCAAGGCAGGGTCCCCGACGGTGCCGGTGCCCGGCTACCACGTAAGGATCCTCGGCGCCCTCGGCGAAGCCGTCGGCGCGGGGGAAGAGGGCAACATCGCCCTGGAGCTGCCGCTGCCACCGGGAGCCCTGCGCACCCTGTGGGGCAACGACGAGCGCTACCGTTCGGCCTACCTCGAACAGTTCCCCGGGTTCTATGCCACCGGCGACTCCGGCTATCTGGACGAGGACGGCTACCTGTTTGTGATGGGCCGCACCGACGACGTGATCAACGTGGCCGGCCACCGGCTCTCCACCGGGGCGATCGAACAGGTCCTGGGCTCGCATGCCGCCGTGGCGGAGTGCGCGGTCATCGGCGTCGCCGACGAGCTCAAGGGCCAGCGGGCGTGCGGTTTCGTCGTCTTGAAGTCGGGGGTCGAGACGGGCGAGGAGCAGCTGGCCGCCGAGCTCGTGGCCCTGGTGCGGGAGAAAATCGGCCCGGTGGCCGACTTCCGCCAGGTTCGGGTCGTGGACGCGCTGCCCAAGACCCGTTCGGGCAAGATCCTGCGCAAGACGATGCGCCAGATCGCCGACGGCAAGGCCTACTCCGTTCCCTCGACGATCGAGGACCCGGCCGTGATCGAGGCCCTGCTGCCCTTCCTGCGCGTCTCCTGAGCGGCGGGCCCGCTACTTCCAGCGGTATTCGTATTCCGGGCGGCCCGGTGTCCCGTGCCGGGGCGACTTGACCGCCTGGTCGAGCCCGGCCAGGTACTCCAGGTAGCGGCGGGCCGTCACCCGGGACAGCTCCAGCGCTTCGGCCACCTCCGTGGCGGAGAGGGCACGACCGGCTTCCTGCAGTTCGCGGGAGATGGCCGCCAGGGTCTCATCCAGCAGACCCTTGGGCAACCGGGTCGGACCCACGGTGCGCAGGGCGGCAAGTGCGTTGTCGATCGACGCCTGGGTGGCCGCCCCGCCGTCGTCGGCGAGGTTGAGCCGGAACCGGCGGTGGTTCTCCAGCTTCTCACGGAAGACGGCGAACGTGAACGGCTTGATCAGGTACTGCGTCACCCCGGCCGACAGGGCCGTCTTGACCACGTACAGGTCCCTGACAGCGGTGATGGCGATGATGTCCACCGGGTGGCCGCGGCCGCGGATCCGCCGGGCGACGTCGAGCCCGTGCAGGTCCGCCAGGTTCATGTCCAGCAGGACCAGGTCCACCGGGGTATCGCCGGCGGCCGCCTCGTCCAGCCGGGCCAGCGCCTCGCTGCCGGTGAGCACCACGGCGTCGACCGCGTAGCCGGGCACGCGGCGCACGTAGTCGGCGTGCGCCTGGGCGGTGAGGGGCTCGTCGTCGACGATCAGCACACGCAGGTCGCGCTCAGCGGCCATGCCCGCCGCCTTTCGGGGCTCTTGTGCCGGGAACCTGCGGCAGCAGGGGCAGCGTGACCGTGAAAATCGCGCCGCCGTCGGATTCAACGTCGAGCGTACCGTCCAGCCGGGCCACGGCCTGCCGCACCAGTGCCAGGCCAAGCCCCCGGCCGCCCGCTACGCCGCCGGAGGCCTTGGACGTGCCGCCGAGCCGGAAAAGCTGGTCCAGGTGGTCGGTGTCCACGCCCGGGCCCGAGTCGGCCACGGAGATGATGAGGGTGCCGTCCGCTGCCGAGAAGTCGGCCCACACGCTGCGCAGCTCCGAGCTGGCGGCGGCGTCGAACGCGTTGTCCAACAGGTTCCCGGTCACCGTGACCAGGTCCCGCGCGTCCAGCGACCCGGGCGGCAGGTCCCCGCTGGCCGTCATGGTCAGGTGGATCCCGCGCTCGTGTGCCTGGGCGGCCTTGCCGATCATCAGTGCGGTCAGGAACGGCTCGTCGATGGACTGCACGAACTCGTCGGTGAGCCGTTGGGATTCCTGGCGGTCCCGGACCGCGAAGTCGAGCGCCTCGCGCTCGCGGCCGAGCTCGATCATCGTCGCCACGGTGTGCAGTCGATTGGCGTGTTCGTGCGTCTGGGCGCGCAAGGCCTCCGAGAGCGTCTTCATCGACTCCAGCTCGCCGGCCAGCGCCTGCAACTCGGTGTGGTCGCGCAGTGTCGCCACCGTGCCCAGGGGACGCGAGGCGGCCCGGGTGGGAGCGGTGCCGCGCCGCAGCGCCGGGGCCCACCGGAAGGGGAAGCGGGCCGTGGGCCCGGTGTCGGGCTGGGCGGCCCGCTGCTGGCTGATCACCAGGATGCGGTCCCGCGTCAGGTGGATCTCGTCGACGGCACGGCGTCCGGAGGAGAAGAGGTCGGCGACCGACTCGGGCAGGCCCAGGGAGTCGACCGGTGCCGGTTTCAGGGCACCGGCCGGCGGCAGCCCCAACAGGTCTGCGGCTTGGTCGTTGTAGAGCACGAGGCGGCCCTTTTCGTCGATGAGCACCAGGCCCTCGCGCAGTGAGTGCAGCGCCGAATCATAGTAGGCGAAGAGGCTGCGCAGTTCCTCCGGCCCGTAGCCGAGTGTGACTCGGCGCAGGTAGCGGCTGAGCAGCCAGGCCCCGATGCCCCCCAGGACGACGGCGGCCAGCGCCACCCAGAGGATCGCCGGCAGGGCGGCGGCCTGGGTCAGGGACAGCGTCTGGAGGGTGACGCCGACGGCGACCATCGCGATGACCCGGCCCTCGTCGTCGAGCACCGGGACGATGGCCCGGACGGAGGGCCCCAGGGTGCCGATGTATTCCTCGACCTGGCTGTGCCCGGCCAGCGCCTGGTCGATGCTGCCGATGTAGTGCCGGCCCAGTTGTTCGGGGTTGGGGTGGGTGAAGCGGGTCCGGTCCGGTGCCATGATCGTCACGAAGTCCACCTGGGCCAAGGCATTGACTTCCAGCGAGTAGGGCTGCAGCCGGCTGGAGGGGTCGGGGGAGGAGACGGCCGCGGCAACAAACGGGTCGTTGGCCAGGGTCTCGGCGATGCTGAGCACGCGGGCCGCGGTGGCTTCGTGCGCCCGGGCTTGCGAGGTGGCGTAGCTGGTCGCGCTCAAGGCAGCGGTGACCAGGGCAACGAGAAGGAGCTGGACCAGGAACAGCCGGGTGGCCAGCGAATAGGTGCCGCGCGGTGCGGCCGTGGGATGTGCCGTCACTGCCATGCAGGTCCTCCTCGGAATCCAACTTCCAGTTTCCCACGCCCGGGCCCGGTGTGAACAATATGAACGCAAGCGTGAGCGTGGTCACGTCGGGACCCACCATGGAGTGGAAGCAGAACCTGAACACCACAAGGAGTCGGCATGGCAACGAGGCCCGGAGAACACGAACCCGCCCAGGGCGGAATGACGGCGGCAACCCCGCCGCAGCGCAAGAAGGACAGGACCCACTGGCTGTACATCATGGTCATCATCGCCGTCGTGCTCGGTGCGGCGATCGGCCTGGTCTTCCCCGAGGTCGGCAAGTCGCTGAAGCCGCTGGGCACGGCGTTCGTCGCCCTGATCAAGATGATCATCGCCCCCGTGATCTTCTGCACCATCGTCCTCGGTGTCGGGTCCGTGGCGCGTGCCGCGACCGTCGGCAAGGTCGGTGGACTGGCCCTGGCCTACTTCATCACCATGTCGACCTTCGCGCTGGCGATCGGCCTGCTCGTGGGCAACATCATCCACCCCGGGGCCGGCCTGCACCTGCAGCCCTACAAGGCGGCTGCCGGCGGCGAAGACGGAGGCCTCGTTGAATTCCTGATGAGCCTGATCCCCGGCGACATCCCGGTACTGCCGACCCTGGTGCTGGCGCTGCTGGTCGGGTTCGCCCTGCAGTCCATGGGCAAGGCCGGCGAGCCGGTCCTCCACGGGATCCAGAACATCCAAGGCGTCGTCTTCAAGCTGATGATGATGATCATGTGGGCCGCGCCCATCGGCGCCTTCGGTGCCATCGCCGCCGTCGTCGGTGCGACCGGCTGGGCGGCCATCGGGTCCATGGCCATCCTCATGGGTTCCTTCTACCTGACCTGTGCGCTGTTCATCGTCATCATCCTCGGTGGCCTCCTGAAGGCCGTCACCGGTCTGAACATCTTCTCGCTGCTGAAGTACCTGGCCCGCGAATACCTGCTGATCTTCTCGACGTCGTCCTCCGAGTCGGCGTTGCCGCGCCTGATCGCCAAGATGGAGCACGCCGGGGTCTCCAAGCCGGTCGTCGGCATCACAGTGCCGACCGGGTACTCCTTCAACCTCGATGGCACCGCCATCTACCTGACGATGGCCTCGCTGTTCGTCTCCACCGCCATGGGCATGCCGATGAACATCGGGGAGCAGATCTCCCTGCTCGTCTTCATGATCATCGCTTCCAAGGGCGCCGCCGGCGTGACCGGCGCCGGCTTGGCGACACTGGCCGCCGGCCTGCAGTCACACCGTCCGGAACTGCTCGATGGCATGGGCGTGATCGTGGGCATCGACAAGTTCATGTCCGAGTGCCGTGCCCTGACCAACTTCACCGGCAACGCCGTCGCCACCTTGCTGATCGGCAAGTGGACCCGGGAGATCGACATGGAACAGACCCGCGCCGTGCTCTCCGGCCAGCGCCCGTTCGATGAACTCTCGCTGGAACCGGATGCCCATGCTGCCCCGGTGGCATCTGAGGTGCCCTCCGAACCGGTATCTGTCCGATAGCCCGGTCCCACCCAGGACGTCGGCCGCCCTTCCCGTTGTGGGGAGGGCGGCCGACGTCGTTACCGGGGGATATCCCCGGGACGGCGAGGAGCCAACCCTCGAGTTCAGCTTCAAGGTAAAGGCTCGCCGCCAGCCGCCGGACCTCCGACATGACGGGCACCTGCGGCGATAGCCTAGGGGCTAGGCAGTGAGATACAAGCAACGAACGGAAGCGTGGTTCATACCGTGAGCGAGGAAAAGGGTTCGAGGACTCGTACGGCCGGATTGCTGAAAGAGCCACCGGCCCTCGGGCCGACCGGTCGACCCCTGACGGACTTCCCGGAACCGCAGCCCCTGGAGGGCCACGGTCCGGCGCGCGTCATCGCCATGGTGAACCAGAAGGGCGGGGTGGGCAAGACCACCTCGACCATCAACCTGGCCGCCGCGCTCGCCGAATACGGACGCAAGGTCCTGCTGGTCGACTTCGATCCGCAGGGTGCCCTGAGCGCCGGTTTCGGTACCAATCCGCATGAGTTGGACATCACCGTCTACAACGTGCTGATGGAACGCAAGACGAGCATCCACGATGCGATCCTGCAGACAGACATCGAGAACATCGACCTGCTGCCGGCGAACATCGACCTGTCCGCCGCCGAGGTCCAGCTGGTCAACGAGGTCGCCCGGGAGCAGGTACTTGAACGTGCCCTGCGCAAGGTCTCCGACGACTACGACGTCATCCTCATCGACTGCCAGCCGTCCCTGGGCCTGCTGACCGTCAACGCGTTGACCGCGGCCCACGGAGTGATCATCCCGCTGACCGCCGAGTTCTTTGCCCTGCGCGCCGTGGCCCTGCTGGTGGAGACCATCGACAAGGTCCAGGACCGGCTCAATCCCTCCCTGCAGGTCGACGGTGTCCTGGCGACCATGTACGACGCCCGCACCCTTCACTCCCGCGAGGTCATCGGCCGGCTCATCGAGGCGTTCGGGGACCAGGTCTTCCAAACCGTCATCAAGCGCACCATCAAGTTCGCCGACGCGAACGTGGCCGCCGAGCCGATCACCAGCTACGCCAGCAACCACCCCGGGGCCGAGTCCTACAGGATGCTGGCCCGGGAGCTCATCAGCCGCGGCGGCGCCCCGTAATGAGCGCGGCGGGCCGTGCGGACACCGCGTCGCCGTCCGCCGCACCGGATGCGGAGGCATCCGCCGGATTCGCCGTGGCCCTGGAGAACTTCTCCGGACCCTTCGATGTGCTGCTGAACCTCATCGGCAAGCACCAGCTGGACATCACCGAGATCGCCTTGGCCCGGGTGACCGACGAGTTCATCGCCTACCTGCGCGGGTTGCGCGAGCGGACCGGGGACCGCGCACTGGAGGAGACCACGTCGTTCCTGGTCGTGGCCTCCACCCTGCTGGACCTGAAGGCGGCGCGGCTGCTGCCCACCGGCGAAGTGGAATCCGACGAGGACATCGCCCTGTTGGAGGCTCGGGACCTGCTCTTCGCCCGCCTGCTCCAGTACCGGGCCTTCAAGGTGATGGCCGGCCAGCTCTCCGAGCGGCTCGCCGAGGAGGACGACAGTCACCCGCGACGCGTTGCCCTCGAACCCGGATTTTCCGCACTGCTGCCCGAACTGGTGTTCACCACGACCCCCGAGCAGCTGGCTGCCCTGGCCCGCAAGGCCATGGAGCCGCGACCCGCGGAACCCACGGAGGTCGGGATCGCGCACTTGCACGCCCCCACGGTCAGCGTGCGGGAGCAGGCCGACGTCATCGCCGGGCGCCTCGGCACCACGGGGTCGGTCAGCTTCGCCGAACTCGTCGCCGACGCGAGGGAGACAATGGTCGTGATCGCACGGTTTCTGGCCTTGCTGGAGATGTTCCGGGACAAATACGTTGGATTCGAACAGGACGGGCCGCTCGGCGAACTGCTGGTGGCATGGAACGGCGACGCCGGGCCATGGCACCCCGAGCACGTCGCAGAGGAATATGCCGGAACGCCCGTGCCGGCAGCCATCGGGAACGAACGCCAGGAGGAGACGGCATGAGCCACAACGACGATGCCCCCACCGGGCTGGACGAGTTGCCGGGCGGGACCCGGGCGGCCATCGAGGCCGTGCTGATGGTCGCCGACGAACCGGTCACCGTCCACCGCCTCGCCGAGGTCCTCGAACTCGATCCCGCGGTGGTCCGCGAGCTGCTGGAGGACCTGCAGCAGGACTACTCGGCGAACCACGGATTCGAGTTGCGGGAGCTGGCCGGCGGCTGGAGGGTCTACTCCAAACGTGACTTTGCTCCCGTTGTCTCCCGCTTCGTCCTCGACGGCGCCACGGCCAGGCTGTCCCAGGCGGCACTGGAGACCCTGGCCGTCATCGCCTACCGCCAACCCGTCTCCCGCGCCCGGATCGCGGCGATCCGCGGGGTCAACGTAGACTCCGTGGTACGCACCTTGACGATGCGCGGACTGGTCGCCGAAGAGGGGACGGATCCGCAGTCCGGTGCCATGCTGTATCGGACCACCCCATATTTTCTGGAAAGATTGGGGATAGACAGCGTGGAGGATCTTCCGCAGCTCTCTCCCCATCTACCTGGGCTGGACGACCTCGACCAATACGAAGACGTCCCTTTCTAGGCCACCACACCCAGCAGCAACGAAGGAATCGACATGACCCAGGGATCCAATTCAGGCGCAGGCCGCGGCAACCAACGCCGGTCAACGCCCGGCCAGGGTGCCGGGCGCGGCGCGGCCGGCTCGGGCCGTGGGGCAACCGGTGGCAAGCCCGGCACCGGCGGCCGCCAGCAAGGGGGCAAATCCGGGGGCAGCTTCGGCGCCAAGAAGCAAGGGCCGGCCAAGAACGGCCAGCAGGACGGGAAGCCGCGCGGCCCGCAGGCCTTCGGCGGGGAACGCTTCGGCCGCAACCTGGGGCCGGTGAAGAAGAACCGACCGGCATCCTCCCAACGTCCTGCGCCACGTCCCGATGCCGACCAGGACCAGGACGGCGTGCGCCTGCAGAAGGTACTCGCCAACGCGGGTGTGGCCTCACGCCGTGTCAGCGAGGAGATGATCACCGCCGGCCGCGTCGAGGTCAATGGCGAGATCGTCACCGAACTCGGCATCCGCGTGGACCCTGCCACCTCGAGCATCCACGTGGACGGCATGCGCATCCAGTTGAACGAGACGATGCGGTACTACGTCTTCAACAAGCCCCGCGGCGTCGTCTCCACGATGGAGGACCCCGAGGGCCGTCCCTGCATTTCGGACTACCTGCGTAAGAAGAGCGAACGCCTCTTCCACGTCGGACGACTCGATGTGAATACCGAGGGCCTGCTGCTGCTCACCAACGACGGTGAACTGGCCAACCGCTTGACCCACCCCTCCTACGAGATCCCCAAGACCTATCTCGTCCAGGTGCCCGGGCCGATGGCCCACGGCATCGGTGCCCAGATGAAGGCGGGGATCGCCCTCGAGGACGGCGTGGCCAAGGTCGACTCGTTCAAGCTCGTGGACTCGACCCCCGGCAAGGTCCTGGTCGAGGTAGTCCTGCACTCCGGACGCAACCGCGTCGTCCGCCGGCTCTTCGACGCCGTGGGCCACCCGGTCAAGCGTCTGGTCCGCGTGCAGATGGGCCCCATCAAGCTCGGGGACCAGAAACAGGGCACCATCCGCCAGCTCGGACACCACGAGATCGGCCATCTGCTGTCCAATGTGGGCATGTAGCCGGTGCCCGCAACCCATCTCTCCGGGCCGGTCCTGGTCATCGGCACCGGGTTGCTCGGCGCCAGTGTCGGTTTGGGTCTGAGCCGGCTTGGCCTGTCCGTGCTGCTCTCCGACACCTCGCCCACGGCGCAGCAGATTGCCCAGGACATCGGCGCCGGCACCATCTACACGCAGGGAACAACCCCGGAACCGGCGCTGGTGGTCGTCGCCTCGCCTCCGGACGTCACCGCAACCGTCGTATCGCGCGCACTGCGCGACCACCCCACGGCGACGGTCGTGGACATCGCCAGCGTCAAGACCTCGATCCTGCGCAGCCTGGAAGCCGACCCCGAGCTGGGCGCGGCCGAGCTGTCCCGCTATGTGGGCACGCACCCGATGGCCGGGCGCGAGAAGTCCGGGCCCGCGGCGGCCCGTGGAGAACTGTTCACCGCCATGCCCTGGGTCATCTGCGCGCACCCCGGATCCGCCGAGGACAGCGTGCGCATCGCCGGGTCGCTGGCCATCGACCTCGGGGCCACAGTGCACCGGCTGGACGCCGGAGAACACGACGCCGCTGTCGCCCTGGTCTCCCACTTCCCCCAGATTGCCTCGTCGCTGCTGGCCTCCCGGCTGCTCAACGCCCCCGCCCGCGCCCTCGGCCTGGCCGGAAACGGACTACGGGACACCACGCGCATTGCCGCCTCCGACCCGCGGCTCTGGATCCAGATCCTCAGCCACAACGCCCCCGAACTGGTGGGCATCCTGCACGGACTGCGCGAGGACCTCAATCGGCTCATCTCCACCCTGGAGAACCCGACCGGACCCGGGGCGCTGCTGGACCTCGCCGAGCTGATGGGGGAGGGAAATGCCGGGCAGGCCCGCATCCCGGGAAAACATGGTGCACCGCCGCAGGCCTTCGCCGTGGTCACCGTCATCGTCGACGACAGGCCCGGACAGATCGCCCAGCTGCTGGCCGACGTGGCAGCCGCCGGGGTGAACCTCGAGGACCTGCGGATGGAACACTCCTCCGGCCACAAGGTCGGGATGGTCGAATTGTCAGTATTGCCGGGGCGCAGCCAGGAATTGATGGAAGCCCTGACCGCACGTTCATGGAAGGTAGTGCAGTAAGTGGAGAATCTTGTGGTGGCCATCGATGGCCCCTCCGGCAGCGGGAAGTCCTCGGTATCGAAGGAAGTCGCCCGCCGGCTCGGCGCGGCGTACCTCGACACCGGTGCCATGTACCGCGCCTTGACGTTCGCCTGCGTTGAAGCACAGCTTGATCTGGCCGACACGGCCGCCGTGACGGCTGCGGTGAAGGATGCCCGCGTGGAGATCGGCACCGACCCCGACCGCGAGCAGGTCATGGTCAACGGCGCAGATGTCACCGCGGAGATCCGCAAACCCTACGTATCCGAGGCCGTCTCCGCGGTGGCGGTCATCCTCGACGTGCGGGCCGAGCTCATCCGCCGCCAACAGGAGATCATCGCCGGGCACGCGAGCATCGTCGCGGAGGGCCGCGACATCACCACCGTCGTCGCCCCCCGGGCCCCGGCGCGGATCCTGCTCACGGCCCGTGAGGAGATCCGCATGGCCCGTCGCGGCCTGCAACTGGGCGGCACCCAGTCCGGCGAGGACCTGCAGCGCCAGGTCGTCGCCCGGGACGCCAAGGACTCCACGGTCACCAGCTTCACGACCGCCGCCGACGGCGTCGTCACCGTCGACTCCTCGGACCTGGATTTCGAGCAGACGGTGCAGGCAGTTCTCACCGTGGTGGAAGCCGCCGCCACACCGGGCTGAGAGCCCGCCGTTCGACGGCATGCAAAAATGGTAAGTGCTCCCGCGTACGGCGGGAGCGGCGAACAAAGGAATCCCTGAACATGACCGATCACGCCGCCGTCCCCGGCGACGGAGACGAATACGTCCCCTCGGGAGAGGACCACGTCGCCGAAAGACTCAGCCAGATCACCGACGAGGAGGCAGAACAACGTGCTGCTGCCCTGCGCGATGGCCTTGCCGACTACGAACTCGATGACGAGGACACCCGTCTCCTCTCACATGTCGACGATGACGATTTCGAGGACGAGGACGACAAGGTCCCCCCGGTCGTCGCCATCATCGGCCGGCCCAACGTCGGCAAATCGACACTGGTCAACCGCATCATCGGACGCCGCGAGGCAGTCGTCGAGGATGTCCCCGGGGTGACGCGTGACCGCGTGACCTACAGTGCCGAATGGAGTGGACGCGACTTCACGCTCGTGGACACCGGCGGCTGGGAGCACGACGCCAAGGGCATCCATGCCCGCGTGGCAGAACAGGCCGAAGTTGCCGCGGATCTGGCGGATGCTGTCATCTTCGTCGTCGATTCCGCCGTCGGGGCCACCGCCACCGACGAGCTCGTGGTCAAGATGCTCCGCCGGCAGAAGAAGCCGGTCTTCCTCGTGGCCAACAAGGTCGACGGCGAGGCTCAGGAAGCCGATGCCGCCTCTTTGTGGAGCCTGGGGTTCGGCCAGCCCTATCCGGTCTCGGCCCTCCACGGCCGTGGCACCGCAGACCTGCTGGATGAGCTGCTGGAGAAGCTTCCGGCCTATTCGGCCTTCGGTGGGTTGATCCCCCGTGGTGGACCGCGCCGCGTCGCCCTCATCGGGCGTCCGAATGTGGGCAAGTCCTCGCTGTTGAACAAACTGGCCGGCGCGGAACGCGTCGTCGTCGACAACACCGCGGGTACGACGCGCGACCCCGTCGACGAGCTCGTCGAGCTCGGGGGGCGGACCTGGCGTTTCGTTGACACCGCGGGAATCCGGCGCCGCCAGCACATGGCACAGGGATCGGACTACTACGCTTCCCTGCGGACGCAATCGGCGCTCGAAAAGGCCGAGGTCGCCGTCGTGCTCCTGGCCGTCGACGAGGTGCTCAGCGAACAGGACGTGCGCATCCTGCAGACCAGCATCGACTCCGGACGTGCACTCGTGCTGGCTTTCAACAAGTGGGACCTGCTCGACGACGAACGCCGACGCTACCTGGAACGCGAGATCGACCAGGACCTGGCCCACGTGGCGTGGGCACCGCGGGTGAACCTCTCCGCGGCCACCGGCTGGCACAAGGAGAAACTCGTACCCGCACTGGACCTCGCCCTGGAATCCTGGGACCGGCGCATCCCCACCGGCAAGCTCAACGCCTTCCTGGGCGAGCTGGTTGCCGCCCACCCCCACCCGGTGCGTGGAGGCAAGCAGCCGCGTATTCTCTTCGCGACGCAGGCGTCCTCGCGGCCACCACGTTTCGTGCTCTTCACCACGGGGTTCCTGGACCCGGGATACCGCCGATTCATCACGCGACGCCTGCGGGAGACCTTCAACTTCACGGGTACGCCCATCGAGGTCAGCATGCGCGTCCGCGAGAAGCGCGGGCGGTCAAGGTAGCCCCAAGAATGGGGTAGGGTAGTTGAGGAGCTTTTCGCAGACGGCACCTCCCTTCACGGGCGGGATAACGGCTGCGGAACCGCCGGGCTATGGCGCAGCTTGGTAGCGCGCCTGACTGGGGGTCAGGAGGCCGTGGGTTCGAATCCCGCTAGCCCGACCGGCGACAAGGGGTCTTGCACGAACGGAACACCGTTCGGGCAGGGCCCCTTCTCCATGCTCGCGGCCGTCATCTGGTGCAGCTGGCAGGCGAGTCGGCTGGCGGGCTTGCATGCAGGGATAACCGGTAGGCTAGGCTGGATAAAACACAAAGTCGGCGCGTTTTTTGGGCCACAGTCCAGGCAGCCGGCACCGTCCATGCACCATTCCAGGGAGGAAGCATATGAGTGGCGATCACCGTTGGGGGGACGAAGCCGCGGAGCGTAAGCAAACCGCGGGCGAGACCACCAACATCAGCCTGCCTCCGGTCCGTGACGAAATCGTTCCCGAGGCATCGCTGTCCACCGAGGAGCGCTCGTCGGTCAATGCGCTGCCCGAGGGATCCGCGCTGCTGATTGCCCACTCGGGTCCCAATCGTGGAGCCCGCTTCCTGCTCGATGGTGAGGTGTCCACCGCGGGACGCCACCCCGAGGCCGACATCTTCCTCGACGACGTGACGGTCTCCCGCAAGCACGCCGAGTTCCGCCGCGACGGCGCGGGCTTCCAGATCGTTGATTCCGGCAGCCTCAATGGAACCTACGTCAACGGCGATCGCGTGGATGCGGTGCGCCTGCGTACCGGGTCGGAAGTGCGCATCGGCAAATTCCGCTTGACCTTCTATGCCGGCACCCTTCCCACGACCGCCTCACGGCAGGACTGACGGTAATTCCAGTGGTTGCATCTGCGCATTCCCGACGCGGCGTCGGCGTGGGCGCCGACGCCCCCCGGGCGAGCGTGCTCAACATCGGAGAGGTCCTGACCGAACTCACGGAGGACTTCCCGCAGACCACCGCCTCGAAGATCCGGTTCCTCGAGGAAAAAGGTCTGATCACCCCACAACGCACCGCCGCCGGATACCGGAAGTACACTTCCGGGGACATCGACCGGTTGCGGTTCATCTTGTCGCTCCAACGCGACCAGTACTTGCCCCTGAAGGTGATCAAGGACTATCTGGATGCCGTCGACCGTGGGGAACGCCCGGAACAGCTGGCTGGCGGACTGACACTCGCCCCGCGCAGCGTCACCGACCAGCTCGCCCAGGAGATCGCCGGCCACACCCGTCCACTCACCCGGGCCGAACTCCAGGGCGCCACCGGCGCGTCGGACGAGCTGGTGTCCGAGTTGCTCGCCTATGGCATCATCGCCGAAGAGGACCAGCGGTTCGACGAGCACGCGGTGCGCATCGCCACGGCCAGCGCCAAGCTCGCCGCCCATGGCATCGAACCACGCCACCTGCGCGGCTTCCGTGCCGCCGCCGACCGCGAACTCGGCCTGGTCGAACGGGCCGTGGCGCCCCTGTCCAGCCGCCGCGATGTCTCGTCCCGTGCCCGTGCCGCCGAAACGGCACGCGAGATCAGCGATGCGTGCCTGGCCTTGCACAGCGCGCTGGTCAACGGCTCCATCGCCCGGATGGACCATTAACACAGCAGGAGGAACCCATGCGAGAGCTCATGGTCGTCGGCGTCCGCATCGAACTGCCGTCCAATCAGCCGCTGGTCCTGCTCAAGGAGATCGACGGCCCACGGCACCTGCCCATCTGGATCGGGGCACCCGAGGCCTCCGCCATCGCCATGAGCCAGCAGGGCATGGTCACACCACGCCCCATGACCCACGACCTGCTTGAGTCCGTGGTCTCCGCCCTGGGGCACCCCCTGGTGGAGGCGAGGCTGGTGGCCGTGAAGGAAACGGTCTTCTACGCGGAACTGGAGTTCGACGGCGGCGCCAGTGTCGACTCCCGGGCCTCGGATGCGATTGCCTTCGCACTACGGGCCGGATGTCCGATCACGTGCACCGAGGAGGTGCTCGAGGAAGCCGGCGTCATGGTCAGCGAGGACGGCAACACGGTCGACGGAGCCGAGGACCAGGTGCGCCAGTTCCGTGAGTTCCTGGCCGATGTCGAACCCGAGGATTTTGGCGAATAGCGACACGCCCTCAAGTTAAGCTTGAAGGTCTTTGACGTGGGACCCGTTCGGCCGTACCGTCAAAGCATAAGAATCCCATTGCTTCGCTGTCCCATCACTCGGCACAGTGGACGGCATTTGATGCCGCCACGGTTCCCGGCAGCCGGCAAACTCCCTATGGGGGGAGTTTTTGACTAGGAGGGTCCACGTGAGTCCGATAGGTGAGCATGGCGGGGCGTCGTTCGGCGCTGGCCGGGCGGGCGCCGTTGCCAATGCGCAGGGGCTGCTCTTCACCGAGGACCTGCCCGTCCTCGACGAGGGGGCGGGTTATCGCGGTACTGTCGTCTGCAAGGCGGCCGGTATCACCTACCGCCAGCTCGACTACTGGGCCCGCACCGGTCTGGTCGAACCCGCGGTGCGCGGAGCTGCCGGTTCGGGCAGCCAGCGCCTTTATAGCTTTCGGGACATCCTCGTGCTCAAGGTCGTCAAACGCCTGCTCGACACCGGCGTTTCGCTACAACAGATCCGTACCGCAGTGGTCCACCTCCGCGAGCGCGGGGTCGAGGACCTGGCACAGATCACGCTGATGAGCGATGGCGCATCCGTCTACGAATGCACGTCGGCGGATGAGGTCATCGATCTGGTGCAAGGTGGCCAGGGCGTCTTCGGCATTGCCGTCGGACGCGTCTGGCGTGAGGTCGAGGGGAGCCTTTCGGAATTGCCGAGCGAACGCGCAGTCGAAGAGGAAACCATCTTCCCCGGCGACGAACTGGGTCGCCGACGCGCAGCCAAGAAGTCGGCCAGCTAGCCGCCAACTGGGCTTCGGCCCCCTGGAAATAGAGAACGCGTGCCCCCTGCGGGGACACGCGTTCTTGCCTTCTCCGCCGCTAGCGAGTCGACCGTGACTGTGCAGCGCGGGATGTGGAAAGGGCGCGCAACAATTCGTCGAAACGCGCCGCCGCGTGACGAGCCGCCTCGCCAGGCCACTGGTGCACCGCATACGCGGCCCCCTGGATCTGCTGCCAGTTTGACTGGTCGGGCAGCACGGGCGATAGCAGGGAATCTCCGAACATGGTGCGCATCTCGTCCAGACGGAAACGCTGCTCCGCCGAGGAATCCCGGAACCGGTTGGCCACGACACCGGCGGTCTGCAGGCCCGGGACGAACTCCTTGCGGAAAAGCTCCAGCGCCCGGAGCGTGCGTTCGGTCCCGGCCACGGAGAACAGGCTCGGTTCGGCCACCAGCAGGACCCGCTGGCTTGCGGTCCATGCCATGCGCGTGAGCCCGTTCAGGGACGGGGGGCAGTCGATGAGAACGAGTTCGTATTTGTCCTGGCGCGACAAGATGTTCTGGAGCCGGCGTAAATTGCGCAGCTTCAGGTCCGGCCGGTCGTAGATGCCGCTGAAGGCACCGCCGACCGCGACGTCAAGCACGGGGCCGTGCTGGCCTTTCCCCGAATGGGCGGCGCGCGACGTCCAGGGGCTCGGTGCTGCCGCTGCGGCGATATCGGCCCGCCGCGCGTTCTTGAGCAGGTGCCCGATGTCGTTCTCCCCGTTGGGCTCGACACCCAAACCCGTGCTGGCATCGGCGTGCGGATCCAGATCCACCACCAAGGTCGGGATTCCGGCGGCCAACGCCGCCGACGCCAAACCGAGGGTGACAGAGGTCTTCCCGACTCCACCCTTGAGACTGCTGATGCTCACGACCTGCACGGAACGGACCACGACCTTACTGTGTTGTTTCGCTGTTTCGGCTCCTACCCATCATAAGGTGGCGCCGACCCCTGCCGCTCCATGGGAAAGGGTGTGGCACAGGTCATAAGGAAACACAGTTCCGGGTGTGCGGTGCGCCACTGTAGTGTGACGGCAGGCCTGGATCTTCACCTCGCGCCTGACGCACGGAAGCAGAACCGCCCGCAACCTGGGCGCACCGTTGCGTATGTCCTGTCCGACAGACACCCTGCAGGAGCACCATGTTTTCTAAGGTATTGGTAGCCAACCGAGGCGAGATCGCCATCCGCGCATTCCGCGCCGGCTATGAATTGGGAGCAAAGACGGTTGCCGTCTTCCCCTACGAGGACCGCGGCTCCATCCACCGGCAGAAGGCCGACGAGGCCTATCAGATCGGGGAAGAGGGCCACCCCGTCCGGGCCTACCTCGATGTCGAGGAAATCATCCGCGTCGCCAAGGATGCCGGCGTGGATGCCATTTACCCCGGATACGGGTTCCTTTCGGAAAACCCGGAGTTGGCCCGCGCCGCGCACGAAGCCGGTATCACCTTCGTGGGGCCACCAGCCGATGTCCTCGAGCTCGCAGGCAACAAGGTCCAGGCGCTCAAGGCTGCGAAAGCTGCAGGGATCCCCACACTGGCTTCCTCCGAACCGAGTGACGACGCCGATTGGCTGATCGCCGAAGCCGACAACATCGGGTTTCCCATCTTCGTCAAGGCCGTCGCCGGTGGTGGCGGACGCGGGATGCGCCGGGTCGACAAGCGGGAAGACCTCCCCGAGTCGCTGAATGCGGCCATGCGCGAGGCCGGCACTGCTTTCGGCGACCCGACGGTCTTCCTGGAGATGGCCGTGCTGCGGCCTCGGCACATCGAGGTCCAGATCCTCGCCGATGCCCACGGAAACGTAGTGCACCTCTTCGAGCGCGACTGCTCGCTGCAGCGCCGCCACCAAAAGGTCGTGGAGATCGCCCCCGCGCCGAACCTCGACGAGAACATCCGCCAGGCGCTCTACGCCGACGCGGTGAAGTTCGCCAAGGCACTGAAGTACCAGAACGCCGGAACCGTCGAGTTCCTGGTCGACACGGTCGGCGAGCGGGCCGGTGAGCACGTCTTCATCGAGATGAACCCGCGCATCCAGGTCGAGCACACGGTCACCGAGGAGATCACCGACATCGACCTCGTCTCGGCCCAGATGCGCATCGCCGCGGGGGAGACCCTCGAGGATCTGGACATCCGCCAGGACCAACTGCGCATCCGCGGCGCGGCCTTGCAGTGCCGCATCACCACGGAGGACCCCTCCAATGGGTTCCGACCCGACGTCGGGACCATCACCGTATACCGCTCCGCCGGCGGCTCCGGCGTCCGCCTGGACGGCGGCACCATCTACACCGGCGCCGAGGTCTCCCCGCACTTCGACTCCATGCTGGTCAAGCTCACTTGCCGTGGCCGCGACTATGAAGCGGCAGTCAGAAGGGCACGCCGGGCCCTGGCGGAATTCAGGATCCGTGGGGTCGCCACGAACATCCCGTTCCTGATGAACGTGCTCGATGATCCGCAGTTCATCGCCGGGGACGTGGCCACCGACTTCATCGACACCCGCCCCGACCTGTTGGAGGGCAACCGCAGCCAGGACCGCGGCACCAAGGCGCTCACCTATCTGGCCGACGTGACCGTCAACCAGCCCAACGGTCCACGCATCGAGGGGATCGACCCACGCCTGAAGCTGCCGCACTACCCGGGGGACAAAACCGACCAGCCGATGCGCAGCCCCTTCGACGGGCCGTCCGAGCACCAGCCGCCGGCCGGCTGGAGGCAGGTCCTGCTCGAACGCGGACCTGAGGGCTTCGCGGCGGAATTGCGGGCCCGGACCGAACTCGCGGTGACGGATACGACGTTCCGAGACGCGCACCAGTCCCTGCTGGCCACCCGCGTGCGCACCCGCGACCTGCTGGCCGCGGCCCCGGCCTACGCGCACACCCTGCCCCAGCTGTTCTCCATGGAGGTCTGGGGAGGTGCCACCTACGACGTCGCCCTGCGATTCCTGGGTGAGGACCCCTGGCAGCGGCTTGCACTTCTCCGTGCAGAAATGCCGAACATCCCTCTGCAGATGTTGCTGCGCGGGCGCAACACCGTCGGCTACACGCCCTACCCGACGGAGGTCACCGACGCATTCGTGCAGGAGGCCGCGGCAACGGGCATCGACATCTTCCGCATCTTCGATGCACTGAACGACGTCTCGCAGATGGCCCCGGCCATCAAGGCGGTGCGCGAAACCGGGACCGCGGTGGCCGAGGTCGCCCTGTGCTACACCGGCAACCTGCTGGACCCCGCCGAGGACCTCTACACGCTGGACTACTACCTGGACCTGGCCCAGCAGATCGTCGACGCCGGCGCCCACATCCTGGCGATCAAGGACATGGCCGGGTTGCTCCGCCCCGCAGCGGCGGCCAAATTGGTTACCGCCCTGCGCGAGCGGTTCGACCTGCCCGTGCACCTGCATACCCACGACACCGCTGGCGGTCAGTTGGCGACGCTATTGGCGGCAGCCGACGCAGGCGTCGATGCCGTGGACGTCGCGGTCGCCTCCATGTCCGGTACCACCTCGCAACCCTCGGAATCGGCACTCGTCGCCGCCCTGGCGCACACCGGGCGCGACACCGGCATCGAGCTGGAGGCCGCCGCATCGCTGGAACCATATTGGGAAGCCGTGCGCGCCATGTATGCGCCGTTCGAGTCCGGGCTGCCCGGACCAACGGGCCGGGTCTACCGCCATGAGATCCCCGGCGGGCAGCTCTCGAATCTGCGCCAGCAGGCCAAGGCCCTGGGCCTGGCCGAACGGTTCGAGGACGTCGAGGACATGTACACCGCGGCCAATACGATCCTTGGACGACTCGTCAAGGTCACCCCGTCGTCCAAGGTCGTCGGCGATCTGGCCCTGCAACTGGTCGGCATGAACGTGGACCCGAAGGAGTTCGAGGCCAATCCGCAGGCCTATGACATCCCCGATTCGGTCATCGCGTTCCTCTCCGGGGAACTCGGCGACCCGCCCGGCGGCTGGCCCGAACCGTTCCGGTCCAAGGCGCTGGAAGGACGCAACGTCAAGGTCCGCGTCGAGGAACTCGCTCCCGAGGATTCGAAGGCACTCCAGGGCGATTCAGCCACCCGCCGCGAGACCCTGAACCGGTTGCTCTTCCCCGGCCCGACCCGTGACTTCGCGACCTCGCGTGCCGAGTACGGTGACGTGTCGGTGCTCCACACCCGCGATTACCTCTACGGGCTGGTCCAGCATGCCGAGCACGTCATCTCCCTCGGCAAGGGCGTGCGCCTGCTGGTGACGCTGCAGGCCGTGTCCGAACCCGACGACAAGGGCATGCGCACCCTGATGTGCACGCTCAACGGGCAGATGCGCCAGATCATCGTCCGCGACCAGAACGTCGAATCGACCGTCAAATCCGCCGAGAAGGCGGACACCGCCAATCCGGGCCACGTAGCGGCACCCTTCGCCGGTGCGGTGACCGCGACCGTGGAGGTCGGGGACACCGTCGAGGCCGGAGGGACCGTGGCCACGATCGAGGCGATGAAGATGGAGGCGGCGATCACCTCGGCGGCCGGCGGAAAGGTGGCGCGGGTCGCCATCAACAACACGGCCCAGGTCCAGGGCGGCGACCTGCTGGTCGTCCTCGAGGCCTGATACCGCGGGCATCGGGTCACCGAGGGGGCAGTCACATACTACGTGTGGCCGCCCCCTCGGTGCGCTAGGGTGATTGCTGACCAGCAGAACGACAGCACTTGTGCGCAGAGGATTCCATGACCCAGCCCCACCAGAACCACGACGACGAGGCCGCCGGCACGCGCCCGGGAGCGGGCCGGGACGACGCGGCAGAGCCGGTGGGTCCCGACGTGGATCCTCCGGTGGGGCCGCTCGACGACAAGCCAGGGCGCGGAACGGCCGGCCAGGGTGCCGCCGACGTCCCGGAACTCTCGGACTGGGAGCCGGCGGGCGACGGGGATGCCGTCCAGGAAACATCATGGCGTCCGATCGGCGACGGGCAGGTCATTCCCGCACCGCCAGCCAACCAGCCGCATCCGGCCCCCGCGGGCACGGGGCGTGGCGCCCAGGATTCCCGTCCGGCGTCGCCGGTCCCCGAAAGCGCCGCCCAGCTCACCGCGGACCGCTTGCTGGAACCGCGCGACCGCGAACCCGCCGGAGGCTGGCGACGGCTGCTGTTCCGAGCCACCTTCGGTCGCGTGAACGTCGGGGACTCGGACACCGTGCGGATTCGCCGGCAGATGGAACGGCGCATCGCGGCCCCCCTGGAGGGGGCCACCCGCTACGTACCGGTGCTCTCACGAAAGGGAGGGGTCGGCAAGACAACCGTGACGACCCTGCTGGGCATGTCGCTGGCGCAGTTGCGCGAGGACCGCGTCATCGCCCTGGACGCCAACCCCGACCGGGGGACCCTGAGCGACCGGTCGCCGGGAAAGTCGGCCTTCACCGCGCGGCACCTGGTGCAGAACCGCTTCATGGTCGATACGTTCTCCAAGCTATCCAGCTATGCCGCGCGTGAAGGATCCCGCCTGCACGTGCTGGCCTCCGATACCGACCCCCGGGTCGCCGAGGCCTTCGACGACGCCGACTACCGCGCCGTGACCGACCTGCTCTCGAAGTACTACTCGATCGTGCTGACCGACTCCGGGACCGGTATGGTCCACACCGTCATGAAGGGCACCCTCGAAAAGGCCGACGCCGTCGTCCTGGTCTCCGGTGCCAGCGTCGACGAGGCCCGCCTGGCCTCGGAGACACTCTCGTGGCTCGAGGCGCATGGGCGCTCCGACCTTGCCTCGAACGCCATCGTGGTCATCAACCAGTCGTCCGGGCAGGGCCGTGGCGTCAACGTGGAGGAAATCGAGGCACACTTCCGCTCCCGGGTGGCTACCGTCGTCCGGCTGCCCCACGACCCGCATCTGGCGGAGGGATCACGTGTCGAGCTCGACCGCCTCAAGCCGGCCACGAGGGATGCTGCCCTGGAGCTGGCCGCGCTGGTCGTCGATGAGCTGAAGGGCTGAACGAATGACCCACTACGATCTGGCCATCGTCGGTTCCGGTTCCGGCAATTCGCTGATCACGCCCCATTGGGACGGCAAGAAGGTCGCGCTCATCGACGCAGGGACCTTTGGGGGAACTTGCCTGAACGTGGGGTGCATCCCCACCAAGATGTTCGTCTATCCGGCCACCCTGGGTGCCTCGGCGGGGCAGGCGGGCCGGCTCGGGGTCGACCTCCAGCGGCGGGGCACCGATTGGGAGGGCATCCGCGACCGGGTCTTCGGACGCATCGATGCCATTTCCGCCGCTGGCCTGCGCTACCGCGACCAGGAGCTGGACAACGTGGACGTCTACCAGGAGACCGTGGTGATGCGGGATCCGCACACGCTGGTCACCGGTTCCGGCCATGTCATCACCGCCGAGCAGGTCGTCCTGGCCTCCGGTTCACGCGCCGTGCTGCCTGATGTGCCCGGCGTCGATTTGCCCCAGGTCCACACCTCGGACACGGTCATGCGGCTGGATGCGCTGCCGGAGCGGGTGCTCATCGTCGGAGGAGGCTTCATCGCCGCCGAATTCGCCCATGTCTTCCACGGTCTGGGTTCCCGGGTCACCCAGGTCAACCGGTCCGGTGCCCTGCTCCGCCACCACGACGGGGAGATCTCCCGACGGTTCACGGCGGCGGCCCAGCAGCGCTGGGAAGTGCTGCTCGACCACGCGTTGACGTCGATCACCGAGAACGACGACGGGACCGTCACCGGCCACTTCGAACAGGAAGGCACGGCACGCGAGGTGCGTGCCGACGTCGTGCTCATGGCCACCGGGCGGATGCCGAATTCCGATCGGCTCGCCGCGCCGGCCGCCGGACTCGACCTGGAGGAGGACGGCCGGCTGGCCGTGGACGAGTTCCAGCGGGTCCTCTCCGCGGGCGCTCCCGTGGAGGGCTGCTATGCGCTCGGGGACGCATCCAACGAATACCAGCTCAAGCATGTGGCGAATCGGGAAGCACGCGTCGTGGCCCATAACCTGGAGCACCCCCACGCCCTGCGGGCCACCGACCGGACGGCGGTGCCCGCCGCCGTCTTCTCCGACCCGCAAGTCGCGGCCGTCGGGCTCACCGAGGTCCAGGCCCGGGAGCGCGCGGGCGACCCGGACGACGTCGTCGCCGTCGTGCAGGACTACGGGTCCACGGCCTACGGATGGGCCATGGAGGATGGGGAAGGCGTCGTGAAGCTCATCGCCTCGCGCTCCACCGGGAAACTGCTCGGCGCGCACATCATGGGCCACGAGGCCTCGATGCTCATCCAGCCGCTCATCCAGGCCCTGGCCACCGGGCTCGGGGTCGCCGAGATGGCACGCGGCCAGTACTGGATCCACCCGGCCCTGACCGAGGTCGTGGAGAATGCGTTGCTGGGCCTGGATCTCCCGCAGGGCGCGGACGTGCCGCTCTAGGGAACGGCCGGAACAGGCGACTCAGCGGTTGTCGGTGACCGGCGCGTCCGGGCCGAGGACGGAACCGTCCGCGAGTCGCGCGGCCGCACCCTTCAATTCGATGAAGAGGGTGTGCGTCGGGGTGTCGCCGATGTTCTCACCGGCGTGCCGCTGCGCGGCCAGCCAGATGGCCTGGCCCGCTTCCAATTCGGCCTCGAAGGTCCGGTCGCCGATGCTCAGGCGCCGTCGGAACGCGGAAAGCGTGACCATGACGCTATTGGGGTGCTCATGTGGTGTCGTGCGGACCCCCGGCAGGTCGGTGTACTCCAGCACCCGGACGAACTCGTTTTCCCACAGGATGCGGTAGTGCTCGGGATTGCTGGTGACGGGATCGTCGTTGACCATGCCCCGAGGATACGCCGCGGCCCACCGGTGCGGTAGGCCGCGGTGTGGCAGCGTCAAGCCGGTTTTTTGGCGGAGTAGATCTCCTCGACGACCATCTCGAAGTCCTTGAGCACCTGGCCGCGCTTGACCTTCAACGACGGGGTGAGGTGGCCGGAGGCCTCGGAGAAATCCGTGGGCACGATCCGGAACGCCTTGATGGACTCGGCGTGGGAGACCGACTGGTTGGCCTTGTCGATGACCGCCTGGATGGCGTCCCGGACCTCCGGGTGTGCGGAGGCCTCCTCCACGGAGAGGCCGCCGAGCTGCTTGCGGCCGAGCCAGCCCGGCAGCGCCTCGGCATCGAGGGTCACCAGGGCGGCGATGAACGGCCGGTTGTCGCCGATGACCAGGCACTGGGAGACCAGCACGTCCGCGCGGATCTGGTCCTCGAGCAGCCCGGGGACGACGTTCTTGCCACCGGCGGTGACGATGATTTCCTTCTTGCGGCCGGTGATCCGCAGGAATCCATCGGCTTCGAGTTCGCCGATGTCGCCGGTGCGGAACCAGTCGCCGTCGAAGGCCTCGTCGCGCAGGTCTGGGCGGTTGTGGTAGCCGCGCATCACGCAGACTCCCCGGGCAAGGATTTCCCCGTCCTCCGCGATCTTGACGGCGTTGCCCGGAAGTGGCAGGCCCACCGATCCGATCTTGAGTTGGCGCGGGGTGTTCACCGTGATCGGGGCCGTCGTCTCGGTCAGGCCGTAGCCCTCGAGGATCATCAGGCCGATGCCGTGGAAGAAATGCCCCAGCCGTTCGCCCAGCGGGCCCCCGCCGGAGACCGCGTACTCGATGCGACCGCCCATGGCCTCGCGGATCTTGCCGAACACCAGCTGGTCGAACAGGCGGTGGCGCAGTTTCAGGCCCAGCGGGATCTTGCCGGCCTGTTCGGCGCGGGACCAGGCTTCGGCGGTGCGGGAGGCCGCGTGGAAGATCCTGGCCTTGAGGTTGCCGCCGTCCTCGGCCTTGAGCATGGAGGAGTTGTAGACCTTTTCGAACACGCGCGGTACGGCCAGGATGAACGTTGGCTTGAATCCCTGCAGGTCACCGAGCAGGTTCTTGATGTCCGGGGTGTGCGCGACCTTGGCGCCGCCGGCGACGCAGAGCACCGAGATGAAGCGGGCGAAGACGTGGGCCAGGGGCAGGAACATGATCGTCGATGCGCCCTCATGCACGCATTCGGGCAGGGCGGCCTGTGCGTTGCGGCTGAGTTCGACGAAGTTGAGGTGGGTCAGTTCGCAGCCTTTCGGGCGCCCGGTGGTTCCGGAGGTGTAGATGATGGTGGCGACGCTGTCCAGCTGCAGTGAAGAGCGGCGTTCCTCGAGCTGTTCGTCGCTGACGTCGACCCCGGCCTCGCGCAGGGCATCGAGTCCGTCTCCGTCCATCTGCCATACGGAGCGGACGTCGTCCAGCTGTTCCTGGATGGCTGCCTGGCGGATGACGTTCTCGTGGTGGGCCGATTCGACGATGACCGCCCCGGTGGCGGAGTCGCCCAGGATCCAGGCGACCTGGCTGGGGGAGGAGGTCTCGTAGACCGGAACGGAGATGCACCCGGCGAACCAGATCGCGAAGTCGACCAGCGCCCATTCGTAACGGGTCCGCGACATGATGCCGATCCGATCGCCGGGTTCGAGACCCGAGGCGATCAGGCCCTTGGCCAGTGCCGATGCGTCCGCGGCGAAGTCCCGGGCCGATACATCGACCCACCCGCCGTTCCCATCGGGCCTGGAGAACAGCATGGGGTTGGAACCGGCGGCTTGTTCCAGGACGAAATCCGTCGTGTTGGACGTCGCCGGGCTGACCACGAGCGGGGGTACGCTGAACTCTCGCACGGTGTGCTCCTCTGCTTCAGTAGATATTCACCTGTGGATGTCTGACGATCGGAATCGTTGCTCCAAGCATAGTGGGTTACATCACAAACTTACTCGTTAGTAACTTGTGGTCCAAAAACGAGGCGGAAAGGTCGGTGTCATGGTTCCCAGGCAGGGCGGTGGATTGGCCATTGGCCTGGATATCGGCGGCACGAAGATCGCCGCCGGCGTCGTCGATGCCGCGGGCAGCATCCTGCACCGGGAGCGGGCAGCCACACCGGGCTCCGATCCCGGGTTGGTCGAGCGGACCGTGGTGGATCTCGTGGCGATCCTGCGACGCGTGGCCCCGGATGCCCCGGTCGGCGTCGGGGCCGCCGGCTGGGTGAACCCCGAAACCGGAACGGTGCTGTTCAGCCCCCACCTGGCGTGGCGGAACGAACCATTGCGCGACCGCCTCGTCGCGGTGCTCGAGGGCCCGGTGACCGTGGCCAACGATGCCGACGCCGCAGGATGGGCGGAATACCGCTTCGGCGCGGGGCGGGACGAACAGAACCTGGTGTGCCTGACGCTGGGCACGGGCATCGGCGGTTCGCTGGTCGCCGACGGGCGGTTGCGGCGGGGCCGTTTTGGCCTGGCGGGGGAATTCGGGCACCAGGTCATCGTTCCGGGCGGACACCGGTGCGAATGCGGCAACCGCGGATGCTGGGAACAATATGCCTCCGGCAATGCGCTGGGTCGCGAGGGCCGCGAATTGGCCCGCGCCAACTCCCCGGTGGCGCATACCCTGCTCGACGCCGCGCACGGGGATGCCGGGGCGATCGACGGCGCACTGGTGACCGAACTGGCCAGGGCCGGCGATCCTGCCTGCCGTGAAATCGTCGCCGAAGCCGGTTGCTGGCTCGGGCTCGGACTGGCCAACCTGGCTGCCGCCTTGGATCCCGGGACCTTCGTCATCGGCGGTGGTCTCGGTTCGGCGTCCGCCCAGCTGCTGGAGGAAGCGGAGGCGTCCTACCGCCGTCACCTCACCGGCCGCGGATACCGGCCCTATGCCCGGATCCGCCGGGCGGGGCTCGGT
The DNA here is from genome assembly GCF_056680475.1 of Arthrobacter sp. ASL1. Taxonomy (NCBI): domain Bacteria; kingdom Bacillati; phylum Actinomycetota; class Actinomycetes; order Micrococcales; family Micrococcaceae; genus Arthrobacter; species Arthrobacter sp. ASL1. Next base: position 3,640,065 of record NZ_CM155284.1, read on the forward strand.
GCCGATGCCGGGCTGATCGGCGCCGCCGACCTGGCCCGCCGCGAGACGGCCGGAAGCGCGCCGTAGCGAGGACGTGCGGGGGAGCGGTGCGGCGTCAGATCCGGGCACCGTCGTCGCCCTCGGCACGATGCCGGGGTAGGCGGAAGGCCAGGTATCCGGCCGCTGCGACGAACACCACGCAGAGCCCGATCCACACGGTCATCGGGGCCGAACGCCACAGGATCACCACCAGCAGCAGCGCGATCGGCGCGCCGGCGGCACAGGTCCAGGCGAGGACCGTCACCGGGTTCCCCGACCCCAGGGCCGGGGGATCCTCCGGCACCCAGTCCTCCTCGGGCTCCTCGGCAACGGAGTAGTCCCGAGGCCCGCCAACCGGTGGCCCGGGCGCCACCGGGACGACGGGCTGCGCAGGCGGGTCGATGGTGGGGGTCCCGGCGCCGGCCTGTCCGGCTTCGATACCCGGCCCGACATCCTCGAGCCGGCTGACCAGGTCCAGCCAGGCGGCCTCGTCGGCAGCCCGGTCCCGCGGTGACCGTCGCTCGTCCTCACCCATGGCCGTGTCCTCCCAGCCGGTCGAAGAAGGCGACCGAGCCCGCGAAGATGGCATCGGCGTCGTAATCCAGGGTTGCCACATGCCGGCTGCGTTCGAGGAACCGCAGCTGCAGCCGCGGCACCCCGGCGGCGTGCATGCCGACCAGTTCGCGGCGCAGCGCATCGATACCAGCCTCGGAGACGACGTTGTCGACCAGGGACCGATAGGCAAGCACGGGAGCACGCACGGTGTCCAGCCGGCGGCGGGTGGCGGCGATGAGGCGACGCAGCTCGTGGACGGCGGCGACCGGGGTCCGCGGGTAGGCTCCCTCGTCCTGACCGGGCTTGGCAATGTCGTTGGCAATGGCCGGGACCGAGGCGATGAAGCGCTTGAGGACCCCGGTCAGCACCGCGGTGCGGTCGACCATGCTCAGCGCCGGGTTGACCAGCACGATGCCTGCGGGGTCGCGCCGGATGCCCAGATGCAGCGCCAGCGTCCCGCCCATGGACAAACCCGCCACGAAGACCTGGCGATGCGTGGCGGCCAGCGCGTCGTAGTCCTCCTCGACGGCCCGGGTCCATGCTTCGTGCGCGGTCGCGGCCAGGTCCTCCCACCGGGTGCCGTGCCCGGGGAGCACCGGGAGGGCGACCGTGTAGCCGGCGGCCAGCAAGGCATCGGCCCACGGGCGCATGCTGCGCGGGCCGGAGGTGAACCCGTGGATGAGCAGGACCGCATCGCCGTTTTCGCCGCGCACCCGGAAACCGTCGGCGGCGTTGGACGGGGCCAGGGCTGAGAATTCCATACCGCTCCCAAACAGGCCGGGGTTGGTGCCCCGGGGTGGATATGTGCCTAGAGTAGAGCGTAACCGACATGGGGTCCGTACGATGCGGGCGCCCGACAATCCGCCCGGCGGAAGGCTCCCACACGTGTTTTATTGGTTCATGAAGCGGCTGCTCATCGCGCCGGTGGTCAACCTGCTGTTCCGGCCGTGGGTCAAGGGGATGTCCAACATCCCGGCCGAGGGCGGGGCCATCCTGGCCAGCAACCACCTTTCAGTGTCCGATTCGATCTTCCTGCCCGTCGCGGTGGAACGCCCCGTGGTCTTCCTGGCCAAGATGGAGTACTTCACCGGCAAGGGCCTCAAGGGCAAGGCGACCGCCCTGTTCTTCCGCTTGAGCAACCAGCTGCCGATGGACCGTTCCGGCGGCACCGCCTCGGCGAATTCGCTCGGTGCCGGTGAGCAGGCCCTGCTCGATGGCCAGCTGCTGGGCATCTACCCCGAGGGCACCCGCAGCCCGGACGGCCGGCTGTACCGCGGCAAGGTCGGCGTCGCCAAGCTCGCACTGTCCGCCGGGGTGCCCGTCATCCCCGTCGCCATGATCGGCACCGACAAGGTCCAGCCGATCGGCAAGACCGTGCCGAACATCCGCCGGGTCGGCATGATCATCGGCGAACCCCTGGACTTCTCGCGCTACGCGGGCATGGAGGACGACCGCTTCGTCCAGCGCTCGGTCACCGACGAGATCATGTACGCCCTCATGCGCCTCTCCGGCCAGGAATACGTCGACACCTACGCCTCGACCGTGAAGGCCAGGCTCACCGCCGAACGCGTCGCAGAGCGCAAGGCGGCCCGCGAGGCCCTCGCCGAAAACGCCCGTGCGCAGGTCCGGGCCACCGTCGACGCCGCCAAGAAGGAAGTCGAGCACATCCGCACACCGAAGGACGACGTGCCGGGGACCGGAACCGGGGAGGCCCCGGAAGTCACGAAGGCCACCAGTGGGCACGACGCCGGTGCCTCCACAGGGGACGAGGCACCTCCCGGGTCCGAAACTTTACGCGGGAAATAGGGCCGCGGACCGTCACCCGGCTACGCTGGTCGGGTGACTGACACGACCCAGCCTTCCGTCCCCTTCCACACCCCGGTGCCCGGCCCCGCAGCAGATCCGGGCCTCGATGCCTGGCGCAAGCTGCCGATCGCGCAGCAGCCGAGTTGGTCGGGTACCCCGGAACACGGCCGGGCCGTTGCCGAGCTGGCGTCGTTGCCGCCGCTGGTGTTCGCCGGCGAGGTCGACATCCTCCGCGAACGCCTCGCCGCCGCGGCCCAGGGCCACGCCTTCCTGCTCCAGGGCGGGGACTGCGCCGAGACCTTTGCGGCCGCCACGGCCGATCGCATCAGCGCCCGCGTCAAGACGATCCTGCAGATGGCCGTGGTGTTGACCTACGGCGCATCGATGCCGGTGGTGAAGATGGGACGCATGGCCGGGCAGTTCGCCAAGCCGCGCTCCTCCGATTCCGAGACCCGCGACGGCGTGACGCTTCCGGCCTTCCGCGGGGACATCGTCAACGGCTTCGAATTCACCCCCGAGTCCCGCCGACACGATCCGGGACGCATGGTCAAGGCGTACAACACGTCGGCGGCCACCCTCAACCTCATCCGCGCCTTCACCCAGGGCGGGTTCGCGGACCTGCGCAGCGTCCACAACTGGAACAAGGGCTTCCGCGCCAACCCCGCACACGCCCAGTATGAGTCGCTGGCGGCCGAGATCGACCGGGCCGTGCGCTTCATGGACGCCTGCGGTGCCGACTTCGATGCGCTGAAGACCACCGAGTTCTTCGCCAGCCACGAGGCGCTGCTGCTCGACTACGAACGCTCCCTCACGCGCACCGATTCACGCACCGGCCAGCCCTATGACACCTCCGGCCACTTCCTGTGGATCGGGGAACGCACGCGCCAGCTCGATGGCGCACATGTGGACTTTCTGTCGCGGGTCCGCAATCCGCTGGGAGTGAAGCTCGGGCCGAACACCACCGGTGAAGACGCCCTGGCACTGGTCGAGAAGCTGGACCCGAACCGCGAACCCGGCCGCCTGACCTTCATCACCCGCATGGGCGCCAAGAACATCCGCGAGAAGCTGCCGCCCATCGTCGAGAAGGTCACCGCTTCCGGAGCCCAGGTCCTGTGGGTCACCGACCCGATGCACGGCAACACCGTCACCAGCGAAAACGGCTACAAGACCCGCCGCTTCGACGATGTCATGGACGAGGTCCGCGGCTTCTTCGAAGTCCACAACTCCCTGGGCACCTATGCCGGCGGACTGCACGTGGAGATGACCGGCGACGACGTGGCCGAATGCCTCGGCGGTGCTGATCCGATCCGAGCCGACCAGTTCGACGACCTCTACGAATCGGTTTGCGACCCGCGCCTGAACCACCGGCAGTCCCTGGAGATGGCTTTCCTCGTCGCCGGCGCCTTGTCGGGACGCAAGCCGCGCACCGACTGACCAGCGGCAAAACCAAACGATGCGTCCCCGGCGGGATTGACCCCGTCGGGGCTGCGTCGTCCGGGATGCGGATGCGGCCTTACACCACGCCGAGCGTGATGGTTGAGCCCTCCGGCTGCTTGCTGCCGGACTTCGGGTCCTGGGTGGCAACGGTGTTGAAGATGATCCCGAAGCTGCTGGCATTGACCTTGACGTTGAATCCGGCCGCTTCGAGGATCTTGATCGCCTCGTCGCGCTGTTTGCCCCGGACCGAGGGAACCTCGATCATCTTCGGGCCCTTGGACACGGTGTAGGTCACCGTGGATTCCCGCTTGGCGGTGCCGGACGACGGCTCCTGCGAAATGACGGAGCCCTTGGCGACGTTCTTGTCGAACTCCTCGCCGCCATGATGCGCCTTCAATCCGGCGGACTCCAGCGCGTCCACTGCGTCCTGCTCCGGCCGCCCGGTGACATCCGGGACCTTGACCGGGGCGGGACCCCGGGATACGACATAGGAGATCGTGGTTCCCCGGCGGACCTGGCGGTCCGGGACGGGATCCTGCGAGACCACCAGGCCCGCGGCGATCGATTCGTTGTATTCCCGGGACACCGTGCCGACGGCGACGTGGGCGGCTTTCAGGGTCTTCTTCACGGAATCCTGGTCACGACCCACGACGTTCGGGACCGCAAAAAGCTCCGGACCTTTGGAGATCAGGAGCTCGACTGATTGGTATCGGCGGATGGTCGCGCCCGGTTCCGGTTCGGAACCGACCACCCGCCCCTTCTTGACCTCTTCGTCGAAGACCTGTCTTTGGGCGGATGTGACCCCTTCAGCCGCCAAGGCCTGGACGGCGGTGGCCGCCGGCTGGCCACTGAATTGCGGGATCTGCACCGGGGACCCGGGGCCCATGCCGAAAAACCACGCCGCGGTTCCCACCAGGGCCACCACGAGCAACAGCACGACGCCCAGGATCCATCCCCGCCGACGCGACGACGGCGATTCGAGGCTCTCCCGGGGTTTCTGGGCCTCCCGGGCCCACTGCCGCCGTGCCGCCTTCTCGGCTTTGCGCGCTTGGCGTTCGCTGGCCCGGGGCGAGAGTGTGCGGTGCTCGTCGGCAGTTGTGGTGTCGGGTGCAGGCACGACGGCGGTGAGTTGCCCCGTGGTGGTCGTTTGCCCGGGGCGGGGGATGGCGCGGGTGGCCCCGGCCGTGCCGATGACACTGGTGGCCTCCTCCTCCGGTCCGATGACCGCCGTGGCGTTGGCCGGCTCGACGCGATGCCCGAGGACCTCGGTCTGATCGGCGCCGGCGACGGCTGCGGCGCGACCTGTGGAGTCCTCGGCCACCATGGAACCCGATGCGGTGTTCGGAGGTTCGACGGCCGGATGGTCCAATTGGTCATCGGTCAACGTTCGTCGGATCTGCCGGATTTCTCCCAGAAGGGCCTCGGCGTCTTGGGGCCGGTCCTCCGGATCCCGGCGGGTGCAGAACTCGACGAGTTCATCCAGATCCGTGGCCAGGCCGGGCAGCACCGCCGATGGGGGCGGGACATCGCTGGTGACGTGCTGGTAGGCGACGGCGATCGGCGTGTCTGCGACGAAAGGCTGCCGGCCGGTAAGCATCTCGTAGGCCATGATGCCCAGTGCATAGATGTCGCTGCGCGCGTCCGCCGGGGCACCGGTTACCAGCTCCGGGGACACATAGGCGACGGTCCCGATGAGGTTCCCCGTTGACGTCTGATTGGTTGCCGCGCGGGCCAGCCCGAAATCCGCGACCTTGATTTGCCCGGAGTCCGAGAGCAGCACGTTCTCCGGCTTGATGTCCCGGTGCACCAGCCCCGCAGTATGCGCTGCCGCGAGACCTTCAACGATGGCATCGAGGAGGGCCAGTGATTGCCGGGGCGCTAGCCGTCCTTGGTCTCGGAGGAGTTGGCGCAGCGTATGGCCCCTGACAAGTTCCATGGCCAGATAGGCGGTACTGCCGTCGACTCCGGTGTCCAGCACGCCGACGATGTGGGGGTGGGAGAAGCCTGCGGCGGTAATGGCCTCGGTACGGAAGCGTTCGACCAGTACGGGGTCCTCGGCGAGGTGTGGATGCAGCAGCTTTAGGGCCACGCTGCGTTCCAGCCGGATGTCCGTCGCCCTGTAGACGGTGGACATGCCGCCGACTGCCAACCGCTCGATTATGCGATAGCGGCCGTCAATCATCGTGCCCTGGATAGGGCTGGCTCCATGTTCACTCACCCCACGATGGTAGCCAGAAACCCGGACGATTCCGGGGACATACTGCCGGGGAGCCGAAATCGGCATCATCGGATGGGGACGGTCTTGGCAGTGCCGGAAGCGAGGAAGGCGTCGAGCACTAGACGGCACCCGACTGCCTGCTTAACAAGCCGGAGGGAGCGAATCCGTGGATTCACTCCCTCCGTACGGCTTGAGGTCCTGCGCCTACGAAGCGCGTCGGGCCCGTGCGGCACGCCGCTTCAGGGCGCGGCGCTCGTCCTCGCTCATGCCGCCCCAGACGCCGGCGTCTTGGCCGGACTCGATGGCCCATTGAAGGCAGGTATCGATGACAGGGCAGCGGCGGCAGACGCTCTTTGCCTCTTCGATCTGGAGCAAGGCCGGACCGGTGTTTCCCACGGGGAAGAACAGCTCGGGGTCTTTGTCCAGGCAGGCTGCGCGACTACGCCAATCCATGCTCTTTGTTGCTCCTTGGGGCTAGATGTCAGGGAACGACCCACGACGGAGAGTCCGGTTAGTGGGGCGGTGGCAGCACAAAAGGGAGCATCAAACCATGCTCCCGTGCAACTGCCTAATAAGGTTTTCATGTTACCTGTACGTAAACAAGGGGTGGACGGGAACTATTCGCCGTATTGGCGTGAGGTTTTCGTCACAGACGGTTGTGCTGGAAGGCGGGGTTTTACGGGCGTTGGCTGGTCGCGGGATGCGGGAGGAGCCCGGGCTGACGCTTGGGAGGCGGAGGCGCCGTCGAGTAGATTCGAGCATGTGAGTTCCTCGAATGCCGCTGGCGAGCAGCCGGATGGCCCTACCGCATTGCCCCCTCGGCCGGCGTCAATCGTCGTCGTGTTTGTCCTGTTGCTTCTCGAGGCGATTGCCACCCTGGGGGCGGCGGCGTGGTACGCGACGTCGTTGGGCACCGAGGGCCCACTGTCCCTGGGCGGTCGCATCTTCATGCTCGCGTTGATCGTAGGTGCGGCGGCCTGGCAGTCGAATGTCGCCGTCCAGGTCTTCCAGGGGCACGCCTGGACGCGGGCCGCCGCGTTGGTGTGGCAGGTCTTCCAAGTCATTTTTGCCGTGTCATTTCTTGGTGCGGGTGGATGGGCGCTGGTCCTCGGAATTTCCCTGCTGGCTCCGGCCGCGGCCGTCATGCTTCTGACCTTCGATCCGAAGGCCACGGAGTATTTCGGGGATCGCGTGGTCCGCTCCTAGCCTGGAGCGGCTTCTCCAGCGTCGACCTGTGCGCATTGCGCATGTACCAACCTGCCGTGGATCATGGCGAGGGCTCGTCCGGGACGTTCCCGCCGGTGCGGCTGAACCCGCCAGCCGGGGACATCGCCATCTGCTGCTTGACGGGGATTGAGCAGGAGAAACGCATTGGCCGGCAACATCCGTGCGGCCGCTGGAAGACGAATCAGTCCGGATCGTTCCGGGCCGGCCGACATCACGACGTGCGTTCCCGCGCGGATCATTGCCTCCACCGTCGCCAGGTGAACATCTGATAGGTCCAAGACGTCATCCAGAAGCAGGACATCCGGTGCCGGGCGGCCCGGTTCCAGTCGATGGGAAACGTCGACAAGCCCTCGGAGCTGGTGCGCCAACAGCCTGATCAAACTGGTTTTCCCGGATCCGGGACCGCCGAGAACCATGCCGACGGCCCCGGGTTCCCAGACCCAGGCACGGTTGTCCGGTCCAATGACTGCGATGGGATATCGGCCGCGGCCCGCACGTGCGTGTGCCAGCGCGGCAGCGCGCGTGCGTTCGGGCAGCGGGAGGCTCCTCCTGACCGGAAGCTCCGCAGCCGGCCCGGCCGTGTCGGGACTCGAAGGTGGGGGCGTGCAGAGTTGGACGATGGCTCCTTGCTCATCGGTATCTGGACCAGTCCATACGGACCGACCAGCCAAGGGAGCGGTGTTGCGGAGCCTTGGCCAGCCCATCGTGGTTTCCGGTCCGAGACCAAAACGAAGGTAGAGCCGATGCTCTGCCAGCGCATAGTAGCGAGACGACATCAGGTCCCGGTCCCCGATGACGACGAGGCAGGCATTCCGCTGTCCAGCGGATCGAGCCAGGGCAGCCAGCCGGTCATCGAGTGCGGCGAACTCGGAGGCTCCCAGGGCAGCGGACCACGCTGCCAAACCGCTGACCACCAGGACGCGGGTGGCAGTCCTTTCCGAAAGGGATTCGGCTCCGACGTCGTAAACATCCAACAGCTCCGAGACCCGTTCTGGTTCGGCAGCGCCGACGTAGCCGGCGACGCGGGGAAGCTTGGCGACTGGCGAGAAGGATGCGGTACCGTCCAACACGTATGCATGTCGTTCGGGCTCCTCCCTGGCCAGGGCCTGCAGCACGCGCAGCAGTGCCGCCGGAGCAGCGCTGCCGGGACCGGCAACGATCGCCAGCCTGCGCTGCTTCTCCGGGTGCCACCACAGGGGGGCCAGTCGCTGGTTCTCGATGTCATCGACCAGGCCCAGGGCAATGGCACTGCCAGGTTGTTGCCGTCGTAGGCGACCGGGGATGAAATGCAATTCAGCTGGCAGCGGTGGGGCGAATGCGGCAACCGGCATGGGGGGTGGGGGAAGGTTTGACGTCAACGCCGCCAGGTCCATCGCAGTAGACGTCGACTGGGCCAGTTGGCCATGAAGCGTCGCCACGGTCTGGCAGTCCTGGAACCCCGGGCCGATCTCCTGGATCTTCCAGGATGGATTGCGTTGGTCAACGGTTATGGAGCGGAAGTGCCGGAGCTGTTCACCGGCCCGCCGTATGAACCCGGCACCCGGTGTTGACACGGGGATCTCGGCAGCCACCGAGGACCCTAGTAGTTCTTGGGAATCGCTCGGACTGAGCAACCGAAGCGAGATGACGGAATTGATGTTGGCGCGCATGGAGGCGGTCACAACTCCTTGCGGTCGCTGGGTCGATAGCAAGAGATGCACGCCTAGCGAACGCCCGACAGTGGCGATGCGCATGAGTTCCTGTACGGCGTCGGGTAACTCGTCGGAGAGGATGCGGAATTCGTCGACGATGACAAGTAACCGGGGGAGTGGCGGTGCTCCCGCGCAGGCGAAACCGCGATATCGGGGGTAGTCCTCGACGTTGGCTTCCTTGAAGAGGGATTCCCGACGCCTGAGTTCGACCCTCAGACCCGCCAGGACCCGTTCGCCGGATTCCACGTTCAAATCCGTGACGAGGCATTGGCAGTGTGGGGTCTCGGCGTAGGGGCCCAACGTCGATCCCCCCTTGAAGTCGAGCAGCACCAAGGCGAGCTGGTCTGGGCCGTAACGGTGCAACAGGTCCCTGGTCATGGCTTTGAGAAGTTCGGATTTTCCCGACCCCGTCGTCCCGGTGACAAGCACGTGCGGTCCGTCTCTAACGAAATCGAGTTCGCATCTCCCGTCGGCGGATTGGCCGATGCGGCAGTGGAGGGCCGACTCGCTGGAGTCGCTCCAGACGGGCACTGGCAAGTAATCGGCTGGCGAACCGTCTGAGCCGGCGAACAAACCGCCATGGTTGGTGGGTCTCGACCCCGTGGGAATCTCGGGTTCCGAGGCGACCGCAATGCCAGCCATGGTTGAACGCGAAATCCCATCCAAGTTGACGCAAATTACCCGGTCGGCGGCACGAAAAGTGGACGCGGTGGTATCGATTATCCAATCCGCCATGTCATGTTGGGCGACGCCTGTCAGGATGATGCTGGGACCGATCCTGCCAGGGGCAGGGGCCCTGGCCTGCGACACCAGGCGGTTCGGATCCGTGAGCCCGGGCATTGCGATGACCACCGATCCCGGCGGCAAGGATTCGAACGCGATCTGGGCATCGGCCAAGTCAGGACATGCCTGAACGCCAGGCAGGTATCGGGCTTCGGCCGGCAGTAAGTCGGTTCTGCCTACGATGACGAGTGACGAGTTGGCGCTCGCGCAGGAAGTGGAAAGTTGAAGGACCGCGGCGCGGATGACAGAGCCGAGCATTCCTCCCGCTCCCGCGAGTAGTCCGAGGCCTCCCGGCGCGACGCTGGCGATGACCGGACCGGGGACGGGCAGGATTTGCGGGCCGCGGTAGGTTGGCGGATCGATGTCAAGTGGAGGCATGACCCGGCCCGAACCCAAGCGAAGCGGATGCGTCGGCGGAGCAACGGGTTCGCCGGCAAGACGAGCGCCGCTTGTTGGGCGGGTACTCCGGAGCATGCAGAGCCCGACCGGTGGGACCCACGTGTCGACCCCGGAGACCAGATCTGCGGAGACGGTCCGGATGTGGCGGCGCAATTTCCGGCGGCCCACCAGCTCGTTGGTGGCTGGAACTCCCCCGGTGACCAGTCCGAGTGCACTGAATGCCAGAAAGATCCATGACCCGAGGGTCAGTGCCAAGACGATGCCGATGGCTAAGGGAAGAATCGCTGTCGTCATGGCCAGCCATGGCCTGCTTGTGGCGGACGTTCCGCGCAGCGTGGTCACCGGCGGCGGCCAGACGGGTCGTACCGGCGTTCTGGCATCGTGCCCCAGCGAGTGAACCGGGCAAATGCGAAACGTCGTCTCTCCCAAAACGAATTCGTCCCCAATACCGAGAAATTGTGGTCCGTTCCGGCCCGCCCGAGCGGCTCCGGGGGAGCCGGCAGAGGTCCGGACCAACGCTATGGAAGTCTGGTCGACGATTATGTCTGCGTGGTGCCGCGACAAGGCTGGATCCGACGCGCGCAGATCGCAATCACTTCTACCGATCGAATAGCAACCCCGAGTGAGGTTGAGACGCTGTCCGCAATCCGGGCCCTTGACAGCGACCAGCATCACCTCGGTCGCCAGTGAACCCGATTCGGTGGAACGTCTGAAGGGGGTCAGCGTCAACATTCCGTGGTCAGGAAGCTCCCCCAATTCTCCGAGCGGCACATCGCCGTCCGGCCACAGATCGTCGTGGCCAAGTTCCGCCAAGGCCCCGGATAGCGCTGTCCCGCTGAGTCCCGCGGGGCCGTGGACCTCGAAATATGACGTGGGCGGGACCTCGAAATCGTCACTTGGCCACGGGACAACGGCAACATGCAGTGTCATAGACGTCCTCCTTGCTCGCAGCTCTGACTAGGGCCAAGGCTAGTGGCCATACACAAGAAATGTAGCCAAGGTTCTAGGGCTGTGGAAAACGCGAACGGAGATTATCCACACGTCGGTGTAACCGCTTGTTTGGCGCGGAGAGGGTCGGTAGTGTCGCAGGTGTTGTCCCAGCCGCGGACGCCAAGGGCGCTGGGCCCATGCCATTCAATGCCTGGAGATGAAGGTGGACGGTCAACGCATCATCGAGGATGACGTGCGGGAGCGCGTACGCCGCCGCGGGCTGGATCCCGCCGAGCACGTCATGGAGGTCCGACGGATTGTGGACGTGGCGGTCCGGGACTATGACGAGCGTTCCCTCTTGGAGGGGCTGCCTAGACTCGGCCAACTGGACGAAACCGGTCGTGCTGTTTTCGACGCGGTCGCCGGTTTCGGACCGCTCCAGCCGCTTTTGGACGATCCTGAAGTCGAAGAGATCTGGATCAATTCACCGGTCAAGTCCCCGAATGCGTTTCATCCCGCCTAAGCTGGCAGCATGGCCCCCAAAACGACCGCTTGCGGCATCTACGCCCGTATCTCCCGAGACGACGACGGGACCGCGCTAGGCGTCACCCGGCAGCTCGAGGACTGCACCGCCGAAGCCGAACGCCGCGGCTGGCCGATCACCCAGACATTCGTGGACAACGACGTCAGCGCGTCCCGTGGCACCCCCCGCCCCGAATACCTGGCACTCATCGCCGCCATAACCGCCGGCGAAGTAGACGCCTTGATCGTATGGGATATTGACCGGCTCACCCGCACCCCGTCGGAGCTCGAAACGTTCATCGACCTAGCAGACCGGCACGGCGTGGCCCTCGCATCCGTCGGCGGAGAAATCGACCTAGCTACCCCACAGGGTAGGCTCACGGCACGCATCAAGGGCAGCGTAGCCCGGCACGAGGTAGAGCAGGCGTCACGCCGCCTCAAGCGAAAGTTCCAGGCGTCGGCAGCGGCCGGCCTGCCCCACGGCATGATTCCCTTCGGGTACCGGCGGGAACGCATCGTCGACGAGAAGGGGCACGACGTGGGAAGCCGTGACGTCATAGAGCCCACGGAGGCGGCAGCACTGCGGGAGGTGTACCGGCGCATCATTGCGGGGGAGTCGCTGCGGTCGGCGGCTAAGTACCTGAACGGGCTAGGGTTGACCACGAAACGGGGCAACCCGTGGCAGGGCGCCGTGGTGGGCCGAATGCTGCGGAAGCACCGCTACGTCGGCTTGCGGACGCACCAGGGCGAAGTGGTGGGGCCGGGGAACTGGGAACCCATCGTCGACGCGGATACGTTCGACCGTGCCGTCGCCGTGCTGACCACCCCGGGCCGCATTCATTCCCGCGGCGTGGAAGGGAAGTACCTAGGGAGTGGCCTGTACCGTTGCGGCCGCTGCGGGGCAGGTATGCGCCCGATCGTCAACCGGGAGCAGGAGGGCAGCTACCGGAAGCCCGCCTACGGTTGCCCGTCGTGCATGAGGCTCACGCGGAAGATGGAACCCGTAGACGAAGTGGTGGAAGCGGTGATCGTTGCCCGGCTCGAAGACCCCGCCCTGTTGGAGTTCATCAGCGACGACCCCGGCGCACTGGCGGAAGCCGTCGGCGCCCGTGACGCGGTGTTGGCCCGGATGGATGCCGGCGCGGACGCGTTCGCCGCGGGGACCATGACGGCCCGGCAGCTCGCCCGTGTGAATGAGTCGCTAGGTGTGCAGCTCGAAGCCGCAGAACGGCAGGTCAAGGCGTTGCAACCGTCGGGGAGCTTGGAGGGGATCACCGGCCCGGATGCGGCGAAGGCATGGGCAGGGCTCACGCTCGAGCGGCGCCGGGAGGTGTTGCGCACCCTGGCGACGGTGACCATCCTCCCCACGGGGCCGGGAGTGCCGTTCTCGCCGGAGCATGTGCGTGTGGAGTGGAACGCGTAGCCGAGTCGCAATAACCCGACCTTGCCCCGGTTTCGATAATGCGACCGTTTGTGAGACTCGCACGCCGCGGATTCATGCGGGCTGGATCTTCCGTTTCGGTGTCGCACCGGACCAACGTTTTCGAGACGGCCGACACGGGCCGCGGGCGGGCCTTGTTTGGTAACGGGAAGGTAACGATTAGCTCGCAACCTAGGCCGATCCACGCACAGTGGACAGCTTTGGATAGCTCTGCACTCGTCTATGCACAGAGCCTGTGGATAACGTCCTTGGTGATTCATGCATAGTGCTGCACAGTTGTCATAAGAGCACGATTCCCCCGGGAGAAACCGCTAAGAATCAGACCGGGGGAACCGAAGCCAGAGACGGCGCCAACCGTCACGGGCATTGCTTGTAACAGCCATCCGCCAAGACAGAGGTACAAGCCATGACAGCCCCAACAGAGGACCATCCACTACTCACTATCGCAGACGTGGCGAAACGCTACAACGTCAGCGTCTCAACCATCTACCGCCGCATCAAAGACGGAACGCTCACGACCTACAACGTCGGTCCTCGAGCAACACGCGTAGATGCATCAGAAGCCGCCGCAGCATTCCGGCGGTGACCCCGTGGCCCACGCGAACACCGCAGCCCGCCCGACACTCGCCGAGTACGTCGCCCGTACGATCGCCCAGGCTCCACCGCTCACCCCGTCGCAGCTCACAAAGCTAGGCGCACTCATCCGCGGTGGCAGCAAGTGAGCCGCCGGCCGCCGGCCCCCGACCATCGGGCCCTCATCGACCATGCTCTAGTGCTCGTCGTCGACGTCCCAACGGAGGACGGGCACCATACGCGCCGCTCAACCTATTTCTCACTCCCCGCAGCAAATAGGGCCCTCGACAGGGCAACCATGCGGGGACAGGTGGCATCCGTCATCCTCGCCCGCCTAGTACCCGTGGACGGTGGTGGCGACCTTGGATGATGCCCAGTTCATCGGCACCTACAAGCGGGCCCACAGCATCTACACGCAGGGTTACGAGCGCGGCTATCACGTCGGGCACCAGGACGGGTATAGGGCAGCCGGAGACGGCGCCGAACTCGCCGCCCGGGCCTTCATCGCCCTAGACGCAGCAAACGCGCACAGCAGGACGCATGTAGCCGACACGGTGCAATCCCTCGACGTGCCCCGCTTCCGCGACCGGCCGATGCCGACACCAACCATTCGCACCATTCCCACCCTCGCCCAGTTCATGAGTGGACTAGAGCGCGGGGGATGGATCACCAGCCGCCAGGAGGCCGCCGCGTGAGCTCCAACCTAGAGCCCCTGACCGAATACGAGTACGCCGGCCCCGGAACGCCCGAGGACGTGCCCGAGGAAGTCCCCACGTCATGGAAGCCCATCGACCTGACCGCCCACGTCGCCGGGAACTTTGCAGCCCTCGAGCCGTCCATCATGCGCCGCAATGACGGCCACTACCTGTTGTACCCGGGGAAGGTGCACACCCTCCAAGGGGAGAGCGAATCAGGCAAAAGCATGATCGCCCAGGCGGAAACAGCCCAGCAGATCAAAGGCGGGAAGCGGTGCCTTTACATCGACTTTGAATCGGACGCTGAAACAGTGGTCGATCGCCTAATGAAGATGGGCGCGACAGGCCCGCAGATCCTCGAAAGCCTCGACTACATCAACCCCGATTGCGACCCGCTTAGCTACCCGGACGAGCGCCAGTCATGGGCAGCCATTCTGCGGACCAGCTACACCCTGGCCGTCATCGACGGAGTCACCGAAGCATTCGCAGTGTTCGGCGTGAAGTCCATAGACAACGACGAGGTCACCCGGTGGGGTCGCATGGTTCCCCGTCAGTTGGCATCCTCCACGGGAGCCGCAACCGTAGTGGTCGATCACGTCACCAAATCATCAGAGGGCCGCGGGCGGTTCGCCATTGGGGCACAGTCCAAAATGAGCTACCTCACCGGGGCAAGCTACGGCGTCGAAGTCATTTCACCTATCGGCGTGGGTATGAAAGGCCGTCTTGCGCTGCGGGTAGGAAAGGACCGACCCGGCCGCGTTCGCCCCATATCGGGGGAGTGGCGCAAGTCAGACCGGACGCAGGAAGCCGCCGTTGTGGTGATCGACTCCACCGACACGGCACGCATCGTTTACGGGCTCTACGCACCCGACGAGAAGCCGCAAGCGACAGACCGGCACGCCGAACTCATGGAGACGGTATCCAAAGCCGTTGAGGACGCGCCCAAGCCGCTATCGTTCCGCGGCATCACAAAGGTGGTCAGTGGGCAGGAAGCCCGGATCCGGGAAGCCATTTCAGCACTGGTCGCCGAAGGATTCATTTACACCACGGACGAGGCGCGGAACGCGCAACACCACCACATCCTCAAACCGTACCGAGTGCAGCCCGAGACGACCGTCTCTGTCTCCCGTACTAAAGATACGGGACGGGAGACAGTCAACGGAGACAGTCAGAGTGTCTCCGGCGACGGTGGGGCGACAGTCGGAGACGCAGCGACACTCAATTTCCAGAACCAGGAGACAGCATCATGACGACCCCCGAACTAGACCGGCTCAACGCGACCTTGGAACGCCTCGCCACCGTCCTAGAAGCGACCCTCATCATGCAGGACACCACCGGGCAGCACTCGAGCTACCTATTCACCCGGGAGGACCAATGACCACCGAGGCGCCCACCCCGCCGGCCGACTGGACGCCCCCGAAGTGGGTAGCCCAGTTCACCAAACGCGACCTGCAATGGCTCGCCGTCCAACTACAGGACCGGCAGCACGAAGCCCGCAACCGGGCCACCCTCGCAGAATCCCGCCTAGCCGTCCTCGAAGCCCAGGAGACAGCATGACCACCCGGCAACCCAAGCCCGGCAGCAAAGCCGCCCGCATCGTCGAACTACACGGCCAAGGGCTCAACACCCGCGACATAGCCGACAAGGTAGGGACCAGCGTCGCCGCCGTAAACGCCCGACTAGGTGACTACGGACTCAAAGCCCACCAAAAACCCGCACCCCGGCCCACCACCGAGGACAACACCGCCGCCCTATGGAACTACCTCGACCACCGCCGCCAAGAACTACAGCGCGAAGTCGCCTACTGGAAAGCCCGGGCCATGCGCCTACAGCTCACCGCAGCCGACGGGACCGAAGAACCAGCCCTACCCACCACCCAGCCATGAACGGAGACAACATGCAGGCCACCCGAACCGACCAGACCGGATCCGCCGTTACGCGTGTGCACACGCCCGTTAGTGGAACGACCACACAAGAGGGCGACGTCACCGGAGCCGAGCGGGAACGCCTCGCCAACGGTTTCGGGAAGCGGCTACGCAGCTACCGGAGCGCGGTCCACATGACCCAGGCCGCCCTTGCGAAACGGGCCGGCGTATCCACGTCCACCATCAGCGCCTACGAGCAGGGAAAGAAACGCCCCGGAGAGACGACGGTAGCCGCTCTGGCCGTCGTTCTGGACTACGCCCACCCGTTGGGCGTCGCCGCCGATCTACGGGCCCTGGCGGGCGATTCATGGCGGCAGGGTAGGCAGTGGGCCAAGGGTGCCCCGCCAAGGCATCTACGCCCGGTTGAGGCGCGGAAGATCCTACGGCGGGCAGAGAGCGACTTGCAGACCGCCCGGCAGCTCGCCGCCAAGTACCCGACGCCCCACATGCAGGGATACGCCGACGATGCCCGGCAGCGCGTCCGCAACGCACGGGAAGACGTGGCAAGGGCCGACGCCCTCGCCGCCCGAACCAAATAGACCACCGCCCGGCACAAGCCGGGAGGACAACCGAAGGAGAACCGCCACCATGGCGAACATCAGCATCAACTCAGACCAGCTCCGAAAGACCATCACCGACGCAGAGGACCTCGAGGCACTGAAGGCGGAACTGCAGAAGATCCTCGACGACGCGGGGGATCCGGAAGAGCCCACCCGTGGGCAGTTCGAGGCCATGAACTACGCCGATAAGGCCGCATTGTTCAAGCGGAACCCGGACTTGTACCGGAAGTACACGGACGGCAAGTAACCACCACGGCGGGCCCACCCCGGGCCCGCCACCACCACCACAGCAAGGAACCACATCATGACCAGCACGACCGACCACATGGACACCGCCGAAGCCGAAGCACGGGCCGCAGCCCAGCAGGAAACCGACCTCGAGCGCCGCGTACTCGAAGGCGACGACACCGTTACCGCCCAGGAACTCGAGCACGCCGCCGCCGGCTCACGGCTGGCCCGCCTACGGGCCACCGCGGCACGCAACCGCAAGGCCAAGGCCGAACGGCAGGAACAGGCAACGAAGGACAAAGCAGCCCGGGAGGCATGGGCCAAGGTCAAGGCTTCCGGGGCCGCGGAACACGCCCGCATCACGGAAGCCGCCGACCAGCTCGCCGCCGACGTCGCGGCAGCGGTGGAGAAGTTCGGGGCCGCCGTCGCCGCCCGTGACGAGGCCGCCCGGGACGTGATCGCCACGGCCAAGGCGGCAGGCGCCCCGGTGATCCAGCCCTACGACCGGGAAACACCCCGCCCCGCGCTCTATGTCCACCCGGCGGCCGGCGGGAACACGCTCATGATCGACGGCGCCCAGGCGGTCACGGACGGGCCCGGCCCCATCATGAACCGGATCATCCGCGACCACGTCACGGCACCGGCTGGCAAGGTGTCCGTGTTGGGCCGGTTGCTGGCGGACTACCGCTAACCCCACCATCTCCCGGGGCCGGGAATCGCTCACCCGGCCCCGGGCCCTCATCCTCCCCATTCGACCGGAAGTAGGCTAGGCATCATGGCAGAGACAGAGCAGCAGCAGGCGGCAACGCTGGCCGAGCAGGTGGCAGCGTTGGGCGCATCCGTCGACGGCGTCTCGAAGGCGGGCCGGGCGTTCCTGGCAGGCGCGGAGACGGCGTTACGGGCGGTCGCTGGGGAGAAGTAGCCCCGATCATTCACGGGCCCCGCTGGCACATGCTGGCGGGGCCTTTGCCGTGTCGCAATAACGGTGGTGTGGTGCGACGTGTCGCGGTCGCTGTCGCGGTGCTTCATGTGTCGCGGATTGTCGCACCTAAGCGTGTCTTGAAATCCCGTCGCATAATGTGTATTCTCATATCCAAGAGCAACACGGGAAATTGAGAAACAGGGAGCGCACACCATGGCACGCATCGGATACGCCCGAGTCAGCACCACCGACCAGGACGCAGCACTACAGCACGCAGCACTGACCGACTGTGACCGCGTGTTCACCGACGACGGCGTGAGCGGCACCAAGGCCAGCCGCCCCGAACTAGACGCCATGCTCGACCACCTGCGCCCCGGCGACACCGTCGTCATCTGGAAATTCGACCGCCTAGGCCGCAACACCAAGAATCTGTTGGACCTCATCGAAACCATCGAAGCCAAGGGTTGCGGTTTCGAGTCCGTGACGGAGCGCATCGACACCACGGGGCCCATGGGCCGCGCCATGCTGACCATCATGTCCGCATTCGCCCAGCTCGAGCGCGACCAGATCGTCGAACGCACCCGTGCTGGACTGGCCGAAGCCCGGAAGAACGGACGCCAAGGCGGACGCCCCCGCAAGGCCGACGCTCAAGACATTGCAGATGCACGGAAGTGGAAGGCAGAGGGCGACAGCGTCGACCGCATCGCCAAGCGGCTACAGGTCAGCCGCGCCACCGTCTACCGCTACCTGTCCGATACTGCCGACGCCTAACCGCACACCCCGCCCTGTAGGGGCCACACCACAAGAGAGAGCGAACACCCCCGTGATTGACCCAATCAAATGCCAGCCATGGTGCCAAGACGGCACCGGACACACGAACGAGCGGATCCCCGCGGATCAAACGTGCTTCCACGTGACCGACCCGATCGACCTAACCGTCGACGTCGTGAACCTCGAGGACGACGGCGTGCACCGCCGAACCATGGCCGCCGGCCTGTGGGAGTTCCCCGAGGTTGGGCAGACGACAGTGGAGCTCGACTATTGGGGAGGCAGCGCCGGCCGCTTCACCCTTGCCGAAGCCCGGGAGCTCCACACCCGTCTAGGGGCATTGCTGGCCCTCGCCGAGCAGTAGCCGGCACCACCGCGGCCCCGTCACCCATCACCGGGAGGCGGGGCCGTTTCGTTATCAACCAACCCCGAGATTGCGGCTCTTGTGGTGGCATGATTCAGCCATGGGGATATTGAGTCGACTGTTCAAGCGCACACCTGCCAACGCCACGGAACCGCCGCCAGATACGGCACCGCGACCAGCCGCCGAACCCGCGCCAGCCGCCGAACCCGCCCCACCCGCTGCGCCCGTGCCGCAGCCCGAAGGCAGGCAAGCTGACAGCCGAGCCGACTACTACGACCGGGAACGGGAACGCGCAGCCACCGCGGGTAAGACCGTGAAGCAGCTACGCGCCGGCTACCTGGGCACAGAGGACACGAAACAGGCGCTGGCCGACCTCAAAGCCGCCGGCGGCGAATTCCCCGACTTCCGGATCCGGCACACCAACAACGGCCTTGACCTTGCCCTACCCGACGGCCGCATCATCGACGCGATAAATACAGGCCTGCGCCACTGGAACATTTACGGGTGCCGCATCATGGGCACCAGCTACTACAAGGCCAGTGAAGCGAAGCGACGGGACGGCCAAGTCTTGGGCCTTAAACGCGAGCCGAACAATCCGCACGACTCAAACGCCGTTGCAATCACAACGGGAACAGCAGCCCGCACCATCGGACACGTGCGCAAAGGACAGGCCCGGTGGGTAGCCAAGGCGATGGACAGCGGCGTCACCCTCGAAGCGCGGGCCACTCGAGGCGGGACGTTCATCATCATCGCTACGCCCGAAGCCTGGCAGGCCATGAATGACCGGTGACGAACCGGGCCCGACTCTGGCCGACCGCACCAGGGCCCGTGACGCCCTCATATGGGAGTTGCACCAGCGCGGCCAATCCATGGCAGAGATAGCCGCCCGTGCCGGCTGTTCCGTCGGCACCGTTCACCGGACCGTCACCGCCCGCAGGAACGCGCACTAGCCCAGGAGGACCGAGGCGTTATGATCGCCACCATCATTGCCGCCGTAGTCAGCATCGCCGCAGCGCTCGTAGCCGCATGGCAGGCCAGCCGGGCCCGAAAGAGCGCCCAGATGCTCGACTCACGGGCTCACCGAATCGCCAGGATCGATGCCCAGATCGAAGAAATGCGGGATGCGTACCGGCAACTCATGCAGGCGTTCGGCGAAGACAACAGGGCAGCAGCCGCCGCGTGGGCCGAAGTGCTCGCAGTCAGCCAGGGCTCAACCGACGAACTCGCCAAAGCTTGCCGGAGCCTATCGACCCGATGGGTAGCTGGTGATCCCACGATGCGCAGGTTAGCCGCGATCATGGAGGGTATTGGAGGCGTCCCGCCAACCCGCAACGTGAGTGCAGAGTACAGGAAGGCGCAGGAAGCGTTGGCTGACAAACGGGAAGCCCTCACGACGGACTAGCGGACTCCCTGCGGGAGCTGTGGCCTTTGCTGACCCCCTGCCCCGAAGTTTCGCCACCGCCCCCGCTCTCCGTCCGCGATATGCCGACGCCAGTAGCCCGCCACGGTATCCGTGACAGGCTGGCGCAACCCGTCGCGTGGCCTTTGCAACGGTCGGCCCCCGGTAGGGCCATAAGTGAGAGTGTCAAACACCGGGCCGACGCTGGTTAGCGTCTAGGTCGGCAGGAACGACGCGGGCGGGTAGCTCGGAAACGGTCACAGGATGGGGGAGCCTGTGACCGCATCCCAGCACCCGCACAAGGCGGGCAGGGAGGGCCTAGAACGGCCCCGTAATCAGACTGGGGGAGTAGGCAAGGAAGTACACGACGAGGACGGCAGCGCAGCCCTGTAGCCGCTTCACAGCGTGCCTACGTTCGGGAAGTGGCGCAGGAATTCGGAGCGCTCATGTTCATCGCCGGACCACATCAGGTGTTCGGCGTGCAGAGTGTGGGGGAGCTCGAGCGCATCGGGATTATCCCAAGCGACTCCCGCCCAGAGGCCCCGGTCATCCGTGCCCGTCGTCGAGACGGTGCCACGTTCCCCGGTGCCAGCATGGATAACCCGTGTACCTACGGGCAAAGATTGGGTAGAGTGGTGCATTGCAGACGCTCCTTATTCAGCGGATGCCACGCCCCGGATCGTTAGCGCGATGCCGGGGCATTCGTTTCGTCAACCGACCGGCTGACACCATGAAACGTATACGCCAACAGTTCCCCGACAGAGGTCTTTGCCGCTAGGGGTGGTAGTTCGGAGTTGACATCCATCCGCTTGGACGACGCGCATGTCAGGCTCCTGGTCGAGAGAATGCTCAAGTCTTCCGGCCGCCGGTTGGACCTCTCCACTCCGTTCGTTGACGCGGCTCTACCGGATGGCTCGCGGCTACACGTGGTGATCCCCGACATCACGCGCAAGCACTGGTCTGTGAACATCCGGAAGTTCATCGCCCGCGCGTCTCGGCTGGATCATCTCGTCGAATTGGGGTCGCTCAGCCGGCAGGCGGCTGACTTCCTCCACATGGCCGTTGGCGCCGGGCTCAATGTCCTGGTGTCCGGAGCCACACAGGCGGGAAAGACCACGTTGCTCAATTGCCTGGCTTCCGGCATTGGAAGCCGTGAGCGCGTCATCACAGTTGAGGAGATCTTCGAGTTGAAGATCCCGCTTCGGGACGTTGTGGCCATGCAATGCCGCCAGTCCAATCTTGAAGGACACGGGAAAATCGACATGCGCCGAATCGTCAAGGAGGCGCTGCGGATGCGCCCGGACCGCATCATCGTAGGAGAAGTCCGTGAAGCAGAGGCATTGGACATGCTGATTGCCATGAACGCTGGCCTGCCGGGCATGGCCAGCGTTCATGCGAATTCCGCCCGTGATGCCGTCACGAAGATCTGCACATTGCCATTGCTGGCCGGCGAGAACATCAACTCGAACTTCGTGCTTCCCACGGTCGCTTCGTGCATCGATCTGGTGGTGCACTGCGAACGCAACGGTGCAGGACAACGTGGTGTATCCGAAATCATCAAGCTTGGTCGCCGAGTTGAGAACGGAATCATTGAGTCATCGACTATCTTTCACCGTGTCAACGGTGAGCTGCAGATGGCGCCCTCCGCGGACTTGACCCATGAGAAGTTCGAACACGCAGGCGTTGACACCTCGACCCTGCTGGGTGCCGGACGATGAGCTTGGTGTACGGACTACTTCTGGGGCTGGGCAGTCTTCTGGTCTGGCAAGCCTGCTGGACCGAACCTGCAAAGCCGGCAAAGGTCCGGAAACGCCGGATCGAGACGCTGCTGCTCCACGCCGGTCTGGACAAGGTGAGCGTCGGCGGTTTCATATCGACGATGGTTATTTGCTTCCTGCTAGTTGCCGTCATCGTCTTCGTCGTAACGTTGTCACCCCTGATCGCTGTGATCTTCGGAACCTTCGGGGCAACTCTGCCGGTCTTGGTCGTCCGCTGGCGCGCCGCCAAGCGCGCGGCCGCGCTCCGCGAACAATGGCCCGACGTTGTGGACCATCTTCGATCCGCGATCAGAGCGGGGCTTTCGCTCCCGGAGGCGCTAATCCAATTGGGAACCCAGGGGCCGGAGCCACTGAGGCCCGCCTTCGTGGATTTCGGACTGGATTACCGCGCGACCTCGCGTTTTGACGAAGCCATAGAGCGGTTGAGGTATCGGTTGGCCGATCCTGTAGCTGACAAGATCATTGCCGCGCTGATGATCACCCGAGATGTCGGAGGATCCGATCTCGGGGAGATGCTGGGAACCCTGGGAGGATTCTTGCGTGACAGTGCGAGAACCCGTGGTGAACTCGAGGCCAGGCAGTCGTGGACCGTTAATGCCGCCCGCCTTGCAGTTGCCGCCCCATGGGTGATCCTGCTTCTTATGTCTACCCAGCCCCAAGCTGTCGAAGCATATTCGACATTGAGCGGGGCAGTTGTGCTCCTTGCCGGACTCTTGATCTCCTTCGTTTGCTACCGGATCATGCTGGGCATCGGGTCACTGCCCAGTGAAGAAAGGATCCTCAAGTGAGCTCCGGTATAGCTTGGGGGCTGGCCCTAGGACTGCTCCTGGGGGCTGGATTATGGTTAAGCTTCGTCAGGCTTCCCGCCCTGCGCCGCGTGACATTCGCCGACCGCATTGCCGGACAGCTCCGATCGGGTAGGGAACCCTCCGGAGCCAGTGCCGGGCAAGTGGCAGCCGAGTCTCCGTTGGGGCCGCTGGTTAAGATTATGTGGCCCGTCCTGAAGGATCTCGTGTCCATATTGAATCGATTCAATCCGGCCGGCGGGGGATTGCAGCAGCGATTGCAGCGCGCCGGTCTCAATTTGAGCATTACGGAGTTCCGAATATCGCAGTTAACCTACGCGGGTGTCGGCCTGCTGGTTGGAAGCATCTTCATCGCCGTTTCCGTAGCCGGTGGGACATTCAATGGGATTCTCTCGATTGTGGTCCTGATCATTTCTGCCTTGGCGGGGTACATCTTCCGAGAGTGGTATCTCACCGAGCAGGGAACGAAACGCAGCCGTCGTATTTTGGGACAGTTTCCGAGTATTGCTGAGCTCATAGCTTTGGCCGTCGCCGCAGGGGAGAGCACCGTTGGTGCCATTGAACGCGTATGCGACAGCTCTCAGGGGGACTTGCCGGATGAATTCAATGCGTTGCTAGCTGACATCCGGTCCGGAATACCTATGACCACTGCTTTTCATCACATGGCCAAACGGCTCGATTTGAATGCCATGACGAGATTTGTCGATGCAATCACTGTTGCGTCGGAGCGGGGGACGCCCTTGGCGGAGGTCATGAAGGCGCAAGCTCAGGACGTCCGAGACGCAGCAAAACGCGAACTCATGGAAACTGCTGGACGCAAGGAGATCAGCATGATGATTCCTGTTGTCTTCGGAATCCTTCCGCTAACCATTGTCTTTGCGGTCTATCCCGGCCTCTCACTCATCGACATGAACTTGTAGAGGCCAGAAGCAACTTGGTACACGAAACCGAAACCACCCAAGAGAGCAGGACACAATGAAGAACACATGGAACAGGGCTGCTGCCTTCGGAATGACGGCAACACTGATCTGTCTGTCAGGCGTCAATGGCCTGGGGCGGCGCATTCGTGAGGATGAACGGGGGGATGTCCCTGGCTGGGTTATGATCACGCTGATGTCGGCGGTGCTCGTTGCCGCATTGCTTGCCATCGCGGGCCCACGACTCAGCGAACTGTTCAACCAAGCTATCAACCGGGTCTCCGGGCTCGACTGACAACGGCACCGGCACTCCGATACTGATGCACATACGCGGGCAGACGTCTCATGGCCTCGGTCTCCATCCCACCGCGAGGCCACGGCGCGGGGAAAAGGGATCAGCGGTTGCCGAATTCGTGATGGTTTCGGCACTGCTGACAATGCTCTTCATATCCGTTCTGCAGTTGGCCTTGGTGCTGCATGTGCGTAACACCTTGATGGATGCTGCCGCCTCGGGGGCGCGTTTCGGGACGCTGGCCGACCGCTCACCTGCAGAGGGAGCCAGACGGACCCGAGAGCTCATTGCTGGCTCCCTGGGCAAAAGCCTCAAAGCGGACGTTGGCTACCAGGCAATCTCCATCGGTGGGCAACCTGGTTTGCGGGTTACGGTCAGCACCCCGTTCCCGCTCTTGGGATACTTTGCCGTCACCGGTCATCTGAACGTCAGCGGAGAGGCGGCAAGCTATGGCGGCTAGCAACAGCCGAAGCCGATTGTGCCATGCCTGGTCGCAGGTGTGCACCCGGGAGGAAGGCTCATCGATCGTCGAGTTCATCTTCCTTGGTGTCTTGTTGCTAGTTCCCGTGACGTACCTGATCATTAGTGCGTCGCAATTGCAGGCGGCTTCATTTGCCGCCGTTGGCGCGGCCGATCATGCAGCCAGGACGTTTGCTGCAGCTGACAGCGAGGTGGAGGGAGCGGCGCGGGCGCGAAATGCCGTCGACGTCGCCATCGGCAACCTCGACGTCGATGCGAACTCTGCAACGATGGAATACGCCTGTTCTCCGGCCTGCCTGGAGCCAGGCTCCACTGTATCGGTTGAGGTCATTATCCGCGTGCCACTGCCATTCTTGCCGGGCGGCGTGGACCTGGATTTCGGCAAGGCGTCATCGTCTTCGACCGTTCGCGTAGATCGGTTTGGCTGAGATGGCCCATCGCCGAACCCCTATCGCTGCGTCTCCGCATACCCGGCGGACCCGCCGCGGTGTCAGGCCCTTCCCCGACCGCCTCGACACGCCTGTAGAAGAGGGGCAATCGATGATCCTGATCATCGGATACGTGGTCATAGTTCTGCTGGCAGTTAGCGCGACATTGGCGGCTACGTTGGTCAATACCCAAGCACGCAAGCTCCTTAGCGTCGCTGACAGCGCGGTTACGGCCGCAGCCGATAGCTTCGAAGTGGAAAATGCCGGTGTAACCGACTCAATCCAGATCCACTTGAGCGACGCCGGTGTTGCTGCGGCAACTTCGAAGTATGTGGGTGATGTCGGGGCAGCCAGTCGATTCGACGGGTTTTCGGTCGCACGCGCCGGGGTCAGTAGCGATGGAACGACTGCCGTGGTCAGGCTTAGCGCCGTGGTCCGGCCCCCGATCATCGGCTGGTTCGTGCCTCGGGGTATCCCCATCAGCGTCGAGTCCAGCGCCCGGACCGGGCTCACGAGATGACGTAGGCTTGGGAGATCATGGCCTCTTCTGACTTCTCCGCGGAAATCCGCGACCTGCGCAACACATTCGCCTCCATCGAAGCCGTCACCGACGTCGATGCAATCAAGGCGGATATCGCCGAGCTCTCCGAAAAGGCGGGGGTGCCGGATCTGTGGGATGACCCCGCCTCGGCCCAGAGAATCACCTCCAAGCTGTCGCACCGGCAGACGGAGTTGGGACGCATTGAACGGCTGGATGCGCGAATCGACGATCTCGAGGTCCTCGTCGAGCTGGCCGGCGAGGAAGACGACGCCGAGACTTTGGCGGAAGCGGAAAAGGAACTGAAATCGCTGCGTAAGGCGCTTGGCGAGCTCGAGGTGGTCACGCTGTTGGCTGGGGAATACGACGAACGGGCCGCCGTTGTCACCATCCGCGCCGGGGCTGGCGGCGTCGACGCCGCCGACTTCGCCGACATGCTCATGCGCATGTATCTACGCTGGTCAGAACGCCACGGATACCCGACCGCCGTCATGGACACCTCGTACGCAGAAGAAGCCGGGATCAAATCCGCGACTTTCGAAGTCAACGCCCCATATGCCTTCGGCACGCTCTCCGTTGAGGCGGGGACGCATCGGCTGGTGCGTATCAGCCCATTCGACAACCAGGGGCGCCGTCAGACATCCTTCGCCGCCGTCGAGGTCATCCCCCTGATCGAACAGACCGACTCCGTCGAAATCCCCGAAAACGAGATCAAGGTGGACGTATTCCGGTCCTCGGGTCCGGGCGGCCAGTCCGTCAACACGACCGACTCCGCGGTCCGGATGACCCATATCCCCACGGGGATAGTGGTCTCCATGCAGAACGAGAAGTCGCAAATCCAGAACCGCGCTGCAGCGCTGCGCGTACTGCAGTCACGGCTCCTTCTGGTGCGTCAGGAAGAGGAGAATGCCGCGAAGAAAGCGCTCGCTGGCGATGTGAAGGCATCCTGGGGTGACCAGATGCGCTCCTATGTCCTGAACCCGTACCAGATGGTCAAGGACCTGCGCACCGAGCACGAGGTCGGTAACACCGGTGCCGTGTTCGATGGGGAGATCGACGACTTCATTGACGCAGGGATCCGCTGGCGTGCCAATGCACGCCACGAGGTGGCCGAGTAGCACTACCGTCCCAGACGGCCCCTGCCGACCGCTCCATGTACGCCCCCGCGTACCCATCAGGCGGGGCCCCTGACGGAACCGCCCCAGACGTGAAATGATCCGTGCAGGGACTACGGCGACGTCGCCGCCAACCAAGGCAGCCGTCCTCGCACCCCCTCGAAGGACATTCATCGCCAGACTGGGAGCGGACAACACATGAGCGGCAATTTGCAGGGACGCCACGCTATCGTCACCGGGGGTGCGAGCGGCATAGGCGCCGCTTGCGTCCAAGCCTTCGCAGAACGCGGGGCCACCGTGACGGTTGCAGATCTCAACGGCGAGGCGGCCGAAAAAGTCGCAGCTGGCGTCGGCGGGACGGCGTGGCAGATCGACCTCTCCGATACTGCGGCATTGGAGTCCCTCAGCCTAGAGGCGGATATCTTGGTGAACAATGCCGGAATCCAGCGCATTAATCCCGTCCACGAATTCGTGCCCGACGACTGGCGACTGATCCACCGGCTCATGCTTGAGGCGCCATTCCTGCTCATCCGCGCCGTGGTCCCGGGAATGTACAAACGCGGTTTTGGTCGGATCATCAACCTCTCCAGCATCCATGGACTGCGCGCTTCGGCCTATAAGAGCGCCTATGTCGCTGCGAAGCATGGACTTGAAGGCCTGTCCAAGGTCACCGCCTTGGAAGGCGGGGAACACGGCGTGACGAGCAACTGCATTGAACCCGCGTATGTCAGGACCCCCCTCGTCGAGAAGCAGATCGCCGACCAAGCAAAAATCCACGGGATTCCAGAGAGCGAGGTTGTCTCCAAGATCATGCTCACCGAGTCGGCGGTTAAGCGCCTCGTCGAGCCGGAGGAGGTTGCCTCGCTGGCCGCATGGCTGGCTTCGCCGGATGCGGGGATGGTGACAGGCGCCTCCTACACCGTTGACGGTGGTTGGAGCAGCCGCTAGCCAAGCCACCCTTCACGTGACGATGTGGGTTGCAGCGCGTGATGGCGATAGGTTGGAATGTAACGCCGGTCACGGCCCGCAAGGGCATGGTGCCGGCACGTCGTTCATCGGGCAAAGGAGGTCATTGAGTTGGCAATGGACAAGAGTGTTGCCTCGGCTGCTGAGGCCGTGGCTGATGTCGGGGATGGTTCCTCGATTGCCGTGGGTGGTTTCGGGCTCTCGGGTAATCCGATGGCATTGATCCAGGCCGTGTTGGAGCAGGGGGCAACGGATCTTTCGGTTGTTTCGAACAACTGTGGTGTCGACGGTTGGGGATTGGGTGTTTTGCTGGCCGCTGGGCGGATCCGGAAGATGACGTCTTCCTATGTGGGGGAGAACAAGGAATTCGCCCGCCGTTACCTCCACGGTGAGCTGGAGCTGGAATTGACTCCGCAGGGGACCCTGGCCGAGAAGCTGCGGGCCGGTGGTGCCGGGATCGCGGCGTTCTACACCCGGACCGGGGTCGGCACGCAGGTCGCAGAGGGCGGGTTGCCGCAGAAGTATGATGCCGAGGGCAACATCGTGCAGGGTTCGCAGCCCAAGGAGGTGCGCACTTTCGCCCCGGGTGGTGAGCCCGATGAATTCGTGTTGGAGGAATCGATCGTCACCGATTTCGCGCTGGTCCACGCTGCAAAGGGCGACAAGCACGGGAACCTGGTGTTCAACAAGGCGACCCGCCAGTTCGCCCCTCCGGCGGCGATGGCCGGGAAGGTCTGCATCGCCCAAGTCGAGGAGCTGGTGGAGCCCGGGCAGATCGATCCGGACGAGGTCCATCTGCCCGGCATCTACGTTCACCGGGTCCTGGAGGTCGGTAAGGACATCGAGAAGCCGATCGAGAAGCGCACGGTGCGTACGGCTGCTGCCGGTTCGACGACGAAGGAGGCCTGAAGACGATGGCGATGACACGTGAACAGATGGCGGCCCGTGCCGCGCAGGAGCTGGTCGACGGGGCGTACGTGAACCTGGGGATCGGGATGCCGACGCTGGTGCCGAACTACATTCCGCAGGGCCGGACGCTGGTGTTGCAGTCCGAGAACGGGATCCTCGGCGTTGGCCCCTATCCGGTGGAGGAGGATCTGGATCCGGATCTTATCAATGCCGGGAAGGAGACCGTGACGGTCAATCCCGGGGCGAGCTTCTTTGACTCGGCAACGAGTTTCGGGATGATCCGTGGAGGGAAGATCGATGCGGCGATCCTGGGCGCGATGCAGGTCTCCGCTACAGGGGACCTGGCGAACTGGATGATCCCGGGCAAGATGGTCAAGGGGCCCGGGGGCGCGATGGACCTGGTCCATGGTGCCCGCGAGGTCATCATCTTGATGGAACACACGGCCAAGGACGGGAGCGCAAAGATCGTCAACGAGTGTTCGCTTCCGTTGACGGGCAAGGCCGTGGTGAACCGGATCATCACCGATCTGGCCGTCATCGACGTCACCGATCACGGGCTGGTGCTCGTGGAGACCGCCCCGGGAGTGAGCATCGAGGAGGTCCGTGCGGCCACCGAACCCGAACTCGCCCTCGGCGGGGACCTCTCGAAGTAATAGGCCCCCCGGGGGCGACCCGGCAAGCAGGCAGCTTCGCTGCCGCCCCTGCCGGGCGGGAAAGTCCGGCGACCGTCCAGATGTCCACGTCGGCACGACGGCACCGACACGCGATGCCGCCTGCGCTGCTATGACTAGGGCTGCCGCTAGAGTGCTCAGTGCCGGTGCTGTACGTTCCCCCAGCAAAGCCCCGCATTTTTTCGGACACTGACCGGTGGTCCGGGTGGGCAGAACTGCCATGATCAGATTTGAGCACGTCACCAAGGTCTACGACCAGAAGTCTCGTCCGGCGCTGGACGACATCGATGTTGAGATCGACCGCGGCGACTTCGCGTTCCTCGTCGGGGCTTCCGGCTCCGGGAAGTCGACCTTCATTCGACTCGTGCTGCGCGAGGACCAGGCTTCACGCGGTTCGGTCCACGTTGCCGGACAAAACGTCGCCCGCATCCCCAGCTGGCGTGTCCCGCGCATGCGTCGCGGGATCGGAGTCGTCTTCCAGGACTTCCGACTTCTGCCCAACAAGGACGTTTTCTCCAACGTCGCCTTCGCCATGCAGGTGATCGGCAAGAGCCGGGCCTCCATTCGAAGCACCGTCCCCGAGGTCCTCAAGACGGTGGGTTTGCAGGGCAAGGAAAAGCGCATGCCGAACGAGCTTTCCGGCGGTGAACAGCAGCGTGTGGCCATCGCCCGTGCCATCGTGAACCAACCGGGCATCCTGCTCGCCGATGAACCCACCGGTAACCTCGACCCCGCCACCAGTGTGGGCATCATGAACATCCTGGACAAGATCAACCAAAACGGCACGACAGTGGTCATGGCCACCCATGACGACGACATCGTCAATTCCATGCGGCGTCGGGTGATAGAACTCGACGAAGGCAAGCTCGTCCGTGACGAGCGCGCAGGCGAATACACCGCCATGATCCCCATCATCAACCGGGATGGCTCGCGTGAACTTCGAACCGCCAATCCTCAGGACCAGGCAATCGCACCCTTCGACTCAGAGGAGGACGAGGCATGAGACTGGCATTCATTCTCGGCGAAATCGGCTCCGGTCTTCGTCGCAACCTTTCCATGGTCGTTTCCGTCGTCCTCGTTACGTTCATTTCATTGACCTTTGTCGGCGCCGCCGCCTTGACGCAGATGCAGATCACCCAGATGAAGGGCTTCTGGTACGACAAGGTCGAGGTGGCCATCTTCCTGTGCGGGGAGGACTACGGTTCGCAGACCTGCGCCGATGGCGCCGTGACGGACTCCCAACGCTCTGCCATCAAGGACATGCTGGATTCCGCGGCGGTCAAGCCGTACGTGGACGGCTATGAGTACGAGTCGCAGGACCAAGCGCTGCAGCACTTCCGCGAACAGTTCAAGAATTCGCCGATTGTCGACACCGTCACCGCCGACCAGCTGCCGGAGTCATTCCGCGTGAAGATGGTCGACCCGGAGAAGTACGACGTCATCAACGAGCTCTTTTCATCGATGAAGGGCGTCGACACGGTCATCGACCAACGCGATCTCCTGGAGAAGGTCTTCTCCATCATGAACATCGCGTCCCTGGTTGCCGTCGGGATCGCCGTGGTCATGATCTTCTGTGCCGTTTTGCTGGTAGCCACCACGATCCGGCTCTCCGCCTTCAGTCGGCGTCGCGAAACCGGAATCATGCGTCTGGTGGGAGCATCCAAGCTGGTGATCCAACTGCCCTTCGTGCTGGAGGGCGTCATCGCCGCGCTCATCGGCGCGGTTTTGGCGTCCGGTACGCTGTGGGCGGTGGTGCGGTACCTCATTCAAGACAAGCTCGCCATGGAATATCCGGATACCGCCTTCATCGCCACCAGTGAAGTTTTGCTGGTTGCTCCGGGCCTGCTTGCGCTGGGTGTCGTCCTCGCTGGTGTATCGTCGGTCCTGACCTTAAGGCGCTACCTGAAGGTTTAGGTTGTTCGGCGCCCGTATTCCCCTCGCGTATCCGAAGCGGTGAACTGCTGTTCCAGTGAAAGGACGGACCTCCTGTGGTGGACCGTAACAGACGGACTCTGTCCCAAGCCGTGATCAGTGGTGCCCTCGTGAGCTTGCTGTCGCTTTCATTGGTCGCGCCCATGGCGCACGCCGACAACCTGGACGACAAAAAGGAAAAGGTCGAGAAGCAGCTGGACTCGCTGGAATCGGATCTCGAATTCCTTAATGCGGACATCCAGAAGGTCGCCGACAAGCTGAAGAACTACCAAGATCGCCTGCCTGCTGCCCAGGAGAGGCTGGCGTCTGCGCGGGCCAGCGTCCAAACAGCAACCGACCAGGTCAACGAACTCACAGCCCGCGTAGAAGCGGCGCAGTCGTCGAAGGACCAGATCAGCAGCCAAATGGTCAAGGATGCAGAGTCCATGGCCGACACCCGCAAGGTCATCGGTCAGATCGCCACGCAAGCCTACAAACGCGGAGGGGTCTCCAGCAATCTGAGCCTACTGCTCAATGCGTCCTCAGAGGGGAACCTCGCGGACAGCATGGGAATGGCCGATCAGGCCCTCCGCAGCCAAAATGCCGTGCTCAGCGATCTGAACCAGCAGCACGCCACCAACGCCAATGCCCAGGCCAGGATGGCCGCTGTGGAGTCGGAAATCAGTGATCTCAAGAGCCAAGCCGAGACGGCGTTGGCCCGGGAACAGTCGGCGCGTGATGAGGCCGAGGCCTCCAAGCGCCACGTAGACCAACTCATTGATGGCGCGGAAGCGGCCAGCAGCGAGCTCAACGCCAAGCGCCCGCAGATCAAGGAACAGATCCACAAGCAGCAGGCTGAACACGATCAGGTCGTCGCCGAGATCAAGGAACGCCAAGAGCGCTTGATCCGCGAGGCAGCCGAACGCAAACGCAAGGAAGAGGCGGCCCGAAAGGCAGCCGAGGCGCGAGCGGCCAAGGCGCAAGCTGCTGCCGAAGCAGCAGCCCGAGCCAATGCCGCGGACGCTGCGGCTAAGCGCGCTGCGGCGGATGCGGCTGAGCGTTCGGCCGCATCCGCGAGAAGGAAAAGCGAGAGCGCCGGGAACAGCGGCGGATCATCGTCAACCAGCAGCTGGGGGCTATCGATCCCGGTCAACGGCGGGCACATCACTTCCACCTTCGGGTGGCGACCGACCCCTGCCGGGACCATCGACTATGGCGGAATGGGCGGCTACGTCCACGCGGGCCTGGACTGGGGATTCGGCGGCCAGTGTGGCGCCCCCGTCCATGCCGCAGCCGGAGGCGAAGTCTGGTACGCCAGCATGTCTGCTACTTCTGGCAACAAGGTGCAGATCAGCCACGGTGTTGTGAACGGGCACGCCCTCCTGACCGGGTATCACCACCTGAGCAGCTACGTGGTCCGCGCGGGGCAGCAGGTCTCCAAGGGGCAGCTCATTGGATACGTAGGCACCACGGGCAACTCGACCGGGTGCCATCTTCACTTCGAGACCATCCTCGATGGAAAAGTTGTCAATCCTGCCGGTCTGCTCTGACCGAATCGGCGCTCGGTGGCCTGGTGGACGGTGGTTCGCTGACCTCTTCCGCTGACGACCCCGGATGGGACCGACTTGAAGTCGACGGCGATGGCGTACGATTATTGTCCTGATCTTCCACCCACAATTCCCGGCGTAAGTATGTACAAGAGGAGGTTGCCATGGGCAAGGATACCGAGCGCAAGGTCGTCGCGACCAACCGCAAGGCGCACCACGACTTCCATATCTTCGATACGTTTGAGGCTGGAATGGTGCTCAGCGGCACTGAGGTGAAGTCCCTTCGCGAGGGCAAGGCATCACTGGTCGACGGCTTCGGCCAGTTCTACAACGACGAGTTGTTCATCGAGGCGCTCTACATCCCGGAGTACCTCAACGGCTCTTGGACCAACCACGCGGCCCGCCGTCGACGCAAGCTTTTACTGCACCGCGAGGAACTGAGCAAGATCACCCGGAAAATTCAGGATCCCGGCTTCACCATAGTCCCGCTGCAACTCTATTTCCGGGATGGCCGGGCCAAGCTGGAGATCAGCGTGGCCAAGGGCAAAAAGGAATTCGACAAGCGCCAGACGCTTCGCGAGAAGCAGGATAACCGGGAAGCGCTGCGTGCGATGCGTGAGAGAAACCGGCGAACGTCCTGATATGCAAAGCCGCCGGGGGAATGAATCCGGGATGGGTTGGGTTATAGTTAATGTCTCGCAGGTTAGCCTGCGGGGTTGAGCGGGTATCCCGCGATTTGAGAAGTAAATACGGGGATGATCGGTTTCGACGATGTGAGTCGCGACAGGAGAAGCGGGCCGAGGACGCAAGGTTATCTCGTAAACGCTCTTTGCAAAACACAAGTGCCAACTCTAAGCGCACTGACTTCGCTCTCGCTGCCTAAGCAGCCAGACAGTCCGTCAGCCAGGGATTGCTATCGGCCCTGATACTGGCGTCATTTAGATAGCCACTGTTCAACATCTTGGTCACTGGGGTGTTGGACATATTTTCGGTGACTGTGCTCAGGGTATCCCGAAAGGGTCCAGCCGCATGTTTGTGAGACGGCTGCTGGAGCAGAGAAAACCCACAGCAAACTGCGCCCGGAGAAGTCCTGGCAACGCCACATCGGACGGGGGTTCAATTCCCCCCATCTCCACTATGTAATGTCTCGGGACATCGGTAGAACGATGTTCCGAGACATTAGTCTTTAACCAGTCGCCAGTGCTGCTGGCGGATTTCATTCTTCTGGCCTCCAAGTGGCCTCCTGCCGCGGTCCAGAACCATCCGCGGGTTATAGGCAGGAATGTGTGTATGGCCCGGGTGTGTCACGGTCTGCTTCTACCGCCCCAGCCGTGCTGGACGCCGTTGCCGTCTTCCCAACTGAATTCCTTGTCGTAGAGCGCCGGCCCGTCGGGTTCTTCCTTGATTTTTCGTTGCTTGCGTGGAGGGTCCCAGTGTTCCTGGCGCACGAGTGTCCATGGCTCCCTGGGGAATTCAGTCAGTGAATCCAATAGCCAGTTCACCGCGGTGCGGGCGTGCGCGTCAGGCATCCCGCGATGGGCGCGGAGCAATTCCTTGATGGCCTTGTTCGGACCGCCCTCCAAGGGCGAAGTAGTCCGGTGGATCTTCGCTCCACTGGCAGGCTGCAAATCGGTCTCCAGCCAGATGAACAGGTTCTCGTGTTTGATCAACGACCGGTAGAAGCCTCGAGCCCGGCGTAGCCGCTGATGGGTGTACCACCAGAGACGACTGGCAGGAACAGCGGAGGGCCGTTCAGCACCGGTACGGGCTTCGGTGCGGTGCTTGAGGAAAGCGTCCCATTTGGCCTCCCACTGCGAATAGGCGCTGATCCAGGCCGCAGCCTGCTCCTGGCTGGAGACCTTCATCAACGCCTTGGTCAGGGCCATGAGCTCCCGACCAGCGGGCAGCCTGGGGGCGAAAGTCAGGTGGCGGCGTACGGCCTGGAAGATGTGGAAATAGCACCGCTGCACGCGCGTATCCGGCCAGTAATGGCGCAATGCTGCATGCAGACCGGTCCCGCCATCGACAACGGCCACCGTCGGGGCCGGGACCCGTTCCATCAGGGCCTGCCATGAGGCTTTCTTCTCCTGGTCGCACCACTGCCAGTCCACGACATGGGAGCCGGTGAAGGCGATGAGCACGCACCAGCCGTTGAAGTACGTCCCGTCGAGCATGACCTGCTCGTGGACCTGACCCGTTGGCGCTGGCGGGGGAACCTCGACCCGCCAGCACCATCCAACCAACGCCCGGAAGGTCCTGCCGGTCCCACCACGGGAGGCCTGCGACGTGACACCGAGCAGCCAGTCCACGAAGCCAGCCAGCTGTGCTCGTCGGCTGACGTCCAGGCGCGACTGCGTGCTCGAAGCCCCGCACTGTTTGCATCGCCATCGGGTACGTCCGGCCGAGGTTTTCCCGTTCTTGACGAGCTTGGAATCGCATACACCACAACGCGGTTGGTTCGAGGCAAGAGGCACCCCACATGCTCCCAAAGCATGTGTATCCCGGCCTCACCCTACGCACGACAGGGAAGCAAGCCTCTCACGTACACACATTCCTGCCTATAACCCCCATCCGCAGGCTTTGGCTATCCGTGATCTGCTGTTTGCCTTTCGGATGCGGCAGTCGGCGCTGACGGCCCTGCGCCGCTGCGATTCCGGGTGAGGGCCGCTGGCGAACGTATCAACGAACAGTTTGCTTCAGGCCGCGAATGATGGCCTGGCGCTTGGACCAGGGGTACATGGGGAACGATGTCCCAGGGCATGGGTGAACGATGTGTTTAGTCCACTCAACCCATCTCCACTATTCGACGGCCCCGGGATCCACGCGATTCCGGGGCCGTCGACGTGCCGCCCGGAGTTGCCGTGTTGCGCATAGAATGGGAGTTGTCCCCTTGGGTCGCTGCCCCGGGATCAATACAGACGATATGGGCATTTCCTCGCGCCGTCCGCCGGAAATGGGAGAGGCAGACGCATGCAAGACAAGCAGCAGAACGCTGAGGAGGCTTCGGTGGACCAACCGGTCGAGCCGCTGGCCCCGGTCCGCTCCTCGGGGGTGATCGCGTTTGTCCTCGAGGTCGCCCTGTTGTGTTCGGCGGCGCTGTGGGCCATCCAGGTCCTACCTTGGGCACCAGCCCTGTCGGTGACCGTGGTCCTGGTCCCGCTGTTGGTGTTCTGGGGGCTTTTCCTGGCTCCGCAGGCCAAACTGCGGTTTGGGTGGCCCGTCTTACCGCTCGTGTCCCATGTTCTTTTCCTGCTGGGGGTGGCCGCTCTCTATGCCTCAGGCCATCCGTGGTTCGGCGGGATCATGCTGGTCCTGACACTGGCGAGCGTGGCCATGACCTGGTTCAAACGCGGCCAGCTCGCCGCTGATGCCGCCCGTCTGCCCCGTGAACGCCAGCGTCCGGCCGGGCGCCGGGCGGCCAGGTAGCCCCTAGCCGTTCTCCCATGGTGACGCATGGCGACCAGCAAACGGCAAGCCGGTGGAATCGCCTTCGAGGGGGCCACCGGCGCGGTGCGTGCCGGGCATGTCCTCCGTCCCCGCCGACGACCGGTCGGCTTCGGAACCACGGGTGCCTACCGGCTCTGTAGTTCCAGGGGCGCCGTTGAGCATGGCCAACGTGGCGTCGTGCAGTCGTGAGTTGGTGGCCAGTGCGTTTCCGCCGAGGCAGCCGTCCTCGCCGTCCAACGAGGTGAATCGCCCGCCCGCCTCGGTGATAATCGGCACCAGGGCCGCCATGTCGTAGAGGTTCAGTTCCGGTTCGCAGGCGATGTCAACTGCTCCTTCGGCGAGCAGGCAGTAGGACCAGAAGTCGCCGTAGGCACGGGTCCGCCATACGGCGTCGTGCAGATCCAGCATGGCGTCCAGCTGGCCGCGTTCGCGCCATCCGCCCAGGCTTGAATATGACAAAGAGGCATCGGCCAGGTCACTGATGCCGGAGACCTGTAGGCGGGTCGCCGAGGCCAGCGACTTGCCTGTGTAGGATCCGGTGCCTTCCGCTCCCCACCAGCGGCGCCCGAGCGCCGGAGCAGAGACCAGCCCGACGACGGAGCGGCCCTCATCCATCAGCGAGATCAGCGTGGCCCATACGGGGACCCCGCGGACGAAGTTTTTGGTTCCGTCGATGGGGTCGATGACCCAGCGTCGCGATCCATGTCCAGTGCTGCCGAATTCCTCGCCCAACACGGCGTCGCGCGGCCGAGAACGGGCCAGCTGGCTGCGAATTGCTTCCTCGGCGGACCTGTCGGCATCGGTCACCGGCGTCAGGTCCGGTTTGGTGTCCACCTGCAGGTCCTGCGCCTTGAAGCGGGACATGGTCAGGGAATCGACGGAATCCGCGATGGCGTGCGCCAGCCGGAGGTCGTCGTTGTAGCTCATTACGTCGCGGGTCATACCTTTAAACCTACCGCAGGACGGTCTCCGGACCGTGGTCCTAGACGGAACCCAATTCCTTGTTCTCGGCTTTGGCTTCCGCACCGAACAGCCGGCGCAACGAGGCCAGCCTGGCCACGCCGGAGGAGTCGGCATCGGGCCGACGAACCCACGCGTCCAGTGCGCATCCGGGGGAGTCGGCCGTGTGTCGGCAGCCGCGGGGACAATCGACGGAGCCTTCCACCAGGTCCGGAAATGATGCCAGGATGTTCCCCGGAACGACCAAGGCGAGCCCAAAAGACCGTATGCCGGGCGTGTCGATGATCCAAGTCCCCGCCGGGGCGTCCTCGACACGGAGGGCCAGCGCGGAGGACGAGGTATGGCGGCCGCGACCGGTCACTGCGTTAACACCGCCTGTGGCGCGCTGGGCGCCCGTCAGCGCGTTGACGAGCGTGGACTTGCCGACCCCCGAGTGGCCCAGGACCACCGAGACGCATCCGGCCAAGAGGCCGCGCAGTTCCAGGATGGCACCCTCCTCAAGTCGTGCCGAGGCGCCGTCCGCCGATCGGGCGTCGATTCCCGATGCCTCGGCGCCGATGCTCTTGCTCGTCAGGACATGCATGTCCAGATGCCTGTAGTTCTCCAGGAGGGATGCTGGATCGCGGATGTCCGTTTTCGTCACGCAGAGGATCGGTTCGATGCCCGCGTCGTAGGCAGCGGCCAGGGCGCGGTCGATGAAGCCGATCCGGGGCTCGGGGTTGGCTGCCGCGACGACGATGACCAGCTGGTCGGCATTGGCGACCACCACGCGTTCGACCGGGTCGGTGTCGTCGGCACTGCGGCGCAGCAGCGTCCGGCGTTCCTCGATCCGCACCAGGCGTGCCAACGTGTCCGGGGCGCCACTCGTATTGCCCACGAGGGCGACGAAGTCCCCGGGCACCACCGGAGAACGCCGCAACTCGCGTGCGCGTGCGGCGACGACGATCCGCTCGTTGGCGGTGTCCTCGTCCAGGATGGCCGTATATCGGCCCCGATCCACGGTGACGATGCGGCCGATGACGGCATCGTCATGGGAAGGCCTGTCCTTGGTCCGCGGACGCGAACCCTTCTTGTTCGGACGGATCCTGACGTCGGATTCGTCCCAGCTGCGAGCGTCGCGGCCCATGGTCACTTGCCTCCGGTGGCGGCCAGGTCCTGCCATAAGTGCGGGAAGTCCGGCATGGTCTTCGAGGTGGTGGCGATGTCCTCGACGCTTACCTCGTCCACTGCCAGGCCGATGACGGCACCGGCAGTGGCCATGCGGTGATCCTCGTAGCTGTGGAACACCCCGCCGTGGGCAACGGCACGCCGGATCACCAGTCCGTCGGGTGTTTCTTCGGCCAAACCGCCAAGGGCGTTGATCTCCGTGACCAGCGCGGCCAGCCTGTTGGTCTCGTGACCGCGCAAGTGGGCTATGCCGGTGAGGCGGGTCTCATCGTCGGATAGGGCAGCCAGAGCCGCCACCGTGGGAGCCAGTTCGGAGGCATCAGCCAGATCAATCCCGCGCACCGGGCCGGTGCCGGTCACGGTTAGGACGCCGGAATCGCACGAAGTCGTAGCACCCATCCGCGTGAGGATCTCCGGCCAGCGGGCACCCACCTGCGTGGTCTGCACCGGCCAGTCGGGGATGCGGACGGTGCCCCCAGCGGCCAGGGCCGCAGCGACGAAGGGCCCGGCGTTGGACAGGTCTCGTTCGACGAGCACGTCGAAGGACCGTACCGTCCCGGGGGAGACCTTCCAGTGGCCCGGTGTCGAATCATCGACCTGCACTCCGACCTGCCGCAACGCTTCCACGGTCATCCGGATGTGGTCAAGGCTCGGCACGGCCTCCCCGGCATGTTCAAGATGCAGGCCCTCGTCGAAGAACGCCCCGACCAGAAGCAGCGCGGAAACAAATTGTGATGAGCCGCTGGCATCGACCACCAGATGGCCCCCGCGGACGTTGCCGGTGGCGTGGACGGTGAAGGGAAGCGTCCCACGGTTCTCGTCGTCGACCTCCAGTCCCAGGTCCTTCAGGGCGGTGACCACCGGGGCCATGGGCCGCTCGCGCGCCGCCGGATCGCCGTCGAAGTGCACGGTCGCCGGCAGCAGCGCAGCCAACGGTGGGACAAACCGCATGACGGTGCCGGCCAACCCACAGTCGACCACCACCGAGTCCCGAGCTGCACTGCGGTCCAGCGGAGTGACCCGAAGATCTTGGCCCTCGCCGTCCTCCGACGCCAGTTCCTCGATGTCTGCGCCGAGCGCGCGCAAGGCCTCGATCATCAGGTCGGCATCACGCGAGCGCAGCGGCTTGCGCAGCCGGCACGGCCCATCCGCCAGCGCGGCCAGTAACAGGTAGCGGTTGGTCAGGGACTTCGACGCCGGGACGTGAACGGTGGCATCGAGCGGGCCTCGCGCCCGGGGGGCTGGCCAAGGGGACAGGTGGGCGGGGGCTGCGGAGAGATTGCTGCTCATGCTGGTCGGGGGGCTAGTGCCCGATCACGTCCTCAGCGACCTTGCGTGCGTCCTGTGCTCCGCCACGGACCGACTTGGCCAGCTCCTTGTTGGACTTGATGAGCTGCTTGCGTGCGTCGTTGCCCAGATGGCGGGCTCGCCAGGCCAGGGACGGGGCGCCCGCAGTGTCGACGGATGCGAGCAGGACGCCTCCGGCAAGGGAGATGTTCTTGACGCGGCTCGAGGTGAGCAGCCGGGAATCGCCTGCGTTGTCGTTGAATCCGGTTACGGCCGAGGAGCCGACGAGGAGCAGAGCGGAGAAGCGCGGAAACTTGCCCAGGGCCAGCATCAGGCCGGAAATGACCTGCGCTGCACCGATGCAACGGGCCGCGAGGGCGGGCTTTGCAGCGATGGGCTCGAGCTGGGGGAACACGGAGGCAGCACGGCGCAGGTTTGGGCGGAGCCGTTCCCCGCTCTCCTCAGGCTTGCGGACGCGGTCGAGGCCGGTCAGCACGAAGCTGGAGGCCAGCAGTGGGCGGGCGATCAGGCGAACCAGGGACATCGATTCCTCCAAGGAGTCGGGAGTGCTTTCACATGCTCGTCCTAGTCTCGCACTTTTTCCTACCCATCGGTGCTTGAGGTGCATCAGGGCGGGAATAGTGACGTAGTCGGGGCTGTTGTGCCTACAGACGACGGGTGATGTCACCATCGGTCCCGACAAGAGCAAACCAGACGGTTCAGGAGGAAGCGCCAACGATGCCGGTCATGACACGTGCTGACCACGCGGTACATGCCGCGGACAGGACCCACGGCCCCGGTCTAGACTGGGCGGTGATGAGCACTTCACAGCATGGGGTCGAGCAGGCCCCCGAGGACGCCGAATCCGAGGCACAACGCCGCGAGCGGTTCGAACGCGACGCCCTGCAGTATGTCGACCAACTCTATTCGGCGGCTATGCGCATGGCACGGAACCCCTCCGATGCGGAGGACTTGGTGCAGGAGGCCTATACCAAGGCCTATTCGGCTTTCCACCAGTACAAGCCGGGTACCAATTTGAAAGCTTGGCTGTACCGGATTCTCACGAATACCTACATCAACCTCTACCGTAAACGCCAGCGCGAGCCGCTGCGCTCGAGCACCGACACGGTCGAGGACTGGCAAATGGCTCAGGCGGCCGAGCATACGCCGACCGGGCTCCGCTCGGCGGAGGCCGAGGCCTTGGACCATTTGCCCGACTCCGACGTGAAAGAGGCGTTGCAGGCGATTCCCGAGGAATTCCGCCTCGCCGTCTACTTCACCGATGTGGAGGGCTATGCGTACAAGGAAGTCGCCGAGATCCTCGGTATCCCGATCGGGACCGTGATGTCGCGGTTGCACCGTGGACGCAAGCAACTCAGGGAACTGCTCGCCGATTACGCCGCCACCCGCGGACTCGGAAAAGCGAAGAAGACCACAGGCCGCCCGGCGGCGGCCGGACAAGGGAGGAAATGATGGGTGACTGCCAATCAATGGGTGATTGCAGCGACGAGCGGATCGCCCGTCTGTATGAATACCTGGACGGCGCGCTGTCCGTGGATGATCTCAAGGATGTCCGCGAACACCTCGAGCATTGCGACGACTGCACCAAGGAATACGATCTGGAGTGCATCATCCGCTCGGTGGTCAAGCGAAGCTGCCAGGAGACGGCTCCTGACACGTTGAAGACCCGGATCATGACGCGCATCAGCGAAATCCGCGTCGAGGTCGGCCACGGCTGATCCGTTGGCCCTCCAGTGAACCGGGCGTTACCGGGACACAAAGGAGCCCACATCCGTGAGGATGTGGGCTCTTCGCGGTTCCACCTGATTTAGGTGTTGGGGCGCTTGCCGTGGTTTGCGCCGCCGTTCTTGCGACTGCGGCGCTTGCGTGCTCGCTTGCTCATGGCTGCCTCCTCATCTGCTCGGTAATTGGGCTGCCCTCTATCTTGTCACATCCGGGCGCCCCGCAACGACGCTCCACGCGTCCTTTCGGATGGTCGTTTAGCGCAGCACGGCCCGGATCGACGACTTCGCCTGTTCAAGCACCACCTTGATCGTCGCGTAGGCCGCTTCATCAATACCTGTCCCTGCAGTGGCCTTGCGCAGGTCGGCCCGCAACTGCAAGCGGAAGTCGTCTACTTGGTGTTCGAGTTCGTGGAGGGAGCGGCGGGGGATCGCTCCTCCTGAGCTCATGGGCGGCTCGCGGCCTGGGGCCGTCTTCCGGGGTCCTTCTGTGGGTTCGGCGGCAGGTGGCCGTCGCGTGCTCCGTTTTCCGGCCGCATACCGCTCCGCGGTCGCCGCGAGCTCTGCGCGGACCGACCGCATGTTGTCTCGGATCTCCGCGCTCAGGGAGTCGGCCAGACGCGTCACGGTTGCAGAAATATCGGCGTCGATGTCATGCAGTTCCCTGTTCCGTTCCTCCAGCTCCCGGTGACCGTCGGTGGTGAGCCCATAGAGGTTGCGCCTGCCCTCCTGACGCGTCGTGACCAGTCCCTCCTCCTCCAGCTTCGCCAGCCGTGGATAGACGCTGCCGGCGCTGGGCGAATAGGTCCCGCCAAACCTGTCGGTCAGTGCCTGGATGATGTCGTAGCCGTGCTTGGGTCCCTCTTCGAGTAGGTGCAGCAGATACAGGCGCATGGCGCCGTGGGCGAAGACCGGAGGCATCAGTGCGTCGCCTCTTCCGGTGCCGTTCGTGCCGGCGACGTCGAGGGCGCGTTGAAGATCGCCACCCGACCGGAAACGCCGTCTGTCCGGATCGATGCGCGCGGGGTTGCCGGCCCGTCGCTGATATGGACCTTCTTGGCGAGGCCTTGGAAGTTCTGCTCGTTCAAATGGATGCTCCCCGTCACGGTTTGCGCCTCCAGGTCCACGCCTACCGCGTGGGGGAGCCGGATCCGGACACCCCCGGACACCGTATCTACGTGTACGGTCCCCGGGTCAACGAGCAGGTCCAGGGCCAGTTCTCCGGTCACCGTGCTGGCGGTGACGTCCCGCAGGGCACCGCTGGCGGTGACGTCGCCGCTGACGGAGCTCGAGCTCAGCGTTCCGGTGTGGTTGCGCACGATCGCCTCGCCG
Source organism: Arthrobacter sp. ASL1 (assembly GCF_056680475.1). NCBI lineage: Bacteria > Bacillati > Actinomycetota > Actinomycetes > Micrococcales > Micrococcaceae > Arthrobacter > Arthrobacter sp. ASL1. The sequence goes on from NZ_CM155284.1 coordinate 3,682,819, forward strand.
CTGACGGTCTCGATGCCGAGGACGCCGGTCGTGCCGTCGACCAGAAGCGATCCTGCCACGGTTCCCGCATGCACATCGGCGCGGATCCCCGCGACCAGGCAGTCGCCGACCACGTTGCTGGCCCTGACCTCCACCGAGGCCCGCACCATGATGGTGACCACGCAGCGGTCCCTGACCTTGGACCAGGAGAAGTTTCCGCTATCGAGTAGGCGTTCGATGAAGCCGCGCGCCGTCGTCCGGTGCTTCAAGAAGAGTCTGCCGCCCGCGAACTCGATGCGGATGGGGGAGCCCGATAGCTCAGTGACCTCGATCCGCGTGAAGTCCTCCTCGTGCACCAATACGTCCAGACGCCCCGCGGTGCATTCCGCGCCGAGCTCCGCCACCCCATCGATGTCGATGGTTTGCGGGGATTCGATGGTCCATTCGCCGTCGTTCATGGTCTCTCCAAGTCCGATCCAATTCGCGATATAACGCGATGAGAAACACGATATATCGTGTTTGCGTTTCGGGCAAGGGTGACGAGGGTTAAATGAACGAAGGCGGGGATCCCGTGCTGGGATCCCCGCCGTCGTGGCGGTGAATTCGGCTCAGGCGCCGGTGGGCTCGGCCAGATCGAGCCAGCGGTACCAGCCGCGATGTAGGACGAGCCAGGCGATGAGTCCGTGTCCGGCCTGGCCGGGAAGCCCGCCATTGGCTGCCAGGTCATTGCGCCACTGCTCGTGGTTCTGCAGCGGGCCGAACGTGTCGACGAACGCGTGGTGGCGTCGTGAGGCCACATCGGCGTAGGCGGCGGAGAGCTCGCCGAGGCGCGCGTTGCGCTCGTTGTCCAGCGACGGCGTGGGGCCGACGACGAGGGCCTTGATGCTCATCTGCGAGGCCGCGTCCATGATGTTCGCGAGGTTCAGGCGGCTGCGGGCCGTCGACAACCCGAGGTCGAGGTCGTGGTCGGAAAGCGCGACGACGAGGCGGTTGTCGCAGCCATCGCCGAAACGTCGTGTTGCCTCCTGCAGCCACCGCTCGGCCAGTGCCTCGGTGCCCTCGTCGGGGGAGGCCAGCGAGTAGCTCTCGAGACGGAAGTCGTCGCCTGTGGTGCGGGCCAGGACCCGGCCGAACCAGCCGAGGGCACGGGGGTCGCCATGGCCGGCGAGGACCTCATTGCCGACGGCGGCGATGCGGATGATGCGTTGTTCCACGAAAGACCTTTCTGCGCGGTACGCCCACTCTAACAGCGGGCCTGCTACGCCGAAGGGCGGGACACGAGGTCCCGCCCTTCGGCTCATGCGTTGTTGCTGCTACTGGTCGAAGGCGTGCTTCAGGAGCTCCGCCAGCTCGACTTCGTGCCGCTTGTGCGAGCCGGTCGAAGTGGCCGCCGACGCCGAACGCGACACCAGTTCCACCGGGCGGTCCAATTCGGGTGCCAGGTTCAGGCCCATGAACGGCCACGGGCCCTGGTTGGCGGGCTCGTCTTGGGTCCAGTACAGCTTGGCCTTCGGATACTTCGCCAGTTCGGCCTGGATCGCCTCGAGGGGCAGCGGGTAAAGCTGCTCCACGCGGATGATCGCGGTCTTCTCATCGCCGGCCTTCTTACGGGCTGCCTCGAGGTCGTAGTACAGGCGACCGGAAACCATGAGCACGCGCTCGACGCCCGGGCCCTCCAGCCTCATCGTGTCGCCAATGACCTCCTGGAAGTGCCCCTGGGTGAAATCCTCGACCGAGCAGGCCGCGGCCTTCAGGCGCAGCAGCTGCTTCGGGGTGAAGATGATCAGCGGCTTGCGCGGACGGGCGTAGGCCTGGCGGCGCAGCAGGTGGAAGTGGTTGGCGCCGTTGGACGGGTTCGCCACCACCAGGTTCTCCTCGGCGCACATCTGCAGGAACCGCTCGATGCGTGCGGAGGAGTGGTCCGGCCCCTGGCCCTCGTAGCCGTGCGGCAGCATGAGAACGAGCGAGGACCGCTGTCCCCACTTCTGCTCGGCGGAGGAGATGAACTCGTCGATGATCGTCTGGGCACCGTTGACGAAGTCGCCGAACTGGGCCTCCCACAACACCAGTGCGTCCGGCCGCTCGACGGAGTAGCCGTACTCGAAGCCCATGGCCGCGTATTCGCTGAGCAGCGAATCGTAGATCCACAGCTTCGCCTGGTCCTCGGAGAGATTGCGCAGCGGCATCCACTCGTCGCCGTTCTTGCGGTCGTGGAACACCGAGTGGCGCTGCACGAAGGTGCCACGGCGGGAGTCCTGGCCGGAAAGCCGGACCGGCACCCCTTCCATCGACAGCGAGCCGAAGGCAGCGATCTCCGCGAAGCCCCAGTCGATGCCGCCCTCGCGGGACATGGCCTCGCGGCGCTCGAGTAGCGCCTTGAGCTTCGGGTGGATGGTGAAGCCCTCGGGGATGTCGGTATGCGCCGCACCCACACGGGCAAGCATGTCAGCGCTGACTGAGGTTTCCTTCGGACGGTTGGCCCCGGCGTCGTCCACCTGGGAGGCCGGCAGTTCCAGGTCGTTGACCTTGGTCTCGTCGGAGGAAACCACCGGGATGGGCGAGGTCTGGGCCGCGTGCGTCTCGGCGAAGACCCGCTCCAGCCGTCCCTGGTAGTCGCGCAGCGCCTGGTCGGCCTCGTCCTGGGTGATGTCGTTGCGGCCGACCAGCGCCTCGGTGTAGAGCTTGCGGGTCGAGCGCTTGGCCTCGATGAGGTTGTACATCATCGGCTGCGTCATCGAGGGATCGTCGCCCTCGTTGTGCCCGCGGCGGCGGTAGCAGACGAGGTCGATGACGACGTCCTTGCGGAACTCCTGGCGGTACTTGAACGCCAGCTGGGCCACACGGACGACGGCTTCGGGGTCATCGCCGTTCACATGGAAGACGGGTGCCTGGATGATCTTGGCCGCGTCCGTCGAATACACGGAGGACCTCGATGCCGTCGGCGAGGTGGTGAAGCCGACCTGGTTGTTGACCACCACGTGGATGGAGCCGCCGGTGCGGTATCCGCGCAGCTGCGAGAGGTTCAGGGTCTCGGCGACCACACCCTGCCCGGCAAACGCGGCATCGCCGTGCACCAGGATCGGCAGGACGCTGAAGCCGCCGGACTCCGTGCCCAGATCCAGGCGGTCCTGCTTGGCGCGGACGATGCCCTCGAGGACCGGGTCCACCGCCTCGAGGTGCGACGGGTTGGCCGCCAGGTAGACCCGCGTCTCGTTGCCGCTGTCCGAGGTGAACTTGCCCTCGGTGCCCAGATGGTACTTCACATCACCGGAGCCCTGGACGCTGCGCGGATCCTGCGTTCCCTCGAATTCGCGGAAGACCTGCGCATAGGTTTTGCCGGCGATGTTCGTCAGGACGTTCAGGCGTCCACGGTGGGCCATGCCGATGGCCACCTCGTCGAGGCCCTGGTCAGCGGCGTCGGAGATGATGCCGTCAAGCAGCGGGATCAGCGATTCGCCGCCCTCCAGGGAGAAGCGCTTCTGGCCGACGAACTTGGTCTGCAGGAAGGTCTCGAATGCCTCGGCGGCGTTCAGCCGGCCGAGGATGCGGAACTGCTCCTCGCGGCTGGGCTTCTCGTACTCATGCTCCATCTCGTCCTGGAACCACTGGCGTTCCTCGGGGTTCTGGATGTGCATGTACTCGATGCCCGTGGTGCGGCAGTAGGAATCGCGCAGGACGCCGAGGATCTTGCGCAGCGTCAGGCGCGAGGCGCCGCCGAAGCCGCCCGTGACCCATTCGCGCTCCAGATCCCAGAGCGTCAGGCCGTAGGTGCGGATGTCCAGGTCGGGGTGGCGGCGCTGGACGTACTCGAGCGGGTTGATGTCCGCCATCAGGTGCCCACGCACGCGGTACGCGTGGATGAGCTGCTGGATGCGGGCGATCTTGTTGACCTGGAGCTCGACGTCGACCTGGTTGTCCACGACCCAGCGCACGGGCTCGTAGGGGATGCGCAGCGCCTCGAAGATCTCGTCGTAGAAACCCTGCTCGCCGAGCAGCAGCGACTCGACCAGGCGCAGGAACTCGCCGGAACCGGCGCCCTGGATGACCCGGTGGTCGTAGGTGGAGGTCAGGGTGATGACCTTGCCGATGCCCTGCATCGCCACGGTCTTCTCGCTGGCACCGCGGAACTCGGCCGGGTACTCGAGGGCGCCGACGCCGACGATGGTGGCCTGGCCCTTGGACAGGCGCGGGACCGAGTGGACGGTGCCGATGCCGCCCGGGTTGGTCAGCGACGTCGTGGTGCCTGCGTAGTCGTCGGCGGTCAGCTTGTTGTTGCGGGCCCGCTTGATCAGTTCCTCGTAGGCCGTCCAGAACTCCGAGAAGTTCAGCGTCTCGGCCTTCTTGATGTTGGGCACGGCGAGCATGCGTGAACCATCGGGCTTCGGGATGTCGATGGCGATGCCGAAGTTCACGTGGGCCGGCTGCACGGCGGTGGGCTTGCCGTCGACCTCGCGGTAGGTGACGTTCTGCGAGGGGAACAGCTTCAGGGCGCGCACCACGGCGAAGCCGATCAGGTGCGTGAAGGAGACCTTGCCGCCGCGGGAGCGGGCCAGGTGGCTGTTGATGACGATGCGGTTGTCGATCAGCGCCTTGGCCGGAACGGCGCGCACGGTCGTGGCCGTCGGGACGGTCAGCGACTGCTCCATGTTCGTCGCGATGGCCTTGGCCGGACCGCGCAGGGGCTTGGAGACGTCTTCTTCGGTCGGGTCCGCGCCGCCGTTCGACTTCGGCAGCTCGGCGGGAATCGGGGAGGTCTTCGGTGCCGGGTCGGCCGGTTTGGCCTTCTCGGTCTCGGGGGTGTCCTTGGGCGTGTCGCCCGCGGTGGTGGCGGTGTCGGCCTTCTGCTCCGGCTCCTTGGCCGCGGGGGCTTCGTTGACCCGGGCCTCGGTGGCCGCGCGGGGGCTGGGCCCGGATCCGTTGCCGGAGGACGCCGCTGAAGAGTCCGCGGCGGCAGGGCGTCCCGAGGGATCAAAGGAATCGAAGATGCTCCACCACTTCTTGTCCACGGAGTTCTTGTCCCGCAGATACTGCTGGTACAGCTCCTCGACGAGCCACTCGTTCCCGCCGAACTCCTCGGTCAGCCGGTGGTGTGGTTGATCTGGCACGATGACGCCTCTTCTTCCCTGGTTGCCTCGCCGCTGGGTCCCGATCGTGTCCGGGGTGGTGCGACGACCTAGTCCTAGACCTCCGGCCAGTCTAGTGACTTTGGGTGCAGCGTTGCGAATCAGACGCGGCCCGTTGTGCGCGTCGTTCCGCAGCGGTTCGCGAACGGGACCGGGGAGCGGCCGCGTGTGTGTCCAACGACACCCGCCCCTGCGGCCCGGCCCTCGCGGCCGGCGCGCGGCTTCTGTAGACTGGGATCCTTATGGACAGCCACTCAGTGTGCCGGCCCGTCGCGAAAACGCGCAGCGCCGGCTCAAACCGTCTCAGCATGCCCACCTCTTCCGCCGCCCCATCGGAGCCTTCCGGTCCGGGCGCAGCGGACTCCGGCCCCGCCAGTGCGGAGCCCTCCAGACCGGGTTCCCCGGAAGATGACCTACGCACCCACGCCCGGCACCGTCGTCGTGCCGTGGTGTCTGTGGCGGGAACGACGGCGGTGAGCCGGTAGGTGGAATGGATCCTCCTGGCCCTGGGCCTGCTCCTGATCGGGGGCACCGGGTTCTTCGTGGCCGTCGAGTTCTCCCTGGTCGCCCTGGACCAAAGCACCGTCCAGCGCTCTGTCGCCAAGGGTGAACGTGGCGCCGAACCGCTGCTGCGTTGCCTCAAGTCGCTCTCGACCCAACTCTCCTCCTGCCAGCTGGGCATCACGCTGACGACCCTGCTGACCGGTTACGTGATGGAGCCGTCGGTGGGCAAGCTGCTCACCCCGCTGCTCGCCGCGGCCGGGCTGGGGCCCAGCGCCGCGCCCGTCTCCCTCATCGTGGCGATGGCTTTCGCGACGATCCTGTCCATGCTGGTCGGCGAATTGGTCCCCAAGAACCTCGCCATCGCCCGCGCGCTGCCCATCGGCCGGGCCATCGCCCGTCCGCAACTGGTGTTCACCGCGGTGTTCAAGCCGGCGATCGTCGTGCTCAATGGATTCTCCAACAAGGTCCTGCACACCATGGGATTGGAGGTCAAGGAGGAGATCTCCGGGGCCCGCAGCCCCGCCGAGTTGAACTCGCTGGTCCGCCGCTCCGCCGAAATGGGAACCCTGGACCGCGAAACCGCCCGGTTCCTCTCGCGCACGCTGCGGTTCTCGGAGCGTTCGGCGGCCGACGTGATGACCCCGCGCATCCGCATGGAGACCGTCGACCTTGACGAGCCGCTGGAATCGATCATCGAGACCGCCCGGCGCACCGGCTACTCCCGCTTCCCGGTGATCGGCGATTCCGCCGATGACATCGAGGGCGTCTGCCATGTGAAGAAGGCAGTCGCCGTGCCCCGCCACAAGCGCGCCGGGTTGGTCGCCGCCACGATCATGGAGGAGATCATCTCCGTGCCCGAAACGGTGCACCTCGACTCGCTGATCGCCGACCTGCGCGGGGCCAACCAGCAGGTCGCCATGGTGCTCGACGAATACGGCGGAACCGCCGGCATGGTCACGCTGGAGGACCTGGTCGAGGAGATCGTCGGGGAGGTCACCGACGAGCACGACCGGACCCAACCCGGCGTCCTGGTCTCGGCGACCGGCCGCTGGTATTTCCCGGGGCTGTTGCGCCCCGATGAGCTCGGCGACCAGGTGGCGGGGCTGAAGATCCCCGACGACGGCTCCTACGAGACCGTCGGCGGCTACGTGATGTCCATGCTCGGGCGCATCCCCGCAGTCGGCGACGTCGTGCCCACGGGCAACGGCGAACTGCTCGTGGAGGTCATGGACGGGCGTCGCGTGGACCGGCTGAGCTTCCAGGCCGCCGTCACGGACGACGACACCGACGGGAAGGAGGGGCGATGAGCGACTGGCTCGGAATCATGTGGCTCGTGCTGCTGCTGCTCGGCAACGCCTTCTTCGTCGCCTCCGAATTCGCGGTCATGACCGCCCGGCGCAGCCAGATCGAACCGCTGCTCGACACCGGGGTGAAACGGGCGCGCACGGCATTGAACGCGATGGAGAACGTCTCCCTCATGCTGGCGGTCTGCCAGCTGGGGATCACCGTCTGCTCGCTGCTGATCCTCAACGTGGCCGAACCGGCCATCCACCACCTCTTCGCGGGGCCGCTGGAATCGGTCGGGGTTCCGGTGGCCATCGCGGATACGACGGCGTTCGTCATCGCGCTGCTCATCGTCACCTTCCTGCACGTGACCTTCGGCGAGATGGTCCCCAAGAACATCTCCGTCTCGGTCGCCGACAAGGCCGTGCTGCTGCTGGCGCCACCACTGATCTGGCTCTCCAAGATCCTGCACCCGGTGGTGGCCTCGCTGAACTGGCTGGCCAACCATGCGCTGAAGCTCATGCGTATCGAGCCACAGGACGAGGTCACCAGCTCGTTCACCCTGGAGGAGGTCCAGTCGATCGTCCAGGAATCCACGCGCTCGGGCCTGGTCGAGGATGGCAGCGGCATCATCCATGGTGCGCTGGAGTTCTCCGACTACACCGCCGAGACCTCCATGGTCCCGCTCCGCGAGGTCGTCACCCTGCCGGCCGACACGACACCGGCCCAGTTCGAGAAGGCCGTCGGCCGCACCGGGTTCTCCCGCTTCGTCATCACCGACGAGGAGGAGAACCTGGCGGGCTACCTGCACCTGAAGGACGTCATGTCCATTCCGCCCTCGCGCTACGACCAGCCGATCCCGGTCACCCGGTTGCGCAACCTGGCCAACCTGGGCACCGACGTGGAGGTCGAGGACGCGCTCGGGATCATGCAGCGCACCGGATCGCATCTGGCCCGCGTCAACGACGCGGCCGGAAGCACCCGCGGCATCCTGTTCCTGGAGGACGTGCTGGAACAACTGGTGGGCGAGATCACCGACTCGAACGAACGCCGGGGCATCCGCCGGTTCAACCAGCAGGCCGATAATGAAAACGAGTCTCATTTGAGCTAGGCTGGTAGCCGCATCGCGCGCCCTCCACCGGACGTTGCGGTCGGCCCAGTCCCAGACGACCCACGCAGGAAGGCCCCCAGTGCCCGAAACCAGCCCATCCGGACCCGCTCCGGCGGTGAAGTTGCGCGGAGCGGGGCTGGACTTCGGGCCCCGCCGCCTCTTTGATGGCCTGGACCTGGACGTGCAGCCGGGGGAGTTCCTCGCCGTGCTCGGACCCAACGGCGCCGGCAAGACGACGCTGCTCAAGGTCCTGCTGGGACTCCAGCAGCTGAGCACCGGCAGCGTCGAGGTCGGCGGGCGGCCCGTGACCCGGGGTTCGCGCCACATCGGCAGCATCCCGCAACAGCGCGGGTTCCCGGCGGACACCGCACTGCGTGCGCGCGACCTGGTCGCCCTCGGCGTCGACGGGCACCGCTGGGGCCCCCGCCTGCTGCAGCGCCGCGAGGTCAGCGCCCGGGTGGACGAACTCCTCGAGCGGGTCGGCGCCACGTCGTACGCCGACCGGCCCGTTGGACTGCTCTCCGGTGGCGAACAGCAGCGGCTGCGTGCCGCCCAGGCACTGGCCGGGGAACCGGAACTGCTCTTGTGCGACGAACCGCTGCTCTCGCTGGACCTGCACCACCAGCAGGCCGTGTCGGCGCTGATCCACCGGCAAGCCTGTGACCACGGCAGCGCCGTCGTCTTCGTCACCCACGAGATCAACCCGATCCTGCAATACGTCGACCGCGTCCTCTACCTGGCAGGCGGCCGCTTCCACGTCGGCACCCCCGAACAGGTCATGCGCTCGGACGTCCTCTCCGAGTTGTACTCCAGCCCCATCGAGGTCTTCCGCAGCAACGGGCGCATCGTCGTCGTCGGCATGCCCGAGACGCTGGCCCACCACCATCCCACCGCCCCGGGCGCCGAACCCGTGGCCACCGTCGAAGGCGGCCTGCTGTGAACCCCACCGACATCTGGCAGACGATCTTCAGCTTCGAGAACTACGGCGAACTGCTGCCGCTGGTGGCGAACTCGATCATCGCCGGAGCCATCCTCGGCCTGGTCGGGGGACTGGTGGGCATCTTCGTGATGATGCGCGACATGGCCTTCGCCGTCCACGGGATCGCCGAACTGAGTTTCGCCGGCGCGGCGTTCGCGCTGCTGATCGGCGCCAACGTGGTCGCCGGATCGCTGGTGGGCAGCATCGCCGCCTCGCTGGTGTTGGGGCTCATGGGCGCCAACGCTCGCGACCGCAACTCCATCATCGGCATCCTCATGCCCTTCGGCCTGGGCCTGGGCATCCTGTTCCTCTCCCTCTACGAGGGGCGCAGCGCCAACAAGTTCGGCCTGCTCACCGGCCAGATCGTCGCCGTGGATTCGGTCCAGCTCGGGGTCCTAGCCGTCTGCTCGCTGGTGGTGATCGTGGGGTTGCTGGCCATCTGGCGGCCGCTGATGTTCGTCAGCGTCGACCCGGCCGTCGCCTCGGCCCGGGGCATCCCCGCCGGCCGGCTCTCGGTGGCGTTCATGCTGCTGCTGGGCCTGGCCGTGGCACTGTCCATCCAGGTCGTCGGCGCGCTGCTGGTGCTCTCACTGCTGATCACCCCCGCAGCCGCGGCCATCCGTGTCACCACACGGCCCGGACTGACCGTGGTGTTGAGCATCGTGTTCGCAATGACCAGCGTGGTCGGCGGCATCATGCTCGCCCTGGCCGGCCGGCTGCCGATCAGCCCCTACGTGACGACGATTTCCTTCGCCATCTACGTGGTGTGCCGCGTCATCTCGTGGCGGCGCTCCCGGATCCGCCGCAGCGCCGAGGAGGCTGCGGTACCGGTGGCCGCCTGAACGACGGCGGTGCCCGGCTTCGCTCCGGTCAGCCGGGTTCGGATTGCAGCTGCCAGGCCAGGGCCACGGCGTTCTCGATGGCCGCAGCATCCCCGTGCGCCAGATCGGCGACCACCATCATGTGCTTTTCGAATCGCGGGGGCACCGAAAACGTCCCTGGGTGATCGCGCAGCAATCCGGATCGACTGTCGAACGAGGTGCGGATCACCACCTCGTTCTCGCCCAGCTGCCGGGCAATGAGCCGGCCGTGCAGACTCCATCGTCCCAACCCGTCACGCCTCGATCCCCGGACGCCGGGGAACGAGGTGGCGAAAGTGCCGAAGGCGGTGAGGTCCACGACGCCAGTCTGGGACTGGGGTTCGGGGAGGAGAAGAGCAGGAAGCCGGTCGGCCCTAGGCCGTTTCCTGTCCACCGGACGCGCGCAGGCGGGTGCATTCGGGGCAGTAGCCGTAGATCTCCACGGTGTGGGAGGACTCCGTGAACCCGTGCTCGGTCGCGACGCGGGCCGCCCAGGTTTCCACTGCAGGGGCCAGGACCTCGACGCCCTTGCCGCACGAGCGGCAGACCAGGTGGTGGTGGTGGACCTCCGCCTCGCAGCTGCGGTAGGCTGCCTCACCGTCCCCGGAGCGGACGACGTCGAGCAGGCCGTCCTCGGTCATGGACTGCAGGATCCGGTAGACGGTGGCCAGGGAGACCTTCTCGCCGTTGTCCTGCAACAGGCGGTGCAGCTCCTGCGCTGAGACGAAGTCATCGAGCCGGCCCATCGCGGCGTCGACGGCGAGGCGCTGCTTGGTGACGCGCTGTTCGCGCCCACGCTTGGGTTCGACGTTCTCGGACATGGTGTAGCTGCACTCCTGGTGGTTCGCTTCCGGCCCGTGGCCGCGGTCGAGGACCGGCCGTTCGGACCAGCGATGACTGGCCGCATCAGCTTATCAGCGGGGCCCGCGCGAACTACTGTGGGGGTCATGAAGCTGACGAAACATGGACATGCCTGCATCCGCCTCGAGAAGGGTTCCCGGGTGATGGTCATCGACCCCGGAACCTTCACCGACGTCCCCACGGCCATGGCCGGGGCCGAGGCGGTGCTGGTTACCCACGAACATGCAGACCACATCGACCCGGCCGCGGTGCTGCCCATTGTCGACCGCACCGCCGGCGTGCACGTCTATGCGCCGCAGGAGGTGGTCGACCAGCTGCTCGGTCATGAGGCCATCGGTGGGGCTGCGGAACGGATCCATGTCCTGTCCCCGGAGGACGAACAGCACATTGCGGGCTTCGACGTGCGCGTTGTCGGCGGCCAGCACGCCCTGATCCACCCGCAGATCCCGGTGGTCGCCAACCTCGGCTACCTCATCGACGGGAGCGTATACCACCCGGGCGACTCGCTGATCGTTCCGTACGGAGTCACCGTTGACACGCTGCTGGTACCGCTGCACGCCCCGTGGTCGAAACTGCAGGAGACCGTTGATTTCGTCGTCTCGGTGCGCGCGAAACACGCCTATCCCATTCATGACGGGTTGCTCAACGAGATCGGTCTGGGCATGATGTCAGGTCATGTCACCCGCTTCGGGGCGTGGTACGGCTCCGTGTTCGAGTACCTGAAGGTCGGCGACAGCCGGGAGGTGTAGGGGCGTCGACCGCCCGACCTACGGTTCCGTGAGGATCTCGGCGCCGTCGTCCGTGATGGCGATGGTGTGTTCGGTGTGTGCCGTCCGGCTGCCGGTGACGCTGCGCAGCGTCCACCCGTCCGGATCGGTGACGAGTTCCGCGGTATCGGTCATGACCCAGGGTTCGAGGGCGAGCAGCAGCCCGGGGCGGAGCTTGTAGCCGCGGCCGGGGCGTCCGGTGTTGGCCACATGGGGGTCCTGGTGCATGGTTGAGCCGATGCCGTGGCCGCCGAACTCGGTGTTGATCGGGTACCCGGCCTGGCCCAGGACGGTGCCGATCGCATGGGAGATGTCGCCGATGCGGACCCCGGGCCCCGCCATGGCAATGGCGGCTGCCAGAGCGCGTTCGGTGGCGTCGATCAGGGCGACGCTTTCCGCCGGACGGGAACCGCCCACGATGAAGCTGATCGCCGCATCGGAGGCCACCCCGTTCAGGATGACGGCGAGGTCCAGCGTCAGCAGGTCCCCGTCGGCGAGGTGGTAGTCGTGGGGCAGGCCGTGGAGCACGGCGTCGTTGACGGAGGTGCAGATGTAATGCCCAAAGGGCCCACGGCCGAACGAGGGGGCGTAGTCGACGTAGCAGGAGCGCGCCCCGGCCTCGACGATCATTTCCCGTGTCCACCGGTCGATGTCCAGCAGGTTGGTGCCCACGGTGGCGCGGCGTTTCATGGTCTGGAGGATGCTGCCGACCAGCGCTCCGGTGTCCTTTGCCCGGGCCAGCCCGGTGCCGTTCAGGATCTCGATCATGCGATGCCTCTCCAGGTTTCCAATTACTATACCGTCCATGTTATCCCGGTATTAGAATAGGGGTCATGGTCAGATTGCCACTTACCCCCGAAGAGGTCCAGCGAGGCGAGCGCCTGGGCGCCGTTCTGCGAAGTGCCCGCGGCGCACGGTCGATGCTCGAGACCGCCCTGGACGCCGGGGTTTCCCCCGAGACCCTGAGGAAGATCGAGACGGGCCGGGTCGCGACGCCCTCCTTCCCCACCATCGCCGCGATTGCCGGCGTCCTGGGCCTGTCCCTCGACGGATTGTGGGCCGACGTCTTGGCCGAGGCCGGGACCGAGCCGGAGGCATCCCGACGCCGGTCGGGGGAGTGGATGGCCTCCTAGGCCTGTACCCCGCCGAATGGCCGGTCGTCCGTGAGACCGGTGTCGATGATGCAGAACAAGTTTCCATCCGGGGCGGCCAACACCACGAAGTCCGCGCCATCGGGGTAGTCCCACGGGACCCGGACGGCTCCCAGCACCAGCAGCCGCTCGACCTCGGCGGCCAGCTCCGCCGCGCTGTCGACCCAGAGGTCCAGGTGCGTACGATCGCTACCGTCCAGATGCAGCCGGGGCGCGGTGCCGTCCGATGGCGCGAGGAAGTCCGGGTTGGCCCCGGGCCGGTAGCCCAACGCCCGGCTCCAGAAAGCGGCCGCCCTTGCGGTATCGGACACGTTGAGGACGATGGCCCCGATGCGGATCATGGGCCCAAGCTACCGGCCTGCCGCGGGCAGCGGCAAGGGCTTCCGCGGCTCTGCTCAGCTGACCGGGGCGGCCGGTTCGACCCAGTCGCCGCCGGCCAGGAAGTCCTCGATGACCCCTTCAAAGGGTGTGGTGTCGATGCCCACCCGGGCCAGCCAGTCGGCGTCGTAATGGGAACCGGCATAGCGGTCGGCGCCATCGCAGATCAGCGAGACGATGCTGCCGGTCTGCCCCGCGGACCGCATGGAGGCGACCAGCCGCCAGATCTGCCACATGTTCGTACCGGTGGACGGCCCGGCGTGCAGTCCGGCCCAGTCGGCGAGGTGTCGCATCGCCGCGACGGAGGCTCCATCGGGCACGGTCTGGACCAGGTCGATGACCGAGGGCACGAAGCTCGGCTCCGGCAGGGACCTGCCGATGCCCTCGATGCGGCTGGGCGATCCGGTCACCGCGGCCGGGTCGCCGCCGTCGTTCCAGGCCTGCCACGCCGGCAGGAAGGCGGAGCCCTCGGGGTCGCCGACGGCCAGCCGGGTGGGATGGCGGTGGTAGCGGATGTAGCGTCCCAGCGTGGCACTGGTGCCCCCGGTGCCGGCACCGGCGACGATCCAGGCCGGGACCGGATGCGGTTCAAGCGCCAGTTGGCCGAAGATCGATTCGGCGATGTTGTTGTTCCCGCGCCAGTCGGTGGCCCGTTCGGCGTAGGTGAACTGGTCCATGTAGTGGCCGCGCGTTTCGGCGGCGAGGCGGCGGGCCTCGGCATCGACCGTCGAGGGGTCGTCGATGAGGTGGCAGGTTCCGCCAAGTCCGCGGATGAGGGCGATCTTCTGCTCCGAGGTCGTCGCGGCGACCACGGCGACGAACGGCAGGCCCAGCAGCCGGGCGAAGTACGCCTCGGAGACCGCGGTGCTGCCGCTGGAGGATTCCACGATCGTGGTGCCCTCGGTGATCCAGCCGTTGACCAGCCCGTAGAGGAACAGCGATTTGGCCAGCCGGTGCTTCAGCGACCCGGAGCGATGCGTCGACTCGTCCTTCAGGTACAGCTCCACGCCCCAGTCGGCGGGCAGCTCGACCTTGTGCAGATGGGTGTCGGCGGAACGGGCGGTGTCGGCCTCCAGGGCCAGGACGGCCCGGTTCACCCAGTCCCTCCCGGACGGCGGTTGTAGGGTTGGCTGCATCATCGAATCCACCCGCCCAGCCTACCCGCCGCCGCGGGCCGGGCGCCGGGTGGGCACCGCTGAAGGGAATGGGCATGCAGGTACTGATGGGTCCCGGGGACCTGGCCGAACGGATGGCCGCGGGGCAGCGCACCGTGCTGCTGGACGTGCGCTGGGCGTTGGGGCAGACGACCGGGCACCGCGACTATCTGGCAGGCCATCTTCCCGGCGCCGTGTACGTGGACCTCGAGGCCGAGCTGGCCGCTCCGGGGTCGCCCGAACACGGCCGGCACCCGCTTCCGGAGCCGGGGGACTTCGCCGCCGCCGTCGAACGCTGGGGCATACACCCCTCCGACACCGTGGTCGTCTACGACGCGGTCGGCGGCACCTCCGCGGCGCGCGCCTGGTGGCTGCTGCGCGACGCCGGGATGGACCGGGTCTTCCTGCTCGACGGCGGGCTGCAGGCCTGGCAGGAGGGCGGCGGGGCGCTCGAGACCGGTGAGGTGCACCCGGAACCGGGCAGCTGGGAGCCGACGCCGGGTGCCATGCCGGTCATCGACGCCGATGCGGCGGCGTCCTTCGCGCGGAAGGGGATCCTGCTCGATGCCCGGGCCGGTGAACGCTACCGCGGTGAGGTCGAGCCGGTCGATCCCCGGCCCGGCCACATCCCGGGGGCGTTGAGCGCCTCGACGGCCGAAAACCTGGATTCCACCGGCCGGTTCCATTCGGCCGGGGCCCTGCGCTCACGCTTCGCCGGTATCGCCCCCGGCTTGGCCGGCGGAGGGGACGACGGCGGGACTTCCGGCCTCGCGTCGCCGGCCGTGGCCGTCTACTGCGGTTCGGGGGTCAGCGCGGCACACGAGATCGCCGCCCTGGAGATCATCGGCGTGCGTGCGGCACTGTATCCGGGGTCGTATTCGCAGTTCTCCTCCGACCCCGCCCGTGAGGTGGCCACCGGCGCCTGAGTCCGCGGGTGCCCCGGTGGGCAGGGCGGCTGGCCCCACCGGCGCGGACGCGGGTATGTTCGATCTATGACGCCCCGGATCCCGCCCCCGCCCCGCGACCGGCTGGTCACGCACCGCCCGCGGGCCGACGGCACCACGGGAACGCGGCGGCACCGCCATGACGACGACCGGAAAGAGGGCACCGTGAGCACGCTGTTCACCAAGATCATCAACGGAGAATTGCCGGGACGCTTCATCTGGAAGGATCCGGACGTCGTCGCGTTCCTGTCGATCGGGCCGATCACCGATGGCCACACGCTGGTGGTGCCGCGCGAGGAAGTCGACCAGTGGACCGACGCCGAACCCGAACTGCTCACCCGGCTCACCGAGGTCGCCCGGGTGATCGGTCGGGCCCAGACCCGTGCCTTCGGTTCCGAGCGCGCCGGGCTCATGATCGCCGGTTTCGAGGTCCCACACCTGCACGTGCACGTCTGGCCCACCAACTCGCTGGCCGACTTCGACCTCACCCGGGCCGACTCGGACCCGAAGGCCGCACGCCTGGACGACAACGCCGACAAGCTGCGCACCGCGCTCCGTGAGGACGGGCATACGGATACGGTTCCGGCCGGCTAGCAAGCGCCCGACGGTTAAGCTGCCGCCTCGCGCAACGCCGTGCGGATGCGCTTTTCCGACACGGAGTAGGCGGTGCCGAGTTCCTGGGCGAACATGCTCACCCGCAGCTCCTCGAGCATCCATTTGATCCGTGCCAGCGGGGCCGGCGTCCGCATGCCCGCCGGCAGGGCGGACAGTGCGGCGTCGTAGGCGTCCTCGAGGGCCTGCACGGCCAGCATCGCCTGGTGGTCGCGGGCCACGTTCCCGGACTCCAGCTTGTCCATCCGCTTCGCGATCGCATCCAGGTAGCGGGGCAGCTGCGCCAGGTGCGCGTACCCGGTTCCGGCCACGAACCCGGGGTAGACCAGGTTGTCCAACTGGCTGCGGATGTCGGCCAACGCGTTGACCAGCGCCAGCGATGACGCCTTGGAGATGCGCTTGGAGATGATGCGGGCCGTGGAGAGCACCCGCTCCACGATCGCGGTCACGGCGAACACCGTGTCGATCAGCTCCGCGCGTACCTGCTCGAACAGCGCGTCGAATTCGGCACGGCTGAACGGCAGCTCGGCCGGCACCAGCCGGTCCAGCGCCGCCAGCGTGCAGTCGGCGATCAGCTTCTCCACCGAACCGTGCGGGTTCTGCGTGAAGACCAGCTTCTCCTTGTTGTTCAGGTGGTCCAGGACGTAGCGGGCCGGCGACGGGACCTGGAGCAGCAGCAACCGGATGACACCGGCACGATGCGCGGTGAGTTGTTCGTCCTCGTTGCGGAACACCGTCAGCGAGGCCGTCTCCCCGGCATCGAGCAGGCCCGGGAACGCGGTCACCTCGACGCCGGCGACCGTGGTGCTGACCTTGCGCTCGATCCGTTCCCCGGTGCCCAGCCCGTCGGGCCAGACGGTCAATCCGGTCCGCTCGCGGCTGGAGGGGGACGACGGCGGGGCCTGGACTGCGCGCGGGACGGCACCCCGGGCGGGGGAGCCGGGCTTCCCGCCCGCGCCGGGGGAGGTGGTGCCGCCGTCGTGCCGGGCCTCGGCCTCGCGCGCCGCGGCGAGCAGCGCCGGGCCGGCACTGCCCAGGGATTCGGCCAGGGCGGCCCGGTTCTGCGCCGCGAGGGTGCGCTGCAGGGTGGACAGGTCCTTGGATTCATCGAGGGTCCGGGCGCGCGCATCGACCACTTGGAAGGACGCCAACAGGTGTGGCGGCACCGACGCCCAGTTCCAGGACCCTGCCGGTATGACGACGCCGCGCATCCGGCGCAGGGCCAACTCCAGGGACGGCTCCAGGTCATCGGCGGTGGGGTCGAAGTCCGCGGCCAGGGCGGCAACCGCCTGCCGGGCCACGTCCGGGGCGGGCACGAAGTTCTTGCGGATCGCCTTGGGCAGCGACTTGATCAGCGACGTGACCAGCTCGGTGCGCAGGCCGGGGATCAACCACTTGAACCGTTCGGGGTCGAGCTGGTTCAGGAACAACACCGGAACCCGCACGGTCACGCCGTCGTTTTCCCCGGCACGTGCCGCGGGGTTGAACTCGTAGGAGAGATCCAGTTCCAGGTCCCCGTGACGCAGGGTGCGCGGGAAGTCGTCCTGGTTCAGTTCCTCGGCGTTGGCGTTGAACAGCTCGTCTGGGTCGAAGTCCAGCAGGGTCTCGTCGTCCGCGCGGGCCTTCTTCCACCACCTGTCGAAGTGGCGCTCGGAGACGACTCCGGCACCGACGCGCTGGTCGTAGAAGTCGAAGAGGTCCTCGTCCGTGGCGCCCAGGTCGCGGCGGCGCATGCGGGTCTCGAGTTCGTCGATGTCCGCCAGAAGCCGCCGGTTCCGCTGGAAGAACTTGTGGTGCGTCTTCCAATCGCCTTCGACCAGGGCGTGGCGGATGAACAGCTCGCGCGCGAGCTCGGGGTCCACACGTCCGTATTGGATGCGCCGCTGGGGGATGACGGTCACCCCGTAGAGGGTGGCCTTCTCATACCCCATGACCGAGCCCATCTTGCGGGACCAATGCGGTTCGGAATACGAGTACTTCATCAGGTGCTTGCCGACCTCCTCGACCCAGAGCGGGTCGAAGCGGGCGTTCACCCGGGCCCAGAGCCGGCTGGTTTCCACGAGCTCGGCGGCCATCACCCATTCGGGGTTCTTCTTGAACAGCGCGGATCCGGGGAAGATCGCGAACCGGGTGCCGCGGGCCCCGGCGTAGTCGCGCTTGCGCTCGTCGTAGGTGCCGATGTGGCTGAGCAGCCCGGCCAGCAAGCTGGTGTGGATTTCGCGCTCCAGCCCCGCGGGGTCCACCGGCCCGGTGGAGAGCGTGATGCCCAGCGGTTTGGAGAGCTGGCGCAGCTGGGCGAAGAGGTCCTGCCATTCGCGCACCCGCAGGTAGTTGATGAACTCCTTCTTGCACAGGCGGCGGAACGCCGAGGAGGAGAGCTCCTTCTGCTGCTCCTGCAGGTACTTGAACAGGTTCAGGAACCCCGAGAAGTCCGACGTCGCGTCGTCGAACCGGCGGTGCAGCTCGGTGGCCTTGGCCCGCTGTCCCGTTTCCTCCGAGGGGCGCTCGCGGGGGTCGCGGATCGTCAGGGCGGCGGCCAGGACCATGACCTCCTTGGCGCAGCCGCGTTGTCCGGCCTCCACGATCATCCGGCCCAGGCGCACGTCGACGGGCAGCTGGCTCAGCTTCCGACCCACCGGGGTGATCTTCGCGGAGGTCCCGTCGTCGACGGCACCGAGCTCGCGGAGCAGGGCCACTCCGTCGTTGACGGCCTTGGCATCTGGGGGCTGGACGAAGTCGAAGCCGGCAACGTCGCGCGGGGATTCCACCACGCCCATCGAGGACATCTGCAGGATCACCGCCGCCAGGTTGGTGCGCAGGATCTCCGGGTCGGTGAATTCCGGACGGGACTCGTAGTCCTCCTCCGAGTAGAGCCTGATCGCGATGCCGTCGGAGACGCGGCCACAGCGGCCCGAACGCTGGTTGGCGCTGGCCTGGGATACCCGCTCGATCGGCAGGCGCTGGACCTTGGTGCGGTGCGAATACCGGGAGATGCGCGCGGTGCCGGTGTCGATGACGTACTTGATGCCCGGCACGGTCAACGAGGTCTCGGCGACGTTGGTGGCCAGCACCAGGCGCCGGTTGGAGCCGGGATGGAAGACCTTGTGCTGCTCCTCCAGCGAAAGCCGGGCGAACAGCGGCAGCACCTCGGTCCCGGCCAGGCGCCGGTTGGTGCGCACCCGGGCGCGCAGGGCCTCCGCCGCGTCACGGATCTCGCGCTCGCCGGAGAAGAAGATCAGGATGTCCCCGGGCGCCTCGGTCGCCAGCTCGTCGACGGCGTCGCAGACCGCGTCCAGTGGATCGCGGTCCTCGTCCTCGGCATACTCGGCGTCGTCGTCCTCGCGGCCCTCCGCCGGGTTCAGTGGCCGGTAGCGGATCTCCACCGGGAAGGTGCGTCCGGAGACCTCGATGATCGGGGCGGGTACGACGGCGGTGACCCCGGCGTCCGCCGCCGGGGAACCAACGGGCGCGGGGGTACCGAAATGTTGGGCGAAGCGTTCGGGGTCGATCGTCGCCGAGGTGATGATGACCTTCAGCTCCGGGCGCTTGGCCAGGATGCGCTTGAGGTAGCCGAGCAGGAAGTCGATGTTCAGGCTGCGTTCGTGCGCCTCGTCGATGATCAGCGCGTTGTACTTGCGCAGCATCCGGTCGCGTTGGATCTCGGCGAGCAGGATGCCGTCGGTCATGACCTTGACCTGGGTGGCCCCCGAAACGTGTCCGGTGAAGCGGACCTGGTAGCCGATCTCCTCGCCCAGCGTGCAGTCGGTTTCCTCGGCGATGCGCTCGGCGACCGTCCGTGCCGCCAACCGTCGTGGCTGCGTATGGCCGATCATCCCGCCCTCGCCCAGTCCCAGCTCCAACAGCATCTTGGGCAGCTGCGTCGTCTTGCCGGATCCGGTTTCGCCGGCGATGACCACCACCTGGTTGTCGCGGATGGCCTCCATGATGTCGTCGCGGCGGGCGCTGACCGGGAGGGATTCGGGGTAGGTGATCTTTACAGCCATGGTTGAAACAGTCTAAGGGGCCGCCTCTGTGGCACCGTCCCCGGGGGATCGGGGCCCCTCCTGCGCAGCGACGCGGAGTGGAATACAAAATGTTGACAGTGTGTGGCCCAGGACACTATTCGTCTTCAATGGGGGGTCGAGCGGGCGACACCCGTCCATCGGCGTTGGGAGCGAATGGACAATGTGAGTTGGTTCACAGGTATCATCAAGAGGTCTTTGGGGACGAGGTCGTCAAAAGATTGTCGAATCACTCGTTGTGGACGACGGGTCCCGGTGGGCATCGATGACGATGCGCGCCGCCGGTGGATCCGCGGCCCATGAAAGGAAAAAACTCATGAACATCTCTCGCGCCGGCAAGCTGGCCACGGTTCTCGCGGCCACCGCACTGCTCGCCACCGCCTGCGGTTCCGGCAGCTCCGGGGAC
The DNA here is from genome assembly GCF_056680475.1 of Arthrobacter sp. ASL1. NCBI lineage: Bacteria > Bacillati > Actinomycetota > Actinomycetes > Micrococcales > Micrococcaceae > Arthrobacter > Arthrobacter sp. ASL1. Next base: position 3,702,954 of record NZ_CM155284.1, read on the forward strand.
GCCAGCGCCCCCGATGAGGCCAAGCCCGTCAAGATCGGCATCTCGCAGTACGTAACCCACCCGTCGCTGGATGCCGTGACCAAGGGCTTCAAGGAGGGCATGGCAGACGCGGGCTACGCGGGTGACAAGATCAGTTACGATCTGCAGAACCCGCAGGCCGACGCCTCGACCAACACCGCGATCATGGGCCAGTTCGCCAACGACAACCTGGACCTGGTGCTGGCCATCGCCACGCCGACGGCCCAGGCGGCTGCCCAGGCGATCACCGATATCCCGGTCCTGTTTTCCGCCGTGACCGACCCGGTAGCGGCCAAGCTGGTGGCCAGCAACGAGGCACCCGGCGGCAACGTCACGGGCACCTCCGACAAGAACCCGGTCAAGGAACAGCTCGAGCTGCTCAAGAAGATCGACCCGGAGGCCAAGACCGTCGGCATCGTCTACTCCTCGGGCGAGGTCAACTCCGCCGTCCAGGTGGAGTGGGCCAAGGAAGCCGCCGCCGACCTCGGACTGGAGATCAAGGAGGCGACGATCTCCGCGTCGTCCGAGGTCCAGCAGGCAGCCAGCTCGCTGGACGTGGACGCGTTCTACGTCCCGACCGACAACGCAGTGGTCTCCGCCCTGGAGGGCCTCCTGCAGACCGCCCAGTCGAAGAAGATCCCGGTCATTGCGGCGGACGGTGATTCCGTCAAGCGCGGGGCCACCGCCACGTACGGCATCAACTACGAGAAGCTGGGCAAGCAGACCGCCGAGATGGCCGTGAAAATCCTCAAGGACGGCGCCAAGCCGGCGGACATGCCCGTGGAGACGCTGACCGACGTCGACCTGTACGTCAACACCGCAGCGGCCAAGAAGATCGGTGTGGAGATCCCGCAGGAACTGATCGACCAGGCAGCCGAGGTCTACAAGAAGTAGCGGGGCCCGCAGCTCCACGACGGTGGTGCCCGGCCATCCACCGGTGGCCGGGCACCACACCAGAACACCCCACGACACAAGGATCCACACATGATCACTGCGGTTGAACTGGGCCTGATCTACGCGATCATGGCGCTGGGGGTCTACCTGACCTTCCGCATTCTCGATTTCCCCGACCTCACGGTTGACGGCAGCTTCACCACCGGCGCCGCCGTGGCCGCCATCAGCATCGTCAACGGCATGCCCGCATTGCTGGCCACCGTGCTCGCCTTCTTCGCCGGCGCTGTCGCCGGCATCGTCACCGGCCTGCTCCACACCAAGGGCAGGATCAACGGGCTGCTCGCCGGCATCCTGACCATGATCGCCCTCTATTCGATCAACTTGCGCATCATGGGCAAGGCGAACGTACCCCTGCTGGGCGAGGACACGCTGGTCTCCCCACTGCGTGAGGCGCACCTGACGGGCGGCATCGTCTCCGTGCTGATCTTCTTCGCCGTCGCCCTGGTCCTGAAGTTCGTGCTCGACTGGTTCCTGCACACCGACGTCGGCCTGGCCATGCAGGCCACCGGCGACAACGAGGAGATGATCCGCAGCTTCGGCGTCAACACCGACAACCAGAAGATCCTTGGCCTGGCGATCTCCAACGGACTGGTGGCCCTCTGCGGGGCGATGATCGCCCAGTACCAGGGCTTCGCCGACGTCGGTATGGGCATCGGCCTGATCCTCATCGGCCTGGCGTCGGTCATCATCGGCCAGGCGATCTTCGGTACCCGCACGATCTTCGTGGCCACCCTGGCCGTCATCCTCGGTTCGGTGCTCTACCGCGTCTTCATCCAGGTGGCCCTGGACGCCGGCCTGGACCCGAACGACATGAAGCTGATCTCCGCGATCCTCGTGGTCGTCGCGCTGGTGCTCCCGCAGTGGAAGGGTTTCAACCGCTTCGGCAAGCGCATGCGCACCATCACCGCGGCAGCGGAAAAGCAGAAGGAGACGGTGTAGAAGCCATGTTGGAGATCAACAACCTGTCCAAGACCTTCTTCGCCGGAACGGTCAACGAGCGCAAGGCGCTGCGCCACATCAACCTCACCTTGTCCGAGGGGGAGTTCGTCACGGTCATCGGCTCCAACGGTGCCGGCAAATCCACCGTGCTGAACATGGTCGGTGGAAAACTGCGCCCGGACGCCGGCACCGTGAGGATTGCCGGCAAGGACGTCACCAAGCTCGCCGACCACTCCCGCGCCCGCTACATCGGCCGCGTCTTCCAGGATCCGATGGCCGGCACCGCGCCGAACATGACGATCGAGGAGAACATGTCACTGGCCCTGAACCGCGGCAAGCGGCGCGGGCTGGGACTCGGCGTGACCAAGGGCAAGCGCGAGCAGTTCGCCCACGAGCTCGCATCGCTCGAACTGGGGCTGGAGAACCGGCTGAAGGCCAAGGTCGGGCTGCTCTCCGGCGGTCAGCGGCAGGCGCTCTCGCTGCTGATGGCCACCTTCAGCGGGCCGAAGATCCTGCTGTTGGACGAGCACACCGCGGCGCTGGATCCGCAGCGTGCCGCCCTCGTGGCCCGGTTGACCGAGGAGATCGTCACCCGCCACCGGTTGACCACGCTGATGGTCACCCACAACATGGAACAGGCGTTGCGGTTGGGCACCCGGCTGGTCATGATGCACGACGGCGAGATCATCCTCGATCTCGACGCCGAGGCCAAGGCCAAGATGACGGTTCCCGGTCTGCTCAAGGAATTCGAGAAGATCAAGGGAGCCCAGCTCGACGACCGGACCATGTTGCAGTAACCGCACCGGCCACTGTCAGGGCCCGCGACCGGAGTCATCCGGTCGCGGGCCCCGGTCATTCCGGACCGATCCGGGACTGGAAATAGAGGTCGCTGTGGAGCTTGCAACCCGGGTTGAACCGGGCGCCGCAGCCCGGGCAATCCGCAGTTCCCAGGTATTCGGTGATGGTCCACTGCGCGCCGCAGACCCCGCACAGCACGGCCCGCGCGTCGTGCAGTTCCGGGGGCCAGGGGATGGCCGGATGCTGGCCGGGGACCTCGTCGTGGCAGCGGTGGCAGGGGTAGTACGCGTCGCAGCAGAAGAACCGGATGGCGATCACGTCCAGGACCGTGCGGTAGTGGGCGCACCGGGTCTGCCCGTCCACCATCTGCCCCAGCACCCGGGGCCGGCTCATCGCACACCCCGAGCCGTCAGCGCCTCGCCGAGCTCGTCGGCATGCTTGAGCGAGACCACCAGGAACGGGATGACGAAGCGTGCCAGGTTGCCGGAGGCGCCGCGGGCCCGCTGGGCCTCGCGGACCCCGGAGCCGAGTCGGGCCAGCACCGGCACCGTCGTGATTGTGATGCTCAGCAGCAGGGAGGCGCGTTGGGGGTCCAACCCCCACCGCTCGGCCGGTGCCAACAGCCGCTCAATGGTCTCGAGAAGGTCGGTGATGCGGGTGGTGATCACCAACAGGGAGGCCAGCAGGATGGTGGCCAGCACCCTGCTGGTGTTTGCCACGGCCGCTTCGGGGGCGACGAAGACCAATTGCACGCCGACGGTGATGGCCAGCAGCCAGCGCAGGGCGAAGAGCTGGCGGAACAGGACTCCGGTGCCCAGCCCCGCGACGGCGTAGCCCAGCGGTGCAATGGCCAGGGCCGCCCCGGCCGCCCACCAACTCGAGGGCAAAAACGACAGGGCCAGGACCACGACGGCCAAAGCCAGCGCCTTGGGCCCGGCGGGCATCCGGTGCAGCGGCCCCCGCCCGGGCTGGTAGAGGCTCAGCACACCAGCGACCGTTGGTAGGTGGCGATGACCTCGTCCGGGGCGCCGGTGGCGCCGATCCTGCCGTCTTCCACCAGCACCGCTGTATCGCACCGGGCCGCTAACGCCAGATCGTGGGTGACCAGCACGAGGCGGTGGCCCGGGCGGTCGAGCAGGTGCCCGGCCACGAGCCGGGCATTGCGGGCGTCGAGCAGCGCGGTGGGCTCGTCGGCAATGACCAGCTCGGGGGAGCGGATGAAGGCACCGCACAGTGCCAGCAGCTGCTTCTGCCCGCCGGATAGCTCATGGGCCGAGCGCCCGGCCAGCGCGGAGAGCGCGAAATCCTCCAGGGCTGCGGCCACCCGCTCGGCCACCACCCGGCGGGGGAGCTTGTCAGCGCGCAGGGAGAAGGCCACATCCTCCGCGACCGTGGGCATGATGATCTGCGCATCGGGATTGCTGAAGACCACTGCGGTCCGTCGACGCAACTGCCGGAGGTCCCGTACCGCGTCGATGCCATGGACGTGCACTTCGCCGGCCGAGGGGGACACCAGGCCGCCGATCACCCGGGCCAGCGTCGATTTTCCCGACCCGTTCTCGCCGATGATGGCGATCCGCCGGGCATCGAGTTCAACGGAGGCCCGATCGAGCACGGTGGTCCCGCCGAGGGCGACCGAGACGTCACGCAGCGATATGGTGCTCATCGGACCACCTCGAAGACCGCGGCCACGCCCAGCCCTCCGCCCACCGAAGCGGCAGCGAGGCCGATGGTGCCGGACGGCGCACCACCGCGCACCAGCCGGCTGAAGAGCCGGACGACGGACACCGCTCCGCTGGCTCCCCATGGATGTCCCCAGGCCAGCGCACCACCGTCTGCACAGACCCGCGGATCGTGATCGTCGACGCCGATCCGCTGCAGCACGGCCAATGTCTGGACGGCGAACGCCTCGACCAGTTCGATCGCCGCCACCTCGGCCACCGCCAGCCCGGCCGAGCGCAGTGCGGCCTCGATGGCCGGTGCCGCCCCGATGCCCGGGAGTGCCGGATCGCAGCCGATGACGGCGTGGGCGCGCAGTGCCAGCCCCGGCGCCGACGATGTCCCGCCAGGCACGAGGGCGACGGCGGCTGCCCCGTCGCTGATCCGGCACGAGTTCCCGCCCGTGAGGCTGCCTCCCGGGAACAGCGGCGTGAATCGGGGCAGGAGCGACTCCCCGCGTGCAGGCACCTCGTCGGCGCCCAGCCCGTTGGTGCGGACCAGTTCATCGGCGAAGGCGCCTCGACCGGCGGCCGCGACGGCCCGGCGGTGGGAGCGGGCGGCATACGCATCCTGCCGCGCGCGGGGGATGCCCGCCGCCACGGCCAGGTCCTGGGCCGCCCGCGGCATGCCGGGGTCCGGCCATCCGGCCGGAACGAAGGGGGCGCGGTCGTAGGGGAGCCCATCGACGGACCGCAGCGGCGCGGTCGATGCGCTTTCGGCACCCCCGGCCAGTTGCAGTCGGCCATCGCCGGCACTGATCGCCTGGGCCGCGGTGATGACCGCTGCCAATCCGCTGCCGCATTGCCGGTCCACGGTCAGCCCGGGTACCTCGTGTCCGAGCCCCGCACCCAGGGCCGCCACGCGCGCGGGGTTCCCGCCGGGCCCCATGCAGTTGCCCAACACCACATCGCCCACGGTGGTCCGCCGCCCCAGGGCCAGCTCGGCGTCGGCGAGCGCCGCCGACAAAACGGAGGAGGCCAACGCATCGACGGTCAGCGTGGAGAGAGCGCGGCCGCGCGTGGCGACCGGGGTCCTGCGGGCGGCGATGACCACCGGAGTCCTAGCGTTCAAGGACCTGCACCTCTCCGGTGGCGACCCGGCGCGCGAGTTCGGCCCGGGCGGGTTTCCCGCTGGCCGTGCGCGGCAGGATCGCAGTGAACCAGCGTCGTGGCCGGTGCGCGGGGGAGAGCAGTTCCCCGGCGGCGCGCCGCAATCCGGCGACATCGGGCACCCTGGTGCCTGCGGCCGGTTCGATGACCGCCGCTACCAGCTTGCCGATCTCTGGTGCCGGGAGGCCGAGGACGACGGCGTCTCCCACGCCGGGGACTAGGCGCAGCGCGGATTCGACATCTTCGGGGATCACTGTGGCCGAGGCCGTCAGGATCGCGCCGTCGGACCGTCCGCCGAAAACCAGCCGGTCGCCCTCCCGATAGGCCAGGTCACCGACGGTGTGCCAGTCCTCTTCGGTGCGCAGCGGTCTCGGTCCGGCATGTTCTGCGGGGTAGGCCAGGTAGCCGTCTGCGACATAGGGGGAGCGGACCCAGAGCAGACCCCCGCGCAGATCGACCTCGACACCGGTAAAGGGCGAGTACCCGGCGCCGGTGTCCACGGCGACCAGCGAGAGTTCGGCGGCCCCGTAGTAGGAGACCACCCGGATGCCGTGCGCTGCGGCCCGCTCCCGCAAGGAGGGGTCCAGCCGGCTGCCTCCGACCCATGCCGCCCGCAGCCGAGGTGGTGCGCCGTTGTCGAGCAGCCGGGACAGGGCCTGGGGCGTGCCGTGGAAAAGCGTCGCATCCGCGAAGTCCCCGGCACCGACGGCCTGGCCGCCGGGTAGCAGCGGCCGGGGTCCGCCCTCCAGGGCGTGGGCCAGCGAGAACAACGAGATCGACGCCGCCGGTGGTGCCGGCAAGGCCACCACGTCGTCGTCGTGCAGGCCCACCAGGTCGGCGAAGCCATCGAAGGAAGCCGACCATGAATCGGCCGAGCGCAGCACGATGCGGGGGAACCCGCCGCTGCCCGAGGTCAGGGTTGCCCAGCCAATCCCCGCAGGCACCGCGGATGAGGCACACAGCTTGTCGATCTCGTCCCACTGCCGGGCGGACCACCGGTCGTCACCCACCAGCGGCGCGGCGCCGGCGGAGCGGATGGCGGACAGGCGCTCAAGCAGCTGCCTCGTGGCTTCCGGGCCGGAGGGGCAGTGGCGCACCGGTATGAGCTGCCCGGACATCACCGGACCGGGTGCCCCACGCGCTCGCCGGCCGCGTCCGCCGTCGATGCACCTCGGGTGCCGGGTGCCGGGCGGGTGGCCCGCTGCCGGAAGGCCCGTGGGTAGGCGCGGGCCAGTGTCATCGTGATGGCCGCCGCGATGGCGACCTTGACCAGGTCGCCGGGCAGGAACACCAGGGATTGCAGGGCGGTGGCCTCCAGGGGCAGCCGGGTCACCAGTGCCTGGACCGGGATCCCCACGGCGTAGATGACCGGGATGCCGCCGACGAGGATCCCGAGCGTGGTCCGGATCCGCGTCAGCCGCGGGCCGCTGTGGACGATCGCGCCGATGACGGCGGCACCGGCGATCCAGCCGAAGAGGTACCCGGCCGAGGGGCCGACGAAGGCGCCGAGCCCACCTCGTCCTCCGGAGAGCAGCGGCAGCCCGATGGCGACAAGGGCCAGCAGGACCACCATGGACAGCGCGCCCCGCCATGGTCCAAGCACCGCGCCGGCCAGCATGACCCCCAGGGTTTGGGCTGTGATCGGGACGGTCCCGAAGACGGAGAACCCGCCGGGCAGGCCCAGTGCCGCCACGATGGCGGCGAAGACGGCGATACGGGCGATGTCGGTGGCATCGAGGCGGAGGCGGTTCATCGGGATCCTGGCTGCAGAACGACGTGACACGCTCTTGAACAGCGTTCACTTGAACGCTGTTCACTGTAGCTGGCTGCGGACCGTCCGGCAAGGGACGCCGGTGGCGCCGGTCGATCAGCCTTGCCCGTCGGCACCCCTCATGTTCTTGACCGCATGGGACAGGACCGCCTCTGCCCGCGGGCTCAGGACCATGCCGTCCGGCCAGATGGCGCAGACCGTCGTCTGGGTGGCTGGCGGCGACAGTGGGCGCACTGCGACCTTGCGCCCTTCCACGGTCAGGCTGTGTTCCTGCGGGCGGGACATGAGCAGGGCATAACCCAGCCCGCGCCCTACCAGCGCCTGCACCAGGACCACCTGCGGCATCGACGCGGCGACATGTGGCCGCAGGCCGCGCTCCTCGAAGACGCGATAGGTGTTCGCCGTGCTCGGACTCGACGCGTACATGATCAGGTCTTCTTCCGCCAGGTCGGCCAGGTCGACGGTCGCCCGGGCCGCCAGCGGATGGTTGGGTGGGAGCACCGCACGCAGCTCGGTTGGGTAAATCGTGCGCTGGCTGTAGCCGGCCGGCAACTCCAGGTCGTACACGATGGCCAGGTCGAGCATCCCGGCATCAAGAGCGGGAAGCAGCTCGTTGTGGGAGCCGACCATCACGTCGACGACGATGCCCGGGTAGCTGTCGGCCAGCCCGTCGAGCACGGACGGCACCACGGTGCTGGCGAAGCTCGCGAAGCAGCCCAGGCGCACGGGGCCTTTGAGCTCGCCGCCAACACCGGCCAGATCGTCGAGCAGTGCGTCTGCCTCGCGCAGCAGCAGTCGTGCCCGCTGCGCGAAGTATTGTCCCGACGGCGTCAACTGCAGGCCACGTGCCTTACGCCGCACGCACAGTTGCTCGCCGGTGGTTCGCTCCAATGCCGTGATGGCCTGCGAAAGGGCCGGCTCGGAGATGTACAGGCTGGCGGCCGCCGAACTCAGTGTCGGATGGTCCGGCAGGGCTGCGAAGAGCTCCAGTTGCCGGAGTGTGAAAGGGGGCATAACTTAACCTCATTCAAAGAAGTATCCAAGTCTTCTGAAGTTTACCTTTCTAAGAGACACCTGTCACACTTGCCTTTGATCGACCCCTTGACCACCACGGGGGGCCACTATCCCATCGCTACAACGCGCCCAGAAGCTTCGTGGCGCACCCTCGAGAAGGACATCCATGAGCATTGCAGCCCCCCGCTATTCGAAGGCCGCGAACCAACGCCGCGTCGCGCTGGCCACGATCATCGGCACCACCATTGAGTGGTACGACTTCTTCATCTACGCCACCGCCGCAGGGCTGGTGTTCGCACAGATCTTCTTCCAGCCGGCCGGTTCATCGATCGGCCTGCTGCTGTCGTTCGCCTCCGTCGGCATCAGCTTCCTGTTCCGTCCCCTGGGCGCGTTCCTGGCCGGGCACTACGGCGACAAGATCGGTCGCCGCGCCATGCTCGTGGTCACGCTGATCCTGATGGGCGCCTCGACCATGCTCATCGGCGTGTTGCCGACCTACGAAACAGCAGGCGTCGTGGCGCCGGTCATGCTGCTGCTCCTGCGCATCATGCAGGGAATCTCCGCCGGCGGCGAGTGGGGTGGCGCGGTGCTCATGGCCGTCGAACACGCCCCCCGTGACCGCCGCGGCCGGGCCGGGGCGTTCCCACAGCTCGGCGTCCCGCTGGGCATGCTGCTCGCCTCGGGCATCACCGCGATCATGACCGGCTGGATCTCCCCGGGCGCGGCCTTCATGGAGTGGGGCTGGCGCGTCCCGTTCCTGCTGAGCATCGTGCTGGTCGTCGTGGGCTACTTCGTCCGCAAGTCGGTCGACGAATCCCCGATCTTCCAGGAGATCGCCGCGAAGAAGCAGCAATCAAAGGTGCCCGTCGTCGAACTGTTCCGCAAGCACTGGCTGCTGGTCCTCCTCGCCGCCCTGGTCTTCGCCGGCAACAACGCCGCCGGCTACATGGCCACCGGCGGCTTCATCCCCGCCTACGCCACCAGCCCCGCCGTCGGCCTGGAGCGGACCACGGTACTGATCGCCATTTCCTTCGGCGCCGCGATGTGGTTCATCTTCACCGCCCTCGCCGGTTACCTCTCCGACAGGATCGGGCGCAAGCGAACCTACCTGATCGGCTTCAGCGCCCAGCTCCTCGCGGTGTTCCCGCTGTTCTGGATGATCAACACCGCCTCGCTGCCCATGCTGTACCTGGCCCTGGGGATCTTCGCCTTCGGCCTCGGCCTGGGCTACGGTCCGCAGGCGGCCTGGTACTCGGAGATCTTCCCGGCCTCCGTGCGCTTCTCCGGCGTTTCCATCTCCTACGCGCTGGGAGCCATTCTCGGGGGCGCCTTCGCGCCGACCATCGCACAGGCCCTGGTCCAGGCCACCGGCGGCACCACGGCCGTCTCGGTGTACCTGCTCGGCATGACCTTGGTCTCCATCGTCGCCGTGTTGATCCTGCGTGACCGCCCCGGCATCGACCTCTCCATCAACAACCAGGCCGAGCAGGAGGTCGGGGCCACCGTCTTCGACAAGCGCCGCGCCGCCTCCACAGACGAACTGGCGAAGATGGAGGTCTAGCGGCCCGCCCAACAACGACTCCCGGGGGATCCCCTCCGGCACCAGGCGCCGTCCGTGGCTTGCCGGGCATCCACCCCAGATGCCCCGCCGGCCACGGGCGGCGCTGTGGTGCATCGTGTTCTGCCCCATGTCCGATGCGCGGTGGCCGCGCAAACGGCGCACCAAAGCGTCAGAAGATGTGCGCGTGGACCCGGTCGACGCCTGGGGGAGCAGTCGCCAGTTGCCATCTACCTGGAGTCGCCGGGATTGCGCCCGGTGTTGTCACCGGCGCCGGTTGGACCACGGTGTCGCATCCTGCGTCAGGGTGCGAAAAAGGCCCCCGGCATGAAGCCGGGGACCTCTTTCAGGTGCCCCCCAGTGGTGCCCTCGAAAGGATTCGAACCTTCGACCTGCTGCTCCGGAGGCAGCCGCTCTATCCCCTGAGCTACGAGGGCGTGCCGCGACGTTGTCTGCGGCGGGAACCTCAAAGAGCTTAGCAGGAACTTCACGCCCTCGCGTAACCGGTAGTCGGGGACTCAGTCCGGGTTTTCGGGACGGCCGGCGACCCGTGAGGCCACGAGGGCGCCTCCCGCCAACACGCATGCCGAGACGATCCCCGCGGCAGCTCCCAGAACCCCGGTTTCGGTGGGGCCCCACCACGCCAGCAGGAGCACGACGACGGCGAGCACCTGGGCGCCGACCTGGGGCCACGCTGCCGCCCGGGCCGCCTCGCGCAGGGCGGCCCGGGTGAACCGGGCCGAGCGTGGCCCCATCGCGGCCAATCCGAGGAGCACGTAGACGGCATGGAAGGCCACCACATAGAGCGGCAATGTCCACAGCCCCATGCTGCTGACGCGGACGTAGGCAGCCCCCAGGAGCAAAAGCGCAATCAGGGCGGCGATGTGCTGGGGCCACAACAGGATCAGGGCGACCCCGGCGGCGACGACGGCCAGCGCACCCACCCACTCGAGCACCCCCTGCCCGGCAGCGGTCGCGATCGCGGCGGGCAGGGTCCCGGCGACCAGCAGGGCGGCGGCGACCAGCGCCAGCGTCGCCGCGGGGACGGTCCCCGCGACCAGGGGTTCCAGCGAGGGAGACCGGTGTGACGGGGCCAGCGCACGGGACAGGCGAATCACCGGGCACCGCCGGGTAGCGTCCGGGACCGGGCACGTTGCAGGCCCCACCGCTCGACGGACTCACGCAGGTTCGACGCCGGCAGGACCGGGATCCCCTCCCCGGCCAGTTCGGCGCGCACCGCTGCCCGGGTGGCCAGCAGCAGGGCCAGGGCCTGGGCCTCGGCGGCCGGCAGGCCGGCGGGATCGGGCTCCGGCAAGGTGTCGACGACGGCGACGATGTGCCCGGAGCGGACCCAATGGGCCGGTAGGGTCGCGGCATCCGGATCGAGCAGCGGCGAGAAGAAGTAGACCAGGGTCCCCGGCGCCGGCGCCGGCATGCGGGAGGGCTGGATGCTGGTGGATGGCACGGTCAAGGCCGCCAACCGGCGCCGCAGCAATTCGAGTTGGCGATGGCCCCCGGCTGGACGCAGGGGAGCGCCGAACCCGAACGCGTCCAGCAACCCGACCCGGTCGCCCCGGGCGGCGTACGCCGCCGCCACCGATCCCGCCGCCCCGCGTGTGAGTTGAAGGCTGGAGACCATCCGCAGAGTGTCCAGACTCGGGTCGACCCATGCAGCAACCCGCGCGGGGATATCCACCCGGGAATCGATGGCCAGGGTGACTCCGGCATCGGCGGGGGCGAGGTAGCGGCGCACCAGGGGGGTCGCGGCGGCATCGGTGCTGCGCGCGGTGGCCCGCCAGTCGATGTGCCGTCGGTCGTCGCCATGGCGCAGCGGTCCGATGTCGCGGATCTCTGTCCCGCCGCCGCGCAGCCGGGCATGATGTGACCCGGCATGCGCCCGCAGCGCGACCGGCACCGGAAGCCTGCGGAGTGGCTCGGCTTGGGGCTGGAGCAGTGCGGTGAGCACACCGGTCGTAGACTCGTCGCGGCAGACCCCCAGATCGGTGCTGAAGGCCGAGACTCGGTAGTCCAACAGGTCCCGCCGCCCACCCAGGGGTACACGCACCCCCAGCAACGAGGTCTCGGCTGCCGTGGCGACAAATGCGGATTCACGGCCACCGGGGGCCAGGGCGCGAACGGCCATCAGGGCATTCCCGGCATGGTCGGCCTGTGATCTGTCGTGGAAGAAGACGGGGCGGCGTCCTGTGGAGCCGGCGTCCCGAGACGTTCCAGGGGCGAAGCCCAGCGTCGGCGCGTGACCCTGGCCGAACCGCCGTGGAACCGAGACGGCGATCAACGCGAAGAGCGCGCCGATGACGGCAATGTCCGGACGCCTGGCCACCGCTGCGCCCACGCCGAAGAGGAGGGCCAGGACGACGGCCACACCCCATTGGGGGGAATGCGCCGGTGGGCCCGCGGCCGCCGGACGGTTTCGGGCATCGACCAGCCGCGCCGGGGTCATGTCCAGTTCCGTCACGGCGCCGTCGCCGGTACGGGGACCGCAGCGGTGAGTTGCCGGACCAGTTCCACCGGGTCGGACCCGCGGGCCCAGGCCGCCGGGGAGAGCACCAGCCGGTGGGCCAGTGCGGGGACCGCCACGGCCTTGACGTCCTCGGGCACCACGTAGGCCCGGCCATCCAATGCGGCGACGGCGCGGGAGAGCAATACCAGTGCCTGGGAGCCGCGGGGAGATGCCCCGACCTGCACCTCGTCGAGGTCGCGGCTGGCGGCGGCGAGCCGGACCGCGTAATCGATGATGTCAGGGGAAACGGGAATGCCGGACAGTGATTCCTGCAGCCGGCGCAGACCTGCCGCATCCAGCACGGGGTCCAGGACCGGTTCGACCAGACCGCGAACCAGACGGCGTGCCACGATGTCGGCTTCCGCCTGCGCCGTGGGATAGCCCAGCGACAACCGGACCAGGAACCGGTCCAACTGGGCTTCAGGGAGGGGATAGGTCCCCTCGAACTCGACTGGGTTCGACGTGGCGAAGACATGGAAGGGCACCGGTAGGGTCCGTGTCGCCCCTTCCACGGAGACCTGCCCCTCGGCCATGGCCTCCAACAGGGCCGACTGGGTCTTGGGCGAGGTGCGGTTGATCTCATCGGCCAGCAGCAGGCCCGTGAAGACCGGCCCGGGCTGGAAGTCGAACGTCCGCTCGACGGGATCGAAGATCGAGGACCCGGTGACGTCGGACGGCAGCAGGTCGGGGGTGCATTGCAATCTCCGGAACCCCAGGCCGAGCGTCTGCGCCAAGGACCGGGCCACCAGGGTTTTGCCCAGCCCGGGCATGTCCTCGAAGAGCACATGGCCGCCGGCCAACACGGAGGCCAGGGCCAACCGCAGCGGCTCACGGGTCCCCACGACCGCCCGGCCAACACCGTCCAGGACGGCGGCGCCGGCAGCGGCGATCTGCTCGACGGCCGGTTCGGGAGCGGCATGGACGGAGGAACGGTCGATATTGGAGGGTCGATCGGTCATGGTGTGCCTTTCGAGGGGGCTATGGAGGTGGCTGGTGAGTCGGCGAGGCAGGCCTGGATTTCACGCGCCGCTGCCGTCGTCTGGCGGGCGGTGAGGTCGTGTCCGGCGGCCAGTTCACGCTGGACGAGGACCGTTGCGGGGCCGACGGACTCCACGTCCCCAGCGGCCCGGACGGCGATGGCGACGGCATACTCCAGCGCCGTCGCCGCGGGGGAGTGCCGATGGACGCGCTGGGCGAGCAGGGCGAACGCAGTGGTGCGAAAGGCCTCGTTGCCGTTGGCGGGCCGCCCCGGCGCGAGCATGGCCCGACCGGAGAAGGTCAGCAGGGGGAACAGCGTGAACAGGTACCCCAGGCAGACGCCCACGGCGGTGAACAGCGCGGTGTGCCCGGGGTCGATGCGGGTGTACAGGCAAAAGGCCAGCGCGACCGTGCCGAAGCAGAGGGGCCCTATCCACGCCGTCTTGCGACGCACCCCTCCGGCGCTCACTCCCCGGCTCCCGCGTGGTGGTGGACACGGTCTGCGGTGCCGACCGCCTCGGCTAGCCGTGCGAAGTCGGCCCCGGCCTGGCGCACCTGCTCGTCGCCGGGCTCCCAACCCGGGACACCGACGTCGTACCTGACGCGTTCATAGAGGGCGAGCAGACGGGCCAGCGGTGGGGACGGGACGCCGAAGGCGGCCAGCATGGCACCGGCCTGCTCGGTCGGGGTCGACGCGCGGTCGTGCCGCAGGCCCCGGGTGGTGGCCAGGCGTTCGAGTTCGGCCCAGCAGGCGATGATGCGCGAACGGATCTGCGCACCGGTGGCACCTTCGAGCGACGTCTCGGCCCGGGCGAGCGTGGCGGCGACCTCGGCGCGCAGCTTCGCCTCGGAGGGGATGTCATCGGCCGCTGCGGCATGGGGCGGGTCGGCGGTACGGGCCTGGCGGCGCAGTGACAGGACCATCCCGACAACGAACAGGACGACGACGGCGAAGAGCACCGCGGCAATCGTCTGGCCGATCCTGCCGATGGCGGCGTCATCCGGGCGGCTTTCGGGTGCAACCGGATCCCCGGAGGGCTCCGCGGATTGCGTCGCTTGGGCCGGAGCGGGAAGGTCCGGGGTCGGCAGGACGAGGCCCTGCGGGCTGTGGTGCGTCATGGCCGGCAGGGTCGCGGCCCCGAAGACGACCAGCAGCGAGCCCAGGAAGACGAGCAGGAACACGGCGGACGGCCGGGGCAGCCGTCGCCCGGCTGGGTCAGCGTCCATGGTCTCCCTCGTCCCTGTGAAGCAGTTGGTTCGGAATCTACCAGCACCGGCCGTTTGGCGGGAGGGGAGGGCGGCGCCGGTGGGGCGACGTCGTTACGCGCGTGACCTGCCGGTTCACCGAGTCGGGGAGCCGGGGTGGCGACCGTTATCCTTGTGTGGTGACTCCTGAAGAACTCTCCCTCGCCATTTCCGCCTGCCTGCGCGACGCCGTCGCGGCCGGTGAATTCACCGTTGACGTCCCCGACGAGGTGCGGGTGGAGCGGCCCAAGAGCCGCGAGCACGGCGACTGGGCGACGAACATCGCCCTGCAGCTGGGCAAGAAGGCCGGCATGAACCCGCGGGAGTTCGCCACCGTGCTGCGCGGGCGCCTCGTGGAGATCCCCGGGGTCACCGCCGTGGAGATCGCCGGACCGGGCTTCCTGAACATCACCGTCGACGCTGCCGCCGCCGGTGGGCTGGCGAAGGCCATCGTCGAGGCGGGTGCCGCCTACGGTTCGGGTACGGTCATGGCCGGACACCGCATCAACCTCGAGTTCGTCTCCGCCAACCCCACCGGCCCCATCCACCTGGGCGGCACCCGCTGGGCCGCGGTCGGGGACTCGTTGGCGCGCATCTTCCAGAACCAGGGGGCCGAGGTCACCCGGGAGTACTACTTCAACGACCACGGTGCCCAGATCGACCGGTTCGCGCGCTCCCTGCTGGCCAATGCGCAGGGTGAACCGACCCCGGAGGACGGCTACGCGGGCGAGTACATCGACGACATCACCGCCCGCGTGATCGCCATCGAACCGGACATCCTGCAGGCCGACGACCCGCAGGAACGCTTCCGTGCCATCGGCGTCGACATGATGTTCGGCGAGATCAAGTCCTCGCTGCACGATTTCGGCGTCG
Organism: Arthrobacter sp. ASL1; assembly: GCF_056680475.1. Classification (NCBI taxonomy): domain Bacteria; kingdom Bacillati; phylum Actinomycetota; class Actinomycetes; order Micrococcales; family Micrococcaceae; genus Arthrobacter; species Arthrobacter sp. ASL1. Next base: position 3,718,451 of record NZ_CM155284.1, read on the forward strand.
ACTTCGACGTGTACTTCCACGAGGACTCGCTGCACCGCGACGGCTCGGTCGAGCAGCTGCTCGAACAGCTCAAGACCTCCGACAGCCTGTACTTCGCCGATGGCGCCTGGTGGCTGCGCTCCACCGACCACGGCGACGACAAGGACCGCGTGGTCATCAAATCCGATGGCAACGCCGCCTACATCGCCGGTGACATCGCCTACATCCATGACAAGCGGTCCCGCGGGTTCGACCTGAACATCTACATGCTCGGCGCCGACCACCACGGCTACGTGGCCCGCCTGAAGGCCGCTGCCGCCGCGCTGGGTCACGACCCGGACTGCGTCGAGGTCATGATCGGGCAGATGGTCAACCTGGTGCGCGACGGCAAACCCGTGCGCATGTCCAAACGCGCCGGCACCGTCGTCACCCTTGAGGACCTGGTCGACGCCGTCGGCGTGGACGCCGCACGCTACGCCCTGACCCGCTACTCCTCGGACTCGAACATCGACATCGACCTGGACCTGCTGGTGCAGAAGACCAACGACAACCCGGTCTTCTATGTGCAGTACGCCCACGCCCGCTCCCGGGCCGCCGCCCGCAATGCCGCGGCGGCCGGCGTGGACCGCAGCGCCTTCGACGCGTCCCTGCTCACGCACGCGACCGAGAACGAGCTGCTCGCCGTGTTGGCCCAGTTCCCGCACCACCTCGCCGGAGCCGCCGAACACCGTGAGCCGCACCGCGTCGCGCGGTACCTCGAGTCCCTGGCCGGGGCCTACCACCGCTGGTACGGGGCCACCCGCATCACCCCGCTGGCGGAGGCACCGGTCGAGGACGTCAACCGCACCCGCCTGTGGCTCAACGACGCCACCACCCAGGTCCTGGCCAACGGGCTGGACCTGCTCGGCGTCTCGGCACCGGAGAAGATGTAGCCATGGCCGCCTCAGCCTTGGCCCCCGACTGGCTGTCCTACCCCGCCGACGCCAACGCGCTGCGCCCGGTCCAGTGGGCGGACGGCGTGGCGCGCACCGACGACGGCGAACTGGCCGTCCAGGGACTGCGCGTGTCCGAACTGGCCCGCGAATACGGCACCCCGCTGTTCGTGATGGACGAGGACGACTTCCGTTCCCGTGCCGCCGGTTTCCGCGATGCGTTCAACGCCGCCTTCGCCGAGCTGTGCGGCGGGGTCGACGTCTACTACGCCGGCAAGGCCTTCCTGTGCACCGAGGTCGCCCGCTGGGTGACCGACGAGGGCCTGCGGTTGGACACCTGCTCCGGCGGCGAACTCGCCGTGGCCCGCCGCGCCGGGGTCCCGGCGGCGAATCTGGGCCTGCACGGGAACAACAAGTCCACCGCGGAAATCGAGACCGCCCTGGACATGGGCCTGGGCCGGATCGTGGTGGACAGCCTGGACGAGCTCGAACGCGTCGCCGCGATCGCCTGCCGGCTGGGCACCACCGCCCACGTCATGCTCCGGCTCACCCCCGGGGTACACGCCAGCACGCACGAATTCATCGCCACCGCCCACGAGGACCAGAAGTTCGGCCTGTCCATGGTCGCGGACGACGCCGGTGCCTCGCCCGCCGCTGACGCGGTCGCCTTCGCGCTGGCGTCGCCGTCCATCACCTTGTTGGGCATCCACGCGCACATCGGATCGCAGATCTTCGAGGCCGAGGGCTTCGAGGTCGCCGCCCGCAAGATGCTCGGTTTCCTGGCCGGAATCCGCGACGCCCACGGCGTGGAGCTGCCCGAGCTGGACCTCGGCGGCGGCTACGGCATCGCCTACACCGAGGCCGACACCCCGCGCGAGCCCGCCGTCCTCGCCCAGGCGATGGCCGCCGTAGTGCAGCAGGAAGCCGCCGCGCTGTCACTGGCCGTGCCGCGGATCTCGATCGAACCGGGCCGGGCGATCGCCGGGCCCAGCACGTTCACCCTCTACGAGACCGGCGTGCGCAAGACCGTGCAGGTCCTGAACGGCGACGGCACCCTGCCGCGGCGCTACGTCTCGGTCGACGGCGGGATGAGCGACAACGCCCGCCCGGTCCTCTATGACGCGGACTACACCGCGGTGCTGGCCTCGCGTGTGACGGATAGTGAACCGATTATGTCCCGCGTGGTTGGAAAGCACTGCGAAAGTGGTGACATAGTCGTGCGGGACGTTTACCTGCCGGACGATGTGGCGGCGGGCGACCTGCTCGCGGTCCCGGGGACCGGGGCCTATTGCTGGGCATTGGCCAGCAACTACAACTACCTGGCCCGCCCGGCCGTCGTCGCCGTTCGCGGCGGCACGGCCCGCACCATCATCCGCAGGGAAACCGAAGACGATTTGTTGGCCCGTGACATGGGAGCGTAGATAACACGTGAAGAAACTCAGGGTGGCCCTGCTCGGCTGCGGCAATGTCGGTTCACAGGTGGCACGGATCCTGCTGGACGACGCCGGTGAACTCACCACACGCGTGGGTGCCGAACTCGAACTAGCCGGCATCGCGGTCCGCAACACCGCTGCACCGCGCGACGTCGAATTGCCCGCGTCGCTGTTCACCACCGATGCCGAGGCGTTGATCGACGACGCCGACATCGTCATCGAGCTCATGGGCGGGCTGGAGCCGGCGGCCACGCTGATCCGCCGGGCCATCGACGGCGGGGCCACCGTGGTCACCGGGAACAAGGCGCTGCTGGCCAAGGACCTGCCCGGGCTCTCCGCCCGCGCCGGGGACGCCGGCGTGCAGCTCTCCTACGAGGCCGCCGTCGCCGGGGCCATCCCGATCCTGCGGCCGATCCGCGACTCGCTGGCCGGCGACCGGATCACCAAGGTCATGGGCATCGTCAACGGGACCACGAACTACATCCTCGACGCCATGGACACCACCGGCGCGCAGTTCGGGGACGCGTTGGAGCGGGCCAAGGAACTCGGCTATGCCGAGGCCGACCCCACCGCCGACATCGAGGGCCACGACGCCGCCGCGAAGGCCGCCATCCTGGCGACCCTGTCCTTCCACGCACCGTTCGACCTGGACGACGTGCACTGCGAGGGCATCACCTCCGTCACCGCCGACGACGTCGCCGCTGCCCGGGAACAGGGCATGGTCATCAAGTTGCTGGCCATCGCCGAACGCCTCGGCGACGGCAACGGCTCCGAGGGCGTCGGGGTGCGCGTCCACCCCACGCTGATCCCGCGGGTGCACCCGCTGGCCGCCGTCCACGGGGCCTTCAACGCCGTGTTCGTGGAGGCGGACAACGCCGGGGAACTGATGTTCTACGGCCAGGGCGCCGGCGGCAAGCCGACGGCGTCCGCGGTCGTCGGCGACGTCGTCTCCGCTGCCCGCCGGGTCGTTCTCGGTGGGCCCGGGCGCACCGAATCCACCACCGGCACCGTGCGGGCGCTGCCCATCCAGGCCGTGTCGACCAGCTACAGCATCGGCCTGCGCGTCAACGACAAGACCGGCGTGCTGGCCAGGATCGCCACGATCTTCACCGAGCGCGGCGTGTCCATCGAATCGATGCGCCAGATCCCGGACCCCGTGGACGGGGACGAGCCCGGCTCGGCCACGCTGCGCTTCGTCACCCACCAGGGCAGCGAGGCCGCACTGGCCGCCACGGTGGCGGACATCGAGGCGCTGAAGGTCGTCACCGCCGTTACATCAGTACTGAGAGTCGAAGGAAACTAAGTGGCCCACCAGTGGCGCGGAGTCATCCGCGAATACGCATCCCGCCTGCCCGTCAACGACTCCACCCGGGTCATCACCCTGGGGGAGGGCGGCACACCGCTGGTCCTCGCCCCGGCGCTGTCCGAGCTCACCGGATCCGAGGTGTACCTGAAGGTCGAGGGGATGAACCCCACCGGCTCCTTCAAGGACCGCGGCATGACCATGGCGATCACCGCCGCCGTCGCCGCCGGAGCCGAGGCCGTGGTCTGCGCCTCGACCGGCAACACCTCGGCTTCCGCCGCTGCCTACGCCACCCAGGCCGGCATCAAGTGCGCCGTGCTGGTCCCGGACGGCAAGATCGCCATGGGCAAGCTCTCCCAGGCCATCGCCCACGGCGCCGAGCTGCTGCAGGTCAACGGCAACTTCGACAACTGCCTGGACGTGGCCCGCAAGCTGTCCGAGAACTACCCGGTCTTCCTGGTGAACTCGGTGAACCCCGCGCGCATCGAGGGCCAGAAGACCGGAGCCTTCGAGGTCGTGGACTCCCTCGGCGACGCCCCGGACTACCACCTGCTGCCCGTGGGCAATGCCGGGAACATCACCGCCTACTGGAAGGGCTACAAGGAATACTCCGAGCCCTACGAGTCCGAAACCGCGGGCACCCTGCCCGCCGTATCGACCAGGCGCCCGGTCATGTGGGGTTTCCAGGCCGCCGGGTCGGCCCCGATCGTCGCCGGGCACCCCATCACCGAACCGGACACCATCGCCACTGCCATCCGCATCGGCAACCCCGCCTCCTGGGCCCAGGCCGAGGCAGCGCGGGATGAATCCGGCGGCCTGATCGACGCCGTCACCGACGAGGAGATCCTCGAGGCGCACCGCTGGCTGTCCGCCCGCGAGGGCGTCTTCGTCGAGCCGGCCTCCGCCGCGGGCGTCGCCGGGCTGCTCAAGTACCACGCCGCCGGCCAGGTGCCCTCCGGCAAGAAGATCGTCATCACCGTCACCGGCCACGGACTGAAGGACCCGCAATGGGCCCTGCGCAACGCCGACGGATCCGATGTCACGCCCACCAAGGTGGACTTCGACGTCGTCTCGGTCGCCGACGCCCTCGGTCTGGCCTGAGCCGTGGCCTCGAGCAACCCCGCCGGTGCCCCGGTGCCCCAGGCCCCCGTCGCCGGTCCGTCCGTCGCCCCGGGGCAGAGCGTGACCGTCGTCGTGCCCGCGACCACCGCCAACCTGGGCCCGGGCTATGACTGCCTCGGCATGGCGTTGGGGCTGCACGACACCCTGACGGTCACCACCACGGCCGAGACCGGCGTGCACGTGGACATCGAGGGGGAGGGTGCCGGCTGCCTGCCCACCGACTCGAGCCACCTGGTCGCCCGCACCATCCTGGCCCGCTGGTCCGATGCCGGTGCGGCGCCCGCGGGCTTGCGGCTGCACGCGCGCAATGTCATCCCGCACGGCCGTGGACTGGGCTCATCCGCCGCGGCCATCGTCTCGGCCCTCACGGCCGCCGATGCCCTGCTTCCCGCGGCCCTGCGCCGCGAGATCACCGACCGCGAGCCGGTCTTTGCCGCCGCCGCGCGCCTGGAGGGCCACCCCGACAATGTTGCGCCGGCGGTCTTCGGTGCCCTGACCCTGTCGATGCAGGACGACGCCGGGGCCACCAGCACCGCATTGTCGCTGGACGAACGCATCGTGCCCGTGGTGGCCGTCCCCAACATCGAGTTGTCCACCCGCACGGCGCGCTCGCTCTTGCCCGATGCCGTCCCGCACGCGACGGCGGCGGCCAACGGCGCACGCGTCGGACTGCTGGTGCACGCCCTGGCCGGGGATCCGTCGCTGCTGCTCGCCGCCACCGAAGACCGCTTGCACCAGGGCTACCGCTCGCCCGCCATGCCGGCCTCCGCGGAGCTGATCACCCGGCTGCGGGCCGCCGGCCACGCCGCCGTCGTCTCCGGTGCCGGGCCCACGGTGCTGGTCCTGGCCGCGTCCGGCGACGAGGCGCGTCGGGTCGCCGACCTTGTCTCCGCGGCGCCGGACGGCACGGGCGGGGCACCTGCGGTGTCCTGGCGTGTCCTGATGCCCGGCGTCGACCGTGTCGGTGCTAGACTGGAAGGGCACTAGCGGTATTGACCCCGGTTTCCGGGTCCGTGGCGAGTCGCCACAGCCGGAATCCGGACACGCTTGGATCGTGCACTTCGAGAACCCCACATTGTGGATCCCATGTGTCGGCCCGACGCGTCACCGCGTGCGGCTTTCAGACTGGTCGTCCCCCGACTCTTGGGGAATCCGACGGCCACCACACAGGATGAATGCCTCAGGGCGCCATCGGCTTACCGCCGCTGCGTCCAGCAGCCGGCCCGCATCTGAAGCGGATCACCGGAAGACAACCCAGCGGATCGTTCCGACACGATCCGCCTGACGAGGGGGAAGGAACCTTCGTGACCGAAACCACCAGCCTGACTGCAGGCGTGGAAGAAACGTCGACGGCACCGCAGAACGGACTGGCCGGGCTCAAGCTCGCCCAGCTCCAGGCACTGGCGTCGCAACTGGGGATCACCGGCGGATCGCGCATGCGCAAGGGCGACCTTGTGACCGCGATCTCGAGCCACCAGCGCGGCGGCTCCGTTGCCGACCGCGAGAAGGCCCCGAAGGCCGAGACCGCCAAGAAGTCGCAGTCCTCCGCCGAGCAGGCTCCGGCCGAGGCCGCCCAGTCCGGCAAGGATGCCGAAGCCGCCGAGCGACCCGCCCGTGGCCGCGGCCGTAGCCGCCGCGCCAGCAGCGACGGACAGGCACCCCAGGTCACCGAGACAGCCGACGCCGCCCCCGCGCAGAGCGCACCGTCCGGTGAAGCCGAATCCTCGACCGAATCCGGCTCGAACCAGCGCCGGGGCCGTGGCTCCCGCCGTGCGTCCGACAACGGAAATGCCAACTCCCAGGCCGCCGAGTCCACCCAGGACGCCGGCCAGGACCAGGGCAACTCCGCCCAGGACGGCAACGACGACCGTTCCGACGACCGCAACGAGCGCGGGGACCGCAACGATCGTTCGCGCAACCGCCGCTCGCGCAACCGCCGCGACAACGACGGCGACTCCTCCGGTGAATCGCGCGAGAACAACCGCGACGACAACCAGAAGGGCCAGCAGGACAATTCGGGCCGCAACGCCCAGCAGGACAACTCGGGTCGCAACGCCCAGCAGGACAACTCGGGTCGTAACAACCAGCAGGACAACCAGCGGGAAAACAACAACCGCCGGGACAACCAGCGCGACAACGACTCGAACGACCGCAGCGGACGCAACAACCGCCGCGAGCGCAACCGCGACCGGAACAACCGCAACGACCGCAACGACCGGAACAACCGGCGTGGGCGCAACCGCAACCAGCCCGAGGTCGATGACACCGAGGTGACCGAGGACGATGTCCTGCTGCCCGTCGCCGGCATCCTGGACGTGCTGGAGAACTACGCGTTCGTCCGCACCTCCGGCTACCTGCCCGGGCCCAACGACGTCTACGTCACGCTGAACCAGGTCAAGAAGAGCAACCTGCGCAAGGGCGACGCCGTCGTCGGCGCCATCCGCGCCCCGCGCGATGGCGAGAACAACAACAGCGGGAACCAGCGCCAGAAGTTCAACGCACTGGTGAAGCTGACCTCCGTCAACGGCAAGCCGGTCGAGGAGAACACGGACCGCGTCGAGTTCAACAAGCTCGTCCCGCTCTACCCCTCGCAGCGGCTGCGCCTCGAGACCGAGGCCAAGCTCGTCGGCCCCCGCGTCATCGACCTGGTCGCCCCCATCGGCAAGGGCCAGCGTGGTCTGATCGTCTCGCCGCCGAAGGCGGGCAAGACGCTGATCCTGCAGTCCATCGCGAATGCGATCACCGTCAACAACCCCGAAGTGCACCTGATGATGGTCCTCGTCGACGAGCGTCCCGAGGAAGTCACCGACATGCAGCGCACGGTGAAGGGCGAGGTCATCGCCTCGACCTTCGACCGCCCGGCCGACGACCACACCACGGTCGCCGAACTCGCCATCGAGCGCGCCAAGCGCCTGGTGGAGATGGGCATGGACGTCGTGGTCCTGCTGGACTCGATGACCCGCCTGGGCCGTGCCTACAACCTCAGCGCGCCCGCTTCGGGCCGCATCCTCTCCGGCGGTGTGGACTCGGCGGCGCTCTATCCGCCGAAGCGCTTCTTCGGTGCCGCGCGCAACATCGAGAACGGCGGCTCGCTGACCATCCTGGCCACCGCCCTGGTGGAGACCGGTTCCAAGATGGACGAGGTCATCTTCGAGGAGTTCAAGGGCACGGGCAACATGGAACTGCGCCTGTCCCGCCAGCTGGCGGACAAGCGCATCTTCCCGGCCGTGGACGTCAAGGATTCCGGCACCCGCCGCGAGGAGAACCTGCTCTCGGCCGAGGAGATCAAGATCATGTGGCGCCTGCGCCGCGTGCTCTCCGGACTGGAGACGCAGCAGGCCCTGGAGGTCCTGACCTCCAAGATCCGCGAGACGCAGTCCAACGCTGAATTCCTCATGCTGGTGTCCAAGACGACCCTCGGGTCCAAGTCCGACTCCTAGCTGCCTGATACGCCCGGAACCGGTCCCGCCACCATGCGCGGGGCCGGGCCGGGCGTTGTGCGTTAAGCGCCGATGCGGCGCAAACCTCCCTAGACTGGGGCACAACGTGGTCGAGCGGCCGCGGTGATGCCGAGAAAGAAGAGCCAATGTTCGAGTCCGTCCAGGGCCTGCTCGACGAGCACGCCGACCTGCAGCGCCAACTCAGCGATCCCGCCGTCTACCAGGACCAGTCCCTGGCCCGCAAGCTCGGGCGGCGCAGTGCGCAGCTCAACGGCATTGTCGAGGCGCACAAGCGCTACACGCAGGTCGTCGACGACCTCGAGGCCGCCCGCGAAATGGCCGGCGAGGACCCGGAGTTCGCCGAGGAGGCCGCCCGCCTGGAGCAGGACCTGCCCGTGGTCGAGGAGAAGCTGCGGCGGCTGCTCATCCCGCGCGACCCCAACGACGCCCGCGACGTGATCCTCGAGGTCAAGGGTGGCGAAGGCGGCGACGAGGCGGCCCTGTTCGCCGCGGACCTGTTGCGCATGTACACCCGCTATGCGGAGCACATGGGCTGGAAGACCGAGCTGATCTCCTCCAACGAATCCGATCTCGGTGGCTACAAGGACGCCCAGATGGCCATCAAGGGCAAGTCCAACGACCCCGCGGAGGGCGTCTACGCCCACCTGAAGTTCGAGGGTGGCGTGCACCGCGTGCAGCGCGTTCCGGTCACCGAATCCCAGGGCCGCATCCACACCTCCGCCGCCGGGGTCCTGGTGCTGCCCGAGGTCGACGAGCCCGAGGAAGTCGATATCCACGCCAACGACCTGAAGATCGACGTTTACCGTTCCTCCGGCCCCGGCGGCCAGTCGGTGAACACCACCGACTCCGCCGTGCGCATCACCCACCTGCCCACCGGCATCGTGGTGGCCATGCAGAACGAGAAGTCGCAGATCCAGAACCGCGAGGCCGCCATGCGCGTGCTGCGCTCCCGCCTACTGGCCCACCAGCAGGAGATCATCGACGCAGAGAACTCCGAGGTCCGCAAGTCCCAGGTGCGCACGATGGACCGCTCCGAGCGCATCCGCACCTACAACTACCCGGAAAACCGGATCGCCGACCACCGCACCGGGTACAAGGCCTACAACCTGGACCATGTGATGAACGGCGACCTGGCCCCGGTGATCGCCTCCTGCGTCGAAATGGACGAGCAGGACCGGCTCAACGCCATCGGCGACAGCCAGAAGAAGTAGGGCGTTGGTGGATCTCGAGGTGGCCCTGCGCCGGGCGGTGGCACAACTGCACGACGCCGGTGTCCCCTCTCCGCGTGCCGATGCCGAGTTGCTCGCCGGTCACCTGCTCGGCGTCTCCCGGGGCCGGGTGGCCGCACTGGCCCTGGCCGGCGCCGCAGTCCCCGACGGCTACGCCGAGCTCGTGGACCGGCGTGCGACGCGCATCCCGTTGCAGCACTTGACCGGGGTGGCCTACTTCCGCCACCTCGAGCTCTCCGTTGGACCCGGGGTGTTCATTCCGCGGCCGGAAACCGAGCTGCTGGCCCAGCTGGCCATCGACCGTGCCCGCGCCGTCCTAGCCGAGCGCGGGGCCGTGCGCGTCGTGGACCTGGGCACCGGATCCGGTGCCGTTGCCGCGTCCGTCGCCAGCGAGGTTCCCGGCTCCGAGGTGCACGCCGTGGAGCTCAGCGAGACGGCCTATCCGTTCGCCGCCGCGAACACGGCGTCCCATGGGGTCCGCCTCGTGGCCGGTGACCTGCGCACCGCGTTGGCCGGGGAGGAGGGCAGTTTCGACGTCGTCGTCTCCAACCCGCCCTACATCCCGCCCGGGGCCATTCCGCGCGACCCCGAGGTCCGCGACCACGACCCCGACCTGGCGCTCTACGGTGGAGGCCCCGATGGTCTGGAGCTGCCGCGGGCCGTCATCGCCACCGCCGAGCGGCTGCTGGTCGCGGGCGGCTATCTGGCGCTGGAACACGCCGACGTGCAGGGCCCGGCCATGCTGGGGCTCTTCGCTGCCAGCGGCCGGTGGCGCGACGTGGCCGGACACCGTGACCTGAACGACGCGGACCGCGTCACCTCCGGGTTCCTCGCCTGACGGCGGGGCCCCACAGCACGACATGGAAGAATGGACCCCGTGACCGAACGCTTTGACTGCACCACCGAACCCGCCCGTTCCGAGGGCCTGGCCGCCGCACAGGAGGCCATCGCCGCCAAGCAGTGCATCGTGCTCCCCACGGACACGGTGTACGGGATCGGCGCCGACGCCTTTTCCCCGCAGGCCGTCGCCACCCTGCTGGCCGCCAAGGGCCGCGGGCGCACCATGCCCCCGCCCGTTCTCATCCCGCGGGTGGGCACCCTGGATGGTCTGGCCACCGACATCCCCGACGACGCCCGACTGCTGGCCAACTTCTTCTGGCCCGGCCCGCTGACGTTGATCCTGCGCAGCCAGCCCAGCCTGACCTGGGACCTGGGGGAGACCCGCGGCACCGTCGCCCTGCGCATCCCCGACGACGATTTGGCCCGCGACCTGCTCGACGCGACCGGACCATTGGCCGTCTCCAGCGCCAACCGCTCCGGCCAGCCCGCGGCGTCCACCGCCGCCGAGGCCGAGGCCATGCTCGCCGAATCGGTCGCCGTCTACCTCGACGGCGGGCCACGCCCGGCAGCGGACCCCGACGCGACGGACGTCGGGGGCACCGGCGTGGATGCCGCCGTCGCAGCGGGCCTGCCGTCCACGATCGTGGACTGCACCGGCGACGTGCTGCGCGTGGTGCGCCAGGGCGCCCTGCCCCTGGAAGAGCTGCGGCGGCACGTGCCCTCGCTGCTCGGCTTCGGCGAGGACGCCCCCGACGCGGCGAACGTTCAAGCCGAACCCGAAGGTTCTGGTGTAGAACTGAAGGAGGGCGCGGACCCGGGGCCCGCCAGCTAGACGGCGATCCAGTCCCCAGTACGTACCACCCACGATTTCGGGAGGCCGCCCCGCACGGCGTCCCGGCCGGGAATCCGGCCCATTGACGAGGAGCACAGACCTGAGCGTCGCCAATCCATGAGCACCAGGCACAGCCCCGACGTACCCAAAACCGCCAGCAGCGACCGCATCCTCTGGCTCGGCTCGCAGTTCCTCCTCGACGCCGTGGCCTGGATCATCGCCATCGTCGTGGCCGTGATCCTGCGCTACGAGATGACGTTCGACCCCGGCAAGATCGACGGCGTCGCGATCGTCTGCGCCGTGGCGATCGTCAGCCAGTTCATCGTCGGCACCACCCTCTCGCTCTACAGGGGCCGCTACAGCTTCGGGTCCTTCCACGAGGCCAAGCTGCTGGTCATCGTCACCGTCGCCGTGTCGGTGATCCTCACCGCGGTCCTGCTCTTCGCCGGCATCCCGATGCAGATCGCCCGCGGGACCGGGCTCATCGCCTTCCCGTTCGCCTGCATCTTCATGGCCGCCATCCGCTACGTCAAGCGCATGCACGTCGAATCCAAGACCAAGCCCGGCGACCATGCCGAACGCACCCTGATCTACGGCGCCGGCTTCGTCGGCAAGTCCATCGTCACGCGGATGAGCAACGACCGGCTCTCGCCGTGGCAACCCGTTGGCCTGATCGACGACGACCCCGCCAAGAAGCACCTGCGCATCTCCTCCGTCCCGGTGCTGGGCCGGCGTGAGGACATCGCCGACGTCGTCAGGCGCACCCGCGCCACCGTTGTCCTGCTGGCGATGGCCAACATCGATGCCATCACCATCCGCGAGATCAGCGACCTGGGCCACTCACTGGGGTTGAAGGTGCTGGTGGTCCCGCCGCTGCGCGACATGCTCACCGGAGGCCACGAGTTCTCCTTCCGCGAGGTAGCCATCGAGGACCTCATCGGACGCCACCCCGTGGACATCCACGTCGACGAGATCGCCGGCTACGTCACCGGCAAGCGCGTGCTGGTCACCGGAGCGGGCGGGTCCATCGGCTCCGAGCTCTGCCGCCAGATCAGCGTCTTTCAGCCGGCCGAGCTGATCCTGCTCGACCGCGACGAAACCGGGCTGCAAGCCACCCAGATCTCGCTGACCGGCCGCGGGCTACTCGACGGACAGGACACGGTGCTGGCCGACATCCGCGACGCCGAGACCCTCACCGGGATCTTCCTCGACCGCCGGCCCGAGGTCGTCTTCCACACCGCAGCGCTCAAACACGTCTCGCTGCTGGAGCAGTACCCCGACGAGGCCTGGAAGACCAATGTGATGGGCAGCCTCAACGTACTCAACGCCGCCCGGGCGGCCGAGGTGGACACCTACGTGAACATCTCCACCGACAAGGCCGCGAACCCCACGACTGCTTTGGGCCACTCCAAGCGGGTGGCCGAGAAGCTCACCGCCTGGATGGGCGAGCAGACCGGACGCAAATACGTATCCGTGCGGTTCGGCAATGTGCTCGGCAGCCGTGGTTCGGTTCTGCCGCTGTTCACCGAGCAGATCCTCAAAGGCGGCCCGGTCACGGTCACCGATCCCGAGGCGACGCGTTTCTTCATGACCATTCCCGAGGCGTGCCAGCTGGTCATCCAGGCGGGGGCCATCGGCCGCGGCGGCGAGGTCATGATCCTGGACATGGGCAAACCGGTGCGCATCATGGACGTGGCCGAGCACATGATCCAGCTCAGCGGCAAGGACGTGGAGATCGAGATCACCGGCCTGCGCCCGGGGGAGAAGCTGCACGAGGACCTCATTGGCGAGGGGGAGGGCGACGAACGCCCGCTGCACCCGAAGATCTCGCACGCCCACATCGACATCCTCGACCCGGCGGAGATGGACCTGGGCGAATGGAAGGAACGCCAGGGCCACCTCGGCCGGCCGGACACCGGGGAAGCAGTGTCATGACCGGCATTGAGACCGTCGCGGTCGCCGTCTCCTTCGCGGCCGGTGTGCTGCTGCCCTTCGCGCTCATCCCGGTGTTGCAGCGGCTGGGGGTCATCGACGTCCCCAACGACCGTTCCTCGCACACCACCACGGCCGTGCGCGGTGTCGGGCTGACCATCACCGTCGCCGTGCTGCTCGGCTTCGCGCTCATCTGGTTCGCCGGGCCGCGCAGCGCGGGCCCCCTGCTCCCCGTGGTCGCCGGGGTCGCCCTGGCCGCCGCAACGCTCGGGTGGGTCGAGGACTACCGTGGCGTCTCGGTCGGGTGGCGCTTCGGGCTCCAACTGGTCATCGGCGCCCTGGGCACGACGGCGATGGTCGCCATCACCGACAGCTCGCCCTGGTGGATCCTGGTCGGCGCCTTGGCGGTGACCGCCTACATCAATGTCGCGAATTTCATGGACGGCATCAACGGGATTAGCGGCCTGCACGGGTTAACCGTCGGCCTGTTCTTCGCCGGCGCCGGCCTGCTTGACGGACAACCGTGGCTGGTCGCGCCCGCGCTGGTGGTCGCGGCCGCGTTCGCTGCCTTCCTGCCGTGGAACCTCGGGCGCGGGCATGTGTTCCTCGGCGACGTCGGCAGCTACCTGCTGGGGGCAACGCTGGCCGCGCTCGGCGCAGCGGCGTTCCTGAACGGCATGGAACCCGGCTACCTGCTGGGGCCCGTCGTCATCTACCTGGCCGATACCGGCTACACGCTGCTCGTGCGGATCCGCACGGGGGAGCGCTGGTACTCCGCGCACCGCCAACACGTCTACCAGCGGCTGACCGACGTCGGCCTCAGCCATGTCGCCTCCTCGCTGACCGTCACCTGCGCCACGGCGCTCTGCGCGGGAGGTGCCATGTTCAGCGTCCTGACACCCGGCCCGGCAAAGTTCCTCTGGGGCCTGTTCATCATCGCCGTCATCGCCGCCTACCTGTCCAGCCCAGCGTGGATCGCCCGGCGGTCCGGACAGCGACCGGTCGCCCGTTGAGAGTGCTGGCTGGTAACATTTCTATCTCGTGTAGAATTGTTCCGGGTTCCCAGCGGGAACGCCAACAATCCTGACCACCCGTCAAGGTGCCCTGCGCCGGACGGGAGGAACGACAACGAGGTGGACGTACATGCCGGAGGCGGCACACCCCCGCGGCGCACACGCCGTTCGGGAGTCGGGGGCGACCCCGTCTCCCTGGCTGTCGATCCTGCGCAAGTGCTCTGCCGTCGCCGCTGCCGCCACCGTGCTGGTGGCGATCGTGGCCTGGTTGGCCGCGGGCCCGGCAGCTGCCGGCAGCTCGCTGGCTGCGGGAGTCGTCGTCATCGTCTTCTTCGGCATCAGCCTGGGCATCGGACACCTGGTCGGACGGCGGAATCCCTCCGCCGCCTTCGGGGCGTTCATGATCGGGTACGTGGTGAAGGTCGTCGTGCTCGGAGTGCTGGCCTTCGGCCTCGGCGCGCCGGCATGGCTCGACGGGACGTGGCTGCTCGTCGGGGTCATCTCGACGGTGGTCATCTGGCAGGTCGTGGAGTTGCATGCCTTCTCCCGGCTGCGCCTCCAGCTCTACAACGACCCCGTCAACACCACCCCAGCGGACGAAGGGAAGAACTGATGGCCCAGCCCGGCAGCAGCAATTCCCCGAGGCCTGGGATCTCACGTTTTCGTGAAAACTTCAACTACATCGTTGGCGGGATCATCGCGTGGGGTTTGATAGGGTGGTTGTTGGACTTCCTGTTGCATCAATCTTGGATCTGGATTGTCGGCGCCCTTCTTGGTGCCGTTGCCGGATATTATCTGGCCTTCCTCCATCGGAAAGAACGCGCTTCCCGGCGGGTTCGCGGTGCGGACGAGTAACAGCCAACAACTTCATCAGGTAGGGGTCGGAAACGGCCTCGCACCGAAACTGCCCAAAGACGGACACTGCAGAGAGGAACCGCGTTGATCGCGCTTGCGCTTCCGGCGGCCCCAGAACAAGGCGGCTTCAAAGCCCCCGGCCTAGAGGACATGCACCTCCCCGAAATCCTCCCCTGGGGAGCGGACTACGGGAGTGGCTTCGGCAAACAGATGCTGCTGGTCATCATCTCCGTCATTCTCATCTCCTGGTTCTTCATGGCAGCGTCCCGCCGTCGCCAGCTAGTCCCAGGCAAATTCCAGTTCCTCGGCGAGGCGGCGTACAACTTCGTACGCAACTCCGTGGGCAAGGACATCATCGGCGAGAAGGACTTCAAGCCCTTCGTGCCGCTGCTGATGTGCCTGTTCTTCTTCATCCTGGTGAACAACCTCTTCGCCGTCGTGCCGATCTTCCAGATGCCGACCACCTCGCATGTGGGCACCGCCTACGCGCTGGCAGGCATCGTCTACGTCTTCTGGATCTTCCTCGGCCTGAAGAAGCACGGCATCGCCTACCTCAAGCTGGCCGTCGTCCCCTCCGGCGTGCCCAAGGCCATCCTGCCGCTGATCATCGTCATCGAGATCATCTCCAACTTCTTCGTCCGCCCGCTGACGCACAGCCTCCGTCTGTTCGCCACCATGCTCTCCGGCCACCTGATTGTGATGCTCGCTGCCGCTGGCACGTCGTACATGATCGTCGAGGGCGGTATCTTCCTGAAGGGCCTGGGCGTACTGACGTTCATCGGCGGTGTCGGCATGGGCCTCTTCGAGGTGCTGATCATGGTCCTCCAGGCCTATGTCTTCGTCCTGCTGACCGCCATCTACATCCAGGGCTCACTGGTCGAAGAGCACTAAAAGCTTTCCCCACCCGGGGAATACCCTGTATCCAAACACCCTGCCAATCGGCATTCTGAAAGGAACACAATGGAAATCTACGGTAGCCTCAACGCCATCGGTTACGGCCTGTCCGCAATCGGCGGTGCCATCGGCGTGGGTCTCGTCTTCGCTGCATACATCAACGGCGTCGCACGTCAGCCCGAGGCCCAGCGCGTGCTGCAGCCGATCGCCTTCCTCGGCCTGGCGCTGACCGAAGCTCTTGCCATCCTCGGCCTGGTCTTCGCCTTCATCTGGGGCCGCGTCTAAACTTCGGGTCCTTGCAGGGAACCGAAGGTTAGAGTCTAAGAAAGACGGGTGAATTATGATCTACGCAGCACTAAGCGCGGCTGAGGGCAAGGTAAACCCCCTCGTCCCCAATGTCTGGGAAATCGCACTGACGCTGGTGACCTTCCTCGTTCTGCTGTACCTCGTCAACAAGTTTGTCGTCCCGGCATTCGAGAAGACGTATGAGGAACGCTCCGCGGCCATCGAGGGTGGAATCGCCAAAGCCGAGGCCGCGCAGGCGGAAGCCAACGCAGCCCTCGACGAATACAAGCAGCAGCTGCTGGACGCGCGCACGGAAGCCAATCGCATCCGCGAGGAAGCCCGTGCCGAGGGGTCCAAGATCCTGGCCGACCTGAAGGAGAAGGCGGCGGCCGAGTCCGCGCGCATCACCGAACAGGCCCATGTCCAGATCGAGGCCGAGCGCCAGGCTGCCGTCGTCTCCCTCCGGGGAGAAGTCGGATCGCTGGCCACGCAGCTCGCCAGCCGCATCGTGGGCGAGTCCCTCGATGACGATGCACGCTCCGCACGTGTGGTCGACCGCTTCCTGAGCGACCTCGAGAACCAGCAGAGCGCAGGTGCATCGAACTAATGGCAGGTGTATCGAGCCAGTCGCTGGCCGCGGCGCAGTCCGAGCTGGAGGCAAAACTGCCGACGGCCGGCCTGCCGTTGGCCACGGACCTCTTCAAGGTGCTTGCCGTCCTGGATTCCAGCGCCGGCTTGCGCCGCGCACTGACCGATCCGTCGCGCAGCACCGAGGAAATGACGGCCCTGACGTCCCGGCTGCTGCAGGGAAAGGTCTCCCCGGAGGCCCAGTCCATCGTGGCCGGTCTCGCCGGTTCCCGGTGGGGCTCGGCGCGTGACATCGGCGATGCACTCGAAACGCTGGCCGCCACCGTGGCCATCAGCGTGGCAGAGCGCCAGGCAGAAGGGCCTGCGGGTCTCGAAGCCCTGGAAGAAGATCTCTTCGGCTTCATCCAGGTTGTGGGTTCCAGTCATGATCTGCAGCGCGCCCTCGACGACCCGCAGGCCGATGCCGACGCCAAGCGCACCCTTGCGCTGAAGGTGTCGCCGCAGGCCGGCGAGGTCGCGCGGGTCCTGATCACCCAGGCCGTCGAATCCCCTCGGGGACTGAGGCCTGCTGCACTCGTGCAGAAGTTTGTGGAGTTGGTGGCCAAGCGCCAGCAGCGGTGGATTGCGCATGTCAGCGCCACCCGTCCGTTGACTGATGAGCAGTTCAACCGACTGCAGGCCGGGCTCAACAAGCTCTACGGACGCGATCTGAAGATCAACGCCGCAGTGGATCCATCACTAGTTGGAGGAATCCGGGTAGTCGTCGGTGACGAGGTTGTTGACGCAACTGCAGCCACCCGCCTCGCGGAACTCCGCCGTCGGTTGGCCGGGTAGCCCTCCACTTCGGAGGGCGGCCCGCCGCCGCTACCACAGACTGAATTAAACCCCGGTTTCCACCAGGCAACTCCGGTCGGGAACCACAATCTAGGAGAGCAGGGACTGCAGATGGCCGATTTGACCATCAACGCCGATGACGTCCGCAACGCCTTGACCGACTTCGCCGCGTCCTATGAACCGGGCAACGCGCAGCGTGTCGAGGTGGGTCGCGTGAGCACGGCTAGTGACGGCATCGCAAAGGTGGAGGGTCTTCCCTCCGTAATGGCCAACGAGCTGCTTCGTTTCGAAGATGGCACGCTGGGACTGGCACAGAACCTCGACACCCGTGAAATCGGCGTCGTCGTCCTCGGCGACTTCGCCGGGATCGAAGAAGGCCAGGAGGTCCACCGCACGGGCGAGATCCTTTCCGTCCCCGTCGGTGACAACTTCCTGGGCCGCGTTGTTGACCCGCTGGGCATGCCCATCGACGACATGGGCGACATCGAGCCAGAAGGACGCCGTCCGCTTGAGCTCCAGGCGCCCGGCGTGACGCAGCGCCAGTCCGTCAGCGAGCCGATGCAGACCGGCATGAAGGCCATCGACGCCATGATCCCGGTCGGCCGCGGCCAGCGCCAGCTGATCATCGGCGACCGCCAGACGGGCAAGACCGCCCTGGCCGTCGACACCATCATCAACCAGAAGGCCAACTGGGCCTCCGGAGATGTCTCGAAGCAGGTGCGCTGCATCTACGTGGCCATCGGCCAGAAGGCCTCGACGATCGCCGCGGTCCGCCAGTCGCTCGAAGAGCACGGCGCCATGGAGTACACCACCATCGTCGCCTCCCCGGCCTCCGACCCGGCCGGCTTCAAGTACCTGGCGCCCTACGCCGGTTCGGCCATCGGCCAGCACTGGATGTACGGCGGCAAGCACGTCCTCATCGTGTTCGATGACCTTTCCAAGCAGGCCGAAGCCTACCGCGCCGTGTCCCTGCTGCTGCGTCGTCCGCCGGGACGCGAGGCCTACCCGGGTGACGTCTTCTACCTGCACTCCCGGCTGCTGGAGCGTTGCGCCAAGCTCTCCGACGAGCTCGGTGCCGGCTCGATGACCGGATTGCCGATCATCGAGACGAAGGCCAACGACGTATCGGCGTACATCCCGACCAACGTCATTTCCATCACCGATGGCCAGATCTTCCTGCAGTCGGACCTCTTCAACGCCAACCAGCGTCCCGCAGTCGACGTGGGCATCTCGGTGTCCCGCGTGGGCGGTTCGGCGCAGATCAAGGCCATGAAGAAGGTCTCCGGCACGCTGAAGCTGGAACTGGCGCAGTACCGGGACATGCAGGCGTTCGCCATGTTCGCCTCGGACCTAGACGCCGCGACCAAGCAGCAGCTGACCCGTGGTGCCCGCCTGATGGAACTGCTCAAGCAGGGCCAGTATGCGCCGTACCCGGTCGAGGATCAGGTCGTCTCCGTGTGGGCCGGCACTAACGGCCACCTGGATACCGTTCCCGTCAGGGACGTCCGCCGTTTCGAGCAGGAGTTCATCGAGCACCTGCGCAACCGCACCGATGTGCTCACCACGATTGCCCAGACGGGCAAGCTGGAGGACTCGACGGTCGAGGCGCTGAAGTCCAACGTCGAGGACTTCAAGCAGGGCTTCTTCGGCCAGGGCGGGGACCAGCTGGTCAACGCCGGGCACGAGGAGCATGACGCCCTCGGTGAAGAGAACGTCGACCAGGAAAAGATCGTCAAGCAGAAGCGCTGACGTTCTCCGTGAGGTGGTGGCCGGGCCCCAGAGTCCAGCCACCACCACCACGGACTAGGAAAGGATAAACATGGGAGCCCAGATTCGGGTCTACCGCCAGAAGATCGCCTCGACCTCGTCGATGGGCAAGATCTTCAAGGCGATGGAACTGATCGCCACTTCCCGCATTGGCAAGGCCCGGAGCCGCGTTTCGGCCTCGCTGCCGTATGCCCGTGCGATTACCCGTGCCGTTTCTGCCGTCGCATCCCAGTCCGAGGTCGATCACCCCCTGACCACCGAGCCGGAGCAGATCCGCCGCTCGGCGGTGCTGGTGATGACGTCCGACCGTGGTCTGGCAGGTGCCTACTCGGTCAGCGCCATCAAGCAGGCTGAGGCACTGAACGAGTTGCTGCATGCTGAGGGCAAGGAAGTCAGCACCTACATCGTCGGACGCAAGGCCCAGGCATACTACGATTTCCGCAACCGCGATTTTGTGCGGGTGTGGACCGGGGATACCGACGCGCCCAAGTTCGAGACGGCCCGCGAAATCGGCCAGGCGCTGCTGGAGGCCTTCAACACGCCGTTCGAAGAAGGTGGCGTGGAGGAGATCCACGTCGTCTACACGCAGTTCAAGTCCATGGTCCTCCAGGAACCAACCGTTATCCGGTTGCTGCCGTTGGAAGTCGTGGAGGAAGAAGTGGCCCAGGAGAACGACCTGCTGCCGCTGTATGAGTACGAACCCGAGCCCGAACAGGTTCTGGACGCGCTCCTACCGCGTTACATCGAGTCCCGCATCTTTGCGGCCCTGCTGCAGTCGGCTGCATCCGAGCTGGCGGCACGCCAGCGCGCGATGAAGGCGGCCGGTGACAACGCCAACGAGCTGATCAAGAAGTACACGCGACTTCGGAACAACGCCCGTCAGGCCGAAATCACCCAGGAACTGTCGGAAATCGTGGCAGGCGCCGACGCGCTCAGCGCGTAGCAGCCGGCCGATCACCATGTATGCCCACGCTCTAGAGATACAAGCGAAGTGAGAGAGATGACTGCCCAACTAAACGAGCAGGGAACCGTCGCCGCAGCCCCGGGTGCAACCGGGCGCATTGCACGCGTCACCGGCCCGGTCGTCGACGTCGAATTCCCGGCCGATGCCCTTCCCTCCCTGTACAACGCCCTGACCGCCGAGGTCACGCTCAACGGTGAGACCCACACGGTCACCTTCGAAACCAGCCAGTACCTTGGCGATGACTTGGTCCGCGCGATTTCGCTGCAGGCCACCGACGGACTCGTCCGCGGCGCCATCGTCCAGGACACCGGATCCTCGATCTCCGTCCCGGTCGGCGACGTCGTCAAGGGCCACATCTTCAACGTGCTGGGCGAACCGCTCGACGTCTCCGCCTCCGAGCTGGAGATCACCGAGCGCTGGCCCATCCACCGCAAGCCACCGCCGTTCGCGTCCCTGGAGGCGTCCACGGAGATCCTCGAGACCGGCATCAAGTCGATCGACCTCCTCACCCCGTACATTCAGGGCGGCAAGATCGGCCTCTTCGGTGGTGCCGGCGTGGGCAAGACCGTGCTGATCCAGGAAATGATCACCCGTGTGGCCCGCAACTTCGGTGGCACCTCGGTGTTCGCCGGTGTGGGAGAGCGCACCCGTGAGGGCAACGACCTCTGGGTCGAAATGGAAGAGTCCGGCGTTCTGAAGGACACCGCATTGGTCTTCGGCCAGATGGACGAGCCGCCGGGAACGCGCCTGCGCGTGGCACTGTCGGCCCTGACCATGGCCGAGTACTTCCGCGATGTGCAGAACCAGGATGTGCTGCTGTTCATCGACAACATCTACCGCTTCACGCAGGCAGGTTCCGAGGTGTCGACCCTGCTGGGCCGCATGCCCTCCGCCGTGGGCTACCAGCCCAACCTGGCCGACGAGATGGGTACCCT
Organism: Arthrobacter sp. ASL1; assembly: GCF_056680475.1. Taxonomy (NCBI): domain Bacteria; kingdom Bacillati; phylum Actinomycetota; class Actinomycetes; order Micrococcales; family Micrococcaceae; genus Arthrobacter; species Arthrobacter sp. ASL1. The sequence goes on from NZ_CM155284.1 coordinate 3,739,649, forward strand.
CCAGGAACGCATCACCTCCACGAAGGGCCACTCCATCACCTCGATGCAGGCCATCTACGTGCCCGCGGATGACTACACCGACCCGGCTCCTGCCACGACGTTCGCGCACTTGGATGCGACCACGGAACTCTCCCGTGAAATCGCCTCCCGTGGCCTCTACCCGGCCATCGACCCGCTGACGTCCACGTCGCGCATTCTCGACCCGCAGTACGTGGGCCAGGCGCACTACGACACGGCGGTGCGCGTGAAGTCGATCCTGCAGAAGAACAAGGAACTGCAGGACATCATCGCGATCCTGGGTGTCGACGAGCTCTCGGAAGAGGACAAGATCGTCGTCTCCCGAGCCCGGCGCATCCAGCAGTTCCTGTCGCAGAACACCTACACTGCCAAGCAGTTCACCGGCGTGGAGGGCTCGACCGTTTCCATCAAGGATACGATCGAGGGCTTCAAGGCCATCTGCGATGGCGACCTCGACCATATCGCCGAGCAGGCCTTCTTCAACATTGGCGGACTCGACGACGTCGAGCGCCAGTGGGCCGAAATCCAGGGCAAGTAGCCATGGCCGAACTCGAAGTCGAAATCGTCGCCGCCGACCACTTCGTGTGGTCCGGCGCGGCGACCCTGGTCAAGGCACGCACCAGCGATGGCGAGATCGGCGTCATGCCCGGGCACAGCCCGGTCCTGGCGATCCTCGCAGCCGGTGAGTTGGCCATCACGCCCACCAACGGCTCGCGGTTCACCATCCAGTCAGAAGGCGGTTTCTTCTCGGTCGACAAGGACCGGGTTGTCATCGTGGCTGACAACGCGCAGATGGACGAATCCGCCACGGCAGGAAACCGATAGTCCGCCGTTGAACTCCTTGGGCATTCCCGTGATCATCCTGGCGGTAGCCCTGCTACTGCTGGTCATGATCTTGGGTGCCATGGGGCTTCGCCGCCATCAGCTGCTGCGTGCCCTCGGTACATTCGACGCCTCCATCTCCACCGCCTCCGGGAAGTGGACGATGGGGGTTTGTCGTTATACGGGGACCGAACTGGAATTCCTGAGGCTGTTCTCCGTCACCCCGGTCCCCAGCCATCGTTTTACCCGCACGTCGCTCCAGCTGACCGGCTGGCGGGAATCGGACGCGGCGGAGCGGACCCGGATCCAACCGGGCGCCGTCGTCGTGTCCATCGTGGTCGATGGGGAACCGGTCCTGCTCGCCATGGACTACGGCTCGTACACCGGGCTGCGTAGTTGGATCGAGGCAGGCCCGGTGGCCGGCGTCGGGACGTGGCGCTGACCAGCAGCTTTCCGCACACGACGATGGCGCGCACCCCGCGGGGTGCGCGCCATCGGTGTTATGGATCGCTGGCGGGCCAAGCGACCAGCGAACCGACTAGATTCCGACGACTCCCGTTGCCTGGGGGCCCTTGGCTCCCTGGCCGATCTCGAACTCGACACGCTGGTTTTCCTCCAGCGTGCGGAAGCCGTTGCTCTCGATTTCCGAGTAGTGGACAAAGACATCGCCGTCGGCTTCGTCCGGTGTGATGAAACCGAAGCCCTTTTCAGCGTTGAACCACTTCACGGTGCCCTGCGCCATGTATATCTCCTCATAGATGTGAAACTAACCGGACGTGGCCCCTTGCCGCGTTCGGGCGGTACCGAAGTGGGAAGGTGCCGGCCGGGGCCGACGGAGCTTCGCACCCGCAACCTGCTTTGCGGGCATGATCATGACCAACACAAAGACTGAGTTGATCATCACATATCGATGTGATCTATTCAACGATAGCCAGCCAATTCGCCATGAATTACGCGCGAACGGGGTCCAACTGGCGCCCGTCCCGGAAAACGGACACGAGCCGCAGATGCCGGTCCACGACCACGGCGTCCGCGCTGAAGCCGACCTTGAGGGCACCCACCTCGTCCGCGAGGCCGACCAACTCGGCCGGTACTGCGGTAGCCGACTGCACAGCCTGTTCCAGCGGAACCCCGCCGTCCACGGCGGCACGGACGACATCGAGCATGGTGGACGTGCCGCCGGCCAGGGAAGTGCCATCGGCCAGACGTGCCGCTCCGCCGGAGACGACGACTTCCTGGGGGCCGAGGGTGTAGCGCCCGTCGGCAAGGCCAGTAGCGGCCATCGAGTCGGTGACCAGCACGATGGCCTCGGGTCCCAGGAGGGCGAACACTGTGCGGACGGTTGCCGGATCCAGGTGGACGCCGTCGGCGACCAGTTCGACAACTGCCTTGCCATTGGCGGCCGCTTCAAGGCAGGCGGCGACGGGCCCGGGGTTGCGGTGGTGCATGGGGGGCATCGCGTTGAACAGGTGCGTGACCATGGCGCGTTCGGTGTACCCGTCGAAACCTGCGGAAGAGAGCTCCTCAATGGCCACGTCCAGGGATGCGGTCACCGTGGCGGCGTCCGCATCGGTGTGCCCCACCGCGGGCAGCACGCCGTGTGAGACCAGTTGTTCGACGAGCGCGTCCGAGCCGGCCAGTTCGGGGGCATAGGTCATGGCGCGCAGCTGCCCGTGGGAACTGGCGACAAGCTGGTCGACGAAGTCGGGGTCCGGGACGCCAAGGTGGGCTGGGTCCTGCGCCCCGCAGCGGGCGGCGGAGAGGAACGGCCCCTCGGCATGCAGGCCGGCCAGCAGCTCCTGCTCGGCCAGCGGCGCAAGGGCTTCGGCGGCGCGCAGCATGTCGTCGCGCCCGGCCGTGACGAGACTGGCCAACAAGGTGGTGGTCCCGGCGGCGTGGAGGAAGCGGATGGCCCGTTCGGCTGCTTCCGGGTCACCGCTGGGGAAGTCGGCTCCGGCAGCGCCGTGGCAGTGCACGTCGACCAGGCCCGGGAGGATGGTGGCCCCGGCGGGGATGCGGATCTCAGTGTAGGCATCCGCGTCGGGCCATTGGGCGAACGCGTCGGGGGTCCCGACGAAGGATATGCGGTCGCCTTCGAAGGCCAGGACGGACTCCTCGGAGATCGTTCCGCCGCTGACAATGCGGCCCCTCAGGGACAGCCGGGTGGTTTCCTCGGTGGAAGTCATGCCTCCAGCATAGGTTCTGTGAGTGCGCGCACCTAGGTCCATCACGGAGTGTGGTCCGACGCGGTCAGAACAGCCGCGAGTCGCTGTCGTCCACCCCGCGCATGGCGTCATAATCCAGGGTCAGGCATTCGATCCCGCGGTCCGTGGCCAACGTGCGGGCCTGCGGCTTGATCTGCTGGGCGGCGAAGACCCCGCGGACCGGCGCCAGCAGGGGGTCCCGGTTCATCAGCTCCAGATAGCGGGTGAGCTGTTCGACCCCGTCGATGTCGCCACGGCGCTTGAGCTCGATGGCCACGGTCGCCCCGGCGGCGTCGCGGGCCAGGATGTCCACCGGGCCGATCGCCGTCATGTACTCGCGGCGAACGAGCCTGAAGCCCTCGCCCAGCACGTGGATCTGTTCGGCGAGCAGCCGCTGGAGGTCGGCCTCGACGCCGTCCTTGATCAAACCCGGGTCGATCCCCAGCTCGTGGCTTGAGTCATGCTGGATTTCGTGGATCCGGATGACCAGGTGGTCATCGCTCTTGGCGTGCTGGACGCGCCAGGTCTCCTGCACGCCCTCGGCCACTGCGTCCTCGTCCGCGGCGGCGATATGCATGGTGGCCGGGGGACTCATCCAGTTCAGCGGCTTGTAGGACCCACCGTCGGAATGTATGAGGACGGAACCATCTGCCTTGACCATAAGCAGGCGGGTCGCCAACGGAAGGTGGGCACGCAGACGGCCCACGTAATCGACTGAGCAACGGGCTATCACTAAACGCACATCCAGCACTCTACCGTCCGGTGGGGCTGCCCGGGCATTCCCCGCTCCGGCCCCGGAGGCGATACGATCCGGAACATGCCCCGCTCGAACCGCCCCCGCCGTCCGAACCGCCCGGCCCGGCCGGGCAAGTGGTCGCCGGCCGGGCGGCAGCCTGCGGAGGAAGACGGTGCCCTCCGCGGGCCTGGGCTCTCCATCCCCTCGCTGCAGAGCGCGCCGGACGGGCAGTGGCATGTGCGACGGATCTCTGCGGCACGTGCCGGCAAGACGTATATCTGCCCGGGCTGCCATCGGAACATCGACCCGGGGACCGAGCACATCGTTGCCTGGCGGGCCGACCACTGGAGTGGCGACGAGGCCTCGGCCGCCGGGCGGCGCCACTGGCACCTGAAGTGCTGGAGCGGACGCAGCTTCCGCTACTGAGCCGGCGCAAGCGCCGCCGTCGTGCCCCGCCGGTACACCGGGCGCTAGAGCCGTTCCTGGCGGGCCATGAACACCTCGCGGATCAGCAACATCGTCGAGGCGGCCAGCGGGATGGCCATCAGCGCGCCCACGACGCCCATCAGCGAACCGCCGGCGATGACCGCGATCACGGCCACGGCGCCGGGGACGGCGACGGTACGCTGCATGACGCGCGGGGAGATGAAATAGGCCTCGAACTGCAGGTATCCGAAGTAGAAGATGGCGTAGACCACCGCCGTCTCCCAGCCCACGGTCAGGGCGATCAACGACACCAGGACGCCGGCGATGACCGCGCCGACCAGCGGAATGAAGGCCAGGATGACCACGACCATCGACAGCAGCAGCGAGTAGGGCACCCCGACGATGCTCATCACGATGAACGCGTAGAGCGCGTTGAGCAGGGCGACCACGGCCTGTCCCATGACGTAGTTGCCGACGCTGTTCGTGATCTGTTCCGAGAGCACCTGGACGCGTTCGCGCTTCGAGCGCGGAGCCAACCGGTAGCACCAGGCCTTCAACCCGGGCAGCGATGCCAGGATGTAGACGGCCAGGACCAGGACGATCAGCGTGCCGAACATGCCTTGCGCCACCACCGAGCCGACGCCGATCACACCGCCGAAGACCCCGCCGACGGCATCGGTGTTCTGGAAGAACTTGTCGACTTCCTCGGTGATCCGTGCACGGATCTGGAATTGCCGGTCGACGGTGGTGAAGAACTCCGAATTCAGGAAGCTGTCCACGAAGTCCGGCGCCTTCTCCACGAAGGCGGTGGTCTGGCGCACGATCGTGGGGACCAGCGCGCCCACCACACCGCCGAAGACGGCAGCCAGCAACAGGATCGCCGCCAGCACGCCCAATGGGCGGGGGACCCGGTGGCGCTCGAGGAACCGCACGATCGGATCCAGCCCCAGGGCGATAAAGAGGGCAATCGCGATCCAGACCAGCAGCGAGCCGACATTGGTGAGGATGAAGTAGAGCAGCAGCGCCAGCCCGACGCCGACGCTGATCATGAACCCGGTGAAGATCGGGTGGTGGACCCCCGGGGTGGTCACGAGCGGTTCGTACTCCCTGGGCTCCTCGGGGACCGGGGTGACGGGGCGTGCCCGCTTCAACGCGTCGCGCACGCGGCCCATGAACGACGGCGGGGGCCCGCCGGGGGAGTGGTGGCCGGGGGCACGCTGGGACGCGCCGCCCACCGGCACCGGAATGCCGGCGGGCGCGGACGGCTGTGCCGCATCGGCACGCGGCGCGGGCTGCCCGGCGGGCGGGGCGGACGCCTGGCCGGGGCTGTTGTCCCCCGGACCCGCGCCGGGCGATGCCGGCCCGTTCTCCTCGCCGTCGGGGGTGGCGGTGCTCTCCGTCTTCACGGGGACGAGCCTACCCGTCGAGTGATCCGATCCGCTGCCTTCGGCGATTACGGGGAGGTCGCATATCGTGGCGCCCGACACAACCCGGAACCGCTGTGGTAACCGATTCGTTATCATTGGAGTGTGGCCGGGTCACCCATGTGCCCACCACGACCGAGGCCGATCCATCGACCCCCATTTTGTTAGGTGTATTTTAGTGCGAATCATCATTGCTGCGATCTCGATCCTGCTGGGCGCCGTGGCGCTCGTGGTAGGCATCGGACAGCGGACGTTCTGGGCCCCGCCCGAGATCGCGACGGCCACGGTCCAGACCCAGCTGGAGGACGCCCCGGTGACCGTGATCGGCCCCGGGATCGCGAAGAACCAGGACCGACCGGTCGATGTGACCATCGAGGCGGACGGGGAATTCACCGCCGCCCTGGGCCGTAGCGCCGACGTCGACGCCTGGGTGGGCAAGGCAGCGCACAACACCATCTCGGGGATCAACTCCGAGACGATGGCCCTGGACACCCAACACGTCAAGGGCGAGTCCAAGGTGCCGAATCCGAAGGGCTCCGATCTCTGGGTGGCCTCGGAATCCGCGGATTCGCATCTGGTACACCGCTGGACGCAGCCAGCCGACGGCGACTGGTCCCTGCTACTGGCCGCAGACGGCAGCAAGGCCGCTCCCACGCACATCACCGTCTCCTGGGAAAACGACGCCAGCACCCCGTTCTCGATTCCGCTGATCATCGTGGGCGCGCTGCTCGTCGTGTTCGGCGTGGCCAGCCTGCTGGTCCGCGGCCGCGGTCGCGGCAAGGATCCGCACGGCCCGGCGGCCACCGACCCGGGGTCGGGATCGGCCGCCCCTGCGGCGGGCTCCGGATCGGGGTCCACGGCCCTCCAGCGCACCGCTGCCGTCGCAGCTGCAGCGGCGCTGGTGCTGGTCCCGGCGATGCCCGCCTCCGCGGCACCGAAGGATTCGCCGTCGGGCTCGGGTTCGGCCTCGGACCCCACCAATACCGACCAGGGTGTCTATGCGGTCGTGCAGGAGAACCAGCTCAACCGCATCCTCGAGTCCGTCTCCGATGCGGTGTCCGCCGGTGACAAGGCCAAGGACGCCAAGAAGCTCAGTGCCCGCGTCGGCGGAAAGGCCCTGGACCTGCGCAAGCACAACTACGCCCAACGCAGCGACGGAGTGAAGACTGCTGCGCCGGATCCCGTCGCCGGCGGACCGGTCCGGTCGGCGGCCGTGACGACGACGACCGATTGGCCGCGCACCCTCATGGTGGTCACCCAGGCCAAGGACGCCAAGGTTCCGGAGGTCCTGGTCCTCGAGCAGGACAATCCCCGGGCCAACTACAAACTCGTCAACGCCGTGACGATGTTGCCCGGTTCCGAGTTCCCCGGCATCGGCGTGGGCGACACCTCGGTGCGCACGCTGTCCACCAAGGACGATTCGGTCGCCGTGTCACCGGAAACGGCAGCCAAGGACCTGGCGGAGTACCTCAGCAACCCGAAGTCGAAGAAGAAGAGCGAGTTCGAGAAGAGTCCCTTCATCTCCGCCACCCACGACGGCCAGGCCGCCGCGGTCAAGGACAACAAAAACGCCAAGATCGAGTACAAGCACCAGGCCGATACGAAGTCGCTCGACGTCCTCTCCACGCCCAACGGTGGTGCGCTGGTCAGCGGATACCTGACCAGCACCATGAGCGCGACCCCGAAGGAAGTGGGCGGCACCGTCAAACTCGACGCGGTGAGCGCCAAGCTGGCCGGCGCCTCGAGCACCAAGAAGGGCGTCGACATCACATACGCCGAGCCCGTGGTGTTCTACATCCCGGCCAACGACAGCAAGGACAAGATCCGCCTCGTCGCGGGCGAGTCGATGCCGCTCTCGGCCAAGTTGAAATAGGTAGTGTCCACGGGCATACCCCGTTGGGCAGCAGACCGGCACAGACCATAAGGTAGGGGCATGAGCAATACCGAACCAGCAGCAGCTTCCAGCCGCGGCGCCGTGGACCTGTCCGCATTCGGCGCCCAGACCCCCGGACCGGCCACGCCGGCGGCAGCCGGGACGCCAGCCGGAGGAGGGGAAACCTGGGCGACGGCGGTGAACCAACAGGACTTCACCCAGCTGGTCCAGCTCTCCAGCACCGCCCCGGTCGTCGTCTCGCTCGGCACCGGGGCCTCACCGGCGTCGGCCCAGCTCGATGCCACACTCCGCGATCTGGTCGACGGATACGCGGGACGGCTGGTCCTTGCCCTCGTCGACACCGACCGGGAGCCGGCCATCGCCCAGGCATTCCGGGTCGAGCAGGTGCCCTCGGTCGTGGCACTGCTCAACGGGCAGCCCGTCCCCCTGTTCCAGGGTGGCGCCTCGCCGGAGCAGATCGCCTCGCTGTTGCAGGAGCTGCTCCAGCTCGGCGTGCAGCACGGTGTGACCGGAACCGTCCCTGCCTTCGGCGGAGAGCCTGCCGAACAGCCGGTCCCGCCATTGCACCAGGAGGCCATCGACGCGATCGATGCCGGCGACTATGACGCTGCCGCGGCCGCCTACCGCAAGGCACTGGCAGAAAAGCCCAATGACGAGGACGCCCGCACCGGGCTGGAGCACGTTGAACTCCTTCGCCGGACGGCCGATGCCGACCTCCAAGCGGCCCGCCAGTCCGCCGCGGAACACCCGGACGGCATCGACGAGCAGTTGGCCGTGGCCGATCTCGACGTCCTCGGTGGGCATGTCGAGGACGCCTTCACCCGGCTTGTCTCACTGGTGGGACGCACCGCGGCCGAGGAACGCGAACGTGTCCGCGCCCGTCTGGTGTCCCTCTACTCGGTGGTGGGTACCCAGGATGAGCGGGTCGCGAAGTCGCGGCAGGCGTTGGCTCGCGTCCTCTTCTGAGCGCCTACCCCTGAAGGCTGATACTCCCAATTCACCCGGAGGGATGATGCCTGGCGCAGGGGGCCGCTGTTAGGTTCGGAGCATGAACACCGAACTCGACCAGCAGGCGGCTCCTGCCATCAGCCTGCGCGGCTTGGGCAAGCGCTACGGCCAGAAGATCGCCGTGAACGGCATCAGCCTCGATGTCCCCGCAGGATCCTTCTACGGACTCGTGGGTCCCAACGGCGCCGGCAAGACCACCGCGTTGTCGATGGCCACCGGCCTGTTGCGTCCGGATGCGGGACAGGCATTCGTCCATGGTGTCGATGTCTGGAAGGACACACGGCAAGCCAAGAAGGTCCTGGGTGTACTCGCCGACGGGGTGCGCCTGTTCGATCGGCTCAGCGGACGGCAGCTGGTGACCTATTCGGGGCTGTTGCGCGGCATGGATGCAGCCACGGTCGCACAGCGCACCGATGACCTGCTGCGCGTGCTGGATCTCGAGGAAGCCGGTGGCAAGCTCGTGGTCGACTATTCGGCCGGCATGACCAAGAAGATCGCCCTGGCGACGGCACTGATCCATTCACCGCGCGTGCTCGTGCTGGATGAGCCCTTCGAAGCGGTTGACCCGGTCTCGGCCGCGAACATCCGGGACATCCTGGCCGACTACGTCCATCATGGGGGCACCGTCGTTGTCTCAAGCCACGTGATGGACCTCGTCCAGCGCATGTGCTCCCATGTGGCGATCATCTCCGACGGGAACCTGCTCGCCGCCGGAACCGTCGACGAGGTCCGCGGTGGCGGCAGCCTCGAGGACACCTTCGTGGAGATGGTCGGCGGACGTGCCGAGGGGGGTGGGCTCTCGTGGTTGCACACCTCCTGAGGCTCAAGCTGGCCTTGCTGCGTAACGGGTTCCGCCGGAGCCCCTGGCAGCTGGTCGGCGTCATCCTGGGCGGGCTGTACGGGCTCGGGCTGGCCGTCATGCTCTTCGTCGCGATGTTCTTCCTGGGCGACCAGCCTGTCGAGTTCATTACCACCGCGTTGGTCCTCGCGGTCTCCCTGGTCACCCTCGGGTGGGCGGTCATCCCGGTGCTGGTCTCCGGCGTCGACCTGACGTTGGATCCGTCACGGTTCACGAGCTTTACCATCCCGCCGCGCCAACTGGTCGTGGGCTTGCTGCTCAGCGGCTTCATCGGCGTCCCCGGACTGATCACCTTGGTGCTGTTCGCCGGGCAAGGGCTCGCCTGGCGGGCCGAACCCGGCCTCGTTGTGCTGGGCCTGGTCTGCGGTGTCCTGGCCGCCCTCTTCGTCCTCGCCCTCTCCCGGCTCACCGTCACCGCTGCCACGGCGCTGACGTCGAACCGCAGGTTCCGCGAAGTCGGGACCATCGTCTTGTTCGTCCCGCTCATCATGCTCGGGCCCATCATCCAGACAGCAATGCAGGGAATCGAACACGGGCTCTCGTGGCTGCCGCGGGTCGCTGCGGTCCTGGGGTGGACGCCGCTCGGCTCCTTTGCCGCGGTACCCGGCGACGCAGCCGCCGGGGCCTGGGGCACGGCCGCAGTGCGGCTGGTGCTCTCGCTTGCCTATCTGGCCGTGACGGTCTGGGCTTGGCAGGTCTCGCTGATGCGCGCCCTCGAGACACCCCGCGAGCAGTCCGGAGGCACACGGAACGTCGCCGGACTGGGAACCTTCCGCCTCTTCCCGGCCACGCCCTGGGGTGCCGTCGCCGCACGCTGCCTCACCTATTGGTTCAAGGACCCGCGGTACGCCATGAGCATCATCATGGTGCCGCTGATCCCGATCTTCATCTGGTTCATGTTCGGCCGCGACGGCGACTTCACCGCGATGCTTTTCATCGCCCCGATCATCGCCGTGCTCATGGCCTTCAGCATCTCCGCTGACGTCTCCTACGACAACACCGCGTTTTCGCTGCACGTGCTGACCGGGGTTCGCGGGATCGATGACCGGCTCGGCCGGGTGGCGGCGTGCGCCGTGTTCACGGTGCCCACCGTCCTGGTCGCCGCGGTCCTGCCGGCCGTGCTCATGGGCGAGGTGTCGATGTTGCCCTCCATCCTCGGCCTCTCGCTCGGTGCGCTGGGAGCGGGATGGGCGGTCTCCAGCATCGCCTCGGCCCGCTACACCTATGCCGTCCCGCTGCCGGGGGACAACCCGATGAAGACGCCACCGGGGGCCGGGGCCCGGATGGCGCTGACCCAATTGGCGACCTTTGGCACGACGGCCGCGCTGGTGCTGCCCGAGATCGTGCTGCACATCGTCTTTCTGGTGACCGGGCAGGAACTGTATGCGTGGCTGGTCCTGCTCACCGGCGTCGTATTCGGTGCCGGATTGCTCCTGCTGGGGCTGCGCATCGGCGGGCGCTGGTTCGACTCCCGCGCCCCGGAGCTGATGCAGGCGACGGTACTGAACCGGTAGCACCTGCCCGGGTTGGTAGACTGGGCGCATGAGCTTGCCCCCAGATCCGTTTGAAAACGACCCCCGCGACCCGGGCCAGGGCGGCGGTACCGCGACCATCGAGCGAGAGCAACTGCGCGAGCACGTCGAACCCGGTGACAGTGAGCGCTTCGCGCATTACGTGCGCAAGGAAAAGATCATGGAGTCGGCCCTGACGGGTGAGCCCGTGATCGCGCTCTGCGGCAAGGTTTGGGTCCCCGGGCGTGACCCGAACAAGTTCCCGGTCTGCCCCGAGTGCAAGGCCGTGTACGACGGCATCAAGGCCCCGAAGGACGGCGGAGGCAGCGGCGACGACCAGTAGGTCGTAGCCGCGGGGACGGGCCAATCCGGTACTGTCCCGTGTCGATGGGGGGCGCACTGTCGCGCCCGCCGTAAGATGGTTTCTTCTTTCCGGTCGTTCGCGACCGATTCCAGCTGCCACCAAGCAATCGAGGAGGTTGGCCGTGGGCGATGCCCTATTCAGTCTGGGCGAGTCCATGCCACCGGCATACCCGGAGCGCGCGGCGTGGGGCACTGCCCCCAAACTTCGCCAGTGGCAGACGGAGGCACTGGATAAGTACTTCACGGACAAGCCGCGCGACTTTCTCGCCGTGGCGACACCCGGCGCCGGTAAAACAACCTTCGCGTTGCGCGTGGCAGCCATGCTGGTCGAGGCCGGCACCATCAACCGGATCACGGTGGTCGCGCCGACCGAACACCTCAAGAGCCAGTGGGCCGACGCCGCGTCGCGCATCGGGTTGGCGCTTGACCCGAACTTCAAGAATTCCGACGGGCGCCACGGGGCCGACTTCATCGGCGTTGTCGTTACCTACGCCCAGGTGGCCAGCAAGCCGCTGCTCCACCGGGCCAAGACCGAGGTCGCCCGCACGCTGGTCATCCTCGATGAGATCCACCATGGCGGCGACGCGCTGAGCTGGGGTGACGGCATCCGCGAGGCATTCGAACCGGCCACCCGCCGGCTCGCGCTGACCGGTACCCCGTTCCGCTCCGATACCGCGGCGATCCCCTTCGTGGACTACGTCGAGGACATCGAGGGGATCCGCCGCTCCAAGGCCGATTACACCTACGGCTACGGCGACGCACTGAAGGACCATGTCGTGCGTCCAGTGATCTTCATGGCCTACTCGGGCCAGATGCGCTGGCGTACCTCGGCCGGGGAGGAGATGGAGGCCCAGCTCGGCGAGGGCTTCACGAAGGACATCACCGCCCACGCCTGGCGGACCGCCCTGAATCCCGAAGGTGAATGGATCCCCTCCGTGCTCGCTGCGGCCGACCGGCGCCTCACCGAGGTCCGGCGCACGATTCCCGACGCCGGAGGGCTGGTCATCGCCACCGACCACTCCGATGCCAAGGCCTACGCGGCACAGTTGAAGCGGATCACGGGCGAGAAAGTCACCACGATCCTTTCCGACGACGCCGGTGCGTCCAAGAAAATCGAGGACTTCTCCGAGGGGACCGATCGCTGGATGGTCGCCGTACGGATGGTCTCCGAAGGCGTCGACGTTCCGCGACTGGCAGTTGGCGTGTATGCCACCTCGACGTCGACTCCGTTGTTCTTCGCCCAGGCCGTCGGCCGCTACGTCCGCTCTCGGAAACGCGGTGAGGTCGCCTCGATCTTCCTGCCGTCGGTGCCGATCCTCATGGCTTTGGCCAACCAAATGGAGGTCGAACGCGACCATGCGCTGGACCGGCCGGAACAGCACGTTGAGGATCCGGACTTCATCCCCGAGGAAGCCCTCATGGACGAGGCCAACCGCGAGGAAAAGGCGTCGGACGAGCTGTCCAAGCAGAAGTTCGAGGCCCTCGGCTCCCAGGCCTCCTTCGACCGGGTCCTCTACGACGGCGGCGAATTCGGCACGGGCGCAATGCTCGGCTCCGAGGATGAACAGGATTTCCTGGGGATACCCGGCCTGCTCGACGCCGACCAGGTCGGCGTCCTGCTGCGCCAGCGGCAGCAGGAACAGGTCACGCGCCGCAGCCGCGGCACCGCCGCTGCCGCCCCCGTCGAGGAGCCGTCGGTCACCGATCACCGGAGGCTGACCGAACTGCGGGGCAAGCTCTCCAAGAACGTTTCCGCCTGGGCCGCGCGGACTGGGACACCCCACGGCGTGGTGCACACCAAGCTGCGCGAGGTCTGCGGCGGGCCGGCCGTCGCCCAGGCGAACGCCGACCAGCTGAACAAGCGCCTGGACAAGCTGCAGGACTGGTTCGTCGGCAAGCGGTGACCCTCCGGCACTGCCTTTGACACACGTCGGCGGACCGGGGCCGGCGTCTGGCGCCACTTGCCTCCGATGGGGGCGACGAGCCGTGGATAGGGAGGGCGCACTGATTGGTTGGCTGCGCCAATCGGCAGGGTGCATCGAGCCAATAGACGTCGGCGAGCCTTATTGACACTGTGAATCTGTGGGTAAATACTGCAAAAGTGACCCGCACCACCGGGTTGCTGGATGGCAAGCTATTCACAGTTCCCGACGAGAGAGGCCATCGATGTCCTCAAATATTCCGCAGCCGACCAAGGTCAAGGTCGAATTCGACCGCGGCCTGAAACGCGATATCGGAAAGATCGGACTCCTGTTCACCGGCGTTGGATCCATCATCGGTTCCGGCTGGTTGTTCGGCGCATTCGAAGCGGCAGCCCTGGTGGGACCGGCCTCGATCATCTCCTGGATACTCGGCGCGGTCATGATCATCATCGTCGCCTTGAACTATGCCGAGCTGGGCGTCATGTTCCCGGTTGCCGGCGGTGTCATCCGGTTCCCCCACTACGCCTTTGGGTCGTTTGCCAGCTACACCAGTGGCTGGATCACCTGGCTGTCGGTCGCGGCCACCGTGCCGATCGAGGTCCTGGCGACCGTGCAATACGCCTCCAGTTACCTTCCCGGCTTGATGCACACGGTCGACGGCACGCTGGTGCTGACCGGGCAGGGAATTGCCGTCAGCGTCGTGCTCGTGGCGATATTCTGCGTCATCAACATGTTTGGCGTGAAATTCTTCGCAACGTTCAACAATGTCCTGGTCTGGTGGAAGTTGTTCGTGATCGTCCTGGTCATCGTCGTGTTGGGCATTCTGGCCTTCCACCCGGGACATTTCTACGAGGCCCGGTTCGGCGGCTTCATGCCCGAGGGCGCGGCACCGATCTTCGCTGCCCTCCCGGCTGCAGGCATCGTCTTCTCCTACTTGGGATTCCGACAGGGGGTGGAATTCGCCGGCGAAACCACGAATCCGCAAAAAAACGTGCCCTTCGCCTTGATCGGCTCCGTGGTGATCACCGGAATTATCTACGTCCTGCTCCAGGTCGCCTTCATCGGGGCGGTACCGGATAGCATGCTCGCCGACGGCTGGGGCGGTCTCTCGTTCACCGACGCCGCCGGGCCCTGGGCGGAAATTGCGATCGTGCTGGGCGCGATGTGGCTCGGCATCATCCTGTACGTCGATGCCGTCGTCTCTCCCGCCGATACAGGGCTGATTTACACCGCGCTGTCCCCGCGGCTGTCCTACTCCCAGGCCCGGGTCGGCAACGCACCGGCCGGGCTGGCCAAGCTGAGCAAGCGCGGCGTGCCCTGGATCGGATTGATCGTGACGTTCGTCGTCGCCTGCTTCATGTTCCTTCCCTTCCCGTCCTGGGCCCAGTTGGTCGGGTTCATCACCACCGGTACCGTGCTGTCCTTCGGCAGCGGCCCGGTGACCGTGGCGGCGCTGCGCCGCCAGCTGCCCGAGCAGGAACGCCCTTACCGGCTGCCCGGTGGGGACCTCATCCCGCTGCTGGGATTCCTCTGCGCCAACCTGATCGTGTACTGGACGGGCTGGGCCGTGAACTGGAAGCTGTTCCTGGCAGTGGCGGTCGGCTACATCGTGCTGGTGTTGCACTACATGTTCAGCGACCGCAGCAAGATCCCGCCGTTCCAGCTGAAATCCGGCTGGTGGATGATCCTTTGGCTCGCCGGTCTGGGTGTACTCAGCCTCCTGGGCCATTACGGCGAAGGCTCGCTGGACATCCTGACGTTCGGCTGGGGTGAACTCGGGGCGGCTGTGCTGACTGTCATCGTGTTCTACGTGGCCGTCTCGCAACGGCTTTCGTCGCAGGACGTCGTGGACAACGTCGAGCGCACCCACATCGTGGATGTTGAAGACGAGGAAGAGGGGCGGGCGCCGGTCATGTAGGCCCTGCTGGACGTCAGATCAAGCGTGCTCGATGCGGCTGCGAAGCCGGCATTCATCGAGCACGTCTTGGTGTCCGCGGCGATGGCCGGCGGGTCGGAACCCGGTTGGCGGCCTGGCATGGGTATGCCGTCCGGCAAGACGCGTCGCGGACCGGGCTCGTCGCCAGCCGGGCGCGGCATCGCCCGTGTGCCCACCACACCGGGGAGGCCGAGGACCGGGCCGAATCCTTCTTGTGCACGTGGCGAATCGATCCAACCGTCGATGAATTCGGCGCGTGGTGGTTGCGTCCGACTGGCGGTGCGGGGTTGAACCCGCAGGACGTGGCCACTGACGCGCTCCGTGCCTCCATTCAGTCCGATCTGAGCAGTACGTTGAGAATCTCGCCGACGGCGACCTCGTCCAAGCCTTCCCTGCGAAGTGGCAGGTTCGAATGCAGCTCGTAGACGTTGCGGCTTCCTACCCGGCGGCGGGTCAAGTAGCCGCCCTCCACCAAATCCGACACCAGCCGGTGCGCAGCACGCTCCTGCACCCCCACGGACTCGGCGATTTGAGGTAGTTCATTCATTGCAGCCGCAATGGCGGTGCATCGGCACCGGGTGAGGAACCCTCGGTCACCGGTCACCGGCTACTTGACCAACAGGGCAGCCAGGGCCCCAGTAAAACTTGTGTGCGGGACACGCCAACCGGGTCCCCGCCGGGCGTTCGTGGCTCGCTGCCTACAGAGTGGCGGCCTTCTCATGGTGCGCGGGGCAACCACGCACGTCTGTTGTGGGCATTCGCGTGGGTCAGTTGGCCGTTGGCGCCCTGACCGACGGTGGGCCCGACATGAGATATCTCGTCGTTGTCACGACCGGCAAGGACGGGGCCGGCCGACGGAATATGGTGGATGGCTACATCGATCGTCCGCCGGCGAGAGGAGAACGCGGTGTCGAACCCCGATGGGCAGATGCCCGTCACGGAAATCCATGAGGGTAGCTGGGCCCGAAACCCGCCTGGCGAGCGGCTCCGGCGCGCCGGCCGGCGCGTGCATGAGGTGTTGAAACGACCCGATTTCGTCACGGATCTGCTGCAAATCATCAAGTGCGTGGTCGCTGGCACGGGTGCCTGGTGGCTCTCGGCGCATGTCTTGAATTCCAGCTTGCCGTTCTTGGCGCCATGGACTGCGCTGTTGACCGTGCACGCCACTGTCCACAGGTCCCTATCTCGGGGCATACAGGCGACCGTTGCCTCCGCGATCGGCGTGGGGCTGTCGTTTCTCATCGGCAACTACCTGGGTGTCGGCATTTGGACCTTTGCCCTGGCACTTTTCGTGGGCCTGGTCGGGGCGCGGATCTCCTGGATCCGCGACGAGGGAGTGGCGATAGCCACCACGGCGATCTTCATCCTCGGCAGCGGGTTCTCCAGCCAGCAGCCAGTGCTCCTGGACCGTTTGATCGAGGTGGGCATGGGCGTTGCGGTGGGCGTCGCCGTCAATCTGCTGCTGATCCCGCCCCTGCGCGATCAGCAGGCGACTCGCTACATCGACAGCCTCAATCGCCGCATGGGCGGTGTCCTGGTGGACATGTCCGAAGAACTCTCCACTTCATGGGATACCGACAGCGCCGACGCCTGGTTCAACGAGAGCCAATCGATGAGTGACGAACTGAATTCCGCGTGGCAGTCCGTGCATTTCGCGCGGGAAAGCCGTCGAGCCAACCCCCGTCGCAGGCTCAGGGCGCAGGCCCGGCCAGGCGACGGACGGCGCCGACCTCGACAAGCGCCCCAGCAGGCCGATTACGAGGACATCCTCTACCGCGTCGACGAAGGCATCTCCCACTTGCGCAACCTCACCCGCACGCTGCGCGAAGCCACCTACTCCAGCGGTGAATGGGATGGACGCTTCCGGGAGAAGTGGGTGGCCATTGTCCGCGATACGGGACAGGCCATCGCGGATCCCGATATCGTCGTCGAACCGATCAACGACCGGTTGACCCAATTGGCGGCGACCATGTCGGGGGAGGACCTGCCCCGGCGGATGTGGCCGATCTACGGCTCCCTCATCACCAGCATGCGCCACATCGTCACCGTCGTGGATGACGTGGCCTCCGCACGGAAAGCCCGCGAGACGGGGACCAGCAGCATGCCGGATTCTTAGGTCCGACGCATGGGGCGGCCGTGCTGGTGGTGCGCTGCGGCGCCTGCAAGATGACGGCAGCGGATGGACGGATGCCTTCCACCGGAGACACCTACAACGAGATCGGCTGAAGTGCCAGCGCCCAACCCGGTATCCGCCCGTCGGGGCTAGGCGTCCTCGTCGATGGTGACCCCGGCGCGGCGCAGCTCGTCGAGCACGGTGGGCACCGTGGCGCGGTGTACGGCGGCCGTCAGGCGGGGGAGGACCGTGGTATCGAAGCGGGCGCGCACCGCGTCAAGGGCGGTGGCGCGGACGCAAAAATCGGTGGCGATCCCAACGATGTCCACGGCGTGGATCCGGCGGGTGTTCAGCCACTCGGCGAGTGACTCGCCGGGAGCGCCATCCAGTGTTTCCAGCGCATCCGCCGTCGTGCCCGGGTCATCGGCGGCGGGGTTCGCCAGGATCCCCTCGAAGCCGGAGTACGCGGCCTCGTAGCGCCCCTTGCGGAAGGTCGCCGTGATGGCATCGGCCTTCAGTACCGGGGCCAGCCCCGGGTGCAACTCGGCCCCATGGGTTCCCGCGACGCAGTGCACCGGCCAGGAATCGAGGTAGTCGGGCTCGGCGGAGAAGTGCTCGCCGGGATCGATGTGCCAATCCTGCGTCGCAAGGACCGCTGCGTACTTCCAGCCGGTGTCGCGCAGGTAGGCGGTGATGGCCGCAGCCGTTTCCGCACCCCCGGAGACTCCGAGCGAGCCGCCCTCGCAGAAGTCGTTCTGCACGTCGACGATGATCAGGGCGGTTTCCATGTGCTGCGTTCCTCCTAGATGTGGCCCACGAATTCCGTGGGGATCACGGGTTCTCCACGCTGCAACCGCTTGGAGAGACCGGGCATCTCCTTCACGCTATCGCGGTGGCGCTGCGTCGCCCGCTCCAGACCCGCGTGTCCGGTGAATCCGGGCACGACCTTCCCTCCGGTGACGAAATCGACCATCAGGTCGCGGTCGTTGGCGTTGGGGGCAGGGCGTTCGCCGATGCCGACGACCTCGGTGGTGGCGCGGCCGCGCTCGTTGAGCCGGCGCAGCGCGTACTTGCGCCCGCCCACGCTGACCTTGTTCTTCGCGGCCTTGGCCACGTCGGCGAATTCGCCGTCGTCGCCCTCGCGGGAGACCAGCTTGTACACCATCGAGGCGGTGGGGGCCCCAGACCCGGTGACCAGGGCGGTGCCCACGCCGTAGGAGTCCACGGGGGCCGACGCGAGGGCCGCGATGGCGTGTTCGTCCAGGTCGGAGGTGACCATGATGCGGGTGTTGTGGTTGCCCAGCTCGTCCAACAGGCGGCGGACCCAGCGGGCCTGGTCGATCAGGTCCCCGGAGTCCAGCCGGACGGCACCGAGCTCCGGCCCGGCGACCTCGACGGCGGTGCGCACCCCCTGCTCCACGTCGTAGGTGTCCACCAGCAACGCCGTCCCGGCCCCCATCGAGGCGACCTGCGCCTCAAACGCGGCGCGTTCGGAATCGTGCAGCAGGGTGAACGAGTGGGCCGCGGTGCCCACCGTCTTGACCCCGTAGTGCAGCCCCGCCTCGAGGTTGGAGGTGCTCTGGAAACCGGCGATCACAGCGGCCCGGGCGGCGGCGACGGCCGAATGCTCCTGGGTGCGGCGCGATCCCATCTCGATGCATGGGCGGGTGCCCGCGGCGGCGGTCATGCGCGAGGCCGCCGAGGCGATCGCCGAATCGTGGTTGAGCACCGAGAGGACGTAGGTCTCCAGGATGCAGGCCTCGGCGAACGTGGACTCCACGGTGAGGATGGGGGAGTGGGGGAAGTACAGGTCGCCCTCGGCGTAGCCGCGGATGTCGCCCGAGAACTGGTAGCCGGCGAGGTACTCCAGCGTGGTGTCGTCCACGACGTGGCGGTCGGCCAGGAAGTCGAGCTGCTCGGCGCCGAAGCGGAAGTGCTCGAGACCCTCAAGGATGCGTCCGGTGCCGGCGACGACGCCATAGCGGCGGCCATCGGGCAGGCGGCGGGCGAAGGCCTCGAACACCGAGCGGCGGTGCGCGGCCCCCGAATGCAGGGACGCCTGGAGCATCGTCAGCTCGTAGTGGTCGGTAAAGAGCGAGGTCGGCTGCTGCCACATGGCTCGGGGGACTCCTCGGATCGGTCGGTCGTGGACCACGCAGCTGCGGCCCGCACCACACTCTATCCGTCGCGGCGTTCCATGCGCCGTAGAATGAAGGAATGCCTGTCATGACCACTGCCACCGACGTCTTGCCCCGCGGCGAGACCTCCGAACGGCTGGACCTGGACGTCCCGTATGTCCTGCTGGTCTGGAACGACCCCGTGAACCTGATGAGCTACGTCAGCTACGTCTTCCGCAGCCACTTCGGCTACACCCAGTCCAAGGCCGACGCGTTGATGATGGAAGTCCACCAGCAGGGCCACTCCGTGGTGTCCACCGGGACGCTGGAGAAGATCGAGGCCGACGTCACCGCCATGCACGCCTATGGGCTCTGGGCCACGTTCCAACGCGCGGACCAGGGCTGAGACGCATGGCCCGCGCCTTCAAGTCAACGCCCCGCGGCTTCACCGCCCGGCTGGACACCACCGAACGCGACCTGCTGCGTGGCCTCTTCGAGGATGTCGCCCAGGTCCTGGCCCCCGGGCACAACGGCGATGTCCCGGCCGGGGAGGTCGACCCCCTCTGGGCCATGGTCGGCATGGACCCGCGCACCCACGCCGCCGGTTTCGCCGCCCCCACCGATGCCGCCGAGCGCCGGCTGCTGCCCGACGCCGTGCAGGATGACCCCGAGGCCGCGCTGGAGTACCGCCGGCTGACCGAGACCTCGCTGCGCGAGACCAAGACCGGCAACCTCAAGGCCGCGGCCCTGGCGATGGAGACCGGCACCCTGGTCTTCGAGACGGCGGCGGCCAACCAGTTCGCCCAGGCGCTGAACGACGTGCGCCTGGTGCTGGCCGAGCGGCTGGACCTGCGCGACGAGGCCGATGCCGAGCGCATCGCGAACATGACCGATGCCCGCAATGTCGGGGACGTCGACGAGTACCTGGCACTGATCTACAACTTCGTCACCTGGCTGCAGGAATCACTGATGCAGGCCCTGCTCGGGGACCTGTGACGTGGGCCATATTCGCTGTGGGCTGCTGCCACGGCGACCCCGCAGGCAGTATGGTCGGTAGATCATGAACAGCCACCCACCCGCGCAGCCCGGGGATGCCGCGTCGGCGGACCGCCGCGCCGCACGCGAACGCACGGCACCGCTGGGAATCTTCGACTCCGGCGTCGGAGGCCTGACCGTCTCGCGGGCCATCATCGACCAGCTGCCCCATGAATCCACCCTCTACGTCGGGGACACCGCGAACAGCCCGTACGGCCCGCTGCCGATCGCCCAGGTCCGCGCCAACGCCCTGGGCGTGATGGATGAACTGGTCGACGCCGGGGTGAAGCTGCTGGTCATCGCGTGCAATTCAGCCTCCGCCGCTGTGCTGCGCGATGCCCGCGAACGCTACACCGCCCGCTACGGGATCCCCGTCGTCGAAGTCATCCTGCCCGCGGTCCGCCGCGCCGTCGCGGCGACCCGCAACGGGCGCGTCGGCGTCATCGGCACCGAGGCCACCATCGGCTCGCGGGCCTACGAGGACGCGTTCGCCGCCGCACCGCACCTGCAGATCACCGGGGCCGCCTGCCCGCGGTTCGTCGAATTCGTCGAGAACGGCATCACCACCGGCGAGGAGCTGCTGCGCACCGCCGAACGCTACCTGGCCCCGCTCAAGGACGCCGGCGTGGACACCCTCGTGCTCGGCTGCACCCACTATCCGCTGCTGACCGGCGTGATCTCCTACGTCATGGGCGACGGCGTCACCCTGGTCTCCAGCGCCGAGGAGACCGCGAAGGACGTCTACGGCGCACTGATGCGCCACGGCATTTCGAGCGGCACCGGGATGCGCGGCAGCCACGAATTCATGTCCACCGGCGACGCCGCCTCCTTCGAGGTCCTGGCCCGCCGCTTCCTGGGCCCCGAGGTCCAGGGCGTCCGCCACGTCGCCCACGGCGGGAACATCCACCCCACCGGGGAAATCCCGCGGGTGGACCGGCTGCGCGCAGGCTCCGGGGACCAACGGCTGGAAGCGGGGATCGGGCCGTGAAGATGACCATCATCGGCTGCTCGGGCTCGTTCCCCGGCCCCGGCTCGCCGGCCTCCTGCTATCTGGTCACCGCGCACGACGGCGAACGCACCTGGCGGATCCTGCTGGACCTGGGCAGCGGATCGTTGGGCGTGCTGCAGCGCTACATGGACCTGGAGGACATCGACGCGATCTTCCTCTCCCACCTGCACCCCGACCACTGCATGGACATCTGCGGACTGCACGTGGCCGTGCACTGGAACCCCAACGGCTGGAACCGCGACAGGATCACCGTCTGGGGCCCGGCGGTGACCGCTGACCGGATGGCTACCGCTTACGGGCTCGAACTGGACCCGGGCATGCATGAGGACTTCGATTTCCGCCACTGGGTGCCCCGTGCACCGGTGGAACTGGGTCCGTTCACCGTCTCCGCGATCCCGGTCAGGCACCCGGTCGAGGAGGCCTACGCGTTGCGCGTCGAGGCCACCGAGCCCCTCGCCGACGGCTCCGTGCGCACCTCGGTGCTGGCCTACTCGGGCGACACCGACACCTGTGACGGACTCGTCGAGGCGGCCCGCGACGCCGACATGTTCCTCTGCGAGGCGGCCTTCGAGGAGGGGCGCGACGACGGCATCGAGGGAGTGCACCTCACCGGCAAGCGCGCCGGCGAAATGGCCACCGCGGCCGACGCGAAGCGCCTGCTGCTCACCCATATCCCCGTCTGGACCGACGTGAACACCGTCGTCGACGAGGCCAAGACCACGTACGACGGCGGATTGGCCGTCGCGGTTTCGGGGGTCACCTATGGTGTCTGGTCAGGTGATCGGCTGGGCGAACCCAAGGCCCGCCCCGCGCCACGGGACCCCACCCGCGCTTGAGTCGGTGTCTGTTCAGGCGATGTTGGAGTCGAAGTTCAGTAGTTCCGCAGCCGCCGCAATGCCTGCCGCGATGCCCGGGTGGTTCAACGGGGCCGAGAAGGAAGGCGTGTGGGGAAACGGCTTCGTCGTCCACAGGACAACGACTTCGCGGCCGGCGACGGCCGAGGGCGCCACGATCCCACCGAGCTCCGGCCAGGCTTCGTGAACCACACGGGCCCATGCGCGCGTGAGGGACTTCTCCTCCGATCCGGCCAGCGCGGACTTCGCTCCCGCACGTGGTAGCCAGACATCTGTGAGATCGAGCAGAACGGCGTCCTTCGCCGTTTCGATGGCCGTTGCATAGCGTTCCCCCGCGTTGACGTCGACAAACCGGGTGTCCTGGTACACCTTGGCGACGCAGGTGAGCAGGTCGCGGCCGAAGTAGGCTGCTCCCCGCGGGGAATGGTCTGCAGCTGGTTCCGGCTGCGGGCCCTAGCGCGCACCAGACAGCAGCCCAAACGTGCGCAATCCGTTCCATGCCATCGGATGGGCGGAGGCCGTCGAGTGGATCCGCCACAGGACGGTACCGGCCACCAACCTGCGATCATGTCTTCCGATGTGGCGCAGGTCCCCAGAGGACGGCGGCCTCATAAGCGGCCGACCGACGATGCCAGGGCAACAACCGGGTCCGACGCTCCGCCCGAAATCAGCCAGTCCCTGGGTGTGGCGGGTACCCCGGCGAGACGGAGGTCGGGTTGCGCGGTCGTGAAGAACCCCTGGACGGTCTGGGGATGGCTACCCAGCGGCAGCGCCTCCAGAACCCCTGCAAGGTGCGGTAACGGCCGTCCCGTTTCACTGAACTGCCAGGCCGGGAACAGCATTCGTCCGTTGGCCTTGAAGGAGTACAGTTTCCGGTCCAGCACATAGTGGCGAACCGTGGATGGCTTCAGACGGAGCTGGGACGCCACCTCGTTTGAACCCAGGCTGACCGCCTCGTGAAGGACTGCAGCTGCGACAGAGGCGGTCATCGCGTGGGCGACCAGTTGTGGGTCGCTGGGGATGCCGGAATGCTTGTCCCAGAACGATTGGCCGGCCGATGTCAGTGCCGCGGTGTCGGTGGGCTTGAGGCGTCCAAGTGCGCGTTCAAGCGCGTCGGCAAGCTGATCGCTGCTGAATCCCGGACGAACCCTGTCGATGAGTGCCTCGACCGGCGCGTGCGTCCCTGTTGTCATGGCCCGCCCCTCCAACCACGTTCTATCGCGTTGTGGTCGAAAGTGGCCCGCCCGGCGCGGGTGCCTCGTCAGCCGATGCGCTCCGCCAGCGCCACGATGATCCCCTCCGGCCCGCGCACGTAGGCCATGCGCCAGACGCCCTCGTACTCGCCGATCCCCCCGACCAGCCCGTAGCCATCCCCGGCCAGCTGGTCCACGAGTCCCCGGAGGCCGTCCACCTGGAACGCCACATTCCGCAGCCCCACTTCGTTGGCCATGGCCTTCGGCGAGCCGGGAACCAGCTCCGGGTGGAAGAAGGTCGAGACCTCAACGCCGGCACCGCCGTCCGGTGCCCGCAACATGACGATCTCGGAGCGGGAGCCGGGGATCCCGGTCACCGTATCGACGAACGTCCCCTCCATGGGCGTCCGGCCTTCCACCTCGAGGCCGAGCGCGACGAAGAATGAGATAGCCGCGTCGAGGTCGGCGACCGTGATCCCCACATGGTCAAAACTTCGTACCGCTGCCATGGTCCTTGTCCTCCGAGTTGTGGTGGGCGGCAATCACCCACGCTGCGTGGGGCCACACTATGCCTTCACCTTGCCTCCGGCCAGAGATGGGCAGGGGTCTGTGTGGTTCGGCGCGGGCCGTCGACGGACCATAGACTGGACGGCATGACTACAGGCTCCAACGCATCCTCCGTCCAGCGCGCCGACGGGCGCGGTACCGCCGATCTGCGCCCCATCTCCATCACCCGCGGATGGTCCCGGCAGGCCGAGGGGTCGGCGCTCATCGAATTCGGCAATACCCGGGTGCTGTGCACCGCGTCCTTCACCGCAGGCGTCCCGCGCTGGCTCAAGGGCGAGGGGACCGGCTGGGTCACCGCCGAATATGCGATGTTGCCCCGGGCGACCAACACCCGCAACAGCCGTGAGTCGGTCAAGGGCAAGATCGGCGGCCGCACCCACGAGATCTCGCGGCTGATCGGCCGCTCGCTGCGCTCGGTCATCGACACCAAGGCGCTGGGCGAGAACACGATCGTGCTGGACTGCGATGTCCTGCAGGCCGACGGAGGCACCCGCACCGCGGCGATCACCGGCGCCTACGTGGCACTGGCCGACGCGATCGCCTGGGCCCAGGGCGAGAAGCTCATCAAGGCCAACGCCACCGTGCTCACCGACAGCGTCTCGGCCATCTCCGTCGGCATCATCGATGGGACGCCGATGCTGGACCTGCCCTATGTGGAGGACGTCCGCGCCGAAACCGACATGAACGTCGTGGTCACCGGCAGCGGCGACTTCGTCGAGGTGCAGGGCACCGCCGAAGGCGCCCCGTTCAAGCGCGACGAACTGGACGCCTTGCTTGACCTGGCACTGATCGGCACCTCGGAACTGGCCATCATCCAGCGCGAGACCCTGGGCCAGTGACGGCTGCCGAACCGCGGCTGGTCCTGGCCACCCACAACCAGGGCAAGCTGCGCGAACTGCGCGAACTGCTGCGCGGTCAGGTTCCCGGGCTCGACGTCGACACCCAGGTCGTCGATGCCGGCACCGTGGGTGCGCCCGACGTGCGCGAAACCGGTGTCACCTTCGAGGCCAATGCCCTGCTGAAGGCCCACGCCGTCGCCCAGGCCACCGGACTGCCGTCGATCGCCGATGATTCCGGCCTCGCCGTCGACGTCCTCGGCGGTGCCCCGGGCATCTTCTCCGCCCGCTGGGCCGGCCGTCACGGCGACGACCAGGCGAACCTTGACCTGCTGTTGGCCCAGCTCGGCGACATCTCCGCCGAACACCGGGGTGCGTCGTTCATCTGCGCCGCCGCCCTGGCGCTGCCGGACGGCACCGAACGGGTCGAACTCGGCCGTCTGGCGGGCACCTTGCTGGACGTCCCCCGCGGCCAGGGCGGGTTCGGGTATGACCCGGTCCTGCTGCCGGAGGGCTCGGAGCTCAGCTGCGCAGAACTGACCAGCGAGGCGAAGAACGCCATCAGCCATCGTGGCCAGGCTTTCCGCGCGCTGATGCCCGGGATCGTCAGCGTCCTCGCAGCAGGCTGAAGCTGCACCGCGGGCTGACCGGGCACGTGCCGATCAGCCCGTCGCCCGATCCGCCTTGCGCCGTTGGCGCTTGTACCGGTCGGACATCTTCTCCAGCGGAATGTTCTTGGTCTCCGGGACCTTGAAGAACACGAACACCAGCGAGGCGAGGGCGAAGAACGCGTACATGCCGTAGGTGAAGGGCAGCGACATCTCGCTCAGCGCCGGGAATGTCACGGTCACCGCGAAGTTCGCCAACCAGTTCACTGCTGTCGCGATGCCCACGGCGAGTCCGCGGATCTGGTTGGGGAACATCTCGCCCAGCAACGTCCACATCACTGGCCCCCAGGACACCGCGAAGAACACCACGAAGGCGTTGG
Organism: Arthrobacter sp. ASL1; assembly: GCF_056680475.1. Lineage (NCBI taxonomy): Bacteria > Bacillati > Actinomycetota > Actinomycetes > Micrococcales > Micrococcaceae > Arthrobacter > Arthrobacter sp. ASL1. The sequence goes on from NZ_CM155284.1 coordinate 3,765,484, forward strand.
CTGCCACCAGGGCGATGGGGGCCCACGGTTGGGGCAGTTGCGGCTGGCCGTCGACGATCGAGGACTGGGTGAAGGAAACTGCCATCAGGACCAGGCTGAGCGTCATGCCCGCCGATCCCACCAGGAGCAGCGGGCGGCGCCCGACCTTGTCGATGAGGAAGACGGCCACCACCGTGATCACGATGTTGGTGATGGCAGTGATGACCGAGGCGTTGGAGGCGAACTCCGAACTGAACCCCACGGAGCGCCAGAGGGAGTTCGAGTAGTAGAAGATGACGTTGATGCCCACCAGTTGCTGGAACGCGGCGATGACCACGCCAACCCAGACGATCGGAACCAAGCCAAGCGTTCCACCCCGCAGGTCGCTGAAGGACGGCTTCGAATCGCCCCTGATGGATTTGCGGATCGACTGCACCAGCGTGTCGGTGTCCGCTTCGCTGCGCCCGTGGACGTGGCCGAGGACCTTGGTGGCGCGGTCGACGTCGCCAATGGCGATCAGTGACCGGGGCGACTCGGGAAGCCTCAGGGCCAGGACGCCGTAGAGCACGGCAGGGATGACGCCGGCCAGGAACATCCAGCGCCAGGCGTCGAGCCCGAACCAGAGTTGCTGGTCGGCGCCGCCCGCGGCTCCGGCGAACAAGTCATCGAGAAGCAAGGCGACGAAGATCCCCAGCACGATGGCCAGCTGCTGCAGCGAGGTGAGCCGGCCACGCAGGCCGGGAGGGGAGATCTCCGAGATGTAGGACGGGACGATCGCGGAAGCGGCCCCGATGCTCAGCCCGCCGATGACGCGCCAGGCCGCAAGATCCCACGCCGCGAAGGCGAAGGCCGATCCCAGGGAGCCGAGCAGGAACAGGATGCCGACGATGAGCATGACCCTGGTCCGGCCCCATTTGTTCGCCACCGGCCCACCGAACCATGCGCCGACGGCAGCACCCAGGAGGGATACGGCGACCACGAATCCGGTGATGGCCGGGTTCAGGTCGAACTGGCCGGTGACCGCCTCGATCGCGCCGTTGATCACCGAGCTGTCGAAGCCGAAGATGAATCCACCGATGGCGGCACCGATGGAAATCAGAACGACGCGGATGGTGTGTTGTCGGTCCAGCGAATCGTAGGGTTCCTTGTCGCTGGTTTCCCGTTCGGACTGGTGCTCGTCCACGATTGATCTCCTGGCCACATCGGATACGTGCTTACTCCTCACCATAGGCACGCCCTATAGTGGGCGGCAACGATGTGGTGCGTTGCGTGGTGGATTGAGCGACCACCGTCTGCGCCGACAACCAGGGAAGGCCACGCGTGGGCAAACGACGGATCCACCACGTGGTCGGCAGCGCGACCCGGGCAGTCGGCCCTATAGCCCTCTGGGGACGCCTGCGGCAGGCCCTGCCCATCGTCGCGCAATGTGCCGGGGCGGCGGGTGTCGCCTGGTGGTTGGCCTCCACGCTGCTCGGCCATGCCAAGCCCGTTTTCGCCGCCATCGCCGCCATCATCTGCCTGGCTGGGGGAAAGGGCGAGCGGGCACGCCAAGCGGTCGACCTGGTGGCCGGCGTCCTCGCCGGCGTCGTGGTCGGGGAGGTCATCCGGTACACGGGATCCGGCACCGGGGTCATCAAGGTCGTGGCTGTGGTCGTCCTGGGCATGCTCGCCGCGGCCGCCATCGACTTCCGACGCCTCGCCTACATCCAGGGTGCGGCATCCGCACTCTTCGTCCTCGTCCTGCCCCCGCTGCAGAATCCCGCCAGCAGGTTCCTCGATGCGGTGGTCGGCGGGGCGCTGGGGCTGGTCGGCAGCCAGATCCTCTTCACCCCGGACCCGGTGACCCTGGTCGCTGCCTCTCTGAAACGCGTGCTCGGAAGCGTGGAGAACGCCCTCGTCGCCGGTTCCCGCGCCATCGAGGAGGACCACCCCGACGCGGCGGAGAGGGCCATCCGGTTCGCCCGGGAGGCCCGCAGCGACCTCGCCGAACTGTCGACCCAGCGTGTGATCGCCCACCGGATCCGGCGGTGGACGGTGCGTGGACGCCGGCGTTCCGCCCGGTTGCGGCAGCTCGATGAGACGCTGGACCATGTCGACGTGCTGGTGGCCGCCACGGTGCTTCTCATCCAGGGGCCGGCCATCCAGGATCCCGCCGACGGCCCTCGCGAAATGGCTTTGGCGCGCTTCCTGCGCGATGCCGGCCAGGATGTCTCCACGGCTGCCCAGGTCCTCGGCGAACGGTCACGCGGACACTATGTGGCCAGGGAATTCCGGGCCCGGCTTCCTGCAGCGTTGGAGGACGACGTTGCCTCCTCTGCGCGCGCCATCCTGGCGTCGCTGGACGCGGTCATCCCCTCCGGGTCCCCGGAGGTGGGGTGAATACGGACCCGGTCCGCGCCGGGGGTCAGGCCTTCGGTGACTTCTTGGCGGGCCTGCGGCGGGCCTTGAGCAGCTCGACGCCGATCGGGACCACGGAGACCAGCACGATGGCCACGAAGATGATGTCGATGTTGTTGCCGACCCATGCGTACTGGCCGAGCCAGTGGCCCAGCAGGGTCACCCCGACGCCCCACAGCAGGGCGCCGATCAGGTTGAAGGCGATGAACGTGGCGTAGTGCATCTTGGCGACACCGGCGATCACGGGCACGAACGTGCGCACGATGGGCACGAAGCGCGCCAGGATGACGGCCCGGCCGCCGAACCGCTCGAAGAACTCGTGCGCCTTCTCGACGTACTCCTTCCTGAAGAAGCGCGAATCCGGCTTGTTGAACACCGCAGGCCCGGCCTTGCGGCCGATCAGGTATCCGGTCTGGTCGCCGATGAAGGCCGCGACGAAGACGCAGAGTGCGAACACCCACAAGTTCACGTCGATCGCCCCGGTGGCCACCAGCAATCCGGCGGTGAACAACATCGAGTCACCGGGCAGGAAGAACCCGACGAGCAGGCCGGTTTCGGCGAAGACGATGCCGCACACCAACAGGATGATCCAGGGCGCGAGCGCCGGATCGCGCAGGAAGACATCGGGGTTCAGGAAGTCCGGCAACAGGCCGGCCATCTGGGGCTTCAGGAGGGTGGCGGCGTCCAGGGCCGGGCTCAGGGCGTCAAGTATCACCTGCCCAGCTTACCGGCGCGGTGCCCGCCGGACGGCTCGTCGCTGCCCTGAATGCCAAAGTGTGGGCAGACTCCCAGTTGCGCCCGCGGACGCACCGTGCCGGTAGGATGGATACGTGGCTTTGGACTTTACGGCGATCGACTTCGAGACGGCCAATGGATTCCGCGGGTCCGCCTGCTCGGTCGGCCTGGCCCGGGTCCGTGGCGGGGTGATCGTCGAGGAAACCCAGTGGCTGATGCGCCCGCCCACCGGCTTTGACCACTTCGACCCGCGCAACGTGCAGATCCACGGCATCACCGCCGACATGGTCGCCGACGCCCCCCGCTTCAACGAGGTCTTCGGCGCCATGGGATCGTTCATCGGCTCCGACACCCTCGTGGCCCACAACGCAGCCTTCGACCTCGGGGTCATCCGCTCGGCCCTGGAGGTCTCCGAACTCGCCGGTCCGGCGTACGACTTCGCCTGCACCGTGAAGCTGGCCCGCAAGACCTATTCGCTGGAGTCCTACTCGCTGCCGTTCGTCGCCGAGGCAGCCGGCGCGCCGATGACCAACCACCACGACGCCCTGGCCGATGCCCGTGCCTGCGCGTCCATCATGATCGACGTGGGCCGGAGGCACGTGGTGGACTCCGTGCTCGCCGCAGCGACGGCGGTCCGGGTCGCGATGGGCCGGGCCGACGCCTATGTGCCGGGCGACGGCTTGTCCAAGGCCACCGCGACCGCACAGGCCCAGCGCGCCACCGGTCAGCTGGTCCCCGCCCAGCCGCAGTGGGCCGGTGGTTGGCCCAGCGAGGGCGAGAACCCGATCCCGAACCCGGACGCCGACCCCTCCCACCCGCTCTGCGGCGAGACCGTTGTCTTCAGCGGCAACCTGGCCATCACCCGGCAGGATGCCAAAAACCGCGCCGCAGAGATCGGCGCCTTCTGCGCCAGCCGGGTCACCCGCGCCACCACCGTGCTGGTGGTCGGCGACGGCTTCACCCCGGTCAACCTGCACACCTCCCACCAGACGAGCAAGGTGCGTCATGCGCTGCGCCTGCGCGAGCAGGGCCGCGAGGTCTCGCTGCTCTCCGAGGGAGAATTCCTGCAGCTGGTCGGTGGCATCTGGCCGGCCACTGTCTAAAGTCCCCGGCGTCGGCGGGGCTTAGGGGGCGGTGCCCAACACGGCCTCGACCCACCGCCGGTGCATCTGTGCGATGACCGGCCCGGCACCGGGCGCGGGGCCATCGGAGCCCGGTTCATGGCCGGCCGCGGAGGCCACGAGGGCCGCGGCATAGGCCGCGGTATCCGCGTCCACGTCCCCGTGCAGGCGATGCACGACGGCGGTGGCATCGCGGGTGCCCGTGCTCGGTCCCGCCAGCTCATCGATCGCCGCGGCCAGCGCCGAGCGCAGCGCGGCCAGGGAGGCACCGTCGTCGTTCCCGGTGTCCCCGAGCAGCTCCGCCCAGCGCGCCGGGGCCGCTGGACCGAGGTCGAGCCCGGCGCGGACCGCACGTCCGGCGAGGCCGGCCGCGCGGTGGGCGCCGGGGGAGCCGTGGGTCAGGGCGGCGGCGTCGGTGGCGATCCGTGCCGTGGTGTCCGCATCGACGCGGGGCAGCAACGCCATCGCCGCCGCGCGGGGCAGGACCCCGGGGCCATCGGCCGCGGGGAAGGCCGGTCGGCCGGTGCTGGCCATCTCCGGCTGGGAGAAGCCCAGCACGTTCTGCGGGTCGGCGGGGGCGAGCCGCTGCACGGGCTCGAACGCGTGGTCGATCCAGCGCGGAAGCGGTTCGGGCGAGCCCGGGGGAAAGGCGCCGGTGACCGTGCGGTACCAGCGTAGGCCGGCCAGCCACATGCAGGCGGCCTCGTCGGCCGCCACCCCGTCGTTGGCCCATTCGACGGCCTCGAGCAACCCGTCGAGCAGGAACAACTGAAGGGTCTCCGTCTCGCCGACCCCGGAGACGGTCCCGGCCGGGGTGTCCTGGCGGACCCGGGCCGCACCCCCGGCGCTCGCCTGCAGGATGGCCAGGACACGGTCGGCGAAGTCGGGACGGGGTTCGAGGTCCTGCTGCGGTGAAGTCACCGGGACAGTCTATCGAGGCACGACGTGCGGATTTCCTTGAGCGGCCGCACCGGCGGGCAGAGGCTCGCGGCAGCCGGCAGGACGGGTGGTTGGTGCTGTCGGGCAAGTCGACAGGAGGGCCCATGCCACGCTCGGAACTGGTGACGTTGACGGCCTGCTGGGCCGTGGCCCTGTTCTTCGCCTCGGCCGGGGCGAGCTCGGCCTACCTGACGGTCTCGGAGGTCATCCCGATGGAGACCCGGGCCCTGGCAATCGCCTTTTTCTATGCCATCGGCACCGCCGCCGGCGGCATCAGCGGCCCGCTGCGGTTCGCCAAGATGGTGGAGACGGGAAAGCCACTGGACACGGTTATCGCGTTCGCCGTCGGGGCCGGGCCGTGAGCGCGGGCCGTGGTGGGCTAGGGAACCGGTGCGCCGGAGCTCGGCTGGTCGTGTCCGGTCGCCTCATCGGCCAGCGTGGCCGCGGCCTCCAGCATGGCTGCGTGCACGAAGGCCTGGGGCAGGTTTCCGCGGAGCTGGCGTTCCTCCACGCCGTACTCCTCGGTGAACAGGCCCGGTGACCCGCAGGCGCACCGGTTGCGCTCGAACCAGCGCAGCGCCTCGGCACGATCGCCCTGCTGGTGCAGCGACAGCGCCATGTCGAATCCACACAGGAGGAACGCCCCTTCGGATTGGGACAATTCGCGCTGGTCGTGGCGGAACCGATAGAGGTAGCCCTGGCTGGAGAGCTCCGCCTGGACCGCCCGCAGGGTTTCCGCGGTGCGCGGGTCATCGGGGGGGACCGCCCCGCGCAGTGCCGGACGCAGCAGGGCGGCATCCACGCGCGGGTCCTGTGGCGAGCGCTGCCACCGACCCGAGGGATGCACGGAATCGGCCGAGACCCCTGCAGTGATCTCATCGGCCAGGGCGGTCCACTGCGCGGCCTCGGCCGCCGGTGCATGGGCCGCGAGCGAACGCAGCCCGGCCACGCAGATCAGCTTCGAATGCGTCCATCCCCGATTGTCCAGCTCCCAGATCCCGGCCTCGGGTACCTTCCACCGTCGGGAGACCACCTGGACGCAGACCTCCGCCGCCTCCCAATGCTCCGGTTCCAGCCGATGGTGTCGGGCGCCCGCGGCGAAGAGCAGCAGCGCCTCCCCGAAGGCGTCGAGCTGGTGCTGCAGATGTGCGTGGTTCCCCACCCGGGCCGGGGCCCCGGGGTATCCCGGCAGGTCCAGGTCCTCCTCGTCGGGGACGGGGCCCCCGTCGACCGTGTAGGCCGGACGCAGGTCCTCGCCGTCGGCGAGGACCCGGGCCGAGATGAAACGCAGCGCATCGTCCAGCAGCGGGTAGGGACCGCAGGCCGCCACGGCCTGCCCGGCAAAACACTGGTCGCGGATCCAGGCGTAGCGGTAGTCGTAGTTGCGCTTCTCGTTCACCTGTTCGGGCAGCGACGTCGTGGCCGCGGCGACCATCGCCCCGCTCGCCGAGGTCATGCCGCGCAGCACGGCGTAGGACTGCCGTGCATCGCGCGGCGCCAGGACGTGCTCCAACGCGGGGACCTCGGACTGCCAGGCAGTGCGTGTCCCCGACCAGCTGGCCTCCGGATCCGGAACCGGGCCGGTCAGTTCCCCCGTGGCGAGTTCGAGCACCAGATCATGGCTTTCCCCCGGCTCCAGGTCAAGGATCTGGACCAGCGGGCCCTGCGACCGCCGTCGTGCCGTGGGGGCCCCGGTGAAGCGGAAGTGCAACGGCCCGGAGCGCCCGGTGCGGATGCCGTCGTGCATGGACAGCGCGGTCATCCGGTGTCGGCCGAATCCGGCACGCACGTCCAGCTCGACCCGGACCCGGACCCGATGGTCCACGGCCCGGATCCGTCGCAGGAACACGGTGCGCTCGCCGTCCCCTGGGAACGCCAGGGCGTTGTCGCACTCGACCGTGCCGGTGTCCAACTGCCAGCGGCTGCGCCAGACGAGGCTGCCGTCCAGATACCACCCGTGGGCCACGAAGCGCCCGTCGGCGGGGGTGACGGAGAAGATGCCGTCCCCGCCCAGCAGCCCGCAGAATGCCGCATCGCTGTCCCAGCGGGGCGCGCACATCCACGCCACATCGCCGTCGGGCCCGATGAGGGCACCGCGCTCGCCGTCGGCCACGAGCGCATAGTTGCGCAGGACTTCCGGCGGATGTTGTCTGGGATGCGTCGTGTCGGCCATGCCTGAGTCTATGGACGACGGCGGAAATGCCGCAATGCCCAGAGCCCAAAGGCCGCGATGGCGCAATTGCTAGCCGGTTCCCAGCCGGCGGGCCTAGTGTGGAAAATGTCGGCGACGGCACCTGAAACCAATGGCCATCCACTGTGCGTTGGGGATGCCGGACGCCGGACACGCAGGAAGAGGTGCACCGGTGAAACTCCTGGAACCCAACCGTCCGAGTCCAGCCCCGCCGCAGGCCCTGCGGGGCATCGACCGGATGATCCGCAACGTCGAGACCGGCAGATTCGAGCGCAGCCTCTCGGCACTGACCGCTGCCGGTTCGGTCATCACGGCGGTGGAGATCTACTTCGAGCACGACAAGGCCAGCTTCGGGAACCCGAACATGTGGTTGCCGGTGATCGGCGGCCCGATCGGTGCGGCGGCCGGGATCGCCGGGTTCTGCAGCCACCGCATGGCCAAGACCGCACTTCCCGTGGCGTCGGCGCTCATCGTCGCCAACGGGCTCCAAGGGGTCTACCTGCACGCCCGCGGCATCGGGCAGAAGCCTGGTGGATGGCGCAACTTCCGCTACAACATGGAAATGGGCCCGCCCCTGCTGGCCCCGCTGCTGGTGACCCTGGTCGGCGGAATGGGACTGCTGGCCGCCATCCTGAGGCGCGAGGCATGAGCACGGCCCTGCCCTACCCCCGCTTCCCGGGCTTCGACGTGATGGCACAAGCGGACCACTGGGACCCCGTAACGCGAAAACTCGTCGAGGACCGGTTGGAACAGCCCCCCGGTGGATCCTTCTTCAGCCGCATCGAACGCCGTGCCGCCGCCGCCCTGGCCAACCAGCTCACCGGCCAGCACGAGGAGCCGCGGGTCCCCGTGCTGGAGATGGTGGAGAATCGGCTCGCCACCGGTGCCACCGACGGGTGGCACCACGAGGACCTGCCCCACGACGACGAGGCCTGGCGGCAGTCCCTGCGCCACCTCGACGCCGACGCCGTCGCCGCCCACGGGCGCGGGTTCGCCGACTGCACGCTGGAGGAACAGGAATCCGTGCTGCGGGCCCTCCAGGCGCTGGGCAGCGGGTTGTGGCACGGCCTGCGGGCCGCGGAGATCTGGAACATGTGGATGCGCTACGTCTGCTCCGCGTTCTACTCGCACCCCAGCGCCTGGAACGAGATCGGCTTCCCCGGGCCCGCCTTCCCGCGCGGCTACAAGAACGCCGGGCTGGACCGCCGCGAGCCCTTCGAAGTGGCCCAGGTGCACCCGGAACAGGGATCGGAGCCGCACGCATGAGCGGGGTCCGTGAACGCAACGCCTCGGCCTGGCTGCTGCCCGCCGACGGCTCCAGCACCGACCATGACCAGCGGGCCCGGATGCGCCGCTACGCGACCTCCGAGACCGTCGACGCCGTCGTCATCGGTTGCGGGGCCGGCGGATCGACCATGCTGCAGCGGCTCGCGCGCTCCGGCTGGTCCGTCATCGGATTCGACGCCGGGCCGTTCTGGGACCCGGACGCCGACTGGGTCTCCGACGAGGCCGGCTCGCACCAGCTGTTCTGGAACGAACCGCGGGTCATCTCCGGCTCCGACCCCGTTCCGCTGGGCTCGAACAACTCCGGCCGCGGCGTCGGCGGGTCGATGGTCCACTTCGCCGGCTACGCCCCGCGCTTCCACCCCAGCGACTTCAACACGCTGAGCCGCGATGGCGTGGGGGCCGACTGGCCGATGGACTACGACGATCTCGACCCGTTCTACGCACAGATGGAGCAGGAACTGCCGGTGGCTGGGGAGCCCTGGCCGTGGGGCCGCAAGCACCGCTACCCGCACCGGCCGCACCCGGTCGGTGGCAACGGCGAGGCGTTCCAGCGCGGCGCCGAGGCCATCGGGCTGCGCACCGCCGTGGGCCCCGTGGCCATCAACAACGGCAGGTTCGGGCACCGCAACCACTGCATCTACCGGGGCTTCTGCCTCCAGGGATGCAAGGTCAACGCGAAGGCCTCCCCGCTGATCACCCACATCCCCGACGCGCTGGAGCACGGCGCGGAAATCCGGGCGGACAGCATGGTCACCCGGATCGTCGTGGACGAGCACAGCGGGCGCGCCACCGGCGTGGAATACATGCACGACGGCGTCGCGCAGTTCCAGCCTGCGCGGGTGGTCATCGTCGCCGGCTACTCGATCGAGACGCCGCGGCTGCTGCTGAACTCGGCCACCCGGCAGTTCCCCGACGGATTGTGCAACAACCACGACCAGGTCGGCCGCTACCTCATGGTCCAGGGGGCCCCGCAGACCGCCGGGCGGATGGAGCAGGAGGTGCGGATGTACAAGTCACCGCCGCCGGAGGTCAGCTGCGAGGAGTTCTACGAGACCGACCCGGCCAAACCCTACAAACGCGGGTACTCGATCCAGACCGTCTCCCCGTTGCCGGTCACCTGGTCCGAGCACCTCACCGCGCAGGGCCACTGGGGCGCGGACCTTCGCCGGCGGATGACCGACTACGTGCACTGGGCCAGCCTCGGGGCGCTCTGCGAACTGCTGCCCCAACCCGGCAACCGGGTCACGCTGGATCCGCAAACCGACCGGAACGGGCTGCCGGTCGCGAACTTCTCCTACTCGCTGTGCCAGAACGACCGGCAGCTCATCGAGGCCGCCCAGGGAACGATGGAGCAGGTCCTGAACGCCGCCGGCGCCAGCGAGACCCTGACCATCCAGCGCTTCGCCCACCTGGTCGGCGGTGCCCGCATGGCGGCCGATGAACACTCCGGCGTCGTGGACCGCGACTGCCGCAGCTTCGCGGTCGACAACCTCTACATCACCGACGGAAGCGTGCTGCCCACCCAGGGCAGCGCCAACCCCGCCCTGACCATCATGGCCGTCGCGGCACGCGCCGCCCGGCAACTGGCCGGCAGACGCTGAGCGCCCCGGCACCGACCGATCCCCGAAGGAGGACCATCCAAATGTCCAAGAAAACCGTGGCAACGTACCTGCTCCAGCGCCTGCGCGAATGGGGCGTGGAGAAGGTGTTCGCCTTCCCGGGCGACGGGATCAACGGGATCATCGCCGCGTGGTCGCAGGCCGACCCGGCCGAGGTCCCGAAGTTCATCCAGTCCCGCCACGAGGAGATGAGCGCCTTCGAAGCGGTCGGGTACTCCAAGTTCACCGGCAACGTCGGTGTCTGCATGGCCACCTCCGGACCCGGCGCCGTCCACCTGCTCAACGGCCTCTACGACGCGAAGCTGGACCACGTCCCCGTGGTCGCCATCGTGGGGCAGACCAACGGCACCGCCATGGGTGGCTCCTACCAGCAGGAGATCGACCTGATCAGCCTCTACAAGGACGTCGCCAACAACTACGTGCAGATGGTCACCACCCCCGAGCAGCTGCCCAACGTGCTGGACCGGGCCATCAAGGTCGCCCTGACCGAACGCGCCCCGACGGCGGTCATCGTCCAGCTCGACGTCCAGGAGGCCGAATACTCCCCGCCGACCCACGACTTCAAGATGGTCCCGTCCTCGCTCGGCATCACCCAGGGCACCATGGTTCCGGACCCGGAGGGGCTCAAGCGCGCCGCGGCGATCCTGAACGACGGCGGAAAGGTCGCCATCCTCGCCGGGTCAGGGGCGCGCGGGGCGCGCAGCGAGCTCGAGCGGGTCGCCGAACTGCTCGGTGCCGGCGTCGCCAAGGCGCTGCTGGGCAAGGACGTGCTCTCCGACGAGCTACCGTATGTCACCGGGTCCATCGGCCTGCTGGGCACCCGGCCCAGCTGGGAGATGATGCGCGACTGCGACACGCTGCTCACCGTCGGCTCGAGCTTCCCGTACTCGCAGTTCCTCCCCGAATTCGACCAGGCCCGTGCGGTGCAGATCGACCTCGACGGCAAGATGATCGGCATGCGCTACCCGTACGAGGAGAACCTCGTCGGCGATGCCGCCGCCACGTTGCAGGCGCTGATCCCGCTGCTCGAACGCAAGGAGGACCGCGCCTGGCGCACCACCATCGAGAAGAAGGTCTCCCGCTGGTGGGAGGTCATGGAGGCCGAGGCGATGGTCGATTCCGAGCCCATCAACCCATTGCGGCTCTTCTCCGAGCTCTCCAAGCGGTTGCCGAACGACGCGATCGTCGTCGCAGACTCCGGCTCCTCGGCCAACTGGTACGCCCGCCAGCTGAAGTTCAAGGGGGATATGCGCGGTTCGCTCTCCGGCACGCTGGCGACCATGGGCCCTGCGGTGCCGTACGGCATCGGGGCCAAGTTCGGCCATCCCGGCCGGCCGGTCATCTCCTTTGCCGGGGATGGGGCCATGCAGATGAACGGCCTGGCCGAATTGATCACCATCAAGCGGTACTGGCAGGAATGGGAGGACCCGCGCCTGGTGGTCTGCGTGCTGCACAACAACGACCTGAACCAGGTGACGTGGGAGATCCGCGCGACCGAGGGTGCCCCGACGTTCGAGGAGTCCCAGCGGCTGCCCGACATCTCCTATGCCGACTTCGCCGCATCCATCGGGCTGAACGCGATCACCGTCCGGGAGCCGGGGGAGCTGGGACGGGCCTGGGACGCTGCCCTGTCCGCGGACCGGCCCACCGTGCTCGACGTCCACGTGGACCCCGACATGCCGCCCATCCCGCCGCACGCATCCCTGCAGCAGGCCATGGACACCGCGAAATCGGTGGCCAAGGGCGACCCGCATGCGTGGGGGTTCATCAAGCAGGGCATCAAGACCAAGGCCCAGGAGCTGCTGCCGCACCCGGGCCACGGCGACAAATGACCGGCACCGGGGTCACCGGCCTGCAGGTCTCCGTCTACACCGTTCCCACGGATGCACCGGAGGCCGATGGAACCGCGGCCTGGTCCTCGACGACACTGGTCCTCGTCCGCGTCCGCGCGGGCGGCCGGGAGGGGCTGGGGTGGACCTACGGGCCACCTGCCTGTGCCGCCGTCGTCCGCGACACCCTGTCCGGGTGCGTGGTCGGCGCCGACGCGATGGACATCGACGGTTCCTTCGCCGCCATGCTGGCCGCCGTGCGCAACCAGGGGGCTTCGGGGGTCTGCGGGTACGCGATCTCCGCGGTCGACATCGCCCTCTGGGACCTGAAGGCCCGGCTGCTCCAGGTGCCGTTGCACCGTTTGCTCGGATCGGTCCGTGACACGGTGCCGGTCTACGGCAGCGGGGGCTTCACCACCTACGACGCCGGGAGGCTGCGCACCCAGCTCGAAGGCTGGGTCGCGGGGGAGGGGATCCCCCGGGTCAAGATCAAGATCGGCGAATCCTGGGGCACCCGTGTCGACCGCGATCTCCAGCGGATCGGCCAGGCCCGGGAGGCCATCGGCGACGCGGCGGAACTCTTCGTCGACGTCAACGGCGGCTACACCGCAAAACAGGCCATCCGGGTCGCCGCGGCGGCCCGGGATGCGGGCGTGTCCTGGATGGAGGAGCCGGTCTCCTCGGACAACCTGGAGGGCCTGGCCCAGGTGCGGGCCGCCATCGATGCCGACGTGGCGGCAGGGGAGTACGGGTGGGACCCGTGGTACTTCCGCAGGATGTGCGATGCCGGAGCGGTGGACTGCCTGCAGGCCGATGCCACCCGCTGCGGCGGGATCACCGGGTGGCTGCGTGCGGCAGTCGTCGCCCAGGCCCATGGGCTCGAGCTTTCCGCGCACTGCGCCCCGCACGTGCACGTGCAGGCCGCCGCCGCCATCCCGAACCTGCGCCACCTGGAGTGGTTCCACGACCACGTGCGCATCGAGAACCTGTTCTTCGACGGCACGCTGCCGCCCACGGGGGGCGAGCTGCGTCCCGCCCCGGACGCACCCGGTCTGGGCCTGGTCTTCCGTGCGGCCGACGCCCGACCGTACGAGGTCTCCGCACCGGGCTGAATCCCCAGCTGCGCCCGCCGGTGGCCCAACCATCGGTGCGCCTCGATAGTCTTGGCCCATGCGCATCTTGCACACCTCCGACTGGCATCTGGGCCGGTCCTTCCACGGCGCCGGGCTGCTGGACACCCAGCGCGGCTTCATCGACGCCCTGCTGGATACGGTCGCCACCGAACAGGTCGACGTCGTGCTGATCGCCGGCGACGTCTACGACCGGGCGCTGCCCCCGGTCGACGCGGTCACCCTCTTCGACGACGCCATCGTGCGGCTGAGCGAGGCCGGGGCCACCGTCATCGCCACCAGCGGGAACCACGATTCGGCCCTGCGGCTGGGATTCGGCTCCCGCCTGCTCGAGCGCGCCGGCCTGCACCTGCGCACCCAGGTCGCGGACCTGGACACCCCCGTCCTGCTCGACGGCGGGGACTTCACCCTGGCGGTCTACGGGCTGCCCTACCTGGAACCGCGGATGGTTGCCGAATCGCTCGGCGTCGACGCCCCCGGACACCAGCCGGTCATCCGGGCCGCCATGGAGCGGGTCCGCGCCGACCTGGCCGCCCGGCGCTCGCAGGCAGCGCATCCGGTCCGCTCGCTGGCCATGGCCCACGTCTTCGCCGCCAGCGGCCAACCCAGCGACTCGGAGCGCGAGCTGAGCATCGGCGGGCTGGACATCGTGCCCATCGAGGAATTCACCGACGTCGACTACGCGGCCCTCGGACACCTGCACGGCCGGCAACGCCTGGCCGAGACGATCCGCTACTCCGGCTCGCCCATCGCCTATTCCTTCTCCGAGGCCAACCACCGCAAGGGCGCCTGGCTGCTGGACGTCACCGCCGACGGCATCGACTCCATCGAACCGGTCGACTGGCCCGCGGCCAAGGCCCTGCGCGTGTTGCGCGGGCGGCTCGAGGACCTCCTGGGCGACGCTTCGCTGGCCGACGCCGAGGATGCCTGGTGCCAGATCACCTTGACCGACCGCGACCGGCCGGCACAGGCCATGGAGCGGCTGCGCACCCGCTTCCCGGGCACCCTGGTGCTGCACTTCGAACCCGAGGGCCGGCCGGCGGAGGTCGAGCGGACCTACCGCGACCGGCTCGCCGCCGCCGAAAACCCGCTGCAGGTGTGCACCGGTTTCGTCGACCACGTCCGCCAGCGTCCGCCCTCCGGACCGGAATCCGAACTCCTCTCCCGCGTCCTCGACGAGGCCACCGGTTCGCAGGGGACCCGATGAGGATCCACCACCTCGAGATCGCGGCGTTCGGGCCCTTCGCCCACCGCCAGTCGATTGACTTCGACGAGCTGTCGGCCGCCGGGCTGTTCCTGCTCAATGGTGAGACCGGGGCCGGCAAGACCAGTGTCCTCGACGCCATCTGCTACGCCCTCTATGGCAGTCTGCCCGGCACCCGCGAGGGGTCGAAGTCGTTGCGCAGCGACCACGCGGGACCTGCGGATGAACCGGAGGTCGTGCTCGACTTCGGCACGGGCGGACGCCGTTTCGAGGTCCGCCGTTCCCCGCAATGGCAGCGTCCCTCCAAGCGCGGGGGCGGCAAGAGCACGACGGCGCAGGCCCAGAGCCGGCTGCGCGAACTCGTGGAGGGTGAATGGCAGGAACGTTCCACCCGCAACGACGAGGTCGCGGCGGAACTGCTTGAGGTCATCGGACTGGGCAAGAACGAATTCACCAAGGTCGCCATGCTCCCGCAGGGCGCGTTCGCCGCCTTCCTGCGCGCCAAGGACAGCGAACGCGAGTCGCTGCTCAAGACCCTCTTCGACACCCGCCTGTATTCGGGCGTCGAGGCCCTGCTCACCGACGAGCTCGCCTCGGCCCGAGCCGCAGCCGAGGACGCCGGGCGCACCCGCGCCACCGCCGTCTCCCAGCTCATCGAGGATGGCAAGGCATCCCTGTACGACGACGATGCCCAGCTCCCCGGCGAACTCACCGGCGAGGACGCCGGCAGCGACGGCCTTCTCGGGCTGCTGGCCGCCCGCCTTCACGAGCGCACCATGGGGCTCGCGGCCGAACGCACGGCAGCCGACACCGCAGCCACCGAGGCACGGACCGCCGCGACCGGACTCGTCGAGGCGGCCGAACGCCATCGTGCCCTCGCCGAACTCCGGACGTTGCGCACCATCCACTCCGAGCGGGCCGGACACATCGCCGACGTCGAGACGCGACTGGCCCTGGACGTCCGGGCCAGCGGGCTGATGGCAGCCCATACGGCGCAACGCCGTGCCACCCAGGCAGTGGAAGGTGCCGAGGCGGCACTGGAATCGGCCCGGCAGGACAGCTCGGACGCGCTCGCCACCGGATATCTGGCGCAGGCATCCGACGGAGCGGAACCCGCGACGGATCCGCTGACCGGGCAGGCCGCCCTCGCGGTCCGCGCCGCAGATGCCGCCTCCCGGGCCACCGGGGCAGCCGCCGTACTCGCTGCCGCCCTGCCCGATGAACAGCAGCTGGCCGAACGGACGGCGGAACTGGCCACCGCGACGGCCGACCACGAGCAGCGCACGGCCCGGCATGCCGAGGGCCAAGCGAAGCAGGACGTGGTGGAAGCATCGCTGCCCCGGCTGCGCGAACGGGCCGAGGCCCTGTCGGGAACGGCCACCCGACTGCCCGTGCTCACCGCCGAACGCGATGCCGCCTCGCGCCGGGTCGACGCAGTGGCCGCCCGTACCATGGCGGAAGCGGCGGCCACCGAAGCCCACGTGGCCTGGACCGCAGCCAAGGACCGCCAACTGGCCGACCGTGAGCGGCTCCTCGAACTCGGACGCACGCGTCTGGCCCAAGCCGCTGCCGCGCTGGCCCGCGAACTCGTTTCCGGGCAAGCCTGCCTGGTGTGTGGTTCCATCGAGCACCCGGCACCTGCCTCGCTGGCCGACGGCGCCCTCGTAGAGGAGGAGGACGAGGAAACCGCACGAGATACCGCCCACGCGAGCGAGGCGGCCGAGGCCGCTGCCGCAACCCGGCTGCGAGACGCCCGCGACGCTGCATCGCTGGCCGCCGGACAGGCGGGGGAGTCGACCGCCGAGGAAGCCGCCGCTGCACTTGCCGCGGCCGAGGAGGACCTGGCCGTGACGGCCGCCAGCGCCCGGGATGCAGAACATGCCGGCGCCGCGCTGGCAGATGCCGGCACGGAATTCGAACGGCTGCGTGCCGGCAACGCCGAGGAGGCCGCGGCCCTGGCCGTCCTGGCCGCAAGGATCGAGCAACTGGCAACCGGGGTCGCCACCCTGGAGGCCCGGCTGGCCGACCTGCGAGGCGGGGAATCGTCGTTGAAAGCCAAACACGGCCGCATCCTCGGGGCGCGGCGGGCCCTCGAGGCCCTCGCTGGGGCGGCCCGTGGTCTCGACGAGGCCCGGACCATGGCCTCCGCCGCCGCGCAGGCGTGGGAGGCCGAACGCTCCGCGGCAGGCTTCGACGACGACGCGGCATGGTCCGCCGCCCTGCTCGATGCCGTCCTGCGCACCGATGCGCAGGCCGAAGTGGAGGCGTTCACCGCCGAGGGCGTGCGCATCGAGACGTTGGCCGGAACCGATGCCGTCGCCACGGCCCACACCGAAGCCGAACGGGGGATCGGCGCGCCGGACCAGGACCAGTTGGACGCTGCCTCGATGGCGGCGACCGAGACCGCCGCCGTGCGCGACTCCGTCCTGCAGCGAGAGGCGGTCCTGCGCTCCCATGCCGGTCGTTTCGAGAAGCGCAGTGCCGAGCTCCGCCGGATCGAAGATGCCCAGGGTGCCGTGCTGCAGCGGTACCAGACAGTGAAATCGATTGCCGAGCTCGCCCGCGGTGGCGGAGAGAACCGGTTCAAGATGACCCTGTCCACGTACGTTCTGGCCGCGCGGCTGGAGGCCGTCGCCGCCGCAGCCACCGAACGCCTGCTGGTCATGAGCGGGGAACGCTATGCTCTGGTCCACGACGACAGCCCGAAGGGCAATGCCAAGTCGGGACTCGGCTTGAACGTGCTCGACGCCTGGACCGGCCAACGGCGCGATACCCAGACCTTGTCGGGCGGCGAATCGTTCATGGCGTCGCTGGCGTTGGCACTGGGTCTGGCCGATGTCATCCAGCAACAGTCCGGCGGGATAGACATCGAGACGCTTTTCGTCGACGAGGGATTCGGCTCGCTCGACGAGGGGGCACTCGAAATGGTGATGGACGCCTTGGACGGGCTGCGCCGGGGTGGTCGCGTCGTCGGGCTGGTCAGCCACGTCGCGGAGATGAAACAGCGCATCCCCGCCCAGCTGCGCGTCCGCAAGGAACGCACGGGCTCCACGGCCCAGGTGGTCATGGCCGACCCGGTAGAATAGCGGGGTAAGGGTTGGGCGCTCCGGGTGGCTGGGACGGGCGCGCTATCGAGGAACCCTGAAACCGATGAACACCCAGACGCCACCGTCCGCCGCAGACGCGCCCACCGAAACCAGCGGCGCCGCAGGTCGCGGGAGCTTCCGCAGCCTGCTGGAACTGGCAGGTCCTGCGTTCTTCCCGCTGGCATTCTTCGCCCGCCTGCCCTTGGCCATGCTGACCATTGGCACCCTGACCCTCATCAGCACCGCGACCGGCTCCTACACCAGCGGTGGTGTAGCCGCCGGCGCCGTGGGCATCGGCTCCGCCATCGGCGCGCCGCTGCTGGGCTATTCGGCAGATCGTTGGGGACAGCGCCTGGTGCTCGTTCCCGCGGCACTGCTGCACGCCCTCGTCGTTGCGGGCCTCATCGTCACCGGTGCCGGACCACTCCGGGATTCCCCGGTGATTCTGGTCGTCGGCATCGCCCTCGTCGCCGGCGCGACCTGTCCGCAGGTCGGTCCCTTGGCCCGCGTGCGCTGGATGGCGTTGACGGCCGGACGCCGGCGGGGGCGACGCGAACTGGAAACGGCGTTGAGCTACGAGAGCACCGTCGATGAGCTGACCTTCGTCATGGGCCCGGCCCTGGTCGGCGTGCTTGCCTCGCTCGTCGCCCCGTGGCTGCCGCTGGCGTTGGCAGCCCTGTTGACGGCGGCCCTGGTCCCTGCCTTCGCAGTTCACCCCACGGCCCGGGCGGTCCAGCCCCACCGGCCCTCCGCCAACGCCGTGGCCGGAGCCGGTTGGGTACTGGGCCGCATCATCCGCGTCGGGCTCTGCGTGGTGGGCATGATCGGCATGGGCACGCTCTTCGGCTCGGTGTCCGCCGGTGCGGTGTCCTTTGCCGGGAGGTTCGGCGACGCCAGTGCCGGCGGTCTGCTCTATGCCGCACTCGGCCTGACCTCCGCCATCACCGCGCTGTCGGTCTCGGTATGGCCGCACGGATGGGCCCAACCCGTACGCTGGGCCGCCTGCGCGCTGCTGCTGGTCCCGCTCGCCCTGCTGCTGCAGGTGCCCGATTCAATCGGCACCATGGTCGTGTTCCTGTTGTTGATCGGCCTGCCCATCGGCCCGATCATGGTCACCATCTTCACCGTCGGCGGCGACGTCGCGCCCGTCGGCCGGATGGGCACCGTCATGACGATGCTCGCCAGCGGGATCGTCGTCGGCACCGCCATCGGCAACGGCCTCGCGGGCATCCTCGCCGACGTAGCCGGGCCGCACGGGGCCTTCCTCGTCGCAGCAGGTGCCGCCGTCATGCTGTTCCTGGCCGGGGCCGGGACGTTCGCGCTGGGACGCGTCCGGCGCACCACCGCCTGATTCCCCGGCGTATCCGGAACCGCCGTCAGGAACCCAGGGTGCGCTCCACGGCGACCGCGGCGGCCGCCACCAGGCGTCCCACCTCGTCAACATCGATGGTCCGAGTGGCCGTGGCGTACACGACGGCCAACGCTGCGGGGTCCTGTCCCGGGATCCGCAGCGGCGATGCCAGGGACGTCACGCCGGGGATCACCTCGTCGACGCTGGTGGCGTAGCCGAGCTCCCCGGCCACCACGGCTTCCTCGCGCCACGGGTGCCCCGGGGCGATATGTTCCCACTCCGCGGGCGTCAGGGCGGACTGGATGGCAATCCCGGGGGCGCCCCGGGACAAGGGGTGGCGCGAACCCGGGCGCTGGAGCACCGTCGCATGTCCCTGCCGCGGCTCCACGGTGACGAGGGTGACGCAATCGTCGTGGTCCCAGACCACGAGGAAGGCGCTCATCTGCAGCTCGTTCGCCAGGACCGTCAGTTCCGGCAGCGCCGCCGACTGCAGGTCACGTTGGACGCCGCGGGCCAGGGCGGCCAGGCCCGGGGCGCCCTGCAATCGCCCGTTGTCGTCCCGGCGCACCAGGGCATGGTCCTCCAGCGTGCGCAGGATCCGGTAGGCAATCGAGCGGTGTACGCCCAACTCGTCCGCCAGTTCGGCGATGGTGGGCGCGTCCTGGCGGTCGGTGATGATCTCCAGGGCGCGTAGGCCGCGTGAAAGCGTCTGGGCGGGGGACGCACCGTTCGGGTGTTCGGTCAAGGGGTTCCGCCTCTGCATCGCCGCTGGGCTCGGCCCCCCACAGGGGCCGGACTCCGGGGGACGAGTCGTTGGGTGTTCTGTTATAGAACCGTGAGTTCGAATATAGAACACAAAGGGGTCGGCGGGCAAGGTCGGGGCACCCGACGCGTCGCGATCCTTGGCCCCCTGGTGGGCCACCGAGGGCGGGCTGGCCGCGCTGCGGGCATGACGGCGACGGGCCAGTGGCGGTTGATCAAAAATTGACCAATCGTCCGTTATGATGAGCTGCATCACATTTACCGTCCGTTCGGTCGGTAACGCACCGTGCGCCTGACGGCGCTCAACCATGGAGTCAAGCATGTCCCAGCCAGCAGCAGCACCGTCTGCCATCACCCGGCGCGAGGAACGCAAAGTCCTCGCCGGCACACTCGTCGGCACCACCATTGAGTGGTACGACTTCTTCATCTATGCCCAGGCCGCCGGGCTCGTGCTCGGCCCGCTCTTCTTTGCCCCGCTGGGCGAGTCCGGAGCCCAGTTGGCGTCCTGGGCCTCCATCGGCATCTCCTTCCTGTTCCGGCCGCTCGGCGCCATCGTCGCCGGTCATCTCGGCGACAAGCTGGGCCGCAAGAAGATGCTCGTCTTCACCCTCATCATGATGGGCGTTTCGACCTCGCTCATCGGCGTCCTGCCCACCCACGCGCAGATCGGCGCCGGGGCCGCGATCCTGCTCATCGCACTGCGTGTGCTGCAGGGCTTCTCCGCCGGCGGCGAATGGGGCGGGGCGGCCCTGATGTCCGTCGAGCACGCCCCCGACAACCGCCGCGGCTTCTTCGGTGCCTACCCGCAGATCGGCGTTCCGTGCGGCATGATCCTGGCGACGTTCACCATCTGGGTACTCACCACGATCATCGGCAACGAGGCCTTCCTGACCTGGGGTTGGCGCGTCCCGTTCCTGTTCTCCATCGTGCTGATCGTCGTCGGCTACGTCATCCGCCGCTCGGTGGAGGAATCGCCGGTCTTCGCCGCCCTGCAGGAACGCAAGAAGGAATCGTCGGCCCCGCTCGGCCAGCTCTTCAAGCACAACACCCGCGAGGTCGTGCTCACCGCATTGATCTTCATCGCGAACAACGCCGCCGGATACCTGCTCATCGCCTTCTTCGCGACCTATGCGTCCAAGACGCTGGGCATGGAGCGGGGCCCGGTCCTGCTGGCCACCACGCTGGCCTCGTTCGGGTGGCTGTTCTTCACCATGTACGGCGGCATCCTCTCGGACAAGATTGGCCGCGTGCGGACCTTCCAGATCGGCTATGCGCTGGTGGCCATCTGGTCGATCCCGATGTGGTTCCTGATCGATACGGCCAACATCTACTGGTACTTCGTCGCCCTGTTTGGCCTGACGGTCGGCCTGGGCCTGTCCTACGGCCCGCAGTCGGCGCTCTACGCCGAGATGTTCCCGGCCCGCGTACGCTACTCCGGTGTCTCGATAGGCTACGCCCTCGGTGCGATCCTCGGTGGGGCATTCGCCCCGCTGATCGCAGCGGTGCTGCTCAAGAACACGGGCCACTCCTGGAGCATCGGGATCTACGTCGTGGTCATCTCGATCATCTCGCTGGTCGCCGTGTCCGTCGTGAAGGAGACCCGCGGGGTCGACCTGCATGTCGAGCACCACGCCAACCACGTGGAATCCTGACCCCGCCGGCGGCGGAAACCATGAGGGTCGGTGCAACACCCCGCACGGGGGAGTTGCACCGACCCTCATCGTTAGCCTGGAAACGCCAGAAGCCGGGGCGGGGCCCGGTCGGCCGCCGCAGTGGACCCCGGCTATTCTCCGGTCGGCGAGTAGATCCCGGCCATCCATGACTCGACGTCCTCCGGCGTGCGCGGCAGCGCCGCGCTGAGGTTCTCACAGCCGTCGGCGGTCACCAAGACGTCGTCCTCGAGCCGGACGCCGATGCCGCGGTATTCCTCCGGCACGGCCAGGTCCTCCGACTTGAAGTACAGGCCCGGTTCGATGGTGAAGACCATCCCGGGTTCCAGTACGGCGTCGAGGTAGAGCTCCCGCTTGGCCTGCGCGCAGTCATGGACGTCCAAGCCCAGGTGGTGGCTGGTGCCGTGCGGCATCCAGCGGCGGTGGTGCTGGCCGTCCGCGGCGAGCGCCTCCTCCAGGGGGACCGGCAGCAGGCCCCAGTCGTCGAGGCGCTCGGCCAGGACCTTCAGTGCCGCCTCGTGGAGTTCACGGAATTTACGGCCCGGGCGGGCCACCTCGAAGGCGGCATCTGCGGCGTCCAGGACCGCCTGGTAGATCTTGCGCTGCACCTCCGAGTACCGCCCGTTCACCGGCAGGGTCCGGGTGATGTCCGCGGTGTAGAGCGAATCCGCCTCGACGCCGGCGTCGACGAGCAGCAGGTCGCCGGTGTTGACCTGGCCGGAATTGCGGATCCAGTGCAGCACCGTGGCGTTGTTGCCCGACGCGGCGATGGTGTCGTATCCGAGGTCATTGCCTTCCTCGCGGGCCCGGGCGAAGAACGCGCCCTCCACGACCCGCTCGCCGCGCTTGTGCTCGATGGCGCGTGGCAGCTCCTCCACGACGTCGTGGAAGCCGTTGACCGTTGCCTCGACGGCAGTGCGCATCTGCTCGATCTCCCAGTCGTCCTTGACCAGGCGCAGTTCGGACAGCGCCTCGGCCAGTTCGGCGTCGAGGTGGTCCGAGGCCTCCAGATCGACCCCCGTGTTGATGCGGGAGGTGTCCACCAGCGCGTCGCAGTTCATGTCGACGTCGCGCAGCAGGCGGATCCGCATGCCACCGAATTCCGTCGCGCCGGCAGCGCGGGTGATCGCATCCTCCAGCTCGGTGTCCATGTGCGCGGTGGGCAGCTGCAGCCGGGCCTCCAGATCCGTGAGTGTCGGCCGGGTCCCGATCCAGAATTCACCGGAGCGGGCATCGGAGTAGAACTCCTCGGAGTCCCGTCCGGCCATCGGCCGGAAATAGAGGGTGGCCCGGTGGTTGCCGCCGTCGTCGCCCGCACCTTCCTCCGTGGGTTCGAGGACCAGGACGGCATCCGGCTCATGGTCGACGCCGAGCCCGGTCATGTGGGCAAACCCCGAATGGGGGCGGAAACGGTAATCCGTGTCGTTTGAGCGGACCTTGAGCGGGCCGGCCGGGATGACCAGCCGTTCGCCGGGGAACCGGCCGGAGAGGGCACGACGGCGGCTGGCCGCGTAAGGTGCCACGGCATCCGGGCCGGGGGAGGTCGCCTGGGTGGAGGGGGCCCACTGTGAGCCCATGAAGTCCTTGAAGGCCTGAGAGGAGGGGCGCTGCGAACGGTTGTTCACACGCTCCTCGAGGGGTTGATCGCTACCGGGGGTGTTGTTCGCATCAGTCATCACCGTCCCATCGTCTCAAAGCCGGGGCGATCTACCAAGGCGCCGGTATGCTGGCGGGATGCTGATCGACCTGCATGCGCACTCGAACATTTCCGACGGTACCGAGACTCCGTCGCAGCTGGTGGCGGCCGCCGCGGCTGCCGGCTTGGATGTCGTCGCGTTGACGGACCACGACCAGACCTCCGGCTGGAAGGAAGCCGGTGCGGCGGCCCGCGGGCATGGCGTCGGGTTGGTTCCCGGCATGGAGATCTCCTGCAAGGCCGGGCAGGGCCTGAGCGTGCACCTGCTCAGCTACCTGCACGACCCCGCCGACGCCGACCTGCTGGAGGAGATCAACAAGGCCCGGGGGGCCCGGATCGACCGGGCGCGCCGCATGGTCGAACTCATCGCCGAGGACTATCCGATCACGTGGGACCTGGTGGGGGAGCAGTCCACCCCCGGCGCGACGCTGGGTCGGCCCCATATCGCCGATGCGCTGGTGGCTGCGGGGGTCGTCTCGGATCGCAGCGAGGCCTTTGCCACCGTGTTGACCTCGCATTCGAGGTACTACGTGGGCCATTATGCCGTCGACCCGGTACGGGCTGTCGAGCTGGTCCGAGCAGCCGGGGGCGTCCCGGTCTTCGCCCACCCAATGGCCGAGCTGCGCGGGAGGGTCGTGGCCCCCGCGGTTTTCGAGGACATGATCGAGGCGGGGCTGATGGGGCTGGAGATCGACCACCGGGACAACTCCCCGCAAGGGCGCACCTTCCTGCATCGGCTGGCCGAGCGGCACGACCTGATCGTCACCGGATCGAGTGACTACCATGGCGCGGGAAAACCGAACCGGCTGGGCGAGAACACCACGGATCCGGGCATGCTCCAGCGTATTCTGGCGGCGGGAACCGGCAGCGCCCCGGTGGGGCTCGCGCACATCTAGGAGACCGCGGAAGGTGCCACCAATGCGAGGGGCGTGGCCAGGTGGTGCTAGGATCAACCAATGTAGGGGGTTGCCTGAGGCAACTTGTCGAGCGTTGATCCGAGCGTCTTGTCGACCCCCAATCCCACAGCGGGCCGCGCGATGGCCCCTGCCGATGACGTGGCCAGGACCCGAGAGCCGGGTAGCCACGTGCACTGCGCCGAATGCGGACCAGCCGGTCCGATGCGCGTGCCGGACGGGATGCGCGCCCTGAATGCGTCCACACCGGACCAAGCCCGCTTCGCGGCGGCCAGGAAATGGAGCCCGAAGCTGACGGGCCGGCGCGCTGCGGCAAAGGGAGGCATCCGGTGGCCTGCCCCGTGAGTAGAGGAGCATCATGGCACCGAACGGTGTGGAGCTCCAGCAGTTGAGCGGATGGTTGGTCATCGCCCTGCTGGTGTTTTTTTATGGGGGTACGTTCATCATGACCCTCGGGATTGGCAAGAAGAAGGAAAACGCCGACGGCTACATGACGGCCGGCAACAAGATCGGCTTTGGCATTTCCGCGGCCAGCATGACGGCCACCTGGATCTGGGCATCCTCGATGTACGCCTCGGCGACCTCGGGTTACACCTACGGCATCTCCGGACCCATCCACTATGGGCTCTGGGGCGCACTGATGATCCTGTTCATCTATCCCTTCGGCAAGCGCATCCGCAAGGTCGCACCTCGTGCCCACACCCTCGCCGAGGTCATGTATGCCCGCCACGGTCGGGCTAGCCAACTGATGCTCGCCGGCTCCAATATCGTGGGCAGCCTCATCAGTGTGACCAGCAACTTCATCGCCGGTGGCGCGTTGATCGCGATGCTCTCGCCGTTCAGCTTCCAGCAGGGCATCCTCGCCGTCGCGGCGGGCACCCTGCTGTACTCCCTCTGGTCCGGCTTCCGTGCCTCGGTCATGACCGATTTCGCCCAGGTGCTGGCCATGCTCGGTGCCGTGGTGATCATCATCCCCGTGGTGTTCTTCGCCGCCGGCGGCCCGGACATGTTCGTCCGGGGGGCCAGCAACCTGACTCCGCAGCAGGGGAACTTCTTCTCCTCGGACGCCTTCATGAACCAGGGTGCCCCTTATATTGCCGCCGTACTGGCCTACGCCATCGGCAACCAGACCATCGCACAGCGCCTCTTCGCCGTGCGTGAGGACCTGATCAAGAAGACGTTCATCACCGCGACCGTCGGCTACGGTGCCACGATCATCGGCGTCGGTATGCTGGGCGTCATGGCCCTCTACGTGGGGGTCACCCCCACCGGTGGGAACGTGAACAACCTGATTCCGCAGATGGCCGCCACGTACCTCGGTCCGGTGCTGCTGTGCCTGTTCATGATCATGGTCATCGGTGCCTTGTCCTCCACGGCCGACGCCGATCTCTGTGCCCTGTCCTCGATCATGATGGCCGACATCTACGGGCAGAACGTCGCCAAGCGCGGCAAGGCCAACCCCAAGACGATGCTGTTGGTCGGCCGTCTCACGATGGTCGTGGCCACCGGCGCCGGGTTGTACTTCGCGAGCGGGCAGATGAACATCCTGGACCTGTTGGTCTTCGTCGGCGCACTGTGGGGCTGCCTCGTCTTCCCCGTGATCGCCAGCTTCTACTGGTCCAAGGTCACCAATACGGCGTTCGTCGCGGCTGTCATCACCGCCTTGGCAGTCTTCATTCCGGTGCGGTTCTCCTGGCTCCCCGTCGACGGGCTCTGGGGACTGGGCGTCGACGTCATGTCCATCGTGGGCATCGGTGTGGTCATCGGCCTGATGTCCTTCGGGTTCTTCGGCGGACGCGTGGCCCGCATCGCGGGCATCACCTCGGCCGTCGTGGCAGCGCCGTTTGCCTTCGGGCACCTGCACGACTACGCGGTGCTCAGCGGTTCGCTGGTCGCCTATGCGGTTTCCACCGTGGTCTGCTTCGCGCTCTCCGCCCGCTCGAAGATGGATTTCGACTTCTCGACCATCAAGGACACCGTCGGGGACTTTGATCCGATGGACACCGCCGTTCCCGACGCCGCTGCGACGCAGCGCTAACCCCGAAGGAGACGAATATGGAACCGATCTTCCTGACCCTGTACGTGTTGATGTGGCCGGTCATCGTAGCCGGCACGCTCTTCGTCATCACCCGCGCGTTCCTGCGTGACTGGCTCGAGGCCCGTCGCGAACACCGCACGATGGTCTAGCGGCCCGGCGACGGGAAAAGCCGTGTCCAACGCACTTTTCGGTGCGTCGGGCACGGCTTTTCCCGTTGGCGGACGACGGCAACGGACAGCTGGAAAACATCAGCTCTGGAGGAAGACGGTTCCCTCCGGCATCCGTGCGCGCATGGTCTCGATGGCCTGGGCGTTGGAATCCACGCAGACGAACCGGCGGCCCAGCTCCGCGGCGACGGCACCAGTGGTCCCAGAACCGGCGAAGAAATCCAGCACCCAGTCGCCGGGCCGGCTGCTGGCGGCAACGATCCGGCGCAGGATGCCCTTCGGCTTCTGCGTCGGGTAGCCGGTCTTTTCCTTGCCGGTGGGGGAGACGATGGTGTGCCACCAGACGTCGGTGGGAAGCTTCCCGCGGGCTGCCTTCTCTGCGGTGACCAGCCCCGGCGCCATATAGGGCTCCCGGTCGACCTCTTCGGAATTGAAATGGTAGGCGGCCGGGTTCTTGACGTAGACGAGGATGTTGTCGTGTTTCGCGGGCCACCGGCTCTTGGACCGGGCGCCGTAGTCGTAGGCCCAGATGATCTCGTTCAGGAAGCAATCGCGACCGAAGATCCCGTCGAGCATCACCTTGGCATAGTGCACTTCGCGGAAGTCCAGATGCAGGTACAAGGTACCGTCGTCGGCCAGCAGTCGCCAGGCCTCGAGCAGACGGGGCTCGAGGAAAGACCAGTAGTCATCGAAGTCGTCGTCGTAGCTGTGCAGGGTGCCGCGGATCGTGGAGTAGCTGGCACCCTTGAACCCCACCCGGTCCCCGGCGCCGTCGGCGGCCCGGACCATGGTGGTGCGCTGGCGTGCCTGCTTCCGGCCGGTGTTGAACGGCGGATCGATGTAGATGAGGCTGAATGCGCCGTCGGGTAGCGCCGGCAGGAACCCGGCGTTGTCCGCGTGCACGACGATATCCGGTCCGTCGGGGGACCACGATTCGACGTTCCCCACCGCGGACGGGACCCCGGACGACCCTCCGGGATCCCCTCCAGCTGCAGGCGTGGTTGCGCCCATCGGACCTACTCTGACTCGGGTCGATTGACGACTTCGCCGTGGTGGCGGCGCGTCCGTGAGCGGCGGCGGCGTGCCGGGCGGGCCGCCTCATCGCCAGCGTCGCCGGTCGCAGACTCTGCCGGCTGGCTCTTCGCTTCTCCGGTCGCTTCGCGATTGGGGCGGTCGGAACGACCATGGCCATGGCCACGACGTCCGCCGCCTTCGCTGCCGGACTCCGACCTCCGGCCCCGGCCCTCGCCGCGTCCGCCGCGGGACCCGGCGCCCCGACCGCCGTCGCGCTCGTTCGGCCGCTTGCCGGTTTCGCCCAGGTCCTCGAGCTTTTCGCCGGAGAGGCCCTGGAGCTTGCGCTGGTTGCGCGGCAGACGGCCCTTGGTACCGGCCGGGATGTCCAGGTCGGTGAAGAGGTGCGGGGAGGAGGAATAGGTTTCCACGGGGTCGGCCTGGTCAAGCCCGAGGGCCTTGTTGATCAGACCCCAGCGGGGCACGTCGGACCAGTCCACGAAAGTGATCGCGGTGCCCTTCTTCCCCGCACGGCCGGTGCGCCCGATGCGGTGCAGGTAGGTCTTCTCGTCCTCGGGGCACTGCAGGTTGATCACGTGGGTGACATCTTCGACGTCGATGCCACGGGCGGCGACCTCGGTCGCCACCAACACGTCGACCTTGTTATTGCGGAAGGCACGCAGTGCCTGCTCCCGGGCCCCCTGACCGAGGTCTCCGTGGATCGCACCGGCGGCGAAACCGCGGTCGATCAGCTCCTCGGACAACTTGGCGGCCGAGCGCTTGGTCTTGGTGAAGATGATCGTGCGTCCGCGGCCTTCGGCCTGCAGGATCCGTGCGACGACCTCGTCCTTGTCGAGCTGATGTGCCCGGTAGACGACCTGGCGGATGTCCTTCTTGGTGATGCCCTCGTCCTCGGGGTCCGCGGCACGGATGTGGGTGGGGCGTGACATGTACCGCCGGGCCATCGAGACGACGGCTCCGGGCATGGTGGCCGAGAAGAGCATGGTCTGGTGGACCGCCGGGATTGCGGCCAAGAGGGTTTCCACGTCCGGCAGGAAGCCCAGGTCCAGCATCTCGTCGGCCTCGTCGAGCACGACGATGCGGATGTTCTTCAGGTTCAGGTGCTTCTGCTTGTGCAGGTCGATCAGGCGGCCCGGGGTGCCGACGACGATTTCCACCCCGGCGGCGAGCTGTTCGATTTGCGGTTCGTAGGCCCGGCCGCCGTAAATGGTGGCGATGCGCGCATTGCGCTTGGTTGCCGCCTTCTGGATGTCGGCGGATACCTGGTTGGCCAGTTCCCGGGTGGGGGCGACGATCAGGGCCTGTGGGGCCCCCGGGGTCGGCAGCTTGTCATAGTCGGCGTCGTCGGGGCCGATGACCCGCTGCAGGGCAGGGATGCCGAAACCGAAGGTCTTTCCGGTACCGGTCTTGGCCTGGCCGATGATGTCATGCCCACCCAGGGCGACGGGCAACGTCATGGCCTGGATCGGGAACGGGTGGACAATGCCGGCGTCGGCGAGCGACTCGACGATGTCGGCGCGGACCCCGAAATCGGCGAAGGTCTGCTCGGGGATCTCGTGCGGTGCGTCCTCGGTGGCCAGGGTCCCATCGACCTCGAGCTGTTCGGTGCCGGTGTCGTCGGTGAGTTGCTGCTCAGTATTCAATGAAATCTCATTCGTTTAGGCGCCGGGGCACGGTGTGCTCAACGTCCCCCGAGTCCGGGAGCGGAGTCCACCGCTGCAGCGGCACGTCCAGCGGAGCCGATCGTGGGCTAACGAGCGCGAATGATCGCGCAAAAGGTGCAGGTTCGCTGGGAATTCCTGCCAAGTAAATGCGTCTGGTACGACCGGGCATCCTTGTCTACCCACCCAGTCTAGCCCCCCGGGTGCTGCCCGCCGGGTCGACGGCGCGTCGCCGCGCGGCGTGGACTAGGGTGGAAGAAGACCACGGGAGCCCGCAAACGGGCTGAGAGGGCGCTGCCGCACCGCATGCGGCACGGCGCCGACCGACACACCTGATCCGGATCATGCCGGCGGAGGGAAGGTAACCGACCATGCATTGTGCAGTCCTGGGTGCCGGGATCATCGGATTGTCCGTCGGGTGGGAGTTGGCCCGCTCCGGCCACCAGGTCACCATCGTCGACCCGGAACCCGCTGGCGGGGCCACCCACGCCGCCGCCGGGATGCTTGCCGCAGTCACCGAATTCCACCATCAGGAACAAGACCTGTTGCGGCTGTCGGTGCCCTCCGCCACAGCCTGGCCCGGATGGGCCCGCAACCTGGAGGAGGCGAGCGGCAGGGACACCGGATTCACATTGGCCGGGACCC
The DNA here is from genome assembly GCF_056680475.1 of Arthrobacter sp. ASL1. Classification (NCBI taxonomy): domain Bacteria; kingdom Bacillati; phylum Actinomycetota; class Actinomycetes; order Micrococcales; family Micrococcaceae; genus Arthrobacter; species Arthrobacter sp. ASL1. Next base: position 3,794,937 of record NZ_CM155284.1, read on the forward strand.
TTCTCGTTGCCGCCGATGCGGCCGACCGGGAAGCCCTGTCGGACCTGGCCACCGCCCAACGTGCCGCCGGGCTGGACATCGGTGAGCTCGGAACGGCCGCTGCCCGTGCCGCCGAGCCCCTCCTGTCTCCCCGGCTGGCCGGCGCCTTCACCGCCCCCGGTGAGGCGCAAGCCGACCCACGCCGCACCGCCGTCGCCCTGATGTCCGCGGTGGAGGCCGAGCCGCGGGCGCGGCTGCTGCGGCAGCCGGCGACTGCCGTCGTGCCCGGCAGCCACGGACCGGTGGTTCATCTCGGCGGGGGTTCGGATGCGGGGCAGTTGGAGGCCGACGAAGTGGTTTTTGCGACCGGGATCGGCCGCCCGGGGTACGGGGCTGTTCGGCAGGACATCGCGGGGCTGCCCGAGGGTCTGCGGCTGCCCGTCCGCCCCATCCACGGGGACGTGTTGCGCCTGCGTGCAACCGCCACGTCGCCACGGCCCACGGGGGCCACGGTGCGTGCCCTCGTCTCCGGCCACGGAGTCTACATCGTGCCGCGCCCCGGCGGGGAGATCGTCGTGGGCTCCACCGAACGCGAAGACCTGCAGGACGGGGTCAGCGTAGAAGGAGTCCACCGCCTGCTGCGTGACGCGTTGCGTGTCATGCCGGCACTGGGACACTGCGAACTGGACGGGACCACGGCCCGGGCACGTCCCGGAACCCCCGACAACCTGCCCCTGCTGGGACGGATCTCATCGGGGCTGATCGCCGCCACCGGATTCCACCGCCACGGCGTCCTGCTCAGCGTCGCGGCGGCGGCGGCGGTATCGGCACTGGTCGGTCCGTCCCCGGGCACCCCGTCCCGCCACCCGCCCCCGGCGCTACTGGACCCCCTGGCCCTGTCGCCCTTCGACCCCTGGAGATTCTCATGACCGACAACGACCGCCCGCTGGTCCTCAACGGATCCGCGCAACCACATGCCGCATTGAATGTGCTGCAACTCGTCCGCCGTGAGACCGGGGCGGCCAGCGGCCCGAATGACCAGTCGACGACCGCTTGCGGGGTTGCGGTGGCCATCAATGGCGAGGTCATCCCGCGTTCGGCCTGGGCCGTCACCGACCTGGTGCCCGGGGACCGTGTCGAGCTCCTGTCGGCGGTGCAGGGTGGCTGAGCCGGTGGACCACGACGACCTGGTCATCGACGGGGTCCGACTGGGCTCGCGGTTGATCACCGGGACCGGCGGCGCCCCGGGACGCGCCGTCCTGGAGCGGGCGTTGCGGGCCTCCGGCACGGAAGTCACGACGGTATCGATGCGCCGCCACGCGCCGGTACCGGGCCGGGAGTCGATCTTCAGCCTGCTGCAGCGCCTGGGCATCAGGCTCCTGCCCAACACCGCCGGTTGCCACACGGCACACGAGGCCGTCCTGACCGCGCGACTGGCCCGGGAGGCTGTGGAGACGGACTGGGTGAAACTCGAAGTCATCGCCGATGACGAGTCGCTGCTGCCCGACATCCCGGAACTGCTCGCCGCCACCGAGACGCTGGTATCCGACGGTTTCAAGGTCTTTGCCTACACCAACGATGACCCCGTGGCCGCCCGGCGGCTGGAGGACCTCGGCTGCACTGCGGTCATGCCCCTGGGGGCGCCGATCGGCACCGGGCAGGGAATCCTGAACCCCCACAACATCGAGTACATCGCCGCACGGCTTGCAGTTCCCGTCGTGCTCGATGCCGGGATCGGGACGGCCTCCGATGCGGCCCTGGCCATGGAGCTCGGCTGCGATGCGGTGCTGTTGGCCACCGCCGTGACCCGCGCCGCGGATCCTGCGGTGATGGCCGGGGCCTTCCGGCACGCGGTCCTTGCCGGGCACCTCGCCCGCCGCGGCGGGAGGATACCGCGTCGTCCGATGGCCGTCGCCTCGTCGACGCTCGAGGGACGGGCGGACTTCACGCTGGCCTGAAATCACCGCCCCGGGCGACGCTCCGGCACATCGTCCGGACCGGTCGCCGGGATCAGGGGATCCTGAACAGCACCGTGCGCTTGTCGATGTCAGCCTCGATGAGCTCCGCCCGGACGCGCTCTCCGGCCTTGGCGGTTCCTTCGAATCGTGCGTTGACGGCAGGATCGAGCAGTTGCAACCGACCTCCCGGGGTGTTCCCGTTCTCCCGGGCCGTGGCGATCTGCCCCGGGCTGGTCCCATTGAGGGTCACCGCCTCAAACATCTCGCCAATCCGGTCGACCAGCAGGGCGGCCTCCACGGTGTCGATGGCCGCCCGTTCGACGTTTCCGGCGACCTGGTTGGAGGCCTGCATCAAATCCGGAAGCAACGGCAACGCCTGGCGGATGTCGTCGGGAACGGGGGCACCGCGCACCAGGTGTTCGCAGACGACCAGGACGAAGCGGTCCACCAGGCGCCGCAAGGGAGCCGTGGTGTGGGCATAGGGGGCGGCGATGGCGGCCTGGGTTCGTTCCTGGGGGAGTTCGCCGTCGAAGGCCGTGTAACCGGCCCCGCGGAAGAGCGACGTTGCGGCGTGCATGATGGCCAGTTGCCGCGGCTGGCCAACGTCCAGGGACCTGAGGAATTCGCCGTAGGCGACGTCTTTTTCCCACGGGGTCCTCAGTGAGGCCGCCTCCTGGCGGAAGGCGGTGGAACTGTGCTCATCCGGGGACGGCATCGTGCGCAGGATCCCGATCCTGCCCTCGAGCATGATCCGTGCCGCCTCCATGCCGGTCATCAAGGAGATCTGGGCATTCCAGTCCTCGACCGGCAGAGGAGCACGTGCCTCCAGCTGGTACACGCCGGCGTCGTCCACTTCGACTTCCTGCTCGGGGATGCGCAAGCTGGCGCCCCCGCGTCCGCGCTCGGCCTCGATGCGCTTGATGCCCACTTCCTTGAGCAATGCCAACGAGCCGGGAGCCATGCCCTCGTCAATGGCAGTTTGCACGCCCGCATAGTCGAGCTTTTCCCGACTGGAAACCACCGCCCGCACCAGTTCCGTGCGGCGGACCGTGGCCGCCGCGTCCAGGTGGAACGTCCAGACATAGGCGCTCCGTCGTTGGCCGGGCAGCAGGGACCCGGCGCCCTCGCTGATGACCTCGGGATGCAGGGGAATGCGGCGCCCCGGCAGGTAGAGGGTCTGGCCGCGTCGCCGGGTCTCGGCATCCAGCGGACCGCCGTGGGCAACGAACGCCGGGACATCGGCGATGGCATAACGGACCGTGTATCCGTCCCCGTCACGGTCCAGGTGTAAGGCCTGGTCCAAGTCGGTCGAGCTTGGCGGGTCGATGGTGACGAATTCGACGTCGGTCAGGTCGGTGTCGGGAAAGACGAGCTGTTCGGCGGCTGCCCGTGCCTCCGCCAAAGCATCCTCGGGATAATGGGCAGGCAGCTCGAGGGTTTCGGCCAGCCCCTCCAGTGCGGCCGAGAGCCGGGACTGGCGGGCGCTGGTCTTCACGTCGATGAGTTTGTGCACCACAAGGGCCAGCCTAACCACATCGGTGCATGAAATCAGCGTCAGCCGGTGCTGAAGTGCCAGCGGAGTAGGCTGGATTCCATGACCGAGCTGCCGCCGCCGATCCTTGACGAAGCGACCCGAACCCGCGCCGAGCTGGCTCTTTATGGGCTGATGGCCTACCGGGAGCTGACCGCCTTCGAACGGCTGTCCTCGGACGCGCGCTTCTCGCCCACGCTGGCCGATCGGGAGTCCTTGGCCCGGCTGTCCGTCCATGAATTCGGACACTACGAGCGGGTGGTTGCGGCCATCGCCGCCCGGGGCCACGACCCGGAGACCGCCATGGAGCCGTTCATGGCGTCCATCGATGCCTTGCACGAGCGGACCCGTCCGGGGGACTGGTTCGAGTCCCTCATGAAAGCCCACGTCATTGATTCCGTCTCGGGCGATTTCTATGTGGCCATCGCCCGGGCCCTGGCTCCCGAAGCGCGGGCGCTGGTCCAGGGGGTGCAGGCACTGGACGAACAAAACAAGTGGCTCCACGACCGGCTCCGTGCCGCACTGGACGAGGACCCCCGGTTGGCATCCCGGTTGGCCCTATGGGGGCGCCGGCTGTTGGGCGAGGCGCTGACACAGGCCCGCAGGATCAACGAACGCGACCTGCGCTGGGACGAGTTGTTCGCCGCGTCGGGTGAGGAGGGTGACGAACGTCTGGCCCGGTTGTTCGGCACGTTGGTCGAGAACCACTCGCGACGCATGGCCGCCCTGGGGTTGACGGCCTGAGCCGGCGGAACAAGCATGGGGAGGGGGCCGAAAGGAGAGTTCCATGACCGATCCATCCAATGACGCGGCAGCGTCCCCGGGCCCGGCCGTCTTGACGGGAACCCAAATCACCGAGGAGCTCGCCCAACTGCCGGACTGGCGATACCGCATGGGCGCACTGGTGACGGCGTTTGCTTTCGACACGTCCGCAGCAGCCATTGGCTTCATCGCGGCCGTGGGGGCGACCGCCGAGGAGCAGAACCACCATCCCGATCTTGAATGGCGCTACAACACCGTGTTCCTGGCGGTGTCGTCCCATGATGCCGGGGGAGCGGTCACGGCGAAGGACACCCGGTATGCCGCAGCCGTCTCCGCGGCCGCGGTGCGCACCGGCGGACGCGCCGAGCCGCACCGGCATACCACCGTGGATCTGGGCCTCGACACGGACGATCCCACGCGGATCGCCGAGTTCTGGACCCGGGCCCTGGGCTACCGGTTGGCAGACAACGGCGACGTCGTTGACCCCGAGGGACGGAACCCGACCATCTGGTTCCAGGTCACCGATACACCGTCGGACAACCGGTTCCACCTGGACCGCAACGTTCCGCTGAGTGCCCTGGACGCCGAGCGTGAGCGCATCCGCCCCGCAGGGGGCGAAGGCGACGGGACACGGCACCCCTCCTTCCGCGTGTATGCCGACCCGGACGGAAACCGGGTGTGCCTGTGCACTGAGGTCGGGCACATGCCCGTCGACTGACGCGCTGGGCGGACGTCGCGGCGCTGCCGGTTCCACCTATGCGAACGGCCGGCCCCGACGTGCACGTCGGGACCGGCCGCAATGGTGCGGGAGTGGCTACACGCCGGCGGCGAAGCCTACGCGGCGCTGTTCCTCGGCACCGACTTCCACATATCCGATGACACCGGCAGGAATGATGATCTGGCGGCCCTTTGAATCGGTGAGGACCAGGTCCGTGGACCCGCTGATGGCATCGCGGACGGTCTTGCTGACCTGCTCCGCGGTCTCGGCGGATTCGATGACAACCTCGCGGGCAACATTCTGGATTCCGATGCGCACGTCCATGGTGGCTCCTCTATCAGTCGGTGGGCGCCGGTTGGCGGCGCCGGTCTACGTCAGTCAACAATCTACGTCAGGCTTCCTTGGGGAACCGACCGATTCCGCGCCAAGCTAAACGGGAGACCAGCTCGCTGGCCTCTTCGAGGTCGACCTCTCCCTCCAGCTCAAGCCAGTAGCGCGCCGAGACCTGGGCCATGCCGGACATGGCACGTCCGAGCAGTACCGCCTGGGCGCGGCTCAAACCGGTGTCCTCGGAGATGACACCGGCGATGGCGTCGGCGAACCGTGCATTGAACGCCTCGAGCCGCGAGCCTACGGCCGCATCGTGCATCAGATCCGATTCGAAGACCAGCCGGTGGGCCTGGCTGTCGCTGGCGATGAAGCCGAAGAACTCGCGGATGGTCGCCTGGACCCTCAGCTTGTTATCGGAGGTCGACGCGATGGCCCCGAGCAGCCGGTGTGTCAGGTCCTCCAGATGCTCGTCCAGCAAGGCCAGGTAGAGTTCGCGCTTGCCCGGGAAGTGCTGGTAGAGCACCGGCTTGCTGACCATCGCCACGTCGGCGATCTCGTCCATGGCCGCGCCGTGGTAGCCATGGGCGACGAACACCTGGTGGGCTGCCTTGAGCAGCTGCCGCCGGCGCTGGTCCCGCGGCATCCGCGGTGTCCGCTGCGAATGTTCTGTGCTGCTCTCCACTGCCTGCCTCTCCGCCGGGACACCGTCGTCGTGCCGGACCCTGCCCATTCTACCCATGGGTATTCCGCGCGCGGGACTAAACTGGGCCCATGCAGGAAGCGACAGCTCAACGACCCGGCCCCCTCGTCGAGCCGGGGGCGGAATTGGGCCCCGACGAACTCAAGCGCTATTCGCGGCACATCATCATCCCGGAGGTGGGGATGGTGGGCCAGCGGAGGCTGAAGAACGCGCGGGTACTGGTGATCGGCGCCGGCGGGCTCGGCTCTCCCGCGCTGCTCTACCTGGCAGCCGCCGGCGTGGGCACGATCGGCATCGTCGAGGACGACACGGTGGAGGTCTCGAACCTGCAACGCCAGGTCATCCACGGGATGTCCAACCTGGGCCAGGGGAAAGGCGAGTCCGCACGGCAGTCCATCGCCGAGATCAACCCGTTCACCGACGTCGTCCTCCATACCGAGCACCTGGGGAGCGCGAACGCGCTGGGGATCTTTTCCGGCTACGACCTCATCCTGGACGGGACGGACAACTTCGCGACCCGGTATCTGGTCAACGATGCGGCGGCGATCCTGGGCAAGCCCTATGTCTGGGGTTCGATCCTGCGGTTCGACGGACAAGTCAGCGTGTTCTGGAACGGCCACGGGCCCACCTACCGGGACCTGTACCCCGAGGCGCCGCCTGCCGGGACCGTCCCGTCGTGCGCGGAAGGCGGGGTGTTCGGGGTGCTGTGCGCCCAGATCGGCTCCGTGATGGCGGCCGAGGCGATCAAGCTGGTCACCGGCATCGGCGAGACGCTGCTGGGCAGGGTGCTCATCCTCGATGCGCTGGCCATGACCTGGCGCGAGATCCGACTGCGCCCGGATCCGGAAACCGTGCAGCCGGTCGAACTGCTCCAGGACTATCCGGCCTTCTGCGGGGTGCCCCCGGCCGCGGAACGCGAACTGCCGGCGATCGACCCGTTGGGCTTGCGGGAGCTGCTGGCCGAGCGGGCGGCGGGGCGTAGGGATTTCATGCTGGTCGACGTGCGCGAGGCGGGGGAGGCGGAGATCGTGGCCATCGACGGCGCTGAACTGGCGCCCCGCGGCCAGGTGCTCGGTGGGGACATCGAACTGCCGCGCGACCGCGAACTGGTGTTGCATTGCAAATCGGGTGGCAGGTCGGGAGAGGTGCTCGGGTACCTGCTGGACCATGGATACGGCAACGTCAGGCATCTGGAGGGCGGAATTGCCGCGTGGGTCGACCAGGTGGAACCCTCCAAGTCGATGTACTAGGGCGCCGCGCGGGGCCGGTCAGGCCTCGTGGCGGATGGGGCACGCCGTCTGCGCGTCGACGTCCTGCGGGGAGGTGCCCGCTGCCGTGGCGGCCGGGGCGCCGGCGATGGTGGCGGCCGGTACGTCCAGCTCGATGCCGAAGAGTGTGGCGAGGGCGTCCTCGACGTCTCCCTGGCGTCCATCGGCGGCCAGCTCGCGTGCCCGCACGGTGGGGACATGCAGTAGCTGGCGCATCATCCGGCGCATGGCGAACTCGACTTCTTCGGCGGCCGCGGTGCACCCGTGCTGGGCCCTGACCTTGCCCACCTCGGTTTCCAGCACGTGCTGGGTGTGCTTGCGCAGGGCCACGATGGCCGCGTCCGCGGAGCGCTGCCGCTGGGCGCCGGCGAATTTTTCGGCCGCGTCCCCGACGATGGCGCTGGCCTGGGACAGCGCCTCGGACTGTTCGGCCGGTGCCGCCATGCGCACGGACTCCAGGGTGATCAGGTCCACGCCCTCGAGCGTGGCCACATCTGGGTCGACGTCATGGGTCAGGGCCAGGTCGATGGCGACCAGCGGGCGTCCGCCGCGGTTCAGGGACTCCAGCTCGGCGGCGTCGATGCGCACGCCGCCACCGCTGCAGCCGATGAGCACATCGGCCTCGCGCAGCACCAGGGCCAGGGAATCGTCGTCCACCGCGGTTCCGCCGCGGGAGGCGACGAATGCGTCGGCGCGCCCGGAGGCCGAGTACACGAAGATGTTGGTGGCGCCGCGTTCCTTCAGCCGGGCCATGGTGGCGCCGGCGTAGGCGCCCGTACCGAAGACGACGACGTTGCGTCCGGCCCACGAGCTGGTGCCGGAAATGTCCTCGGACAGGTCCAGGGCGACCGAAACGATCGAGAGTCCGCGTCCACCGAGTGCCGTCCGAGTCCCGACATCCTTGGCGGTGCGTGAAGCGGTCTGGAAAAGCCGGACCAGTGCACCGGATGCAGTGCCGGTGGCCTGGGCGTCGATGAGCGCGCGGCGGACCTGGCCGGCGATCTCGCGTTCGCCGATCACTGCCGAGTCGAGGCCGGCGCCGACGGCGAAGAGGTGGGAGACGGCGTCGTGCTCCGTCTTGGATTCCAGCGCCTGGGAGACCTGGTCCTCGGGTAGCCCGGATGCCGCGGAGATCTGCTCGATCACTGCCTGGCGGGCCGCGGGGACCGCTGCCTCGTTCGGGGCCTCGCAGTAGACCTCGTACCGGTTGCAGGTGGACAGGACCACGGCGCCGGAGACGGGCGTGGTGCCATCGAGCACGGCGGAAGCGACCCCGTCGGCGCCGGCGCTGAGCCGGGCCACCGTCTCGAGGTCGATATCAGAATGGGAGGCGACGAGTGCTAGGAAGACCACAATGTCCCCATCATAACTTCCCGAGGTCGTTTACGGCAGCGAGGCAGACCTAAGCTGTCCTCCAATTACCCCCGGAATGGCAGGTGGAAACGGCCTTTCGACGAATTGTAGAACGTGTTGTTGGCCACGAATCGCCGCCGTGCCCACCAAGGATTAACGGTTGGCGACGCGGACTTGGCAGAATCGGGTCATGACCTTGAGCGCTAGCCACCCGTTGATGGATGGCCGTACCTCCACATCCGACCTGATCACCGCGTACCGCGGCGGTACCCCGAGCCGACGGCCCGTGTGGTTCATGCGCCAGGCCGGCAGGTCGCTGCCCGAATACCGGAAGCTGCGCGAGGGCACCAACATGCTCGAATCGTGCCTGCGCCCGGACCTGGCCTCCGAGATCACCCTGCAGCCGGTGCGCCGCCACGGCGTGGACGCCGCGATCTTCTTCTCCGACATCGTCATCCCGCTGAAACTGGCAGGGGTGGACGTGGACATCGTCCCCGGTGTCGGACCCGTGTTGGGCGCACCGGTGCGTACCGCCGCGGACGTCGCCCGGCTGCCGCAGTTGACGGATGCCGCGCTGGATCCCATCCGGGAGGCCGTTGCGCTCACCGTCGACGAACTGGGCAGCACCCCGCTGATCGGCTTTGCCGGGGCCCCCTTCACGGTCGCGGCATACATGGTCGAGGGCAAACCCTCCCGCGACCACCTGGGCCCGCGCCGGATGATGCACACCGACCCGGACACCTGGCGGGCGCTGGCCGACTGGGCGGCCGAGGCGTCGGGCGCGTTCCTGCGGGCCCAGCTCGAGGCCGGAGCCAGCGCAGGACAGCTGTTCGACTCGTGGGCCGGGAGCCTGTCGCTGGCCGACTACCAGCGGTTCGTGGCGCCGGCCTCCACCAGCACGTTGTCCAGCGTGAAGGACCTGGTTGTGCCGCTGGTGCACTTCGGGACGGGAACCGGCGAGCTGCTGCCGGCCATGCGCGACGCCGGTGCCGACGTGGTCGGCGTCGACTACCGGTTGCCGCTGGCCGAAGCCAACCGCCGGCTGGGTGGCAGCTCGGTGCTGCAGGGCAACATCGACCCCGCCCTGCTGGCCGCCCCGTGGGAGGTCCTGGAGGAGCATGTCCGCGCCGTTCTGGCCTCGGGCGACGAGGCGCCGGGCCACGTCGTGAACCTGGGGCACGGGGTCCCCCCGGACACCGATCCCCAGGTCCTGACCCGGCTGGTCGAACTGGTCCACTCCGTGCCCCCGGCGGCCCGCTGAACCGACTTCGCACCGGGCTCACAGGGCACGCGACGATAATGGACGGGACAGGCACCCCACGGCACCGCGGAAAGGACGCACCGATGACGCAGGCAGAACAGGCAAGCGGCTCCTCCCCGGATACCGCGGCGCCCCGGGCCATCGTCGTCGGCGGGGGGATCGCCGGACTGGTGGCCGCCCGTGAGTTGTCGCTGACCGGGCACCGTGTCGACGTCTTCGAGGCCTCCCCGCGCTTCGGCGGCTGCGTCGGTTCGCACGAGGTTGCCGGCCTGGTCCTGGACGCCGGTGCCGAGTCCTTTGCCCTGCGCAACACCGCGGTCGCCGATCTGGCCGCCGAGCTCGGCTTGGCCGACGCGATCACCAGCCCGCACGCCGGAGCCTCCTGGCTCTACCACGCACCGGCGGCAACGGGAAAGCGCCAGGCCGCCCGCGCCCAGAAGATGCCCGCCACCGCCATCCTCGGCATCCCCGCCGACCCGCGCGCCGACGACGTCAAGGCGGTGATCGGCACGGCCGGCTCGGTCCGTGCCGCCGCGGACCTGGCCATGCCGGTGACCCGTCGGCAGGCCACCGAACCCATCAGCCTGGGCGAACTCGTCCAGGCCCGCATGGGCCAGGCCGTCCTCGATCACCTGGTCACCCCGATCGTCGCCGGGGTCCACTCCGCCGACCCGTCCACCCTCGACGCCGACACCGTCGCACCGGGGCTGCGGGCCGCCATGGCCAAACACCATTCGCTGGCCCGCGGCGTCGCCTCGCTGAAGGCCTCCGCCCCGGCCGGAAGCGCCGTCGGGGGCCTCACCGGGGGAATGTACCGGCTCGTCACGGCACTGGTGGCCGAACTGGCAGGAGCCGGTGTCGGCCTGCACCCCGGCTCCCGGGTCGCCGGCATCGCCGCAGTCTCCGGGTCCGACGGCGGGTGGCGGGTCGACATCGACGGGCTGGAAGCCAGCGAGCAGGCCGAGCGGCTGGTCATCGCCACCCCCGGCCCGGTCGCCGTTGACCTGCTCTCCGAACTGCTGCCCGACGCCGCGGCGTTGCGTCCGGCCACCGGCCACGGGATCGCCCTGGCCACCCTGGTGGTGGACCAGCCCGAACTCGACGAGGCCCCGCGCGGCACCGGCCTGCTGGTCGCCCCCGGCACGGCCGGCGTCACCGCCAAGGCGCTGACCCATGGCACCGCGAAATGGGAATGGCTCGCCGACGAAGCGGGCCCCGGAACCCATGTGCTGCGCCTGTCCTACGGGCGGCTCTCCGACGCCCCCGACGCGGTTCCAGCCGACGACGGGGTCCTGTTCGACGTGGCGATCGCCGATGCCTCCGCCCTGCTGGGCACGGCATTGAGCGAGGTCGACGTCGTCGGCTGGGACGTGGTGCGCTACGACGCCGCACTGCCCTTCGCCACCACCGGCCACCGCGACCGGGTCGCCGCCTTCCGCACCGCCGTCGCCGAACATCCCGGACTCGAGGTCGTCGGCGCCTGGCTGGCGGGAACCGGATTGGCCTCCGTCATCGCCGACACCCGCGCCCGCACCGCCATCACCGCCAGTTGACGCGGTGCCCCAGACCCCACGAAATATCCAGCAGCAGAAAGTAGAGGCCACACCGTGAGCCAAGCACCTTCCACCCCCGAGACCAGCACGTCTGACGCCGCGGAGGAAGAGCTCTTCTATACCCTGTGGACCGTGTTCAAGCGCGACTCCGACCTGGACCGCAGCGAAGGCGTGCAGGCCTTCGATGCCCTGGTCGCGGAGCTGGCCACCGGCGGCGTCGTGCTGCGCGGCACCTACGACGTCTCCGCCATGCGCCACGATGCCGACATCATGGTCTGGCTGCACGGCCCGAAGCCCGATGACCTGCAGGACGCCGTGCGCAAGATCCGCCGCACCTACCTCTTCGCCGAGACCTCGATGGTCTTCTCCGCGATGGGCGTGCACCGCGACGCCGAATTCACCAAGAACCACTCGCCGTCGTTCGCGCTGGGCAAGTCCCCCGAGCAGTGGCTGTGCGTCTACCCGTTCGTGCGCTCCTACGAGTGGTACCTGCTCGACGGCGCCGAACGCGGCAAGATGCTGCGCGACCACGGCCTGCTCGGACGCGACTTCCCGCAGGTCCAGGCCAACACCGTTGCCTCCTTCGCACTGGGCGACTGGGAATGGATCCTCGGCCTGGAGGCCCCGAACCTGATCGACCTAGTGGACCTCATGCGCCACCTGCGCTACACCGAGGCCCGCAACCACGTGCGCGAGGAGATCCCGTTCTACACCGGCAAGCGCATCGACTCCGCGCAGGTCGCCGAGGTGCTCCGGTGACCAGCCCCAGCCTCGACTTCGACCCGCGCGAGGGCTACGACGCCTCCGGGCGCATGGCCCCCAAGCCATACGACGCCATCCTGCTGGCCTCCTTCGGCGGGCCCGAGGGCCAGGACGACGTGATCCCGTTCCTGCGCAACGTCACCCGCGGGCGCGGCATCCCGGACGAGCGCCTCGAGGAGGTCGCCACCCACTACCGCGCCAACGGCGGGATCAGCCCCATCAACGCGCAGAACCGCGCCCTGAAGGCCTCCCTGGAGGCCGAGCTCGCCGACCGCGGCATCGACCTCCCGGTCTACTGGGGCAACCGCAACTGGGACCCGTACATCCCGCAGACCCTGCAGGAGATGTACGACGGCGGACACCGCCGGGTGCTGATGATCTCCACCAGCGCCTACTCCTCCTACTCCAGCTGCCGGCAGTACCGCGAGGACCTCGGCACCGCCCTGCGCGCAACCGGCCTGGAGGGCAAGCTGGAGGTCGACAAGGTCCGCCAGTACTTCGACCACCCCGGCTTCGTGGACCCCTTCGCCGAGGGCGTCACCGCCGGCCTGGCCGACGTACGCGCCCAGCTTGCCGCCGCCGGAACGCCCGAGGCACCCGTGCGGATCGTCTTCGTCACCCACTCCATCCCCACCTCCGACGCCCAGGCCGCCGGCCCGCGCGACCTCGCCGCGTCCCTGGACACCGACGTGTACTCGGCCCAGCACCTGGCCGTCGGCCGGGCCATCCTGGCGCAGGTCCCCGAGGCCGCCGGACTGGAACACTCACTGGTCTTCCAATCCCGTTCCGGCGCCCCGCACGTTCCCTGGCTGGAGCCGGACATCAACGACGCCCTGGCCGAATACCACCGGCAGGGCACCGGAGGCGTCGTCGTCGTGCCGATCGGCTTCGTCTCCGACCACATGGAGGTCCTCTGGGACCTGGACACCGAGGCCAAGGACACCTGCGCCGAGCTCGGGCTGGCCTTCCACCGGGTACCCACGCCGGGAACGCACACGAAGTTCGTGCGTGGCATCGTGGACCTGCTCTCCGAACGGCTCGCCGGTCCCGACGGATCCGCCCTGCTGGAGGGGCGCGCGTCCGAGGTGGAACTCGGCCCGTGGTTCGACGTCTGCCGGCCCAACTGCTGCTCCAAGGTGATGCGCGACGGCACCGTCAAGCCCACCATCGCCGCGGTCGACTCGGAGGTCGGGGTGCCCGCACCATGAGCACCCTGGAGGAGGGCACGACGACGGCCACCGGCTTCCGGGTGGGCACGCGCGGTTCCGCGCTGGCCATGACCCAGACGATGACCGTTGCCGACGCGCTGGCGTCCACCAGCGGTGCCGGCTACGAACTGGTCCGGGTCAAGACCGAGGGCGACGTCACCAGCGGTCCGCTGTCGCAGCTCGGCGGCACCGGGGTATTCGCCGCAGCACTGCGCCTATCGCTGCTCGACGGCGGCTGCGACGTGGCCGTCCACTCGCTCAAGGACCTGCCCACCACCCAACCCGAGGGCCTGGTCATCGCCGCCACCCCGGTGCGCGTCGACGTCCGCGATGCCCTGTGCGCGCGTGACGGCCTGCGCCTGGACCAGCTGCCGGATGGATCGAAGGTCGGCACCGGGTCCCCGCGCCGCGGCGCCCAGCTGAAGGCAGCCCGCCCGGACCTGCAGATCGTGGACATCCGCGGTAACGTCGGCACCCGGCTGGGCCGGGTCGCAGGCACCGCGCGCCCGGAGGACGACGGCGGCGTGGGCCGCGGTGTCCACGGTGACCTTGACGCCGTCGTCCTGGCCGCCGCCGGACTCGAACGCCTCGGGCTGGCCGGACACATCACCGAATACCTCGATCCGGAGATCATGCTGCCCGCCCCCGGGCAGGGGTCCCTGGCGGTGGAGGTACGCGCCGACGGCACCGGCAACGCCGCGGTGGATGCCGCCCTGCAGGCGCTCGACGACGAACCGACCCGCCTGGCGATCACCGCCGAACGCGCGCTGCTCGGACGCCTCGAGGCCGGCTGCGCGGCGCCCATCGGAGCCCTCGCCCGACAGGTCGGCGACTCGCTGGTGCTGACCAGCGTCGTCTGTGCCCCGGACGGCAGCAGCACGCTGCGCCGTGACGCCACCGCACGCACCCCCGGCATCGACGGGGCGCGCGAACTGGGTATCCGGTTGGCCGAGGAACTACTCGACGCCGGTGCCGCGGAGCTGGCGGGACTCTAGGTGCCCGAACACCCAACCCTGGCCGGCCGGACCGCGCTGCTGTTGCGCAGCGCGGACCGCGCCGCGCCCACCATCGCCGAACTCGCGTCCCGCGGCGCGGCGACCGTGTTGTGCCCGCTGATCGACTTCGAGCTCCCCGAGGACACCACAGTGCTCGACGACGGGGTGCAACGCCTGGCCGATGGCGGATTCGACTGGCTGGTGATCACCTCGCGCACCACCCTTCGGTCCCTCTGGCGGCGGGCCACGGCGCTGGGCCTGGTGTCCGACGCTGACGCGCGCTTGCCGGTGGCCCCCGGCACGCGGGTCGCCGTGGTGGGGGAGGCCACCGCCGCAGCGGCCATGGCGGCGGGACTGCCGGTCGACGTCGTCCCGGTCCATGACCATTCGGCCCGCGGCATGCTGGCCGAATGGCCACCGGTGCTGCGCCCCACCGGCGGAACCACGGTGTTCATGCCGCAGACGGACATCGCCTCGCCCACCCTGGCCGACGGATTGCGGGCCTGGGGCGCCGACCCCGTGGTCGCCACCGCCTATCGCACCGTCGACGCCCCGGCCGCCCCGGAGCGTGCCCTGGCCGGCCCGCAGACCGACACGCCGGAACCCGATCTGGTTCCCGCGGAGCTGGAAGCAGCCCACGGGACACCACCGGGGATCGACGTCGTGCTGTTCACTTCCCCGAGCATCGTGCGCCGCTACCTGGCCCTGGCCGGATCACCACCACCGGGCCTCATGGCGATCGCCATCGGGGACCCGACCGCCACCGAACTACGCGGGAACGGATGGGAACCGACCGCCACCGCATCGACCCCCACCCCGGCAGGCCTTGCCGACGCCTGGGAACGGGCCCTGCACGGGGACGTACCAGCCGGCGGCTGAGCGCCCCACCCACCACCAAACCCATTCCCGATTGCCCCTTGCGGCAGAAAGTCGAAGGCCACGATGTCTTTCCCCACCCACCGGCCCCGCCGGCTGCGCACCACGGCTGCCATGCGGCGCCTGGTCGCCGAAGTCGACCTCGCCCCCCGCCATCTGATCCTGCCCGCTTTCATCCGCGAGGGCCTCACCGAGCCCCGGCCGATCGACTCCATGCCCGGCGTCGTCCAGCACACCACCGACTCGCTCAAGCGGGCCGCCGCCGAGGCCGTGGAACTCGGCCTCGGGGGCCTGATGCTCTTCGGCGTCCCCGCCACCCGTGATGCCACCGGCAGCGCCGGACTGGACCCGGCGGGCGTGCTCAACCAGGCGATTGCCGACGTGCGCGCGGAGGTAGGCGACGACCTCATCATCATGTCGGACCTCTGCCTGGACGAGTTCACCGACCACGGCCACTGCGGCGTGCTCGATGCAGACGGCCGCGTGGACAACGACGCGACCCTGGAGATCTACGGCAGAATGGGCGTCGAGCAGGCCCGCGCCGGAGCCCACCTGGTCGCCCCCTCGGGGATGATGGACGGCCAGGTCGCCGTCATCCGCCAGGCCCTGGACGCCGCCGGATTCGAGGACATCCCCGTGCTGGCCTACGCCGCCAAATACGCCTCGGCGTTCTATGGCCCCTTCCGCGAGGCCGTGGACTCGCAGCTCTCCGGTGACCGCCGCACGTACCAGATGGACGCCTCCAACCGCCGCGAGGCGATCCACGAGGTCGAACTCGACCTGGAGGAAGGCGCCGACTTCATCATGGTCAAGCCGGCCATGAGCTACCTGGACATCCTGGCCGACGTCGCCGCGATGTCTCCGGTTCCCGTCTCCGCCTACCAGATCTCCGGCGAATACGCGATGATCGAGGCCGCGGCCGGCAACGGCTGGATCGACCGCCGCGCCGCCATCAGCGAATCGGTGCTCTCCATCCGCCGCGCCGGCGCCGACACCGTCTTGACCTACTGGGCCGCCGAACTCGCCGGCTGGCTGAAGGAAGGAAAGTAACCATGCCCACCTCGCAGGAACTCTTCGACATCGCACGCGCCCTGATGCCCGGGGGAGTGAACTCGCCGGTCCGCGCCTTCGGCTCCGTCGGCGGCGTCCCCCCGTTCATCGTCGGCGCCGACGGCGCCCACCTCACCGACGCCGACGGAAACGACTACGTCGACCTCGTCTGCTCCTGGGGCCCGGCACTGCTCGGACACAAACACCCCGCAGTCCAGGAGGCCGTGCACGCCGCCGTGGACCGCGGCCTGTCCTTCGGCGCGTCGACGCCCGACGAAGCCGGCCTGGCCCAGCTCGTCACCGGCCGGGTCCCCGCCGTCGAACGGATGCGGATGGTCTCCACCGGCACCGAGGCGACCATGACCGCCGTCCGGCTGGCCCGCGGCTACACCGGCCGCGACCTCATCGTGAAGTTCGCCGGCTGCTACCACGGCCACCTCGACGGGCTCCTCGCCGCCGCCGGATCCGGACTCGCCACGCTGGCGTTGCCCGGGTCCGCCGGGGTCACCGCTGCCACCGCCGCAGAGACGCTCGTGCTGCCATACAACGACGTCGCCGCCGTCGAGGCGGCCTTCGCCGAACACGGGCCCCGCATCGCCGCAGTCATCACCGAGGCGGCCCCGGCGAACATGGGCGTCGTCACCCCCGCGGACGGCTTCAACGCCGCCCTGTCGCGCATCACGTCGGAGCACCGGTCGCTGCTGATCCTCGACGAGGTCCTCACCGGCTTCCGCACCGGCCCCGCCGGGTATTGGGGGTTGACCGGCGTCCACGAGGGCTGGACGCCGGACCTGTTCACCTTCGGCAAGGTCATCGGCGGCGGGCTGCCCACCGCCGCCCTGGGCGGACGCGCCGAGGTGATGGACCACCTGGCCCCGCTGGGCCCGGTCTACCAGGCGGGCACCCTCTCCGGGAACCCCGTCGCCATGGCCGCGGGGATCGCCACGCTCACGCACGCCACGGCAGAGGTCTATGCCCACATCGACGCCCGCAGCGCCGAGCTGCAGGCCGCGGTGCGACGGGCCTTCGAGGCCGCCGGGGTGGACCATTCCATCCAAACCGCGGGGAACCTCTTCTCCGTGGCCTTTGGCACGTCGGCGAATGGGGTCCACGACTACGCCCAGGCCCAGGGCCAGGAGGCGTTCCGTTACGCACCGTTCTTCCACTCGATGCTGGAGTCCGGCGTCTACCTCCCGCCCAGCGTGTTCGAGGCCTGGTTCCTCTCCGCGGCGCACGACGACGCCGCCATGGAACGGATCACCGGTGCCCTGCCCGCCGCAGCGCGCGCCGCGGCTGCCGCGGCGCCCAGCACCTAGGCCGAAGTTACGTGGGCTGATCACTCTGGTTCCCAATGGTTCCGGGTGATCAGCCCTCTTTCCGGTCCGACAATGTAGCCACTAAATTCTGGCGTGTCGATACCGTTGCATCACGCTTTCGGGCGTAGTCTCTGAACATGGCAAAGACGCAGCAGGCCGTCCACGTAGCCCGGACGAAGTCCAGGCGGGTGAACAAGGCCGGGGAACCCGTCGAATACGAATCCGTGTTGCTGCGCCGCTCCTACCGCCAAGACGGCAAGGTCAAGCACGAGACCCTGGCGAACCTGGCCTCCCTGCCCGATAACGCGGTCCAGGACCTGCGCGCCTCCCTGGCCGGCAAGACCCTCATCGAGGCCACCGCCGGCCTGGAAGTCACCCGGTCCCTGCCCACCGGACACATCGACGCGGTGAACAGGATGGCCCACGGACTGGGGTTCGAGGCCATGCTCGGCCCGGCTTGCCGCGAACGCGATGTGGTCATGGGCCTGCTCGCGGCCAGGATCTGCGCCCCGGCCTCGAAGCTCGCCTCGCTGCGCTGGTTCGCCGACACCACCCTGGCCGCCGACCTCGGCCCGGTGTCCACGGACGAGGCCTATCACGCGATGGACTGGCTGCTCGCCCGCCAGCCGGCCATCGAGTCCAAGCTCGCCCACCGGTACCTCGGCGCCGGGGCGAACCCGGACAAGCTCGCGCTGTTCGATCTCTCCTCCTCCTGGGTCACCGGGCACCACAACCCGCTGGCCGCCCGCGGCTACTCCCGCGACAAGAAGAAGGGCGTGGAGCAGATCGAATACGGGATGCTCTCCACCCGCGAGGGCATCCCGATCGCGGTGCGGGTGGTGCCCGGGAACACCGCGGACCCGGCCGCGTTCACCGCCATCGCCAGCGAGATCAAGGACCTGGCCGGGGTCGAGGACATGGTCATGGTCGGGGACCGCGGCATGATCACCTCCGCCCGGATCCGCCAGCTCGCCGCCCTCGGCGGCCTGGGCTGGGTGACCTGCCTGCGTGCCCCGGCGATCCAGGCCCTCGCCGCGGACGACGGGCCCTTGCAGATGAGCCTGTTCGACGAGCAGGACCTGGCCGAGATCAGCCACCCCGACTATCCCGGCGAACGCCTCATCGCCTGCCGCAACCCCGCCCTGGCCGCCGAACGGGCCCGCAAACGCGACGAACTGCTCACCGCCACAGAAACCGAACTGGCCACCATCAAAGCCGCCGTGAAAGCCGGCAGGCTCGCCGGGGCCGGACGGATCGGCATCAAGGTCGGCAAGAGCGTCGACAAGTACAAGATGGCCAAGCACTTCGAGCTCACCATCACCGACAACAACCTCACCTACACCCGCCGCCAAGCCGAGATCGCCGCAGAGGCCGCCCTCGACGGGCTCTACGTGATCCGCACCTGCGTGCCCAGCGACCGGATGGACGCCGAGGAGGCCGTCAGGGTCTACAAGTCGCTGGCGAACGTGGAGAAGATCTTCAAGTCGCTCAAATCCGTGGACTTGCGTATCCGGCCCATCCACCACCACACTGAGGAGCGCACCCGCGCCCACGTCCTGCTCTGCATGCTCGCCGGGCACCTGACCTGGCACCTTCGCCATGCCTGGGCGCCCCTGACCTACACCGACGAGGACCGCCCCACCCCCGAGAACCCGGTCACCGCAGCCACCCGCTCACCCGAAGCCCAGACCAAGGCCTCCAGACGGACACTCACCGACGGGACGCCAGCCCATGGCTACCAGTCCCTGCTGGCTCACCTGGCCACCCGCACCCGCAACACCCTGCGTGCAGCCGGCACCGAGGCCACGTTCGAACTCACCGCGCTGCCCACACAGGCCCAACGCCAAGCCACCGAACTGATCGACCACCACCTCGAAAACCAACGAAAGTAGCCAGACACCACACCACGAAAAACGAGGAGATCCCCGCCAACGCGGGGATCTCCTCATCTCAAGAAACGTAACTTCGGCCTAGGCCCGGTCCGGGCCGGCAGGTCCGGGCAGCAGGAAGGCGGTGTCTCCCGGCCACACCGGGAAACACCGCCTTATCCGTGTCCGGGGTTACCGGTGCATCATGCGCTTGGCCAGGAAGTTCCCCAGCAGCTGGGCCAGCTGGACGATCACCACGATGACCGCGACCGCGAGCAGGGTAACCGCGTAGTTGAACTGCTGGTAGCCATAGGTGATGGCGAGGTCGCCCAGGCCGCCGCCGCCGATGTACCCGGCCACTGCCGACATGTCGACGACGCCGATGAAGATGAACGTGTAGCCCAGCACCAGCGGGGCGAGGGATTCGCGCAGCACGACGTCGAACAGGACGCGGGTGCGGCTCGAGCCCATGGCGCGGGCCGCCTCGACCACGCCGGGGTCCACTCCCACGAGGTTCTGCTCGACGATGCGTCCGAGCACGACGGCCGTCATCAGGGTCATCGGGAAGATGGCCGCCTCCGTGCCGATGGAGGTGCCGATGACCGCAAGGGTCCATGGCCCCACGAGCGAGATGAAGATGATGAAGGGGATCGGACGCACGATGTTGATCAGGAAGTTCAGCACGTTGAACAGCACCGTGTTCTGCAGGATGTTCCCCGGCCGGGTGGCATAGAGCAGGATGCCGAGCAGGAGGCCGAGGATCCCGCCGATGATCATCGTGATGATGACCATGAAGAGGGTCTGCTGGATGGAGGTCGCCAGCTGCGGGCCCATGGTGGTCCAGTCGATCATCGCGGTGCTCCTTCGTCGTCGCTGCCGGCCCCGACCGCGGCGGGCCACTGCTGGACGGTCGTGATCTTCGACAGGCCCTCGATGACGGCATCGACGTCGTCGTCGGGACCTTCAAGGACGTAGGTCAGCGAACCGAAGGGCCGCTGCGCTATCTCGGTCACCGAGCCGTAGACCACCGAGTCGTGGACTGTCGGACGGGAGGCCAGCAGCGAGGAGATCTCCCGCTGGCTGGTCCCGGCGCCGGATCCGGGCGCCTCGGAGATGGTGATGCTCACCAGCCGGCCGGGATGCAGCTGCTGCAACCTGGCCACGGTGTCCGCGGAGGGCTTGTCGGCGATGGTGCTGCTGATGAACTTCTGCGTCGCCGGGTTCTTCGGGAAGGCGAACACGTCGTACACGGGCCCATCCTCGAGCAACGAGCCCAATTCCATGACCGCCACGTGGTTGCAGATCGAGCGCACGACGTGCATTTCGTGGGTGATCACCACAATGGTGGTGCCGAATTCGGCGTTGACCCGCTTCAGCAGGGCCAGGACCTCGGTGGTCGTCTCGGGATCGAGCGCGCTGGTGGCCTCGTCGGCGAGCAGGATCTCGGGATTCGTGGCCAGGGCGCGGGCGATGCCCACGCGCTGCTTTTGTCCGCCGGAGAGCTGGCTGGGGAACTGGCGGGCCTTCTCCGAGATCCCGACAAACTCGAGCAGCTCGGCCACCCGGGCGGCACGCCGGGCCTTCGGCCACCCGGCGACGACGAGTGGGTACTCGACGTTCTTGGCCACGGAGCGGGAATTGAACAGGTTGAACTGCTGGAAGATCATCCCGATTCCACCGCGCAGGCCGCGCAGCTGCTTTTCACCCATGCCCGTGACCTCGCGGCCGTTGACCGTGAGACTGCCACCGGTGGGCAGCTCGAGCGCGTTGATCAGCCGGACAAGTGTGGATTTCCCGGCTCCGGAGTAGCCGATGACACCGGTGATGGAGCCCTTCTGGACATCGAAGGTGACGTCCCGGAGCGCGTGGACTGGCTTGCCCTTGGCGGCGCCGCGGCCCGGGTAGGCCTTGGAGACGTCGCGGAAGCTGACGATGGAAGTCACGGCAGGTCCTTTCTCGCAGTGGATGGTTGCGGGCCCGCAAAACCCGCTGCGGCTCCTGCCCCGGGATATCGGGTGCGGGAGCCGCAGCGGGTCTGGCTGGCGGGGTTCCGGAAGGCTACTTGGAACCCTTCATGTTGTCCTCGATGACCTGCAGCGCGGATTGGAGATCCTCCGGGGAGTTCTCCTTGAACACCCCGCCCTCGCCGAGGTCCTTCTTGATGGCCTTGACGACCTTGGGGTCGTGGTACAGCTTGGCGATCTTCAGCAACGTCGGGTTGGACTTGTCCGCGTCCCGGGCAACGAACGCATTGATGTAGGGCTTGGTCGACTCCGCTGACGGGTCGTCCTGCGCGATGATGTCGTCGTTGCTGAGCTTGGCGGCGGTGGCGAAGTTGTTGTTCACGATCGCCCCGGCCAGGGAGTCCAGGTTCTGCGCCGTCATCTTCGCGTCGACGGTGACGACCTTGACCTTGGAGGCCGCGGTATCGACATCGGCTGGCGTCGACGTCGAGTTGGCACCGCCCTTGACCTTGATCAGGCCGGCGGTCTCCAGCACGATCAGCGACCGGGCCAGGTTGGTCGGATCATTCGGGATGGCGATCTGGGCCCCGGCAGGGATTTCCTTGGCTGACTTGTACTGGGTGGAGTACAACGGCAGCGGGTAGACCGCCGTGGCGCCGATCGGCTGCAGGTTCTTGTTGTTCTTGCTGTTGTAGGTCGCCAGGTACTGCAGGTGCTGGAACTCATTGAGGTCCAACTGCTTCTGGTCCAGGGCCGGGTTCGGCTGGTTGTAGTCGGAGAAGTTCTTCAGCTCCACGTCCACGCCGGTCTCGTCCTTGACGACCTGCTTGTAGACCTGCCAATACGGTTCGGCACCATCGGCGACACCAATGGTCACGGACTTGATGTCGGTGGGCAGGGCAGCTGCGTCGTCGGAACCGCCACCGCAGGCGGTCAGGCCCAGGGTGGTGACCGCCGCAACCGCGGCAAACTTGGCAAGGGACAAGCGAATGTTCTTCATGCGAGTGTTCTTTCCGGCTGGAAGTGACCAGCGGCCACTGCGGACCGCCAAAAATCGAATGAATCAATTCCAACAGGCCATGAAGGCATCACAAAATCGAACTCGACGTAGATTACCGCATGAGGTTTCGAACGATATTCGAGATGAGCGCGGATTTGGGTGGTCCGCATGCGGTGCGCGACGGCCTTGCGCTAAGAACGGGTCCATACAACAGGCAGCGGAGGGCCCGCCGCAATTTCGTGACATGGCTCTCTGCGACGTGGCATGACCCGCGCGCGGGCGCCTCGTTCGGCAGCCGGTTCCGCCCCCGACGCCGCGGTCAGCGGACGGGCCAGGTGCCGTCCACGAGGGCCGCGGGATTCTTGCGCCGGAAGAACTCCTGCAGGCCGGCGGCCTGCTCGGCCGCCCAGACGACCTGCCGGCTGTGCAGCTCGGACGGGTCGATCGCCAGTTCGCGCGCATACTTCAGCACCTGGGCATCGGCGACACCGATGGTGGCTGCCGCGTCCGCGACCGAGGTATGGGCGTTGTTCAGGGGGATCCCGTAGTGCTCGCACAGGGCGGTCAGGGTGCGTTTGCCCCTGCGGTACTTGTCCACTTGCTTGTCGATGATGAACGGGTCGATCACCGGCTGCGGCAGCAGGGCGGGAACCCCGTGGCGAGCGGCCTCCCGGGCCAGCACCGTGAAATCGTAGCTGGCGTTGAAGGCCATCACCGGCATGGTCTGGAACAGGTCCTGCAAGTGGACGGAAATCTCGGCCACGGCCACCGCCGGAGCGACGCCGGAGGCCACCGCCCGATCGGTGCTCACCCCGTGCACTGCGGTGGCCTCCTCGGGGATCGGCACCCCCGGGTTCACCAGCCATTCACGGTGGTTGATGATCTCCTGCCGGCCGTTGACCACGACGATGGAAGCGGTGACGATTCGCGCCTCGAGGGGGTCCTTGCCCGTGGTCTCCAGGTCGAATGCTGCCCGCGGAAGCTCATGCCAATTGTCCATGTCCCCACGGTATCGTCCACGCCTGATGATTTGGTGCCGGCCGGGCCGGGTGGCGCATAAGCTGGGAGGCATGTCACTGGAGTATGCCGAGGCCGTCCACCGGGTTGCCGGCCGGATCCCGGCGGGCAGCGTGCTGACTTATGGCGACATCGCCGAGCTACTCGGCTCCGGTGGGCCGCGTCAGGTGGGGGCGGCAATGGCGCGCTCCACGGGTCCGCTGCCGTGGTGGCGCGTCCTGCGCGCGAACGGAACACTGCCGGCTGACCTGCAGCAACGGGCACTGCCGCATTGGACCGCCGAACACGTCCCGGTGCTGCGTGGGCGCGTGCGGATCGCCCAGGCGCGCTGGCAGCCCGATGCCGATGGCTTCGATTTCCTGGATGCGGTGGCCTCGGCGCTGGCCAACGGCGCCGGGCCGGGCACCGTGCCCAACTGTCAGGACCAGGTGTTCTGATGGGGGCCATGGAGACCTTGGAAGGAACCGGCGCACGGACCCGCGGCCGCCTGGCGGAGTTGGAGGCCGGCCACGGTCCGGTGCTGGTGCTGGGCGCCCCCGGGACCGGGAAGAGCACCGCCTTGCTGGAGACCGTGGTGCGTCGGCTGGACGCCGGCCACCGGCCGGAGGCGCTGTTGGTCATCGCCCCGTCGCGGACCGCCGCGGGGGACCTGCGCGACCGGCTCTCGGCATCGACAGACACGACGTTCTCCGAGCCCGCGGTGCGGACCTGGGCAGCTTACGCCTTCGACCTCATCCGCAGGGCCCGTCTGTTGGGTTTCCTGCCGGCGGTCGAGCGCCCGCCGCGGCTGCTCTCCGGACCCGAGCAGGACACCCTGATTGGGCAGCTCCTGGCCGGCCATGCCGCCGGCATCACTTCGGGGCCGGCCTGGCCGGACTCGTTGGGGGAGGCCATCGGCACCCGAGGATTCCGCAAGGAAATCCGGGAGCTCTTCGACCGTCTGGCCGAGTACGGCGTCGAAGCGGGCGACCTGCAGGAGCTGGGGGAGCGTTGCCTGCGGCCCGAATGGACGGCGTCGGCCGTGCTCTACCAGGAGTACCGTGATCTGCTGGACCTGGGCAGCAACGAGGCATTCGACCCGGCCGGTCTGATCACCGCGGCCGCGGACCTGCTCGAAGACCAGCCCGAACTGCTCGAGGCCGAACGCGACCGGATCACCTTGTTCGCCGTCGACGACCTCCAGGAGGCCAACCCGGCCCAGCACCGTTTGCTGAAGCTGCTGGCGGCGGGCCGCGACCTGTTGGCCTTCGCCTCCCCGGACAATGCCGTCCAGGGATTCCGCGGAGCCCGCCCGGACCTGTTGGGCCGATTCGACGCCGACTACGGCACCAACCGCAATCCGGCGACGGTGATGGAGCTCGACACTTCGTGGCGGATGGGAGCGGACATTGGTGCCGCCTGGACCCGCGTTGCCGGACGCATTCCCGTCACCACCGGCGGAGCCGGGCGGCGCCTCCTGCAACCCAAGGCCGACCCGGGCCCGGAAACCGTGGAGGTGCATCTGGTGGAATCGCCGGTCCACGAATTGCGGCTGCTGACCCAACGACTCCTGGAGGAGCACCTCATGGGCTCGCGGCCGCTGGACGCGATGGCGGTGGTCGTCCGCAACGGCGGGCAAGTCGCCGCCATATCGCGTCACTTGGCAGCCCAGGGGATCCCCGTGAACGTCCCGCAGGCCGAAGTCCCGTTGCGTGACGAACCAGCGGTCCGGCCGCTCCTGACGTTGCTGGGACTGGGCATCGCCGCCACGGAATCGGCAGCAACCCCGGCAGTGGACCCCCCGGAAGCCGAGGAGGACGCGCACCTGCTGCCCGAGGCGGGTGCCGTTGAGGTCCTTTTGTCCTCTCGCTACGGTGCCTCCACCGCCTTGGACATCCGCCGGTTGCGCCAGGTCCTGCGCCGGACGGAGCGGGTGGCCGGTGGCCGCCGGTCCAGCACCGAACTGCTCCGCGGCATCTTCTCCGAACCGGGCTTGCTGACGGGGCTGGGCCGTGAAGGCCGCGGTGCCGAACGGCTGGCCCGCATGCTCGAAGCGCTGGTCTCCGAATTGCAACTCCCGACGGCGAACGCCGAGACCGCCCTCTGGGCGCTCTGGTCCGCCTCCGGCATGGAGGCGAAATGGAAGCAGGCAGCGCTCGATGGTGGTGCCGCCGGCGCACGGGCCGACCACGACCTCGACGCCATGATGGCCCTGTTCCAGGCCGCAGAACGCTTCGTGGACCAGCTGCCCGGATCGACCGTCGCCCAGTTCGCCGACCATGTGCTCGGCCAGGAACTGCCCATGGACACGCTCGCGTCTCGCGGCGGTAGCGGCCCCTCGGTCTCCGTGACGACGCCGGCCGGGTCCGTCGGCCACGAATGGGACCTTGTCCTGATCCCCGGGATGCAGGAAGGCATCTGGCCCAACACGCGGTTGCGCGGCGAACTGCTGGGCAGCAGCGCACTGGCCGACGTCGTCGAACACGGCCCTGGCATCCTGCGCCAGCGTGACCCCGCCACCCGGTTGCGGGCCACCCGCGCGGACGAGCTGCGGACGTTTGCCAGTGCCGTTTCCCGGGCGCGCGCTTCCCTGGTCTGCATCGGCGTCGCCTCGGAGGACCACCAGCCCTCCCAATTCCTGGACCTGGTTCTTCCCTGGACGGACCAGGAGAGAGCACGACCGATCACCGCGGTGCCCCGCGAACGCACCCTGGCATCCCTGGTCGCCTTGCTGCGCCAGCGCCTCGAAGACGGAATCACGGCCCCGGATCGGGCTGACAATGCCCATGATGCGGCGGCCGTATTGGCCCGGTTGGCGGCTCATCCAGAGCGGGTCCGCGGGGCGGCGACCACGGAATGGTGGGGGCTGCTGCCCTCCAGCACCGACGCCCCGGTTAATCCGTATGGTGAACCGGTCCGTGTTTCCCCCTCACGAGTCCAGGCCGCCCTGGAGTCCCCTTTGGACTGGTTCGTCCAGGCAGCCGGCGGCGAACCGGCGACCGATCTGGCCCGCAGCCTAGGCACCCTGGTCCATGCAATCGCCGAGGACCTGCCGGCCGCGAGCGGAGCCGAGTACCTGGAGGAGTTGGACCGTCGGTGGCCGGACCTGGACCTGCCGCCGAACTGGGAGACGGCGAAGGACCACGAGCGTGCCGAAACGATGCTGGGCAAACTGGCCCAGTATGCCTTGCTGATGCGCAGCCACGACCGGACACTACTGGCCCGGGAAAGGGACTTCGACGTTGAGATTACCGACGCGGACATCACGGTACGGCTGCGCGGGGTGATCGACCGGCTGGAGGTCGACGCCGAGGGGCGGGCTTATGTGGTGGATCTCAAGACCGGAAAATCGGCGCCGACCAAGGCCGATGTGGAACGCAACCCGCAGCTGGGCAGCTACCAGGCCGCGGTATTGGCCGGGGGCCTCGGCCCGGAGCTTCCCACCCGCCCGGGAGGCGCGGCACTGGTCCAGCTGGGCACCTCGACGAAAAGCCCGGGGGAGCAGGCCCAGGAGCCGGTCGGCGACGAGGACTGGGCCACCCCGATGGTGCTGGCGGCGGCACGCCTGATGGCCGGCAACGAATTCCAGACCCGGCACGACCCCGCCAAGGCCGGACGCACCGGCAGCGGCTGCCGGTTGCCCTCGGTCTGCCCACTGTGTGACGAAGGACGGCAGGTCACCGAATGAGCCATCTGGACGAATCAGCGGGCCCGAACGGCGCCACCGACGACGAAACCGGTCCGCCACGGCGGCGGTTTACCCCCGAGGAACTGGCGGACCTGCTCGGACAGCACCAGCCGACGGCCGAGCAATCGGCGATCATCTCCTCGCAGCTTTCCCCGATGCTCGTCATCGCCGGGGCGGGATCGGGCAAGACCGCCACCATGGCCGACCGGGTGGTCTGGCTCGTGGCCAACGGGCACGTCCGTCCCGACCAGATCCTGGGGGTCACCTTCACCCGCAAGGCCGCCGGGGAACTGGCCCAGCGCATCCGGGCGCAGCTGGTCCGGCTGGCCGAAAGCGGGATCGTCCCCGCACCGGAGGACGACGCCCCCCTGGAACCTGCCGTCTCGACGTACCACTCGTACGCGAACACGCTAGTGCAGGACCACGGGCTGCGCATCGGTGTCGAATCGGACACCACCCTGCTCGGCAGCGCCCAAGCGTGGCAGCTGTCGCTGAAGGTCGTGCAGGACTACGACGGCGAGTATGAGCACCTCCGCGCCGCCAAGTCCACCCTGGTCGACGCCGTCGTGAAATTTGCCGGCGAATGCGCCGAACACCTGGTCGACCCGGTCGACGCGCGAGACCACGTCCTCGCCGAGGTCGACCGGTTGGCTGCACTGCCGTACCGCGTCGGCAAGCAGACCGCGCCAGCGCAGAAGGCCCTGCAGCTGCTGGACAAGTTGCGGACCCGCGCCACCGTGGCGGACCTGGCCGTGCGCTACGCCCGCGCCAAGGCCGAACGCAACGTGCTGGACTACGGCGACCTCGTCGCGCTGGCCGCCCGCATCGCGCGGACGGTACCCGCAGCTGGCCATGCCGAACGGGAACGTTTCAAGGTGGTGCTCCTCGACGAGTTCCAGGACACCTCCCACGCTCAAATGGTCTTGTTCTCCTCGCTGTTCAACGGAGGACACGCCGTCACCGCGGTCGGGGATCCCAACCAGTCCATCTACGGCTTCCGCGGCGCGTCCGCCGGGCAGCTGTTCCGGTTCCCACAGGAATTCCCCGCGAGGGGACCCGACGGCTCCCGCACCCCCTCCGCGGTTGCCTTCCTCACGACCGCCTGGCGCAACTCCGCGAACGTCCTGGAAGCCGCCAACGCGGTGTCGGCACGGCTGAACCGTGTCGACCCGAACCGTGCGTCCCACTCGATCGGCGTTCCACCACTGGCCCAGAGCCCCTTCGCCGGGACCGGTCGGGTCGAGCTGGTCCGCCTGGCCACCAGTGCCGACGAGGCCGCCGCCTTGGCCGGTCGTCTGTTGGCAGAACGCGGTTCCTTCACGGCCGAGTACGGCCGCGCGCCGACCATGGCGGTTCTCTGCCGGACCCGCTCGGCCCTCGGCGGCATCGCGGAGGCCCTCGTCCAGCGGGGCATCCCCTATGAAATCGTGGGTCTGGGTGGTTTGCTGGCCATGCCGGAAATCGTCGACCTCGTCTCCACGCTGCGGGTGTTGGTTGACCCGTTGCGCTCGGATGCGCTGCTGCGGCTGCTGGCCGGCGCCCGATGGCGGATCGGCCCGGCAGACCTCATGGCCTTCGCCGACTGGTCGCGTTTCCTGGCCAGACGCCGTGAAGCTGCCATCCGCGATGCCCGCGACATCGACACGACCACCACCGACGGCACTGCCGCCGACAGCCGCGCCGAGGCACGCAGCGAATTGGCGGAGGAGGCCAGCCTCATCGAAGCACTCGACCGGCTGCCCCCGGTCGAATGGACCTCTTCGGCCGGCCGGCGGCTCACCGGCACGGCACTGACCCGGTTGCAGAAGCTGCAAAACGAAATCCGCTACCTGCGCAGCTTCGCCGACGACGACCTGGCTACCCTGCTGCACGAGGTCGAGCGGACCCTGCTGCTCGACATCGAGGTCGCCGCGAAGCCCGGGGCGAACATCCATTCGGCACGCCGGCACCTCGATGCGTTCGCCGACATCGCCGCCGGGTATTCCGACACCGACCTCGGCGCAGACCTGGCTGGATTCCTGACCTGGCTCGATGCCGCTGCCGCGAAGGAAGGCGGTCTGGAGATCGTCCAGCAGGAAGCCAACCCCGACGCCGTCCAGCTGCTGACGATCCACGCGTCGAAGGGCCTGGAGTGGGATGTCGTGGCGATACCGGGGATGAATGAGGGGATCTTCCCCTCCACGACCGACTCCCGCTGGACGAAGGAGGACGGGTCACTGCCCTGGCCCTTGCGCGGGGACCGGAACGACCTGCCGCAATGGGACACCGACCAGCCCAGCCTCTCCGAGGCAGTCGACGCGGAAGCCGTCTTCCGCGGGGACGTGTTGGCCCATGGAGAGGACGAAGAGCGGCGGCTGGCCTATGTCGCGCTCACGCGCGCCAAGGACCTCCTGCTGTGTTCGTCAACGGTGTGGACCGGCTCCCGCTCCAAGCCCACCGCTCCGTCCCCGTTTCTGCGGGAACTGCTGGCGCTGGCCGAGGGCCCGACACCCAGGGTGCGTATCGCCGCGTGGTGCGAAGACGAGGACGCGCCGGAACAGAACCCGTTTCGGGAAGACCCGCTCGAGTCCAGCTGGCCCTATGATCCACTTGAGGGTCCGGTGGTCCTCCGGGCCGGGGTCGCCCAGCCCAAGCCGGCAGGCCGGCGCCTGATGTTGGAGGCAGCCGCCGCGGAAACCAACCGCCACCTCGAGGTGCTGCGGGCGGCGGATGACACGGCATGCCCCGACGACGATGCAGCGATGCGCACTGACGTCGGACGGGCCTGGAACCACGAGGCCGGGCTGCTGTTGGCCGCATGGGCCGAACGCGAGGCCACGCGGGAACTGACGAAGACGCCCGAACATGTCCGTGCTTCCCTGTTCGTGGATCTGGCCACCGATGCGGCCCAGGTCCTGGAGCAGCTCCGCCGCCCCGTCCCCCGGCGGCCCGGCGTCGCGGCCCGCAAGGGGACGGCCTTCCACGCCTGGGTCGAGGACCACTACGGCTCGACCGGCATGCTGGACCTGGGCGAATTCCCCGGTGCGGCCGACGCCTACGTCGAGGAGCAGTACGGGCTCGAGGAGATGAAGGCCGAATTCCTGGCGTCCGAGTGGGCGCAGCGGCAACCGGCCTACGTCGAGGTCCCCCTGGAAACCAGGGTGGGTCCGGTCAGTGTCCGCGGCCGCATCGACGCCGTGTTCAAGGACACCGACGCCCAGGGCAGGACGGTGTGGACCCTCGTGGACTGGAAGACCGGCAGGGTCCCCACAGGCCGGGACCTGGAGGCCAAGTCGCTGCAACTTGCCGTCTACCGGCTCGGGTGGTCACGACTGCACGGGATCCCGCTCGAGAGCGTCGAAGCGGCCTTCTACTACGTGGGCCAGGGCACGACCATCAGACCCGAACGGCTGGCGGACGAGGCCGCGTTGGAGGCGTTGATCACCGGATCGCTGGCCGGTACCGGTGCCGGGTAGGGCTATTTCCTGTTGGCGTCCGTGGCAGGGCGCGTGCCGTCGTCGTCGGAGTCGATGACGATCAGTGGGATGGCGTCCGTCTCGTCCCCTGGCGTCGAGGGAGCCGGGGCCTTGCCGGTCTCCGGTGCGTCCGAGTCCTCGGGTTCGTCGTCGACCACGTCGATGTCACGCAGGAAGGCGGGACCATCGTCGTCATCGGAGCCGGCCCCGTCGGGGTCCTCGGGTGCGGCGGCGGACGCGTCCGGCGTGGGGACGGCATCGCCGCTGGTTGCGGACGGTTCGTGATCCGGCAGCGGCGGCGCGTCGGACGGCTCGGCGGGTCCCACGGCGCCCACCTGCTGGCCGGACTCCTGATCGTCCTCTGCCGGCCCCCAATGCGAGACGGCCGAACCCGCGGTCTTCGGCGGCATCGTGGGATGCGGGGGAGTCGAGGCCGGATCCGCTTCCGGCTGCTGGTCCGCGTCGTCTTCCGTTGCCGCGGAGCCGGGGAACCCCGCCTCGTCGGTGGACTCCGCTTCGTCCTCCGGCGCGGACTCGGGGATGGGCTGGCCGTGGATATCCATGCGCGGAGGATCCACGATGCTGATGGGCTGTCCGCCGAATTCTGCGATGTCCGAATCGAGGTCGCGCAGCATCTGCTCCCCCTCGGAAATGCGTTCGGCGTCATTGGTCGCCACCCCGCGGGTGAACCACTGTGCCAGGGCGAACTCGGCGGCCAGGGCTGCACGACGCATGATGTGCGGGTCGGCCAACTCGCCGCGGGCCGCGGTGTAGGCCTCGATCACCGTGTCGGCGAAGGACTGCTCGTGGGCGGCCGCGAGCCAGGCGAAGTCGTCGGCGGGGTCGCCGATGCGGACGTCGGTCCATCCGGTCACCGCGGCGACCTTGCCGTCGTCGAGCAGGAGGTTCTCCTCGTGCAGGTCGCCGTGGACGACGCGCGGGTTGAAGCGCCAGAGGGCGATGTCCTCCAGGGCATGTTCCCAGCGGCGCAGCAGGCGTGGCGGGATCCGTCCGGTCGTCGCCGACTGGTCCAGCTCGTTGAGCCGTCGCTGCCGGAACTCCTCGGCCGTGTAGACCGGCAGGTCGGCACGGTCCACGAGCTCCTCGGGCAACGCATGGATCGCTGCGATGATGCGGCCGATGTCGGCAGCGGTCGAACCGCCCGCGGCGACCAGGTCTTCCAGGTCCATCACGGCGCCGGGCAGGTGGTTGTAGACGAAGGTGCGCAGGCTGCCCTGGCGCACGGTGCCGGCCACCGAGGGCAGGCGGAAAGGCAGCGCAGCGCGGATGCCCGGGGTGAAGGAACGCAACGCGGTCAACTCGGTTTCCAGTCGCATGCTGGACTCCTCGTGCCGGGGCGAGCGGACGCGCCACCGGTTTTCCTGCGCGTCGATGATCAGGGCCGAATCGAAGTCGTCGGGATCATCCGGGATGCCTGCGACGCCGACAGGGGTCAACCCGGGCACCGCCGCGGTCGCGATGGCGGCCAGTTCCATGGGAGATCTTTTCACGTACCCAACCGTAAGCCGCCGAGGGCCCCGGGGCCACGTGCACCGGGCGGCGAGTCGCCGGAATCCCCGAAGCCTCCCAGTCAACGCGCAGCGGCCGGGCAGGTCATGAGGCGACATGGACCGGCCCACGGGCGACGGAAGCGCCGTCGGATCCACACCGCGGTCCACCGGTGTGCGGGCACCGCCGGAACCTCAGTACGGTAGGAGCATGACATTTCGCCAGGATCCCGTCGCCGCGCATGCCCTCGACTACCCGCTGTTGGGTGACCTGCCGCTGGCCCGCACCGGGGTGGACCGCGGATGCGAGCGCCGGATGGACGATGCCTGGCTCCCCTCCCTGATGCACGACGACGGCACCCGGGTCCTGCTCCTGGTCAAGGGCCGGGCGCCGGTACGCGACGGGTCACTGGTCCTGGTCGGGCCCGGTGATGTCCCGGCCGGCGTGCGGTTGGTCTACCTGGGGCGTTCGGGGGGCCGGGAGATCGTGCTCGCGGATCTGGACCGGACCCCGGGGATGCAGCCCGGGGACGCCGACTGGCTCGGCTTGCGTGATGTCGCGGCGGGGCTGTCCGCCGATGACGCCGGACTGTTCGTCGAGGCCGTCGCGATCGCCAACTGGCATGCCAACCACACGCACTGCCCGCGCTGCGGAACGCCGACGCAGGCCGTGCAGAGCGGCTGGGTCCGCGTCTGCCCGCACGACGATTCCCAGCACTTCCCGCGCACCGACCCGGCCATCATCGTCGCCATCACCGACGCCGAGGACCGCCTCCTGCTCGGGGCCAATGCCCAATGGGGTGGGCGCCGCTACTCGACGCTCGCCGGCTTCGTGGAACCGGGCGAATCCCTGGAGGAGGCCGTCATCCGCGAGGTCGGGGAGGAAGCAGGCATCCGGGTCCGGGCCGCCCGGTACGCCGGCTCGCAGCCATGGCCCTTCCCCTGTTCGCTGATGCTCGGTTTCACCGCCGTGGCGGAGTCCACCGCCGTCGTGCCCGACGGCGAGGAGATCATCGACCTGCGCTGGTTCACCCGCGAGGAACTGTCCCGGGACATCATCGAGGGGGCCATCGGCGTCCCGTCGGGGGTCTCGATCTCCAGCGCACTCATCGAACACTGGTACGGCGGGCCGCTGCCCGAACCGCGCCAGATGGAGAACTAGAAGCATGGCATCACTGGAAGAGCGCATCCTCGGCGGACTCGACGAGGAGCAACGCGCGGTCGCGACGACCCTGAACGGGCCGCTGTGCGTCCTCGCCGGCGCCGGAACCGGCAAGACCCGCGCGATCACGCACCGTATCGCCTACGGGGTGCACACCTCCGTGTACAAGCCGAACCAGGTCCTCGCCGTCACCTTCACGTCCCGCGCGGCCAGCGAGATGCGCACCCGGCTCCGGGACCTGGAAGCCGGGGGAGTGCAGGCCAGGACCTTCCACGCGGCCGCCTTGCGCCAGCTGCAGTACTTTTGGCCGCAGGCCATTGGCGGGCAGTTGCCCTCCATCGTGGACCACAAGGCCCAACTCGTGGCCGAGGCGGCCCGCAGGCTGCGCATCACCACCGATCGGGCAGCCATCCGCGACATGGCCGCGGAGATCGAATGGGCCAAGGTCTCCATGCTCACACCGGAAGGCTATGTCGAGGCCGCCGCCGGGCGCGCCGAACCGGCGGGACTGGAACTGCGCACCGTGGCCCGACTCTTCCAGTCCTACGAGGACGTCAAGTCCGACCGCCATGTGATCGACTTCGAGGACGTCCTGTTGCTGACCGTGGGCATCCTCGACGAGGACCCGCGTGTCGCCGCCTCGGTCCGTGAGCAGTACCGGCATTTCGTCGTCGACGAGTACCAGGACGTCTCCCCCCTGCAGCAGCGCCTCCTGGACCTGTGGCTGGGCGGACGCGAGGAACTCTGCGTCGTCGGGGACGCCAGCCAGACGATCTACTCGTTCACCGGCGCCACGCCCTCCCACCTGCTGAACTTCACCCTCGCGCACCCGCAGGCGCCCGTCGTGAAGCTGGTCCGCGACTACCGCTCCACACCCCAGGTGGTGAGCCTGGCCAACCGGCTCCTGTCCTCCCGGCGCCTCGAACCCGGCGCCGCCGGCCGAGATGTGCAGTGGGCGGCACCCTTGGAACTGCTGGCCCAGCGCGACACCGGTCCCGAACCCGAGTTCACCGAGTGCAGCGACGACGAGGCAGAGGCCTCCCATGTTGCCCGCCGTATCCGTTCCCTCATGGACGACGGCGTTGCCCCCGCGGAAACGGCCGTCCTGTTCCGCACCAATGGCCAGTCACAGGCCTACGAACAAGCCCTCGCGGCCGAGGGCATCGGCTACCAGCTGCGTGGCGGGGAACGCTTCTTCCAACGCCGGGAAGTCCGGGACGCCATTCTCGCCCTGCGTGCCGCCTCGCGGCAACCCGCCGACGACGCCGTCCCGCAGCTCTGCCGCGATGTGCTGGCATCCCTGGGCTATTCGACGCAGGCCCCGGCCGCCAGCGGCGCCGTCCGCGAACGCTGGGAGTCGCTTTCGGCGCTCGTCGCGCTCGCCGACGACCTGGCCACGGCCCGCGCGGATCGGGACACGCCGTTCACCATGCTGGAATTCGTGGCCGAACTCGATGAACGGGCGACCACCCAACACGCCCCGACCGTCCAAGGCGTCACGCTGGCATCGCTGCACTCGGCCAAGGGCCTGGAATGGGACGCAGTCTTCCTGGTGGGAATCAGCGAAGGGCTGATGCCCATCTCCTTCGCCGAAGACCAGGGCGACTACGACGAGGAACGCCGGCTGCTGTACGTGGGAATTACCCGGGCCCGGAAGCACCTCTCGTTGAGCTGGTCCACGGCACGCACGCCGGGTGGGCGCGCCAGCCGCAGGCCATCGCGCTTCCTGGACGGGCTGCGCCCGCAATCCTCCAGCAGGGTTGCGGCAAAAACACCGGGTGGAGGCGTCAAACGGCGCAAGGCCGCGACCCCGCCGACCTGCCGGGTGTGCGGGACGCTGCTGGGAAGCGCCGCCGAACGCAAGCTGGGCCGTTGCCTGGACTGTCCTTCGACGTACGACGAGAAGGTCTACGAGTCACTGCGCGAGTGGCGGTTGAAGACTGCACGGGAAGCCGAAGTCCCGGCATTCGTCATCTTCACGGACGCCACGCTCATGGCCATCGCCGAGGCCATGCCAGGGACGCCGACGACGTTGGCCAAGGTCTCGGGCGTCGGGTCCGCGAAGCTCGAACGCTACGGCAAGGACGTGCTCGACATCCTCGGCGCGGGCTCGACCCCCGCCTGAGCCGCAGGTGCGCTCATGCCGCCGGGATCATGCAGGTACACCCCGGCCTCGGCTCAACCGGGACCCGATGCACCCCTCCCGTGGCCAGATCGACAGTGAGCACCGCATCGGCGGCGGACGGGACATTGACCCCATCGAGCAGCATCAACACCTGGAGGGTCGCCAGACCCGCGGCCGTCGCCGACAATGCCAACTCCGCGGTCGAACTCGCTCCCCGTGGCCTCCTGGCCGCCCGGGGTCCGGCCTCCTCGAGGCCAGCCGCGGGCTGTGCGCAATCCAGGCACGAGGTCAGCCCCGGGATGACCAGGGGACCGATACGGGCCCAAGACGGGCCGAAAACGACCGGCAGGTGGGGGATGCGAGTCGCGGCCAGATGGGACACCAGATGATCCGGCAGGGCATCGCAAGCCGTCACCACGATCACCTGCGCCCCCATCCCCTGGTCATCCGGGCCCGGGGTCCAGTGGGCGAGCCGGGTTCGTGGCCACGAGGCCTCCAACCGGTGTGCCAGGGCGACAGTGCGGGGTTTGCCCAGGTCGGCCAGGCGCAACGGGCCCGTCCCCACATCGCCGGGCTGGACCGGGAGGTCGTCATGCAAGTGCAGTGCGCCCACTCCCGAGGCTGCCAGCAGCGCCGCGATGGCCTGACCGCAACGACCCAGGCCGCCGAGCCTGACCATCGTCGTGCTGCGGCTCCGGACGACGTGTCCTGCGGGGATCCCGTAGGCCACCGAGAACGCGTTGACATCGGGAATCAGCGTTGCGCCGAGGGCCCCGGGAAGCCGGAAGGGGTCCTCCAGGACGGGAGCCAGCACGGCCAGCAGTTCCTCGCGGCGACCGGCTCCGGGTCCGGCGAGGCGGGGAACTGCGGATGGCTGCTCGGCCGGCGCGGACGTGCCGGCCAACGACCTGATGAAGTCCTGGTCCGCAGCCGAGAGACCGGATATCCACAATCCCTCGTCGGGCCCTCCAACACGGACGGTGGTCTCGGATACGCTAACGACCTGAAGCCCGGGAATGATGCGCATGTTCGTCTCCAATGATCGGACCGGACGGGTTCCGGTGGGGATATCCTGACAGGTCGAACCCGCCGAAAACCCGGTATCCACAGGCTCCGGTGGGCGCGTGCCCGCCGGCCGAAGATGAGGAAAGAGGAAGCAGCATGCCCCAGCATCCGACAGAGCGGGCCGTGGTCACCCCGGATGGGGTATCGGTGCGGGTTCTGCGCTCCACACGTCGACGCCGAACGGTATCCGGTGTGTGGAAGAACGGGGCAGCCGTGATTTCCGTTCCGGCGGCCTTGAGTCTGCGGCAGGAGGACGAATGGATCGACCGGATGGTCCCGGGCATCCTGGCTCGGCGGGCCAAGGCGTTGGACCGATTTGGGAAGTACTCCGACGATGAACTCATGCAACGCGCGGAAATGCTTAACCGCAAGTACCTGGACGGCAGGGCCGAGCCACTGTCCGTTCGGTGGGTCCGGAACCAGACCACCCGATGGGGTTCGGCGTCCCCAGGCTCCGGCGCCATCCGTCTGAACAACCAGTTGCAGGGGATGCCGGAGTGGGTCCAGGACTACATCCTGGTCCACGAACTCGCACACCTCATCGCCGACGATGGACACGGCCCGCAATTCAAGGCCCTGGAGGGCCTCTATGGACGCCGGTCGGAGGCCAAGGCCTACCTCTCAGGCGTCAGTTTCGGGATGGCCAATCCACCTGGACACAGAACCCGAGGCAGCAGCGCCACGGACCCGCATGGCCAGCCGGCGTGGGATGATCCGCAGGACCTGGATGAACACGACTCATGGGAGGAGACCCCCTCCGGCTGGGTCTAGCAGCGCGAAGGCCGACTCCTCCGGGTGGAGGAGCCGGCCTTACCGAAATCGGCTGGGGGGAGAGGACCTAACGTTGTCCGCCGGTTCCGCCGGGGGAGTCGTCCTGATCCCCGGAGTCATCGGAACCGGACGTCTGATCGGTCCCGTCCGTCTCGGAAGCGGCGGGGGAGTCGTACCCGCCATCGAGCAGGCGATTCAACGCCGCGTCCAATTCGCCGTCAGAGGCCTCGGCCAGGGCACGGCGCGCGGAAAAGCCCTCGGGATCGTCCAGGTCCTCGGCGCCCGGCATCAGATCGGGATGCTGCCAGATCGCGTCCCGGCCCTCGAAACCACGTTCGTCCGCTAGCAGGGACCACAGCTTGGCCGCATCGCGCAGTCGCCGTGGACGGAGCTCAAGACCGACCAGCGAGGCGAAGGCCTGTTCGGCGGGGCCACCCGTCGCGCGGCGACGGCGCACTGTCTCGCGCAGGGCCGCGGCGGAGGGCAGGTTGGCGGCGGCCTCGGCGACCACCTCGTCCACCCAGCCCTCGATGAGGGCCAGCGCCGTCTCGAGCTTGGCCAGCGCCGCCTCCTGGGCCGCGGTGCGCTGCGGCATGAAGAGCCCCTCGGTGACGGCACCCTGCAGGGATTCGGGGTTGGACGGGTCGATGTCGCGCACGGCTTCCTCGATCCGCGACATGTCGATGTGGATGCCCCGGGCATAGTCCTCGATGGCCCCCAGCACGTGGGCCTGGAGCCACGGCACCCGCTGGAACAGCCGTGCATGGGCGGATTCGCGCAGGGCGGCAAAGAGCAGGACCTCCTGCTCGGGAATGTCGAGTCCCTCGCCGAAGCGGGAGATGTTGGCCGGGACCAGGGCGGGCGCCTCGGTCGTCAACGGGATCCCGATATCGGTGGATCCGAGCACGTCCTTGGCCAGTCCGCCCACGGCGGTGCCAAGCTGCATGCCGAACATCGCCCCGCCCAGATTCTGGAACATGCCTTGGGCCGAGCCGAGCATGGCCTTGAATTCCTCGGGCACCTGGTCGCGCATGGCCGTGCTGATGGCCTGGGAAACACTGACGGCCACCGGTTCGGTGAGCTTCTTCCAGCGCGGCAGCGTCTTCTCCACCCACTGGGCCCGGGAATACGATGAAAAGCCGGACGGCGATGCTTCAAAAGTCGTGGCCTGGTCGAGCCACATGTCGGCCAGCCGGCCCGCCTCGCTGATCGCCGCGGCCCGGGCAGTGGTCACGCTTGGGTCGTCCCCGGCGGCGGCCTGACGGGCTGAATCCTGGGCAAGTTTCCAATTCACGGGGCTGCCGTCGCCCGAGGACATGGCCCCCATCATGGCCTGCATCTGGCCCATCATGGCCTGCATGGCAGCGGGGTCCGACGGCATCCCCATGGCGCCGAGCTGCCGCTGCAAATCGGCTGCGTCCACGCCCTCGGGGAGCTGTCCACCGAAGAGGTTGGAGAGCATCTCGGAAAAGGGGTCCTGACGCCCGGAATCGTCCGGGTCGTCTGAGCCGTCGGGGCGGTTGTTCGGGGGGTTCTCAGCCATGTTTCCACGGTAACCCCGCATTGTGGGCAGACCCTATGGATTCACCGGGAGGTTCGCTGTCGGCACAGCGGAGACGGTGATACACCTTGTACCCTTGGGGAGATCGAATGCTCACCGGCCCCGCGGGCCGGCGAAAGCCGGAAGGAAAAGTAGGCACGGTGACCCAACCGCAGGACCCCCAGGAGAGCGCAGGCGACGAGACCTCCTTTCCGCCCCCGCCGCCATCCCGTCCCCGCCGTTCACAGCGGCGCCTCATCACGGCGACCTGCATTGCCGTCGTTCTGGGATTCACGGCCCTTGCCGTGCCCACCCCCTATATTGTCGAGGTGCCCGGCCCTGCCCTGAACACGCTGGGCACCGTGAACGAGAAACGCATCATCTCCGTCGACGGACACGACACCTACCCGGCCGAGGGTTCTTTGGACATGACGACCATCTACGTGCTCGGTGGAGCACAGACCCGCATTCCCTTCCTTCGGGTGCTCCAGGCGTGGGCCAATCCCCATGAGGATGTCTACCCCGAGGAAGCCTTGTACCCCCGCGGCGCAACGGACGACCAGATCAGCGACCGCAACGCGGCCGAAATGGACGATTCGCAGCAGAATTCGATAGCCGCAGCCCTGGGCAGCCTGGATATCGGGTACACCGAGCAACTACGTGTGGCCGGGCTGGCCACGAAGACGAACAAGGGGCTGTTGCAAACCGACGACGTCCTCAAGAAGATCAACGGGAAGCCGATTACGGATCTGGACATGCTCAAGGCGTCCCTCCGAGGCGACCAGGGTGAAACGCCGGAGCTGACGGTCATTCGCGCCGGGAAGAAGAAGGACATCACGGCGAAGACCACCATGGCCGACGATGGGCAGCGCCAGCTCGGCGTCTACCTCGGCACCCAGTACACCTTCCCCTTCGACGTGAAGTTCGGCCTGTCCAATGTCGGCGGTCCCAGCGCGGGCATGATGTTGGCCCTGGGGATCATCGACACTTTGACCGAGGGAGACATGACCGGAGGAAAAGCCTTCGCCGGAACGGGGACCATCGACGCCGACGGAAATGTCGGGCCCATCGGAGGGATCGCCCAGAAACTGGTTGGCGCGCAAAAAGGGGGAGCCGACTACTTCCTGGCCCCTGCCGCCAACTGCGCCGACGTCGTCGGGCGCGTCCCCGAAGGGCTCACGGTCATCAAGGTCTCGACCCTGGATCAGGCGCGGAAGGCGGTGGAATCCATCGGTTCCGGAGCCGATCCCGGTTCATTCCCGAGCTGCGGCTGAGGGCCGATGCCGACGGGCAATGGACGCAACACGACAGCGGGGTTAGCGAGTTGACCTGACTCAAGGCAGAATGGACACCGTGCCCCTTCTTTGCTGCGGGGTACCCAGTAGCTCGTACTGACGATGAGGTTTAATAAGTGAGTTTCGGTCCTGACAACCCGTTCGGTCGGCGCCCCCAAGGGTCCGGAGACGACGACGGCGGTGGCCAGCGGCCCGCCGCGCCCCCCAGAAAGTCCTCGCCACTGGTTCCGACCATCGTGATCATCGGCATCCTGGTGGCGGCGTTCATCTTCTTCGCCAACATCTACGCAGATGTCCTCTGGTTTAACCAGATTGGCTATGCCGGGGTGTTCTGGACCGAACTTCTGACCAAGGTCTCCGTCTTCGTGGTGGCATTCATCATCATGGCCGGTGCCATCTGGGCCAGTCTCCAAGTCGCCTTCAAGACGCGTCCGGTCTACGCTCCGGATCTGCAGGCGACCGACAACATCTCCCGCTATCAGGCGCAGCTCGAACCCATCCGGCGGCTTCTCATGTGGGGCATCCCGCTGGTGATCGGCGCGTTTGCCGCGACCGCAGTCGCCTCCCAGTGGCAGACAGTGCTGCTGTTCATCCACCAGGTGCCGTATGGGGAGGTCGACCCACAGTTCCACAAGGACCTCTCGTTCTACATGAACTCGATGCCGTTTTATGGACTGCTGGTGGGCTACCTGATCAGCGTCGTGCTGATCGCCGGGATCGCCGGGCTGTTGACGCACTATCTCTACGGTGGAGTGCGCATCCAGGAACGCGGCGGTGTTTCCATTTCCCGGGCCGCCCGACTGCACGTGAGCATCGCGGCGGCACTGTTCCTGTTGCTCCAAGGAGCGAACTTCTGGTTGGACCGGTACAACACCCTGGAGAACCAGGGAGGTCGGGTGGCCGGTGCGCTCTATACGGATGTCCATGCGGTCATCCCCACCAAGACGATCCTCGTCGTCGCAGCGCTCATCGTCGCCGTGCTCTTCGTCATCGGTGCCATCATGGGGCGGTGGAAGTTGCCGCTGGTCGGAACCGCCATGCTCGTGGTCACCGCAGTTGTCGCCGGGGGCATCTATCCGATGCTCGTTCAGCAGTTCCAGGTTGTCCCTTCTGAGAAGACGCTCGAGCAGCCGTACATCAAGCGGAATATCGAGATGACGCGCAACGCCTATGGGCTCGATGCCGTGCAGTCCAGTCCCTATAAGGCCACCGTGGACACGGCTAAGAACGCGTTGGCCAAGGACAAGGCCACCACCACGAACATCCGGCTATTGGACCCGAACCTGGTCTCCGACGCATTTGCCCAGTTGCAGCAGTTCCGTACCTACTACAAGTTCGCCCCAACACTGAACGTCGACCGCTATGAAGTAGATGGCAAGACGGAAGACACTGTCATCGCCGTGCGTGAACTGAACGTGGATACAACGGGCAGCTGGGTCAACCAGCACGTCACCTACACCCACGGCTACGGCGTCGTGGCCGCATACGGTTCCAAGGTGGCCCCGGGCGGGCGCCCGGAGTTCATGCTCTCCGGGATCCCGACGAAGGGTGTACTCGGCAGCGACTCCACCTACGAGCCGCGCATCTACTTCGGGGAGTACTCCCCTCAATACTCCGTCGTGGGTGGTCCCGAGGGGTGGGTCCCCAGGGAGCTTGACCGGCCGTCGGACAAGTCAGGGGAAGGCGATGCCAAGACCACCTTCGAGGGCGATGGCGGGCCGCTGGTCGGCAACTTCTTCAACCGCCTGGTCTACTCGCTGAAGTTCAGCTCCACTGATCTTCTGCTCTCGGACGCCATCAACAGCGAGTCGCAGATCCTCTACGACCGTGGCCCGAAGGAACGCGTCGAGAAGGTCGCTCCGTACTTGACGGTTGATTCGAACACATATCCCGCCATTATCGACGGTCGGGTGAAGTGGATAGTGGACGCCTACACCACCAACGATTCGTTCCCCTACTCGACCGCCCAGCAGCTCGATACGGCGGTCCGGGACTCGCTGACAGCGGATAACCGGACGAATGCCCTCTCCGGGAAGGTCAACTACATCCGCAACTCGGTCAAGGCCACAGTTGACGCCTACGACGGCTCCGTCGACTTGTACGCATGGGAGCCGGACGAGCCGCTGTTGCGGGCGTGGCAAGAGGTATTCCCCACCACGGTGAAGCCCCTGTCGGAAATTTCCGGTGAACTGATGAGCCACGTGCGGTACCCCGAGGATCTGTTCAAGGTGCAGCGAACCTTGCTCGGGGAGTACCACGTGACCAATCCTGACGACTTCTACGAATCCAATGACGCCTGGGCGGTCCCCAACGATCCCACCAAGTCGCAGACACCGGTCCCGCAGCCGCCGTATTACCTCTCGCTGCGCATGCCGAAGCAGGAAAAGGAAACGTTCTCGTTGACCAGCACGTTCATTCCAGCTACGAGTGCCGGCAGTGCGCAGCGAAATGTGCTCTACGGGTTCCTCTCGGCGGAAGCCGACGCCGGAGACAAGGCGGGGGTTAAGGCCGACGGATACGGAACCTTGAGGCTGCTGGAACTTCCGCGGAACACCGTGGTCCCCGGCCCGGGTCAGGCGCAGCAGAACTTCGACTCGAACACGACGGTGTCGACGCAGCTGAACCTCCTGCGGCAGGGTGCCTCTGAGGTCCTCAACGGCAACCTGCTTTCCTTGCCGGTTGGTGGCGGCATCCTGTACGTGCAGCCGGTCTACGTTCAGTCCACGGGTGAAACTTCGTACCCGACGCTGCGCAAGGTGCTCGTGTCCTTTGGCGACAAGGTTGGTTTTGCCGACACCCTGTCGGAAGCGCTCGACCAGCTCTTCGAAGGCTCATCAGGAGCGGTAACCAACGAAGGGGACGGCAACAAATCCCCGGGTAAGCCCGCCGACTCGGCTCCGGCCAATGCAGGACAGCAGCTCCAGGAGGCCTTGTCCGCTGCGGACGCGGCCATCAAGGCGGGTCAGGAAGCCCTCGCCAAGGGCGATTTTGCGGCCTACGGCAACGAGCAGAAGAAGCTCAGTGACGCCTTGGCCAAGGCCCTGAAGGCTGAAAGCGAGATCTCCGGCAGTTCGGACCAGGGTCAGAATGAGTCGGCTCCCGCCAGTGGCTCCGGCGGCTAGCGGCCAGCCCGTCTAGCGCGGGCCAACTGGTCCCGGGGACGGGGCAGCTGTGAGGGGCCGCGGTGTCGTGCAGTGATCTGCATGACACCGGGGCCCCTCGATTTGAGGTTCGGCACCGAAGATGGGATGCTTGTAGCACGCCGCGGGGTGGAGCAGTTCGGTAGCTCGCCGGGCTCATAACCCGGAGGTCGCAAGTTCAAATCTTGCCCCCGCAACGACGGAAAGGTCCCGGTCGATGGAAACATCGACCGGGACTTTTTGCATGCCCGGATACTTTGACCACAAACGCTTGGACCTCCTACTAAATACTTGCAAGACCTAGTATTATCGTGTCCAGCAATCCGCTCCGAGAGGAACAACTGGTGAATCAGGAAACCCCCATGCCGTCCGATGGTGCGCAGAACCCCTGGGTGCGCTTTGGTCTCTACGCCGCGGGCGCCGTCGTGCTCCTGGCGCTGGTGGTGCTGGGTGCCCGGTGGCTGACCGGCACGGGTCCGTTGTCGGATTTCATGGCCAAGTACCCCGGCCATGTGCCGCTGCCGGAAACTGCTCCCGTGGGGTTGCCCGCCTGGTTGGGGTGGCAGCATTTCCTCAATGCGTTCTTCCTCGTGTTGATGGTCCAAACCGGGTGGAAGGTGCGCACCACCCAGCGTCCGGCTGC
This sequence comes from Arthrobacter sp. ASL1, assembly GCF_056680475.1. Taxonomy (NCBI): domain Bacteria; kingdom Bacillati; phylum Actinomycetota; class Actinomycetes; order Micrococcales; family Micrococcaceae; genus Arthrobacter; species Arthrobacter sp. ASL1. The sequence goes on from NZ_CM155284.1 coordinate 3,838,777, forward strand.
CCACTGGGTGCGGAACAACAAGGGGCTGATCAAGACCAAGAAGCCGCCGAAGCGCATCAGCCTGGACTTGTGGCTGCACCTGAGCCTGGATGTGTTGTGGGTGGTCAACGGGATCGTGTTCCTCGTCCTGATCTTTGCCACGGGGCAATGGCGGCGCATCGTGCCCACCAGTTGGGACATCATCCCCAATGCCGTTTCGGCCGGACTGCAGTATGTATCGCTGAACTGGCCGTTGGAAAACGGCTGGGTGAACTACAACAGCCTGCAGTTATTGACCTATTTCCTCACGGTCTTCGTTGCAGCCCCGCTGGCCATCATCACGGGTCTGCGCATGTCGTCCATCTGGCCTTCAAAGGCCAAGAAGCTCAACCGCGCATACCCCATAGAAGCCGCCCGGGCGCTGCACTTCCCGGTGATGCTCTACTTCGTCCTCTTCGTCATCGTGCACGTGACATTGGTCCTGAGCACTGGTGCCCTGCGCAACCTGAACCACATGTTCGCCGCACGTGATGACCATGGCTGGCTGGGATTCACGTTTTTCGCCATAGCTGTCGTCGTCATGGTCGGGGCCACCTTCTTGGCCCGGCCGATCTTCGTCGGGCCCGTGGCTTCCATCATGGGCAAGGTGAGCCGCTAGCCAACCGCACCGGGCGGAACTTCGTCCGGGCACCACCCACGCCCCAACGGGCCGGAAGGACAGACATGTTCGAGCTCAATGACGAGCAACAAGCGATGGTCGAGATGGTCCGGGACTTCGCGACCGAAAATATCGCTCCACATGCGGAGCGGTGGGACCAGGAACACCACTTTCCCGTCGATGTACTGGCCCAGGCGGGCGAACTGGGAATGGGAGCCATCTACGCCGATGAGGAATTCGGAGGCTCCGGGCTCTCGCGCAGCGATGCCGTGCTGATCTTCGAGGAATTGGCACGTGCATGCCCGACCATCGCCGCCTACATCTCCATCCACAACATGGTCGCGTGGATGATCGATTCGTTCGGCGACGACGCCCAGCGCGAGCGGTGGATCCCCGGCATGGCGACCATGAACGAATTGGGCAGCTATTGCCTCACGGAGCCGGGGGCCGGTTCCGATGCGGCGGCACTTGCCACCCGGGCAGTGCGTGACGGCGACGAATACGTTCTCAACGGGACAAAGCAGTTCATCTCCGGAGCCGGCGCCGCAGCCTACTATTTGGTGATGGCCCGTACCGCGGACACCGGAAGCCGGGGCATCTCGGCCATCGTCGTTCCAGCCGGCACCGATGGATTGAGCTTTGGTGCCTTGGAGAAGAAGATGGGATGGAACGCGCAGCCGACCCGCCAGGTGATCTTCTCGGACCTTCGTGTCCCCGTCGGCAACCGCCTAGGTGAGGAAGGTGACGGTTTCGGCATCGCCATGAAGGGCCTGAACGGGGGGCGGCTGAACATCGGCGCTTGTTCACTCGGCGGTGGCCAGACGGCGTTGGAAAAATCCGCAGCCTACCTGAAGGAACGACACGCTTTCGGTGGCGCACTGATCAACCAGCAGGCGCTGCTCTTCGAACTGGCAGATATGGAAACGAAGCTGGTCGCGGCCCGGACTCTTCTCTGGCGCGCGGCAGCGGCACTGGACGACGGTGCGGATGATGCCCTGAAACTCTGCGCCATGGCCAAACGGGTGGCGACAGACGCCGGATATGAAACAGCCAATGCCGCCATTCAGCTCCACGGCGGGTACGGCTACCTGAGCGAATACGGCCTCGAGAAGATTGCGCGAGACCTCCGCGTCCACCAGATCCTGGAGGGAAGCAACGAGATCATGCGACTGATCATTGGACGGATGATCGCCGAAAAGTAGGCCACAGGTCACCACGATTTTGGGAGGTATCCACTTTCGTGTAGAGTCTTATCTCGCGACGCGGGGTGGAGCAGTTCGGTAGCTCGCCGGGCTCATAACCCGGAGGTCACAGGTTCAAATCCTGTCCCCGCAACGAAATAAACAGCCTCTGACTAGGAGAAATCCCGGTCAGAGGTTGTTTTCGTTTCCGCGACATTCTTCCCGGAGTCACCGGAAACTCACCGCATTCAAACCGACGCCTCCCCGAACGCCTCGAGCAGCGCAGCTGGGTCCGGTGCCAGGGCCCGCCGCTGCACGTAGTGCTTGCTCGTCACCGCCTCCGAGGAGTGCCCCAGCTGCTGCGACGCCGCGGTGAGACCCTCGGCGTTCGCCACGATGGTCCCCACGGACTTCCGGAACGTGTGTGGGGTGACCCACTCGAAACCGATGCCGGTCCGGGCGGCCCGACATTGCTTCCGGTAGTTGTTCGGATCCCGCAGCGTCCCGGACGCCGAAGGGAACACGACGTCGTATGCGTTTCGCTTTGCCTGCCGGACCTGCCGGCGCAACAGCATGTTCACCGCGAACCGGGGGAGCCGGTATGTCAGCTGCGATCCCGCGCTCTTCGGATGTTTCTGCCAGATCACGCCCTCGTGCGGGACGTAGACGGCGGTGCCTTGGATGGTGACTGTCGGGTGCTCGGCGCCGAGGTCGACGTCCTCCCACCGGATGACCAGCGCTTCACCGATGCGGCAGCCGGTGGCCAGCATGATGTCGATGACGTCGAGCAGGTCATTCGGACGTGGCCGGCCCGCCTTCCCGGTGTGATGCTGCCACTCGTTGAGCCCTGCCCGCAGCTCGGCGACCTCCTCAACGGTGAGGGCCCGGACCTTCTTCGGTGTGATGCGGACTTGCTGGACTTCCCGCATGGGGTTGGCCTCGATCACGTCGTTCGCGACGGCCACCCCCAGCAGTCCGAACAGGACGGCCTTCATGAGCTTCGCTGTGGTCGCTCCGTGGTCGTCGCGGACCTTCTTCATGAACCGGTTGAGACGGCTCACCCGGGCCTCGTGGATCTGCCATGCCCCGATGCCGGGGAGGACGATGCGGTCGAGGATGTCCTTGTACCGGATCCGCGTGTTGACCGCCCGGTCCCGGTCGGTACATTCTTCCCACCAGATGGGGGCGAGGTCGCGGATCCGTGATTCGCTGGTGAGCTCAACGGAGCCGGCCGCCCCGCGGTTGTCCAGGGACTTCAGGAGACGCCGCTCAGCGGCCGCTCCTGTGCGCCCGGTCGCCGTGACCTGCCGTGTGACCCCGTCGTCGTCCCTGTAACGGCAGGCGGCCCGCCAGAGGCCGGAGCCTTGCTCCTTACTGCTGATCTTCCCGTGGTGCCCGATCGCCAGCGGTTGCCTAGGCATCTCGACGGCCCTCCGCGTGGAGCTCGAACAGGAAGGACCGGTATGCAATGCGGAACCATGCCCGTTGAGGGGTCCTGGGCTGCTGCCGGGCTTCCTCGAACCAGACAAGGATGGCCGGGAAGACCTCGGCGACCAGCGCCTCATGCGCAACTGGGTCCGTGATGCCGTGCTCTTCTGCGAAAGCGTTGGGTGTCCGTGCCGCAGTGTCACGGTTTCCGAGCGACTCCGCGTAGTCCTCGGCGACTTTCAGAAGCATCTCCTTGAACGTGACCCGGTCGATCCAGTAAGACCGTTCGGCACCGATGATCTCGATATACCCGTTGACGCCCTTCGGCTCCTTGAACTCGCTCATAGGACTTCGCTATTCGGCTCGACAACGAGTCGCCCGAAGGCATCCAGACGCCAGGCCTCGTAGCCGAGGGTTTCCTCGTTGATTACTGCTTCGGCGTTTTCCTCCGGGGTCTGGCACTCGGGGCACAGGTTGCCGGTCACGACGCCTTTGGAGAAGACGATGTTCCAGTCGCCATGCCCGCGGTACCGGCGCCCGCACCTGCTGCACTTCACTGCCGCACGCATTTACCGGCCTCCTGCCACTCGACCATGACACCGCCTTCGCAGAGGACGTCGCACTTGAGGGGGGCCCAGCCCATGCGGTCCATGGCGTCCCGATGGTGCAGGCGTTCAGCGTCGGTCCATAGTGTGGGTTCGCTGCCCGCACAATCGGTTCTGTGCTCGACGTGGAGGAGCATGTGGGCAATGGCCTCCTCGTCGCCCCAGATCCCGTGGTGTGCGGTTGCGGCGGCGGTGTTCACGTCAACGACCAGGTACTCCCAGCCGGTGGGGGAGACGCGGCTCCACTTGGTGATCCCGAGGGTGCCGATGGGGATGTCATTCGGAGTGCGGAGCATGCCGTGGCAAGACGAGTGCGACAGGTGGCGGCGGAAGTCTTCGCGGGACCACTGATCCCACATCGGGCGGGCGGTGGCGGTAGCTTCGGTGATGGCACAGAAGGCCGCAGACAAGGCCCAGGCAACCGTGGATGAATGGAACGCCAAGGCGGCAGCAGCACGGGTCGACGCCCAGCAGCTCGACGCCGACGCGGGTGCCCAGATCCTCGCAGACGAGAGCGCAGCCGAGCGCATCACCCTGCAGATCCAGTCCCTCGAGCGGAAGGCCCGCGCCTACGACCAGGCAGCGACCGAAGCAGCCCGGAACCTTCACGCAGCCCAGCACGACGTGTTGAGCGCAGAGGCCGCGGAGCTGGAGAAGCAGGCGGCAGGCATCCGCAAGCAGGCAGAGAAACAGGAAGCCGAAGTGCAGAAGATCCTGGCGCAGCTCGAAGCCGTCGACGAGGCGAAGTGGGAGCGTGCCGAGATTCCCGGTGAGAGCACCGGGCACAGCACGCAGTCCTACGCGGGCAAGGCAGCGGGAATGCTGTGGGATGCCCTGGCCATTGAGACGCGGGCGCAGGTCATCCGGTATTGGCTGGCAAAGGGGAAGACGCCCGACGACTTGCGCGACCTGAACAACATGTTCGGACCGACGCACGATGTGCACATCACCGTGCTTGGCACGGACTACCTGGACAAGTACGGCGACCCGATCACTGACACATTGCGGCAGGCAATGTCCGCCGGCCTCACGTTCGCGTAGGGGAGTGTGATTCCGATGAGGGAAACCGGTGAGCAGACGGTAGCCGCCCACGTCGGGCCCACGTGCAGCCCTTGCGAATGCGGAGTAACCCGCTGCTGTGGGCTGCGAACGGGCGCATCGGAGTCCACCACAACCGCTCATCGGATCATCCCGACCATGACCAGTATCAAGGACCTGTAGGAGACACCGTGGACGTTCACCAGTCGACCATCCGGGAGCAAGCGCTCGCCGCCAAGTTCGCCGTGCAAGACCTGCTGGCCATGGTCGGCGAAGACCACGGAAGCTGCGCCGGACTCACGCTCGACGCCTACGCCGAATCCGTCCTGTGGAGCGCCGAGCTCGTCCTCCGCGACACGATCGCCGACTCGATCGAAGCGGCCAAGGCGTGAGCATCCACGACGGGGTCCTTTAGCTGGGCAAGGATGCACGCGCACGGCTGGGCAAGCTCAGCGACGAGCACATCGTCGCCCTCGTGCGGGCATGGGTCGAGACGTGGGATGGACTCGGGGCGGAGTTCACGGACGCACTCAACGACCTGATGGCAGGGGCCAAGGATGGCAGGGTGTCCTATGCTCAAGCCGCCCGGAACAAGCGTCTCGCTGCTGCCCTCGAGTTGGCCGCGACGCGCTCGCAGGAGTTGGCTGATCTCGTGGGGGACACGCTCGTCCCCGACCTGGCAGAAGTCGTCAGAGACGCAGCGGACAGCCAACGGGCGATGATCCAGGCACAGATGCCGCCCGGCGTCCCACTGTCCGCTGACGCGCTCACCGCGGTACCACTCGACGCAATCGTGAAACGGTCCACGGAACAGATTCACGCGCTCTCCAAACCGCTCGCCACCGACATGGCCGCAGCAATGAAGGCCGAGCTCGTGCGCGCGGTGGCAGTCGGCGACTCACCACGGGTGACCGGCCGGCGGATCCTGAAGCGTACCGAAGGCAAATTCAATGGCGGCCTGACCCGTGCCATGATGATCGCCAGAACCGAGGTCCTCGACGCCGGAAGAACCGCGGCTCTCGTCTCCGATTAGGCGTACCGTGATGTACTCGACGGCTGGGAATGGGGTGCATCGTTGGACGCAAGGACGTGTATCTCCTGCCTCGTGTAGCACGGTACCCGTCACGATGTAGATGAGCCGGGGCCGCTCGATCATCATCAAGGCCGTTGTGCCCGGATCCCCGTCACGAAGTCGTGGAAGGATCTCGGATTCGCAACTGTCGACGAACCGTCTAACGACATGCCGGACTCGCGGGAGTGGTTCGACAATCTAACGCCGGATACGCAGCAGAAGATCATGGGCAAAGCCCGGCTCAAGGCGTTCAACGACGGCAAGATCACGTGGGAGCAGCTATCCACTCGACGGGCTACTTCCGGCTGGCGCGACAGCTACCTCGTGACGCCGTTGAAAGACCTGGACATCAAGGCAGGCCAGCATGCCACTGTTTTCTAGAGCTTGTCGATGTGCTCGGGGCAGAACGCGCCGACTGCGGCCCCGTGAACGGTAACCAGCTCTTGGAGCGTGTACTCCACGCCGGCCGCAGTAAGGATGTAGTCGTTGACGTCGCTCGATGCCGCACCGTTGTCATACATGGTGCAGAACGATGTGCCGATCAACAGAAGATCTTCGTCGGCGGCATCGGTTAGTCCCGGCTGGGACTCACGGACCCTCTCCAGGAAGACGCCCTCCACAGGATCCGAAGCTAGTTCCGCTGTCGGAATGTCTTCGGCAGGTTTGCTCGATGCGGACGGCGCGGCTGGTTCATCTGTGGATGGTGCTACCGAACTTGGCGATGCCGTAGCCGGCGCCGAAGCGGAAGAGTTCGCGGCACAGCCACTTAGCGCAATGAGCACGGCGACGGACAGGACAGACGTGAGTGATTTCCCCCAAGTATTCATGGACATATTGAAGCATCAAGCACCGACGTTTAGGGAATCCAGATGCAGTGAACGCCCGTAGACTGTGGCCAGCCGTGGTGGCGAAAACATTCGTGGGGGGACGATGCGGACATTTTGGGTAGTCGTAGTTATTGGCGCGGCTCTATGGCTCGTGCTCAAGGTGCTCGGATGGATCATGGGACCCGCCAAAACTGAACCGGCAGCGATGCCCACCGTTGGACCACCCGACGCCAAACTAGTAGCACCCGTGCTGGCCAGCCGCGGGGAGAACGACAGCAGCACCGACCTCGACGACGACGGTTCCGACGAGGACGTGAAGATAGAGCACCTGACCTACCCGCGGCTTGCATACTTCCCCGACCTCCCCACAAAGCAACTGCGATGCGTCGGCACATGGGCATACGTCACCGACCAGGAGCGCGACAGGCTCAGGATCCGCACCGTCATTGCAGTCCCCGAACCGGACAACGAGTACGATCCCAACGCCGTGGCCATCATCAGGCACGACGGTAGGAAAGTCGGATACCTCACCCGTGCGCAAGCCGCCGCATATGTGGCACTCATCGCCAAGGCCGGCGCACTCAAACTCGACGCGACCACCAGCCGTGGCAGTATCCTCCTGAAACTCCCCACACTCCCTGCGCTGCGCAAGGCGGTGCAGAATGGCGGGCAAGCGTAATACCGGCGAACGCTACACGGACGAGGATCTGTTGGCCGAGTTTATACGCGAGGGCACGGTGGTTAGACACCACCCTGCAGCCGTCAAATTACCGCCGGCGCTAATGCGTCTGAAAATCTCTCCTGGACAGCTGAAACCATTCGTGGAAGTCCCCTTGGACGAGGTCTATTCGTGGCAGCACCTGGCGATATCGGTGCGCAAACTTGCCTTGCTTCCCGGAGAACCGCTAAACGTACAAAAGGTACTTAGGACACTCGCCAAGAATCATCGTGATGCAGGGCAGGAGGTGTCGTCGTTGCTGAGAGAAATACAGCGATGGGAAACGACGGCACTCTATTTCACTGGCGATATGGGCGAGCTCAGCGAAGACGAAAAATTGCCCTACGGTCAAACGCGATTTGTCAGCCTGACATTGGGGGACGCGGCCACGGACCACTCAAAGGGCATGACCAACAAACTGGACTCAATCCAACTGGCCGACATCTTCATAAACGGGAAGATGTTTCACGGAAACCCTGGTCAAGTAACCGTTTTCGAGAACGGCACACCATATTTCAAAGCTATATGCCAACAATCCGCGCAGTACCGGGTCAAGGGCGGCGCCTATTGGATTGTCAGAGCCTTGGGACTGATTGAACGGTACGGCAGCTCTACGGACTAGCGGACTCCCTGCGGGAGCTGTTGCCTTTGCTGACCCCCTGCCCCAAAGTTTCGCCACCGCCCCGCTCCCCATCCGCGATATGCCGACGCCTGTAGCCCGCCACGGTTTCCGTGACAGGCTGGCGCAACCCGTCGCGTGGCCTTTGCAACGGTCGGCCCCGGTAGGGCCAGGAATGAGGGTGTGAAACACCGGGCCTCCACTGGTTACGCGGGGGAGGCAGGAACGCGGGGACTGGAAGTCCTGGAGCCGCCACAGGAGGGGAGCCTGTGCCGATGCCGCGCACTGTTCGCGCTCACCGCTTATTCATCGGTATTAACGGTAACGATGGGTGATTACTCGGGAACATGAACTGACACATTCCCGTGTCGCCACTGGGATGCAGTGGACTGGATTGGACACGCGTGGACAGTGCGAGACGGTCGGATCATAACCCGGAGGTCACAGGTTCAAATCCTGTCCCCGCAACGAGAGAAGGACCCCCGATCAGGCATCTTGCCAGATCGGGGGTCCTTTGTCATGGCCGATGGGTCCGCATCCGCTAGGTCGCGGGCCCGCCAATGATCACGATCCGCTGGGAGTGGATTCCGGCTCGCCGGAGCCCAGCGCGGCGGTGGGAGCCCCGCCGGACTTCAGTGCGGCCAAGCGAGCCTCGACCTCGGTCTGTTCCCCGAGGTCCTCGAGCGATTCGAATTGAGCGTCCAGACTGGACGCTGACAGCTCCGCGGCCCCCTGCATACGGGCTTCCTCGCGACGGACCTTTTCCTCGAATCGCGACACCTCGCTGGTCGGGTCCATGATGTCGATGCTCTTGAGCGCATCCTGAACCTGTGACTGGGCCTGTGTTGCCTTGGCGCGCGCCACCAGCCCGTCGCGTTTGGCGACGAGCTCCTGCCGCTTGCCCTTCATCGCGTTCAACCCGCTTTTGAGCTTCTCGACGATCTCCTCCTGCGAGGCAATCGTCGGTTGGGCTGACTTGGCCTCGCCTTCGGACTGCATCTGGCGCTCGATGGCGATTTTGGCCAGATTGTCGAACTTCGTGGCGTCCCCGTCCTTGCCCGCACTACGGAACTCATCTGCCTTGCGCGAGGCTGCCAGGGCCTTATTGCCCCAATCACGGGCATTCTCCTGGTCCTCCTGATGGTCCTGCTGGAGCATGCGGAGGTTCCCGATCGTCTGTGCGACCGCAGTCTCGGCTTCGGCGATGTTGTTTGTGTAATCACGCACCATCTGATCCAGCATCTTCTGCGGGTCCTCGGCCGAATCGATCATCGAGTTGACGTTGGCCTTGGCAAGCTGGGCGATGCGTCCAAAGATTGACTGTTTGATCACGATGTCACCTTCCACTGGTTTTACTGGTCTGGTCCTGCACCCGGCAGCCGCGCCGCCGGAATCCTGTCTACACGGTGAGGTCAGAAGTTGCCTCCTCCGCCACCACCGCCGAATCCGCCGCCGCCGAAGCCACCGCCACCCCCGCCGCCGCCGAAGCCGCCGAATCCGCCGCCACCGAAGATGCCGCCGTCGTCTCCTCCGTCCCCGCCGCCGAGGATCGAGCCCAAGAGGATGCCACCGAGGAGGGCACCGCCCATCCCATTCCCGCGACCGTAGCCGCCTCCGCCGTAGCCGCCTCCGCCGAATCCGCCGCCACCGAATCCATCGACGTCGGTTTCAGCCTGACGTGCTGACTGGTCTGCGAGCATCGATGCACGTTGGGCAAATTGCAGGGCGGACACCGGGTCGGTCCCGGCAACGCGCAGTGCCTCGTCGAGGTGCCTCTGGGCCTCGGCCAAGCGGGTCCTGGCTGTCGCGCCGACGCCGCCGCGACGGGCGCGAATGAAGTCATCGGTGCCGTTGATCCTGTCCTGGGCCGTGCGCAGTGCGGACTGCAGGGACGCGCTGGCGCGGCGCGCACGCTCCGTCCGGTCCCGCACGGCGCCCAACGGTCCATCCAACGTCTCGCGGGCCCGGGAGAGCGTTGAGAGCCGCGCGACGGGATCGAGCCGTTCGGCTTCCCGGGACTGCTGGACCTGGCCCAGTGCATCCTCCAGTGAAGCGATGGGAACGGAGAGCTCAGGGTGCTCCCCAGCCGCGGCCAGGGAGCGTGCCTGGGCGAGATCCTGTGTGGCTTCAGCGATCTGCGTATCAAGTTCCGCATGCGCCGTGTCGAGGCCTGCCCCTGTCTTCCCGATCGCGCCGATGAGTACACGGGCCTGGTCGACGGCTTCCTCACCGGCGCGTACGACGACGGCGGCTTCGGCGGTTTCGGCCGCGGCGATCTTTTTCTCGGCGGTGTCGACGCACTCCTCGATGAAGTCGATGCGATCGCCGGCCTGCTCGACATTGTCCCGCACCTGGGCCAGGGCGGAATCCGCGTACCTGTCCGATAGGCCGGATAGGGAGGACTGAGCCGTGTCGAGCTCTGCGCGCAAGCCCGCCATCTCGTTCTTCAGGGTCGCTGCCGCTTGTGGGGCGTTGCGCTCGAGTTCACGCAGTGCGGCGAAGTCCTCACGGTGCTCCTCCAGGGAGTCGTTGACGGCCTCGCAGCGACGGATGATGTCGCCGAGCCATTTTCGCTGGTCTGCCTCGGTATCGGGGATCGAGTCGTCGAGTTGCTGCTGCAGCTTGAAGGACTCGTTGAGGTGTTCCCTTGCGGTTGCCAGATCCGCGGTGAACGGCTTGACCGAGTCCTGGCCGAACTCCGCCATGGCGAATCCGATTTCCTGTTCGCTGGAACGGATCGCGTCATCCGCGGCGATCAGCAGGGGGCCGGCCTTCAAGCGGAGTTCTTCAACGCTCAGAGATGCGAACGGATCCTGGGGGCCATCTTCGGCGGGCCGGGGGAGTGGCTGCCGTGCAGGTCCGTTGGCCTTCTTCCGCCGCGCGAGCACCCACAGGGTGCCGCCGCCGACGACGATGACCCCACCGATGATCCACGGCGCGGCCGACCCGCCCGATGAGGTGTCCGTATTGCCGCCGGGGGCTGTCCCGGAACCGCGTTCTCCCGCGGCGGCCGCTTCGATGCCCTGCACTGCGTTCTCTGCTGCTCCGGCCCAGTCGCTGGCCGTCAGGTTGTCCTTGCGCAGTTCAGGGGTGATGTATTCCTTGGCGATGTCCGCGTCGAACGGGGCGATGTCCCCGTCGTTGTCTGACTTCAGGCGTAGTTGCCGGGAGTCGGTCGCGATGGCCAGGATGCTGTCGGATGGGCCCATCCCCTTCTTCTCGGCAACGGCCTTGACCCACGCGTCCATGTCGGAAGGGTCGGTGAACTCGTCGACGTAGATGACGTAGAGGTTAAGCCCTTCGCTCTGCTGCAACTCGTTGACAGCCTGGTCCACCCGGTCTGCCTCGTTGCCCAGTACACCCGAGGAGTCCACCACATATTCGCCCGGCGGGATCGTCACTGGCGGTTCCGCCGAGGCTGGCCCTGCCAACAGCAGGATGGACATCAGCACGAAACCGGCAGCTGCCGATACTCGTCTGGCAATGGATCGCATGGATCACCCTTCGATATCGGTGACGGCCATCGAGTCAAAAGTTGCCGATCGGGTCGTGGGACCCGGTGGCCGATGGCACGCAGCCGTCCCTGTTGATTCTATGGGTATGGTCTGGGGTCGTCCACAACGGCACGGCCTACCCGGTAGCGTGCCGGGTTGTGGCATGGTGCTCTCACAGGTTGCGCTTAGGTAAAGCTTTTTCGGAACACAGCGCGCCTTGTCATAGTTGGAGGCAAGGAACCCCAGAAAGGACACAAAGACATGAGCGAGGACCGGAACACCTACTCCAACGGCCAGGGAAACGAGGCGGCCGACGGAAGCGGACAACCCAACGACGGCCCAGCCGTCCCGCCCCGCCCGCAGACTCCGCCGCAGGCAGCCAGCGGCCCGGCGACCGCCGAATACCCGCCAACGAACGCCCACCCCCGGACCGCGCAGTATGCTGCAACCGGCGCACCGGGTGCGGGTGGCCCGGCAGGGGGCGGCTTCTACCCTCCGGGTGCCTCGTTCGGCCCGGCACCACGCCGCCAACCCAAGCGTTTTGGCTCGACCACGCTGGTCTCCGGGATGATCATTGCCGCACTGATCGGCGGAGGCAGTGCGGTCGGCGCCAACTACCTCATGGATGGTTCAGGCCAGCCGGTGGCCTCATCTTCGCAGAAGGACCAGGCAGTCGTCATCAACAACCCGGACAACGTGACCGCGGTGACCGCGGCGGCTGCGAAGGCCTCGCCGAGTGTCGTGACCATCGAGGTCGATGGGCAAAGCCAGGCAGGTTCGGGATCCGGCATCATCCTGGACAAGGAAGGGCACATCCTCACCAATACCCACGTCGTAACGCTAGGGGGTGCCGTCTCCAACCCGAACATCACCGTACGGACCAGCGACGGCCAGGTGCACAAAGCCACCGTTGTCGGGACCGACCCACTATCCGACCTGGCCGTGATCAAGGTCGATGCGAAGGGCCTGCAGCCCGCCACCCTGGGCAAGTCCTCCGAGATGAACGTTGGCGACGCAGCGATTGCCATCGGAGCCCCACTCGGCCTGAGCGGAACGGTCACCGACGGCATCATCTCCACGCTCAACCGCACCATCAGCGTTGCCTCGTCGGCGGTGCCGAAAGACAAGGCGTCCGACGGCTCGTCGGGAGACGGAAACCAGTTCAACTTCCAGGTTCCGGGCCAGCAGCAGAGCTCGGGCGGCGGGTCGATCTACATCAACGTGATCCAGACCGATGCGGCCATCAACCACGGCAACTCCGGTGGCGCCCTGGTCAACGCCTCCGGGGAGATCATCGGTGTGAACGTCGCCATTGCCTCGGCTGGTGGTTCGAGTTCGAGCGGCGACAGCAGCGGGTCCATCGGTGTCGGCTTCGCCATCCCCATCGATTACGCCCAGCGCATCGCCCACGACATCATCGACAACGGGAGCGCCACCCACGGCCTGTTGGGTGTGACCGTCAAGGCAAAGCCAGCGGATTCCGGGACGCAGTTCAGCGTGGGTGCCGAGGTCCAGGAGGTGACTCCCGGCTCGGGAGCGGACAAGGCGGGGCTGAAGTCCGGCGATGTCATCACCCAGGTCGGGGAGCGGGAGATCTCCGATAGCCAGTCCCTGACCGCGGCCATCCGGGAACACGCGCAGGGGGACAAGACGACGATCTCCTATACCCGTGGCGGGAAGCAGCAATCGGCCGACGTCACGCTGGGCGAGCTGCCCCAGAAGTAGCGCATCAGCAGCGGACAACCGGTCGGCGTCTCCCCAGGGGCGTCGACCGGCCTGCGTGCGCCCGGCTAGGCTGAAGGCCCGGGCCGCGTCCGGAAGGTGGCGGGGCACTGTCCCGGACGTTACTCTAGGTTAATACTCATTAACTGGAATTTGCGGGGAATCCCGCGGAACCGATGGTTCCGGCCGCGAACGGCCGGAGGAGTCAAGGCGAAAGGCAAACATGAGCGTGGCAAGCGGAGGACCGCTGAGGGTTCTGGTCCTGGTCAAGCACGTCCCGGATGCGCAGTTCGACCGCCATCTGGCGGATACAGACCACAGCATCGACCGGTCCGAAAGCATCCTGTCCGAGTTGGACGAATATGCCATCGAGTCCGCCCTGCAGCTGATCGAGAGCCGCGGGGGCGTGAAGGCCGGACACACCGTGACCGCCCTGACCATGGGCCCGGATCGTGCGGCCGCGGCCGTGAAAAAGGCACTGCAAATGGGCGCGACCGACGGCGTGCATGTGTGCGACCCGGCCCTAGCCGGATCCGATGCCGCAGCCACGTCGCTGGCCTTGTCCGCGGCCGTCAACCACCTGGGTGGATTCGACGTCGTCATCGCCGGCATGGCCTCCACGGATGGTGAGACCTCGATCGTCCCGGCACAGCTCGCCGAGCGGCTGGGGCTGCCACAGTTGACCTTCGTGTCTTCGCTCGAGCTGGGGGACGACGCGGTTCTGACTGGCCGCCGTGACTCGGACACGACCTCCACGACGCTGCAGTCCCCGCTACCGGCAATCGTCTCGGTCACCGACCAGGGCGAAGAGCCGCGCTACCCGAACTTCAAGGGCATCATGGGTGCCAAGAAGAAGAAGACGGTGACGTTGTCCCTCTCCGATCTCGGACTGGACGCCGCGCAGGTCGGCACCGCCGGCTCCTGGACCCATGTCGAGGATGCGCAGGCCCGCCCGCCGAGGACCGCAGGCACTGTCATCGCCGACGAGGGAGACGCCGGCGTCCAGCTGGTGGACTTCCTGGCCGACAAGAAACTTCTCTAGGAGCCGAGGGGAAACCATGGCGAACATTCTGGTATTCATCAACACGCCCACCGCACAGCCGGGCAAGGCCCAGCGTGAACTGCTCACCCTGGCGCATCGGCTCGGGGAACCGGTGGTCGTCTTCGGCGCCCCCGTCACCGACGACGTGGTCGGCGCCGTGGGCGGTCTCGGGGCGACTGCAGTCTACGCGCCCTCCGCCGCCTTGGATGCAACGCTCATCGCCGGGGAAGCAGCCCTCGTGGCCGGTGTGGCCCGATCGACCGAGTCGGCTGCCGTACTGATGCCGAACACGGCTGACGGCAAGGAAATCGCCGCCCGGGTGGGCATCAAGCTCTCCTCCGGTGTCATCACGGACGCCATCGACGTCGCGGCGGACCTGACGGTCACCAAATCCGTGCTCGCCGGCGGCTACACCGTATCCGCACGCTCCACACGGGGCATCCCGGTCATCACCGTGAAACCGAACAGCATCGAACCGCTCGATGCCGCCGCCGCCAGCCCGGCCGTCACCACCGTGGAGGTCTCCGACGCCGGCCCCGCGGCCACTGTCACCCACACGGCGGCCAAACCGGCCTCGGGCCGGCCCGCCTTGCAGGATGCGCGCATCGTCGTCTCCGGTGGCCGCGGCGTCGATGGTGATTTCAGCCAGGTCGAGGAACTTGCCGACGCCCTCGGCGCGGCGGTGGGCGCCTCCCGGGCGGCCACGGACGCCGGGTGGATCGAGCACTCGTACCAGGTCGGCCAGACCGGCAAGACGATTTCCCCGCAGCTCTACATCGCAGCCGGGATCTCCGGGGCCATCCAGCACAAGGCCGGCATGCAGACCGCCCAGGTCATCGTTGCCGTGAACAGCGACGAGGACGCCCCGATCTTCGAGATCGCCGACTTCGGCATTGTGGGCGATGTGCGCACCGTGCTACCCCAGGCTGCCGCCGAGATCAAGCGTCGACAGGGCTAGCGTGGCCGTGTTCGATCCGGCGCGGGAGACCGTGCGCCGCGTGCTGTGCTTCGGCGCCCACCCGGACGACCTTGATTTCGGGGCGTCCGGGACGGTCGCCGGCTGGACGGGCGCCGGCGTGGAGGTCCAATACTGCATCATGACCGATGGCGACGCCGGGGGGTTCGACCCGGCGCACCGGGCGGAGATCGTGGCCATGCGCCACGCCGAGCAGCGGGAGGCCGCACGCGCCGTCGGCGTGGAGGAGGTGCACTTCCTCGGTGAACGAGACGGTTTCCTGGAGCCGTCCCACGAGGTGCAGCGCAAGGTCGTGGCGATCATCCGCCAGGTGCGCCCCGACGTCGTGCTGGCCATGCACCCCGAACGGGACTGGAGCCGCCTGCAGCGCTCGCACCCCGACCACCTGGCGTGTGGGGAGTCCGTCACGCGGGCCGTGTATCCGGCGGTGGAGAACCCCTATGCCTATCCCGACCTGCAGGAATCCGGGCTGGAGGCGTTCAAGCTGCGCTGGCTCTGGCTCTATGGTTCCCCCGAGGCGCGGGAGAACCATGCGATGGACATCACCGGGACCTTCGATGCGAAGCTGACGGCGCTGCGCGCACACCTGAGCCAGCACCCGGACGTGGCGAAGATGGAGGCGTTCGTGCGCACGAACAGCGAGTCACTGGCCTCGGCCCATGGTCTGGGCGCCGGGCGGCTGGCCGAGAGCTTCCACGTCGTGGAGGTCAATGCCGCGGACACCATCGCCGGTTTCTGACCGGAGAACGACAACGGTGGGGCACCCGGGTCGGGTGCCCCACCGTTTCGACGACTGGTGTTGCCCGCGGCGGGCGGGTGGCCTAACGGGGCAGGTTGATGTCCAGCACGAAGTTTTCGCCCGGCTCGTTGGAGCCGCCCTCGGGCTCGGTGGTGACCTGGACCGATCCGATGTCCTTCAGGGCCGTGAACCCGACCGTCGCTTGCTTGTCCTTCGGGTCCAGGACCTTCAGCGAACTGGCCGATCCGCCACCGATGGCCTCCACCCACACCTGGTAGGTCTGGCCCTGGGGGGCGCCGGCCAGGTCGTTCAATGTCAGCGATCCGGCATCTTCGGAGGCGGAGAGCCGCAGGACCGCCTGGCCGCCACCGTCGACCTTCACGGTCTGTTCCGTGGCGTCGGCGGCGGACGCGACGTCACCGACGACGTCGCGGGGCATGAGCGCCAGGACCAGGGCGACGACCCCGATCACGACCACGAGTGCGGCGCCGGCGACCAGCATCCATTTCTTGACCGGGGCAGTCCGGCGCGCGGGCCGGTGCTGGGCGACGTCGTCGACCAGCCCCAGCCCCAGGTCATCCTGGGCATCCTCGGGCGTCCCGTAGCGGAAATCCTCGGGCTCTCTGTGCTGCATGGTCCTCATCCCTGGCTGGTGTGGTGTCTTCCCCCCCATATTCCAGCTTAGGGCAGGCCGGTGGCGTGAGGGTGGAGGACGACGCCGGATGGCCGGATCAGGCGCCTGTGAATCCCTGCTGCCGCCACGCCTCGTAGACCACGATCGACGCCGAATTGGCCAGGTTCAGCGATCGCCGCGAGGGCAGCATCGGCAACCGGACCCGGGCGGTCACGCGCGGATCCGCCTTGACCTCGGCCGGCAGGCCGACCGATTCGCGGCCGAACATCAACACATCGGACGGCCGGTAGTCGATGTCGGTATAGGTGACATCGCCTTCGGCCGTGTAGGCAAAGACGCGTTCGGGGGCCAGGACCTCCCAGGCGGTCTCCAGGTCGGGGTGGACCTGGACGACGGCGAGGTCGTGGTAGTCCAGGCCGGCCCGCTTGAGCTTGGCATCGGAGAAGTCGAAGCCCAGCGGCTCCACCAGGTGCAGTTCGGCACCGGTGACGGCTGCCAGGCGGATGGCGTTGCCGGTATTGCCGGGGATCTCGGGCGTCAGGAAAAGTATGCGGAACACCGTTAGATCCTATGCCCGACCGGGGCGCGGAGCCGGACGGTCAGTACATGCCGCCCAGCAGCCGGGCCAACACGGGCACGTCCACCACGTTCGGGGTGGGTCCGGTGCCCAGGAACATCTTCACTTCCCGGACCAGGTTTGCGGCGTTGACCACGTTCGTGGGCGTCGCAGCCGCTGGTTCGGCACCGCGGGCGTAGTCGATGACCGGTTCGTGCAGGTTGTCGTCCACCGAGTGGATGACCGTCCACCCGGTCACGTTCAGCTCCGGGAACGCCTCCTGCATGCCGCGCACCATCCCGGCCATGTGCGGCGGATCCAGGAGCTTGCCGTCACGGGCCAGCGCGGCGCCGTCCCACCGGTAGAAC
The DNA here is from genome assembly GCF_056680475.1 of Arthrobacter sp. ASL1. NCBI lineage: Bacteria > Bacillati > Actinomycetota > Actinomycetes > Micrococcales > Micrococcaceae > Arthrobacter > Arthrobacter sp. ASL1. The sequence goes on from NZ_CM155284.1 coordinate 3,856,433, forward strand.
CCGCGGGGCAACACCATGGAGCCGACCAGCGCCAGCCGGTAGCCGGCCAGCACTGCGTGGTCGATGAAACCGCGCTCGATTGGTGAATGCAGTCCGTTGACCAGGCGGGCGGCGGGCAGGTGGGGGAGGACCTTGCCGGAGAGCAGCCGCACCGTGCGCGCCTCGCGGGCCAGCCGTGACTGCGGGGTGAAGAACCCGCGCTTGCGCGGTGCCCCATGGATGTGGCGGGCGGCCACCGGCTGTTCCAGGACAGGCTCGCCGGGGCCGCCGAACGGCGGCACGTAGCGGACCGGGTCGGTCGCCGTGGAACGGCGCCCCCCGGTGGGTTCGGCCCGTGCGGAGGTCGTGGATCCGGCGGCTTCGTCCGAGGACGGGGCACGGTAGGCGGACGTGGTGCCGTAGCTGCGGTCGTAGGTGGCCCGGGCCGAGGGGTCGCTGAGCGTCTGGTAGGCCAGGGACACCAGCCGGAACTGGGCCGCGTCGCCTCCCTGGTCGGGGTGCGTGGTGCGGGCGGCCCGCCGGTACGCGGCCTTGACCTCGGCCACCGTGGCATCGCGGTTGATGCCGAGGACCTCGTAGTGGGTTCTTGCCGGGGACACGCCTGACCTTTCCATCGGTGCCGGAAGGCACCTGGTGAGTTGCTGTTCTTGCGGAACGAACGGCGCCTCCCTGCGGTTCCGCCGTGGACCCACACTAGCCGGAGGTCGACGCCCGGCCGGTGCCGCTGCGCCGGTACTCGGCGAACAATGCGCCATCCTCCTCGAGCAGCACCGCCAACTCGAGCCGCCGCAGTTCCGATGCCGGACCGGTGGCGATGCGCCGTGGCCCGCCACCGGCGAGCAGGGGACTGGTCGTCAGGCACAGGCTGTCCACCGCGTCGGCGCGCTGGAAGGTGGCAAACAGGGATGGGCCGCCCTCCGAATGCACGATCCGGTGGCCGCGGCCGGTGAGCGCCTCCACCGCCAGGCGGGGGTCGACGTGGCCCTCGCCGGCGGTGACGACCTCGGCGACCCGCTCCAGGGCGGCCCGGCGGGAGGGATCGGCGGAGCCCGCGGTGAGGACGACGATGGGGACCGGGGCCTCCGTGAAGAAGGCGGAGGCGGGGTCCAGGTCGAGGGACCCGGAGACGACGGCGATGCCCGGGTGCGGGGGCAGGCCCCGAACCCGGCGCCAGGCCTGGGCACCGGGATCGAGCAGGTCACCGGCGTAGCCCTCGGCCCGGATGGTCCCGGCACCGACCAGGAGGACGTCGGCGTGGCGGCGCAGGAGCGCGAAGATGCGCCGGTCCGCGTCGGTACCCAACGACCCGGACATCCCGCCCCAGGTGGCCGCCCCGTCTGCCGAGGAGACGAAATTGAAGCGTACAAAGGGGTGCGGCCCCGGCTCGGGGTCGTAGAGGCCCAGAAGCTGCTCATCGGTCAGGACGGTGCCGGTGGCGTCCGGGTCGGTGGGGATCAGTTGCTGGACCATGGAACCAACCTATCGGCCCGGTACCCGGGCCGGCTCGTTCGCATCGCCTATGTTGTGCCGCAGATACGCCGGTTCACGCCAGCCCGCCACCGCCTCGAACAGCCGGGCGGCAGCCACGGACTCGGCGACGTTGTGCATGCGCAGGATCCGCGCCCCGTTCATCAGGCAGATGGTGGCGGCGGCCAGTGAGCCGGGCAGGCGTTCGGACTTGGGCTGGTCCAGTGTCTCGCCGATGAAGTCCTTGTTCGAGACCGCGGCGAGTACCGGGTATCCCAGCCGGGCGATCTCGTCGAGCCGGCGCGTGACCTCCAGGGTGTGCAGCGTGTTCTTGTTCAGGTCGTGCCCGGGATCGATGACGATCTTCGAACCATCGACCCCCAGGCCACGCGCCAGTTCGACCTTGTCCTGCAGGAACCTGGCCACCTCCGAGGTGACGTCGCCGTAGGCCGGGCGGGGGTAGGCGGTGCGCGGGCGGGCCAGGGAATGGGTGATGACCAGGTGCACCCCGGTATCGGCGACGACGCGGGCCAGGTCCGGGTGGCTGATCCCGGTGGTGTCGTTGACGACGTCGGCCCCCGCCTCGATCGCGGAGGCCGCGACCCGGGGCTGGAACGTATCGGCGGAGATGATCGCATCCGTCCGCTCGCGGATGGCCCGGATCACGGGGACCACCCGCTCTGCTTCCTCCCTCCACGGAAGCTCCGGACCCGGCGCGAAGGGCACCCCGCCGATGTCCAGCCACTGCGCGCCGTCCTCTACCGCACGCAGGGCGGCACCCACCGCGGCCTCGAGGGCGAAGGTCGCCCCGCCGTCGTAGAAGCTGTCCGGGGTGCGGTTGATGATGGCCATGACGGCCACCTGGCGGGAGAAGTCGATGCTCCGGTGCGCGAAATGGTGGACGGGGTGGATGAGCTCGGGAAGGTACAGGCTCACAAGTTCACGCTCCTCGGGACGGGTGCTTCATTTCTACCAGCATCCCGGCTTGTAGGCTGGTCGGCATGGCCATGACGTTCGCCGGGGCAGAGCCCGGACAGTGGATCGCCGACGCGCTCGCCGACATCCTTTCCCAGCGCCCCCCGGTCTCGACCGCGGCCGCACAGATCCCGGCGGGCTTCCCCGCCTACGCGAGGATCTTCCACCCGGCCACCGACGAGGACGGCCGGCCCGTGCGTTGGGCCGACATCGCCGCCGAACGCGGGACCACACTCCACGCGGGGGCCCAATTCGCCGCCGTGTCCGGGATCGACGACACCGGGATGCCCTGGACAGAGGACGCCTGGAACGGTGAACCGCCCGGCGGCGATGGCCCGCCCGCCGCGGATCTGGCAGCAATGGCCGACATCATCTGCCACCATGCCGGATCCGATGCCTACCTGGCCCTCTGGGACGGCTACGCCTTCATCCGGGGCGGGGACGCCGTGGAGGTCCTCACCGCCGCCGAACCCGAAGAGGACCCCGAAGCCGCCCAACGCGAGCGCCTCCTGCGCGAGCAGCTCAAACGCCCCGCCTTCACCGACGCCGTCCTCGCCGGCCCCCGTCTGGCCCTGGGACCGGAGGGGTACCGCGAGTACTACGTCTTCTCCGGCACCCTGGACGATGTAGCCTCCCCGCTGTGGAAATCGGGGGACGGGTTCGCCGAACGCCAGGCGCCCAACCTTGCCTGGGGAGCCGACCGCTCCTGGATGTTCTCCACCGAGCTCTACGAGGATTCGACCATCATCGGCGGCCCGGTGGAGCTGGTCCGCGAGTTGGCCCGGGACCCGCGTCTCGAGGCCAGGGCGCTGGACCTCCAGACCGATCTGGGTATCAATGGTGACCGGCTCAACCCGGCCCCGGAGCCCGAGGGGTACTGACATCGGGCGCACCGGCGGTAGAATTGACCGGTGTCCGCCACCCAGCCCGTGTATTTTGACCACGCGGCGACCACGCCGATGTCGGCGTCCGCGCTCGCCGCGATGACCCATGAATTGAGCCGTACCGGGAACCCATCCTCCCTGCACGGTGCAGGTCGTCGCGCCCACATGGTGGTCGAGGAATCCCGTGAGCGGCTGGCAACCGCCGTTGGCGCCCACTCCTCCGAGGTCATCTTCACCTCCGGCGGCACCGAGTCCGACAACCTGGCGATCAAGGGCCTGTACTGGGCCCGCACCGCCACGGCGCCGGGCCGCCGGCGGATCCTCTGCAGCACCATCGAACACCACGCCGTGCTGGACACCGTCGAATGGCTGGCCGCCCACGAAGGCGCGGAGATCACCTGGATCGACGTCGATGCCACCGGCAGGATCCGGCTGGACCAGTTCGCCGCCGAGCTCTCCCGGGACCCGTCGTCCATCGCCCTGGCCACGCTGATGTGGGCGAACAACGAGGTCGGGACCGTCCAGCCCGTCGCCGAAGCGGTGGCCCTGGCCACCCCGCACGGCATCCCCGTGCATTCCGACGCGGTCCAGGCGTTCACCGCCGTCCCGGTGTCCTTCGCCGACTCCGGTCTGGCCACGATGGCCATCAGCGCCCACAAGATCGGCGGCCCGGTGGGGATCGGCGCGCTGCTGGTGCGCCGCGACGTCGTCCTCACCGCCGTCCAACACGGCGGCGGGCACGAACGGGCGCTGCGCTCGGGGACCCTGAACACCGCCGCCGCCGCTGCCTTCGCGGCCGCTGCGCAGGACGCTGCGGACCACCGGGCCGAGGAGTCCGAACGGCTGGCCGGCCTGCGGGATCTGCTGGTCGCCGGGGTGCGCGATGCGGTGCCCGACGCGCTGCTGTCCGGCCCCGGGGACGGGGGAAACACCGGAAAGCGGCTGCCCGGCAACGCGCATTTCACCTTCCCCGGCTGCGAGGGGGATTCGCTGCTCTTCGTGCTGGACATGCTCGGGGTCCAGTCCTCGACCGGATCCGCCTGCACCGCAGGCGTCCCGCGCCCTAGCCATGTCCTGCTGGCCATGGGCTACAGCGAGGAGGCGGCCCGCGGGGCCCAACGGTTCACGATCGGGCATACGACGACGGCCGACGACGTGGGGACGTTGGTGGCCGCACTGCCCGAAGCGCATGAACGCGCTAAACAAGCGGGGATGGCCGCACGGCAAAGCAGGATCCAAACAGCAGGAACGGGATTATCGGTATGAGGGTATTGGCGGCAATGAGCGGCGGGGTCGACTCCGCAGTGGCAGCGGCACGGGCCGTCGACGCAGGGCACGACGTCGTCGGCGTGCACCTGGCGCTGTCCCGCATGCCCGGGACCCTGCGCACCGGCAGCCGCGGCTGCTGCACCGTGGAGGATTCCAACGATGCCTGGCGTGCCTGCGACAAGCTCGGCATCCCGTATTACGTCTGGGACTTCTCCGAACGATTCAAGGAAGACGTCGTCGACGACTTCATCGCCGAATACGCCGCCGGGCGCACACCCAACCCCTGCATGCGCTGCAACGAGCGCATCAAATTCGCCGCGCTGCTGGAAAAGGCCCTCGCCCTGGGCTTCGACGCCGTGTGCACCGGCCACTACGCCAAGGTCGTCGCCGACGCCGAGGGCAACCCCGAACTGCACCGCGCCGCCGACTGGGCGAAGGACCAGTCCTACGTGCTGGGCGTGCTGACCGGCGAGCAGCTGGCCCATTCGCTGTTCCCGCTGGCCGAGACCCCCTCGAAGGCCGAGGTGCGGGCCGAGGCGGAGCGCCGGGGCCTCTCCGTGGCCAAGAAGCCCGACAGCCACGACATCTGCTTCATCCCCGACGGGGACACCCGCGGCTGGCTCGAGGAACGCATCGAGCTGTCCGAGGGCGAGATCCTGGACCACGAGGGCAATTCCGTCGGCAGCCACCCCGGCGCCAACGCCTTCACCGTGGGCCAGCGCAAGGGCCTGAAGATCGGACGTCCCGCGGCCGATGGCAAGCCGCGGTTCGTCCTGGAGATCCGGCCCAAGGAAAACCAGGTCGTCGTCGGGCCCAAGGGCCTGCTCTCGGTGGACCGGTTGCGCGGGATCAAGGTCAGCTGGGCCGGGCAGCCGCTGCCGCAGGCGCTGGCCGGGGAACGCTTCGAGTGCATGGTCCAGGTGCGTGCCCACGCGGATCCGGTCCCGGCCATCGCCTGGCTTCAGGATGCCGCGGGCGAGGGAACCGCCGTCGTCCGGGAGCTCGTCGTGGACGTCGAGGAGCCGCTGCAGGGCGTTTCGCCCGGTCAGACCATGGTCATCTACCGGGGCACCCGCGTATTGGGCCAGGCGACCATCGATACGGCACGCAGCCTCGCCTGGGATCCGGCCAGCGTTTCCTGACGTGCAGGTCCCGCGCCGGCGTGGCTAGTGCGCGGCCTCGTCGACCACGCCGGTCAGCCATCCGGCGACCTGTTCGTATTCGCAGCGCACGCGCCCGGCCGGGACGGCGGGCAGCTCGCGCGGGGAGTGTGAATCGCAGAAGACGAAGTCGAAGTCCGGCCACCATTTCTTGGGCCGCGCGGCCTCCGTGCGACCGCAGACCGCGCAGGTCAGGTGCACCCACACGGCGCGCTTGCCCTGGCGGTTCTCCCGCGACTGGATGAGCCATTGCGGCGGAGTCGCCTGCAGTTCGGCCAGCTCCGCTTCGGATAGGCGGGACGGGATCCCGTGCTTGGTGGCCATCTCCAGGGGGATGTCCAGGGCGATCGCGGCGTCTCGTCTACTCATCATGGCCCTCCCACTGTAGGCCATGGCCGGGTGCACGCCCGGGCCGCCGATAGGGTGGATATGCCCGAGTCCAGCCGTCGCGAGGTGTCCACACCATGTCGTCCATCCGCCCCCAACCGATCATCCTGTACGTCGTGCTGGCCTATGCGCTGGCCTGGCTGGTGGCGTTGCCGTTGTGGATCGGCGGCCAGGGGCTCGGCGATCCGCTGTTCACCGTCTACGCCCTGGTGATGATGTTCACGCCCACCGTCGCCGCCGTGCTGGCCACCCGGTTCGCCGAAAGACCGGGGAACCGTCCCGGCGGCCCGGGCATCGCCCGCAGCCTGGGGTTGTGGCCGCTGAAGCCGGTGGGCCCGTTCATCGCGTTCCTGGCCGCCGGCCTGCTGCTGCCGATCCTGCTGGTGCTGGGTGGGCTGTTGCTCGGCGCTGCGCTGGGTCTCTACCCGGCGGACTTCGCGAACCTGACCGCCCTGCGCGCGATCATGGCCCAGCAGGCACCACAGGCCGCGGCGCAGCTGGACGCCCTGCCCGCGGGGCTGCTCATCGCCGGACAGCTGTTCAACGTGCTCATCGGCTCGGTCATCAACCTGGTTCCCGCCCTCGGCGAGGAAATCGGCTGGCGCGGCTGGCTCGTGTCCCGGCTCGAACCGCTGGGCAAGACCGCCACCGTCCTGGTCTCCGGGGTCGTGTGGGGTCTGTGGCACGCCCCGCTGATCCTGCTCGGCTACAACTACCCCGGCGTGCCCGGTTGGCTGGGGCTGCTGGCGATGACCGGCATGACGATCAGCTTCGGCGCCGTCTTCGCCTGGCTACGCCTGGCCTCGGGAAGCGTCTGGCCCGCGGCACTGGCCCACGGCGCCCTGAACGCCGCGGCCGGGCTGTTCCTGGTCTTCGCCGCGACCACCGAGCTGGACATGCTCGTCGTCGCCCCGCTGGGCTGGACCGGGTGGATCCTGCCCATCGTTTTGGCAGCGGTGCTGCTCTGGAAGCTTCCGCGGCGCAGCACACACGCCGCGTAACACCGCCGGGCATCGGCAGACCCACCCGTAGGATGGAAATCATGAGCAACGAGCCGGACCCCCAGCCCCCCGTGGACGAGGATTACGACCCCACCGCATCCTCCCTGGCCGGGAGCGTCGACCCCGCCGTCATGCACGAACTGCTCGATGTGCGCGGCAGCATCGACAACATCGACGCCACCCTGATCTACCTGCTGGCCGAACGGTTCAAGGCCACCCAGAAGGTCGGGCACCTCAAGGCCGAGCACCAGCTGCCGCCGGCGGACCCAAACCGCGAAACCGCCCAGATCGCCCGGCTGCGCCGGCTGGCCGCCGAGGCGCACCTGGACCCGGCGTTCGCCGAGAAGTTCCTGAACTTCGTCATCGACGAGGTCATCCGCCACCACCAGGCGATCTCGGCCTCGCGCCAGCCCGAGGGAGGCGACGCACGCTGAGCAGCGTCCGCGCCACCGGCCAGGGCCCGCTGCCGGGTACCGATCCGCTCGAGGCCGCCCGCATCATCCGCGGCGAACTCGGCGACCCGCACCTGCCGCACCTGGTCCAGCTTCCCGGCCGGGGCGTCGGATCCGACGCCGTCGGCCGCACCATCGCGCTGCTCACCGAGCTCTACGCCGACGTCCAACCGCACGGCTGGCGGCTCACCGAACGCCCCGGCCTCGACCACCGGCGTGCAGCGTCCGCCCTCTCCGGCGACCTGGGCGTCCTCGCCGACGTGATCGGCGAGGCCGGCACCGCCGCCGGACCCCTCAAGGTCCAGCTGCGCGGCCCGCTCTCGCTGGCCGCCGGCGTCTCCCTGCACCACGGGGAAAAGATCCTGTCCGACGCCGGTGCCCGCCGCGATCTCGCCGCATCCCTGGCGGACGGGGCAGCCGGGCACCTGCGCGACGTCCGGCGCGTGACCGGCGCCGGGCCGTTGACCGTCATCGTGGAGGAACCCGAGGCCGCCGCCGTCCTGGGTGGCGCCGTCCCCACGGCCAGCGGCTACCGCACCCTGCGGGCCATGCCCCGGCACGAGGCCACCGGCCACTGGTCGGACCTCGTCCGGGGGCTGCGGGCTGCGGGGGCCGAAACGGTCGTGTTGTCCCCGGGACCCGGTTTCCCGTCCGCACCCACAACCGGTGGCACCACCTGGCGCGACCTCGTCGACGACGCCATGGCGGCCGGCTTCGACACGCTTGTGCTCGGTGCCGGGGCGGGCATGGGTGCCTGGGAGCGGATGGCAGAACTCGTCGACCAGGGCGGCCAGCTGTGGCTGGAGGCCCTGGATCCCTCGGACGACCTGCCCGGCGTCACCGCGGCGGTGCAGCGGATCCACCGGCCCCTGCAGATGATCGGGGTTCCCGACGCCCAACTCGGGGCACTGACGTTGATGCCGGCCCCCGGCCTGGAACACACCACCCCGGACACCGTCCGCCGCGTCCTGCATCGCCTCACGCAGATGGCAGACGCCCTGGACCAGCTGCGCGTCGGCGGCTAGGAACCGGCCCGGACCCCCAGCAGCGCCAGCGTCTGCCGGGCGCACAGCTGCTGGTGCCGACGCAGGTCCGGACTCGTCGGGATCGGCTCCCGGTCACCGGCCTCGGCGTAGTAGATGAACACCGCCGCCAGCCAGGTGTCGACGTCCGCGCCCTCCACGTCCCGGGTCAACTCCCAGCCGGTGATCCGGTCCAGCGGCAGGCCGTCATCGTGCAAGGCGGGCCACTGGATCACCCAGTCGGCCCAGCCGGGGCCCAGCGCCAGGTAGTTCCAGTCGCAGATCCAGGCGGTTCCAGCGGGGAAACCCTCCACCGGATCCGCGGCGATGACGACGTTGTCGGCACGCAGGTCGTTGTTCAGCGGCGTCGTGCCGGCCAGTGCGGTGCCCGCACGGGCGGCCGCGGCCAGGATCCACTCGGCCAGTGCGTCGCCGTCCACGCCGCGGAACCACGTCGGCAGGAAGTCCGGGCGGCATCCGGGGCCGATCACCGCGTGCCCGCCGTCCAGTCCAGCGAGGAACGCCGTCCACTGCCCGGCGAGGGTGCCGGGGAACCCCAGCGTGTGCGGTGCCGCGGTGGCCAGGACGGAGTTGGCCAGGAGCGCGGAGTCGTGCACCGCCCGGGCATCCACCAGCGTCCAGGGCGAACCGGGCATGCGGCCGGCCACCGGCGTCGTGGCGAAGAGCCGCCACCCCTCGACGACACGGTGCTCGAGCAGGGCGGGGATCGGAGCCCCGGACGGCAAGGCCGCGAGCACCCCGGCCTCGCGTTCGTAGGCCGGGGCGATGTCCCGGTCGGCGAGGGCGATGGCCTTCACGAAGAGCGGGCGCGGGCCCCCGATGAGTGCGGCGAAACCGTGGGTGAACCCGCCTCCGGCGATGCGGACCCCCTCGACGCGTCCCCCGGCCCAGCCCCTGATGGTGGCCTGCACCCCGGCCGGCAGGTCCTCCAGGTCCGGGCGCCGCGCCGTGGCCGCGTAATCGATGGCGAACCCGCCGGGAGCCGCAGCGGGCGGGTCGCCGACCTTGCCGTGTTCCATGTTGTGCACCATTCTGGGACAGGGTCCACCGGCCCGCCGACAGACCGAAGACCGCAGACCGAACCGAGGGAAACCACCATGGCCGACGTCGTCCTATTCCACCACGTGCTCGGGCTGACCCCGGGGATCGAGGCATTCGCCGAGCTGCTGCGCGCCGGCGGACACACCGTGCACACGCCCGACCTGTTCGAGGGCGCCCGGTTCGACACCATCGAGGCCGGCGTCCGCCACGCCTCCACCGAGATCGGCTTCGACGAGGTCATCGACCGCGGCGCCCGGGCCGTGGAGGGCCTCGGCGCCGAGCTGGTCTACGCCGGGTACTCCATGGGGGTGCTTCCGGCCCAGAAGCTCGCCCAGACCCGTCCCGGCGCGGCCGGCGCCCTGTTCATCGCCTCCTGCGTACCGGTCACCGAGTTCTCCGCCACCTGGCCCGACGGCGTTCCCGTGCAGATCCACGCCACCGAAACCGACCCGGAATTCGTGGACTCGGGCGACATCGACGCGGCCCGCGAACTCATCGGGCAGGCAGCCCAGGGCGAGATGTTCCTCTACCCGGGGGGTGCGCACTTCTTTGCGGACTCCTCCACGCCGGAGTACGACGCCGGGGCCACCGATGAGATGCTGGCCCGGGTCCTGCAATTCCTCGGCTCCCACTGATCCGCAGGGCCGGGGGCCGGCGGGCCGCGGCACGGCGCTCAGAGCCGGCCGGTCGCCTTGAGCCGGATGTAGGTGTCCGCCAGCACCGGGGGCAGCTCAAGCGGTGCGGCGTCCACCACTTCGGCGCCCACGGCCCGCAACTGGTCCTTCAGCGCCTCGCGCTGTTGCAGCGTCCGGGCCGCCGCGGCGGCCCGGTACACGGCGGCGGTGTCGGAGACATCGGCGGCCAACACGTCCAGTTCCGGGTCCCGGACCGCGGCGATGACCACCACGTGCTGGGACGTGAGTGCCGGCAGGATCGGCAGCAGGCCCTCCTCGACGGCCCCGGAATCCAGTGCGGTCAGCAGCACCAGCAGCGAACGGTGCGAGGAGATCGCCCGCACCTGGGCCGGCAGCCCGGAGAAGTCCGCCTCGATCAGCTCCGGCTCCAGCGGGGCCATCGACTCGACCAGCTGGGTGAGCATGACGCCCTTGGAGGCCGACTCGACCCGTGCCCGGGGCCGGCGGTCATAGGCCAAAAAGTCCACCCGGTCCCCGCCCCGCTCGGCCAGCACCGCCAGCAGCAGCGAGGCCTCGATCCCCGTGTCCAGGCGCGGCTCGTCGGCGATCCGTGCCGCTGAGGTACGCGAGGTGTCCAGCACGATCACCACCCGCCGGTCGCGTTCGGGCCGCCACGTCCGCACCACGACGTTCTGCCGGCGCGCGGTGGCCCGCCAGTCGATGGAGCGCACATCATCCCCGCGGACGTAGTCGCGCAGCGAATCGAATTCGGTGCCGGCCCCGCGGACCTGGATCGCGGCCCGGCCGTCGAGTTCGCGCAGCCGCTGCAGCTTGGAGGGCAGGTGGCGTTTGGCATGGAAGGGCGGCAACACCCGCACCGCGCCCGGGCTGGGGTGGGTGAGCTGGCGGGAGGCCAGGCCCAGCGGCCCCGCGGAGCGGAGCGTGGTGTGGTGTACGGACAGGTCCCCGCGGCGCACCGGGAGCAGGCCGATGGCGAAGCCGCGCCGCTCCCCGGGCGGCAGGTCCAGGGCGAACCGGGTGCCGGTGGCCCCGGCCGAGGGCTGCCAGCCATCTCGCACCCGGCCGCGCAGGCGCCGGGATCCCGTGTTGCGCAGGTACAGGTGTGCCGTGGCCGGTTCCCCCAGCCGGACGCTGCGCGGAATGGCGCGCTCGATGACCACGCTGCGCGGGGAGGCGGCGAGCAGGACGTCGAGCCCGGCGGCGGCCAGCAGCACGAAAAGCGTGGCGGCGATCGTCGCGCCGCCGGGCCAGAGGATGACGGGGAGCAGCCCGGCCAGGGCCAGCCAGACGAATCGTCGGTGCAGGGCCATGCCGGCCTAGCGGGGGACCGGCACGGTGGCCAGGATCGACTGCAGCACGTCGTCGGCGCCGACCCCGTCCATCTGGGCCTCCGGGCGCAGGGACACGCGGTGGCGCAGGCACGGCAGCGTGAGGACCTTGACGTCATCCGGTGCCACGAAGTCCCGGCCCGACAGCCACGCCCACGCCCGGGCCGTGTTCAGCAGGGCGGTCGCCCCGCGCGGGGAGACGCCGAGCTGGAAGCTCGGTGCATTGCGGGTGGCCCGCACGATGTCGACGATGTAGCCGATGACCTCGGGGGAGACCGTCACCGTGGCGACCGCGGCCCGCGCGGCATCCAGGTCGGCGGCGTCCGCGACCGCGGTGACGCCGGCGGCGGCGAGGTCCCGCGGATCGAACCCGGCACCGTGGCGGCGGATGATCTCGATCTCGTCGTCCCGCTCCGGCAGGTCCATGGTCAGCTTCAGCAGGAACCGGTCCAACTGCGCCTCGGGCAGCGGATACGTGCCCTCGTATTCCACCGGGTTCTGCGTGGCGGCCACGATGAACGGTTGCGGCAGCGGGCGGGACACCCCGTCGACGCTGACCTGGCGCTCCTCCATGGCCTCGAGCAGCGAGGCCTGCGTCTTCGGCGGCGTCCGGTTGATCTCGTCGGCGAGCAGGATGTTGGTGAACACCGGCCCCTCGCGGAAGCTGAAATCGGCGGTGCCCGTGTCGTAGACGAGCGAACCGGTCACGTCCCCGGGCATCAGGTCGGGGGTGAACTGGACCCGCTTGGTGTCCAGGTCCAGGGCCGCCGAGAGGGTGCGCACCATCAGGGTCTTCGCGACGCCGGGGACTCCTTCCAGCAGCACGTGGCCCTGCGCGAGCAGGGCGATCAGCAGCCCCGTGACCGTGGCGTCCTGGCCGACGACGGCCTTGGACACCTCATGGCGCACATCGAGCAGTGCCTGGCGGACCGCATCGGCCTCTTTGACTTGTTCGCTCACGGGATACCGATCTCCTTTTCGACGGTGTGCAGTTCCTGGGCCCACGCGACCAGGGCGGCCTCGCTGGCCACCTGGTCCGGGAAGTAGAGGCGCCGCAGCCGCGTGCCGGAAATCCCGGACTCCTTGGCGGCGGTGGCGACGATGGAATCGGCGCTGCTGCCGTGCCCCAGCCGCAGGTGGGCGGCCAGCCGGCCCAACGAGGCCGAACGCAGCGCCGCGACGGCGGCGTCGACGGCGTGGCCATCGCGGTACAGCCGGGCCCGGCCCTCGGCGGTCTCGGACGCGGGCACGGTGACGGGCAGCGGCTCGGGCACCAGCGGCCCATCGCGGCGGGCGCGCCAGCAGATGGCCAGCACCCCGAAGACCATCAACCAGGCCAGGGCGGGGGAGACCCAGTCCGGGAGCAGCTCGAACGGGTTTGCCGCCGGGCCGGTGGAGACGTGGTCGGCGATGGTCGGCTGGTACCACACGAGGGTGGGTTCGGCGCCGAGCGTCCGCAGGGCCAGGGGCGCATGGTCGAAGGCCAGCACCTGCCCGTTGGCGAGGTAGTCGGGGTTGCCGAGCACCGTCGTCGTGCCCTCGACGGCGTAGCCGTAGGCGGGCCCGGCGGAGGTCGCGTAGGCGAAGCAGCCGGTGGCGGCCCGGTACATCTTCCCGCCGGCGGCCGCGTTGCGGGTCTGGGCTGCGGCACCCAGTGCGCAGCCGGACTCCACGGGGGAGCCGGCGTCCTCGGGGACGACGCCGGCCGGGTGGATGCCGGGGGCAAAGGCGCGCAGCTGGGGGCTTCCCGGGCTGACGAGCACCGTGCGCTGCGAGGCCCGGGCCAGTTCGGCGAGCTGGCCGCGCCCCAGGTAGGCCTGCGGGTCGTGCAGCAGCAGGGTCGCATGGCCGCCGGAAGCCGCCAGGGCGGCCAGAGCGGCATCCAGGTCCTGGGGTTGCCCGACGGCGACCCCGTGGTCCGCGAGGACCCGGGCGACCGCCTGGCCGCCGTCGGGGGCAGGGTTCCGCGGGCTCAGGGCCCGGCCGTCGTCGGCCCCCTGGGCCAGGGCGTAGTAGAGCGCTGCGAGCCCGACCAGCACGGCGATCACGACCCAGAGCCGTGCCGCCCGCCAGCGGCGGCGCCATGTCGAGCCGGCACTGGCCGGCGGGGCAGCCAGCTGCAGGCGTTCGCCGTCGGAGAGCCGCGTCATCGGGGGACCGCCAGCGGCGCGTCGTCCGCGCCCGTGGTCGGTGCGGCCATGGAGAGCCGTTCCTCGAGGGCGGCGAGCCAGCGGGCGTCGGCCGCCGTCGGTTCGTGGTGCCCGTAGTGCACCGCGTTGAACAGTGTTCCCGCCCGCACCAGCTCGGCGGAGGCGTCGCCGAAGGACCGGCCCAGGGCCAGGGCGACCTCGGTGGCGGTGCGGCCCGGTTGGGGGTCCAACAGGGTGCGTTCCTCCGCGCGTGCGACGAGGGCGCGGAAGCGTTCGAGAACTGCGGTGGCGTGGTCAGCCGAGAGCAGCGCGCGATCGGCCCGCCGGCGGTACCCGGCGGCGTCGAGTGCGGCGTCGAGCCCCACCGGGGCCCCCACCGGCGCGGCGGCGGCGGCCCGGCGGCGCAGCCGGGGCCTGACGAAGACCACGACGACGGCGATGGCGGCTGCCAGGACCAGCAGGACCACCAGCCAGCCCAGGTTCGGGGCCAGCGCGTTCAGCGAATCCACCCAGGCCAGGAAATCCGCCCAGAGCCGGCCCAGGAACTGAAGGATCGGGTTCGGGATGGCCTGGGCGTATTCGCGGCGGGCCAGCTCACGGGCCAGGTCGCGGGTGGCCGCATCGCGGTCCGGGTCGTAGACCGGGGCGTTCACCAAGCCGGGGACGGGGAAGGGCATCCGATCAGCGGGGCCCGGGGGCGCCGGCGTCGTACCCGGACGGACCGGTCCGGTCCAGCCCCGGGATCGGGGCGTCGATGCCGGTGTCGAATTCGCGCAGCAGGGCCATGTCGAATCCGTCGCGGCGGATCCTCAGGTCCGTGTACAGCAGGGTGGTCACCGCGCACTGGTAGGCGAATCCCAGACCCGTGGCCAGGGCGGTCAGGATGGTCGTGATGAAGCTGAACTTGACCAGGAAGTCCATCAGGGCGCCGGGGTCCTCGGGCGACATGAAGCCGCCGATCATCCCGCCGGCCAGGCTCAGCGGCGAGGTGATCAGGCTGGTGACCACCCCGACGATGATCCCGGTCAGCAGCACGATGCCGAAGCACCGCCACCAGGAGGACCTGACCAGGGTGAAGGAGCGGGCCAGCGCGCGGCGCACGGTCAGGTCCTCGGCGACCACTGCGTGTGCCGTGAATGTGATCCGGACGCCGATCCACACGGCGGCCCCGAAGGCCAGGACCAGGACGATGGCCGCGGTGGTGAAGGCGGCGCCCGTGCTGGAGTTCAGGGCCACCAGGGTGATGATGCCGGCGCAGAGCAGCAGCGTGGCCAGCCCGGCGCCCAGGTAGAGCAGGGCCACGAGCAGCAGGCGTCCGATGGAGGGGCGCAGGATCCGCAGCGCCTCGCCGAACCGGGTCTTGCGGTTCAGCACGGCCCGTAGCACCGGGACGGTGACGGCCCCCTGCACGATGACCAGGAGGAAAACGGAGACCAGGGCGGCGAGCAGGCTGCCGCCGACCAGGGTGGCCAGCGAGCCGGCCAGGGCGCCGAAGTCGGGGTCGGCGCCCGCCAGGACGCCGGGGGTGCCGACGACCGCGAACAGGGGGAGCGTCACCAGCGCGGTCACGACGCCGACGAAGAGCTGGACGATCACCGACAGGCCCAGCGTGGCGCCGGCGTTGCGGCGGATCGCCTGGAACGAGCCGTCGAGCAGGTCGCCGATGCCCAGGGGGCGCAGCGGGACGACCCCCGGCTTGGGAGGCGGTGCGTACCCCCGGGGGGCGGCCGGCATCCCCGGTGGGAGCCCGCGGCCCGGTGGCATCCCCGGTCCGCCCGATGCCGACGGCGCGCCCCAGGCGCCGGATGGAGGGGCGCCCCAGCCCTGCGGGGCCGGGGCCTGCGGACCGGGGGAGGCCGGGGGCGCGAATCCCCCGGGCACCGGGCCGGGTGCTGCGGGTTGGCCGCGACCGGCCGACGGGTCGGCGCCTTCCCCGGCGGGGGGTTCGGGCCGGTGGTCCGGGTGGTCCGGGTCGTCGGTCATGGCGGTTGGTGCCCCTTGTATCGCGTCGGTGTCCAAACCAGCCTAGCCGGATGCGGTGTGCCGCAGGTGGTGGGCGCACCGGTGCCCCCTATAGTGGACTGCAGGAATGTTGGACACCGGCGAGACGCATGAACGGAAAAGGGGTGCCATGAAGGCCAGAGTTTTGGTGGTCGACGACGACGAGGCGCTGGCCGAGATGATCGGCATCGTGCTGCGGAACGACGACTTTGATCCGGTCTTCTGCTACGACGGCGCCCAGGCGCTGGATACGTTCCGCGAGGTCAAGCCCGATCTGGTCCTGCTGGACCTGATGCTTCCGGGGATGGACGGGATCGAGGTCTGCCGGTTGATCCGTGCCGAGGCGGATATCCCGATCGTCATGCTGACCGCGAAGTCGGATACCGCGGATGTCGTGCGCGGCCTGGAATCGGGGGCCGACGACTACGTGCCGAAGCCCTTCAAGCCGGCCGAGCTCATCGCACGGGTCCGCGCCCGGCTGCGGCCGGGGGAGAAGCACGCCCCGGAGACGCTGAAGATCGCCGACCTGGTCATCGATGTGGCCGGGCACTCGGTGACGCGCGGTGGCGAGATGATTTCCCTGACGCCGCTGGAATTCGATCTGCTCGTCGCCCTGGCCCGCAAGCCCTGGCAGGTCTTCACGCGCGAGCTGCTGCTCGAACAGGTCTGGGGCTACCGCCATGCCGCCGACACGCGGCTGGTCAACGTCCATGTGCAGCGGCTGCGCTCCAAGGTCGAAACGGATCCGGAAAACCCCGAAGTGGTCCTCACCGTCCGCGGCGTCGGGTACAAGGCCGGCCAAGGCTGAGCATGGAGACCTCCGCCGCTGCGGCACCGGCGGCGGAACCGTCCGGGGAGCCGCCTCCGCCCCGCCCCCCGGGCGTGCGTACGTTCCTCGAACGCGGCGCTGCACGTTGGCGCAGGCTGGTCACCGCGTGGCGGCGTTCCCTGCAGTTGCGGGCCGTGGCCACCACCGTGCTGCTCTCGGCCCTGGCCATGCTCGGGGCCGGGATCTTCCTGTCGAACCAGATCGCCGACGGACTGTTCCAGGAACGGTTCGGCCAGGTCCAGGAGGAATCGGTCCGCGGCCTGAACCAGGTCAAGTCGAACTTCGAGTCGGCGGCCACCACCGACCGCTCCAGCACCGTCGCGTTCGTCAACGACACCCTCAAGCTCGTCGAGGGCGACGGGGCCAGCGTCCAACGCGACTTCATCCTGACGCCGCTGCCGTCCTCGGAGAACATCTACGTCACCAACACCGCCAGCGGCGGGCTGACCACTGCGGTGATCCCCGATTCGCTGTCCGTCACGGTGCGCGACAACCCCGGGGTCTATTGGGAATCGATCAGCTTCCCGCACGCCACCTACGACTCGCCCGGGCTGGCCTTCGGCACGAAGGTCCAGCTCCCGCCGGGCCGCGAATACGCGCTCTACCTGGTCTACGACCTGGAGTCGGTGCAGCAGACGCTGGATTTCATCCACCGCGTGCTGGCGATCGGCGGCATCCTGCTGCTCTGCGTCACCGGCGGGATCGCCTGGTACACCACCCGGCTGGTCGTGCGCCCGGTCTCCAACGCGGCGATGGTCTCCGAGAAGCTGGCCGCCGGCGAGTTGCAGGAACGACTGGAGGTCCACGGCGAGGACGAGATCGCCCGCCTCGGGACGTCCTTCAACCGGATGGCCACGTCCCTGCAGGACCAGATCACCCAGCTGGCCACGCTCTCGCAGATGCAGCAGCGGTTCGTCTCCGATGTCTCCCATGAGCTGCGCACCCCGCTGACCACCGTGCGCATGGCCGCCGAGGTCCTGCACGACGCCCGGGAGGACTTCGACCCGATCAACCGGCGCTCGGCCGAACTGCTCTACAACCAGGTCGAGCGGTTCCAGACCCTGCTCAACGACCTGCTGGAGATCTCCCGCTTCGACGCCGGTGTCGCCGTGCTCGACGCCGATATCCTGGACCTGGTCCCGGTGGTCCGCCGCGTCGTGGAGACCGCCAGCCTGCACGCCGAGAACCTCGGGTCCGAGCTGCGCGTCCACGCCCCCGACGACGGATGCATGGTCGAGATGGATCCGCGGCGCATCGAACGCATCATCCGCAACCTGGTGATGAACGCCGTCGAACACGGCGAGGGCCAGCCGATCGACATCACCGTGGCGCAGGACGAGCACGCGGTCGCCGTCACCGTACGTGACCACGGCATCGGCATGGACCCGGAGGAGGCCGCACGGGTCTTCGACAGGTTCTGGCGCGGTGACCCCGCCCGCGCCCGCACGACCGGCGGCAGCGGGCTCGGCCTGTCCATCGCCACCGAGGACACCCGGCTCCACGGCGGGTGGCTCCAGGCGTGGGGCGAGAAGGGCGACGGCGCCTGCTTCCGGTTGACCCTGGCCCGCAACCTTGGCGATCCGGTCGGCTCCTCGCCGCTGCCACTGACACCGCACTCGCGCATGACCCTCGGGCAGGCCTTGAGCATCGAGGAGTCGAGCCCGCACACCGCCTCGTTGCCGACCTTGCCCTCCGGGGGGTTCGCCCTGCCCGGAAGCATCCTGCGTGCTGTCCCGCCGGCCGAACGAGCCGTCCCCGCGCGGGACGGCGGGGACGGCGAGGCGCTCCACGAGCTCGACGCCACGGCCGACGACGAACCGGAGACGGGGAACCAGGGAGGACGGCATGCCTAAGCCCATCGCACGGAACGACGGCGGGACCCGCACCCGGATGCTGGTGGCCGCGCTGGTGGCCGCCCTGCTGGTGCTCACCGGCTGCGCCTCCATCCCCAGCTCCGGGCCGGTGGGGACCAGTGCCCCGGAGGCCGCCGGCCAATCCGACTTCACCTACACCTTCGATCCGCCGGGTCCGTCCCAGGACGCCTCGCCGCAGCAGATCATTGAAGGGTTCATGCGGGCGGGCATCGCCCCGAAGGACGACTACAGCGTCGCCCGCGAATACCTCGCACCGGAGCTCTCGCGCGAATGGCGGGCTGCGGACCGGACGGTGGTCTACGCGTCCGAACCGAACATCGTGGAAAACGTCGAGGAGGGCAGCTACACCGTCGAGGTGGCGGCAACCTCCAGCATCGACGAACACGGGCTGCTCACCCGCAAGGAGGGGCAGTCCACGGTGTCGGCTGACATCAAGCTCGTGAAGGTCGACGGGCAATGGAGGCTTTCCAAGGTCCCCAACGGCACCATGATCGAGGAGGGCAACTTCGCCGTGCTCTTCTCGGCGTATCCGTTGTACTTTTACGACGCCACCAAGACGTACGCCATCGCCGACTACCGCTGGTTCGCCAAACGACAGGGCGTGCCGGCGACGATCGTCACGGCGCTGCTCTCCGGTCCGGCACCCTACCTGCGCAACGCCGTCACCAGCGCGTTCCCCGAGGGCAGCGCGCTGGCCCGCGCATCGGTTCCGGTGGACTCCCGCCGGGCCACGGTGGACCTGAACGTCTCGACCTTCGCGGATGCCACCGAGCTGCAGCGCCAGCAGATGCAGCAGCAGCTCGAACTGACACTGGGGCAGGTGCAGAACATCCGTTCGGTGTCCATGACCGTCGGCCAGCGTGCCGTCAGCCTGGGCAACGTGGCGGAGGGATTCGAGAAGGCGATCGTGGACGCTTCGGTGCCGAACACGCAGATCGCCATCGCGAAGCAGGCCCTGGTCTTCTACCAGGGCAACGGCGTCGTGCCCGTGGGCGGGGTCCAGGACATCTCGGCGTACAACCCGCGCGATCCCGCCATGGCACCGGCGGACAACCGCTATGCATTCCTCAACGGGAGCCGCACCAAGATGCTCACGGTCAACGAGGCGGGGGCCGCGCGGGTTGCCGTCACCGGAACGGACCTGCTGAGGCCGAGCATCGACATCCACGGCTGGACGTGGACCGTCGGCAACGACGGCCGCACCCGGGTGCGCGTCACTCCGTCCGACCCATCCAAGGACGGGTCCTCACGCCAAGTCAACTCGGGGTGGATGGGCAAGGCACAGGTGACGTCGCTGCGCGTCTCCCCGGATGGCGCCCGGGCATTGGTCGTGGCCACGGTCGACGGCAAGCCCGGCGTGTACATCACCGGGATCATCCGCGACAGCGAAGGCGTTCCGCGGGGTTTCACCGATCCACTGCACCTGGACGCGTCGGTCCCCGTGGAACAAGGGGTATGGAGCTCCTCGGACTCCGTCATCGTGATGAAGCCCAGCAATTCACAGGCCGTGCAGGCCGAGGAGATCTCGCTCAGCGGAACGGCAACGACCTTCGAACCCCTCTTGGGCATGACGAACATCTCCGCAGGCCCCGGCGACCAGCGGACGGTGTACGCCGAGACCCCCGACGGCGTCTATTCGCGGGTCTTCTCGACGTGGAAGAAGCGCGAGGGCCAGGCCACCCAGCTGGCCTACCCGGGGTAGCTCCGACACGACGACGGCGATGCCGCGGCAGCTGGTGGGGGCATGGGCCGGTCCACATCCCTGCACGTCGCCCTTCCCGGGCGCGGATCGGGCAGCGGATCATGGGCGCATGGAGTATCCTGGCTTGCCCGCGGGCCTGGCCCGGGCCCTGGACCGCATGGCGTTTGCCGCCTGGGTGTGCGGGCCCAGAGCCGCCCTTGCCGAACTGGCCACGGTGCTGGCCCCGAGCGACTGCGTCTTCTGCGAGGCCCCGGACGCGGTGCTATGCCCGGAGTGCCGGAGCGCCCTCCGGGCCGCGACGGTCCGGCCCTTCGAGGCCCAGGCCGGTGCCGAAGGACTGCCCCTGATGCCCGACGGGGAGCCGCTTCGCGTGGTGGCAGCCGGTGTCTACAGCCGCGAGGTCTCCGCCGCCGTGCTCTCCTTCAAGGACCGCCAACGTGTCTCGCTGGCCAGCGTGCTGGGTCCGGCGATGGCCGGTGCCATCCGCACCGCCGCCATGGCGCAACCCGGCCCGGTGGCTCTGGTTCCGGTTCCCTCAAGCCGAGCCGCCCGGGCCCGCCGGGGCTACGCGCCGGTGGACGTGCTGGTGGATTGGGTCGCACGGCGGGGGCTGCTGCCTGCCGGTGTCGTGGTCCTGCCCGCCTTGCGGGTGCTGCCCCGGCCGCCATGGGCCGCCACCGAACAGAAGTCCAAGGGCCGACGTGCACGGAGCACCGGTGCCGCGGCATTGGCCCTGCGTCACGGGCAGCGGGTGTCCGGGAGGCCGGTGCTGCTGGTCGACGATGTCCTGACCACCGGGTCGACGCTGGCGCGCGCCTACCGGATCCTCCAGCAGGATGGTGCACACGTCGAAGGGGCAGCCGTGCTGGCCGCAACGGCACCGCCCCGGCAGGACGACCCGGTCCCGAGCTCCCATCCGGAGGCGCGGGGGGCCGGCGACACGCCGGTCCCCCGGGCCGTCCGGGACAGGACCCGCGGTGCCCGGGCCGGTCTGCGTGAGCCGCTTCACAAAAAGGACGAGGGAAGGGCTTGATTATTGGGAGCCCTGGATTACGGTTGAGTATGGGCACCTCACCAAGAGGAGAAGAACCCATCTTCAGCGACTGGAAGGAGACACTTTCAGTCGCTGTCGTGTCACCCGAGGTCAGTAGGAGGACACCATGGAGATGAACATCACCGGGCGCAACGTGACGGTATCCGATCGGTTCCGCGAGTACGCGGACGAGAAGACTGACAAGATCGGACAGCTGGCGAGCAAGGTCCAGCGCCTCGACGTCAAGGTCACCAAGGAACCCAACGCCCGGCAGGCCGAGGCCCAGCTGACAGTGGAGATCAGCGTGGTGGGCAGCGGTCCGGCCATCCGTGCCGAGGCCAAGGCATCCGACAAATTCGCAGCCTTCGACACGGCGTTCACCAAGCTGCTCGAGCGGTTGCGCCGGGCCCGGGACCGCAGGAAGGTCCACCACGGCAGGCAGACCCCCCAGGCGGTCTTCCAAGCGACCTCCACGCTGGAGCCCGCCAGCAGCAGCATCCCGCTGCATGAGGAGACCCTGAACGAACAAGGGCGTGAGGCCGCGGAAAATGCGGCGGGCAGCCCCGTCGAAATCCGCCGCAAGGTATTCCCGTCCGAAACGATGAGTGTGGACGACGCCGTGGACCGGATGGAACTTGTTGGGCATCCCTTCTACCTGTTCGTCGACTCCGAGACCGGCGCGTCCTCCGTGGTGTACCGCCGCCAGCAATGGAACTACGGGGTCATCACCCTGGACGAAAACCACTCCGATGCGGAGACGGTGGAAACCCGCCACTACCGTGAGTCCCAGCCGGCGTCCTGAAGGGGCCCCTGGCCCTAGACTGGGCGCATGATCCAACGGATGACCCTGGCACAGGCACGACGCGTGGCGCTGGCCGCCCAGGGACTCCATGAGGCAAGGCCCACCGGCCCGGCGACAGCCCGGCGGGTGGGCCTCGCCTTTGACCGCCTCCACCTGCTCCAGATCGACTCCGTCAATGTGCTCAGCCGGGCGCACTACCTGCCGATCTTCGCGCGCGTCGGTCCCTATGACCGGGACATCCTCGACCGGATGGGCTCGCGATCGCCACGCCGCATGGTGGAGTACTGGGCGCACGAAGCAAGTTTCATCCGCCCCGGCCACTTCGCCGATCTGGTGCCCTGGCAGCGCCGCACCTGGATGGGCAGCTTCAGCGCGGAGCGACCGGAATTACGGGACCTGGCCGATCGAATCCTCGCACTCCTGGAGACATCGCGGCCGCTGACGGCACGCGATGTCGCTTCCCGGCTCGGACACCGCGAGGAGGTGGACCGTTCGAACTGGGGGTGGAACTGGTCCACGGTGAAGGAGGCCCTCGAAGCCCTGTTCGCCGGCGGCGAAGTCGGTGCCGCCGGGCGCACCGCCCAGTTCGAACGGCGCTATGCGCCCATCGCACGGGTGCTCCCGCCATCGGCGGTCCCTTCCGGGGACGACGATGCGGCGGCATCCGCCGAGCGGCTGGTGGAAACCGCGGCTCGGGCCCACGGCATCGGAACCGTGCGCTGCCTGGCCGACTACTTCCGCCTGCCCCTCCGCGCCGCCGGGCCTGCGGTGGACCGGCTAGTCGCTCGAGGCGTCCTCGAGCCCGTGGAAGTAACTGGTTGGCCGGGACGGCAGTACCTGCACGTCGGCGCCGCCCGGCCCCGCTTCGCCCGCGGGAGGGCGCTACTGAGCCCCTTTGACTCCCTGGTCTTCGAACGCCGGCGCGTCGAGGAACTCTTCGGCTTCCACTACCGTCTCGAGATCTACACGCCTGCCGCACAGCGCAGGTACGGCTACTACGTGCTGCCGTTCCTGCTGGGCGACCGGCTGGTCGCCCGGGTTGACCTGAAGGCGGACCGCGGCAACCGCAAGTTGGTGGTCCGCTCCAGCCATGGCGAGGTCGACGCGCCCGCCGCAACCGCGGTGGAATTGGCGGCCGAGCTGTGGCTCATGGCCCGCTGGCTCGGTCTGGAATCGGTTCAGGTCCATCCGGAGGGTAGCCTGTCCCTTGAACTGGCCCGCGCGGTGCGGACACGGTGCGGAGGAACCTAATCAGGCTCCCGAACGTGTCTCCCGTAGACTGGCCAAGCCAGAATTCCTGTGCCTGAGATTTGGAGCTACCACGTGGCATCACTGCTAGAACGCGTCCTGCGGACCGGCGACAAGAAGATCCTGAAGCGATTGCGCGGATACGCCGACGCGATCAACGTGCTTGAGGATGAATTCCGGGCCATGTCGGATGCGGATCTGCGGGCCGAGACGGAGGATTTCAAGAAACGCCACCAAGACGGTGAGCCCCTGGACTCCCTGCTGCCCGAGGCCTTCGCCGCCGTGCGCGAGGCCGCCGACCGCACCCTGGGCATGCGCCACTTCGACGTCCAGCTCATGGGCGGTGCTGCCCTGCACCTGGGTAACATCGCCGAGATGAAGACCGGTGAAGGCAAGACCCTCGTGGCGACCGGGCCGGCCTACCTGAACGCCATTTCCGGCAAGGGCGTCCACGTGGTCACCACCAACGACTACCTCGCGGAATACCAGTCGGACCTCATGGGGCGCGTGTTCCGCTTCCTGGGCATGACCACCGGCTGCATCCTGGCCAACCAGGATCCCGCGGTCCGCCGCAAGCAGTACGAGGCGGACATCACCTACGGGACCAACAACGAGTTCGGTTTCGACTACCTGCGCGACAACATGGCGTGGAGCAAGGACGAGCTCGTCCAGCGCGGCCACAACTTCGCGATCGTCGATGAGGTCGACTCCATCCTGATCGACGAGGCCAGGACCCCCCTCATCATCTCCGGGCAGGCCCAGGGCGATGTGAACCGCTGGTTCAGCGAGTTCGCCCGGCTGGTGACCAAGTTGGACCGCGAGGACGATTATGAGGTCGACGAGAAGAAGCGCACCGTCGGTGTCCTGGAGACAGGCATCGAGAAGGTCGAGGACCACCTCGGCATTCACAACCTGTACGAAGCGGCCAACACGCCCCTCATCGGGTTCCTGAACAACGCCATCAAGGCCAAGGAATTGTTCAAGAAGGACAAGGACTACGTCGTGATCAACGGCGAGGTCATGATCGTCGACGAACACACCGGTCGTACGCTGGCAGGCCGCCGTTACAACGAGGGCATGCACCAGGCGATCGAGGCGAAGGAAAACGTCGAGATCAAAGCCGAGAACCAGACGATGGCCACCGTCACCCTGCAGAACTACTTCCGCCTCTACGGGACCCTTTCGGGCATGACCGGCACCGCGCAGACCGAGGCCGCCGAGTTCATGGGCACCTACAAGCTCGGTGTCGTCGAGATCCCCACGAACAAGCCGATGCAGCGCAAGGACCAGTCCGACCTCATCTACAAGAACGAGATCTCCAAGTTCGACGCCGTCGCGCAGGACATCGTCGAGCGCCATGCCGCCGGGCAGCCGGTCCTCGTGGGTACGACCAGCGTCGAGAAGAGCGAATACCTCTCCCGCAAGCTGGCCCAGGAGGGCGTGCGCCACGAGGTCCTCAACGCGAAGCAGCACGCGCGTGAGGCGGCAGTCGTCGCGCAGGCGGGCAAAAAGGGCGCCGTCACCGTCGCCACCAACATGGCCGGCCGCGGTACCGACATCATGCTCGGCGGCAACGCCGAGTTCCTGGCCGTTGCCGCGATGGACCAGCGTGGTCTGGACCCCGAGCGTGACTCCGAGGAGTACGAACGTGTCTGGGACGACGTCTTTGCCAGCGCACGAGACCAGGTCAAGGCCGAATCCGAGGAGGTGCGCGGACTGGGTGGGCTGTATGTGCTCGGCACCGAGCGCCACGAATCCCGTCGGATCGACAACCAGCTGCGTGGCCGTTCCGGACGCCAGGGCGACCCGGGCGAGTCCCGCTTCTACCTGTCGATGACCGATGAGCTGATGCGCCGGTTCAATGCCAACGCCGCTCAGCGGATCATGAACAACCCGTCCATGCCCGACGATATGGCGCTGGAGTCCAAGATTGTCTCGAAGGCGATTGAGACGGCACAGGGCCAGGTGGAGTCGACCAACGCCGAGCAGCGCAAGAACGTGCTGAAGTACGACGACGTGATGAACCGCCAGCGTGAAGCCATCTACGGCGACCGCCGGCGGATCCTCGAGGGTGGCGACCTGCAGGAGCAGATCCAGCACTTCATGGAAGACGTGGTCAAGGCCATGGTGGCCGAGGCAACCAGCGAGGGCCACGGCGATGACTGGGACCTGAAGCAGCTGTGGACGAACCTCGGGCAGCTGTACCCGATCACGTTGACCATCGACGAGGTGTTGGAGGAGGGTGGCGGCCCCGGCCGGATTACCTCGGAGTTCCTGCAGGAGGAGATCCTCTCGGACGCACGCGTGCAGTACCAGGAACGCGAGCGGGCCATCGGGCCGGAGAACCTGCGCGAGCTCGAACGTCGGGTGGTGCTCAGCGTCATCGGCCGCAAGTGGCAGGAACACCTGTATGAGATGGACTATCTCAAGGAAGGCATCGGCCTGCGTGCGATGGCCCAGCGCGATCCGTTGGTCGAATACCAGCGGGAGGGGTTCGCGATGTTCCAGACCATCATGGAATCCATTCGCGAGGAGAGTGTCGGGTTCCTGTTCAACCTCGAGGTCGAGGTCGCCCAGCCGGCGCCCGTGTCGCTGCCCGGTGTCACCGACGCCCGGTCCACGACGACGACCCCGATCCTGAACACCCCGGGCCTGGAGGCCCCTGCACGCCCGGCGGCCCTGCAATACACCGCGCCGAGCGAGGATGGCGAGGCCGAATCGCGCGTGGAGCGAGGCGCCCCGGAGGATTCCAAGGCCGCGGGCAACCGGGCGGATCGTCGCTCGAAGAAGTCCAAGCGCCGCTAGCCGATCTCCAGTTCCACGACGCTCCAGTGTCCGTGCCGCCGCTCCAGCCGGAGCGCAGCGGCACGGACACGGTCGTTTTCGGCCACGACCAAGCTGGCCTCGTAGGCGCCGGGGGATACCTGGCACAACCGGGTGCGCCGGATGGTGGTGTTTCGGTGCAGGCGCTGGCCGTCGTCCGGCTGCGTGGCTGCCACCAGCGCCACCCGGCAGCGCAGTTTTTCGTATTGTTCTGCCTCGAGCCACCGGGCCAGCTGGTGGACCGGCCGGACGCCTGACATGGACTCGAAGGCCGCCAGGCCGACCATGCGCACGATGGTGTGGACGTGGGCCCGTTCCTCGCGCCGCTCGGATTCAACGGACTGGTGGATGGGGGGCTGGTGTCCCGTGGCGTCCGGGGTGGGAGCCGGTGAGCCGCCGGTCCGCGCGGGGGCGGAAGCTGGCAGCAGGTCGGCGAATTTGCGCACCGGCAAGGGGCGGATCAGGGGGACGATGGTGCGCCCGCTGGCTCCAAGGCCCGGTCCGGGCACGATGTTCGGAAGCTGTTCCTCGGGGCGTGCTGACTCGGTCATGGCTCCTACCTTCTGTTCTGGTCCTGTTCGGCCCGCGGTGGGGTCAGGACGATTCCGATGTCCAACAAGTCGGGATCCGGGCCAATGGCCGCCCGGTTGGTTCGATACCAGCGCGGCCACTCCCGGGCGATCTCTGCATCAGTGGCACCGGCACCGGCACCGCGTGCGGCGATCGACCACAAGGAGTCCCCCTCCTTGACCACGATGTATTCCGCGGTCGCGGCGGCGCGGTTCTGCTGCCCCATCAGCCGGTTCATGGGTGCTGCCGGACGTTCGGGGCTCCAAGCCGGCGAGGGCAGGTCCCGGCTGCTCCATGTGGCAGCGGGCAATTCGGCCCCGACGGCCGGCACCGACAGGGTGGCGGCGGTTTCGGGGGAGAGCCCGCCCCCCGGAAGCCCGACTGCGCCGGGGGACGCTGCCTGCGCCACGGGGACGACCAGGAGGTGGGCGCCGAGAAATGCGGCGGCCAGCCGCCGCATGAACGCCGGGGAAAACCGCGCGGCACGGGCCGCCGCCCGGTGATGGCCGCGCCGACCCAACAGCTCGGCGACCACACCGGCGAGCAGGCTGAACAGCCACCAGGCGAGCACTGCGAGACCCAGCACAGCGAAGACGAGGGCTGCGCCATGGTCCAGGCCGGCGGGGGAGAGCCAGGCGGTTGAGGTCGTCTCGTCGCGTCCGGCCAACAGGGCGAGGCCGCATGCAGTGAGCAACAGCCCGCAGAGCGCCACCAGCACCCCGGGAAGTGCGACCGCTACTGAAGGGCCCCGTCTCGTTGTCGAACTCATCCTCATCATCTCATTCGTTTTGATGTTATTTGATGTCGTTTGATGCTTCTTGAATTCGATGATGGCACTTGACGGCGTCGCTGTCCAGTGGGTGCGGGTTTTCATCGAACCGCGGGGCATAAGGTGGTTTCATGCGCTGGGAATCGTTGTTCGCCGATCTGGAGTCCCAACTCAACGCCGCCCGTGCCCGGGAACGGACCGTGGAGATCCAGGAGATGGTCCGCATCGAGCGGTCCCAACTGCGCCTATGGGACCATCTGGCCGGTCAAGTCGGGGCCGACATCACCTTGGACCTGCTGGGCGGGCAACGGCTGCGGGGGATGCTCCAGCACGTCGGTGTGAACTGGCTGTCGCTGCGCGACGGGCCGTCCGAGTACCTCGTCGTCGACGCGGGGATCAGGTCGCTTGAGATCGCGGGACACCGTGCCGCCGTCGCGGAGGAGGGCACGGTACGGCGGCGGGTCAGCCAGGGATCAGCACTGCGGTCGCTCGTGCGGGACCGCGCAAGGGTGACTGTCTGGGCCGTGGATGGTGCCCTGCTGGGTACCGGCACCCTGGACCATGCCGGGGCCGATCACCTGCGATTGGCATTGCATCCTGCCGACGGATACCGCCGGAATGCCGATGTCCGTTCCGTTGCGCTGCTGCCCCTGGGATCGGTTGCGGCGCTCAGGCATGACCTGTGATGGAGCGCCTGTTGTCCACAGATGACGCGTCGGGTCTTGGGCGTGGGCGGTTTGATCATTAAGGTGGACGATCAGGGGAACCAGCAATTGCCGCTTCCCCGGCAGTATGAACTGTGTACCGGAGATCCCGGGGAAGCGGAGGCAAGGTGGCAATTGAGCCGGAACACAGCGGACCGGCACGCCGGTTGCGCAAGCCCGGGTGGAAGGACCCCAGGCTGCTGGTCGGCATCCTGCTCGTCTTCGTCTCGGTGGCCGGGGTGCTCACGTTGGTCTCGTTGCAGAACCAGACGGTGCCGATGTACGTGGCCCGAGAGGACATCTCCCTCGGGCAGAAGATCGACCCCGCGAAGCTGCGGGTGGTTGACGTGCGCCTGAACGCGGTCCAGGACCGCTACCTTTCCGCCGAACGGCCGCCTTCCCCGGACCTGCAGGCGAACTCATTGATCCGTAGTGGTGAACTGCTGCCGGTGGCCTCGGTCGGGGGCCGCGACCCGCAGGGACGCAAACCGCTCTCCGTGGAGCTGCCCCAGGTGCTTCCGGTCGCCGTCGGCGTGGGCACGCGCGTGGATGTCTGGGCTGCCGAACGCGGCTCCAATTCGACCACGTATGGCGAGCCCAAGCGCCTGCTCCAGTCGGTCGAGGTCAGCGCCATACGTGAACTCGATTCGGGATTCGGTGGGGCCTCCGGCCAGGTGGTGGAACTGCTTGTCACCGACGAGAACCTGCCGGGCATGCTCTCGGCGATTGCCAACGAGGCACGGATGACTGTTGTCTACAACCCGGGCGGGGCCGCCAAATGAGCATTGCCGTCGTCGTCTATGGACGGGTCGGCGACCTGGCCGACCGTCTGGAACGGCTCCGTGGACCGGTGACGATCGTGCGCCACTGCGACGAGCTCACCGAGGTCATCGCCTTGGCCGAATCCGGGTTGGCCGATGCGGCCCTGCTCCTGGGGCTGACCGCCGACATCGACGCCGCCTTCGCCGACGAGCTCGCCTTCCACGGGGTCCCGGCGGTGGCCATCACCGACGAACCCGACGTTGCCGAGCGGCTGACAGGCCTGGGTCTGGGCGTCGAACCGACGACGACCGGTGAGCAGTCGGTCTCCGATCTGCTCGAGCTGCTCGTTTCGGGAGCCCACCGCCCTTCGCGCGGTGCCCGCCATGCCTCCCACGCCGCGGAAACCTCCCCCGAGCCGGCACGCGATCCCGGGCGCGTTCTTGCCGTCTGGGGTCCCACCGGATCCACCGGGAAGACGCTCGTTGCCGTCAACGTGGCCGCCGAGGCGGCGATGGACGGGCAACGCGTGCTGCTTGTCGATGCCGACACCTACGGATCCAGCGTGGCGGTCCACCTCGGCCTGCTCGACGAATCCGCAGGTATCGCGCAACTCTGCCGGCTCTCCGACCAGGGAATGCTCGACGAAGCCGGGTATGAGCGCTCCTGCGCCGTCGTGGCCGTCGGGGGGACCACCCTGCGTGTCGCCACGGGGCTGCCCCGCCCACACCGGTGGCCTGAGCTGCGGGCCGGGGCCCTGACACGCGTGCTGGACTTCGTCCGCCGTCGGGTCGACCTCGTGGTGGTCGATGTGGCGTCCCTGCTCGAACGCGACGAGGACCTGACCTACGACACCTCCGCGCCACAACGCAATGGCGCGACGTTGGCGGTGCTGGAAGTGGCAGCCGAGATCATCGCGGTCGGATCTGCTGACAGCGTGGGCGTGCCCCGGATGGTGAAGGCGCTGGAGGACCTCGGCGAGATCCTGCCCGAGGTCGAACCGCGCGTCGTCTTCAACCGAGTCCGGCGCTCCTCGGTCGGTCCCTCGCCGGAGCGCGCACTGCGCGAGACCTGGGAACGATTCGGCCCGGGGCCCGCAATGGCCGGTCTGCTGCCCTCGGATCCGGACGCCGCCGACCGCGCATTGCTGCAGGGAAGCGTCTTGGCCGAGGTCGCCCCGGACAGCGAGTTGCGGGCCCGGATTGCCGAGCTGGTTTCGGTGACCGTCCGGCGCAGAACAGGCTTGTTCGGCAGGGGATCGGGCGCATTGGGAGCTAGTCGATCCGCAGGTTAGTCTTGAGTAGTTCGAGACCGCAATGGAGCGGTCCACACCGCTACACGGAGGCGTTAATTGATGTCGTCGGGGTCGGGCATGCCTACAGGGTTCATTGCCGAGACAAACACTCCCAAATTCGCCGAGGCCTACTATGGCCACCTATCGCCAGAGGACGCCCAAGAGTACCCTCCTGAGGCGCTGGCTGGGCGGGTCTCGGTCCACCTCGGCGTCGGCTACGAACGCCAGCCCGGCCGTGCCAAGGTCGCCGTCGACACGACCGGCGGCACCGCCGTCGTCTATGTGGTCACCGACGACATGCCGTTCCTCGTCGATTCCGTCACCGCCGAGATCGTCCGGCAGGAACAGGCCATCACCCTGGTCGTGCACCCGACCTTTCTGGTCCGCCGGGACGACGCCGGGCGCGCCATCGCCGTCGAACCGGTGACGACGCGTGCCGCCACCGCGTCGGGGGATACCGCTGCGCTCCCCAACCTGGCCAGCTTCATGGCCCGCGAGGGGGGGAAATCCACCGTCGAGTCGTGGATTGCCATCGAAATCGGCGGGACCCCAGACGAAGATCATGTCGCCTCGCTGGTGGAGGGCCTGGAAAGTGTGCTCTCCGATGTGCGTGATGCCGTCGAGGACTGGCAGGCGATGCGCTCCAAGGCCGGGGAGATCGCCGATACGCTCTCCGAAGTGGTGGGCGGCGCGGAGATCCCCGATCTGGAAAGCGCCACGGAATTGCTGCGGTGGCTCGACGAGGGCAATTTCACCTTCCTCGGCTACCGTGAATACGATTTGGCCACCGAAGGCGGCAAGGACGTACTGCATGTCCGCCCGAACAGCGGGTTGGGCCTGATGCGCCGTTCCGGTACCACCATGCTCCGGCAGGAACTGACCGAATCAGGCCGTGAAAAGGCACGCGAAAAGCGTGCATTGGTCATCACCAAGGCCAACTCGCGTTCCACCGTCCACCGCGCCGTCTATCTCGACTACATCGGCGTGAAGAGCTTCGATGCCCAGGGCAACGTCAATGGCGAGCGCCGCTTCATCGGGCTGTTTGCCTCCAGTGCCTACACCCGCCCGGTGCGTACCGTCCCGGTGGCGCGCGAAAACGTCGCACGGGTCCTCAAGGCCTCCGGCTTTGCCCCGGATTCGCATTCCGGCAAGGACCTGTTGACGATCCTCGAGTCCTATCCCCGTGACGAGTTGTTCCAAATCAATTCCGATGACCTGTTGCGCATCGTGACCGGCATCCTGGGACTGCAGGAACGCCGCCGCACCAGCTTGTTCCTGCGACCAGACATCTATGGTCGGTTCATGTCAGCGCTCGTCTTCCTGCCGCGTGATCGCTACACCACGGCGGTCCGGCTCCGGATCGAGGCGGAACTGAAGAAGGCCTACGCGGCGGAATCCACCGAGTACGAGGTTCGCATGAGCGACTCGGCACTGGTGCGTCTGTTCTATCGCATTCGCCTACCACGCGGCGGGGAAACCCCACAGGTCAGCCGGGCGGACGTGGAGCAGCGGCTGGTCCGGGCGGTCCGGTCCTGGTCCGAGGGCGTGGACGAGGCCGTGCGCAGCCGGTTCTCCGGGGACACGGCAGCAGGACTATCGCGTCTATGGGCCTCGGCCTTCCCCCAGTCCTATCGCGTCGACTTCGAGGTCGAGGACGCGCTGGAGGACATCGAACGATTCTCGACCTATGACGATCCGAACCACGAGGGGCCCGTCGTCAATGTCTACGTGCCCTCCGACATGAGCCGCCAACACGGCATCGACGCACGGCTCAACCTCTATCTCACCAAGCCGCTGTCGCTGAGCCGCATCCTGCCCGTGCTGTCCAACCAAGGGCTGGAAGTCGTCGACGAAAAGCCCTTCGCGATCCAGCGTGGGGACGGCAAGGAGTTCTTCCTCTACGATCTCGGCCTGAAGTACCCTGCGGGAATCGACCCGCTGCAGACCCGCGACCTGCTGACCCAGGCATACTCCGCGGTCTTCACCGGTCGCGCCGAATCCGATGCCTTCGACCGGCTCATCCTGGCCCAGGGGCTCACCTGGCGGGAGACGGCGATCCTGCGGGCTTATGCCAAATACCTGCGCCAGCTCGGTGCGGCGAACTCCTACGGGTTCATTGCCGACACAATGCTGGCCAACCCGAGCGTCACGCGTTCGCTCATCGAGCTGTTCAAGGCCACCTTTGACCCTGACGTCGATCACGAGGCCAGGGCAATCCGGACCGAAGCAGCGCGTACGTCCCTGGATGCCGGCTTGGAGAGCGTCGCAACACTGGACGCCGACCGGCTCCTGCGCCGCTTCATCAACGTCATCGACGCCACCACGCGAACGAACTACTTCCAGGACACCATCCACCTGTCCTTCAAGCTCGAGCCCAGGCGGATCGACGGCGCCCCGTTCCCCCGTCCGCGCTACGAGATCTGGGTCTATTCGCCCCGGGTCGAGGGTGTGCACCTGCGCTTCGGCAAGGTCGCCCGAGGCGGCCTGCGCTGGTCCGACCGTCGGGAGGATTTCCGTACCGAGATCCTGGGCCTCGTCAAGGCGCAGATGGTCAAGAACGCGGTCATCGTCCCCACGGGTGCCAAGGGCGGGTTCTTCGCCAAGAACCTGCCGGACCCGTCGGTTGACCGGAACGCCTGGATGGAGGAGGGCAAGGCGGCGTACCGCATCTTCATCTCGGCCCTGCTGGACATCACCGACAACCTGATCCAGACCGAGGACGGCGAACAGGTGGCCGTGCCGGACCGTGTGGTGCGTCTGGACGGCGACGACAGCTACCTGGTCGTCGCAGCGGACAAGGGAACGGCGAGCTTCTCGGACATCGCCAATGAGATTTCCCTCTCCCGGGGCCACTGGCTGGGCGATGCATTCGCATCCGGCGGGTCCGTCGGCTACGACCACAAGGCCATGGGAATCACTGCGCGGGGTGCGTGGGAGTCGGTGAAACGCCACTTCGCCGAACTGGGTGTGGATACCCAGACGCAGGAGTTCACAGCGGCCGGAATCGGCGACATGAGCGGCGACGTGTTCGGCAACGGCCTGCTGCGCTCGGGTCATGCGCGGCTGGTTGCCGCCTTCGACCACCGACACATCTTCCTGGATCCGAACCCCGATGCCGCGACGTCATTCGCCGAGCGGCAGCGCCTGTTCGACCTTCCCCGCTCGAGCTGGGGCGACTATGACACGTCGTTGATCAGCGAGGGCGGCGGGGTCTACCCCCGCCAGTCCAAGACAATCCCGATCTCCGGACAGGTCCGCGAAGTCCTGGGCCTTCCCGATGGCACGAAGGTCATGTCCCCACCCGATTTGCTGCGGGCCGTCCTGTCGGCCCCGGTGGACCTGCTCTACAACGGCGGCATCGGCACTTATGTCAAGGCATCCGACGAGACGCACGCCGACGTGGGGGACCGCGCCAACGACTCGATCCGTGTCGACGGCCGGGACCTGCGGGCACGCGTCGTCGGGGAGGGCGGGAACCTGGGCATGACCCAGCGTGGCCGCATCGAGGCGGCGCTCAATGGCGTCATCCTCAACACCGACGCAATCGACAATTCGGCGGGCGTCGACTGCTCTGATCACGAGGTCAACATCAAGATCCTGGTGGACCGCATGGTCCGGGCCGGAAAGTTGGATGCCGAAGACCGTGCCGGCTTCCTGCACTCGATGACCGACGAGGTGTCGCGGCTGGTGCTGCGCACCAACGTCGACCAGAACATCCTGTTGGTCAACGACAAGCAGCACCTGTCCGAATGGAGCCCAAGCTTCGAGCGGCTCATGGACTGGCTGGAAGAGCACGCGGACCTGAACCGGGACATCGAATTCCTGCCCGGGACCGAGGAATTGGAAGAGCGGATGGCAGGGGGCAAGTCCCTGACGGCCCCGGAACTGTCCGTGCTGGTTGCCTACGCCAAAATCCAGTTGGCCACCGCGCTGGCCAAGTCCGATCTCTCGGACGACCCGTACTTCGACCAGACGATGCGCGAATACTTTCCGGTCCAGCTCGCCGAAAAGTTCCCCGAAGACATCCTGGCCCATCCGCTGCGCAAGGAGATCGTCAGCACCGTCGTGGCCAACGACATGGTCAACATGGGCGGCATCACCTATGCCTTCCGCGTCATGGAGGAGACCAGCGCCACCGAGGTCTCCGTGGCACGCTCGTTCGTGGCCCTACGTGAAATCTATGCCCTGGACTCGTACGTCGATGCGGTGACCGAGCTTCCGGCCAGCGTGCCGACCGAACATTGGTGCCGCATCCAATTGGACATGCGACGCCTCCTGGATCGCGCCACCCGCTGGTTCATCACGCACGTGGGCCGCGGGACCAGCATCCAGCAGGACATCGACGCCTTCCTCCCGATCGTGTCCACGTTGAATGCCGAGCTCGGCGACTTCCTCCAGGGCAACGACGCCGAACGCATTGCGGTCTGGAAGAGTGATGGACTGCGGTGGGGGCTGCCCGAGGATCTCGCGGCCCGTTGGGCCCGGCAGTTCGAGAGCTTCGCCCTGCTGGACATCGCCTTGGCCGCCCGGGACCAGCAGATGCCGGCGCGCGACGTCGCCGCCGTCTACTACTTGGTGTTCGACCGGTTCGGCGTGGATGCCCTGCTGGAGCGCATCACCAAGCTCCCGCGTGGGGACCGCTGGGAGGCACTGGCCCGCGCCGCCTTGCGTGATGACTTGTACTCCACGGTGGTGGACATCACCGAGGCGGCCCTGGACGCGGTTCCGGAGGCCAGTGGTCCGGTCGAGTGCCTCTCGGCCTGGGAGCAGGAGAATGCGGGCAACCTGGATCGGGCCAAGAAGATGTTCGACGAGGTCAACAGCCTGGAGCGCGATGACATGGCGTCCCTCTCGGTGGCCCTGCGCTTGCTGCGTTCGATCGTCCGGCGGTAGCAGTTGGCGACCTTCACCGATCCCATCCGGGACCTGGCCGGTTTCGGGCCCGGCGACGAGGAATGGCTCCACCTCCTGGTGGGGGACTGGCAGATGGTCGCGGACCTGGCCTTCGCCGATCTGGTGCTGTGGCACCCGTCGGCCGGGGGGACGTACATGGCCCTGGCACATGTACGTCCGTCCACCAGCCATACCGTCTTCCACAGCGATTTCGTCGGCGAACGGATCCGCCGGGACCTCCGGCCGCTCGTTGAGAAGACGTGGTCCTCAGGGCAGATGCAGCGAGCCGCCGAGGACCACTGGACCCAGGAATCGGCCATGCGCATCGAGGCCTACCCGATGGTGCGCAACGGCCGGACCCTGGCCGTGGTGACCAGCCATCAGGATTTGTCCTCCTTCCGGGTGGCATCCCGACTCGAGCAGACCTACAAGCAGTGTGCAACGGACCTGTTGCGCATGGGCACGCAAGGACTCTGGCCCGACTTTGCGACGCCGACCGGTTCTCGCAGGGGAGCCCCGCGAGTGGGCGATGGGTTGATCCGCTTGGACGCCGAGGGGATCGTGCAATACGCCAGCCCCAACGGTGTATCCGCCTATCGGCGGCTCGGCGGGGTCGATTCGCTCGAAGGACGGTCGTTGGCCGAAGTCACGACCGGCTTGCTCCGGGACCGACGGCTGGTCGACGAGTCCCTCGCCTTGGTCGTGACCGGGAAGATGCCTTGGCGGACCGAGGTTGAATCACGTGGTGTGAGCCTGTCCCTGCGTGCGATACCGCTGCGCGACGGCAGGAAACGTTATGGTGCCCTGGTGCTGTGCCGCGACGTGACTGAGCTGCGGCGCCGGGAAATGGAATTGGTTTCCAAGGACGCAACGATCCGGGAAATCCACCACCGCGTGAAGAACAACCTCCAAACGGTTGCTGCCCTGCTACGGATGCAGTCCCGCCGCATGGTCAGCGAAGACGGCAAGCTCGGTTTGGAGCAGGCCATGCGCCGGGTGGCCACCATCGCCCTGGTCCATGAAACCCTCTCGCAGGGCCTGAGCCAGAATGTGGACTTCGACGAATTGATCGACCGGCAGTTCAGGCTGGCAGCGGAAGTCGCCTCGCCCGGCCAGGTGGTACGTACCGAAAGGTCGGGCTCGTTTGGCGAACTGCCCAGCGAGCTGGCAACCCCGCTCTCCTTGGTCATCAACGAACTTGTATCGAACGCCGTCGAGCATGGTCTGGGTGAACGTGACGGCACCGTGAGCCTCGATGCAACGCGACGGGCCATCGCCGACGGCACCGAACGATTGCGCGTAGTGGTTTCCGACGACGGGCGCGGCCTCGGGCCCGTGCCGGGCAAGGACGGCCTCGGATTGCAGATCGTCAAGACGCTCGTGACGAGCGAACTGGCGGGCTCCATCGAGTGGGAGCCGCGGGAGCACGGCGGCACCAATGTCATCCTGGACCTTCCCGTCCAGCGCTGACCAAGGCGCCAACCGTTGAAGACAAGGCAGGCCGGACCCAAGGGGCCCGGCCTGCTTTGTCGGCAGCGTGCGCTGGCTAGCTGAACTTCTTCTGGTGCGCCTGAACGGAGTGCACATACGACTTGGTGTCGGTGTACATGCCATTGCGCTTCACCGAACCCTGCCCCTGGTAGTAGGAGGCAATGCCGATCTCCACCGAGGTGCTGGTGCGTTGCAGGGCGCGGATGATCGCGACACCAGCAGTCACGTTATCGCGGGGGTTCAACAAGTCGAGCTGGCGCCCGACCAGCTGCGAGGCCCAGTCTCCGGACGACGGGATGACCTGCATGGCACCGATCGCATTGGCGGGGGAGACGGCTGCCATGTTGAAACCCGACTCCTGGTAGGCGTGCGCCAGTGCCAACGACGGGTCGACACCCATCTGGCGTGCCGTGCTGACAATCAACGACTTCATTTCCGCGCGCGAAGGCAGGTTCCTCGAGAGCAGCTCGTACTTGTTGTCATTGGCCGACTTCACCGTTTCAGTCGGGTACTTGTAGTGCAGGAACGTGTCCGAGACCAGCTGCTTGCGCGTCGACGTCGTGGACACCGAGGAGCCGCCGGCGAGCTTGAGCTTCTGGCCGACACGGATCACCGACGACTTGCTCAGGTGATTGGCCTCCAGGAGCTTGGAGAGACCCAGGCTGGCTTCAGCGGCGATACCCGAAAGCGTATCCCCGGCCTTCACCGTGTACGTCGTGGCCTTCGGCGAACTCGAGGACTTGGCCGCCGCCGGAGACTCGGCCGGTGCAGCCGAACCGCCGGCGAGGCGGATCTTCTGGCCGGGGTAGATCGTGGTGCTGATCTTGAGCCCGCTGGACTTCAGGAGCTCGGAGAGCGACATGTGGTGCTTCTGGGCGATGCCCGACAGTGTATCCCCGGCCCTGACCACATAGCTCGTGGACTTCGGGGCGCTTGCCCACTTGATCGGGGTGGTGGTGCTGGTGGCAACCTTCACCGGAGCGCTCGTACCACCCGAGAGGCGGATCTTCTGACCTGGATAGATCACCGAGGAACGACTCAGGTTGTTTTCCTTCAGGACCGTGGAGAGCCCGACGCCGGCCTTGGAAGCGATGCCCGACAGCGTGTCCCCGGACCTGACGGTGTAGGACGATCCGCTGGTTGTGGTCGACCTCACGGAAGTCTTTTTCGCCGGAGATGCCCCGTGGGATCCGGACAAGCGGACCTTCTGGCCGGGGTAGATCGTGGTGCTGGCCTTCAAGCCGCTGGACTTCAGCAGCTCCGAGAGCGACATGTGGTGCTTGTGGGCGATGCCCGACAACGTGTCACCGGATTTGATGGTGTAGTTCGCGGACTTCGTGGAACTGGTGGACGAGTCGGAAGACGATTTCTTCGCCGGGGAGGACGAAGCCGTGAGCTTGATTTTCTGGCCCGGGAAGATCAATTCACTGGCCGAGAGCTTGTTCGCCTTGAGCAGTGTCGAAAGGGAGACATGGTGACGATGGGCAATACCGGACAAGGTATCGCCCGACTTCACCACGACCGTCTTGGGGACGGCCGTGGCGACCGTGATGCGGGCCGGCACATGCGACGCGACCAGATGGGCGGCGATTCGATGCTGGGCCGTGGCGATGTTGGCTGCCGTGGCCGTCTTCGGAAGGAGAAGCGCCTTTGAGGCAGGCGCTTCGACTGCTGATGCAGGGGCGGCCGCGGCCAACCCCGAAATGGCAACGGCGGGAATCGCCGCGACAGCGACTGCGCCGTAAATGGAGCGATTGCGGGGTCCCTGAACGAAGCCGTTCGAGGAACGTGCACCGCTGGAGCGGAGCTCGGGCATATAGACATCCTCTGATCGCGACGGCCGGGGCCGACGAAGTCCTACGAGTGGAACCAGGCAGGGCTCCGCGATACTCGTGTGACTTAAGTTGCAAGTGTGACTCAAGTGAATTTACACCATTTCCCCTTATCCCAAAAGTCTTAAGCGGCTCGTCACGGGGGGATTGCCCCAGGATAGGGCTAGCGTGTGGCAGTCTTGTCCTGTGAGCTCTCTTAATAAACTCGTAACCGAATGGTTGTCATTACCTGACCTAGCAGTCGAGCTGGGCGTCTCCATCAAGGACGTGCATCGACTGCTCGATGAGCGATCAATCGTTGAAGCCCGGGTCGGCGAACGTAAGGTCCGGTCCGTTCCGGCTGGCTTCGTGCAGGACGGCCGCTTGGTGGACAGCCTCAAGGGCACCATCACCGTGCTGGTGGACTCAGGGTTCACCGACGAGGAGTTGATCGCCTGGCTGCACACTCCCGACGAATCGCTTCCCGGGACCCCCATCGAGGCCCTGCGCCAGGGGCGGAAAACCGAAATCCGCAGGCGGGCCCAAGCGCTGGCATGGTAGGCCGGCTCACCTCGGCCCGGCCCGCGGTCCGCTGAAGACCGTGGATAAACTATGCCGCGCGGTTGATGACGGCCTCGCCAAGCGTTCGTAGCTGCGACCTGACGTCTTCGGAGACCGGAAGGCCCGCCAACGCGGAGAAGCCACGCTGGGAGAGCTCTTCGATGCTCGATTCCGTGGCCCGGAGGGCTCCGGATTTCTCGAGGATGCCGGTCATTCGGACGGTCTCATCTGCCGAGAGGTCATCGGCCCCCAAGCGTTCTTGGATGAAATCACGGTCGGTGCCTGAAGCCAGCAACAGCGAATGGGCGATCATCTCGGTTCGTTTGCCTTCCCGGAGGTCGTCCCCGGCAGGTTTTCCGGTCACGGCAGGGTCGCCGAAGACGCCCAGTACATCGTCCCGGAGCTGGAAGGCCTCCCCGATAGGCAGCGCGAATGCCGAATAGCCGGCCAGCAGGTCGCTGTCGGCGCCAGCCAGGGCGCCTCCCAGCAACAAGGGGTTCTCGGTTGAGTATTTCGCCGACTTGTAGCGAAGGACGGTCCGCGCCCGAAGCAGGACATCGGCGTCCGGGGACGTGGGACCAGCCGACTCCTCCAGCACATCGAGGTACTGGCCCGCCATGACCTGGGTTCGCATTCCGTCGAAGATCACGCGGGCAGGCGATCCGGCGGGAGCGGCCGTAGCGAACAGCTGTTCACTCAGGGACAGGCAAAGATCACCCGCGAGAATGGCTGCCGCCTCGCCGAATCTGGCACCATCGCGAGACCAACCTTGCCGCGCGTGGTTGTACTCGAAGTACTTGTGGACGCTGGGACGTCCTCGGCGGGTCGCAGATCGGTCGATGACGTCGTCATGGATCAGCGCTGCCGCCTGGAAGAGCTCCAAGGCTGCCGCTGCGCGCACGATGCCATCGTCGTTAGGGTCGCCACCGGCACCGATATAACCCCAGTAGGCGAAACGGGGACGTAGGCGCTTCCCTCCTTGAACGAGCGACGCGATCGATGTGACCAGATCGCCCGCGGACTCGGAGATCTCGGCGACGATGCCGTACTGCTCGGCCAGGAACCCCGCAAGCGTCTCGTCCAGGCGTTTCGTGAAACCGCTTTCGCTGGACCTTTCGGCGAGGGGCAGTGGACCTGTGGCGTCGATGTGGTTCATGGCATCCATTGTCTGGGTGGGCGGGGTTGCCTCAACTCTATCTGTCGGCCAACCTCTCTAGAATTGGACCCATGGCCGTCGTTCCCGAGCACCGTACCGTCCTTCATGTGGACATGGATGCCTTCTACGTGTCCGTGGAGCTCTTGGAGCGGCCCGAGCTCGTTGGCCGCCAGGTCATTGTCGGCCACCCGGGGCCGCGCTCCGTGGTGCTTTCGGCTTCGTACGAATGCCGCGGTCTAGGCGTCAGGTCGGCCATGCCCATGGGCTCCGCAATGCGCCTCGCTCCTTCGGCCACTGTCATTGAACCGAGCATGGGTTCCTACCGGCGGTATTCCGGGCGCATCATGGCGATTTTCCATGAAGTCACGCCTCTCGTGGAACAGGTCAGTGTCGACGAGGCCTTCCTCGACGTGACCGGCGGCCTTCGGCGACTGGGTGGGCCAATGGAGATCGGGCGGATGATCCGTCGGAGAATCCGTGACGATCTCGGCCTGCCGGCAAGCGTGGGCATTGCACGGAACAAGTACGTCGCCAAAGTCGCTTCTACCCGGGCCAAACCGGACGGCCTCTTGCGGATTGCCCCGGAAGATACCGTGTCGTATCTGCATACCCTCCCTGTCGGCGCACTGTGGGGTGTTGGCGCAAAGACCACGGAGGTGCTGTCCGGGGCTGGGATCTCATTAGTCAGCGAACTGGCGCAGACCCCGGTGGCAACGCTCGAGAGACTGCTGGGCTCCAATGGGCTGCAGCTCTACGAATTGGCCTGGGGGAGGGACCCCCGGCCCGTTGAACCCATCCGGGAGGAGAAGAGCATCGGTGCCGAGGAGACCTTCGCGACCGACGTTCACGACGATGCAATGTTGCGTCGCGAACTGCTGCGGTTGAGCCACCGCGTCGCCCAGCGACTGCGCGAGGCCGGCCGACAGGGGCACTCGATTACGCTCAAAGTCAGATACGAGGACTTCACGACGGTCACGCGGAGTCGCCGTCTGGTCCAGCCGACGAATTCGGCTCAGACGGTGGTTGCGGCAGCCGAGGGCCTTCTCTCCGGTCTCGGTTCCCGTGCGCAAAAGGTTCGCTTGATCGGGATCCGTGTTGAGCAGCTATCGGACGCGGATGGCGGATTCCAGATGAGCTTCGAGCGCAGCGACGGCAACTGGCGCCAGGCGGAAGAAACCATGGACCTCATCCGCCAGCGCTTCCCCTCCGGGTCGCTGCGGCCCGCGACGCTGATGCCCCCACCGCGGGAGGGGAAGGATACCGAAGGGTAGTTCTGCTTCCCGGTGGTGCGGAAGGGGACTATCCTAGGTAATCCAACGGTATCGAAGATCACGTTGGACATACCCGTGAAAACGGGAACAATGGAGTAGCAGGAACCGTTGAAACACATATAGGGGCTTCCTGCCAGGAAGCCAATGGACACGAGGGATTGGGGAAGGGATCATGCCACTTTCCGAACACGAGCAGCACTTGCTTGAGCAGCTGGAGAAGCAACTGCACGAGGACCACAAGTTTGCCTCCTCGATGAAATCCAATGCCTCTCCTGGAGGTTTCTCCACGCGGAACATTGCCATCGGAGCACTTGTCGGGGTTATCGGGATCGTCGTCCTCCTGGTCGGCGTCTCGAACCAGTGGATTCCCTTGGGAGTTTTGGGCTTTGCATTGATGTGCGTCGGTGTTTACGTTGCCTTTTCGAAGAACGCCTTTGGCAGGGTCGGCAAAGGCCGCGCCAAGAATGGTCCGCAGAAGAGTTCCTTCATGTCGGATCTCGAGTCGAAATGGGAAGCGCGGCACCGCGACGAACACTAACTAATCCACGGGCCTGATCGAACAGGTTCCAGCCGGTTTCCCGCAAATAGTAGGGCGCGGACCTTAAAAAGGTCGGCGCCCTTTGTGTTGCCCTGGGCCGCCTCCGCCCCCCAGAAGGGAAGTGACCCGTGCGATTGGTCACGTAGTCGACGTCGCAGGCCGGGCTTTCGCCCGTCCTGCGGCGGGCCCTCCACTTCGCGCCATGGCTTCCTCCACTTTGCACCACTCCGGGCCGCTGCACCATGAATACCGCCGAATCCGTCTGTTATTCGCCACTTATCGGGGTTCCGGCCACTCCTCGATGCGAAATTCCCTCCACGACCCACCACCGACTTCCTTCCCAGTAATCTCGCGGAAAATATTCAGAGTTTCGGTGGAAGAACCCCTCGTTGTGATTGACAGTGGAGGTAAGTGGAGTAAAGTGGGGGACTGTAGAGGTGAATGGGGACGACGGGGTGAATTCGGCTCCTTGAAGACGGGAAGGCGGTGCGTATGTTCCTCGGGACGTACACGCCGCGCCTGGACGAAAAGGGACGCATCATCCTTCCTGCCAAATACCGGGACGAACTGGCGAACGGGCTGGTCTTGACCCGGGGGCAGGAACGCTGCATTTACGTTTTCAGCCAGCGGGAGTTCGAGAACGTCCACGAGCAAATGCGTCAGGCACCGCTGGCATCAAGGCAGGCGCGGGACTACATTCGCGTCTTCCTGTCCGGTGCATCGGATGAGATGCCGGACAAGCAGGGCAGGGTGACCATCCCGGGGGCACTGCGCAGCTACGCCGGACTGGACCGGGAGGTCACCGTCATCGGTGCGGGATCGCGAGCCGAGATCTGGGACACCCAGGCTTGGAATGCATACCTCGAGGAGCAGGAGAACACGTTCTCCGAGACAGACGAAGAAGTACTACCGGGCATCTTCTAGCAACTGCTGGAAAGCACGGTGGGGTTGGACCAGATCTCCAGCCGCCCGAAAAGCACCATCCTGGCTTCACTTCCCCGGAGCCAGGCGGGAGCCGGTCGGGTCGGAGGGGGATCTGGCCTAATCCCTACACCACGATTGCAAGCTGTGACACGCTGAAAGGGGGCAGGGCATGACCGACGACAACACGCCCCGTCCCACCTCCGAGCGGCACATACCCGTGCTGCTCGAACGTTGTGTGGGGTTGTTGGCGCCGTCGATCCAGGCAGGGATCGATGAGCGCGAACGGGCCGTCGTTGTGGATTGCACCCTGGGCATGGGGGGACATTCCGAGGCGTTGTTGAGCCGGTTCGACCGATTGCACTTGATCGGTCTTGACCGCGACGAGCAGGCGCTGGCGCTGGCCGGGGAAAGACTGGCGCCGTTCTCCGACCGGACCGACCTGGTCCATGCCGTTTACGACGAGATCGATGATGTGGTCGCCGATCTCGGATTCGACGGCGTCGACGGTGTCCTTTTCGACCTGGGCGTTTCATCGCTCCAATTGGACGAACGCGATCGAGGTTTCGCCTACTCCTTTGACGCCCCGCTCGACATGCGGATGGACACCTCGACGGGACCGACCGCCGCGGATGTCGTCAACAACTACGTCGAGGCCGACCTGGTGCGGATTATTCGGAGCTGGGGAGAAGAGAAATTTGCGGGACGCATTGCCTCGGCCATTGTGCGGGACCGCGCCACGAGCCGTTTTGAAACCACGGGGCAGTTGGTGGAGAGCATCCGCAGCGTTGTCCCCGCCGCGGCAGCACGGACCGGTGGGCATCCGGCAAAGCGCACCTTTCAGGCATTGCGCATCGAGGTCAATGAGGAGCTCGATGTGCTGGACCGGGCGCTCCCTGCCGCCATGGACGTGCTGCAAGTTGCAGGCCGCGTCGTGGTGATGAGCTACCACTCCCTCGAGGACAAGCTGGCCAAGAAGCACTTCTCCGCCGCGTCGAAGTCCTCGGCGCCCGTTGGCTTCCCGGTGGAACTCGAGGAGCACAAGGCTCGCTTCCGAAGCCTGACCAAAGGCACGGAAAAGCCCACCGAGTTGGAAATTGACGAAAACCCCCGCGCGGCCTCGGCAAAACTGCGAGCCGTTGAACGAATCCTGAGGAGGAGCTGAACATGAGCACCGCAACCCAGTCGCGTGCAGTTCACGCCGGCCACAGCACTGTCGGCATGAACGATGGCGCAAACGCCCGTGCGTGGGCGCCTTCGCCGCTCAGGCACGCCGAACCGAAGCAGCGGACTCCGCTGTCGTTGGTTCCGGCCACGAAGCGGAGCCGACGCGCCGGGTTTGCTGCATTTTGCTTTGCCCTGCTGCTCGCGGCGTTGGTCGGGGTGCTGGTCGTCAACGTCAATGTTGCCAACTCCCAGTACGACATTGTGGGGCTGAACGCGCATGAGCAAACCCTGAATCAGCAGAACGAGGCGCTGACACAGGAACTCCAAAATCTCCAGGCTCCCCAGAATGTGGCCGCCAAGGCGGCAGAATTGGGTATGGTCACGCCAGGATCGGT
This sequence comes from Arthrobacter sp. ASL1, assembly GCF_056680475.1. Taxonomy (NCBI): domain Bacteria; kingdom Bacillati; phylum Actinomycetota; class Actinomycetes; order Micrococcales; family Micrococcaceae; genus Arthrobacter; species Arthrobacter sp. ASL1. Next base: position 3,900,858 of record NZ_CM155284.1, read on the forward strand.
GGCCTCAATCAATCTGGATAGCCAGAAGATCACCGGAAAGTCCACACCAGCGGAGAAGGGCAAGACGCCCACCACGCTCGTGGCCGCCCCGGAGGTTCCCGGCGGCCAGGTCGAAAGCAAGGCGTCCGACGAGCAGGCGACGGCGGGCGAGGGGTCCACGACAACGGGGACTTCTGAACACCAGGCTCCCGAGGGCAACGCAGTTGCCGGAGGGGCGTCAACCGACCAGAGCAATACCGAGACCCCCCAGGATTCATCGGCGAATGAACTGAACGGCGGAACCATCCCGGCTCCGGCGCAGCAGGACTCCGGACGCTAGGGCCGCCAGCCTGTTCGGTCCGGGCCCCGGGGGAGAATCGATCAGCAAAGCAAGGAAATGAACTATGGCCAGGCCGTCCGCCCGGAACAGCAAGAAGAAGCCACAGCGCACGGAGCCCCGCCGCTTGCGAACTGGATTGGCGATTGCCATGGTTCTCCTCGTCCTGTTGGGGGGGCGGCTTTTCCTGGTGCAGGGCCTGGATCCGACGGCCGCCGCCGAGCAGGCCACGGGACAGAGAATCCGCGAAAGCGTTGAACAACCGGTCCGTGGAAGCATTCTGGACAGCTCGGGCAAAATCCTTGCCGCCAGTTTCGAGCGGTATGACCTGGTCGTCGACCAGCGTCAAGTGCAGAGCGAGTTCAAGCGCAGGAACGACCAGGGTGGCCGCGACATCGTTCAGACCCAGGATGCGATCAAGGAACTGGCCCCGATCCTGGGCATTGACGAGAAGGAGCTGACGACATCCATAGTCGGCGCAGAGGGCGCGAAGAAAAAGGGCTACTCGGTGGTGGCGAAGGGGATTACGCCCCAGACCCGGAACAAGGTGATCGACGTGGGGCTGCCGTGGATCACCAGCCAGAACCGATTTGAACGCGAATACCCGAACGGCACCGTCGCCGGTTCGGTTCTGGGTTTCCTGCGTTCCAGCGAGGACGGTACCTCGCAGACCGGCGCCGAGGGGCTGGAACTCAGCCAGGACCGGGCATTGTCCGGGACCCCCGGTAAGAAAACCTACGAGATTGGTGCCGATGGGATCAGGATCCCCATGGCCACCCTCAAGGAGCAGCCGGCTGTTGATGGCAAGGACGTCAAGCTGACGATCAACAGTGACGTCCAGTGGGCCGCCCAGGAGGCGGTGATGGCCAAGCAGAAGCAATTCAACGCGGAGTGGGTGAACGCCGTCGTGATGGAGGTCGAAACCGGCAAGATCCGCGCCTTGGCCGATTCGACTACCGTCGATCCCAACGACCCCGGTGCAACGGAGGCCAAATACCGCCGTTCCACCACCGTTTCGCAGTCCTTCGCGCCCGGCTCCACGGGCAAGGGGCCCACCTTCGCGGCGGCCCTCGAGGAGGGAGTCATTACTCCGACCGACCACTTCAAGGTCCCGCACGCGTTCAAGATCGGCGGCGAGGTGATCCACGACTCGCTCGAGCACCAGACGTTCAATATGACGGCGGCCGGGATCTTCGCCCGGTCCTACAACACCGGCACCACCATGATCGGCAGCAAGCTCAGCAACGAGCAACGCTACGAGTGGATGAAGAAGTTCGGCATCGGCCAGGGGATCGACATCGGACTGCCGGTGAACAAGGGCATCTTCGTTCCCCCAGACCGCTGGGATCGCCGCCAGCAATACACGACCATGTTCGGCCAGGGCTACACCCAGACCGCCTTGCACACGGCCAAGATCTTCCAGACCATTGCCAACAACGGTGTCCAGATCGAACCGTCACTGATCGAGTCCTACATCGACCCCGACGGCACCGAGCATGAGCGCAAGAACGTCGACAAGACCCGCGTCATCTCGAACAAGACCTCGAAGGAAATGCGGCGCATGATGGAAACGGTTGTCACCGACGGAACCGGATACGCGATGGACATCGACGGGTACCGCGTCGGCGGCAAGTCCGGCACGGGACAGGCAGCAGGACCGACCGGAAAGCTCGACGGATACACCAGCTCATTTGTCGGCATGGTGCCCATCGACGACCCCAAGTACCTGGTGGTGGTGACCATGCAGCGCCCGAAGGGCAACTGGCGCAGCTTCAGCGTCGCCGATACCTTCAAGACCATCATGTCCCAGACCCTGAACAGCTATAACGTCCCGCCCACGACCGACAAGCCCAACCCCTATAAGGTCTTCGTCGGCAAGAAGCAGAACTACGGATGGTAGCCCCAGTGCAGCCCACCCCCCAGGATGCGGAGCGTGCGTTCCGCCCCGCGACCGCGCCCCAAGTGACCTTGCAGGAGCTGGCCAGGCGGATCGGGGAGCGGGGCATCACGACACATGTGGAAGGCAATGGCGGTGCCGTGGTGTCCGGGGTTTGCCTCGACTCCCGCGCCGTACTGCCAGGGGACCTCTACGCCGCGGTTCCCGGCGCACGCAGCCATGGTGCGGACTTCGCCCCTGCCGCCGCGGCTGCGGGCGCCAGCGCCCTCTTGGCCGACCCGGACGGCGCGCGGCGGTCGGCGGGCGTGGACTTGCCGGTCCTCGTCGTCGAGTCCGTACGGGCAGCCGTCGGGCCACTGGCCGCCTGCCTGTATGACACCGTGGGCAGCGGGCCTGCCTTGCTCGGGGTCACCGGAACCAACGGCAAGACCACCACGACCTACTTCATCACGTCGCTGCTCACGGCCTTGGGCCAACGCACCGGCCTCATCGGTACCATCGAGATCCTGGCGGACGGCACGCGCATTCCCAGCGTCCTGACAACCCCGGAGGCCCCGCAACTGCACTCATTGTTGGGGCGCATGCGTGCGACGGGCGTCGACACGGTGGCCATGGAGGTGTCCTCACACTCGATCGACTACGAGCGGGTCGGCGGCATGCGGTTCGACGTCGCCGGATTCACCAACCTCACGCAGGACCACCTGGATCTGCACGGCAGCATGGAAGCGTATTTCTCCACGAAGGCGCGGCTCTTCGAAGCCGATCGAGCCCGGCGGGCCGTGATCACGGTCGACGACGAATGGGGTCGGCGGATGGCACGGACAGCGGGATCCGAGGTGCTGACGCTGCGCACCCTGCCTGCGGGTCGCGGAGACCTGGATGTGTCCGGAAATGCCTGGCACGTGGCGTCGATGGGGCAGCGTGGGCTTGGGCACGACTTCGAGCTCCACGGTCCCGATGGTGCCGTATTGCGGGCACACACCGGCCTGCCCGGCCTCTTCAACGTCTCCAACGCGGCGTTGGCCGTGCTCATGGTCCACGCCTCCGGGGTGCCCCTCGACGCCCTGCAACGCGTCCTGGACGCCACCGACCCGTTGACCGTTGCCGTGCCGGGGCGGATGCAGGTCATCTGCCAGGAGCCCGCAGCGATCGTGGATTTCGCGCACAACTCCGACGCGCTCGAACGGGCCATCGGCGCGGTGCGCGGGGAACGGCCCGGATCGCGGGTGATCGTCGTCTTCGGCGCCACCGGGGACCGGGACGCCACGAAACGCCCCACCATGGGTGCGATCGCGGCGCGACACGCCGATGTCGTCATCGTCACGGATGATGATCCCCACAGCGAGGAGCCCGCCGGAATCCGCCGCCAGGTCCTGGACGGCGCACTGGGTGCCATCATGGCCGAGGGCCTCTCCAGCAGCGCCACAGAGGTCTTCCCCCGGGCCGAGGCCATCACCGCTGCCGTGGCCATGGCGCGGGCCGAGGACACCATCCTGGTGGCCGGGCGTGGACACGAGGTCTGGCAGGAGGTCAACGGGGTGAACGTGGCCCTTGACGACCGGGTCGAGCTGCGCCGTGCACTCGAGGCAGCCGGATTCAGCCCCCGCCCTGCCGGGACGGATGCCGCCGACGCCGCGGGCAACGGGTAAAGTCGGAGTGCCATGATTGAACTGACTACAGCCGACATTGCGTCCATCACCGGTGGCCGCATCACGGCCACCGCCGAGCCGGGGGCCACGGTCTCCGGTGTCGCCACCGACTCCCGGGAGTGCGCGGACGGTTGGCTCTTCGTCGCCAAGCCCGGGGAATTCTCCGACGGGCACCACTTCATCGACCGTGCCTTCGCCGCCGGTGCCGTGTTGGCACTGGCCGAACGCGAGACCCTGGACCCGAACGGTGCGGTGCACCCGGCGGTGGTCGTCGACGACGCCGTGATCGCCATGGGCGCGCTGGCCGCGCACATCGTTGATCTGCTCCGCGGCCGGGGGGCGCAGGTCGTCGGCATCACCGGTTCCGCCGGCAAGACGACCACGAAGGACCTGCTCGCCGCGATCCTGCAGACCGCAGGTCCCACGGTGGCACCGATCGGCTCCTACAACGGCGAGGTCGGCGTTCCCCTGACCGTGTTCGGCGCGACCGCCGAGACCCGCTACCTCGTCATCGAGATGGGGGCGACCGGCATCGGGCACATCAGCTACCTGACGGACATGGTCAAGCCGAGCACCGGCGTCGTCCTCTGTGTGGGCACCGCCCACGCCGGAGAATTTGGCGGCGTGGAGAACATCGCCCGGGCCAAGGGCGAACTGGTTGAGGCCCTGCCCCCCGAGGGCACGGCCATCCTGAACCTGGACGACCCCCGGGTCGCCGCCATGGCCTCGCGCACGAACGCCACCATCCTCGGTTTCGGCGTGGATGACGGCGGGACGGCGGCAGCGGTCGCCGCGTCCGACATTGTCGTCGGCCCGGACGGATGTCCCGAATTCACCCTCACCCTGCCCGGCGACGGCTCGTACCGGATCCGCAGCGGGCTTATCGGACGACACCATGTGGCGAACATGCTCGGTGCCGCGGCCGCCGCCCACGCCCTGGGGATCGACGGGGCCGCCATCGCCGCAACCTTGCAGGACCGCGGGGCCGCGAGCCGCTGGCGCATGGAACGCACCGAGCGTGCCGATGGCGTGAGCATCATCAACGACGCCTACAACGCGAACCCCGAATCCATGCGTGCGGCGCTGCGGACCCTGGCGGAACTCGGCCTGTCCGACGCCGGGGGAACCGCCCGGCGCACGTGGGCGGTGATCGGCGAGATGCTCGAACTCGGTGCCGACTCGATCCACGAACACGACCTCGTCGGCCGCCTCGCGGTGCGACTCAACATCAAGAAGCTGGTGGTGGTCGGCCGGGGGGCGAAGGCCGCCCACAACTCAGCGGTCCTCGAAGGCAGCTGGGGGGACGAGGCGTACTACGTCGACACCCCCGACGAGGCCGAGCAGCTGCTACGTGACCAGCTGGAACCCGGAGACATCGTCTTGTTCAAGTCCTCCAACTCATCGGGTCTGCGCCACCTGGGCGACCGGGTGGCCGCCCACACCGCAGCCGGCGCTGCCGCCGCGACCACGGCACCCGGAGCGGGGGACGCCCGGTGATCTCACTGCTGGTGGGCGCCTCGATCGCCCTGGTCATCACATTCGTGGGAACGCCAGCCTTCATCAGGCTGCTGACCCGCAGGAGCTACGGCCAGTTCGTCCGCGACGACGGCCCGACCTCCCACCACACCAAGCGGGGGACGCCCACCATGGGTGGGGCCCTCATCGTGCTCGCGGTCCTGGTCGCCTATTTCGGCACCCATGGCATCCTGATGCTGACCGCGGACCATTCGCCCGGCCCCACGGCCAGCGGGTTGATCTTGTTGTTCCTCATGACCGGCATGGGGTTCGTGGGCTTCCTGGACGACTACATCAAGATCTCCAAGCAGCGCAGCCTGGGCTTGCGCGCCTGGCAGAAGCTTTCCCTCCAGGCCGCTGTCGGGATCGTCTTTGCCGTCCTGGCCCTGCAGTTCCCGAACGGCAAGGGCCTGTCGCCGGCCTCGACGCACATCTCCATCACCCGGGACACCGCACTGGATCTGGCCTTCTTCGGGCCCGTGGGCGGGGCGATCCTCTTCATCATCTGGTCCAACGTCATCGTCACCGCGGCCACCAACGGCGTCAACCTGACGGACGGCCTTGACGGGCTGGCCACCGGTGCCTCGATCATGGTCTTCGGCGCCTACACGCTGATCGGGATCTGGCAGTTCAACCAGGCCTGCGGCTCCTCCCGCTCCATCGGATCGGTCTGCTACGAGGTCCGGGACCCCATGGACCTGGCGCTGCTCGGCGCGATCCTCAGCGGTGCACTCGTGGGCTTCCTCTGGTGGAACACGTCGCCGGCCCAGATCTTCATGGGCGACACCGGGTCGCTGGCCATCGGCGGCGCCGTCGCGGCCTTCGCCATCCTCTCGCGCACCGAGGTGCTGCTCATCGTGCTGGCCGGGCTGTTCGTGATCATCTCGCTTTCGGTCATCATCCAGGTCGGGTACTTCAAGCTCTCCGGCGGCAAACGGGTCTTCCTCATGGCGCCGCTACAACACCATTTCGAGCTCAAGGGCTGGGCCGAGGTCACCATCGTCGTCCGCTTCTGGATCCTGTGCGGCCTGCTGGTCGCGGCGGCCGCGGGGATCTTCTACGGCGAATGGGTGCTCGGCCTGTGAGCGCCGACCTCGGCGCATTGACCAGCTGGGACGCCGACTGGAAAGGCCTGCGCGTGGTCGTGGCGGGGCTGGGCCTGTCCGGGTTCTCGGCGGCCGACACGCTCGCTGAACTCGGTGCGACCGTCGTGGTGGTCGACTCCGGGACCGGCGGGGAGAACCCGGCGCGGGCCGAAACGCTGAAGATCGTCGGAGTCCACGAGGTGTTGCTCGGGCCGGAACATGCCCAGGCGCTGCCGACCGTCGACGGCCAGGCCGCCGAACTCGTCGTCGCCTCCCCGGGGTGGCCTCCGCACCACCCGATGCTGCGTGCCGCGGCCGACGCCGGCATCCCGATCTGGGGCGACGTGGAGCTCGCGTGGCGGGTCAACCACCGCGAGGGCCGAAAGACCGCCGAATGGCTGGTCATCACCGGGACGAACGGCAAGACCACGACCGTGGGAATGACCGAGGCCATGCTGCGCGCCGACGGGTTGCGGGCCATCGCGGCCGGCAACGTCGGCACCCCCATCCTCGATGCCGTCCGCGACCCCGAGGGATTCGACGTCATCGCCGTGGAACTCTCCAGCTTCCAGCTGCACTACACCCACACGATGTCCCCGCTGGCCTCGGTCGTGCTGAACATCGCGCAGGACCACGTGGACTGGCACGGCTCCTTCGAGCAGTACCAGGCTGACAAGGCCAGGATCTACGAACGAACCCGGGTTGCCGCCGTCTACAACGTCGAGGCGCCCATCACCGAGACGATGGTGGAGAACGCCGACGTCGTCGAGGGGTGCCGGGCCGTTGGTTTCACCACCGGGGTTCCGGCCCGGAGCATGCTCGGCGTCGTGGACGACCTGCTGGTGGACCGCGCCTACATCGACAACCGCCACGATTCCGCCGTCGAGCTGGCTTCGCTCGAGGACTTCGGCGGGGTGGCCCCCCGCCACATGGTCGCCAACGCGTTGGCCGCCGCCGCACTGGTGCGCGCCTACGGGGTCGGGGTCGACGCCGTCCGGGAGGGACTGCGCGGCTTCGACCGCGGCGAACACCGGATCCAGGCCGTGGCACGCCGCGACGACATCCTGTGGGTCAACGACTCCAAGGCGACGAATCCGCATGCTGCGGCGGCCTCGCTCTCGGCATTCACCTCGGTGGTCTGGATCGCCGGCGGCCTGTCCAAGGGAGTCGACTACTCCGAACTGGTGACACGATTCGCCGGCAGCCTGCGGGGCGTCGTCCTCATCGGAACCGACACGACGTCGCTGCGCGAGGCATTGGGCCGACACGCGCCGACGGTGCAGGTGATCGCGGTGCCGGTGAGCGAAACTGGTACACAGACAACGGAAGCGGGGGACCGGGGGTCGAAGGTCATGACCGCGGCCGTCCAAGCCGCGGCGGGCATCGCCCGGCCCGGCGACACGGTGCTCATGGCACCCGCGGCCGCGTCCATGGACCAATTCACCTCCTACGCCCACCGTGGCAACGCATTCATCGAAGCCGTCAGCCGGCTCATGGAGGACGAAGAGAACTAAGGAGAACGCGTGGAACCCCCCACAACACGCCCACCCGGAGGAACGGGACGCAAGCCCCGGATCCGCAGGACGGGCAGCAGCGGGGGAACCAGCCGGCCAGCCGGCCAAGACGCCTCCACCACCCGCCAACGGCCGCCACAACCGCGCATGGACCGCCCCGCCGTCGTGTCCCGCACCTCCGCCGGAAAGGGAACCGCCGACCGCGCGGCCAAACGCTCCGGCGACGGCGAACGGCCCATCGCCCGTTTCTGGCGCTGGATCGAGGGGGACCCGGCCAAGGACGGGCGCACCGGCTACTACCTGATCCTGGGCAGCACCCTGGCCCTGACGGTGATCGGGCTGATGATGGTCCTGTCCTCCTCGTCCGTGGAGGCCATCAGCAAGAACCCCGATGCCTCCTCGTACGACCAGGTCATCAAGCAGGGCTCCTCGGCAGTCGTCGGCGTCGTGCTGATGCTGGTGATCTCCCGGTTCTCCCTGCCGACGTTCAAGAAGCTGGCGTGGCCGGCGTTCTTCATCGCCGTGTTCCTGCTGCTGCTGGTGCTCACGCCGCTTGGCGTCGAGATCTACGGCAACCGCAACTGGATCCAGATCGGGCCCGTCTCCGCTCAGCCCTCGGAGGCGGCCAAACTGGCCCTGGCCGTCTGGTCCGCAGCGGTCCTGAGCAAGAAGGCGAAGCTCATCGGGGAGACCGGCCATGCGCTGATCCCCGTGCTCTTCCCCGGCGGGCTCCTGCTGATCGGGCTGGTCATGCTCGGACGCGACCTCGGAACCGCCATCGTCATCGGCCTGGTCCTGGTCGCGGCGCTCTTCCTCGGCGGCGTGAGGCTCAAGCTGTTCGCCATGGCCGGCGTGGTCGGCGCCATCGGCGCGATCTTGATGGTCCTGGTCTCCGGCAACCGCATGACCCGCATCTACGCCTGGCTGGGGCTGAACTGCGACACCGATCCGGCCGCCTGCTACCAGTCGACCCAGGGGCTCTACGCCCTGGCCTCCGGCGGCTGGTGGGGCGTCGGCTTGGGCCAGTCGCGGCAGAAGTGGAACTACATCCCCGAGGCCTCGAACGACTTCATCTTCACCATCCTCGGCGAGGAATTGGGCCTACTGGGCACCATCGTGGTGCTGCTGCTCTTCGCGATCCTGGCCGTGGCGATGTACCGGGTGGCGGCCCGCCACCAGGACAACTTCGTGCGCATCGCCACCGGCGGCATCATGGCGTGGCTGATCGGCCAGGCGTTCCTGAACATCGGCATGGTCACCGGACTGCTGCCCGTCATCGGCGTCCCGCTGCCGTTCATCTCCTCCGGCGGCTCGGCGCTGATGCTCGCGTTGATGGGGGTCGGCGTCGTGCTCTGCTTTGCCCGGCACCGGCCCGACGCCAGCTCCGAACCGGCGAAGGCCACCACAGCCGGCACCTCCAGGAAGGGCACCCGATGAACCCCACCGCCTCCGTGGTGATGGCCGGCGGCGGCACCGCCGGGCACGTTTCGCCCCTGTTGGCCATGGCCGACGCGCTCCGCGCCGCGGAGCCGGGCATCGCCCTGCGCCTGGTCGGCACCCCCTCGGGCATGGAGACACGGCTCGTCCCCGCGGCCGGATACGAGCTGGAGACCATTGCCCGCGTCCCGCTCCCACGCCGGCCCTCGCTCGACCTGCTCAAACTGCCCTTCCGCTTCGCCGCGGCGGTCCGGGGCGCCAAGGACATCCTGCGTCGCGCGGAGGCCGACGTGGTCGTCGGCGTCGGCGGGTACGTCTGCACCCCCGTGTACCTGGCCGCCCGCAGCCTCGGGATCCCCGTCGTCGTGCACGAGGCCAACGCCAAGGCCGGGCTGGCCAACAAGGTCGGGGCCCGGTTCGCGGCACATGTCGGCACCGCCTTCGAGGGCACCGGGCTGCCCGGCGCCGAACTGGTCGGCATGCCCATGCGCGCCGGGATTGCCGGGCTCGACCGCGATGCTGCACGGGACGGGGCCCGCCGCGCCCTGGGCCTGGACCCGCACACACCGACCCTGGTGGTCACCGGGGGTTCATCCGGGGCCCAATCGCTCAACCGCGCGCTCATGGGCGGATTGCGCCGGCTCGCTGCCGAGGCGGGGGAGTCCCGCCCCGGATTCCAGGTCCTGCACGTCACCGGGCGCGGTAAGGCCATGAAGGACGACGACGGTGCGCCGCTGGCGCTGCCCGGGTACCACCAGGTCGAATACATCGACGGGATGGAACAGGCCTACGCGGCCGCCGATTTGCTCGTTGCCCGGGCGGGCGCCGGAACGGTGTGCGAAATCGCCGCCGTCGGACTGCCGTCGGTCCTGGTGCCACTGCCGATCGGCAACGGCGAGCAGGCCCTGAACGCGCGTGGCCTTCGGGAATCCGGTGCCGCCATCGTGGTGGCCGACGGGGAATTCACCGCAGAATACGTCGCCGGCACCCTTCCCGGGCTCCTCGGGGACGCCGCCGGGTTGCGGGCCATGGCCGATGCGGCCCGTGGACAGGGACGCCGGGACGCCGCCGAGCGGATGGCCGCGATCGTGCTGCAGACGGCCGGCACCGCCGGAGCCGACCCGAAGATGGGAAACTAGGAAACATGCAACAACTTCACACGGTGGCCGAACTTGGTCGCGTCCACCTCATGGGCATCGGCGGCGTCGGGGTCTCCGCCGTGGCCCGGCTCATGCTCGCCCAGGGCGTCGCCGTCACCGGCAGCGACGCCAAGGACCTGCCAGTGCTGGACGAACTGCGCGCCCTGGGGGCCTCCATCCACGTCGGCTACTCCGCCGCGGACCTGCCGGAGGCCGACACCGTGGTCATCTCATCGGTCATCAAGGCAGGCAACCCCGAATACGATGCCGCCTGTGAACGCGGGCTGCGCATCCTGCACCGCTCCGAAGGCCTCGCCGCGACCATGGACGGCCACCACGTCGTCGCCGTGTGCGGCACCCACGGGAAGACCACCACCTCGTCCTTGATCGCCGTGATGCTGCGGGAGGCGGGGCTTTCGCCGTCGTTCGCCATCGGCGCCAATGTCGCGGGGCTCGACGTCAATGCCGAGCACGGGTCCGGACGGATCTTCGTGGCGGAGGCCGACGAGTCGGATGCCTCCTTCCTCAACTACCGGCCCGACGCGATCGTGGTGACCAATGTCGAGGCCGACCACCTGGACCATTACGGCACCGAGGCCGCCGTGCACGAGAGCTTCCACCGGTTCGCGTCGCTGCTACCCGACGGCGGCCTGCTGGTGGCCTGCGCGGACGATCCGGGGTCGATGGACCTGGCCCGGCGGATCCGCAGCGAACGTCCCCTGGTCCGGGTGCAGACCTATGGGTTCGCCGACGGGGCCGACCGCCGGCTGAGCGACTCGGCCCCCGCGGGGGGACGCTTCGCCTGCCGGCTGGATTGGGGCAGCGGGGAATCGGGGCGGCTCTCGTTGTCGGTGCCCGGCGACCACAACCTGCTCAACGCCGCCGCGGCTTTTGCGATCGGGCTCGATTGCGGCCTCACCCCCGACCGGGCGGCCGCCGGCCTTGCGGCGTTCACCGGTGCGGCCCGGCGCTTCGACTTCCGCGGCGAGGCTGCCGGCATCCGGGTCTACGACGACTACGCCCACCACCCCACGGAGGTCCTGGCCGCGTTGCGTGCCGGCCGGGCCGTGGCGGGGGACGCCGGACGCGTCCACGTCGTCTTCCAGCCGCACCTGTTCACCCGCACCCGTGAATTCTGGGCGGCGTTCGCCGAGGCGCTCTCGCTGGCCGACACGGCACTGGTGCTGGACATCTACCCGGCGAGGGAACAGCCGCTGCCCGGTGTCACCGCGGAACTCGTTGCCGATGCACTGCAGACGAACGGCGGGCTCGTCTCCCGCGGCGAGGTCACCGCCAGGATCGCCGAGGTGGCCCGCAGCGGCGACATCGTCATGACCATCGGCGCCGGGGACGTCACCGAACTCGGACCCGACATCGTCACCGCCCTGGGGGCCTGCGCATGAGCCCGGACACCCGCGGCGGCGCGAATGTCGTCACCCTGCCCGAGACCGCCGGGCGGCGGTTGCGCCGTCGCGTCCTCTGGATCGGCGGTTCGGTGGTCGCCCTGATCGTGGCGCTGATGCTGGTCCTGCTGTTCTCGCCGTTGCTTGCCGTGCAGACGATCACCGTCGAGGGCAACAAGCTGGTGTCCACGAAGACCATCCACGCGTCGCTTGCCCCGCTCAAGGGCGTCCCGTTGCCACGGATCGGCCCGGCCCAGGTCAAGGAGCTGCTCGCCGACCAGGCGCCGATCCAGGACGTCGTCGTGCAGGCCCATGCACCCGGCACCCTGGAAGTGCAGATCGTCGAATACGCCCCGGTCGCCGTCGTGAAGAACGGCTCGAAATCCTATGACCTGGTCGACGAGGAGGGGCGGACGCTCTCGACGGTGAAGAAGCGCGACAGCGTGAAGCTGCCGCTGATCGACGCGAAGAAGTCCGCCCAGGACCCCGAGGTCTTCGCCTCGCTGACCCACGTGTTGGCGGCCCTGCCGGCATCGGCGCTGAAGAAGCTCGACCACGCCAGCGCGCAGACGGTCGACTCGGTCCAGTTGACCCTGACCAACGGGCAGAAGGTCCTCTGGGGCAGCGACGAGCGCAGCGGTGACAAGGCCAGGGTGCTGACCGCCTTCCTGAAGGACAACAAGCAACAGGGCGTCGACACCTTCGACGTCAGCACCCCCGACCACCCGGTCACCCGATAGCCCCGGCGGGCCCCGCCGGAAAAAAGGAATCACGGTAATGGGGCGACACGCGGTGGCGGTCGTTGCATGCCGGGGACGCAAAACATAGCGTCTTAGTAGCAGGTACTTGACATAACTCTAACCCTCAACTTGAGGGTTAACGTTGGTCCGGTTGAAGCTTCCTAGACTCAGCAGCACATCGAACAAGGGAAACAGGACGTGGCAGCTCCACAGAACTACCTCGCCGTCATCAAGGTCGTCGGTATCGGCGGTGGCGGCGTCAACGCCGTCAACCGCATGATCGAGGTCGGCCTTCGCGGCGTCGAATTCATTGCGATCAACACCGACGCGCAGGCGCTCCTCATGAGTGACGCCGACGTGAAGCTCGACGTGGGGCGCGAACTGACCCGTGGCCTCGGCGCGGGCGCCAACCCGGAGGTCGGCCGCCAGGCGGCGGAAGACCACGCCGAGGAGATCGAGGAGGTCATGCGCGGCTCCGACATGGTCTTCGTGACCGCCGGCGAGGGCGGTGGCACCGGCACCGGTGGCGCGCCCGTCGTGGCCCGCATCGCCCGGTCGCTGGGTGCGCTGACCATCGGCGTGGTCACCCGCCCGTTCACGTTCGAGGGCCGCCGCCGCGCGACCTCGGCCGAGTCCGGCATCGACGCGCTGCGCGACGAGGTCGACACCCTGATCGTGATCCCCAACGACCGGCTGCTGTCCATCAGCGACCGCAACGTCTCGGTGCTCGATGCCTTCCGGTCCGCCGACCAAGTGCTGCTGTCCGGCGTCCAGGGCATCACCGACCTCATCACCACCCCGGGGCTGATCAACCTCGACTTCGCCGACGTGAAGTCCGTGATGCAGGGGGCCGGTTCGGCGCTCATGGGCATCGGCTCGGCACGGGGCGACGACCGTGCTGTCAAGGCCGCGGAACTGGCCATCGCCTCGCCGCTGCTCGAGGCCTCCATCGATGGCGCCCACGGCGTGCTGCTCTCCATCCAGGGCGGATCCGATCTCGGCCTGTTCGAGATCAACGAGGCCGCCCGGCTGGTCCAGGAAGTGGCCCACCCCGAGGCGAACATCATCTTCGGCGCCGTCATCGACGACGCCCTCGGAGACGAGGCCCGCGTGACGGTCATCGCCGCAGGCTTCGACCAGGTCGACGTCACCAGCACCCCCGCCCAGCCGAAGCAGGTGCCGCAGCAGAACACCCAGCAGCAGGCACCCCAGCAGGCCATCCCCACTACCGTGCCGGGCACCATCCCGCTGGCCCCCGCGCAGGGCGCCGCCTCGGCACAGTCGTACCAGGGCGGCTACTCTGCCGCGTCCGCGCCGGAAGCCGCCCCGGTGGCCTCCGCCGGGTACGAGGAACTGCCGACCGTCGTCGAACAGGACTTCACCTCGTCGTCGTCACACGACGACCTGGATGTCCCGGACTTCCTGAAGTAGCACCCCGGGCCGCCCACGGCCCCGACGGCGCGTTTCCCGGTCCCGCCGGGCGGCGCGCCGTCTCCCTATCCACGAGGTGGTTGAGATGCTCCGCTATGAATTCCCGGGCCGGACGCCGGCACAGGTGGCCTTCACCTCGGTGGCCGAGGGGAACCTGGCATTGCATGTCGGTGACGTGTCCGGTGACGTCCTGCGGCGCCGGCGTTCGCTTGAATCCGGGCTCGGGATGGTTCCCGGGACCATGCAGTTCATGAACCAGACGCATTCGGTCCGCATCCACGAGATCCCGTCCGCCGGGTCCACCGGTCCGCGGCCCGACGGGCCCGATCCCGTGGCGTGGGGACCCGACGCCGACGCGATGATCTGCCGGGACGGTTCGGTCCCGTTGGCCGTGATGGTCGCCGACTGCCTGCCCGTCGTCTTCGCCGCGACGGGGAACGACGGCGGACTGGTCACCGCGGTGGCCCACGCCGGCCGCAAGGGACTGCTCGGCGGCATCCTGCAGGGCACCGTCGACGCCATCCGTGCCGCGGGTGGCCACGGCCTCCACGCCTGGATCGGCCCCGCGGTGTGCGGCGCCTGCTACGAGGTGCCGGCCGACATGGCCGCTGAGGCCGAGGCCGTCGTACCCGGCATCGCCGCCACGAGCCGGTGGGGGACCGCCTCCCTTGACCTCCCGGGTGCCGCCACGCGGCTGCTGGCCGACCGTGCGGTCGATGTGACCGTTTCGGCGTCCTGCACTTTGGAAGACGCCGACTACTACTCGTACCGCCGGGACCCGCAGTCCGGACGACTGGCCGGGATCGTCTGGCCGGCCCCGAGCGTCCCCGCAGCCTAGGAGACCCCATGCCCACCGAACCCGCAACAGGCGCCGCCGACGCCCGGCGAGCCGACCTTGAGCGGCGCCTCGGCGCAGTAAACGCACGGATTTCCGCGGCCAGCCGCGATGCCGGACGCGAACGGACCCCCGAACTGGTTGTCGTGACCAAGTTCTTCCCCGCAGCGGACGTGCGCCTGCTGCACGAACTCGGCGTCCGCCAGGTCGGGGAGAACCGCGATCAGGAGGCGGCAGCCAAGGCCGCCGAACTGCCAGACCTCGACCTGGCCTGGCACTTCATCGGGCAGCTGCAGGGCAACAAGGCCAAATCAGTGGTGCGCTACGCCAGTGCATTGCATTCACTGGACCGCTCCTCCCTGGTGGCGGCCCTGGGCAAGGCCATGCAGCGCGAAAACGAGCGCCGCCAGGAGGGCGGCTTGGCGCCGCGGGAGCCGCTGGCCACCCTCGTGCAGGTCGACCTGCGGGATGCCGCGCAACGCGAGGCGAACGACCACGGCGTCGGCCGGGGCGGAGCGGCGCCTGGGGACGTCGGGCGGCTGGCCGATCTCGTGGCGGCCACCGACGGGCTGGAGCTGGCCGGCATCATGGCCGTTGCGCCCCTGGGGTCCGACCCGGCACCGGCGTTCGAGCGCTTGGCCGCGATCGCCGCCGCCGTGCGGTCCGGGCATCCCGGGGCCAGCTGGATATCGGCCGGGATGAGCCACGACCTCGAACAGGCCATCGCCGCGGGTGCGACACACCTACGGGTGGGCTCCGATGTCCTCGGTCCACGTCCGCCGGTGCTGTAGCGTCATTTGCAGCGGAGACTCAAGCGGGAGAAGACCCCTCGCCGCGCACGATCATAAGGAGAAGACCATGGCTGGCGCCCTGCGCAAGACGATGATCTACCTGGGACTCGCCGACGGTGACGAGCACTACGAGGACGAGAAATACGAGGTGGCGGAGCAGCAGCGGCCCGACCCTGCCCGTGCGGAGCACGAGAAGGCCCCCATGGCCGTCGCCGCCGAACCGGAGACGGAATACCGTGCACCGGTCACCCCCATCAAGCGCGCGCCTTCTTCCAGGGATGAGGATTCTTCATTGCGGCAAATCACGACGGTTCACCCCCGTTCCTACAACGACGCCAAGATCATCGGGGAAAGCTTCCGCGAGGGCATCCCGGTCATCATGAACGTCACCGACATGGGTGAGGGCGATGCCAAGCGGCTGGTGGACTTCTCCGCCGGTCTGGTGTTCGGCCTGCACGGCAGCATCGAACGGGTCACCAACAAGGTGTTCCTGCTCTCGCCGGCCACTGTCGAGGTGCTGGGCGAGGACAAGAAGTCCTCCGAAGACACGGCAACCTTCTTCAACCAGAGCTAGCCCCGTCTCGCCCCGTGGATATTCTTCTTGGACTGGTCTATGCGGTCCTGACGGTCGTTCAGGTCCTGCTCATGCTCAGGATCGTGTATGACATCGTGCAGATGTTCGCCCGCTCGTGGCGCCCCCGTGGGCTGGCCCTGGTCGTGGCCAGCTTCGTGTACCGCATCACCGACCCGCCGATGCGGTGGCTGCGCTCCCGGATCAAGCCGCTGGACCTGGGCGGGATGCGCCTGGACCTGGCATTCCTGATCCTGTACTTCGCCGTCATCATCGCGAAGGTGATCGTGTTGCAGATCGGCGCCTAGCCGCATCCGGGCCGGTTCGTACCGAGGTTCGTCTTCGGTGCGGAAAACGTTATAGTCTTGAAACAGGAAGCGCGACCGGGCACCAGGCCGGCCGCGCTCACACAAACCGGTGTAATCGCCCTCGGGTCGCAATCAGGCGGCCGGGGAGAGAACTAAGTATCGAGGTGACCAGATGGCGCTCACGCCTGAAGATGTAGTCAACAAACGTTTCCAGCCAACCAAGTTCCGGGAGGGCTACGATCAGGACGAAGTTGACGACTTCCTGGACGAGATCGTCGTCGAACTCCGCCGCCTGACCCAGGAGAACGAGGAACTGCGCCAGCGCGTCAGCGGCCTCGGGAACTCCGACGCCGACACCGGCACCGTCCCGGCCCCCGTTGCCGCGGCTCCGGCCGCCGAGGCAGCACCGGCCAAGCCCGCCGACGAGAAGCCCGTCGTGGCCTCCGTGGACGAGCAGGAGCAGGCACCTGCGGCCGCCGAGGAAACCCCGGCCGCCGCCGAAGCCGAGGCTGTTCCGGCTCCCGCCGCCGCTGCCGCACCCGTCGCCGACAACACCGCACCGTCGGCTGCCGCCACGGGCGGTTCCGCCGAATCGGCCGCCGGTGTCCTCGCCATGGCCCAGCGCCTGCACGACGAATATGTCGGTGCCGGTGTCGAGCAGCGGGACAAGATCATCGCCGAAGCCCAGCTGCAGGCCACCAAGCTGGTCAACGACGCGGAGGACAAGAGCACCAAGACGCTCAAGTCCCTGGAAGAGCAGAAGTCGGTCCTCGAGCGGAAGCTGGACCAGTTGCGCGGCTTCGAGCGTGATTACCGGGCCCGCCTGAAGTCCTACATCGAGGGCCAGCTCCACGACCTCGAGTCGCAGGGTTCCATTTCCTCGCAGGACTCGAAGGACAACGCCTAGCCAACCGTTGCCGGTGGGCCACCCCGGTGGCCCGCCCACACCACTGACTGTCGGCGGCCGGGACTCCCGGCCGCCGACAGCATGTTAAGGACCAAGATGGATCAGGACCCTGCAGATCGACCCGATGATGCCGACGCCGATGCACCCGCTCCGGTACGCGGCCGACCCGTGCTGGTCGCGGTCTCGCTGGCCATCGCCGTGCTCGGCGTCGGACTGGACCAGGCCACCAAGGCATTCGTGCAGTCCACGATGGAGCTCGGGGAGAAGATCGACGTCCTCGGCTCCGTGCTGAGCTGGCATTACATCCTGAACCCCGGGGCGGCGTTCTCCATGGGCACCTCCGTGACCTGGATCTTCACCATCGTCATGGCCGTGGTCGTCGTGTATGTGCTGACCCTGTTGCGCAAGGTACGTTCGCGTCTGTGGGCCGTCGCGCTGGGCGGCCTGCTGGCCGGGGCGACCGGCAACCTGATCGACCGGCTCTTCCGTGAACCCTCCTTCGGGATGGGGCACGTCGTGGATTTCATCGGTGTCCGCAATTTCGCCATCTTCAACATCGCCGATTCGTTCGTGGTCTGCTCGATGATCGGCATCTGCCTGCTGCTCTTCCGCGGCATCGGCGTGGATGGCCTTCCGATCGAGGACAAGCCGGCACGCAAGGGCAGGGAAGCCGGGACGCCGTGAACGCCAGTTCGTTCACGGCCGGCCCCGCGGACGCCGGACGCCGGATCGATGCAGTGGTCGCCTCCGCACTGGGAGCCACGCGCAGCGCTGCCGCGCACTGGTGTATGGGCGGCCACGTGCTGCTCAACGGCAGCGCGGTGGCCAAATCCCGCAAGGTCGAGGCCGGGGACGCCGTGACCGTCGATCCCCCCGAGGAAACCGACCCGCTGGAAGTGAGGGCAGAATACGTGGAAGCCATGGGCATCCTGGCCGAGGACGACGACTACGTGGTGATCGACAAGCCCGTCGGCGTCGCCGCCCACCCCTCACCGGGATGGGTGGGCCCCACCGTCGTCGGTGCCCTGGTGGCCGCCGGCTACCGCATCTCCACCTCCGGCGCCCCCGAACGCCAGGGCATCGTGCACCGCCTGGACGTCGGCACCTCCGGGGCGATGGTCGTGGCGAAGACCGAACGGGCCTACACCGCGCTCAAACGCGCGTTCAAGGAACGCACCCCGGCCAAGACGTACCACGCCCTCGTCCAGGGGCTGCCCGACCCGCTCGAGGGGACCATCGACGCGCCGATCGGCCGCCACCCCGGTCATGACTGGAAGTTCGCCGTGCTGGAAGACGGCCGCGATTCCGTGACGCACTACAAGGTGCTGGAGGCGTTCGGCCGGGCCAGCCTGGTGGAAGTCCAGCTCGAGACCGGGCGGACCCACCAGATCCGTGTGCATTTCTCCGCCCTGCGGCACCCGTGCGCGGGCGACCAGACCTATGGGGCAGACCCCCGGCTGGCCGCCGCACTCGGGCTGACCCGGCAGTGGCTCCACGCCCACCGCCTCGGTTTCCCGCACCCGGTCACGGGGGAGTGGGTGCAGGTCGAGAGCGGCTATCCGCGGGACCTGGCGCATGCCCTCGAGATCATGCGCGACGGCGACCTGCGCTACTAACCGGCGTTCCGCCGTCGTGCACCGCCCGGCGTGGTCGAGCCGTAGGCGTGGGGATCATCACCCGCCCCGCGCGGGGTCCTCGGCCACCGTCCCCGGAGGCCTAGACTGGATCGGTGGCCAGCTCAAAACGTGACGGATTCGTCCACCTCCATACGCACACCGAATACTCCATGCTCGACGGCGCGGCGCGCCTGACCGACCTCTTCGAGGAGACCGAACGCCTGGGCATGCCCGCCTTGGCGACGACCGACCACGGGTATCTGTTCGGGGCCTTCGACTTCTGGAGCAAGGCCACCAACGCGGGGATCAAGCCCATCATCGGGGTCGAGGCCTACGTCACCCCGGGGACGGCGCGCACCGACAAGACCCGCGTGCGCTGGGGCGAACAGCACCAGAAGCGCGACGACGTCTCCGGTGGTGGCGCCTACACCCACATGACGCTGCTCAGCCGCAACAACGAGGGCATGCGCAACCTGTTCCGCGCCTCCTCGATCGGCTCGCTGGACTCGGTGTTCGGCAAATGGCCGCGGCTGGACCGGGAGCTGCTCGAGCAATACAGTGGCGGGCTCATCGCCACGACGGGATGTCCCTCCGGGGAGGTCCAGACCCGGCTGCGGTTGGGCCAGTACGAAGAGGCGAAGCAGGCCGCCAGCGAGTACCGCGACATCTTCGGCGCGGAGAACTACTATTGCGAGCTGATGGACCACGGGCTGGAGATCGAACGCCGGGCCACCAAGGACCTGCTGCGCCTGTCCAAGGAACTGGGTATCCCGTTGGTGGCCACCAACGACCTGCACTACACCCACGAACACGATGCCAAGGCGCACGAGGCGCTGCTGGCCATCCAGTCCGGGTCCACGCTGCTGGAGCCCAGCTACGACCAGGGCGGTTCGCGCTTCGCCTTCTCGGGGACGGGGTTCTACCTGAAGTCCCCGCAGGAGATGCGCACCCTGTTCGCCGAGTTCCCCGAGGCGTGCGACAACACCCTGGACATCGCCGAACGCTGCGAGGTCTCCTTCAACACGGACGCGAACTACATGCCGAAGTTCCCGTGCCCGCCGGGGGAGGACGAGACCAGCTGGCTGGTCAAGGAGGTCGACACCGGACTGAAGTACCGGTACCCGAACGGGGTGCCGGATGCCTCGCGCAAGCAGGCGGACTACGAGTTGGGCATCATCACGAAGATGGGCTTCCCCGGCTACTTCCTGGTCGTGGCCGACTTCATCAACTGGTCCAAGGACCACGGGATCCGCGTCGGTCCCGGCCGTGGTTCCGGCGCCGGGTCCATGGTCGCCTACGCCATGCGCATCACCGACCTGGATCCGCTGCAGCACGGGCTGATCTTCGAGCGCTTCCTGAACCCGGAGCGCGTCTCCATGCCCGACTTCGACGTCGACTTCGATGATCGGCGCCGCTCGGAGGTCATCAAGTACGTGACCGAGAAGTACGGTGACGAACGCGTGTCGATGATCGTGACCTACGGGTCGATCAAGACCAAGCAGGCGCTGAAGGACTCCGCCCGCGTGATGGGCCACCCCTTCAGCATGGGCGAGACGCTGACCAAGGCCCTGCCGCCAGCGGTCATGGCCAAGGACATCCCGTTGGCCGACATCGAGGACACCAAGGCCAAGCGCTATGCCGAGGCAGCTGACTTCCGCCAGCTGATCTCCAACGACCCCGAGGCCGCGAAGGTCTTCGAGACCGCGAAGGGCATCGAGGGGCTCAAACGCCAGTGGGGGGTCCATGCCGCAGGGGTGATCATGTCCTCGGATCCGATCATCGACGTCGTGCCCATCATGCGCCGCTTCCAGGACGGGCAGGTCATCACCCAGTTCGACTACCCGACCTGCGAGGGCCTGGGCCTGATCAAGATGGACTTTTTGGGCCTGCGGAACCTGACGATCATTTCCGACGCCATCGAGAACATCAAGATCAACCGCGGGGAGGACCTGGACCTCGAGCACCTCGAGGTCGATGACCGCGACTCCTACGACCTGCTGACGCGCGGGGACACCCTGGGCGTCTTCCAGCTCGACGGCGGCCCCATGCGGTCGCTGCTGCGCCTGATGCGCCCCGACAACTTCGAGGACATCTCCGCGGTCATCGCGCTGTACCGGCCGGGCCCCATGGGTGCGAACTCGCACAACAACTATGCGCTGCGCAAGAACGGGCTGCAGGACATCACGCCGATCCACCGCGAGCTGGAGGAACCGCTGGCCGAGATCCTGAACACCACCTACGGGTTGATCGTGTACCAGGAGCAGGTCATGGCCATCGCGCAGAAGGTCGCCGGCTACTCGCTGGGACAGGCCGACATCCTGCGCCGCGCGATGGGCAAGAAAAAGAAGTCCGAGCTGGACAAGCAGTACGCGGGCTTCCATCAGGGCATGCTCGACAACGGATTCTCCGAGGCGGCCGTCAAATCCCTGTGGGACATCCTGCTGCCGTTCTCCGACTATGCGTTCAACAAGGCGCACTCCGCCGCCTACGGGCTCGTCTCCTACTGGACGGCATACCTGAAGGCGCACTACCCGGCCGAATACATGGCGGCCCTGCTCACCAGCGTGGGCGATGACAAGGACAAGTCGGCCCTCTACCTCAACGAATGCCGGCACATGGGCATCACCGTGCTGCCGCCGGACGTGAACGAGTCCCAGCTGAACTTCACCCCGGTGGGAGCCGACATCCGCTTCGGCATGGGCGCCATCCGCAACGTCGGCACGAACGTCGTCAACGCGATGGTCGAGGCCCGGGCGGAAAAGGGGAAATTCGAGTCCTTCAGCGATTACCTGCAGAAGGTCCCCGCCGTCGTCTGCAACAAGCGCACCATCGAATCGCTGGTGAAGGCCGGGGCCTTCGACGAGATGGGGCACCCGCGGCGGGCGCTGGCCATGATCCACGAGGAGGCCGTCGATTCGGTCATCGTGCTCAAGCGCAACGAGGCGGCCAACCAGTTCGACCTCTTCAGCGCCATGGACGACCCGGCGGCCGGGGCCGGGCTGGCCATCGAGGTCCCGGACCTGCCCGAGTGGGAGAAGAAGGACAAGCTCTCCTTCGAACGCGACATGCTCGGCCTCTACGTCTCGGACCACCCGCTGCAGGGGCTGGGCAGCCTGCTCGAACAGCACGCCGACCTCTCCATTACCCAGGTGCTCTCCGAGGACGGGCCGCGCGACGGGCAGATCGTCACCATTTCGGGGATGATCACCTCCCTGCAGCGCCGCATCGCCAAGAACAGCGGCAACCCGTACGCCCGCTGCGAGGTCGAGGACCTGGGCGGCTCGATGGAGGTCATGTTCTTCGGCCAGGCCTATGGGCCGATCGCCAGCGTGCTGGCCGAGGACCTGATCGTCGTCGTCAAGGGCCGGCTGCAGCGCCGGGACGATGGCGCCGTGTCGCTCAACGCCCAGGAACTGACGATCCCGGAAATCAGCGAGGACGGGCTCGCGGGCCCCGTCGTCATCTCCATGCCGGCGCACAAGGCCACCGAAGCAGTGGTCTCCCAGCTGGGCGAGGTCCTGCAGACCCACTCGGGGAACACCGAGGTGCGCGTCAAGCTCTCCGGCACGCGCAGCGTCGAGCTCATGCGCCTCGGCATCGAATTCCGCGTCAACCCCAACCCGGCGCTCTTCGGCGACCTCAAGGTGCTGCTCGGGCCGGCCTGCCTGGACATCTGAGCGTCCCGGGCCGCCGCAACAGTCGGCGGCCCGGTGGGCCGCGTCGTAAACTTGGACGGTGACGAATTCAGCCAACACCCCGGAATCCTTCAGTGCCCTGCGCACCATCGACCTGCGGGACACCGCCCTGGGCCATGCGGCGCTGAAAGCCGCGCTGCCCCGGACCGGAAACGACGGCGCCTCGGCCGCCGAAACGGTCCAGCGGATCATCGACGACGTCCGGGGCCGCGGCTTTGCCGCCCTGGCAGAACTCGCCCTGCGCTTCGACGGCGTCGAACAATCCACCACCCACGTACCCGCCGAGGCCCGGCGCCGGGCCCTGGAGGAGCTGGACCCGACCGTGCGCCGCGCGCTGGAGGAATCCATCCGCCGGGCCACGCGCTTCGCCGCCGCCCAGGTGCCAACGCCGGCGGCTGTCGACTTCGGGGACGGCGCCACGGTGACCCAGCGGTGGGAGCCGGTCCGCCGGGTCGGCCTCTATGTCCCGGGCGGTCTCGCCGTCTATCCGAGCTCGGTCATCATGAACGTTGTGCCCGCCCTCGCCGCCGGCGTGGGATCGATCGCCCTGGCCTCGCCGCCGCAGCGCGAGTTCGGCGGCCTGCCCCACCCCACGATCCTCGCCGCGGCCGAACTGCTCGGCATCACCGAGGTGCATGCAATGGGCGGGGCCCAGGCGATCGCGGCCTTTGCCTACGGGATCGACGCCGCCGGGACTCCCGGGTCCGCCGGGATCGAACCGGTCGATGTCATCACCGGCCCCGGCAACGTCTTCGTGACCACCGCCAAGCGGCTGGTCAAGGGTGCCGTCGGGATCGACGCCGAGGCCGGGCCCACCGAGATAGCCATCCTCGCCGATGCCGACGCCACCCCACGCTACGTCGCCGCCGACATGATCAGCCAGGCCGAGCACGACCCCAACGCCGCGGCCGTGCTGGTCACCGATTCCCCGGAAGTGGCCGAGGCGGTGCGCGGCGAACTGGACGTCCAGACCCGGACGACCAAGCACTCGGACCGGGTGTTGGCGGCCCTGTCCGGCCGCCAGTCCGCTGTCATCCTCGTCGACGACCTGGAGGCCGGGCTGCGCGTGTGCAACGCGTACGCCGCCGAGCACCTGGAGATCCTCACGGCCGACCCCGCCGCCGTAGCCGCCCGGGTCACCGCGGCCGGTGCGGTCTTCGTCGGCGAACACAGCCCGGTATCCCTCGGCGACTACAGTGCCGGGTCCAACCACGTGCTGCCCACCAGCGGGACCGCCGCCTTCGCCTCGGGGCTGAACGTGTTGACCTTCCTCAAGGCCATCCAGGTCATCGACTATCCCGAAGCGGCGCTGCGTGACGTCGGGGAGCATGTCATCGCGCTGGCCGATGCCGAGGACCTCCCGGCCCACGGCGATGCGGTCAGGCACCGGCTCGAACGCGGATAGGACCGCAGACGGCGGCGGGAGCCCGGCATGTCGAACGTGACATGATGGTCCCGTCGGCACGGCACAAATGACATCGGCGCGGGCATCGGGCCCGGCCCACGACCATGGAAGGGATGGAGCTCATGCGTTGTCCATTTTGCAGGAACTCCGACTCCCGGGTCGTCGACAGCCGCCTGACGGAGGACGGCTCCTCCATTCGCCGGCGCAGGCTGTGCAGCTCCTGCGAACGCCGGTTCACCACGTTGGAGACGACGAGCCTCAATGTCGTCAAGCGCTCCGGCGTCGCCGAACCCTTTGACCGGGCGAAGGTCATCTCGGGGGTCGGCAAGGCCTGCCAGGGTCGTCCGGTGACCGATGACGACCTGGCGCTGCTGGCCCAGGAGGTCGAGGAGACCGTCAGGGCCTCCGGTGCTGCCGAGATCAACGCCAACGAGGTCGGGTTGGCCATCCTGCGCCCGCTGCAGGATCTGGACCAGGTCGCCTACCTGCGCTTCGCCAGCGTCTACCAGGGATTCGACTCGTTGGAGGACTTCGAGACGGCCATCGCCAAGCTGCGCAACGAGGGGAAGGGCGCCCCGGAGGCCGGCAACCAGCGGCCGCTGACCGCCGAATAGGCCGGACCGCGGCACCTGCCACGGTCCGCCGGCCGTTAATTGCTACTTGCGCAGGCCGAAGTGGATGGCCGCCTGCAGGGCGCCGCCGACGATTCCCGCGTTGTTCTTCAGCGCCGCCGGTTTGATCGGTGTGCGCAATGCCAGCTGGGGCAGGAAGTCCTGGGAGCGCTTGGAGATCCCCCCGCCGACCACGAACAGCTTCGGGGAGAAGAGGAATTCGACGTGCGAGAAATAGCGCTGCAGGCGCACCGCATAGTCGTCCCACGCCAGGTCCTCGCGTTCCCGGGCCGAGGCAGAGGCCCGTGACTCGGCGTCGTACCCGTCGATCTCCAGGTGGCCCAACTCCAGGTTCGGCACCAGGACGCCGTCGTGGATCAGCGCCGAACCGATGCCGGTGCCCAGGGTGATGACCAGCACCGTCCCCTCGACGCCCTCGCCCGCGCCGTACCGCACCTCCGCGAGGCCGGCCGCATCGGCGTCGTTCATGACCTGCACGGGACGGTGCAGCACGTCGGTGAAGAGCGTGTCCACGTCGGTATCGATCCAGGACTTGTCGACGTTGGCGGCCGAGAGGGCGATGCCCTCGTGGATGATGGCCGGGAACGTGATGCCGACCGGGGCGTCGGCGTCCGGTGCACCCTCGCGCGAACCGAGCTCGGCGACGATCTGGCCGACGACCTCGGCCACTGCGGCCGGGGTGGAGGGCTTCGGCGTGTCGATCCGGTACCGGTCGCCGAGCAGCTTGCCCCTCTTCAGGTCGACGATGCCGCCCTTGATTCCGGTGCCGCCGATATCCAGGCCAATGGCGGTGGAGATCTTGTTCTTCTTGGTCTTCTCGTCCTGCGACATGGGGGCTCCTCAGCGGATGGGTGGGTCGGTGGGGGCGGGGTCAGGCCAGGGTCAGGATCTCGGCGCCGGAATCGGTCACCAGCAGGGTGTGCTCGAACTGGGCGGTGCGGCTGCGGTCGCGGGTCACGGCGGTCCAGCCGTCGTCCCACATGTCCCAATCGATCCCGCCGAGGGTGAGCATCGGCTCGATGGTGAAGACCATGCCGGGTTCGATGACACGCGAGTAGGCCGGGGCGGCGTCGTAGTGCGGGATGATCAGCCCGGTATGGAACGCCTCGCCGACGCCGTGGCCGGTGAAGTCGCGGACCACGCCGTAGCCGAAGCGCTTGGCGTAGGCGGAGATGATGCGGCCGATGACGTTGATCTCCCGGCCGGGCATGACCGCCTTGATGGCCCGGCGCAGCGACTCCTGCGTGCGCTCGACCAACAGGCGGGAATCCTCGTCGACGTCCCCGGCGAGGAAGGTTGCGTTCGTGTCGCCGTGGACCTGGCCGATGTAGGCGGTGATGTCGATGTTGACGATGTCCCCGTCGCGGACGACGGTGGTGTCGGGGATGCCATGGCAGATGACCTCGTTGATCGAGGTGCACAGCGACTTGGTGAATCCGCGGTAGCCCAGCGTGGAGGGGTAGGCGCCGTGGGCCACGAGGTGGTCATGGCCGATGCGGTCCAGCTCGTCGGTGGTCACCCCGGGGACCACGGCCTCGCCGACGAGTGCCAGCGCCTCGGCGGCGATCCTGGAGGCATGGCGGATGCGCTCCACCGTCTCCGGGGACTTCACCTCCGACCCCTCGAACTTCGCGGGGGCGGGCTTGCCCACGTATTCGGGGCGTTCGATCGACGCCGGGACCCGGCGCATCGGTGTGGGGGTTCCGGGGACGAGGTTTCCCAGGGGGGCAGTTGACGTGCGTGGCATGCCATCGATCCTATCGCCATCCGAACCCGCCGGAGTATGGTGGGCTGGCAGACCCACGCCCCGGGACCCCGGGGCCTTGCGCTAATGAAGGAGCACGATGAGCGACGGCAGCGGAACCACGGGCGGCGACTTCTGGTTCAACGTCAACACGAAGCAGGTCGAAGCAGGTGCGCAGTCGGACTGGTCTCAGCTGTTGGGCCCCTACAACACGCGGGAGGAAGCCCAGGGAGCGCTGGCGCAGGTGGAGCGGAACAACGAGTCCTGGGACGACGACGCCGAGGCCTGAGCCCCCGCCGGGGCAACCGGTGGGCTAGAACCCGTGCTCGTCGGCGGGGAACGTCCCGTCCACCACGTCGCGGTGGTAGTCCGCGGCGGCCTGGCCCATGACCTGGCGCAGGTCGGCATATTTCTTCACGAAACGCGGCAGCTTGCCGGGGTTCAGGCCCATCATGTCCTGCCACACCAGCACCTGCCCCGTGGTGGCCGCTCCGGCCCCGATGCCGATCGTGGGAACGGACACGGCGGCGTCGACGGCCGCGGCCACGTCCGCCGGCACCATCTCCAGCAGCACGCAGAACGCGCCGGCGGCCTCCAGGGCCAGCGCGTCCTCGATCAGCCGTGCGGCGGCATCCCCGCGTCCCTGCACCTTGTAGCCACCGAGTGCGTGTTCTGCCTGTGGGGTGAACCCGATGTGCGCCATGACCGGGATCCCGGCATCGACGACGGCCCGGACGTGCTCCGCGCGGCGGGCGGTGCCCTCCATCTTGACCGCATGGATTCCCGTTTCCTTCATCAACCGCACCGACGATTCAACGGCCAGCTGCGGCGAGGCCTCGAAACTGCCGAACGGCAGGTCGCAGACGACCAGGCTGCGCTTGGCCCCGGCGGTGACCGACCGGGCGAAGACACCCATCTCGTCGAGGGTGATGGGCAGCGTGGTGGCGTGGCCCATCACGTTGTTCGCCGCGGAGTCGCCCACCAGCAGCACCTCGATGCCGGCCTCCTCGAAGATCGAGGCCGCGTACTGGTCGTAGGCCGTCAGCATCGCGAAACGCCGGCCCTCGGCCTTGGCGTGGGCCAGGTGGCCGATCCGGATCCGGCCGGCCGGACGCGGTGCGGGGGAGGGCTGGCCGGAGGCGTAGGGGGGTGGCTGTTCGTGCGACATGTCCCTCAGGATACGGCACCGGCGGGCCCCGGACACCCGGTTGACTACGGTTTCCGAGTAGAGTTGGCGTCGGTGGGACGGCCCGGAACCACCGCAGCAATCGCCGGATCAGACGAGGAGCCAGCCCATGGACCGCCAGCAGGAATTCGTGCTCAGGACCATCGAGGAACGCGACGTGCGATTCGTGCGCATGTGGTTCACCGACGTCGTCGGCTCGCTGAAGTCGGTGGCCCTGGCCCCGGCCGAGGTCGAGGGCGCCTTCGAGGAGGGGCTGGGCTTCGACGGGTCCTCCATCGAGGGCCTGTCGCGGATCTACGAATCGGACATGCTGGCCCAGCCGGACCCCTCCACGTTCCAGATCCTGCCGTGGCGCGGGGAGATCGAGCCGACCTCGCGGATGTTCTGCGACATCCTCACCCCGGACGGCGAACCGTCGCCGGCCGATCCGCGGCATGTGCTCAAGCGCCAGCTCGCCGCCGCGGCAGACATGGGCTTCACCTGCTACACCCACCCCGAGGTCGAGTTCTACCTGCTCAAGTCCGACGCGCTGGACGCCAACGGCGAACCGACACCCGTGGACTACGGAGGCTACTTCGACCACGTGACCGGCGGCGTGGGCCAGGATTTCCGCCGTCGTGCCGTGACCATGCTCGAGGCGGTGGGCATCTCGGTGGAGTTCAGCCACCACGAGACCGGACCCGGCCAGAACGAGATCGACCTTCGCTACGCCGATGCCCTGCAGACAGCCGACAACATCATGACCTTCCGCACCGTGGTCAAGGAGGTCGCGCTGCAGCAGGGCATCTACGCGACGTTCATGCCCAAGCCGTTCTCCAGCCACCCCGGGTCCGGGATGCACACCCACTTTTCGCTGTTCGAGGGCGATACCAATGCGTTCTTCGAGGCCGGCCAGGAGTACCAGCTTTCGCAGACCGCCCGGCAGTTCATCGCCGGGGTGCTGCGCCACGCCCCGGAGTTCACTGCGGTCACCAACCAGTTCGTGAACTCCTACAAGCGGCTCTGGGGCGGCGGGGAGGCGCCCAGCCACCTCTCCTGGGGCCACAACAACCGTTCCGCCCTGCTCCGGGTTCCGCTGTACAAGCCGAACAAGGGCCAGTCGGCGCGCGTGGAATACCGCGGCATCGACTCCGCGGCCAACCCCTACCTTGCCTACGCCGTCATCCTGGGCGCCGGGCTCAAGGGCATCCAGGAGGGCTACGAGCTGCCCCCGGCGACCGACGACGACGTGTGGGGCCTCAGCGCCGCCGAACGCCGTGCCATGGGCCACGCCCCGCTGCCCGGCTCGCTGCATGACGCGATCCGGTCCATGGAGGACTCCGAACTGGTCCCGGAGATCCTCGGCGAGCAGGTCTTCGACTCCTTCCTGCGCAACAAGCAGGACGAGTGGAACGAATACCGCCAGTACGTCAGCCCCTTCGAGACCTCCCGCTACCTCGGCATCTTGTAGGGGCACGCCGTGAGCCTGACCCGACAGCTGATCTCCGCGGGGTTCGACGACGTCGAGCGCGCCAAGCGGTTCCTGGCCGACGACGTGCTCGCCGACGCCGACGAGGCGGCCCTGCTGTCCGGATTGCGCGCCGCCGCCGACCCGGACCAGGCGCTGCTGCTGCTGTTGCGCCTCGCCGAGCGGGAACCGGCGATCCTCGAACGCGTGCACGACGCCGGGGCCGCGGTTCCGGTCATGCGTTTCCTGGGTGCCTCACAGGCACTCGGGGACTTCCTCGTGCGGCACCCCGATCACCTGGACATCTTCGAGACGGTGCCACCTGCCGATGTGGCCACGACGGACCCGGGACCGGCCCGGGAAGGGGACCCCTCCGCCGTCGTGCCTGCCACCGCACCCGCGGTGCCCGCCGGGTGGAAGCCGGTGCCGCCGGCGGTGCTGCGCGCCCGCCTGCTGGCCGCCGTCGGAGCCGATCCCGAAGCCGCCGTCCCCGTGGCCGAACACACCGGCAAGGACGGGTACTCCCGGTTGCGCGTGGCCTATCGGGCCGGACTCGCCTGGCTCGCCCTGCGGGACGTCGGCGCCGACGACCCGTCCCGGGTCCTGCCGGTGGTGGCCGCCGAATTGGCGGACCTGGCCGGTGCCGCCGTCGACGCGGCGCTGGCCGTCGCCCGTGCCGAGGCGGTCGAGCGCTTCGACGCGCAGGACGTGGCGGCGGTCCGGCTCGCCGTCATTGGCATGGGCAAATGCGGTGCCCGGGAACTGAACTACATCTCCGACGTGGACGTGATCTACGTGCACGAGGCAGAGGGCCTGGACGACGACCGGGCAGCGGACATCGCCGCGACCCTGGCCATCGGCATCGGACGCGCCATCAACAGCCCCGGCCCCGAGCCGGCGTTGTGGGAGGTCGACGCGAACCTGCGGCCCGAGGGCAAGGACGGGGCGCTCTCGCGCACGCTGTCCTCCCATGTGGCGTACTACGACCGCTGGGCCCAGAGCTGGGAGTTCCAGGCCCTGCTGAAGGCCCGCTGCATCGCCGGCGACGCGGACCTGGGCCGGGCCTACGAGCAGGCCATCGCCCCCATGATCTGGAGCTGCTCCGAACGCGACGGATTCGTGGAGTCGGTCCAGGGGATGCGCAAGCGGGTGCTGGCGAACATTTCCTCTGACGAACTCGCCCGGCAGATCAAACTGGGCCCCGGGGGGCTGCGTGACGTCGAATTCACGGTCCAGCTGCTGCAGCTGGTGCACGGGCGCGTCGATGAGACGTTGCGCGTGCGGGATACGACTTCGGCCATCACGGCGCTGAGCGAGGGCGGCTACATCGGACGGGGCGACGCCGCGGATTTCGACCTGGCGTACCGCTACCTACGGGTCCTGGAGCACCGGATCCAGCTAGTCAACCTGCGGCGGACCCACCTCATGCCGGTCAAGGAGGAGGCCCTGCGGGTCCTGTTCCGTGCCTCGCGCGGCCGCGCGGTCAGCGGGCGCAAACCGGCCGAGGAACTGACCCGGCAATGGCAGAGCACCAAGCGCTCCGTGCGGCGGCTCCACGAGGCGATCTTCTACCGGCCGCTGCTCGCGTCGGCATCGAACCTGTCCACCGACGAGGTCCGGCTCTCGCCGGCCGCGGCCCAGGCGCGGCTGGCTGCCCTGGGGTACCTGGACCCGCAGGGCGCCATGCGGCACATCGAGGCACTGACCTCCGGTGTCCGACGTCGCGCATCGCTGCAGCGCCAGCTGCTGCCCGTGCTGCTCGAATGGCTCGCCGACGGGGTGGACCCCGACGCCGGGCTGCTCGGCTTCCGCCGGCTGAGCGAGGCATTGGGGGAGTCGCACTGGTACCTGGGCATGCTGCGCGATTCGAGCGCCGCCGCCGAGCGGCTCTGCCATGTGCTCTCCGGATCGCGGTTCATCACCGATCTGCTGGAGGTCTCGCCGGAGTCGGCTGCCTGGTTGGGCGATGACCGCGAATTGCGCCCGATGCCCTTCGAACAGCTGTGGCAGGAGAACGCCGCCAAGCTCAAACGCCACAAGAACCCCGAATCCGGGATGCGCCTGGTGCGACTGAACCGCCGGAGGGAGATGTTGCGCGTTGCGCTGGCCGATTCGGCGAAGCTGATGGACATCGACGAGATCGGCACGGCGCTGTCCGACATCGACCGGGCAGCCGTCCTGGCCGCCTTGCGGGTGGCGGAGGAGCACGAATTCGCCTCCACCGAACGCCTCACCGATCTGCTGGTGGTCGCCATGGGACGCCAGGGCGGTCGCGAGATCGGCTACGGCTCGGATGCCGACGTCCTGTACGTCCACCGGCCACGGGACGGCGCGGATGCGCAGTCTGCGCAGCAGCAGGCACTGCGGATCTTCGCCCATGTCGGCAAGCTGCTGACCCAACCGCTCAAACCCGCGGTGCTCGCCGAGCCCAAGCTCGTGGTCGATGCCGCGCTGCGCCCCGAGGGGAAGAACGGGCCGCTGGCCAGATCGCTGGCCTCCTACCGCGAGTACTACGATCGCTGGGCGCTGGTCTGGGAACGCCAGGCACTGCTGCGCGCCCGCCCCATGGCCGGGGACGACGACCTGGCCGCGGAGTTCATGACGCTCGTGGACGGGATCCGGTACGGTCGGGGCCTCGGCGCGGATGAAGTCCGGGAAATCCGCAGGATCAAGGCCCGCGTCGAAGCGGAGCGGCTGCCACGCGGCGCGGATTCCACGCGCCACGTCAAGCTCGGCCGTGGGGGGCTGAGCGACGTCGAGTGGCTGGTCCAACTGCTGCAACTCGAACACGGCAAAGACCATCCCGAGTTGCGGACCACCTCGACCCGTGAGGCCCTGGCAGCGCTGGCACGGCTGGAGATACTCCCCGCGGGGGACGTGGAGCTGCTGGACCGGGCGTGGTCGCTGGCCACCCGGATCCGCAGTGCCTCGGTGGCCTGCACCGGCCGGGCGTCCGACGTGCTGCCGCGGTCCTGGCGTGACATGGAGGCGGTCGCCCGCTGGTGTGGATACCCCGCCGGGGGCGCCTCGGAATTGGACAACGACTACCGCCGCGTCACCCGCCGGGCGCGCAGCGTCTTCGAACGGCACTTCTACGGTTTCGAGGAGACGGGCCAGCATTAAGGTCGACGGCGGTGCCGATCCGTGCCGCCATGGATGAAGAGGAGAGTGGGAACCATGCATGTGAGCAAGGCTGAACTGGATGAGCTGGTCGCGGAGCACCTGGAACGGGCGAAGTCGGCTCCGCATCGGCGCAGTGCCACGGCGGTACTCAAGGACGGGCGGTTGCGCCAGACCCTGATGGCCCTCGACGCCGGTTCCGAACTGGCGGATCACTCCAAGCCGGAATCCGCGACGCTGCTGGTCCTCCACGGGTCCGTGACGATCCGTTGGGACGGCGGCGAACAGGAAGTGGGGCACGGAGGGCTGTTCATCATTCCGGACGTGGTGCACAACGTCGTGGCCAAGGAGCCGGCGGCCTTCCTGCTGACCACCATCGCCGGTTAGGCACACTCCGCACCACAGGCTCCGGGTACGACGGCGATGCGGACCAAAGGGCATTGTCAAGTGTTCTTGACATCGACTCTGAGTCAAGATAGCTTGACATCATGGAGGTGGAACAGATGAAGACACTTGTCGGGTCCATGGGTTCGGGAGGCCCTGTGCAGCGCTTGCAGGCGGTCGCACAAATGAACACGGAGCTCCGTCGCGCCGAAGCGGCACTCGTCCGCAGGGCGCGAAGCGAAGGTCTGTCGTGGGAAGCGATCGCCCAAGCGCTGGGGGTGACCCGGCAAGCCGTTCACCAGCGGTACGGAAAACGTACCTAGTCCCTTCTCGTCCCGGGCCGGGCGTGCGGGTCCGTCGCCGCCGCGTCACAGGCCTGCACGGATTTTCCCGCCGTGGTGGTATCCACACTTGGGGCCTGGTTCCAAACCGTCGGTGGCGGCTGGCATCGTGGAGACATGGAACAGGTTGCGGACGAGGTCGAGGTCACCGGGTGGCGCATGACCCGGCTGGCTGGATCGTCCGTGACCGGGTCGGAGCGACTGAAGTCCGCCGAGTCTTTGGCTCGTTTTGCCGAGGCAGAGAAGTTCCGTGCTGCGGCGATGCTCCACGACGAGGCACAATGCGCCGTCGAACCGCGTCTGGAGGCGCTGGAGGGCCGTCCTGGAATGCAGATTTCCTTGCGTACAGGCCGGACGGTCTTCTTCGCGGCCACCGATAGTGCCGCCATGGAGATCGCCTTGGTTGCTGGGCTCTCCCAAGGCCAAGCCCACCGTGTCCTGGACCAGGCGGAGACAATGGTCATGGATACCCCCGAAGTCCTGGAATCGCTGGCCTTGGGCCGTATCGGCGCCAGCCATGTGCAGCGCATCCTCGAGCACGCCCAACACATTGTTCCCGAGCCGCTGCCCTTGCCGCCGACGGCAGCCGACGAGGCAACGAAGGAACAATGGGAACGGGAGATGGCCCGGAGGGCGGACAAGGCACGGGAGGATCGCCGTGATTTCGGCGCGGACATGTTGGCTGCAGCGCCCGGAAAATCCCCCGCGCAGTTACGCGTCAGAGGCCGTCAGCTCTTGGAAAAGTACTATGGCATCTCCTACACCAAGCGCTCCCGCACCGAGCTGCGCGACCGGCGCATCACCCTGGAGGAGGCCAACCACGGCATGACGTGGTTTTCGGGGTATCTCCCGACCGCGAGCTGCCAGGCCATTTTCTCGAAGATCGATGGCATGGCCCGCCTGCTCAAAGCAGATCCCGACTCAGCCGCGGCGGTCGCCCGTGCGGCGGCGAAAGCAGGGGCCGGTGAAGCTGACACCCAGCCGATGGACGACCCCTCCGAAGTCCGGACACTGGACCAGCTGCGGGCCGATGTCTTCACAGATTGTTCCGATTCTCAGATTATTCCGAGAAGGGTTGGTGTCGTTGCTGGACGGGCGCGTGACCTGGGGCGGAGTTGCACCGGTGGTGCGGTTGTCGGGATAAAAGGGTTAGCCTCCGGTGAGGCCGCATAGGCGGGTTGCGTCCCCTGGAGTGGTGTAATTTCCCTAGTCAGCGAGTTGCACGCTTAAAGTAGCGAGCCATCGTGCGATGGTCAGTGAGTACCGATCAAAGAACTCACGGAAAGACACAAACACACGATGGCTCTAGACCAGTCTGCCCTTCTCGAACTCCTCGGACAACTCAAGCTCACCGATGTCCCCGACCGGATCCGCACCGCGACCGAAACCCTATACCAGCAGCTCATCGAGGCGGAGGCGACCGCGTTCATCGGCGCCGCCCCCTTCGAGCGCTCCGAGGGCCGCACCAATCAGCGAAACGGCTCCCGGCCCAGGACGCTGAGCACCACCGCCGGGGACCTGAACCTGAAGATCCCCAAGCTGCGCAACGGCTCGTTCTTCCCGGCCCTGCTCGAACGCCGACGCCGCGTGGACCAGGCCCTCTACGCCGTGGTGATGGAGGCCTACCTGCACGGCGTCTCCACCCGCAAGGTCGATGACCTGGTCAAGGCCCTGGGCGCCGATACCGGGGTCTCGAAGTCCGAGGTCTCGCGGATCTGCCAGGACCTGGACCACGAGGTCGCCGCCTTCCGGGACCGCGACCTCTCCGCTCTGGGCTACCCGTACGTCTTCCTCGATGCCACGTACTGCAAGGCCCGCGTCGGGCACCGCGTCGTCTCCCAGGCGATCGTGGTCGCCTTCGGCGTCGCCGCCGACGGTCGCCGCGAGGTCCTGGGCTTCGACGTCGGGGACAGTGAGAACGAGGGCTTTTGGACGGCGTTCCTGCGGCACCTGAAGGCCCGCGGCCTGGACGGGGTCAAGCTCGCCATCTCCGACGCGCACACGGGGCTTAAGAAGGCCATTGCGACCGTGTTCCAAGGGGCGGCGTGGCAGCGTTGCCGGGTCCATTTCATGCGAAACGTGCTCTCGATCGTGCCGAAGGGCTCCCAGGAGATGGTCGCCTCGATCATCCGCACCGCCTTCGCCCAGCCCGACGCCGAGCACGTGAACACCCAGTTCGACGAGGTCATCCGGATGCTTGCCAAGTCCCATCCGAAGGTTGCCGGGATGCTCGGCGATGCCCGCGACGACGTGCTCGCGTTCACCGGATTCCCGAACCGGCATTGGCGCCAGATCTGGAGCACGAATCCCATGGAGCGGGTCAATAAGGAGATCAAGAGACGGACCGATGTCGTCGGGGTATTCCCCAACCCCGCGGCCCTGCTCCGGCTCGCCGGCGCGGTCCTGGTGGAGCAGCACGACGAGTGGGAAGCCGGGGACCGCCGCTATCTCTCGGAGGCGTCCATGGCCGCGCTCCAGACCGTCGAGGCGGCGCCCGCGGCAGAGGTCGAGGAGGCGATTTTGATCCCCGAACTCACTGCCTCATAATCAGATCACTGACCCGCACGGTGTCGAGGTAAACTCCACCACTCCACGGGACGTGACCCATAGGCGCTGGATGATGTCCTCGTGGTGGTGCCAGATCGGTACGGCTGGTGGACTGGTGCTGATTCCGCCGGTGGCTTTGGCGAGGGCTTGACGTTTCATTTCAGTGTCAGCGTGTGCGTAAATCAGCGTGGTCTCGGGGTCAGCGTGACCGAGCCATTCGGTGAGTAGCGCCAGGGGCATGCCTGCTTGGTAGAGGTGCATGGCCCGGGAGTGCCGCAGCATGTGGGGGTGGATTTTCTCTGGTATTTCGGGGCAGCTTTCACGGGCCTTGGCACCGTGCTGCCGCAAGAACCTGGCGACGTTGTCGTCGGACATGGGGGTCTTGCGGTGTCCGTGGATCGTGTAGAACAGCGGTTGCGCCGGGTCAGGATCGGGGTGGAAGGCTGCGGTGTAGCGGCGGCAGTGGGCGGCGGTCTCGGTGGTGATGGGCAGGCGGCGGGGTTTGGATCCCTTCCCTGTCAGCTCGACGGTGAGCCGTTTGACGTCGATGTCGCCGAGGGTCAGGGCGAGCAACTCGGCGTCGCGGGCGGCCAGGTCATACATGAGGATCATGAAGAACTGGTCTCGCGCACCGATCCTGGTGGCGGGGTCGGGAGTGGCCAGCAGGGCGGCGATGGCGGTGGTCGTCAAGTGGCGAACGGTCGGGGTAGCCGGGGCCTTCAGCGCGGGGATGCCGTTGAGCTCGGTCAGGTGCATGGCCAGTGTCGGTTCGGCGGTGGCGGCGTACCTGAAGAAGGAACGGATACAGGCCAGGCGCTGGTTGTAGGTCGTCGCCGTCCATCCACGTGTGGTCCTCATGTGCTCCAGGAATCCGAGGACGCAGGCACGGTCCAGGATCGTGAAGGTGATCCGGTCCAGCGGAACTTGTCGGCTCTCGGCGAGGTAGGCCAGGAGCATGTTCCAGGTGTGGCGACAAGAGGTGATGGTGTGCGGGCTGGCGCCGCGTTGCCGGGGCAGGAACACGGTGAACCACTCGCGCAGATGCCGGTAGAAGCTGTCGTTAGACGTGGTCATGGCGTCACTTCCGGGATGATTCCTGCCACGCCGGTCAGCCCTGTGGCGGACAGTCTCTCGGGCAGCAAATGGATGTAGTAGGCGGTGCCGGAGTAGCTCTCGTGGCCCATGTAGGCCGACAGGTAGGGCAGCCACACGTTGAGGTCGCGGCCTTCCTCGACCCAGCGCGTCAGGGTGCGTGTGGCGAAGTTGTGGCGCAGCGTGTAGGGCGTCGAGCCAGGTGCCAGGTCCCCGGCGATGGCGCAACACCGGTGGTACGAAGCGGTCAGCCAACGGCCCGGATATGGCTGTCCGGGGTGGTATTCGAAGAAGAACTCCCGGTCGGGGCGGCGCAGGTTCGCCAGTTCCTCATAGCGGGCCAGCAGGGCGGCCATGCCGGCATCGATCGGGACACGGCGGTCCTTGTTGCGCTTTGACTGTTCGATCACCACGACCGCCTGGTCGTAGTCGATGTCACGGCGGCGCAGCCGCCGGGCTTCCTGCGGCCGTAGCCCGCAGCCGAGCACCAGCCGGAACAACACCGGGATCGTGTATTCGCGGAACGGGCTTGCCGGGTTCGCCGGGAATGAGTCAGTCGCTGCGAAGAAGCAGGTCAGCTCCTCGTCGGTGAACATGTGCGGCAGGGTCCTGGCGGGGCGACTGATCCAGTCGGAGGGCAGGAGGAACGCTTCGATGCCGATCATCGTCAGGTACTTGCCGAACTCGCGGATCGCGCGGGTTTTGTACGCCGGCCATTCGGTGCAGGTTCCTTCCGCGCACCAGGCCGTCACCAGCTCCCGCGTCAGAATCGTCTCGCCGGGTCGATGGGTCTGGCAGAACTTGTCGAAGCGCTGCATCGGATAGGCCAAGGTCCTCGCGTAGCCCAGACCGGTCCGCCATTCGAGCATCGCCTCGATGTGGGAGGCGAAGCCGCTGCCGAACAACGCGTTCATCGCAGGGCCTCCATGGTGGGGGCGAACTGGTCAAGCGGCAGGCAGCATTCCCGCAGGGACCCGTCGGCCAAGGCGATGTAGCGCCTCGAGGAGTCGAGGCGGCCGTGGCCGAGGACCTGGGCGGCCAGCTCCAGCTCGGCGCCGGACTCGACCAGGCGGGTGCCCGTCGTGCGACGCAGGGCGTGGAAGGTCTTGCCGTCGTGGGCCCGGTGGGACACGCCGGCCTTGGGGAGCCACCGGTTCATGACCTGCGCCCCGGTCGGCCCGCTCAGCTTCACGAACGGGGCGCGGACGCGGACGAAGACCTCGGGCGCATGGCATGCCGGTCTGCCATGCAGGAGCCAGTCCGCGATCGCATTGCCGGCCTCTGCCGACAGCGGCAGCGTCAGCGGTGCCGAGGTCTTGTGCTGGACCAGGCGGATCTCATCCCGGTGCCAGTCGATCTGCTCCAACCTCAGCGAGAGGATGTCGCCGCAGCGCAATCCGGTCGACAACGCCAACCGGACCATCGCGTAGTCCCTCTTCCCGCGCGCAGAGCCGGTCTCGATCGCGGCGAGGATCCGGGCGGTCTCCTCGGGTGTGAAGCACGGCAGCGCCCGTACTCGCCGCGGCCCGACTCTGGCCAGCATCACCTCGACCCCCAACATCGAGTAGCCCTCCTGGTTGGCGAACCTGAAGAACCGTTTGATGGCCCACACGGTGTTGCCCATGCCCGAGGTGTGACGGGGCCCGGCCTCGACGAGGAAGCCGCGGACCTCATCAAGCGTCACAGATCCAAGGGTGCAGCCGGTGCCTTCCAGATAGCGCAGGAACTGGCGCACCTCGCCGACCATCGAGCTCACCGAACGCGATGCCAGCTCGTCATGCAGCGACTCCGCGAAGGCAACAAGGACTGATTCCCCCGGTGTTCCCAAGCCCGAGGGCGGCCTGCGCCGTCGCCAGAGAACGGCACCGGTCTGCTGGAACTGCAGCATCATCTCGGCTGTCTTCTCCAGCGTCGACCGCGTCATGGGACCGATCTGGCCACGCTGCACCCGTTCGTCCATGGCCGGCAGGAACTCCGCCACGATCTTTTCTGTCAACCGATCGATCCCCCGGCTCTCGCAGTACCGAACCACCACGCGGCAGCAGCTTCGGTAGTACCCGACTGTCGAATCGGCCAAGCCAATGCGCTTGGCTTCCGCCAGCACGCCCCCGACAAGCGTTGATAGACCCTTCTCCATGACCCAGACCTCCATCGGATGGTCGCGGCCACTCGGGAACGGGCCGCGGTCACACCACGATGCACAGGCCACTCTTCCCGAGTCCATGGGGAATTCCCCGGCCCAGGATGCCGGGCGCTAGCTTCCGGGCCCAACAGGTTTATCCCGATCGCAAGGAGAGATCGTACAAGCCACAGGACCGCTCACGCAGAAATCGGAATAATCTGAGAATCGGAACAATCGGTG
The DNA here is from genome assembly GCF_056680475.1 of Arthrobacter sp. ASL1. Lineage (NCBI taxonomy): Bacteria > Bacillati > Actinomycetota > Actinomycetes > Micrococcales > Micrococcaceae > Arthrobacter > Arthrobacter sp. ASL1. The sequence goes on from NZ_CM155284.1 coordinate 3,939,967, forward strand.
TTATTCCGACCTCGGAATAACACCGACATGGTGCTTAACGGGCCGCGGGGCCAGGGACTGGAGACGGTCAACGCAGAGGTTTTCGTGGCGATCCCCGCCACGATGCTTCCGGGGACCCCCGGCGGACCGTCTTCTGTCGACGACACGGTTGTTGATGGCCGGGCCCCGGAGCCCGGCCCGGTCCGCGAAGTGCCGCAAGTGTCGACCGGCCCGGTCGACGACCGGCTCAACGACGCCGGTGCTCTCGCCATCGCACAGCTCCCTCCGGGTGCCCCCGTCCCCACCATGCTCGGTGCCGGCTCGATCGATCAGGAGTCAGCCGCGAAGTTGATGAGCGCGGCGAAGACCTGGTGGCGGTTGATCACCGATCCGATCACCGGGGCCATCATGGAATTCGGCCAGGACCGATACCGGCCCACTGCTGCCCAACGCGCGGCGCTGCGGTTCCGGGACGGCGGATGCACGACTCCCGGATGTACGGGACCGGCGCGAAATTGCGAAGTCGACCACACGGAGGAATGGCAGGACGGTGGTGGTACGGACATCGCCAACACGCAGCTGAGGTGCAAACGCTGTCACAGATTGAAGTCCCTGGGGCTGATCGAGGTGGAGCAGTGTGCCGGGGGGACGACGCTTGTCACGAGCCTCTTTGGGACCCAGCGTGTCAGATATCCGTCTGCACCCTGGGCCGTTGCCGACAGGCGGCAGCCGAGTGTCCAGACCGGTACCGCCGGTTGCCAAGCCCCGCCGATCGATCCGGATGCGCGGATTCCACGCGTCTCCGAGCCGCAACACGCGGGAGCCGCAGACCATGCCGTGGCGACCCTGACCCGGACGGATTTCCTGGCCACGATCCAATGGGAGCGCTGGCTATGGAAGGACCTCGAGCCCGATGATCCACGGGACCTGTATGGCACGGAATCGAGAAAGATCGAGTCAGCGCGATACCAGTCCCTGCAGATCAGGGAGTGGGGACGCATACAGGACGTACCGGATAGTTCGAGCGAAAACCCAGAGCACGGCCGCTATGCGCGCAGCAAATGGGGCAAGGCGACCCGGAAACGGCGCCTGAAGCGCAATGCCGGCGAATATGGCCCGCCTGCCATCCAGCGGCCGGACGATCGTGACAATCCCTGGGGCGGCGCCCGTCCGCCGCTCCCGCCAACGCCGGAGGATCCACCCTTCTAAGCGGCGTCGAAAGGGGCCTCGGGCTAGCGGCCCATCACGCAGGGAAGCCAGACACCGGGAGTCCGGTGTCTGGCTTCCTGTACTGCTGCCTAGGTTCTAGCAGCCGTAGTAGAGCTCAAACTCGTAGGGGTTCGGTCGCAGCGAGAGCGGCTTGATTTCGTTCTCCCGCTTGAAGTCGACCCAGGTCCGGATCAGGTCTTCGGTGAACACATCGCCGGCGAGCAAGAACTCGAAGTCCTCTTCCAGTGCCAGGAGCGCTTCCTCGAGGGAGCCGGGGGCCACCTGGATGTCCTTGGCCTCTTCGGCCGGGAGCTCGTAGAGGTCCTTGTCGATCGGGTCAGCCGGCTCGATGCGGTTGCGGATGCCGTCCAGGCCGGCCATCAACTGTGCTGCAAAGGCGAGGTACGGGTTGCCGGAGGCATCCGGCGCGCGGAACTCGATGCGCTTGGCCTTCGGGTTCGATCCGGTGATCGGGATGCGGATGCCAGCCGAACGGTTGCCCTGCGAGTACACCATGTTGACCGGGGCCTCGAAGCCCTTCACCAGGCGCTTGTAGGAGTTCACTGTCGGGTTGGTGAAGGCGAGGACCGCCGAGGCGTGCTTGAGCAGCCCACCGATGTACCAGCGGGCGACGTCGGAGAGCCCCGCGTAGCCCTTCTCGTCGTAGAACAGCGGGACGCCATCGGTCCACAGGGACTGGTGGCAGTGCATGCCCGAACCGTTGTCGCCGAAAATGGGCTTCGGCATGAACGTGGCGGACTTGCCCCAGGCATCGGCGAGGTTCTTGACGATGTACTTGAACTTCAGGATGTCATCGGCCGAGTGGGTCAGCGTGTTGAACTTGTAGTTGATCTCGGCCTGTCCCGCGGCGCCCACTTCGTGGTGGGAGCGCTCGACCTCGAGGCCCGCGGCCTCCAACTCCAGGCAGATCGCGTCGCGCAGATCGGCTTGCTTGTCCGTGGGGGAGACCGGGAAGTAGCCGCCCTTGTACGGCGTCTTGTACGCCTGGTTCCCGCCCTCTTCCTTCTTGCCGGTGTTCCAGGGTGCCTCGACGGAGTCGATCTTGTAGAAGGAGCCCTGCGGCTTCGACTCCCACTGCATGTTGTCGAAGATGAAGAACTCGGCCTCGGGGGCGAAGAACGCGGTGTCGGCGATACCGGTGGAGGCCAGGTAGGCCTCGGCTCGCTCGGCCACGCCACGCGGGTCGCGGTGGTACGGATCGCCCGTGCGCGGGTTCACGATGGAGAAGTTGAAGGCCAGCGTCTTCTCGACACGGAAGGGATCGAGGAAGCCGGAGGTGACATCAGGGATCAACTGCATGTCGGAGTCGGCGATGCCCTGGAAGCCCTTGATCGACGAGGCATCGAAGAGCTGCCCGTTGACGAAGAAGTCGGCGTCGACCGTCTTCGCCGGGACGTTGAAGTGCTGCTGCACCCCCGGGAGGTCCGTGAATCGGATGTCGACGAATTTAACCTCTTCGTCGGCAATGTACTTGAGGACTTCGTCCGGGTTCTTGAACATCTGCTACTGCTCCTAAGAGATCTGCTCAGGCCAGGGAAGCACGCGGCTTTTGCACGTGTCGGCCCCTCGCTGTTACCCCTACCCTAGCGAATTCTGGTTTCCCGACCGTGACACATTTGTTTCGGTGACGTTACAGGGCGCGGGAACGGGCGGGGATCCGGGGGGAGGAATCGTGCGCGGTCGGCAACGCAGGTCGGGTCCACGGTCGCCAGAATGCGTGTGTTTCCGGGCACGACGCCGGTGAACGACAAGAGCGCCACGGTAAGGTGGTGGGGTGGAAAGAAAAGACGTCGGTTCGTGGCTCGAGGGCCCGCCGCAGCTCAACCCCGAAGACTGGCCGGGCCAGCGACTCGGCCGTCCGGAGTCCGGGCCGGGGTCGGTCGTCCGCATCGGCCGGCGCGTGGCGGCCCTATGCATCGACTGGGCGCTGGCCATGGTCCCATCCTTCATCTTCTTCAACGGCAGCTCCCTGGCGAACCTGACGATCTTCGCGGCCATGCAGATCGTCTTCGTCGGCGTAACCGGTCACTCCATCGGCCACCGCATCCTCGGGATGCAGGTCCAGGGGATGGACGGCTCCGCCATCAGACCCCTGCAGGGCCTCATCCGCGGGATCCTCGTGTGCCTCGTCGTTCCGCCGTTGGTGACCGACCCCGACCAGCGTGGACTGCACGACCGCGCCATCAAAGCGATCCTCGTCCGCATCTGAGCACGGCTCACGACGTCGTTCCACACATGCAAATGCCGGCCCCCAAGGGGAGCCGGCATTTGCATGTGACGGTTAGCGGCCGCGCATGGACCGGCGGTCGGGGCGCGCCTTGGTCGGATCGATGCCCTTCGGGATCGGCAGCTTGGCGCTTCCCAACGTCGACAGGCGCATGTCCACCGCGTGGACCTCCTGCTTGTTCAGCGCCTTCGGGAACTTCTTCATCTTCTTGGCAACGTCACCGAGAGCGGTCTGGCCTTCGCCCGATCCGGCATTGATGACGTGGATCGGGACGTTCGGCAGCACTCGGCTCATCCGGCGCCGTTCGGAATCCACGAGGGGGCGGACCCGGCTGGTCGGGCCCTCGGTGACCAGCACGACGCCGGGGCGGCCGATACCGCGGAAGACGAGGTCCTGGGTGCGCGGGCTGATGGCCACTGGCTGCTCGGTGAGGATCCAGCCGCGGCGCAGGACCGACATGGAGGCGCCGGCGGCGCCGGCCTTGCCCTCGAGCTGCTTGAAGGCCGCCCGTTCGGCACGGCGGGAGAGGATCAGCAATGCGGCCAGCAGGCCCAAGGGAATGGACACCAGCAGCGTGGTGATCCAGTTGTCGATCAGCAGCCCGACGACCAGGCCGATGGCGATGATGCCGACGAAGGCCAAAACCATCCACCAAACGGCGTTCGGGTCGTTGCGCCGGGTCATTTGGAAGACCTGGCCGAGCTGCTTCAGCCGACCCGGTTCCTTGGCGGCTTTTTCGGCTTTGGGCTTGCGGGAGAACAAGGAACGCTTGGGCTTCGCATCATCATTTGCGGGAGAGTTAGGGGTCTTGGCCATAGTGGTTCGATTCTACGCGATCGGCGAGGTGCTAGTGGGCGGCCAGGAGGGTCGCGGCCTCCTGCTTGGTCGTGCCTGAGCTTTCGATGTGTGCCAGTTCCTCGGGGATCGGCAGGCCCTTCTTGCGCATCGCACCTGCCCACAGGCGGCCTGCCCGGTAGGACGAGCGCACCAGCGGGCCCGACATCACGCCGAGGAAGCCGATCTCCTCGGCCGCCTTCTGCAGGTCGACGAATTCCTGTGGTTTGACCCAGCGCTCGACCGGGTGGTGACGTTCGGTGGGGCGCAGGTACTGCGTGATGGTCAACAGGTCGCAGCCGGCGTCGTGCAAATCGCGCATGGCGTCGACAACTTCTTCGAGCGTTTCGCCCATGCCGAGGATGAAGTTCGATTTGGTGATCATGTTGTGGTCGCGCCCCTGGGCGATGACATCCAGGGAGCGTTCGTAGCGGAATGCCGGACGAATCGATTTGAAAAGGCGAGGTACCGTTTCGACATTGTGGGCGTAGACCTCGGGAGCCGAAGCACAGATCTCGTCCAGGAATTCCTTCTTGCCCGAGAAATCGGGAATCAACAGTTCGACGCCGGTGCCCGGGTTGAACTGGTGGATCCGGCGAACCGTCTCCGCGTAGAGCCAGGTGCCCTCATCCTCCAGGTCGTCACGAGCCACGCCCGTCACGGTCGCATAGCGCAGGCCCATCTGCTTGACGGACTGGGCGACCTTGAACGGTTCGGCCCGGTCGACGGCCTGCGGCTTGCCGGTGTCGATCTGGCAAAAGTCGCAGCGCCGGGTGCATTCGGACCCGCCGATGAGGAACGTCGCCTCGCGGTCTTCCCAGCACTCGAAGATGTTGGGGCAGCCGGCTTCCTCGCAGACGGTGTTCAGGCCCTTGTCCTTGACCAGTTTCTTGAGTTCAACGTACTCCGGCCCGATTTCGACCTTCGCCTTGATCCACTCGGGCTTTCGTTCCACGGGGGTGGCCGAGTTGCGCTGTTCAATGCGCAGCATGCGACGTCCTTCGGGGGCGAGGCTCACAGTAGGGCTCCTTCATCAGCGATCGGTTGGAAGTTCTTGATGGCGGGTTCGAGGAGCCGGGTCAGCTCCTCCTGCACGCGGTCGAGTACATCGACGGCGCGGACGGGGCGCCCGCTCTCCCGGGTAATGCTCGTCGTGGACGCATCGGCGATCCCACAGGGGATGATCCGCGAGAACGCCGCATCGTCATTGTCGCAGTTCAGGGCGAATCCGTGCATGGTCACGCCGTGGTCGACGCGGATGCCGATGGCGGCGATTTTCCGGTCCTGGCTACCATCGGTGCCCAGCACCCACACCCCGGCCCGGCCGGGAACGCGTTCGGCCTCGATACCGAAGTCGGCGACGATGTTGATGAGCATCTCCTCGAGGCGGTGGACGTAGTCGCGGATGCCGGCATGGTTCGCCAACTCCACGATCGGGTATCCCACGAGCTGTCCCGGACCGTGCCAGGTGATCTTGCCGCCCCGGTCCACGTCGACGACAGGAGTCCCATCGACCGGAAGGTCCTGTGGCTCGGTTCGTTTGCCTGCCGTATAGACGGCAGCATGTTCGAGAAGCAGGACTTCTGGCCCCCGCTTACCGGCAGCCACGTCGTCGTGGATGCGGCGCTGCAAGTCCCAGGCCTCCTGGTAGTCAACGTAGTCCGGGGCAAAGCCCAGCCGCTGGAAGGAAATGGTCATGAGGGCAACGCTACTCGTCGGCGTGCACAGGTTCGAATTGCATGAAGCCCCCGTTGCCTGTGGATAACTTCTGCGGTGACCCGGCAAACGCGGTAGAAATGGGATATGGATGCACCGAAAACGACGGCAGGGCACCCCCATCTGGAAGATTGGTCCATTGAATCCGAGATCGGCAGCGGGGGTAGCGGAACCGTCTACGTTGTCCGGAACCGGCTGACAGGCGATCGTGCCGCCCTGAAGGTCCCTTTGGGTTGGACCGGCGACGACGGCACGACGGCTGAAATTTCTGCGTTGGCGTCCATGAAGCACCAGCACATCGTCGACTTGGTGGGGACTATTCGGACCGACCGGGGTGACGCCATCCTGATGGAGTACCTTCCGGGTGGTTCCGTCGCCGATCTCATCGCGGCCCGTGGTCCGTTGAGCCTGGGGGAGGCGGTCACCGTCATTGCCCCGATCGCCGGTGCACTGGCCTTCCTGCACGACCACGGCGGTGTCCACGGGGACGTCGCACCGGGAAACGTGCTCTTCACCGCCGCGGGCATGCCCAAGCTGGCCGATCTCGGACTCGCCGTGCTCGTCGGGGGCCTGCAATCCGAGTCCGGCACCCCTGGTTTCCGCGCCCCCATGCTGGCCGGGGACGATAGTGGGGGCAAGCGGCTGCGGCCCGCCCGCGATGTCTTCTCGCTCGCCGCACTCACCTGGTACATGGTCACGGGAAGGATTGCCGGGCCGACCCAGCAAAGGCCGCCCCTGTCCAGTCTCCTAGGCAGGGTGCCCGGCCAGCTGGTGGAGCTCCTCGAAGACGGCCTGGCCGAGGACGAATCGCGTCGGCCCGGCGCCGCCGAGTTCAGCCGGCGGATCTTCGAGGTGGCCAAGCCCCAACCGATCAGCCTCCGTGATGCGGTCCGTCCCGAGGCACTGCCCCACATGGTGACACACGTGGTCGCCCGCCAGCCGGCAGGCCCGGTGCGGAGCCCCTGGAAGTTGATGCGAGCATGGGCAGATAGCCGTCGGAACTTAAACCGGCAAGCCGGGCAACGTGCCCGGGGGCGGGACAGGCGCGTGTGGCGAAATGTCGCGGGAAAGCATGGCGGCCGCCCACGGGAGGAAAGCAGCGGTATCCGGGCCCGGCACCGCCGCTCTGCGGTCTGGCTGGCGGCGATGGCAGTCGCCCTGTTCGCGGGGCTCGGTGCCGTCGGGGTCGCTGCCCTGGACCAGCAGCAGGCGGCCAGCCCGGCACGAGTCTCCGGGATCCCGTCACACGAGCAGGCGCCGGCGGTGGCACCGGCCCAAGGGCAGCAGGAAACGGCCCCGGGCCCGGACGCCACGCACCCGGCCCGTCCGGTACAGGAGAACGCGGCGTTCCGAGAGCCGGTACCGGATGATCCGCTCGGGGCCGCCAAAGTTCTCAGTGCACGGCGGGATCTGGCCCTGGCGGCCGCCGATGCCGCCGCACTCCGGCAGGTTCACGCACGTCGGAGTTCCTCGCTGGGGCCGGACTTGGCCAAAGCCAGTCAGCTACGGGCCCAGGGGCTGCATTACGAAGGGCTCGCGACCAGCCTGTCCGATGCGACGGTTCGGAGGGGGTCCGTCCGGGAGACCGTCGACGTCGTCGTGACCAGCACCATCGGCGCCTACCAGGTCATCGGCGCCGACGGGGCGATCGTGGCAAGCGTTGATGACCCGGAAATCCAGCGGGTGACACTACGGTTGGTCCGCGCCGAGAACGGCTGGCTCATCTCCGGGGTCCTCGACGCGTCGGAGACCGGGAAGAAGAAGTCCTGATGCGCCGCCGATGACTCCGGCACGCCGTGTCGATAGGATCGGACAATGAGTCCCAGTAGCTACCTTCGATACCCTCATGTCTTCGACCAGCTGGTCACCTTCGTCGCCGAAGACGATGTCTGGCTGGCCCCGGTTGCCGGCGGCCGCGCTTGGCGCCTCTCGGCCCAGGGCATTCCGGCCCGCAATCCGCGCTTCAGCCCCGATGGCCAGACGGTCGTCTGGACGATCCTCACCGGAGCATCCCAGGAGATCGTCGCCGCGTCAGTGGACGGCGGTGACTACCGGCAACTGACGCACTGGGGCCACCCCTCGACCAGGAACCGTGGTTTCACCCCCACCGGGGAGGTACTGGCCATCACCTCCCTGGGGCAGGGCGACTCCCGGCTGACGTGGGCGCGGACCGTTCCCCTGGACGGCTCGCCGGGGAAGTCCCTGAAGTATGGCCCGGTGGATTCCCTGGCGTGGGGATCCTCGGTCGGGGACGAGCGCCCATTGGTCGTCGGAAGCGCCCTCAGCAGGGAACCGGCATGGTGGAAACGCTATCGCGGCGGTACGGCCGGCAAGCTCTGGATCGATCGGGAGGGAGGGGAGAACTTCGAACGGCTTCTCCCCGAGATCGACGGCAACCTTTGTGATCCGCACTGGATCAGCCAGCGCGTGGCATTCCTGTCGGACCACGAAGGCTACGGAAACGTCTACTCCGTGGACACCGCGGGTGGAGATCTGCGTCGCCACACCGACAATGACCGCTACTACGCTCGCCATCTGGCCTCGGATGGGAGTCGTCTGGTCTACGAATCAGCCGGCGAACTGTGGATCCTGGACGACGTCGATGCGGAACCGCGTCGGATCGAGGTCTCCCTGGGATCTGCCGGTCATGGTCGGCAGCCGGCTGCCCTGGATGCAGCAGCCCACCTGGTGCGCGCCACACCCAACGGCGCCGGAAACGCCAGCATCATCGAGAGCCACGGAACGCTCCACCTCCTCATGCACCGGCGGGGACCTGCCCGGGCCATCGCAGCCAAGCCTGGCGTTCGTGCCCGGCTCGGAAGTTTCTTGGGCGCGGATCAGGTCGTCTATGTCAGCGACGAGGACGGTGTGGAGGCCGTCCGGATTCGGCAGCTGGACGTCACTGCGGCGCGGAACCCCTCCATTGCCGGCAGCGGAGCCGACGGGGCCGTCGCCGGTTCCGGAAAGAACACCGGAGACGAGGCCGTCGACTTGCCGCAACCGGTCAGTGCCGCGGGACTTTCCGTGCCAACGGACCTACATGACGCGGGCAACGCTGCGGAATCCGGTCCGGCCACCGGCCGCGAGGACGCCGCCCGGGCCGCGGACACGGCCGATGAACCGAAGGGAACGCCGGAAGAACATGGCTTCCCGCTTCCCGCTGGGCACCGCGTCCGTGCACTGGCTTCCAGTGCCGACGGACGGTGGGTCGCCGTGGCTGCCGAAACCGGCCACATCTTCCTGCTGGATCCCCTGGCGGGGACGTGGCATGAGCTCAGTCGTGGCCGCCATGGAGGCGCCGACCGTCTCGCGTTTTCGCCGGACGGCAGCTGGCTGGCCTTTGCCGAGCCGGTGACGGCGTTCGGCGCCCGCAGCCGGATCCTTCTCGTCTCCACCGACGATCCCGATGCCGCCCCGATCAATGCAACGGACGGCCGTTTCCGCGACCATGCACCATCGTTTACCCCCGATGGGAAGTACTTGGCCTTCCTGTCGGATCGGAGCTTCGACCCGCTCTACGACACCCACACCTTCGACTTGGCGTTCCCGGCATCGACCAAACCGTTCATGCTTGCCTTGGACGACCGGACCCCCTCGCTCTATGGACCACAGGTCTACGGGGCCGATCCCCAGCCTGCTCGACTAGACACGGACGGTGCCCCGGCAATCGAGGATTCGGCGACGAATTCGGGACCTGCCGCCGGCGTAGGACCGGCACCCCGAACCACAGTGGTGGTCCAGGGCCTGCCGTCCCGCCTGTTCGCGGTTCCCGTGCCGCAGGGACGCTATGAGTCCCTGGAGGCCGTCCAAGGCGGCCTGCTGTGGCTCACCGACGTCTCGACGGGCGTCACCGGTGACGGGCGGGCCCCGGACGCGTCCGCCGAGGCACGGCACGTGGACCGTTTCGACCACGACACACAGCAGACCACGACGCTGTTGGATGCCGCCGAGGCATTCCTGGTCAGCGGGGACGGGAAGCGGCTCGTGGCCGTCAATGACGGTACGGTTCGCGCCGTGCCGTCTGACAAGCCAGCCGATAAGGACTCACTCGATGCCCGGGATATCGACTTGGGCCGGATCCGGGTCCGCCTGGACCCGGCGGCGGTGTGGGCGCATGCCTTCGACGAGGCGTGGCGGCTCCAGCGCGACTTCTATTGGGTACAGGACATGGGCGGACAGGACTGGGATGCAGTGGCCGAGGCCTACCGTCCGCTGGTGCAGCGGCTCGGATGCCACGATGACCTCGTGGACTTGCTGTGGGAACTGCACGGTGAGCTGGGCACATCTCATGCCTATGTGACTCCAGTGCCCGCCGGTGGTGGCGAACGGCAGGGCCTGCTGGGCGCCGACCTTGAATATTTCGGCGGGGAATGGCGCATCGCCGACGTCCTGGCCGGCGAATCGTCGGACCCCCAGGCCTACTCGCCATTGGCAGCCCCCGGCGTTGGAGTGCGAGCCGGAGACACGCTGGTGGCCATTGACGGCATCGACATCCCGCCGGGCGGGCCGGCGGAGCTACTCCAGGGCGCCGGGGGCAAGACCGTGGAGCTGACCCTGCGGGATGGTGGGCAGTCGTCGGCGCCGGGGACCGTTCGACGGGTGGGGGTGGTCCCGGTCCGCGATGAACAGCGGCTTCGCTACCACCAATGGGTCGAGCGCAATCGGCGGGAGGTCCGTGAGGCTTCCGACGCACTGTTCGGCTATCTGCACATCCCCGACATGATGCCCCTGGGGTGGGCCCAGCTCTTCCGGGATCTGGATCAGGAAGCGTCGCGGGATGCCCTGCTCATCGACGTCCGTCGCAACCGTGGTGGGCACACCTCGCAGCTGGTCGCCGAGGTGATCTCCCGCAAGGTCACTGCCTGGTCGGTGGCCCGGGACATGGAGCCGTGGACCTACCCGGCCAGCGCCACCCGGGGGCCAGTGGTCATCCTCACGGATGAATGGGCTGGATCCGATGGCGACATCATCACCCAGGTGAGCAAGCTGCGGGGGATCGGACCCGTGGTCGGCATGCGGACGTGGGGTGGGGTGATCGGCATCGACGGATTGTTCGACCTGGTCGACGGCACCAAAGTCACACAGCCCCGCTACGCAACCTGGTTCACCGGCGGCGTGGGCTGGGCGGTGGAGAACCGGGGCGTGGATCCGGATATCGAGGTCCCGTTCCCTCCGCATGCCTATCTGGCCGGGCAGGACCCGCAACTGGAACAGGGCATCGCGGTGCTCAAGGAGATGCTCCGCGAGATCCCGACCCAGCTGCCGCCCGAACGTACCGGCTACCCGAGCCGGAAGCCTGGCCCCCTGCCGACACGCCCGCAGGGCCCGTTGGCCGGCTGAACCGGCGTGACGGCGACGGTGATGCCCCTCCGCCGCGGGTGACGCAGAAGAGCGCCGGAACCATCAATGGTTCCGGCGCCCTACTGCGAGAAGACGTGTACGCCTAGGAAACGAGGGTGGCGTCCAGCTTGATGCTGGGCACCGAAGCCAGGGCCTTTGAGACCGGGCACCCTTCCTTGGCGCCCTGTGCGGCCTCCTGGAAGGCGGCGTCATCGATCCCCGGCACGGTGGCCTTGAGGACCAGCCGGATCTCCGAGATCAGCGGGCCGTTGCTGGTATCGAAGTCGACCTCGGCGGTGGTCTCGAGCGATTCCGGGGCGAATCCGGCTTCCTTGAGCACGTTGCTCAGCGCCATCGAGTAGCAGGAGGCATGCGCCGCGGCAATGAGCTCCTCGGGGCTGGTCTTGCCTTCCGACTGCTCGGCGCGGGCCTTCCAGGTGATGTCGTAGGTTCCGATGCCGGACGTTTCGAAGGTGGTCTGGCCGCTGCCGGAGAAAAGATCGCCGTTCCAAACGGTGCGGGCTGAACGGGTTGTAGCCATGGGGACTCCTCCACAAATGAGCTGGGCGGCCGGTTCCGGACGCCACCTCCCATCCTATGGGTCCACGTCCGGGTGGCAAGTGGAAGTCCCCGGACGTCAAACGACCCCCGATGATCACTGCAGATCCAGCGGGGGTCGTGCGGGTGGGAGTGGAATCAGACCCAGAGAACAGCGATGGCGATGTTGACCAGGGCCAGACCGCCCACAGCGTGGGCGATGCCGGTGGGGACTTCGTCATTGGCCTTGATCTTCTTGCGGCCAATCCAGGCGGCGACGAGGATGCCCAGCCCGATGATGAGCTTGATGCCCAGCTTGATCCGGTTGGGTTCGCCATCGCCCATTTCGAGCAGGCCGAACATGATGACCCCGGTGACGACCTGGGTGATGGCACCGATCCACTGCCACCGCCCGACGGTGGGCGTCTTGAAGGAGGCGAGCCAACCGCCGAAGATCGCGGCTGCACCGAGGATGTGCAGGAAGATGAGCAAGGTGAAGAGGATGTTCATGGGCCCAGTCTATGGCCGACTTCGACAGCCTGTCGAAACCGCCGGGGGCCGGGGAACGACGACGGCTGGCGACTTCCATGGGGGAAGTCACCAGCCGTCGTCGTGCAGTGCCGTGGCCGCCGTGGCGGCCGGGGTGCCTACAGGCCGAGGTCGGCCTCGAAGGCGCCCTCCTCCAGGCGCTTGCGCAGCGTCTGCAGGAAGCGGCCGGCGTCTGCGCCATCGACCAGGCGGTGGTCATAGGTCAGCGACAGGTACATCATGTGGCGGATGGCGATGGTGTCATCGCCGTCCGGGCCCGTGACGACCATCGGGCGCTTGACGATCGCCCCGGTGCCCAGGATGGCGACCTGGGGCTGGTTGATGATCGGGGTGTCGAAGAGGGCGCCGACGGAGCCGATGTTCGTGATCGAGAACGTGCCGCCGGAGAGCTCGTCGGGGCCGATCTTGTTGTCCCGGGTGCGCTTGGCGACGTCGGCGATCTTGCCCGCCACACCGGCGAGGTTCAGGTCACCGGCGTTGGAGATGACCGGAACGAGCAGGCCCTTCTCCGTGTCCACGGCGATCGCCAGGTGCTCGGCGTCGTGGTAGGTGATCTCCTGCTTGTCCTCGTCGTACTCGGCGTTCAGCTTCGGGTGCTGCTTCAGCGCCTCGGCGACCGCCTTGGCGATGAACGGCAGGAACGTCAGCTTGGTGCCGTTGACTGCCTGGAACTGGTCCTTGGCCGCCGTGCGCAGCTTGGCGACGCGGGTCATGTCGACCTCGTGCACCTGGGTCAGCTGCGTGGAGACATCCAGGGACTCGCGCATGCGCCGGGCGATGACCTGGCGGATGCGCGGGGCCTTCTCCGTCTTCCCGCGCAGGGAGGACGGCACGACGGCGGCGGGTGCCTTGGCAGTGGAGCCCTGCGATGCTGCCGGTGCGGCTGCCGGCGCCTTCTTGGCCTCGACGGCGTCCAGGACGTCCTGCTTGCGGATGCGGCCGCCGACACCGGTGCCCGAGACGGATGCAATGTCGATGTCGTTCTGGGAGGCCAGACGGCGAACCAACGGGGTCACATAGCCGTCGTTGCCACCGGCAGGTGCCGGGGCGGCCTCTTGCTTGGGAGCTTCCTGTTTCGGAGCCTCCTGCTTGGGGGCTTCCTGCTTCGGAGCTTCTTCCTTGGGGGCTTCCTGCTTCGGGGCTTCCTCCTTCGGTGCCTCTTCCTTGGGAGCCTCTTCCTTCGGTGCCTCTTCCTTGGGGGCCTCCTCGGCGGGGGCCGAGCCCGAACCGACCACGGCCAAGACGGCACCGACCTCGGCCGTCTCGTCCTCGTTGACCTTGATCTCGAGCAGCGTTCCGGCGACGGGCGAGGGGATCTCGGTGTCGACCTTGTCGGTGGAGACCTCCAGTAGCGGTTCGTCGACCTCGACGCTGTCGCCAACCTGCTTCAGCCAGCGCGTGACGGTGCCCTCGGTGACGCTCTCGCCCAAAGCGGGGAGGGTGACGTCGGCGCGTTCGCCGGAGTCGCTCGAGTCGTTGGACGCTGCGGCAGACTCCTGCTGTGCAGGCTCCTCGGCCGGAGCTTCTTCAGCCTTCTCCGGCTCTTCCTCGGAGGCTGGCTCCTTGGCCGGGGACTCGTCGGAGGAACCCGAACCGGAGCCATCACCAATACGGACCAGCGGAGCGCCGACATCGGCGGTCTCGTCCTCGGGGACAAGGATCTCCTCGATGACACCGGCGATGGGCGAGGGGATCTCGGTGTCGACCTTGTCGGTGGAGACCTCCAGCAGCGGTTCGTCGACCTCGACGCTATCGCCGACCTGTTTGAGCCAGCGCGTCACGGTGCCTTCGGTGACGCTTTCACCGAGTGCGGGCAAGTTCACGGTTTCAGACATGGTGTCCCCGTTCTCCTAAAGCTATATGTCTTGACTTGGACGGCCGGCAACGAGGGCGGAGCGGCCGGTATTCGGCTTGGTTCGAGCTTAGTCCACGGTGGCCCGGCTCCGGAAAGCCGGGCCACCGTGGACGCCCGAACGGACTAGCCGTGAAGCGGTTTGCCGGCGAGGGCGAGTGCGGTCTCGCCGAGGGCCTCGTTCTGCGTCGGGTGCGCGTGGATCAGCTGGGCGACATCCTCGGGGTAGGCCTCCCAGTTGACGATCAACTGGGCTTCGCCAATCTGCTCGCCGATGCGGCCGCCGATGCCATGGACGCCGACGATGGGGCCGTTCTTCACCCGGACCATCTTGATGAGGCCGGACGTGCCCAGGATGGAGGACTTGCCGTTTCCCGCGAGGTTGTATTCGGAGACCTCGACCTGGTCTTCGCCGAACTTTTCCTTCGCCTTGGGCTCGGTGTAGCCGACCGAGGCGATTTCCGGCTCGCAGAAGGTGACCTTCGGGATGTTGATGTCCTCGACGATGACCGGGTTCTGTCCGGCGATTTCCTCGGCTACGAAGATTCCGTGCTGGAATCCACGGTGGGCCAGCTGCACGCCGGGAACGATGTCACCGATCGCGTAGATGTTGCCGACACCGGTGTGCTGGCGTTCGTTGGTGATGACGAAGCCGCGATCCATGGTGATGCCCTGGTCCTCAAAACCGAGGCCCTCGGTGACGGGCCCGCGGCCCACCGCGACCAGCACGATGTCGGCTTCCAGGACCTTGCCGTCGGCGAGCGAGACCTTGGCGGAATTCTCGTCCTGCTCGACCTTCTCGAAGAAGACGCCGGTGTTGAACTTGATGCCGCGCTTCTTGAAGGAGCGTTCCAGGTTCTTGACGATCGACGGATCCTCGTTCGGCACGAGGGAGGGCAGGCCCTCGACGATGGTGACGTCCACGCCGAAGGACTTCCAGACGGAGGCGAATTCGACGCCGATGACGCCGCCGCCGAGCACGATGGCGCTCTTCGGGATGGTGTCCATGTTCAGCGCCTCGGTGCTGGTCAGCACCCGTCCGCCGATCTCCAGGCCCATGGTCTTGGAGGTGGAACCGGTGGCGAGGATGATGTTCTTGCCCTTGTAGGCGACACCGTCCACGTCGATGGTGTCTTGCGAGACGAGGCGGCCATTGCCCTCGATGACATTGACCTTCTTCATCTTCAGCAAGCCCGAGAGCCCCTTGAACTTCCCGGCAACGATGCCGTCCTTGTACTTGCGTACCCCCTCCATGTCAATGGAGTCCAAGGTGGTGTTGATGCCATACTTGGCGCCCTCTCGCGCGTTCTCAGCGAGTTCGGCGGAGTGCAGGTATGCCTTGGTGGGGATGCAGCCGGTGTGCAGGCAGGTGCCGCCAACCTTGGCCTTCTCCACAAGCCCGACGGTGAAACCGAGCTGGACGGCACGCAGTGCGGCCGAGTAGCCGGCGCTGCCGCCACCAAGGATGAGTACATCGAATTCTTGCGTTGTTGCCGATTCGGCCACGTTAACGCTCCCTCGCGAGTGAGATCTGGCCCCCAGGGGCTGGGGGCTCATTCCTTGTGTATTGCCTGGTCGACGGGTCGGTCGGGCAGACATTGCCTACTATTCTTTCAGGTTTTACCTTAGCGCGGTCGCCGACCCTTCATCCACACGTCGTGATGGGGGGATCGGGTGTTGGTGACCAGCTTCACGGACGACCGCCGTGGTGGCTACTCTGCGGCCAGCTGTTCAGCATAGGCGAGAAGCGTCCGAAGTCCGGACCCGGTGCCGTTCTTCGGCACGTAGCCGTAGGGTGCGACGTCGTTGAACGCGGGACCGGCAATGTCGATGTGCGCCCACGGGATCTTCTTGCCGTCGACCTCACCGACGAATTCCTGCAGGAAGACGGCCGCGGTCATCATCCCGCCATGGCGCTCCCCGGCATTCGCCAGGTCCGCCACCGTCGAGTCCAAGGACGACCTCAGCTCTTCGGGCAGGGGCATGCCCCACACGCTTTCACCAGTCGACTCCGCTGCGCGGACCAGGGCATCCCGGACACCGGCGTCGCCCATGATGCCGCTCGTCCGACGTCCCAGCGCGACCATCTGGGCGCCAGTCAGGGTGGCGATGTCGATGACGACGTCGGGCTTCTCTGCGCTGGCGGCGACCAGGCCGTCTGCCATCACCAGCCGTCCCTCGGCATCGGTGTTCAGGATTTCCACCGTCTTTCCCCCGAACATGGTGAACACGTCCCCCGGGCGGGCGGCATTGCCCCCCGGCATGTTTTCGGCCAGGCACAACCATGCGGTGGTGCGCACGGGAAGCCCCAGCTCGGCTATGGCGGACACCGTTCCCAGAACAGTGGCCGCCCCGGCCATGTCGGACTTCATATGGTGCATGTTTGCCGGTGGCTTCAACGAGATGCCTCCGGTATCGAAGGTGATGCCCTTGCCGACGAGCGCCAGATGTCTGGCAGCCTTGGCCGGGGTGTATTCGATCTTCACCAGACGTGGCGGACGCGCGGAGCCCTTGCCGACGCCGATGAGCCCGCCATAGCCGTCCTTTTCCAGCCGCTTCTCGTCGTACACCGTGACCTTGAGCGGAAGGGGTTTGGCGACCGTTCGGGCTTCGGCGGCAAATGATTCGGGGTAAAGATCATTGGGGGCCGTATTGACCAGGTCCCGGATTCCGCGCACCGCGCGGCCCATCACCGCAGCCCGGCGCAACGCAGCAGGCAACGCCTTGTGGGCCGATGCCGCCGTCGCGATGACCCCTTCCGTCAGCGGGCTCTTTTCCGGCGCCTTGGAACGGTGGTTGGGGAATGAATAGGACCCCAGCGCAACCCCCTCGGCCACCGCTGCCGCCTGCTCGACCGTTGGCGTCGGAAAGGCGAAGACGACCTTGGAAAGACCAGCCAGCTGGCGGGCCGCAGACCCCGCCGCGCGGCGCAGGGATTCGGGGTCGGGAGTTTGGTCCGACATTCGGCCAACCCCGGAAAGGACCAGGACGCCGGCTTTGAGCGAATCGGTGGCCGGGAGACGGACGACTTCGTCCGCGGCCCCGGTGACTCCGAGCGAGACAAGGGACTCTTGCAGGGCAGCCGACTCTGCCTTCGGCAGCGGTGATTCGAGCAGTCGCGGCCCTTCTTTGCCCTGGGCGACGGCGACGACGACGGCATGGGCCGCCACCCGGCGCACGTCGGGGGAGACAGCGGTCAGCTTCAGTTCGCTGGCGTTGATCACGGGACAAATTCCTTAATGCGGCCGCTGGGGCTGCGGTTGACGAATCGGCAGGCATGTTGCGTTCACCTTCGATCGTAGCGCCGTGGGGCTCGGTTCCGCGTCCGGCGCGGAGGACGAGTGGGGCTCATCTGGACAACCGATAGACTGGAGGCCACGTCGGGAAGCTTTCCGGCCATGTGCGTGTTGCACCCTGAGAGTGCATGCCCCGAGTCCCTGGAAGGAGACACCATGCTTGATCCACTGTCCCTCGTCAGGCTCAACGAAGAGGTCATCGATGGCCCCCGCCTGCAGGGCCTGGGGATGCTGGTCTCCTTGGCTGGTCACGCCGATGCGGGCCACGTCAGTCGGCAGGTCCGCCGCGAACTCCTGGGCGGGCTCGAATCTGAACTGGTCGCCTCCTTCGACGCCGATCAGCTGGTCAACTATCGCGAGCGGCGTCCGCACGTGTCGTTGGCAGCGGACCACTTCACCGAATACGTGGCACCGGCAATCGAGCTTTACCGTCTCACCGATGGCCTGGGTACCGACTTCCTCTTCCTTACCGGTTCGGAACCGGACCTGCAGTGGGAACGGTTTGCCGCCGCTGTCGTGTTGTTGGCGCGCGGGCTGAACGTTCGTTTGACGGCGGGCATCGGTGCGGCTCCGCTGCCGGTTCCCCACACGCGCAGGATCGGCGTTACGGTCCACGGCAACCGGCAGGACCTCCGCCAGGGTATCTCGACGTGGAACCCGACTGCGGAAATTCCCGCCGCGGCGGCACACTTGCTGGAAATGCGGCTCGACGAGGATGGACGGGACGTCGTCGGATATGACCTGCACATACCGCACTACCTGGCCGATTCCGAATATCCGCAAGCGGCAGTGGCCGCCCTCGAATTCCTCGGTGCCGCGCTGAGCTTGGGCCTGCCCACCGACCAGCTGCGCGAAGCGGCCCGGAAGGTGGAAGGACAGATCGCCGAGCAGGTGTCGGAAACCCCGGAGATCCAGCGGATGGTCTCGTCCTTCGAGAAGCGCTTCGACGCCCACGTCCCGGATTCGGAAATGCGTTCGTTGTTGCTTCCGCCGGACGAAGACGTTCCGGATGGGGACGACCTCGCCTCTGCAGCCGAGGCTTTCCTGTCGTCACCGGCTGCCAGGGGTTCTTCCGACGAAGGCGGTCGATGAGCGACAGATCCGTCCGGCTCGGTTCTGGTCGTGCCTGGTGGGTATGGGGCATCGGTGTCTTCGCGTACCTCGTCGCAGTCACCCAGCGCACCAGTTTCGGGGTGGCCGGGTTGGAGGCCACCGCAAGATTTGACGCCAGTGCGTCGATCCTGGCGACGTTCAGTGTGGTCCAGCTTGTCGTCTATGCGGCGTTGCAGATCCCCGTGGGGTTGCTGATCGATAAGTTCGGTTCACGGCGGTTGATCATTTTCGGGGCCGTACTGATGGCCGTTGGCCAAATGTTGTTGGCCTTGGCGACTTCAGTTCCGGCGGGGCTGGTTGGTCGGTTTTTTGTCGGCGCGGGCGACGCCATGACCTTCGTTTCCGTCATCAGGCTCATTTCGGCTTGGTTTCCGGGCTATCGCGTACCGATGCTCACGCAGTTCACCGGAATGGTGGGACAACTGGGGCAGCTGCTGAGCCTGGTTCCGTTCGTCGCCCTGTTGCACTGGGCCGGGTGGACCACGTCCTTCCTGTCGTTGGCTGCCCTGTGTGTGTTGGCGTTTGTCCTGTCGCTGGCGGCCGTGCGCGATCAGCCGCCGGGCGCCCCGCCGCTACCCGCCGGACCCCAGGCCAAGTCATTGGCCGTCTTGCGCAGTGCCTGGCGTGAACCGGGGACAAGGCTGGGATTCTGGACCCACTTCGCACTCCAGTTCTCATCCAACGTCTTCCTACTCGCCTGGGGGTACCCCTTCCTGGTCTCCGGACAGGGACTCGACCCGACCGTTGCCTCGGGCTTGATGACGATCTTCGTTCTCGTGGCGTTGGTCTTCGGCCCCCTTTTCGGCGCCGTCGTGTCCCGGCACCCATTGCGCCGGTCGACCTTGGCCTTGGCCATCATCGCCCTGATCGCCGCGTCATGGGCCGCAGTCCTGCTGTGGCCCGGGACAGCACCGGTTCCGCTGCTGGTCCTGATGATGATCCTGGTAGCCGTCGGGGGGCCCGGATCCATGATCGGCTTCGATTTCGCCCGGACCTTCAATTCTCCCCGGATCACCGGCACGGCGACCGGGATCGTCAATGTCGGCGGTTTCACCGCAGCATTGGTCAGCGTCTACTTCATCGGACTCATCCTTGATGTCCAGTTCGCCGCGTCCGGTGGAGTAGGCGAACTCTACAACCTCGACGCGTTCCGCTGGGCCCTTGCCTTCCAGTTCATCCCGCTGGCCCTGGGTGCGCTGGGCATCGTCGTGACTCGACGCAAGGCCCGCGCACTTCTCGCCGAGTCGGGGGTAGTTGTGGTCCCTCTGTTGCAGGCCATCTCGGAGCGCCGTTGGCGCCGGGACGGACGCCGAGGTGCCTAACGGAGCGTTTCGCCCGAGCCCTTGACGGTCCCCTCACGGAGACCGCACTTGCTGCGTCGTGGCCGGATGATCCACAGTCGGCTGCCAGGTCACGAGCCCGAGTGACGAGGTGGGTCAGCGTGGAGGTATGAACAGCCCACAGGGACAACTTTCCGTTACTGACGCCGAAGGGGTCATCTCGCTGGTACCCCATATGCTCGGGTTCCACCCCAGCGAGAGCCTGGTCGTCCTGATCATGCAGGGCAATGCGCTCGAAGCCACATTGCGCATTGATCTGCCGGGATCGGTGATTGGCCTGCCCGCCATCCGAAAACTGGCCCGACACCTGGTGGACTACATGCGGGCCGCCCCTGAGGCCGATGGCGCATGTCTCGTGGTCTATTCGGAGGAGGAACGAACCGCACAAGAGCTGCCCCGCCAGGGTTTCATCGACGTAGTCGCCACGCAGCTCCGGCGATGCGGGTACCGGATCCCCGATGCCTGGCTGGTCGGCTGCCAACGTTGGTGGTCCTACTTTTGCACCGATTCCTCGTGCTGTCCCGGGGATGGACGGCCGTTGGATGAGGTCGTGCTCTCCGATGCCAATCTGCGCATGGTGGTCGAAGGCAGCAGCCCGGTGCCCGAGCTTTGGGACGGCACTGTCGATGGGGCATGGCCGGGAGTGGAAGCAGTCCGTGAGGTCGTGGATGCGCAGCAGAAAGCCGACGACGGGTGGAAAGGGATCATTCGGGGGCTCGAACGCTGGTGTGCTGCGCTGGAGCAGGATCCCGGGGAGCTCTTGAGCCGGCTGCATTCCAGCCCCGCCGATACGGGTGCACTTCTGGCCGCGTTGCGCGAACATATGGTCAGGGATGCGCTGCCCTTTGCGGCCGGAGCGTCGAGCTCGGCGGCCCGACAGGCATTGGTCGGCCAATTGCACGCGGGCGGAACCAGTGCGCAATTGCGTGAACTCGGTGAGTTCATGCTGGGACATTCCGACCTGGCACCCCACTGGATGACTCTCGAACGATTGTGGGACCTCGGGAAAGGGCTGTTGCCGGCGGCCCAGGGCACCGACAGGTGCGCCCTGCTCTGCATCCTTGCGTGGATCGAATGGTCAAAGGGCCACAGCAGCGGGGCCCATGCCCTCATTGCGTCCTGCCGCGTCGAGGAACCGGGGTACCGCCTCGCCATGCTGCTGGATGCCTTTTTGTCTCGGGGGCAGCTTCCGCGGTGGGCCACGAGGCGCGAGACTGCCTGGAGGGGTGGCATTATCGCCTGACAGATGTCCGGGATCGGTGCGAAACGTGAGACACTGGTAGCCGCAGACCCGGTTGGGTTCGTGTCCTTGGAGCGGTTCACACCGCTCATCCGATGGTCCGCTTGCGGATCGGGGAACAAAAGGTCAGATGAAGGCGTTGCAACCACTGGACCCTTCATCCTGATCCGCCAATTCGGCGGAACCCGGACTTGACAGGGTCATAGTGGTGTTACCCGTCAGGTGGCACCGCGGTCGATCCGTGAGAAAGGTTATTCGTGCCAGCTTCCAAATCAAGCTCCAAGGCCACCACCAGCCGGGGCAAGAATCCCGCTTCCGCGGCGGGTTCAGTGGATACAGCCGATGAGACGGACGAATTGACGCCCCAACAAAAGGCAGCCAAGACGAGAGCCGAAAACAAGGCGAAGAAGGCCGCCGAGTCCGAGACCGCATCGAACGACGTCATCTCGACCAACGAGGCGGAGGCTGACGAGGAAAGCGCTGCTGCGGCAAAGCCCGACGCAGAAAAGTCCGGTGCGCCCGCTGATCCGGGCGCCCCCGAGGACGAAGCACGCGGATTCATCATCACCTCCGATGATGACGACGCACCGCAACAGCAGGTTCTCGTTGCCGGTGCGACTGCCGATCCGGTGAAGGAC